>NZ_CP038452.1 GCF_004684245.1 Thermus caldilimi
CAGCATGTAGGTGATAAGCTCCCGGGTCACCTCCTCGTAGAGGCCATCCACCTGGTCGTCCATCTCCACCACCTTGCGGGCAAGCCCGGGGTCCCGCTCGGCCACCGCCTTGCCCAGGGTGTCCATCATCTCCAGAAGCCGCTTGCCCATCTCGGGGAGGGTAACGTAGCGCTTAAGGGGGGGTTCCTGCGCCAAAAGGAGGGCGTCCTCGGCCACGTGCATGGCGTAATCCCCGGCCCGTTCCAGGTCGGTGAGGGCCTTGATGATGGTGAAGATAAGCCGAAGGTCCGAGGCCACGGGCTGGTGCCGAGCGATAACGGCCACGGCCTGGTTCTCGATCTTCAGCTCCAGGGCATCCACCTCCTGGTCCTTGGCGATGACCTCTTCCGCCTTGGCCCGGTTCCCCTCCACCAGGGCCTCCGTGGCCTTTTGGGTCATCTCCCGGACCAGGGAGAGCATCCTCAGGGTTTCCCCCGCCAGTTCGTTTAGGGCTTTGTCCAGTACCTCGCGCATGCTGCCTCCTTGCCTCAGTTTAGAGGAAGAGCCACGCCAAAAACGTTTTCGGCCCCGTCCCTCCGGGCGTAGGCCTCCCCGCCCAGGCCCTGGGCGATCCGGCGTACCAGGTAGAGGCCCAGGCCCTGCCCGGCTCCTCCCTGGAATCCCCGGTGGCGGGGTAGGAAGAGGAGTTCATAATCCGGAAGTTCCGGCCCTTGGTCCCGCACCTCCAGCAAAAGGCGCCCCCTCTCTTCCCGGGAGAGGAGGCGGATGGGGTCTCGGCCGTACTTGAGGGCGTTATCCAGGAGGTTAAGGAGGATCTGGAAGAGGGCCTCGGGATCGGTGTAGACGGTATGAGGTAGGTGAACCTCCACCTTCCTTCCCTGTATTTTCTCTTTAAGAAGCTTCTCCAGGCGGGGCCAGAGCTCCTCCAGGGGAAAGGTGTGCTTGGGGCCTGGTTGGGTGAGGGAGAGGTCCCGCACCAAGCGGGATAGGCGGGCCACCTCCCCCTTGAGGAGGTCCAGCACCTCCTTCTCCTGGGGGGTCCTGGGGGCGAGGGCCTCGAGGAGGGGTCCCATCCCCGCCAGAGGGGTGCGGAGCTCGTGGGCCAGGGCCTGGGTGGCTTCCTCCAGGGCTTCCAGGCGCCGGTTTAGCTCCGTTTCGTCCAGGAGGTAGAGCCTGCCGGGAAGGGCCCTCACCCTCAGGGTGCGGCTTCGCACCTCCAGGGTGCGCTCGCCCCCCAAAAGGGCCAGGGCCTCGAGGTGGTGGTCCCGGAGGGCGAGGAGGAGGGGGCGGCCCACCACCTTTTCCCGGCTTACCTCCAAAAGCTCCTCTGCCTTGGGGTTCAGGTAGAGGACCTGCCGGTCCCGGTGAAGGACCAGGCCCTCCAGGGCTTGCTCCCAGGCCTCGGCCAGAAGTTCGTTCACCCTTCCCCCTTGGTTTGGCTGGGATCGTGGTTCGTTTCTTGGGGGACCACCTTGAAGCGGTACCCCATGCCCCGCACGGTTTCCAGAAAGCGGGGGGCCTTGGGGTCTTCGCCCAGCTTCTCCCGGAGCTGGAGCACGTGCTGGTCCACCGTCCTCGGAGTGCCCAGGTAGTCCTGGCCCCAGACCGCTTCCAGAAGCTCCTCCCGGGAGTAGACCCGGCCTGGGCGCTGGGCCAGGAAGGCCAGGAGTTCAAACTCCCGCCGGGTGAGAGGCACGGGCTTGCCGTCCAGGCTGGCCTCCTTGCGCTCCAGGTCCAGGAGAAGGGGTCCGCGCCTGAGGACCTTCCGCCTGCCCGCGCGCCGAAGAAGGGCCTCGAGGCGGGCCAAGAGTTCCTCGGTGGCGAAGGGTTTTACCAGATAGTCGTCAGCCCCGCGGGAAAGCCCCTCCACCCGGTCCCGCACCTCGGCCCGGGCGGTGAGCATGAGGACGGGAAGCTCGGGGTAGGCTCCTTGACGCATACGCTCCAGGAGCCGGGTGCCGGGTTCGTCGGGGAGCATCCAGTCCAGGACCACGGCTTCCGCTTCCCGCAACCTTGGCCAGGCTTCCTGGGAGGTGGCGGCTTCCAGCACCCTGTGCCCGGCTTTTTCCAGGGCCAGCCGCACCCCAAGCCGCACCGCTGGCTCGTCCTCCACCACAAGGACCGTGGCCACGACCTTAGTCTAGCCTGGGCCTTGTCAGAGGAAGGTCAGGACCCTTGCTTGACAGGCCTCCTTGGCCCGTGCTACCCTGCAAAAGGCTTGGGGGCGGCTAGCTCAGCGGAAGAGCGCTCGCCTCACACGCGAGAGGTCGTAGGTTCAAGTCCTACGCCGCCCACCACGATGGAAACACAAAACTTCCCCCCTCGCTACTGAGGGGGGAAGGTGCTTTCTTTTCTACCTATCCAGCGCTTGACGGATCTTCTGAAGGGGGGAAACCCGGATAACTCCTCTCCTGGCGGCTTCTCCCTCGGAAGCTCTCCTGGCCGAGATCCCCCATCAGGGCCGGGTGGCCTTAGTGGGACACGATCTTTACCTTTCCATCCTTCTGGCTTGACTTCTCCTGGGGGAGTGCATAGGGGCCTCGGCCCGGGAGCCCCTGGGGGCCCGTTTCCCCTTGAAGAAAGGAGGTGTGGGAACCCTGTGTCCGGGGGATGGTGCTTAAAGCCCTGCTTCTGCCCAAGGTTTTCCGGCTGTGAGGGGCCATCCTTCCCCTCTGGCGAACCCCTCGAGGCTTTTCTGCCGCTACCCGCCCTATCCTCATCGTGTGGACTTGGCCCGACCAGGACGTTCCTACCCTAGCCTTATGGCCTTTGGAGTGGAAGAATAGGGCTATGCCGGTTAGCCGCTATTACGATGTCAAGCGGGACGAACGAGGCGAGCGCTACCTGGAGCCCTACGTTTCCGGTTTTCTTTTGCTTCGGCTTCCCCTTCTCAACAAGGGTACGGCCTTCACTGAGGAGGAGCGGCGGGCCCTGGGCCTCGAGGGACTCCTTCCCCCCCATGTGAACACCCTGGAGGAGCAGAAGGAGCGGGTTTACCGCCGCTACCGCCTTGTCCAGAGCCCTTTGGAAAAGCACATCTACCTTCGCCACCTCCAGGACCGCAACGAGGTGCTTTTTTACGCCCTTTTGGTGGATCACCTGGAGGAGATGTTGCCCATCCTCTACACCCCCACGGTGGGGGAGGCGGTGCGGGAGTTTTCCCACATTTACCGGTACCCTCGAGGCTTCACCGCCAGCACCCGGAACATAGACCATGTTGACGAGGCCCTGGCCAACGTGCCCTTAGAGGAGGTGCGCCTCATCGTGGCCACGGACTCCTCCGCCATCCTGGGAATCGGGGACCAGGGGTATGGGGGCATGGCCATTTCCATCGGAAAGCTCACCATCTACACCGCCGCAGGGGGCGTGGGGCCCGACAAAACCCTTCCCGTGGAGCTGGACGTGGGCACGGACCGGGAGGATCTCCTCATGGATCCCCTTTACCTGGGGGTGCGGCACAAGCGCCTGAGGGGCGAGGAGTACTACCGCTTCCTGGACCGGTTCGTGGAGGCGGTGCGCAAGCGCTACCCCAAGGCCCTAATCCAATGGGAGGACTTTGCCAAGGAGACGGCCTTCGCCGTTTTGGAGCGTTACCGCAAGGTGATACCCTCCTTCAATGACGACATCCAGGGGACAGGAGCGGTGGCTTTGGCAGGGGTGCTCTCCGCCTGCCGTCTGAAGGGGGAGAAGCTTTCCGAGCAGGTGATCGTGATTTATGGGGCGGGCGCCGGGGGTATCGGGGTGGCTTGGGCCCTGCGGGAGGGCATGAAGCGGGAAGGGCTTTCCGAGGAGGAGGCCCGGGCCCGGGTTTTGGTTCTTGATTCCAAGGGGTTGCTCTTGGAGGGCCGGAGCATGGAGGCCTACAAGCAACCCTATGCGCAAAGGCAGGAGCGCATCGCCGGGTGGGAGTTTGCGGGTTCCTACCCCAATCTTTTGGAAACTATTCGCAACGCCCGGGCCACGGTGCTTCTGGGCCTTTCCGGCCAAGGGGGGAGCTTTACCGAGCCGGTGGCGCGGGCCATGCTGGAAAACACGTCTCGCCCGGTGATCTTTCCCCTTTCCAACCCCACCTCCGCCTCCGAGGCCCTGCCCGATGACCTCATCTACTGGACGGAGGGAAGGGCCCTGGTGGCGGCAGGTAGCCCCTTTCCCCCGGTGGGCTACATGGGGCGGACCATTCCCATCGGCCAGGGGAACAACGCTTTCATCTTTCCGGGCCTAGGCCTTGGGGCGGTTTTGGCCCGGGCCCGGGAGGTGACGGACGGGATGGTGCTGGAGGCGGCTTACGCCCTTTACGACTACACGCAAAGCCATTTTCCCGAGCTCCTTTACCCTCCGGTTTCCCGGCTGAGGGAGGTTTCCCCTTACGTGGCCGCTCGGGTGATGCAGAAGGCCCTCGAGGAGGGCGTAGCGGAGGAGGAAAGGGTGAAGGGCCTTTCCTTCAAGGGGCTGATGGAGTTCGTGCGTAGCCGCTTCTGGGAGCCCAAGTACCTCCCCTACCGCCCGGCCCCGGTAATCTAGGGGCATGGCCTGGCGGCTTTACGCCCTGGAGCTTTCCCGCCTCGAGGGCACGGCGGGGGAGGCTCTTTCTGGGGCCACGGCTTGGGAGGAGGGCTACCCTGCCAGCTTCCAGCCCCTGGAGGAGCCATGGGAGGCCAGAAGGGCCCATCCTAAGCCCTGGCCCGAGCCTCTTTACTTTGTGGATGGCCGGGAGCGGGTGGAGGCGGTGCTTTCCGACGGGAGAAGGCTCGCCCTTTTGGGGTGCGTGGCTGCGGGCGCCGTGGTTTATCGGCAAGGGAGCATGCGCCTTTTGGAAACCAGGGTGCGTAGGGTGGGGGTGGGGTTGGAGGAGACCTTGCGTCTAGGGGAGCTGGTGTACGAACCCCTTCCCCTCGAGGGGGGTGCGGAACCGGTTTCCCCCCTGGCCTTGCAGGAAGGCTTGGGGAAAGCCCGGGCCCTCCTGGAGGAGGAGCTTTCGGGCGAGCTGGAAGGGGGCCTTCTCGTGGTGGATGGTCCCGTGCGCCTCAGGCGTCGGGGCCCGGTTTTGGGGTACATCAAGACCCACTGGGCCCGTTACCTTCCTGAGGTCAGGGAAGCCCTCCTCTTCACCCTGAAGCCCGGGGAGCGCACGCCCATGTTTAAGGTGCGCCGGAAGGGGCAGGAACTGGCCAGCTGGTACCTGCGCCTGCCCCTGCCCCCAGAAGGGGTGCGCCCGCCGGAAAGCGGGCTTCTCCGGGTAGAAACCCCGCTACAGGGGGATTTTGGCGCCCTGGCGGACCTATCCTTAAGCCTCTTTCCCGCCCTGGCCTCCCACCCGGTGAAGGATTCCCGGGCCCCGCAGAACCTTCTGCCCGTTGGGGGGCTTGAGCGGGAGCTTTCCCGGAGGATGGGGAGGCGCGAGGTAGTGGCCCGCATCCTGGCCCGGTACCAAGATAGCTTTTCGGCTGATCTGGGAGGTGGTTGATGGAGCGTATCGGGGTGGTGTTGGGCAGGCGGGAGGCCACTCCCTTGGAGTTTTGGGTGGGGGTGGAGGGGGAGGGCCTTCTCCGCCTGGACGACTTGGTGGTGGTGGAGGGGTTCCACCCCAAGGTGGGCAAGGTCCGCTACTTCGGCATGGTGGACCTTGTGGCCAAGGCCCACGAGGGGGAAAGCTTTGACACCGATGTCTTTTTGGCGGTGGAGGGGAAGATTCCCGTGAGCCTGGCCTATGTGGCCCATGTGAGCGTGACCCGCATCGTGCCCGAAGAGTTTTTCCCTCCCGACCCGGGCTCTGCTGTGTACCTGGCCCGGGAAGAGGACCTGGAGCTTGCCCTTTACTACGACGCCATGAAAAACCAGAGGGGAAGCACCAAGCTTCCCGTGGGATTTTTAAAGAGCGGGGAAGTGGCCTACCTCAACCTGGAGTTCCTGAATGGGGTGAAGGGGGGGCACGTGAACATCTCAGGGATCAGCGGGGTGGCGGCCAAGACCAGCTACGCCACCTTCCTCCTCAAGAGCCTTTTGGAAAGCGGGGTCCTCGAGGAGGCCCACCAGGCCCGGGTGCTCCTCTTCAACGTGAAGGGGGAGGACCTCCTCTTCCTGGACAAGCCCAACCTGCGCCTTTCTGAGGAGGCTAGAAGGGACTACCAGAAGCTTGGCCTTTCCCCCGAACCCTTTAGAAGCGTGGCCTTCATGGCCCCGCCCAAGAAGGGAGAGGGGGGGATTCTCCCCGATGTGGAAACCCGCCTGGAGGGGGTGAAGGCGTATCACTGGGATCTGGTGCAGTTTGCCCAGAAGGGGCTTCTGCCCTTCCTCTTCACCGACAAGGGGGCCCTCACCAACCTGGGCTTTCTGGTGGCCCACGTGACGGAAAAGCTGAGGCGGCTTGCGGAGGGGCAGAAGGGGCCCCACCTCCTGGTGGCGGACTGGCCCGAAGGGGAGCTTCCCGAGGACATCACCTTTGACGACCTGGGCAGGGTGCGGCTGAAAAGCTTTGCCGACCTGGTGCGCTACCTGGAGTACAAGCTTTTGGGCCCCGAAACGAAGGAAGGGGAAGGGGATAGGACCTGGACCGCCCGCCAGGCCCGGGGGACCCTGGAGGCCTTCGTGCGGCGCCTCCGCTCCAGCGTGGAGAACGTGGGCCACCTGGTCCGGGGGGACCGCAAGGGCAACCCCCCGGACCCCCTGGAAGGGGGCGAACAGGTCCACGTGGTGGACCTGGCCAAGCTCTCTCCCCAGGCCCAGATGTTCGTGGTGGGGAGCCTTCTTTCCGACCTCTTTGCCAAAAAGGAGCGGGGCCAGTACCGGGGCCGGGTTTTCGTGGTGCTGGACGAGCTCAACAAGTACGCTCCCCGGGACGAGGAAAGCCCCATCAAGGACGTGCTGCTGGACATCGCCGAGCGGGGCCGCTCCTTGGGGGTGATCCTCATCGGGGCGCAGCAGACCGCCAGCGAGGTGGAGCGAAGGGTGGTGGGCAATGCCGCCATAAGGGTGGTGGGAAGGCTGGACGCCGCCGAGGCCGAGCGGCCCGAGTACCGCTACCTCCCCACCTCCTTCCGCCAGCGGGCCCTGATCCTGCCCCAGGGGATGGTGATCCTCCACCAGCCGGAGATCCCCGTGCCCCTTCTCGTGCGCTTTCCCTTCCCCGCCTGGGCCACCAAGCGGGAGGAGGTCCTCGAGGACAACTCCGCCGAGGCCTTGAGGAGGGAATTCTTTTAGGTAGGATGAGGCTGCCATGAAGAAGACCCCGCTTTACCAAGCCCACCTGCGCCATGGGGGGCGCATGGTGGAGTTTGCCGGCTACGCCCTCCCCCTGCAGTACACCTCCATTGTGGAGGAGCACCTGGCCGTGCGCCGGGGGGCTGGGCTTTTCGACGTGAGCCACATGGGGGAGTTCCTGATCCGGGGCAAGGAGGCCCTGGCCTTCCTCCAGTGGGCCACGGTTAACGACGCCTCCAAGCTCAAGGTGGGCCGGGCCCAGTACTCCATGCTCCCCAACGCCCAAGGGGGTGTGGTGGACGACATCTACCTCTACCGCCTGGGAGAAGAGGAGTACCTCATGGTGGTGAACGCCGCCAACATCGCCAAGGACTGGGCGCACCTTAAGAAGCTCTCCCAGGGCTTTGCCGTGGAGCTTGCCGACATCTCCGAGGAAACCGCCCTCTTGGCCTTGCAGGGTCCCAAGGCGGCTTCCCTTCTCCAGGGCCTGACGGATACGGACCTTTCCCAAAAGCGGAAGAACGATGTGTTCACCGCCCAGGTGGCCGGTAGGCCCGCCCGGCTGGCCCGCACCGGGTACACGGGGGAGGATGGCTTTGAGCTTTTTCTGGCTCCCGAGGATGCCGAGGCCGTCTTTGAAGCCCTTTGGGAGGCGGGAGCGACCCCGGCGGGCCTGGGAGCCCGGGACACCCTGAGGCTGGAGGCTGGGTTTCCCCTCTACGGCCACGAGCTTACCGATGGCACCAACCCCCTTTGTACCCCTTGGGCTTGGGTGGTGAAGAAGGAAAAGGATTTCCACGGCAAGGAGGCGATGCTGGCCACCCCTTGCGCCGAGAAGCTCATCGGGCTGGTGTTAGAGGCGGGGATTCCCCGGGAGGGGTATAGGGTGTATTCCGGCGACCGCCCGGTGGGCCGGGTGACCAGCGGGGGCTATTCTCCCCTTTTGGAAAAAGGCATCGCCCTGGCCTACGTGGAAAAGGAGGCGGCGGAGCCCTTCTTTGTGGAGGTGCGGGGGCGCAAGGTGGGGGCTTCTCTTAGCTCATTGCCTTTTGTGCCGCTAAAATAGCGGGGGTTAGGAGGCGCTATGGACATACCTAAGGACCGTTTTTACACCAAGACCCACGAGTGGGCCCTGCCCGAAGGGGACACCGTTTTGGTGGGCATTACCGACTACGCTCAGGACGCACTTGGGGACGTGGTGTACGTGGAGTTACCCGAGGTGGGGCGCAAGGTGGAGAAGGGCGAGGCGGTGGCCGTGGTGGAGAGCGTGAAGACCGCCTCTGACATCTATGCCCCGGTATCGGGTGAGGTGGTGGAGGTGAACACCGCTTTGGAGAAGACTCCGGAGCTCATCAACCAGGATCCCTATGGGGAGGGCTGGATCTTCCGCATCCGTCCCCTGGACATGGGGCACCTGGATGACCTGCTGGATGCCGCTGGCTACCAGGAGGTTTTGGAGAGCGAAGGGTAAGGCGGCCGGTATGGCGAGTTTTGGGCTTTGGGGTGCCCGGATGCCCTTAGCCGGGCGGCAGAGCCCTTCTGTGGCCCCGGGTCAAATGGCCCGGGGGTTTTGTTTAAGGATGATCCTATGGACTACACGCCCCATACCGAGGAAGAGATCCAGGCCATGCTGGAACGGGTGGGGGCCGGAAGCCTCGAGGACCTCTACCGGCACCTGCCCAAGGAGGTTTTAAACCCCGAGATTTCCCTGCCTGAGCCCCTGCCGGAGTGGGCGGTGCTGGAGGAGCTCAAGCGGCTTGCAGGGAAAAACAAACCGGCCTTCAAGGCCTTTTTGGGGGGTGGGGTTCGTAGCCACCACACCCCGCCCGTGGTCCAGGCCCTGGCGAGCCGGGGCGAGTTTTTGACCGCCTACACCCCCTACCAGCCGGAGGTGAGCCAGGGGGTTCTGCAGGCCACCTTTGAGTACCAGACCATGGTGGCGGAGCTTGCGGGCCTCGAGGTGGCCAACGCCTCCTTGTACGACGGGGCCACTGCCCTGGCGGAGGGGGTTCTGCTGGCCTTGAGGGAAACGGGGAGGATGCGGGTTCTGGTTTCCCAAGGGGTACACCCGGAGTACCGGGAGGTGCTTAGGAGCTATTTGGAGGCGGTGGGGGTGGAGCTCATCACCCTGCCCCTGGAGGGGGGGCGCACCCCCTCGGGGGAGGTGCCCGAGAGGGTGGGGGCGGTGGTGGCGCAGAACCCCAACTTCCTGGGGGCCCTGGAGGACCTCGCCCCTTTGGCGGAGGCCGCCCACCGGGTGGGGGCGCTTTTCGTGGCGGTGGCCGACCCCCTTTCCCTGGGGGTTCTGGAACCTCCCGGGGCCTATGGGGCGGACATCGCTGTGGGGGATGGCCAGACTCTGGGCCTGCCCATGGGGTTTGGCGGGCCCCACTTCGGCTACCTGGCCACCAAGAAGGCCTTCGTGCGCCAGATCCCCGGGCGGCTGGTCTCGGAAACGGTGGACGCGGAGGGCAAGCGGGGTTTCATCCTTACCCTCCAGGCCCGGGAGCAGTACATTCGCCGGGCCAAGGCCAAGAGCAACATCACCACCAACGCCCAGCTCACCGCCCTCATGGGGGCCATGTACCTGGCGGCCTTGGGGCCAGAGGGGCTTAAGGAGGTGGCCCTGAAAAGCGTGGCCATGGCCCACCGCCTTTGGGAGCTTCTTCTGGAGATCCCAGGGGTGGAGCCCTTTACCCCAGAGCCCTTCTTTAATGAATTTGTTCTCAGGCTTCCCCAAAAACCCCAAGCGGTGCGGGAAGCCTTGGCGGCACGGGGCTTCCACGCCGCCACGCCGGTGCCCGGGGAGTACGGGGAGAACCTGGCCCTCTTCGCCACCACGGAGCTCCACCGGGAGGAGGACCTTTTGGCCCTACGAGCGGCCATGCGGGAGGTGTTGGCATGAGCTATCCCCTGATCTTTGAGCGAAGCCGCCCGGGAAGGCGGGGCTTAAGGCTGGTGCAGGAGGTTCCCGAGGCCACCCGCTACATCCCGGAGCAGTTCCTGCGCAAGGACCCACCCCGGTTGCCCGAGGTGGACGAGCTCACCCTGGTGCGCCACTACACGGGGCTTTCCCGCCGCCAGGTGGGGGTGGATACCACCTTCTACCCCTTGGGGAGCTGCACCATGAAGTACAACCCCAAGCTCCACGAGGAGGCGGTGCGGCTTTTCGCCGACCTGCACCCCTACCAGGACCCCAAGACCGTTCAGGGGGCTTTGGCGCTCATGTGGCAGCTTGCGGAGTACCTGAAGGCCCTCACGGGCATGGATGCCATCACCCTGGAGCCCGCCGCCGGGGCCCACGGGGAGCTCACCGGGATCCTCATCATCCGCGCCTACCACGAGGACCGGGGGGAGGGGAAGCAGAGGCGGCTGGTTTTGGTCCCGGATTCCGCCCACGGCTCCAACCCCGCCACCGCCAGCATGGCGGGGTACCAGGTGAAGGAGGTTCCTTCCGGGGCGGATGGGGAGGTGGACCTTGAGGCCCTGAAACGGGAGCTTGGTCCCCACGTGGCCGCCATCATGCTCACCAACCCCAACACCCTGGGCCTTTTTGAGCGGCGCATCCTGGAGATCTCCCGCCTGGCCAAGGAGGCCGGGGTGCAGCTTTACTACGACGGGGCCAACCTGAACGCCATCCTGGGTTGGGCCCGTCCGGGGGACATGGGCTTTGACGTGGTCCACCTGAACCTGCACAAGACCTTCACCGTGCCCCACGGGGGCGGGGGGCCGGGCTCGGGGCCGGTGGGGGTGAAGGCCCACCTGGCCCCCTACCTGCCCGTGCCCACGGTGGAGCGGGGGGAGGAGGGTTTTTACCTAAGCTTTGACCGCCCCAAGAGCATCGGCCGGGTGCGAAGCTTTTACGGGAATTTCCTGGCCCTGGTGCGGGCCTGGGCCTACATCCGCACCCTGGGGTTAGAGGGCCTCAAGAAGGCCGCGGCCCTCTCCGTCCTCAACGCCCGCTACCTCAAGGAACTCCTCAAGGAGAAGGGCTACCGGGTGCCCTACGAGGGCCCTTGCATGCACGAGTTCGTGGCCCAGCCCCCCCAGGGCTTCCGCGCCTTGGACATCGCCAAGGGCCTTTTGGAGCTGGGCTTCCACCCACCCACGGTCTACTTCCCCCTGATCGTAAAGGAGGCCCTTATGGTGGAGCCCACGGAAACGGAGAGCAAGGAGACCCTCGAGGCCTTCGCCGAGGCCATGGGGGAGCTTTTGCAAAAGCCCAAGGAGTGGCTGGAAGGAGCCCCCTACACCACCCCGGTGCGGCGGCTGGACGAGGTGCGGGCCAACAAGTACCCCAAGCTCACCTACTTTGACCAGGTGTAAGGGAAAAGGGGGAGGGATGCGAGGCCCCTCCCCCTCCTCAGGTTCCTCCTACTTTTCCACCGGCAGGTTGGCCCCGGTCCAGGCCTTGTACCCGCCCAGGATGCTCTTCACGTTGTACCCCTGGCCCTTTAGGAAGAGCAAAGCCATGGCTCCCCGGTGCCCGATGCCGCAGTAGACGATGATGGGCTTGCCCTTGGGGATCTCCCCCAGGCGCTTAGGCAGGTCGCGAATGGGGATGTTGACGGCTCCGGGGATCCGGCCATCCTTGAACTCCGCAGGCTCCCGCACGTCCAGGATGAAGACATCCAGGGTGTCCATCATCTGCTTGGCTGCCGCGGGCTGGATGCCGTAGAAGTCCGCGGGCAGGGTGGAGAGGAAGTTCCCCACCTCCCGCACCGTGAGGGCGGAGAAGGTGGCCGTGGTGGCCTGCGCCAGCACCGGAAGGACCAACAAGAGGCCTAACCAAGCGAGCTTCTTCATGCCTTTCATCCCACACCTCCTTTGCGTTCCCTAGGGGCACCAGCCCCTAAAGGCCAAGACCTTGCCACTGGCCCACCAGTACCCATAGGGCCCTAAGCCCCGCCGCCCCCAGGAGGGCAGCCCAGGGAGCGAACCGATCCCGCCAGAAGACCCCCAGGCCCAGAAGGAGGAAGAGGACATAGAGGGCACCCACCTCCTCCCAAAGGTGCCCCCGGGCCTCCGGGGAGAGGGTGAGGGGGTAGAGGAGGGTCAAGAGGAGGGAAGCCCCTCCCAGGAGGCGCAAGGGGTAAAGGGCCCACCCGCTTCGGAGGAGGGCCGCCAGGCCCAGGGCCAGCACCAGGGCGGTGAGGGGAAAGAGCCCGGCCAGAAGGGCGTTCCAGAGAGGTCGGTTCCCATTCGCCGCCAGGGCCATCCCGGGATAGGCGAGGGCCACCAGGCTGAAGAGGAGGAGGGCCCACGCTAGGGCTTTCTGGGGCCCTTTCCTGAGGTAGAGGAGTCCGGAAGTGAGGAAGGCCAGGGCCAGCCCCCAGGCTCCCCACCATATGGGGCTTTCTGGGCGGAAGGAGAGGAAGAGCCAGACGTGGGTGAAGCGGAAGCGGGCCGGGGATTCCGCCCAGAGGACGAAGAGGTCCAGGGCGATGAAGACCAGGGCAAGGAGGGTGTAGCGCCGGGCCTCCTCATGCCCCTTGAGGTGGAGAAGGGCGGCGAGAAGGGCCATGCCCCCTGCCAGCCCCACCAGCACGAAGTGGAGGGCGTTGCTCCAGTGCCAGAACTCTCCAGCGTTGGGAAGGCCGTAGAACTCAGTCATGGCGCACCTCGCTTTCCCGGGTGAGCCCCTTCTTGGACGGGGCGTTGAGGTAGAAGAGCTTGGGCTTTGTGCCTAGCTCGGGCCGGAGCACGTCCACCCGCCCCGCTTCCCGCAGGGCCCGGGACACGGGGCTTTCCGGGTCGTCCAGGTCCCCAAAGGTGCGGCAGTAGGTGGGGCAGGTTTCCACGCAGGCGGGTACCTGGCCCTTTTCCACCCGGTGGGCGCAGAAGGTGCACTTGCTCACGTAACCCGCCGGGTGGAGGTAGCGGGCGTCGTAAGGGCAGGCGGCGATGCAGGCCCCACAGGCGATGCACTTTTTCGGGTCCACCAGCACCAGCCCATCCTTGGTCTGGTAGCTGGCCCCGGTGGGGCAGACGGGCACGCAGGGCGGGTTTTCGCAGTGCAGGCACTGCTCGGGGCGGAACTCCACCACCAAATCTGGATAGGTGCCCATCTCCCGCTCCCGGATCCAGAGGTTGAAGACCCCTGGGGGCACCTGGTTTTCCATCTTGCAGGCCACGGCGCAGGCGGCGCAGCCCACGCAGAGGCTAAGGTCTATGGCCATGGCGTAGCGGGGCATCACACCCTCCTTTCGTCAAAGGGCCGTTTGGCCAGCGAGGTCAGGGCGGGCAGCTTTGGCTTCTCGGCCTTTTCTGGCTTGACGAAGTTCACCCTTAGGCCCGCTCCACCCGAAATGGGGTCCAGCTTGTAGCGGGTCTGCAGGTAGCTGTCGGAGGCCCCCCGCCCGTGGGCGACCTTCATGAGGGGGGCTTTGTGGCCGAAGCCGTGGACGAGGTAGACGCAGTCCTTGCGTATCCGTTCCGTGGCCTTCACCCGCACCGGGCCTTCCTTGACCCCGTCCTGGTTCACCAGCCTCACGTAGTCCCCGTTTTTCAGGCCCAGCTTCTTGGCCTCCTCGCGGTGGATCCAGACCTCGTTTTCTGGGTCCATCTCCATGAGGACCCAGTTGTTCTGGGTGCGGGCGAAGGTGTGCACGGGGCTTCTGCCGTAGAGGAGGCGGTAATACCCCTCAGGGGGCTCCTCCGGAGGGGTGAAGACGGGCAGGGGGAAGTGCCCCGCCTCCTTGAAGGCCTGGCAGTAGAGCTCGATCTTCCCCGAGGGGGTGCCGAAGGGGAGCCGGCCCTCCTTCTCCCAGTCCTCCAGCCAGGGTTTGCCCTTCTGCACCAGGGTGCCCATGCCCTTCAGGGTTTCCAGGTCAAAGCCGATGCTCTGCAGGCGGGTGTCCAGGTACTCCTCGATGGTCTGCCAGGGGAAGAACTCCCCCAGGCCCAGGCGGAGGCCCAGCTCCCGGGCGATCCACCAGCCGGGCTTGGTGTCAAAGAGAGGGTCGTGGGCGGGAACCCGAAGCTGGATGAAGGGGGTCTTGTGGGCCACAGCCACCAGGTCGTCGTAGCGTTCCAGGTAGGTGGCCTCGGGCAGGATCACGTCGGCCCACATCACGTGTTCTTGGGGAAGCACGTCGATGGCCACGTAGAGGTCCAGGTTCTTGAGGGCCTCCTTGGTGCGGGGCACGTTGGGGATGGAGTGGAAGAGGTTGATCCCGTAGGCGATGAGCCCCCGGATGGGGTAGGGTTCCCCGGTGATCATGGGCTCGATGAGCTCCTGGATGGCGGTGGTGCGGGCGAAGAACTTCCCCTTGTCGGCCCGGGGTTTAAACCCTTCGGGTTCATGATCGCCTCCCGCTGGGCCCGAGCAACCCCCTGCCGCCGGCTCCAGGGGGAGGGGCGGGGTGGGGTACTTCTCCAGGTAGGGGCTTTGGGCGATGTAGAACCCGCCCGGCCGCCCGTAGTTCCCCAGGAGGACGTTCACGTAGTAGAGGGCCATCATCCGGTAGGTGTCGTCCCCGTACCAGACGGTGTGCCGGGTAGGGGGGAGGACCGCCTTGGGCTTGTGGGCCGCCATCTCCCGGGCCACCTGGCGGATGGTTTCCGCGGGGATTTCCGTGTGCTTTTCCGCCCACTCGGGGGTGAGGTCCTTCACGTGGCTCTTGAGCTCTTCAAAGCCCGTGGTGTACCTCTCCACATACTCTTTGTCGTAAAGGTTCTCGTAAATAAGCACGTGGATCCAGGCGAGGAGCAAGGCGGTGTCCGTGCCCGGCTTGATGGGAAGCCAGCGGTGGGCCTTGGCCGCGGCGGTGGAGTGCCGGGGGTCCACCACCACCAGCTTGGCCCCGTTCTTCATGGCTAGGGAGAAGTCCTGGAGCTGGGTGTTGTGGGTATCCTCCCCGATGTGGTGGCCGATGAGGACGATGTAGCGGGCGTTTTCCCAGTCGATGGGCTCGTGCCCGCCGATGGGGCGGCCGAAGATCCACTGGGAAGCCACCTCCCGGGGAGCGGTGCAGATGGAGACCGAGGGCTTGGCGGCGTTGGGGCTACCCCAGGCGGCGGGAAGGAAGTCCACGAACCAGGAGTCCCCGGTGCCGTGGCCGAAGAAGGCGATGGCCTCCGGGCCGTACTTCTCCTTGATCTCCAGCATCTTTTTGGCCACGTAGTCCAAGGCTTCCTCCCAGGTGGCCACCCGGTACTTGCCCTCGCCCCGCTCACTCCCTTCCACCCGGATCAGGGGCCGCTTCAAGCGGTCGGGGTCGTAGGTGGTCTGGGGCATGCCCTGGCCCCGGGGGCAGAGGCGGCCCCGGCTTTTGGGGTTGGCCTCGTAGCCCTCCACCTTGTAGACCCGGTTGCCCACCGCGTGGGTCACGATGCCGCAGCGCCAGAAGCACCCTTCGCAGATCTGGTAGACCGTCTTGACCTCCCGGTTGTACCAGGGGGTCGGCGCCGCCTTGGCGGGGGCGCTGCCCCTCAAGGCCAGGGCCCCCGCTCCTAGGGCGCTAAGCTTCAGAAACTCCCGTCTTTGCATGGATGGCCTCCTCCAGTAGGTCCACCAGGGCGGCGTAGAACCTGGTGGGGTCGTGGGTCTTCACCGCTTGCCCGAATCGCCTGAGCCATGGGGAGAGGAACTCCTGCACCAACCGCTTGGCCAGGTCGGGGCGCTTGGGGCTCAGGAAAGCGATGGCCTCCCCTACCGCCGTCAGGTGGTCGGGGAGGTCGCGCCAGGATTCCCGCACCTCGAGGCCCCCCTCCCGGTAAATCTCCAGGAGGCGGTGGTACGAGGGGCCAAAAAGCTCCCCGTCCAGGGCGTAGCTGGCGTAAGGGGGGGCGGGGAGGCCCTCAGGATGGGTGACGAAGAGGGCGGTGTAGGCAGACTGGAGCTCGCCCTGCGGCACCCGCGGCAGGGCCACGGGGTGGCCGGTGAGCTCTTCCAAGGCCTCCTCGAGGGTACCCGCGGCCAGCTCCCGGAAGAGGGCTTCGCCCGGTGGGGCGAAAAGGCTTGCGGTAACCCAGCCCAGGAGTTCCATTGCGCACCTCCTGGTTCCAGGGTAGAGCTTGCCCTCTCTTTCACAAGACAGAAGGGTTTACCGTTTCCCGTCGGAAGGGATCCTAAGGCAAATGTCCTTGGGAAAGATGTCCCGAGTCCCCACCAGGAGCCTCCCTTGCCTCGGAGGGGAGGCCGTCAGGCCAGGCCGTGCTCCCGGGCCCAGCGCACCAAATCCGGCGTGTCCATAAGGCCCAGCTTGTTCATGGCCCGTCCCTTGTAGGTGGAGGCGGTCTTTACGGAGACCCCCAACCGCTCGGCCACCTGGGAGAGGGAGTAGCCCTGGGCCAGGAGGGCTACTACCGCCTTCTCCCTTTCCGAAAGGACCTCGGGCCCCAGGGTGGCCTGGCCCGCTAGGAGGGCTTCGGTGAGGCTCGGGTGCAGGTAGCGGAGGCCCTTTCCCAGGCGGTCCAGGGCCTCGAGGAGCTCCTGGTCCAGGGCGTGCTTGGGCAGGTACCCCTTGGCCCCGAACTGGAAGGCCCGGGCCACGTAGGCGGGCTCGTCGTGCATGGAGACCACCAGCACCTTGCCCCGCTGGGCAAGGCCCGGCAGGGCGGAAAGACCCCCCATGCCGGGCAGGTTCAGGTCCAAAAGGACCGCTTCGGCCTCCCAGGGAGCGGCCAGGGCCTCCTCGGCGGTGGCGAACTCCGCCACCACCTGGTGGCCCCCTTCCTCCAGAAGGAGCCTCAAACCCTTCCGCACCAGGTGGTGGTCCTCCACCAGCACCACCCTCATAGGGGCACCCCGAACTCCACCCGCGTGCCCTGGCCGGGGGCGCTATGCACGGCGAAACTTCCCCCTAGGCTTTGGATGCGCTCCTGCATGCCCAGGAAGCCCACGGAGGCCGGGGTCTTCTCCGGGTCGAAGCCTACCCCGTCGTCTTCCACCACCCCGAAGAGCCGGTCCCCCTCGGGCCAGAGGCGCACCCGAACCCGCTGGGCCCGGGCGTGGCGCAGGACGTTGGTGAGGGCTTCCTGCACCACCCGGAAGAGGGCCACCTCCTTCTCTTTGGGAAGGGATGGTACCTCCAGGTGGGCCTCCACCTGGAGGCCGTTTTTAGCGAAGGCTTCCAGGTAACGTTTTAGGGCTTCCTCCAGGCCCAGGTCGTCCAGGAGGGGCATGCGGAGCTCCCGGGAAAGCCGCCGCACCTCCTCCAGGGCCTCCGCCACCCGCGTGCGGGCCTCGGCGAGCTTCTCGGGGCGCTTCTCCGCCACCTTCAAGGTGAGGAGGGCGGCGGTGAGGAGGCTTCCCACCCCGTCGTGGAGCTCCCGGCCCACCCGGCGCCTTTCCTCCTCTTGGGTGGTGAGGAGTCTTCCCGCCAGCTCCATCCCCGGGCGCTTCAGGGCCAGGAGGAGGAGGGCAGGCAGGGCCTCGGGGGCCTTCTGGCCCTCCTCCAGGCTCAGGACCACCACCGCCAGGGTCCGCTCTCCCAGGCGCACGGGCAGGGCCACAAGGGTGCCCTCCTCCACCCGCTCCCCCCGCTTCAGGGCCTCCTCCGCCAGGGCACGGGATCGGGCCACCAGAGGGCAGGTGGTGCGGCAAGCCTGCATCTGGAAGAGGCTAAGGCCCTCGCCCACCCAGTAGGCCTCGCCGCAGCGGATGACCCCCGCCTCCTCCAGGGCGGCCAGGGCTCGGCGGAACACCTCCTGCCGTCCCCGGGCACCCACCAAGGCCTCGGCCAGACCCACGCAGTCCACAGCACCAGCCTATCCGGGCCCCTTGGGGAAGGATGTCCCTAGGAAGGCTTGAGGGATGGCCTAGAGGCCGAAGTAGCTTCGGGCCAAGGCCACATCCTTGGCGATCTGGGTCCTGAGTTCCTCTAGGCTCCCGAAGCGCCTTTCCTCCCGCAGGCGCTTCAGGAACGAGACCCGCATCTCCTCCCCGTAAAGCTCCCCAGCAAAACCCAGGAGGTGGACCTCGAGGCGCCTTTCCGTGCCGTTTACCGTGGGCCTCGTGCCCACGTTGGCTACCCCCTTGTAGCGGCCGAAGGATCCTTGGGCCTCCACGGCAAACACGCCCGGAGGGAGGATCTTCTGGGGATGAACCGCCAGGTTGGCGGTGGGGAAGCCCAGTTTCCTCCCAAGCCTGTCCCCTTCCACCACCACCCCGTAAGCCCCATAGGGCCGGCCCAGGAGGTGGCGGGCCTCCTCCACCCGGCCCTCTTGCAGAAGGGCGCGGATGCGGCTAGATTTCACCGGCTCTCCCCCCAGGCTCAGAAGGGGGACGGTGCGCACGGGGGCCACCTGGGCCAGGTCCTCGAGGTTCCCCTTCCGTCCCTTGCCGAAGCGGAAGTCCTCCCCCACGTAGATGCGGCTGGCCCCAAGCCGCCTGAGGTCCTCCAGGAACTCCCCCGCCTCCCTTTGGGCGAAGGCTTCGTTAAAGGCCACCGCCAGGATCAGCTCCACCCCGAGGGCCTTTAGGGCCTCCACCTTTTCCGTGAGGTCCATCAGGAACCCCTCTCCCCGGGTGAAGACCTTGGTGGGGGGGTCAAAGGTGTAGACCAGAAGGGGCTGGTGGAGGCCCTTGGCCTCAGCCAGAGCTTGGTGGAGCAAGTACTGGTGGCCCAGGTGTACCCCGTCGAAGGAGCCCACCGCCACCACCTTGGCCCCCTTGGGGACGTCAGCGACCTCGAAGAAAAGCATGGTAGTAGAGCACGCCCACCAGGCCGGTGGCGGAGAACTCCACCTCGCCCCTCCGGTGCATCTCTAGGGCCTTTTCTGGCTCCAGCCAGACCACCTCGATCTCCTCGTCTTCGTCCGGCACGGCCTGGGTTTCCCTGAGGTTGCTGGCCAAGAAGACGTGGGTCTTTTCGTCGGTGAAGCCCGGGGAGACGTAGTAGCTGAAAAGGGGCGCAAGGTCCCCCGTAAGCCCAGTTTCCTCGGCCAGCTCCCGGCGAGCGGCCTCCAGGGGGTCCTCCCCAGGTTCTATAAGCCCCGCCGGGATCTCCAGGGGGGTAAGGCCCACCGCCGGCCGGTGCTGGCGCACGAAGAGCATCTTCCCATCCCGCACGGCCACGATGGCCACCGCCGGCTTGTGCTCCACGATCTCGTAACGGCCTTCCAGGGCCAGGCTCAGGATGCGGCCCCGGTACAGGTAGGTGCGGTCCACGCCCCCATGTTAAGGGAAAGCCCTGGGGCCTGGGTCCCCAGGGCTTTCGCATCCTGCCTCTTACTCCAGGGCGCTCAGGGTGGCCAGGAGGACGGCCCGGGTGTAGGTGGGGTTGTGCACGCCCTTGGAGCCGTCATTTTCGATCAAGAGGTAGTTCCAGCTGGCCCGGACGATGGGGTCCTTGGTGGCGAAGACGGGCTGGCCCTTATCGTCCTTGATGTCCCCCAGCTGGCTGTAGAGCACGGTGCCGTCGGTGAGCGTCATCTTGAAGGCGATCTGCCCGGCGATGGAGAGGATATCCACCCGTTGGACGGGGGCCTTCACGGGGGTGTCGGGGGTGAACTGGCCGTTTTCTGGGTTGTAGGCCCGCACGGTCCTGATGCGGTCCCGCACCGCCAGCACCCGGGTGTTCACCTTGCTGCGCAGGAGGGAGAGGAGGTGCTCGGTGTTCTCCTGGACCATCTCCTTGGTGTACTTGGCCCCGTGGCAGGAGGCGCAGAGGTTCTCCGGGGCCTTGAAGGTGTGGCTGGAGTACTCCCCGGTCCCCGCCAGGCTCATGTGGCAGGTGGAGCAGGCGTTGCCGGTGAAGAAGGCGTGGGGGTTAGGCCAGTCCTTGGTGTCGTCCACGAAGAAAGCGTTCTTGCCCAGGATCACGTCCCCCTGGCTCGAGGCGTGGGGGTAGGTGTAGCGGCCCGGGTCCTCGGCGTTCCAGGTGATGCGGCCGTTGCGGGAGTTGTGGCAGGTGATGCACAGGGCGGCGTTCCCCACGGCGGTGGCCTTGAAGCCCGAGGGGAGCATGGGGGTGTCGTGGACCAGGCGCAGGTCCCCGTCCTCGTCGTGGCAGGTCTGGCAGGTGATGGGCTTGACCCGGTCCTTGGTGAGGCCCAGGCTCTTCAGGTAGTCCACGGTGGCCGGCTTACCGTCCGGACCCACCAGGTTTCCAGGGTTGCCCTGCTTAAGCTGCTCCAGCCAGGCCAAAAAGCCCTGCTCGCTGTGGCAGCGGGCGCAGTGGGCGGCGTTGGCCTGCCGGGCCTCCACGGTGGCCTCGGTCAGGGTTTTAAACCCCATAATCCCGTTGTTGTGGGCGCTCTGCTCCCACTCCTTCTGGATAGCCTCCTTGTTGGACAGGGCCACCATCAAGCCAAGGGCCAGCAGGGCCAGTAGGGCTCTCTTCATAAAGCTACCTCCTTACAGGGATAGCTCACACCCCCATCATTCCCTAAGTCAAGGGTAATATGTCCCGGGGGGCTTCCTCGAGCCAGCCCGCGGAGGGCTTGGGAAGGGCTAGCGGGTATACTGGCGGCGTGTATGGGGTGTTGGTGTGGCCCCCCGAGGACCTGCGGCGTTTTCTGGAGACGCTTCAGGTCCTTCACGGCGTCAGGGGCTTTGGCCCCCCGCACCTTAACCTGCGCCAGCCCTTTGACTGGCCCTATGAGGAGGAGGCCTTGAGGATCGCCCTTGCGGGCATTCTTCGGGGGCACGCCCCCTTTCGCCTGCGCCTCGGGGGATGGGGGTATTTCCCCCAGGGGGTGGTTTACCTGAGGGCCTACGGGGGCACTCCCTTCCGGCGCCTCTACCACGCCCTGGAACCCCTGGCCCCGCCCCTGAAGGAGATCGAGGGGCCCAGCTACCTGCCCCACATCACCTTGGCCCTGGGGCTATCCGAGGAGGAGGCAAGGAGGCTGGCGCAAGAGCTTCCCGCTCCCCAAAGGCGCTCCTTCTTGGTGAAGGAAGTGGCCTTGGTGCGGGATGAAGACGAGGGCCACCTCCTGGAGGTGGCCCGTTTCCCCCTCGGTGTGGGGCGGAGTCTTGGCTAATCCAGGAAGTCCCGAAGCTTCCGGGTGCGGGACTCGTGGTACTTGAGTTTCCTGAGGGCCTTGTTCTCAATCTGGCGGATGCGCTCCCGGGTGACCCCGAAGTAGGCCCCCACCTCCTCCAGGGTGTGCTCCCGCCCGTCGATGAGCCCCTTGCGGAGCTTCAGCACCATGGCCTCGCGCTCGGAAAGCTTGGAGAGGGCCTTTTCCAGCTCCTCGGCCAGGAGGCTCTGGGCGGCGGCGTCCACGGGGGAGGGAAGGTTCTCGTCGGGGATGAAGTCCCCGTAGAAGCTGTCCTTTTCGTCCCCGATGGGGGTTTCCAGGGAAACCGGTTCCTGGGCGATCTTGAGGGTTTCCTCTACCCGCTTGGCGTCCCAGCCCGGGCCCATGGCCTCGGCGATCTCCTCGTAGGTGGGCTCGCGGCCCAGCTCCTGCTGGAGTTGCCGGGCGGTGCGGGAGAGCTTGTTGATGGTCTCCACCATGTGGACGGGGATGCGGATGGTGCGGGCCTGGTCGGCGATGGCCCGGTTGATGGCCTGGCGGATCCACCAGGTGGCGTAGGTGGAGAACTTGAAGCGCCGTTTGTACTCGAACTTTTCCACGGCCCGGATGAGGCCCTGGTTCCCTTCCTGGATCAGGTCCAGGAAGGAGAGCCCGCGGCCGGTGTACTTCTTGGCGATGGACACCACCAGCCTCAGGTTGGCCTCTATGAGGTGCTGCCTGGCGGCCTCCCCCTCGCGGGCGAGGTGCAGGTAGCGCTTAAGCTCCTTGGGGAGGCTTTTCAGCTTAGCATCCACCTCGTCCACCGTCTTGGGATCCAGCTTTTCCCTGAGGCCAGGAATCTGGCTGATGCGGGCCGTACCCAGGATCTTGGCCCGCACCACCTCCCGGATCAGGTCCTGGTCCAGCCCCGTGGCCTCGGAGAGCTTTTTGATGGCTTCCATCCCCTCCTCCACCTTCCTGGCCAGCTCGATTTCCTCCTCCAGGGTGAGAAGGGGGACCTGGCCGATTTCGTGCAGGTACTGACGCACGGGGTCGGAGGTGGAAACCTTGGGCAGGGCCAATTCCTCCTCTTCCTCGAAGAGCTCCTCGCCCAGGTAGTCCGGAGAGGAGCCTTCCTCGGGAAGGAGGAGGGCGTCCGCTTCCAGGTAACCCTCGTCTGCCATGGGATCCAGGGCTTCCTCCAGGAAGATCTCGGGGGCGAGGTCGGGCTCCTCCCCCTCGAGGTGGGGTTCTTCCGGAGCCTCCTCTAGGTAGCTCCCTTGGAGGGGTCCCGTGGCCTCAGGCGCCATTTCCTCCTCGTGAGGAGTTTCCTCTTTTACCACCCCCAGGGGGGCCTTCTTCTGGTGTTTCGAGCTGCTTCCTCCGGAGCCGGCTTTGGCCGAGGAGGCCTCAGGGGATTTCTCCATGGCGCTTACGGATTCTTGGGTTTGGACGGTCATCCTTTCCTCTTCCCCAGCGGTAACCGGTTTCGCCTTGTTCTTGGTCTTCTTCAACGTGGACCTCCCTCCTTGGGGTTTTATCCCCGTTGGGTCTTCTGGGCGAAGAGCACCTTGTACTCCCTCACCAAAAGCGTCTTGAAAGCGCCCAAGCGCTCTTCCAGTAGGGGTTCGTACTTGAGAAAGGGGTTTGCCACCAGGAAAAACCCACCACCCGGCTTCAGCCGGGCCGCCGCTGCTTCCACGAAGGCCTGGGCCACATCCAGGATAACCGCTCCCCCCACGTGAAAGGGGGGATTCGTAACTATGATGTCAAATGCTTCCCTCTCTGTCAAGCCGGAGGCTTGGTCCTGAGCCGGTTTAGGGCCTCGACCTTCCCCGCCTTCGGCCAAGGTCTCGTCCACGTCGGAATGAAGCACCTGGGCGGCAAGGTTGTTTTCCAAAAGGTTCCTTTTTAGGGAGAGGACCGAGACCAGGTCGTCCTCGAGGGCCGTCACCTCCCCCCCAGGTGGGCCAGGGGCAGGGTGAGGGCTCCGTAGCCTGCCCCCAGGTCCAGGATGCGCTTACCGCGGATACCTTCCCGGCCCACCTCCCCCACCAGGGCTTCCAGGAGAAGCACCGAGGCCTTATCCACCTTCCCCGCGGAGAAGACCCCCGGCAGGTGAAAGAAGGTGAAGGCCTCACCCAAAAGCCTCGCCTGGAACCGGTTCCAGAGGGGGGGCAGGGGTGGGGCTTGCCGTTCCTTTTCCAGGAGGGCCACCCGCACCGGGCCTTCCCGCTTGACGACCATGCCGTAGCCCAGAAGGGCCCGGGCCTCCTTGAAGTAGCGCTCAAAGCCCTTGTTCTTGTCCCCGGCCAGGTAGACCCGGCCCCCCATCCTCAAGGCCCGGGCGGCGGCCACCAAGGAGGCCTCCACGTAGGCGGTGCCCCGGCCTGCGGGCAGGGCCAGGACCACCAGGTCGTAGGCGTTTTCCTCCGCTTCCCAAGGAGGGGCCAGGCGGGCAGAGAGGCCGCTGGCCTGGAGGCAACGGAAGGCGGCCCTCGAGGTTTCCAGCCTCTCCACCTCCATCCGGCCCTCCAGGGGCAGGCTTGCCAGACCCACCCCGGGGTTCAGGTCCAAAGCCCTTTCGCCAAAGGGCACCACGTTGGCTTGCAGGGCCTCGTAGACCGGGTCCCGGTACCCTCGGGCTCCCGGCTTCACGTAAAGCACCCCCCCGGGCCGGGGCAGGGGGGTGAGGCGGTGGTACTCCGCTAGGGTCATGCCCACACGCCAAGGATACGGGGCTTGGGGTGAAGGGGCAAATGTGATACTATTCCTTTTCAAGCCGCCCTTGGGCGGAAAGGAGGCAAGCGTGTCCCTGGTCGTGCAAAAATATGGCGGCACCTCCGTGGGCGACCTGGAGCGCATCCACAAGGTGGCCCAGCGCATCGCTCACTACCGGGAGAAGGGGCATAGGCTGGCGGTGGTGGTTTCGGCCATGGGCCACACCACCGACGAGCTCATCGCCCTGGCCAAGCGGGTGAACCCGAGACCTCCCTTCCGAGAGCTGGACCTCCTCACCACCACCGGGGAGCAGGTTTCCGTGGCCCTTCTTTCCATGCAGCTTTGGGCCATGGGCATCCCCGCCCGGGGTTTCGTGCAGCACCAGATCGGCATCCGCACCGATGGCCGCTATGGGGACGCCCGCATCCTCGAGGTGAACCCCAACCGGATCCAGGAGGCCCTGGACCAGGGGTATGTGGCGGTGATCGCCGGCTTCATGGGCACCACCCCCGAGGGGGAGATCACCACCTTGGGCCGGGGGGGGTCGGACACCACCGCCGTGGCCATCGCCGCTGCTTTGGGGGCCAAGGAGTGCGAGATCTACACGGACACGGAAGGGGTCTACACCACGGACCCCCACCTGATTCCCGAGGCCCGGAAGCTTGAGGCGATCGGCTACGACCAGATGCTGGAGATGGCCGCCTTGGGGGCCAGGGTCCTCCACCCCCGGGCGGTGTACTATGCCAAGCGCTACGGGGTGGTGCTCCACGTGCGCAGTAGCTTTTCCTATAACCCCGGTACCCTGGTGAAGGAGGTCAACATGGAAATGGGCAAGGTGGTAACGGGTGCGGCCTTGGATCTGGACCACGCCCAGATCGGGCTTATCGGTATCCCTGACCAGCCGGGGATCGCCGCCAAGGTCTTCCAGGCCCTGGCCGAGCGCGGGATCGCCGTGGACATGATCATTCAGGGGGTTCCCGGACACGATCCTTCCCGGCAGCAGATGGCCTTCACCGTGAAGAAGGATTTTGCCCAGGAGGCCCTCGAGGCCCTGGAGCCCGTTTTGGCCGAGATTGGGGGGGAGGCCCTTCTCCGCCCCGACATCGCCAAGGTGTCCATCGTGGGGGTAGGTTTGGCCTCGGCCCCGGAGATCCCCGCCAGGATGTTCCAGGCGGTGGCCTCCACCGGGGCCAACATCGAGATGATCGCCACCAGCGAGGTGCGCATCTCCGTCATCATCCCTGCCCAGTACGCGGAGGCCGCCTTAAGGGCGGTACACCAGGCCTTTGAGCTGGATAAGCCCTGATGGAGAGGCTCGTTCTTTCCTGGGAGGAACTCCTTCGCCTGGTGCGCCACCTGGCCAGCAGGCTTCAGGGGGAGGAGTTTGACCTCATCCTGGGTATCGCCCGGGGTGGGCTCATCCCCACCGCCCTTCTGGCTCAGGCCCTGGGCGCACGGGACATCCTCACCGCGGCGGTGATGTTCTACGAGGGGGAGGCAACCCTCTCCGAGCCTGTCTTCTTGCAGTTTCCCCCAGACCCCCTGCTCTTCGGCAAGCGGGTTCTGGTGGTGGATGACGTCTGGGATTCGGGGCGGACGGCCTGGGCGGTGAAGGCCCGGGTCCGCCAGGCGGGTGGGTTTCCCCGGGTGGCCACCCTGCACTTCAAGCCCGGTCGGAACCAGATGCCGGACGAACCCGACGTGTACGCCGAGGCCACGGAGGCCTGGGTGGTCTACCCCTGGGCCCCAGAGGTTTGGCTAAAAACTTGATCCCGCCCTGGCCTTTGCCAGGGCGGTAGCCCGGTTAGGCCCTAGATAAGCCCCAGGGCCCTCACCTGTTCCATCTCGTCCAGAAGCTCCTTTGCGGTGATCTCCATCCGCTTTCTGGCGAACCCGTTCACCTCCAGGCCCTGAACGATTTGGTAGCGGCCCTCCTTGGCGGTCACGGGGAAGGAGTAGACGATGCCCTCGGGAACCCCGTAGGAACCATCCGAAGGAATCGCCATGGAAACCCAGTCCCCCTCGGGGGTGCCCAGGGCCCAGTCGCGGATGTGCTCGATGGCGGCGTTGGCGGCGCTGGCTGCGCTACTGGCTCCCCGGGCCTGGATGATGGCCGCTCCCCTTTGAGCCACGGTGGGGATGAACTCCTTCTCGTACCACTCCATGTCCACCAGCTCCAAGGCGGGCTTCCCCTCCACCTCCGCATGGAAGAGGTCGGGGAACATGGTGGAGGAGTGGTTGCCCCAGACGGCAATGCGGCGGATGCGGTCCACGGGAACCCCCGTTTTCTTGGCGAGCTGGGCCTTGGCCCGGTTGTGGTCCAGCCGGGTCATGGCGGTGAAGTTTTGGGGGTCCAGGCCATGGGCGTTTTTGTAGGCGATAAGGGCGTTGGTGTTGGCGGGGTTGCCCACCACCAGGACCTTGACGTCCCGCTTGGCCACCTCGGCCAGGGCTCGGCCCTGTTCGGTGAAGATCTTGCCGTTCATCTCCAGGAGGTCGCGGCGCTCCATGCCCGCCTTCCTGGGGGCCGCTCCCACCAGAAGGGCATAGTCGGCGTCTTTGAAGGCCACCCTGGGGTCGTCCGTGGCCACGATCCCCGCCAAAAGGGGGAAGGCGCAGTCCTCGAGCTCCATGATGACGCCCTCCAGGGCTCTCAGGGCCTGGGGAACCTCCAGGAGCTGGAGGATCACGGGCTGGTCCTTACCCAGCATTTCGCCTGCAGCGATGCGGAAAAGAAGGCTATAACCGATTTGGCCGGCAGCGCCGGTGACCGCCACACGAACGGGGCTTTTCATCCTTTACCTCCTTGGGCCTAAGCCCGAAAGGATTTTACCTTAAAGCTTCCGGTAGATGCGCCGTTCTGCCTCTATGGCCTGGTCCAGTTCCTGGATTTCCCGCAAGATCTCCATACTGGCGTTGCGGCTTAGCTCCTCCTTCAGTTTGGCCCGGCGCTCCAGGTAGTAGGCCTCCCGCAGGCGGGCCAGGGTTTTCTCCAGGATCTCGGGGAACCTGGGCTCGTCCACAGAGGGGACCAGCATCAACCTTTCCAAAAGGATGCCCCCCGCCTCCTTGCGGCTTAGCACCTGGCGCAGGTAGTCCCGGCGGGATCCAAGGTAGCCTTTCGGCTGACCGCGGCTGGCCAGCTCCAGGAATTCGGAAAGCAAGGAGCCTTCCGGGGGCCAGACGTGAAGGGCCGTGTGGTGCACCCACTCGGCGAAGCGTTCCTCCGGCAGGGAGAGGAGGAGGGCCATCACGTCCAGCTCCAGAAGAAGCACCCGGTTTTTGGGCTCGGCCTTGGGGGGTTGGGGGGGTGGACGCCGGCCCCGCTTGAGGCTGGCCAGGTAATCCTCTAGCTGGCGCAGGGAAAGGCCTAACCGCTCCACCACCAGGGCCTTAAGGCGGTCGGCCACTGGGTCGAAGGGCTCAGGGGAGAGCATCCTGGGGGTGAGGGCTTCCAGGGCCTTCCGTTTGTGCTCGGGGCGGGTCAGGTCCAGGCCCCGGGTGGCCTCCTGGAAGCGGAACTCCACCTCGGGAAGGGCTTCCTCTAAGGCTTTCTGGAATAGGGCCGGGCCCTCGGGCAGAAGAAGGAGGTCGCCCGGGTCCTTGCTGGGCAGGCGCACCGCATAGAAGAGGAACTTCCGGGCCAAGGAGAGGTCCAGGCTTTGCAGGGTGGCCCTCTGCCCGGCCTCGTCGGCGTCAAAGGCCAGGTAGACCTCCCGCACCTCCTGCATCTCGAGAAGGCGGGCTTGCTCCTCGGAAAGCCCCGAGCCCAAGACCGCCACCGCCTCGGCGAAGCCCATCTGGTGCAGGGCGATGGCGTCAAAAAGCCCCTCCACCACGATGGCCCGCCCCTGGCGTAGCTTGGCCTTGGCCTCGGGGTAGGCGAAGAGCACCTCCCGCTTGCGGAAGAGGGGGGTTTCCGGGGAGTTCAGGTACTTGGGGGTTTCCTCCCCCAGGGCCCTTCCCGTGAAGGCCACGATCCTGCCCAGGTGGTCCTTGATGGGGAAGGTGATGCGGTTCCTGAAGCGGTCGTAGAAGCGCCCGTCCCGTTCCGCCAGAACCCCCGCTTTAAGGCCTTCCTCCGGGCTGATGCCGTGCCGGCTCAGGTGGGAGAGGAGGCCATCCCCTTTGGCCGGGGCGTAGCCCAGGCCAAAGCGGGCGAGGCTCTCCGGGGAAAGCCCCCGCCTCTGCAGGTACTCCTGGGCCTCGAGGGAAGCCTTGAGCCCCTCTAGGAAGTACTCCTGGGAGAGCTTGAGGACATCCAAAAGCTCCCGGCGCTTGGTGGGGGCACCCGCCTTGGGAATTTCCACCCCCGCCTCCTCCGCCAGGCGCTCCAGGGCCCCCATGAAGTCCAGGCCCTCTATCCTTTCCACGAAGGCGAAAAGGTCGCCCCCCGCCTTGCAGCCGAAGCAGTGGAAAAGCCCCTTCTCCTCGTCCACGTAAAAGGAAGGGGTTTTCTCCTGGTGGAAGGGGCAGAGGCCCTTCCAGCGGCCGCGGCCTGCAGGCTTTAGGGCCACGTACTGGGAAACCACCTCCCTTAGGGAGAGGCGGCGCTTGATGGCCTCCACCGCTTGTGCCGCATCCATCCTGCCCCCCGCTTACGCCAAAGCCCGCGGACCCACCTTCCCAGGATACCGTAACCGCGGAGGGGGTTTTCCGGCTCGCTCCCCGCCAGAAAGGCCTGCCAGACTTGGGTTAGGGGCACGGAGGGGGTGAAGCTTAGGAGGTGGTCCACCCGTTCCCCCTCCTCCAGGAGGAGCTGGGCCCGGAGGAGCCTCGCCACCTCCAGGTGTACCGCAAACCCCGTGCGGTGGGTCTGGTAGAGGAGGTACTGGGAGAGGGCCTGGGCTTTCATGGGGGCCTTGGGCCACAGGTAGAGGGCCAGGGAGGTGAGGGCCAGATGGTAGACGTAGGGGTTGGAAAGCCGGCGAGCCTCCCGCAGGGCCTCCTTGAGGAGGGGGGTGGGGTCCTGGTTCCTCTGCCAGCGGTGATGGGCCAGGGCCAGGACGCTGAGGCCCTTGCCGTCGGGGTGCTTGAGGGCTTCCTGGAAGAGGTCCTCCCGGAAGCGCCCCTTGAGGGTCCAGGCGGAAAGAAGGGCGGCTGCGAGCCAGGGGTGCGGGGTTTCCCGGTAGGCCCGCTCCCCTTCTTCCAAGGCCTGCCCGAGGCGGCCGGTTTCCAGGAGAAGGCGGAGGCGGGTGGCGTGGTAGCGGGTCCTGGCCTCCAGGTCCGCTTCCCGGTAGGCGGGCGGGGGGTGGGGTTTTCCCAGGAGGGATTCTGCCTCCCCGTAGCGGCCCAGGTCCATGAGCAGGCCCGCCCTCAGGCTTTGCCCGTGGAGCCTCAAGGAGGCGGGCACAAAGGGATGGAACTCGCCGAGGACCTCGAGGGCCTGCCGGGGCTGGAAGGCCCGCCACAAGGCCCCCGCCCCCTGAAGGCGGGCCCGGGCCTCCTCCAGGGGGTAGGGCTTGAGGCCCGGGAGAAGGGGGAGGAGGGCGAGGGGGTTTTGGGCCTCTCGGAAGGCTTGCAGGATGGGGTCCTGGGACCTGGGGCCCCCGTGGGCCTCCTCCGCCAGGCCCAAGGAGGCTTGGGCGTCCTGGAGCTCCTTCCCCAGGGCTTCCCGCCAGGATGGGGGGGCGGCCTCGAGGGCCCTTTGGTAAAGGGGAATGGCCCGTTCCGGCTGGCCGTGCCGCCAGGCTTCTTGGGCGAGAAGCCGGAAGGCCTGGGCGGCTTCCCGGTCCTGCGTGGCCCCTCTTAGGTGAAGGGCCATGGGCCAGAAGGCCCTCCTTTCCCGGTAAAACTGGGCTGCGGCCCGGTGCCAGGCCCTGGCCCGTTCCTCCGGCACCAGGGCCCGGGCCGCCTGGACCACCTCGGGCAGGGGCCTACCCCCTTGCGTGAGGCCCTCCTCCTCCAGGCGCTGGGCGGAGAAGGTCCCCGCCAGCTCCCTCAGGAGTTCCCTAAGGTGCTCCTCGCGCCGTTCCTCCTCGGGGAGACGGGCTTGGGCTTCCTCCATGACCCCCAGGATCAGAAGGGCCTGGCGTTCCGCCGGGGGGAGGGCGTCCAAGGCGGGCTGCAGGGCAAGAAGAGGGGGTGCCTTTAAACCCCTGGCCTCCAGGGTGGGGGAAAAGAGGGGTTTTCGGCTTTCCACCAGGAGCATGAGGTGGGGGAAGGAATGCTTTAGAAGTTCCCGCAGGGTGTGGTTGGGGGCGTGGAGGTTTTTGGCTACCAGGAGCAGGGGGTGGGGCAGGCGGTGGAGGACTTCTTTCCAGGCTTCCAGGATGGCCTTCTCCAGGGTGTCCCGGTCCCAGGGGGGGCGGGCCTCGAGGCCCAGGCTGTACCGAAGGGCCAGGGAAAGCACTGGGGAAAGCTCCGCCAGGCTCAAAAGAGCCTCCACCTGGCCAAAGGTTTGCTCCACCGCCTGGCGTAGGGTGGAGCGCAGAGGAGTTTCCGGCCCCATGCGCTCCAGGACCACCGCAGGGTAAGGGGGGCTTTCCAGAAACTTCTCCAGAAGAAGGCTTTTCCCGCTTCCCGGTGGGCCCACGAGGTTTAGGCGGGCGGGGGGGTGATGGCAGGTTTCCTGGAGGAGGGCGAGGAGGCTCTGGCCTTCTGGGCCCAGCTCCAGCCCGACCGCCTTAACCCGTGAAACCTCCACCCCTCCCAGGCCCTTGGCCTCGCGAAGGCCCAAGCTCTCGCCCTCCGCCCCAGGGGCTAGGGCCAGGGTCTGGGGTTCGGTGAACACCTCCCCGGGGGAAGCCAGTTTGCTGAGCCTCTCCGCCAGGACCACCGCAGGCCCCACCGCGGTGGGCTCCCCCGCCTGGCCGCTTCCCAAGGGAGCCCAGAGCACCTCCCCGCTGGCCACCCCTACCCGGGCGGGCAGGCGGGAGGTGCGCACCATCTCCAAGGCGGCCTCCAGGGCCCGCCAGGGTTCCTTCCCTCGAGCCCTGGGGGCCCCGAAGAGGACCAGGACCCCATCCCCCAGGAAGCGGTGGACGAACCCCCCTTTGGCCCGGGCCACCCGGGCGGCCTCCTCCAGGGCCTCCTGCAGGTGGCGGTAGGCAGCTTGAAGGCCGGCCTGGAAATGCTGGCTGGAGTCCACCAGGTCGTAAAAGAGGACGCTCACATAACGCTTCTCCTCGGGCAGGAGAGCCCCTAAGGCCCGGCCGCAGGCCATGCAGAAGCGAGCCTCAGGGGGGTTTCTCTGCCCGCACTCGCAGCGCATCTCACTCCCGGAAGAGCATCAGGGGGGGCCAGAGGAGGACCTCCGCCTCCTCGGATAAGGGGACTTCCGCATAGACCACCACGGGCACAGGGGTCTGGAGCAGGTAAAACCCTTCCCCCAAAGGGGTGGTTCTGCCTCCCAAGCGGTAGCTGGCCCCTTCCCGCTCCAGGAAGGCCCCTCCCTCCAGGGGCTTGGCCCGGCGCACCACCCCGTGCAGGAGCACGGGCACCACCCCCGTGGGCGCCGGGGGAGCCCCGCGGTCAAAGGCGTAGAGGATCTGGCCCTGGACCATGGCCTCCAGCACCGGGCTTCCCCAGGGCTCCGGGAAGAGGTGGGCCTCCACGGCGTAGGCCCGGAAACGGGCGAAGAAGGCCTCGGGGCTTTCCTCGATGGGGGGGCCTTTCCCCTGGCCTAGGGCTTGGGGCGGACCGGTGAGGGGGTCCTTGGGGATCATGAGAGAAGTTTAATGTAGGGTCCTTTGGGGAAGGGAGAGGGTGAGGTTCGCCGCCAGGATGAGGGCTGCCCCCTTGTCCAGGTACTGATTGCCGTTCCCGCACTTGGGGGAGAGGACGCAACGGGGGCAACCCTCCTCACAGGGGCAACCCTTGAGGAGCTCCAGGGCGGACCGGACCCACTCCGGGAAGCGGCGGGCTGCCTGCCGGGCGTAGCCCACACCCCCGGGTAGCCGTCGTAGATGAAGATGGTGGGGCCTTGCCCTGAGGGCAGGGGCCGGGGGTAGAAGGGGTAGGAAAGGCCCCCGATATCCTGGCGCTCCGCCAGGACGAAGAGGGGTAGAAGGCCGATCATGGCGTGTTCCAGGGCATGGATGCCCCCGGGGATCTGGTGGGGGGGGACCACCAGGGGGGGGTGGAACCAAAGGGCCTCGGTGGGGAAGGAGATCTCGGGAAGCTCTAAGGGGATTTCCTCCAGGACGCTACCGGTGTAGAAGCGCTTCTTGGCGTAGGCCACCACCCTTTCCCGGAGCACCACCTTGCCCACCCATACCCCGTGGCCCACGGCTTCCCCCGAGAGGACCTCCAGATCGGTTTCCGCCCGGGGCTCGGTGTAGTAGTCCTCGAGGGCCGGAAGAAGCCAGATCTCGCGCTTTCCGTGGTCGATGTTCCGCACCAGGTAGCTTTCCCCCCCGTGCAGGTAGACCGCCCCAGGGTGGGCCTCCCAGTAGGCCTGGCGCTCGTCCAGGTAGCCCAGGACCTCCCCCTCCGGCCCCCGCAGGGTGAAGGTGGCCCCCAGCCCCCGGAGGCTTAGGTCCCGGTGGGGGCGGCGCTTCGGGGTGTAGTAGCGCCCTTCCTTTTCCTTGAGCTCGGCCAGGGCTTCCGGGCAGATCACCTCTTCCCGCAAAAGCGGTTTTTCCCAGGCGGCGGCATGCAGGTGCAAAGGGCAGAGGACGGGGTTCTTGGGGTCGGCCACCGCCGCCTCCGGGGGAGTCCTCAGGAGAAGCTCGGGCCGATGGAGGAAGTACTCGTCCAAGGGGTCCTCCCGGGGGATGTAGACCACCAGGGCCCTTCGCCTTCCCCTGCCTGCCCGGCCTGCCCGTTGCCAGAAGGCGGACACGGAACCCGGGTAGCCCACCAAGGCCACGGCGTCCAGCTCCCCGATGTCCACCCCTAGCTCCAGGGCGCTGGTGGAAACGAGAACCCGCACCTCCCCGGACTTCAGGGCCTCTTCCAGGCGGCGCCTTTCTTTGGCGGTGTAGCCCGCCCGATACGGGCGCACCCCAGGGTGGGCGGCGTAGCGGGCGATGAGCTCGGCGCTTTTCCTGGCGTTGGTGAAGATGAGCCCCCTTAGGCCCCCTTCCGCCCAGGTCCGGGCCAGGTGGGCGGCCTCCAGGAGGGGACTTCGCCGCCTTTCCCCCTTGGCGTCCAAGGGCTTGGGAAGAAGCACCAGAAGTTCCCGCTCTGAGCGGGCTACCTCCTCCCTTAGCTCCACAAAGGGAAGGCCGGTTAGGCCTTCCGCGTGCTCCTTGGCGTTGCCGATGGTGGCGCTGGCGGCGATCACCTGGGGGTTCGCCCCGTAGTGGCGGGCCAGGCGCAATAGGCGGAAGAGGACCAGGGCCACGTGGGTCCCGAAGACCCCCCGGTAGGCGTGAAGCTCGTCCAGGACCAGGTAGCGGAGCCGGGAAAGGAAGGAGGCGAACTCCCCGTGCCGGGATAGAAGGCCAAAGTGGAGCATGTCGGGATTGCTGAGGAGGATGAGGCCCTCTTGCGTGGCCTTCCGCCTTACCTCCCCCCGGGTGTCCCCGTCGTAGGGGTAGATGCCCTTTACCCCCAGGGTTTCCGCCATGGCCTTAAGCCGCCTCAGCTGGTCGTGGGCCAGGGCCTTGGTGGGGAAGAGGAGAAGGCTCGTTTCCCCTTCCAGGGCTGCCTTGAGCACCGGCGCTTGGAAGACCAGGCTTTTTCCGGCAGCGGTGGAGTAGGCCATGACCACGTTCTTCCCCTCCTCCACCAGAAGAAGGGCCTCCCTTTGGTGGGCGAAAGGCTTTAGCGCCAAAGCCTCGAGGATCCCAGCAAAGACCCCCTGGTAGGGGACGGTCTTGGGAGGAATCTGGGGAAGCAGGCGGGCGAAGACGATCCGCCTCCGGAACTCCGGGTTGGCCTCCAGCCAGTCCCGGTAGCTTTCCCATCTCTTTAGGGCCTCGGGCAGCACCCTTTCATTATGGCCTTCTCTAAAGTTCCCTGACCCAGACCTCGTGGACCACAGGGTGGCCGTGGTAGGGAGCCCAGAAGGGGCTGGCCCGCTTGGCGTAGAGGCGGAAGCCCAGGCTCTGGTAAAGCTTCCTGGCGGCGGCGTTGGCCCGAGTGGTGGAAAGCTGCACGCCCCTTACCCCTTTTTCTTTTAGGCATTTCAGGAACTCGGCCAGCAGGGCCTTGCCGATTCCCCTGCCCTGGGCTTTGGGGTCCACGGCGATGTGCAGGTGGGCCGGGTAAAGCCCCTTAGGGGCCTTGGGGCCGGGGAAGAGGACCAGCCTGAGGAGGTAGCGGAGGTGGGGTAGAGGGGGGCCATAGCGGCCGAGAAGGAGTTTCAGGAGGAGGAAGGGCACGCGGGGAAGGAGGTAGAGGGTAAGGGGAAGGTCCGAGCAGGTGCCTAGAATGTAGCCCAGGATCTCCCCTTCCTCCTCGGCCACCCGGTTGCAGCACCCCCGCCTGAGGTAGGGGGCCACAAAGAGTTCGCCCCAAAGCTCTTGGCTGGGGAAGACCCTAGGCCCGGCCCGGCCCAGGAGGAGGGTGCCGTGGGAAAGCCGGGTGATGGCGGAGAGGTCCTTTTCCTCAGCGGGGCGCAGGACCACAGGACCACTCTAGCCCGTAAAATGCCCCTCGTGCGCCGCCTGGCTCCCTGGCAGTGGCTTCTTCTCCTTCTGGCCCTCTACCTGCTTCTGGCGGAGGCCCTTAGGCTTTGGCTCGGCCTCCTCTGGGCGGAGCGGGTGGGGCTTGTCCTTGCGGCCCTAGGGGTGTGGGCCTTCATCAACGGGCGCTTCATCTTCGCCTACTACCATGCCCTCGCCACTTCCTTGCGGGTTAGAAGGCTACCCTTAGCCCCGGGGCTGGGGCCAGGGGAGCACCTTTTGGTCCTGGCCCCCCATCCCGATGACGAGGTGCTGGCGGCGGCGGGCCTGATGCGCCGCACCCTGGAGGCAGGGGGGCGGGTGAGCGTGGTTTACCTTACCTCGGGGGATGCTTTTGACCTGGCTGCGGGAAGCCCCCTGCCCTCCGAGGAGGCCCTGCGCCACCTGGCCTTAAGGCGCATGGTGGAGGCTTGGCGGGGCCTCGAGGTCCTGGGCCTTCCCCGGGATAGCGCCTATTTCCTCGGTTTCCCCGACCAGGGACTTTTCGCCCTCTTCACCACCCACTACTATCTGCCCTACGAAAGCCCCTACACGGGGCTTAAGGCGGTGGCCTACCGTGGGTCTTACCGCTTGGGGCTTCCCTATACGGGGAAGGCTTTGGAGGCCACCCTGGTGGAGCTTTTCTCCTCCCTCAAACCCACCCGAATCCTTCTGCCAAGCCCCCTGGATGCCCACCGGGACCACCAGGCCACGGGCTATTTCGGCATGCGGGCGGCGGCCTCCTTGGGCATGGAGGACAGGCTGGAGTACTACCTCATCCACGGAGGGTACCAATACCCCTTGCCCAAAGGCCTCCATCCCCGGCTTCCCCTGTACCCGCCCCCCCGGGGTAGGGGGCTTCCCTGGCGGCGCTTTCCCCTCACCGAGGAGGGGGTTAGGCTAAAGGAAAAGGCCATCCGTGCCCACAAAAGCCAGATGCGCCTTCTCGGCCGGTTTCTTTTGGCTTTCGTGCGGCAGAACGAGCTCTATAGCCCCCTTCCCATCCCCGCCCGGGAGGCCCTAGCCTCGGAGGAGGAGGGGTGGGCCGTCCTCGGTCAGCCCCTGGGCTTCCTTGAGGGGCGGGAGGTCCTCTAGGCTTTCCAAGCCGAACACCTCCAGGAAGCGCTCCGTGGTGCCGTAGAGCTTGGGCCGGCCCGGGGCATCCTTTTCCCCCACCACCCGGATCAGACCCCGCTCCAGTAGGCTTTCCAGCACGCCCTCCACGCTCTTCCCCCGCATGGCTTCCAGCTCCGCCCGGGCCACGGGCTGGTGGTAGGCGATCAGGGCCAGGACCTCCAGGGCCGCCTTGGAGAGGCGGGGGGGGCTCGGCTTGAGGACCCTTTCCACCGACTCCAGGGCGCTTTCGTGCACCACCAGCCGCCATCCTCCCGCCACCCGTTCCAGGGCTACCCCCAGCTCCCCGTCCCTTAGGTCCGCCTCAAGGGCCTTAAGGGTGCGGAGGAGGGTTTCCTCGGGGTAGCCCAGGGCCTTGAGCTCCTTCAGGGCCACGGGCCTACCGGCGGCGAAGAGCACCGCAAGAAGCTCCGCCTTCAGGCTAGGCATCCTGGAGGTAGGGCAGAAGGGCTTCCTTGGGGATGGCCCCTTCCCGCAGCACCTTGCCTGTGCGCAGGTCCACCACGCTGGAGGCCAAGCCCATGGCCTCCCCCGGGAAGACGTAGTCCACGGCAAAGGCCCGGGCCTCGGCCTCCGAGCGCACCGGAGGCTCACCGCTCCTGTTGAGGCTGGTGGCCGCCGCGTGCCCTCCCACGCGGCGGAGGAGTTCCCGCAAAGCCTCGTGGGCGGGCATCCTGAGGCCCACGGAACCATCCCGGCTGATCCAGGGGGGGATTCCCTGCCCCGGTACCACCACGGTGAGGCCCCCGGGCCAGAAGGCCTCCGCCAGGCGCAGGAACTTTTCCCGTAGCTTCCCGAGGTCCGCAAGCCTGAGGGCGCTTTCCAGGTCCGCCACCAGCACCTGGAGGGGCTTTTCCTCTTCCCGCCCCTTAAGCTCGTAGATGCGTCGGCAGGCGGCCTCGTCCTCCATCCGGGCCAGCACCCCCCAGACGGTGTCCGTGGGAAAGGCCACCAGACCGCCACGCCGAAGGGTTTCCGCTGCTTCCTGCACCTTCTGGTATACTTCTTCCATGCCAGTCTACCAGTATAAGGCCCGCGACCGCCAGGGCCGCCTGGTGGAGGCCACCATCGAGGCGGAGGATCTGCGCACCGCCGCCAGGCTCCTCCGGGACCGGGGGCTTTTCGTGGCCGAAATCAAGGAGCCGGGGAGGGGCCTGCAGGCCGAGGTGCGCCTTCCTGCCCTGGAAAGGGGCCCTGGCCTGAAGGACCTGGCCATCTTCTCCCGGCAGCTGGCCACCATGCTGGGGGCGGGGCTCACGCTTTTGCAGTCCCTCTCCATCCTGGAAAGGCAGACCGAGAACAAGAAGTTCCGGGAGATCATCAAGAAGGTCCGCACTGACATCGAAGGGGGCATGGCCTTTTCCGACGCCCTGGCCAAGCACAAGCTCTTCTCCCGGCTTTACGTGAACCTGGTGCGGGCCGGGGAGACCTCGGGCGGGCTGGACGTGATCCTGGACCGCCTGGCCACCTTCCTGGAGAAGGACCTGGAGCTCAGGGGCAAGATCCGTAGCGCCATGACCTATCCCGTGATCGTCTTCGTCTTCGCCGTGGGTGTGGCCTACTTCCTCCTCACGGGCATCGTGCCCCAGTTCGCCCAGATCCTCACGGACCTGGGCTCGGAGCTCCCCCTCCTTACCCGTTTCCTCATCGCCCTTTCCAACTTCCTGCGGGCGGCCACGTTGCCCCTCGTGCTTTTGGCGGTGGTTCTCTTCTTCGCCTACCGCTGGTACTACGGCACCCCTCAGGGCCGCAAGGTCGTGGACCGGATCAAGCTCCGCGTCCCCGTCTTCGGCAACCTCAACCGCAAGACCGCCGTGGCCCGCTTCTCCCGGACCCTGGCCCTCCTCCTGCAGAGTGGGGTGAACATCGTGGAGTCCCTGGACATCACCAAGGGGACGGCGGGCAACAGCGTGGTGGAGGAGATCGTGGACACGGCCAGGCTCAAGGTCCAGCAAGGGGAGCCTTTAAACCTCACCCTGGCCCAGCATCCCTTCGTCTTCCCCCCCATGGTGAGCTCCATGGTGGCCATCGGGGAGGAGACGGGAGCCCTGGACACCCTCCTTTCCAAGATCGCCGACTTCTACGAGCGGGAGGTGGACGAGGCGGTGGCCAGCCTCACCGCCGCCATCGAGCCCCTCATGATCATCTTCCTGGGCGTGATCGTGGGCATGATCGTGGCGGGGATGTTCCTGCCCCTCTTCAAGATCATCGGCACCCTTTCCGCGCAATAAGCCTCTTTGCCACCTCCGGGGGAACCGGCATCACGGAAAGCCGGTTCCCCTTTCGCACCAGGGGGTGGTCCTTAGGGAAGCAGGCCCTGAGCTCCTCCAGGGGAATGAGGGGCCAGACCTCGAGGAACTCCACCTCCACTGTGTACCACCGAGGCTTTTCCCGGGTGGATTTGGGGTCGAAGTAGGGGCTTTCCGGGTCAAACTGGGTGGGGTCGGGGAGGAGGGTACCCATCACCCGGCAGAGCCCGGCGATGCCCGGCGGGTTGGCGCCCGAGTGATAGAAGAAGCAAAGATCCCCCACCTGCATTTGCATCAGGTAGTTCCGGGCCTGGTAGTTGCGCACCCCGTCCCAGATGGCCCTTCCCTCCCGTTTGAGGTCCAGGATGCTGTACACCTCGGGTTCGGATTTCAAGAGCCAGTAGGCCATGCCTCTAAGTCTAAAGGGGCCTTTAGCGGGGACAAAGCCCCTTTCTGAAGGGTCAGGGGAGCATAAGGGTATGCGGGGCCTTGTGCTGGTGTCCCTTTTCCTTTCCGCCTGCACCCTGACCCTGGAGGTGGTCTACCCAGGCCACCGGATCGCAGGCTTGAGGACGCAAGAAACCTACTGCACCGCCAGCAACACCCGGGTGGACTTCGCCTTTGACCTGGAGGGAAGGCTGGACAAGGTGGAGTTTTTCTGGATTCCTGAGGGATTGACCCCGGACCAGGCCCGCCTCGAGGAGCGGTATGCCCTCTCTGGCCCCATCCGTGCGGGGCGGGTAGAGGGTTGGTTGGAGGTGACCCCCGAGGGAGAGGTGCAGGCGGTATCCCTTACCTCCTCTGGAAGCCTTTCCCTGAGGCCCCAGGGGATCGTTGTGGAGCCCCTGCCCGACCGGAGGCTTTGGCTCAGGGGGTATACCGGGGGTCTGGCGGGGCCCTTCGTACCGGCGGCCAACCGGGTCCGCCCGGACTCCTCTCCCCACTGCGACCCTGCCTGGTAGCCTTAGGGCATGGGGGTCCGAAAGATACCCTCCCTGGCCGAGGAGGTCCGCTCCGAGCTCAGGACCCTCTTTGGGCCCAGGGTGCTGCTTTCCCGTTCGGAAAAAGGGGTTTACCGCTACGACGCCATTTTGGTGGGGCCAGAGCCCTTGGCGGTGGTCCTGCCCGAGAGCCGGGAGGAGGTGCAGACCTTGGTGCGCCTGGCCCGAAAGCATGGTCTTTCCCTGGTGGCCCGGGGGGCGGGAAGCGGCCTCTCAGGAGGGGCGGTACCCGAGGAGGGAGCCCTCGTGGTGGCCTTCACCCGCATGACCCGCTTGGAGGTGGATCCAGAAGGGCGTACCGCCTGGGCCGAGCCCGGGGTGACCACGGCCAGGATCTCGGAGGAGGCCAGGCCCTACGGGCTTTTTTACCCGCCCGATCCCGCCTCGTGGCGCACCAGCACCCTGGGGGGAAACCTGGGGGAGAACGCCGGGGGGCCCCTTTGCTTCAAGTACGGGGTCACGGGGGATTATGTGCTGGAGCTGGAGTTTGTGGATGCCTGGGGGGAGGTTCACCGCCTGGGTCGCCGGGCCTACGACCTGCCCGGCCTCCTCGTCGGTTCCGAGGGAACCCTGGGCCTCATCACGGGGGCCAGGGTGCGCCTCCTTCCCTTGCCCCGGTACCGGGCCACCTTGATGGCGGCCTTCCCCGAGGTGGGTGCCCTGGCCCAGGCGGTTTCCCAGGCCATCGCCCGGGGGGCGGTGCCCGCCCGGCTGGAGTTTCTGGACCCCACCTGCGTGAACGCCGTGGAGGACTATCTGGGCATGGGCCTTCCCCGGGGGCACGCCCTCCTCCTGGCGGAGACCGATGGGGACGACCTCGAGGTGGTTCAGGAGGAGCTTTCCCTGGTGGAGGAAACCGCGGCTAGCCTTGGAGCCAGGGTGGAAAGGGCCCGGGACGAAAGGGAGGCGGAGGCCCTCTGGCGGGCGCGCCGGGCGGTGAGCCCGGCCTTGGGCCGCATCCGCCCCAAGCGGGTCAACGAGGACATCGCCGTGCCGAGAAGCCATCTTCCCCAGGTGGTGTGGGAGATTTCCGCCTTGGGGGAGGCCTATGGCCTGGTGGTGGCCCAGTTCGGCCACATCGGGGATGGAAACCTGCACCCCAACATCCTCTTTGACCCGCGAAGGGAAAGCGAGGAGCGGGTGTGGGAGCTGGCCCATGAGATCGCCCGGGTGGCCCTCAGGCATGGTGGCGTCCTTTCCGGGGAGCACGGGATCGGCCTCATGAAGCGGGAGTTCATGAGGGAGGCGGTGGACGAGGCCACCCTCGAGGCCTTCCGCACGGTCAAGGCCACCCTGGATCCCGAGGGCATCCTGAACCCGGGGAAGCTCCTGCCCTAGCACGGGTTTCTTTCACGGGGTTTTAACAGGAACCGGTCTACCCAATAATAGGAGGGCCTTGGAGATGGCTTTGAAAAGGGAGGCGGCCCGGGTGGAGCGGGGGGAGGCACCCTTTGCTTTGGTCCTTGTGGACCTGGACGATTTCAAAAAGGTGAACGACACTCAGGGCCACCAGGAAGGGGACCGTCTCCTCAAGGAGGTGGCCCAGTACCTGGTAAACCACGTGCGCCAGGAGGACCTGGTGGGGCGCTGGGGCGGGGAGGAGTTCGCCCTTCTCCTTCCCAAGATCTCTGGAGAGGAGGCCATGCAGGTGGCGGAGAGGATCCGGCGGGGTCTCAAGCGCCTGGGGATTACGGGAAGCTTTGGGGTAGCGGTGTACGAGGGGGACTTGAACGACCTGTTCCGGAAAGCCGACCGGGCCCTCTACCTGGCCAAGGAAGGGGGCAAGGACCGGGTGGAGCGGGATCCTTAGGGCAGGCGGTACCCCGCCTGAGCCAGCACCTCCCGGGCCCTTTCCCGCTCCTCCCGGCTGGCGAAGCCCAAGCGGATGGCCCCGGCTTCCTCCCGGATGGTGAGGACCTCGATGTCCTTGATGTTCACCCCCGCCTCCCCCAAGGCGGTGGCGATCCTGGCGATCTGGCCGGGGCGGTCCGGCACCTGGACCACCAGGTCGTGCATCTCGGGAAGGAGGCTCCGGCGCACGATGGGGAGGCTATCCCGGGTGCGCTTGGCCTCTTCCGCCGTCCGCAGGAGGGCTTCGGGTTCATCCAGAAGCCCTTCCAGTTCCCAAAGCGCCGCGCGCAACTCCTCTATGGCTTCCTTGAGGGCCTCCTTGTTCTCCACCACCATGTCCCGGCTCATCCGGGGGCTTCCTGAGGCCACCCGGGTGAGGTCGCGGAAGCCTCCGGCGGCCAGGAACATCAGGAGGTCCCGGTGGGGGCTTTGGGCCACCAGGCGGTTCAGGGCCACCGCCAGGAGGTAGGGCAGGTGGGAGATGCGGGCCACCAAATTGTCGTGCAGCTCCGGGGTCATCTCCAAGGGGTAGGCCCCTAGGGCCTCCACCAGCTTCCGGATTCCCGCCTTTGCCCGGGGGCTGGTGTGCGGTGTGGGGGTCAGGACCCAGATGGCGTTTTGGAGAAGGCCGGCGTGGGCATTCCCCACCCCGGCCCGCTCGCTCCCCGCCATGGGATGCCCCCCCAGGAAGTGGGGGAGGAGGCCCTCCAGGGCCCCCACCACCTTGGCCTTGACGCTGCCCACATCGGTCCAGAGGCTTTCCGGGCTGGCGAAGGAGGCCAGGGCTTTCCCCAGGTCCACCAAGGCCCCCACAGGGGCGGCCAGGACGCCCAGCTGAAGCTCCCCTACCCAGGGTCCCAAGGCGGGGTGCACCCGGTCCGCCACCCCCAGGAAAAGGGCCTTTTCCAGGGCCTCGGGATCCTGGTCGTAGGCGTGGATCTCCTCGGCCAGGAAGCGTTCCTTCAGCCCCAGGGCCACGCTCCCGCCCAGAAGCCCCACGCCGAAGATGCCCACCTTGGCGAAAAGGGGTTTCATCCCAGAACCGGTGTGGAAAGGGTTTTGCCCAGGGCCTCCACCAGGCGCCGGGCCTTGGCCATGAGCTCGGCAAACTCCAGCTCGTGAAGCTGCTGGGCCGCATCGGAGAGGGCCTTTTCGGGCTCGGGGTGGGTTTCCACGATGAGGCCATCCGCCCCGGCGGCCAACCCCGCCAGGGCCAGGGGGATGACCCATTCCCGCCGGCCTGCGGGGTGGGAGGGATCCACCCAGACGGGGAGGTGGGTGGAGCTCTTGAGCACGGGAACCGCCGCCACGTCCAGGGTGTAGCGGGTGGCCTTCTCAAAGGTGCGGATGCCCCGTTCCACCAGGATCACTTGCATATTGCCCCGGGAGAGGATGTATTCCGCGCTCATCAGGAACTCTTCCAGGGTCATGCTCATGCCCCGCTTGAGGAGGACGGGTTTTCCCACCTCACCCACCGCCTGAAGCAGGGGGAAGTTCTGGGCGTTGCGGGCCCCGATCTGCAGGACGTCGGCGTACTCCGCCACCAGCTCCACCTGGTCTGGGGATAACACCTCGGTGACCACGGGAAGCCCGGTTTCCCGTCGGGCCTCCGCCAGGATCTTCAGGCCCTCTACCCCCAAGCCCTGGAAGGCGTAGGGGCTGGTCCTGGGTTTGAAGGCCCCGCCCCGGAGTATGGCGGCCCCGTGGGCTTTCACGTAGCGGGCGGCCTTGAGGGTCTGCTCCCGGGACTCCACCCCGCAGGGCCCGGCGGCGATGAGCACGTGGTCTCCACCCGTTTTCCCGGTGGGGAACTCCAGCACCGTGGGGAAGGGCTGGACCTCGAGGCTCGCCAGCTTGTAGGGCTTGGAGATGGGGATGACGTCCGCCACCCCGGGAAGGGCGCGGAAGTGTTCCATCAGCTCCGGGGTGGGCCCGCGGCCGATGGCCCCCACCAGGGTGGTTTCCACCCCCCGGGAAACATGGGGCCGGTACCCCACCTTCTCGATTTCCCGGATGACCTCATCCAGCTCCGCTTCCGTGTGTCCCCGCTTCATCACGATCAGCATCTTGGCCTCCTAAAAGCCTTGGGCGCCCCCTTTTTGGGGGCGCCCTCTTGCGGAAAAACCCTATGCGGACCGCAGGGCGCCCCCGGCGGGATAATAAAAGCCAAAGTAGCGCCCATAGGTCCGCATATTGCCCCTAAGCTTAGTTAAGGGGGAAACCCCTGTCAAGAGGGCGTAGGGGCCTTGGTCCTTGGACCTGAAAGGCGAACCTCTGCCCCTGTGGGATCCCTGAGGGCCATCTCCCGGCCCCAGGAATCCAGAAGGGTGTAGCCCAGAAGCCCAGTGGACCCTGGGGGGGCTTTCCGCCTTCCTGCCCAGATGTTGGCTCCCACGTGGTGGTGGTAGCCATCCCAGGCGAAGAAGAGGGCCCCGGGGTAGGTGCGCAGGGTGACCTCCATGCCCAGCTCGCCCGCAAAGAAGGCCTCGGCTTCCTCGAGGCTTTCCACGTGGAGGTGCAGGTGGCCGAGGAGGGTCTCAGGGGGAAGGGGGCCGGGGCTTGGAGCCTCGGAAAGAAGCCTTTCCAGGTTCAGGGGAGCGGTGAACATCAAGGGTCCTTTGGGCCACTCCCCCTCAGGCCGGTCCCGGTAGAGCTCGAGGCCATTCCCCTCAGGATCGCGGAAGTACAGGGCCTCGGATACGCCGTGGTCCGCCGCGCCCTCAAAGTGGACCGGGGCGCTTAGGAGCTTCCGGGCCACCTGCGCCAGGGCCTTCCGGTCGGGGAGGAGGAGGGCGAAATGGTAGAGACCCACCGAGGGGTAGGGTCTTGGGAGGGCCTGGGGGTCGTGGAGGATCTCCAGATGGAACCCCTTCCCCTCAGGGAATAGCCGGTAGCGGGGTGGGTCCGCCTCCACCTTTAGGCCCAGAAGGTCCCGGTAAAAGGCCAAGGCGGCCTCCAGGTCCCGCACCCTTAGGCTCAGGGAGGAAAGCCGCCTGGGGAAAGGCATTACTGGGCCACCGCCTCCTTGCCCTTCACCGCCTCGGTGTCCACGCTGAAGCGCACCTCCTCGCCCACCAACACCCCGCCCAGCTCCAGGGGCACGTTCCAGGTGAGGCCGAAGTCCTTGCGGTTCAGCTTGCCCTCAAAGTGGGCGGCCACGCGCTCGTTGCCCCAGGGGTCCTGGGCGGGGCCATAGGTTTCCACCTCAAAGGAAAGGGGCTGGGTGACACCCCGGATGGTGAGCTCCCCCTCCACCCGGTATCGTCCCTCCCCCAAGGGGGTGATCCGCTGGCTTTTAAAGAGGATTTCCGGGAAGTTATCCACATCCAGGAAGTCAGGGGAGCGGAGGTGGTTGTCCCGGTCCGGCACGCCGGTGTGGATGCTCTTGGCGTCCAGCCGTGCCTCCACCCGGAGGGGCCTCCCCGCCTCATCGGTTTCCACAAAGCCCTCTTTAAGGTTCAAGGTGCCCTTAACCGTGGCGATCATCATGTGGCGCACGGCGAACTCCACGCTGGTGTGGGTGGGGTCTAGGTTCCAACGCATTTCCGAACCTCCTTGGGCTCGAGGCCCAAGGGTATAGTATCCATAGCGCTATAATCTGTCAAGCATTATCCCGGGTAGTAGCTGGGGGAGAAGGTGAGGCCCAGGGCCTGAGCGAAGGCCTGTAGGCCCAGGCGGTCGGGCTCCTCCAGGTGGTAGCGGAAGTTCCAGAGGTAGTGCTCCACCAAGGCGGGGTGGAGGCCAAGCCGCCGGGCCTCGGCCTCGGCCACCTCCCCAAGCCGGGCAAGCCCCTGGCGCCGGGCTTTCCTCAAGGCCTGCACCAGCTCCAGGGGGGGAGGGGTTTCCTTGCGGTAGGCCCAGACGGCGAAGACGAAGGGAAGGTGGGTGCGCGCAAACCAGAGCATGGAGAGATCCACCACCTCCACGTCCCCGAAGCGGGTGGGGAGGGCGTGGGGGGTTTCGGGGAGGTGGTCTAGAAGGCTGGCGTAGGCCCTTATGGCCCTGTCGCCGATCAGCAGGACCCCGTCGTATTCGTCAAGGAGCTCGAGCCCTCCTTCCCGGTTCTCGTACCGGGGGAAGCCCTCCTGTTCCCTTAAGAGAAGCTTCAGGAGCTCCACGCTGGTGGCGCTCTCCGTGGTGAGGGCGATCCGCCTTAGGTCTGCAAGCCTTCCCTTATGGAACAGGTTCACGGAGTACACCCGCCCCAGCACGGCCACGGAGAAGTCGGGGAGAAGCCCCAGCTCCTCCTGGTGCTTCAGGTAGAAGTAGCTGGAAACCAGGGAAAGCCCCACCTCCCCCGAGAGGACCAGGCGGTTGAGTTCCGAGGGGACCCCGTAGCGAAGGGCCCAGCCGTTGGCCTCCAGGAAATGGTAGAGGGGGGCGGTGTTGGCGTAGAGGGGAACCCCTAAGGAATAGATCATCAGGCCCCTTGGGTACCTCCCTCGGCCAGAGGAGCCGCCACGCTGTCCCAGACCCGGATCTCCCGGTAAAGGGCGTCCCGCTCCACAGGGATCCGTCCCGCTTTGCGGATGATCTCCGCAAGCTCCCTCTTGGATAGCCCCTTGGGGGTGGGGCTTCCCGCCATATGGACGATGCGCTCCTCGATCAGGGTGCCGTCGATGTCCGTGACCCCCCAGTCTAGGGAAACCTGGGCCAGCTCCGGGGTCAGGGTGGCCCAGTACCCCTTGACGTGGGGGATGTTGTCCAGGTAAAGCCGGGCCACGGCCAGGTTGCGGAGGTCGTCCAGGCCGGTGGTGAACTCCCGCTTGCCGAGCTGCTTTGCCAGCTGGTTGCCGTCCGGCTGGAAGGCCAAGGGAATGAAGCTCATGAACCCCCCGGTCTCGTCCTGGAGCTGACGGAGCCGGTCCATGTGGTCCAGGCGCTCCTCGAGGGTCTCGATGTGCCCGTAGAGCATGGTGGCGTTGGTGGGGATGCCCAGCTCGTGGGCGATGTGATGGATTTCCAGCCATCCCTCGGCGCTTACCTTGGCCCGGGCGATCTCCTTGCGCACCCTTTCGGCGAAGATCTCCGCTCCTCCCCCCGGCATGGCGTCCAGGCCCGCCTCCTTGAGGGCCTGGAGCACCTCCTTGTAGGGGAGGCGGGCGATCTTGGAGAAGTGGTGAATCTCCGCCGCGGTCCAGGCCTTCACCTGCACCCCGGGGAAGCTCGCTTTTAGGGCCCGCACCAGGTCCAGGTAGTAGGAAAAGGGCCTTTTGGGGTGGTGGCCCGCCGTCATGTGGATTTCCGTGAGGCCGGGCTGGTACCGCTCCCGCACCCAGGCCACAACTTCCTCCACATCCCAGTCCCAGGCCCCCTCCTCCCCGAACTTTCTCTGGAAGGCGCAGAAGGTGCAGCCCACGTAACAGATGTTGGTCTGGGAAACGCGGATGGAATGGACGAAGTAGGTCTTGTGCCCGTGCTTTTTCTCCCGCACCCGGTTGGCCAGGCGCATGAGGCCTGGCAGGTCCCGGGTTCGGTAGAGAACGAGCCCTTCAGCAAAGGTGAGGCGTTCGCTCGCCTCCACCTTTTCGGCGATGGGCCAGAGCTTGGGGTCCCGGATGCCCTTCACAAGGAGGAGTCTACCCCTTCCCGGAACCTTTGGACCAGGGCTTCCACTTCTCTTCGCCTACCCCCCACGCTTTTCCTCGGCAAAAGGCCCCGCAGATAGCGGTCGGTGAGGAGGAGGTCCACGTAGGGGTAGACGGTGGCGGCCATGACCGCATCCAAAAGGTCGGAAGGGCGGGGCTTGCGGTTTAAGTCCGAGGCCATGCGGGCGAGGAGCTCGGCCAAGAGGCGCACGAAGGGCACCTCCTTGAGCCCCGTGCGCCCTTTTATCTCCTTAAGGGCATCCTCGAGGGCCTCCCGGTGAGGCAGGCCCCTCAGGGCCTCGGGTAGGCCCTGGAAGGGGGAGAGGTCGGCGGGGGTGTCCCAGCTTCCTCCCCTCCAGAGGAAGTCCTCCCGGGAAAGCCCCCGCTCCTGGCGCACGGCTACCTCCTGCCAGGAGCGCACCCAGTACCCTTGGGAAAGCTCGGAGAAGAGGCCTTGCAAGGCGGGTAGGAGGTAGCCCGCCTTTTCCTGGGGGCCTCGTACGGGGTACAGGGTCTCCAGCACGTGGAAGGGGCTTGGAGGGGCCAGGACCCGGCCCTTCAGGGCCAGGTAGAGTTCGCCAAAGGCCTCGTGCCCCCGCTGGCCCAGGCGGTGCTTGGCCATGCGGCTGGCGTGGTTTTGGTCCAGGTAGACCAGCAAGTCCCTTAGTCTTTGGCCTTGGCCAGCCATAAGGCGGCGGCCAGGAGGGCCACCCCGCCGGCGAAGAGGAGGAAGTCCAAGGAGGTCTGGGGCTTGAAGGCTGAGGCCTTTTCAAAGAACTTCACCACCAGGATCATGACGATCACCTGGCCTAGCTTACCTTTGAGGTCCGCCAGGCTTTCCACCGTGAGGACGTTTTCCATGGGAAGTTCCAGCTTGCGGATGAAAAGTTCAAAAAGGCCCAGGCTGAAGATGAGGAAAACCGCACTTAAAAGGGCCAGGTCCACAGCGCCCACCAGGACGGGAAGGGCTTCGTCCAAGGGTTTTTGCACCGCAAGGAGGGTTTCCTCGAGGGCATGCCAGGCGAAATAGAGGGCCCCGAGGAGCATCCCCACCACGGGGAGAAGCATGAGCCAGCGCAAAGGGTAAACCAGGGCTTCCGGGCGCATGGGGAGATTCTAAGGCAGGTAGGGAACCGCGGGAGAGGTGCGGGTGGAGGCCCGTTCGATCAGGAGGGGTTCAAAGCGCACGGCCCGGGGAGGGCCTGTATAGCCCTGCATCCTCTCCAGGAGAAGCTGCGCCGCCCGGGCGCCCATGGCCTCCACCGGCTGGGCGATGGTGGAAAGCCCTACCTCCTCGGTGAAGGGATGGCCGTCAAAGCCCAGAACCCGCACCTCCTTGCCCACGGTAAGCCCAAGCCTTTCTGTCTCCTCCAGAACGCCTAGAGCCACCTGGTCGGCCCCAGCGAAGATGTTGACGGGCGGGGAAGCCTTCTCCAGGAAGTACCGGAGGGCGAGCCTCCCCCCTTCCTGGGAGAGCCGGGTGGTGTAGAGGTGCTCCTCGGGGAAGGGGCGGCCTGCCGCCTTGAGGGCTTCCCGGAAGCCGGCCAGGCGCTCGGCGAAGACCGTGTGGTGGAAGGCCCGGTCGGGTTCCTCCTCCACCTTCACGGCGAAGATGGGGCCGGGAAAGCGCACCAGGTACTCCCCGGCCAGGTGGCCCCCCAGGAAGTTGTCCAGGAAGACGGAGTCGTACCGGGGGTTCTTGGCGTCCACCAGCACCGCGGGGCGGTCGGTGGGAAGACGGCCCCCCTCAAAGTGCTCGCTCAGGTCGTAGGAGGCGAGGATGAGGCCGTCGGTGAGGAAGGCCAGGGTGGAGCTTTCCAAATACCGCCTGAGCCGGGCCTGGGAGAGGATGGGGAAGAGGGCCAGGTCGTAGCGCCTTTCCAGGAGGACGCCTTCGATGCCCTCCACGAGCCTTCGGTAGAACTCCGTGGCCACGAAGGGAAGGAGGACGGAGACCGTGTAGCTTCTTCCTCCCGCGATGCGCCGGGCATGGGGGTTGGGGGTGTAGCCCAGTTCCTCCATGGCCTTCAGCACCCGGGCCCGGGTTTCCGGGCGCACCGCCTTATGGTTGTTGAGCACCCGGCTCACCGTGCCCAGGCCGACCCCGGCCCGGGCGGCCACCTCGAGGATGGTGGGTTTCTTCTTGCTCATAGCCTGGTTCCCTGTTCCTGGTGGAAGCGCTTCATGGAAACTTCCATAACCAGCATAGGGCAAGGAGAAGGTTTTTGCAAGAATGGGGGCATGGCCTACGTGCTTCTGGCGTACCTCCTGGGTTCCCTGGTGGGAGGCCTCCTCTTCTTCCCCGAGGTGCGGGCCAAAGATCTTCCGGGGGGCTCGGGGGTTTTCCGCCGCAAGGGTCCTTGGGCTGCCCTTGGGGTGGTGCTTTGGGACCTGGGCAAGGGAGCCTTGGTCCTTCTCCTGGTTCCCCCCGAGTGGCGGGTGTGGGCCGCGGCGGCGGTGGTGGCGGGGCACAACTGGCCCCTCTTCTTCCGCTTCCGGGGCGGGGGTGGGATTGCCCCCTCCTTGGGCTACTTCCTGGCCTGGCTTCCCGGGGAAACCCTAGGGGCGGCGTTTTTGGGCCTGGGGGTGGCGGGGGTCTACCACCTCCTTTACTGGAGGAGGCGGCGTAAGGGTATTTATCCCATACCCTTCGGGGCCATCTTCGGCTACCTGGCGCTTTGGCTCCTGGCCCCCGCCGAGGGGCGGCTTGCGGCCTCGCTGGTGGCCCTGGTGGTGGCCCTGAGGGGTCTGCAAATTCTCTCGGGAAGATGGTAGCTTTAGGGCATGAAGCTTTTACGCTTTAACGAAGGCCGCTGGGGGATACTGGAAGGGGAGCTGGTTCTGGAAACGGATGGCCCCGGGGGAAATCCCACGGGGAGGCGCTACGACCTGGCCTCGGTGCGCCTTTTGGTCCCGGCCACGCCCAGCAAGATCGCGTGCGTGGGGAGAAACTACCGGGAGCACATCCGGGAGATGGGGCACGATTTCGGCCAGGACCTGCCCAAGGAGCCGGGCCTGTTCCTGAAGGCCCCCAACGCCTTAGCCCACCCCGGCAACCCGCGGGATCCCTGGAACACGGGGGATGCGGTGCCCTACCCCTTCTTTACCCAGGAACTCCACTACGAGGGGGAGCTGGCGGTGGTCATCGGCGACCGCATGCGGAACGTGCCCCCGGAAAAAGCCCTGGACCACGTGCTGGGGTACACCATCGCCGTGGACATCACCGCCCGGGATGCCCAGAAACAGGACCTGCAGTGGGTGCGGGCCAAGAGCGCCGATAAGTTTCTGCCGCTAGGCCCCTGGATCGAAACCGATCTGGACCCGCAGAACACCTGGGTGCGCACCTACGTGAACGACCAGCTTCGCCAGGAGGGGCACACCTCCGCCATGATTTTCAGCGTGGCCGAGATCCTCTCCTACATCTCCAGCTTCATGACCCTGGAGCCCTTGGATGTGGTCCTCACTGGCACCCCGGAGGGCGTGGGGGCCTTGCAGCCGGGGGACAGGCTGGAGGTGGCCATTGAGGGCATCGGCACCCTGCACGTCCGGATCGGCCCTAAGGAGGAGCGCCCATGGTGAAGGTCCTGGACCTCCACTTTCAGGGGGCGGAGAAGGTCATCGCCGGCTTCCTCCTCCAGTCCAAAGAGGGGCCGGTCCTGATCGAAACGGGGCCGGAGAGCACCTACCCCCGCCTCGAGGCGGCCTTGAAGCAGGAGGGAGTGGACCCGAAGGAGGTCCGCCATGTCTTCGTGACCCACATCCACCTGGACCATGCCGGGGCTGCCTGGCGGTTTGCGGAGCTTGGGGCCACGGTGTACGTGCATCCCCGGGGGGCCCCGCACCTGGTGGATCCCTCGAGGCTTCTGGCCTCCGCCGAGCGCATCTATGGGGCGATGCTAAAACCCCTCTGGGGGGAGCTTAGGGGGATCCCCCAGGAGCGGGTGTGGGTCCTGGAGGATGGGGAGGTGGTGAACCTCGGGGGGCTTAAGATCCAGGCCTTGGAGACCCTGGGCCACGCTTCCCATCACCATGCCTACCGGGTGGATGGCCTCCTCTTCGCCGGGGACATTGCCGGGGTGCGCATCGCCCCGGGGCCGGTTCTGCCCCCTACCCCACCTCCCGACATCCACCTGGAAAGCTGGTACGCTTCCCTGGACCGCCTCCTGGCCCTTAGGCCCGAGGCCCTCTACCTCACCCACTTCGGTCCTTACCGGGACGTGGAAGCCCACCTCCTGGCCTTGCGGGGGGTTCTGGAGGAGTGGGCGGGCTGGGTCCTGCACCGGCTTAAGGAGGGGCTTCCCCTGGAGGAGATGAGCGAGCGTTTTGAGGCCTACTGGCGGGAGGGCTTGAGGCGGGCCGGGGTGGAGGAGGGAATGCGCCTCTACGAGCTCGCCGATCCTCCCTACATGAACCTGCAAGGTCTGGTGCGCTACTGGCAGAAGCACCATCCGGAGGCCCTGGGATAGGCCTATGCTGAGCCCGTTTCCCTTGGGCCGTCCCGCGCGGATGGCGGTTATGGCCTCGGGCCGGGGTACCAACCTGGAGGCCCTCCTGGAGGCCTTTCCCCCTCAAAACCCCTGGGGGGAGGTGGTGCTGGTCCTCTCCGACAACCCGGAGGCCTACGCTTTAAAGCGGGCCTCGAGGCGGGGGGTGGAGGCGGTGGCCATCCCCTGGCGGGGGAGGAAGGCGTTTGAAAGGGAGGCCCTGGACCTTTTGCGGGCCAGGGGTGTGGATCTGGTGCTCCTGGCTGGCTTCATGCGCCTCCTCTCCCCGGGTTTTGTGGAACCCTGGTACGGGCGCCTTTTGAACATCCACCCCTCCCTCCTCCCGGACTACCCGGGGCTACACGTGCACCGGAGGGTCTTGGAGGCGGGGGAAAGGGAAACGGGCTCCACGGTGCACTTCGTGGACCAGGGGATGGATACTGGCCCCCTCGTCCTCCAGGGGCGGGTGCCCGTTCTGCCCGGGGATACCCCGGAAACCCTGGAAAGGCGGGTGCTTTTCCTGGAGCACCGCCTTTATCCCAAGGCGGTGCGCCTGGTCCTTTCCGGGCTCGCCTTCCCCCCTGGGGAGGGCCTTAAGGCCCTTCTTGGGGAGGCTTGGCCCCGCTTCCAGGAGCTCACTCCCAGGGAGAAGCCCCTTTATCTCCGGGCCGCAGCCCTGCTTTCCGCCTGGGGCCTGGGGGGCCTGGTGCCGGCTGCCCTTCTGGGCCAAGGGGGGGACTGGGGCCGGGGGGCCTTCCTCGCCGCCCACCTTCTGGCGGAGGACCATCCCGCCCTGCGCCGGGAGCTTGCCGAACTCCCTGAGGAGGTTCGCCTGAGGGCCGAGCAGGCCTTGAGGCGGGTAGAATCTCCCCTATGAAGGTGCTGGTGGTGGGTTCCGGGGGGCGGGAGCACGCCCTCCTTTGGAAGGCTGCGCAAAGCCCCCTGGTGGATCGGCTCTACGCCGCTCCTGGCAACGCCGGGATGGCGGCTTTGGCGGAGCTGGTTCCCTGGAATGGAGACGTGGAGGCCCTGGCGGACTGGGCTTTGAGCGAGGGGATAGACCTCACCCTGGTGGGTCCCGAGGCTCCCTTGGTGGAGGGCATCGCCGATGCCTTCCAGAAGCGGGGCCTTCTCATTTTTGGTCCCACCCAGAAGGCGGCCATGATCGAGGGTTCCAAGGCCTTCGCCAAGAGGCTCATGGAGCGCTACGGCATTCCCACGGCCCAGTACCGCGTGTTCCAGGATGCCCTCCTGGCCCTGGAGTATGTGGAGAGCGCGGGTGTACCCATCGTCATCAAGGACTCCGGCCTGGCGGCGGGCAAGGGGGTGACCGTGGCCTTTGACCTGCACACCGCCAAGCAGGCCGTTCTCAACCTTCTCTCCGGCCCCGAGGGAGGGGAGGTGGTGGTGGAGGAATACCTGGAGGGGGACGAGGCCACGGTGCTGGCCTTGACCGATGGCGAAACCATCCTGCCCCTCCTCCCCTCCCAGGACCACAAGCGCCTTTTGGACGGGGACCAAGGGCCCATGACCGGGGGCATGGGGGCGGTGGCCCCTTACCCCATGGAGGCCGCCACCCTGAGGCGGGTGGAGGAGGAGATCCTGAAACCCTTGATCCACGGGCTGAGGGCGGAAGGGGTGGTTTACCGGGGGGTGGTCTATGCCGGTTTGATGCTCACCCGGGAGGGCCCCAAGGTGCTGGAGTTCAACGCCCGCTTTGGCGACCCCGAGGCCCAGACCCTTTTGCCCCTTTTGCGGAATGACCTGGTGGACCTGGCCCTGAGGGTGGCGGAGGGGCGGCTTAGGGGAACGAAGCTTTTCTGGCGGCAGGGAGCCTCCGCCTGCGTGGTTCTGGCAGCACCCGGTTACCCGGAAAGCCCGAGGAAGGGGATTCCCCTCCATGTCCCTGAGCCGCCGGAAGGGGTTTTGATCTTCCATGCGGGGACCCGGTGGGAGAGGAGCAGCCTGGTAAGCGCGGGGGGGAGGGTTCTGAACGTGGTCGGGTTAGGGGAGACCCTGGAGGAGGCCCTTTCCCGGGCCTATGGCTTTATTCCCCAGGTGGGCTTCCCCGGGGTCCAGTACCGGAAGGACATAGGCCACAAGGCCCTCCACCTGGGCTAGGGGGTTTGGCGGTCAGTACTTGAGCCGGGCCAGGGGCAGCCTGGCGCAGGCCCTAAGCACCTCCCCCAGGGTGCGGTAGCCCTTGGCCTTGAGGAGAGGGACCATGCCCACGAAGACCTCTGCGGTCATGAGGGCATCCCCCAAGGCGGTGTGCCGGCCGATCACGGGCACGCCGAAGCGCTCCGCCAGGGTTTCCAGGCGGTGGTCCTGGAGGTCGGGGAAGAGCAGGTAGGAAAGGAGGAGGGTATCCACCAAAGGGGGCTGGTCGATGCCCACCCGCCTTAGGAAGGCCATGTCAAAGGCTCCGTTGTGGGCCAGGAGCACCGTATCCTCCAGGAAGAGGTGAAAGCCGGGGAGCACCTCCTCCAGCTTGGGCTTTTCCTTCAGCACCTCCCAGGTGAGGCCGTGGACCTCGGTGGAGGCCTTGGGAATGTAGCGTCCAGGGTTAACCAGGGCCTCGAAGACCTCGTGGCGAAGCACCTTTTTTCCGAGGATGTGGACCGCCCCTAGGGCGATGATGGCGTCCTTTTCCGGATCCAGGCCGGTGGTTTCCAGGTCGAAGGCAGTGTACAGGAGACCTTCCAAGGGAGCCTCCTCCAGTTCCTCGGGGGTGTGGAGCAGGGAGAGGTCGAAGACCTCGGCCCGGGGGGGAGGGCCTGCCTTGGCGGGAAGCCGGGGGGCTTCCCGGGCGGGTAGGAGGAGATGAAGGCGGGATCCCGCCCACCAGGTGCTCCCGCCGGACCTCTCCACCGCCTCCTTGAGAAGAGGGGGGGGTGGGGGTGGACGGACCCTGGGCCTGTACGCGATAGGGGCAGGGTGAGGGTGAGGTGGAGCAGGTTGCCCTCCCGCCTCCCCTCCAGGAAGGCTTCCTCCTCGTCCCTTAAGGCGGCGGCCAGGCCTAAAGCCAAGGCGTAGGTGTCCGCCTGGACCAGGAGGTTCCTGGCTTCCCCCTCCAGGGAGAACCCTGGGGAAACCCCTGTTTCCCGCTCCAGGGCCTGGGCCAGGAGGGCTAGAAGGTCTTCCGCTAATACCTCTGCCGCCTGGGCCGGGGCTTCCCAGGAGGCCACCAGCTGGCCGAGCTCTTCGGCGGTGGCCTTGGCGGTCTTGAGAAGGCGCTCGAGGGGGGTTCCCCTGGCCTCCTGATCCAGGGCTTCTGCCAGGGCCTTGAGCCCCGCCAACTTGTCCTTCAGGCGGTGAAGAAGGGCGGCATCCCATCCGCCCTTTTCCCGGGCTTCCTCCAGGAGGATCAAAAACCCTTCCTCCCCCTCCAGGGGCACCACCTGGATCCAGAGGGGCCCTTTGGGCCCCTGGGTTAAAAACCGCTCCTCCGGCAGCCCCAGGGCGTGGACCATGAGGCCGCGATCCAGGAGGCCGAAGAGGCTTTTGCCCACCCCTAGGCCCTCCCCCAAAAGCTCCCGGGCTCCTTGGTTGTAGAGGAGGACCTGGCCCTTGGGGTTGGCCAGCACCACCCCGTGGGGAAGGTGGCCGATAAGGGCGGCAAGCTTCTTCCTTTCCTCCTCCAGAAGGGATTTGGCCTCGGCGATGCGCACGGTCACCTCCTTCTCCAAGGCCTCCTTTTCCTGGGCCAGGCGGTTGATGAGGTCCGCCAGGGCCCTGAGCTCAAAGGGCCCCCGGAGGCGCAAGCGGTGGCCGGGGTTGGCCAGGAGGATCTCCGCCTCCTGACCCAGGGCCCGGGTGGCGGCCAGGTAGCCCAGGAAGACCGGGTAGAGGAGGGCGGCCAGCACCAGGGTGAAGAGGAAGCCCACGAAAAGCAGTACGGGTAGCTTCGCCTGGACCAAGCGGAGAAGTTCCTCTCTCAGGCCCTCCTCCCCTTGAAGAAGGAGGAAAAGGCCCAGGCCCACGGTCCCCCCCACCAGGAGAAGGCCCAGAAGAAGGGCTCCCAAAAAGCGCCAGGTTTCCCTCATCTTCCCCCCGCGAGCTCCTCCACCTGGGAAAGGAGGTCCTGGATGCCAAAGGGCTTGGCCATGAAGGCCTCGGCTCCCAGGGCCAAGGCCTTGGCCCGGTCCGCCTCCCGCCCCCGGGCGGTGAGCACCAGGACCTTGGGCCTTTGGGGTAGGGCCTTGGCCCGCTCCAAGACGGCGAAGCCATCCACGCCGGGAAGCATGAGGTCCAAGACCATAAGGTCAAAGACTCCTCGGGATAGGGCCTCGAGGGCCTCTTCCCCCGTGCGGGCCAGAACTACCTCGTGCCCGGCCTTTTTCAGGAGGAACTCCAAAGGCACCAGGATGCTTTCCTCATCGTCCACCACCAGGATCCTCATGCGCCACCTCCAGGGGAAGGGTGAAGGCGAAGCTGGCTCCTTCCCCCTCCTCTAACCAGATTCGTCCCCCCAGGCTTTCCACCAGCCTCCGCGCTAGGAAAAGGCCCAGGCCTGTACCTCCGGAGAAGCTCTGGAAGGGTTCGAATACCAAGGCCCTGGCCTGGGGCGGTACCCCGGGGCCGTCGTCCACTACCCGGAAGAGGGCTTCCCGGTCCTTAAGGGCAAGTTCCAGGCGCACCCGGCTTCGGGCATGGCGCAGGGCGTTGTGGAGGAGGTTCAAAAGCACCTGGAGCACCCGGTCCCGGTCGGTGAGGGCTTGCACCCCCGCCAGATGGGACTCCATTGTAATCCCCCTTTCCCGGGCCAGGGGTTCCACCAGGGCCAGGGCCTCCTCCGCCAGGGCCCGGAGGTCCGTGGGGCTGCGGGCCAGGGGCACCCCTGCCTGGAGCCGGGTGTAGGCCAGGACCTCCTCCACCAGGCGGGAGAGCCTGGCGGTTTCCTTGGCGAGAAGGGCGGTGAAGCGGCCCCGTTCCCCCTCGGGGAGGTCGGGGTGGGCCTCGAGGATCTCCGCCAGGGCCCGCACGGCGGTGAGGGGGGTTTTAAGCTCGTGGGAAACCGCGGCCAGGAGCTCGTCCTTGGCCTGGTCCAGGGCCTTCAGCCGTTCGTAGGCTTCGGCAAGCTCCTTCCTGGCCTCCTCAAGGGCTTGGGCGTAGGCCCGAAGCTCCCGGGATTCCCGGGCTGCCTCCTCCACCTCCTCCCGCAGGGCCTCCGGGGGGGCCTCCCGGGTGACGGAGAGGAGGAGGAGCTTGGCGGTGGCGGGTCCCACGGACCCCGCCAGCAGGGTTTCCGCCAGCCCCGCCGCTTCCCGGCCCGGGAGGGCCTGGGCCTGCCGGCGGAAGCCCTCCTCCGCCTCCGGCCCCAAGACCCGCCTGAGGAGGGCGGCGAGCTCCTCCACCTCCCCGGTGCGCTCCTCCGGCAAGGCCTTCCGGCGGGTGAAGAGGGAAACCCCGAGGGTCAAGGCCAGGTTCAGGGTAAGGCTTGCCAAAAACCCGTGGGTCACGGGATCCAGGCCCCGGATGCCCAAAAGCCCCTCCGGCCTTAAGAGGGGGTGGGGGCCTTCCAAAAAGAAGGGGGGGAGCCAGCCCGAGCGGGCCAGGGCGGGAAGGAAGAGGGTGTAGGCCCAGAGGAGGATGCCTCCCAGAAGGCCTGCCAGAGCCCCTTGGGGGGTGGTTCCCTTCCAGAAGAGCCCGAGCAGGGCCGCCGGGGCCAGCTGGGCCACGGCCACGAAGGAGATGAGGCCCATGGCCACCAGGGCGTAGGCCTCTCCCGCCAGGCGGAAATAGAGGTAGGCCAGGAGCATCACCGCCAGGATGGAGATCCTTCGCCAAAGGAGGAGGCTTCCCAGGGCACGGAAGCGGAGGAGGAGGGGGGAGAGGAGGTGGTTGGAGATGAGGATGGAAAGGGCCAGGCCCTCCACCACCACCATGGCCGTGGCCGCCGAAACCCCGCCCAGGAAAGCGAAAAGGGCTAGGGGAGCGCTTCCGAGTTCCAGGGGCAGGGCCAGCACGTAGAGGTCCGGGTTCGCCCCCGGCAAGAGCAGCCGACCCCAGAGGGCCAGGGGAAGGACGGGCAGGGTGATGAGGAGGAGGTACAGGGGGAAGGCCCAGGCCGCCAGGCGGAGGTGTTGAGGATCGGTGTTTTCCACCACGCTCACGTGGAACTGCCGGGGCAGAAAGAGGAAGGCTAGGCCGGAAAGGACCACCAGGCTCGCCCATGCCAGGTAACCGGTAAGGCCCTCCTGGGGGAGCAGGAGGGGGAGAAGCTCGGGGTGGTCTTGGACCCGAGGAAACGGGTTGCCCAGCCGCCAGAGGGCCACTCCCCCCACGAGGAGGAGGGCCAAGAGCTTCACCAGGGACTCGAAGGCCACCGCCAGCACCAGGCCCTGGTGCCGCTCTGAGGGATCCAGGCGGCGGGTACCGAAGAGGATGGCGAAGAGGGCCAGAAGCAAGGCGGTGGGAAGGGCGATGTCCGTGAGGGGCTCCTCCTCGCCCCTGAGGAAGAGGAAGGCTTGGGCGATGGCCTTGAGCTGCAGGGCCAGGTAGGGAAGCAGGCCCACCACCAGAAAGGCGGCGGCCAGGGGGCCAAGGAAGCCGTGGCCGAAGCGCAGGTAGAGGAAGTCGGCCCAGGAGGTGAGGCGGTGGGCCCGGGCCAGGGAGAGGAGTTTTGCGTGAAGGAAAGGCCAGAGGAGGAGGGCCAGGGTGGGTCCCAGGTAGATGGGGAGGAAGCTGGCTCCCTCCGTGGCCGCCCGGCCCACGCTGCCCATGAAGGTCCAGGCGGTGGCGTAGACCGCCAGGGAAAGGGTGTACGCCCAGGGGCTTTGGACCCAAAGGCGTCCCCGCCCTTCCCCCAGGAGGGCCACCAGGAAGAGGAGGCCCAGGTAGAGGAATAGGCTCAGGAGAAGAAGGAGAGGGTTCATGGCCGGCGGAACAGGAGGTAGGCCAAAAGCACCACCAAACCCCAGGAGCCGTAGAGGTAGAGGTAAAGGGGAGGAAGTTCCCAAGGCCCCAGGGGGTTGGGGAAGACCAGGCTTACGGGGAAGAGGAAAAGGAAAAGGGCCAGGAGGAAAAGGGCGAAGGACCTCTCCTTCATCGCAGCTGGAAGCGGCTTGCGGTGCTCTCCTGCACCTCGGCGATGGCCCGGAAGCCCTCGAGGGCCTTCCGCCGTTCCCCGGGGGATAGGCTGGACCAAAGCACCCGGTTGCTCACCTCCTTACTCTCTTCCAGGGCCCATAGCTGGTGTTTCAGGCGCAGGGCGAAGAAGAAGCGGAAGGCCTCCTCGAGGCGCTCCGCCCCCTCCTGGCTCAGGGTGCCGCCCTCCACCGCCGCCTTGAGCCTTTCCACCGTGCCCTTGGCTGGGCTTCCCGCCATGAGGGCGTGGAGCCGGGCCAGGGCCACGATGGGAGCGATGGCGTGGCGTTTGAGGTCCAAAAAGCCCTCCTCCGTGCGCACCCTCCCGAAGAGGCCAAGGGGGGGGCGGAACTCCAGGCTGGCCTGGGCCAGGTGGTAAAGGAAGACCCCCTTCCGGCTTCCCTCGAGGATGGTTTCCTCCAGGGGCTTTAGGGAAAGGCCTCCCGCCGCTTTGCGCAGGTCAAAGAAGATCTGGGTTTCCAGGAGGGGCTGGGGTTCGGGGGCCTCCATCCAGCGGCGGAAGGTTTCCTGCCATTCCCATAGGGTCTTGCGCCAGCGGGTGGCCATGTACCCCCCCTTGCACTCGGGGATCCCAGCCCGCAAGAGCCCCCCCACCACGTGCTCCGCCAGGGCCTGGAAGTAGGCCTCATGGCCGTTACTTTCCAAGGCCAAGGCGTTGTCCTGATCCGTCAGGAGGGCCTGCTCCCGCCTCCCCTCCGATCCGAAGACCAAAAAGGCGTGAGCCACGGGAGGAGGGCCTAAGGCGGCTTCCGCCTCCCGCACCAGGCGGCGGATGAGGGCGTCGTTGAGGGAGGCTACCACCCGGCCGATCTCCACCCCGCCCAGGCCCCTCTGGAAGAGGCTTGCCACCAAGGAGGCCACCTCGAGGCTATACCGCTCCAGTTCCAGCCTCTCGATGCGCCTCAAGAGGAGGAGAGGGCTTTGCGCCTGGTTCAGGAGGAGGTCGGTGTGGGTGACCACCCCCACCAGCCGTTCCCTCTCCGTGAGGGGCAGGTGGTGGATGCCCCGCTCCACCATGGCGGCCAGGGCCTCGTAGAGGGGGGTTTCCGCTGGGAGGGAGAAGAGGGGAGAGGTCATCACCTCCCCCACGGGGGTGGAAGGGGGGCGGCCTTCGGCCAGGACCCGGTTGCGGAGGTCCCGGTCGGTGAGGATGCCCGGGGGTTCGCCTTCCACCAGGAGGCTGGAGATGCCTTCCTGGCGCATCTTCTTGGCCGCTTCCTCCACGGTGGCGGAGGGTGGGATGAAGGCGGGTGGGCGGCGCACCAGCTGGCCCACCGGCGAGAAGAGGGAAGGGGTAGGGGAAAGCCGGAGCCGGACCCGTTCCACCAGGCCCTGCCCGAAAAAACGGGCTGCCTCTGGGTGCGCCAGAAGCCTTTGGAAAGCCTCCTTGGGGAAGGCCAGGACCTTAACCGGCGTTTTGGCCACCACGCTGAAGGCAGGGGGCTCGCCGGAAAGGAGGGAGGGGAAGCCGAAGAACTCCCCCGCCTCGAGGGTCCCCACCTCCTCCTCCCCGTCCAACAGGGCCACGGTTCCCTCCAAGAGCAGGTACAGGGCCTGCGCGGGCCCGCCCCCTTGTTCCAAGAGGAAGGCGCCAGAGGGATGCTCTTCCGCTTGGGCTTCCTTCAGCAGGGCTTCCCGCTCAGCCTCGGGGAGAGCGTTTAGGGGTGGAAGGGTTCTGGGATCCATACTCCGGGGTTAGCCAAGCCAGAAGGGGCACCAGGAGGTGAAGGGCCACCTGGGCCTGCAGGAGGATCAGAAGGCCAATGCCCAGCATGAAGGCCGGGGGGAGAAGCACCACCAGGCGGATCACCCGGCCTATCCCGGGCTCGGGTAAGGGCCAGATGCGGTGGTAAAGAATCCCAAGCCCCACCCCGGCCCCGGCTCCCAGGGCAATATGGAGCAGGGTAACCGGGGTGGGGAAGGGAAGGCCCAGGAGGTAGTGGCCCATGAGGTAGAAGCCGAAGAACACCACCAGGCTTCCCAGGTAAAACCGCAGGTAATGGAGCATGAAGATAGTTTAAGGGGGGCAGAAGCCCCCCTCGAGGTCTAGTGTTCCGCAGCCTGTCCTGCGCCTTTGGGGATGCGGATATCCTCCACCAAGCGCTGGATGGGCTCAGGGGGTGGGGGCGTGGCCCGGGAAACCAGGTAGGCTACCACGAAGTTCAGAATCATACCGATGACACCCACCCCCTCGGCGCTGATGCCGAAGAGGTTCGGGATCACCGGGGCCGGGGCCCCAAAGATCTGGGGTGCCCGCATCATCCCGATCATGACCGCGGTGAAGATGAGACCCACCAGGATGCCGGCGATGGCCCCCTCCCGGTTCATCCGCTTGTCAAAGATACCCAATAGGATGGCGGGGAAGAGGCTCGCCGCTGCCAGACCGAAGGCGAAGGCCACCACCTGGGCCACGAAGCCCGGGGGGTTCACCCCGAAGTACCCGGCCAGGATCACCGCCAAAAGGATCACGATGCGACCCGCCAAAAGGCGCTGGCCCTCGGTGGCGCCCGGGCGGAAGATGCGGTAGTAGATGTCGTGGGAGATGGCGCTGGACATGGCCAAGAGCAAGCCCGCAGCCGTGGAAAGGGCCGCGGCCAGACCCCCCGCCGCCACCAGGGCGATGACCCAGGGAGCCAGCCGGGCCACTTCCGGCGTGGAAAGCACGATGATGTCGTTGTCGATGTAGACCTCGTTCCGGCTCTTGGGGTTGGGCTCGTTGAAGTCGGGCTTCCCCCCCTTTATGACGAAGGCCGGCCCGGGGGCGAAGGTGATCCGGCCGTCCCCGTTTTTGTCCGCAAAGGCCAGGAGCTTGGTCTTCTCCCACTTGGCCACCCAGTCGATCTGGCGCACCTCCTCCAGGGTTTTGCCGTTCAGGGTGGTGATGAGGTTGTAGCGGGCGAAGGCGGCCAGGGCCGGAGCGGTGGTGTAGAGGAGGGCGATGAAGAGGAGGGCCCAGCCGGCGGAGTAGCGGGCGGAGCGCACGTCCGGCACGGTGTAAAACCGGATGATCACGTGGGGAAGCCCGGCGGTGCCCACCATTAGGGCCAGGGTAATGGCCAGGATGTCGATCATGGGCTTGCCCTGAAAGGGCTTGGTGTACTCGGTGAAGCCCAGGTCCACTTGGATCTGGTTGAGGCGGTTCACCAGGTCGCTGAAGGTGAAGGCCAGCTGGGGGATGGGGTTGCCGGTGAGGATGTTGGCGATGGCGATGGCCGGGATCAGGTAGGCGATGATCAAGACCGTGTACTGGGCCACCTGGGTCCAGGTGATTCCCTTCATGCCTCCCAGCACCGCAAAGAAGGCCACCACCGCCACGCCGATGATCACTCCGGTGGCGATGTCCACTTGCAGAAAGCGGCTGAACACGATGCCCACACCCCGCATCTGCCCGGCCACGTAGGTGAGGGAGATGAAAATGGTGGCGATGGCGGCCACGGCGCGGGCGGTGTGGGAGTAATAGCGGTCGCCGATGAAGTCGGGCACCGTGTACTTGCCGTACTTGCGCAGGTAGGGGGCGAGGAGAAGGGCCAGGAGCACGTACCCCCCGGTCCAACCCATGAGGTACACCGCCCCGTCGTAGCCCATGGTGGAGATGAGGCCCGCCATGGAGATGAAGCTGGCGGCGGACATCCAGTCGGCGGCGGTGGCGGCTCCGTTGGCGATGGCCGGCACGCCGCGGCCGGCCACGTAGAACCCTGCGGTTTCCCGAACCCGGCTGGCGTAGCCGATGTAGATGTAAAGGGCAAAGGTGAGGCCCACAAGGAGATACGTCCAGGCTTCAACGCTCATCTTGTCCTCCTACTCGTGCACGTCGTACTGGCGGTCCAGCTGGTCCATCTTCCAGGCGTAGTAGAAGATCAGGATGACGAAGACGTAGATGCTTCCCTGCTGGGCGAACCAGAACCCCAAGGGAAGTCCTCCTAGGCGGATGTTGTTCAAGGGCTCCACCAGGAGGATGCCAAAGACGTACGAAACCAAAGCCCAGACGATGAGCAGGTTTCGTATGAGGGATACGTTGGCCTTCCAGTACCCTTCCAGCTTGCTCATAACTCCCTCCCCCGCTAGGGAAGCGCCTTATGCGCTCCTTTTTTGCCTCCCTCGCGGTTAGGGGCAATCTTAGGGAAGGATGAAGGGGGTGTCAAGAAACGCTAACTTTGCGGGTATGCGCAAAAGGAGGGGTTTTCTCGGTGAGAAAAAGGGGCTGGGTGTTCCCAGCCCCAAAGGTAAGGCGGGGTTACTCCTCGAGGGTAGAGAGATCCCCGGGATCCTTGCCCAGCTCCTGGGCCTTGAGGAGGCGGCGCAGGATCTTGCCCGAGCGGGTCTTGGGAAGCTTGTCCAGGAAGGCGATCTCGGAAGGGGTGGCGATGGGGCCAAGCTCCCGGCGCACGTGGGCGATGAGGCTTTCCTTAAGCTCCTCCGAGGGAGCCTGGCCTAGCCGGAGCACCACGAAGGCCTTGATGGCCTCCCCCTTTAAGGGGTCGGGCACCCCGATCACGGCGGCCTCGGCCACCGCGGGATGGGAGACCAGGGCGCTTTCCACGTCCGCGGTGCCGATGCGGTGGCCGGCCACGTTCAGGACGTCGTCCGCCCGGCCCAGGACGCTAAAGTACCCATCCTCGTCCCGGCTGGCCACGTCGCCCGCCGCGTAGACGTTCCCCGGCACCTCCCGCCAGTACTGGAGGTAGCGGTCGTGGTTGCCCCAGACGGTGCGCATCATGTGGGGGAAGGGGCGCTTCAGAACCAAGAGCCCCCCTTGCCCTGGGGGTACCTCCCGCCCTTCCTCGTCCACCACTGCCGCCTCCACCCCCGGCAGGGCCACCCCGGCGAAGCCGGGTTTGGCGGGGAGGACGAGGGGGGTACCCAGGGTGGGGCCCCCGAGCTCCGTCTGCCACCAGTTGTCGGCCACAAAGCCCCGCCTGCCCCCGTCCACCAGGTGCTGGTAAGCCCAGCGCAGGGCCTCGGGGTTTAAGGGCTCCCCGGCCACGGCCACGAGGCGCAAAGAGGAAAGGTCGTATCGGGCAGGCCACTCGGGGCCGAACTTCATGAAAAGACGCACCGCGGTGGGGGCGGTGAACATCACGTTCACCCGGTAGTGCTCCACCGCCTGCCAGAAGGCCCCGGGGTCGGGGTAGTCGGGGGCTCCTTCCCGAAGGACGCTGGTAACTCCCTCCAGGAGGGGGGCGTAAACGATGTAGGAGTGGCCCACGATCCAGCCGATGTCGCTGGTGGCCCAGAAGAGGTCGTCGTCCTTTACGTCGAAGAAGGTGCGCAGGTGGTAGGTGGTGCCCACCATGTACCCCCCGTGCACGTGGACCACGCCCTTGGGCTTCCCCGTGGAGCCCGAGGTGTAGAGGATGAAGAGGGGGTGCTCCGCCTCCACCATCTCCGCCCGGGCCTCCGGGGGGCTTCCCCAGAGGAGTTCCTGGAAGTCGTAATGCCCCTCGGGAAGCTCCGCCTGGAAGGCCCGCTGGAACCAGACCACCTTTAGGGGCAGGTCCTGGATGGCCTCTTCCGCGATGGAGCGGAGGTCCACCCCCTTGCCCCGGCGGTAGCTCACATCCCCGGCGATGAGGAGCTTGGCCCCGGCGTCCAGGATGCGTTCCCGCAGGGCGCTCACCCCAAGCCCGGCGTAGACCACGCTGTGGATGGCCCCCAGGTAGGCGGTGGCCAGCATGGCCATCACCCCCTCCAGGGTCAGGGGCATGTAGATCACCACCCGGTCCCCCCGTTCCACCCCCAGGCGCCTGAGCCCCGTGGCCAAGCGCCGCACCCGGTCCAGGAGCTCCCCGTAGGTGAGCTTCTCCTCCCGGCCGTCCTCGGAGAGGTAGAGGAGGGCCACCTTGTTCCTCAGGCCCCTTTCCACATTGCGTTCCAGGGCGTTGTAGACGGCGTTGGTGGTGCCTCCTAAGAACCAGCGGTGCTCGGGAAGGTTCCACTCCAGGACCTTTTCAAAGGGCTTCTCCCAGTGGAACCTCCGGGCCCATTCCCCCCAGAAGCCCTCGGGGTCCTCGAGGCTTCGCCGGTACTCTTCAGGAAAATTCTGGAGATTTGCCTTAAGGCGCACCTCCTCCGGGGCCCAAAGCCGCTTTTCCGCCTTAAGAAGCTTTTGCACCGCCATACTCCTCCTCCAATGCCGAAACATCCCCAGGGTCTACGCCCAGGAGTTCTGCCTTTAGGAGCCGCCTAAGGATCTTGCCGCTTCGGGTACGGGGCAGGCGTTCCACGAAGACGATCCGGGGCGGGGGGACCGGCCCCAGATGCCGCAGGAGGTGGGCCTTGATCTTCTCGGCCAGGAGGGCCTTAAGCTCCTCGGGCACCTCCTTTTTGGGAACCGTAAAGACCACGATCTCCTCACCCTCCTCCCCGGGGATCCCGATGGCGGCTGCCTCCGCCACCTGGGGGTGGGTGAGGGCGGCCGCTTCCACCTCGGCGGTGCCGAGCCGGACCTCCCCCACCTTGATGACCTCCTCGGAGCGACCCAGGATGCGGAAGTAGCCCTCCTCGTCCCAGGTGGCGAGATCCCCCGTCCAGTAGAGCCCGCCCCACCAGGGGCTTTCCCCTCCCAGGAGATCCACCATGTGGGCCGGCCCTGCCCTCAGGAGCACCAGGTGGCCCTTGGCCCCTGGAGGGAGGACCTGGCCTTCCGCGTCCACCACCCTTGCCTCCACCCCCGGCAAGGGGACGCCCACGAAGCCCGGCTTGGCGGGGAGGGTGAGGGGGGTGGCCAGGGCAGGGGCTCCCAGCTCGGTCTGCCACCAGTTGTCCAGGGGCCAGGCCAGGTGCTCCCGGGTCCAGCGCCACACCTCGGGGGCCAAGGCCTCCCCCACGCTCCCCACCAGGCGTAAGGAGGTGGGCCGGGCTTCCCCGTGGCGACGCAGGGTGCGGAGCACCGTGGGGGAGGTGAGGAGCACGTCCACCCCGAACCGCCTCAGTCTTTCGTAGAAGGCGGCGGGGTTGGGGTGGTCCGGCCGGTCCTCCACCAGGAGGCTGGTGCCCCCCAGGAAGAGCGGGGCGTACAGGCCGAAGGAATGTCCCACCACCCAGAAGAGGTCGGCGGTGGTGTGGAACACTTCCCCTGGCTTCAGGTCAAAGAGGTAGCGGAGGGCCCAGCTTACCCCCACCATGTACCCGCCGTGGCCGTGGACCACCCCCTTGGGCCTGCCCGTGGAGCCTGAGGTGTGGAGGATGAAGAGGGGATGCTGGGCGGGAACGGGGACGGCGTCCGCGGGCTTTCCCTCCGAGGCCCTTTCCAGAAACTCTGTGGTGCCCCGGGTGTGCCAGAGCACGGGGAGATCCAACCCCGAAAGGGCTGCCTCCACCACCGGCCTTAAGGGGACGAGCTGGCCCCGGCGGAAGTAGCCGTCGGCGGCCACCAGAAGGCGGGCCTGGCTTTGGAGAAGCCGCTCCCTTAAGGCTTCTGGGCCAAGGCCCACGGGCAGGGCCACGTGCACTGCTCCGATCCGCCCCAAGGCCAGGAGGCTCAAGGCAGCCTCCTGCCCCGTGGGCAGGTAGAGGGCCACCCGGTCCCCCCGCTTCACTCCCAAGGCCTGGAAGACCCCGGCGAGGCGGCGGGAGAGGTCTAGGAGTTCCCGGTAGGTCCACTTTTCCAAGTGCCCATCCCCGTCCAGGGTGATGAGGGCCACCTGCTGGGCCTTTTCGGGCAGGTGGCGGTCTAAGGCGTTTAAGGCGGCGTTGGTGCGCCCTTCGCTGAACCAGGTGTGGGTGGCAGGGTCGTAGACCCTTTCCCAGGGGGTTTCCCAGTGGAATTCCCGGGCGAAGTTGCCGAAGAAGCTTTCGGGATCCTCGAGGCTTGCCCGGTAGGCCCCGGGGTAGTCCCGCAGGTTGGCCCGTTCCTTAAGGGGGCAGGGAGGTTCCACCACCTCCACCTGGAGGCTGGGCTCCAGGGGAGGGGCCAGGCTGGGGGGCTCCGGGGGGCGCAGGTGGGCGGACACCCGGGCCACCTCGGAAAGGGCCCGGGCCAGGCGGCTGAAGGCGAAGGGAAAGCGCCTTGTGGGCACCACCACCCCCAAAGCCCCCAAAAGCTCCCCTCTCGGGCTGAAAAGGGGAGCCGCCAGGGCAGAAAGACCCAGGGCGTACTCCTCCATCTCCGCTGCCAGGCCCGATTCCCGGACCCGGGCCAGTTCCGCTTCCAGGGCCAGGGGATCGGTCAGGGTGTAGGGGGTTCTGGGGACGAGGGGAGGCAGGGGCAGGGCCCCGTAGGACAGAAGAACCTTGCCCAGGGCCAGGGCGTGGGCCTCCTCCGGTAGGGTGTCCCCCAGGGGATGGGGCTGGCCCTGCCGGCCCCGGGTTTTGAGCCGGATCCCTTCCGGGGTCAGAAGGGCCAGGTAGCACCGCTCCCGGGTGCGGAGATAGAGTTCCTCCAGGGCCTCCTCGAGGGGTGTGGTTTCCAGCCGGAGGGGCTTGGCCTGGCCCAGGCGGTACCCCCGCTCCGTCTTCACCGCGAAGCCCTCCTCCGCCAGGCTGTTCAAAAGGGCGTAGGCGGTGGAGAGGCTCTTCCCCAGGAGGCGGGCCACCTCCTTCACCTCCACCCCTTCCGGGTGCTCGGCCAGGTAGGCCAGGATGCGCAGGGCCGCCTGGACCGTGGAGAGGCTCCTCTTCCTGGCCATTTGCGTTTATATTCCGTGGGCTAGGCCCCACCTGTCAAGAAAAGGAAGGTTTGGCAAATGGTGAAAAACCCCCTTTTTCTTGACCCCACCCGGGGGCCAGCCTATCCTTAGAGGCCAAGGGAGGGTATATGGACCGGATCGAAGGCGTTCTCAAGGAAGAGCGGGTGTTCTACCCCAGCGAGGAGTTCCGGAGCAAAGCCCACATCAAGAGCGAGGAAGAGTACCAGCGCCTCTACGAGGAAAGCCTGAAGGACCCCGAGGGCTTCTGGGGACGGGTGGCCTCCGAGCTCCACTGGTTCGAACCCTGGCAGAAGGTGCTGGAGGGGGACCTGCCCCATGCCAAGTGGTTCGTGGGGGGCAAGACCAATCTGTCCTACAATGCCCTGGACCGCCATGTCCAAACCTGGCGGCGCAACAAGGCGGCCCTCATCTGGGAGGGGGAGCCGGGGGAAGAGCGGGTCCTCACCTACCACGACCTCTGGCGGGAGGTGCAGAAGTTCGCCAACGCCCTGAAGCGCCTGGGGGTGCGGAAGGGGGACCGGGTCACCCTCTACCTTCCCATGATCCCTGAGGCGGCCATCGCCATGCTGGCCTCGGCCCGCATCGGGGCGGTGCACTCGGTGGTCTTCGGGGGCTTTTCCAGCGGCGCTTTGGCCGAGCGCATCAAGGACGCAGAGGCCAAGGTGCTCATTACCGCGGACGGGGGCTACCGCCGGGGGCAGGTGGTGCCCCTGAAGCAGAACGCCGACGAGGCCCTTAAGGAGGTCTCCACCGTGGAGCACGTGGTGGTGGTGCGGCGTACCGGGGAGGAGGTCCCCTGGACCCCGGGCCGGGACCACTGGTGGCACGAGCTCATGGAAGCGGTTTCCGATCGGTGCGACCCCGAGCCCATGGAGGCGGAGGAGCCCCTCTTCATCCTCTACACCTCGGGCTCCACCGGGAAGCCCAAGGGGGTCCTGCACACCCTGGGCGGCTACATGACCTACGTCTACCTCACCACCAAGCTGGTCTTCGACCTCAAGGACGAGGACGTCTACTGGTGCACCGCGGACGTGGGCTGGATCACCGGCCACTCCTACGTGGTCTATGGCCCCCTTCTGAACGGGGCCACCACGGTGATGTACGAGGGGGCCCCCAACTGGCCCGAGCCCGACCGCTTCTGGCAGATCGTGGACAAGTACGGGGTGAACATTCTCTACACTGCCCCCACCGCCATCCGCGCCTTCATGAAGTGGGGCGAGGGTTGGCCCTTGAAGCACCGCCTGGACACCCTGCGCCTTTTGGGCACCGTGGGCGAGCCCATTAACCCCGAGGCTTGGCTCTGGTACTACAACGTCATCGGTAAGGGGCGGTGCCCCATCGTGGACACCTGGTGGCAGACGGAGACCGGGGGCATCATGATCACCACCTTGCCCGGGGCGCACCCCATGAAGCCGGGCCACGCGGGGAAGCCCTTCTTCGGGGTGGTGCCGGAGATCCTGGACGCGGAGCACCGCCCCGTGGAGAACCCGGAAGAGGGCGGGCACCTCTGCATCGCCCGCCCCTGGCCCGGCATGCTCCGCACCGTCTGGGGGGACCCGGAGCGCTTCCTGCAACAGTACTTCAGCCAGCACCCCGGTAAGTACTTCACCGGAGACGGGGCCCGGCGGGATCAGGAGGGTTATTACCTGATCCTGGGCCGGGTGGACGACGTCTTGAACGTGGCCGGGCACCGGTTGGGCACCATGGAGATCGAGTCTGCTTTGGTGGCCCACCCCGCGGTGGCCGAGGCGGCGGTGGTGGGCCGCCCCGATCCCCTGAAGGGAGAGGCCATCGTGGCCTTCGTAACCCTGAAGGAGGGGCATGCGCCCTCGGAGGCCCTGCGGGACGAGCTCAAGGCCCACGTGGCCAAGGTGATCGGGCCCATCGCCCGCCCGGACGAGGTGCATTTCACGGATGCCCTGCCCAAGACCCGCTCCGGCAAGATCATGCGCCGCCTCCTGCGGCAGATCGCCGCCGGGGAGCAGGAGATCAAGGGGGATACCTCCACCCTCGAGGACCGCTCGGTGGTGGAGCGCCTCCGGCAGGGGGCCTAGCCCTGGGAAAAGGGGAGGGGCCGGGGAAACCCGGCCCCTTGTTATGCCACCCCACCCTGGCGAGAGCCGGGCGGGGACCTAGGCTATCCGGCCGGGCTCTTGTGCACGTGCACCACCTTCCAGCCCTCGGGGAAGCGCACCGCCACCCGGCTTTCGTTCACCGCCCGGTGCTTTAGCCCCCCTTCCGCCTCCACGGTGAGGAGCAGGGTGTAGGTGAAGATGGCCACCTCCCCGTAGCGCTGGAGGCGCTTTTCCAGGAGGTCTAAACGGTGAGGCCTTCCCGAGGTGGCCCAGTTGTGCTCGATCATGAAGCGGTGGAAGGCCAGGCCATCCAGGCGGTGGGGGGTCACGAACCACTCGTAAAGGGAAAGGTCGGGGTGGGTGGTGGCCTCATAGGTGGCCCAGTCCCCTTGGTAGATGCTGGTCAGGTGTTTTTCCAAAAACTCCCAAAGCTGGGCCTCGGTTTCCATGCCTTACCTCCCCGGCTGATACTCCCCCCACTCCTCCCTGAGCACCCCGCAGACCTCCCCTAGGGTGGCCCGGCGGCGGAAGGCCTCCAGCACGTAGGGGAAAAGGTTCTCGCTTCCCCGGGCCGCCTGGCGGAGGTTTTCCAGGCCGAGCCGGACGCTTTCCCCGTCCCGCCCGGCTTTGAAGGCGGCCAGCTCCCGCTTGCGCCGTTCGTGGAGCTCGGGGTCGATGCGCTGCACCGGGGTGGGCTCGTTCAGGGGGCTCTGGGGATCGGTGAAGCGGTTCACCCCCACGATGACCCGCTTGCCCTCCTCCACCTCCTTCTGGAACTGCCAGGCGGACTCCTCGATGGCCCGGCTGAAGTACCCCGCCTCCACCGCGGCCACCGCGCCCCCCAGGGCGTCGATCTCGGCGATGAGCCTTTCCGCCTCCCGCTCCAGCTCATCGGTGAGGTGTTCCACGTAGAAGCTTCCCCCCAAGGGGTCCACCGCCCGGGTGACCCCGCTTTCAAAGGCCAGGATCTGCTGGGTGCGGAGGGCGAGAAGGGCGCTTTTCTCCGTGGGGAGGCCCAGGGCCTCGTCGTAGGCGTTGGTGTGGAGGCTTTGAGTGCCCCCGAGCACCGCCGCCAGGGCCTGGTAGGCGGTGCGCACCACGTTGTTCAGGGGCTCCTGGGCGGTGAGGGTGGAGCCTCCCGTTTGCGTGTGGAAGCGGAGCATCCAGCTTCTCGGGTCCTTGGCCCCGAACTCCTCCCGCATGATGCGGGCCCAAAGCCTCCTGGCGGCCCGGAACTTGGCCGCCTCCTCAAAGATGTCCCCGTGGGCGGCGAAGAAGAAGGAAAGCCTAGGGGCAAACTCGTCCACCTTGAGGTCCCGTTCCAGGGCCGCCTTCACGTAGGCCTTGCCGTCCGCCAGGGTGAAGGCGATCTCCTGGGCGGCGGTGGCCCCCGCCTCGCGGATGTGGTAGCCGGAGATGGAGATGGTGTTCCACTTGGGCACCCGCTGGGCGCAGAACTCAAAGATATCGGTTACCAGACGCATGGAAGGGCCCGGAGGGTAGATGTAGGTGCCCCGGGCGAAGTACTCCTTGAGGATGTCGTTTTGCACGGTGCCCGAGACCTTGTCCCAAGGTACCCCCTGCTCCTCCGCCACCAGGAGGTAGAGGGCCAGGAGCATCATGGCGGGGGCGTTGATGGTCATGCTGGTGGAGACCCGGTCCAGGGGGATGCCGTCAAAGAGTTTGCGCATGTCCTCGAGGGTGGCGATGGACACCCCCACCCGGCCCACCTCCCCCACGCTCATGGGATGGTCGGGGTCCAGGCCCAGCTGGGTGGGGAGGTCGAAGGCCACGCTGAGGCCCGTCTGGCCCTGGGCGAGGAGGTATCGGTAGCGGGCGTTGGACTCCTCCGCGGTGGAGAAGCCCGCGTACTGCCGCATGGTCCAGAGCCTGTCCAGGTACATCCGGGGGTAGATGCCCCGGGTAAAGGGGTACTCCCCGGGGCGGCCAAGCCTTTCCCGGTAGCCTTCGGGTAGGGACTCAAAGAGACCTTCCATGCCTTAGTTTTACAGGAAAACGCGGACCAGGAGGAGGAAGAGGAATAGCACCCCGAGCACCAGGAAAAGGGGCGGCAACAGGAGGCTGTAGACCGCCAGCACGAGGGCTAGGAAGTCCTTCCAGTCGGGTGGGATGCTGTCCTTCATCCTCCCCTAGCATATTCTTTCCCGAGGCCCAAGGCTACCTTTGGCTTTGGCATCCATGGCTTTACCGGTACATAGCTATACCGTTTTTTGCTAGCATTGGGCCATGGCCCTGTCCAAGAACACCCGCAAGGTGCTCAAGGTGCTGGCACGGCGCGGGGCACCCGAGGTGCTCTTCGCCTTAAGCCGGGGAACCTCCCGCTTCTCCGACCTGGAGTCCTTCCTGGGCCTTTCCCCCCGCACCTTGGCGGAGCGGCTTCGGGAGCTTAACCTCTTGGGCTTCGTGCAGCGGCAGGCTTACCCCGAGGTTCCCCCCCGGGTAGAATACCTCTTGACCCCGCGGGGCAAGCGGGTTTTGGATTTCCTGAGCGAATTGGATGAGATATTGGATACGGTGCAGGAGGGGAAGCGGTGAAAGCGAAAGCCATCGTGGTGACGTCGGGTAAGGGCGGGGTGGGGAAGACCACCACCACCGCCAACCTGGGGGCGGCCTTGGCCAAACTAGGGGAGAAGGTGGTGGTGGTGGACGTGGACGTGGGCCTCAGGAACCTGGATGTGGTCATGGGCCTCGAGGGGCGGGTGGTCTTTGACTTGATCGACGTGCTGGAGGGGCGGGCCAAGGTGCGCCAGGCCTTGATCCGGGATAAGCGCATAGAAAACCTCTTCCTCCTCCCTGCCTCCCAGACCAAGGACAAGGAGGCCCTGGACCCCGCAAAGTTCCGGGAGTTGGTCCACCAGCTTTTGACGGAGGAGGGGTTTGACCGGGTGCTCATCGACTCCCCTGCCGGCATCGAGAAGGGTTTCCAGACCGCTGCCACCCCGGCGGAAGGGGCCTTGGTGGTGGTGAACCCGGAGGTTTCCAGTGTGCGCGACGCCGACCGCATCATCGGCCTCCTCGAGGCACGGGAGATCCGGGAGAACTACCTGGTCATCAACCGCCTAAGGCCCAGGATGGTGGCCCGGGGGGATATGCTCTCCGTAGAGGACGTGGTGGAGATCCTGGGGCTTAAGCCCATCGGCATCATCCCGGAGGACGAGCAGGTGCTCATTTCCACCAACCAGGGCGAGCCTCTGGTGCTGAAGGGGACCAGCCCCGCCGCCATCGCCTACATGGACACCGCCCGCCGCCTTAAGGGCGAGGAGGTGCCCTTCCGCAACCTGGAGGAGGCCCAGGGGCTGTTTTCGGTGATCCGCAGGCTCTTCGGAGGTCGCTGATGTGGTGGCGCAAACGGAGCAAGGAGAAGGCCAAGGAGAGGCTCAAGCTGGTCTTGGCCTACGACCGGGCCAAGCTTTCCCCGGGCCTGGTGGAGAGCCTGAAGCGGGACCTTCTGGAGGTGTTGCGCCGCTACTTCCCCGCCCAGGAGGAGGTCAATGTGGCCCTGGAGGAGCGGGGGGAGAAGATGGTGTTGATTGCCGATATCCCCTTGCGGTAGCCGCACATGGTTCTAAGGCGTCCGAACCTTCTGGCCTACGACTGGGGTTTAATCCTCCTGACCCTGGCCATAACCGTTCTGGGTTTGTTTAACCTCCGAAGCGCCGCCCCGGACCCGGGCCTCCTGAACCGCCAGCTTGTGGCCTTTCTCCTGGGCCTCCTCCTGGCGGTGGGGGTTCAGTTCTTTTCCCGCCGCACCGTCTTCGCCTTGGCCTACCCCCTTTACGCCCTTTCCCTTCTCCTTTTGGTGACCGTCTTGGCCGTCGGCCGGGAGATCAACGGGGCCAAGGCCTGGTTTGTGCTGGGCCCCGTGCAGTTCCAGCCCCTGGAGCTGGCCAAGCTGGGCTTGATCCTGGCCTTGTCCCGGCTCCTCGAGGGCCGGGAGGTGCGGCGGGTGTGGGATTATGTTCTGCCCGGGCTCCTGACGGCCCCCGTGATCCTCCTCCTCCTCCTCCAGCCGGATTTGGGGGGGAGCCTGGTGGTGCTCTTCGGCGTCTTTGCCATCTTGTTCGTGCGGGGCCTGCCCTGGAAGCACATCTTGGTGGGCCTTCTCGCCCTGGTCATCCTGGTACCCACCGTGGTCTGGCCCAACCTCAAGCCCTACCAGCGGGAGCGGGTCCTCATCGTTTTGGATCCCTACCGGGATCCCCTGGGCCAGGGCTTCCAGGTGATCCAGTCCACCATCGCCATCGGCTCGGGAGGACTCTTCGGCAAGGGGTATGGCCAGGGTACCCAGACCCAGCTGGGCTTCGTTCCCTTCCGCCACACGGACTTCGTCTTCGCCGTCTTTGCCGAGGAGTGGGGGTTTGTGGGCTCCGTGGCCCTCCTGGGGCTTTACGCCCTCCTTCTGGTGCGCCTTCTTAGCATGGCCCTGGAGTGTCCCCGCCTCTCCGACCGCCTCTTCCTGGCCGGGGTAGGGGGGATGCTGGGCTTCCAGGTGCTGGTGAACCTGGGGGTGGCGTTGGGGGTGATGCCGGTGACCGGGTTGACCCTTCCCCTTTTTTCCTACGGGGGTTCCAGCCTTGTGGCCACCCTGCTCTCCTTGGGTCTGGTCCTTTTGGTGCACCGGGACCGGGCGGCTCCCTAAAGGCTTGAGCCTGGGAGCCACTCCCCCTAAACTGGGCCCCGTGGCCGGGGAAGTGCTGGTTCGCCTCTTGGGGGTGCGGAAGGGTTTTGTCGGGGTGGTGGCCTTGGATGGCGTGGACCTCGAGGTCAAGCGGGGAGAGTTCTTCAGCCTTTTGGGGCCCTCGGGCTGCGGCAAGACCACCCTCCTCAGGCTTCTCGCCGGGTTTGACACCCCGGATGCGGGGCGGATCGAGATCGCCGGGAAGGACATGACCGGGGTTCCCCCCTACGCCCGCCCCGTGAACACCGTCTTTCAGAACTACGCCCTTTTTCCCCACATGACCGTGGAGGGAAACGTGGCCTTTGGCCTCCGCATGAAGGGGCTTCCCGCAGGGGAGGTTCGCAAAAAGGTGGCCTGGGCCCTGGAGCTGGTGGATCTCCTGGGCCTGGAGAAACGCTACCCCCGGGAGCTTTCCGGGGGGCAGAAGCAGCGGGTGGCCTTGGCCCGGGCCCTGGTGCTGGAGCCCGAGGTGCTCCTTTTGGACGAGCCCCTTTCCGCCTTGGACCTGAAGCTCCGCCAGGAGCTTAGGGTGGAGCTCATGCAGCTTCAGCGGAGGCTTGGCACCACCTTCATCTTCGTTACCCACGACCAGGAGGAGGCCTTGGTCATGTCCGACCGGATTGCGGTGATGCGCTCGGGGAGGGTTGAGCAGGTGGGCCTTCCCGACGAGGTCTACGAGCGGCCCAAAAACCGCTTCGTGGCGGATTTCCTCGGCCGTTCCAACTTCCTCTCCGCAAGGCCCCACCCAAAAGGGGCGGAAACCCCCCTTGGGATTTTGCGCCTGAAGGAGCCCCTTTCGCAGGAAGCCCACCTGGTGATCCGGCCGGAGAAGATCCGCCTTTACCCGGTGGGCAACGGGGCTCCTGCCCGGGAAAACCTGGTGCGGGCCAGGGTGGAGGAGATCGTCTACACGGGAGCGGAGAACCAGTACTACCTGCGGGCGGGGGAGGTGCGGCTTCTGGCCTATACCCTGAACCAGGACCTGCAGGAGCCTGGGGCCGAGGAGTTCACCTACGGGGAGGAGGTGTTCTGCTACCTTCCCCCGGAGAACCTGGTGGTGATCCATGAATGAGGCGGCTACTCCCTGGCAACGCGCCCTCCGGGTCCTGGTTACCGTGGGCCCTGGGGGCCTTTGGCTTTTGGTCTTCGTCCTTCTTCCCACCCTTTTGGTCCTTATGGCCTCCTTCCTCACCCGGGGGCCCTATGGGGAGCTTAGCGGGCCCTGGGGCTTCCACAACTACGCCAAGCTCCTCCACCCCGTCTACCTCGAGGCCTTCGCCCAAAGCCTTCTTGTGGGGGTCCTGGCCACCTTGATCTCTGCCTTGCTGGGTTATCCCCTGGCCTTCTACATCGCCCGCCATCCCCAGCGGGACCTCCTCCTTTTCCTTCTCCTCCTTCCCTTTCTCACCAACTTCCTGATCCGGGTCTACGCCTGGCTGGTGCTGTTGCAACGGGAAGGCCTGGTGAACGCCCTTCTTGGGACCTTCGTCCTGGGGCCCCTGGTCCTGTATCCCTCCTTCTTCGCCGTGCTCTTGGCCACGGTGTACACCTTTCTGCCCTTTTTCGTCCTGCCGGTGTACGCCAGCGTGGAGCGCCTCGACTGGCAGCTCTTGGAGGCGGCCTACGACCTGGGGGCTAGGCCTGTTAAGGCTTTCTTGCATGCGGTCTTGCCCCAAACCTACCCCGGGCTTTTTGCGGGAAGCGTCTTGGTCTTCATCCCCGCCATGGGCACCTTCGTGGTGGCGGACCTCCTGGGGGCGGGGCGGGTAGTTCTGATCGGGAACCTCATCCAACAGCAGTTCGGCATCACCCGGGACTGGGCCTTTGGGGCTGCTCTAAGCGTGTTCTTGATGGGGTTTGTGCTCCTTTCCCTCTACCTCTACGCCCGCCTGCAGGGGGAAAGGGGCCTAAAGGACCTGGTATGAGAAGGCTCCTTACCCTCCACGCCCTCCTCGTCTACCTCTTCCTCTACCTACCCATTCTGGTCATCGTGGCCCTCTCCTTCAACGAAAGCCGCCGGGGGGTGCGCTTTACCGGCTTCACCCTGGACTGGTACCGGGCCCTTTTCCAAGACCCCAGGGTGCTGGAGTACTTCCTGAATACCCTCCTGGTGGCCTTCTTCTCCACCCTGGTGGCCACGGTTTTGGGGACGCTTTTGGCCGTGGGCCTTGTCCGCTACCGCTTTCCCGGCAAAGGCTTCCTCTCCTACCTCCTTTACATCCCCGTGGTGGTGCCCGATGTGGTCATGGGGGTGTCCCTTCTCCTCCTCTTCGCCCTGGCCCGGGAGGTTTTGGGGTTTCCCCGCCTTTCCCTCCTCACGGTGACCCTGGGACACATCACCTTCCAGGTGGCCTTCGTGACCCTGGTGGTGCGCTCCCGCCTGCTTCTCCTGGACCCGGCCCTGGAGGAGGCCGCCCGCGACCTGGGGGCCCGGGGCTGGCAGACCTTCTGGCACGTGACCCTGCCCCTGGCCTGGCCGGGGGTGGCGGCGGGGGCGCTCCTCGCCCTCACCCTCTCCCTGGATGACTTCGTGGTCACCTTCTTCACCGCCGGTCCCGGGGCCACCACCCTTCCCCTTTACATCTATTCCAGTGTGAAGCTAGGGGTGAGCCCCAAGGTGCACGCCCTTTCCACCCTGATCATCGGCCTTAGCGCCCTCTTCCTGGCCTTGGGGTATGCTTTAACCCGGAGGAGGGTATGAAGCGTTGGGGCATTCTGCTTTTGGTTCTGGCCCTGGTGGTCGTGGGGTTCCTCCTTTTGCGGCCGAGGCCGGCTTCCCAGGCCGGCGGGACCCTCTACTTCCTCAACTGGGCGGACTACATTCCCGAGGAGCTCCTAAAGAAGTTTGAGGCGCAAACCGGGGCTAAAGTGGTCCTGGACACCTTCGAGTCCCCCGAGGCCATGCTGGCCAAGCTGAAGGCGGGGGCGGACCGGGAGTTCTCCCTGGTGGTAGCCCCCGACTACTACGTGCTCCAGATGGCCCGGGAGGGGCTCCTTGCTTCCCTGGAGAAGGGAAGACTTAAGAACCTGGCCAACCTGGATCCCTTCTTCCTGAACCCCCCCTATGACCCTGGCCTCCAGTACTCCGTTCCCTACCTCTGGGGCACCACGGGCCTGGCCTACCGGGGGGATTTGGTGAAGGGTCCGGTGGATTCCTTCGCCGTCTTCTTTGACCCTGCCAGGCAGGTGGGGCCCTTCCTCCTTCTGGACGAGATGCGGGAGACCATCGGGGCGGCCTTGAAGTACCTGGGCTACTCGGTGAACACCACGGATCCTAAGGCCCTGGAGAAGGCCAAGGAACTTCTCCTCGAGGCCAAGGGCCGCTCCGTGGGCTTCGCCGGGGGTGTGGAGGCCTTGAACCGCATCCTGGCGGGGGATGCCGCCCTCACCCTGGCCTACTCCGGGGATGTGCTCCAGGCCAGACGGGAGGATGAGAGGCTTCACTATGTCATTCCCAAGGAAGGCGGCACCCTTTGGACCGACGCCATGGTGGTCTTAAAAAGGGGTCCCGGCCAGGATCTCGCCTACCGCTTCATCGACTTTTTGCTGGAACCGGAAAACGCCGCCGCCTTAGCGGAGTACACCCGCTACGCCACCCCCGTGGCCAAGGCCCTTCCCCTTCTTCCCGAGGAGATGCGCCGGGATCCCACGGTTTTTCCCCCGGAAGAGGTGCGGGCCAAGCTTGAGTACCTCAAGGACCTGGGGCCGGACATCGCCCTTTACGACCGGGTCTGGACCGAGGTAAAGGCCCGCTAAAGGCCCTACAGGTCAGGGCCCCCTATACTGGTTTCATGAAGCGGCTCTTGCCCCTCCTCTTCCTTCTGGGCTTGGGGGCGGCCCTGGCCCAGGGGACGGAAGGGCTTTGGGCCAAGACCTGCGCCGTCTGCCATGGGGAGAAGGCCCAGGGGGTGCGCCCCTACCCCGGCCTTCAGGGGCTGGGCCCCTTTTTCGCCACCCCGGAGGGCCGGCGGTACCTGGTCCTGGTGGTCCTCTACGGCAAGAAGGGGGAGGCCGGGCTCATGCCCGGCTTCGCCCAGCTCAAGGACGACGAGCTTGCCGCTTTATTGAACCACCTAAAGGCCCTTCTCCAGGCCAAGGGAGACCCCTTCACCCCGGAGGAGATACGTAAGGGGCGAGGCTTGAACCTCACCCCCGATGCGGTCAAGCGGCCGGAGAAACCCTAGGCCTCGGGGTCCTTCAGCACTGCTCCTTGGTCCGCCTGCTCCACCAAGGCGGCGTAGCGGGCAAAGAGGCCGTGGCGGAAGGCGGGGGGCCTGGGTTGCCAGCGCTCCTGCCGCCTCCTCAGCTCCTCTTCGGGTAGGAGCACCTCCAAAAGGCGCTTCGCCACATCAATCCGCACCCGGTCCCCGTCCTCCAGAAGGGCGATGGGCCCTCCCACGAAGGCCTCGGGGGCGATGTGGCCGATCATGAGGCCGCGGGTGCCGCCGGAGAAGCGGCCGTCGGTGAGGAGGGCCACCTCGGGGCCCAGGCCCTCCCCCACGAGGGCGCTGGTGACGGAAAGCATCTCGGGCATCCCGGGAGCGCCCTTGGGGCCCACGTAGCGGATCACCACCACGTCACCGGGGCGGATCTCCTTGGCCAGCACCTTTTCCATGGCGGCTTCCTCGGAGTCGAAGACCCGGGCCGGGCCCTCGAAGTAGGTGCGCTCGGTGCCGGCCAGCTTCAAGACTGCCCCCCTCGGGGCCAGGTTCCCCTTGAGGACCACCAGGCCCCCTTGGGGCTTCAGGGCCTGTTCCACGGGGAAGACCACCTGCTGGCCTGGGCTTTCCCGGTAGGCCCGTTCCACCTCCTCGGCCAAGGTGTTGCCGGTGAGGGTCCTCTCCTCCCCGTAAAGAAGCCCTGCCTCCAGGAGCTTTTGGAAGACCAGGGCGGTGCCCCCGGCCTCGTAAAGCTCCCAGGCGGTGTAGGTACCCCAGGGGAGGAGGTCGGCGATCACCGGGGTTTTCCGGGAAACCTGGTCAAAGTCGTCCAGGCTCAGCTCCACCCCCACCTCCCGGGCGATGGCCAGGAGGTGGAGCACGGCGTTGGTGCTCCCCCCGGTGGCGGCCACGGCGGCGATGGCGTTGAGGAAGCTTCTGCGGGTGAGGAAATCCTGGGGTTTCCAGTTTCGCTCTATGGCCCGGGCCAGGATGTGGCCCGCCTCCCGGGTGGCCTTGGGCTTTTCCGGGTGCACGGCGGGGATGGCGTTGTAGCCGATGGGGGAGAGGCCGAGGGCCTCGAGGGCCATGGCCATGGTGTTGGCGGTGTACTGGCCGCCGCAGGCCCCGGGGCCGGGGATGGCGTGCCGCTCGATCTCCAAAAGCTCCTCGTCCGTGATCTTCCCCGCGGCCCGCTGCCCCACCGCCTCGAACACGGAGACGATGGTGAGCTTCCTGCCCCGCCACTCCCCGGGGGCGATGGTGCCGCCGTAGAGGACCACGCCGGGAACCCCACTGCGGATCACCCCCATGGCCCCGCCGGGGATGGTCTTGTCGCAGGCGGAGAGGACCACCATCCCGTCGTAGAGGTAGCCCTGGGCCACCAGTTCCACGCTGTCGGCGATCACCTCCCGGCTTATGAGGCTCGCCCGCATCCCGGGGGTGCCCATGCTGATGCCATCGGAGATGGCAGGGGCCCCGAACTCAAAGGGGAAGGCCCCGGCCTCCCTAAGCCCCGCCTTCACGTCCAGGGCCAGCTGGCGGAGGTGGTAGTTGCAGGGCATGCCGTCGGTGAAGGTGTTCACCACCCCCACGAAGGGCCTCTGGAAGTCCTCATCCCCCACGCCCACCGCCCGGAGCATGGAGCGGGCGGGGGCCTGTTGCAGTCCCTTTTTGATGCGGTCGGATCTCATGCGTCCCTCCAGGATGCGATCTTTCCATGGAACTGGCGCGCCTTGGGCAGAAGGCGCACCAGGGCCTGGGCCGCCTCCTTGGGGCTTAGGAGGCGGCCCTCCTCCTTGTACCCGCGGAAAACCTGGTGCAGCACGGGGGCAGCGCTCCCCTGGGCCTCCCGGGCCTGGCGCTGCATCTCCGTCTCCACCACCCCGGGGCGGTAGACGAAGCAGGCCACCTCCGGCACCTCCGCGGCCAGCTGCCGGGCCAGGTGCTCCTCCGCGGCCTTGGCCACCGCGTAGGCCCCGATCCCGGGAAGGTTGGACTCTGCGGCCCCGGAGCCCACGTAAATGGCCACCCCTTCCCCTTTTGGCCGCAGGAGGGGGTAGGCGAAGCGGGCGAGCTGGTAGCCCGCCAGGAGGTTGGCCTCCAGCACCTCCAGGAAAAGCGGCTCCGCCATCTCGTAGATCCAAGGCCCCGGGTGCAGGACCCCGGCGTTGTGGACGTAGCCGTAAAAGTCCCCAAGCCCCTCGGCCTTCCGCACCAGGGCTTCCGCCACCTGGGCCTTCCCGGCGCTCCCCGCCACCCACTCCGCCCTGGCCCCTAGGGCACGAACCTCCTCGGCTACCTCCTTTAAGGGCCCTTCCGAGCGGGCGTTCAGCACCAGGTCGTAACCCGCCTGAGCCAGCTCCAGGGCCAGGGCCCGGCCGATGCCGCGGCTTGCCCCGGTGAGGATCAGGGTTTTCCTCATAGGAGTTCCTCCACGGGGATCTCCACCCCCATAAAGGCCAGAGTGTCCTGGGGTCCCAGGGTTCTGACCTCCTTATAGCCTCCCTCCCTGGGCTCTCTGTGCACCAGAAACCGCCCGCCTTCCAGGTCTACCACCCAGACCTCGGGCACGCCCCCTTTGACGTAAAGGGGTACCTTCACCTCAAGGTCGTAGCGGAAGGAGGTTTCCGCCACTTCCACCACCAATAATGCGTCTTCTGCCGTGGGTAGCCCCTCCTCGTAGAAGTCGGACCGGGGTTGCAGGAGGGCGAGATCGGGGTAGAGCTCCGAGCCCCCCACCACCAGGGGGTTTTGCACGAAGAGGATGGCCTTGTGGGGCACGAGGGGGCTAAAGAGGGCGGTGAGCCTGGCCACTTTGGCGGCGTGGCGTTTTCCAATGGGACTCATCTCCAGCAGCTCTCCTTCCACCAGTTCCAGCCTCAGGTCCTCGGGAAAAACCCCGGCCTCCACCATGCGGTGGAACTCTTCCAGGGAGATCCGGTGGCGGGTCATGGCAGGACCTCCTTCACGGGTACCCTGAGCCCCAGGACCTCCAGCTCGCCCCCCTCGAGGGCCTCCCGCTCCCCATAGCCCTCCCCGGCGGGCTTGCGGAAGACGTGCACCCGGTCCCGGGCCAGGTCCACCACCCAGACCTCCGGCACCCCGGCCTGGGCGTAGAGGGGCACCTTGACGTTCAGGTCGTAGTCCAGGGAGGTGTCCGCCACCTCCACCACCAGGAGGGCATCCCGGGCCTCGGGAACCTTGTCCCGGTAGAAGTCTTCCCGGTGGGCGAGGAGAACGAGGTCGGGTTGGGGTTCGCTTTCCGGGGAAAGCCTCAGGGGGTCCTGAACCTGCAGAAGGGCTTTCCTCGCCTGTTGCAGGGGAAAGAGCAGGTCCATAAGCCGCTTAACCGCCGCCATGTGGCGCTTGCCTACCGGGCTCATGGTGACGATCTCTCCCTCTACCAGCTCCACCCGGGCGTCCTCGGGGAGGATGCCGGCCTCGTGCATGCGGTGGAAGTCCTCAGTGGTGAAGCGGTGGCGGAGCATTTCCCCTATTGTAGACGGCGGAGGACCTCCTCCGTGAAGGCCTCCGTGCCCGCGCTTCCTCCCAGGTCGGGCGGAGGGGTTTCCCGCAAGGCACTCGCCACGGCCTCCTCCACCCGCCGGGCGAGCTCCACCAGGCCAAAGGCGTGCTCCAGCATCATGGCCGCCGAGAGGATGGCGGCGGTGGGGTTGGCCACCCCTTTCCCGGCGATGTCCGGGGCGGAGCCGTGCACCGGCTCAAACACCGGGGTGCCCCGCCCCAAGGAGGCGGAGGGGAGAAGCCCCAGGGAGCCGGGCAGCACCGAGGCCAGGTCGGAGAGGATGTCCCCGAAGAGGTTCCCCGTCACCACCACGTCGAAGCGTATCGGGTTCTTCACCAGGTGCATGGCCATGGCGTCCACGTACTGGTGCTCCAAGGCCACGTCGGGATAGCTCTGGTGGACGTCCTCCACGGTCTTCCGCCAGAACTCCCCCACCTCCAAGACGTTGGCCTTGTCCACGCTCACCACGTGCTTCCGGCGCTTCCTCGCCGCCTCAAAGGCCACCTGGGCCACCCGCTCCACCTCGAGGCGGGCGTAGCGCTCCGTGTTCCAGGCCTCGGCCTCGGACATCCCCCGGGGCTCCCCGAAGTAGATCCCCCCGGTGAGCTCCCGTACGATGAGCACATCCACCCCGCGGGCGATCTCCTCCTTGAGGGGGGAAAGCCGTTCCAGGCCAGGGAAGACCTTGGCCGGGCGCAGGTTGGCGAAGAGGTCCTGGCTTTTCCTTAGGGCGAGAAGCCCGGTTTCCGGGCGGATCTTGCGGGGGAGGTGGTCCCACCTGGGCCCCCCCACGCTCCCCAAGAGCACCGCCTGGGCCCTTTCCACTCCCTGGCGGGTTACCTCAGGGAAGGGTTCCCCGAACTGGTCTATGGCCGCCCCGCCAAAGGGGTAGACCTCGTAGGCGAGGCCCAGGCCGTGGGCCTCGTCCAGGGCGCAAAGCACCTTCAGGGCCGCTTCCGTCACCTCGGGGCCGATCCCATCCCCCGGAAGGACCGCAATCCTCATTCCGACCTCCTGGGGTAGGGAAGGCGACGGTCGAACTCGTCCAGAAGCTCTCCCGCCTGCAATAGCTCCCCGATGGGGTCCCAAAGCCCTGCCACCAGGGCTTCCCGGGCCTCCTCAGGGATGAAGAGAGGAGCCACCCGCCCTCCAAAGCGTACCTCCTTGTTCACTAAGTCCACCTCTACCTCCAAGCTGGGATCCTCCTCCACCGCCTGGAAGAGGACCGCTAGATCCTCAGGGGAGAGGATCACGCAGGGAAGGCCAATGGCGGTGGCGTTGCCGAAGAAGATCTCGGCGAAGCTCTCCCCGATGATGGTCCTAAACCCTGCTCGCTTGATGGCCTGAGGGGCGTGCTCCCGGCTGGAGCCGGAGCCAAAGCCCGCCTCCACCAGGAGGATGCTGGCCCCCTGGTACCTGGGGTCGTTCAAGGGATGGGGCTTGGGCTGGCCCTTTTCGTCAAACCGCTCGTCGTAGAAGAGGTACTGGCCCAGCCCCTCAAAGGTGAGCACCTTCATGAAGCGGGCGGGGATGATGCGGTCCGTGTCGATGTCCTCGCCCCTTAAGGGCACTGCCCTACCGCGGATGGTGGTGAACCTTTCCAGCATGGCTTACCTCCCGATCCCAAACACTTCCCGGGCGTCGGCGATCTCGCCCGCCACCGCCGCCGCCGCCACCATAAGGGGGCTCATGAGCACCGTGCGCCCCCTGGGGCTTCCCATGCGCCCCTTGTAGTTGCGGTTGGAGGAGCTGGCGGCCAGTTCGTCCCCTTCGAGGCGGTCCGGGTTCATGGCCAGGCACATGGAGCACCCGGGGTTCCGCCACTCAAACCCCGCTTCCTGGAAAATCTCGGCGATGCCCTCTTCCTCCGCCTTCTTGGCCACCCACTCCGAGCCCGGCACCACCAGGGCCCGCACCCCCTTCTTCACCTTGTGGCCCTTGAGGAAGCGGGCTACCTCGCGAAGGTCGGAAAGCCTGGCGTTGGTACAGCTTCCGATGAAGGCCACCTGGATGGGCACCCCCTTGATGGGCTGCCCCGGCCTCAGGCCCATGTAGGCCAGGGCTTCCTCGGCCACGGGGCGCTCTTCAAGGGAAAGCTCCTCCAAAAGGGGAATCCTCCCGTCTATGGGCACCGCCTGCCCCGGGTTGATGCCCCAGGTGACCGTGGGGGGGATGTCCTCCGCCCGGAAGGTGACCACGTCGTCATAGTGGGCGTCCGGATCCGAAGCAAAGCTCCGCCAGCGCCGCTTGGCCTCCTCCCACTCGGCTCCCTTGGGGCTATAGTGGCGGCCTTCCAGGTAGGCGAAGGTGGTTTCGTCGGGGTTCACATACCCGATGCGGGCCCCGCCCTCGATGGACATGTTGCAAAGGGTCATGCGGCTTTCCATGTCCATGGCCTCCACCGCGCTTCCCCCGTACTCGTAGGCGTAGCCCAACCCTCCCTTCACCCCCAGGTGGCGGATGATGTGGAGGATCACGTCCTTGGCGTAGACCCCGGGAGAAAGCTTCCCTTCGATGTTGATGCGCCGCACCTTCAGCTTCTGGGCCGCCAGGGTCTGGGTGGCGAGGACGTCCCGCACCTGGCTGGTGCCGATGCCGAAGGCCACGGCCCCGAAGGCCCCGTGGGTGGAGGTGTGGGAATCCCCGCAGGCGATGGTCATGCCGGGTTGGGTTAAGCCCAGCTGGGGGCCGATCACGTGCACGATGCCCTGGTTCCCGCTTCCCAGGTCAAAGAAGGTTATCCCATGCTCCCTTGTGTTTTGCCTAAGGGCCTCCAGCATGCTCTGGGCCAGAGGATCCTGGAAGGGCTCGGTGCGGTCGTGGGTGGGGACGATGTGGTCCACGGTGGCGAAGGTGCGGTGGGGGTAGCGTACCTTAAGGCCGAGGTCCCTCAGCATCCCGAAGGCTTGGGGACTGGTGACCTCGTGCAGGAGGTGGAGGTCTATGAAAAGCTGGCTTTGCCCGCTTCGGAGCTTCCTGACCTCGTGCGCCTCCCAGACTTTCTCGTAAAGCGTTTTTCCCATGCTCCCTCCCTTACAAAAATCCCCCGGGTTTTGGGCCCGGGGGAAGGCAACGGGGCTTCCCTAAGCCGGGCCCGCCCGGCCTAGGTCTAGCAGGATGCCCCGCCGCATTGCCCTATAGCCTACGCTGCCTTTGCCTTAGGGTCAAGGGCTATGCTAGCCTGAAGGCAGATGACCACCGAGGAGCGGCTTTACAAGCTGGAGGGAATCGTGGAAGGGGTGATGGCCACCCTTCCGGAGCGGATTACCTCCCTGGAAAACCGCATGGACCTCCTGCGCCAGGAGATCAAGGGCGACATAGTGGGCTTGCGCCAAGAGCTTAAGGGCGAGGTGGTGGCCTTGCGCCAGGAATTCAAGGCGGAGATGGCCGCCTTACGCCAGGAGTTCAAGGCGGACATGGCCGCCTTACGCCAGGAGCTCAAGGGAGACATGGCCACCCTTCGCCAGGAGCTCAAGGGAGACATGGCCGCCTTACGTCAGGAGCTCGAGGGCAATATGGCCTCTTTACGCCAAGAGCTCAAGGAGGACATGGTTTCCTTGCGCCAGGAGCTCAAGGGGGACATCAATACCGCCTTAAACCGCCTTATGCTCTACTTCAGCGCCCTGGCGGTGATCCTGGCCCTCCTCACCCTTTGGCGCTAGGGCTTGACGGGAAAAGGGCCCTTCCGTACAATGACCCTTGCGTCTGCCGGGGTGGCGGAATTGGTAGACGCGCACGATTCAGGGTCGTGTGTCCTTGCGGACGTGCGGGTTCAAGTCCCGCCCCCGGCACCAGGAGGCCCCGCTTATGCGGGGTTTTTGCTATTCTTAAGGGCATGACGCGGGTTCTTTCCGGCATCCAGCCCTCGGGGGAGATCCACATCGGCAACTACCTGGGGGCCATCAAGCAGTGGGTGGAACTAGGGGAGAGGTTGGGCCGGGAGGCCTTCTTCTGCATCGTGGACTACCACGCCCTCACCAACCCCCTGGCCTACGACCCTAGCACCTTGGCCCAGCGTACCTTTGAGGCCGCCCTGGTGAACATGGCGGCGGGCCTTAACCCGGAAAAGGTCACCCTCTTCGTCCAGTCCCACGTGCCCGAGCACACGGAGCTTTCCTGGGTCTTCACCACCATCACCCCCCTGGGAGACCTCACCCGCATGACCCAGTTCAAGGACAAGGCCGCCAAGCAGGAGGCGGTCTGGAGCGGTCTCCTCATGTACCCAGTGCTGCAAGCGGCGGACATCCTCATCTACAAGGCGGACACCGTCCCCGTGGGGGAAGACCAGGTGCAGCACATCGAGCTCACCCGGGAGATCGCAAGGCGCTTCAACGCCCTTTTCGGGGAAACCTTCCCCGAGCCCGAAGCCCTTCTTAACCCCGAGGCCCCCAGGGTGCCGGGCATCGACGGCAAGGCCAAGATGAGCAAGTCCCTGGGGAACACCATCGGGCTTCTGGAGGACGAAAGGAGCATCTGGGAGAAGATCCGCCACCTCCCCGACGACCCCCAGAGGATCCGCCTTGCAGACCCCGGGGACCCGGAGCGCACCATCGTCTTCACCTACCTCTCCTACTTCGCCCCCAAGGAGCTGGTGGAGGCCCTGAAGGAGGAGTACCGCAGGGCGGGCATCGGCACCCTGGTGGTGAAGCGGATCCTCTTCGAGGAGATGATGAAGGTCCTCCGCCCCATCCGCGAGCGGGCTGAGGAGCTCAAAAAGCACCCCGACTACGTGATGGATGCCCTCTTGGAAGGGGCCAAGCGGGCCCGGGCGGTGGCCCAGGCCACCATGGAAGAGGTGCGGGAGAAGGTGGGGCTCCTTCTCCCCACGAAGCGCCCGGTGTACCGGTGATTCGGCTGGAGTTCCCCGGGTTTTCCGGTACACCACAGGAGCTGAGGGAAGCCCTGAGGCGGGGGCGGGTTTCCCCCAGGGCCTTGCCCGTGCTTTCCATCGTGGAGCAGGCTCTTTCCCAGGTTCCCGAGGACCTGAGGGCAAGGAGCGAACTCCTCCCCATCCTGGCGGAGTTGCTGGTCCTTAAGCTTTCCCCGGAAAAGGCCCTTACCCCAAGGGAGGAAGGGGAGGAGGCTCCTTTGGTGCGGGTGCTTTTGGATTTTTCGGATACCGTGGCCTTTCTGGAGGAGCGGCTTAGAAAGCGCTCTCGGCTGATTCCTGTTCCCCCTCCTCCCTTACCCAGGCCCGCCCTGCGGCTTCCCCCCAGGGTCCTGGCCGAAGCGGCAAGGCCTTTCAGGAGGGCGATCCTGGCCTTAACCCCGGAGAGCTTTGGCCTCGTGGAGGCCTGGGCTCGGCTTCAGGGCTTCTTGAAAGGGCGCCTTCCCTTCCACCTTCTTCCCTTAAGAACCTGGCAGGAGAAGGCCATGGGCTTCGCCGCTCTCCTGGAGGCCTATCGGCTCGGGCGGGTAGGGCTGGAGCAGGAGGAGAACTTTGGCCCCCTTTGGGTGGAGGCGGCACAGGGTGGGTCCGGGGGGTTATCCGAGCAGGGAAGCGGTGATCCAGCCGCAGAGGCGATAGACAATTTTCCTGAAGCGTTCAGGGGAAATCTCTCCAAGCTTGTATAAGAGCTTTTCTTCCACTACAGCAAGGCGGCTTAAGCGCACCACACTGAACCGTTTGAGCCCTGTGGGGGGAAAGTCTGGGTCTCGTTCGTGGATGACCTCGACCAGTCCGTGCACGGCCTGGTGCATTTGGCTGGAGATCATGTAGCCCCTTAAGTTTTTCACCGCCGTGGATACCTGGCCTGGGAAGAGGCCCAGCCCGAGTGGCACGAGCTGGTGGAGGGGGTGCCCTACGCTATGACTAGGGCCACCTTCTTCTATCCCGACCTCATGCTGGTCTGTTTCGGTGCTCCTCCCCACACCCGGAGGAACGGGTTTTAGGGTGTATAGCCCTAGACCGGGGGCTTGTGGCTTGCTTGGAGGAGGCGGTAGAGGTCAAAGGTGCGCTCCACCATTCCCTCTAGGCCCCACTTCCCCGTCCAGGCGTACCCCCTCTCCGCCAGCCTCCCGGCCAGGGAAGGCTCCCGCAACACCGCTTTCAAGGCCTCGGCTAAGGCCTCGGGGCTCCCGTCCTCGGCCACCAGGGCCAGCCCTTCCGCCCTAAGCCAGGGGCCAAGGCCGGGCGTGGGGGCGCTCACCACGGGCACCCCCAGGGCGAGGGCCTCGAGGACCACATACGGTATCCCCTCGTAGGCGCTGGTGAGGAGGAGGGCATCTAAGGCAGGCAAGAAGGTTCTAGCCTCCCGCCCCCCAGGAAATGCACCCGCTCCCCCAGGCCCAAGGCTTCCACTTGGGCCTCCACCTTCTCCCGCAAGGGGCCATCCCCCACCACCGCCAGGCGGGTTTGGGGAAGCTCCTTGGCAAGAAGGGCGAAACGGGTGGAAAGGTTCTTCCTGCCGGGCCTATCTCTGCACCTCGTCCCGTCAGGCCCAAGGCGGAATCCAAGATGTGGCACCTACCTCATTCCCCCAATGCAGAAGCCTTGCCCCCTATAATCGCCTCAGGAGGTCATGGATACCCTCACCCGCCCTCGATTTGGCGAAGAAAGGCCCAAAGTCATTGCGATTTCCGTCACGTATGGCAATCGCTTTTCCTTAGCGCAACGTATGGTTGCAGCGGCTCTTCGGGCGGGAGTGAGCGCTGTCGTTCTTGTGGACAACGCATCTGAAGATCCCAGCGCTCGAGCCCTTAAAGAGCTCGAACGAAACCTGGATGGAGCTCTTATCGTTCTCCGCCAGGAGGAGAACCGGGGTTCGGCAGGTGGGTACGCCACAGGTATCCTGCACGCCGTCAAAGAGGGGGCGGAGTTCCTGTGGCTCCTGGACGACGACAACGCTTCCCTACCCGATGCCCTAGAGCGCCTTTGGTCGGCTTACCTTTACCTAGGAGCGGATCCCCGCAATGTGCTTTTCAGCCACCGCCTGGCTCCGGCTTTTGGCAAAGACCAACCCGCAAAAGCCCCTATCTCCCTACGCCCCAACGCCTTTCTCAACTTCCATTTCCTCAATGTTCTACCGTACCTTCTACGGCGGGTTTCCTGGATTGGCCAGAAGGGAAACGTAGGAAGCTCCTTTCCCATTCAGGCCGTGGACCACGCCCTCTACGGGGGCCTTTTCTTCCACCGCTTTTGGGTAGAGAAGATCGGGCTCCCCAGGGAGGACTTCTTCGTGTACGTGGACGATCTGGAATACACCCTGCGCTTTGCCCAGGCAGGGGGGCGGCTGTACCTCTGTGCCCTCTCCCGCATCGAGGATCTCCAGCCCAGCTGGAACCACAAGGGGAATCCCTGGCTGGCCCCCGATGCGGACGAAAAACGGCTTTTCTACATTGTGCGCAACGGCATTTGGCTGAGTAAACGGCGGGCCACCTTTCTCCCCTTTTTCCTGGCGAACCTGGGGCTCTTCCTGGGTTTTCTCACTTTGAGCGCCATGAGGCATCGGGTTAGACCAGCCCTTTTCGCAAGGAGATTGGGCCTTTTTTGGCGGGCTTTTCAGGAGGGATGGCATGGGCGCTTGGGAAAGATCCGCTGAAGGGGAAGCCAAAGGGGTAGCCCTTGTGGTCCCTACCCGCAATGCCGGTCCTCGATGGGACAGGTGGCTGGAAGCTTTTCGCCAGCAGACCCTTAGGCCGGAGCGCCTGGTACTTCTCGACTCGGGTTCCACCGATGGAACCCCAGAAAAAGCCCAGAAGTACGGCTTTGAGGTCTGGAATGTCCCCCCTGGGGCTTTCGATCACGGGGGAACCCGTCAAATGGCCCTTGAAGCCTTGACGGATGCCCGGATCCTGGTCTACATGACCCAGGATGCGGTGCTGGCTTCCCCCGAGGCCCTTGAGAAACTCCTTCAAGCCTTCGCTGATCCCAAGGTGGGGGCGGCCTACGGGCGGCAACTTCCCCGTCCTGGAGCCCGCCCCTCGGAGGCCCACCTGCGGCATTTCAACTACCCCCCCACCCCCTCGGTGAGCGACTTGGAGGTTGCCAAGACCAGGGGCCTGAAGGCCGCTTTTCTCTCCAACAGCTTTGCCGCCTACCGCCGCACAGCCCTAGAGGGCGTGGGAGGCTTTCCCCGAAGGATCGTCATGGGGGAGGATGCCGTGGCCGGGGCAAAGCTCCTCCTGGGGGGATGGAGGATCGCCTACCAAGCTGAGGCCATGGTCTACCATTCCCACGGGTACACCCCTTGGCAGGAGTTCCGCCGCTACTTTGACATCGGAGCCTTCCACGCCCAGGAGTCCTGGATGCTGGAACGTCTGGGCAAGCCGGAGGGTGAGGGTCTGCGCTACGTGCGCTCGGAGCTTGCCTTCCTCTGGCGGAACGCTCCCTTGGCTATACCCGAGGCCCTTCTCCGTCTGCCCCTCAAGTACCTGGGCTACCGCCTGGGGCGGAAGCAGGCCCGCCTGCCCCTTTGGCTCAAGCGGCGGCTTAGCGCCAACCCCGCCTTCTGGAACGGGAAGGGAGGCTAGGGGGGCCTTGCGGGAAGAGGTTTCCAGGGGAGGGGCTTTCCTGGCCCTGAGGCAAGGCGTTGGGGCCCTTCTGGGGGCCTTGAGCTTGCTCCTGGTGGCTAGGGTCATTGGCCCTGAAGCCTACGGCACCTTTGCCTTGGGGCTCGCTACGGGGCAGTTTGTCCACACCGCCCTGGGGCTTGGCCTGGGGGCCTACCTCGTCCGTGCCCCTACCGCAGGGGAACGCCACCGGGATACCGCTTTTGTCTACCTGCTCCTGGGGGCCGCACTCTCCTTGACCTTAGCCCCCCTTCTGGCCCTGATCACGGTACAGGTGGCCCGCCTGGACCCTGGGGCTTTTTGGTCCCTGACCCTGCTTTACGCCGCCCTTCCCCTGCAACTCCTAGGGGGGTTGCCCCTGAGCTTCCTGGAGAGACGGCTGGACTACCGCTTCGTGGCCTTGGGGGAGAACCTCTCCCAGTTTCTTGGCCTCCTGGTGGCCGCCCCGCTGGCCCATGCGGGCTTGGGTGCCCTGGCCCCCACCTTGGGCTTCCTGACCCAGCAGGGGGTTTTGGCCGCTCTCGCCTGGTGGCGGTTAGGGGAGCAGCCCCGAGCCGCTTGGGATAGAGAGGTCTTCCGGGAGATGGCCTGGCTGGGGGTAGCCTATTCCCTGAACGCCTGGCTGGCCCAAGCCCGCCTGCCCGTAGCTCTGGCCCTGGTGGGAAGGGCTCTGGGAGCTGAGGCCGTGGGCTCCTTAGCCCTTGCCCTGCGGCTGGTGGAGTACGCTACCCTCTTCAAGGTCGCAGTCCAGCGGGTTTCCCTAGCGGTTCTGGGGCGCCTTCAAGCAGAACCTTCCCGCTTTCTCCGAGCCCTGGAGGAGGCCACCCTTTTGCAGACCCTAGCCATCTGGCCTCCCCTCCTGCTTCTGGTGGCCCTTTTCCCCTGGTTAGGCCCCCTCCTCTTTCCCGAGTGGAGGGCGCTAGAGGAGCTCCTCCCCCTCCTTGGGGTTGCCCAGCTCCTCGGCACCCCCTCGGCTTTCCTGAGCCTCGCCCTGGCGGCTTTAGGGCGTGGATGGGATCTGGTGCTAGGCACCGCCTTTTCCGTGGGCTTTTCTCTCCTGGGTTACATCTTCTTCCTGCCCCGGATGGGGTGGGGGGCTGTGGGGGTGGCGGAAGCGGCTACGGCCCTGGGCTTTCCCTTCCTCTATCGGGCGGTAGCTGGGGCGGTCGGGCACCCCTGCTACCGCCTGGTCCTAGGCTGGACCCTTGTGGGGGCTTTGAGCGTGGCCTATCCCCTTTTGGGCCCCCTGGCCCTGGTGCCCTTGGGGATCTGGCTTTTTCTCCCGGCCTCGAGGCCCACCTGGGGGATGCTCCTCCGCCTTATCGCCCCCCTGTGGCGGCGGTAACCCCTTAGGGGGAGGGGGCAAAGCGGGGGGTGTAAAGGGCCCGCTCCAGATGGCGGAAGCCCGACCGCCGCTTGAGGGGACGCCACCATTCGGGATGGGCGGTGTACCACTCTGCGGTTTGCCGCAGGCCCTCCTCAAAGGACCAGAGCCGGGTCCATCCTAGGGCCTCCGCTCTCGTGGGGTCCACGCTATAGCGGTAATCGTGGCCGGGGCGGTCCTCCACGAACCGGATGAGGTTCCTGGGCTTGCCCAAGAGGTCCAGGATCATCTCCGCCACCTGGAGGGCGGAAACCTGTAGGCGGGCTCCCAGGTTGTACACCCCGCCCCGTTCCCCCTGGTGCAGAACCAGGTCGATCCCCCGGCAATGGTCTTCCACGTGGAGGTAGTCCCGCACGGCGCTCCCATCCCCATAGACGGGCAAGGGTTTGCCCTCCAGGGCGTTGGTGAGGAAGAGGGGGATGATCTTCTCTGGGTACTGGTAAGGGCCGTAGGTGTTGCTCCCCCGGGTGATCACCACATCCAGGTTGTGGGAGTGCCCATAGGCCAGAACCAGATGGTCGGCGGCCGCTTTGGAGGCGGCGTAGGGGGAGCGGGGCTGAAGAGGATCCTCCTCCTTGGCGCTTTTGGAGGTGTGCCGCCAGTCCCCGTACACCTCGTCCGTGGATATCTGAAGGAAGCGCTGGACTCCTGCCCGCAGGGCTTCCGAGAGAAGAACCAGGGTGCCCTCCACGTTGGTGCGCACGAAAGGCCTGGGATCCATGAGGGAGCGGTCCACATGGCTTTCAGCCGCAAAGTTGACCACGGCTTCCGCTCCCTGTAGGGCTTCCCGTACCGCACGGGGGTCGGCGATGTCCCCCCGGAGGAAGCGGATCCGCCCCTCCAGCCCCCGCAGGTTCTCCAGGTTCCCCGCATAGGTGAGCTTGTCCAGAACCACGATCTCCCACTCAGGGTGAGTTTGGAGGGCATAGCGCACAAAGTTGGAGCCGATGAAGCCCGCCCCTCCGGTCACCAGCACGCGGCGGAAGCTCATCCCCGATCCTCCTCCCAAAGCTCCTTGCCAAAGTAGTCCCAGGGCAGGCGGCCCTCGTTGGGATCTTCCCGGTTAAAGGTTTCGCTCATGGCGTAGAGGAGCAAGGCCCCCTCCAAAGAGGCTTTGTACCCATGGGCTACCCCAGCAGGGATGAAAAGCCAGCCGGGCTCCTCGCCCGAGAGGACAAACCGTTGCCGTACCCCCTGGGTGGGGGAGCCTTCCCGCACATCCACAAGCCACACCAGCAAGGTGCCTTCCAGAACGCACCAAAGCTCGTGCTGGGGTTCCTTGGGGTGGATGTGGAAGGCGTTGATGCGCCCCGGAAAGGCCCGGGAGAGGGAAACCTGCTTCGCCTCGAAGGGGAAGGAAAGACCCTGGACCCGCCCTTCCCGGAGGCGGAAAGCCTCCATGAACCACCCCTCGAGGGCCCGGTGCTTCTTGAGGGGCAGGTAGAAGACATCGGCTATGGTCGGGCCCTCCCCATAGGTCTGAAAGGTGAGGTCGGCCCGCACGTTGGGGTCCAAGGGTACCTTCACTTCAGCCACCTCCTCTTGAGTTCCTGCCACCTTCTGGTGTCCAAAGACACATCTTCAGGTAGGGCAATAGGGGCTTCCCGCCTGCTGGCGGGGCGCACGTCCGGCCTGCTTTGCCTTGCCAGCTCGTAAACGCTCTTGCGTTCCGTGGCGATGTGCAGGGTGTCGTAGGGGATGTCCCGGTACCGTTGCACCGCCAGGGCGATCTCGGGGGCGATGAGGTCGAGGTAGTCCTGGCTGGTGTACATGTCGGTGAAGGCCACCGGGTAGGGCCAGGGCCGTGTGCGGAAGCTGGTGCGGATGACCAAGTGAGCGGGCAGGGCTCGAACCGCCTCCTCCGCCACCAGTTTGGTAAGGGCGTAGTAGTTGCGGACTGGACCAGGGGTGTCCTCCTCGGCGTACATGCCCTGGGTGCCCTCGAACACGTAATCGGTGGAGATGTGGATGAAAAAGGCACCCCACCTCTGGGATGCCCGCACCAGGTGGCGGGTGCCCACCACGTTGACCCGCCAGCAAAGCTCCCGCTCCACCTCGGCCCTGTCCACCTTGGTGTAGGCCGCTGCGTGGACCACCACCTCCGGCCTGTAACGCCGGAAGGCCGCATCCACGGCCTCGGGCTGGGTGATGTCCATCTCCTCCCGTGTGGGGGCGATGAGGCCGGGAAGGAGCCTCTGAAGCTCCTGGCCCAGGCGCCCGGTGCCGCCCGTAAGCAACATCCTCATACCCGCACCTGGCTCCGATCTCCCAGGACCATGCCAGCGGTGAAGCGGCGGGGCCCTTCCCCTTTGCCCACCACCACCGCTTCCCGTCCGAGAATGGAAGCGTCGAGGAGATGGGGTAGATCCTCCACTTTGGCCCGGTCCAGGAGGATGGAGTACTCCACTTCGCTCCGGCGCACCACCGCTTCCCGCCCTATGGAGGTGTAGGGGCCCACGTAGCTGTCCTCCACCACCGCCCCGGCAGCGATGTGAACCGGGCCTCGGATACGGGACCGGACCACCTTGGCCCCTTTTTCCACCACCACCTCGCCCGCCAACTGGCTCTCCCGCACCTCACCTTCTATTTTCCCGGTCAGACGGGAGAGGACCAGGCGGTTGGCCTCGAGGAGATCCTCGGGCTTGCCCGTGTCCTTCCACCAGCCCCGCACCTGGAGGGCCTCGATCCTCAGGCCGCTGTCGATGAGGCCCTGGATGGCCTCTGTGATCTCGTACTCCCCCCTGGGCGAAGGGTGGAGGCCTTCGATGACCCCGTGGATTTCAGGAGGAAGGATGTATACCCCCACCAGGGCCAGGGAGGAGGGAGGGTGGCTGGGCTTTTCCACCAAGCGCCTCACCCGTCCCGCCCCGTCCAGTACCGCCACCCCGAAGGCTTGGGGGTTTTCCACCGAGGCCAGGAGGATAAGGCCATCGGGTGCCTGGCGGCGGTAAGCTTCCATGGCCTCTCCCAATCCCCCAGAGAGCAGGTTGTCCCCCAGGTACATGACGAAGGGGTCTTCCCCCAGGAAGGGGCGGGCCACCTTTACCGCATGGGCCAGCCCCAGGGGTTTCTCCTGGAGGATGAAGGTGAACCGGACCCCAGGAAACCCGTGCCCCCTAAGGGCTTCCTGCACCTCCCCTCCCGTTTCCGGACTGATCACCACCCCGATGTCCTCGATTCCCACGGCCAAGAGGTCTTCCACCGCATAGAAGAGAACGGGCTTGTTGGCCACGGGGATGAGTTGCTTGGCCTGGGTGAAGGTGAGAGGGCGAAGCCGGGTGCCCTTGCCACCGGAAAGGATCAGCCCCTTCATGCCGTTTCCTCCTTTGCCTGCGCATTCCCTGCCTCTTCTCCCGGAAGGGGGTACTTCTTCCCCAAACGTCCTGCCCGGCCATCCCGAACCGCCTCGAGGAGGAAAGCCAACCTCCGGAGAACCCGACGGGGATCCCGCCACAGGCGGAGCCCCTTGAGGAAGAGCCAGGCCAGGTGAGCCCCCTGGTTGAGGAGGACCCAGGCGGTGTGGGAGCGGGTGCGCCACTCCAGATAGGCCAGGTTGCGGGTGCGGTAGTAGAGCATGGGTTCCTGGGACTCGGGGGCGAACCAGCCCCCGTTTTGCCAGTGCCAGGAGGGTAAGAGATCCCGCACCTCGGCCTGGCTGGCCAGGTAAATCCGCCCCCCCTGCTCGGCGATACGCAAGGTGAACTCCGTATCGTCCTCGTAGAGGACCAAGCGGGGATCCGGCAAGCCCACCTTTTCCACCCAGGAGCGGTGGAGGAGAAGACCTCCATAGGGCGCTGCGCCCAACTGGGCCAGGGGGAACCTTGGTGTGCCCTTTGTTTGATCCCGCTCCAGGACAAAGAGGCGGATTAGGGCTTTCTCGGCTTTGAGGGCCAGGTGAAACCCCAAGAACCCATCCCGCACGAAATCCAGGGGACGGCCCTGGTGGGCGAGTTTGGCGAAGGCCTTGCCCAAACCCCCTTCCCGCATGGGTACCAGCACCACCTGGGGATCGCACCCTAAGTGGACATAGGCCCAAAGGAGGCGCTCCAAGGCCTGGGGGGTGGGCTCGTTGTCGTCATCCAGAAGCCAGAGGAGTTCCGCCCCCTGGTCGTAGGCTTCCTGGATGCCCCTGGCGAAGCCTCCCGCTGAACCCAGGTTTTCCTCGAGGCGCACCCGTAGGCAACCCCTTTGTTGCCCACAAAAATCCCTGAGGCGTGCGGCATTTTCCTGGGGCGAGCCGTTGTCCACCAGCACCACACCCCCCACGCCGTTTTGGAGGGAGGCTTCCACCACCCGGCGCACCACCTGGTGGCGGTTGCCGTAGGTGACCGTTACCACCCAGACCGCCTTGGGTTCCAAACAGAGCCCCACGGTTTACCCCCTTACCGCTTCAAGGCCACCCCATAACGCTGGGCAAAGACCGCTGGCCTTAGCCCTTGCTCCTGGATGAAATCCACAAAAGCTAGGGTCCAGTCTTCGTTCACGTCGTCCGCCATCAGCAGACCCCCCCGCCTCAGGCGGGGGAACACTACTTCTAGTTCCATGCGTACTTGCTCCGAGGTGTGCAGGCTGTCGTGCAGGAAAAGGTCCACTTCCCCAATACTTTCCAGAAGTTCGGGAAGGAGGAGCCGGGCATCTCCCATATACAACTTCCAGCGGCCTTTGAGCCATTCAGGCACCAACCATCCTGTCGAGTACCCAGGGGGCAGGTAGGTGCCAATTCTGCTATTTACTATGTCTTTGGGATACAGCTTCATGTCCCCTTCGGGTAGGTCTATGGAAAAGAGCCTCCCCTTCTCGTTCTTTTGCATGACGTAAAGGATAATGCGGCTACTGCCTCCGGCGGCAACCCCCGTTTCCACGGCCACGGAAGGCTTGAAAAGCCTGACCAAGGCATACAAAAGCGCTTGCCCAAAGGGGGTGAACCAGCCGCCAATGGGGCTGCCTTTTGCGGCTTGCTTTGCCTCTTCGATGCGAGCGTGAAAATCCCTCAGAAAAGTTTTATCCGAGAAATATTCCGCCATGTACCTGACAAGTTTTGCGATTTCTTTGGGTGTTAGCCCCGCCTTTTGTGCATTGGATAGCAAGTTGTATCCCTGACCGATCCTTTTGGCAACGCCCCTTAGCGGTTTCATCACCACGCTCCCTCCTTGCGGCACACCGCCCAGGCGGTCCTCGCCAGCAGGTACAGGTCCAGCCACACCGACCAGTTCTGCACGTAGTAGCGGTCCAGGGCCACCCGCCTCTCGTAGGGCACCCCGTTCCTGCCGGAAACCTGCCAGAGGCCCGTGAGGCCGGGCCTCACCCTCAGGTAAAGCTCCAAGGCTTCTCCGTAGCGCTCAAGCTCCTCCTCCGTCACCGGCCTCGGCCCCACCAGGCTCATCTCCCCCCTGAGGACGTTCAGGGCTTGGGGAAGCTCGTCCAGGGAGAGGCGCCTGAGCCACCTGCCCACCCGCAACACCCTGGGGTCTTCCCGGAGCTTCCTCTCCCGCATCCACTCCGCCTGGGCCTCCGGGTTGGCCTCCAGGTGGCGCCGCAACACCTCCTCCCCGTCTTGGCGCATGGTGCGGAACTTGAGGGCAAAAAACCGCCTTCCCCCCTGGCCCACCCGCAGGTGGCGGTAGAGGACGGGCCCAGGGTCTTCCAGCCGTAGGAGGAGGGCCACCACGGGGTAGAGGAGGAGGAAGGGTACGAGGAGGACCACCCCGCCCACCAGGTCTAAGGCCCGCTTCAGGAGGAGGTTCCCAGGCAGGAGGAGGTTCTGGCGCACCTCGAGGGCCCCCACCCCTCCCAGATCCCGCACCTCCGCCCAGAGGAGGCCGTGCGGCCCTGAGGGCACCACCAGCACCCTGGGGAAGCGGTGGAGGAGGGCCAGGGCCTCCTCCCCGGAGAGGCTTCCCGCCACCAGGAGGGCGTAGGCCCCTTCCGGGCGCGAAACGGGCTTCAGGCCCAGGAGGGGGGCCTCCTGAAGGAGCCTCGCCAGGGCCTCCTTGCCCTCCCCGGCCACCACCACCCCGCCCCCCACCAGGCCTTCCGGGCGAAGAGGTGGCGGAGGAGGGCCCGCCCCAGGGGGAGGAAAAGGAGGGCCAGGGCGAAGGCCAGGAGGAAGGAGAGCCGGGAGTAAAGGGGCCCCGACTTGGAGAGGAAGGCCCCGGTGGCCAGGAGGAGGAAGCCCAAGGCGGTGGCGGTGGCCAGGCGCCGGAGTTCCTGCGCCGGGTGCAGGCCCAAGGCGGGGTAGAGCCCGAAGGCCCCGAAGAGGAGGGGGAAGACCAGGAGGGCGGGGAGGAGGCGGAGGTAGAGGAGGGGATCGATGCTTCCCCCCGTGGCCGCCCGGAAGAGGAGGGCCAGGCCCCAGGCCAGGAGGAGGGCCAGGAGGTCGGCGAGGAGGAGGGCGAGGGCGGTGAGGCTTGGCAGGGGGCGGGCTTTTGCAAGGGCGCCGCGTTTCCAAAGGGTACCCATATTATGGTTCCATGATACTCAAGCACCTCTGGCCCCTCTTCGCCTTCCTCTACCCCTTCGCCGTCTTCCCCGGGCTTCCCACCCACCCGGGGGTGGTCCTGGTCAAGCACGCTTTCGTCCTGGCTTTCCTCCTCGTGGGAGCCTTCCTGGAAATGCTGGCTCATCCTCAGGCCCGTTTGCGGGATCTTCTCCTCTTGTCCCGGCGCCTCCGGGCCCAGCCTGCCCTGGCCTTGCTCCTAGCCCTAGCCCTGGTCATGGTCCTAGCGGCCTTGCTCTCTCCGGAACGGGCCGTGGCCCTCACGGGTTCCCTCGCCGACTACACGGACGGGTTGGGCTGGGGCCTGATGATGCTGGGGGTGGCCCTCCTGGTTTACCTGCGTGCCCGGGAGGAACCGGAAGCCCCTCGGAGGGTGGCCCAGGGCCTGGTCCTTGGGGGTAGCCTCCTAAGCCTTCTAGCCCTTTGGGAGGTCCTGACCGGACGGCCCATCTTCTACCCTCTGGCTAGCCCCGCCGACCTGCCCACGGTCACCTTCCCCCAGAAGGGGCATCTTTCCGGTTACTTTGTCCTCGCCGCCGGGGCGGCCTTGGGATTGCGGAGCCCCTGGGGGCTTTTCCTCGGGGCCTTGGGGGTGGGCCTGGCCTTCAACCGGGCTGGGCTTCTGGCCTTGGGCCTTTTGGCCTTTCTCGCCCTCCTGCGGGCTCCCCGGTACGGCCTGGTGGCAGCCTTGAGCCTGGCCCTAGGGGTGGGGGCCGGTATGGCCGTGGTGCGCCTTTCCGCCCAGGGGCCGGTGCAGGGGGGCGGGGCGGTGCGGCAGGTGGCCGATGCCAGCACCTTCCTCAACCGGCTTTTCTACTGGAAGGCCGCCTTGGGGGGTATAGCCGCAAGGCCCTTCCTGGGCTGGGGCGGGGGGGTGTTTGAGCACCGCTGGCCTGCCCATCTAAGCCCGGAGGACCTGGAGGCCTTCCTGCGGGCGGAGTTCGGGTACCGGGACGCCCGCTTGGTGGAGGTGGCCAACGCTCCGGAAAGCGACCCCGTCTTTCTCCTGCGCCAGCCCAACGGGGACCTGGTCGTGCTCCGGGTCTACAGCTTCCGGGCCCACAACCAGTTCCTGGAGGTGGCCCTGAAGTGGGGCTTGTTGGGCCTGGGGCTCTACCTGGCCCTCCTCTTCCTGGCCCTGCGGGGCCTTCCCCAGCTCCACCCCGCCGCCACTGGCCTCTTCGCCCTGCATGTCTTCTTCCTCTTCTGGTTCGCCATACCCGAGGGGGAGGGGGCCCTGTGGGCCCTCTGGGGGGCGGCCCTGGGGCAGGGGGCCTTGGCGTGGGGCAGGGTTGGGCTAGGGCGGGGCGGGTAGCCCTTCCAGCTGGCGCAGGGCCGACGAGCCGGGAAAGCGCTTCAGGCCCAGGGCCAGGGCCTCCTTGGCCTCTTCTTCCCGGCCCGCTTCTAGGGCGCTTTGGACCCAGAGCACATAGAAGCTCTCCCGGGCGTAGGGGAAGCGCCGGGCCAGCTCCCGGGCGAGGCCCAGGCGCGCCTCCGGGGTCTCGGCGTAGCGCAGGGCCAGGGTGAGGGGCCAGGGGGAGAGGGGGTAGCGCTCCTTTGCCTCCTCCAGGAGGTGCATCCGCTCCTCTGGGGCCGCTTCCGCCACCGCCTGGGCGGTGTACGGGGGGAAGTAGAGGTGCCGGGGGGCGCAGGCCGTTCCCTGGCAGGGCCAGTACCAGAGGAGGGCCAGGAGGGCGGCCACCAGGGTTCCCAGCAGGGAGAGGGTGCGGGGCGCGGGTTGGGGGCCAGGGCCCCCAGGGGCAGAAAGGCCAGGGCCAGGTAGCCCGGGTAGTACCCGGAGACGTCAAAGAGCATGGGCCCCCAGAGGCCCAAGACGCTCAGGGCCCAGGGCCAGTCCCGCCCGAAGAGGGCCCGCGCCGCCGGCCAGAGGAGGAGGAGGAGAAGACCCAGGCGCACCCAGCCCCCGGTGGCCAGGGTTTCCAGGAGGTAGTTGTGGGGGCTTCGGGACCAGACCCCCTGGAGGCCTGGGTAGTCCATGTAGGCCTCAAACACCTGGCTGTAGCTCCCGTTCCCGGTGCCCAGGGGGTGGTCCAGGGCCAGGCGCAGGCTCAAGCGCCACATGAGGAGCCGGGCCTCCACGTTGCCGATCTGCGGGGCCTCCACCCCACCCCCGCCCTGGCCCACGCCTGGGCTTTGCACCTCCTGCTGGGTGATGGCCGCCTTGAAGCTCAGGGCGTTCAGGACGGCGTTCCCGGGCACCAGGGCCTCCAGGAAGGCCACCCCTCCTCCAAGGCCCAGGAAGAGGACGAGTGCCCGCCAGGGGCCTAGGCCCTCCCGGGAGAGCCTGAGGAAGGCCAGGGGCAGGAGGAGAAGGAGGGGTAGGTACACCGCCCGGGCCCCGGAGATGAGGGCGGCGTAAAGGGCCAGGACCGCCAGGAGGAAGGCGGCCAGGGGATAGGGCCCCCCGCGCCCCGCCTGGGCCAGGAAGAGGGGCAGGGCCCCCAGGGCCAAAGCCCCCAGGAGGTAGTGGTGGGAGCCGGAAACGTAGCTCACCAGGCCAGCTTGCCACAGGGCCAAGGCGGTGTAGAGCCCGTCCAGGAGGAGGAAGCCCAAGAGGACCAAGACCCCCGCCCGCCACCTCCCCGCCGCCAGGGCCACCAGCACCCACACCTCCCACAGGGAGGCCACCAGGGCGTGCCCGGGGGCCAGGCTCCAGAGGACACTCAGGAGCCCCCAGCCCCACCAGGCCCAGGCCAGGGGGTGCAGTCCCTGGCCCATTAGGAGTAAGGATGCTAGACCCCAGGTTGTGGTCCAGAGAGGAGGGCTGTGAAAGACGTGGAAAGGCTCCCTCCAAAGCAGGAATACCCCGAGGAAGGCGCTTCCAACGATAGGCCACTGTATGCCAGAGGGGTGCTTGGTCAAAGTTTAACCCCTGTCCTTGCAAACGGGTGGCGGGAGGTTGCCTCCCGCCACCTAGCAAAGGGCAGCCAACCGCAGGCTATTGTCCAACAGTCTGGCTGTTACCAGCGGCGCCGGTCCAAGTTACTGTGACCGATTGGGTGGTCGAGTTAAAAGAGACAGAGCAGTCGCTAATCGTGCCAGGTTTGCTTCCCGTGGAGTAAGAACCCGCGGAGTACCCGGCCGGTTGGTTGCAATCGGTTGGGATTGAAGCTACATTGGGATTCTCAGCGATATAGGCGTTAGCCACCTTGTACACGTTCTGAGCATACGCCTGCTCCGCCCGGACTTGGGCCGTCCTGCGGGCCTGGAGCAGGTTGGGAACCAGCACAGCCGCCAGGATGCCGATGATGGCGATGACGATCAGAAGCTCAATCAGGGTAAAGCCTTTCGCGTTCCGCATACCTTTTTCTCCTTCAGATTTCCCGCGCCTTTATCTATTGCGCGGCCATGAGTGCCTGAAGCCTGTCGCCGACCTGCCTCCTTCGCCTTCCCGGCTTCCTACCTTCCTCTAACCCCGCTCTCACCTCCCCTTGGGTTGTATTCTCAGCGCTCCCCTTTGCCCCTGTCAACCCCCCTTTTTGGGGGGGCAGCCTCAGGATGGCAGGGGGGTGTGAAAGGGGCGTGAAAGCTAGCGGCGCTCATAGGTTAGTTGCCCGAAGAAGGCGCTGGTGGTGTTGGGGGCCAAGTTGAACCCTGGGGGAAGGTTGAACTCCAGCCCGGGTACTTGAACGATGCTGGTATTCCCCGAGCCTGCGTTGCAGTTGTTGGAGGTGCAGACCTCCCTGGCTACCACGGTGCCGAAGACCGTGGAGTTCTGCTGGATGATGGCTCGCTGTCCCGCGTAAAAAAGCCCCATAACGACCTGTTGTCGGGGTGAGCTGCCGGGAAGATTTTGGGTGTCGCCCGTGATCGTCAGGGTGTTTTCCGCAATGAGGCCCAACACATCCCGGTCGGGAAAGCTTTGTCCGGGAAGGAGATTGCCATCCAGGGTGATGTTGCCCCCCTGGTTTTGTTTGGCTTCCACGAAGAGGGTGGCCTTGTTGGTGTAGCGGACCACCACGTCCTCTTTGAACTCCAGATTGTATCCGCGGAGGTTGACCGTACCGTACACAGTAAGCGTTCCCTGCCTTGCGGTGGGATCATAGGTGTAGACAAAGCCCCTAGCGTTGGGAGGCGTACCATCCAGGCAGGTGATGGGGGTCTGGCCGAAGGTCAGCGTACTCCCCGAGAGGATGGTGTTGAGGTTGCAAACCAAACTTGAGGGTATGGAAGATGCCCCGCTTTCCAGCACCACGCCCTGGGTGGCTGCGAGGTTGCGCAGGCACTCGCGCCAGGTTTGCCCTGCATTGGTGCAGGGCCCCGACAGGCTGGGAATCGCCGGGGGATTGGCGTAGGGGAAGGCCCCTATGCCCCCCGAAGTGTAGAGGTTGGCCCCTCCGCCCACGCACACATCCGGCGCCTCGCTCACATTGTTGCATTGCGTTCCCTGGGTGCCGCTTCCCACATAAACCCCGTCCACCTTGGGGTTCCAACCTTCCGTGGGGTTGAGACCGCTAGGCAAGGAGGAATCGCCAATCTGGGAGTTGCCCCAGATTTTCACCTTGCCGCCTGTGACGCTTAGGGTGGCGCACATGTCTCTCTGCTCCATGGCCTGGAGCTTGAGAAAGTTGCGGATCTGGTCTACAGTGAAGTTGTTGCCAAAGAGCTGGGCCAGCTGGGTGGCGGTGTAGTAGTTGTGCATCTTAAAAGCGCCGGAACTCCCGATGACGAAATCGCTCGGGTTGGTGGCTTGTGCATACACCGAACCCCAAATTTCCAGGTTGCCGTTTAAGGTGCCTACTCCGAGGCCAGTGGCGATGGCGTTAGAAAAGATGCCTTTGGAACTGACCCGCGCCACGGCGGTCACCGTGGCCTGAGCCCCGCCGTACTGGCCGACGGAGCGCAGGGTCAGATAGGAGCCGGAAACGGAGAGGCTTACGGTGTAGGTGCCCTGGCTTCCGTCGGGGAAGCTAACGCTTTCGGTGAGGGTGCCCCCATTGGGCAGGTCGGTGCCTGGCGCGATGATCCCGTCCCTGTTGAGATCGAGGCCGATGGTGAGGAGGTTGCCGCACTGGGCGTAACGGGCAAGCTCGCTTCCGTAAGCGTTGATGTTGTTCAGGTAGTAGCGAAAGGCCTGAAAGGCCAGGGTCTTATACTTCTGGATGCCCGCTTGCGCCACGGCGTAAGCTTGATTAGCGGTCACGTCGTTTCGGGTGGTCCAGATTTCCAGCTGTGTGGTGAAGAAGGTTCCAAAGACGAGGATGGCTATCACCACCACCACGGCCAGGGTGGCTACCAGGGCAATTCCTTCTCGGCGCACGGAGTACCTCCTACTGGTCCTTCAGGCTGGGCAGTTCAACCCTCTCGCTGGTGCCAAAGCATATCCGCCCCGACGGGCAGTTTTCGGTCAGAGTGGAGTTGCCCGACTGGACGCTGAAAGCCATGGCCTCAGGGGGGTTTCCTGGCGCTTGCGCTAGGGAAAATCCCACCACCGTGATGTGCGCTGCACGCGCGTAGCGGTTGTTTGTGCAAGGTGGACTGCCGGCATCGGCAGAGCTCCCGTCCGAACACTCAAAACGCACGTTGAGAACAAGGATGTTATCCGCCAGAGGCTGAGGGCTGTCTGCGGTTGCGGAGCAGCTTACGTCGCTTCGCTGGAGAGTGTATGAGTTGAAGCTGTACACTACCCTTCGGCAGGCATCCGATGTTGCCCTGAGGCTGGTGATGTAGCGAACGGAGAAGCTATCCCGAAGGCTGGTGGAGTTGCCAGCGTCGGCCGAAAGGCAGGGGTTGGTGCTGGAACAGGCGGTCCAGCCCGCAATGCTTTCGGTGACGCCGGCAAGAAACGAGTTCGCAGAACTGGCGGAGAAGCTTACGTACCGGCTGCTTCCAGCCATCATGAGGTCCTGCTTTACCAGCTCCATAACCATGCGTACGCGATCCTGGACCTCGCTTCGGGCTTGCGTGCGCCGGGTCAAATCGGCCTGGTCCACCAGGGCACGGGTCACCAAAGCGCCAAGGACGACCAAAATGGCCGAGGCCAGCAGGAGCTCCAGTAGGGAGAACCCTTGGCGTTTCATGGGCGGCCTCCTCCAGAGGCGGAAGGGTTAGGGCATGGAGCGGGGGCATCCCGGGTGGGGGAAGGGTAGACATCGTAGCAGGAAACCCGGCGGACCAACACCACCCGGGGGGATGTGGCCAGGTTGGCTATGGAACCCGCGGCGGTCAACAGGATAAGCCCTTCTCCTGTAATGCCGCTTTCTCCCCTCACGCTCCAGGCCACGGTGACCCGCCCCACCGTGCTGTTGCCAGAGCAGGCCACGGAGTTGAGGGGCCTGCCGATGATGCTGGCCGCGTTGGCAACAGCGGTAGGGCACCCCCAGTAATAGTCGTCAAAGGCGTAGATGGAGCCGCTTTTTGCCAAAACCTCGGCGTTTTTGGCTTCGAGGACCTGCGTGAGCGCCGACTTAATTTCGGTGACCAGTCGCATGCGTGCGGAAGTGCGCAGGTTGGATAGCTGGTTGAAAAGCAAGGCTCCAAACGCGATTCCCAAGATGGCCAGGGCGATAAGAACCTCGATGATGGTAAGGCCCTTTCCTTTCATTGCACGCTCGCCCTCCCTTGACCGGAGATCTGCACGGTCTTGCTGTACGTTCCCGCCCGGTTGCCCAGGGTGACGGTGGATGGGGTGAAGGAGGTGGGGATGCCGCGTGGATCAAAGACCAGGGTTGAGGCTCCCGAAACGGCGGTAAGCCGCACCCGGGCCCAGTCCCCTTGGCCGAAGGTGACGCTTTGGACCACGGTTTCCCCGGGGTTGAAGGTTCCATCCCTGTTGGCATCCACGAAGACCACGTACCCCCCAAAGCCCTGGGTGCCGAATTGGATGCCCACAAAGCTGTTCCGCCGGATGGCTTCCAACCTGGCCCTCGTCACCTGGGCCGCCAGGCTTTGCGCAGCCTGGTTCACGGCGAGGCGGTCCGAGCCCAGGTAGCCTATGCCCAGGGCCAGGAGGACCCCCAGGATGGCGATGATGATGACCAGCTCAATAAGGGTCAGGCCACGGGGCTTCCTCATTCCCTTCTAAGGGTAGGCGAAAGGGGTGGGGTTCGCATCCCCCAAACGGGGGGGCTACTCTAGGCGGGCCCGGCCCTGCTGGCTTACGATCACCTTGCGGGTTGCGCTTCCGGAAGCGAGAGCTATGGTGGCGGTGATGGGCTTGGTGGGTACTCCGCGGGGGTCGAAAAGGAGGGGCAGATTCCCCAGGCGGCTTTGCCCCTGGTCCAGGCGCACCCGGGCCCAGTCCCCCTCCCCGAAGCGCACCACCTGGACCTCCTCCCCTGGGGCATAGCGGCGGTCGCCATCATGGTCCACGAAGATCAGGTAGCCCCCTGCCCCCTCGGTGAAGACGTGGAGCCCGGCGAAGGCGTTACGCCGAATGGCTTCCAGCCGGGCCCTCGTCACCTGGGCCGCCAGGGAGCGGGCGGCAGCGTCCAGGGCCAGGCGGTTGGGGGAAAGGAGGGGAAGCCCCAGGCCCAGAAGCACGCCCAGGATTGCCAGGATAACCAGAAGCTCTAGAAGGGTAAAAGCTTCCCTGCGCATGGACCTGTAACCAGTCTAGCGGTGTCGTGTTCTTCCCTGGGTGCGTTTGGCCAAGGAGTATGATGACCCCATGAACGAGGTCTATATCGTTTCGACGATGCGTACCCCCATCGGTAGGTTCGGGGGGGCCCTGAAGGACGTGAGCCCGGTGGAGCTTGGGGCCCACGCCATGCGGGCCGCGTTGGCGCGGGCGGGGGTGGAGGGGAAGGCCCTGGACCTCTACGTGTTCGGGAACGTGCTCCGGGCTGGGCACGGGCAGCTCCTTCCCCGGCAGGCGGCCTTCAAGGCGGGCATCCCCAAGGAGGTGGACGGGTACCAGGTGGACATGGTCTGCGCCTCGGGGATGATGGCCGTTATGAACGCCGTGCAGTTCCTGCGCACGGGGGAGGCCCACCTGGTGCTGGCCGGGGGGATGGAGTCCATGAGCCAGGCGGGGTTCTACCTCTCCCACCGGGCGAGGTGGGGGTACAAGTTCCTCATGGGGGCGCCGGAGAGCCTGCAGGACATCCTCCTCCAGGATGGCCTCTCCGACCCCTTCACCGGCGAGGCCATGGGGGAGCAGGCGGAAAGGCTGGCCCAGGACTACGGAATCACGCGCCAGGAGGTGGACGAGGCCGCCTACCACTCCCACCGGCGGGCGGCGGAGGCCACGGAAAAGGGCTTCTTTGCGGAGGAGATCGCCCCCATGGAGCTTCCCGGGAGGAAGGGGCCGGTGGGGGTGGATAAGGACGAGGGGATCCGTCCTGAGACCACCCCGGAGTCCCTGGCCGCCCTCAAGCCCGCCTTCCGCAAGGACGGCATCCTCACCGCGGGGAACGCCAGCCAGATCTCCGACGGGGCGGCGGCGCTTCTCCTGGCCTCGGAGGAGGCGGTCAAGGCCCACGGCTTGAAGCCCCTGGCCCGGGTGCTGGGCGGGGCCTGGGCGGCGGGGGAGCCCTGGCGCTTCCCCGAGGCCCCCATCCCCGCGGTGAAGCGTCTGCTGGACCGGCTTGGCATGCGGATGGAAGACTTCGGCCTCTTTGAGAACAACGAGGCCTTCGCCCTCAACAACGTGCTCTTCCACCGCCTCCTGGGGGTGCCTTACGAGCGCCTGAACGTCTTCGGGGGAGCCGTGGCCCTGGGCCACCCCATCGGGGCCAGCGGGGCCAGGATCCTGGTCACCCTCCTGAACGCCCTGAGGCAGAAGGGGGAGGAAAGGGGCCTTGCCGCCATCTGCCACGGCACCGGGGGGTCCACCGCCTTCGCGGTGGAGCGGGTCTAGACCAACCCGTCCAGCTCGAAGGCCTCGAGGTGAAAGGCCTCGAGGGCTATCCTAAAATCCCCCTCGCGGGCCAGGAAGCGGGCGGCCTCGCGAAGGGTTTCTTCCACCCATGCGGGGTCGTTGCCCAGGACGCTCAGGCCCACCACCTCAAAGCCCCAGGCGTCCAGGCCGTAAAGCCTGGCCGCGCTGACGGGGAAGCGGGCCTTCACCCGTTCTAGGGCCGGCTTGATGAGGGCCCGTTTCTCCTTGAGGCTCCGGGCCGGGGTCTCCAGCCGGGCGGTGTAGAGGCCGAGGTAGGCTTTCATGGCGGGCCCTAGGCCCAGTTTAGAACATGGGCCCGATGCGGAAGTGAAGCCTTCCCGTGGGGCTTTCCGGGCTGAAGGCGTAGTCCAGGCGCAAGGAGGGGAGAAGGGCCCCAAAGAGGTCCAGATCCAGCTGGAAGCCCAAGCCCGCCCCCCACTTCACCCCGCCGGTGTTGTCGGCGATCCCCAAGTCGGTGAAGAGGATGCCGTAGAGGTTGGTGCCCCCCTGGGGGGAGAGGTTGAAGTTGTAGCGGTACTCCACGCTGGCCGTGGCGAAGGAAAGCCCCCCGTACTTGCGGTCCTCGTAGCCCCTGAGGAGGAAGGCCTCGGAGCCGCCCCCGGAGAGGAAGAAGCGCTCGCTTTCCGGGGGGAAGCCCAAGAGGGTGCCGGCGGAGAGGCGGAAGGCCAGGGCCTGCCGTTTCTCCTGGTCCAGGCCGTAATAGGTCTTGCCCGTGGCCACCAGGGGCACGAAGAAGCTGCGGCCCCCCGTGTCGGGGAAGGAAAGACCAAGGCCGGTGCTGAGGCCCGCCTCGTACCCCTGGGTGCGGAAGCGAAGGTTGTCCACCTCCGTGTAGGTGACGCCGGTGTCCAGCCTCAGGGTCCAGCCCGGGGTGGGGAGGAGGCTTTGGGCCAGGCTGGGGTTTTTGTACCCGGTGCCGTCGCAGTACTTGGGGTCGTTGGGGTCGGTGACGGCGGGGTTGCAGGGGGCGTTCGGGTCGTAGATCTCCAGGGCGTAGGTGGAGCGGCGGGCGGAAAGCCCCAGGGAGAAGCGCAGGTTTTCCAGCTCCTGGGAGAAGGGACGGGAGAGGGAGAACCCAGCGCCGGTGCGCCTTTCCGTGTACTCCCAGCCGGTGTCCGTGCTGCCGTCCAGGAGCTTGTTGTTGCCGATGGGGGTGGAGAAGAGGCTGAAGGAAAGGCTGGTGCGCACTTCCTTAAGGTCCCAGTAGTCCAGGTAGAGCCAGGGAATGGCGTAGCTGACCGAGAGGGAAAGGTTGTCTTTGGCGTCGTTTTGCACAAAGGCCAGGTCCACCCCCGCCTGGTGGGCCAGGCCGAAGAGGTTGGTTTCCTTGAAGGACACGCTTCCCGACCACCCCTCCAGGGAGCTCCAGCCCAGGGCGGGCTGGAAGAGCCCGGTGCGGGCCTCCTTCAGGGAGAGGACCACCACCACCTGGTCCTCCTTCTCCCCGGGCAGGAGGCGCACCCCGGGAGGTTCGGAGAGAAGACCTGTGGCCATGAGGCGGGCGATGCCCTGGCGCAGGGCGGGAACGCTGAAGAGGCTTCCCGGCTTAGGGAGTTCCCGTAGGATCACCTCCTCCTGGGTGCGGTGCTCGCCCTGCCACTCCAGGCGGTAGCCCCCGATCTTGAGCTCCACCACGTGCAGGCGGAAGACCCCTTCCTGGAAGCCAAAGCGCACGTCGGCCACCTCGTAGCCGTTTTCCTGGTAGTAGCTGGCGAGGCGCCGGGCGTCCTCCTGGGCCAGGGCCGGGGTGTAGACCTCCCCCGGCTTCAAGCGGAGGAGGGCTAGGAGGGTTTCCGTGGGGAAGGCGGTGTTGCCGCTGATCTCCACCCGCTCGATCACCCCGCCTTCCGGGCCCAGCTGAAGCTCCACCGCCACCCCCTCCCCCTCGGGGGTGAGGTTGAAGTTCACCACCCGGGAGAGCTTTTTGGAAAGCGCCTGCACCCCTTCCAGAAGGAGGTCGTAGCGCAGGTAGTCCCCCGGCTTGAGGGGAAAGCCCGTAAGGTCCAGGCCTTCTCCTTGGATGCGCACCACCTTAAGCTCCCGCACCCGCACGGTGAGGACCCCGCCCTCTAGCACGCTCCCCGCGGGGTCGGGGCCGCTAAAGCGGTAGCCCGCCCGCTCGTAACGGGAGGCGATGGCCTTTAGGGCCTCCTGGTACTTGGCGAAGTCAAAGGGGCCCTTGAGGGGTTCCAAGGTCTTTAGGAGTTCGGCCTCGGGTAGAAGGCTCACCCCTGTGAGGCGGACCTCCTTCACCTCCGGGCTTTCCTCCACCCGGAAGGTGAGGGCCATCTTGCCCGCCTGCTCCTTGGCCTCCACCTCCACCTTGGGGGAGAAGGGGAAACCGTTTTGCCGGTAGGCCTCGGCCAGGGCCTTGGCGGCTTCCCCGGCCCGGATGGGGTTATAGGTGGCCTCCGGGCCGATGGCGAAGTTCTGCTCCAGAAAGCGCAGGAGGCCTTCCTGGGGGAAGGCCTTTCCCTCCACCTTCACCTGGCCGATGGGGGGGTAGGGGGTGAGGCGGACCCGCAGGACATCCCCTTCCAGCTGGACCTCCACCTGCTGGAAGTAGCCGGTGGCCAGGATGGCCTTCCTGGCCTCCTCGAGGTCCCCTGGCTCATCCCCTGTCCCAAAGGGCAAGGCCGCCCGGGCCAGGGCCTGGAGGACGGGATCGCCTCCCTCCACCACCACCTCGCGGATGGGGGCCGCCAGGGCCAGAAGGCCCATGAACACCAGGGCAAAAAGCCGCTTCATGGCCGAAAGCTTACCAGAGGCGGGTGAAGGGGGCGTGAGAGTAGAATGTTCGCCATGGAAGTCTACGACAAGATCCAGGAGGCCGTGGGCTACATCCGCTCCAAAACCGGGTTTGTGCCGGAGGTGGGGATCGTCCTTGGCTCGGGGCTTGGCCCCTTGGCGGAGGAGGTGGCCAAGGAGGCGGAGATCCCCTACGGGGAGATCCCCCACTTTCCCCTTTCCACCGCCCCCGGGCATGCGGGGAGGCTGATCCTGGGGGAGCTGGAAGGCAAGCGGGTTCTGGTCTACCAGGGCCGGGTCCACTACTACGAGGGCTACAGCGCCGAGGAGGTGGTCTTCCCCGTGCGGGTGGGGTATTTCCTGGGGGCCAGGACCTTCCTCCTCACCTCGGCGGCCGGAGGGCTTAACCCCAGGTTCCAGGCCGGAGGGATCATGCTCCACCTGGACTACATCAACTTCGCCGGGGCCAACCCCCTTAGGGGGAAAAACGACGAGCGCCTGGGCCCCCGGTTCCCCGTGATGTTCGGGGCCTATGACCCGGGTCTCATCGAGCTGGCCCGCAAGGTGGCCAGGCGGCAGGACCTGCACCTCTTTGAGGGGGTCTACGCCTGGTTCATGGGGCCCAGCTTCGCCAGCCGGGCCGAGCTGAAGGCGCTCAGGGATCTCGGGGCCGATGCCATCGGGATGTCCACGGTGCCCGAGGTCATCGCCTTAAGGCACCTGGGGGCCCGGGTGCTGGGGCTTTCCACCATCACGGACATGGCGGTGCCGGAAAGGGAGCACCACGCCACCGAGGAGGAGGTGCTGGCGGTGGCGGCCAAGACCGGGCCCATCTTCCGCCGCCTGGTGCGGGGCATTCTGGCCGAGCTTTAGCCCATGGGTCTGCACCAGGTCTTGGAGGCCATGGCCGCCGCCTGCCGCCGCGCGGGGCGGGATCCCAAGGGGGTGCGCCTGGTGGCGGTGACCAAGGGGAGGAGCGTGGAGGAGATCCGGGAGAAGGTCCTCCGCTACGGTTCCTTCCCCCTGGGGGAAAGCCGGGTGCAGGAGGCCTTGAAGAAGATGGAGCTTCTGGAGGCTGAGTGGCACCTCATCGGTCCCCTGCAGCGCAACAAGGCCAAGTTCGCCCCCCGGTTCGCCCTTATCCACTCCCTGGACTCCCTACGCCTGGCGGAGGCCCTGAACCGGGTGGGGGAGAAGGAGGGGGTGAGGCTTAAGGTCCTGGTGGAGGTGAACCTGGGCCGGGAGCCCCAGAAGCATGGGTTTTGGGAGGAGGAACTGCCCGAGGCCCTGGCCCGGGTTCGGGAGATGGCGCACCTCGAGGTCCTGGGCCTCATGACCGTGCCCCCGATGGGCCCTGAGGCCGTGGTCCGCCCCATCTTCCGGAGGCTTTCCGAGCTCGCCGACCGCTATGGCCTTCCCGAGCGCTCCATGGGTATGTCCGACGATTTCCCCATCGCCATTGAGGAAGGGGCCACCCTGGTGCGGGTGGGCCGGGCGCTTTTTGTAGACTGAGGTGCACATGGACCTAACCCCCTTGGACGTGCGCTACCAGGAGTTTCCCACGGGGCTTCGCGGCTACCAGAAGGAGGCGGTGAGGAGCTATTTGGCCCGGGTGGCCGAGGTCATGGAGGGCCTCATCCAGGAGAACGAGGGGCTCAAGGAAAGGCTTAGGGCGCTGGAGGAGGAGGTGGCCCGCCTGAAGGAGGCGGAAGGGGAGCTGAAGCGGGCGGTGGTGGCGGCGGAGAAGATCGCCCGCGAGCTCAAGGCCCAGGCGGAGCGGGAGGCGGAGCTGATCCGGAGGGAGGCCCTGGCGGCCAAGGACCAGGTGCTGAGGGAGGCGGCGGAGGAGCTTAAGCGTTTGAAGGGGGAGGTGGAACGGGTTAAGCAGGAGAAAACCCTTTTCGTGGCGCAACTCAAGGCCCTTTTGCAGGGGTACCTGGACTCCTTGAAGCCTCTGGAGGAGGGTTCCTGAGGCCGTGCCCTCTGGGGAGGGGTTTCAGGCCCAGGTAGAGCCAGAGGCGGTAAAGGGTTTCCTTCAGCCAGTACCCCAGGGGGTAGGGTCCCTCCACGGGGTGGCCCTCCGCCTTTAAACCCAGAAGCCGGGCCAGGAAGAGGGCCCGGGGCAGGTGGGGGGCATCGGTCACCAGGAGGATGCGCCCGGAAAGATGGGGCTTGAGGAAGAGGAGGTTTTCGTAGGTGGTTTGGCTTTGGGTTTCGCAAAGGAGGGCTTCCCGGGGTATACCTTTGCTCCTAAGGTAGCGGCAGCCCACCTCCCCTTCGCTGTACCGGTCCCCGGGGAGCCTGCCCCCCGCCACCGCCACCTTTGGGGCCGCGCCCCTTTGGTAGAGGGCCAAGGCCGCCTCCAGGCGCCTTTCCAAGGCGGGGGAGGGTTTGCCCCCGTACTGGGCCGCCCCCAGGACCACGATCCAGCTGTAGCCCGGCTGGGCCATGGCCGGGGCCAGGAGGAGGGCCAGAGCAAGCCAGCGCACCCTTTTCAATCTAGAGCCAGGGGCGGTTTTTGGGTATACTTAAGGAGCATTGGAGAAGATCTTCGGCAAGACCGAGGGGCTCAAGAAGAGCGAGCGAAAGAGGCTTTCCAACCTGTACCGCAGGCGGATTCCCCCGGAGAGGGTCCTGACCCCCGAGCTGGCCCAGGCCCTGGCCGGGCTCTCCCAGGAGATCGGGAGGCCTGTGAGCCTTCTCTTGGACCGGGAGGGCCGGGTGGTGCGGGTGGGGGTGGGGGATGCCAAGGACCTGCCCATCCCCGAAGGGGCCAGGGGGGAGAGGAGGCTATCGGGCTTCCGGCTCCTCCACACCCACCTGGCCAAGGGAGGGCTTTCCCGCCCCGACCTCTCGGTGCTTTTCCTGAACCGGCTGGACAGTTTGGCGGCCTTGGAGGTAGAGGACGGGAGGCCTACCACCCTGCACCTGGCCTTTCTCTCCCCGCCCAAGGCCGTGGCTGCTTCCCGATGGGAACACGTTACGGAGGACTGGCGCATCCTTCCTCCCAAGCTCTACTTCCAGTACCTGGATTTTGACCACAAGGCGGAGGTGGAGGCCTTGGAGGAGGAGCTGGCCCGCCAGGCCCGGGTGCGGGAGCTTTTGGACGGGAGCGGGGAGCGGGCCATCCTGGTGGGGGTGGACCTGGGGGAAGGCCCGGAGGCGGAGGCGGGCCTTTCCGAGCTCGCCGAGCTCACCCGCACCGCGGGAGGGGTGCCGGTGAAGAAGGTCCTGGTCTTCCGCCCCCACCTGGACCCCCGGTACCTGGTGGGGCTGGGCAAGTTGGAGGAGCTCAAGAGCCTGGCCTACCACGAGAACGCCTCCACCCTGATCTTCGGCCTGGAGCTCACCCCCGCCCAGGCGCGGGAGATCGAGCGGGCCACGGGCCTCAAGGTCCTGGACCGGACCCAGCTCATCCTGGACATCTTCGCCCTGCATGCCAAAACCCCCGAGGCCCAGACCCAGGTGGAGCTGGCCCAGCTAAGGTACCTTCTCCCCCGCCTGGTGGGGAAGGGGAAGGAGCTGAGCCGCCTGGGAGGTGGGATCGGCACCCGGGGTCCTGGGGAGACCAAGCTGGAGGTGGACAGGAGAAGGCTTCAGGAAAGGATCGCCCACCTAAGCCATAAGCTCCAGGAGTTCACCCGGCGCCGGGAGGAGGCAAGGCGGCAGAGGAAGCGCCGGGGTGTGCCCCTCATCGCCGTGGTGGGGTACACCAACGCCGGCAAGACCACCCTCCTCTCCGCCCTTGCCCGGGGCGGGGAGCCGGGGGAGGACAAGCTCTTCGCCACCTTAAGGCCCCTCACCCGCCGGGGTTTCCTGCCGGGGGTGGGGGAGGTGCTCTTCACCGACACTGTGGGCTTCATCCGCCAGATGCCCGCGGAGCTCCTCACCGCCTTCCGGGCCACCCTCGAGGAGGTGCGGGAGGCCGACCTCCTCATCCACGTCCTGGATGCCTCGGAGGAAGGGGCCCTGGGGCGGTACCGGGTGGTGGAGGAGCTTCTGGCGGAGCTGGGGGTGGAGGCCCCCCGGGTCCTGGCCCTCTCCAAGGCGGACCGGGCGGCTCCCTACGACCTCTTCTACCTCCAGGAGAAGCTGGGTGGGGTGCCGGTTTCCGCCCTGAAGGGTACGGGGGTTTCGGAGCTCAGGGAGGCCCTGGCGGAGGCCCTCCTTAAGGTGGGGGTTCGGCCCCAGCCCTGGGCCCAGGCTCCTCAGTACACGTAAAACCCCTTTAGGCCGGTTTCCTCGGCCCACTGAACCTCCACCTCCTCCACCCGGCTTAGACGCGGGCCCTGCTTGAGATGGTGGAGGAGGGTGAGGAGGTCTTCCTTGGGGCCTTCCGCCACCACCTCCACCCGGCCGTCGGGGAGGTTCTCCGCATAGCCGGAAAGCCCTAGCTCCAGGGCCTTTTTCTGGGCGAAGGCCCGGTACCCCACTCCCTGTACCCTTCCCTTGATCAAGGCCACCAGGCGCGGCATGGTGGCATTTTAGCCTCCTTGCCACGCGGTTTTCATCTCCGGTGCCTATGCTAATAGGGATGCGGCGGGGGCTTCTCCTCCTCCTGGGATTCGCCCTGGCCCTCCTCCTTCTGGCCTGGCCTCCCCTTTTGCGGCTTGCCGTGGAGCGGGGGCTTGCCCTTTCGGGCTTCCAGGGGCAGGTGGGGGAGGTGCAGGGCCACCTCCTCTTCGGCCTCCGCCTGAGGGGGGTGGCCTTGAGGGGGGAAGGGCTTGCCCTCGAGGCCCAGGAGGTGCGCCTGGGCTACGACCTTCTGGGGCTTCTTCGCAGGGAGCTCCCCGTGTCCTTGGTCCTTAGGGGTGCGAGGCTTAAGCCCACCTGGGAAGCCTTGATCCCGGAACGGCCTGGGCCGCCCCCCGCCATCCGGGTGGTCTTCCGGCAGCTCCGCCTGGAGGATACCCAGGTGGAGCTTCCCAAAGGGCAGAGGCTTTTCCTGCCCCCCATGCGCCTCACCTTGGCTGGGGAGAACCCCTACGCCTTTCTGGCCCGGCTTCCTGGGGGGAGCTTCCGGGGGGAAGCGCGGGCCTTGGCCCGGGATCTTTCCGCCTGGGAGGTTCGCTATCGGGGCGAGGTGGGAGGGCTTTCCTTCTTCTACCCGGGGCTTAAGGGGGGAAGGCTTTCCGGGGTCTTCCGCCTCTTGCCCTCCGGCGTGGAAGGGGAAGCCCAAGTGGAAGGAGGGGTGGTGGAACTGGTGGGCTTCACCCTCACCCGGGTGGCGGGGCCCATCCGCCTAAAGGAGGATCGGGTGGAGGCGGAGCTCAAGGGTATGGGCCTCGAGGGGCCCCTTTCCGCAAGGGCCGAGGTGGACCTGAAGGCGAAGCGCTACCGCTTCTTTCTCACGGGCCGGCCCCGGCTTCCTGCCCTGGCCCGGCACTACCGCCTTGCCCTGCCGGTGGAGGGGGATGGGGAGCTTCGGCTGGAGGGGGAGGGCTGGGACCGGATCCGGGTGAAGGGGAGGTTTTTGGGGGAGGGGCGGTTTCTCTCCGAGCCCTTCCGCCACCAGGGAACCCTTTCCTTTGACCGGGTCTTCTCCCTGAAGGCGGAGGCGGAGGGAAGGCTTTTTGACCGCACCTACCGGCTGGGCTTTGGCGTGGTGGGCCAGGACTACCAGGCCAGCCTGGAGGACTCCTTGGGAAGCCGGGTTGCCCTCAAGGGCCAGGGGAACCGCACGGAAGCCCAGGGCCAGGTGGCCTGGCCCAGGCCCCTGGAGGGATGGGCCCAGGTGAACGTTGAAAGCGAGGGAAGCCAGTGGCAGGCCCGGGTGCAAAGCCCGGGGGTGCACCTTTCCTTCTTCCGACCCCTGGATCTTTCGGGGGAGGTGGCGGGGAAGGGGGAGCAAGTGGCGGGCCAGCTTGGACCCTTGGCCCTCCGGGGAACCTGGAGCCACCTTTTTCTGGCCCTCAGCCCCACGCCCCTGGCGGTGGGGAGCCTGGAGGGGGAGGGAAGGCTGATCTCGGGGAGGCTCGAGGCTTCCTTGCGCTACACCTCCCCCTATGCGGCTTTCCCCGTGCAAGTGGCGCAGGAAAAGGGGGCCTTCCGCTTCCGAAGCCCCTATGGGGAGGGGGAATACCGGGGTGGGATCCTGGCCTTACGCCTGCGGAACCTGCCCATCCATGCCCTGGACGAGTTCCGCCTTTCCGGGCAGGCCCTTTACCGGGACGGGGGGCTTTCGGGAAGCCTCACCTTAAAGGGCCGTTACCTGGAGGCGGAAGGGCATTTGCGCCGTTTGGGCGCGGGGATATGGGGCAGGATCCAGACCCCTTTGGGCAGCCTTCCCTTTGCCGGGGCTTACGACCCGGAGCTGGGCCTCACCTTGAGGGCCCAGGACTTCCTCCTGCGCTACCAAAGGGGCTTAAGCCTGAAGGGGAGGGCGGAGCTGGGACCCGTGGTCCTTGGGGCAGACCTCTTTTTGGATGGGGGCTTCCAGGGCTGGGCCCGGGTGGAAACCCCCTGGCTGGCAGGGGTGCTCCGGGGGGAGGGCGGGAGGTTGCTCTTGGCGGGGCTCAAGGGGTACGCCCAAGGGGAAGGGGAGGTCTACCCGGAGCTACGGATTGCCGGCAGGTTCCTCCCTCCCTTGCCGGAGGGCCTCGAGGTGCCTTCTTTGGCCTTCCGTCTGGACCGGAAGGGTTTGGAGGTGCTGGGGGTGGGAAGGCTGGAGTTCACCGGGCGGTATCCCTTCCACCTGGTCCTTCCTTGGAGGTACCGAGGGCTTTCCGGCCGTTTCCAGGCGGAGGGTACCCTGGAAAGAGGCCATCTTAGCCTTTCCTCTCCCTATGGTCGCCTGGAGGCTCAGGGAGGCTGGCGGGACCTAAGGGTAGGGGGGCAGGGGGAGGTTCCCTATGCGGGTCCGGTGGGGATGACGGGAAGGCTGGACCTCCTGGGACTTTCCTACCAGGCCCAGGCCCACCTGGAGAGGCTGGACCTAAGCCTCAGCCTGGTGGGGCGGGGGGCGGGCTTCCGCTTCCAGGGCCAGGCTCCGGGCCTGCGTCTCCTGGGGGGGTACGAGGGGGGTCTAAGCCTTCTGCTCCAGGCGGAGGGGTTTGACCTCTCCCCTTGGGGGCTTCCCGCACGGGCCAGCGGCACCTGGGGCACCCGGGGTGGAAGGCTTAGCCTGGAAAGCCCCTACGGGGAGGCCCTTTTCACCGGGGAGGAGCTGCTTTCCGCCCGGGCAAGGTTTTCTGGGCCCTACTTTCAGGGAGAGGGCCAGGTTTCCCCGGAAGGGCTTTCCTTGGCGGTGCGGGGAGAGTATGAGAAGAACGGGCTAGGAGTGCGCCTAAAGGCGGAAGGGGAAGGGCCCTGGCGGGCCTTCCGCCTGGGGCTTTCCGGGGAGGCTTGGCTTCCCTACGTTGGCACCCTGCCCCTTTCGGGCCAGGTGTGGACCGAGGAGGGGAGCCTCCGCTACCGGTTGCAAGGTCCCTTGTCCCTCGAGGGGGAGGGACTTAGCTATAGGGGTAGCTTGGCCTTACCCTTTGCTGCCCTGGGAAAGGAGGGAAGGATTGCGGGGAGTTTCCAGGGCCAGGGGCTTCAGGTGGTGGGGAAGGGGGAGGGGAGCTTTGCCGGCCTGCCCTTCACCTTCCAAGGGGGGTACCAGGGTAAGCCCTATCTGGCCCTGAGGTGGGAGGGCGGTGAGGCGGCGCTAACGGGAGAGGAGGTGGGGTTTTCCCTGGAGGAGGTGGCCCCTTTGGCCGGGGTTTTGGGCCTTCCCCTTGTGGGAAGGGCGGAGGGCAGGCTGACCCTTTCCGGCGAGGGGGAGGCCTGGGCGCGGGTGCGCTACGGAGCGGAGCCCTTGGCCCTGGACTACCGGGAAGGGATCCTCCGCCTGCTCCTGCCCCAGAGGGATGCGGGCCTGGCCTGGAATCCCCGGGAAGGGAGGCTCTGGGGCCTAGGGGGGCTTGCCGGGGAGGGCAGGTTCCGCCTGGGGCCCGGGCTTCAGGGGGAGGTGGAGGGGAGTTTCCGCTACGGTCCCTTGAGGCTTGGGCTTAGGGGTCCCTTGGAGGGCCTAGCCCTGGAAGCCCGCTACCAGCAGGATGGGCTTGGGTGGACGGAGCTTGCGGGCCGGGTAAACCTTTTGGCCTTGAGGGGGCAGGGTACCCTGCGCCATGCCTCCCCTTATGGGGAAGGGGAGGTGGCGTGGACCTTTGAGGGAAGCCGCTACCAGGGGGAGGGAAGCTTTAGGAGCCTCCGCTACCTGGAGCAGGAAGGGCCCTTGCGCCTGAAGGGGGAGGGAACCCGGGCGGAGCTTTCCTGGGAGGCGCCCTTGGCCTTGTTGGCCCGGTACGACGGGGCTTGGCACCTTTCGGCGCAAGGGGAGGGCAAGGCGGAGGGAATGGCCCTTCGGATGGATCTTTCCTGGGGCCCGGAGGGGTATCGGGGAAGGCTTTGGGCGGAGGGGCATGGGCTTCTTCTAAGGGGGGAGGGGGAAGGGCCTTTGCACCTTACCCTGGAGGGCAAGGACCTTCCGGGGGAGGTGGTGGTGGAAGCGACCCTGGAGGACCTTTTCCTTTCCGGGAGAGCCCAATACCGCCTGGAGCTGGGCCAGGCCCAGCTGGAAGCCCAGGGCAGTTTTCAAGCGGGGTGGTCTGGGCTTCCCCGGGGTCAGCCCTTGGGCCAGTTGGAGGGCCAGGGAAGCCTCTTGGGGAAGGGGGAGGCCTTGCCCTTCCGCTTCGCCTACCGCTACCGGGGAGGGGCCCTGGGGGTGGAGGCTCTTTCCCTGGTGGGGGAGGCGGAGGGCTTCGCGGTGCGTCTGGAGGGAGGGCACCTCGCCCTGGACCTTGACCGGGACCTCACGCCCTTCGGCCTTCCCCTGCGCCTCAAGGCCCAGGCGGACGGGCCCTGGCAGGAGGCCCTTGAGGTAAGCCTGGAGCGTCCGGAAGGACGGCTATCCGGGAAGGCGTGGCTCTGGCCCCTGCGGGCGGAGCTTGCGGGGGAGGTGCTGGGGGAAAGGGTGGCCCTGCGGTACGGGGATGGGGAGGCGGTGGGGAGCTTCCAGGGGCCGGAGCTTCTGGGGGAAGCCCGCTACCGGGAGGGGCTTTCCGGCCTCCTCACCCTCCGCTACCCCCTGCCCCAGGGGGGGCTTGCCGGGTGGGTGGATCTCGGGGCGGGCTTGTTCCAGCTCCAGGGGGAGGGGGATTGGCAGGGGCGTTTGCAGGGAGGGTTCTGCCTGCCGGGACCCTTGGGAAGGTGCCCGGGCCTCGAGGCCTGGGCTTCAGGGAGCCTGGCCTACCAGGGGGTGGCCTTCCAGGCCCAGTACCGCTACCTGGCGGAAAAGGGGTACCGGGGAAGGGTTACGGGGGAGGGCAGGCTTTCCACTCCCTATGGGGTGGTCCTGGCCCGGGGGGAGGGGCTGGGCCTGGATCTCTTGGGAGAGGGGCTTCCCCTCTCGGGGCGGCTGGATCTTTTTCCCTTTCGCCTGGCCTACCGCTACGCCGGGGCCCTGCCCCGGGGCCTGGGGGAGCTTTGGGCCGAAGGGATTTATCCCGGGGAGTGGCTTAAGGGCCAGTACCGCTACGGGGAGGTGGCGCTTTCCCTGATGGGGCTTCAGGGCTTCCAGGTGGGGGTTTCCGGGGCGGGGGTGTCCGGCGAGGTGGGGCCTAAGGGGGTGGCCTTTCGGTTTGAGGGGTTCCGCTATGGTCCCCTAACCCTTTCTGGCCGGGTGGAGGGTCCCTGGCGGGAGGTGGGCCTGAACCTGGCCCTCCTGGCTTGGGGCCGGAGGGCTAGCCTGGAAGGGCGGTACGGAGGGGAAGGGCTCGTCCTGGAGTTCCACGGGGACCTCGAGGGGCAGGTGGCCTGGCAGGAGGCCTGGAAGGGAAAGGTGGCCTTTAAGGAGGGAAGCCTGGAGCTTTCCGGCAAACAGGTCCCCGAACTCCAGGGGGAGGTTTGGGGGGAAAGGGTGCGCCTGGCCTGGCCTCGTCTAGAGGTGGGGGGAGTGCGCCTGGACCTGGTGGCCCGCCAGGGGGAAGGGGAGGGCAGGCTCCTTAAGGCCCTGTTGCCCGGGGGCCTGGGGGTTTTGGGGCAGGGGGAAAGACTCCTTCTGGACTACCGGGTGCCCGCCCTGGGCCTGCCCCTGGAGGGAAGCTTGAACCTGAAGGACTTTTCCCTAACCCTGACCAGCCCCCAAGGGGAAGGGGCCTTGGCCTATGCCGGGGGCCAGGTGGAGGGGGCCTTGGCCTTGGACCTTTCCGGATTCCGCCTGCGCCTGGAAGGGGAGAAGGACCGGGTGCACCTCTTGGGGGAGCATCCTGCCTTTTCCTGGTGGGCGGCGGGGGCGGGGAGGCTTCAGGGAGAGGTGGACCTTGGAGGGGCATACCGGATGGTCTACCGGGCGGGGGAACAGGCCCTGGAGGTGGAGGGGAGGCTTTTGGAGGCCAGGCTCCGGGCGGAGGGTCCCTACCTTGCCGGCGAGCTTGCCTACCCCCCTGCGGGCGAGGTTCGGGTGGACCTTCCCCTTCCCCCCTGGAAAGCCGCTTCCGAGGCCGGGTTTTTGGAGAGGGATACCAGGTGGAGGGGGCGTTGGAGGGAGCGGTGGGCCGGATCGCCGCCGAAGGAAGACTTCTTCCCCTTAGCGGCAGGCTTCGCCTGGAGGGAGCGGCCTTGGAGGATCTTTTGGGCCGCTACGCCCCTTATCTGAAGGGGGTGGTTTCCGGGGAGCTCTCCTCGGAGGGTACCCGAGTCCAGGGGCAGCTTACGGGGGAGGCGGAGGTGGCGGGGAGCCGCCTGCCCTTCTTCTTCGCGGGAGCTTTGGGGCCTGGGTTGGTGCAGGGGGAGGGGCAGCTTGGGCAAAGCCCCTTCCAGGTGGCCCTCGAGGGGGATCGGCTGGACCTCTCCGCTTCCCTCCGGGGTTTTCCCCTGCACCTCCTCCTCATGGCGGTGGCGGGGCCCTTGGAGGGGGAGGCCTACTGGACGGGGGCGGTGCGGCTCCGCCTTCCCCTTTCCCACCCCTTGCGGGGCGAGGGGGTCCTGGTGGGGGAGGCCTTGCGCTTCGTGGGGGGCGGGGATGAGCTTAAGGGCCAGGCGGTCTTTCGCCTGGAGGGAGGCCGGATCATGGTGGACCAGCTCCGCCTTCTGGGCCGGGGAAGCTGGGAGGGTGGGGGGTACTGGAGCCCGGAGGGGAGCGACCTTTACCTAAGCCTCAGGGACACGGTCTTCACCCCCGTGCTCCAGGTGGTGCCTCCCTTAAAGCCCTACCGGCCCGAGGGTTCGGGAAGCCTCTTCCTGAGGCTTAGGGGGGAGGGCTTCCAGGTGGAGTTCAAGGACTTCCGCTTCCGCTTGGGGCCGGTGGCGGGGTACCTTCCCCAGGGACTTCTCTCCTTGAACGGGGGAGCGCGGGCGGAGGGGGAGCTTACCCTTTTGGCCCCCTTCCCCGGGAAGGCCAGGCTGGGCCTCGAGGGCGGATTGGAGAAATTCCAGGTGAGTGCCAAGGGCGTGGTTACCCTGCCCGGGCTGAAGGAGGAAACCCCGGCGGAGGTGGCCTTCCGATACCCGGGCTACGGGGTGGAGATCCACCTGGGGGAGGCCCAGGCCCAGGGCACCCTCTTTCCCTTGCGCCTTGCCGGCTACGGCCGGCTTCCCCTCTACTACCCCCAGTACTACCTGCAGGAGGGCCTCCTAGACGTGAAGAGCTTCTTCCTCTATGAGGAGAAGGGCACCTACCACCTCACGGGGAACGCCGAGGTCCTGAGGGCCAGGCTGGCCCTGCCGGAGGCAAGGGCCAAGGAGCTGGCCCAGGGGGGGGTGGAGCTGGGGGGAAGCGGGGCGGGAAAGCCCACCCCCCTGCCCCTGGTCTTCGAGGGGGTGCGGGTGTATGCGGAAAGGGGGGTCCTGGTGCAGGAAAGCCTGGCCCAGGGGGAGCTCAAGGGGGAGGTGTTTCTGGGGGGAAGCTACGCCGACCCCTACCTGTCCGGACAGGTGGAGGCCCTGTGGGGTAACTTCCGCCTTTGGGATTCCCTCTTTACCCTGGATCCCACGGCAAGCTTCCTGCGCTTTTTCCCGGACCGGGGCATCCTCCCCGAGTTCCAACTCAAAGCCCAGGCGGAAACCCGGGGCCACAAGGTTTTCCTCACGGCCACGGGGGAGTTTTTGCGGGAAAACGGCCGGGTGAAGGTGCGCCTCGAGCCCCACTTCGCCTCGGATCCCCCCCTCAGCGAGCCCGAGATCTACGCCCTTCTCACCCTGGGTACCCCCGACGTCACCCGGCTGGCGGAAACCCTCCCCCAGGTGGCCCTGGGGGCCGCTTTGGAGAACCTGGTGCTGGGCCAGCTGGAGCGGGAGCTGGCCCGTTCCTTGGGCTTGGACCGCTTCCAGGTGCAGCTTCCCCTTCTCCAGGGGGGAGATCTGGAGGAAACCCGTTTTTCCGTGGGCAAGTACCTGAGCCCCGAGCTCTTCTTGGGTTATGAGCTGGACCTCAGAGGGGAGCAGACCCTGAGCGCCCAGTACCGCCGGGATGGCCTTACCTTTTCCCTGGGCTCTACCTTCCTGCCAGGGGATGGCAGGCTTGCCCGCTTCACCTTCACCCTGGGCTACGACCTCACCCCGGCTTTGGGCCTGAGCTTGAGCCTCGAGGCGGCGGACACCACCCGCTTCGGCGTGGGTGCCCTCTACCGGTGGTAGCATGGCCCCGGTATGCGCGCTTTGGCCAAGCTGGCCCCGGAAGAGGGCCTAACCCTGGTGGAACGCCCCGTGCCCGAGCCGGGCCCGGGGGAGATCCTGGTGCGGGTGGAGGCTGCCAGCATCTGCGGCACCGACCTCCACATCTGGCGGTGGGACCATTGGGCGAGGGGCCGGATCAAGCCTCCCCTCATCACCGGGCACGAGTTCAGCGGGGTGGTGGAGGCCGTGGGCCCGGGGGTGAAGCGCCCCCAGGTGGGGGACCACGTGAGCCTGGAAAGCCACATCGTCTGCCATGCCTGCCCCGCCTGCCGCACGGGCAACTACCACGTTTGCCTCAACACCCAGATCCTGGGGGTCGACCGGGACGGCGGGTTTGCCGAGTACGTGGTGGTGCCGGCGGAAAACGCCTGGGTGAACCCGGTGGACCTGCCCTTCGAGGCGGGGGCCATCCTGGAGCCCTTCGGCAATGCGGTGCACACGGTGTATGCGGGGAGTGGGGTTTCCGGAAAAAGCGTTCTCATCACCGGGGCGGGGCCCATCGGCCTGATGGCGGCCATGGTGGCCCGGGCCAGCGGGGCCGGGCCTATCCTGGTATCCGACCCCAACCCCTACCGCCTGGCCTTCGCCAAACCCTACGCCGACCGGCTTGTGAACCCCCTGGAAGAGGATCTCCTTTCCGTGGTGGAGGAGGTGACGGGAAGCGGGGTGGAGGTCCTCCTGGAGTTTTCCGGGAATGAGGTGGCCATCCACCAAGGGCTTAAGGCCTTGATCCCGGGGGGAGAGGCCAGGATCCTGGGCATTCCCTCGGATCCCATTCGCTTTGACCTGGCCGGGGAGCTGGTCATGCGGGGGATCACCGCCTACGGCATCGCCGGTAGGCGCCTTTGGCAGACCTGGATGCAGGGCACCGCCTTGGTCTACTCGGGCCGGGTGGACCTACAGCCCCTCATCACCCACCGCCTGCCCATGAGCCGATACCGGGAGGCCTTCGCCCTCCTGGCCTCGGGCCAGGCGGTGAAGGTGATCCTGGACCCCAAGGCGTGAGCCTGCCCGAAGGTGTCCTAGCTCCCCTGGAGGAGGAGGAAGCCGGGGTAGCCTGGGGCCAAAGGAGGTGGCAGGTGTTCACGCGGAGGGGGGTGTTGGCGGGGCTCTTGGGCTTGGGGCTCGCCCGGTCCCAGGGGCTACGGGCGGAGGAGGTGGTGGGGGGCCTCGAGGTGCCCTGGGCCCTGGCCTTTTTACCCGACGGGAGCTTTCTCATTTCCGAGCGGCCTGGGCGGATCCGCCTGGTGCGGGAGGGAAAGGCCTCCCTCTATGCGGAGCTTCCCGTTTACCACCGGGGGGAGTCGGGGCTCCTTGGCCTCGCCCTCCATCCCCAGTTTCCCCGGGAGCCCTACCTCTACGCCTACCGCACGATGGAGGAAGGGGGATTGAGGAACCAGGTGGTGCGGCTAAGGCACCAGGGGGAAAGGGGCGTGCTGGACCGGGTGGTCCTGGACGGGATCCCCGCCCGCGCCCACGGCCTCCACTCGGGGGGGCGCATCGCCTTCGGTCCCGATGGGATGCTCTACGTGACCACGGGGGAGGTGTACGAGCGGGAGCTGGCCCAGGACCTGTCCTCCCTGGGAGGAAAAATCCTCAGGATCACCCCGGAAGGCAAGCCGGCACCGGGGAACCCCTTCCTGAACCGTCCCGGAGCCCGGCCCGAGATCTATAGCTACGGCCACCGCAACCCCCAGGGCCTGGCCTGGCACCCGGAAACGGGGGAGCTTTTTTCCAGCGAGCACGGGCCAAGCGGGGAACAGGGCTTTGGCCACGACGAGGTAAACCTCATCGTTCCCGGGGGCAACTACGGCTGGCCGAGGGTGGTGGGCCGGGCCGGGGACCCTAGGTATGTGGACCCCCTCTACGTCTGGCCCCAGGGCTTCCCCCCGGGGAACCTGGCCTTTTGGAAGGGGGCGCTTTACGTGGCGGGCCTCAGGGGGCAGGCCCTTTTGCGGCTGGTCCTCGAGGGAGGCCGAGGCGCGTGGCGGGTGGTACGCGTGGAGACCGCCCTTTCCGGCTATGGCCGCCTGCGGGAGGTGCGGGTAGGCCCGGACGGGGCCCTTTGGGTCACCACCTCCAACCGGGATGGCCGTGGCCAGGTGCGCCCGGGGGACGACAGGGTCCTCCGCCTCCGGTAAGCTTTTGCCGTGGAGCGCGTCCTGCCCTTTCGCTTTGAGGAAAAGGAGGGGGTCTTCTGGCTTCTGGACCAGAGGAAGCTTCCCCTGGAGGAGGTCTGGGTTCCCATCCGCACCGCCAAGGAGATGGCGGAGGCCATCCGGACCATGGTGGTGCGGGGGGCTCCGGCCATCGGGGTCTCCGCCGCTTACGGCATGGTCCTGGCCCACCTCTCTGGGGAAAGCCCGGAGGAAGCGGACCAGCTCCTGCGGGGAAGCCGCCCCACGGCGGTGAACCTCTTCTATGCTTTGGATCGCATGCGCCCCCACTGGGGGAACCTGGCGGGAAGTCTTAAGGAGGCCCAGGCCATCCGGCGGGAGGTGGAGGAAACGGAAAGGGCCATAAGCCTGCATGGGGCCAAGGTGCTAAGGGGCCAGGTCCTCACCCACTGCAACACCGGCCCCCTGGCCACAGGGGGGTACGGCACCGCCCTGGGGGCCATTGTGGAGGCCTACCGCCAGGGGCGGGTTTCCCATGTCTGGGTGGATGAAACCCGGCCCTACCTGCAGGGGGCCAGGCTCACCGCCTACGAGCTCAAGAAGGCCGGGGTTCCCGCTACCCTCATCACGGACAACATGGCGGGCTTCCTCATGGGAAAGGGCCTGGTGGACGCGGTGATCGTGGGGGTGGACCGCATGGCCTTAAACGGGGACTTCGCCAACAAGATCGGCACCTATACCCTGGCGGTTCTCGCCCACCACCACGGGATTCCCTTCTATGCCGCCCTGCCCCTTTCCTCCGTGGACCCAAGCCTGGAAAGTGGGCAGGGGATCCCTATAGAGGAACGCTCCCCCGAGGAGGTCTTGGAGCTAAGGGGGGTGCGCCTTGCCCCCTTGGGGGTAACTGCCTACCATCCCGCCTTTGACATCACTCCTCATCGCTACCTTACAGGCATCATCACGGAGAAAGGGATCCTCTACCCACCCTTTGACGAAGCCTTACGGGATGCTTTGGGGATTTCTTGAGAGCCTATCGGGCCATGCCTGCCCGGGATGCGGTGGGAAGTTGGATGCGCCCCTTCTTTGCTCCGCCTGCCGCCAGGGCCTGAGGGCCTTTGCTGCGGGGGAGATGGTTTACCTGGGCCTTTACGGGCGGGTGGGAGGGATGGTGCGGGCCTTGAAGTACGGCAGACGGTTCGGCCTTGCCCCCCTCCTGGCCGAGCCCTTGGCGGAGGCCGTCTTGGCCCAGGGCTGGAAGCTTTCCGGGGTTACCGCCGTCCCCACCCTGCTTCCCCGGTTGGTTGTTAGGGGCTACAATCCCCCAGAGCTCCTGGGGCGGATCCTGGCAGCCCGCCTTGGGCTTCCCTATCTCCGGGTTTTGCGGCGGGTGCGCTACACCCCAGGCCAGCCCACCCGGGGCCGGGCCCGGCGTCGCCTGCCCGAGGATCTTTTTGTTCCCGCGCTGCGGGTGGAGGGAAGCTGGCTTCTCGTGGACGATGTTCTCACCAGCGGGGCCACCTTCTTAAGGGCCAAGGAAGCCCTTCTTAAGGCAGGGGCGAGCCGGGTGTACGGGGCTTTTTTAGCGGTGCGGGACCCTTCCGCCCTGGGCCCTTACCGCTAAAGGGCACACTTTTCTCCGCTCCTAGCCCTAAACTGGGGCCAAAGGGGGTGGGTTTGCGTGCGCAAGCTCCGTAGGCTAGAAGACCTTCTTCCCCACCTCCGGGAAGGCCGCTACCGCCTGGGGCCCCATGTGGCCAAGCACATGCTTCAGGAGGGCTTTACCGAGCTGGACGTGCTAAGGGCCTTGGAATGGGGCAGGGAGCTGGCCATCTATCCCGAGGAGCAAAGGATGCTGGTCCTGGGCTACATGGTCTTTCCTCCCCGCTTGAAGCTTCCCCTGCACGTGGTACTGGAGTACGCCACCCCTCGGCACGTGGACATCGTGACCGCCTTCATCCCCAAGGAGCCCTACCGGGTTTACTCCCGGGCCCGGCTGGCGGCCATCCTGCGCTTTGATGGGGCCCTCGAGGAGGTTCGCTGGAGCGCACCCTGGGCCCTCTACCCAGCCTGGGAGTAGGCGTTCACCGGGGGTTCACGGTTTGGGGCTCCCGGGTTCACCGCCTTCCCCGCATGCTGGGGTTCGGCCTTAGGGCCGGGAGGTGAGTGAAGATGCGAGGCATGCTTTGGACGTTAACTTCAGCGGCGGTGGCGGTGCTTTTGGGAATGGGTGCGGCGCAGGTGGGTGTTTCGCCCGCCTCTACCCTGACGCCCCAAGAACGCGAGGGGCTTTTGTGGATGCGGGAGGAGGAGAAGCTGGCGAGGGACGTGTACCTGACCTTGGGTAAGCTCTACCCCATCCCGGCCTTCCAGAACATTGCCCGCAGCGAGGAGCAACACATGGCCGCGGTGGCGCGCCTGCTCACGGCCTACGGCCTGTCCGATCCTGCCCAAGGCAAGGGCGTGGGCGAGTTCAGCAATCCTGAGCTGGCCCGGTTGTACCAGGAGCTTGTGGCCAAGGGGCAGGCTTCCCTTCAGGCTGCCTTGGCGGTGGGGGCCTACATAGAAGAGCTGGACATTCAGGACCTGCGGGTACGCCTGGCCCAGACCCAGCGGCCGGACATTGTGGCGCTGTACCAGAACCTCATGCAAGGTTCTTGGAACCACCTGAGGGCCTTTGCGGGAAACCTCTCGGCCATCACCGAGGAACCCTACCGGGCCCAGCTGTTGTCCCAGGCGGAAGTGGATGCGGCCTTGAAGCGTTCGCCGGGCCGTCCCTAGGTGCAGTCTGGGCAGCGGCCGTAAACCGTCACCTCGTGCCCCTCGGCCAGGAAGCCCGGGGGCAGGTGGCTTTCCAAGGCTAGGTCGCAACCGGAAAGCTCATACACCCTTCCGCAAAAGCGGCATAGAAAGTGGTGGTGGTGCTCCCGGCCCGCGGGCTCATAGCGGGCGGGTTCGCCGGGGAGGGCCACTGGGGTAAGGAACCCCTCCTCCACCAGGCCCTTCAGGGTGCGGTATACGGTGGCGAGGCCCAAGGAGGGCACCTTCTTCCTGGCCAGCTCCAGGACCTCCTGGGGCGATAGGGGCCGGCCGGCTTCCAGAAAGGCTTCCCGGATAGCCCGCCGTTGCCGGGTGGAGCGCTCCATACCCCTAGGGTAGCATCTTGAGAAGAAATTTTCATCCGGGGCGGGTAGAGTGGGGCCATGCGCCTTGTATGGCTTTCCCTATGGTTGTGGCTGCTTTCCGCCTGGGCTCAAGGCGAGGGGGCTTACCTGGTGGGGCGGATCCTCTCCCTGGACCCCGGGAGGGGGGTGGCCCAGGTGGCCGTGGCGGGGACGCAGCGGGAAGCCCTTCTGCCCGTGGACGGGGGCAGGTACCGAGTGGGCCAACGGGTGGTCCTCTACCAGGAGGGCGGCAAAACCTACGTGACCGAGCCCGACCGCATCCCCTGGCTTTTTGGCCTTTTGGGCCTTTTCGCTTTCCTGGCCGCCCTCCTGGGCCGGGGGAAGGGAGTTAGGGGGCTTCTAGGCACCTTCCTGAGCCTTTTGGTGGTGGTCTACTTCGTGGTTCCCAAGGTGGCGGCGGGGGGGAATCCCCTTCTCTTCGCCTTCTTGGGAAGCGTGGGGGTGCTTCTTCTTACCGTCTACCTGGTCCACGGGGTAAACCGCAAGACCACCGCGGCCCTCTTGGGCACCCTGGCCTCGGTGGCCTTCGTCCTGTTCCTGGCGCTCTTCTTCACCCGGGGCATGGGGTTTACGGGCCTGGCCTCGGAGGAGGCCCTGCTCCTCCGGCAGTGGGGGGGTGTGGACCTCCTCTCCCTCTTCCTGGCGGGGGTGGTGGTGGGCACCTTGGGGGCCTTGACCGATGTGAGCGTGACCCAGGCGGCGGTGGTCCAGGCCCTGGCCCACGCCAACCCCCGCTTTGGCCTTGGGGAGCTCTACCGTAGGGGCATGGAGGTGGGCTACGACCACATCGGCAGCCTGGTGAACACCCTGGTCCTGGCCTACGCCGCGGGCTCCTTGCCCCTTTTCCTCCTCCTCACCAAGGACCCCACCCCCTTGCGCTTCCTCCTCAACACCGAGCCCTTTGCCGCCGAGATCGCCTCCATGGTGCTGGGCTCCTTGGGGCTTTTATTGGCGGTACCCCTCACCACCCTGATGGCGGCCTGGTTCTTCCGGGGGGGGAGAAGTGGGCCGCCCGAGGATCATGGCCACACCCATTAGGGCGGGGGGCCGCCGGCTGGCATAATGGGAGCCGTGCGCCTATTGCACACCGCGGACTGGCATCTGGGCAAGGTATTAAAGGGCGTGGACCGCACCCCCGAGATCGGGGAAGCGTTGAAAACCCTTCTGGAGATGGTGGCCAAGGAGGGGGTAGACCTGGTGGTGGTTTCCGGGGACCTCTTTGACCGCCCCCAGGTCTCCGCCGAGGCCGAGGCCATGGCGGTGGAGTTTTTCCTGCGCCTTAGGGAGCTTGGGGTTCCCGCCTTGGTCATCGCGGGCAACCACGACCCCAAGGAGCGCCTCGAGGCCCTCGCCCCCCTTTTCGCCCTGGCGGGGGCGGCGGTGCGGGGAAGGCCCCTTTTCCGGGAGGAGGGGGGGTGGTGGAGGTGGGAGGGCTCAGGGCGGCCCTTCTCCCCTTTGTATCCGAGCGCATCCTGGTGAAAAAGGTCCTGCAGGAGGCCGAGGAGCGCCACCGCACCTACGCGGAGGCCATGCGGCGGATCCTTGCCAACCTGGAAAGCCCCCTTATGCTGGGGCACTTTGCCCTGGAGGGGATTCGCCCGGGGGCGGGGGAGTTCGTCTTCCACCTCACGGGAAGCTACGCTGTTCCTCCTTCTACCCTCCCCCTGGGAGCCCGCTACGTGGCCTTGGGCCATATCCACCGCCAGCAACAGGTTTCCGAGGCCCCCGTGGCCTGGTATGCGGGAAGCCTCGTCCAGCTGGACTTCGGCGAAGGGGAGGAGGCGGAACGGGGAGCTTTGCTGGTGGAGGTGCCGGAAAGGGGGCCGGTGCGGGTCCACCCCATAAGGGAGCGCTGGGGCAAGCCCCTTAAAACCCTCCGCCTGAAGCCCGAGGAGCTGGACGCCAGGCTTTCCGAGCTGGAGCGCTTTCCCGGGTACCTCAGGGTGGTGGTGGAGGGCCGGCTTTCCCCGGCGGTGAAGGAGAGGCTCTTCCAGGGGCTCCCCCATCTCCTGGCGGTGGAAACCACGGGAGGGCCTGAGGACGGGGGGAATGGGACCTTGGCCCCAGAGCTGGGTCTGGTGGAGGCCTACGAACGCTACCTGAAGGAACGGGGGCGGGAGGAGGAAGGGCTTCTGGAGCGGTTTAACCAGGTGCTTAAGGAGGTGGAGCTTGAGGCCCTTGCGCCTGGAGCTTGAGGGGTTTGGCCCCTACCGGGAGCGGCAGGGGGTGGACTTCTCCGATGTGGAGCTTTTCGCCATCACCGGGCCCACGGGGAGCGGGAAGAGTACCCTCCTGGACGCCATGGCCTTTGCCCTCTATGGGGTGGTGCCCCGGGTGGGGCGGAATGTAGCCAGCCTGGTCCACCCGGGGGCTAGCGAGGCCCGGGTGCGCCTCACCTTCCAGGTGGGGGGAAGGGTCTACAGGGTGGAGCGGGTGCGGGGGAAGCGGAGCGAAGGACGGCTTTTTGAGCTGGGTCCGGTGGGGGAGCGGCTGTTACCCTTGGAGACCCTGGACGCCTTGAACCGGGCCTTGGAGGAGCTTTTGGGCCTCACCTACGAGGCCTTCACCCGGGCCCTCCTCCTTCCCCAGGGGGAGTTTGACCGTTTCCTTAAGGGAGAGGCCAAGGAGAGGCGCAGGATTCTCCTGGACCTCTTTGAGCTTACCCGGCTGGAAAGGGCCAGGGAAAAGGCGGCTTCCCGCAGGGCGGCCCTCCTGGAGGAGAAGGGCCGGCTGGAAGGGGAACTTGCGGGGCTTCTTGGGGTGAGCCTCGAGGCCAAGGAGGACCTGGAAAGGGCCCTGGCGGACCTAACCCGGGAGATCGCCCGCCTTCAGGGAGAGAAAAAGCGCCTGGAGGAGGGGATTGCGGAGCTCAAGGGCCTTCAGGCGCTTCTCCTCCGCAAAGGAGAGCTGGAAGGCCGTCTGGGCCGCCTGAAGGCCGAGGCTTCCCGCATGGCGGAGGTGGAGGAAAGGCTCAAGAAGGCCTCGGAGGCGGAGGTAGCCCTGCCTCTGTGGCAGGACTTGAGAAGGAAGGAGGAAGCCCTGGCGGCCACGGAGAGGGAGCTCCAAAGGGTGCGCGCCCGGCTTGTCCAGCTGGAAGGGGACCGCCGGGCCCTGGCCTTTGACCCCGAGGCCCTGAAGGAAGCGCAGAGGGCCCTTCTGCAGGCGGAGGGGCTAAGGGCCCTCGAGGCCCTTTGGCGGCGGGTGGGAGTGAAGGAGCACCTGGCTCCCAGGCTGGGCCTGGCTCCCGAGGCCTACGCGGAGGCCTTGGAATCCCTCCTCCAGGAGGAGGCCTATTTGGCGGAGAAGGAGCGAGAGCTATCCCGCACGGTGGAGGTGCAGGGGCGGTTAAGGGAAAAGGAAGAAGCCCTGAAGCGGGTTAGGGAGGCCCTGGCGGCCTTGGTGGAGGAGGGAGGGCGGGCCCGAGCCCAGGTGGAGGCCCTGGAGAGGGCGCTTAAGGGTGCGGAAGCCCACCGGCTTCAGCAGGAGCTGGAGGAGATCGGGAGGCAACGGGGGCTTTTGCAGGCGGAAAAGGAGCGCCTAGAGTCGGAACTCGCCCACCTGGCCCGGGAGGAGCGGCGGCTTGGGCTCCTGGCCTACCGCGACCTTTTGCGCCCGGGGGAGCCCTGCCCCCTTTGCGGCAGCGTGGTCCACGGCCTCCCCCTGGCGTTGGAGGGGCACGGGGCTATCGCCCTTAGGGAAAGGCGGGAGGAGGCGGAGAAGGCCTTGCGGGAGGTCCTGACCCGGCTTGGGGCTGTGGCGGAGGAGGAAAGGGCCAAACGTGAGGCCCTGGAGACCCTGGGTGTGGAGCCCATCCCTGGGGATCCCAAGGAGCTGGAGGGGAAGCTGCAGGAGGCGCAGGCGAGGCTTCAGGAGCTTAGGGAAAAGTACCGGGAAAAACAGGGAGAGGCCAGGGCCCTCGAGGAGGAGGTGAAGCGGCTTTCCCAGGAGAAGGAGCGTTTGCACCAGGGGTTTTCCCGCCTGGAGGAGGAGGTGGAAATCGCCTGGGAAAAGACCCGGGAAGCCCTGGCCTCCCTGCGCCGGGAGAAGGAGGCCCTGGCGGCCGGGCTTTACCGCCTGCTTTGGGAGAGGACGGGAGGCAGGCCGGTGCCGGAGCACATCGCGGCCCTTTCCCGGAGGGTGGAGGAGCTGGAGAAAAAGGAAAAGCAGGACCGCGATCTCGCCCGGGCCTGGGAGGAGGCCTCCCGGACCCTGGCGGGGCTTTTGGCCCAGGAGGAGGAGCAGCGAAAGGCCTTGGAGGAGGCCAAGGGCCGGGTGGTGGACCTGATGCCCGAGGAGGAGGCCAAGGTTCTTTACCTTCCCCCCAAGGAGCGGGAGGCCCTGGCGGAGAGGATCCGGGCCCACCGGGAGGAGCTTGCCCAGGTGGAAGCCCTCCTGGAGGAGGTGGAACGGGAGGCCAGGGCTCGCTTTCCTGGTTCCCTTCCCCCTTTGGCGGAAGTGGAGGCCCGCTTGCGCCGGGAAGAGGAAAGGCTTTCTGAGGTGCAGGGGAGCCTCGAGGCCAGGATGGGAGAAAAGGCCGTTTTGGAGGAGCGGCTTAAGGAGATGGGGGAAAGGATAAAGCGCCGCCGGGAGATGGAAGCCCGCCTGGCGGAGGTGGTGCGGGAGATGGACCTCTGGGAGAAGCTGGCCTTTGACCTCCAGCAGAATAACTTCCCCGCCTACCTCCTGGGCCTTAGGCAGAGGAACCTGGTGGAGCGGGCGGATGAGCTCATGGCTACCCTTTCCGCCGGACGTTACCGCCTGCGCTCCAAGGAGGACGAGTACCAGGTCCTGGATCTCTGGACCGAGGCGGTGCGCCCGGTAAAGACCCTTTCCGGAGGGGAGAGCTTCCTGGCAAGCCTCTCCTTGGCCCTGGCCCTTTCCGAAGAGCTTTCCCGGGGGCGGCTTGGGGCTTTGTTTTTGGACGAGGGCTTCGGTACCCTGGACCCGGAGACCCTGGAGGTGGTGGCGGGGGTGCTGGAGGCCCTTCCCACCCGGGGGCGGCTGGTGGGCATCGTCACCCACGTGGAGGCTTTGGCGGAAAGGCTTCCCGCAAGGCTCGTGGTGTGTAAGCATCCCTCGGGAAGCCGGGTGGAGTGGGCTTAGAGCTGCCGGTGATCACGGTAAACCCTGACCTGGGTGTGGAGTACGTGGCCCGGCTCTTCGCCAACACCGGCATCCGCCGCGCCCCCGTCATCCAAGGGGAGGTGATCGGCATCGTTTCCGTGACGGATATCCTACGCAAGGCGGTGTTCTAGAGGGGGTTTTGCCCCTGGGGCAGCCGGGAGGGCTACCCTTTCTTGACCTGGTTCAAGATTCCTTATACACTGCAGGCGGAGGTGAACAATGCGGCGGTTGCTCGCCTTGCTTTTACTTTTGGGTTTGGCCCTGGCCCAGGGCCTCGAGGCCCTCTGGAAGGCGGTGGAGGTGCCGGGGGGCGTATGCGCGGACGGCTCCCCTTATCGCTTTTACGTGAGCCCGGGAGATCCCAAAAAGGTGGTCATCGACTTCCAGGGGGGCGGGGCCTGCTGGGACGCCGCCACCTGCGGCCCGCAAAGCCAGACCTACCGCAAGCGGGTGGATGTTCAAGAGCTCCTCTTGGCCCAGGGCATCTACAACCGCATAAGCGTGGCCAACCCCTTCCACGGTTGGACCCATGTCTTTGTGCCCTACTGCACGGGGGATCTCCACGTGGGGCGGGCCACGGTGGACTACGGGGGCTTCAAGGTCCACCACCAGGGGGCCAGGAACGCCCTGGCAGCCTTGGAGTACGTCTTCCGCAACCACACCAATCCCGATCGGGTCTTCGTGACCGGGTGCTCCGCCGGGGCCTACGGGGCGGTCTTCTGGGCGGACAAGGTGCTGTCCACCTACAAAAACGCCCAGGTGGCCGTCTGCGGGGACGCCGGGGTGGGGGTGCGCACCCCGGACTTCCCTGGCTTCAGGGTTTGGAAACCGCGCCTGCCTGAGCTTCCTGGCCTTTCCCAAAACCCAGAGGTGGCCGAGATCTACCTGGTCCTGGCCAAAGCCTTCCCTAAGGCCCGTATCGCCCAGTACACCACCCTCCTGGACGGCACCCAGATCTTCTTCTACGGCCTCATGAAGGGGGAGCGGGCCCCCTCTGAGGCCACCGCCCGGGAGTGGGCGGAAGGCGCCATGAGGGCGGTCCTGGCCCCAGCCCAGGCGGAAAACTATACCTTCTACCTTGCCCCGGGTGGCCAGCACTGCATCCTGCCCCGGCCGGAGCTCTATACCTTGAAGGTGGGGGAGGTTTCCTTCCTGGAGTGGCTTAGGGCCCTGGCGGAGGGGAAGGCGGCGCCTAGGGTGCGTCCTTAAGGCCGAAGGCGGCGAACCAGGCCTTAAGCTCAGGGTATAGCTCCAGTAATATCCTGTGCCCCTTTTTCCGCTCCAGGGGGGCGGCCTCGAGGAAGGCCAGGAGGAGGCCGTCCCCCTTCCTTTCCAGGATTTCCCGGGACTTCAGCGTGAACTGGGCCTGGAACCAGAGGGCGCTTTTCAGGTTCCCCCGCCTCCTCTCGTAGGCGGAAAGGCTTCGCCTTTCCGGTTCCAGGAGGCCCAGGTAGCGGCTAAAGGCCAGGAGGGATTCCGCTAGATCCGGTCTGGCCTTGCCCAGGCCCAGGAGGAAAAGGTAGTTGGCGAAGAACTCGTCCAGCCACCTCACCCCCGTCCTCAGGTGCCAGGCCACCTGCAGGGCGTGGGCGTACTCGTGGCCCAGGTTCAGGTCCAAGAAGGAGGCGATTTCCATGGGAGGCGGTCCTAGGGGAAGCAGGACCTCTCGGAAACGGTGGAGGAGCCTTTCGGGGTAGGTGAGGGGAGCAAACAGGGAAAGCCTTCCCCCCTCGCTTCGTTGAAAGGCCAGGCCGTAGGGGTAGGGCACCAGGGCCCGCCAGTCCCCCTCGGAGAGCACGTAAAGGGTCACGGGGGGTACCGGGGCGTAGGCAGTGTAGGCCTCCCGCAGCTCCAGAAGGTAGCTTCGGAGGCTTTCGGCCCTAAGGACTCCCCCCTCGGAGGCGAAGGCGGGGATATGGGGATGGGGCAGGGCCTTCATCCCTCACCTCTTGGCGAGGATTTGCCCAGGCCCCGCCATTCCCTAGATGACCTCCCGGAAGCCGATGCGCTCCGCCTGGGCCCGGAGCTCCTCCTTAAGGGCCTGGTGCTGGGGCAGGGAAAGGTTGGGGTCCATCTCCAGGATGCGCTTGGCCAGGGCCCGGGCTTGCTCGATGACCTCGGTGTCCTGGGGGAGGTCCCCGAGCTTCAGCTCCGGGTAGCCGGACTGCCGGGTGCCCCTGAGTTCCCCAGGGCCCCTTAGCTTCAGGTCCATCTCGGCGATGTAGAAGCCGTCTCCCGATTCCTCCAGGACCTTAAGGCGCTTTAGGGTTTTCTGACTGGCTTCCCCGGCGATGAGGATGGCGTAGCCTTCAAGCCCCCCTCGCCCCACCCGGCCCCTAAGCTGGTGGAGCTGAGCCAGGCCGAAGCGCTCAGCGTTTTCCACGATGATGAGGCTGGCCTTGGGGATATCCACCCCCACCTCCACCACGGTGGTGGACACCAGGAGGTCAAACTCCCCCTTTCGGAAGGCTTCCATGACGCTATCCTTCTCCCGTGCGGACATCCTGCCGTGGAGAAGGGCCATGCGCACCTCGGGGAGAAGGCCCTTTAGCTCCTCGTAGAGGGCGGTGGCCGCCTTTAGGTCCAGCTCCTCCGATTCCTCGATGGCCGGGGCCACCACGAAGACCTGGTGCTCCTTTCTCACCTCCTCCCGGGCGAAGGCGTAGGCCTGGAGGCGGAGGCGGTGGGGGAGGACCTTGGTCTTAACGGGCTTCCTCCCCGGGGGCATCTCGTCCAGGATGCTGACCTCGAGGTCCCCATAAAGGGTCAGGGCCAGGGAGCGGGGGATGGGGGTGGCGGACATCACCAGCACATCGGGAGGGACCTTGGCCAGCTTCAGGAGGGCCCGCCGCTGCAACACGCCGAAGCGGTGCTCCTCGTCCACCACCGCCAGGCCCAGGTCCCGAAAGCCCACCCCCTCCTGGATGAGGGCGTGGGTGCCCACCGCCACCTGGGCCTCCCCGGAAAGAAGCCTCTCAATAGCCCCTTCCCTTTCCTTGGAGGTCATGGAGCCCAGAAGGAGCTCCACCCGCACCCCTAAGGGGAAGAGGTAGCGGGTGAGGTTCTGGTAGTGCTGCTTGGCCAGGATCTCCGTGGGGGCCATAAGGGCCCCCTGGGCTCCGTTCATGGCCGCCAGGTAGAGGGCGTAGGCGGCCACCACGGTCTTACCCGAGCCCACATCCCCCTGGAGGAGGCGGGCCATCTGCCTGGGGCTTTGCATGTCCTGGGCGATCTCCGCCATGACCCTTTCCTGGGCCCGGGTTAGGGGGAAGGGAAGGGCTTTCTTGAAGGTTTCCGTCCAGGTTTCCTCCACCGTAAAGCCTCGGCCCAGGACCAGCCCCCCGGCGTCCAAGAGAGCCTTTAGCTCCAAGAGCACGTACTCGTCAAACTTAAGGCGGAGGAGGGCCTTCCTCAGGGCCTCCTCGTCCTCAGGGAAGTGGATTTGGCGAAGGGCCTCGGAGTAGGGGAGAAGGCGGTGCTCCTCCCGGTAAGGCTCCAGGGGGTCGGGGAGAGGGAGGGCTGTTTCCAGGGCCCGGTGGACGGTGCGGCGCAAAAAGGCCTGTCCGATGCCCTCCTTGGCAGGGTAGATGGGCACGATCCGGCCCGTGGAGAGGGACTCGGTGCCCTCGTTCTCGAAGTGCTCCACGTAGAGCTGCACCCCGTTTCGCCTCTGTACCCTTCCCGTGACGATGAGGGTCTCCCCCTCCTGGATCTGGGAAAGGACCCAGGTCTGGTTGAACCAAACCAGGGTGATGCGAAAGCCCCAGGCATCCTGGGCCCTCACCTGCACCAGTTGCATCCCCTTCTTGGGGGTTCTCACCAGCTCCTTGCTCAAGACCTGCACGGAGAGGGTGGCCTTCTGGCCTTCCTCCAGGAAGCGCACCCCGGGGAGAGTCCTGCGGTCTTCATAGCGGCGGGGGAAGTAGTAGAGGAGGTCCCGCACCGTGTGGAGGGAAAGCTCCGTAAGCTTCTTCCGGCTCTGGGGGGGAACCAGGAGGTGGGCGGCGTCCTGGGGGTAAGGCGGCGGGACGGGGAAGGGGTGGGGGCCGCCTGGGCCCTGGAGGGAGGGGCCGCCAGGCCGTCTTTAAGGAAACGGATGGCCTCCGTCAGGATCTCCTTTCGCTCCTCCGGGGTCTTCTCCCCGTACCCCTGGAAGAGGTTCTGGAGCCTGGGGAAGGGTTTGGCCAGGTTCTGGATGAGGTTTTCCAGGCCTCCCACCACCACCTGGTCCCTGGCTCCATCCTTTAGCTCCCGCAGGATGGGCCTGAGGAGCCTTTCCCGAAGTTCCCCTTCCCTCACGCCCTCCATGATACCCTTAGGCCTGTGAGCCGCGTGGAGCGACTGCCAAATGGGCTTGTTCTGGCCCTCGAGGAGCGGGACTACCCCGGGGTAGCCTTCCAGCTACTGGTGCCCGCCGGGGCGGTGAACGAGCCCGAGGGGCTTCTGGGGGCCAGTACCCTCATGGAGGGCTGGTTGTGGAAGGGGGCTGGGGAGCTGGATGCCCGGGGCCTGGCCCAGGCCCTAGACGCCTTAGGGGTCAGGCGGCAAAGCGGGGCGGGGCTGGAGTACACCCTTTTTGCCGCCGCCTTTTTGCCGGAGGTGCTGGAGGAGGTTTTCCGGCTCTATGCCCTTCTTCTCTTGAATCCCCGGCTTCCCGAGGAAGGCTTTGAAGCGGTGAGAAGCGTGGCCCTGCAGGCCCTTCTTTCCCAGGAGGACCAGCCCGCCAGGAAGCTTTTCTCCGAACTCCGGAAACGGGTCTTCCTCTCCCCCCACGGCCGGGACCCCTTGGGGGAGGAAGCGAGCTTGAAACGGGCTACCCCTGAGGCGGTGCGGGAGGACTATCGGCGCCGCTACACCCCTAAGGGGGCCATCCTGGCGGTGGCGGGAGGGGTTTCCTGGGAAAGGCTTCTTGGGGCGGTGGAGCCCCTTTTGGCCTGGGAGGGGGAAGGGGCCTCCTACCCACCCCCCCTTCTTTCGGAGCCCCACTCCTTTGCCCTCAGGCGGCCTACGGCCCAGGTGCAAATCGGTCTGGCCTACCCCGACGTGGGGCCGGAGGACCCCCGTTTTTACGCGGCCAGGCTGGCCTTGGAGGTGCTTTCGGGAGGTATGAGCAGCCGCCTTTTCACCGAGGTGCGGGAGAAAAGGGGCCTGGTCTATGCGGTGAGCGCCTTCCCCGCCGGGGTGAAGGGCCAGGGCCTCCTCATGGCCTACGGGGGCACCACCAAGGAGCGGGCCAGGGAAACCCTAAGGGTCATGCTGGCCGAGATGGAGCGCCTGGCGGAGGGCGTCACGGAGGAGGAGCTTTCCCGGGCCAAGGTGGGTTTGAAGACCGCCTTGGTGATGGCGGATGAATCCATCCGTAGCCGGGCGGGTTCCATGGCCCGGGACCTCCACATGTTGGGGCGGATCCGGCCCCTTTCCGAGATCGAGGGGGCCATAGAGAACACGGGCCTCGAGGCGGTGAACGCCTTCTTGCGGGCGCATCCCTACCGCAACCCCTGGGTGGGGCTTTTGGGCGAGGTGGACGATGTTTTGTGAAGCGGAACTAAGGAATGGCCTGAGGGTCATCGCTGAGGTGGTTCCTGGGGCCCGCAGCGTGGCCTTGGGGTATTTCGTCAAGACCGGGGCCCGGGACGAGGCCCCCGGGGAGAGCGGGGTAAGCCATTTCCTGGAGCACATGGTCTTCAAGGGCCCCGAGGGGATGGATGCCCTTTCGGTGAACCTGGCCTTTGACCGCCTGGGGGCCCAGTACAACGCCTTCACCTCCGAGGAGGCCACGGTTTTCTACGGGGCTGTGTTGCCGGAGTTCGCCTTTCCCCTTCTGGAACTCTTTTCCAGGCTCATGCGCCCCGCCTTGCGCCAAGAGGACTTTGACACCGAGAAGAAGGTGATCCTGGAGGAGATCGCCCGTTACCAGGACCGCCCCGGTTTTATGGCCTACGACTGGGCCCGGGCTCGGTTCTTCGCCGGCCACCCCTTGGGGAATAGCGTGTTGGGGACGGGGGAAAGCATCACAGCCCTCACCCGGGACCAGATGGCCCAGTACCACGGAAGGCGCTACCTTCCTGGGAACATGGTCCTGGCCGCCACGGGAAACGTGGATTTCGGGGCCCTGGTGGCTGAGGCGGAAAGGCTTACGGAGGATTGGCCCTTGGGGGAGGCGGGAAGGGCCTACCCGCCCTTAAGCCCCGCCCAGGGGGTGGAGGAGCACCCCTACGAGAAGGCCCGGGCCCTCTATTTGGTGGGCCTTTTCCCTGGGGTAGGCTATCAGGCGGAGGAACGCTTTGCCGCCCAGGTACTGGCCCATCTTCTGGGGGAGGAGGGTTCGGGGCGGCTCCATTTCGCCCTGGTGGATACGGGCCTCGCCGAGGCGGCCTCCTTTGGCCACGAGGAGGCGGACCGGGCAGGCTTCTTCCACGCCTACCTGCAGGCGGACCCAGAGAACAAGGAGGCGGTGCTGGGTGTCCTTCAGGAGGAACTGGGCCGGATCGCCCTCAAGGGCGTGCGGGAGGAGGAGGTGGAGAGGGCCAAGACGCCCCTGGCCACGGCGCTGGTGTTTGCGGGGGAAACCCCCATGGGGAGGCTTTTCCACCTGGGGATGGAATACCTTTACACGGGGCGCTACCTTTCCCTTTCCGCGGTCAAGGAGCGGGTGAGCAAGGTGGAGGCCAAGGAGGTAAACGCCCTTTTGGAGAGGGGGTTTTTGCACCAGGGGCTCTACTATCTGGTGGGTCCTTATGGAACCTAAGGCCCTGGCAGCCGCCTTCCTCACCATCCTCTTCTGGGCCAGCGCCTTCGCGGGGATCCGCGCGGGTTTGCAGGGCCTGAGTCCGGGCCACCTGGTCCTCCTGCGCTTTTTGGTGGCCAGCGCCCTTCTCCTCCTCTATGCCCGGTTTCAGGGCCTCCGCCCCCCCAGGAGGGAGGACCTTCCCCGGCTTTTCCTCCTGGGGGTGTTGGGCATCACCGTGTACCACACCGCCTTGGTCTACGGGGAGCTTACGGTGAGCGCCGGGGCGGCGAGCCTCCTCATCGCCACGGGGCCGGTGTTTACCGCACTTCTCTCCTACTTCCTTCTCGGGGAGCGGCTTAAGCCCCTGGGGCTACTGGGATTTGCCCTGGCCTTCATGGGTTCCTTGTTCATCGCCTTTGGCGAGGGGGGTGGGGTGTCTTTGAGCCCGGGAGCTTTTTTGATCCTGCTTTCTGCCCTTTCCACCTCCTTGTACTTCGTCTGGCAGAAACCTCTTTTTGCCCGTTACAACAGCCGGGAGATGACGGTCTACACCATGGTGCTGGGTACGGTTCCCCTTCTCGTTTTCCTTCCCGGCCTGGGGGAGGCCCTTCGCGCCGCCCCTCGCCCGGCCCTTCTCAGCACCGTCTATTTGGGGATTTTCCCGGGTGCTTTGGCCTACCTCACCTGGACCTACGCCCTTTCCCGCACCCCGGCCTCCCGTTTGTCCAGCTTTTTGTACCTTTCCCCGGTCCTGGCCATCCTGATCGCCTACCTTTGGCTGGGCGAGGTGCCCTCCCCCTTATCCCTGGTGGGCGGGACCCTGGCCCTGATGGGCGTCCTTTTGGTGAACCTTAAGGGCGTAAAATAGCCCCCGAGGTGCCGGTATGGAGGTGAAGAAAATCGGCGTGGTGGGCGCAGGGCAGATGGGAAGCGGGATCGCCCAGGTGGCGGCCCAGGCGGGTTTTGAGGTGGTGCTGGTGGACGTGGCCGAAAGCTTCCTGGAAAGGGGCCTGAAGGCCATCCAGCGTTCCCTAGGCAGGTTCGTGGAGAAGGGGCGGATTGCCCCGCAGGACCTCGAGGCCACCTTAGGGCGGATCCGCTCCACCGTGGTCCTGGGGGACCTGGCGGAGGCGGACCTGATCGTAGAGGCCATCGTGGAGGACGAGGGGGAAAAACGCCGCCTCTTTGAGCGCCTGGGAAGCCTGGTGAAGCCCGAGGCGATTCTGGCCAGCAACACCTCTTCCATTCCCATCACCGCCTTGGCCCGCTACTCGGGTAGGCCCGAGCGCTTCATTGGCATGCACTTCTTCAACCCCGTGCCCGTCATGCAGCTGGTGGAGGTAATCCGGGGGGAGCTTACCTCCGAGGAAACCCGGGATGTGGTGGTGGAGGTGGCGAGGCGGATGGGGAAAACCCCCCTCGAGGTCCAGGACTACCCCGGTTTCGTTTCCAACCGCCTCCTCATGCCCATGATCAACGAGGCCATTGAGGCCCTAAGGGAAGGGGTGGCCACCAAGGAGGCCATCGACGGGGTCATGCGCCTGGGGATGAACCATCCTATGGGTCCCTTGGAACTTGCGGACTTCATCGGCCTGGACACCTGTTTGGCCATCATGGAGGTGCTGCACCGGGGCTTTGGCGACGACAAGTACCGGCCCTCCCCCCTTCTCCGCCGCATGGTGCAGGCGGGGCTTCTGGGTCGCAAGACGGGCCGAGGGTTTTACACCTACGACGAGAAGGGGAACAAGGTGGGCTAGACAGGGGCTTGCCCGGTTCCCTGGTGGACCCAAACCGCTTAGGCCCTGTCAGCCTCTGGAAGGGTTTCCAAACCTGGGGTAAACTGGGCCCATGGAGCTTCCGCGCGCCTACGGCCTGCTTCTCCACCCCACCAGCCTTCCCGGACCCTATGGGGTTGGCGTTCTGGGCAGGGAGGCTTTCGCCTTCCTCCGATTCCTGGGGGAGTTTGGGGCCCGCTACTGGCAGGTCCTGCCCTTAGGGCCCACAGGGTACGGAGACTCCCCCTACCAGTCCTTCAGCGCCTTTGCCGGGAACCCCTACCTCATCGACCTCCGCCCTTTGGCGGAGGCGGGGTATCTCCGCCTCGAGGACCCCGGTTTTCCGGAGGACCGGGTGGATTACGGCTGGCTCTACGCCTGGAAGTGGCCGGCGCTTAGGGAAGCCTTCCGGGGTTTCCAGGAGCGGGCTTGCCGGGAGGAAAAGGAGGCCTTCCAGGCCTTTCGGGACCGGGAAAGGAACTGGTTGGATGACTACGCCCTCTTCATGGCCTTGAAGGCCCACCACGGGGGCCTTCCCTGGAACCGCTGGCCCATGCCCCTACGCCTGAGGGAGGAAAGGGCTTTAAGGGAAGCGTCGTCGGCCCTCTCCCAAGAGGTGGTCTTCCACGCCTGGACCCAGTGGCTTTTCTTCCGGCAGTGGGGGGAGTTGCGGCGGGAAGCGGAGGCGTTGGGTCTTCAGGTGATCGGGGACATGCCCATCTTCGTGGCCGAGGACTCCGCAGAGGTCTGGGCCCACCCCGAGTGGTTCCACCTGGATGAGGAGGGAAGGCCCACGGTGGTGGCGGGGGTGCCACCGGATTACTTTTCGGAAACGGGCCAGCGCTGGGGGAACCCCCTCTACCGCTGGGAGGTGCTGGAAAAGGAGGGCTTCTCCTTCTGGATAGACCGCCTGAGGAAGGCCCTGGAGCTCTTCCACCTAGTGCGCATCGACCACTTCCGGGGCTTCGAAGCCTACTGGGAGATCCCCGCCTCCTGCCCCACGGCGGTGGAGGGACGCTGGGTGAAGGCCCCGGGGGAGAAGCTCTTTCAGAAGATTCAGGAAACCTTTGGCCGGGTGCCCATCTTGGCGGAGGATCTAGGGGTGATCACTCCCGAGGTGGAGGCCCTAAGGGACCGGTTTGGCCTTCCGGGGATGAAGGTCCTGCAGTTCGCCTTTGATGGGGGGATGGAAAACCCCTTCCTGCCCCACAACTACCCCTCCCACGGCCGGGTGGTGGTCTACACCGGCACCCACGACAACGACACCACCCTGGGCTGGTACCGCACCGCTACCCCCCACGAGCGGGCTTTCCTTGGGCGCTACCTGGCGGCGTGGGGGATTGGGTTCCACGGGGAAGGGGAGATCCCCTGGGCCCTCATGCACCTGGGGATGAAGTCGGTGGCAAGGTTGGCCGTCTACCCCGTGCAGGATGTGTTGGCGTTGGGAAGCGAGGCCCGGATGAACTACCCCGGCCGCCCCTCGGGCAACTGGGCTTGGCGGCTTAGGCCCGGCCAGCTCCTTGCCGAGCACGGGGAACGGCTTCGCTGGATGGCCGAGGCCACGGGCAGGGTATGAAAACACCCCACCCTGGCCAAGCCAGGGTGGGAGCCTTAATTTAGCCCAAGGCCTTTTTCACCAGCTCCACGATCTCGTCGATGGTGTCGGCCACGGGGATACCTGCCTCGGCGAAGGCCTTCAGCTTGGACTCCGGGGTGCCCACGTTCCCCATGATGATGGCCCCGGCGTGGCCCATGCGCTTGCCCTTGGGGGCGCTACGGCCGCCGATAAAGCCCACCACGGGCTTTTTCATGTTTTCCTTGATCCAGGCTGCGGCCTCCTCCTCGTCGGATCCCCCGATCTCCCCGATGAGGACCACGGCCTCGGTCTCGGGATCCTCGTTGAAGAGGGGGAGGAGGTCCTTAAAGGTGGTGCCGATCACCGGGTCGCCGCCAATCCCCACCGTGGTGGTGGTGCCCAGGCCCGCCTGGGAGAGGGCGGCCGCCGCTTCGTAGGTGAGGGTGCCGGAGCGGCTGATGAGCCCCACCTTGCCCCGCTTGAACACGTGGCCGGGCATGATGCCGATCTTGGCCTCTTCAGCGCTGATGATGCCGGGGCAGTTCCCGCCGATGAGGCGGCTTCCTAAGGCCTTGATCTCCTCCACCGCCCGCACCATGTCCAGCGTGGGGATGCCTTCGGTGATGAGGACGATGAGGGGGATGCCCGCGTGGGCAGCCTCCAAGGCGGCGTCCGCCGCCGCAGGGGCGGGCACGAAGATGATGGAGGCGTCGATGGGGTGGTGGGCCACCGCCTCCCTCACCGTGTCGTAGACGGGGAGGCCCAGGACCTCCGTACCTCCCTTGCCTGGGGTCACCCCCGCCACCACCTTGGTGCCGTAAGCGAGCATCTGTTGGGCGTGGAACTGCCCTTCCCGGCCGGTGATGCCCTGGACCAGGACGCGGGTTTCACGGTTTACCAGGATCACGCCGCACCTCCCACCATGGCCACGATGGCCTTGGCCGCTTCAATGGACGTGGGGTACATGTAGATGGGCTTGCCCTCGAGGAGCCTCTTGGCCTCCTCCTCGGCGGTGCCCGCCACCCGCATGACCACGGGCTTGGTGAGGAGGCCCTCCTCCAGGGCCCGGATCACCCCCTTGGCCACCTCGTCCGCCCGGGTGATGCCGCCGAAGATGTTGATGAAGACCCCCTTGACGTCCGGGTCCTTGAGGACCACCTTGAGGGCGTTGTAGACCACCTCCGCCTTGGCCCCGCCCCCGATGTCCAGGAAGTTGGCGGGCTTGCCGCCCACCCGGTTCACCAGGTCCAGGGTGTACATGACGAGGCCCGCCCCGTTGCCGATGATGCCGATGTTGCCCTGGAGCTTCACGTAGGCGAAGCCGTAGTTGCTGGCCTCCACCTCCAGGGGATGCTCGGCCTCGATCTCCCTGAGCTCCGCCAGATCCGGGTGGCGGAAGAGGGCGTTGTCGTCCAGGACGATCTTGGCGTCGGCGGCCACCACCTGGCCGTCCGTGGTGATGACCAAGGGGTTGATCTCGGCGATGGAGGCGTCCACCCCCTCGTAGGCCCGGTAGAGGGCTACCAGGACCTGGGCCAGCTTGTTGAGGTTGCCCTCGAGGCCCGCCCGTTTCACCATCTCCCGGGCCTCAAAGGCGCGGAAGCCCTTGTGGGGGTCGATCCAGAACTTGTGGATGGCCTCGGGGCGCTCGGCGGCCACCTCCTCGATGTCCACCCCTCCTTCCTTGGAGAGCATGAGGACCACCCGTTTCTGGGCGCGGTCCAGGATGAGGCCGGCGTAGTACTCCTTGGCGATGTCCACCGCCTCGGCCACCAGGACCTTCTTCACCGTGAGGCCCTTGATGTTCATGCCCAGGATGGCCTGGGCTTTCTCGTAGGCTTCCTGCGGGGTGTCCGCCAGCTTCACGCCCCCGGCCTTACCTCTCCCGCCCACGTGCACCTGGGCCTTGATCACCACCCGCCGGCCCAGCTCCTCCGCGATCCTTTTGGCCTCGTCGGGGGTGTAGGCCACCTTGCCGGGGGGCACCGGTACCCCGTAGCGGGCCAGGATCTCCTTGGCTTGATACTCGTGCAGGTTCAAGGTCCACCTCCCTGACCTTGGTCGGCCAAGGCCGAGGGGCATTATACCCTTCTCAGGAGCGGCTAGGCCCGGTAGCCTGGAGGGGAAAGAGGGCGCTCATGGCGGGCAAAGGCGGCGGTTGGGCCCTAGGGGTGGCGCTTGTGCTTTTGGGAGTTCTGCTCCTCCTCCAGAACCTGGGGGTGGAGCTTGGGCGGGTGCTCCTGGGCCTGGTGTTCCTGGGGGGTGGGGGAGGGTTTCTGGTGGCGTACCTCCAGGACCGGAGCCTCTGGTGGGCCTTGATCCCCGGTGGGGGCCTGCTGGGCTTGGGGCTGGCCCTGTTGGCGGGGGAAGCGGCCTGGGGTGGGGCGCTCTTCCTGCTGGGGGTGGGCTTAGGCTTCGCCGGGGTCTATGTGGCAGACCGGGGGCAATGGTGGGCCCTGATCCCTGGGGGGATCCTCCTCTCCCTGGCGGCGGTGGCCCTGGTGGAGGGGCTTTTTCCGGGCACGGACGCGGGTTTCCTGCTCTTCCTCGGCCTGGCCCTCACCTTCGGGCTTCTCTTCCTGCTGGGCCACCGCTGGGCCCTGTGGCCGGCCCTGGGGGTCTTGGTGCCCCTGGGCTTGGCCAGCGCCCCCTTGCGGAGCTTTCTCACCTACGCCCTGCCCCTGGTCCTTATCCTAGCGGGGGCCTACCTCCTTTGGCGGGGCTGGAGGCGGGCTTCCTAACCCACCCTGTGCGGGCGGAGGGGTCCAGAGGGCAGGGAAGGGCCCTTTAGGGGGTTCCTTAGGCTTCCGCGGCGGGCCGGGCGAAGAAGAGGCGCCCTACCTGGGTCTGGATGGCCTGGGTGACCACCACCTCGATCTCCTGCCCCCGGTAGCGGATGCCCCCGTCCACCACCACCATGGAGCCATCCTCCAGGTAGCCCACCCCTTGGTGGGGCTCTTTCCCCTCCTTCATGATCAGGAGCTTCAGGGTGTCCCCCACCTGGAGCTGGGGCCTTAGGGCCTGGGCCAGGGCCTGGACGGAAAGGGCCTTTACCCCGTAGATCCTGGCCATCTGCAAGAGGGCCAGGTCGTTGCTCACCAGGGCGGCGCCCAAGGAGCGGGCCTGGAAGAGGAGCTTTTCGTCGACGCTTTCCCCCTTGGGGATCTCCTCCAGCACCTCGAGGCCCGCGGTCTCCTTGAGCCGCTCCAGGGTTTCCAACCCCCGCCGGCCCTTGGCCCGCTTTAGGGGGTCTTGGCTATCGGCGAAGTGCTGGAGCTCCTTCAGCACGAAGTGGGGCACATAAAGGGGGCCTTCCAGGAAACCCGTGGCCGCCACCTCCGCCACGCGGCCGTCCACCAGGACGCTGGTGTCCAGCACCTTACCCCCCAGGGGTCGGGGTGGCTTTTGCGGTAAGCGCAAGTAGTCCTTGTACCCCAGGGCCAGGTAGCTGAAGAGCCCCACCAGGAACAGGGCCAAGAGGAGGCTATGGTAAGGGGAAAACCCTGGGATCTGGGAAAGGAGGCTGGTGAGGAGCACGGTAAAGAGAAGCCCCAGGGTAGCTCCCAGGGTCAGGGCCACCGGCAATTCCGGGGGAAGCTCCCTGAGGCGCCCAAGCCGCTTTTCCCAGAAGTTTTCCAGTCTGGGGGCCAGGAGAACCCCTGCCAGGAAACCTGCCAGGCTCAGATAGAGGCGGTTGAGGGAGAGGAGGCCAGCCGAGCGGGGAAGGAGGCCTAGGCCCTCCAGGGCCACCGCCAGCTGGTAGCCCAGGAAGGCGAAAAGGAGGTAGAAGAGGAGTTGGGGGCTCATCCCAGGTACTGCTCCACCGCTTTCCCCAAGGAGCGGGTGTTCCCCGGGTGCACAAAACGGGAAAACCCCGCCCGCTCCCCTTCCCTAAGCCGCCTTTCCAGTCCCATGACGCTTCGCACCTCGCCCAAAAGCCCCACCTCGCCCACCAGGGCGAGGTCCGGGGGTAGGGCCTTGCCCACCACCGCAGAATACACCGCCAGGGCCACCGCCAGATCTAGGCCTGGGTCCAAAACCCTAAGCCCCCCGGCCAGATTCACGTAGATGTCCAGGTTTCCCAAGGGGAGACCAAGCCGCCTTTCCAGGACTGCCAGGACCATGTCCACCCGCCTGGCGTCCAGGCCCTGCACCACCCGCCTGGGGGCGGGGAAGGGCGTCTTGGCGGCCAGGGCCTGGACCTCGAGGGCCAAGGCCCGTTCCCCCGCCAGGGCCAGGGCCACGGCGCTTCCCGGCACCCCCAAAGGTCTTTCTAGGAGAAAGGCCTCCGAGGGGTTGTTCACCTCCACCAAGCCCTCCTCCTCCATGCGAAAGACCCCGAGCTCCCCCACGGGGCCGAAGCGGTTCTTGGCGCTCCTCAGCACCCGGTAGACCCCGGCGGTTTCCAGGTAGAGGGTGGCGTCCACCGCGTGCTCAATGCTCTTGGGCCCGGCCACCACCCCCTCCTTGGTCACGTGGCCCACCAAAAGGGTGGTGATGCCTCCCTCCTTGGCCAGGCGCACGAAGGCATGGGTGGCCTCCCGCACCGCCACCAGGCTGCCAGGGCTTCCCCCCGCCTCGATGGTCTGTATGGAGTCCACAAAAAGCACCTCGGGAGGGTCCCGTTCCAGGAGGGAAAGAAGGGGTTCCAAGCGGACTTCCTTTAGGAGGAGGAGCTCTTCCACCCCGAGCCTCCTGGCCCGGAGCTTGATCTGGGCTGGGGACTCTTCCCCGGCCAGGTAGTAGACCTTCCGGGTAAGATGCTTGGCCAGCTCCAGAAGAAGGGTGCTCTTGCCCACCCCGGGTTCCCCCCCCAGGAGGACCACCTCCCCCGGCACGAACCCCCCGCCCAGGACCCGGTCCACCTCAGAAAGACCCGAGGAAAAGCGCTTCTCCTCGGCCTCGTTCACCTGGGAAAGGGGAATCGGCGAGGGGGCTTCCAGGTGGGCTTGGCGGGATGGGGCACGGGCGGGGGAGGGGGCTACTTCCTGGAAGCTGTCCCAGGCGCCGCAGGCCGGGCACCGCCCCAGGGGCTTGGGGGTGCGGTAACCGCATTCCACGCAGGCGTAGGAGGTCCTGGCCATGGGTTCAAGCCTCTAGGGGCCCAAGAAAAAGCGGCCCCCTCGGGAGGAGGCAGGGCCTTGGGATTCCTGGGAACATCTAGACCAAAAGCTCCTCCCCCTCCACCTCGTGGAAGGCCAGGTGCCCATCCTCCACGTTCACGTAGAGGTGACCGGTGGGCTTTTTGAGGAGGGCCAGGGAGAGGGGATCTTCGATGCGTTCCCGGATGATGCTCCGGATGGCCCGGGCACTCCCCGTCTTGGGGGCCTGCTCCACCACGAAGCGGGCCACCTCGGGGGAAAAGCGCACGATGATGTCCCGACCCTTGAGCTCCTTCTGGATGTCCTCCAGCATCATCCGGGCCACCTGCACCAGCTCTTCTTCCGTGAGGGGGCGGAAGCGGATGACCTCGTCCAGGCGGTCCAGGAACTCGGGGGTGAAGAGGGCCTTGAGGGGGGATTCCGTGTCCACTTCCTTGCTGGTGAAGCCGATGGCCGGGCCCACGTTGTAGCCGGTGTTGGAGGTCATGATGAGGATAACCCGGCGGAAGTCCACGGTGCGCCCCATGCCGTCCGTGAGGCGGCCTTCGTCCAGCACCTGTAGGAAGGTGTTGTACACATCGGGGTGGGCCTTCTCGATCTCGTCCAGGAGCACCACGCTGAAGGGCTGGCGGCGCACCGCCTCCGTGAGCCGGCCCCCCTGCTCGTAGCCCACGTAGCCCGGAGGGGCCCCGATCAGCTTGGAGACGGAGTGGGGCTCCTGGAACTCGGACATGTCAAAGCGGATGAGGGCCCTTTCAGAGCCGAAGAGGACCTCGGCCAGGGCCTTGGCCAGCTGGGTCTTGCCCACCCCGCTTTGCCCCACGAAGAGGAAACTGGCCGCCACCCGGGTCCTCCCCCCAAGGCCCACCCGGGCCCGACGGAGGGCGCTGGCCAGGGCACGGATGGCCTCCTCCTGGCCCACCACCCGCTTTCTGAGTTCCTCCTCGAGGCGCATGAGCTTCTCGTCGTCCTTGTCGTCCACGTAGACTCCGCCCCAGGAGTCCACCACCGCCTCGATGTCCTCCCGGGTGACCATGGGGGTTCCGTCCTCCTCCTCGGCCACGGGGAGGCCCAGGGAGGCGTTGAGGCGCACCCGGCTCGCCGCCTCGTCGATGAGGTCGATGGCCTTATCGGGGAAGTTGCGCCCGGGGAGGGAGCGGATGCCGATCTTCACGGAAAGCTCCAGGATCTCGTCGGGGATGATGACCCCGTGGTGAGCCTCGTAGCGGGGCCTTAGCCCTTTCAGGATCTCCAGGGTCTCCTCCGGAGAAGGCTCCAAGACGATCACCGGCTGGAAGCGCCTCTCCAGGGCGGCGTCCTTCTCGATGTAGCGGTGGTACTCCCCCGTGGTGGTGGCTCCGATCACCTGGATCTCCCCCCGGGCCAAGGCGGGCTTCAGGATGTTGGCGGCGTCCAAGGTGCCCTCTGCCCCCCCGGCCCCGATCAGGGTATGGAGCTCGTCGATAAAGGCGATGACCTTGGCGTTCTTGAGTTCCTCAATGATCTGGCGGAGGCGTTCCTCAAACTCCCCCCGGTACTTGGTGCCCGCCACCACCCCCGCCAGGTCCAGGGCCACCACCCGCGCCCCCTTGAGGATGGGGGGTACCCGGCCCTCCACGATGGCCTGGGCCAGGCCCTCCACGATGGCGGTCTTGCCCACCCCAGGGTCCCCGATGAGGACCGGGTTGTTCTTGGTGCGCCGGGCCAGGATCTGGATCACCCGGTTGATCTCCTCCTGCCGGCCGATCACCGGGTCCAGCTTGCCTTCCCGGGCTTCCTTGGTGAGGTCGCGGCCGTACTCGTCCAGGAAGGGGGTGTTCACCGGCTTTTCCCGTTCCCGGCCCTCGGCCATGGAGAGGATACGCCAGCGGATGGCGTCCACGTCCTTGGCGAAGTGGGAAAGGATGCGGTAGGCGATCCCGTCCCCCTCGCGGATGATGCCCAGGAGGATGTGCTCGGTGCCGATCACCGGGGCCCCCATGTTGCGGGCCTCGGCGCTGGCCAGCTCCATGACCCGCCTGGCCCTGGGCGTAATGGCAGGGGGTTCTCCGGTGCGGCTTCCCTCCCCGCGGCCCACCAGCTCCTCCACCATACGGCGCATGGCCTCGAGGCTTGCCCCGTACTCCTGGAGGATGCGGGCCGCGGTACCCCCCTCGCGCATCAGGCCCAGGAGGAGGTGCTCTGGGCCGATCATGGAGTGGCCTAAGCGGCTCCCCTCCTCCCTTGCGTAGTGAAAAACCAGCCTGGCGCGATCGTCGTACCTGTTCATGCTCCCCTCTTCCCACATTCTAGCCTAATGGAGCCCGCGGTGGAGTTTGCGCCTGGGATTACCTTGGCCTTGGGGAAGGTCCTTGGCCGGGGCTGCCAGGAGCAAAAAGGGCCCAGCATCCGGTAAGATGCCCTTTAACCGGGGGCCAAGCCCCCTTTCGGGAGGGACGATGCCGGCGAGTAGTCTTGATGAACTGGTGGCGCTTTGCAAACGCAGGGGGTTCATCTTTCAGGGCTCCGAGATCTACGGGGGCCTCCAGGGGACCTACGACTACGGTCCTTTGGGGGTGGAGCTCAAGAACAACCTGAAGCAGGCCTGGTGGCGCAGGAACGTCTACGAGCGGGACGACATGGAGGGGTTGGATGCCAGCATCCTCACCCATCGCCTGGTCCTCCACTATTCCGGCCACGAGGCCACTTTTGCCGACCCCATGGTGGACAACCGCCTCACTAAGAAGCGCTACCGCCTGGACCACCTCCTCAAGGAACAACCGGAGGGGCTCCTGGGGCGGCTCTACCGGGCCATGGAGGTGGAGGAGGGTAACCTTCATGCCCTGGTCCAGGCCATGATGCAGGCCCCAGAAAGGGCTGGGGGGCCATGACCGCAGCTGGGGTGCTGGATCCCGCCACCTTGGAGCCTGGGGACTGGACCCCGCCCCGCTACTTCAATATGATGTTCAAGACCTACGTGGGCCCGGTGGAGGACGAAGCTTCCCTGGCCTACTTGCGCCCAGAAACGGCCCAGGGCATTTTCATCAACTTCAAGAACGTCCTGGATAGCACCAGCCGCAAGCTCCCCTTTGGCATCGCCCAAATCGGCAAGGCCTTCCGCAACGAGATCACCCCCAGGAACTTCATCTTCCGGGTGCGGGAGTTCGAGCAGATGGAGATCGAGTACTTCGTCCGCCCGGGGGAGGACGAGTACTGGCACCGCTACTGGGTGGAGGAAAGGCTTCGCTGGTGGCAGGAGATGGGCCTGAGCCGGGAGAACCTGGTCCCCTACCAGCAGCCCCCCGAGGAGCTTGCCCACTACGCCAAGGCCACGGTGGACCTCCTCTACCGCTTTCCCCACGGCCTCGAGGAGCTGGAGGGGATCGCCAACCGCACGGACTTTGACCTGGGAAGCCACACCAAGGACCAGGAGGAGCTTGGCATCAGCGCCCGGGTGCTGAAAAACGAGCACTCCACCGCCCGCCTCGCCTACCGCGACCCCGACACCGGGAAGTGGTTCGTGCCCTACGTGATCGAGCCCTCCGCGGGGGTGGACCGGGGGGTCCTCGCCCTCATGGCCGAGGCCTTCACCCGGGAGGAGCTTCCGAGTGGGGAGGAACGCATCGTCCTCCGGCTCAAGCCCCAGCTCGCCCCCATCAAGGCCGCGGTCATCCCCCTGGCCAAGAACCGCCCGGAGATCACCGGCTACGCCAAGGCCCTGAAGGCCCGCCTCCAGGGCCTGGGCCTCGGGCGCATCCTCTACGAGGACACCGGCAACATCGGCAAGGCCTACCGCCGCCACGACGAGGTGGGCACCCCCTTCGCCATCACCGTGGACTACGACACCATCGGTCAGAGCAAGGACGGGACCACCCGGCTCAAGGACACGGTCACGGTGCGGGACCGGGACACCATGGAGCAGATCCGGCTTCACGTGGACGAGCTGGAAGGGTTTTTGCGAGAGAGGCTCAAGTGGTAAACTAAAGAACAACAGTTTGCCGGGTGGCGACGTGGGCATCAACAAGCATATCCGCAAGCGGTTGGAGGGTTTGGAGCGGCAGATCCAGGCACACCAGGAGAAGATCAGGGCGGAGCTGGAGAAGTCCCAGCCGGACTGGGGCCTCATTGGGAAGTGGGAGAGGGAGATCCGGGTATGGGAAAGGGAACGAAGGCGGCTCATCCGCAGGCTGAGGGGGTCGTAGGCATCCCCGAAGCCTTCTGGCAGGAGCTTTTCGGGGAGGTGGACCACCTCCGCGTCCTCTATGAGCGGTTCAAGGGAGCTGGAGAGGAAGAGAGGAAGGTCTTGGAGGAGGAGATCCTCCACAGCCTTACCCACCTTTGGGCCCACGCCAAGGTGATGTGGGAGGAGATAAGCCTCAGCGAGGAGGGCGGGGCATGAGGGTGGCGGTGGTGGGGGCCACGGGGGCCGTGGGGCAAGAGATGCTGAAGGTCCTCGAGGCCCGCAACTTTCCCTTGAGCAAACTGAGGCTGTACGCCTCCCCCCGCTCCGCGGGCAGGACCATCTCCTTCCGGGGGGAAGCCATCCCGGTGGAGCCCCTCCCCGAGGGGCCCTTGCCCGTGGACCTGGTCTTGGCGAGCGCCGGGGGTTCCCTCTCCAAGGCCCTGGCCCCGGTCTGGGCCCAAGGGGGAGCCTTGGTGATCGACAACTCCAGCGCCTGGCGCTACGAGCCCCAGGTGCCCCTGGTGGTGCCGGAGGTGAACCGCCAGGAGATCTTCCGGCACCAGGGCATCATCGCCAACCCCAACTGCACCACGGCCATCCTGGCCATGGCCCTCTGGCCGTTGCACCGGGCCTTCCGGGCCAAGAGGGTCATCGTGGCCACCTACCAGGCGGCCAGCGGCGCGGGGGCCAAGGGGATGGAGGAGCTCCTCCACGAGACCCACCGCTACCTCCACGGGGAGGCCCCCAAGGCTGAGGTCTTCGCCCACCCCCTGCCCTTCAACGTCCTCCCCCACATCGACGCCTTCCAGGAAAACGGCTACACCCGGGAGGAGATGAAGGTGGTGTGGGAGACCCACAAGATCTTCGGGGATGCCTCCCTCCGCATCAGCGCCACCGCGGTGCGGGTGCCCACCCTGAGGGCCCACGCGGAGGCGGTGAGCGTGGAGTTCGAGCGCCCTGTTACCCCGGAGGCGGCCCGGGAGGTCCTGGCCCAGGCCCCCGGGGTGGAGGTGGTGGACGAACCCCAGGCCCGGCGCTACCCCATGCCCCTCACGGCCAGCGGCAAGTGGGCGGTGGAGGTGGGCAGGATCCGGCAAAGCCTGGCCTTTGACAACGGCCTGGACTTCTTCGTGGTGGGGGACCAGCTCCTGAAGGGGGCGGCCCTCAATGCGGTGCAGATCGCCGAGGAGTGGCTTAAGGGACCTTAAGCCAGAGCCAGAACTCCCGGTTTCCTTCCTTACCCGGCAAGGGGCTTTCCCTTTCCCCCAGCGCCTGATAGCCCAGTTCCTGGGCCTGCTCCCGTACCCGGGCCAGGGCCTTTTGCCGGAGGCCTTCCTCCCGCACCACTCCCTTGTGCGCTCCCGGGCCCAGTTCAAACTGAGGCTTCACCAGGACGAGGGCCTCGCCTCCCGGCTTAAGGAGCTCCTTTACCTTGGGCAGAAGCAGGGTGGAGGAGATGAAGGACACGTCCATCACCACCAGGTCCACGGGCTCGGGAAGAAGGAGGTCCCTGGCGTCCTGCTCCTCGAGGCTCACCACCCGGGAGTCCTCCCTTAGGCGGGGATGGAGCTGATTCCTGCCCACGTCCACCGCATAGACCCGCCGGGCGCCCCTTTCCAGGAGCACCTGGGTGAACCCGCCGGTGCTGGCCCCAAGGTCCGCGGCCACCTGGTCCTTCACCTCCAGGGAGAAGGCCTCGAGGGCACCCAGGAGCTTGTAGGCCCCCCGGCTCACGTACCTTTCCGGGGAGAGGACCTCCACCTGGGCTCCTTCCGGCACCCTGTGGGCGGGCTTGGTCACCACCTGCCCGGCCACCTTGACCTGGCCGGATTGGATAAGCCTCTGGGCCTTCTCCCGGCTTTCCGCTAGGCCCCTTTCCACCAGGTAGCGGTCCAGCCTCACGAGGGGTATTATGCCGGGGATGGATCTCTCGGGGCCCTGGTACATCCTGGAGGGGGAGCCTGGGGAACACCTTGTGTTGGAGGTCTTGGGGCAGAGGCTTTCCGGTATCTGGACTTCCGAGGCCCTGGCCCAGAGCTTCCTGGCCCGGCATCCTGAGCTAGGGATGCGGGTAAGTGCCCTGGAAAGCCCTGCCTTGAAGGAAGCCTTCCTCAGGGCCTTGGGCATGCTCAAGGTGGATGGGGTCCTGGTGGATTACGAACCCGGGGCCCACCGGGCCCGGATGGCCCGGGTGGAGGTACTTTTAGAGGAGGTGCGGCGTGCGTAGGTGGCTTGCGGTGTTTTCGGTGGCTTTGGCCTTGGGTCTGGCCCAGCGGGCTGAGGTGAGCGGGGGAAGCCCTTTTGGGGTGCAGGGGGGATTGCGCTTTCCCCTGGTGCCCCTCCTGCTGGATGGGCGGGTCTACGGGGGCGTGGGCCTCGAGGCCCTGGGGGGCGGGGCGGACCTCCTCCTCAAGGTGCCCCTCACCGACCTCTACCTGGGGCTTGGGGCCTTTTACGGCAGCGGTCCTGGCCTCACCCTGCCCCAGGACGCCCGGGGCCAAGGAGGCCTGCGGGCGGTCCTCGGCACCTGGCTCAACCTGCCCCTCCCCTTCGTGGGGGTCTACGCCGAGCTCCACCCCACCTACTACCTGGCTCCCGCCCAGGGCTTCGGCCTCGGGGGGGCGGTGGGCTTGAGCGTGGGGCTTTAGGCCCGGTACCCCTCCTTGAGGGGCACGATGCGGTTCATCACCAGGGCCTCGGGCCTCGAGTCCACCGGGTCTTGCCAGAAGTAGCCGAGGCGCTCCAGCTGGTAGCGGGTGTCCTTGGGGTCCTGGAGGACGCTGGGCTCGATGAAACCCCGCCGGACCTCGAGGGCCCTTGGGTTCAGGTTCTTGAGGAAATCCCCGCCCTCTTCCGGGTCCTTCGTGAGGAAGAGCCGGTTGTAGAGCCGGAACTCCACGGGCAGGGCGTGGCGGGCGGAAACCCAGTGGATGACCCCTTTGGGCTTCACCCCGTCCTCGGGGTTGGCCCCCAGGGTGCCGGGAACGATGCGGGCCTTGAGGAGACGCACCTCCCCCCCTTCCTCCACCGCGTCCTCCAGCTCCAGCACGTAGGCGTGCCGTAGGCGCACCCTTTGCCCCGGGGCGAAGCGCTTCCAGCCCTTGGGCGGATTCAGGCTAAAGTCGGACCGCTCGATGTAGAGCTCGGGGGAGAAGGGCAGGGCCCTTGTTCCCTCCCTAGGGATATCCCGGGGCCAGTAGGGGGCTTCTAGCCACTCCTCCCCCTGATAGTTGGTAAGGACCACCCTTAGGGGGTCCAGTACCCCTAGGACCCTGGGGGCGATGGGGTTCAGGTCGTCCCGCACCACCTCCTCAAAGAGCTCCATCTCGATGAGGGCCTCGTTCCTGGAGATCCCCGTGCGCCGCACGAACTCCCTTATGGCCTCAGGCCGCACCCCCCGCCGGCGTAGGGCCCTTAGGGTGGGGAGCCTGGGGTCGTCCCAACCCCACACGTACCCCCCTTCCACGAGCCGGATGAGCTTCCGCTTGGAGAGCACCGTGTGGGTGAGGTCCAGGCGGGCGAATTCGTACTGGTAGGGCCTGGGGGCGAGGGGCAGGCCGCACTTCCCCTTGAGGTTTTCGATCACCCAGTCGTAGATGGCCCGGTTGTTCTCAAATTCCAGGGTGCAAAGGGAGTGGCTGACGCCCTCGATGAAGTCCTCCAGGGGATGGGCGTAGTCGTACATGGGGTAGACCACCCACCGGTCCCCGGCGTGGTAGTGGGGAGCGTGCACGATGCGGTAGAGCACGGGGTCCCGCAGCTTGAAGTTGGGGTGGGCGGGGTCAATCTTGGCCCTTAGAACCCGGCTTCCCGTGGGGAACTCCCCCCGGCGCATCCTTTCAAAGAGTTCCAGGTTTTCCTCCACACTCCGGTTCCGGTAGGGGCTTGGCTTTCCCTGGGCTCTGAGCTCGCTCATCTCCTCTTCCGAGAGGTCGTCCACGTAGGCCTTGCCCTCCCGGATGAGCTCGAGGGCACACTGGTACATGGTTTCAAAGTAGTCGGAGGCGTAGAGGACCCGATCGGGGGTGAAGCCCAGCCAGCGCACATCCTCTTCTATGGCCCGGGCGTACTCCTCCTTTTCCGTTTCCGGGTTGGTGTCGTCGTAGCGCAGGTTGCACTCTCCACCAAAGTCCAGGGCCAGGCCGAAGTTCAGCACGATGCTCCGGGCGTGGCCGATGTGCAAATAGCCGTTGGGTTCTGGAGGAAAGCGGGTAAGGAGCTTCTCGTACTTCCCTTCCCGCAGGTCCTTCTCCACGATCTCGGTGATGAAGCAGGGGGGAACAAGGCCCATAAGGGGAGTATAGCCCTTGCCGGGTGTCCAAAACCCTCCTACCGCTCCAAGGCTATGCCTTTTCAGAACCTAGGGGGCCGCTTCTCAAAGAAGGCCCGGATGCCCTCCTTGAGGTCCCCTGTCTCCCGCACCCAGGCGTTGGCCAAGGCCGCCAGGCGGAAGCCGTCCTCCAGGCCCATCCCCGGGAGGGCCAAGAGGAGCTCCTTGCTGAGGCGCAAGGAGGTGGGGGCATTTTTGGCCAGCTCCTCCGCCAGGGCCAAAGCCTCCTCCAGAGCCTTGCCAGGAGGGGCCACGCGGTTCGCCAGCCCAAGAGCCTTGGCCTCCTCGGCCCCCATGAGCCTGCCCATGAGGAGGAGGTCCTTGGCCACCTTCTCCCCCACGGCCCGCACCAGGATCACCGAGACCAAGGCGGCCACAAAGCCGATCTTTACCTCGGTGTAGCCCAGCTTGGCCTCTTGGTCCATGACCACCAGGTCGCAGGCGGTGGCCAGGCCCGCTCCTCCCGCCACCGCCGGGCCGTTCACCGCCGCCACCGTGGGCTTAGGGAAGGTGTAGAGGCGGTGGAAGAGGCGCATGAGGGAAAGGGAGTGGCGGTAGTTCTCCTCGGCTCCCAGCTCCGTCACCTTTTCCAAGAAGGCCAGGTCGGCCCCGGCGCTGAAGGCGCTTCCCCGGCCCGAAAGGACCAGGACCCGGGCCTCGGGATCTCTCTCCGCTTCCTCGAGGGCCTGCAAAAGCCCCTCCACCATCTCGGGGGAAAGGGGGTTTCGCCGTTCTGGATCGTTGAGGAAAACCCGATAGATCCGACCTTTCTCCAGCTGAACCATGCCCCCATTGTAGGCGCTGGGGTTTTCCTGCTACACTCCCCTTAGCCCGCAAGCCATGCAGGGAGAGCCCGCGGGCTAGGAGGTGGTGTAGATAAAGGAGTATCTGGTTAACGAACGCATTCGCGCACGGCAGGTGCGGGTCATCGGGGCCGATGGGCAGCAGCTGGGCATTATGGACACCCGGGAGGCCTTGCGCCTGGCCCAGGAGCAGGACCTGGATCTCGTGCTGGTGGGTCCCACCGCCGATCCGCCCGTGGCCCGCATCATGGACTACTCCAAGTGGCGCTACGAGCAGCAGGTGGCGGAGAAGGAGGCCCGCAAGAAGGCCAAGCGCACCGAGGTGAAGTCCATCAAGTTCCGGGTCAAGATCGACGACCACGACTATCAGACCAAGCTGAACCATATCAAGCGCTTTTTGGCCGAAGGCCACAAGGTCAAGGTCACCATCATGTTCCGGGGAAGGGAGATGTCCCATCCCGAGCTAGGGGAGAGGCTTCTCGAGCGGGTGGCCGAGGACCTGAAGGGCCTGGCCGTGGTGGAGATGAAGCCCGAACTCTTGGGCCGGGATATGAACATGCTCCTGGCCCCGGCCAAGGTATCCGCCTAGGCCAGCCCCGGAAGGGCTAAATGGCGTAAGCCTAGGTCAGCCCCATGGGGGCTAAATGGCGAAAGCCTAGACCTTTTCGTTTCCCTTTGGTATAGTGTGAGGGCTTTGGGGAGCCTGCAAGACCCCCTGTGGGGCGCTTCCCAGGGCTTGGAGGAAGGGTATGCCGAAGATGAAGACCCACAAGGGCGCCAAGAAGCGGGTGAAGGTGACCGCTTCGGGCAAGGTGATGGCCATGAAGACGGGAAAGCGGCACCTCAACTGGCACAAGTCCGGGAAGGTCATCCGCCAGAAGGGGCGGAGGTTCGCCCTGGCCCAGGCGGAGGCGGAGCGGGTAAAGCTCCTTCTGCCCTACGAGTGAGGAGGTAGAGGATGCCGCGCGCCAAAACCGGTGTCGTTCGCCGCAGGAAGCACAAGAAGATCCTTAAGCTGGCCAAGGGCTACTGGGGCCTTCGCTCCAAGAGCGTCCGCAAGGCCCGGGAAACCCTCTTCGCCGCGGGCAACTACGCTTATGCCCACCGCAAGCGCAAGAAGCGGGATTTCCGCAAGCTCTGGATCGTGCGCATTAATGCCGCCTGCCGCCAGCACGGCCTAAACTACTCCAGCTTTATCCACGGCCTGAAGCGGGCGGGGGTGGAGCTGGACCGCAAGGTGCTGGCCGATTTGGCGGTGCGGGAGCCCCGGGCCTTTGCCGAGCTGGTGGAGAAGGCCAAGGCAGCCCGCGCCTAAGGCATTGTTTCCCGTGATCCGCCGTCCGGATCCCGTCCCGATCTGGCGGCGGGTTTCCTTTTGTGAGCATGCCTCCTGAACTCTACGTGGTCCTGGTGGCCGCCCTGCCGGTGGTGGAGCTGAGGGGAGCCATTCCCCTGGGGGTGGCCCTGGGGCTTTCCCCAGGAGAGGCTTTCCTGCTGGCCCTCTTGGGCAACCTGCTGGTGGCCCCGGTGGCCCTCTTCCTTTTGCCTTGGGCGGTGGCGCTTTTGATCCGGGTGCCCTTCCTGGCCAAACTCTGGGCGGCCCTCGAGGCCCGGGTGCGCCTTAAGGGGGAAGAGCAGGTGCAGCGCCTGGGGGCCCTGGGCCTTTTCCTCTTCGTGGCCGTGCCCTTGCCGGGCACCGGGGCCTGGAGCGGGGCGGTGCTGGCGGTGGTCTTGGGTCTAAAAAGGCGCTACGCCCTCCTGGCCATCTCCCTGGGGGTGCTGGCTGCCGGGCTTATCGTTTTCCTCCTTACGGGTGGGGCGGTGGCCGGGCTAAACTACCTGCGATGATGTTCGTCCTTTTGCCCCTTTCCTATGCCCTGGGCGCCTTGCCCTTGGGGTACTGGCTGGCCAGGCGGCGGGGGGTGGACTTGCGCACGGCAAGCCCCTACGCCCTGGGCTTGGAAACCGCCCTGAAGCGGCTGGGCTTGGGACTCACCCTCTTGACCTTTCTCCTGGACTTCCTCAAGGGGTACCTGCCCCTGGCCTTGGGCCGGGCCTTGGGCCTTGGTTTTCCGGAGCTTTTGGCCCTGGGGGTGGCGGTTTACCTGGGCCACCTTTATCCCCTCTTCTTCCGCGATCCCTGGCCCCTCCGGGCTAAGGGGGCGGGGGTGCTCCTCGGGATCCTGGCGGGTTTACCTTTGGCTCCGGCCCTAGGGATGGTGCCCGTGGCCCTGGCCCTCGCCCTCTACGCCCTCACGGGGTACGCCTCCTTGGGGGCCCTGGGGCTTCCCCTGGGCCTCTTTGGGGTCGCCCTCTTCGGCGGGTTTGGACTTCAGGAGAAGCTTCTTTCCGGCCTCCTCTTCCTCCTCGCCCTTTGGCGCTACAAGGAGAACCTGGGCCGTATCCTGGAAGGCACCGAGCCCAGGCTCGGTAACCCCATGCCCTTGCCCTCGGAAAGGCAGGTGGTCTGCGCCTTCCTCATCCATCCCCTTACGGTGGAGGATTTCTGGCAAAGCCCCCGCTTCCGCTGGGCCCGTCCTCTGGTGCGCCTGGGGCTTTTGCGGCAGGCCTGGATGGAACGTTTGGCGGAGCTTTTCCGCCCCATGAAGGTGGGGGAGGTGAGGGGAGTGAGGACGGCGGATGGCCGGGAGGTTCTGTGCCACCTCATCTCCGCTCCCCTTCTGCCCCACCAGATCAAGGCTAAGCCGGAGCTGGCGGTAAGGCGGGCCATCCAAGGGGCCAGGCTCGCCAAGGAGCTTGGGGCCACGGTGGTGGGCCTGGGAGCCTTCTGGAGCGTGGTGGGGGAGAAGGGCAAAAGGGTACAGGAGGCGGTGCCGGGTATAGAGGTGACGAACGGGGGGGCCTACACCGCGGGCACCGTCAAAGCCGCCATCCCCGGTATCCTGGCCCACTTTGCCCAAGGCGGCAAGGAACTGGGAAACACCACGGCGGCGGTGGTGGGGGCGAACGGGGTGGTGGCCTTCGGCATCGCCCGACAGATCGCCCCTCTGGTGGGCAGGCTCATCCTGGTGGGCCGGGACCGGGAGCGCCTGGAGAAGTCAGCGGAAAGCCTTCGGAAAAACCTGGAGCGAAAGGGGAAAGCGCCTGAGATCCAGGTGACCACCGAGGTGACCGCCATTCGGGAGGCGGATTTGGTCTTCACCGCCACCAGCGATCCGAACCCGGTGATCTACCCTGAACACGTGAAGCCAGGGGCCTGGATCTATGACGAGGGCGTGCCCCCCGACGTGCATCCTTCGGTTAAAAAGGTACCTGGGGTCAGGGTCATCCCCGGGGGTGTGGTGCGGCTTCCCGGGAGGGCCAAGGCTACCCTAGACCTTCACTTCGGTTCCCCCGACCAGGTGCCCGCCTGCTTGGCCGAGACCATGATTCTGGCGGCGGAGGAGGCCTTTGATCGCAAGAGCCTGGGGGGCGAGGTGAAGGCGGAGAACATCCAGTTCTTCGTGGAGCGGGCCGAGGCCTTGGGATTTAAGGTGGTGGAGTGATGTGGCTCCTCCTTTCCCCCACGCCCCTCGAGGCCCCCTTCCTCCAGGGGGAGCCCTTTACCTTCCTTGAAAGGAAGGGGCTTAGGGGAGAGGGGTTTGTCTGGCTGGAAACCGGTATCGGCAAGGTGAACGCGGCCCTCACCCTGGCGGCCTGGGCCAGCCAAAACCCGGTGGAGAAAGCCTTGCTTTTTGGCATCGCCGGGGCTTACCCGGGCTCGGGTCTGGCCCTAGGGGAGGCCGTCTTGGTGGGGGAGGAGGTGGAGGCGGACCTGGGGCTTCGCGGGGGGCTTGAGCCCCTGGGGTTCCCCGCTCTGGTCCTCCAGGGAAAGACCTTCTACAACCGCTTTCCCCTTGATCCGGGCCTCACGGGGGAGATGGCCCAGGCCCTGGGCTTTAAGGTGGCGGTGGGCCTCACCCGGGATCTGGTCACGGAAAGCCCGGAGGAGGCGGAGGCCCTGGCCTCCCGTTGGGGGGCCCAGGTGGAGAGCATGGAGGGGGCGGCCTTCGCCCGGGCCTGCCTGGCCCTGGGGGTGCGGGGGGCGGAGCTCAGGGCCATTTCCAACCCCGCCGGGGCGCGGGACAAGGGGGCCTGGCGGGTGCGAGAGGCGGTGGAGGCCTTGGAGGAGGCGGTAAGGCGAATCCTAAAAACATAGCCCGGGGCCAAGGGCCCCGGGCCAAGACGGCGAGGTTTAGCCCCGCTTGTAGATTTCTTCCGCCTTGTCCCAGTTGATCACGTTCCAAATGGCCTGCAGGTAGTCGGCCCGGCGGTTTTGGTACTTGAGGTAGTAGGCGTGCTCCCAGACGTCGATGCCCACGATGGGGGTGAACCCCTCCATGATGGGGTTGTCCTGGTTGGGGGTGGAGATGACGTGGAGCTTGCCGAAGGGATCCTTGACCAGCCAGGCCCAGCCGGAGCCGAAGCGGGCCATGGCCGCCTGGGTGAGCTTTTCCTTTAGGGCTTGGAAGCCGCCAAACTGCTCGTCGATGGCCTTTTTTAGCTCCCCTACGGGCTCCTTGGCCCCCCCAGGGGTGAGGAGTTCCCAGAAGAGGCTGTGGTTCAGGTGCCCGCCCCCGTTGTTGCGCACCGCGGTCTGGATGTCCGCGGGCAGGGCGGCCAGGTGACGGAGCAGGGTCTCCACTTCGGCCCCGTGCAGGTAGGGGTACTTCTCCAAGGCAGCGTTGAGGTTAGCCACGTAGCCCCCATGGTGCTTCTGGTGGTGGATCTCCATGGTCTTGGCGTCGATGTGGGGCTCGAGGGCCTCGTACGGGTAACCCAGTTCCGGTAGCTTAAACGGATACGGCATACCTCACCTCCCAAACCTCACTATAGTAGTGCCCACCCCAAGCGGGGTGGGCGTTCTCACAAATGACCTCAAGCCTCATGAGGTTTGGCCAGCCTCACGGGAACTACGATGCGGTCAAACTCCTCCTCCGTGAGGTAACCCAGCTCTAGGGCAGCTTGCTTCAGGGTCTTCTTTTCCTTTATAGCCTTCTTCACAATTTCCGCCGCCTTGTCGTAGCCGATGGCCTTGTTCAAGGCGGTGGCCAGCATGGGGTTTTTCTGGAGGTGTTCCTCTATTCGCTCCAGGTTGGGCTCGATGCCTTTAGCCAGGTTCTCGTTGAAGGACTCCATGGCGTCGGCCAGGAGTTTGATGGACTCGAGGGCGGCATCCACCATCACCGGCTTGTAGACGTTGAGCTGGAAGTTCCCCTGGCTTCCGGCGAAGGCCACCGTGTGGTCGTTGCCGAAGACCCGCACCACCACCATGGTGAGGGCCTCCACCTGGGTGGGGTTCACCTTGCCGGGCATGATGGAGCTTCCGGGTTCGTTGGCAGGGATGAAGATCTCCCCGATGCCCCCGTAGGGCCCGGAGGCCAGCCAGCGGATGTCGTTGCCGATCTTCATGAGGGCCCCGGCCAAGGTCCTGAGGGCCCCCATAAGGTGCACCAGCTCGTCGTGGGCGGCCAAGGCGGCGAAGCGGTTTTCCGCCACCCGGAAGGGGAGGCCCGTTTCCTCGGCCAGGTACTGGGCCACCAGCTCACCAAAATGGGGATGGGCGTTCAGGCCCGTGCCCACCGCCGTGCCCCCAATGGCCAGGTTATAAAGTCCTTTTTCCGCCTCCTTGACCATGGCCAGGGTGTTCTTGAGCTGGGCCGCCCAGCTCCCCACCTCCTGCCCCAGGGTGATGGGCACCGCGTCCATGAGGTGGGTGCGGCCCACCTTCACGATGCCGTCAAAGGCCTTGGCCTTTTCCTCAAAGGTGGCGATGAGGGCCTCCGTTGCCGGGTAAAACCTCTGGTGGAGGGCCAAAGCCACGGCCACGTACATGGCGGTGGGGAAGGTGTCGTTAGAACTCTGGCCCCGGTTCACGTGATCGTTGGGGTGAACGTACTTGGAGCCCAGGGGCTTCCCCAGAAGCTCCGAGGCCCGGTTGGCGATGACCTCGTTCACGTTCATGTTGGTCTGGGTGCCGCTTCCCGTCTGGAAGACCACCAGGGGGAAGTGGTCGTCCAGCTTCCCCTGGATGACCTCCTCCGCCGCCTGGATGATGGCCCTCGCGATTTCCTCGGGAAGTTCCCCCAGTTCTAAGTTGGCTCTGGCCGCCGCTTTCTTCAGCATCCCGTAGGCGCGGATCACCTCCAGGGGCATGCGGAAGCGAAAGGCCCCTATTTTGAAGTGCTCGAGGGAGCGCTGGGTCTGGGCACCCCAGTAGCGGTCCGCTGGTACCTTGACCTCGCCCATGGTGTCCCGCTCAATCCGGTATTCCATAAGGCACCTCCAGCTCGATTTTACGCTTCCTCCTCGTAGGGCTCGTGGAGCTTGACGGGTTTCCCCCTAAGCCCTGCACGAAGGTTCAGCCACTCCACCAGCACGGCGAAGCCCATGGCGAAGTAGATGTACCCCTTGGGGATGTGCACCCCCGTGCCCTCGGCCACCAGGGTGAAGCCGATGAGGAGAAGGAAGGCGAGGGCCAGCATTTTCACCGTGGGGTGACGGTTCACGAAGGCGTAGATGCCCTTGGAGGCCAGGAGCATCACCGCCACCGAGGTGAGGATGGCCGCCACCATCACCGGCACATGGGGGGTGAGGCCCACGGCGGTGATGACGGAGTCTATGGAGAAAACGATATCCAGAAGAAGCACCTGCCCGATCACTGCGGCGAAGGAGGGGGCCACCCTTTTGATGGCGTGGCCCGGTTCTCCTTCCAGCTTCTCGTGGATTTCCCGCACCGACTTGTAGAGGAGGAAAAGCCCTCCGGCGATCAGCACCAGGTCCTTTCCGGTAACCTCGTGGCCCAAGAGGGCGAAGAGGGGCTTTTTCAGGGCCATGATCCAGGCGATGGAAAGGAGAAAGAGGATCCGGGTAACCGCCGCCAGGGAGATGCCCACCACGCGGGCTCGGTCCTGCTCTTCCTGCGGCAGCTTGGAGGCCAGGATGCTGATGAAAATCACGTTGTCCACGCCCAGGACCACTTCCAGCACCGTGAGGGTGAGGAAGGCCACCCAGACCTCGGGGCTTGTGAGCCATTCCACGGGAGAAAGTCTACAAGGTCCTTTAAACTCAGGGGCATGGTGGATGTGCTGGTGGTGGGGGCGGGGCCTGTAGGGCTGGCGGCGGCCCTCGAGGCCAAGCGCCAGGGCCTGAGCCACCTGATCCTGGAAAGGGGCACGGTGGCGGAGACCCTCTACCGTTTTCCCCGGCAGATGGTCTTCTTCTCCGAGGCCAAAAACATCGAGATCGGAGGCCATCCCCTGGTGTCCCAGGGGCCCAAGCCCACCCGCCTCGAGGCGCTCCTCTACTACCAGAAGGTGGCGGAACGCGAGGGGCTTCGGGTCCTCACCTATACGGAGGCGGTGGGTGTGGAAGGGGAGGAGGGCGCCTTTAAGGTCTTGGCCCGGGACCGGTTTGGGGAGAAGGCTTTCCCTGCCCGGTACGTGGTGGTGGCCACGGGCTACTTTGGGAACCCTAACCGCTTAGGGGTGCCGGGGGAGGACCTGCCGCACGTGCTGTACCGCTACGAGGAGGCAGCCCCCTTCTTCGGCCGCAAGGTGGCGGTGGTGGGGGGGAGCAACTCGGCGGTGGAGGTGGCCTTGGACCTGTACCGGGGCGGGGCCCAGGTGGCCTTGGTCCACCGGGGCAAGTGGGTGCGCCCCAGCGTGAAGTACTGGCTCCTTCCCGACTTCGAAAACCGGGTGAAGGAGGGGAGCATTCTGGCGGTGATGGAGGCCAGGGTCAAAGCCATCACCCCGGAGGGCCTCGTCCTGGAAAGACCCCAAGGGGAGGAGTTCTTGGAGGCCGACTTCGTCCTGGTCCAGATCGGCTACCGGGCGGAAGACCATCTCCTTAGGAGGGCGGGGGTGCGCTACGAGGGGGAGAAACCCTGGCTTTCCCCGGAATGGGAAACCTCCCGCAAGGGGCTTTTTGCCATCGGCTCCAGTGCCTTTGGGCCGGACACCCGCACGGTGTTTATCGAAAACGGCCGGGAGCACGCAAGGGTGGCCATAGCCGCCATCGCCCGCCGCTTGGGCTCTTGACACCCTTCACAAAGGGGGCTAGGATAAAGCCCAAGATGCGCTTCGGCCTCGTCCTATCCCTAGGCCTGGTCCTAATCGTAGGGCCAGCGGGGGGTAGGGTGTAGCGTTTTAGGGCGCATCCAAGACCCCCCGGAGAATCCGGGGGGTCTTGGTTTAGGAGGGGGAGATGAAGGGAGCGGAGGCACTTTTGAAAGCGCTGGAGCGGGAAGGGGTGGAGGTCATCTTCGGCCACCCGGGTGGGGCCATCATGCCCGTCTACGATGCCCTTTACGACAGCGGGATCCGCCACATCCTGGTGCGGCACGAACAAGGGGGAGTCCACGCCGCCACCGCCTACGCTCGGGCTTCGGGCAAGGTGGGGGTGGTGATGGCCACCAGCGGTCCCGGGGCCTTGAACCTGGTGACCGGCCTGGCGGATGCCTACATGGACTCTACCCCCGTGGTGGCCATCACCGGGAACGTGCCCCGGAGCCTCATCGGTACCGACGCCTTCCAGGAGGCGGACGTCACCGGGGTCACCATGCCCATCACCAAGCACAACTACCTGGTGCAGGAGGCGAACGACATCCCCGGGGTGGTGCGGGAGGCCTTCCACATCGCCTCGAGCGGGAGGCCGGGGCCGGTGCTGATCGATCTGCCCAAGGATGTGCAGCTGGCGGAATTCACCGGTACCTTTGATGTGGAGCTGGACCTTCCCGGGTACAAGCCCACCACCAGGGGCCACCCCAAGCAGATCGAGCGGGCCCTCGAGGCCCTGGAGAAGGCGGAAAGGCCCATCCTCATGGTGGGGGGTGGGGCCCAGCACGCCCACGGGGAGCTTCTGGCCTTCGCGGAAAGGACGGGAATCCCCGTGATCACCACCCTCATGGGCCTGGGGGCTTTCCCTGGCAATCACCCCCTTTGGCTGGGGATGCCGGGCATGCACGGCACCGTGGCCGCTAACCGGGCCATCCACCATGCGGACGTGATCCTGGCCATCGGCCTCCGCTTTGACGACCGGGTCACGGGGAAGGTTTCCCGTTTTGCCCCCCATGCCCACACCATCATCCACGTGGACATCGACCCGGCGGAGATCGGGAAGCTGGTGCGGACCCACATTCCCATCGTGGGGGATGCCCGCTTTGTGCTTCGGGAGATGCTGAAAGGGGCTAAGCCCCTGAAGCTGGCCTCCTGGTGGCGGCAACTGGAGGAGTGGCGCACCCGCTACCCCTTGCGCTGGAAACCCAGGCCCCACTTGCAGAGCCAGGAGGTCATCAAGGCCTTCGCCGAGGCCACGGGGGGGCATGCCATCGTCACCACCGGGGTGGGGCAGCACCAGATGTTCGCCGCCCAGTTCTTTCCCGTGACCCGGCCGAGGAGCTTCATCACCTCTGGGGGCTTGGGCACCATGGGGGTGGGCCTGCCCTTCGCCATCGGGGCCAAGGTGGCCCGGCCGGAGGAACTGGTCATCGACTTCGACGGGGACGGTTCCTTCCAGATGACCCTCCAGGAGCTGGCCACCTTGGTGAAGTACAAGCTGGACGTGAAGGTGGTGGTTCTGAATAACGGCTATCTGGGCATGGTGCGCCAGTGGCAGGACCTCTTCCACGCCAGGCGCTACTCCGAGGTCTACCTGGCGGACTCCAACCCCGATTTCGCCCGCCTGGCGGAGGCCTACGGCATCAAGGGGGTCAGGGTGGAGCGCAAGGAGGATCTGATGAAAGGAGTGGAAGCCGTGCTTTCCACCGATGGGCCCGTGGTGGCGGAGTTCAAGGTCTACCACGAGGAAGGGGTCTTCCCCATGATCCCCGCGGGGGGTGCGGCGGAGGACATGATCCTGGAACACCCGGCGGAAAGGGAGGAGGTGGAGGCGTGAGGCACGTGATCTCCGTGTTGGTGCAGGACCACCCCCGGGTTTTGAACCGCATCACGGGCCTTTTCGCCCGCCGGGGCTTCAACCTGGAGAGCCTGGCGGTGGGGACCACCCATGTGCCGGGGCTTTCCCGCATCAGCCTGGTGGTCTCGGGGGACGACCGCACCCTGGAGCAGGTGGAAAAACAGCTGAACCGCCTGATCGAGGTTTTGAAGGTGACGGACCACGCCGAGCCCCATGTGGAGCGGGAGCTGGCCCTGGTAAAGGTCCACGTGGCCGGGGTGGAGGAAAGATTGGCGGTGAAGGACATCCAGGAAGCCTTCCGGGCCCGGGTGGTGGATGTGGCCCAGAAAAGCCTGATCCTGGAGCTCACCGGGGACTCCAAGAAGATAGACTCCTTCATCGAGGCCCTTAGGCCTTACGGGATCCTCGAGGTCATGCGCACCGGAGCGGTGGCCATGAGCCGCGGGGAGCGCACCCTTAAGGTCAGGGAAAAACGGGAGGCGGTATGAAGATCTACTACGAGCACGACGCGGATCTGGGGTTCATCCAAGGCAAGAAGGTGGCGGTGCTGGGCTTCGGCTCCCAGGGGCACGCCCACGCCTTGAACCTTAAGGAGTCGGGGGTGGACGTGCGGGTGGGGCTTAGGCCCGGGTCTAAAAGCGCCGCCAAGGCGGAGGCCATGGGCCTTAGGGTCCTTTCCGTGGCCGAGGCGGTGCGGGAGGCGGACATCGTGATGGTCCTCCTTCCCGACGAGACCCAGGGCCGGGTTTACCGGGAGGAGATCGAGCCCAACCTTAAGGAGGGGGCAGCTTTGGCCTTCGCCCACGGCTTCAACATCCACTTCGGCCAGATCAAGCCCAGGCGGGACCTGGACGTCTGGATGGTGGCCCCTAAGGGGCCTGGCCACCTGGTGCGGAGCGAGTACGTGAAGGGAAGTGGGGTGCCGGCTCTGGTGGCCGTGCACCAGGATGCTTCGGGTTCGGCCTTCCCCACCGCCTTGGCCTACGCCAAGGCCATAGGGGCGGCCCGGGCTGGGGTCATCCCCACCACCTTCAAGGACGAAACGGAAACCGACCTCTTCGGGGAGCAGGCGGTGCTTTGCGGGGGGCTTACCCGGCTCATCCAGGCGGGGTTTGAAACCCTGGTGGAGGCGGGCTACCCTCCGGAGATGGCCTACTTTGAAACGGTGCACGAGGTGAAGCTCATTGTGGACCTCATCTACGAGGCGGGCTTCGCCGGGATGCGCTACTCCATCTCCAATACCGCCGAGTACGGGGATTACACCCGGGGCGAGGTTTCGGTGCCGGTGGAGGAAACCAAGAAGCGCATGCGGGAGATCCTCCGGCAGATCCAGTCCGGGGAGTTCGCCCGGGAGTGGATGCTGGAAAACCAGGTGGGCCAGCCGGTCTTAGAGGCGAACCGCAAGCGCTGGAAGGAGCACCCCATCGAGGAGGTGGGGGCGAGGCTTCGGGCCATGATGCCCTTCCTGCGGGCAAGGGTATTGGAGGAGGTAGGCTAGGTGGGTACCAAGGGCCCCCCAATCTGGGGGGCCTAGTGCGTTTTAGGGAGGGAGAAGATGGAAAGGCACATCCGCATCTTTGACACCACGCTTAGGGATGGGGAGCAGAGCCCAGGGGTGGCCCTTTCCCTGGACCAGAAGCTGGAGATCGCCCACGCCTTGGCCCGACTCAACGTGGACATCATCGAGGCGGGCTTCCCCGTATCCGGGCCCTTGGAGTTTGAGGCGGTAAGGCGGATCGCTGAGGAGGTAAGGGGCCCCATCATCGCCGCCTTGGCCCGCACCCACACCCTGGACATCGACCAGGCGGCCAAGGCCCTGGAGAAGGCGGAAAAACCCCGCATCCACGTCTTCACCTCGGCTTCCAAGATCCACCTCGAGTACATGCTGAAGAAAACCGAGGAGGAGGTCTTGGAGATGGCGGACAAGATGGTCCGCTACGCCAGGAGGTACGTGGACGACGTGGAGTTTTCCGCCCAGGACGTGATGCGGGCGGACTGGGACTTCGTGAAGCGCCTCTACGAGGTGGCCATCGAGGCCGGGGCCACCACCATCAACATCCCCGATACCACGGGCTACGGCACCCCCGGGGAGTATGGGGCCTTGATCCGGCGCATCCGGGATGAGGTGGTGCGGGGTAGGGATGTGATCATCTCCACCCACACCCACGACGACCTGGGCCTGGCCACCGCCAACGCCCTGGCGGGCATCGAGAACGGGGCGGGGCAGGTGGAGTGCACCATCAATGGCATCGGGGAGCGGGCGGGCAACACCTCCTTGGAGGAAGTGGTCATGGCCCTTTACGTGCGCCGGGACTGGTACAAGGCCAAAACCCAGATCAACACCCGGGAGATCTACCGGGTTTCCCGCCTGGTGGAGCGCTACACCGGGATGCCCGTGCCCCCCAACAAGGCCATCGTGGGGGATAACGCCTTTGCCCACGAGTCGGGGATCCACCAGGATGGCGTCCTGAAGCACCGCTCCACCTACGAGATCATGGACGCCGAGCTCATCGGCAGGCGCCCTGCCGTGATCGTGCTGGGCAAGCACTCCGGGCGGGCGGCCTTCAAGAAGGCCCTCGAGGACCTGGGCTATAAGGACCTCACGGAAGAGCAGCTTAAGGTGCTCTTCTCCCGCTTCAAGGAGATCGCCGAGAAGAAGGGACCTTTGTCCGCCGAGGAGCTTCAGGCCCTGGTGGAAAGCGAACGGGAGCCCGCTTCCCAGTTCTTCGCCCTGGAGCACGTGCAGTTCTTCTCGGGCTCGGGACTTCTGCCCACGGCCACGGTGAAGGTGAGGACCCCGGATGGGGAAAGGGTGGCCACGCACACCGGGGATGGGCCGGTGGATGCCGTGTACAAGGCCATTCAGGACGCCATTGGCCTCAGGCCCGAGCTGGAGCTCTACCGGGTGGAGGCCATCACGGGTTCCACCGAGGCCCTGGGCCAGGTGACGGTGAGGCTCCGCCTGGGGGAGCTCCAGGCGGTGGGGGTGGGGGTATCCCCCGACATCATTGAGGCCTCGGCCCTGGCCTTCCTGGACGCCGCCGGCAAGCTGGCGAGCGGCCGTGCCACCCGCCATCCACCCTCCATCGAGGAGGTCCAGCGGGGAGTCTAGTCCCACCCCACCCTGGTCACCCCAGGGTGGGGGTTCCAGGAAGGGGAGTTTGGCTTAGCGAGGAAGGGCATAAGGCTGCCCAAGGGGATGAAGAGATGGTGGAGATCCTAGACACCACCCTCAGGGACGGGACACAGGGGGAAGGCATCAGCCTTTCCGTGGACGATAAGGTGGCCATCGCCAAACGCCTGGCGGCCTTCGGCGTACACCTCATCGAGGGAGGTTGGCCGGGGTCCAATCCCAAGGACGCCGAGTTTTTCCAGCGCATGAAGGGGGTGGACCTGGGGGAGGCCAAGCTTTCCGCCTTCGGGGCCACCCGTAGGAAGGGGCTTTTGCCGGAGGAGGACCCTTCGGTTCTGGCCCTGTTGGAGGCGGAAACCCCGGTGGTGGTCCTCTTCGGCAAGAGCTGGACCCTGCATGTCCTCGAGGCTCTGGAAACCACTTTGGAGGAAAACCTCCGCATGATCCAGGACACCGTGGCCTTCTTCGTCCGGCGGGGGAAGCGGGTGGTCTACGACGCCGAGCACTTCTTTGACGGGTACAAGGAGGACCCCGGCTACGCCCTGGCCACCCTGGAGGCGGCGGCCGAAGGGGGAGCGGACACCCTGGTCCTTTGCGACACCAACGGGGGCACCCTGCCCGAGGAGGTCTACGCCATCACCAAGGCGGTGGTGGAGCGCTTTCCCCACCTGCGGATCGGCATCCACCCCCACAACGACGCCGAGCTGGCGGTGGCCAACGCCCTGGCGGCGGTGCGGGCCGGGGCCACCCACGCCCAAGGCACCATCAACGGCTACGGGGAGCGCTGCGGCAACCTGAACCTGACCAGCTTCCTCCCCACCCTGGTCTTCAAGTACGGCATTCCCGCCATTCCCCAGGAGAGGCTTAAAGGGTTAAAGGAGCTTTCCCACTTCGTGGACGAGAGGGCCAACCAGACCCCCAACCGCCGGGCTCCCTACGTGGGGGAGTCAGCCTTCGCGCACAAGGCGGGGGTGCACGTCTCCGCCGTCTTGAAGAACCCCCGCACCTACGAGCACATTCCTCCGGAGTGGGTGGGGAATAGCCGCCGCTTCCTGGTGTCCGATGTGGCGGGCCGTTCCAACCTCCTGGCCAAGCTGCAGGAGCTGGGGGTGGATCTTTCCAAGGAGGAGGCCAAGCGCTTGTTGGACGAGGTCAAGGCCCTGGAGTACGAGGGCTACGCCTTCGAGGGGGCGGAGGCCAGCTTCTACCTCCTGGCCCACCGCCTGAAGGGGGGGAGCCTGCCCTTCAGCGTGGAGGGGTTTTCCGTCTTCGTCCACGGAAGCGGCCTGGACACCGCCTGGGCCGAGGCCACGGTGCGGGTTCGGGTGGGGGAGAGCCTGCAGCACACCGCAGCGGAAAGCCCCTCGGGGCCGGTTTCCGCCCTGGACAGGGCCTTCCGCAAGGCGGTGTTGCAGTTTTACCCGGAGCTTTCCGATGTGGAGCTCACCGATTACAAGGTGCGCATCCTCTCCGGCCAGGAGTCGGGGACCAACTCCGGGGTGCGGGTGATGATCGAGATGAAGCGGGGGGAGGAGCGCTTCGCCACCGTGGGGGCCAGTGAGAACATCCTCGAGGCCTCCTTGAAGGCCCTCACCGACGGCTACGCCTACGCCCTCCTCCACCCGAGCCTCAAGGAGATGGTGCCCAGGGCAGGCTGATCTCGGGGAAGGCCAAGGGGCTTACGGGCTCGGAGGGGGAGAGGAGGCGGATGGACCGGTAGCGTCCCTCACGGGGCTCCCGGTAGACCTCGAGGAGGTCCTCCTTGAGGTTCACCAGCCAGACCTCGGGGATCCCGGCCTCGGCATAAAGGGGAAGCTTTACCTCCCGGTCAAACTCCAAGGAGGTGTCGGCTACCTCCACGAGCAGAAGAACATCCTCAGGGCGGGGGAGCCGGCCCTCGTAGCGTTCCAAGGGGGGTTGAAGCACCAGGAGATCGGGTTCTGGCTCGGAATCCTCTGAAAGATGAAGGGGGGACTGCACCGCCACCAAGGCCTTGCCTTGGAGGGCCTCCTTCAACATGTGATCAAGGCGCATCGCCGCAAGAAAGTGCTTGGGTCCAATCGGGCTCATCTGGTAGACCTCTCCCCTTAGGAGCTCCACCCGGGGCACATCCCGGAAGGCCCGCTCAAACTCCTCCACGCGGAAGCGGTAGCGGGTGGCCATACCCTCATTATGCTCCTTGGCTCGAGTAGTGCCTTAGCCCCATGCGCCACAAGAGCCGCCAGAGGAGAAGAAAGGCTACGCCCCAGAAGAGCATCACCCAAACCCCCGGGAACAGATCCACCTTTTGCCCGGCCAGGAGGGCTGCGGGCAGGTAGACCAGGTAGGGGAAGGGGGTGAGGAGGGCTAGGGTCCTTAGGGGCTCGGGGAAGACCTCGAGGGGGGCGATGGTGCCGGAGAGGAAGAGGTAGAGGAGGAAGAAGACCTCTTCCACCGAAACCGCCCGCTCCGTGAAGAAGGTGAGCATGGCGGTGGTGTACTGCATCAGGTAGCGGAGCAAAAAGGCCAAAAGGGTGAAAAGGAACCCCAGGAGGAAGGGGCCAGGTTCAGGCACAAAGCGGGCCTCGGGGAAGAGCCAGAAGAAGAGGAGGGTGAGGAGCACCACGAAGGGCAACCGGGCCAGGCGCTCGGCCACGTGGGCCGCCAGGTGGTCAAAAAAGGGGTCCAGGGGCCTTAAGAGCCGGAAGGAAAGCCGCCCTTCCACCACATCCCGCTCAAACTCCCACACCACCCAGACCACCGTGGCCTGGCGCACCAGGAAGACCATGAGGAAGTAACGGGCAAACTCCCCCGGGGACAGGGCAAACTCCCCGCCCCTGGCTGCCTCGGTCCAGACCCCGAGGAGGATCAGGGGCAAGGCCCCGGCCAGGGCCCAGAGGAAGAGCTCCGCCCGGTACTCCAGCATGTAGGCCAGGTAGACGGCGAGGAGGGTTTTGGCTTTCCTCATGCCTCCTCCAGGGCGGGGGTTTCGCTCAGCCCCGAAGGGGCGATCTTGTACACCCGGGCGATGACCTCTTCCAAAGGGGGCTCCCGCACCTCTAGGTCCTCCACGGGAAGGCTTTTAAGGATCTCCGCCACCCTTTCCGTAAGCCTCTCCCGGGGCACCAGAAGCCGGGCCTTTAGGCCCTCGAGGTCCCTGACCTCCCCGAAGGCCAGGAAGGCTTCCCTGGGCAGGGGGTAGGCCAGGGTGAGCCCCACCTCCCGGTAGGGGGCGAAGCGTTCCAGAAGCCCTGCCAGGGGTCCATCGTAGAGGAGCCTTCCCTGGTGGATCACCAAGACCCGTTCCGCCAGGGCGGCGATGTCCGCCATGTAATGGCTGGTGAGGAGAACCGTGGCCCCGTAGCGCCGGTTGTACTCCCGGATGAACTCCCGCACCGCCACCTGGGCGTTCACGTCCAGGCCCAGGGTGGGCTCGTCCAGAAAGAGCACCTCCGGGCGGTGGAGAAGGGCCGCCAGAAGCTCGGCCTTCATCCTTTCCCCCAGGGAGAGCTTGCGCACGGGCTGGTGGAGCTTATTCGTTAGGGAAAGCATTTCCGAAAGCTCCGAAACCCGCTTCCGGAACTCCCCTTCGGGGATATCGTAGATGGCGGCGTTGAGGCGGAAGGTGTCCAGGGCGGGCAGGTCCCAGATGAGCTGCTGCTTGTTGCCCATCACCAGGGTGATCTTTTTCAAGAAGGCCTTTTCCCGCCGCCAGGGAATGTGTCCCGCCACCACCGCCTTACCCCGGGTGGGGTGGATCAGGCCGGTGAGCATCTTCAAGGTGGTGGTCTTACCCGCCCCGTTGGGGCCCAGAAAGCCTACCACCTCGCCCCTTGCGATTTGAAAGCTCACCCCTTCCACCGCCTTCACCGTGCGGTACTGGCGCAGGAGAAAGTGGCGCAGGGTGGCGAGGAGGCTTTCCTCCTTCAGGGCCACCCGGTAGTGCTTGGTGAGGTCCTGGGCAAGGATGATGGGTTCCGCCGACACCCCTATAGTCTACCCTGTGGTCTAATGTTCCCTGTGCGGTACCTGAGGGTTTTCCTGCTTTTCCTTCGCCTCAGCCTGGCGGCGGAGATGGAGTACCGGCTCAACTTCCTCCTGGGCCTTCTCTCCTCGGCCCTGACCCTTCTTGGGGCCCTGTTCGGTCTGGTGCTCCTCTACCAAGGAGGGTACCGGCCCGGAGGGTGGGCCTGGGAGGAGGCGCTTTTGGTCCTGGCGGCTTTCACCCTTCTGCAGGGCCTGGGGAGCACCCTTCTGGCCCCAAATCTCAACAAGATCGTGGAACACGTGCAGCAGGGCACCCTGGACTTCGTCCTTCTGAAGCCCTTGGATTCCCAGTTCTGGCTTTCCTTGAGGGTCTTTTCCCCTTGGGGCCTGGGGGATTTTCTCCTGGGGCTCGGCCTTCTTTTCTATGCAGGGATGCGCCTGGGGCTTGGACCCTGGGACTATCTGGCCTTCGCCGGGTACTGGGTGCTGGGGGCCTTGATGCTCTATAGCCTCTGGTTCCTCCTGGCCACCACCAGTATCTGGTTCGTGAAGATCTACAACGCCACCGAGGTCCTTAGGGGGCTACTGGAGGCGGGCCGGTTTCCCGTGGGGGCCTATCCGGCCTTGTACCGGGTCTTCTTCACCTTCGTGGTTCCCGTGGCCTTTCTCACCACCGTGCCCGCCCAGGCCGCCCTAAAAAGGGGGGAGGTTCCCCTTCTCGCCTCGGCCCTCGCCCTTTCCCTCTTCCTCCTTTGCCGGGGGTTTTTCCGCTTCGCCTTAAGGGGTTATACCTCGGCGAGCAGTTAAAATCCCCCCTATGGGGTCGGTGCTTTTGGCTTTGCTGGTGGCCTACCTCTTCGGCTCCATACCCGCCGGGGTTCTGGTGGCCAGAACCTACGGGGTGGACATCCGCAAGGTGGGTTCGGGCAACATCGGGGCCACCAATGTCCTCAGGGCCCTGGGGCCTGGGCCCGCCTTGGTGGTGGCCTTCTTTGACGTCTTTAAGGGTGGGATTGCCGTCTTGATCGCGCGGGCGGTGGGAATAGAGGGGCCCCTGCTGGGCGGGGTGGCGTTGGCGGCGGTGCTGGGCCACAACTACTCCCTGTTTTTGGGGTTCAAGGGAGGGAAGGGGGTGGCCACCAGCTTCGGCACCCTCCTCTTTCTGGACCCCATCCTGGCCCTGTGGACCTTTCCCATAGGGGTATCCGTGATGCTCCTCACCCGGTACGTGTCTGCGGGGAGCCTGACCGGGGGGTGGCGGCCACGGTTTTGGCCCTGGCCCTTTCCCGTCCCCTTTGGGAGGTGGTCACCGTGGGCCTCATGGCCCTTCTCATCTTCTGGACCCACCGGGAAAACTTAAAGCTCCTCCAGGCGGGGACGGAAAGGCGCCTGGGGGAAAAGGAGGGAGGCCGTGCTTGACCTCCTGGTCCTTGCCCCTCATCCCGATGACGGGGAGCTGGGATGCGGGGGAACCCTGGCCCGGGCCAAGGCCGAGGGGCTCAGCACGGGGATTTTGGACCTCACCCGGGGCGAGATGGGCTCCAAGGGTACGCCGGAGGAGAGGGCCAAGGAGGTGGAGGAGGCAAGCCGTATCCTGGGTCTGGACTATAGGGGCAACCTGGGCCTGCCGGATGGGGGCCTTGGGGATGTCCTGGAGCAACGCCTTAAGCTTGCCCAGGCCTTGAGGCAGCTTAGGCCCCGCATCGTCCTCGCTCCCCTCGAGGCCGACCGCCACCCCGACCACACCGCAGCAAGCCGCCTGGCGGTGGCGGCGGTGCATCTGGCAGGCCTCAGGAAAGCCCCCCTCGAGGGGGAGCCCCACCGGGTGGAGCGGCTTTTCTTCTACCCTGGAAACCATCCCTTTACCCCGAGCTTCCTGGTGAAGATCTCCGCCTTCATAGACCAGTGGGAGCAGGCAGTGCTGGCCTACAGGAGCCAGTTTTCCGGGGAGGGGGTGAGCGAGACCGTAGGGCCCAAGGGGGTGGAGGCCAGGAAGGCCATGCGCCGCCACTTCGGCAACTACCTGGGGGTGGACTACGCCGAGCCCTTCGTGAGCCCCTTGCCCGTCCTCTACACCCCCTGGAGCCGGGCTTAAAAGAGGGGCTCCTGGCTCACCGCCTTCACCTGGCGGCGTTCCTTGGGGGGAAGGGCGTCCAGGGCCCGCTTCACCTCCTGGATGTCCAGCCAGGTGAGGTGTTTGGGGCTTCCCGGGGTACGGCTGGGATTTCGCAGGAGGTAGGCGGGGTGGAACATGGGGAAGACCCGGATCCCGTGCCACTCAAACCACTGCCCCCGCACCTTGGTGATGGAAACCTTCTCCCCCAGGAAGAACTCCGCCGCCACCGCCCCTAAGGGGACGATGATCTGGGGGGCGATGAGCTCGATCTGCTTGAGGAGCCACTTGTCCGTGCAGACCTTGGCCTCGTCGGGCAGGGGGGCGCGGTTTCCCGGGGGCGGCATTTGACGATGTTGGTGATGTACACGGATTCCCGGGGGATGCCGGCGGCCTCGAGGATCCGGTTGAGAAGCTGCCCCGCTTTCCCTACGAAAGGGCGCCCCGTCCGGTCCTCTTCCTCGCCCGGCCCTTCCCCCACGATCATCAGCTGGGCGTCGGGGTTCCCTTCCCCGAAGACCACCTGGGTGCGGCCTTCCGCCAGGCGGCAGGCGGTGCAGGCCTTGGCCTGGGCTTGTAGCAGTTCCAGGGTCATTGCAAGGGTTTCCGGGCCTTCCGGGCTTCCCGCCTTGTCTTGGGGTCCAGGCCGATCATGAGGAAGAAGTTCTCCAGGGCGTTTTCCTGACCCTTGATCTCAGGGTACTGGTCCTCCGGGGTGCCGGTGACAAAGGGCAGGGATTTGTAGAGCTCCAGGGCGTACTGCACCACGGCCTCCGGCCCCTCGGCCTCCGCCACCTCGGCCAGCTTGGCGTAGACCTCGCGCCGGGCTTCCGCATGGCGGCGGAAGACCTCCGGATTCGGCGTCTCCGGCGCCCGGAGAACGTCCTGCTTGGCGATGCGGCGGTAATGCTTCAAGCCCCGAACGATCTCCTCCGTGGTCAGCGTGATCTTGAACTCCATCCCCGCTCCTTTCCGGCCTAAGGGCCCTACCTTTGGGAGATTATATAGCCGGAAGGAAGGGCAAAGCCAGGTAAAGGGGGACCCTTGTCAGGGCCCAGGGCCGGGCGGGTTATCGGGGGATTCTGGTGCCTCCTTGGGGACCTCGAGGGCCAGCGTAGGTTAAAGTGGCTATACTTGGGGGGATGGAGGTTTTGGGGAACTATTGGCTGCGGCGCATTCTTGCCCGTATTGCTTCCGTGGTTGTTTACGAAGGCCAGGATACCCACACCGGGATGCCGGTGATGGTGCTCAAGGGGGCTCAGGGGGTACCGGTTTTGGAGGAGGGGGTACTTCCCCTTTTGGAGGAGACCCCGGAAGTCTGGGTGCTGGAGTGGCCCATCGGGGCGGTTCCCTTAAGCCAGTACCTGGGGGTGGCGGATCTGGAGCGCCTGGAGCATTGGGTAAGGGAGATGGCCCGTATTCTGGCCTCCTTGAAGGCCCGGGGGGTGTCCCATGCCCCCATTCCCGAGCTTTGCCTGGTGAAGGGCAAGCGGGTTTGGCTGGCCGGGGCAGGGCTTAAGGAGCTTTCCGGGGAGCCGGAGAAGGCTCTTGCCGCTTTGGCTCGAGCCTTGGCCGGGGAGCGCTATCCCGAGTTTCCCTTAAGAGAAACCTTGGAAAGGATTGAGGCCAGGGAGGAATCCCTGGAGGTTCTTTTCTCCGAGCCCGCCCATGGTGCACAGGAGGCCAAGGCCCTGACCCCGGAGACCCCTGGCCAGGAGGCTGGGCCCCTCCAGGATGCCTCCTCCAAGCCCGAGGAGTCCAGGCTCCCTTCCGCCTCGCGGAAGGTGCTGAGCGTGGACCCTGTTTCCGAACCCCCGGAGGACCAGGAGGGTTCTCCGACCAAGGAAACCATGCCCCTCGAGGGCAAAACCCCAAGCCGGCCCCGGGTCGTCCGCATCGAGGAGCCCGAGGAGCCTTCTTTTGCCGTGGTGGAACCTCCGCGGCCCAGAAGGCGGACCGTGCTTTTGGGGCTTCTGGTCGCCGTGGTGCTTTTGGGTCTGGCCCTTTTGTTCCTTCGCCCTTCCCCCCCTTCCCGAGGGGGCTACGTGATGGAGTTCCGCACCGATCCTCCCACGGAGCGGGCGGAGGTGTTTCTCCTCGAGGCGCCGGAAGGTTCCAGGATGGCGCCCGGCCAGCTGCTCCTCACCGCTCCAGGCCGGGCGGAGTTCGACCAGAAGGGGGTATACCGCCTGCGCATCAGAGTGGCAGGCCGCGATCCCGTGGACTACCTCCTGGAGGTACCGGGTCCGCCCCTGGTCATCAGGGTACGCTAAGGCCATGACCGAGCACCCCGCCGTTTACCTGTACCGTTACTTCTTCGCCGGGGAGGAAGCCGGGGAGGGGAGGTTGGAGGTGCGCCCCCAGCCGGGAGAGGGGGTAAAGGCCACCCTCACCGCCGAGGTGAACCTGCCCCTGCCCAAGACCCGCCAGCGCTGGCAGACGGAAACGGACGCTGAGGGCTTCTCCCTATACTTCGCCGAGCGGGTGGAGGGGCGGGAGAGCCGGGTGTTCACCGTGGAGCGGCTGGAGGAGGAAGGGCTAGTGTTGGTGACCCAGGGCAAGGAAAGCCTGGCCCTGCCCTTCTTGGTGCCCTACCACGATCCTCTTTCCCTCCTCCTGGCCCTGCCCCGCCTAGCACTGGAGCCGGGGGGGGTGGCCCGCTTCCCCATGCCCGGGGGGCGGGTGTATGTGGAAAGGCTTGCAGACCTCGAGGTGAATGGGCGCAGGCGCTGGCATTACCGCTTGCGCCCGGGGCTTACCCTGGTGGAGCTGGAGGAAGGCCTTCCCGCAAGGATGGCCCAGCAGGTGCAGGACCATGTGTTTGAGGCGGTGCTCGAGGGGGTGGAGGAAGTGAAAAGGCGCCGCCGCTGGGTATAGTGGAGGCATGATCTACCGCGCGGAGGAGGTGAGGGAGCGCTTCGCCCGCCGGGGCCTTTCCTTTGACCCCACGGTGGAGGAGATCGTGCGGGGTATCCTGGCCGCGGTGCGGGAGGAAGGGGATGCGGCCCTAGACCGCTTCAGCCTGGACCTGGACGGCCACCCCGTGGAGGAGATTCCCAAGAAGGCCTGGCGCCAGGCCTACGAGGACCTGGACGAGGAGCTGAGGGACGCCCTGGAAACGGCCAAGGAGCGCATAGAGGCTTTCTATCGGGAAGAGGCCAAGGGGGGATTTTTGAGGGCGGACGAAAGCGGCCTCTTGGGCCAGCTGGTCCGCCCCCTTTCCCGGGTGGGGGTGTACGTCCCCGGGGGCAGCGCCCCCCTTCTTTCCAGCCTCCTCATGAGCGTGGTGCCCGCCAAGGTGGCCGGGGTGGCGGAGGTGATCGTGGCCAGTCCCCCAAGGGTCCACCCCGGGGTGCTGGCCGCCGCCTGGGTGGCGGGGGCGGACCGGCTTTTCGCCATGGGCGGGGCCCAGGCCATCGCCGCCATGGCCTACGGGACGGAGCGGGTTCCCCGGGTGGACAAGATCGTGGGGCCGGGCAACGCCTACGTGGTGGCGGCCAAGCGCCAGGTGTATGGTGCCGTGGGCATCGACGGCCTGGCGGGGCCCACGGAAACCCTTATCATCGCCGACGGTTCCGCCTCGCCCAGGCTCCTCGCTGCCGACCTCCTGGCCCAGGCAGAGCACGGCCCCGACTCTGAGCCCTGGCTCCTTTCTCCGGAGCGGGCCCTTTTGGAGCGGGTGGAGGCGGAGCTTTCCAAGCAGCTTTCCCAGCTTCCCCGGGCGGAGATCGCCCACCGTGCCCTAGAGAAGGGAGGGTTGGTGCTGACCAAAGACCTCGAGGAGGCCCTGGAACTGGCCAACCTCTACGCTCCCGAGCACCTCTGCCTGGCCCTGGCCGACCCCTTGCCCTGGTTGGGGAAGGTGCAGAACGCCGGAGGGGTCTTCCTGGGGGAGGGGAGCCCTGAGGCCCTGGGGGACTACATCGCCGGGCCCAGCCACGTGATGCCCACCTCGGGCACCGCCCGCTTCCAGGGGGGGCTTTCGGTGCGGGATTTCTTGAAGGTGATCCCCGTGATGGGCCTGGCGGAGGAGGCGGTAAAGGGGCTGGCCCAGAAGGGGGCGCTTCTTGCCCGGGCGGAGGGCCTCGAGGCCCACGCCCGTTCCCTGGACCTTAGGCGATGAAGCTCTTTCACGAGCTCCTGGGCCCCGTGGAGCTTCCCGACCGGTTGGAGCGCATCGTCAGCCTGGCTCCCAACGTGACCGATGCCCTTTTCGCCCTGGGGGTGGGGGAGAGGATTTTGGGCCGAAGTGCCTTCTGCCACCGCCCAGCGGAGGTCCTCTCCTTGCCGGTCCTGGCTTCCTACACCAAGACCCGCACCGAGCTTCTTCGGAGCCTGAAACCCGATGTGGTCCTCCTTTCCACCGGGGTGCAGCGGGATCAGGCCCTGCGGCTTAAGGAGGAGGGCTTTCCCGTCTACGCCCTTCCCCTGCCCTTGAGCCCCTACGGCATCCTGGAAAACCTCTCCACCTTGGGGCATCTTCTGGACCTGGAGGAGAGGGCTTCGGAGCTCGCCCACCAGCTTGCCGAGCGGTATGGCCGCCTCAAGGGGCGGTTTGACGTGAAGGTCTACTTTGAGATGGACCTGGGCGGGCCCATCACCGTGGGCCGGGGGAGCTATATCGCCCAGGCGCTTTTGCACCTGGGGCTTAGGCCCATCTTCCTGGATGTGCCCCAGGCGTATTTCCCACCGGACCTCGAGGAGGTAAAGCGCCGCAAGCCTGACCTCTTCCTATACGAGCCCAAGCCCTGGGGCCGGAATCCCCTGGAGAAGGCCCGAGCCCTGGCCAGGGAAAGGGGCTGGGATCTCCCCGTGGTGGCCACGGATGGGGACGAGCTCGCCCACTACGGGCCCATGTTCTTCGCCTTCCTGGAGAAGCTGGCGGACCGGGTGGCGGAAACCTTAGGCCAAGGTTAAGAAGACCCGGCTTCGGAGCGTGTAGAGTAGGGGCCATGAAGCGAGTTCTTTTCCCAGCGCTCCTTGCGGCCACGGCGCTTCTCCTCACGGCGTGCCCTCAAACGCCTCCTCCGCTCCCGCCCTCAGCTTGTTCGGCTGTCCCCACGAGTCTTTCGGTTCAGGGGGGCCAGGCGCAGTCCGCCAACCAGCCCTTTGGGGTAGGTGACTTCACAGCCCCGCATGTGCCGGGTGAACTCCTCGTCATTTCTGGAGGTTTGTCACCCCAGGCCCTCACCTCCCGTGTGGCAGAAATCCAGGTTCAGGCTTCCTTGCCTGGTGGGGTTTTGCATGTTAAGGTGCCAGTGGGTCAAGAAAGGGTGAAAGCCAGAGAGCTCGTCCAGGCAGGCGCGCGGTATGTGCAGCCGAACTACCTTTACTTCTCGCTTTATGCACCCAACGATCCCCTTTACCTGCCTAGTTTGCAGGATGGTTCAAGGGTCCACCCCTTCTACCAAAAGATGAACCTCGAGGGGGCTTGGGATGTTGTAAGGGCCAGCTCATGGGATTTTACCCCGGTGGTGGCCGTGTTGGATACGGCCTTCAATCCCAATCATCCGGACCTTAGGGACAACTTGCTTCCCGGTAGAAACCTGACTCCTGACGGCCTTCCTCAAGATGACCTGCGCCCTAGCCCTCCGCCAAACGGGGTTATGTACAACAGAAACGAGCCTGACCACGGCCAGGCGGTGGCCGGATTGGTAGCGGCCATCGCTGATAACGAAGAGGGTATCCCGGGAGTTGGGCTTAACCGGGTGAAGGTGCTCCCAGTGAAGGTCTTTTTCTGGGTTTGGAATACCAAAGATCAGTGTTATGCGTATAGCTCAACCAGTGCGGTGCTAAGTTCTGCCATCCGGTATGCTGCGGATCAGGGGGCCAGTGTTATCAACATGAGTTTAGGTAGTCCCACGCCCCTTGATGCGGTGGTCGAGAATGCGCTGAGCTATGCCCTTTCCAAGGGCAGTCTGCCGGTGGCTGCGGCGGGAAACAATGGAACTGATGGGCTTATGTACCCAGCGCGTTATCCCGGGGTCCTGGCAGTGGGTTCGGTCCGATTAAATGGGACGCGTTCAGACTTCTCCAACTATTCCACTACCCAGACGGATCTGGTCATGGCCGCAGCTGGCAATATAACTCCCGGCGAGAGCCTTTGGTCATTGGCGTTGGGAGCCTCGTACCCTTACTACACCAGCCAGGATCAGTACTTGACCTGGGCTGGGACTTCCTTTGCGGCTCCTCAAGTAAGTGGGGTAGCGGCCCTTTATGTGGCCAAATATGCAACGCTTTACGGAAAGGCGCCTAGCCCAGACCAAATCAGGCTCTGCTTGGAGCAAACGGCTAGCAATGATGGCACCTATGATTCTCAGACGGGTTATGGCATCGTCCAGGCCGACCGGGTGATGACGGACACCACCTACTGCTTCCCTCCTTAATCCGCCTCACCTCAGGGGTTGTATGCTAAACCCCCGTGCGGCGGTTACTTCTCCTCCTGTTTTTGGCCTTGTTGGTGGCGGTGGGGCTATGGGTCTACCCCTTGTTGGGCCCCGTGGTGCGGCACGGGGCCCTGCCAGCCCCCGAAGGGTTGAAGGCCCCCCTCACGGTGCTGGTCTACGGCTCCAGCCCCGAGTACTCCGGCTACCACCGAAGGGCCCCGGAGCGGTTTCGGGGCCTGGCGGACACCATCCTCCTGGTGCGCCTGGACCCGGGGGCGGGCCGGGTGGTGGTCCTCTCCATTCCCCGGGACGTCTGGGTGAACCTCCCTGGCTACGGCTGGCACAAGGTGAACGCGGCCAGCCCCTTGGGCGGCCCGGACCTCATGAAGGAGGCGGTGGCCCAGATCACCGGGGTGCAGGCGGAGCGCTACGTGGTGGTGAGCACCGAGGCCCTCCGCCGGGGGGTGGACGCTTTGGGGGGGGTTAGGGTCTGTGTGGAGAAGCCCATGCGCTACCGGGACACCGCTGCTGGGCTTTCCATCAACCTGGAGCCGGGATGCCAGGTGCTGGATGGGGAAAAGGCGGAGGAGTACCTCCGCTTCCGCAAGGACGCTTTGGGGGATATCGGGCGCATCCAGCGTCAGCAGGCCTTCCTCTATGCCCTCAAGGAACAGGTGCTTTCTCCTTCCGGCCTACTTCGCCTACCTAGGGCGGTGGCGGCGGTGGAGCCCTACGTGCAGACCGACCTCACCCGCCAGGAAACGGGGGCCATCCTGGGTTTCGCCATGAAGCGGCCCGCCCTAGTGAGCCTCCTTCTGCCAGGACGCTTTGGCGGCGGGGGTTGGAGCGTGGACGAGGGGGCTCTGCGGGAACTGGTGGGCCTCTACTTCAACGGGGAGGGCACCGCGGAGGAAGTGTCGCTTTCTGGGAAACGGGTAGCCCTGGTCTTCGGCCCCGGGCAGGAGGGCCAGGCTGAGCGGGTCAGGGAGAAGCTTCAGGCGCTGGGCCTGCGGGTGGTCCTGCACCCGGTGGAACTTTCCCCCACCCGCACCGAAGTGCTGGAGAACGGGCCGGGGGTACTGGCCCGAACGTTGGGGGAGAAGCTGGGGGTGCCCTACCGCATCTCTGGGGAGGCGGTTTTGGGGGCTGACCTCACCCTGCGCCTTGGCGCCGAGGCTCCCTTTTTGTAGTATGGAAGGCGCCCGCCGGGGTGGCGGAACGGTAGACGCTGCGGACTTAAAATCCGCTGGGGGGTTACCCCCGTACGGGTTCGAGTCCCGTCCCCGGCACCAGGTGGCTCCGGGACAACCGGGGCCTTTTTCTTGATCTTGGTATGCTAGGCCCCGTGGGCGTTCTCACCCGGTATTTGGAAAGCATTATGGCTCAGGCCCGTTACGACCTGCTGGGTCCGGGGCGGTTTGTGGCGGAGCTTCCCCAACAGGGTCTAAGGGTGGAAGCGGAACACCTGGAAGCCGCCCGTAAAGCCCTGAGGGAGGCCCTCGAGGCCTGGCTCCTGGACGCCCTGCGCTCGGGCCTCACCCCCCCGGGCCTGGAGGGGGAAGAGGACCCGGTGCGGGCCCGCTTTTTTGCCCTGGCCGGGGAGATGTGGCGGCTGGTGAAGGAGAAGCCTGCGGAGGCGCCCAAAGCTCCCCCGCCCCCGCCTGAGCCCGCCAGGATCCAGGAAGCCTCGAGGTCCAGGCGGGTTTCCTCCATAGAGGACTGGCTTAAGAGTCTGGGCATCCAGGTGGTGAAGAAGCCTCGGGAAGATGCTTTGCCCGAAGGACAAACCGATTTGCGTAAGCAAGAGGAGGAGAAGGAGAAGGTGCTCACCCGCCTGGCCCTGTTCCTGGGGGACCGCTACCCCAGCCTGGAAAAGCTCTACGAGCGCCTGAAGCAGAGCCTCTCCACCAAGCGCCAGTTTGAACTCTCCCTCTCGGAAGCCTCCCAGGAGGAGATCGCCAACTCCACCCAGTTTTGCACCCTGCTCAAGCAGTACGCCCTCCTCACCTCCTACCACTACAAGAGCGAGGAGCGTCGCATCCGCGCCAAGGCCAGCACCGAGGGCTGGGTGCAGAACTTCCTCACCGGAGGCTGGTTGGAGCGGTACGTGGCCGAGAGGGTGCGGAAGTTCCTGCGCTCCAAGAACCTGCCCCACGAGGTGGCGGTGGGCTACCAGGTAGCGCTCCCCAATGGGGACGCTATGGAGCTGGACGTGCTGGTGCGGGTGGGGGAGCGGGTCTACTGGTTTGAGGCCAAGACGGGGGACTTCCAGGCCCACATCGCCAAGTACGCGGGGCTCAAGAAGGTGCTGGGGCTTTCCGCTCGGGAAAGCTTCCTGGTCCTTCTGGGCATGGACAAGGCCCGGGCCAAGGAGCTCTCCGCCCTCCACGGGCTCACGGTGGTAAACCAGGCCAACTTCCTCGAGGTCTTCCAGGAGGTTCTGGAGGGGAATGCTCCGTAAGGTTCTCCTGGTCATGGGGGGTACCCTGGCCTCGAGGGTCCTGGGCCTGGTGCGCCAGGCGGTCTTCAATGCCCTTTATCCCGATACCCTCAAGGACGCCTTCAACGTGGCCTACCGGGTGCCGAACCTCCTCCGGGAGCTTTTGGCCGAGGGAGCGGTGCAAAACGCCCTCATCCCCCTCCTGAAGAACCTGCCCGAGGAGGAGGCCCGGTCCTTTGCCCGGCGCTTTGGGGCGTTCCTCTTGGGGGTGAACTTTTTGGTCCTGGGCCTGGGGTACCTCTTGGCCCCCTGGGTGGTGAACCTGTTGGTGGCCCAGGAAAGCCACCTCCGGCAGGGGGAGGCCTTGGGGCAGGTGGTCTACCTCACCCGGCTTCTCTTGCCCTTTCTCCTGGGCATCTCCATGGCTGCCCTCTTCTCCGCTCTGCTGCAGGCAGAGGAGCGCTTTTTGCCCTACGCCCTGGGGCCCATCGCCTTCAACCTGGTGGCCATCGGCCTCATGGCCCTCTTCCCTGGAGACCCCACCTTCTTGGGGCTTTCCGTGGCCCTGGGGGGGCTGGTCCAGGCCTTGGTGCAGCTTCCCTTTCTCAGGAACTACGCCCTGGAGTGGCGCTGGCACCAGGCCATTGCCCCGGCCCTCCTGCGCATGGGGCCCTTTGCCTTCACCACCTCCCTGCGGCAGTTTCTCAACCTGGTGCTCACCCACATCCTGACCCGTTACCCCCCGGCGGCGGTCACGGGGTTCTACAACGCCGAGGTGATCTTCCAGATGGTCCTGGGGCTTTTCGCCACCTCTCCCGCCATCGCCCTTTTTCCCCGGATGAGCGCTCTGAAGGGCGAGGAGTTGGCCCGCTTCCTTGTGGGCCCCCTGAAGCGGCTTATCCTTCTTCTTTCCCTTCTCGGGGGGATGCTGGTGGCCCTGGCTCCCTTTGTGGTGATCTTGCTCTTCGGCCTCTTTGGCCCCCTTACCCCGGAGAACCGGGCGTACAGTACCCAGGTCCTCGCCGCCTTGGGGTTTGCCGTCCTGCCCTGGGGGGTGAACACCCTGCTTCTCAGGGGGCTCTATGCCCTGGGGCGGATACGAGAGGCGGTTTTCGCCAGCGCCTTGGTCTTCCTCACCAACACCCTGGGGTACTGGCTTCTCAGGGATGCCGGGCTTTTCGCCTTGAACCTGGCCACCGCTTTGGCGGGGTACCTGGGGCTTTTCCTTTACCTTCATCTCCTGAAGCGGGAGGGGGTGGGGATTCCGGAGCTACCCGGCTTCCTTCTCAAAGCCTTACTGGCAGGGCTTCCTGTGGCCTCGCTCGGGTGGGTCCTGGGGTGGGTCTTCCCCGTGGCCCAGGCGGGGGAAGCCCTCCTGCCCCTCCTTCTTGGAGGGGGGTTGGGGCTTGGGGTTTTCCTGCTTGCCGCTTGGCTTCTCGGCCTGCCCCTTAAAGCCCTCCTTGCCAGGACTCCCGCAGGCGGAAATAAAGGGGTTTAAGCCTGAGGGCGAAGGCCGGTTCCTCCCAGGTGGACCAGGAGAAGCGGAGAGGTGGGGCCCCTGGGAGGAGGAGGCGGATGCCCTCTATAGGGAGGGGCTCGGGGGCGTACCAGGCCAGGCGCCGGCTGGGGTCGGTCACGAGGAGCATGCCCCAGGGGATCCGGAGCTCCAAAAGCCCGCTTTCCCCCAGGGCGTAGTCCGCGGTGGGGTCCCGGGCTCCTTCCGGATCCAGGCCCCGCCTAAGCTGGCCCAGCTCGTAAACGATGCGGGGGTAGTCGGTCCCGTCCCTTCCCGTGCGGCGGCGGTTGGGCTCGAGGAGGAAGGGCACGAAGGGGCCTTCCCCCGGCTTGGTGGGCCCGCGGAAGGAAAGGTATACCGTGCCCGGCAGGCCATGGTCCAGCTCCTGGAAGGGGTAGTAGCCCGCCTCGAGGAGGAGCCTTCCCCTTTCCGGGCCGATCTCCAGGTAGAACTCCGCCCCAAAGCCCTCGGCCACCGGCACCCCCCCGGGGACGGTGTCCAGGTAGAGCCTTAAGGGCAGGGGCCCCCGGTAGAGGAGCCAGAGGTACTCGGGGTCGGCGTGGGCCTTGAGGAAGCGGTCCTCCTCCCGCAGGAGGAAGGGCACCCCTTCCCACGCCTCGGCCTTCCCGTCCAGGCGGAAGCCCCCTTGGGCGGTGGCCGCCAGGAGGCCGTAGTTCTCCTCGGGGTCCAGGGGGTTGTGCCACAGGGGGTCGCGCTCCGCGGGCACTTCAAAGGGGGCGAAAAGCCAGTTTTTCTTGAACCACTCGTCCAGAAGGGCGAAGACGAGGCCTCCTGCCAGCTCCAGCCCGGCGATGTCCTGCCAGAGGGCGATGACCCCTTCCGCCTGCGCCGCCTCGGAGTGCCCCCCGTGGTGGAGGCCCTCGGGGTGGAAGTGGGCGATGCCCCGGCTGGTGGGTAGGCCGAACTCGGCGATGAGGAGGGGCATCTCCCCGTGGTGGGCCTTGAGCCGGGCCAGATAGTTGCGGTAGCGGCGGGGAGCCAGGTCCGGCTCATGGACCAGGAAGTCGGGGTAGTAGGGGTAGACGTGGTAGGCGGCGAAAAGGCCTAGAGGACTACCCGGCACGGGTCTTAGATGGCTGGGGTCTAGGGTAACGGTGTCCTCCTCGTGGAGGGGCCCAGTCCGAGGTGGCTCCACCCTCTCCCCGCGGGCGCGGCGCAGGAGATACTCCTCCTTAAAACTGGCCTCGCTGTTCCAGAAGAGGGGGTCCAGGGTGGGCCAGTTGACGAAGCTCATGGGCCTCAAGGTGCCGTAGGCTTCCCATTCGTAGGTGGCCAGGCGGTCCAGGACCTCGGCCAGGTAGGCGGCGAAGGGGCTGGCCTCCGGGGCGGCCTCGAGGAACCTCCCCCGGTAGGTGCGCCCGGGATGGCGCTCATCGTAGGCCTCCACCGAGTAGGGCTCAAACTCCCGCCCCACCAGGAGGCCCAGGGTCCAGGGAGAGACATCCGCGGTGTAGTCCCCGTGGGCGTGCCCCGGGCGGGGAGGGCGGCGGAGATTGCCGTGGAGGGCGTCCAGGACCTCCCGCCCCTCCAGGAGGAACTTCTCCAGGAAGGGGCCTTCCCAATCGGGGTACCCCTCGTCCTCAGGAAGCTCCGTCCAGACCCCCTGGAAGAGGTAAAGGGGCCGGTCTTTGTGCAAAAGGTTGTGGTGGAGGAGGGCCCGGTAGAAGGCGGGGGGCAAAAGGGTGTAGGTGCGCACGCTGTTGGCCCCCATGGCCCTTACGAGTTCCAGCCAGGCCCGGTAGAGGGCCTCCTCCTCGGGGAACTCCGCGGGGAAGCGGCCCGGGAGGGCCACCCCCAGGTTCACCCCCCGCACCGGAAAGGGCTTTCCCTCCACCCAGAAGCGCCCCTCCCGGGCGGCGAAGGGGGGCGGGCTTTTCCGGACCTTGGGGGCGGGGGTGGGGAAGGGGGAGGGACTGGAGGATGGCCTTTGCGTCCTGGTACCCTTGCCGCCAGGCCCAGTCCAGGGCGCTCCGGGCCCCTTCCAGGTCCCCCAGGGCCCTGAGGGTGAGGCCGAAGCCGTAAAGGGCCTCTGAACCCCCCTTCAGGGTGCCCACCAGGCGGCTGAAGGTGAAGAGGGCTTCCTCCAGGCGCCCTAAGCGGTACTGGGCAAAGCCCGCAAGGAGAAGAGCCCCCTCGGGAGGGTCGTAGCCCTGGAGGAGGGGGTTAAGCGTACTCAGGACAGCCTCCATCCGCCCCCCCTGGTAATGGACGCAGGCTTCCTCCAGGGGGGCGGCCAAGGCCAGCCCCAGGGCCAGGAGCATCCCGAGAAGGCGCACGGCTTCAGCTTCCCGCCGCCTGGCGGATGGCCTCCACCGCCTCGGGGTTTTCCAGGGCGGAGAGGTCCCCGGGGTCCTGGCCCAGGTAGACCGCCCGCACCACCCGGCGCATCACCTTGGCGTTTCGGGTTTTGGGGAGGTCTTGGACGAAGAGGACCTTTTCCGGCCTTAAGGGTTTGCCCAGGGCTTCCGCCACCCGGTCGGCCACCGCCTGGGCCAGCTCGGGGCTTGGGGAGAAGCCCGGCTTCAGCACGGCGAAGAGCACGATGGCCTCTCCCTTTACCGGATGGGGTACCCCGATGGCGGCGCACTCCTTGAGGGCGGGGTGGGCGATGGCGGCGGTTTCCACCTCGGCGGGCCCCACCCGCTTGCCCGCCACCTTCAGGGTGTCGTCCGAGCGGCCCAGGATGAAGAAGTGGCCCTCCTCGTCCAAAAGGGCCAGGTCCCCATGGACCCAGACCCCGGGGAAGCGGGCGAAGTAGGTGTCCAGGTAGCGGGCCTCGTCCTGCCAGAAACCCTTGGTCATGCCGGGCCAGGGGTTGAGCACGGCCAGCTCCCCCACCTTGCCCACCACAGGCCTTCCCTCCTCGTCCAGCACCGCAGCCTTGATCCCGGGCACGGCGGTGTTGAAGCCCATGGGCTTGATGGGTTTGACCAGAACATTGCCCAGGATGCCCCCGGAGATCTCCGTTCCCCCGGAGTAGTTCACGATGGGCCGCTTTTCCTCCCCCACCGCCCGGAAGAACCAGAGGTAGGGCTCGAGGTTCCAAGGCTCCCCGGTGGAGCCGAGGACCCGGAGGGAGCTGAGGTCGTGGGCCCGGATGGGCTCCTCCCCCAAGGGGATCAAGGCCCGCACTAAGGTGGGGGAGAGGCCCAGGTGGGTGAGGCGGTGGGCCTCCACCATTCGCCAAAGCCTTTCCGGCCCCGGGTGGTCGGGGGCCCCGTCGTAGAGGAAGACCGTGGCCCCTAGGATGAGCCCTCCCAGGATGGCCCAGGGGCCCATCATCCAGCCCAGGTCGGTGAACCAGAAAAGCCGGTCCCCCTCCCTCAGGTCAAAGAGAAGGGCCAGATCAAGGGCAGCCTTCAGGGGGAAGCCCGCGTGGTAGTGGACGGTTCCCTTGGGCCGGCCCGTGGTGCCGGAGGTGTAGATGAGCATGAAGGGGTCCATGCTCTCCATCTCCTCCGGGGGGAAGGGCTCATCCCTTAAGGACGCGTAGTCCACCTCCCCGGTTTCCAGGGGTAGGCCCAGCCGGCGCACCACCAAAAGATGAGGGGTTTCCGCCAGGGCCTGGGCCTTGCGGGCCTCGAGGAGGAGCTCCACCCTTCTTCCCCGGCGGTGGAAGCCGTCCTGCACCGCCAGGAGCTTGGCCTTGGCGTCCTTAAGCCGCACCGCCGCCGCCTCGGCGGCGTAGCCGGAGAAGATGGGGATGGCGATGGCCCCAAGCCAGGCGGTGGCCAGGAGGAGGATGGCCGCCTCGAGGCCCATGGGGAACCACAGGCCCACCCGGTCCCCCCGCTCCACGCCCAGGGCCCGAAGCCCTGCCGCTACCCTTTCCACTTCCTGAAAAAGCTCCCCATAGGTGAGGGTGCGCACCCCACCCTCCTCGGTTTCGTGGATGAGGGCTAAGGTGGTGGGCTCGTGGCTGAGGGCGGCCTCCACCAGGTTGAGCCGCCCCCCCACGAAGAAGCGGGGAAGGGGAAATCCCCCCTCCATCACCCTTTCGTACGGTTTGCGCCACGGTAGGCCCAGGTGGGAGAGGAAGGCGTGGTAAAAATCCTCGGGTTCCTCCACGCTATAGCGGTAAAAGGCCTCGTAATCCTCAAAGCCCAGGGCTTCCATGAACTGGGAAAGCCTCGTGGCCCGGGCCTCCTCGGGCTTGGGGTACCAGATGGGTTCCATCTACCTCCTCCAGAAGGGAAAACCCTTGCGCTTGGGCAGGGTTTCCTCGGTCTTGGGGCCTTCGGAGTCCTTTAGTACCTCTAAAAAAACCTTGAGGTCGAGCCGCTCCTCGGGTTTTTTGGCCATAAGCCGTCTTAGGGCCCGGTCCAACCTGGGAGGGAGGGAGGTGGGGGGAGGCGGGAGGAGGAGATGGGCGTTTCTGAGCTCCTCCAGGGTTTCCCCCCGGAAAGGGCGCCTTCCCACAAGGAGCTCGTAGGCCATCACCCCAAAGCTGTAGGCGTCGCTTTTGGGGCTGGGTCTAGCCCCCAAGAAAAGCTCGGGGGCCAGGTAATAGGGGCTTCCCGCATACTCCGGGCTGGTCTCCGCCAAGGGGCGCACGGTCCCCAGGTCCCCAAGCTTATATATCCCTTCCCCCACAAACACGTTGGAAGGTTTCACATCCTGGTGGACCAGGCCCTTTCGGTGTAGGAAGAGGAGGCCCTCCCCCACCTGGAGGAGGGCCTTGGTGGCCTCTTCCCAGGGAAGGGGTTTCTGAAGGAGGAGGTCCTCGAGGGTCCCCTTCTCCAGGTACTCCAGGGCCAGGAAGGCCTCCTCGCCAAAGGGCACCCCGTGGAGCCCCTGGACCAGATGGGGGTGCCTCAGGGAGAGGCTAAGGGAAACCTCCCGGGCGAAGCGTTCCGCCAGCTTGGGGTCTTGGCGCACTTCCTTTCGGGGAAGCTTCAGGGCCACCTTCTGCCCGCCGGGGGCTTCCGCCAGGTAGACCTGGGCGGTCTGCCCTAGGCCCAAAAGCATCCGTAGGCGGAAGTCCTTGCGCGTCAGGCTACTCAAGGAACAACACCCCTCCCGGTTTCAAGGCATGCCCCTCCACGCCCTTTTCCTTGGCCCTAGCGGCGAAGGCATCCCCGTCCTGACGGATGGGAGGGAAGGTGTTGTAGTGGATGGGTACTACCCGCTTGGGCCTTAGGAGGTCCAGGGCCTTTAGGGCGTCTTCCGGTCCCATGGTGAAGTGGTCCCCGATGGGCAGGAAGGCCAGATCCAAGCCCAGCTCCCCGATGAGGCGCATATCGGAGAAAAGGGCGGTGTCCCCGGCATGGTAAATGCGCTTGCCCCCCAGTTCCACCACCACCCCCATGGGCATACCCCCGTAGGTGCCGTCGGGGAAGCTAGAGGAGTGCCAGGCGGGGAACCACTTGAGCCAGCTCCCGGGGAAGCGGTAGGTGCCTCCGATGTTCATGGGCACCGCCTTGGCCCCGTGCTTCTCCGCGTAGGTGGCGATCTCAAAGGTGGAAACCACCGTGCCTCCCTTCTTGGACAGGGCCACGGCGTCGCCGAAGTGGTCCCCGTGGGCGTGGGTGACCAGGATCAGGTCCGCCTGCACCTCCCCCACCCCCACCGGGGCCACGGGGTTCCCGGTGAGGAAGGGATCGATGACCACCTTGTTCTTGCCGTCGGAAAGCCAGACCGCCGAGTGGCCCAGGTACCGGATCTCCAGCATAGTCACCTCCTTTAAGAGGCACTATACCGGAGAATAGGGCCTTTGGGAAAGGGACCGCTCTAGGTTTTTATAGAAGAGGAGTTCCAGGATACGGGCAAAGGCCCGCTCTCCCCAGGTTTGTCCCTCGGGGAGGACCAAACTGAGCTCCAGTTCCAGCTCCAACCCCTTCGTGCCCGAAAGCACCCGACCCTCCACCTTAAGGGAAGGTGGGGGGAGGGGCTTGGCCTCGAGGCTCTCTCCCTTAAGCCTCGAGGCGAAGGGAAGGGCCACCTCCCCCAGCACGGGGTTTTCCTGCCGGAAGACCCCACGGACCTCGTTTCCTTCCAGCTTAAGTTCCAAGGGTAAACCCTGGGGGGGATGGCCGTTCAGGGTGAGGTGCAGCCTGGCCTTCATCCTTCCACCCACTCCACCTGCACCCGGCCTTCCTTGGCCAGGCGGGCCACCTCGGCGTCCGGGATGTTCAAGAGCCTGGGCAGCTCCCGGAAGCGGGGTGTGGCCGAGGCCAAGCCCACCCGCACCACCAGGACCTCTTCCTCCTCGGCCCGGCCGATCCGCCAGACCAGGTGCTGGCCCAGGGCTTCCAACAGGTCCTTCTCCACCCCCTTAGTCTATCCCGGGAGGGCCTTGAGGGATAATGGATGGGGATGCTCCTGGAGGTGGCCTTCGCTGGCCTTTCCCCCTGGGTTTTCTGGGGAGGGGTGGGGCTTATGGTTTCGGGCTTGGTTCTCGGGGAGGCTTCCTGGCTTGCCCTGGCTCTCCTTTACCCCTGGTGGCGGCTCAGGCAGGGCTGGCGGTTAAGGCTTTTCCCCGATCACTTGAGCCTTCACCCCCCCTTGGGCCTCAGCCGCCGGATCCCCCTGGAGGGGGTGCGGGAGGTGGAGGTGGCCTACTGGCCGGCAGGGCCCTTTTCCCGGGGAAGGCGGGTTTTGGTTCTCCGCCTGGAGAACGGGGAGGGAGTACCCCTTCCCGTGCCCGATCCCGAGGCCCTGGCGGCCCGGATCAGAGAACTTCTAAAAGGGCGAACTTCAGGTAGTGGGTTTCGGGATGGTTGAGGAGGATGGGATGGTCCCATCCCTGCCCCCGTTTCTCCACCACCCTTAGGCTGCGGTGGGCGTCTTCTGCGGCCTCGGCGAGCATCTGGTAGAAGAGGGGCTCGGTCAGGTGGTGGCTACAGCTACTGGTGGCCAGCAGGCCCCCTTCCTTGAGGAGCTTGATGGCCCTTAGGTTCACCTCCTTGTAGGCCCTGTAGGCCCTTTCCAGATCCTTTTTCCCCTTGGCAAAGGCGGGTGGGTCCAGCACGATGAGGTCAAACCGCTCCCCTGCCTTTTCCAGGGCCCTCAGGTGGTCGAAGGCGTTGGCTTCCACCGTCTTCAGGGTGAGCCCATTCAGCCTGGCGTTTTCCTCCGCCTGCCTCAGGGCCTCGGCGGAGCTGTCCACGCTGATCACCTCCTTAAAGCCCAGGGCCAGGTGGAGGCCGAAGCTACCCGCATAGCTGAACACGTCCAGGGCCCTTTCCCCACGGAAGCTTTCCATGAGGATCCGGTTGTCCCGCTGGTCCAGGTAGGCCCCGGTCTTCTGGCCTCCCGTGAGGTCCACCAGATAGCGTATCCGGCCCTCCTTCACCGCTACCCGCTCGGGGGCCTGGCCCAGGAGGGGCCGGACATAAAGGGGGAGGCCCTCGAGTTCCCGGACCCTGGCGTCGTTTTTGGCCAGGAGGCTTTGGGCCAGGGGTTTGAGCCTCTCGGCCACCTGGGGCAAGAGGGCTTCCCAGGCGTGGGCGGTGGTCTGCAGGACCAGGTGGCCGGCGTAGTAGTCCACCACCAGACCCGGCAGGAAATCCCCCTCGGCGTGGGCCAGGCGGAAGCCTCCTTCGGGCTCCTTTTCCAGTGTGGGGAGACGCCGGGCCAAGGCTTTGTCCAGGTTGTCCAAAAGCGCCTCCGCCGGGTCCCTTGCGGGTCGGAAGCGGTAGGCCCGCACGCTGAGGTCGCTGGTGGGGTTGAAGAGGGCTAGGGCCAGAAAGCGCTTGCCCCAGTAGACGGGGTAAAGGCCCGGCTCCTCGGGGCCTGAAAGCACATCGCGGCGAAAGACCCAAAGGTGCCGGGCCAGGAGGCGCTGGGCTCCTTTTTCGTTGACGAGAATCCGCATCGCTTAAGTATACTTAAGCGGGGTTGGTTGACGTTTGCCCCAAAGGCCGGTATCCTATCCGGCAGGCGCAGTTTGCGCATCTTTTCACGAAGGGAGGGGCGATGGGAGGCCTGGGACTTATCAAGAGCCTGGCGGAGAAGGAAAGGGAGCTACTGGCCCGCCTCGAGGCCGCCAAGAAGGAGGCCGAAGCCCTGGTGGGGCAGGCCGAGGCGGAGGCTAGGGCCCTTCTGGAGGATGCCGAGGCCAAGGCTAAGGTTCTGGAGGCCGAGTACCGGGAACGGGAGGCCAAGGAAACGGAGGCCATCCTGGCCCGCTACCGGGCCCAGGCGGAGGCCGAAGCCAGGGCGGTGAAGGAGAAAGCGGGGGCCCGGTTGGAGGAGGCCGTGGCCCTGGTTCTGAAGGAGGTTTTGCCGTGATCGCTCCCATGGAGAAGCTGGTCCTGGCCGGGCCCAAGGCCAAGGCCCAGGAGCTTCTCCACAGCCTCCAGCAGGCGGGGGTGGTCCACCTGGAAACCCTCCGGGTGGAAGAGCTGGCCGAGTATCGGCTTTCCCAGGAAGAGCGAGAGGAACTCAGGCGCTGGGAGGGGGTGGCGGCGGGAGCCGAGCATACCCTCACCCTCTTGGGCCGGGAGATGGAGCCCGCAAGGCCCTTTCCCGATGGGCCAGAGGCGGCGGAAAAGGCCCTTTCCCCCATCCAGGCCCACGCTGAGGGCCTCGCCCGGCAGAAGCAGGAACTGGAGGAGGAGCTCTCCCTGGCCCAGGCCTACCTGGAACCCTTGGAGAAGCTTGCCGCCATGGCCCAGGGCCTGGACCGAAGCGCCTTCTTCCGGGTGGTGCCCTTTTTGATCACGGAAAAGGAGCTTTCCCTGGTGGAGGAGGCCTTGAAAAAGGCCCTGGAGGAGCGGTTCATCCTGGCCAGCCAGCCCTACTCCAAAGGGGTTGCCGGGCTTCTCGTGGTGCACCGCAAGGACCTCGAGGCGGCCAAGGCTGCCCTCTCCCGGGCCGGGGTGGCGGAGTTGCGCCTCCCTGGCAACTACGGCGACCTTCCCCTAAGCGAGGCCGCCCGCCGGTTGAAGGAGCGGGCCGAGGCTGCCCCCAAGGAGCTTTCCGAGGTGCGCCAGGCCCTTTACCGGCTGGCCCAGGAGGCCTCCTCCACCCTGCAAAGCCTCTGGACCCGGGCCAAGGACGAGGCGGCCCGGCTTAAGGCCTTGGAAGAGCTGGCCTCGGGCCGGTTCGGCTTCGCCCTTTTGGGCTACGTGCCGGTGAAGGCCAAGGGCCGGGTGGAGGAGGCCTTGGCCCGCCACAAGGACCAGGTGATCTACGCCTTTGAGCCGGTGGACGAGCACCACGAGGCGGATCGAGTACCCGTGGCCCTGGACAATCCTCCTTGGGTCAAGCCCTTTGAGCTTCTGGTGAGCTTCCTCAACACCCCCAAGTACGGCTCCCTGGACCCCACCCCGGTGGTGCCCCTCTTCTTCCCCTTCTGGTTCGGCATGATCGTGGGGGACATAGGGTATGCCCTTCTTTTCCTGCTCCTTGGGCGGTGGCTCTCCGGGTTCGTGAAACGGAATGAGCCTCTGGTCATCGACCTTTTTGCCCTGCGACTCAAGCCCGCCGTCATTGGGAAGCTGGTCTATATCCTCAACTGGATGGTCTTCTGGACGGTGGTCTGGGGCTTCGTCTACGGGGAGTTCTTCGGCACCTTCCTGGAGCACCTGGGGGTGTTTGGCACCCCTGAGCACCCGGGTCTCATCCCCATCCTCATTCCCCGCATTGACACCGCCAAGACCGCCAACCTGCTTATCCTCCTTTCCGTGGCCTTCGGGGTGGTCATGGTCTTCTGGGGCCTGGTCTTGAGGGCCTACCTGGGCCTCAAGCACCGCCACATGGGCCACTTCTGGGAGGGCGTGGGGTACCTGGGGGGCCTGGTGGGCATCCTGGCCCTGGCGGCCTCTTACCTGGGGAACCTCCAGGCTGGGTGGCTGTCTGGGCTCCTGTACTTGGGCTTTGGCGTGTTCTTGCTTGCGGTTCTCCTGAGCCGTATGTGGCTCATGATCCCGGAGATCTTCACCCAGGCGGGGCACATCCTCTCCCACATCCGTATCTATGCGGTGGGGGCTGCTGGGGGTATCCTGGCGGGTCTTCTCACCGATGTGGGCTTCGCCCTGGCGGAGCGGATCGGGCTTCTGGGGGTGTTTTTGGGCATCGCTGTGGCGGGGGTTTTGCATCTCCTCATCCTGCTCCTCACCACCCTGGGCCACATGCTCCAGCCCATCCGTCTTATCTGGGTGGAGTTCTTCACCAAGTTCGGTTTCTACGAGGAGAACGGCAGGCCTTACCGGCCGTTCAAGAGCGTCCGCGAGACGCTTTAGGGAGGGAAAGAGATGAAGAAGCTTCTGGTTACGGTTCTGGTGGCGGTTTTCGGCGCTCTGGCTTTTGCGGCGGAGGAGGCGGCGGCCTCCGGGGGCTTGGACCGAGGCCTTATCGCCGTGGGGATGGGCCTGGCGGTGGGCCTGGCGGCTTTGGGTACCGGTGTGGCCCAGGCCCGCATCGGTGCGGCGGGCGTGGGGGCCATCGCCGAGGACCGGAGCAACTTCGGTACCGCCCTGATCTTCCTCCTCCTGCCCGAGACGCTGGTGATCTTCGGCCTTCTCATCGCCTTCATCCTGAACGGCAAGCTGTAAGGGGTTTTTAGGGCCCTGCCCCTTGTGGGGTGGGGCCTTTTTCCAAGGAGGGCAGATGTCCAAACTGGAAGCCATTTTGAGCCAGGAGGTGGAGGCGGAGATCCAGACCGTCCTGCAAGAGGCCAAGGCCAAGGCGGAGACCCTGAAGTCCGAGGCCAAGGCCAAGGCCGAGGGCTTGCTTGCCGCCAAGAAGCGGGCCCTCGAGGCCAGCCTTCAGGCCGCCATCCGCCGGGCAGAAAGCGCCGGGGAACTCCTCCTGGCCACAGCCCGTACCGAGGCCAAGGGGGAGGTGCTCTCCCAGGTGAAGGCCAAGGTGGAGGAGGCCCTCAGGGCCTTGCCGGATAGCCCCGAATGGCCTCAGGTGTTGCGGAAGCTGGCCGAGGAGGCCCTTCTGGCCTTGGGCGAGCCCGAGGCCCTGGCCTCCCATCCGGACAATCTTCCCCACCTGGAGGGCCTGGCGCGGGAGCGGGGCCTGGAGCTTAGGGCCGACCCTGCCCTGCGCCTCGGGGTGAGGGCCATCGGCAAGGGGGGCAGGACCCAGGTGGAGAACGCCCTGTTAAGCCGTCTGGACCGGGCCTGGGATGCCCTTTCCTCCAAGGTGGCCCAGCTGCTGTGGGGCTAGGACATGGCGGACGACTTCGGCTACCTAAACGCCCGGGTGCGGGCCAGGAGGAGCACCCTCCTCAAGGAGAGCTTCTTTCAGGAGGCCTTGGACCTTTCCTATCCCGATTTTCTGCGCCTGCTTTCCGAGAGCGTCTACGGCCAGGACCTAGCCGGCCAGGGCCTTCCCGAGGTGGACCGGGCCATCGCCCTCACCCAGGCCCGGTTGGTGGGGGACCTGGCGGGGTTGGTCACGGGGGAGGCTCGGGAGGCGGTGCGGCTTCTCCTCCTCAGAAACGACCTCGCCAACCTGCAAGCCGTCCTCCGGGCCAAGGCCACGGGGAGGCCCTTTGAGGAGGTGGTGCTTCTCCCGGGCACCTTGAAGGAAGCCCTTTGGCGGCAGGCCTACGAGGCCCAGGATGCGGCGGGGATGGCCCAGGTGCTTTCCGTGCCCGGCCATCCCCTGGCCCGGGCCTTGAGGTCGGTGCTCCGGGAAACCCAGGACCTGGCGCGCATCGAAGCCCTTTTGGCCAAGCGCTTCTTTGAAGGGGTGGCCAAAGCCTCCAAGGCCCTGGAGGAGACGGCCCTGAGGGATTACCTGGCCCTCGAGGTGGATGCGGAGAACCTGCGCACCGCCTTCAAGCTCCAGGGGCAGGATGTGCCGGTGGAAACCGTCTTCATACGGGGTGGGCGGTTCGTGGACAGGGTGCGCTTCGCCCGGCTCCTCGAGGGGGATTACGCCGTCTTGGACGAGCTTTCGGGCACTCCCCTCGCTTCCTTGGCGGGCGCTCGAGACCTGAAGGAACTGGAGCGGAGGCTCAGGTGCCTCCTCCTTAGGGAGGCCCGGAAGGGGGCCGCCGATCCCTTGGGCGTGGGTTTGGTGCTGGCCTATGTGAAGGAAAGGGAGTGGGAGGCGGTACGGCTTAGGCTTTTAGCCAGGCGAGCTTACTTCGGGCTTCCCCGCTCTAGGGTGGAGGAGGAGGTGGTCTGCCCATGAAGATCGCGGTGATCGCCGATCCCGAGGCGGCGCAGGGGTTTCGGCTGGCGGGCCTCGAGGCCTACGCCGCCACCTCGGCAGAGGAAGCCCGGGCCCGGCTGGAAAACCTGGTCCAGGCCGGAGGCTACGCCTTAGTGGCCGTGGACCAGGGGCTTTTGCCGGAGCCGGAGAAGGCGGTGGAGCGGCTCATGCGGGGCAAGGACCTGCCGGTCCTCCTCCCCATCGCCGGCCTCAGCGAGGCTTTCCAAAACCCCGACGTGGAAGGTTACATGCGCGAGCTGGTGCGGAGGACCATCGGCTTCGACATCAAGCTGTAGAATGGAGGGAAGATGATCCAAGGCGTGATCGAGAAGATCGCGGGCCCGGCGGTGATCGCCAAGGGCATGACCGGGGCCCGCATGTACGACATCTGCAAGGTGGGCCACGAGGGCCTGGTGGGGGAGATCATCCGCCTGGACGGGGACACCGCCTTCGTCCAGGTCTACGAGGACACCTCTGGCCTTAAGGTGGGGGAGCCCGTGGTGTCCACGGGCCTCCCCCTGGCGGTGGAGCTGGGCCCGGGGATGCTCAATGGCATCTACGACGGCATCCAGCGACCTCTGGAGCGCATCCAGGAGAAGACCGGCATCTACATCACCCGGGGCGTGGTGGTTCACGCCCTGGACCGGGAGAAAAAGTGGGCCTGGACCCCCAGGGTGAAGCCGGGGGACGAGGTGCGGGGAGGCATGGTGCTCGGCACCGTGCCCGAGTTCAACTTCACCCACAAGATCCTGGTGCCCCCGGACGTGAAGGGTCGGGTCAAGGAGGTGAAGCCCGCCGGGGAGTACACGGTGGAGGAGCCGGTGGTGGTCCTGGAGGATGGCACCGAGCTCAAGATGTACCACACCTGGCCCGTGCGCCGCGCTAGGCCCGTGCAGAGGAAGCTGGACCCCAACACCCCCTTCCTCACGGGCATGCGCATCCTGGACGTCCTCTTTCCCGTGGCCATGGGGGGGACCGCTGCCATCCCGGGCCCCTTTGGCAGCGGCAAGACCGTGACCCAGCAGTCCCTGGCCAAGTGGTCCAACGCCGACGTGGTGGTCTACGTGGGCTGCGGGGAGCGGGGCAACGAGATGACCGACGTCTTGGTGGAGTTCCCCGAGCTCACCGACCCCAAGACGGGCGGGCCCCTCATGCACCGCACCGTGCTCATCGCCAACACCTCCAACATGCCCGTGGCCGCCCGGGAGGCCAGCATCTACGTGGGGGTGACCATCGCCGAGTACTTCCGCGACCAGGGCTTCGCCGTTGCCCTCATGGCCGACTCCACCAGCCGATGGGCGGAGGCCCTGCGGGAGATCTCCAGCCGCCTCGAGGAGATGCCCGCAGAAGAAGGTTACCCCCCTTACCTGGCCGCCCGGCTGGCCGCCTTCTACGAGCGCTCGGGCAAGGTCATCACCCTGAATGGGGAGGAGGGGGCCGTGACCATCGTGGGGGCCGTTTCCCCTCCCGGCGGCGACATGTCCGAGCCCGTGACCCAGTCCACCCTGCGCATCGTGGGGGCCTTCTGGCGCCTGGACGCTTCCTTGGCCTTCCGCCGCCACTTCCCGGCCATCAACTGGAACGGCTCCTACTCCCTCTTCACCGGGGCCTTGGACCCCTGGTATCGGGAGAACGTGGCCAAGGACTACCCCGAGCTCCGGGACGCCATCTCCGAGCTCCTGCAGCGGGAGGCGGGCCTGCAGGAGATCGTGCAGCTCGTGGGCCCCGATGCCCTGCAGGACGCGGAGCGCCTGGTCATCGAGGTGGGGCGCATCATCCGCGAGGACTTCCTGCAGCAGAACGCCTACCACGAGGTGGACGCCTACTGCTCCATGGGCAAGGCCTATGGCATCATGAAGATGATCCTCACCCTCTACAAGGAGGCGGAGGCCGCCATCCGGCGGGGCATCACCATCGACGAGATCCTGGCCCTGCCCGTCATCGAGCGCATTGGTCGGGCCCGCTACGTGAGCGAGGAGGAGTTCCCCCGCTACTTTGAGGCGGCCATGGGGGAGATTGAGGGGGCCTTCAAGGCCCTGGCCTAAGGAGGGAAGATGGACCTTCTGAAGAAGGAGTACACGGGCATCACCTACATCTCGGGGCCTCTCCTCTTCGTGGAGAACGCCAAGGACCTGGCCTACGGGGCCATCGTGGACATCAAGGACGGCACCGGCCGGGTCCGCGGCGGTCAGGTGATTGAGGTTTCCGAGGAGTACGCGGTCATCCAGGTGTTTGAGGAGACCACGGGGCTGGACCTGGCCACCACCAGCGTGAGCCTGGTGGAGGATGTGGCCCGGCTTGGGGTTTCCAAGGAAATGCTGGGCCGGCGCTTCAACGGGATCGGCAAGCCCATCGACGGCCTGCCCCCCATTACCCCGGAAAAGCGCCTCCCCATCGTGGGCCTGCCCCTGAACCCCGTGGCCCGCAGGAAGCCGGAGGAGTTCATTCAGACCGGCATTTCCACCATCGACGTGATGAACACCCTGGTCAGGGGGCAGAAGCTCCCCATCTTCTCCGGCTCGGGCCTTCCCGCCAACGAGATCGCCGCCCAGATTGCCCGCCAGGCCACGGTGCGCCCCGACCTCTCCGGGGAGGGGGAGAAGGAGGAGCCCTTCGCGGTGGTCTTCGCCGCCATGGGCATCACCCAGCGGGAGCTCTCCTACTTCATCCAGGAGTTCGAGCGCACCGGGGCCCTAAGCCGCTCCGTCCTCTTCCTGAACAAGGCGGACGACCCCACCATCGAGCGCATCCTCACCCCCCGCATGGCCCTCACCGTGGCGGAGTACCTGGCCTTTGAGCACGACTACCACGTGCTGGTTATCCTCACGGACATGACCAACTACTGCGAGGCCCTGCGGGAGATCGGGGCGAGCCGCGAGGAGATCCCCGGCCGGCGCGGATACCCGGGCTACATGTACACGGACCTGGCCACCATCTACGAGCGGGCCGGGGTGGTGGTGGGCAAGAAGGGGTCCGTGACCCAGATCCCCATCCTCTCCATGCCCGACGACGACCGCACCCACCCCATCCCCGACCTCACTGGGTACATCACCGAGGGGCAGATCCAGCTCTCCCGGGAGCTCCACCGCAAGGGCATCTACCCGCCCATTGACCCTCTGCCCTCCCTCTCCCGGCTCATGAACAACGGGGTGGGCAAGGGCAAGACCCGGGAGGACCACAAGCAGGTTTCCGACCAGCTCTACTCCGCCTACGCCAACGGGGTGGACATCCGCAAGCTGGTGGCCATCATCGGCGAGGACGCCCTCACCGAGAACGACCGCCGCTACCTGCAGTTCGCCGACGCCTTTGAGCGGCATTTCATCAACCAGGGCCAGCAGAACCGCTCCATTGAGGAGAGCCTGCAGATCGCCTGGGCCCTCCTCTCCATGCTGCCCCAGGGGGAGCTCAAGCGGATTTCCAAGGACCACATCGGCAAGTACTACGGGCAGAAGCTGGAGGAGATCTGGGGTGCTCCCCAGGCCCTTTAGGCCCCGTCCGGGGGTCCCCGGTAAGGAGGTGCTGTCGTGAGCCAAGTGAGCCCCACCCGCATGAACCTCCTGCAGCGGCGCGGCCAGTTGCGCCTGGCGCAGAAGGGGGTGGACCTCCTCAAGAAGAAGCGGGATGCCCTGGTGGCGGAGTTCTTCGGCCTGGTCAAGGAGGCCTTGGAGGCCCGTAAGGCCCTGAACCGGGCGGCCCAGGAGGCCTATGGGGCCTTGCTTCTCGCCCAGGCCTTTGACGGGCCGGAGGTGGTGTCCGGGGCAGCCTTGGGGGTGAGGCCCCTCGAGGAGGTGCAGGCGGAGGTGGAAAACGTCTGGGGGAGCAAGGTGCCGAGGCTCAAGGCCACCTTCCCCGACGGGGCCTTGCTCTCCCCGGTGGGCACCCCGGCCTACACCCTGGAAGCCGCCCGGGCCTTCCGCCGCTACGCCGAGGCCTTGATCCAGGTGGCCAACACGGAAACCCGCCTGAAAAAGATCGGGGAGGAGATCAAGAAGACCACCCGACGGGTGAACGCCCTGGAGCAGGTGGTGATCCCCGGGATCCGGGGCCAGATCCGCTTCATCCAGCAGGTGCTAGAGCAGAGAGAGCGGGAGGACACCTTCCGACTGAAGCGCATCAAGGGCAAGATCGAGGCCCGGGAGGCGGAGGCGGAAGGGGGTCGGCCAAACCCCCAGCTGGAGATCGGGGCAGGGCTTTAGCGCATTCCTAGAGGGGTAAAAAAGGCCCCGGGTGATCACCCGGGGCCTTGCACGCTTCCCTACTGGGCCTTGGCTTCCTTCAGCATGTTGAGGAGCACGGTCTGGAGGATGCCGCCATTCTTGTAGTAATCCACCTCCACCGGGGTGTCCAGGCGGGCGATGGCCTGGAAGCGAACCTCTGTGCCGTCTTCCTTTCTGGCCACCACCTCCACCTTCTTGCGGGGGGTGAGGTACTGAAGGCCCAGGATGTCGTAAACCTCGTAGCCGGTGAGGCCCAAGGTCTCCCGGTTCTCCCCGGGCAGGAACTCCAGGGGCAGGACCCCCATGCCCACCAGGTTGGAGCGGTGGATGCGCTCGAAGCTTTCCGCCAGCACCGCCTTGATGCCCAGGAGGAAGGTGCCCTTGGCCGCCCAGTCGCGGCTAGAACCGGTACCGTACTCCTTGCCGGCGATGACCAGAAGGGGGGTACCCTCCTCCTGGTAGCGCATGGCCACGTGGTAGACGAAGTCCACTTCTCCCTCAGGAAGCTTCTTGGCGAAACCTCCTTCTACCCCATCCAGCATCAGGTTCTTGATGCGGATGTTGGCGAAGGTGCCCCGCATCATCACCTCGTGGTTGCCCCGGCGGGAGCCGTAGGAGTTGAAGTCTTCGGGCTTGACCCCCTTGGAGATCAGGTACTGGCCCGCCGGGCTCTTCACCGGGATGGCCCCGGCGGGGGAGATGTGGTCGGTGGTCACGGAATCCCCGAGGACCAAAAGCACCCTGGCCCCCCGGATATCCCCCACCTGGTGCTGGCCCAGGTTCCGGAAGAAGGGAGGGTTTTGGATGTAGGTGCTCTCAGGATCCCAGTGGAAAAGCTCTCCGGTGGGGGCGGGCAGGGCCTGCCAGCGCTCGTCCCCCTCAAAGACCCTGGCGTATTCCTTCTTGAAAAGCTCGGGGTCCAGGGTCTTGGCCATGGCCTCCCGGACCTCCTCCATGGAGGGCCAGATGTCCTTGAGGTAGACGGGCTTGCCGTTGGGGTCATAGCCCAGGGGCTCGGTGGCGAAGTCGATGTCCATGCGGCCCGCCAGGGCGTAGGCCACCACCAGCATGGGGCTTGCCAGGTAGTTGGCTTTCACATGGGGGTTGATGCGCCCTTCAAAGTTGCGGTTGCCGGAGAGGACGGCGGCCACCACCAGGTTCCCCTCCTCCACCGCCTTGGCGATGTCCTCGGGCAGGGGGCCGGAGTTGCCGATGCAGGTGGTGCACCCGTAGCCCACCACGTGGAAACGCAGGGCCTCGAGAAAGGGAAGGAGGCCGCTGGCCTCGAGGTAGTCCGTCACCACCTTGGAGCCCGGGGCCAGGGAGCTCTTCACCCAGGGCTTGGTGTCCAGGCCCGCCTCCACCGCCTTCTTGGCCAAAAGCCCGGCTCCCAGCATCACCGTGGGGTTGGAGGTGTTGGTGCAGCTGGTGATGGCGGCGATGACCACGGAGCCATGGGTGAGCTCAAACTCCTCGTCCTGGCGCTTCACCAGCACTTTTTTGGAGAGCTGGTCCTGGGTGAGGCCGAAGCCCCGTTCCTTCACCGGCTTGGTGAGGTGGGCCAGGAAGCTTTGCTTCACCTCCTTAAGGGCCACCCGGTCCTGGGGCCGCTTGGGGCCGGCCAGGGAAGGTTCCACCGTGGCGAGGTCCAGCTCCAGGTACTCGGAGTACTGCACCTTGGCCTCCGCCTCGGGGGTGCGGAAAAGCCCCACCGCCTTGGTGTAGGCCTCCACCAGCTCCACCAGCTCCTCCGGGCGGCCCGTGAGCCTCAAATAGTTCAGGGTTTCCTCGTCCACGGGGAAGAAGCCCATGGTGGCCCCGTACTCGGGGGCCATGTTGGCGATGGTGGCCCGGTCGGCCAGGGAGAGCTTGGCCACCCCGGGCCCGTAGAACTCCACGAACTTGCCCACCACCCCGTGCTTGCGGAGAATCTCGGTGATGGTGAGGACCAGATCGGTGGCGGTGGCCCCTTCGGGAAGCTCCCCGTAGAGCTTGAAGCCCACCACCTTGGGGGCCAGCATGTAGTAGGGCTGGCCCAGCATGACCGCCTCGGCCTCGATGCCCCCCACCCCCCAGCCCAGGACCCCGAGGCCATTGACCATGGTGGTGTGGCTGTCGGTGCCCACCAGGCTGTCGGGGAAGGCGAGAAGGAGGCCATCCCGCTTTTCGGTCATCACCACCTGGGCCAGGTACTCCAGGTTCACCTGGTGGACGATGCCGGTGCCCGGGGGTACCACCCGGAAGTTCTGCAGGGCTCCCTGGGCCCACTTGAGGAGCAGGTAGCGCTCCCGGTTCCGCTCGTACTCCTTCTCCACGTTGTGGAAGAAGGCGTAGGCGGTGCCGAAGGCGTCCACCTGCACCGAGTGGTCGATGACCAGGTCGGCGGGCACCACGGGGTTGATGCGCTTGGGGTCCCCACCCCGCTCGGCCACGGCATCCCGCATGGCGGCCAGGTCCACCACCGCCGGGACCCCGGTGAAGTCCTGGAGGATGACCCGGGCCAGCTTCAGGGGCACGTTGATCTCCCCGGGTTCAGGTTGCCAGCGGGCCAGGGCTTCGATGTCTTCCTGGGTCACCTGGTAGCCGTCCTCGTTTCTGAGGAGGCTTTCCAGCATGATGCGGATGGAGAAGGGAAGGCGGCTTACCTCGGCAATCCCTTTTCTTTCCAGTTCCGTGAGGTCAAAGTAGGCGTAGGTGCCGCTTGGGGTGTTAAGGGTCTTAAGGGTTTGGAAACTATCCTTCATGGCTGCTCCTTTCCCTTCCCCCTTTCTAAACCACACCCAGCAGGTTGCAAACCCCAGTGCCCAGGCGCCAAAGCCGGGGTTTCAGATGGGTGCGAGTTTTAGGGGAAAGTGTTCCGAGGGGGGGCGCCCGCCCCGGCCATTTCCACTATATCACCTTGGCCCTCAGCGGTGGGCTTGGGGCGGGGCAGGGGCCTCCAGGCCCAGGCCTTCCAAGAAAAGCAGGACCTCCTCCTGGATCTCCCGCCATAGGGCTTCCCGGGGTCTTCGGGCGGGCCGGTCCCCCTTCTGGGGGCCATAGGCGCCAAAGCCCGCATGGTTTAGCCCCTCCACGAAGACCACCCGGGCGTTTTTGGGGAGGAGCCGGGCCTTTTCCCGGGCTTTTTCCGGGGGGAGAAGGCCGTCTTCCGTGCCGAAAAGGGCCAGGACGGGAAAGTTTTCCTGGGAAAGGTCCTTTTCTGGGTAGCTGGCGAAGAGGATAAGGGGAAGCCCTTCCGAGGCGGCCAGCTCTGCCGCCGCCACCCCGCCCAGGCTGTGTCCACCCACTACCAAGGGGAGGGTGGGGTGGGCGGCCTTAGCCTCCAAGGCCCGTTCCTTGCCCAAGAGGGCGATCCCCGAGGGCACCTTCAGAAGGACCACCAGGTACCCCGCCTCCGCCACCGGGGCCAGGACCGGGGCGTAGGCCAAGGGTTCCACCCGGGCCCCGGGGTAGAAGGCCAAAAGGGCCGTGGGGGCTCTGGGGATGAGCTCTAGGCCGTAAGAGGCCTCCCGCACCTCGAGGCCAGCTTGCTTCAAGGCCTCCTGGGCCACGGCCTCCGCCTTTAAGGGCCTGAGGAAATAGTGGGCTACCCCGGCCACGGCCAGGGCCAGGAGGAAGGCTGCCACCAGGAAGAGGAGAAGGAGCTTTTTGGCGCTCATGGATCACTTCAGGATCGCTGCCCGGGCCCTTCGCCCTTCAAAGGCGTAGAAGGCCGCGGGCACCACGAAGAGGGTGAGGAGGGTGGAGGAAAGAAGCCCTCCCAGGATGATCACCCCCAAAGGCCTGCGGTACTCCGCCCCTTCCCCGGTGCCCAGGAGCAGGGGAAGGCTGATGATGAGCACGGTGAGGGTGGTCATGAGGATCGGCCTTAAGCGGAGCCGGGCCGCCTCCACCAGGGCTTCCCTCAAGGGCTTTTCCCGCATGCGCCTTACGGCGAAGTCCAGGAGGAGGATGGCGTTTTTGGTGACCAGACCGATGAGCATCACCACCCCCAGCACGCTGATCACGTCCAGGCCGGTTCCCAAAAGGTAGGTAAGCCAGAAGGCCCCCACCAAGGCTAAGGGGACGGGGAGGAGGAGGTAAAGGGGGTAGCGCCAGGCGTTGAACTGGCTGGCGATGACCAGGTAGTTGAGCACCAGGGCCAGGGCGAAGGCCAGGGGGGCGAGCCGGGCCAGTTCCCCGGTGAAGCTACCCAGGCCCGTGGCCAAGAGCTCCACCCCATCGCCCAGAAGCCCCTTGGACTGGAGTTCCGCCTCCAGCTCCCTTTGGATTTGGAAGGTCCCGGGGGCATTCGGCTTCAAGTTGATGTTGATGCCGGCGGCGTAGGCTTGGTTGCGCCTCGAGATTAGGGTGGGTCCAGGCCGCTCCACGAACCGCCCCAGGTTGGAAAGGGGCAGGAAGGCCCCCAGGGCAGGGGCGTAGATGGGCAGGGAGAGGAGGTCGGACTCACCCCCGAGGCGTAGGGGGTCCACCTGGACCACGATGGCCAGCTCCTCGCCGCTCCTCCTGGCGGTGGCCGCCTGGGTGCCCGAGAGGTAAAGGCGCAGGGTCTGGGCCACGTCCAAGGGGGTGAGGCCGGTGCCGGAAAGCCGGGCAGGATCGGGGACGAAGACCCGTTCCCGCTGGGTGGCCTCGAGGGTGTTCTTCACGTTGAGGACGTAGGGTTTTTCCGCGATGAGTTGGGTGATCTCCTTTACCCGCTTTTCCAGAAGGGCCCGGTCGGGGCTGGTGACAAAAAACTGCAGGTCCGCATCCCCGGCCTCGGGGCCGGTCTGGGCCAGGACCCGCAGGTCGGCCCCAGGGAAATCCTTAAGGGCCTCCCGTCCTTGGCGGTTGAAGACCTCGGTGAGGGTGAAGATGTCCGGGCGCTCATCCTTGGGCTTCAGGACGATCTGGAGCTGTACCCGGCTGGGGTCCCCCACCTGGGCCCCACCGGTGGCGCTGGCCCCCACGGTGGTGACCACCCGGCTCACGGCGGGGTGGGAGAGGAAGTAGGCCTCGAGGGCCCTTGACGCCCGGTCGGAGACCGCTAAGGGGGTGTCCTTGGGCAAGAGCAGGGTGGCGGTGAGGACCCCGGTGTCGGAGCGGGGGGTGAAGTTGAAGGGGATCCTGGGCAGGATGGGGAAGAGGGAGAGGAAGGCCAGGGTGGCGAGGCCCAGGACCACCCAAGGCCGCCTTAGGACCTGGCCTAGGCTTCGGGCGTAGGCCTCGGTGAGGCGATGCATCAAGGCCTCGGAGCTGGCGTGAAGGAGGTGGGTGAGGGCTCCCGCCAGGTCCAGGAAAAAGCGGCCTAGGTAGCGCCCAAGGCCGAGGAGGGCGGGGTACAGGGGAAGGAGGAGGAGCCAAAGGGGTCCCTGCCGGTAGAGGAGGAAGGCGGCCAGGGCTCCGAGGAGAAGGCCCGCTGGGGTGCGGAAGCCCCTTCGGTAAGCGAAGCGAAGGTCCTGGGGCAGGAGGCGTAGGGCCAGAAGGGCTTCCTTGGAGCTTGGGGGTTCCGGGTCGGGGAAGTAGGCCAGGCGCACGGTGAGGAAAAGGAGGGCCTCCAGCCAGCTCACGGCGATGGCGGCGGCCATCCCCAGGCCGAACTGCTGGAAGATCTGGCCGATGATGCCCGGGAGGAAGCTGATGGGGAGGAATACCGCTAAAAGGCTCAGGGTGGCGGCGGCCACCGCCACGGAAACCTCGCTGGCTCCCTTCAACACCGCTTCTTTGGGGCTGAAGCCCATCCGGCGGTAGCGGTCGATGTTCTCCGCCACCACGATGGAGTCGTCCACCACGATGCCCACCGCCACGGTGAGGGCCAGGAGGCTGATGAGGTTGTAGGTGAAGCCCAAAAGGCCGAAGAGGAGGATGGCCCCCGAGAGGGTGATGGGGATGGCCAGGATCACGGAGAAGACGGAGTTCAGCTTCCCCAAGAAGACCAACACCACCAAGGACACCGCCAGGGCGGCCAGGAAAGCTTCCCGCACCGTGTCCAAAACGGCGGCCCGGATGAAGCGGGTGGAGTCTAGGGCGACCTCCGCTCGGTAGCCTGCGGGGAGCCGGGTTTCCGCCAGGGTCTTTTTGACCCCGTCCGCCACGGCCACAGCGTTGGAGTCCGGGGTCTTCACCACCGCCAGGAGGACGGCGGGGCGGCCGTTCAGGCGATTTAGGGTGCTGGGCTCCTCCGCCCGCTCCTCCACCCGGGCCACGTCCCTGATCCTGAGGCCCCGGGAGGGATCCAGGAGCACGTCCGCCACCTCCGAGGCGGTGGCGGGGGTGTTGCGCAGGGTGTAGACCAGGCGCTTTTCCTCCTCGGTGAGGCTTCCCAAGGGCAGGTTCAAGGCCGAGGTGGAAAGCGCCTGCACCACCTGGCCGGGGGCTACCCCCAGGGCTTGCAGGCGGTCAGGGTCCAGGTAAACCTGGATGGCCCTCTTGGGCGCCCCGGTGAGGCGGATATCCGCCACTCCCGGCACCAGCTGGAGGCGGGGCTTTAGGGTTCGCTCGGCGTAGCGCAACACCCGGGAGAGATCCTCCCCGGGCGCCTCGAGGGCCACGTAGAGGATGGGGCTCGCCGAGGGGTCGAACTTCTGCACCACGGGGGGCGAGGCATCCTTGGGAAGTAGGGCGCGGGTGGCGGCCACCTTCTGGCTCACCTCCACCGCCACCCGGTCCACGTCCACCCCTTGCTGGAACTGGACGAAGACCAGGCTGAAACCCTCGGTGGAGCTGCTTCCGATGGTGTCCACCCCGCTTAGGGTGGATAGGGCGTCCTCGAGGGGTTTGGATACTTGCTCCGCCACCTCCTCAGGACCGGCCCCGGGGTAGCTGGTGGAAACCGCCACCACGGGCACGCTGAAGCGGGGCAGGAGTTCCACCCCAAGCCCAAGGCCCAGGAGCAGACCCACCAGGACCAGGCCCACGAAGATGGCCGTGGCGAAGACGAATCGCTCCACGAAGAAGGCCACCAGGGGATTGATCCTCACCGGACCACCTCCACGGGATCGCCATCCTTGAGGCCCACGGGCACGGGATGGATGACCTCGGCGCCCTCCTCAAGGCCCTCCACCGCCGCCTGCCCCCCCTCCTGGGCAAGAAGGCGCACGGGGGTTGTTCTCGCCTTCCCCGCCTTCACCTGGTAGACCAGGGTTTCCCCCTCCCGGACCTGGAGGCTCGCTGAGGGGAGGAGGAAGCCTTCGGCCAGCTTCACCCGGTAGCGCACCTCGGCTGGACCCGGGAGCAGTGTGCCTTCCGGCTTCAGGACCACCTCCACCAGGCGGGTCTGTCCCGGGAGGTCCGTCTTGCGCAGGAGGCGTGCCCGTACCTCCCGCCCGTTTTGCCTGAGGAGGAAGGGAGTGTCTGGGGTGAGGGCGCTGGCTTGGTCGGGAGGGAGGTAGACCTTGGCCAAAAGGCGGTCCGTGGTGGCCAACCGGAAGGCCCGGCTTCCTGTTCCCACGAACTCCCCTTCCCTTACGAAGACCTCCACCACCTCCCCGGCGAAGGGGGCCCGCACCGTGCTTTCCTTAAGGTTCCTTTCCGCCTGGTGCACCTGGAGCCGGGCGGCCTCCACCTGAAGCTCCAAAAGCCTGAGGTCCTCCCCCCGCTCTAGGCGGGATAGGGCCTCGAGGGCGTTCTGGTAGTTGCTTTCCGCCTGGCGGTACTGGGCCTCGAGGGCCTTGAGGTCCAAAGGGGCTAAGGCCCCCGCCGAAAGCAGGGCCTGGCCTTCCTCGTAGCGCTTCTTGGCCGCCTGGAGCTGGGCCTCTGCCGCCTGAAGCTGGGCCTTGAGGGTGGCCCGGTTTCCCGCCAGCTGGCTTCGGGTGCGCTCCAGGTTGGCCTCGGCCTGCTTGAGGTTTAGCCTGGCAGCTTCCAGGGCCTCCTGGAAGGGAGCAGGGTCCAGGTAGACCACCCCTTCCCCCGCCCCCACCCGGGTGCCGGCGGGAAGCGCTCTAAGGACCCGGCCGGAAGCCCCAGCCGCCACCAGGCTGTCCTTTTCCGCCTGCAGGCTGGCGGAGGTGCGCACCTCCCGTTCCAGCACCCCCCGCTTGGCCTCCACCACCCGCACTTGGAGGGCCAGGGGGGCCTGGGTTGCTGGGAGGGGGGGTTTCGCCTTTTTGGGGGCGCAGGCGAAGAGAAGGAGGGGTAGGAGAAGGAGAAATCGGCGCATGTTCACCTCGAGGCCAGAAGGCCGTAGTAGGCCTTCAGGTAGGCGTGCTTGGCCTGCTCCCAGGAGAGCCCCGCCTGCTTCAGGGCAAGCTCCTGCTGGAGCAGGGAAAGGCGGCTGGTGAGCCCGGCTTGGAAGCGCTTCTCCTCGGCCCGGTAGCGTTCCTGGGCCGCCCGGTAGGCCTCCTCTGCCGCCTTTACCCCTTGCAGGAGGGGGGATAGCTGGCGGTACCTGGTCTCCAGGCCAAGCCTCAGGGAGCGCTCCAGGTTGTCCAGGTTGGTTTCCAAGGTTTGCATCTGGTCCTCGAGGGCCTCCATCTCTTTCCTTGGGACAAAGCTTTCGTCCATGAGGCCCCGCTGGAAGCGGAGAAGGGCCAGGGACTGCTTCAGCTGAAGGAGGTCGGCGTGCTCCTGAAGAAGGGTTTCCACCACCCCCTCCCCGGGGAGGGCTGGGAGCTCCTTGACGCTTTCTGGCTTCCAAGGGCCCACCAGGTTGGCCAAGGCGCCCAGGGCGCTATCGCGGCCCCTCTGCGCCAGCTCCAGGTTCTTCCGGGCTTCCAAAAGCCGGTTTTGCGCCTCGAGGAGGTCCAGGCTGGTGGCCCCGCCTCCCTTGAGGCGGATCTCCGTGGCCCTGAGCCCCAGCTCGGCCACCTCCAGGGCCTTTGCCGCCAGATCCACCTGCAAAAGGGCTTCATAGGCCTGGGTGTAGGCGGCGACGATGTCGCTTTCTGCCTGGGCCAGGGCCCTTTTAAGCCGGGCCTCGGCCAGGTCCCTGGCCTGGCGGGCCTGCAGCTCGGCCAAGGCCGTGCGCAAGGGGTCCTGGAGGGTGCGGGCTAGCTCTTTCTGCTTGGTTTCGTAGTCCAAACGGGCCGTGACCACTGCCGCCACCTCCGGTGCCTTTTTCAAGGCCTCGGGGAGGGGCTGGGCCAGGCCGCAAGCCAGGAGTACGAGTAAGGCTAGAGCGCTTTTCCTCATGGGATTACCTCCGGTAGGAGTTCGCCGTAGAACTGGTAAAGCTCCATCCACTTGTTTCTGAGATCGCTTTCCGCTTGAGCTAGGGCCAGCTCTGCTTGGAGAAGGGAAAGCTCCGCCTGCAAGAGGGCCAGGGGGCTTTCTAGGCCCAGCTCCAGGCGCCTTTTCGTTTCCGCCAAGGCCCTTTCCTGGGCCTCGCGGCGGAGACGGGCCAGATCAAGGGCCATACTTAGGGCCACAAGGGCGTTCTTCAGGGTCTCCTCCTGGAGCCTGGCTTGCATCTCGGCGGCCTTGAGGGCCTCTTCCGCCCCCCGCACCTGGGCCTCGGCGGCCTCCAAGGCGGCGAAGAGCCCCGGGGAAAGGGTTAGGGAGAGGGAGAGCCGCATCTCCTCCAAGGTGCGGTAGCTGCCCCCACCGGGCAGGACGGTGGGCCCTTGTGCGGGGTCCTGCCGGGTGTAGGCCAAGGTGGGCTGCAGGGTCCGGCTGGAGAGGCTTAGGGCTAGGGTGTCGTTCCCGCTGGGATAGCGGAGGTAGCTGGCCTTGACCTCGGGGAGAAGGGTGCGAAGGGCGCTCATGTGGGCGATCTGGGCCTCCAGGAGCCCTAGGCGGGCCTCCTCCAGGGAAAGGGGCGTGGTGCCCCGGGGTGGGGGGATCTCGGGAAGGGGTTGGGTGAGGTCCACCAGCCCCTCCGCTCCCTTCCTGGCCAGTTCCCCGTTTTTCTGGGCCTCCAGGAGGCGGTTTTCTGCTTCCTTCAGGGCAAGCTCCGCCTCCCGGAGCTCCTTGGGGTTGGCCTGGCGTTTCCGGGCCGCCTCCAGGGCTGCCCGGGCCAGTTCTGCTCCCTTTTGCGCCAGCTTTTCCCCCAAGAGGGCCAGCTGGTAACGCCCGTACGCGGCCACCGCTTGGGCTTGCAGGGCGGTGAGGGTCCTGCGGTAGCCCAGCTCGGCCCTGCGGTGGGCGATCCGGGCCCGTTCCACGCTGTCCTGCACTTCCCCAAAGGGGAAGGGGGTCAGGACCAGGGCCAGGGTGAGGCTTCCCCCCGTGGCGGGCAGGCCTTGGCAGAGGGAAGGAGGAGTGCACTCGTATCCCAGGCGGGCGTAGTTCCCCTGCACATTGAGGGCCAAGGGGGAGGTCTGGGCCTCGAGGGCCTTGGCGGCAGCCTGCAAAAGGGCCTTTGCCTGCTGGGCCAGGGGGTGGTCCTTGAGGGGGCTTAGCGCTTCCTGGGCCAGGGTGGGGAGGAGGAAGAGGAGAAGGGCAAGGGTTCTAGCCATCCTCCACCTCCGTGAGCTTGCGCAAGAGGTCCCGAAACAGGAGAAGTTCCCTTGGGGTGAGCCGGGCCAGGTACTGGCCATAGGCCCTAAGCCAGCCTTCTTGTAGGCGCTGCTGCACCGCTTCTCCCTGGGGGGTGAGGCGCAAAAGCACCCTTCGGCGGTCCTCAGGGTCGGGGTGGCGCTCGAGGAGGCCGGCTTCCTCCAAGGAGGCCAGAAGGTGAGACACCTGGGAAGGGAGGATTTCCAGATGCTCCGCTAAACGGGAGGGGAGCTGGACCCCTTCCCGCACCAGGCGCAGCACCTCCGCCTGCAGGGGGGAGAGGCCCTCGCGGGCGAAGGCCTCCTTGGCCCGGGCCAGGAGGAGGCGCATGAGGGCGTAGCCTAGGCGGGAAAGCTCTTCCACCAGGGGTAGGGGAGGACCGTTCATACTATTCAACTATATAGGAGCGTGAAATAAAGAAGCGGGGGCCGGGCCACACTCCCCCATGGTGTACAATGCGAAAAGGCGATATGGACACACCTCCCAGTCGGTGGCTCTTCTTCTTGCCCTTCGGTTCCCTAGCCCTGGCCCAAGCCCAAGCTCCAACCCCCGGGGACGTTTTTCTTTTGGTCCTCCTCCTGGGGCTTTCCGCCTTCTTCTCCGCCAGCGAGACCGCCTTCACCACCCTCTACCCCTGGAAGGTGCGGGAGCTGGCGCAAGCGCAAGGGGGTCCTTTCCGCCTCCTGGCCCAGGACATCACCCGTTTCCTCACCACCATCCTGGTGGGCAACAACTTGGTGAACATCGCCGCCACCGCCCTGGTCACGGACCTTTCCACCCGGGCCTTCGGCTCGGCGGGGGTGGGCTTGGCCACGGGGCTCATGACCTTTCTCATCCTGTTCTTCGGGGAGATCACCCCCAAGTCCATCGCCGTGCACCATGCGGAGGTCCTAGCTCGGGTGGGGGCCTGGCCCATCTACATCCTCTCTGTCCTTCTTTACCCTGTGGGTCGGTTCTTCAGCCTGGTTTCCTCCCTTCTGCTCAAGGGGCTGGGCCTCGAGCCCCGGGGTACTCCCCTGGTGTCCGAGCAGGAGCTCAAGCTCATCCTGGCGGGGGCGGAGGAGTCCGGCACCATCGAGGCCCAGGAGGAGGAGATGATCCACTCCATCCTGGAGCTGGAGGAGACCCCGGTGCGGGAGATCATGACCCCCCGGGTGGAGATGGTGGCCATCGAGGCGGAGGCCAGCCTAGAGGACTTCCTCCACCTCTTCCGGGAGCACCGCTACAGCCGGGTTCCCGTCTACAAGGAGAGCGTGGACCACATCGTGGGGGTAGCCTACGCCAAGGACCTGTTGGACTACTACTGCGAGGAGGACCTGAAAGGGCGCACCGTGGCCTCCATCGCCCACCCCCCCTACTTCGTCCCCGAGAACATGGACGCCTGGTCCCTTTTACGAGAGCTGCGCCGGCGGAAGGTGCACATGGCCATCGTGGTGGACGAGTTTGGGGGCACCGCGGGCCTGGTCACCTTAGAGGACGTGATGGAGGAGATCGTGGGGGAGATCTACGACGAGACCGACGAGCCGGAAGATCTGGCCATCCGTAGGCTTCCCGACGGCTCCTTCTCCATTCAGGCCCAGACCCCCGTGGACGAGGTTTCCGAGGCCCTAGGGGTGGAGCTTCCTGAGGGGGAGTACGACACCCTTTCCGGTTTCCTCTACGAGCAGTTCGGCCGCATCCCCGGCGTGGGGGAGAGCGTGGAGTGGCAGGGGTTCCGCTTTGTGGTGGAAAGCGCCGACCAGCGCCGCATCGAGCGGGTGCGGGTGGAAAGGCTGGTGGAGCATGGAGAGGGTTAGGGCCATCCTTAAGGCCCACGTGGAGCGGGCCTACGCTCTTTACTCCGGCTTTCCCGTGGTGGCCCTGGTGGAGGCGGAGGGGGAAAGCTTCCTTGGGGTCAATGTGGAAAATGCCTCCTTTCCCCTTTCCCAGTGTGCGGAGCGCAATGCGGTGGCGGCCATGGTCCTGGCGGGAAAGAGGCGGATAGACCGGGTGCACATCTATAGCCCCAAGGGCCCTATTCCCCCTTGCGGGGGGTGCCGCCAGGTGCTCCTTGAGTTCGGTACCCCCGGGACCGAGGTGGTCATGCACGGGCCCGAGGGGTACGTGGTGAAGACCCTGGGGGAGCTCTTGCCCTGGGGTTTTAGGCTCTAGAGGTTCAGGACCAGGGTTTGGCGGAAGAAGCCGGGGACCTCGAGGGTAAGCTCCAGCCTTCCCGAACCCCGCTCCAGCCCGGGCCGGAAGCCCACCACCTGAAGCCTCCCTTCCCCCCGGGCGGGCAGGTCGGCCTCGACCCGGAAGCTCTGGCCCAGGAGGACAAGCCTCCCTTCCACCCGAAGGGGGAGGGGATTGGGGTTTTCCAAAAAGAAGTTCACCCCTGCCCGGCGCACCCTTGGGGGCTCTAAGGGTAGGGCCACCCGGGCGCGGAAAAAGGTCAGCTCCCGCCCCAGGGTGCGGCCTTCCAGCGCCACCTCCACCCCCTGCGGAGAGAGAAGGGCTTGGGCGGTGTTCAGGGCGTCTTGCGGGGTAAGCCGCACGAGGAGGGTTTCTTCCCTCCGGCCTGGGGAGAGGGTGAGGTCCAGGGGCAAGAGGATCTCCCCCACCCGGAGCCTGGTGCCGAAGGCGGAAAGGGGCAGGGGGAAGGGGTTGGGGTTTTGGAACTCCACCCGCAGGCTCAGGAGGAGGGCCGGGCTTGGGGAAAGCTCCAGGCCGCGCAGTTCCGCCCCCAAGAAGCGGGCCTCGGGGGCGAGGGTCTGGGGGGCGCAGGCCCCCAGGGCCAGAAGGACCAGGAGGAGAGCGGTTCTGAAGGACGCCTTCATAGGATCCACCCTTCTTCTTTCAGGCTTTCTAGCTTCGGCAAAAAGGCTGGCCAAAAGGGGCTTTCCTCAGGGTAAGGCGGCCGGGGGTAGCCTGCGGGCAAGCCCAGGTGGCGCAGGGCCTGTTTCAGCAGGGGCACCCCGCCCTTGGCGAGGAGGTCCCCCAAGGGGAAAAGGCGTTTCTGCAGGACCTGGGCCTCCGCAAGCCGTCCCGATCGGAAAGCGTCCAGCAGGGTCCGGTAGGCCCGGGGGGCCAGGTTGGCTGCCGCCAGGATGCCTCCTTCGGCTCCCAGGGCCAAGGCCCCCAGGAAGGTGGGGGCGTGGCCGGTAAAGACCCGGAAGTCATCCCTCAGATGGGCTTGGTAAAAGGCCAGGCGGGAAAGGTCACCGCTGGAGTCCTTGATTCCCGTGATCCGGGGATGTTGGGCCAGGGTTGCCACCGCGGAAAGGGGCAGGTCGACCTTGGTGTTCTGGGGCACGTGGTAGAGGAAGATGGGCATCCTTTCCGCCAGGGCTTGGTAGTAGGCCACAAGCCCCTCGCCGAGGCTTGCGTGGTAGTAGCGGGGAGGCGTGGCCAGAAGGGCCATGGCGCCTGCTTCCTGGGCCTCGAGGAGGGCCCCTTCCGCTTGGGGCAGGGTTTCCTCCATGAGGCCCACCAGGAAAGGCTTCCGGGGTTTTAGGGCCCAAAGCCCCCTGGCCCGTTCCTCAGGGGTCAGGTGAACGCCTTCCCCGTTGGAGCCGTAGATGAGAAGCCCGTCCACTAGGGGTTCTAGGGCTTCCGCCAGTTCTCGAAAGGCCTCCGTGTCCAGGTGGCCTTTCCGGTCGAAGGGAGTGGGGATGGGTGGAAGGATCATACGGGCCTCCTCAGGCTCAAGACTAACACCAGGAGGTGGAACCCATAGGCCAGGATCAGGAGGGTGGGTTTCTGGCTCTCCAGGAAGGCAAGGAGCCCATAGGCGGCCAGGAGGAGGAGGACAAGGCCCAGGCCCGAGGAGAAGCCCAGGCTTCCCGGTACCAAGAGGCGTACCCCCAGGGCCCAGGAGGGAGGAACCGGGGTCCTGCGCCGGGGCAGGAGGAAGGTGAGGAGGTGGTAGAGGAGAAGGAGCCAGAAGCCAGCGAAGGCCCAGGGCTTCACCCCTTCCGGAAGGGAGGTGCCTAGGCGCAGGAACTCCCGGAAGGGGTCCTCCTGGAGGCGCTCTAGCTCCACCTGGAGGAGGGCCAGGTAAAGGGTGCGCAGGCTGGGACCTGGCTCCCTAGCCCCCCAGGGATCCTGCCCCAGTTGGAGGGCGGTGCGGATGGGTCCCTCGAGGGGAGCCTTACGGTAGGCTTGGGCCAAGGCGGCTTCGTCTCCCCTAAGGGCCAGGGCGAAGGGTAAAGTGGCTTCCCGCAGGAGGCCTTGGGCCTCCTTGGGGGCTTCCGAAAGGAGGGCGTAGCCCAGAAGGGCCTTGACCTCGGGAGTGGGGGGCAGGGTGCGGAGCCAGTCCTGGGCTTTTTGCGTACGGAGGGTGCCTTGGTCCAAGGGGGGGGCGAAAAGCTCCTTTCGCACCTGGGCGTCCAGTCCCTGAAGAAGGAAGCCCAGGCTGAGGGCTAGGAAGAGGGCCAGGGCCAACACCCGTTCCCCCAGGCTGGCGTAGGCCAGGTGAAGGTGCCGAAGGCGCAGGAGGGGGTGCTTCCAGAATCCCCCCAGGTAACCGCCGAGGGGCTTGAGGTCCTTGAGCTGGGCGGGCAGGTAGAAGAGGAAAAGGTAGAGCATGAGGGCCAGGTACCCTATGCCTAGGGTCCCAAGGGCTGGGGGGAGTAGGGTGAGCTGCGGAGGGAGCCAGGTTCTTAGGATCTTTTCTGATTCTTGGAAGGTCAGGGCCTGGGCGGGATGGCCCTGGGCCTCCAAGTACGTGGCGGTTTCCCTAAAGAAGGCCAAAGAGCCGGGGAAAAGAGGGGTGTATCGGAGAAGGGTCCTGGCCAAAAGGAGGGCCTTTTCGGGATCCCTCTTCTGGAGGGAGCGGGAGGCTTCCGCCATGCGGGCCACCCCCGGTTGGTCGAAGAAGAGTTCCGGCCTATGGCCCCGGGCCAGGAGGTCCTGGCCGTAGGCCTCCAGGTCCTCCGGGGTGAGGGTGGCGGGGTCCAGGGTCCAGTAGGCATAGTAGGGCCAGGGCTTCGGCGGACTGAGGGCTTCCAGGAGGGAGCCCAGGACCTTTAGGTCCTCCGCCTTGCCTTCAAAGGGTACCCGGGGGAAGGGGATAGGCAAGACCCAATCCCCCTCGAGGAGGGCTTCGGGGCCTGGCCTGAGGGCCAGGATGCGGGCCGGGGCAAAGTGGAAGGAAAAGGTTTTCTCCTTCGCGCTGGTTTCCACCACCAAAAGCCCCTGGGCCACGTACACCTTATCCCCTTGGACCAAAGGCCCCAGCCAATCCCCCGGGGGTAAGGGCAAGAGGCCCCATGGGAGCTTGAGCCCTTCCCGGGTTAGCTCAGAGGTGGCGGGAGCCAGGGCGGTGAAGCGGGCTTCCAAGGCACCGGCGGGCAGGGAAAGGCGGATGCGGTACTCCCCAGGGGCCTTGGGGTGCAACTCCAGCTGGAACCTTCCCTTCTGGGCCTCCACCTCCAAGGTTTCCTGTCCCTCGGGACCCTCCAGCACCAGGGGAAAGCGCCCCTCGGGCAGCTCCCGCCCCTCCAGGACCACGGGCCTCCCCGCCTGGACCTCCTTCGGGACCACCAGGCTTTGGCCTAAAACCGGGAGCCCCAGGGCCAAGAGGAAGCCGATGACCCGGGTCAGGAACGCGTGCATGGGGTTATTCTACAGGCATGGGTCTACTGGACATGATCGGCCCGGTGATGGTGGGGCCTTCCTCCAGCCACACCGCCGGGGCCTGCCGCCTGGCCCTTCTGGCCCGCCACCTCCTTGGGGAAAAGCCCCGGCGGGTGGAGTTTGGCCTGCACGGCTCCTTCGCCAAGACGGGAAAGGGCCACGGCACCCACCTGGCCCTGGTGGCGGGGGTTTTGGGCTTTACCCCCGACGACGAGCGGCTTAAGGAAAGCCTTTCCCTGGCGGAGAAAGAAGGCCTCGAGGTGGCCTTTAAGGCGGTGGAGCTAGGGGATGTGCACCCCAACACCGTGCGCATGGTCCTGGAGGGGGAGAAGGAGCGCATCACCGTGACGGGAAGCTCCCTGGGAGGCGGATTGGTGCGCATCTTTGACCTGGATGGCTTCGAGGTGCGCATCACCGGAGCCGCCCCCACCCTGGTGATCCGCAACGTGGATACCCCGGGGGTGGTGGCCCGGGTGGCCCGCATCCTGGCCGATGACGAGGTGAACATCGCCTATCTCACGGTGAGCCGCAAGAAGCGGGGTGGGGAGGCCATGATGAGCCTGGAGGTGGACCGTCCCCTTCCCGAGGTCCCCTTGAGGTACCTGGAGCACCTCTCCTACATCCTCTGGGTGCGGCAGATCCCCCCGGTCATGGACTAAGGGTTGTCCTAACGGGCAAAAGGGGACAGGCCGCGGGGGTACTTAGAGTGCCCTGGCGGAGGGGAGTTCCAGGCGCAGGCACGCCCCGCCCAAGGGGCTTTGGCAGCTTGCCAGCTTCCCCCCATGGGCCTCCGCCACCCGCTTGGCGGTGTAGAGGCCAAGCCCTGCGCTTCCCCGGTTCGGGCCTCCTTGGCGGAAGGGCTGGGCCAGGGCCTCCAGAGGCAGGGGAAGCCCTTCCCCGTCGTCCTCCACCTGCAAGGCTCCTTCCTCCACCCGGATGCGCACCTGGGTTTTGGCGTGCCGCAGGGCGTTGTCCAGAAGGTTGGCTAGGGCTCTTTCCAAAAGGAGCCGCTCTCCCCGGGCGAGACCCGCTCCCTCTACCGCGAGGCCCAGCCCCCGCCTTTTGGCCTCCTCCCGGTAGCGAAGCAGAAGATCCTCGGCCAGGGCCCTGAGATTCAGGGTTTCCCGTTGGGGAGTGCGGGCCTCCAGGCGGGAGAGGGCCAGGAGGTTTTCCACGAGAAGATGGGCCTGGGAGAGCTCCCGCCTCAAGGCCAGAAGGAGCTCCACCCGTTTCTCCCGTCCCAGGTGATCCGCCCTTTCCAGGTACTCCAGGGTCCGGATGGCGGAAAGCAGGGGGGTTTTCAGGTCGTGGGCCAGGGCCCCGTAGAAGGCTTCCCGGGCCTCCATGAGGCGCTGGAGGCGTTGAAGAAGTTCCCCGAAGCGGGCGCGGAGCAGGGCGATCTCCAGGGGGGGAGGCTCCTTGGGGGCGGGTAGTCTGAGCTCGTTCACCGGGCCCTCCTTGACGGAGAGGTAGGCCAGGGCGCGGGTGAGCTCCTCGAGGGGCCTGAGGAGGCTTCGGGCCAGGAAATACCCCACCGCCCCGGAAACCACGGCGATGAGAAGAAGCCAAAGCACCAAGGGCAGCCAGGGACCCTCCCCCATGAGGCCCAGGGTGAGGGCCAGGACCAGGTTGGGCAGAAAAGCCAGAAGGGCGATAACCAGGGCGAGCCTTGCCCTAAGACTCATCCCGCCCCGCCGAGAGCACCGCCAGGAAGGCCTCCTGGGGCACCTCCACCTTGCCGATGGCCTTGAGCCGCTTCTTCCCCTCCTTTTGCTTTTCCAGAAGCTTCTTCTTCCGGGTCACGTCCCCGCCGTAGCACTTGGCCAGCACATCCTTGCGCAGGGCCTTCACCGTGGCCCGGGCGATGATCTTACCCCCGATGGCCGCCTGGATGGGCACCTCGAAAAGCTGCCTGGGGATGACCTCGGCCAACTTGTCCACGATGGCCCGGGCCATGGCGTAGGCCTTGTCCCGGTGGGCGATGAAGGTGAGGGCGTCCACCGGCTCCCCGTGCACCAACACGTTCACCTTGACCAGGTCCCCGGGTTGGTACCCGATCTGCTCGTAGTCCATGGAGGCGTAGCCCCGGGAGAGGCTTTTCAGGCGGTCGTGGAAATCGTAAAGGATCTCGGCGAAGGGCACCTCGTAGACCAGCTCCACCCGCTTGGTTTCCCCGGGAAGGTAGGTCATGTTCACCAGGCGGCCCCGTTTTTCCTGGATGAGTTGCATGATGGCCCCCACGTACTCCTCGGGGGTAAATACGGTGAGTTTCACGTAAGGCTCGAGGATCTCTTCGATCTTTGTGGGGTCGGGGAGGTCGGCGGGGTTTAGCACCTCTACCTCCTCCCCGTTTTTCAGGCGCACCTTGTAGACCACGCTGGGGGCGGTGGCGATGAGCTCCAGGCCGAACTCCCTCTCCAAGCGCTCCTGGACGATTTCCGCATGGAGAAGTCCCAGGAAGCCGCAGCGGAAACCGAAGCCCAAGGCGGTGGAGGTTTCCGGCTCGAAGGTGAGGGCGGCGTCGTTGAGCTTGAGCTTTTCCAGAGCGTCCCGGAGCTTGCCATAGTCCCCGGACTCCACCGGGTAGAGGCCGGCGAAGACCACGGGTTTGGCGGGGCGGAAGCCGGGGTAGGGGGCGTCGGTGAGCCTGTGGGCGTGGGTGATGGTATCCCCCACCTGCACGTCGTGGATGTCCCGGATGGCGGCCACCAGCCAGCCCACCTCCCCGGCGGTAAGCTCCTTCACGGGGATGAGCCCCTGGGGGGTGAAGATCCCCACCTTGTCCACGGTGAACTCCTTGCCGGTGGAGTAGATGCGGATCCGGTCCCCTGGGCGCACCCGGCCCTCAAAGAGGCGGAGGTAGGGGATGACCCCCTGGTAGGCGTCGTAGAGGGAGTCGAAGATGAGGGCCTTAAGGGGAGCTTCCGGGTTGCCCTTGGGGGGTGGGATGCGCTTTACGATGGCCTCGAGGATCTCCTCCACGCCTTCCCCCGTCTTCCCCGAGGCGAAGATGGCCTCGTCGGCGGGAAGGCCCAGCACCTCCTCCACCTCGAGGGCCACCTCCAGGGGCCTGGCGTTGGGAAGGTCGATCTTGTTGATGACGGGGATCATCACATGGCCGTGTTCCAGAGCCATGTAGAACTTGGCCAGGGTTTCCGCCTCCACTCCTTGGCTGGCGTCCACCACCAGAAGGACACCTTCCACCGCCGCCAAGGCCCGGGAGACCTCGTAGGTGAAGTCCACGTGGCCCGGGGTGTCGATCAGGTTGAAGATATAGGTTTCCCCGTCCCTGGCCCGGTACTCCACCCGCACGGCGCTGGCCTTGATGGTGATGCCCCGTTCGCGCTCCAGTTCCAGGGAGTCCAGAAACTGCTCCCGCATCTCCCGTTCGCTCACCGCATGGGTTAGCTGCAGGATTCGGTCAGCCAGGGTGGACTTCCCGTGGTCCACATGGGCGATGATGGAGAAGTTGCGGATGCGCTTGTCATCCATCCTTCTCATCGTCCAGGGTGGAGGGGGCAAAGTCAAGCTGTCCTCCCGGTGGTTGGGGGATATTGGGTAGAATGCGGCATGTCCCCTGAGATCTGGCCGGGGCTGATCCGCCTTTACTGGCGCCTGGCCCTGATCCCTTTGGTGTGGATCCCGGTGGTGGTGCTTTATGGGGGCCAGGTGATGTACGCTGCCACCCTCCTTTACTGGTTGAGCCTTCCCGTGGCCTACATCCTGGGCAGGGTCACGGGCATGGGGCGCCTGGCCGTGGCCCTGCACCTAGGGGTGGCCCTATTCACCGCCCTCATGAGCCTGGTAGCCCCACCGGAGGCGGTGGTCACGGGGCTTTCCGGGGAGGATTGGCGGCTTGGGGTCATGGCCTTCTTCACCGTGGGCGCCTACGCCTTTGCCGCCTTTGCCGGCTGGCCTGGGCTTTGGCTGGCCTTGGCCTATGTCCTCCTCGCCCCTTGGCCCCAGGAGGAAACCCGCTTCCTGGTGGCGGCGGGGGGGCTTTTGGCCAGCATAGCGGGCCTCAGCGTGGCGGCCATGATCCATCGACTTCAGGCTTTGCAAAGCCTCATCCAGAGCGAGGCCCTCACCGACCCCCTCACAGGCCTGGCCAACCGCCGCTCTTTGGAGCGGGACTTTCCCCGGCTCCAGGCCCTGGCGGCCCGGGAAGGGCTTTCCCTGGTCCTTTCCCTCTGGGATCTGGACGATCTCAAGGCGGTCAACGACCGGGAGGGGCATAAGGCGGGGGATGCCCATCTGGTCCGCTTCGCCAGGGTCCTGCGGGAGGAGGCCCGTGAGGGGGATGCCCTTTACCGGGTGGGCGGGGACGAGTTCGTGGGCCTGCACCTGGGCTTAAGGGATGGAGCCTCCCTGGAGGCGCGGGTCCATGCCCGTTTCCCCTCGGTTTCCGTGGGCTTCAGCCAGGTGGAGGGAAAGGAGCTTGTGCAGGCTCTCGAGGCGGCCGATGGGCTCATGTACCGGAAGAAGGGGAGATGAGAACCCTTGCCGCGGGGTTTTGGACCGGGTAAACTTTTGCCAGGGGTTCCCGTGGACCTGGAGAAATCCGTTCAGGCGCTGGCCCGGCGCTTTGCTCGGGAGCGCATCCTGCCCCAGGCCAGGCATCTGGACCAGGAGGCCCGGTTTCCCTGGCCCCTGTTTCGGGAGGCGGCAGAGCTTGGTTTTCCGGTACTGGTGGTCCCGGAGGAGCTGGGCGGGGCCGGGCTTGGGCCCAGGAGCCTGGTCCTGGTGGCGGAGGAACTGGCCTACGCTTGCACCGGGGTGGCGGCGGCCTTGCTCCTCAACAACCTGGTGGCGGACGCCCTTCTTCTCTCGGGAAGTGCCCACGCCCGAAGCTTTCTGCCCCGGCTCAGGGAGGAGGTGGCCTCCTACGCCCTCACCGAGCCCCACGCGGGCTCGGATGTGGCCGCCATCCGCACCCGGGCGGAAAGGGTGCCGGGCGGATACCGCCTCCACGGGCGCAAAACCTGGATCAGCCACGCCCCGGAGGCTTCTTTTTTCGTGGTCTTTGCCAAGGTGGCGGAGGGCCGGGAGGGGATCGCCGCCTTTCTGGTAGAGCGGGGGATGGGGGTGGAGGTGGGGCCTCCTTTGCCCAAGCTGGGGCAGAAAGCCTCCCCGGCGGCGGAGGTGTACCTGGACGGCGTACTGGTGCCCGAGGAGGGCTTGATCGCCCGGGAGGGGTTTGCCCTGGCCATGCGGGTGTTCAACCGCTCCCGGCCCATGGTGGCGGCCTTGGCGGTGGGGCTATTGCGGAGGGCCTTGGACGAGGCCCTGGCCTACGCTGCCATGCGGGAGGCTTTCGGTAGGCCTCTTCTGGAGCACCAGGGGGTGGGGTTTAAGCTTTCGGAGATGCACATGGACCTGGAGGCCGCCCGCCTCCTCACCTTGAAGGCCGCCGAACTGGCGGAACGGGGCGAGGAGAACGCCTTGGAGGCGGCCACGGCCAAGGCCTTTGCCGCCGATGCCGCGGTGCGTGGGGTATCCGAGGCCCTCCAGGTCTTTGGCGGCAACGGCTACAGCGAGGAGTATCCCTTGGCCAAGCTGTACCGCGATGCCAAGGTGCTCCAGATCTATGAGGGAACCTCCGAGATCCAAAGGCTCATCATCCTGCGGGAGGTGGTAAGGAGGAGGGTATGGGAGAGTCGGTGATCCTCGAGGCGGTACGGACCGCCATCGGCAAGAGAAATGGAGCCCTAAGGGGGTGGCGGCCCGATGCCCTTTATGCCCAGGTCTTGGATGCCCTCCTGGAGCGGACCGGTATCGACCCCGGGCTCATCGGGGATGTGGTCACGGGTTGCGTGACCCAAACCGGGGAGCAGGGGGCCAACATCGGACGGCTTGCCGTCCTCCTTTCCCGCCTACCCAAAGAGGTTCCTGCGGTAAGCCTAAACCGCATGTGCGGCTCCAGCCAACAGGCGGTTCACTTCGCTGCCCAGGCCATCGCTGCCGGCGACCTGGACTTCGTCATCGCCGGTGGGGTGGAGAGCATGACCCGATCCCCCATGTTCTCCGATATCGGGGGAGGTTTTCATACCTTGAATCCTGCCCTCTTCCAGCGGTACGAGCTCGTTCACCAAGGGGAAAGCGCTGAGCGTATCGCCAGGAAGTATGGCCTATGCCGAGAGGAGCTGGACGAGTGGAGCTATCTCTCCCATAGGCGGGCGGCCTGGGCCATCCAGGAGGGGCGCTTCCGGAGCCAGATCCTTCCCCTCGAGGGGGTGGATGGGGAGGGAAGGCCCTTCCTGCTGGACCGCGACGAAGGGGTGCGTTTCGACGTGGACTACGAGCGGATGCTGGCCTTGAAGCCTGTCTTCCGGGAGGACGGGGTGGTGACCGCGGGCAACTCCAGCCAGGTTTCCGACGGGGCGGCGGCCCTGCTCCTGGGGGATAGGGAAAAGGCCTTGGCCTTGGGCCTTCGCCCCCGGGCCCGTTTCCTTGCCCGGGTGGTGGTGGCGGGGGATCCCACCCTGCAACTATTGGAGGTGGTTCCCGCCACCCAAAAGGCCCTGGAGAAGGCGGGGCTTTCCCTTAAGGACTTAGACGTGATCGAGATCAACGAGGCCTTCGCCAGCGTGGTTCTGGCCTTCCTGCGGGAGTTTAGCCCCGACCCGGAAAGGGTGAACCCCAATGGCGGGGCCATCGCCCACGGGCACCCCTTGGGGGCTACGGGGGCCATCCTCATGACCAAGCTCCTTTACGAGCTGGAGCGCACCGGGGGGGAGTTGGGTCTGCAGGTGATGTGCATCGGCCACGGGCAGGCCACGGCCACCATCATCCAACGGATCTAGGGGTGGACCATGGAAAGAAGCGCTTTGGTGACGGGTGGGGCCTCGGGGCTGGGAAGGGCTATGGCCTTGGCCCTCCGGGAGAAGGGGTACCGGGTGGTGGTCCTGGACCTGAAGCGGGGAGAGGAGGAGGGCCTCCGCTACCTGGAGGGGGATGTGACTCGGGAGGAGGATGCCAGGCGGGCGGTGGAGCTCGCGGCCTCCCAGGCTCCCCTTTTCGCGGTGGTCAATGCCGCGGGCATCGGTTTGGCCTGCAAGGTTCTGGGGCGCGAAGGCCCCCACGACCTGGAGGGCTTCCGCAAGGTGGTGGAGGTGAACCTTATCGGCACCTTTAACGTCCTGCGTCTCGCGGCTTGGGCCATGCGGGAGAACCCTCCCGATGCCGAGGGGCAGCGGGGGGTGGTGGTGAACACCGCCAGCGTGGCGGCTTTTGAGGGCCAGGTGGGCCAGGCGGCCTATGCGGCCAGCAAGGGGGGAGTGGTGGGCCTCACCCTCCCCGTGGCCCGGGAGCTTGCGGACTGGGGCATCCGGGTGGTGACCATCGCCCCGGGCCTCTTCGATACCCCCCTCCTTCAAGGGCTCCCTGAAAAGGCCAAGGCCTCGTTGGCCGAACAGGTGCCCTTTCCCAGGCGCCTGGGCCGGCCGGAGGAGTACGCCCTATTGGTCCTCCACATCCTGGAAAACCCCATGCTGAACGGGGAGGTGATCCGCCTGGATGGCGCCTTGCGCATGGCCCCCAGGTAGGGTTGACAGCAGTCGTTTCCTTTATTGTCATCCATTACAGCCACGGGCAAAGCGACACCTGAAGCGGGTCATTTCTCCCCATCCTCTAGAATGGGCCAGGGGGAATAGCCCATGTGGGTCATCCAGGCCTTCCGCTTCGAGCTAGACCCCAACGCCACCCAGCGAAGGGCCCTGGCCCAGCACGTGGGGGCGGCCCGCTTCGCCTACAACTGGGGCCTGGAGCGGGTCTTCAAGGCTTTGGAAGAGGGGAGGAAGATCCCCACCTCCGTAGACCTCCACAGGGCCTGGAACGAATGGAAACGGGAAAACGCCCCCTGGTGGCAAGAGGTTTCCAAGTGCGCCCCCCAGGAGGCCTTCCGGGACCTGGAGCGGGCCGTGAAGGGGTGGAGGGCTGGGAGGGCCAGAAAGCCCCGCTTCAAGCGGAAAAAGCTCACCCCCGACAACGGTGCCCGGCTCACCGGGGCCATACGGGTCCACCCCCAGCACATCCAGCTCCCCCGCATCGGCCAGGTGCGGAGCAAGGAGCCCACGGATAAGCTTCTCCGGCTCCTGGAGGCGGGGAAGGCTCGCATCCGGTCGGCTACCCTCTCTCGGGAAGCCGATCGCTGGTATGTGAGCCTCGCCTGCGAGGTGGAACGGCCCGACCCCGAGCCAAAGGAGGGGGAGCCCGTGGGGGTGGACCTGGGCCTGAATGCCTTCGCCGTCCTCTCCGACGGAACCCGCTTTGAGGCCCCCAAACCCCTGGGGAAGCTGGAGAAGCGGCTCAAAAGGCTCAGCAAGAAGCTCTCTCGCAAGCAGAAGGGCTCAAATAACCACAGGAAAGCTTCCCTAGCCCTGGCCCGCCTGCACCGGCGGATCGCCAACATCCGCAAGGACTTCCTGCACAAGCTCAGCACCGGACTGGCGAGAACCAAGCCGGTCCTGGTGCTGGAGGATCTGAGTGCGAAAGCCCTGATGCGAAGCCGCCTCTCCAGGTCCGTGGCCGATGCGGGCTGGGGCTCCTTCCGGCGGATGCTGGAGTACAAGGCCAAATGGTATGGGAGCCAGGTCATCGTGGCCCCCAGGGACTTCCCCTCCACCCGCCTCTGCTCCTCCTGCGGATACCTGGCCCCCAAGATGCCCCTTCACGTCCGGGTCTACCGCTGTCCCGCATGCGGCCTGGAGATGGACCGGGACTGGAATGCGGCCCTGAACCTGCGTGCCTATGGTCTGGCCCACCTTACGGGCCCTACCGGGAGGCCAAGATAGCCCTACGGGCTGACCCTCGGGAAGTAACGCCTGTGGAGATCCCTCTGGCGGCGGAACGCCCTCTCGGGCGGTCTACGAGCCATGGGTCGGGGAAGCAGGAAGCATCCCTTCGTCTGGGTGAGATGGATGATGATGGGATGCGGAACGGTTCTGGATCTCACCCGGCTTCTTCCCGGGCCCTTGGCGGGAAAGTTCCTTGCGGATCTGGGCTTTCCCGTTCTCAAGGTGGAGCCCCCTCGAGGGGATCCCCTCAGGGACTGGGCCCCGGAGGCCTACCGCTTTTTGAACGGGAAAAAGGAGATCCTGACCCTGAACCTGAAGAGGGGGGAGGATCGGGAACGTTTCCTGGCCTTGGTTCCCGAGGCCGCCATCCTCCTCGAGGCCAACCGCCCCGGGGTCATGGAGCGGCTGGGCCTCGGGCCTGAGCTGCTCCTTGGGATCAACCCTCACCTGGTCTATGCCCGGCTTCGGGGCTATCCGGATGCCCCAGACCCCGGCCACGACCTCACCTACCTGGCGGAGGCGGGGCTTCTCGGGCGCTTTCCCTGGAGGTCCTTCCAGTTCGCCGACTTGGCCGGGGCCTATGCCCTGGTCCTGGTGGCCTTGAAGGGGCTGCTTCTTGGAGGTGGGGTGTACGAGGTGGCTCTCTCCGAGGCGGTGAAGGCCATGGCCTATCCCCCCATTCCCTTCCTGGATGGCTCTGTCCTGTGCTATGGGATTTACCCCACCCGGGAGGGGGAGGTGGCCCTAGCGGCGTTGGAGCCCCACTTTTGGGCCCGGTTTTGCGAGGAGGCGGGCCTTATGGAACTTCTTTCCTCGGCTTTCAGCCCGGCTAAGCCTGGCCTTCCGCCTTACGAGCGGCTCCTGACCTTCTTCCAAGGGAAAACCGCCCAGGAATGGGAAGCCTGGGCCAAGGAGAAGGGGATTCCCCTACGGGCGGTGCGGGGCTAGCGGGCGGTCCAGCCCAGGTCGATGGGGAAGACGGCGCCGGTGATGGCCGAGGCCTTCTCCGAGGCCAGGAAGAGGGCTAGTTCCGCCACCTCCTCGGGCTCGATGAGGCGCTTCACCGCCGCTTGCGCCAGGAAGACCTTCTCCACCACCTCCGCCTCCGGGATCCCCAGGGTGCGGGCCTGGTCGGCGATCTGGTTCTCCACCAAGGGGGTGCGCACGTAGGCGGGGGCGATGGCGTTTACGGTGATGCCAAAAGGACCCGCCTCGAGGGCCACGGTCTTGGTGAGGCCCAAGAGGCCGTGCTTGGCAGAGATGTAGGCGGACTTATAGGGACTGGCCACCAGGCCGTGGATGCTGGCGATGTTGAGGATCCGCCCCCAGCCCTTCGCCTTCATCCCGGGGAGTAGGGCCTTTATGAGCTGGAAGGGGGCGGTAAGCATCACCTGGATCATCCTTTGCCAGGTTTCCAGGGGAAAGTTTTCCACGGGGTCGACGTGCTGGAAGCCTGCATTGTTTACCAGGATGTCCACGCCATACTGGGCGGCTTCTCTTCCCAGCTCCTCTACCGCTTGGGGGTTTGTCAAGTCTGCTTGGAGAAAAATTCCTCCGAGCTCTTCCGCCAAAGCGGAGGCATCTTTAAGGTCGTGCACCAGCACCTTGGCGCCTTCCCGGGCGAAGGCCCGGGCCAGGGCTAGGCCGATGCCGCTTGCTGCGCCGGTGATCAGAATCGTATACTCTTTAAAGTTCACGGTAGTTAGACCCCTCCTTTACACCGGTTAAGGCCCGGATCCGCTCGGGGTCATGGCGGAGTTCCATGGCAGGGCCCGAATGGACTATCCGACCGTCGTCCAGGATGTAGACCCAGTCGGCCAGCTCGAGGGCCAAGCGGGCATTTTGTTCTGCTAGAAGTATGGAAACCCCTTCTCCCTTAAGCTTTTGCAAAGTTTCCCCAACCAAGCGAACCACAAGTGGCGCGAGGCCTTGGGAGGGCTCGTCTAGGATCAGGAGGTGGGGGTTTAGGAGCAAAGCTCTGGCGATGGCTAGCATCTGCTGTTCTCCTCCGGATAACTGGCGTCCAGAGTGATGCCGCCTTTCTTGGAGCCTAGGGAAGAGCTGGTATATACGGTTGAGGTCAAAGGGTCCGGGGCGCTTACCCAAAGTGATGCGCAGGTTCTCCTCCACGCTAAGGTTGGGGAATGCCCTCCGCCCCTCAGGCACATAGCCCACGCCCAGCATGGCAATCTGGTGGGGCGGTGCGTGGGTGATGTCCTGTCCAAAGAGAAAAACTTGACCCTCCTTCCTTGGAGGGATGAGACCCAGAATTGTACGGATGGTGGTGGTTTTTCCAGCCCCATTTCGTCCAAGGAGGGCAACAAGCGTTCCTGCTTTGACTTGTAAGGAAACCGAGTGCAGGATATGGCTTTTGCCGTAAAAGGCGTTGACCCTATCCAGTTGCAGGGCATTCACCCCGCCATCACCTCCTCCCCCAGGTAAGCCGCTTGAACCTTTTCGTCCTTGGTAATTTCATCGGGGGTCCCCTCTGCAAGAACCTCTCCTAGGTGAAGCACGGTGACCCGATCGGCAATACCAAAGACCACGGCCATGTCATGCTCAATGAAGAGGAGGGTGAGTCCTTCCTCACGGTGAAGGCTTTTAAGCGTTTGTACCGTGCGCCAGGTTTCGGCATCGCTCATCCCCGCTGTAGGTTCGTCGAGGAGAAGAAGTTTAGGACGCAAACAAAGAGCCAAGCCAATTTCCACCAGGCGCTGGTCCCCATGGGCTAACTCTCCCACAAGACGGCTGGCCTGTTCTTCCAGACCTAGACGTTCTAGGAGAGCGGATGCTTCCTCTTCCAGAAAACGGGATTTCCGGGACCAGGGGTAAGAGGAGAGGCTGTGGGCTGCCTCCAAGGCAATGATTAGGTTCTCCCTTACCATCAAATTGGTAAAGACCTGGGGTACCTGAAAGGTGCGGGAAAGGCCTAAGCGAATTCGTTCCTCAACGGCGATGTGGGTGATTTCCTTGTCCATGAAGTAAACCCTCCCACTATCAGGCCTTTTGGCCCCGGAGAGCAGGTCGAAGAGCGTTGACTTTCCCGCACCGTTGGGACCAATGATGGCGTGGATGCTGCCCGCTGCCACTTCCAGTTTCACCCCTGATACTGCTAGTAAGCGGCCAAAGGCCTTGCTTAGACCTTCTGCTCTCAGGATGGGCCTCACGTTGACCTCCTCTTGGTTGCAAGGCCAGCGATCCCACCGGGAAAGAATAGGACGACTAGGATGAAGAGGATTCCGATGAATAGCATCCATTCCTGTGTGTAGGAGCTAAGAAGTTCCTCAAGGAGCACGTAGAGGGCCGCACCAATTAAGGGGCCGAAAAAGTGCCACCTGCCCCCAAGAAAGGTCATCATTACCAGGGTTCCAGAAGTGGTCCAATGGAAGAAGCTAGGTTGGGCGAAGTTGATTTGGAGGGCAAGCAGGGCTCCTGCGATACCCACTATGCTTCCTGATATCGTGAATGATATCCAGAGATAACGTTCCGGCCTTAGGCCAAGGAATCGCGCACGAAGCGAATTCTCTCTTAGAGCCAAAAAGGAACGACCTAGCGGGGAATGCACTAGCTGCCAAAGCAAGAAGCTTGATAGGAGGAAGATGGGGAGGACAAAGTAATAGTAGGCCTCGCTGCTGGAGAGATCCAGGGTGAAGCTTGGAAAGTGCAGGGGTTGTCGGGCAAACCCCCTTAAACCATCATCTCCCCCGGTGAGATCGTTCCATTGAAAAGCTATAAAGTAGAAGAATTGACTAAAAGCGATGGTGAAGGTAGCGAAGTAAATCCCCCTTAGCCGAGTGATAAGTAGGCCCATTAGGGCAGCCGCAATACCAGCTAGGAGAAAGCCACAGGTTACGGCTAGCGGCGTGCTCGGGAAAAGATGTTTCAGGGTGAGGCCTGCCCCATAAGCTCCAAGGCCTAGGAAGGCGGCGTGCCCGAAGGATAATTGACCAGTATACCCCATGAGGAGATTGAGACCTATAGCAGCGAGGCCCCATATGAGGATATAGCTTGCGATGGCCGCGTAACTGCCTATAGCCTGGAGTATCCAGGGTAAGGGAAGGAGTACAGCCAAGAGGATGAACCAGGTTTTCATTCGAAAAACCCCTCCTGTCCAAAAAGCCCTCTAGGACGCAACAAGAGCACGAGAGCTAATATGATGTAGATGGACAGCTCGCTGGCTAGGGCCAAGAAGTTTCCGGCTAGACCAGTGGCCATGCCCACCAGCAGGCCTCCAAGGTAGCTGCCCCCCAGGCTTCCTACCCCACCCAAAATTAGGGCTACGAAGCTAGGCATGAGCAGACTCGTTCCCATGGTGGGCGAAAGGCCCAGCTGGCCAGCGGCCAGAACCCCAGCTAGACCAGCCAAAAAGGCTCCAAGGGCAAAGGCCAAAGTGTACAGACGTCTTACGTCCGTGCCAAGTGCGTTGAGGATTTCCCGGTCTTGGGCTCCTGCGCGGAGATAAAGACCCAGACGAGTGAAGCGCAGAAGCAGGTATACTCCTAGCCCAGCTACTAATGCGACGATTAGAACCAAGATCCGATAGCGCGTGAGGAAGAAAAGGCTGCTCCCTGGGAATAAAGGGCTTCCTAAGCCCTCTGGAATCCGGAAGGGTACCGCTACGGGGCCGAAGAGGACGCGCACCGCTTCCTCGAGAGCCAAGGCTAACCCAAAGGTGAGAAGAAGGCTCTCTAAGGGGTCGCGGCCGTATAGGGGGCGCAAAATACCCATCTCAAGGATGACCGCTAGGAGGGCAAGGCTGATTGGGGCTAGGAGTAAGGACCAGTAGAACCCCACTAGCCCAGAAAGTACATAGCCTATGTAAGCTCCTACTACCAGGAAGGCTCCATGGGCTAGGTTGATGATGCGGGTCAAAGAGAGGATTAAGGCCAGGCCTAGGGCTAGGAGGGCATAAAAAGCCCCGCTTACCAGGCCATTGAGAAGTTGTATTAAAAGTAGATCCATACTAAGGATAGACAATACGGCAACCCGTTTCCTGGACAGGGGGTGCAGCCTCTTCTCCTGGCACTACTCGTACCACCTCAAATATGTCATCGGGATCTTGACCTTGACGCACATATCCCACGAAGACCCCAGTCAGCAGTTGGTGATCCTCTTTTCGGTAGTAGACTCGCCCCGGCTGAAGGGCTATGCTGCGGGGCAACTCCAGGCCCTCCATGGCCTGAGCTACCTTAATGGCCTCCAGAGTCTTAGCCTTGTTAATGGCTAAGGCTAGGCTCCATATAGCAGCGTATCCGAACCAGCTTCTTGCAGTAGGTACTTTCCGGTAGCGCTTGCGGTACCGGTCTACGAAGGTTCTGACTTCAGGGACGTTGGGCTGGATCCAGTACCACTCGAAAGTCCACCAGCCTATTCGCGCTTCTTTAGGCAGGGCCACAATATTCTCCCATTCCTGTAGCCCTCCAGCGACAGCCATCTGTTTGTCCAGGCCGAACTGGGCGATCTGTTTGAGAATCGCTACCGCATCATCGCCTGCTTGGAACACGAGAAGAACGTCAGGCTTGGCCCTAGCTGCTTTGAGGAGAACGGCGGAATAGTCTACGGTACCCAAGGGTAACCGATCGGCTCCAAGTACCTTGCCACCCAACCGCTCTAACACTTTAGTGAAGCTCTCCTGCAACGACCAGCCGTAGGCGTAGTCGGGAGTGATAATATACCAGTTTTTCCCAAAGCGTTCGGCCAAAAGCCGACCAATGGCGTTGGCTTCCATGGAGGCACTTGTGGGAATACGAAAGGTGTTCCAGCGGCAGCTTCGGCCTGTAATGTCGTCAGCGTGTCCTCCAGTAACAATGTGGAGCATCTTATATTCGGCGGCGGTCTGGCTCAGTGCTAGGGACACTCCGCTGGATACTTCTCCCAAGGAGAACTGGATTCTGTCCCGCTCTACCAGCTTTCTTAGCTTCTGTACCCCTACGTCGGTTTTGGCAGCCGAATCTTCGGCCAAGAGCTCTAAGGGCCTACCTAGGACCCCACCCCTCACGTTAACGTCATCTACCGCCATGCGGGCCCCCTCAAGTTCATTCCGACCCAAGGCGGCGTACACGCCAGAAAAGGGATCGACAAGGCCGATGCGAATAGCTTCCCGTCCTTGTCCTTGGCTATTAAAGGTTAAGAAGGCGGAACCTAAACCTAACTTCAGAACCCCTCTACGCGTAAGCTTGTACTTCAACATACTTTAACCTCCTGTTATCACCACCGCCCGGCCCAGGATCGCCCCTTTGTTCAGACGTTGGTAGGCCAGGTCGGCTTCTTCCAAGGAGAAGCGATCGGTCACCTCTGCACCCGCCTTTACAACCCCGGTCTGCGCTAACCGGAGAAGGGTGGGCATATCCCTACGGGGTTTGGCCCCGTAGGAACCCAGGATCCTGAGCTTGCGCCGGACCAGGCGGGTGATTTCTACCCCAGCCTCGACGCCTTGAGGGGCGATGCCCACGGGTACCATCCTTCCCCCATCCCGGAGGAGGCTTAGGGCCAAACGGAAGGTTTCCGGTCTCCCTAGGGCCTCGAAGGCTACGTCCACTCCTCGCCCGTCCGTCAGGTCTTGAATGGCTTGAGGGGCTTCCGCTGGGACGAAGGCGTGGGTAGCGCCAAGGGCCATGGCCTTACTCAGTTTTTCGGGACGCAGGTCAATCGCCACCACTGGATAAGCGCCAAACGCCCGGGCAATCTGGACGATTCCTAGACCCACTCCACCGGTAGCTACCACAGCCACCGACTCCCCTCCCTCGAGGCCAGCGGTCTTCACCGCACCGTAAGCGGTGAAAAGGGCGCACCCTAGAATGGCTGCTGCCTCAAGGGTGATCCCTTCAGGCAGGGGAAAAACATCCGTGGCCGGAACCACCGCATACTCTGCCAAGCCCCCCATGGAGTACATCCATAGGGGACTTCCATCCTTACGGAAAAGTCGAGTGGTGCCGTCGTATAGAACCCCTTTCAGGCGGTTATAGCTGAAGAAGCGTTCGCATAGGTCTTCTTCTCCTCTAAGGCAGTAGTAGCACCGCCCGCAGGGCATGATGAAGCTGGCCACCACCCTCTCGCCTACCCTCAGACCTTCAACCCCTGGACCCAAGGCATCCACGGTGCCCGAGATCTCGTGCCCTAGCACGCAAGGGGTGGGGAAGGCCACCTCTCCTTTAATCACATGGAGATCTGTATGGCACACTCCACAAGCCGCGACCCGGACCAGCACCTCCCCGACTTTAGGTTCCGGAACGGGTACCTCCTCTACCCTTAAGGGTTCCCCCACCCGCTCTAAAACCGCAGCCCGCATCACCACCTTTCCACCACCACCTTCCTTTGGGTGTAGAAGAGGAAGGCATCAGGGCCATGAGGGTGGAGGTCACCGAAGAAGGAGTTCCGCCAGCCGGAAAAGGGGTAGAAGGCGAAGGGCTGGGCCACGCCCACGTTGATCCCCACCATCCCCGCCTGCACCCTCTCCCGGAACTCCCGGGCCGCCCGGCCGCTTTGGGTGAAGAGGGTGGCCATGTTGCCGTAGGGCACGGCGTTGGCCTGGGCGATGGCCTCCTCCAAGGTATCCGCATAGGAGACCGAGAGCACAGGACCGAAGATTTCCTCCCGGCCCACGGCCATCCGGGGGGAAACCCGGTCCAAGACGGTGGGTCCTAGGAAAAAGCCCTTCCCCTCGATCCCCCTTCCGTCCAGGGCCAGGCCGGCCCCCTCCTCCAGGCCCCTCTGGATGTAACCCACCACCCGTTTCCGGTGCTCCTCCCGGATCAAAGGCCCCACTTGCACCCCCTCCTCCCAGCCCGGGCCCACCCTGAGCCTGCGGGCGCTCTCCACGATTCTCTCCAAGAGCTCAGGGCCAATGCCCCCCACCCCCACGGCCACGCTCCCCGCCAGGCACCGTTCCCCGGCGTTGCCGAAGGCGGAGTTGAGGATGGCGGGGACGGCCTGGTCCAGGTTGGCGTCGGGCATGACCACCAGGTGGTTCTTGGCCCCCCCGGCGGCCGAGACCCTTTTGCCGTGCTCCGCGGCCAGCCGGTAAACCCTGCGGGCCACGGGCTCGGAGCCCACGAACTGCACCGCCCGCACCTCGGGGTGGCTCACCAGGGCCTCCGCCGCCTCCTGGCTCCCGTGGACCAGGTTGAGGACCCCCTCGGGAAAGCCCGCCTCCAGGAAGAGCTCCGCCAGGCGCACCGCCCCCAAGGGGGTTCTCTCCGAGGGCTTGAGGACGAAGGTGTTCCCCGCTACCACCGCGATGGGGAACATCCAAAGGGGGATCATGACGGGGAAGTTGAAGGGGGGGATGCCGGCCACGACCCCAGGGGGTAGTGGAAGAGGTTTTGGTCCACCCCGCCCGTGACCTCCCTGAGGGTGCGCCCTTGGAGGAGGGTGGGGGCGCCGCAGGCGAAGTCCACCACCTCGATGCCCCGGCGGACCTCACCCCTGGCCTCCTCCAGGGTCTTGCCGTGGTGCAGGGTCACCAGGCGGGCCAGGTCCTCGAAGTGCTTCTCCAAAAGCTCCTTGAAGCGGAACATGAGGCGGACCCGCTCCATGAGGGGAGTCCGACTCCAGACCTCAAAGGCCCTCTTGGCCGCGGCCACCGCCTGGTCCACCTCCTCTTTCCCCGAGAGGGGTACCTCCTCGATCACCTCCCCCGTGGCCGGGTTGTAGACGGGCAGGGTGGGGCGGGAAACCTCGCGCCACTCAGCACCGATCAGATTCTTGACCATCCTTCCTCCTGGGCGTTAACTCCTTTGGCTCTGCGTCTAAGTGTAGAGGTGCCGTTCCCGGCTGTCCACTGTGATCCCCCCCAAGCGAGGCCCTGGGATTTTGTGCTAGATCCCAAGGTGCCGACCCTTGCTATACTAGGGAAACGCCGAGGAGGGGAAGGCATGGGTGCTCTTCAGCGGACCTTTTGGTCTTGGGCTGAGACCATGGCCTGGCACTATGCCCGGGAGATTCCTGACTATGCCCGGCTAGACACACGCGTCCTCGAGCGGGATGTAGCCGTGGTTTCCTTTGAGTACTTGCGGGCACTCGAGGAAGGTGGTGAGGTGGACAACCTGGCCCTAGCGGTGGGCCAGCGCCGGTGGAGCCAGGGGGTCTCCCTCCCGGCCCTGCTCCGGGCTTATCGTATATGGGCAAGGGATACCATCGAGGCCTTAAAGGCCTCCATGCCAAGCCGTGTGGCGGAGCTAGCTCCTCGTGTGCTGGAGCTCTTGGACCGGGTTAGCGAGGCCTCGGCCCGGGGCTATCATCAGGCCCTTGAGGGGAGGCTTCCCCGCGGACCGCTGGTGGGGGTCGGGGTGGGGTTTGCCGATGCCGGGGCCATGGCCTTAGCCCCACGCCACTTGAGCTCCCCTCCTGAGGCGATGTTCTACGAACAGAGCCCCTTTGGCACCCTTCTCTTCCTGGCGGCAACGCTATCCGAGGTGGAGTGGGAGCTTAAGGGCCTAGCCCGGCAGTGCGGGGCTGTGCTTTGGGTGGAGGAAGGGACGGATGCCCTAAAAACCAGGGCGGGTTTGGAGGAAGCCCTGGTTCTTGGAAAGCATCTGCACCTACCCCCGGGGCTTTACCCCACCCGCTTCCTGTGGCCTTTGGCCATCGCCCTGGATTCCTCTAAGGGAAGGGATCGGCTCTTAGGGCTCCTGGCTCCCCTTAAATCCCACCCGGAGCTTTTGGCTACCTTGGAGGCTTATCTGCAGTCCGGGTTCTCCCTGAAGAGAGCAGCCCACTGCTTGGGGCTCCATTCCAACACGGTTCTTTATCGGCTCCGCCGGGCTGAGGAGCTGACGGGCCTTTGCCTAAGCCGGGTGGAGGATTTATGCCTCGTAAGCATGGCCCTCTACCTCTATCGTGCGCTGGGGAATGGTTCGTAGCCTGCCGGCTTCTAAAGGCTCAGATAGGCTTCTCTTACCCTGGGGTCCTCGAGGACCGCGGGGGCGGTACCCTGGAGCACGATGCGGCCGTGCTCCATCACATAGGCCCTGGCGGCTACCTCTAGGGAAAGTGCCACGTTCTGCTCCACTAGCAACACTCCCACCCCTTCCTCCGCCACCCGCTTAAGGGTAAGGAGGACCTCCTCGGCCAGCCGGGGTGCCAGGCCTAAGGAGGGTTCGTCTACCAGAAGGATTCTCGGGAAGCCCATAAGGGCCCGGGCGATGGCCAGCATCTGTTGTTCCCCGCCGGAGAGGGTGCCGGTGAGTTGCCTCCTGCGCTCTGCAAGCCGGGGAAAGAGGGCGTAGACCCGTTCAAAACCCTCTTTTTCCCGGCCAGGGGCCAAGAAGGCTGCTCCCAGGCGGAGGTTTTCCTCCACGGTCATCAGGGGAAAGAGCTGCCTGCCCTCGGGCACGTGGCCGAGCCCCAGCCTGGCTCTTTTGGCGGAGGAAAGACCCGCGAGGTCCCGCCCATCCCAGAGGATCCTGCCCCGCCAGGGGCGGATCAGGCCGGAAATGGTCCGGAGCAAGGTGGTCTTGCCCGCCCCATTGGCTCCTAGGAGGGCCACCAGTTCCCCTTCGCGCACCTCGAGGTCCACCCCGAAGAGCACCTGGGCCTTGCCGTAGCCGGTTTCCAGGCCCTCCACCCTGAACTTCATGCTCCCCTCCCCAGGTAGGCCTCTCGTACCCTCTGGTCCTGCGCTACCTTCTCGTAGGTTCCCTCGGCGATCACCTCGCCGTAGTCCAGAACCACCACCCGGTCGGCCAAAGCGCGCACCACGGGCATGAGATGTTCGATGAACAGGATGCTGACCCCGGCGTCGCGGATCCGCTGCACCAGGGCCACGGCTTCTTCGGCTTCCTTGGGGCGCAAACCGGCCATGACCTCATCCAGGAGGAGCACCTTGGGCCGGGTGGCCAGGGCCCGGGCCAGCTCTAGCCGTTTGTCCTCCAGAAGGGTAAGATCTCCGGCCAAAGCCTCCGCCCGTGCCTTCAATCCCGTGAGGCGCAGCACCTCCTCCACCCAGGCCTCCGCCTCCTTCTTCCGCACCTTGGGTTTGCCAAAGCGCGCCCCCACCAACAGGTTCTCCCGCACGGTGAGCTCGGGGAGGGGTTGCACGATCTGGAAGGCCCGTCCGAGGCCCAGGTGGGTGCGGGCTTCCGGAGGGAGATGGGTGATGTCCTGCCCTTGGAATAGGATCCGGCCCGAGTCGGGCCTTAGTAGGCCTGAAAGAAGGTTCAAGAGGGTGCTTTTTCCGGCTCCATTGGGGCCGATGACCGCCAGGATCTCCCCTTCTTCCAGGTGAAGGCTCACCTCCTTAAGGGCCTGTAGCCCCAGGAAGCGTTTGCTCACCCTTATGACTTCCAGAACCTTACCCACGGCGCCTCCCCAAAACGCCCACCAGGCCGCGGGGCAGGAAGAGGATGACCAGGATGAGAATGGCCCCGTAGACCACCAGGTATCCCTCCTTGATCCAAAGCCTAAGGGCCTGCTCGAGGCCTACCAAGGCCACGCCCCCCACTAGGGGTCCCAAGGTGGTGTAAAGGCCCCCGAAGATGGGGATAACCAGGGCTTCCACAGCCCTTCCCAAGCTGAAGGCGTCGTAGGGGGAGAGAAACAGGGTCTTCATCCCGTAGACCCCTCCGGCCAGGCCGGCCACCAGACTGCCCAAGAGGAGGGACCACAGCTTCACCCGGACCACCCGCACCCCCAAAACCCGGGCCACCGCCTCCGATTGCCGGGTGGCGGCTTGGGCGAGGCGGAATGGGCCCTTTTCCGCCCAGAGGCTTAAGGCCGTGGCCAGAAGGAGGACGCCAAAGCTCAGGTAGTAAGCGGCCAAAGGCCAGGTTCCCGCAAAAGGGGGCGGCACAGGAAGGCCGATGGGTCCTCCGGTAAAGGGCAACTTCAACGCAAGGGTGCGCAGCACCTCGCTGAAGGCCAGGCTAGCGATGGCGAAGTACAGGCCGTGGAGGCGCAAGGTTACCCACCCCAGGACCAGGGCCCCGGCCCCCGCTGCCAGGGCTCCCAGGCAAAGGGCGGGGAGCGTGCCCACCTGGGGAGCCAAGAGCCCTGCCCCATACGCCCCTAGACCGAAGAAGGCTCCGTGGGCCAAGGAAAGCTGGCCGGTGCGGGCCACCAGGTCCCAGGAGAGGGCCAAGGCGGTAAAGAGGAGGACGAAAAAACCCACGTCCAGGAGAAAGGCTCGCCAGACCCCCAAGGGGAGAAAAGGCAGCAGGGCAAAGAGGAGGAGGAAGAGGAGGATCCAAGGGAGCTGACTGAAACCCTTCATGCATTCCTCCATGCCCGGCCCACCAGGGCGAGGAAGAGCACCAAAAAGAAGACCGCCTCCACGAGCCCTCCGCCTCCCGGTAGATAGGTGCTCACCAAGGCCTCGGCCAGGGCCAGAACAAAGCTGGCGGGCACCACCCCCTTGAGGTTGCCAAGCCCGGCCAGGGCCACGATGGCGAAGGATTTGAGGGTAAAGGCGAAGCCCACGGTGGGGCTGGCGTACAGCATCACCGATAGCATCACCCCGGCTACTCCAGCCAGGGCAGCGGCCAGGCCGAAGGCCAGGAGGTAGACCCTTTCCGCCTCGATCCCCAGAAGCCCGGGGGCCAGGCGGTTTTGGGCCACGGCCCGCATGGCCAGGCCTAGCCGGCTTCGGGTGAGGAAGACCTGGAGCAACAAGAGGAGGGCGAGGGAGAGCAAAAAGGCCCCCAAGGGTACGGCTCCCAGGAAGAAGGGGCCCAGGGAGAGGGTGGTCGCTTGGTAGGGCGGGGCCACCACCCGGGTGTCGGCACCGAAAAGGAGGAGGGCTAGGTTTTGCAGGAGGATGGCCAGCCCGAAGGTGAGGAGCATCTGGTTGAGTTCCGGGGCCTTTAGCACCGGCCGGATCAGGCCCTGGTAGGCCAGGCCTCCCACCAAAAAGGCAGCCAGGAAGGCGAGGCCCAAGGAGAGGAGGGGGTCTACCCCCCAGAAGGCGAAGAGGAGGTAGGAGAGGAAGGCCCCTATCATCAAAAACTCCCCGTGGGCGAAGTTAACGATCCCCACCACCCCCAAGGAGAGGGCTAATCCCGTGGCCACCAAGGCGTAGATCCCGCTCATGAGGAGGCCGTTCAGGAGGGTTTGCAGCAGGAGCTCCATGGTCTTCCCGCCAACTCCTTATCTGAGGTAGTACTCCCCGGGATAACGCAAGGGCCTTGTGGCCACTTCCTTGGGGAACACGGGCCGGCGGCTTCCCTGCAGGTACTGGAACTGGAACCAGATCTCCGGACCAAACCCCTGGTACTTGGTGTGGCCCGTGTCCGAGGGCTTAAAGGATAGAGGGCCGAAGGGGGTGTTCATCTTGAGGCTGGCTAGGGCCTCGGCGATGCGGTTCTTGTCGGTGCTACCTGCCTTTTCCACCGCCAGGGCCAGGCTCTTGACAATGGTGTAGCCCATGGGGGCCATGTATTCCTCCGTGACCTCCCCATACTTCTTGCGGTAGGCCTCCACGAAGCGACGGGACTCGGGGTTGGCCACCGTGGGCAACCAGGCGGTCATGCCGGCGATGTCGTTGGAAAGCGGGTTCTTCTCGAAACCGATGGGCCAAGAGGGCGGGGCGCCGTAGATGAGCTTGGGCCTCAAGCCCACCTGCCTTGCCTGGGTGGCGATGGGCAAGGCATCCACGTCGTACCCGATCCAATAGAGGATGTCCGGGGCGAAGGCCCGGAAGCGGGTGAGGATGGCGGTGAACTGGCCGCTTCCCGCCTTGAAGGGTTCCGCCTGGACCTGGTAGCCCAGTTTTTCCAGCTGCTGTTTGTAGACCCCGATGCCCGCAGAGCCGAAGGGTCCGTCCTCGTAAAGGATGGCTACCTTCTTGGCCCCGTGCTCCCGGTTTAGGTACTGGAAGAACTGCAGGGCGGCGGCCACGTTGTGGTAGTCCCAGGGGTGGTAGTGGAAGAGGAGGGGGTACCCCTCGAAGGCCTGCTCCACCACGGAGCTGGCGGCCCCGATGGCCAAGAAGAGGGGCCCGTACTGCTTCACGGGGCCGGAAAGGGCAAAGGTGACGCCGCTAGCCAGGCCTCCGATCACGATGTCCACCTTGTCCACGGTCATGAGCTTGGTGAAGGCAGGGACAGCTTTGGCCGCATCGGTGCCGTCGTCCACCACCACCAGCTCCAACCGGACCTTGCCGGCGGTGTTCACCTCGTCGGCAGCCAGCTGGATGCCGTTCAGCGCCGCCTTACCCGAAACCGCCGAAGCCCCGGAGAGGGGGAGGATGACCCCCACCTTCAGGGAGGTCTGGGCAAAGGCCAGACCTGTCACGAGAGCCAGAAATCCCAACACCTTTCCCATCCCGTACCTCCTTTCCCTAGGGCCTTGCGCCCGTAGGTTCCTCGTAGAGCACCACCGCCTCACCCTCGATAACCCTCTCCCCCTGCTGGTTTTCGCAGAGGGTATCCAGGGTGAGGACCAGGCCGCCCTTCTCCCTCTCCCGCACCGCCTTGACGATGGCGGTGGCGGTGATGGTGTCCCCCAGGTAGGTGGGTTTAAGGAAGTGCAGGGTCTGGGAGAGGTAGATGGCCCCGGTGCCCGGCAGTTTCGTGCCGATTATCGTGGAGATGAGGCCCGCCACCAGGATGCCCTGGGCGATGCGTTTGCCGAAGCGGCTTCCTTTGGCATAGGCTTCGTCCACGTGCAGGGGGTTGGTGTCCCCCACCGCCCCCACGAAGAGGGCCACGTGGGCCTCGGAGATGGTCTGAGTGTAACTGGCCTTATCCCCTACCTTGAACCTCACCGTACACCTCCTTTACAAAGTCCTTCAGAATGTCTTTCAAGAGTGCCGGGCTTTCCAGGTTCACCGAGTGGCCCACCCCCTCGAGGGCGAGAAGCCTCCCCCTGGGGAAGAAGGCTGCGGTTTCCGCCGCCATAACCCGGGTGATGAGGGGGTCCAGGGTGCCGTAGACCACCAGGACTGGCCCGGGATAGATCCTTTCCAGCCGCCAGGCCGCCAGGGCCCGGGCGTTGCCCTGGAAGTGGGCGGGGTGCATCCCCTGCGCCTTCTCCACCAGCTCAGGAAACCAGGGGGGCCTGTGGGTGGGGGCCATGGCCGCCAGGGCCTGGGCCAGGGCCTCCCGGTTGTACCGGTAGCCTTCCAGGATGGGGTAGTAGGCCTCAGGGGTTTGCAACCCCGAGGGCGGGGCGGGGTTGATGAGGACGAGTCCCCGGGTCTTCTCGCCCGCCGCTTCCATCACCACCGCACCCCCCAGGGAGTGGCCCACCAGGATGGCTTCTTCCGCATCCTTTTCCTGGAGGAAGGCCCTTAGGGCCTGGGCGTAGGCGGGGATGGAAGGGGTGAAATCCCGGGGTGCCTGGCTTTCCCCGAAACCAGGGAGGTCGGGGGCCAAAAGCCAGGTCCCCTCGGGAGGGTTCTGCAAAACCTCCCACCACCACTCCTTGCAGGCAAAGTTTCCGTGGACCAGCACCACGGGGACTCCCTTTCCGCTTTCCAGGTGGCTAAGCATGGATTTCCTCCAGAAACTTCCCCACGGCTTGGGCGAAGGCCAAGGGGTCCTCCAGGGGGGCTGCGTGGCCTGTGGGCAGGGCTTGAAGCTCCGCTCCCAGGGCCTCGGCCAGGGCCTGGGCGTAGGGCTTGGGGAAGAGCAGGTCCTTCTTCCCGTAGAGGACCAGGGCGGGCAGGGCCAGGCTGTGAAGGCGGGGCCTGAGGTCCTCGAGGCTGAGAAACCCCAAAAGTAGCCTTTCCTGAGCCTTCTCGTCCGGGGCCTGGGCGATGAGGGAGGCTAGGCCCTCCTCCGTGAGGAGCTCGGGATGGGTGTTGAGGAAGCCCCCCCCATAGATCCAGGGTAGGGCTACCCTTAGGCGCAAGGGGGTGCCTCCGGCCTTCAGGGCGTGCAGCCAGCTGCCCACCTTGGCCCTTAGGGCGGGGTCCAGGTAAGGGGTGGTGCAGCAGAGGACCAGGCTCCGGAAGCGTGTAGGAGCCATGAGGGCGGCCTGCAGGGCCACGATGCCCCCGTTGGAAAGGCCGACCAAGGAGGCCTCCTCCCAGCCCAGCTCCTGCAAGAGGGCAAGAAGATCTTGAGCGTGCGCCTTTGGGGTGTAGGGGCCCTGGGGGGCCTGGCTTTCCCCCTGGCCTCGCATGTCGTAGCGGAGGAGGGTGTAGCCCCCAAGGAGGGGCACCACGGGGTCCCAGCTTTCCAGGCGTTGGAAGAGCCCGTTGAGGAGCACCACCTTTGGCCCCTCTCCCTCCACGCGGTACCTAAGCTTGGCCATGTTCCGCCTCCCACATCCTTTTCAGAACCTCCTTCTGCACCTTCCCGGGCCCGGACTTGGGAAGTTCCGGCAAGAGGACGATGTGTTTCGGCACCTTGTATCCGGCCAGCCGCTGCCGGAGAAAGGCGCGGAGGGCTTCCGCCTCCAGGGGTTCCCTAAGGGCCACGAAGGCCACCCCCACCTCGCCCCACCTGGGGTCCGGCACGCCCACCACCGCTGCCTCCCGCACCGCCGGGTGGTCGTATAAGGCCCGCTCCACCTCCACGGGGTAGACGTTCTCCCCCCCGGAGATGAACATCTCCTTCCTGCGCCCCACGATGTAGAAACGCCCCCCCTCATCCTGAAAGGCCAGGTCCCCGGTCCTGAGCCAGAGCCTCTCCCCGTCGTAGGCGAAGACCTTGGCGTTCTCCTCGGGGCGGCGGAAGTACCCCTTCATGACCGCGCTCCCCGAAAGCCAAAGTTCTCCGGTTTCCCCTGCCTTGGCCTCCTGCCCATCCTCCCGCACCAGCCGGGCCTTCAGGTGGGGCATGGGCCGGCCCACGCTTTCGGGATGCGCCTCCGCTTCCTCCAGCTCCAGGGTGAAGCAGTTCACCCCACATTCGGTGAGGCCGTACCCCTGCTTGAAGCGGACGCCCTTCCTGCGAAAGGCTTCTCGGACCGGGGCCGGACAAGGAGCCCCGCCGGAGATGGCGAAGCGCACGAAGGAAAGATCGGCCTCGAGGAAGCCCGGGGTTTCCAAGAGCATCTGGAACATGGTGGGTACCAGGAAGAGGAGGGTGGGGCGGTGGGTCAGGGCGAGGTCCAGGTACTCCTCGGGCCGGAAACGCTCCTGGATGACCACGCTCCCGCCCAGGTAGAGGAGGGGAGTGGCCAGGGCGTTCAGGGCGGCGTGGAACATGGGGGTGGCCACGATGTACCGATCTTCCCGGGAGAGTCCCCAAGAAAAGGCGGTCTGGACGGCGTTAACCAGGAGCTGGCGGTAGGGAAGGAGGGCCCCTTTGGGCAGGCCGGTGGTGCCTCCGGTGAAGAGGAGGAGGGCGGGGTCTTCCAGCCCTACCCGGGCGGTTTCCTCTATTTCCGCCCCCTCGAGGAGGACCTCGAGGGGCAGGGCCTTAGGATCCAAGGCCTGGGCGATTTCCTGGAGACCCTCCCCATAGAAGAGCGCTCGGGGCTCGGTATAGGCGTAAAGGGCCTGGAGCTCGGGAAGGCTGAGGCGGTGGTTGAAGGGAGTAAGGATGTGCCCGAGGAGGGGACCGGCGAAGAGGAGGTCCAGGTACGCCGGGTGGTTCCAGGCGAGAAGGCCCACCCGGTCCCCCTTACCCACCCCCAGGTCCCGGAGGGTTCCGGCGGCCCTTTGCGCCCTTTGGTAAAGCTCGGCGTAGGTCAGCCATGCCCCACGGAACCAGACCGCCTGGCGCCTTGGATGGTAGGCGGCAAGGCATCCCAGCCAGTTGGGCTCAAGCATAAAGCCCCCCTTCCAGGCGCAAGACCGCGGCCCCGTAGAAATAGCCCACGCCCGCCGCGGCCAGCGCCACCAGGCTTCCCTCCCGCAAAAGCCCCCTTTCCCAGGCCAGCTTTAGGGAGAGGATGGGGTCCAGCTGGCCCAGGTGGCCAAAGCGCTCCAGGTAGATGGATTGCTCCTCCCTTAGCCCCAGGCCCTCCAGCACCGCCCGGTGGGCTGAGCGCTTCATGTGGAGAAGGGCCAGGTAATCCAGATCGGCCTCGATATAGCCTGCTTCTGCCAGGGCTTCTCGTATTACTTCCAGGAAGGTGGAAATAGAGGTGGCGTCCAACCGCTGTTTCATGGCTTCGGGGTCCTCCACGCGGAGGCGGAACGCCGACAGGTTGCCCGGGGTGAACGGGTTACGGGTGCCGCCCACGGGCACCTTGACCGCCAGGGCCAGGGTTGGGTCCATGCGGTGGGCGAGGCCCAAAAGCCTAAGCCCTGGCCCGTCCCGGGTGAGGATCATGGCACCACCCCCTGCGGCCAGGTCGTAGAGGAAGCGGGTGTGGGGATCCAGGTAGTCCACCAGGTCCCCGTTGCGGTAGCCCCCCGCCACCAGGACCACCTGCGCCTCCTTACGGGTGGCGAAAAGCCCCCGGGCCACTTCCAAGGCCCCCATGAGGGAGGCGCACTTCTGGTTGAGGTCTAGCCCCTTGGCCCTCGAGGCCCCCAGGCCCAGGGCCAGGTAAGGGGCTGTGGTCCAGACGGGGTAATCCTTATATTCCTCCACGATGGAAATCACCCAGTCCACCGCTTCCCCGGGTACGCCTGCCACACTCAAGGCGGCCTGGGCAGCCCACAGCGCCATGTCGGCAGGGTGGTCCTTGGGTCCCGGTACGGGTTTTTCCAGGATGCCCAGCTTTTCCCGCACCACTTCCACGGGCAGTTGGGCCCAAAGGGCGATCTCCTCAGCGCCCACACGGCCCTCCGGCAGATAGACCCCAAGGCTGTGCACGACCATCTACCCCCAGGTTAGGGGTAGGGTGTTACCCATGCGTTACAAATCAACAAGGGGGGCGAAGCTACACTGATGGGAGTTAGGGGAGGTACGTGGTTACGCTGCATCTCCTGGGAGGGGCTTCGCTGGGGTTAGGGGACCGGCAGGTACCTTTGGAGCGCAAGGCAGCCGGGGTCCTGGCGTACCTGGCCCTCGAGGGACCCACACCCCGTTCCAAGCTGGCCGGTCTTCTTTGGCCGGAGACCCATGAGCGGGCCGCCCGCAACAACCTGGTCCAGTCCTTGCGGAGGCTCCGTGAGGCAGCGGGTGGATATGAAGCTGCAAAAGGGGAGGCGGTGCTCCAGCTTGCCGAGGACTTGGAGACCGATGTGGGTCGGCTTGTCTCCCTCACCCTTCAGGGCAAATACGCCCAGGTGGCGGATTTGGAGGGCGAGCTTTTAGCAGGCTACGACTACGACGACTGCCCCGACTTTGCGGACTGGCTGGAGGCCGAGCGGGAGCACCTTTCGGGGTTGTGGGGAGAGGCTCTGGAAAACGAGGCCAGGCGGTTGGAGGAGGGAGGTGAGCTGAGGAAGGCTTTAGCCCTGGCCCTGCGCCTATGGGAGGCCGACCCCTTTTCCGAGGAGCACCTGCGCCGGGTGATGCGCCTATACTACCTGCGAGGGGACCGGGGGGCAGCCCTCTCCGTTTACCATCAAGGCCGGGAGCGGCTCAGACGGGAGTTTGGGGTGGACCCCCTACCCGAGACCCAGGCCTTGGTGCAAGTGATAGAGCGGGGGATTGCTCTTCCCTTGGCCAGGCCACAGCCAAGGCGAGAGATCCCCCTTTCCCTTGGGGAACCCCCAGTGCTGGTGGGCCGGGAAGAGGCCTGGGGCCGGATGGAGGAGGCCTGGGAGGCAGGGAAGCTTATCTTCCTAACGGGTGAGCCGGGTATAGGCAAAACCCGGCTTTTAAAGGATTTTGCTAGGACAAAGGGTTCTTTTGTCTGGATGCCGGGTTTGCCTGGGGACCAGGGGACACCCTATGCCTTTTGCGCTCGGGGGTGGCGGGAGGTCATTGCGCGGTGCCCCGATCTTCCTTTGCCTTCATGGGTACGGCGGGAGCTGGGCCGTATCCTCCCCGAGGTCTTTGCCCTGGATCTGCCGCCCTGGAAGGACTCCACCGACCGCCTCCGCCTCTTCACCGCCCTGGTAGAGGCGGCGCGGGAGCTGGGAAGACACGTGGGTGTGTTGGCGATGGACGACCTGCAGTACCTGGATGCCGCAAGTGCCGAGGCTTGCGCTTATATGTTTTCCCAGCTTGCTTCTGCTTCCCCTAGTGTTCCCCGCCTTCTCGGCGCTTACCGCCAGGGGGAGCTTCCTCCTGAGGTTCAGGCCATCATGGACGGGTTGGTGGAGGCAGGGTTGGCAGTATGCATCGACCTCAAGCCCCTTCAGCCCGACGAGGTGGAGACATTTTTAACCTCACTAGACCTTCCCGGCCTGTCCCCCAGGGACCTCGCCCCAACCCTCTTTCACTACGCTGGGGGCAACCCTTTCTACATCCTGGAGACCCTGCGGACCCTTTGGGAGGTGGGGGAGTGGCCGGTGGCCCCAAGTCGTTTCCCGACTTCCCACCGGGCCAAGGCTCTGGCGATTCGCTGCGTGGGAATGCTGTCGCCGACGGCCCTGCGCCTGGCCCAGGTGGCGGCTGTCCTGGGGGATGACCTAAGCCTGGAGGTGGCTGCTGGGGTGCTTGAGAGCGCACCCCTAGAGTTGGCCGGGCCGTGGGCGGAGCTCGAGGCCGCGCGGGTTCTCCGCCAAGGCCGTTTTGCCCATGACTTGCTCCTGGAGGCGGTCAAGGAACGGATCCCGCTTTCACTTCAGGCCCACCTGCACCGCCGGATCGCCCAGGTCCTTGCCGAAACCGGGGCTCACCCTGCCCGCGTCGCCCAGCATTGGCTGGAGGCTGGCAGACCAGAGGTAGCTGCTCGCTGCTGGCTGGTTGCTGCGCGGGACTTCCAGGCGCAGGCCCTTTATGTCGAGGCCAAGGCCATGCTGGAAAAGGTGTTCCGCCATGGCCAAGCCGAGCGAAGCGAGATGGAGGAGACCGCCTGGGTCGAGGCCCAGCTTCTTTTGGCCGACATCTACCGCGAGGAGCGGCGGTACCGTGAAGCCGACGCCTTGCTGGTGGACTTGCTCAGCGGTCCGCTGCCCCTTAAGGTGCGGGTAGAAGCCCTACGGGCCCGCGCCTATCTCGCTATCGGTGATCATCCCCGAGCGGCGGAGTATGCCGGCGAAGCCTACCTGCTAGCCCAAAAGCTTGGGGACGAGGAGCTTGTGCACCTGACCCGAACCGCCTACGCTGCGGCCTTGTGGGGATTGGGCCGGGCCGATGAAGCCATACATCTTTTGGAGCCTGAGCTGGCCCATGGCCATCCCGACCCCCGCCACCGCATCCGCATCCTGGCCTACCTGGGGGCCCTATACGCCCATAAGGGCCGCTTCCCGGAGGCCTATCCCCTTTTGGAGGAGGGCTACTACCTGGCCCAGAAGCAGGATCCCTACTGGCAGGTCCTGGTAGCGGCCTTCCTGGTGGGGGCCGACGTGGAGCGGGGCGAGCCCCTGGCCCATCGAGAGCTGGCCCGGGCTGCATGGGCCCTGGGACCCTTTGACGTAAGCGAGTATCTGGCTTTGGTGTTGGCGCGGGCCTATTTGGAGGCCAACGAACCGGAGCCTGCTTTGAAGCTCTTGGCAGAGCGTCCAGGCGAGCACCTTGGGCGGGCCTACGCCTGCTTGAGCCTGGCCTATACCAGCCAGGCGCTCATGGCTTTGGGCCGGGTGGAGCCTGCCCGACAAGCCCTTACCGAGGCCCTGGCCTTGGCTGAGGGCCTGGAGGGAGCCCCGCGGGCCCTGGCCCAGGTGGCGGTGGCGGGTGCTCGGCTTGGGGAGGCCCGGGTGCAAATGCTCCTGGGGCGGATTCCCCTCGGGGCCTTGGGTCCTGCCGACCGCAGAGCCCTCGAGGAGGTTGGCTTAGCTCTCGGCCTCGAGTCCCCCTGAACCTGTCATTCTCCAGTCATCCGGGGCTATCTAACCTAACCTTACCCGGCTGGGTTTACCGCTGGGTAGGGAATGGAGGGAAGAAAAAGATGGCACATCCCTGTATTTATTGGGCAAGTTTAACCTAAAGAGGCACACATGAAAGGGAAAATCGAGAAGATCACGGGCAAGAGCTTCGATATCCCAGATGAAACGCGGCGGCCATTTGAAAAGGGCAAGATTGACGTGATCAGTGTCGGGGGGCTGACCTTCTACCGTGAAACCCTTGAGCCGGGCTGGCAGTGGTCCAAGCACGTCAAGCCGGTCGTGGGCGGCGAAAGCTGCCAGCGGTTCCATGTGAAGATCTTTTTCGCAGGGTGGCAACGGGTGCGGATGGATGACGGCACCGAGATGGAATTCGGTCCGGGGGATGTGGCGGTCATACATCCTGGGCATGACGCTTGGGTGGTTGGTGACGAACCCAATGTGCTGATCGAACTGGCAGGTATCGTCAAGATGTCCGCCAACGCGCCCGAAGAAATGCTGACAAAATTCACGCTCGAAGCGGTTCAGCGCTTCAACAACGCCATCAACAGACATGATGTTGGCGCGGCCATGGCTGCCATGACCGCGGACTGTGTGTTCGAAAACACTTATCCGCCCCCGGATGGCGGGCGTTATGAGGGCCAGGCGGCTGTCCGTGCCTTCTGGGAACGATTCTTCGCGACAAATCCAGATGCGCTCTTTGAGGTTGAGAAATGTTTGCCGTCGCCGATCAGTGCGTTGTCCGATGGGTTTACAGAGAGACGAAAGAAGGAACGCCGTGGTATCTGCACGGCGTGGATGTGTTTCGTGTACGGGATGGGAAGGTAGCTGAGAAGTTCTCCTACGTCAAAGGTTAGGTGGGTGACTGCTGCAGATAGTTCTCGGCATGGCCTAACCCAAGGTCGCCATTCGGATGAACAGCGCTGCCCAATACGCGCTTGCGCCTGACGTCGTCCCGCTGCGCTTCGCGGCGCAGTGAGGCGCAGATAGGCAGTACGTAGCGAGATTACCTAGGGGGTGGCATGATATTCGATATCGCGAGCATGGGTGCAGGTTCGGCGGGATGCGTCTTGACTGCCCGCTTGAGCGAGGGTAGAGGCCGTACGGTTCTGCTTCTCGAAGCTGGCTTGGATTACCCGGCTGGAGCCGAACTGCCAGCTGAAGTGTGCATCGGATCAAGGGGTGCGCTATCGCTCCAGATGTGCCGCCGAAAATGCTCACACAGGTGTGAAGGAATCAGCGCATCGGTTCGGAAGCACCCCGAACCTGGTGCTGTCATCCTTCGGTCATCCTGCGCTTGCTAACTTGACCCTGCCTGGCTGGATTACCGGTTGGGCAAGGAGGCAAGGGATGGCTAGATTGGGATTTCTCGGATTTGTAGTTGCGCTATCGGGTTTATTGGTAGGTGTTTTGGCGCAACCACCAGCGCAAAAGGCCAAAGCCCTGGGGTTGCCAGAAGGCGTGGTCCAGGTAAGCTCCTGTGTTCCGGGGATGGGTGAGCACTGGGCTAAGCCCCAGGACCTTCCCTTTGGCCCCATCTACGGGGTCATGGGGGAGAAGGTGGTGTTCGTGGAGATCATGGTTTCCCAGGCCGACTTTGTGGCTGGCAAGTCCTGGACCGAGGTGCTGAGGCCCCTGAAGGGTCATGCCATAGACCATGTGGACATAGAGTTCCAGCCCGGAGGCCACGAGGGCTACGAGGTTCCCCACTACGACGTCCACGCCTACTTTGTGCCGCACGCAGAACACACGGGGTACTGCCTATGAGGAGGGCTTGAAGGAGTCCTCACGTAGAGGGGTGGGTTGTCCACCCACCCCTATGTGCCTAAGGAGGAGGTATGCAGGCTCTTTGGTTCTTCAATACCCTGGTTCGCATCTGGGTCTCGGAAGTAGAGGGCCAGGATGGCCTTTCCGTCATGGAGCATTGGGCTCCTTTTGGGGATTCCCCACCCCTGCACATCCACCACACCGAGGACCAGGTCTTTATCGTTTTGGAAGGTGCGATCCGTTTTTTCGTGGGGGATACATCCCGGCTTGCTCTACCCTTTGAGGAAATCCTAGGCCCCAAGGGGGTGCCCCATACCCACCAGGTGGAGTCCCCTGAGGGAGCCCGCTGGGTTACGGTCAACGCCCACCGGGACTTCGAGCGCTTCGTGCGGGCTATAAGCCGGCCAGCGGAGCGGGAGGAGCTACCTCCCCCTGCCGGCCCACCCACCCCTGAAGAAATGGAGCGGATCGCAAGGATCGCGGAGACCTATGGCATCGAGTTCGTGGGCCCGCCCTTGGGATGAGGGGGTGAGGGGTGAAGGCAAAGCTAATGGGCTGGTTCTGGCTTTTGGTGCTGTTGTTGGCTGCCTGCACCGGTCCGGGTGGGGGTCAGGCCGAGGCAGGGCTTTGGGACCAGAGCCAGTGGGACCAGGCAAGCTGGCAGTGAGGTGATGGTACATGCAAGGGAAAAGGCTCAAGTACTTTGCGCTGGGATTTCTCCTTTCGGCCATGGGGTTTTATGTGGCTGCGGTGGGCAATCTGATCAGCTTCAGCCCGGGCACGCCCATCAAATCCGCTGAGGTCAACGCTAACTTCAAAACCCTGCGGGATGCGGTGGTGGCCCTCGAGGCTCCCGTCACCACTGAGCGCCTGGCTGACGGCGCGGTGAGTGCCAGTAAGCTTAGGACCGGCAATGGGGCTAGCGAGGGGAAGGTGCTCAAGTTCCAGGGCGGAGGGCTGGTCTGGGCCGACGATCTGAGCGGTGGGAGTGACAACCCAGGCTGGGGGCTCTCCGGCAACGTCGGCACCGACCCCACCACCCACTTCCTGGGTACCATCGATGATCAACCCCTGGTGGTGCGGGTTAACAACCAGCGGGTTTACCGGTTTGAGGCCGCCTCGAATGGCAGTGTGAACCTCATTGGCGGATACGTGTTCAACTCTCTGGCCCAGGGTGTGCGGGGGGCCACCATTGCCGGGGGAGGAACCAATGAGTTTTACCCGGGCACAAACCAGGTACTAGACAACTATGGCTTTGTTGGGGGTGGGGCGGGCAACCGGGCGGGCACCGAGGATCACAATGTACAAAGCCAGCGGTTTGCCAGCGTGGTAGGCGGGGCCTTCAACAGCGCCAGCGGGTTTGAGTCCTTTGTCGGGGGTGGGTCGGAGAATACCGCTTCTGGAGCTAACGCGGTGGTGCCGGGCGGCAAACACAACGTTGCCAGTGGGAGCTTCAGCTTCGCTGTCGGGTATCGGGCCAAAGCCCAACACAATGGAGCTTTCGTCTGGGGCGACTTCACCAATGCCGATGTGGCCTCGAGCGCAGACAACCAGTTCGTGGTCCGGGCCTCTGGCGGAGCCATCTTTTACACCAACGCCAACCTGACCAGCGGGGCCAGCCTGGCCCCCGGTTCGGGCAGCTGGAGTAGCCTGAGCGACCGCGCGGTGAAGACCGGCCTGGTTGCTGTGAACCCCAAGGCGGTCCTGGATCGCTTGGCAGCCATGCCCATTTACGAGTGGAGCTACCAAGCCCAGGGGTCCGGCGTGCGCCACCTGGGACCCACCGCCCAGGACTTCAAGGCGGCCTTTGGCCTAGGGGAGGACGACCGCCACATCAGCACGGTGGACGCCGACGGGGTGGCTCTGGCCGCCATCCAGGCCCTTTACCGGGAGAACCAGGAGCTCAAAGCCCGGCTTGAATCCCTGGAGGCCCGGTTGTTAGCCCTGGAGGGGAGAAAGCCATGAAGGTGCTTTGCAAGGTGGGCCAGGAAACCCTCTTGCTTGTCTCCCTGGACTCGGGTGAACTTCCAGGAATGCTCATAGGGTGAGGGAGTTGTGCTAAGGGGAATGGCAACCGGCTTTCTGGCCCTGGGGCTCTTGCTCCTGGCCCCTATCTGGGGCCAGGGCAACCCCCTAAGCTCGTTCCCAGGGTCCATCATCTACCTCCGGCAGGGAAACATCTGGACCTTCACCCCTTCCACCGGGGTTCGGCGGCAGCTGACCCGGGACGGGGGTTACCACAACCCCTCCCTGGCTGACGACGGCACCATCGGCGCGGTGCAGACGGTCGCCGGCCGCTCGCACTTCGTGACCATCCGTCCCGACGGGCAGAAGCGGGCTTTCCCGCCAGGGGAGATTATCAACCTGGTGCACGCCGAGCTATCGCCGGATGGGAGCCTCTTCGCCTTTGCCTACGTGGTCGTGACCCCCTTGGGGCCCAACCCCGCCCGCGTGGGCCTGACCTTCTCCGACCGCTGGGCCGCCGCCGGGGTGGCCGGGGGCAGTTGGGGGAGGTTTAGCTCGAGCTACTACCACGCCCGCTGGATGACCGCCGAGCGCCTCATCCTCTCGGGTGGGGGGGCGTATCCCTACCTGGTGCGCGGGGCGAAGAGCGGCTGGGAAGGCGAGGGGAGCCCCTACCAGTTTGAGATCCCGGGGCTTCGCTACGAGACCTACGACATCGCCCGCAACGGTGCGCGCTTTCTGGTGATCGGGGCCACTTACCAAATCGTGGGTTACGAGGAGCAAATTACCGGATGGCACGCCATCGCCTACCGCCCCGCCCGGCCGGAGGAGCGGGCCGTGGCCGAGTTCAGCCTGGAGGAGATGCGCGCCTGCCAGGGGGATTCTGCGGTGCGCTTTGGCGGGGGGAAGTGCGCCGTGGGCTGGATTCCGGAAGGGGGCTTTCCCCTCGAGGGGGAGCCCCAAGGGGGGGCCATCTCCCCCGACGGCCGGGCCATGGTCTTTGCCGATGCCCGGGGCCTTTGGGTCACTGATGGAATGGGCCCCTCCATGCGCGCCTATGTGGTGGATCCCCAGGGTTCTTACCCGGAATGGTCCCCCTTCACTCGCTAGGGAGGGGTTTAGTGAAAGGAGGATTCCAACCATGGCAAGGATAGGCTACTTGGCAGCGGCCCTGCTCCTGGGACTCCTGGGGGCTTGTAGCAGCGGCCCCCGGCCAGTTGAACCGGAACCCACCCCCAGGGGCACTCCCACCGGGGATCCGGTGACGGCCACCATCGGGCCCGAGGGGGGCAGCCTGGCCTCGGCGGATGGGGTGCTCACCCTCGAGGTCCCGCCGGGGACCGTGGAGGCCCCCACCGAGTTTGGCATCCAGCCCATCACCAACACCGCAAGGGGCCTGGGGAGCGGCTACCGGCTCACCCCGGAGGGAAGGACCTTCCCGAAGCCGGTAAAGCTCATCTTCCGCTACGCCGAGGAGGAACTGGAGGGGGCCAGGCCCGAGGGGCTGGGGCTGGCATTCCAGGACGGGAAGGGCGTTTGGTGGGCTCACCTGGGGAGCACGGTAGACCCCGTGACCCGGATCCTCACCGTGGAGACCAGGCACTTTAGCGACTGGGTGCGGAAGACCTTCTGGGTGTTCATCCCCGAGGAAGCCCGCCTCAAGGTGGGGGAGTCCATCGGGCTCATGGTGATCGCCTGTGTGCTGGAGAAGTACGCTGGGCCGGTGCCCGAGCCTTTCGAAGATGAGGAAGGGCTTCTTCTGGCACCGCTGATTCCCAAGGACCGGGAGGTCTGCGACTACTCGGTGCGCACGGGGAGGTGGGCGGTCAACGGGGTCCCTGGGGGCAACAGCGCCTACGGCACGGTTACCCCCTCACAGCCAAGCTCCCGGGCCACCTACACCGCCCCGGCCCAGGTCCCCAGCCCCAACCCGGTGACGGTCACCGCCGACATGACCTGGGAGGAGCGGAACGTCACCAAGCGCTTCACCTCGAGGATCACCATTTATGACGCCCTCGCTCAGGTTCACGTGATCGGTTCCTTCAGCTACGTTGGTTATCCCATTAATGTCGGCATCACTGCCGACGTCCAGGACCGCTTTGAGGCTGATCTCTGGCTCTCCAGCGAACCCAACGGCAGCGGCTCTTATGTGGGCAGCATGCAGAACACTCCCTCCACCGAAGCCAACGTCCGGCTCGAGCCGGGTTTAGAGCAGGGGGTCTGCAGCTTCCAACTGGACGGGGATTACGAGCACCTGACCCTCAGTTCTGGGAAGTTCATGGGGGCGACTGACAAGGATTACTTCTTCGCCTTGGAGGGCAGTAGGACGGTTCCCTCGGTCATCTTGTTCTTCCGCACCGACGAGGGGTGTATTGCCACGACCTTTCCTGGGTATTCGGATCAGGGTGAACTTTCTTTCGTGGTAGACCTCAGTCGCCTGCAGAAGCCGGGCGATGCCTATACCGCACCCGATCCGATGAATACAGGGTGGGAGCTTCGCTTCGAGCGCAGGTAAGGCATTAGGACTCGAATGGGCAGGTCTGCGAACCGGGGCTATGCCGAGCCCCGTTGACGGGGAGGTGGCTGTGATGAAACGATAACCGGCGCATTTCACAACCCCTTCTCAGCGGGCTATCTATCGTGGGCGGGGCGGTTTTTCCCCCGGATTTCAGGACGGTGGACAGCCGTTGTGTGTGCGCTAGCGAAGACGAGGGACTCGTGGTGCGCTCTGACGGGAGATTAAGCTGCCGGGTGCATGCTTGCCTCTAAAGCGGCTCCCGGGGAGAATAAGACTGTGCCCTACCCGGTGCCCGCCTCCAGGCTCCTGCTCCCTCGTACGGCCAAGGAGGTGCGACGGGACCGCCCAAGACGCTTGGTGGAGGAAGCCTTCCGCCAAAGCCCCGGGGTGGTCCTGGCTGCGGGGGCGGGGTACGGGAAGACCAGCCTGGCCTCGGAGTTTTCCGGGGTCTACGTGGCCCTGGCGGAGGAGGCCAAGGACCCGGCGGTTTTCCTGTGGCACCTTCTGGCGGCCTACCAAGGCCGGGCCGAGCTTCAGAAGGTGGCGGAGTTTTTGGAGGCGGGGGCCTGGCCCAGGGCTTTGGAGGCCTTGTTGGGTGCCTTGGAGCCCTTGGGTGGCCACCTTCTGGTGCTGGATGAGGTCCATCGGGCGGAAAGCCCAGGGTTACTTAAGGTGGTGCAGGGCCTGGTCCGGCTTCCTGGTTTAAGGCTCTTGCTCCTTTCGCGAAGGGCCACACCTTTTGCCTTCCTCACGGTGCTTTCCGAGCGAGAGTTGGCCTTTGATCCCGAGGAGGCCTGCCAGCTGGCCAGGGCCTTGGCCCCGGAACTTCCAGCCTTTGAGGTGGAACGAGCCCTTTCCCTGGTGAGGGGATGGCCCTTGGGCCTCCGGGTGGCCCTTTTGGCCATGCGCCGGGGGCTTAGGCCGGAGCTGGCGCTGGAAAGCGCCGAGGGGCTCTTGGCCTACCTGGCCTATGGGCTTCCCGAGGGAGTTTTGCAGGAAGCCTCGAGGCTGGCACTTTTGGGGGAGGTACCGGAGGCGGAGGGCCAGGCCCTTTTACCCTATGCCGAGGACCTTCTTCTGGAGAGGCGAGAGGGGAAGCTTTGTTTTCACCCCCTGGTGCGTAGCGCCTTGAAAACCCTCCTTCCCGAGGCGGAGGCCCGGGGGCTTTTGGCCAAGGCGGCGGCGGAAGCCCTAGCCCGCGGGGAGGGGATCCGGGCGGCCGGGTACCTCTTGGAGGCAGGCAGGCTGGGCCACGTGGCGGATCTCCTGGCGCAGGAAGGCTTTTCCTGGTTGGCGCACGGCCTCACCTACACCGTGCTCCGGCTTTTGGCCCATCTGCCGGAAGGCTTGCGCCAAGGACGGCGCGCCCTCGACCTGTTGGAGGCTGAGGCCTTGCGCCAGGCGGGGCGCTACCAGGAAGCGGAGGCCGCTTACCAGAAGGCCCTTAGGGCGGGGGAGGCTCGGGCCTACCTGGGTCTAGCCCGGCTTTTCCTGGACACCGTGGAACCGGCTCGAGGACGTCCTTACCTGGAGGAGGCCTCGAGGTTGTTTCCCGAGGAAGCCAGGCTTCTCCTGGCGGAGAACCTTCTCAACGAGGGCCGGGTAGCGGAGGCGGAAGCCTTAGGGTTCTCTGGGCCAAGGCTTCTCCTGAGGCAGGGGAGGCCTGCAGAGGCCCTGGCCCGCCTCAGGGAAAGCGAGGACCCCGGCCTGCACCGGCCGCCGCAGAACCATCGAGAGGGTACCCTTCTCCGGTCCCTTTTGGAGTGCGTGGCAGGGGATGCGGAGGAGGGCCTCAGATGGGCGGAGCGAGGGCTTTGGGAGGCCGAGGTGCTGGGGAGTCCTTTCGGCATGAGCCTGGCCCAGGCCAGGAGGGGGCATGCCCTTCTGGTTTTGGAACGCTTGGAGGAGGCCAAGGCAGCCTACCAGGCCGCCTTGGCCATGGCGGAAGGCGGTCCAGCGCGGCTTAAGGCGGAGGCCCTGGGGGGTCTGGCTGCCCTGGGGGATGAGGAGGCCTATAGGGAAATGGTCCGCCTGGCCCGGACCGCTGGGGATCTCTGGGTGGAAGGCTTCCTCACCCTTATGATGACGTTGGCTTGGCTTCGGCGGGGCGAGGTTTTTTCCTTGCCCGCCTTGCCCCTTTTGGACCCCTTCCTTCGGGCTTTGGCCGAGGCCTACCCCTTTGGGGATGGATGGGAAGACCTTTTGCGGGTTTACCCCTTCCTGGCTCACCGGACGCTTTTCGCACCCCCGGTTTCCCGGGTACGCCGGGCCCTTTGGCGGCTTGGCCGCCTTCCCGTTCCCTACCACCCCGGGGTGCGGGTGGAGATCCGGGTCCTGGGTGGGTTTGCGGTCCGGGTGGAAGGCCAGGCCGTCCGCTTCCGCCGGGAGAAGGCCCGGCTCCTCCTCGCCCTCCTGAGCGCCAGGGACTGGGAGAAGGAGGACCTCCTGGAGGCCTTGGGGGTATCCCCCGGGGAGTTCCGCGTCCTGTGGTGGGAGGTGGTGAACGCCCTGGAGCCGGGCCGGCCCAAGGGAGTGGTTCCCTACTTCCTCCGTACCCGCCCTTACGGGCTTAACCGCGGAGCGCCCGAGCTCTACCTGGACCTTTGGGACCCAGAGGCGCCCCTCGCCCCCCCTTACCGGGGCCTGGACCACCCGGTGCTGGACGAGGGGTCGCGGGTGTGGTTGGAGGAGCGCCGCCGCACCCTATTGCAAAGCCCCCACCCTGGGGACTGGCTGGCGGCCCTGCGCCTGGATCCATTGGACGAAACGGCCCTCCTGCGCCTGCAGGGCACCCCCGCCTACGAGGAGGGACTTCGCCTGCGCCAGCGGGCCCTGGAGGAGCTGGGGTTTCCCCCTTAGGCCGCCCTCACTCCCAGGGACCTTTCCCAGCTTCGTCCAGGAGGGGAAAAAGGCGGGGGCAGTCCTCCTCCCTTAGGGCCTGGGCCAGGGCTTCCGCGGTGCCGGGGACCCTAGGGCCCAGGAGGGGGAGGAGGTAGGAGAGGAAGAAGAGGCGGCTGGACGCCCAGGCGGCCCCCTCGTGCCCGCCGTTCAGGGGGCTCGGGCAGACCTGTTCCAGCAGGTGCCGCAGGTGGGCCAGGCCCTGCTGTGGGTCCCGGGGGAGCAGGTCCATGCCCAGGCCGGCCTCGAGGGCGTAGGCCAGGTCCAAGGTAGCTTCCCGAACCTCATCGGGATCCCGGAAGTGGACGGGAAGCTCCGAGCTCGGGTAAACCGCCCACAGGGCCGCCAGGGCTTCGCTCACCTGCGACCAGGCCGCAGGGGATAGGTGGGGCTTGAGGTCCTCCGCCAGGACCTGGAGCCGCCACAGGAGGAAGAATCCCCGGCGGTAGGCCGCCCTCTTCCCCAGGAAGCCCCCGCGGTAGCTCGCGGCCACCCCGTCCTCCCCCAGGGCCATCTGGACCAGAAGACCGGCCACAAGGGGCGGGTCCAGCTGGGGCACCAAGACCTGCTGTATCTGCTCCAGAAGCTGGAAGGCTTGGGGTAAGAGGGGCCGGAGTCCCTGGGGACCTTCCTGGGCCAGCTGCCGCACCTGGGTAGCGAGGGTCTCCAACTGGGCCTGGAGGTCGGGGTGGGGGCGCAGGTTACCTGCCAGGAGGACAAGCCCCTGGGCAAGGTCGGAGAGGGCCTGGTCCGAAGGGGCTTCGGCTTGGGCCTCGAGGGCTGCCCGGACGAGTTCACTTGCCCAGAGGTGCTCCACCTCCTCCCAGCGCCCAAGGAGCAAGGGCTGGCCCGAAGCCCAAGGCGCCAGGGCTAAGAAGCCCAAGCCCATGAGGCGCGTACGCACCGCTACCATGCTTCCTCCTGTTCTCCCCTTCAGGATAGCCCTCCTCCCCGGGTTCCAATGGAACCCAAGGAGGAGGGCTCAAGGCTTTAGGCCGCCCTTTTGCTCTGCCCCCGGCGTAGCTCCTTCCAGAACACCACCAGGGCGCTCACCACGTAGATGGAGCTGTAAGTTCCCACGAAGATGCCCACGAAGATGGCCAAGGAGAAGTCCCTGAGGACGCTTCCTCCCAGGAAGAGGAGGGCGACGATGGGTAAGAGGGTGGTGAGGCTGGTCATCACCGTGCGGGAGAGGGTCTGGTTGATGGAGCGGTTCACCATCTCCCGGTAGGGGATGCCCCGCATGAGCTTCTGGTTTTCCCGGATGCGGTCTGAAACCACGATGGAGTCGTTGATGGAGTAGCCCACGATGGTGAGGAGGGCGGCGATGGTGGGGATGGAGAACTCCAGGCCTAAGAGGCTGTACATTCCCGCCACGATGGCCACGTCGTGGGCCACGGCGATGACGCTGGCCACCCCGAAGGTCCAGTCGAAGCGGAAGGCCACGTAGAGGAGGATGAGGCCAAGGCCCACCAAGACCGCCATCACCGCGTTTCGCCTTAGCTCGGAGCCGATGGCGGGGCCCACCGTCTCGGAGGTGAGGACGTTGGCCTTTAGCTCCGTGGGAAAGAGCCGCTCCAGCTCCAGACGCTTGGCATCGGAAAGCGGCGGGAGCTTGAGGGAAAACTCCCGGAAGTCGGCGGTGGGAGCCTGCACCTGGGTGATGACCGCTTCCTTAGCGGGGAAGCCTTTGGCTTCCAGGAAGCGTCTCAGGGTGTCCACGCCCACCTCGGGGCCCGTGCGCAGGGTGTATGCCGTACCCCCGGTGAAGTCGATGGAGTAGTTGAAGCCCTTGATAAAGACCACCCCCGCCGCCAGTACGGCAAGGAGCAGGGTGGCCACGGTGACGAAGCGGGCTGGGCCCATGAAGTTGAACCTGGGGTCCACCAGCCACATGGGAGGGCGGATCTCCCCGCGCTCGGCCATGCGCTCCAGAAGGTAGCGGCTGAAAATCAGGTTGGAGAAGACGCTGGCCACCACCCCGATGGCCAGAACCACCGCAAATCCCCGAACGGGCCCGGTGGCGTACTGGTAAAGAGCGGCAGCCGCCAGCAGGTGGGCGGCGTTTACGTCCAGGATGGTCAGGGTGGAGTGTTTGAAACCCTCGGGGATGGCCTGGCGGAACTTCTTCCCGGCCCTGAGCTCCTCCTTGATGCGCTCAAAGGAAAGCACGTTCCCGTCCACCGCAGCCCCCAGGGTGAGGACCAAGCCGGCGATGCCGGGGAGGGTCAGGGTGGCCCCCAGGCCCGAAAGGAGCCCCAAGATGAGCACGGAGGTGTAGATGAGGCCCAAGGAGGCCACCAGGCCGAGGCCAAATCCGTAGTAGGCGAAGATGAGGAGGAAGATGGCCAGGGTGCCGATGAGGGCCGAGCGGATGCCCGCTTGGATGGCGTCCTGACCCAGGGTGGGACCGATGGCCCGGATCTCCGCCACCTGGAGGGGCACGGGCAATGCCCCGGAACGCAACACCAGGGCGATCTCGCTGGCCTCCTCGAGGCCCGATAGCCCCTCGATCACCGCCTGACCCCCGGTGATGGCCTGGCGGATCACGGGGGCGGTGTAGACCTTGCCGTCCAAGACGATGGCCAGCTGCTTGCCCACGTTGGCCCGGGTCACCTCCTCAAACTTCTTGGCCCCTTCCGGGGTAAAGGTGAGGGCTACCTGGGGACGGCCGAACTGGTCAAAAACCGCCCGGGCGTCGGCCAGGTCCGCTCCCGTGAGAAGGGCCGGGCCCAGGTCCTCGGGCTTGATCAGGTCTTTCTCCAGGTCCTCCCGCTTCAGGCGGGGGTTTTCCCGCAGGGCCTGGTTGATCTGGGCCACAGTGGTGCCGGTGGCCCCCTCCTTGAGGATGCGGAACTCCAGCACCGCCCGCTGGCCGATGAGCTTGAGGGCCCGGTCCTGGTCGGCCTGGGAGAGGCCAGGGAGCTCCACCACGATGCGCTTTTGCCCCTGGATCTGGATCAAGGGTTCCGCCACCCCCAGGGCGTTGATACGGTTTTCCAAGACGGTGCGGGCCTTTTCCAGGTCGTCGGGGGTGGGGTTTTCCACGGCGGCCTCGAGGACAATGCGCAGACCTCCTTTAAGGTCTAAGCCCAGCTTTACCTTGGGTTCCCCAGGGGCCCAGGGCTTCCAAACCATGAGAAGGGCCAGGAGAAAAAGGCCTAGGAGGAGCAGTCCGTTGAGAAGCTTGCGGTTCATACTCTTCACCTTTTGGGGCACACAGGTGCCCGATTCGCTAGCAGAAGGGTTTAAAGCCGTATACCAGAGCCTAACCTTAGACTGCGCCGGACGGTCTTTTGGGCTTGCGCCAGCGCAAGAAGAAAGGATGCCAGGCCCTAGCCCCCGTCCATCTGGAGGCGGCCATAAAGGAGGTAAAGGTGGGATGGGGAAGAGGTTTCCAGTGACGGCGGCTTGGCCTTCCTATTCTGGGGCTTAAGGGAAAAATGGGGAGGCCGGGTGGGAGCCTGGGCCAGGGGGGTAGGCCCGTTTCCTTGGCGGTCCTCCTTGAGGACCCAGGCAGGTCCCTTGGCGTGAAGCCCGGCTTCTCCCTTTCCCTTTCCCGCAGGGAAAGGGGGTAGGCCCTGGAGAACCAGGGCCAGGATGGCCAGGGCCAGCCCTAACCTTCCCCAAGCATTCCCTGGGGTCTTCCATTGCCCCAAGGAGGGCCTAAAGACCCCTGCCGCCTTAGGGCACGCCGCAAAGAAAGACCGCCCGATCCAGCGCAAGGAACCTCCTACGCTGGCACCTCCACCATCTGGAAAACTTCTATGATGTCCCCTTCCTGGAAGTCGTCGAACCCCTCGAGGCCGATGCCGCACTCGTAGCCCTGGGCCACCTCCCGCACGTCCTCCTTGAAGCGCTTGAGGCTGGCCATTTTCCCCTTCCAGATTTCCTCGCCCTTGCGCAAAACCCTTACCTCGGCGCTACGCACCACCTTACCCTGGGTGACCATGCATCCCGCCACCTGTTTGCCCCCGGGCAGGCGGAAGATGGCCCGCACCTCGGCCCGGCCCAGGACCTCCTCCTTGAACTTGGGCTCCCGCTGCCCTTTGACCATGGATCGGACCTCGTCGATGAGGTCATAGATGATGCGGAAGGTTTTGAGGAGAACCCCCTTGCTTTCCGCCGCCTTTTTCACCGCACCGGAGGGGTTCACCCCGAAGGCCAGGATGGCGGCGTTCGCGGTCTGGGCCAAAAGCACGTCGGACTCCGTGGGGGCCCCCACCTGGGCCAAGAGAACGTTGATCTTGACCTCCTCGGTGCTTTCCTTGGCCAGGATGTGCTGGATGGCTTCCAGGGAACCCTGGGTATCCGCCCGGAGGATGAGGTTAACCTCCTTCTGCCCTTCCTCCTGCAGGGCCCGGAGCAGGTCGGCCATGGTCCTGGGGCGGCGCTCCTTCTCGGCTTCCTCGCGGGCCTTGCGCTCCTCTTTGCGCTCCTCGGTGATCTCCTTGGCGGCCTCCAGGTCCGGTACCCACTCCACCACATCCCCGGCGTGGGGAAGCTCCTGGAAGCCCAAAACCTGCACGGCACTTCCCGGGCCCGCTTCCTTGCGCTGGTGGCCATCGGCGTCCATCATGGCCCGGATGCGGCCAAAGACCTCCCCGGCCACCACGTGGTCCCCCACCCGGAAGGTGCCCTCCTGGACCAGCATGTTGGCGATGATCCCCGCTTGCTTGTCCAGCTTGGACTCGAGGATAACCCCTTTGGGCTCGGCGTTTGGGTCGGCCCGGTAGTCCTCCAGCTCGGCGATGAGGAGGATCATCTCCAAAAGGTCCTGCACCCCTTGGCCCGTTTTGGCGCTGATGGGCACCACGATGGCATCCCCGCCGTACTCCTCGGGCACGAAGCCCCGCTCCATCAGCTGGCGCTTGACCCGTTCGGGGTCAGCTTGGGGTAGGTCCATTTTGTTCAGGGCGAAGATGATTTTGGCCCCGGCTGCCTTGGCATGGGCGATGGCCTCATCCGTTTGGGGCATAATCCCGTCGTCGGCGGCGATGACGATGACAGCGATGTCCGCCACCTTGGCTCCCCGCTGCCTTATGGTGGTGAAGGCCTCGTGCCCCGGGGTGTCTATGAAGACCACCGTGCCCTGAGGGGTCTTCACCTCAAAGGCACCCACGTGCTGGGTGATGCCCCCCGCCTCCTTCTCGGCGATGCGGCTTTTCCGCAGGTAGTCTAGGAGGGTGGTCTTCCCGTGGTCCACGTGACCCATGATCACCACCACGGGAGGCCTTTGGGGTAGGGCTTTCCTGCGTTCCTCCTCCGCCAGCTTCTCCTGCAGGCCCCGTTGCTCTTTTACCAGGTCCCGCACCGCCTCCGCATCCTCCTCGGAAAGGGTGGAGGCGTGGGACTTGTAGGCAACCCCCATCTGGTCCAGGAGCTCCAGGAGTTCCTCGTTGGTCATGCCCAGCTCTTTAGCCAGCTGGTAGATGCGTATTTTGGCCATCCGTACCTCCTAAAAGGATGACAAGCGCTTCCGACAAGGCTCTGGCTCGGCCCCCAGTAAAGCGCCTGAGTTTCTTTTCCGTCCAGCACTCTGGGTTGTCGGGGCAGATATAGGCCCCCCTGCCCGGCAGTTTCCCCGTGGGGTCCAGGCGAAACCCCTCCGGCATGAGCAGGATCCGCAAAAGCTCCCCCTTGGGCCGCCTCCTGCGGCAGGCCACGCACATGCGGATGGGGACATGCTTCGCCATTACTCGGAAAGATCCCGGAAGAGTTTCTCGAATTCCTCTTTCGCCCGGCTGGTGGTTTCCGCCTCTTCCTTGGCGGCCTTGCGAATGGCCTCGTCCAGGTCGGAGATCTCTGCCTCCTCAAAGTGGATCTCGTACCCCGTGAGCTTGGAGGCCAGGCGCACGTTCTGACCCCCGGTGCCGATGGCCAGGGAGTGCTGGTCCTTGGTCACCTTCACCCGAGCTTTCTTGCCCTCTGGGTCCAGCTCGATGGAGCCCACTTCGGCGGGAGAGAGGGCATTTCGGATGAAGTCCTTGGGGTCCTTGGCCCAGAGGATGATGTCCACCTTCTCCCGGCCTAGCTCGGCGGAAACCGCCTGGATGCGCTGCCCCTTGTGGCCGATGCAGGCCCCGATGGGGTCCACATTGGGGTTGTGGGTCATCACCGCCACCTTGCTGCGACGGCCGGGCTCGCGGGCGATGGCCTTGATCTCCACGATGCCCTCGGCGATCTCGGGGACTTCCTGCTTCAAGAGGTGCTCCAGAAGTTTCTCGTGGGCCCGGCTTACGATCAAGGAAGGGCCCTTGGCGGAGCGGTCCACCTTCTTCAGGTACACTTTGAGACGCTGCCCGGGGTAGTAGCGTTCCGTGGGGATCTGCTCGCTCTTGGGGAGGTAAGCCTCCCCCCGGCCCAGCTCCACGAAGACGTTGCCCCGGTTGTCCACCCGGGTCACCACCCCAGTGAGGACTTGGCCTTCCTTATCCTTGTACTCGTTGTAGATGCGGTTGCGCTCGGACTCCTTGAGGCGCTGGGTGAGGATCTGACGTAGGTCCTGGATGGCCATGCGGGAGAGGCCCTCGGGGTCGATGGGGAACTCCATCTCGTCGCCCACCTGGACCTCGGGGTCATACTGGAGGGCCTCGGAGAGGGCAATTTCCTTGTCCGGGTCCTCCACCTTCTCCACCACGCGGCGGACCTCCACCATCTCGATGCGCCCGGTCTGGGGGTCTATATAGACGTCCACCTCCGGACCCTTGCCCGCATCGATCTCCTCCTTGCGGTACCCCTTTTGCCGCTTGATGTAGGCCTTGCGCAGGGCTTCCTTGAAGGCCTCGAGGACCTCCTCGGTGGTCACCCCTCGCTCCAAGGCCAGCTGCTGCATGGCGTCTATAAATTCCCGGTTCATCTCTCCTCCCTGAATCTAAGCTGTTACCTGGGCTCCTCGGGCCACTCGGCAAGGTTGGCGCGGAAGGTGCCGATCCTCAAGCGCTTTTCCTCCTGGCCCACCTGGAAGACCACCTCGCCCTCTTCCACCCGAAGGATGCGCCCGGTGAAGCCCTCGGGCCCCGGCACCTTGGCCTTTAGGCCCTGGAAGCGCTCGAAGTGACGGCGGGTAAAGAGGGGGCGCTTGGGGCCGGGAGACTCCACCAGAAGGCGGTAGCTTCCCGGAATGGGGTCCTCCCGGTCAAGGATGGCTTCTATGGCCCGGCTGGCCTGTTCCAGGTCGGCCACGTGGATGGGCCTTTCGTCCTTGCGCTCCAGCCGGACCAAGACCTCTCCGGGGGCTTCCTTCACCTCCAGGACCTCGAGGCCCAGGGGCTCCACCGCTTCCTCCACCAACCGCCAAAGGTCCACAGGCACCTCCCTACCTCCCTTCACAAAGGAAGGGTGGGCTTACACCCACCCCCCTCCCTTGGGAGCACTGGACTTAGTGTACACCCAAAACCCCCTTGACTACAACCCCTTTAGCCTGGTACACTCAAGGTTGCCGGTCCGAGCCCGGCCAATCGCATGGGGGTGAACGGTCTCGACGGGGGTCGCCGAAGGCAGGTGGCGCGCCGAGGTGCGGGTGGCCTCGTAAAAACCCGCAAAAGAATAAAGGCCAACAAGCCTGCTTACGCTCTCGCGGCTTAATGACCGCGACCTCGCCCGGTAGCCCTGCCGGGGGCTCACCGACGCGGGGACACAAACCCGGCTAGCCTTGGCTAGGCCCCGTAACCCAAGGCGAAGTGAAGCGGGGCTTGCTCCTGGCCGCCCGTCCGCGGGCCAAGCCAGGAAGACACCCAAAACGCGGACTACGTGCGTAGAGGCCTGCCGTAGGGACTTTCGGACGGGGGTTCGACTCCCCCCACCTCCACCAATGGAAAAAAGGGGCCTGTGAAGGCCCTTTTTTGTTTTTGACACATGTAGTATAGCAGTCTAGAAAAGACCACCCTGTACCTGCTCAAGTCCTTGAAGCTTCTGCTGGAGATTAAGGCCCGGCGGGAGGGCCGCTCCCAGGCTGAGCCCGGTGCTTACCCTGGACACCCACTTTCTGGTCCTGGCCCGGGGTGAGGGTCTTAAGGTAGTCCATCCCAGCTTGTGATCTTCCTTCGGTTGTAAAGTAAGTTTGGTGCCGCCTGGCACCTCCTTCGGGGCGGGGTGGAAGTCCCCACCGGCGGTGAAAGCCCGCGAAGCCCCTTCGGGGCCCGATCCGGTGGAATTCCGGGGCCGACGGTGAAAGTCCGGATGGGAGAAGGAGGTCTTTTGCGAGAGCTGGACGAAAGGTTCCTTCGTAGGGCGTTGCAGCTGGCCGAGAGGGCTCGAGGCCACACCCACCCTAACCCCCTGGTGGGAGCTGTGCTGGTGCGGGAAGGCCGGATCGTGGGGGAAGGGTATCACCCTAGGGCCGGGGAGCCCCACGCGGAGGTCTTCGCCTTGAGGCAGGCGGGGGCCTTGGCCCAGGGGGCCACGGCCTACGTGTCCTTGGAGCCTTGCAACCATCACGGGCGCACGCCCCCTTGCTCCCTCGCCCTCTTGCAGGCGGGGGTAGCCCGGGTGGTGGTGGCGGTTCGGGACCCCAATCCCGTGGCCCAAGGGGGTCTGGAACGGCTTAGGGCTGGGGGGGTGGAGGTGGAGGCTGGGCTCCTAGAGGCTGAGGCCCAGGGGCAGAACGAGGTCTTCTTCCACGCGCAGAAAAAGGGCCGGCCCTTCGTGCTCCTCAAAGCTGCCTTGACCTTGGATGGCAAGGTGGCTGCCGTAGGCGGGGATGCCCGTTACGTGTCCTCGGAGGCAAGCCGGCGCGTGGCCCAGGCTTACCGCCAGTGGCTTCCCGTGGTGATGGTGGGGGTGGGAACGGTCCTCACGGACGATCCCTGGCTCACCGTGCGGGAGCCCGACTTCAGGCCCTTTCCCCTCATGCTGGAGCCCCCGCCCCTCAGGGACCCCGTGAAGGTGGTCCTGGACACGGAAGGCCGCACCCCCCCCACGGCTCAGATTTTCCGCGAGGGGCCCCGGGGGGAACCCGCCCGGGTGTATGTGCTGGTGGGCAAGGGTGCGCCCAAGGATCGGCTTAGGGCCCTCGAGGAGGCGGGTGCCCGGGTGGTGGAGCTTCCCCGGGAAGGGGGAAGGGTGAGCCTCGAGAGGGCCCTGGCCTTCCTTCTGGAGGAAGGGCTGGATGGGGTGCTCCTGGAGGGGGGCCCCCGCCTAGCCGGGGCCTTTTGGGAAAGGGGGCTGGTGGACAAGCTGGCTCTCTTCCTGGCCCCCAAGGTCTTGGGAGAGGGGAGGGGGTTCTTGGAGGGGTTTGCCCTGGAGCGCATGGCCGAGGCCAGGAGGCTGAGGCTCGTCCGAAGAGAATGGCTCGGGGAGGACCTTTGGCTGGAGGCATACCCGGAGGGGTGATGTTCACGGGATTGGTGGAGGAAACCGGCGAGATCGTGCAGGTCAGGGAGGGTCCTTTTCTCAGGGTCAGGATCGCCGCCAGGGAAGTGCTTTCTGACCTAAAGGTGGGGGATTCGGTGGCGGTGGATGGGGTCTGCCTCACCGCAGTGGAGGTGGACGAAGGAGGATTTTGGGTGGAGCTTGCCCGGGAAACCCTACGCCGCGCCGCCCCCACCTGGCGGGTGGGGCACCGGCCCAACCTGGAGAGAGCCCTTAAGGTGGGGGACCGGCTTGGGGGGCACTTCGTCACCGGGCATGTGGACGGGGTGGCGGAGGTGGTGGCCATCCGGGAGGCCCCGGGGGCCAAGGACTACTTCTTCCGACCTCCCCAAGACCTTGCCCGCTACATTGCCGAGAAGGGAAGCGTGGCCTTAAACGGCGTTTCCCTCACGGTGGCGGGCTTAAAGGGGCAGGACTTCTTCGTCACTCTCATCCCCCACACCCTTAAGGTCACCAACTTGGGAAGCCTAAAGGTGGGGGATGGGGTGAACCTGGAAGTGGACCTCATCGCCCGCTATCTGGAGCGGCTTGTGAAGGGGGAATGATGGAGGGTTTGGCCAGCGTCAGGGAACTCATGGAGGAACTCCGCCAAGGCCGCCCGGTGATCCTGGTGGACGACGAGGACCGGGAAAACGAGGGCGACCTCATCATGGCGGCAGAGCACGTGACCCCGGAGTGGGTGAACTTCATGCTCAAGGAGTGCCGGGGGCTCCTCTGCGTGGCCCTCCCGGAGGAGCGGGCCAAGGCCCTGGACCTGCCCCTCATGGTGGAGAGGAACCAGGATCCCCAGGGCACCCGCTTCACGGTGAGCGTGGATGCCCGGGGGACCACCACGGGGATCTCCGCCTTTGAGCGGGCGGCCACCATCCGCCTTCTGGCGGACCAGGAGGCCACCCCCCAGGACTTCCGGCGCCCTGGTCACATCTTTCCCCTGGTGGCCAGGCCGGGAGGGGTCTTGCGGCGGGCGGGGCACACCGAGGCCACGGTGGATCTCCTGCGCCTTGCCGGGCTTACCCCGGTGGGGAGCCTCATCGAGATCCTCAAGGAGGATGGCACCATGGCCCGGCTCCCGGACCTCCTGGAGTTTGCCCGCCGCCACGGCCTTAAGGTGGGCACCATCGCCGACCTCATCCGTTACCGCCTGGAGAAGGGGGACCTCTACGTGAAACGGGAGGCGGAGGCCCTTTTACCCACCCGGTTTGGCGAGTTCCGCATCCTGGGCTACCGGGATACCCTCACGGGAGAGGAGCACGCCGCCTTGGTCATGGGTAGCTGGGATTCTGAGGAGCCCATCCTGGTGCGCATGCACTCCGAGTGCCTCACCGGGGATGCCCTGCACTCCTTGAGGTGCGACTGCGGCTTCCAGCGGGACCTGGCTTTGGAGCGCATTTCCAAGGAGGGGAAGGGGGTCTTGGTCTACCTTCGGCAGGAGGGACGGGGAATTGGGCTCATCAACAAGATCCGCGCCTATCACCTGCAGGACCAAGGCCTGGACACGGTGGAGGCTAACCTGGCCCTGGGGTTTCCGCCGGACCTACGGGACTACGGGGTGGGGGCCCAGATCCTCTACGACCTGGGGGTGCGCAAGATGCGCCTCCTCACCAATAACCCCCGCAAGGTAAAGGCCCTGTCGGGTTTCGGCATCGAGATCGTGGAGCGCATTCCCCTGCGGGCCGGGGACAACCCCTTCAACGAGCGGTACCTCCAGGCCAAGAAGGAGAAGCTGGGGCACTGGATGGACTGAGGTGCCCTTTAGGATAGGGCTATGCTCCGCCTCCTGCGGGGAGGGGTGCTCCTCTTGCTCCTCCTGGCCTTCCTGGACCCCAGGTGGCCCCTGCCGGGCCGGGTGGTCTACCTCCTGGACTTCTCCCCCTCGGCCCGGGAGGGCGTCTTCACCCTAGCGGAGCGCCTGCCCAAGGATGGGATCTACGTGGCCTTTGCGGAGCGGGCGGTGCGGCTTCCCTCTCCCACGGCCCGCAGGCTGGACCTGGGGGAGAGGACAGACCTGAAGGCCGCCTTCCAGGAGGCGGAGGCCTTGAGGCCAAGCCGCGTGGTGTTGGTTTCCGATGGGCTCTTTGAGCCCATCCCCGCTCCCTTCACTTTGGACGCGGTCTACGTGCCCCCCAAGCCCCACGTGGGGGTGGAGCTGGTCCCCCCACCTTACCCCCTGTACGGGGAAACGGTGGGGGTGGGGGTGGTCCTCGAGGCGCCCCTCTCCGTGGAGGCACGCCTGAGGGTGGAGGGTCCCGCAGGGACCTGGGAACGAAGCCTTCGGGTGGAGGGGCGCAAGAGCCTGGTGTACACCTTTCCCCTCACGGAAAAGGCGGAGGTGCGGGCGGTGGCGGAAGGTTTTTGGGGCAGGAGCGAGGCCCAGGTGAACCTCCAACCCGCTGACCGCGGCAAGGCCCTGGTGCTGGGGGATGCGGCCCTTGCCCGGTACCTGGAGGCCCAGGGCTTCCAGGTGGAGGAAGGCCCTTTCCGCCTGCCCCTCGAGGCCGACCTGGTGGCGGTGGGCCTCGGGGTCTTGGACCTTCCGGAGGGAGCCCCGGAGGCTCTGAGGGGCTACCTCCGCCAAGGGGGCGCCCTCCTTTTCACCGCCACCCCTAAGGGCCTCTTCTTTGGCGGCTGGGACCGGGCTTTGCCGGAAGACCTCCCCTTAAAGCCCCTGGGCCGGAAGGGGGCGGCTCTGGTCTTGGTAATGGATGTATCGGGGAGCATGGAGGGGGAGAAGCTGGCCATGGCCGTGGCCGGGGCCTTGGAGCTCTTGCGCTCCGCGGCGGAGGAGGACTACCTGGGCGTGGTCCTCTTTTCCTCTACCCATCGGGTGCTTTTCCCCCCTAGGCCCATGACGGAGCAGGGGAAGAAGGAGGCGGAAAGCCTCCTCCTTTCCGTGCGGGCGGGGGGCGGGACGGTCCTGGGCCCGGCCTTCCGGGAGGCGGTGCGGCTTTTGCAGGGGGTGCCGGTGGAGCGCAAGGGGATCCTGGTGCTCAGCGATGGCCTTATCGCCGACCCTCAGGATCCCATCCTGGCCCTGGCGGGGGCCTCGGGCCTCGAGGTGAGCGCCATGGCCCTGGGGCCCGACGCCGACCGGGCCTTTTTAAAAGCCCTCGCTGAAAGGGGTGGGGGGCGGTACTACCAGGCGGCCACCGCAGGGGAGCTTCCCCGGCTTTTCCTGAAGGAAGGGCAGGAGGTTTTCCAGGGGGAGGGCCTGGAGGGCCGTTTCCCCGTCAGGGCCAGGCCCCATCCCCTGACCCAGGGCTTCTCCCCACCCCCCCTTTCCGTTCTCCTTCCGGCCCGGGCCGAGCCCTGGGCGGAGGTGGTTTTGGAAAGCGAGGGCAGGGCGGTGCTGGCCCTGGGGGAGAGGGGAGAGGGGCGGGTGGCCGCCTTGGCCACGGACCTATTCCGCTCCTGGCGGGGCTGGAAGGACGCGGCTTCTTTTCTGGGCGGCCTCGCCCGCTACCTCATGGGGGGCAAGAAGGCCCTCGCCCTGTACGCCTATCCCGAGGGAAAGGGGGCGCGGGTGGTGGTCCTAGGCCACCTGGAACGCCCCCTCTTCCTAAGCGGGGGCCAGGAGATGCCCCTGGTGCCCACGGGGCCTAGGCGGTACGAGGTCCAGGCCCAGGCTCCTGGGGTACTCCTGGACGGCCCGCGCCGCCTGCCCCTGGCCTTTCCCTTGCCCGGGGAGTGGACCCCGAGGGATGGGAAGGCGGTGCTGGAAGCGCTAGTCAAGGCCTCCGGGGGGCGGTTGCTGGGCCTCGAGGAGCTGGATCAGCCGGCCTCTACCCCCCTCCCCCTGCGCCCCTACCTCCTCCTTCTGGCCTTGGTCCTCTTTCTTCTAGAAAGGTTCCTTGAAATTCGAGTGAGCCAGGGCACACTGGTCCGGTTCCCTAGGGGGTAGCCTTTCTTGCAAGGAGGCAGTATGGAGCGCAGGCAGTTTCTGAAGGGTACAGGGGCCTTTTTGCTGGCTTCCGGCGCGGGGGCCTTGGCCCAAGGAGAGGGGCATTCGAGCCGGGGGGTGAACGGGGGGGGTTTTTACCGCTTTTCCCTGGGATCTTGGACCGCGGTGATCCTCTCCGACGGCCAGTCGGCCCCAGGGCCACTTTTGCCCAACTGGGGGGCAAACCCCGAGCTACAGGAGGCTTTCCGCCAAACCCTGAGGGAGCACTTCCTCGACCCGGAGGCTACCCGGAACAACTTCAACCCCGTCCTGTTGGACACGGGTCAAGCTAGGCTTCTGGTGGATACCGGCCGGGGAGCAGGCGCCGGAGGGAGGCTTTTGGAACACTTGGCCCTGGCGGGTTACGCTCCAGAGGACATCACCCACCTCTTCCTTACCCATGGCCACCCTGACCACATCGGCGGCCTGGTGGACGAGGGGGGAAGGCCGATCTTCCCCCAGGCGCAACACCTCATGGGCCAGGCGGAGCTAGCGTACTGGTTCCAGAACCCTTCCCCGGCGGTAAACCGGGCCCTCGTGCCCCTTAGGGACCGCATCCGACCCGTGCAGGATGGGGAGGAGATTCTGCCGGGGGTGCAGGCGGTGGCCTCCTTCGGCCACACCCCGGGGCACATGAGCCTGGAGGTCCTCTCCCAGGGCCGTCGCCTCTTTATCTTTGGCGATGCCGCGGGGCATTTCCTCCTCTCCTTGCGCTTCCCTCAGGCGTACCTGGGCTTCGACATGGACAAGGAACTGGCGGTGCGCACCCGGGCCCGCTTGCTCCGGAAGGTCTCCCAGGAGAGGAGCCTGGTCACCGCCTATCACTTTCCCTGGCCGGGGCTTGGCCACATCCACCCCTTGGGGGAAGGGTTCGAGTTTGTACCTGCCTTCTTCGAGTTTTGAGGCGATGGGCAAACCACGCGCGGTGGGCGGGGGCTTGGGTCGAGCCTACCCCTAGGCTCGCGCGGGGCGACGCCCTCGAGGGGCCTCGGCCTCCTGGCGCCTCCACGAGGACCATCTGACCAGGCTTCTTCATGAGCGGGAGGTGCCTTCCCGGTAGCGGAAAGGGGGGAGATCAAGCGGGTGCGGGAGGAGGCCTGGCTGGATCGGGTCGTTCACACCTCCCCCAAGGCGGAGGCTCCCTCCCCCTTGATCCACTTCAGGGAGCGCTATCTCCTTGGCCGAAGCCTTCAGTGATCTGCACCAGGACTGCCTCTCCCCGCACCGTAAGCACCCCTTCAGCGTAGAGTTCGGTTTCCACCACCACCTTCCTCCCCTTTACCTCCTTGGCCCGGCCCACCAGGACGAGCTCCGGACCCAGGGGGGTGGGCTTCAGGTAGTCCACCTTGAGGCTGGCGGTGACGAAACGGAGGGGATGGGTTTCTAGATCTAGGCCCTCAGCATGGGCCTTGGCGGCGGCGGCGGTGGCGGTGGAGTGGCAGTCCACCAGGGAGGCGAGAAGCCCCCCGTAGACGAACCCGGGAATGGCGGTGTGGTGGGGGCTTGGGGTGAAACGGGTTTCGCTCTGGCCCTCGTCCGCCTTCCAGTAGGTCTTGAGGTGGAGGCCCATGGGGTTCAAGTAGCCGCACCCGTAGCAGTGGGCCCACTCCGGGGGGTAGTAAAGCTGGATGGCCTTCATGCCAAGCCCTGGGCCCGCCAGCGCTCGGGCACCGCCCGTTTCAAGAAGTCCACGATGTCCTGGGTGCTGGTGCCGGGGCCGAATACCGCCGCCACCCCCAGCTCCTTCAGCCTGGGCACATCCTCATCGGGGATGATCCCTCCCCCGAAGAGGAGGATATCCGAGGCTCCTTGCTCCTCGAGGAGCCGCTTCACTTCCCGGAAGTAGTGCATGTGGGCCCCGGAGAGGATGGATAGCCCTATGGCGTCCACGTCCTCCTGGATGGCCGCGGACACGATCATCTCCGGGGTCTGCCTGAGCCCCGTGTAGATCACCTCCATGCCGGCATCCCTTAAGGCCCGGGCCACCACCTTGGCCCCGCGGTCGTGGCCGTCCAGCCCGGGCTTGGCGATGAGCACCCGTATGCGCCTGTCCATACGCTAATCCTAAACGTAAGCTGGCTCCTGGTAAGTGCCGTAGACCTCCCGCAAGACGTCCATCATCTCCCCCAGGGTACAGTAGGCCAGGGCGCACTCCACGAAGTGGGGCATGGTGTTCTGCCCCTCCACCGCAGCCCGCCTTAGGCCCGCAAGGGCCTCCTCCACCCGCTTGGGGTCCCGCTCCCGGCGCACCCGGGCCAGGCGCTCTGCCTGCACCCGTTCCACCTCGGGGTCCACCAGCTGGATAGGCACCTTCAAGGGGATCTCGTCGGTGAAGGCGTTCACCCCCACGATGATCCTTTCCTTGCGCTCCACCTCCTGCTGGTAGCGGTAGCTGGCCTCGGCCAGTTCCCGCAGGAAGTAGCCTTCCTCAATGGCCCGCACCACGCCCCCCATGCGGCGGATCTCCTCAATGATGGCCATGGCCTGGCGCTCCATTTCGTCGGTGAGCCACTCCACGTAGTAGCTCCCCGCCAGGGGGTCGATGGTGTGGGTGACCCCGCTTTCGTAGGCGATGATCTGCTGGGTACGGAGGGCGATGGTGGCGGATTCCTCCGTGGGCAGGGCTAGGGCCTCGTCGTAGGCGTCGGTGTGCAAGCTGTTGGTGCCCCCAAGGACGGCAGCCAGGGCCTGGATGGCCACCCGGGCGATGTTGTTCAGGGGTTGCTGGGCGGTGAGGGAAACCCCGGCGGTCTGGGCGTGGGTGCGGAGCATCCAGCTTTGGGGGTTCTTGGCCCCGTAGCGGTGGCGCATCTCCTTGGCCCAGATGCGCCTGGCCGCGCGGAACTTGGCGATCTCCTCAAAGAAGTCGTTGTGGACGTCGAAGAAGAAGCTGATGCGGGGGGCGAACTCGTCCACGTCCAGGCCCCGCTTGAGGGCGGCTTCCACGTACTCAAACCCGTCGGCTAGGGTCCAGGCCAGCTCCTGCACCGCCGTGGAGCCCGCTTCCCGGATGTGGTAGCCGGATACGGAAATGAAGTTCCACTTGGGGACGTTCTTGGGCCCCCACTCGAAGGTGTCGATGACCAGCTTCACGCTGGGCTCGGGGGGGAAGATGAACTCCTTCTGGGCGATGAACTCCTTGAGGATGTCGTTCTGGATGGTGCCCCCCAGCTTCTTCCAGTCGTGGCCCCGCTTCTTGGCCACTGCCAGGTACATGGCCCAGATGGCGTTGGCGGGGCTGTTGATGGTCATGGAGGTGGTGACCTCCTCGAGGTTGATCCCCTCGAAGAGGATCTCCATGTCCGCAAGGCTACTGACCGCCACCCCGCACTTCCCCACCTCCCCCTTGGAAAGGGGGTGATCGGAGTCGTAGCCCATGAGGGTGGGGAGGTCGAAGGCCACGGAGAGCCCGGTCTGGCCCGCCTTGAGGAGCTTTTTAAAGCGCTCGTTGGTCTGCTCGGCGGTGCCGAAGCCGGCGAACATGCGCATGGTCCAGAGCTTGGACCGGTACATGGAGCCGTAGACCCCGCGGGTGTAGGGGTACTCCCCGGGGTAGCCCCGCTTCTCCTCGTACTCCGGGTCCAGGACCCCGATGTCCTCCGGGGTGTAGAGGGGGTCCGGGGCGATGTCCGAAAGGGTGCGGTGGGCCACGGGCCTCTCGGGCATCTTCTCCAGGCTCTTCTGGTAGGTTTCCCTGAGCCAGTCGTGCTTCTTGCGCATGGGTCCTCCCTTGGACCATATTCTACGCTTTTATGCGCCTAAGGAAAAGAGCGTTAGAAGACTCCTTCGCCGGTGGGGAAAAGCCAACCTGTCGGCGGCACCTTGAAGCCACCTTCTCGAGTGGCCAGGGGGCAGCCCTATCCTTTAGCGCTTCCGCTCGCTTTCCGGCTCCACGTGGATGGTGACGGCAAGCCCGGGGAAAGTTTTCTCCAAAGTCCTTTCCAGCTCGTCGCAGAGCCGGTGGGCTTCCTCCACGGTCATGGACCCCGGCACCACCAGGTGGAACTCCAAAAAGGCCCGGTTCCCCGCCTTGCGGGTTTTGAGGTCGTGGACCTCGAGGGCCCTTCCCCCCAAGGCCTCGGCGATGGTTTTTCGGATCCGGCCCACCTCCGCTGGGGAGAGTCCCTCATCCATAAGCCCTCCCACGGACTGGCGCACCAGGCGGAAGCCCATGAGGAGGATGTTCCCCGCCACCAAAAGGGCCAGCAAGGGATCCAGCACCCATAACCCCGTGGCCCAGGCAAGGCTTACCCCGGCGAGAACCCCCACGGAGGTGAGCACGTCGGAAAGGACGTGGTAGCCATCGGCGGTGAGGGCGGGGGAGCGCAGGCGCCTCCCCTGGCGGAGGAGGTGCCAGGCGAGAAGGCCGTTGATCAGGGAAGCCAGGAGGCTGACCAGGAGGCCCGGTCCCAGGTCCCCTAGGGGCCTGGGATGAAGGAGGCGAGGGATGGATTCCTTGGCGATAAGAAAGGCGGCCAGCACCACAAGGACTCCCTCCAACACCGCGGAGAAGTATTCGGCCTTGCTGTGGCCGAAGGGGTGGGTTTCGTCGGGGGGGCGCTGGGCGAAGCGGATGGCGAAGAGGGCCATGAGGGCCGCGGCCACGTTCACCGTGGACTCGAGGGCGTCGGAAAGCAGGGCCACCGAGCCGGTGAGGAGGTAGGCCAAGGCCTTTAGCCCCAGGACCCACAGGGCCACCAGGAGGCTGAGGCGGGCAGCCCTTTCCGCCACCTAGGCTTCTTCCTCCACCAGTTCCCGCTTGGGTTTGAGCAAGGGGAAGAGGAGGACGTCCCTTAGGGAGGGCTGGTCGGTGAGGATCATGGCCAGACGGTCCAAGCCGAGGCCCAGCCCCGCCGCCGGGGGCATGCCGTACTCCAGGGCCAACAGGAAGTCCTCGTCGGGCTCGGGGGCCTCCTCGTCCCCTTCCCGTCTGCGCCGCGCTTGTTCCAAAAAGCGTTCCCTTTGGTCCAGGGGATCGTTAAGCTCGGAGTAGGCGGGGGCGAGTTCCATCCCACCTGCATAAAGGTCCCAGCGCTCCGTGAGCCCAGGCTTTTCCCGGTGCCGTTTGGCCAGGGGGCTGATGGCCAGGGGGAAGTCGAAGACCAAGGTGGGGTTCTGGAGTTCGGGCTCCACGTAGATGCCGAAAAGCTTGTCCAGAAGCTTGTAGCTGGGAACCTGGGCCAGTTCGGGGTGGTGGGCGTCGGCGAAGATCCTCAGCCTTTCCAGGTCCAAGGGGTCAAAGGGCAGGCCGGCCTTTTCCCTCAAAGCCTCCACGAAGGAGATGCGTTTAAAGGGTGGGGTAAAGTCCAGCACCCGGCCCTGATAGGGGACCTGGTAGCTGCCGAAGAGGTGGAGGACCAGTCCGGAAAGGAGTTCCTCCACCAGCTTGGCCATGTCCTGGTAGTCGGCGTAGGCCCAGTAGGCCTCCAGCATGGTGAACTCGGGGTTGTGGTTGTGGTCAATGCCCTCGTTGCGGAAGTTCCGCCCGATCTCAAAGACCTTTTCAAACCCGCCCACGAGAAGGCGCTTCAGGTAAAGCTCCAGGGAGATGCGCAGGTAAAACTCGTGGTCCAAGGCGTTGTGATAGGTCTTGAAGGGCCTGGCTTCCGCCCCGCCGGTGGTGGCCTGAAGGATGGGGGTTTCCACCTCCAAGAATCCCCGTTCCTCAAAGAAGCGGCGGATGTAGCGCACCATGGCGGTGCGCCGCCGAAAGACCTCCCGCACCTCGGGGTTCACGATGAGGTCCAGGTAGCGCTGCCGGTAGCGCACCTCCTTGTCCTTGATCCCGTGCCACTTGTCGGGGAGCGGGTGGAGGCTTTTCACCAGGGGGGTCCAGGAGAGGACCCTCACCGTGACCTCCCCGGTTTTGGTGGTGAAGACCGTGCCCTTGACCCCCAGGATGTCCCCCACGTCCAGCTTCTTCAAAAGCTCGTAGTTTGGGGTGAGGTCCTTTTGGAAATAGAGCTGGATCTTGCCGCTTTCGTCCAGGAGGTGGGCGAAGGTGACCTTCCCCATGCGCCTTAAGGCCACGATGCGCCCGGCCAAGGCCACCTCCTCCTCCCACTCGCTTTCCGGGGGAGCCCCCTCCTTGGCGGATAGGATTTCCTTTGCGCTGTGGGTCTTGGGATACCGATAGGGATAGGGTTGAAACCCCGCCTCCACCAGGGCTTCTAGGTTGAGTAGGCGTTGCCGCGTCTGCTCGTTCATGTTTAGCCGCGCACCGAAACCACCCGGAACTCCTTCTTGCCCTTGGGGGTTTCCAGGCTGAGCACATCCCCTTCCCTGTGGCCCAGGAGGGCTTTGCCCATGGGGGAGGCGTCGGAGATCTTCATGGGGGTTTCCAGGACGCTGGCCTCAGCGGGGGAGACCACCTGCACCTCCAGGCGCTCGCCGGTAACGGGGTCTTCCAGCTCCACCACCGAGCCCAGGCCGATGACCTCGGTGGCGGCCCCTTCTATGATCACCGCCCGGGAGAGGATGTCCTCGAGGCTGTCGATCCGGGCCTCGATGCGGGCCTTTTCCTGTTTGGCCGCTTCCAGCCCCGAATCGTCGTAGTCGTCGGAGGATTCCATGAGCTCCTGCAGGATGCGGGTAGCTTCCTGCAGGCGCTCCCTTTCCTGCAGGAGTTGCTGCATGAGCCGCTCGTAGCCGGCTTTGGTTAGCTTCACCTCGCGCGCCATAGCTCACCTCGTAAGTCATGAAGGTCGGCCAAAGCCGACCTCCTTGGCCCAAGGGCCTCCTTCTCAGGTGAGTATACCGCGAAGGAGGATTTCCCTCAAACGTTCGGGCTCCGCGTGGCTGGCGCAAGAGCCCGTGTCCAGGCAGAGCACCAGGTAGCGGAGGTGGGTTTCCCTGCCCCCCACCGGGTGGCGGAAAAAGCCCAGGGCGCTTCCTGAAAGGTGGCGGCGGCAGGCCTCGCACACCTGAGGGCTTCCCAGGGTTCCGGGCAGGGGTTCCAGGGTCAGGCGGAGCTCCGGGGGACCCTTTTCCTGGATGACCACCCGGCCTTCCTCGTCACGATAATAAAGAATCTCCCCAATGGGGAGGAGCTCGGGGGGAGTGCCTGGAAAGATCTCCAGGATCATCTCCCTTTCCTCGTGGTCCATAGGACTAGCTTAGCCCAAACCGCCCGAGGAGGGGAGGCAGGAAAAGGTAGAGGCCCAGGAGGAGGGCGAAGAAGCTCGCCAGAAGCACTGCCGCTGCCGCCGTGTCCTTGGCCCGTTTGACCAGGGGATGGAATACCGGACTCACCAGGTCGGCGAGGGCCTCGAGGGCGGTGTTCATGAGTTCCAGGGAAAGCACCAGGGCGCTAACGAGCAGCACCGGCACCGGGCTGACCTCCAGCCAAAGGGCAAGCCCGAGGGCCAGAAGGGCCAAGTAGGCCTCGAGGCGGAAGTTCCGCTGCACCCGCCAGGCGTAAAGAACCCCCTCCCAGGCATAGCCCAGGGAGCGCCAAATGCCCTTTAGAGGGCGAGGATCCTCTCTTGGACGCGGCGGAAGCCCTCCCAATCCTCCTCCTTCTGGTGGTCGTGGCCGAGGAGGTGCCATAGCCCATGGGCCGCCAGGACAAGCACCTCCTCTTCTAAAGGAACCCCTCGCTCCTCCGCTTGCCTTTTGGCGGTGTCCAGGCTGATCCAGATATCCCCCAGGTGGGAGGGTACAAAGGGGTCTCCGGGTTCGTAGTGGGGAAAGGAAAGGACATCCGTGGCCTCATCCTCCCCCCACCACTCCCGTTTCAGGGCCCGGATCCTGCGGTCCCCGGTGAGGATGACGGTGACGGCTCTCTCTCCCACGCCCAGTTCCTCCATCAAGGCGGAAAGGGCCCGGCGGAGTCTGGGGATAAGACCCCGGGGCGGACGCTTATTGGCTACGATCTCCACCACGCTCGGCTTCCTCGTAGGCCTTGATGATGCGGGCCACCAGGGGATGGCGCACCACGTCGGACTCCTTGAAGTAGATGAAGGCGATGCCCTCAATGCCCTTGAGGATGCGGGTGGCCTCGATGAGCCCCGACTTTTGGTGCTTGGGCAGGTCGATCTGGGTGACGTCCCCGGTGATGACCATCTTGGAGGAGAAGCCCATGCGGGTGAGGAACATCTTCATCTGCTCCGGGGTGGTGTTTTGCGCTTCGTCCAGGATGATGAAGGCGTCGTTGAGGGTACGGCCGCGCATGAAGGCCAGGGGGGCCACCTCGATGATCCCGGACTGCAGGTACTGTTCAAAGCGCTCGGCATCGATCATGTCAAAGAGGGCGTCGTAAAGGGGACGGAGATAAGGGTCCACCTTGGCCTGGATGTCCCCCGGCAAGAACCCCAACTTTTCCCCCGCCTCCACCGCCGGCCGGGTGAGGATGATGCGCTTGACCCTCCTGGCCCGGAGGTGGCTCACCGCCATGGCCACCGCCAAATAGGTCTTGCCGGTTCCCGCAGGGCCCACCCCGAAGGTGATGTCGTGGCGGGCGATGGCTTCCACGTAACGCCTCTGCCCCGGGGTTTTGGGCCTGAGACGGCCCGGTAGCGCCAGTTCGGTTTCCGGGGTGGTGGCCTGGTACAGGCCCTCCCCTTGCAGGGCCAGGGCCACGGATTGTTCCAGGGTGGGTGGGTCCAGCTCTGCCCCCTGCCTTAGCAGGGCCAGAAGGTCCCGCACGGCCCGCTCGGCCGCCTCCACCGCTTCCGGGTCGCCCTCCAGCTCCACCTGGTTGCCCCGCATGATGAGCTTGAGCCGGTCGCCGAAGGCTTCCCGGAAAAGGGAACGGAGCTTCTTCAGGTTTCGATCCGCCTGGCCTAAAAAGGCCAGGGTTTCCTCGGGTTTTAGGGGAATCACCAGCCTTTGGGCTTCTTCAGGATCTCGTGCCATATCACCCCTTTCAAGATGCTTTCACCGTCGGTGGTGAGCAGTCGTTTCCGCGGGCGCTTCTTTCGCTCTTCCTCCGGCAAGGATGCCTCGCGGAACCGCACTTCCAAGGGTTGCCGCTCGGGGCTCGAGGGCCCTTCTAAACTCTCTCCCTCCGGTTTTTGGGGTGGGGGAAGGGACGGGGGCGGAGGAACCTTGGGCCTGGGCCGGGCCTTGGGCTTGGGGCGAGGTTGGGGTTCGGGTAGGGGCAGGTCCTCGGGAAATCCCGGGGGGATGGGGGGAGGCTGGCCACGACGGCTTAAGCCCTGCAGGGCAGGGATGACGATGAAGAAGAGTAGGAAAAGGAGACCCAGGAGGTCGTCTAGGCTCATTCCTCACCTTCGGGCTTGGCCGCCCGGCTGATGGACTCCCGCATGTCGGTGTCGGCCTCGATGTTCTTCAAGCGGTAGTAGTCCATGACCCCAAGCCGCCCTGAGCGCAAGGCCTCGGCCAGGGCCAGAGGCACCTGGGCCTGGGCCTCCACCAGCTTGGCCCGCATGGCCTCCACCAGGGCCCGGTTCTCCTGCTCCGCAGCCACGGCCATGGCCCGGCGCTCCTCCGCCTTGGCCTGGGCGATCTTCTTGTCGGCCTCCGCCTGGTCTATTTGGAGCTGGGCCCCGATGTTCTTGCCCACGTCCACGTCGGCGATGTCCACCGAGAGGATCTCAAAGGCCGTGCCCGCGTCCAGACCCTTTTCCAATACGGTCTTGCTGATGCGGTCCGGGTTTTCCAGCACTTCCTTGTGGGAGAGGGCCGAGCCGATGGTGGTCACGATCCCTTCCCCCACCCGGGCGATGATGGTCTCCTCGCCGGCCCCGCCCACCAGGCGGTCGATGTTGGCCCGCACCGTCACCCGGGCGGTGGCGAGCAGTTGGATCCCGTCCTTGGCCACCGCGGCCACCATGGGGGTCTGGATCACCTTGGGGTTCACCGAGACCCGTACCGCCTCCAGCACATCCCGCCCCGCCAGGTCGATGGCCGCGGCCCGATCAAAGGTGAGCTTGATGCCCGCCTTGTCGGCGGCGATCAAGGCGTCCACCACCCGGTCCACATTGCCCCCGGCCAGGTAGTGGGCCTCGAGGCGGTCCAGCCGGACGTCCAGCCCCGCCTTGGTGGCCTTGATGAGGGGGTAGATGATCTTGGCCGGGGGAACCCGCCTTAAGCGCATGGCCACCAGGGTGATCAAGGGCACCCTGACCCCTGCGGCCCAGGCGGAGATCCAGAGGCCTACCGGGATGAAGCTGAAGAAAAGGAAGACGAAGATGAGGACGATAAAGGCCAGAAAGAGCACGCCAAGTCCTTCCATAGCTATTCCTCCAAAGCTTCCACCACCACCGTGGGTCCCCTGACCTCCACCACCCTCAAGGTGGTGCCCTTGGGCAGGAAACCCCGGTTGGCCACCACATCGATGCGCTTGTTGCCGAAGCGGGCCACACCCCCAGGCCTCAGGTCGGTGAGAGCCACGCCGATGGCGCCCACCTCCACCTCGTCCCCGGTGGCGTGTTCGGAGATGGCGCTTTCCAGCACCAAGGCCCTGGCAGGCCGGGTCCTGGGCAGGAAGCGGAAGACGAGGAGGAGGCCCAGGCCCAGGGCGATCACCGCAATGGCGATGACCATGAGGGCGTTCTCCCCGAAGGTGAAGTAGACGGAGGCCAAGATGGCCCCCACCCCCAGGGCCCCGGCGATGCCGAAGCCGGGGAAGAGGAAGGCCTCGGCCAGGAGGAGGGCCACGCCCAGGAAGAAGAGGACCAGCTCGAAGGCCCCGGAAAGCCCGGCAAGCCACCCCCCAGCAAAGTAAAGGGCTAAAAACGCCAGGCCCAAGGTCCCCATGACCCCGAAGCCCGGGGTGAAGAGCTCGAGGAGGAGGAGAAGAAGCCCAAGGGCCAGGAGAAGCCCCGCCACGGTGGAGCTGGTGAGGAACCGGGCCACCTGCACCCGGGGGCCAGGCTCAAGCCTTTCCGTTTCCAGGCTGTACCCTGCCTGGCGCAGGGCCTCGGAGAGGCTTCCTGCCTTGAAGTCCGCCACCTTGAGCTCCACCGCCTTGTCGGCGGAAAGGGTGAGGGGCTCTCCTTTGGCGGAAAGGCCAGGGATCTCCACCTGGGGGTCCACCATGGCCTCGGCCAGATCCACCGGCCTTCCCCGGGCCTCGGCCACCGCCCGGAACTTGCCCTTCAGGGCGGAGATGATCTTCTGGTCCGCCGCCTGGGGCTGCTGCAGGGGAAGAGCCACCACCGGCAGGGCGGCCCCGATCTCCGAGCCCGGCAGCATGGCGATCTGGCGGCAGGAAAGGGCGATCAGGGCGCCGGCGGAAAAGGCGTTCTGCACCACGGCTAGGGTGGGAAGGGGGCTTTGCAGGATCCGGTCGGAGATGCGGATGGCGGCGTCCACCCGGCCCCCTGGGGTGTCGATGAGGAAGGCCACGCCGCTGGCTCCCTCCCGTTCGGCGCGGGTCAGGGCCTGTTCCACGAAGACCGCCAAGGCGGGGTCGATCTCCCCCTGGATGGGGATGAGGTAGGTCTTCCCCAGGGCCAGGGAGAGCAGGAAGCATAGGGCAAGGAGCCTTTTCACCGACCTCATTCTATACGGCTTGGATGAGGGAGTGGGGTGGGGTATCCTGAGGTTCATGCTGCGCCTGGCGGTGTTGGGCAGTCCCATTGCCCACTCCCTGTCCCCGGCCATGCACCGGTACGCCTTGAGCTCCCTGGGCCTCGAGGGAAGCTACGAGGCCTTGGAAACCCCCCTTGAGGCCCTAAAGGACCGCCTGGAAAGGGTGCGCCGGGAATACCGGGGCGCCAACCTGACCATCCCTCTTAAGGAGGTGGCCTTACCCCTCTTGGACTGGGTGGCCCCGGAGGCCCAGGCCATCGGGGCGGTGAACACGGTACTTTCCGTGGAGGGGAGGCTTTTTGGCTTCAACACCGATGCCCCGGGGTTTTTGCAGGCCCTGAGGGCCGAGGGGATCCCCCTGATGGGCCCTGCCTTGGTCCTGGGGGCAGGGGGAGCGGGGCGGGCGGTGGCCTGGGCCTTGAAGGAGGCGGGGTTGGAGGTTTGGGTGTGGAACCGCACCTCCACTCGGGCGGAAGCCCTGGCGGAGGAGTTTGGCCTAGAGGCCGTGCCCCTGGAGCGGGCAAAGGAGGCCCGGCTCCTGGTGAACGCCACCAGCGTGGGGCTTAAGGACCCCACCGCTACCCCGTTGCCTGCGGAGTTCTTCCCCCGAGAGGGGGCGGCGGTGGACCTGGTCTACCGCCCCCTCTGGACCCGGTTTCTGCGGGAGGCCCAGGCGCGGGGGCTCATGGTGCAGACCGGGCTTCCCATGCTGGCCTGGCAGGGGGCCTTGGCCTTCCGCATCTGGACAGGCCTCCTGCCCGATGCCCGGGGGATGGAGGCGGCGGCCCTGCAGGCCCTGGGGGAGGGGTAGAAGGTGGCGGGGCTGACCCTGGCCGGTCCGGTGGAGTACGAGGAGGTCATCCAGAGAAGCCGCTTCCTTGCCAAGGCGGCCCCGGTGGCCTCGGAGGAGGAAGCCCTGGCCTTCTTGCAGGCCCACCGGGAACCCCAGGCCACCCACAACTGCTACGCCTACAAGCTGGGCAACCTCTACCGCTTCTCTGACGACGGCGAGCCCAGGGGTACGGCGGGTAAGCCCATCCTCCACGCCATAGAGGCCCAGGGGCTGGATAGGGTGGCGGTCCTGGTGGTGCGCTACTTCGGGGGGGTCAAGCTGGGGGCCGGGGGCCTGGTGCGGGCCTACGGGGGGGTGGCGGCGGAGGCCTTACGGCGGGCCCCCAAGGTACCCTTGGTGGACCTGGCGGAGGTGCGCTTCCGGGTGCCCTTTGCCCAGGCGGGCCGGGTGCGCGGGTTTCTCAGGGCCCGCGGCTTCCTGGCGGAGGAAACCTACCTGCCCGAGGGGTTGGCTTTCGCCCTGCGCCTTCCAGAAGAGGAGAAGGAGGCTTTTCTGCGGGCCCTTTGGGACCAAACCCGGGGGCAGGCCCAGGTGGAGGGGTGAGCCCTTACCATGGAGGCAATGCTGCCCCTCTTTGAATCCAAAGGCCGCCTCCTCCTCGTGGACGGCCACCACCTGGCCTACCGTACCTTTTTTGCCCTGAAGAGCCTCACCACCAGCCGCGGGGAGCCCGTGCAGGCGGTGTACGGCTTCGCCAAGAGCCTCCTCAAGGCCCTGAAGGAGGACGGGGACGGGGTGATCGTGGTCTTCGACGCCAAGGCCCCTTCCTTCCGCCACCAGGCCTACGAGGGGTACAAGGCGGGGCGGGCCCCCACGCCGGAGGATTTCCCCAGGCAGCTCGCCCTCATCAAGGAGCTCGTAGACCTTCTGGGCCTCACCCGCTTGGAGGTTCCCGGCTTCGAGGCGGATGACGTCCTGGCCACCCTGGCCAAGAAGGCGGAAAAGGAAGGCTACGAGGTGCGCATCCTCACCGCGGACCGGGACCTCTACCAGCTCCTTTCGGACCGGATCTCCATCCTGCACCCCGAGGGGTACCTGATCACCCCGGAGTGGCTTTGGCAGAAGTATGGTCTCCGTCCCGAGCAGTGGGTGGACTACCGGGCCCTGGCTGGGGATCCTTCCGACAACATCCCTGGGGTGAAGGGCATCGGGGAGAAGACGGCGGCCAAGCTGATCCGGGAGTGGGGGAGCCTGGAAAACCTTCTCAAGCACCTGGACCAGGTGAAGCCCGCTTCCGTGCGGGAGAAGATCCTCAGCCACATGGAGGACCTCGAGCTGTCCTTGGAGCTTTCCCGGGTGCGCACGGACTTGCCCCTTCAGGTGGACTTCACTCGGCGCCAGGAGCCGGACCGGGAGGGGCTTAGGGCTTTTTTGGAGAGGCTGGAGTTCGGAAGCCTCCTGCATGAGTTCGGCCTTCTGGAAAGCCCCACGGCAGCGGAAGAAGCCCCCTGGCCGCCCCCCAAAGGGGCGTTCGTGGGCTTTGTCCTCTCCCGGCCCGAGCCCATGTGGGCGGAGCTTAGGGCCCTGGCGGCGGCCCTAAAGGGGCGGGTTCACCGGGCGGAGGAGCCCTTGGCTGCCCTTAGGGAGCTGGAGGAGGTCCGGGGTCTTTTGGCCAAGGACCTGGTGGTCTTGGCCCTGAGGGAGGGGGTTCCCCTGGTGCCTGGGGACGATCCCATGCTCCTCGCCTACCTCCTGGATCCTTCCAACACCAGCCCCGAGGGGGTAGCCAGGCGCTACGGGGGGGAGTGGACCGCGGAGGCGGGGGAAAGGGCCCTGCTTTCTGAAAGGCTCTACGCCGCCCTCTTGGAGCGGCTTAAGGGGGAGGAGCGGCTTCTTTGGCTTTATGAGGAGGTGGAAAAACCCCTCTCGCGGGTTCTGGCCCAGATGGAGGCCACGGGGGTCCGGCTGGACGTGGCCTACCTGAAGGCCCTCTCCCTCGAGGTGGAGGCGGAGATGAAGCGCCTCGAGGAGGAGGTCTTCCGCCTGGCCGGGCACCCTTTCAACCTGAACTCCCGCGACCAGCTGGAGCGGGTGCTCTTTGACGAGCTGGGGCTTCCCGCCATCGGCAAGACGGAGAAGACGGGCAAGCGCTCCACCAGCGCTGCGGTGTTGGAGGCCCTAAGGCATGTCCACCCCATCGTGGACCGCATCCTGCAGTACCGGGAGCTTTCCAAGCTCAAGGGCACCTACATCGACCCTCTGCCCGCCCTGGTCCATCCCAAGACGGGCCGGCTTCACACCCGCTTCAACCAGACGGCCACGGCCACGGGGAGGCTTAGTAGCTCCGACCCCAACCTGCAAAACATCCCCGTGCGCACCCCCTTGGGCCAGCGGATCCGCCGGGCCTTCGTGGCCGAGGAGGGCTGGGTCCTGGTGGCCTTGGACTATAGCCAAATCGAGCTCCGGGTCCTGGCCCACCTCTCCGGGGACGAGAACCTCATCCGGGTCTTCCGGGAAGGGCAGGACATCCACACCCAGACCGCAAGCTGGATGTTTTCCGTGCCCCCGGAGGCCGTGGACCCCCTCATGCGCCGGGCGGCCAAGACCATCAACTTCGGGGTCCTCTACGGCATGTCCGCCCACCGGCTTTCCGCAGAGCTTGCCATCCCCTACGAGGAGGCGGTGGCCTTCATCGAGCGCTACTTCCAGAGCTACCCCAAGGTGCGGGCCTGGATTGAGAGAACCCTAAAGGAGGGGCGGGAGCGGGGCTATGTGGAAACCCTCTTTGGCCGCAGGCGCTACGTGCCGGATCTGGCTTCCCGGGTGAAGAGCGTGCGGGAGGCGGCGGAGCGCATGGCCTTCAACATGCCGGTGCAGGGCACCGCCGCGGATTTGATGAAGCTGGCCATGGTGAAGCTCTTTCCCAGGCTTGGGGAGCTAGGAGCCAGGATGCTTTTGCAGGTACACGACGAGCTGGTCCTCGAGGCCCCGAAAGAGCGGGCAGAGGCCGTGGCCGCCCTGGCCAAGGAGGTGATGGAAGGGGTCTGGCCCCTGGCCGTGCCCCTGGAGGTGGAGGTGGGCCTGGGGGACGACTGGCTTTCCGCCAAGGGGTAAGCACCCCGCCCTGACTCAAGCTGCGGCGGGGTTGATGTGTGCCTGGCCCCGGACCCAAGCGGGCCCCTCACGGGGCCGGAAGGGGACTCCATGCCTAGGGGAACGTGACCTCCTTCCAGAGGCAAAGGGGGAGTAATGCTTAGCCTAGGGGCATGGAATCCTTAGGGCCCGTCCTCCGCGCCCTGGAGGCGGGGCGGGAGGGGGAGGCGGAAGCGCTCCTCGGCGCCCTGCTCCCGGCGGGGCCGGAGGAGGCGGCGGAGGCCCTGGCCCTGAGGGGCTTCCTCCGGGGGAGGAGGGGGGACCTCCCGGGCTACCGCAGGCTCGCCCTGGAGGCCGCGAGGCAAGCCCCAACCCCCTTCACCCTCTACCATCTGGGCCTGGCCCTGCCCCCACGGGAAGGGGTGGTGGCCCTGGAGGAGGCCCTCCACTGCCTCAGGGGAGACCCGGAGGGGGAGGCCCGCCTCCACCTGGCCCTGGCCCGGGCCCGGGAGCTTCTGGGCCAGGAGGCGGCCCTGGCCCACGCGGCCTTGGCCCAGGCCAAGTGGCCCACCCCCTGGACCTATCTCCACCGCCTGAGGCTGGAGCTCCTCTTCGGGAAGATGCCCCTAGGGGAGGTCCTGGCCGGGGCGGAGAGTTACACCTTCCACCCCTACCCTGGGGTGCGCCTCCTGGCGGGCTTCACCCTCCTCCTGGCCCACCTCCTCCGGGGGAGGCGGGAGCAGGCGGCCGCGGCGATGCGGGGCCTGCTGCCCAGCCTGGGCCCCGGGGCCTACGGGAGCTTCCTGGGGGAGGGGGTCCTGGCCCTCCTGGGGGAGCCCGAGCTGGCCCTTCTTTTGGAGGGGGCCAAGGCCGCCCTGCCCGAGGGGAGGCAGGGTTACCTGGCCCTGGGCCGGGGGCTCGCCCTCTGGGAAGCCTACCCTGAGGAGGCTTACCCTCACTTGACAGAGGCGCTGCTTTGCCTGGGGGAAGGCCCCGGGGTGGACCGCCCCCGGGCCCTCCTGGCGGCCAGCCGCCTGGCCTGGTCCCGGAGCACACCCCTTCCCCCTGGGTTCCAAGGCTTGGCCTTGGCCCTCCGCCCCGAGGCTCAACGCCTCTACCTGGGTCCCTTGGCCCCAGAGGCGGGGGGCTTCCGGGCCCTGGGGGAAGCCCGGCTTTTCGGGAAGCCCCTGCCCCTCAGGCAGGCCGAGCTTCTGGTCCTCCTCCTGTTTAGGCCCGAGGGCTGGAGGGGAGAAGCCCTGGCCCTGGCCCTCTACGGGGAAGCGAATACCCCCGCCCTGCGCATGGAGCTCCATCGCCTGCGGGCGCGGGGGCTTGCTGTGGCGAGCCGCCCCTACCGCCTCCTCTCCCCCTTACGGGCGGACTTCCTGGAGGTGAGGGAAGCCCTGGAACAGGTGGACCTCCCCCGAGCCCTCCAACTCTACCGGGGCCCCCTCCTCCCCAGGAGCCAGGTCCCGGCCATAGAGGAGATGCGCGGCCACCTGGAAGAAGCTTTGCGCCATAAGGTCCTGGCCTCGGGGAACCCCCTCCTCCTGGAGGGCCTAGCAGAGCGGCTTGGGGACGACTTAGAGCTCTGGGAGGCCCTCCTGGAACGCCTCCCTCCCCTGGACCCCCGGCGCCCCGCGGTCCTGGCCCGGGTGGGGCGGCTCCGGCGGGAATGGGGCCTCTAGCCCCGCGGGGGCCAGCACCCCAGGTCCAGGCAGGCCAGGTCCGGGGGGTGCCCCAGGGCGAGGGCCCAAAGGAGAAGAACCGCCAAAAGGAGGAGGTGCACCCACCGCTCCATGCCCCCATCCTGCTCGGAAGGGCGTAACGTCCGGGAGGCTAAGGTAACGTCTGAGGGCAAAAGGTAACGTCTGACCAGGGAAGGTAACGAAATTTACCTCACCGGTTCGTTACCTCCTCCCTGCTACCCTGGGGGTGACCCTGAAGGGGGTGGGGGAGATGCTCCAGGAGGTACAGGAGGTCAAGGTGGGCGGCCGGACCCGGCGGGTGCACGTGCGGCCCTTTGCCTGGAACCTGCACGCGCCCACCCACATGGAGTGGACCCCGGACGGCAGGCTCCTGATTTCGAAACACACAGGGGACACCATCCGGGACACAACGGATAACTCTATTACACACGACTTGAGCCAAGTGCAATTTAACTCTAAAGGAAAAAAAAGAAAGGAGAAAAATCCATGAGCGCACCGATCACGAAGAGCACTGCTGAAGTGAAACTACTAAGGGTTGGTGAGTCGGCAACGACGGGGCTCCCATGTTTCATCTATCACGACCCCTATCACGAGCGCTTTGTCAACCATGTTCGCTCACTGGTGGCCCAGAACCTGCCCGTTCTGGTCCGTCTGCATCCGGGGTGGAACTACCCTGCAGAGGAGGACATTCTCCGTAAGGAAGTCGACCGAACTGGGCACGCGGTGCTGGTGGTGGGCTACGATGATGCTGCCGAGGAATTCATTCTTCTGGACCCGTGGGATCAAAGCCGCTGGGGGGGAAGCAGGGGCGGGGAGTGGCGCATTGGCTACCGTGAGTTCGGCCTCTTTACCGTGGACTGTACTAAGGACGCTGTGATTGTCGGTGACTTGCCGAAAGTGGAAATCCAGTTCGACGGCGTGGATAAACTCCGATGCAACGTCACGTATTCCTGTCCCGAACCTCTCTTCCAGACCTTTATCGCAGAGGAGGCATTCCTGACGCTGACCGTGCCAAAGGGCATGCAGCTGAACGCAGACGGGAATCGGATATGCCTTGGCCAGCTGCAGCCAGGGGAAACGTGCTCCGTGGTTATTCCCGTGACCCTGGGATATCCTGTAAACGGCGAGATTACGGCAGAGATCGAGTTCGTCATCCGCTCCCTTTGGTTGCGAGACTGGAAGGAACCAGTCCGGGTCGCCTCCCGTTATCGTATCACTGTCATCGAACGGGCCCTGGTCTAAGCAAGTGACCCATGGCCCTACTGTACGCCGCATTCCGTCATCTCAAAGGAAGCCACGCTTCTCCAAATACCGGCTCTCTGGGGAGCGTTTCATGTATGAAGCCATCGCCACCTTGATGACCAGGCTGGGGCTTGCGCTTTTCGCCCGAAACCCCACCTTCTCCTACTTTTTCCTCAGCAGGACCTCATCCCGCATCGGCGAGAACGTGTTCTCCCTTGCCGTCCCGTGGCTGGTGTTTCAGCTGACGGGCAGCGCCCTGCAACTTGGGCTGGCCTTTGCCGTCCAGGTTGTCCCTTCGCTGCTGCTGGCTCCCTTTGCTGGTGTTTACGCGGACGCTGCTTCAAGGACAAAAGTGATACTCGTTGCGGAAAGTTTCCGGGCCCTGCTCGGTCTGGCTGTGGCTGGGCTGTCGCTCCTGGGCAACTTGCAGGCGTGGCACCTGTACCTTGCTGTGGTGGCCCATGCGGTAACCGCCAGTTTTCTTACCGTCGCAGCCGGGGCTGTGGTCCCGACCATCGTTGACCAGGTGGACCTGACACGCGCCAACGCGCTGCTCAGGTTGAGCCGCAACGCGTGCGACCTGTTTGGCAAGGTTATGACGGGCGTACTCTTAGCCTGGGTAGGCCCGGTGTACACGTTCATGGCGAATGCGGCCTTGTCTGTGGCGTCGGCGGCTCTGTTGCCGATCCGTCGCATGGACGGGGAATCCCTAGTGGTGCGGGGCCGGCGGCCAAGGGTACTGCAGGATTTCGTGAGTGGGGTGGGTATCCTGCGCCGCCACGGCGCGGCTTTGCTCGCCATGGCCGATCTGGTGGTGGTCAACGTCGGTATTCCGGTTCTGGTAATAGCCCTGCCCGTTGTTTCTGAACAGGTTCTGCGCCACGGCGCCGCTGGCTATGGGTTCCTCACCGGGGCGATGGCGCTCGGGGCCATCGCTGCGACCCTGATGGCCACTCCACTGGCGGGGCGGATGGACGAGCACCGGTTGTCCGGGCTTGCCACGGTCCTGTTCGGCTTCCTGGTTGGGTCCCTGGGCTTCCTCGGGGGACTGGAGGGGTGGTTGCTGGCGGTGGCGCTCGCCGGTCTGACGGCCGAATTGGTTTCGGTCTACACGGCCAGCATCCTGCAGCGGACCCTGCCTTCGGAGGTCCTGGGCCGGGCCTTTGCTGTTCAGTATGCGGCCCTACGGGTCATCCCTGTGGTCGTGTTCCTAAGTGCCGGTGCGGTTCTCCAAAGGTTCGGCGTCCAAACGCTCTTGATCTTGGGTGGTTCGGCAACCGCCCTCATCGCGGCGCTCTTGCTCTACATCAGGGTGCGCGGTGCGCAATAGGGGAGCGGGGAGGTGGGGTTCCAACAAAGCCATCCGGGCTAAGGAGGTGATGGAAAGATGAAGCTGCGGTGGATCCAGTACATCCAAGGAGTCCCACGGTATCCTGTTCTGGTCGGCGACACTGTCATGATCGTGGCATACAACCGGACAGTACACCAGTACGAGGCGATGGCCTACTGCTCCCACAACGGGGAGCTCAGATGGAAGGTGACCCTCCCTGCCGGCGGTTACGGACGCCCAGTAACGGACGGCTCGAGACTTTACTTGCTCTGGGGCCAGTCCGGGTTGGCTGCCCTAAACGTCGAGAACGGTGACCTACAGTGGGCGTGGAAAACACCCTGGCGGATCAGGAGCGGCCCGGCTCTTTTTAAGGATATGGTCTACCTGTGTGCTGGAAACTGTCTCATCGCTGCCACCAAACAGGAAGGGCGGGAGACACGAAGGTTCCAGGTGGGGCAAACATTTCTGTTCGGCAACCCCTGCGTCTCCCTTTTTGACTCCCGCCCTTTGTTGTTTGTGTTGGGTACGGAACCGTCAAACAATTACCTGTACTGCGTTTCCCTAGACGACACGGGAGTACCCGTCAGCCTTGAGTGGAAACGGCCGATAGGTAAGACCGGGGTCGTGACGTCGGAAACGGCCGGACCTGCTGTGAGCGCTGGCCGTGTCGTGGTCGGATCGCTCGACGGCACAGTTACCTGCTTCGCGTGCGCCACGGGACAGGTGCTGTGGACAGATCACGTGGGGGAAGTCACGATTCGTAGCGCTGCCTTTACAGATGGGGAACGTGTTTACATCACCACGCTCGGGGGCTCCATCCTCGCTTACGACCTGCACACGGGGGTCCGGCTGTGGGGGCGACAAGTGTACGCAGAGGGGATTTGGGCCCCTCCGGCCCTGGCGGCCAGACATCTGATCGTCCTGGGCGGCGGTGTCCTGGAAGCCCTTGACCCGGCCAACGGGTCATCCGTGGCACAAGTTGCGGTGGGCCATGGCCCCTACTCCGCCCCCGTTCCCGCCGGAACTCAGGTATTTGTGGGTGGTGGGGATCCCCCGTTCACAGGCTATCTCTTCGCAGTGGACCTAGCGGTGACCGATTCCACCATCGTGGCGGACCCAGACCTTGCCGGTCTTGAAATCCAGCCTAGTGATTGGGAAATTCAGATTTCCTTCCAGGTTCCACCTTTGGTTACGGACCTCTGGCTCGATGGGCGGTCCCTGGGAGCGGACGCGGTGATTCGTCCCTCACGTCAGGCAGACCGGGCTTATTTTCGCTTCGCGCTTGCGCCCGGCAAGCGCATCGGAAAATATGCCCTCCCTGTTGCACTGCGGCACCAAGATGGGCTCATCTGGCACACGATTTTTGTCGATCTCGGAATGAACCGTGGACCTGCAGTGGGGTTACCCCAGCAGGCACAGGTCTCGCATCTCACCTTGGAGCACCAGGCCGAGCCAGCTGCCAGCGGTGCTGCAGCGTTAACTATGTTGCTTGGGCATTTTGGGCTGAAGGTATCCCAGCAGCACGTTAAGGAGATGGCGGACCGTCTGGTGGAAATGTGGCAGGTGGATCCACACCACAAGTGGGCGGGTGTGGCAATCCGGATTGCCCATGCAGGCACCCGCGATGTGCAAGCGAGGTAGAACTCGCCGGAATTCAGTCCAGGTCTTCCATAAGTCCACACCGGTAGACCCTGCCCGAGGCTCAGGAGCTTAGGAGCCGTTCCCATGCTTCCAGAATACCAGGCAGGGGCGTATAGTCTTCCCCATGAGGCGCTACTTCGGCACCGACGGGGTGCGGGGGGAGGCGGGGAAGCCCCCCCTCACCCCGGAGTTCGTCCTGAAGCTCGGCCAGGCGGCGGGGGCCTACTTCCGGGCCCATAGCCCCAAGCCTGTGGTCCTCCTGGCCAAGGACACCCGCGAGTCCTCCGACCTCCTGGAGGCGGCTTTGGCCGCGGGGCTCCTGAGCCAGGGCGTGAGGGTGGAGCACCTGGGGGTCCTGCCTACCCCGGGGGTGGCCTACCTGACCCGGCACCTTAAGGCCACCGCCGGGGCCATGATCTCCGCCAGCCACAACCCTTACCAGGACAACGGCATCAAGTTCTTCGGGCCCGAGGGGGAGAAGCTTCCCGACGAGGCGGAAGAGGAGATCGAGGCCCTTTTGGAGGAGGAGCATCCCACCCGGGTCATCGGCACCGTGGGGGACTTCCGGGAGGCGGAGAGGATGTACCTGGACTTCCTCCTGGCCCACGCTCCCGACCTCAGCGGGCTCAAGGTGGGCCTGGACCTGGCCCACGGGGCCACCTACCGCATAGGCCCAAGGCTCTTCCAGCGGGCGGGGGCCGAGGTGATGGCCTTCTTCAACACCCCGGATGGGCGGAACATCAACAAGGCCTGCGGCTCTACCCACCCCGAAGCCTTGAGCCGCTTCGTGGTGGAGCTGGGGTTGGACCTGGGCATCGCCTTTGACGGGGATGGGGACCGGGTGCAGTTCATTGACCGCCAGGGGCGGCTTTTCCACGGGGACCACATCCTCTACCTCACCGCCTTGGCCTTTGGGGAGGAGGGGGTGGTGGGCACGGTGATGAGCAACATGGGCCTCGAGGTGGCCCTGAAGGAGCGGGGCCTCGGCTTCCACCGGGCGGCGGTGGGGGACCGGTACGTTTTGGAAATGCTTAAGGAAAAGGGGCTTTCCCTGGGCGGGGAGCCCTCGGGGCACGTGATCTTCCTCAGGCACCACACCACGGGGGATGGCCTCCTCACCGCCCTCCTCACCCTAAAGGCCCTGAAGGCCTTGGGGGGGGACCTGGCCGACTGGTACGAGGCCCTCCCCATGTACCCCCAGGTGCTCCTCAACGTGCAGGTGGGGGACAAGGCCAAGGTGATGGGGCACCCGCGGCTTAGGGAAGCGGTACGGGAGGCCGAGGCAAAGCTCAAGGGTCTTGGCCGGGTGAACGTGCGCCCCTCCGGGACCGAGCCCGTGGTGCGGGTCATGGTGGAGGCCAAGGAGGGGGCGGAGGCGGTGGCGAGGGAGCTTGCCGACTTGGTTTCCGCCCTGGACCGGGAGTAAGCTTGAGGCGTGAGCTACGGGAAGGCCCACCTAGAGGAAAAACTCCTGCGCGCCCTGGCGGAGGCCATTGGGGAGCTGGAGGACCCCAGGCTTTTCCTCCTCACCGTGGAGGGGGTGCGCCTTTCCCCGGACGGTCGGGTGCTCACGGTGTACGTGGAAGCCTTTAGCGACGAGGAGAAAGCCCTCTTGGCCCTGCACCACGCCGAAAGAAGGCTCCTTTCCCAGATCGCCCGCAGGGTGCGCCTGCGCCACCTGCCCCGCCTGGAGTTCCTGCCGTGGAGAGCGAGACCCGCATAAAGGTGCGTTACGCGGAAACCGATCAGATGGGGGTGGTGCACCACTCCGTCTATGCGGTGTACCTCGAGGCGGCCCGGGTGGACTTCCTGGAGCGGGCGGGCCTCCCCTACCACCAGGTGGAGGCCCGGGGGGTATTCTTCCCCGTGGTGGAACTGGGCCTCACCTTCCGTGCCCCGGCCCGCTTCGGGGAAGAGGTCTTGGTGCGAACCCGCCTTGCCCACCTTTCCCGGCGGGATCTTCTCTTTCGCTACCGGGTGGAGCGGGAGGGGGCGCTCTTGGCGGAGGGCTTTACCCGGCATCTATGCCAGGTGGGGGAGAAGGCTGGCCGCATTCCGGAAGACCTCTACCAAGCCTTGAGTGTGCTACACTTAGGGTAGCCTTGTGGTCATGAACCCCGATCCCTTTACCCTCTTTGAGCGGCACATCAATCCCGGCTTGGCAGGGTTGCTTCGCTTCACCGGCCTGGACCGCATCGAGTCCCACGCGGAAGGCCCTTATGTGTGGGACACCACGGGCAAGCGCTACCTGGATTTCTTGGGCCTTTACGGCACCCTGAACCTGGGCCACCGCCACCCCAAGGTGGTGGAGGCCGTCAAGGCCCAGCTTGAGCGCATGCCCATGTCCGTGCGGGTGCTGGTTTCCGAGCCCACGGCGAGGCTTGCCGCCAAGCTTGCCGAGATCACCCCCGAGGGCCTGGAGATGGTCTTCTTCGGCAACTCCGGGGCGGAGGCGGTGGAGGCGGCCATCAAGTTGGCCCGGGCCTACACGGGGAAGCCGGGGATCGTCACCACCCAAGGCGGCTTCCACGGCAAGACCCTGGGGGCCCTTTCCCTCACCCCCAAGCCCGAGTACCAGAACCCCGCCAAGCCCCTCCTCCCCGGGGTAAAGGTGGTGCCCTACGGGGACCTGGGGGCCCTGGAAGCGGCCATCGACGAGGAAACCGCCGCGGTGATCGTGGAGCCCATCCAGGGGGAAGGCGGCATCCGCGTGCCTCCGGAGGGCTACCTGAAGGGGGTGCGGGAGCTTACCCGGGAAAGGGGCGTCCTCATGATCGCCGACGAGGTGCAGACCGGCCTCGGGCGCACGGGAAAGCTCTTTGGGGTGGACTGGGAGGGGGTGGCCCCCGACCTCATGACCCTGGCCAAGGCCCTGGGGGGCGGGGTGATGCCCATCGGGGCCTGTGTGGGGCGAAAGGAGGTCTTTGATATCTTCAAGCAGAACCCCCTCTTCCACTCCTCCACCTTCGGGGGGAACCCCCTGGCGGCGGCGGCGGCCCTAGCGGCCATTGAGGTTACCCTGGAGGAGAACCTGCCGCAAAGGGCCCTGGAGGTGGGGGGCTACCTCATGGAGGGGCTAAAAGCCCTTCAGGCCCGGTACCCCCACCTGATCGAGGAGGTGCGGGGCCGGGGGCTGATGCTGGGGGTGGAGTTTACCGATGCCGACATCGGGGCCCTGGTGGTGGCGGAGCTGGCGGAGAGGGGAGTGATCACCGCCTTCGGCCTCAACAACCCCAAGGTGGTGCGCCTCGAGCCCCCCCTCATCATCGGCAAGGAGCACGCGGACGAGGCCCTAGAGGCTTTCTCCGAAAGCCTAAAGGCCACGGAGAAGGCCCTGGAGGGCCTCCTGGGTTAGAATGCGGGAAACCTTACTGGAGTTTTTCAAGAAGACGGGCAGGCCCCACCGCCTGGAGGAGATCCTCAGGCGCTTTGGCCTGGAGAAGCGGGAGGCCAAGGCGTACCTCCGGGGACTGGTGCGGGAAGGGCTTCTGGAGAAAAAGGGAAGCCACTACTTCCTCCCGGCTCGGGTGCAGGGGCCCATCAGCCTCCACCGGGACGGGTACGGCTTTGTGCGCCTTCCCGAAAAGGACCTCTTCATCCCACCGGGCTACACCCTGGACGCCTGGCCCGAGGACCTGGTGGAGGCCCGGATCATGCCGCCTGGCCGGGACGGCAAGCCCTGGGGGGTGGTGGAGCGGGTACTCAGGCGGGCCCGCGAGCGGGTGGTGGGCACCCTGGACCTCCGCAAGGGGTACGCTGTCCTCCTCCCGGACGAGCCAGGCCTGCCGGAACTGAGGCTCCTTCCCGAGGGGCTCCACGGCCTCAAACGTGGAAGCCGCATCGTGGTGAGGGTGCACTACGGCAAGCGCCCTTTCGGGGAGTTTCTGGAGTACCTGGGGGAAGGGGATGCCCCGGAAACCGAAACCGAGGCGGTGATCGCCAAGTACGGCCTAAGGGCCGAGTTCCCGGAGGAGGTGCGGAAGGAGGCGGAGGCCATCCCCCTGGAGATCCCCGAGGCCGAGCTCAGAAGGCGGGAGGACTTCCGGCACCTTCGGGTCTTCACGGTGGACGGGGTGGACGCCAAGGACTTTGACGACGCCATCCACATCGAGCGCCTGCCCAAGGGGTACCGCATCGGGGTCCACATCGCCGACGTCGCCCACTACGTGAAGGAGGGAAGCCCTTTGGACCAGGAGGCCTTCTTGCGGGGGACCAGCGTCTACCTGCCGGGGCGGGTGCTGCCCATGCTCCCTGAGAGACTTTCCAACGGGGTGTGCTCCCTGAAGCCCCATGAGGACCGGCTGGTGCTTTCCGTCCTCTTTGACCTGAGCGAGGACCTGGAGGTAAAGCGGGTGCGCTTCGCCGAAGGGGTAATAAGGAGCGTGGCCCGCACCACCTACACTGAGGTGGAGGCCTTCGCCGAGGGGTATGGTTTACCGGAAGAACACGCTTTCTTGGCGGAGGACCTAAGGCTTCTCCTGGACCTCACGCAAAGGGTCAGGCAAAAGCGCCTTCAGGCCGGGGCTTTGGACTTCAGCTTCCCCGAGGTGAAGGTGGAGGTGGCGGAGGGCACCCTCCACCTCATCCCCCAGGAGGAGCCTAAGGCGCGAAGCCTGATTGAGGAGCTCATGCTCCTCGCCAACCAGGCGGTGGCGGAGCACCTGGTCAAGAAGGGGCTTCCCGGCCTCTTCCGGGTGCACGAGGAGCCCCTGGAGGAAGCCTACGCCAAGCTCCGGCAGGCCCTCTTCCGGCTGGGGTACGCCCTGCCCGAGAAGCTTTCCCCCAAAGCGCTGCAGAGGGTGCTCCTGGAGGCCAAGGGCCGCCCGGAGGAGCCGGTGGTGGCCAACCTGGTCCTGCGCTCCTTGCGCCTGGCCCGCTACGCCGCGGAGAACCTGGGCCACTTCGGCCTGGCCATGGAGCACTACCTGCACTTCACAAGCCCCATCCGCCGCTATCCGGACCTGGTGGTGCACCGGGTGCTGAAGGCCCTCCTGAGGCGCACCCTCACCCCGGCCAAGAGGGCCAGGTGGCAGGAAACCTTTCCCGCCATGGCCGAGCACGCCTCGGAGATGGAAAGAAAGGCGGAGGCGGCGGAGCGGGAACTCACCAAGTACTACATGGCCAAGTGGGCGGAGCTCCACCTGGGGGAACGCTTCACGGGGAAGGTGACGGGGGTGGCCAGCTTCGGGGCTTTCGTCATGCTGCGAAACGGGGTGGAGGGCCTGGTGCGCCTCGAGGTCCTGGGGCCCTACACCTACAGCGAGGAGGCCCTGGCCCTTTGGGGCCCCAAGGGCAAACGCATCCGCCTGGGGGACGAGATGGAGGTGGTGATCGCCGCCGCCAACCCCAGGCTTCGCCAGATTGATTTCCTGCCCTATCGGGAGGAGGAAAAGAAGGAAGCTTCCAGGGAAAAAACCCTGGTGAAGAAGGGAAAGGCAAAGGAGGAGGACATGCGCAAAGTGGTAGGACCCCCCAAGGAGAGGAATCGCGACGACCGGCCCGAGCGGGCCACGGTGCACACGGTGTACTTCGGCGAGTGGACGCCCAAGGAGGAAAAGGCGGGGATGCACCGCCCGGCCCAGACCCGAGCAAGGCGGAAGCGGCGGCACTGAAGGCCCTGCCGCGGCTTGGGCCGCGGGGGGTCAAAGCACGAGGGTTCCCGCCCCCACGGCGGAGAGGGTGAGGGCCTCGAGGTCCAGACGGTAGGCCAACACCTGGCCCTTCCGCCCCGCGAGGAGAGGGCTTAGGGAGGCCACCACCTCCACCGCGTCCACCCGGGTGGGGTTGGCCCCCAGGTGGGCTAAGGCGGCTTCGGGCTCCCCTTGGGCGAGCCGTTCCAGAAAGCCCAAGTCCCGCCTCCTGGCCTCCTCCGCCAGGGGGCGGGAAAAGGGCTGGTCCCCGAAGCGGGGCCCCACGTGGGAAAGGTCCACCGCCAGGACCAAAAGCCCAGGGTAGTCCCGCAGGACTACCTTGAGGGCCTCCCCCAGCTCCGGGCTTCGCCTTCCCACCAGGAGGGGAAGCGCCTTAGCCCGAGGGAAGGCCCCCTTCAGGAAGAAGAGGGGAAGTTCCAGGCTGTGCTCCTCCCGGAAGGCCAGGGGGGTGTTGAAGAGCTCAAAGGGGAGGAGGGCGTCCAGGGCCTGCAGGGCTTCGAGGTCGGGCTCCGCCGGGCCAAAAGGGGTTTGGAAGGGAACGGGCAGGGCAGCGGCCTTTTCCTTGAGGGGCCGGTGGGCTACCCCCACCAGGTAGACCCGCTCCGGTTCTGGTATACCTTCCAAGGCAACCAGGGCGGCCCCGTAGGCTTCGGGCACCCGGCTCGGCTCCAGGTGGGGAAGCAGGAGGATGGAGGGGTTCCCTTGGGGCCTTGGCCCCGGGAAGCTGGCCCGGAAGGCCTCGAGGAAGGCCCGGGCCTCCTTCTCCCCCGTGGGGTAGGAGAGCCCCGCCAGGCGCATGGGCCGCTCCTTCTTTAGCCTCCCCTCCTCCTCGCGCAGCCTTCTTTCCACCTCCTCCGTGAGGAGGAGGCCCGCCTCCTCCAGGGCCTTCAGGAGGTCTTCCAGCTCCTTTTTGGGCACCAGGACCCCGTGGGCCTTGAAGACCTCCTCCTGCACCTCTTCCAGGGTTTTCCCCTCCAAGAGGGAGAGGAGGAAAAGCCCCCCTTCCGTGAGGGCCAGGGGCTTTTCGAAGACCCCGTAGGGGTCGCTGAGGAGAAATCCCCCTTCCACCGGGGTGATCTGGGGTTCACGCAGGCGTATTCGTTCCATCGCCCTTCCAATATAGGAGAAAGGCCTTGGCCTCTTCCTTGGTGCATACCCTTCCCTCCGCCTGGGCCAGGAGGAGGGCCTCCAGGGCCTTTCCCACCTGCGGGCCGGGCTTAAGGCCCAAGAGGGCCATCACCTCCTCCCCGGAGAGGAGGGGGCGCTCGGGGAGGGGTTCGGAAAGGGTTTCCCGGTAGGCCTCCAGCACCTCCCAGGCTTCCTTCTCCACCCCTTTCGTGCCCAGGCGGTCTGCTGCCATGAGGTAGGGAAGGGCGGGAAGGAGGTTGTGGCGGCGGAAGTAGAAGCGGCGAAGGGCCTGTTTCCCCTCGGGAGGGCGGTCCATGTGCCGTCGCACCAGGGCTTTGGCCTTCTCCACCGTCTCCTTTGGGAACCGTAGCCATTCCAGGGAGGTCCCCGCTATCTCCGCCCCTACCTCCGCATGGTCAAGGAAGCGGAAGCGGCCCGCTTCCGGGTCAAAGCGACGGGTCAGGGGCTTGCCCACGTCGTGGTAAAGGGCGGCGAGGCGTGCCGCAAGGGGAGCCTCTGGCCAGAGCCAGGTGAGGTGGAAGAGGACGGAGAGGGTGTGCCGCCAGGCGTCCAGATGGTGCACCCCCCCCTGCTCTAGGCCCACCAGGGGGCGGAGCTCAGGAAGGTAGGCGTCCAAAAGGCCCGTGCGCTCCAGCAGGTGAAGGCCCCAGGCCGCTCTCGGGGAAAGGAGGAGCCGGCTCAGTTCCTCCTTCACCCGTTCCCGGGCGGGAAGAGCCTCGAGGTGGGCCTGGAGAAAGCGGGCGTGGCGGGCAAGGGCGTTTCGGGTTTTCCCGGGCAGGCCGAGGCCCAGGCTGGCCGCCAGGCGCACCGCGCGGAGGCTTCGCAGGTGGTCTTGGTAGAGGTTCTCCTCCCGCACCGGGACCAAGACCCTGCGCCGGAGGTCGTCCTCCACCCCCTTTAGCCCCCACACCCGCTCCCCCATCCAAGCCAGGGCATTTAGGCGGAAATCCCGCCTGAGAAGGTCTTCCTCCAAGGCGCCCTCCAAGGGGGAGAAGTCCAGGACCAGGTTTCCGGATACGAGACGGTACTGGCCCCGGGCTGTATCCAAGGGGAAGAGGCTACCTCCCAGGCGGCTTTGGGCTTCCTCGGCCGCCTTCAAGGGGTCCAAGGCGGCGAAGTCCAGGTCCCAGGGCCTTCGTCCCAGAAGGAGGTCCCTTAGGGCACCCCCCACGGGGATGGCCCCCTTGGGGGTATAAAAGGGGAAGTCCCTATGGGCGATCGGGCGAAGCACCCCATCATTATCGGCATCACCGGGAACATCGGAAGCGGCAAGAGCACGGTGGCCGCTCTCCTAAGGTCCTGGGGCTACCCGGTTTTGGACCTGGATGAGCTGGCGGCACGGGCCAGGGAGAACAAGAAGGCGGAGCTTGAGCGGCTTTTCCCGGAGGCCTTTGCGGGCGGGGAGCTGGACCGCAGGGCGCTGGCCCAGCGGGTCTTTTCCGACCCGGAAAGGCTTAAGGCCCTCGAGGACCTCCTCCACCCCGAGGTGCGGAGGCTTTTGGCCGAGGAGCTGGCCCGCATAAAAGCTCCCTTGATTTTTCTGGAAATTCCCCTACTTTTTGAGAAGGGGTGGGAGGCCCGTCTGGATGGAACCCTTTTGGTGGCGGCTCCTGTGGAGGAGCGGGTAAGGCGGGTGATGGCCCGCTCCGGGCTTTCGCGGGAGGAGGTCCTGGCCCGGGAAAAAGCCCAGATGCCCGAGGAGGAGAAGAGGGAGCGGGCTACCTGGGTTTTGGAGAACCGAGGGGGGCTTAAGGAGCTGGAGGAGGGGCTGAGGGAGATCCTGGCCCGGATCCAGGAGCGTTTTGGGCTAAGCTAGAGGGCATGCGGGTGGCCTTGGTATCGGGGGCGAGCCGGGGGATTGGGGAGGCCACCGCCCGGCTTCTCCACGCTAAAGGGTACAGGGTGGGGCTCTTTGCCCGGGATGGGGGAAGGCTCGAGGCCTTGGCCTCGGAGCTGGGGGAGGGGGCCTTGGCCTTGCCCGGGGACGTGCGCTCTTTTGCGGACTGGCAGAAGGCGGTGGCGGGCCTCTCGGAGGCTTACGGCCAGCTGGACCTCCTGGTCAACAACGCCGGGATTGGCGTGATGAAGCCCGTGGCCGAGCTCAGCGAGGAGGAGTTCCGCCAGGTTTTGGAGGTGAACCTGGTGGGGCCCTTTTTGGGCCTCAAGGCGGCTTTGCCAGCCCTCTTGGCCTCGAGGGGGTGGTGGTGAACATCGGAAGTTTAGCGGGCAAAAACGCCTTCAAGGGCGGAGCGGCCTACAACGCCAGCAAGTTCGGGCTTTTGGGCCTCATGGGGGCGGCCATGTTGGAGCTAAGGGAGGCCGGCGTGCGGGTGGTGAATATCCTGCCAGGCTCGGTGGACACGGGCTTTGCCGGAAACATCCCCGGAGCCTCCTGGAAGCTTTCCCCTCTTGATGTGGCCCAGGCGGTGGTTTTCGCAGCGGAAATGCCGGAAAGAGCCTTGGTGAGCGAGATAGAGCTCCGTCCCACCCATACCGCTCCCAAGGTGGGCTAAGCTAAGGCCATGGCCTTGCCCAAGAAGCTTCAGGAAGCCCTGGACCTGATTCGGGCCATGCCCAAGGAGCTCAAGGCCCAGGTGCTTCTGGAATACGCCAAAAAGGTGCCCACCCCCCCTCCTGGGGTGGAGCTGGAACGGGTCCACGAATGCCAGACCCCTTTTTTCCTGCGGGCGGAGGTGGAGGGGGGAAGGGTTAGGCTCTACTTCTTCGTCCCCGATGAAGCCCCCACGGTGAAGGCCTTCGCCGGCCTCCTGAAGGAGGGCCTCGAGGGGGAGCCCCCTGAGGCGGTGCTTTCCGTGCCCCCCACCTTCTACCAGGGGGCGGGGCTGGAGGAACTCCTCACCCCCTTGCGGCTAAGGGGCCTCGAGGCGGCCCTCTTGCGGCTCCAAGGCCAGGTGCAAAGGGCTCTTTCCTAGCCCATGTTCGTAGCCTTTCTTCTTGGGTACTTCCTGGGAAGCTTGCCCATCGCCTACTGGTTTGGGGCCCTTCGGGGAAGGAACCTCCTCCAGGAGGGATCGGGCAATCCAGGGGCCTTGAACGTCTACCGGGTGCTGGGGCCGGTACCGGGTTTCATGGTTCTCCTCCTGGACCTCTTCAAGGGAATCCTGGCGGTGGCCCTGGGGGAGGGAGTGGGGGGAAGCCCTCTGGGTGGCCTTGCCGGGGGCGTGGGGGCGGTGTGGGGGCATGCCTTTTCCCCCTGGCTCCTCTTCCAAGGGGGAAAGGGCTTGGCTACGGGGGCTGGGGTGCTCTTTGCCGTGGATCCCCGGCTTCTCTTCCTTTCCCTCCCGCTTTTCGCTACCCTTTTCGCCCTTTTCCGAAGGCCCTACCGCGTGGCCCTGGTCGTGGCCTTGGCCCAGCCCTTCCTGGCCGCCCTCCTGCACCCGTCTCCCGCTTACCTCCTTTTCGGGCTGGGGCTTGGCCTTCCCGTGGCCTTACGCCACCTTAAGGACTGGCACCGCTAGTTAGTAGGGGAGGGGCCAGGTGCGGAAGTAGTTGCGGATCCTCCCCCAAAGACCCACCAATCCCAGGGGTTCCAGGATCAGAAAGGCCAGGATGAGGAGGCCGAAGACCACGTTGCGCCAGGCCGCCAGGGTGGCGGCGTACTGGGGGCCAAGGGACCCCACCAGGCCGTTTAAGACCTCGGGGATGAGGAGTACGAAGAAGGCTCCCAAAATCGCTCCCAGCACCGTGCCTGCCCCGCCCACGATGACCATAGCCAGGTACTGGATGCTCACCGTGAGGGGGAAGTACTCGGGGGTTACCGCCTTGTAAAGCTGGGCCAGAAGCCCCCCGGCCATACCGGCATAGAAGGCGGAGAGGGCAAAGGCCAAGAGCTTTACCCGTACCAGGTCTACCCCCGCCACCCGGGCGGAGAGGTCATTATCCCGCACGGCCATGAAGGCGCGGCCCGCCCGGGTCATGAGGAGGCGCTTGCCGTAAAAGAACAGGGGTAGGGCGAACACGAGCACCAGGTACCAAAGCTTTCCAGGGGTGTCCAGGACGAAGCCGAAGAGCTCCGCAGGGGGTAGGGTCCGCCCCCGGATACCCCCCGTGACCGCTTCCCAGTTTTTGAAGACGTAATCCGCCAGAAACTGAAAGGCCAGGGTGGCGATGGCCAGGTACACCCCCTTGATGCGCAAGGAGGGAAGGCCCAGCACGAGACCCAAGAGGGCGGCGATACCTCCCCCGAGGAGGATGCCCAAGGGGGCCAAGGGACCGTAGAGGTGGCTTGCCGCGTAGGCTCCCACCCCCATGAAGGCGGCGTGGCCCAAGGAGATCTGCCCCGCACCCCCCACCAGGAGGTGGAGCCCCAAGGCGCTTAAAGCCCCGATGGCCACCAGGGTGGTCACGTACATGGGGTAGGGGGGAAGGAGGAGGGGAAGAAGAAGGAGGAAAACCAGGAAAACCCCTAGAGCCAGACGCCCCAGGGGCGTGCTGGCGTAGGCTTCGTCCTGCTGGTAGGTTTCCCGCACCGAACGGGCAAAGCGGCGGCTGAAGGCGTCGGTAAGCTGTTTGGCAAGGCGGTACATCCTAGACCTCCTGCACTTCCAAGGTGGCCTCGAGCCTCCCTTCCCCCTCGAGGTAGCGGATGGGGAGCACCACCTCCACCCGTCCCCCCTCCCCGTAGAGGGCCTGGATCACCGGGCCGTAGCGGGCCTCCACCACCTGGCGCCGCACCTTGCGGGTGCGGGTGATCTCCTCGTCGTCGGGGTGGAGTTCCTTGGGGAGGATGGCGAAGCGCTGGATCTTGAGCTTTTCGGGAAGGGTTTTGTTCACCATGCGGATTTCCTCGGCGATCAGGGCTTTGACCTCGGGCCTTTCCGTGAGGGAGAGGTAGGTGGTGAAGGGGATGCCTCGCCGACGGGCCCAGTTCTGCACGTTTTCCGGGTCCAGCTCGATGAGGGCGCTCACAAAGGGCTTGCCGTGGCCCAGGACCACGGCTTCGCGGATGTAAGGGGAGTACTTGAGCCGGTTTTCCAGGAACTGCGGGGCGAAGCGGGTGCCGTCCGCAAGGGCCCCCACCTCCTTCACCCGGCCCAGGATCACCAGGTGCCCCCGCTCGTCGAAGAAGCCCGCATCCCCGGTGCGGAAAAAGCCGTCTTCGGTGAAGGTTTCCTCAGTGGCCTTTGCCTGGCGGAAATAACCCTGGAAGACCTGGGGCCCTTTCACCTGGATCTCCCCTTCCTCGCTGATGCGCACCTCTGTGTGGGGAAGAGGGGGGCCCACGGTTTCCGGAGGGGCATCCCCGGTGGCGTGGGCGGTGGTGGCGGCGGCGGTTTCCGACTGGCCGTAGACCTGGCGGATGTCCAGGCCTAAGGCGCGGAAAAAGGTGAAAACCTCGTTCCCCAAAGGCGCTCCCCCGGTGACGGCAATCCTGCAGGCGGCAAGGCCCAGCCGGGCCCTAAGGGGCCTGGCGATGAGGGGGTAAAAAGGGCCCGCTTGAGGTTGAGCCAAGGGCCCACCCTCTCCCCCCGGAACTCCCGGCTCGCTCCTTCCAGGAGGGCCTCCATCCCCACCCGGTAGAAGAAGGCCTTTAGGAGGTCGGCGTCCGCCATGCGGCTTTGGATCAGGCTGGCCATGTCCTCCCAAAGCCGGGGTGGGGCCAGGAAAAAGTCGGGCTGGACCTCCTTAAGGTCCTCCCTCAGGGTGGTGGGGTCTTCGGGGAAGTGCACGGTGGAGCCCTCCACCAGGCCCTGAACCACGGTGAGCATCTGCTCCCCTATCCAGGGAAGGGGTAGGTAGCTGAAGACCCAGGCCCCCTTCTGGAACCCCAGGGCTTGGGCCAGGGCAAAGTGGCCGGCGAGGAGGTTCTGGTGGGAAAGCATGGCCAGCTTGCTCCTTCCCGTGGTGCCCGAAGTGGGGGCGAGGAGGGCGGTTTCCCCGGGGCGGCGCTTTTTTAGGGCCTCTTCCCCCACCTTGGGATCCCCGAAGGCCTGGCTAAACCGGAGCACCTTGCCCTGGAAGTGGCGGGACATCCCCGCCTCCTCCCAGACCAGGACGAAATCCACCCGGTGCAGGTGGGGGTAGACCTTGTCCAGTTGCTCCTCGTCGGAGACCACGATGCCCTTGGCCCCGGTGAACTCCAGGAAGTAGCCCACCTCCTCGGGCATGGCGTCCGCGTAGATGCCCATGGGAAGGGCTCCTAAGGTCTGGGCGGCCAGCTCGGCCTCCACCCACTCAGGAGCGTTATGCCCCAGGATGGCCAGGACCTCCCCTTCCCGAAGGCCCAAGGCCCAAAGCCCCCCTGCCAGGCTAAGGGTACGCTCCAAAAGCTCCTTCCAGGAGGTTTTCTGCCAGACCCCAAGCCGCTTCACCCGTAAGGCGGGGGCATGGGGAGTTTCCTTGGCGTGGTGGTACAGGTAGGCAAGCAGCGTTCCTTCCATAGTGCCTCAAACCTGCCCCAGGTAGGCTTCTGCCACCTTGGGATCCTGGCGCACCCCTTGCGGGGGGCCATGGTAGAGAACCTCCCCGTAGGAGAGGACCAGGACCCTGTCGGAAAGCTCCAAGACTGCCCTTAGGTCGTGTTCCACCCAGAGGAGGGTTACCCCCCATTCCTCCCGGGCGTCCAGGAGGAAGCGGGCGAGATCTTGCTTTTCCTCCAGGGAAAGCCCGGCCATGGGCTCGTCCAGGAGGAGGAGCTTGGGCCGGCTGGCCAGGGCCCGGGCTACCTCCACCCGCTTCTGCAGGCCGTAGGGAAGCATTCCGGCGGGGGCGTGGCGAAAGGGGGAGAGGTGGAGGTAGTCCAGGACCTCCTCGGCCCAAGCCCTGAGTTGCCACTCCCGCTCGGCCCGGGGTAGGGCGAGAGGATAGGAGGAAAGGGCCAACTCGGCTCCCAGCTTTACGTTGTCCAAAACGCTCATGCCCCGGAAGATCTCCAGACCCTGGAAGGTACGCCCCAAACCCATGCGGGCCCTTTCCTGGGGGCTTTTCCCCCGAGGCTTTGGCCCAGGAAGATCACCTCGCCCTTATCGGGCTCATACACCCCGGAAAGTACGTTGAGAAGCGTGGTTTTCCCAGCCCCGTTGGGTCCTATCACGGCGAAGAACTCGCCTTCGGCAACGCTAAACTCCACTCCCGCTAGGGCCTTTACCCCTTTGAAGGAGAGGTGGAGGTTCTTGGCCTCGAGGATCACACCCACCGCTTCCTCCTTCGGTAGCGCTTGGCCTGGCGGAAGCCAACCTCCTCCTTGCCCAGGTAGAACTCCATCACGTCCTGGTCCTCCTGGGCGGTTTTGGCATCGCCTTCAAACACCACCCGACCCCGTTCCATGACGTAAACCCGGTCCACGATGGCCAGGGCTGCCCGGGCGTTTTGCTCCACCAAAAGGAGGCTCAGGTTTTTCTCCCGCCTTAAGGCCTCCAGGGTGCGCATCACCTCCTCCACCAGCTTGGGGGCTAGGCCCAAGGAAGGCTCGTCCACCACCAGCACCCTGGGCCGGGTGAGGAGGGCCATGCCCAATAGCAGCATCTGCTGCTCGCCCCCGGAAAGGTAGCCCGCCTGCTCGTGGCGCCTTTCGTAGAGCCGGGGGAAACGGGCGAAGACCTCTTCCATGCCCTCCTTAAGCTCCCGGGGAGAGAGGCGGTGGCCGGCGGCCACCAGGTTCTCCACGGGGGTCAGGTAGCGGAAGAGGGGGCGGCCCTCGAGGACCGCGGTAAGCCCCAGGCCCGTGATGCGCACCGGGTCCAGATGGGTGGCCTCCTGGCCCAAGAGGCGCACGTGCCCATCCAGCACCCTTCCCTCAAACTTGGGGAGAAGCCCCGACACCGCTCGCACCAAAGAGCTTTTGCCGGCCCCGTTGGGCCCCAAAAGGGCCACCGCTTCCCCTTCCCTCACCTCCAGGGAAACCCCGTCCAGGACCAGGATCACCCCCCGGTAGACCACCTTGAGGTTTTCTACGGACAGGACCATACCGTTTCCCTCTCCCTCCTCGTGCGGCTGAGAAAGCCTCTGTCGGGACTCCCGGCCGGGTGGCATCACACCCTCTCAATCTGCCGCTCGCCCAATAGGCCATAGGGGCGCACCAGGAGCACGAAAAGGACCACCACGAAGGGCAAGGCCTCGGTGAATCCGGGGAGGATGGGTTCCAGATAGCGTTGGGAAAGCGCTTCCAAGACCCCAAGGATAAACCCTGCCAGCAGGGCCCCCCCCACCGAGTCCAGCCCGCCCAGGATGGCCACGGGGAAGACCTTGAGGCCCAGGAAAACCAGGTTGGGGCCTACCCCGCTAGCCACCGCCAAAAGGGCTCCCGCCAAGGTGGCCAGGAGGGCCGAGATCCCCCAAACCCCGGCCAGGATGCGGGCTGTGGGAATCCCCAAGGCCAGGGCGGCCACTTCCCTTTCGGAGATGGCCCGCACCAGGATGCCGTAGCGGCTTCTCCGAAGGAGCCAGAGGAGGCCAAGGCCCAGGGGCAAGGCCAAGAGGAGGTTCCAGACGGCCCTGGAGGGTACGAACACCTCCCCCAACTGGAAGCCGAGCTGGGGGAGTTCCCCACTGAGGTACTTAAGATCCGGCCCCCAGACCAGCTGGACCCCGCCGTCCAGGGCCGCGGCCAACCCAATGGTGGCCATGATCACCGCCACCACGTTCCGCCCCAGAAGGGGCCGCACAAAACCCCTTTCCACCAAAAGTCCGAAGAGGAAGGCGGCTGGGAGGGCGGCCAGCATGGCCAGGGACAGGGGCAGGAAGAGGGCAAAGGTGTAAGTGAGGTAGGCCCCTACCAGCAGGAACTCGCCTATGGCGAAGTTCACCACGCTGGTGGCCCGGTAGACCAAGACGAAGCCCAAGGCCAGGAGGCCGTAGAGGGCCCCGTTGCTTAGGCCGCCGATCAGATACGGTAGGAGGTCGGACATGGGCGCCTCGGGAAGCCCCCAGGCAGGGTAAACCTGGGGGCGGTACAGGGGCTAAGCCAGCTTGACCCAATCGGTAATGGCGTTGAAGCGGCCATCCTTCACACTGGCCCGGTACAGCTTGGTGTAGGGCAGGCGATGGTTCACGAACTGGTAGCTCCGCTGTAGGCCCAGGCCGTTGTAGTCCCCGAGCTTGTCCAAGTACTCCACCACCCCTGCCCGGGTGAGTTTGCCTGCCTGCGCCGCCCGGCGCATGGCCTCGGCGATGCCCAAGACCACCGCCAAGCTACCCATGTAGTAGGTGGGGCGGTAGGAGGTGTCCCGGCCCTTCCTCTGGCGGAACTTCCGCATCTCGTCCACCGCTGGCACCAGGGTGTCGTACCAGTAGGCATTGTGGTAGGTGACGGTGAAGCCCTCCGCAGCTGGACCAGCCCGCTGGATGAGGGCTAGGTCCGCCGAGTAGTAGGTGCCCATAAACTGGGCTTGTAGGCCTTGCTCCCTGGCGGCCCGCAGGATGAGGGGTTCCGCGGAAAGGGCATAGCCTTGAAGGATCACGAAGTCGGGGTTTGCCCGGCGCAGGTTCAGCACCACCGGGGTGGCGTCGGTGAAGGCGGGGGGTGTCACCTCCTCGTGGACCACCTCCATGCCTAAGGCCTTGGCCCTCTCCTTGGCGTAAGGGATGGGGTCGCGCCCGAACTCGGTGTTGGAGTAAACCAAGGCGATCCTGGCCCGGCCCTTTTGCAGGCGGACCTGGCGGAGGAGGGCCTCCATCATGTCGTTGTAGGTGGGGCCGAAGACGAAGATGGTGGGGTAGGTTTTGGGGTCGGCCAGCTCGTTGGCAAAGCTGGTGGCGGAGTAGGGGAGGCTCATGCGGGCGATCTCCGGGGCCAGGGCCTTGGAAAGCCCGGTGGAGTCCCCGTAGACGAAGAGAAGCTCATCGGGACGCTCCCGGGATACCACCCGGTTGAAGGCGGCGGTGCCCTTGGCCACGTCGTAGCCGGTATCCTCCACAATGAGCTCCAGCCTGCGGCCCCCGATCCCGCCCAGGACCTCGTTCACGTAGTCCACCCCGTCCACGAACCCCTCCCGCCCGGCGTTGCCCGCGAAGGCGAAGGGCCCGGTGAGGGGAAGGAGGGCAGCCAGCTTAACAGGCCGTGCCTGAGCGGCGGCGAAATAGGGCATGCCTAAGGCCGTCAACCCACCTACACCCAGCTTCCTTAGAAACTCCCTGCGCTTCATCCTGTGCCTCCTTTCCGGTTGTGCTTGCCGCAAAGATACCATGCTCGTCCTTCTTCGGCAAGCCCTGGGACCATGACCCGTCGGGCTCCTGGTCCGTAGGAGGTCTATTTCCCTGAGAGCATGGGGGTTGGGATGCGGTGCTGCACCTGCCCGGAGGGGCGCCTTCGCGAAGTTGGGGTTCATGTGCCCCGTCGTGGCGCAAGCTATGACGGGGTACTTAGGATGGGATCATGCGCTGGCATGCTGTTTACCGCCGCTTTGTTCTGGGCCGTCACTACCGATTCGCCCGCGAAGCCCTAGTTCCCCACTTCTTCGATGCCCTCACCGCTTACGGCATGGAGCTTTCCCGGTTGGGCATCCCAAGAGCGCAGGAAGCGGTGGCCGCTTTAAGGGAACTCCGTACGCTCCCCTTGCCTAGTTTCACGGGGGAGGTGGAGGACGTCTTCTTCTCCATCTACTCCCAGCTTGCCGAGCACTGGGGGGAGGAGGTGGCGGGGGCCATACGCCGGGGGCTATCCCGCAACGACCTGGACCTCACGGCCTTTCGCGCTTACCTGAGGGACCGGGCGGTGGCCTTGCTGGGGGATTTTCTTCGCCTACGGGGGGCGGTACTCGGAGTCGCCCGGGCCCACGCCGGGGTACCCCTGGTCCTCCGCACCCACCACCGGCCGGCCCAGCCCTCCACCTTGGACCATTACCTCCTCGGGGTGGAGGCACTTTTGGAAAGGGACTTCCGCCGTTTGCGGCAGGCTTTGGATACCTTGGATCGGTGCCCTTTGGGGGCCAGTGCCCTGGCGGGGAACCCCTACCCTGTAGACCGGTTGCGGCTTGCCGCCCTTTTGGGTTTTGCCGGACCGGTGGAGAACACCTTGGATGCCGTGGCCTCGGGGGATTATGCCCTGGAGCTGGCCTCGGCCCTGGCGGGACTGGGTACCAGCCTCTCCCGTTTTCTCACCGACCTGCTGGCCCTGGCGGAGCGGGGGGCCTTTGTGGTGGGGGAGGGGTTGGCCCAGGGTTCCAGCTTCATGCCGCAGAAGCGGAATCCCGTGGTGCTGGAGCACGCCCGCATCTATGCGGGCCAGCTGGTGGGCGGGATGGGTACGCTGGCTTCCCTGAACCACAACACCCCCTTCACCGACTTGAACGACCACTCCACCGGGGTACTGGAGCCTTTGACGGCCCTGATGGAAAGCGCCGAGGCAGCCTTGGAGCTTACCCGGGTGGCCCTCGAGGAAAGCCGGTTTGAGCCAGCCCTTCTTCTGGAAGAGCTTTCCCCGGAGGTCCTGGCCTCGGAGGCGGTGGACCTTTTGGTGCGCAAGGGGGTACCCCTTGCCGAGGCGTACCGGCGGGTACAGGGCGCCCTGCCTGGGGTCCGGCCCGAGCTCTTGGGGGTGGAACGGGAGGAACTCCTTGCCTGGATGAGCCTCGAGGGCTTTTTCGCCCGCCGGGAGGTCCTGGGAGGTGTGGGGCCTAAGGCCCGGGGGGAGGCTTTGGCTTGGGCCAGGAAGCGCCTTAAGGAAGACCGCAAGGCCCTAGCGGCCCTGCGGGCTCGGGTGCGCCTGGCCAGGCGCCTGTTGGCCAAAGGGCCTGAGGGTTTCCAGACGGAGGAAGGCGAGAAGGCTACGGACCAGCAGGGGCAGGTGGAAGGCCAGGAGCACCAGGAAGAGCCCCTGGGCTAGGAGGTGCAGGAGTAGGCTGTGCAAGCCCTCGGCCAGGGCCCGGGTGGCCAGGGTGAAGGCCGCCAAGGGAAAGACCAAGCCCCAAAGCCCCGGTTGGAAGACTAAACGCACCCGGTGCAGGAGGAGGTTTTCCAGGAAGAGGGTCATGGCCAGGGCAAACCACCATCCCCCTAAGCCCCAGAGGGCAGCGCCGAAGAGATGGAAGTTCTCCAGGTCCACGGCCAAAAGGCCCGCCGCCTTGGCCCCTTGGAGGAGGGAGAGGGGGGCCAGGATGCCCACCCCCACCGGGGCCAGGCCGATGAAGAGGCTGGGCACCAGCTCAGGGGCGGGGCGCTCGTGGGCGTAGAGGCGGGCGAAGAGGGTCGACCCCACCCAGAGGAAGAGCACCAGCCCGAGCCCCAGGAACATCAGCATCCAGAAGAAAGCCTCCCTCGCCCAGGGCCCCATGAGGGGAAGGAGAGGCCCCCCCGCCAGGGGCACCACGATGGCGGACACCGGGGGGATGAACCAGGTGCCGTTGGCCGCCTCAAAGGGGAGGCGCATCCGGGTGAAGACCAAGTAGCCCAGGAGGAGGCTGGAGAGGAGGACCAAGGGGGCTCCCACAGCGAAGAGGGTGAGGGCCAGGCCCTTCAGGCCCGCTACCTCCTGGCTGGCCAGACCGAACAGGAGGAAGGCCAGGGGGAAGGTGGCGTAGAGCTGGGAAAGAAGGGGATGGTGGAGCTCCTCCCAGACCCGCTCCCGGTGGCCGAAAAGCTTCGCCAAGAAGATGCCCAGGCTTGCCAGGAAAAGAAGGGCCACCACACCGTAATTCACCAGGGCCAGGGCCTCGAGGCCGAAGCGATGGAGGGCCAGGGTTACCCCGCTTCCCCCCATGACCATGGCGAACCAGGCGGGGTGAAAGAAACGAACGCTCATACCCCCCATCATCGGATAGGGGTGGGGGGTATGTCAACGGGCGCGGAAGTATTCCACGGTGAGCCGGATGCCCTCCCGGAAACCCACCTCGGGCCGCCAGCCATGGGCCATGAGCTTCAAGGGAGAGAGCACGCTTCTTTCCAGATCGCCGGGACGCGGAGGGGCTGGATGGACCTGCGGGGTTCGCCCTGCGGCCTCGGCCACGGCCTGGAGGACCTCCTGGGTGGTGTGTCCCTCGCCGGTGCCCACATTGTAGATCCCTTCTAGGCCCTTGAGGGCCAGGTTGTGAGCCCGCACCACATCGGCCACGTAGATGTAGTCCCGCACACACCCCTCGTCCCCGGGGGTTCTTCTGGCGTAGAGGGTGACCGGTTCTCCCCTGAGGATCCTCTCCGAGAAAATGGCCACCACCCCGGCCTCCCCATGGGGGTCCTGCCGGGGGCCGTAGACGTTGCCGTAGCGAAGAGAGACCCACTTGAGCCCGTAGTTTTGCCCGTAAGCGGAGAGGTAGTGCTCAAAGGAGGCCTTGCTGGCGGCGTAGGGGCTTTTGGGCTTGGGGGGCCAGGTTTCCTCGGCCCGTTCCCCTTCGGGAACCTCCCCGTAGATGGCCCCTCCTGTGGAGGCGAAGACCAGCTTCTCGGCCCCCCACTTTCGCATGGCCTCGAGGAGGTTCAAACCGCCCAGGAGGTTCACCTCGAAGTCCAGGACGGGGTTATCCACGCTCACCTTCACCGAGGCCTGGGCTGCCTGGTGGGAGACGTGGGTGGGGCGGAACTCCCGGAAAACCCTTTCCAGCCCCTCCCGGTTCCTGAGGTCCACCTTGTAGAAGTAGATGCCTTGGGGAACGTTTTCCCGCTTGCCCGTGGCGAGGTTGTCCAAGACCGCCACCTCCACGCCCTCGCGCATCAGGCTCTCCGCAATGTGGCTACCGATGAAACCTGCTCCACCCGTCACCAGTACGCGCATGCATACCCTCCTCGACCGCCCCTAGCGGGGCGGGGTAAACGGCCTCCATCCTATAGGGCCCTAGGCCAAGGATTAGCCGATTTGGACCTCAGGCTCGTTTCCCGGGCGCCACTTGATGGTGCAGCCGATGGCCGGGGCTTCCGCCAAAGGGGGCTCTTTCCCCTTGAGCAAGGCTTCGATGGCGGCCTCGAGGTCGTGGGTCTGGACCTGTTCGGGGAACTTGGGGCTATCGTTCACCCGGCCGTGGTAGCGGAGGAGGCGCCTTTCGTCGAAGAGGAAGACCTCGGGGGTGCGCAAAGCCTTGTAGGCCTTGGCCACCTCCTGGCTCTCGTCCAGGAGATAGGGGAAGAAGATGCCGTGCTCCTTGGCGAACTCCACCATCTTCTCCGGGGCGTCGTCGGGGTAGCGCTCGTAGTCGTTGGGATTGATGCCTACGAAGGCCACCCGGCCGCGGTACTTCTCCGCCAGGCTCACGATCTCCTGGATGGAGCCCTTCACGTAGGGGCAGTGGTTGCACATGAAGATCACGGCCAAGAGGGGTTCCTGGAACTGGGAAAGCCGGTACCGCCCGCCCCGGGGGTCGGGAAGCTCGGCGTCGATCAAAGGGCTTCCTAGGGGTAGCTCCGGGTACTGTAACATAGGGCCATCTTACCTTAGGACTCCGGAAGGGGACAATAAGCCCCTCACCCTCCCGGTATCATGTCTCCATGCGGGGGCTTACCTCACAGGAGGCGCAAAAACGCTTGGTAGAATACGGCCCCAACGCCCTTCCGGAAAAACCCCCTGAACCTCTTTGGCAACGGTTCCTGCGCCAGTTTCAAAGCCCTCTCATCTACATCCTCCTCTTTGCCTTGGCGGTGGACCTGGGCCTTTGGCTCTATAAGGGAGCCCATGGGCTTCCCCTGGAGGCCTTGGCCATTCTGGCCATCCTGGTCCTTAACGCTACCCTGGGCACCCTGCAGGAGAAGCGCTCCGAGGAGGCCCTTAGGCGTCTTAAAGCCCTGGCGGAGCCCCTGGTGTGGGTTTTGCGGGATGGTCGCTTCCAACACCTTCCCAGCCGGGAGATCGTGCCGGGGGATGTGGTTCGCCTCGAGGCCGGGGACCGGGTGCCCGCAGATGGCCTCCTGATAGAGGCCAGCGGGACCTTGGTGGACGAGAGCGCCCTCACCGGGGAGAGCATCCCCGTGGAAAAGGAAGCAGGTGAGGAGGTTTACGCGGGGACCCTCTTGGTGAGGGGCCGGGCCCTCGTGGAGGTTACGCGAACAGGGTTCCAGAGCGCCATGGGCCGCATCGCTGGCCTCCTGGCGGAAATGGAGGAGGAAAAAACCCCGTTGGAGCGGCGTCTGGCAACTTTCGGCCACCGGGTTGCGCGCTGGGTCATCCTCTTGGCCTTGGCCCTGGTGCTCCTCGGCTTCCTGATGGAGGGGTTTTCGGCGCAGGTGGTGCTCTTCGCCGTGGCCCTGGCGGTGGCGGCGGTGCCCGAGGGGCTGCCTGCCGTGCTCACCCTGGCCTTGGCCCTGGGGGTGGAGCGCATGGCGCGCCGCAAGGCGGTGGTTCGGCGCCTTTCGGCGGTGGAGGCCTTGGGGAGCGTTACCGTTATCGCCACCGACAAGACGGGTACCCTCACGGAAAACCGCATGGAGGTGCAAAAGGTGGTGGGGCCGGACCCCCAAAGGGCTCTTCTCGCCATAGTCCTCTGTAACGATGCCGACCTGGAAACCGGCGCAGGGGACCCCTTGGAGCTGGGTCTTTTGCGCTATGCGGCCCGGCACCTGGATGTGAAGCGGGTGCGCCAGGAACACCCCAGGCTTTCCGAGAGGCCCTTTGACAGCGCTTGGAAGTACATGCGGGTGACCACACCCGAGGGAAGCTTCCTCAAAGGGGCCCCCGAGGTCCTTCTCCCCCGCCTCGCCCTAAGCCCAGAGGACAAAGCTTCCCTTTTGAAACAGGGGGAGGCCTACGCAAAGGAGGGCTTTCGGGTGCTGGCCTTGGCCCATGGCGAGGGGGAGAAGGAAGAGGAGCTAGGTTTTTTGGGCTTCGTCCTCCTCCTGGATCCTCCACGCCCGGAGGTGCCGGAGGCGGTGGCTAAGGTTTTGAAGGCGGGGGTTAGGGTGGTGATGGTGACGGGGGACCATCCGGCCACCGCCTTGGCTATCGCCCGTAAGGTGGGCATTCCTGCCGAGGTGGTGGCCACCGGGGAGGAGATCAGGGAGCTCGCCGACGAGGAGCTTTTGGAGGTGGATGTCTTCGCCCGGGTAAAGCCCGAGGACAAGCTACGCATCGTTGAGGCATTCCAAAAAGCGGGCGAGGTGGTGGCCATGACCGGGGACGGGGTGAACGATGCCCCAGCCCTTAAGCGGGCGGACGTGGGGGTGGCCATGGGTCAACGGGGCTCAGAGGTCTCCCGGGAGGTGGCGGATCTGATTCTCCTAGACGATAACTTCGCCACCATCGTGGCGGCCATTGAGGAGGGGCGGAGCATTTACGAGAACATCCAGAAGTTCATCCGCTTCCTCTTCTCCACCAACCTCTCTGAGGTCTTGGTGGTGGCCTTGGGTATGGTGTTTGCCGCCCTCCTCAACCTCAGGGACGAGGCTGGGCACCTCCTTCTTCCCCTCACCGCGGTGCAGATTCTCTGGATCAACCTGGTGACCGATGGCCTTCCTGCCCTTGCCCTGGCCGTGGACCGTAATCCCGGGGTATTGAAGCGGCCGCCTAGGCCCAAGGACAGCCCCCTTTTGGACCCCCCCTCCTTGCGGTTCATCCTCCTCACGGGAACCATCAAGGCCGCCTTTGCCTTGTTGCTCTTGGCCCTTCTGCCGGGATGGGGATATACCCAGGCCCCTTTGGGTGCCGCCGAGGTGGCGCGTACCGCCACCTTCCACTTCATGACCCTGGGCCAGCTCTTCTTCGCTTACGCTGCTCGGCACACTCACCTGATGCCCCTGCCCAACCCGTATTTGCACGGGGCTGTGGCTTTGGGCATCGCCATTCAGCTCCTGCTGGGTACCCTGGCCCCGGGAGTCTTGGAAGCCGTTCCGGTGCCCGCATGGGTCTGGGGGCTGGCCTTGGGTATGGCGCTCCTTGCCTGGCTCATGGCTGAAGGAATAGACCGGTTAGTATGGCGGAAGGAGGTTAAGAGATGAAGGCCAAGGACGCCATGACCAGCCCAGTGGTGAGTGTGCTTCCGGATACCTCCCTGGCGGAGGTGGCCCAGCTGATGTTGAGAAAAGGAATCGGGAGCGTGCTGGTGGTGGACAAAAAGGGCCGCTTGGTGGGCATTGTGACGGAAAGCGATTTCCTTAAGGAACGGGGTGTGCCCTTTTCCACCTTTCGGGCGCCCATGCTTCTAGGTCGCTTCTTGGGTTCCGACGGCTTGGAGGCGATTCTGGCGGAAGCCAGGAGTACCCGGGTAGAGGAGATCATGAGCAGCTCGGTACACGCCGTGGGGCCGGAGGAACCGCTTTTCCGCGTTTTGGAGCTCATGCTGGCTTACGATATCAACCACGTTCCCGTGGTGGATGGGGAGGGTAAGCCCATGGGGATCATCACCCGGTTTGACCTGCTCCGCCTACTCCAGTCCCAGCTATGACCTGGCTGGCCTTTTTGGCGGTGGCCTTGGTCATCCTCCTGGCTGGGCGGCAGGTGGCCTTTTACGGGGATGTGCTATCGGAAAAGACCGGGCTCGGCCGTACCTTTATGGGGCTTTTCCTGGTGGGTATCACCACCAGCCTTCCTGAACTCTTCAACGTCACCAGCGCTGCCCTTCAGGGCCTTCCCGATATCGCCGTGGGGAATCTCCTTGGGGCCAGCATGGTCAACTTTCTTCTGCTCACTGTGCTGGATGCCGTTCATCCCCGTCCCCTCACCGCCCGGGCCAGCCAGGGACACGCCTTGAGCCTGGGACTCGTGGTTCTCCTTTTAGCGGTGGCGGGGCTTGGCCTTTTGGCAGAGCGGGGCCTGGGGCGAGTCGGAGGGTTTGCCCTGGGGCTTTTTCCCCTGTACCTTTTCGCTCTGTGGCTTTCCTTTCGCTACGCCAGGCGTTTCCCCCACGATGAGGCCCTCGAGGAGGAGGCCTACGCCCATATTCCTTTGAGAACGGCCTTAGGACGCTACCTCCTGGGGGCGGGGGTTTTGGTGGGGGCGGCGGTTTTGCTTCCGGATTTGGCCGAGGCCCTGGCCCGGGAAACAGGGCTGGGCCAGGCCTGGGTGGGCACCTTCCTGGTGGGGCTGGTCACCACCTTGCCTGAGGCCACGGTAACCCTGGCGGCCGCCCGCCTGGGGGCGGTGGACTTGGCCTTGGGCAACGCGCTGGGGAGCGTGATGTTTAACACCTTTCTGCTCTCCTATGCGGATGTTCTAACCCCTGGTCCCCTGCTGATCCAGATGGGGGGAAGTCATCTGCTCAGCGTCCTTGTGCTTTTGGGTATGGCAGGGACGGTGCTCACCGGGCTCATGTACCAGAGCCTGAGAAAGCTATGGGTCCTGGCCTACGATTCCTGGGCCATCGTGGCCCTTTACCTGCTTGCGGCTTCGCTTCCGCTGGTGCGGTAGGGGACTACCAAAACCGGTTTGGAGCTTCGCCGGACCACCTCCTGGGTTACGCTACCCAAAAGCACCGCATCCAACCCCGTCCGCCCGTGGGTGGCCATCGCCAGAAGGTCGTGCTTTTCTGCCTCCTTTAGGATGACCTCCGCCGCCCGCCCCTCGAGGAGATGGGCCTCAAACCCCACCCCGAACTCCTCCGCCATCCGGGTGGCCCGGTCCAAGGCGGCCATGCCCTCTTTCCGCATGTCCTCCACCAGGGCCTGGTAGTAGGGAAGGGTTTCCGGGCCCAGGAAAAGCCTTGGCCCTATGGGCTCCAGCACGTAAAGAAAGGCTACCCGGGCCCCCAGGGCCTTGGCCAGGCGGAGCCCCTCCTTTACCCCAGCTTCGGCAGCCGGGCTTCCGTCTGTGGGAAGAAGAAGGCTTCGGTACATGATTTACCCCTCGATGACCACGGGAAGGATCATGGGATCCCGGCCCGTGGCCTTCTTCAGGAACTTTTTCACCGGGAAGTAGATGTCGTCCCGGATGCGTTCCAAAGGTTTCTTTTCTCGCACCCCGTTTCGCAGGGCCTCGAGGGCCATGCGTTTCACCTCGCCCAAAAGCCGTTCCCCGGCCTTCACAAACCCCCGGGAGACCACCTCCACCACCGGGTCCTGCGCGGCCAGGGCGGTGATGACCACAATGCCCTCCTCGGCCATGTGCTGGCGGTCGGCCAGGATCTCCTCGGTGATGTCCCCGACCCCCAGGCCGTCCACATAGAGGACCCCGGAAGGCACCTGGCCCACCTTCTCAAAGGTGTCCCGGGTTAGACGGTAAATGGCCCCATTCTCCCCGATGAGGGTTTTCTCCGGGGGGCGGCTCATGGACTCCGCCAGCCACTTGAAGTTGGTCTGGTGGCGCACCTCCCCGTGCCAGGGCATGAAGAAACGGGGGGTGGTGAGGTTCAGGATGAGCTTGAGCTCCTCCTGGGAGGCGTGCCCCGAGGCGTGGACCCTGTAGGTGGGGGGGTAGAGGACGTAGGCCCCCAGGGCGTAGAGCCGGTTGATGACCCGGTTCACCGCCTCCTCGTTGCCGGGGATGGGGCTAGAGGAGAGGATCACCGTGTCCCCAGGCTTGATGGCCATCTTGGCGTGGCCCTCAAAGGCCAGGCGGTGGAGGACGGACATGGGCTGTCCCTGGCTTCCCGTGGCCAGGATCAGCACCTGGTGGTCGGGGAGGTCCTTGACCTCCTCCAGGGTGTAGAGGCGGTCCTTGACCTTCAGGTAGCCCAGCTCTAGGGCGATGCGGCTGAACTTCAGCATGCTCCGCCCCTCCATGGCCACCTTGCGCCCGTACTTCTCCGCCGCCCAGATCACCGCCTGGATGCGGTGGATGTGGCTGGCGAAGGTGGTGACGAAGACCCTGCCCGGAGCCCGGCCGATGACCCGGTCCAGCTCCTTGGCGATCTCCATCTCGCTCGGGGTGTAGCCGGGGCGCTCGGCGTTGGTGGCGTCGGCGATGAGGAGCAAGACCCCTTCTGCCCCCGCCTGGGCCAACTTGGCCAGATGAGAGAGTTTGCCGTCTATGGGGGTGGCGTCCAGCTTGAAGTCTCCGGTGTGCACGAGGGTGCCGACGGGGGTGCGGATGACCAGACCGGAGTTATCGGGGATGGAGTGGGTCATGCGGAAGAGGTCCAGGGTGAAGTAGCGCCCCACCTGGATGCGGTCGTCGGGGGAAACCTCTTTGAGGTTGAAGGCGCCCGGCCTGAGGCCAAACTCCTCGAGCTTGCCCTTCAAGAGGCCGAGGGTCAACCTGGCCCCGTAGATGGGCACCTGGCTTTCCTTCCCGAAGACCATGGGGAGGATGAAAGGAAGCCCCCCGATGTGGTCCTCGTGTCCGTGGGTCAGGACCCAGGCCTTGATGAGGTGTCGGTTTTCGATGAGGTAGTCCACCCGGGGAATGAGGAGGTCCACCCCTGGCATCCCCTCTTCGGGGAAGGCCAGCCCCCCGTCCAGCACGAAGATCTCGTCCCGAAAGCGGAAGGCGGTGATGTTCTTGCCGATCTCCCCCATCCCCCCTAGGGGGATGATCTCCACGTGGTCCTTACCCTCTCCAAGGCCTAGGGGAGCGGCGTCCGATGGCCTTCTGCGCCGTCTTTTTCGTGGCTTGCGTTCCTGGTTTTCCATAAACCTCCCATCTTCCCGGCCTGGCCGGGATCTTGTCCTAAGGAAAACCCCCCAGGGCTAGCTGCGCCGCCTGGGGGGGATCTTGCCCTCCAGCTCGGGCCGGATCAGGTCGATCTTCCCCCGCTCGTCGATGCGGTGCACCTTGACCTTGATCACGTCCCCCACCTTTAAATGGTCCTCCACCCGCTCCACCCGGCCGGGGGCGATCTGGCTGATGTGGAGGAGCCCTTCGGTGCCGGGGAACAGGCTCACGAAGGCGCCAAAGGGGGTGATCTTGGTCACGGTGCCCTCGTAGATCTCGCCCACCTTGGCCTCCATGGTGAGCTCCTCTATGCGCTTCTTGGCCTTTTGGGCGGCCTCCATGTCGCTGGAGTAGATGCGCACCGTTCCGTCCTCTTCGATGTCCACTTCCACCCCGAGCTCCTCGAGGGCGCGGACGTTCTTGCCCCCAGGACCGATGACGAGGCCGATCTTCTCCACCGGCACCTTCAGGGTGAGGATGCGGGGGGCGAAGGGCTTGAGCTCGGGGCGCGGGGTGGGGAGGACGCTTTCCATGAGGTCCAGGATTTTCATGCGGGCCTCACGGGCCTGCATAAGGGCTTCCTTCAGCACTTCCCGGGGAAGCCCGCCCACCTTGTTGTCCATCTGCAGGGCGGTGACCCCTTTTCGGGTGCCCGCCACTTTGAAGTCCATGTCCCCCAGGGCGTCCTCAAGCCCCAGGATGTCGGTAAGGATCACCGCCCGCTCCCCTTCCCACACCAGGCCCATGGCCACCCCGGCCACGGGGGCGCGGACGGGCACGCCGGCGTCCATCAGGGCCAGGGAGCCCGCGCAGACCGTGGCCATGGAGCTAGAGCCGTTGGACTCCAGCACGTCCCCCACCACGCGGATGGTGTAGGGGAAGGCCTCCTCGGGAGGCAGGACCGCCTTAAGGGCCCGCTTGGCCAGGTTGCCGTGCCCCACCTCCCGGCGGGAAACCCCCCTCAGGCGCTTGACCTCCCCGGTGGAGAAGGGAGGGAAGTTGTAGTGCACCAGGAACTTTTCCGTTTCGTCAATCCCCAGGTCGTCGATGATCTGCTCGTCCCGGCCCGTGCCCAGGGTGACGGTGCCCAGCACCTGGGTTTCCCCTCGGGTGAAGACGGCGGAGCCATGGGCGCGGGGTAGGACGTCCACCTCGATCCAGATGGGGCGGAGGTCTTTGGGACCCCGGCCGTCTGCCCGCTTGCTTTCCTCCAGCACGAGGCGCCTGAGCTCTTTGCGCACCACCTCGTCAAAGGCGCTTTCGTAAAGAGGTTTTTTGCTCTCGTCCGGGGTGCCGTCCTCCAGCCTGGGCAGGGCCTCGAGGATCAGCGCTTCCGCGAAGGCCTCGAGGGCCCGGCTCCTTTCCCCCTTGCTGGCGGTCTGCAAGACGGCGGAAAGCCCTCGCTCCAGGGCCAAGCGGTAGAAGGCTTCCTTTTCCTCTTCACTGAGGGTCTCCGGTGGGGTCCAGGCCATCTTGGGCTTGCCCAAGGCCTGGGCCATGGCCTCCTGCAGGTCCAGGATGGGTTGCATCTCCCGGTGGGCGAACTCCAGGGCCTGGACCAGGGTTTCCTCGTCCACCTCTCCTGCCCCGGCCTCCACCATGAGGATGGCATCCCGGCTTCCCGCCACCACCAGGTCCAGGGTGCTCTCCTCCAGCCCCTGCAGGGTGGGGTTCAGGACAAACTGCCCCCCGATGAGCCCCACCCGCACCGCGGCCACCGGGCCTTCCCAGGGAATGTCCGAGAGCATGAGGGCGGCGCTGGCCGCCGTGGGCCCCAGGATGTCCGGGGGGTTCTTCTGGTCCGCGGAGAGCACGGTGACGATCACCTGCACCTCGTGCCGGAACCCCTTGGGGAAGAGGGGGCGGATGGGCCGGTCGGTCATGCGGGCGGAGAGGATGGCCTTTTCCCCTGGGCGGCCTTCCCGGCGCATGAAGCTTCCCGGGATCTTGCCCACCGCATAGTGCCGCTCCTCAAACTCCACGGTGAGGGGAAGGAAGTCCGCCTCTATAGGCTCCTCCGAGGCTTGGGCGGTGGCCAGGACCACGGTGTCGCCGTAGCGCGCCAGGACCGAGCCCGAGGCCTGCTTGGCGTATTTCCCCGTCTCCAACACCAGGGGGCGGCCAGCCACCTGGGTTTCGTACCTATGGGCCTGTGGGGTGTTGGGTGTGGCTTCCGGCATAGTTTCCTCAAGGGAAAGGCGGAGCCCTAAGGCCCCGCCCCCGACCTGGATACCAGTTTACTTCCTGAGGCCCAGCTTCTCAACCAGGGCCTGGTAGCGCTCGGGGTCTTCCCGCTCCAGGTAGCGGAGAAGCCTGCGCCTTTGTCCCACCAGCATGAGAAGGCCACGGTGGGAATGGTGATCGTGCTTGTGGACCTTGAGGTGCTCGGAAAGCCGGTTGATGCGCAAGGTGAGTAAAGCCACCTGCACCTCGGTGCTCCCCGTGTCCCCGGGGAAGCGGGCGAACTCCTGTATGACCTTTTGCTTTTCCTCTTTGCTGATGGGCATCTCTACCTCCGTCAGGGGGGAAGACGCTTTTGGCCCCTTCCTCCTCGAGGCCCCAAAGGGCCTCTATCAGGTTAGGGCCTAGCCCTCCTTCCGTCAAGCAGGAAAAGCAGGAGAGCCAAAAGGGCCAGACCCGCCCCCATGCCGAAGGCCAGCTCAGGCCCATAACTTTGCCAGAGAAAACCGAAGATCAAACTGGCTGGAAGGAGCAGAATCCCCACCACCGTGTGGTAGAGGCCGATGGCGGTGGCCTTGGCTTCCTGGGGTATCAGGGTGGCCAGGTAGGCCCGGCTTGCCCCTTCAAAGGCCGCCGAGTACAGGGCGTAAAGAAGCAGAAGGGCCACGCCCCAAAACGCCGTCTCAGCCCAGGCGAAACCCAGGTAGACCGTGGCGTAAAGGGCAAATCCCAAGGCCACCACCCGCCTCAACCCCACCCGGTCCGCAAGCCCACCCAGGGGGTAGGACAAAAGGGCATAGAGGAAGTTGTAGCCGGTGTAGGCCAGGGTGACTTGCTCCTGCGGGAGGCCTAGGTCCTTGAGCCGAAGGAGAAGGAAGGCGTTGGAGGAAAGGGCGAGGGCAAAGATGCTGGAAACCAGAAGGAAGCGCCGGTAAGCGGCAGGGAGGGTCTTTAGGTAGCCAAGCCGAAGGGGTGGAAGGGGGTCCGTGGCTACCCTTACCCTTCTGGCTTCCCGGATCCAAAGGAGCGCCAGCACGGCCAGAAAGGCGGGAATGGCGGAAAGCCAAAACACGCCCCGCACTCCCACGTGGGGCAGGAGAAGGAAGGCCAGAAAGGGCCCCACGGTGGCCCCCAGGGTGTCCAGGCCCCGGTGAAGGCCGTAGGCCCGTCCCAGAGCGCTTTTGTCCACGCTTTCCGCCAGAAGGGCATCCCGGGGTGCGGTGCGCAAGCCTTTGCCAAGCCGGTCCAGGAAGCGGTAGAGGAGGACGTGCCAGGGGCTCGAGGCTAAGGCCAGGATGGGTCTTAAAGAAGCGGGAAGGCCATAGCCCGCAAGCAGGAGGGGCTTCCGGCGGCCTACCCGATCCGAAATCCTTCCCCCCACCACCTTGAAGAGGCTGGCGGTGGCCTCGGCCACTCCCTCTACCAAACCGATGGCCCCGGCTCCTGCGCCCAGGCTGGCGAGGAATAGGGGCAAAAGCGGGTAGACCATCTCGCTGGCCACATCCATCAGGAAGCTGACCAGCCCCAAAAGGTAAACCAAAGGAGGAAGTTTCATGGACGATGGCGAAAATAGAGCCAGAGCAGGAAAGGCTCAGGTAGAACCATGATGAGGGAAAGGGGGTCCAGGGGAGCGGGGGAGAGGAGGGCAGGACCCAACGGGGTGCGAAAGGGCAAGGGCAGGGTGCGGGTGGCCAGGAAAAGGAGGAGGAAAACCCCGGAAAGCCCTACCCCAAGCTTCCAGACCAGGGGAGCGAAGGGAGGGTCCCTAACTGGGTACATGAAGCGGAGGACCCAAAGGGCCAGGGCATAGGTTACCTTCAAGGCCAGGAGGACCAAAAAGAGCTGGCCGTAAAGGTAGTACTCGTTCACCAACCCGTACATGACGGCCTCAGCTTCGGAAACCCCCAGGGCGCTTCCGCAAAGCCCCTGGCCCAGCTTATCCCCCAAGCCCAGTCCTAGAAATTGCAGGAAGAAGGGAAGAAGGGAGAGGCCCACCACCCAAGGGAGGCTCCGGCCAGGGATAAAGCCCACGCCCATAGCCTTTTCCTTTGTGGCAAAAAGGTCAAGGGCCGGAAACTTCCGGCCCTTGCGCCACCCATGATCTACCAGAGGCGCATCCCCGGCACCGGGTTCAGGTTGCTGAAGAGCTGGACCAGGGTGGGGCCATAGGCCAGAAGCACCAGGATCACCGCCACCAGGAACCAGAACCCGATGCGGTCCATGGCCTGGACCAGGGGACGGTCCTCGGGTCCGGAGATGACCTCGGCGAAGGGTACCGGAGCCTCGGCCAGCTCTGCCTTGCGTTCCCGGCCCAGGAGGACGCTGAAGAGGCCGTAGATGAAAAGGAGCAGGGCTACCAGCAAGACGATGCCGGCGATGATGTTCAGGACCATGGGAATGGCCGTATAGGTGTAGGCGTCCGGCACCTGGGAGATGTAGGCCCTGCGGGGCACGTTGAGAAGGCCTTGCCAGTGGAGGCCAATGGCCATGATCATCATGCCGATGAACCAGAGCCAGACCACCGCCAGCCCGAGCCGCCTCTGGGCGTCGGAGATGGGCTTGCCCGTGAGGTTGGGGATGAGCCACCACAAGGAGCCCATGCCCGTGAGGGTCACCAGGCTGGCCACCTGCAGGTGGAAGTGGCCTGGGATCCAGACCGTGTTGTGGACAACGTAGTCCAGGGTGAAGCTGGCGTTCACCAGACCGCCGGCCCCTCCGGGGATGAAGCCGATCAGTCCCAAGACCGGGGCCACGAAGGCGGGGTTGTCCCAGGGCAGGGCCTTGATCCAGCCGAAGAGACCCTTACCCCCCCGCATCCTTCCCGCAAACTCCAGGCTGGCCGCAATGGTAAAGGCGGTCATCAGGCTGGGAACGGCCACGAACATGGTGAGGACGGAGTGGATCATCTTCCAGGTGGGGTCGATGCCCGGGTCAGCGAACTGGTGGTGGAAGCCCACCGGCGTGGAGAGCAGGAGGAAGAGGAGGAAGGCCAGGCGGGCCATGGGGTCGGAAACCAGCTTGCCCCCTGCCTGCTTGGGCAACACGGTGTAGATGATGGCGTAGGCGGGGAGGAGCCAGAAGTAGACGATGGGGTGGCCCGTCCACCAGAAGAGGGTGCGGGCGATGAGCGGGTCCACCCCCTTGATAAGGCCAAAGGACCAGGGCAGGAGGAAGAGGACCGCCTCCAATACCAACCCGATGGAGGCGATGAACCACATGAGCCAGAAGACCACGGCCATGTAGGTGGCAAGAGGGGTCACCTTGCCGGGGTTTCGCGCCTTCCAGCGCCGCCAGAGGTCCAGGACCAGGTAGATGCTCACCCAGCTGGAGAGGACGAAGACGCTAGCCCCCAGGTAGAAGGCCCAGTGGCCTTGGAGGGGAGGGTAGAAGGTGTAGAGCACCGTGGCCTCGTTGGCCAGAAGGGGCAAGGCGGCCATGACCAGACCGACGAAGGCCATCCACCAGGAGAACCACATGAGGCCCATGTTGGGCCGCATGTTGAGCTCTCGGGCGGGCAGATAAACCATTACCGCTTGGGCGAAGAGCTGGGTGAACACGATGGCGTTCAGCACCCCGTGCAGGGTGAGGCCCTGGTAGTAGGACTGGACAAAGGGCAGCAGGCGCTTGAGCAGGGGGTAGGCGTCCACATTGCCGTAGTTCAGCGCCTGGAAGGGGCCGAAGAGGCTCCCGATGATTACGGCAATGAAGCCCAAGACCAGGAAGTAGAGGGTGGCCTTCTTCTCTGGATAGGCCTCGTAGACCCGGCTGATGTCGGATGTGCGCACCGCCATAGCTCACTCCTTTACCACGATCTTGCCGAACATGTTCTGGTGGCCTATGCCGCAGTATTGATTGCAGATGATGCGGTATTCGCCCGCCTTCTTGAAGGTGTAGCGCACAGTGGACACCTCCCCGGGGAGCACCTCCACGTTGATGTTGGTGCCCTCCACGTGGAAGCCGTGAATGACGTCGGGGCTAGTTATTTTGAAGATGATTTCAGCTCCCTTAGGCACTTCTATGGGGTTGGGCTGATAGCCGAAGGCGAAGGCCAGGGCATAAACCGTGTACTGGTTGGGACCGGTCTGCACTATTGCCTGACCGGGATCGGCCCAGGGGCCTTCGGTGCGCACCTTCGTGGGATCTACATGCTCCAGTTTGCCCGCAGGGATAACCCCGGCGCTGTGGGTGGCCAGGGTGTAGGCGATGAGGGCGATGAAAACCACCAGCATGACCAAGGAGAAGGCCAGCCACCCCTTCTCGTAGGCAAGGATCGCTTTGTGGGCCTTGTGCTCGTCCACCATACCCTACCCCCTAGCGAAAAAGATGGCGTATACCCCCAGCCAGAAGACGAGGATGGTGAGGGTAAGAACCACTATCACTCCCATTGCACCGACCGGTTTTTCCTCCATACCCTTCCTCCCTTACGGCGGGTTGCCGTATACGGGGCCCATGTTAGCCCAAGGCTGAGAAAAGGGTGAAGTACATTTGTCCCTACATGAGAAGGTGCTGAGGGAATGGGGGCTCCTTTCAAGAAGATAGGGGCGAGGCCTGATGCCTCGCCCCTTGGGAAGGGAGATCCTTAAGTGCTTCCCACTCGGGCCAGCACCTGGCGGCTCACCTCCTTCAGGGTTTCAAATACCCCTCTTCCCTCTGTGGCCACGGCCTCAAAGGCGGGGAAGCGTCCTTCGGGGTCCACCACCGCCTGGATCATCTCCACGGGCAGGGCATCGGGTAGGTCCCGCTTGTTCACCTGGAGCACCACAGGGATATCCTCCACTTTTAGGCCGTACTCCGCCAGGTTCTCCCGCATGTTGCGCATACTCTCCGCGTTGGCCCTAAGGCGGTTGGGCGCGGAGTCGGCCACGAAGACGATGCCGTCTACGCCCCTAAGGATGAGCTTGCGGCTGGCGTTGTAGAAGACCTGGCCGGGGACGGTGTAGAGGTGGAAGCGGGTTTTGAAACCCTTGACCTCGCCCAGCTCCAGGGGGAGGAAGTCGAAGAAGAGGGTGCGCTCATCCTCGGTGGCCAGGGAGACCATCTCCCCCTTACGGCCTTCGGGGATTCGGCTATAAATCCACTTTAGATTGGTAGTCTTTCCGGAGAGCCCCGGGCCGTAGTACACGATTTTGAAGTTGATCTCGCGGTTGGCGAAGTTGATGGTGCTCATGCTAGTTGCCAAAGAGTTCGTCCAGCAGGGCTTTGGCCTCCTCGCGGTACTGGGTGTCCAGGTTCAATTTGGGTGGGTTGGCCAGGGCTTCCTCGGCCAGGCGGGCCAGGGTTTCCGCCGCCCGCTTCCCGTGGAGCTTGATCTTGCCCAAGGGAGCGTTCTCGTCAAAGACCAGGACCAGGAGGGCCACCTCACCGACCTCGTCCACATAAAGCCCCGTGTGTTCCCCTTGGTGCACCACCTCTTGGAAGCGTACCTCTCCCAGCAGCTTGGCCAGGGCTTGGGTGGCGGCGGCGTTTCCCGCCACCAGGGTGGCCAGGGAGTCCAGGGGCGGGGGCTTGGGGGCCCAGAGGGCCTCCTTGTGGGCCAGGACGAATCCCTTGCGGTCAATGAAGAGGGCATAGCGGGCCCCGGTTTCCTGCAGGGTTTCCTGCAGCACGTCCATGGCCCGCTGGTACAGGGTCCCGTAGAGGACCAGGGAAGGTTCCACCATAGTATGCTCAGTCTACCATGAGGTCGTTTCTGGAAGAGGCCAGGGCGCTATTGGAGGAGCTGGTAGCTTTGCCCACGGTGAGCGCCGAGGGAAGAGCCCTCGAGGAGGGTGCGGCCAAGGTGGCCGAGGTGCTTCGGGACCTAGGCCTTGAGGCGGAGCTCCATCGGGGTTATGGGCCCCCGGTGGTCTACGCCGAGGGGGGTGAGGGGGAAAGGGTCCTTTTGTTTTACAACCACTACGATGTTCAGCCCCCCGATCCCTTGGAGTTATGGGAAACCGAGCCCTTTCGCCTGGTGGAACGCGACGGCCTCTGGTTTGGCCGGGGTACCCATGACGACAAGGGGGAGCTGGTGGCCAGGGTTATGGCCCTGCGCTTGTTCCGGGAAAAGCATGGTTTTCTTCCCCGGGTGAAGTTCGTGGTGGAGGGGGAGGAGGAGGTGGGAAGCCCCCACCTCGCGGACTACGTCAGGGACAAAAAGGACCTCCTGAAGTCCGGGGCCATCGTCTGGGAGGCAGGGGGGGTGGACGCCAAGGGGCGCCCCTACCTGTATGCGGGCCTCAAGGGCATCGTGGCCCTCGAGCTTCGGGTGCGCACCGCTGCCTTTGACCTGCACTCCTCCTACGGGGCGGTGGTGGAGAACCCCATCTACCGCCTGAGCCGGGCCATCGTCAGCCTTAGGGATGAAGAGGGGAGGGTCCTCATCCCGGGCTTTTACGACCGGGTCCGTCCCCTTTCGCCCAAGGAGATGGAGGTGCTGGCGGAGATCCCCGATGAGTCGGAGGCGCTGAAGGAAGCCTTCGGCGTGCGGGACTTCCTGGGCGGGGCCAGGAACCTGGAGTTCAACCAGCGCCTTTATGCGGAGCCCTGCGTCAACGTAAACGGTTTCCACTCGGGCTACGGGGGCCCGGGTTCCAAGACCGTGCTGCCGGCGGAGGCCCTTGCCAAGCTGGACTTCCGCCTGGTACCCGACCAGGATCCGGAGGAGATCCCAGAGCTTTTGAGGCGGTACCTTGAGGCCCAAGGCTTCCACGATGTGGAAGTGGTGGTCCTGGAGAAGGGAGAGCACCCGGCACGCTCGGATCTTTCTCATCCCTTTGTGGGCCTTGCCCGGAGGGCGTTAGAGGAGGCCTTTGGGGCGAAGGCGGTGCTTTACCCCAACATGGCGGGGTCCGGTCCCATGCATCCTTTTCTGCACCACCTAAGAGCCCCGGCGGTGGGATTGGGGGTAGGGTATCCGGGAAGCCGGGTGCATAGCCCTAACGAGCACATCCGCATCCGGGATTTTGAGCGGGGCACCCTGGCCCTACTCCGGCTTCTTGAGCTTTACTTTCTCGGAAGCTAGCGCCATCTGCTAGGCTCTTAGGGGTATGCGTCTTTTCTTTGGCGAGCGGGATACCCCTTACGAGGAGGCCCGGGTGGTGGTCCTGCCCGTGCCCTACGACCTTTCCCTCTCCTTCTTGCCGGGGGCGAGGCGGGGCCCTGAGGCTATCTTGCTGGCCAGCCGGGAGCTGGAGCCTTTTCTCTTGGAGCTCGAGGTGGCCCCGGAGGAGGTGGGCATCCATGCGGCGGAGCCGGTGCCCTGGGTGGCGGGAAGCGCCGAGGAAAGCCACGCTCTGATCCGGGAAGCCGCCCTCGCCCATCTTCGGGCGGGCAAGTTCCTGGTGGCCCTGGGGGGGACCATTCCATCACCCACCCCCTGGTCCAGGCCCACCGGGAGGCCTTGGGGGCGTTTTCCCTTCTCCACATCGATGCGCACGCCGACCTTTACCCTGAGTGGCAAGGCTCGGTGTACTCCCATGCCTCGCCCTTTTTCCGCTTGCTGGGGGAGGGTTTCCCCTTGGTCCAGGTGGGGATCCGGGCCATGGATCAGGATTCCTTGGCCTTGGCCAGGGGGAAAGGGGTGGCCCTATTCCCCGCTCACCGCCTGCACCGCGAGGGCCTTCCCTTAAGGGAGATCCTCGAGGCCTTGGGGGAGAGGGTGTACATCAGCCTGGACTTTGACGCCCTGGATCCCAGCGTTATGCCCAGCGTGGGCACTCCCTTGCCCGGGGGGCTTTCCTACCGCCTGGTGGTGGACCTTCTGGAGGCGGTCTTCCGAGAAAAGGAAGTGGTGGGCATGGACTTCGTGGAGCTTTCCCCCAACGGCCAGTTCCATGCGGAGATGACCGCGGCCCAGCTGGTCTATCACGCCATTGGCCTGAAGGGCCTGCAGGCAGGGTGGCTCGAGGCCAGGGGCCTGTAGGCTACATTTCCTTCCCCCGCCTGCCGGTAGCCTGGGAACAGGATGCCCTGGCTCCTGGGCGTGCTCCTCCTGGGGGTGGGCCTGGCCCAGCCCCTCACCCTGCCCGACCTCTGGGAGAGGGCTTATGGGGAGGGGGGGTTCCGGGTGGAACGGGTCTTGGAGAGAAACCCCCGTTTCACCCGGGTGCTTTTCTCCTATCTTTCCGATGGGCTTCGGGTGTACGGATTTGCCAACCTGCCTTTGGGCCAGGGGCCCTTTCCCGTGGTGGTGGTGCTTCACGGGTATGTGGAGCCGAGCCGCTACCGGACCCTGGCCTACACCACTCCCTACGCCGACTTTTTGGCGGAGGCAGGGTACCTGGTCCTTCACCCCAACTACCGGGGCCACCCCCCCTCGGAGGGGAGGCCCGCCATGGGCCTGCGCCACGTCTATGCGGTGGATGTGCTGAACCTGCTGGCCGAGGTGCGCAAGGGCGTCCTGCCCCAGGCGGATGGGCGGTGCATCGGCCTCTTCGGCCACTCCATGGGTGGGGGGATTGCCCAGCTGGTGGCCCTGGTGGATCCCCGCCTGAAGGGCGTGGTGCTTTACGGGAGCATGAGCGGGGACGAGAGGCGGAATCTGGAGCGAATCCGCTACTGGTCGGGGGGTACTCGAGGCCGGGAGCTTCTCACCCTTCCTCCCAAAACCCTGGAGGAGGCTTCCGCCTGGACCTACCTGGACAGGCTTTCCGTGCCCTTCAGCGTCCACCACGGGACCCAAGACGCCCAGGTGCCCCCGGAGTGGTCATGGGAGCTTTGCCGCAGGCTTAAGTCCTTGGGGAAGCCGGTGGAATGCTTTAGCTACCCGGCGGGCCACCTCTTCCGCGGTCCGGTGGACCGGGCGTTCCGGCAAAGGGTCCTGGCCTTTTTCGGGCGGGTCTTGCGGTAACCTTGGGCCATGCAGGCCTTTTTTGAGAACCTCGAGGCCCTCTTCTTCGCCCTTGCCTTCGGCAGCGTGGTCTTTGGCCTTCTAGCCCGCCTGCTGGGGGTGCGGCGCACCTGGCCCTTCTTCCTGCTGGCTGCCCTTTGGCTGGTCCTTGGCTTCCTCCTTCGGTTAGAATAGCCCTTCGTGGCCAAGCACGTGGTTTCCGTGTCCCTGGGGGCTAGCCGTCGGGACTCCGTGGTCCAGGTGGAGCTCCTTGGGGAGGAAGTGGTGTTGGAAAGGCGGGGCACGGATGGGGACTTCCAGAAAGCCTTGCGCCTCATTGCTGAGCTGGATGGAAAGGTGGACGCCATCGGCCTCGGGGGCATTGACCTCTACCTTTGGGCAGGGGGGCGGCGCTACACCATCCGGGATGCCAAAAGGCTTAAGGAGGCGGCCCGTAAAACCCTGGTGGTGGATGGCTCGGGCCTCAAGCACACCCTGGAGCGCCGGGCGGTGGCCCAGCTGGCGGAGCTGATAGACTGGAAGGATACTAAGGTGCTTCTGCCCTCCGCCGTGGACCGCTTCGGCCTGGCCGAGGCCTTGCACGAGGCCGGGGCCAAGGTTCTTTACGGGGACTTCATCTTTGCCCTGGGTTTACCCATACCCCTTTACTCCCTCTCCTTCCTGCAGAAACTGGCCTTCGTCCTCCTCCCGGTACTTACCCAGCTTCCTTTCCAGCTCCTTTACCCCACGGGGGAAAAGCAGGAGAAGCGGGCGGTGGACTGGCGAAGCCGCTACTACACCTGGGCGGACCTGGTGGCGGGGGACTGGCACTACATCAAGCGGCACATGCCCGACGAGATGCGGGGGAAGGTGGTGCTCACCAACACCACCACGGAGGAGGACGTGGCCTTTTTGCGGAAGAGGGGGGTGAAACGCCTCATCACCACCACCCCTCGCTTGAACGGGCGAAGCTTTGGCACCAATGTCATGGAGGCCCTTTTGGTGGCCCTGGCCGGGCGGGAGCTTGGGGAAGAGGAGTACCTCCGGTATATTGACCTCTTAGGGCTTAGGCCCCAGGTCCTGGACCTACAGGAGGAAGCATGATCAGCGTGACCGACCTTAGACCCGGAACCAAGGTGAAGATGGAGGGCGGCCTTTGGGAGTGCGTGGAGTACCAGCACCAGAAGATCGGCCGCGGGGGGGCCAAGGTGGTGGCCAAGTTCAAGAACCTGGAGACGGGAGCTACCATTGAGCGCACCTTTAACTCCGGGGAGAAGCTGGAAGACATCTACGTGGAAACCCGGGAGCTCCAGTACCTGTACCAGGAGGGGGACGACCTGGTCTTCATGGACCTGGAGACCTACGAGCAGTTCCACCTGCCCAAGGATCAGGTGGAGGCGGCCCGGTTTCTCAAGGAGGGCATGACCGTTCTGGGGGATATGTACGAGGGGCGCCCCCTGAAGATTACCCCGCCCACCGTGGTGGAACTCAAGGTGGTGGACACCCCCCCGGGGGTGCGGGGGGATACGGTCTCCGGCGGGAGCAAGCCCGCCACCTTGGAAACGGGAGCGGTGGTGCAGGTGCCCCTTTTCGTGGAACCTGGCGAGGTCATCAAGGTGGATACCCGCACGGGCCAGTACGTGGGCCGGGCCTAGGCCAGGATAAGGGGCCTGGGTGAATCCCAGGCCCCTCTTGCTTCCGGTATATTTTGACCGGGTACAAAAGCTGTTTCGTGGGCACATGGGGTAAGCTTTATGCCGCGAGGTGTACCCATGACGCCCAAGGAGCTGAAACAGATCCTGCAGGCCCTGGTGGAGCACGGGGTGAGCGAGCTCACCCTGGAAACCCCGGATTACAAGCTGACCGTGCGCCGAGGAGGCGAGGTGCAGGTGGTGGCCTTGCCGCAAGGGGTAACCACCCCTCCGGCCCCGCCTCCCTCCTTGCCCACCCCCACTGCTTTTGGCGTTCCCGCCCCTGCGGATTTGGCTCCGGCAGCCGGAGCCCCGGGCCTCGAGGCCCAGGAGGCCAAGGGAGCCAAGGAGGCTAAGGAGGCTAAGGAGGAGTGTGCGGGTTGCGTGGAGGTGAGGGCCCCCATTGTGGGTACCTTCTACCGGGCACCGGCCCCGGATGCCCCCCCTTACGTGGAGGAAGGGGACCGGGTGGAAAAGGGACAGGTGCTCTGCATCATCGAGGCGATGAAGCTCATGAACGAGATCGAGTCGGAGGTTTCCGGGATCGTCAAGAAGATCCTGGTGAAAAACGGGGAACCCGTGGAGTACGGGCAGCCCCTCTTCCTGATCCAGCCGCTATGAAGAAGGTCTTAATCGCCAACCGGGGCGAGATCGCCTTGAGGATTATCCGGGCCGCCAAGGAGTTAGGGATCAAGACCGTGGTGGCCCACTCCACCGCCGACGAGAAGAGCCTTCCCGTGCTCCTGGCGGACGAGGCCATCTGCATCGGGCCTCCGCCTTCCGGGCAGAGCTACCTGAACATCCCCAACCTGCTCTCCGCAGCCATCGTGACCGGGGCCGACGCCATCCACCCCGGCTACGGCTTCCTGGCGGAGAACGCCACCTTCGCCGAGATGTGCCGGGACCACGGCATCACCTTCATCGGTCCCACCCCGGAGAACATGCGGGCCCTTGGGGACAAGGCCACCGCCAGGAAGGTGGCGCGGGAGGCGGGGGTGCCCACGGTGCCGGGGACGGACGAGCTGGGGAGCGTGGAGGAGGCCAAACGGGCCGCCCAGGAAATCGGCTATCCCGTGATCCTTAAAGCCTCCGCCGGGGGCGGGGGCCGGGGGATGCGGGTGGTGCACACCGAAGAGGAGCTGGAAAGGGCCATCCAGCAGGCCCAGGAGGAGGCCCGGGCCGCCTTTGGCAACCCGGCCGTCTACCTGGAGAAGTACATCGAGGAGCCCAAGCACATTGAGATCCAGGTCCTCGGGGATGGGGAGAACGTTATCCACCTTTGGGAACGGGACTGCTCCATCCAGCGCCGGCACCAGAAGCTCCTGGAGGAGGCTCCCAGCACCTTGCCCCTGGAAACCCGGAAGGCCATCGCCGAGGCGGCGGCCCGCCTGGCCCGGCACGTGGGGTATGTGTCTGCGGGTACCCTGGAGTTCCTGGTGGATAAGGAGGGGAACTTCTACTTCATCGAGATGAACACCCGCATCCAGGTGGAACATCCCGTGACCGAGATGATCACGGGCATTGACCTGGTGCAGGCCCAGTTCCGGATCGCCATGGGGGAGAAGCTTTGGCTCAAGCAGGGGGAGGTGGAGGTGCGGGGGCATGCCATAGAGGTGCGCGTCAACGCCGAGGATCCGGAGAAGGGCTTCAGGCCCTCCATAGGCAAGGTGGAAACCCTACTTTTCCCTGGGGGGCCGGGGATCCGGGTGGACAGCCACCTCTATGCGGGCTACCAGATCCCGCCCCACTACGACAGCCTGATCGCCAAGATCATCGCCTGGGCTCCCACCCGTGAGGAGGCCATCCGGCGCATGGAAAGGGCCCTTGCCGAGACGGTGATCGAGGGACCCGGCCTGAAGACCACCATCCCCTTCCACCAGAGGGTGCTGCAGAACGCCTTCTTCCGCCGGGGGGCGGTCTACACCAACTTCGTGGCCCGGCGGATGGAGATGTAGACTGGGCGTGTGATGGTGGAGTACGAGATCAGCGACCATGCCCTCGAGGGGCTGGTGGCCCATGCCCTTTCCGACCTCCAGGGGGTGCGGCTCTTGGAAACCGCTCCCCGCTCCCTGGGGGAGGTTTTCCGCCGCATGAAGCCCATCAAGGTGGAGCGCACCCCGGAGGGGTTCACGGTGGACCTGGTGCTCTCCGTGGACTACGGGGTTTCCATTCCCGAGGCGGCCCAGGCGGTGCAAAAAGCCGTAGCGGAAGCCCTTTACCTGGCCACAGGGGAGAAGGTGCAGGCGGTGAACCTCACCGTGGCCCAGGTGGAGTACCGGAAGGAGGCCCATGCTTAGGCGAGCCAGGGAACTGGCCATGCGGGCCTTGTTCGCCCATACCCAGGGGGGGTGGATCTGGAGGAGGCCTTCCGCCACGCCCTGGAAGAGATGGGAGGCGAGGAGGACTCTTATGGGGATCCCCTGGACCAGGAGGGCATGGCCTTCGCCCGGCGCTTGCTGGAGGGATACAAGGTTCATGCGCAAGAGGTGGACCAGGTGCTACGGGATACGGTGGAGGGCTGGGACTTCGCCCAGATGTCCAAAACCGACCTCACGGTGTTGCGCCTGGCAGCTTACGAGATGCTCTACGAGCCCACTCCCTTCGCCCCTCTGATCGAGGTGGCGGTGAAGATCGCCAACCGCTACGGGGGAGAGCACTCGGGAGCGTTTGTCAACGGGGTGCTGGGCCGCTTGTACCGGCGGATCCAGGGGGGTGAGCTGAAGGCGGTGCCCAAGGAGGACTGAGATGACCCTTGCCCGTACCCTTTCCGGCCATGAGGTGGCGGAGACCGTGTATCGGGAGCTGAGGGAAACCCTTGGCTCCCTGCCCTTTGTGCCCTCCCTCAGGGTGATCCGCCTGGGAGAGGATCCCGCCTCGGTGTCCTACGTGCGCCTTAAGGACAAGAGGGCCAGGGAGCTTGGCCTTTTGAGCCAGGTGGAGGTGTTCCCCGCGGATACCCCGGAGGAAGCCCTTCTCGGGCGCATAGAGGCCCTTAACCAGGACCCGGAGGTGGATGGCATCCTGGTCCAGCTCCCCTTGCCCGCTCACATCCACACGGAGCGGGTTTTGGAGGCCATCTCTCCCCTTAAGGATGTGGATGGCTTCCATCCCCTCAACGTGGGGAAGCTTTGGAGCGGGGGTGAGGGGCTTTTCCCCTGCACGCCCTTGGGTATCGTCCGCCTGCTCAAGCATTACGGGGTGGAGCTAAGGGGCAAGGAGGTGGTGGTGCTGGGCCGGTCCAACATTGTGGGGAAGCCCCTGGCAGGCCTCCTCCTGCGGGAGGACGCCACGGTGACCGTGGCCCATTCCCGTACCCGGAACCTTCCCGAGGTGACCCGGCGGGCGGAGGTGCTGGTGGTGGCGGTGGGGCGGCCCCATTTGGTGCCAAAGGAGTGGGTGCGTCCTGGTGCCGTGGTGGTGGACGTGGGGGTGAACCGGGTGGGGGGTAAGCTTCTTGGCGATGTTCACCCCGAGGTGGCCGAGGTGGCCTCCGCCCTCACCCCCGTGCCCGGGGGCGTGGGGCCCATGACCGTGGCCATGCTGATGGCCAATACCGTGAAGGCGGCGTTGCTTAGGCGGCATGGAGCTCCTCGCTAACCAGGTCTTTTGGACAGCCATCCTGGCCAACTTCTTGGCCCAGACCCTGAAGCTTTTCCTCTATTACCTGCTGGAGGGGCGGTTCCAGTGGGAACGTTTCCTGGAAACCGGGGGGATGCCCAGCTCCCACTCCGCCACCGTCAGCGCCTTGGCCATGGGGGTGGGCTTCCAGGAGGGTTTTGGCAGCACCCTGTTTGCTGTGGCCGCCGTCTTCGCCCTCATCGTCATGTACGACGCCACGGGAATCCGCCGGGCGGCTGGCCTGCACGCCCAGCTCCTAAACCAGTTGGTTCAGGAACTGCAACAGGTGCTGGAGAAAGGCCCTGCCCCAGAGCCCCTTAAGGAACTTTTGGGCCACACTTACCTCGAGGTCCTGGTGGGGGCCTTGCTCGGCGCCTTGGTGGCCTTCCTCAGCTTTCACCTTTTCCCGGCGGCGTAAAAGGCCAGAGTCTGTCCCAAAAGGAAGACGAGAAGCCCAAGCACGGGGGAGAGGAAGAAGGTGAAGAAGCTCACGAATAGGGCCAGCACCAGGGGCAGCAAGGGCTTCTTAAAGCGGTGGAAGACCCACAGGTTCAAAAGGCCGAAGAAGAGGAGGACGCCGAAGGCAACCGTTTCCACGGGGCTTTATTGTACGCCCTTGCCAGCTTGCCGGGATGGGGTAAACTTTTACCGAGTATAAGGAGGTTGCACCCATGCTGACGCTACCGGAGAAGATCCTCTTTATCCTGCTCCTTTTGGTAAGCCTTTACTACGCCTACACGGGCTTTCGCCGCGTGTATCTGGCCATCCGAAGGGGACGGCCGGAGGAACGCTTTGACCGCCTGCCCGAGCGCATTGGCCGGGCCCTTTGGCTTACCCTTACGCAGCAGACCGTTTTCAAGAGGCGGCCTCTGGTTTCCCTCCTCCACGCCTTCGTCTTCTACGGCTTCATCTACTACCTCCTGGTCAACCTGGTGGACCTTCTGGAGGGGTACTTCCCCCTGCACACCCAAGGAGGGCTTTGGAACGCCTATAACCTCGTGGCCGATCTCCTCACCGCCGCCATCCTAGTGGGCATCCTGGGGCTCATGCTTCGCCGCTACCTTCTCGCACCCCAGGATTTCACCTGGAATCCCAAGGTGCCTCTCCACGAACGGGTACGCCAGGGAATCCCCCGGGATTCGGCCATCGTGGGGGCCTTCATCACCTTCCACGTGGGAAGCCGCCTGCTTTCCAAGGCGGCGGGCCTGGCCCAAGGGGAGCCCGACCCCTTCCAGCCGGTGGCCAGCTTTCTGGCCATGGTTTTTTCGGGGCTTTCTCCTGGAGCCTTAGTGGCCATGGAGCATTTCTTCTGGTGGGGTGCTTTGGGCTCCATTCTCCTCTTCCTTCCCTACTTTCCCCGCTCCAAGCACATCCACCTGATGATGGGCCCCATCAACCTGGCCTTCCACCAGGAGAAGCCCGGGGCCCTTAGGCCCTTAGACTTTGAGAAGGAGGAGGAAAAGTTTGGGGCGGAGAAGCTGGAAGACCTCTCCTGGAAGCGGCTTCTGGACGCCTATGCCTGTATCATGTGCAACCGCTGTCAGGAGGCCTGCCCTGCTTACACCACGGGAAAGGCCCTCTCCCCGGCGGCCATCGTCATCTCCGAGCGGTACGAACTGAATGAGATCCTCCCGGCCTTTGCCAGCGGGCAGGAAAGCCCGAGGCCCCTCATGGACTTCGCCCTGAACGAGGAGGCCCTTTGGGCCTGCACCACCTGCATGGCCTGCGTGGAGGTCTGCCCGGTGGGCAACGAGCCCATGCTTCACATCCTGGATGTGCGCCGGGCCAAGGTGCTCATGGAAGGGGAGTTCCCTCAGGAGCTTAACAATGCCTTCCGGGGCATGGAGCGCTCGGGCAACCCCTGGGGCATCGGCCAGGACAAGCGCCTGGACTGGGCCGAGGGGCTTAGCGTACCCACGGTGGAGGAAAAGCCCCACCTCGAGGTCCTCTACTGGGTGGGGTGTGCGGCCAGCTATGACCCCCGGGCGCAGAAGATCGCCCGGAGCATGGTGGAGATCCTAAACGCCTCCGGGGTGGATTGGGCGGTTTTGGGCAAGAGGGAAAAGTGCACTGGGGATTCCGCCAGGCGGGCGGGGAACGAGTACCTCTTCTTCCAGCTGGCCACGGAGAACGTGGAAACCCTAAACCAGGTGGCTCCTAAAACCATCGTCACCACCTGCCCCCACTGCTTCCACACCCTGGGCAACGAGTACAAGGCCTTTGGCGGGGAGTACCGGGTGGTGCACCACTCGGAGTTCATCGCCGAGCTTCTACAAAGCGGTAGGCTTCAGGTGTCCGAGGAAACCAAGAAGGTGGTCTTCCACGATCCTTGCTACCTGGGCCGTCACAACGGGGTTTACGAGGCTCCCAGGGATGTGCTCAAGGAGGTAGGTTTCCAGCTTTTGGAGCCCCCCCGGAACCGGGAGCGAAGCTTCTGCTGTGGGGCGGGCGGAGCCCAGTTCTGGAAGGAGGAGGAGCCTGGGGCCATGCGGGTTTCGGAAAACCGCTACCGGGAGCTTAAGGGCACGGGGGCGGAGGTCATCGCCACGGGGTGCCCCTTCTGCATGGCCATGATGAACGTGGAGGCGGCCCAGGACGAGAAGCCCCCGGAGGTTTTGGATATCGCCGAGCTGGTGGCCCGGGGCCTTAGGGCTTAGGATTTTGATAGGCGGCGAAGACCCGGTAGCCCTCCATCCACCCCTCCCCGAAGGCCCGCAGCACGAGGCCTGGGGGAGGGGTGAGGAGTTCGTAGGGCTCCCAGTAGAAAGGACTTTCCGGCCTGTGGCGCCGCACGGCTTCCCGGCGGCTGAAGCCTTCCACCAGGAGAAGCCCCCCTGGGGTTAAGAGGGGAGGAAGGGCTTTGAGAAGGGGGCGGTTTACGTAATAGCTCATAAGGATGGCGGCGAAGGGGCCTTTGGGAAGGTGCGTAAGGGCGTTGGGGGCCTCGAGGTCTAGCTCCACCAGGGTCAGGCCGCGGATGCCTTTAAGCTTTCTTAGGGCCTCGCGGCTCCTTTCCACCAGGACCACGGGATGACCCCTGTCCAGGAAGTAAAGGGCGTTCCTGCCCAAGCCTCCCGCCAGGTCCAGGACCGAGCCCTTGGGGGCGAAGGGGCCGTAGGCCCGCACTACCTGGGCGGGGGCCCGCTCCAGGGCAGCTTGGCGGTAAAACGCATCCCAGTCCCTAGGCATGCTTGCGTAAAGCCAGAAGGCTTCCCCCCAAGAGGATGAGGAAGGTTACGCCCCAGAAGGCGGGTTTCGGCAGGTGCCAGGCCAGCTCCGGGCGGTGCAGGAGTTCCGCCAAGGTGGCGCTTCCTTCCAAGAGGAGCTTGACCCCGGCCCAGCCCACCAGAGCGTAGGCCACCTTCTCCAGGCTGGGATAGCGTTCCATCACCGTCACCACATAGCTCGCGGCCAGGCGGATGAAGAGGATGCCCAGGGCCACCCCCAGGAAGACCAGAAGGAGGTCCTTGGAAAAGGCTACCACCGCCAGGATGGAGTCCACGGCGAAGGCTAAGTCCACCAGGTTGATGAGGAGGACCACCCGCCAGAACTCCCGGGCGGTAGCCTCGGGCAAGGGCTTGGCCTCCGAATGGTCGCGGAAGTGCTGGAGCATGAGAAAGAGGAGGTAAAGCCCTCCCAGCACCTGGACCCACCAGAGACGTATGACGTACACGGCAAAAAGAAGGGCCAGGCCCCTTAGCAGGTAGGCCCCCAGGACCCCGTAGAAGAGGGCCTTGCGGCGCAGGTGGGTGGGCAGGGGTTTGACCATCACCGCCAGGACCAAGGCGTTGTCCCCGGATAGGAGAGCCTCGAGGGCCGCCACGGAAAGGAGCACCAGAAAGGCTTCCGGATTCATGCCTCCCCCAGCAGGTAGCGAAGCCCTGGGGCCAGGGCCTGCTTCCACGTTATCCAGTTGTGCCCCGAGGCCCTTTCCCGGTAGGCGTGGGGAACCTTGCGGTCAGCCAGGAGGGCGGCGAAGCGTCGGGCTGGGGCCAGGAGCCATTCCAAAAGGCCCACCTCCAGATAGATGCGGGGCAAAACCTGGGCCTCAGCGTATTGTTCCCAAAGCCACTCCCGGTCCCGGTAGGCATCGGTGCCGCCCGGGTGGGCCTTTAGGGCCGGGGAGAGGGCGAGGACCTTTGGGAAGCGGCTCGGGTGGCGCAGGGCCTGCCACAAGGAGAAAAGGCCTCCTAGGGAAGCCCCCACCAGGAGGATCTCCCCCAAGGGGTCCTTGCTGCGTTCCACTTCCCCTAGCACCCGGTGGAACTCCTCCTCGTAGGCTTCCGAAAAGCGGTACTCCCGGTTGCGGTCTATGGGCTCCACGAAAACCAGGCGCACCGGGGGGATTTCGCCTGCCTCCACCAGGGCCTGGGCCACCTTGTGGAGGCCTGCGGTGCGGTAGAAGGCCACCCCGTCCTGGGCCACCAGGGTGGCCTTGGGACTTGTCCCGGCTTCGGCCACGTAGAAGCGCCTTTCCCCCAGGCGGTGCCGCTCTACCCTGGGTTCTTCCCTGGGCTCGGGGGGGGCTTCAAAGCGGTGGCCGGGAAGGCGGACGGCCCGGGGGTAGGTCCACCAGGGATTGTCGGCCCTTTCCGGGTTGTCCGGGTCGGGGAAGGGCCTACCCTGTTCGTCCAGGAAGGCGTATTCCACATAGGCCCCTTCCGGGAACTCCAGGGTGATGGGGCCTTGAAGGGGGATGGGGTTCCTTTCCCAGTCGGTGAAATCCCCTATCAGGGCCCTGGCCTGGGCCGGGGGAAAGAAGGTGATGGTGCGCTTAGAAACCCGTACCACGGGAATACTCTACCCGGGCCTGGGGCGGACCTAAAGCTTCTCCAGCTCCGGGTAGAGGAGAAGGAGCTCTTCCTCCGTCAGGGCTTCGCCTTCCCTTTCAGGGGTCCAGGAGAGGTAAGCCGCCAGGAGGGTGAAGGAACTGGATCCCGCTAGGTCCATGAGGACCTCCCTGGCCAGGGACCGGGTCAAGGGGGATCGGGGAGGGAGGAGCCTGCGGTCGGCGAGGAGGAGGCTTACCACCAGGTAGCGCCCGCCGGGCTCCACCTGGGCCTGGTATGCCTCCACCGCTTGCTTCTTCCCCTCGAAGTGGCGGAAGGTTTCCTGGTACTTGCTCCTTTCCTCCAGCATCCAGGCGTCGAACCGGGCCAGGACCTCCTCCTCGGAACCCGCCGCCACCTGGTAATCCCCAAAGCGCCAGGCAGGCTCCTCCCTGAGGAGCAAGAGGGCCGCCTCGTCCAGCAGGTCGGCGAGGCCCTTGGCCGAGGTGGTGTCCGCTTCCTCAGCCAGCTGCCTTAGCGCCTTTTGCACCTGGGGGCGGGCCAGGAGGGCCAGGCGCAACCTGGCCGCGCTGGCGGTGGGCCCTTCCCCCGCCTGGCGGAGCCCCCGCACCATGTAGGCGGTCACCAAGACCAAACCCAAGACCACCAGGACGGGTACAATGCCTAGGCTTCCCCCTCCCCCGGGATAGACCACCACCGGACCAGGATACGGGGGATAGGAGGGGGCCGGGCTTGGGAAGACCGGGGCTGGCCCCGGGCTCATGGGAGGTGGGGTGGGGCTGTAGGGACGCCCACCTGCGCCGCCCCCGCTCTTCTGGGCCAGGGCCAAGGAGAGAGCCAGGAGAAGGAGCCAAATGAGGCGGCGCATGGCCTTCAGCATACTCCAGGGCCGGGAGGCTTTGTGCTAAAACCAACGATGCAGTAAACTTGATATAGGTAGGCTTAGGCTATGGACGAGAAGGGAGAAAGGAGGAAAACCATGCTGCCAGAGACCTTGCCCGTCTGCCCGGTGAGGGGGTCGGTCATCTACCCCACCATGGTCATGCCCATTGACGCGGGGAGGCCCGTTTCCATCCGGGCCATTGACGAGGCCTTGGCCCGGGAGCGGGTCTTGCTTATCGTGAGCCAGAAGGACAAGGAGGTGGAAAACCCCAAGCCCTCGGACCTCTACGAGGTGGGTACCGCCTGCAACATCCTCAAGATGCGCAAGAACCCGGACGGCTCCGTCCAGGTGCTGGTGCAGGCCTTTGCCCGGGTGCGGGTCCGGGAGTGGTTGGACCTGGGGGACCACCTCGAGGCCAAGGGGGAGGTGCTCTCCGATGAACCCGCTGACCCCACCTTGGTCAAGGCCCTGGTGCGGGAGGTAAAGGACAAGTTCCAGGCCCTCCTTAAGGAGGGCAAGTACCTGGCTCCCGAGGTGGCCCAGTTCGTCTTGAACCTGGAAGACCCGAGCCAGCTCGCCGATTACATCGCCTTTCACATGGACTTCCGCCTGGAGGACAAGCAGAGGGTTTTGGAAACCCCTAATGTGGCGGAGAGGCTGAAGCGGGTTTTGGTTCTCCTCGAGGCGGAGCTGGAGCTCATCGAAACGCAAAGGCGCATCCAGCAGCAGGTCAAGGAGGAAATCGACCGCAACCAGCGGGAGTACTTCCTGCGGGAGCAGATGAAGGCCATCCAGCGGGAGCTCCACGGCGAGGAAGGGGCGGAAGAGGTGGAGGAGTTCCGCAGAAAGGTGGAGGAACTCAACCTGCCCCCCGTGGTGCGGCAGGAGGTGGAGCGGGAGCTCAACCGCTTCGCTCGCATGCACCCCGATTCCGCCGAGGCCAGCGTCATCCGCACTTACCTGGACTGGATCGTGAACCTGCCCTGGAACACCCGCACCGAGGACAACCTGGATCTAAACCGGGCCAAGGAGATCCTGGAAAGGGACCACTACGGCCTGGAGAAGGTGAAGGACCGGGTCCTGGAGTACCTGGCGGTGCGGAAGCTCAAGGCGGAGCGGGCCAAGCGGGGGGAAATCCCACCGGACGAGGTGAACAAGGGGCCCATCCTCCTCTTCGTGGGGCCTCCTGGAGTGGGGAAGACCTCCATCGCCAAGAGTATCGCCGAGGCCCTGGGCCGCAAGTACGTGCGGATCTCTTTAGGTGGCGTGCGGGATGAATCCGACATCCGGGGGCACCGACGCACCTACATCGGGGCCATGCCGGGGCGCATCGTCCAAGGCCTGCGCCAGGCAGGCACCAAGAACCCCGTCTTTCTCCTGGACGAGGTGGACAAGCTGGGCATCTCCTACCAGGGGGACCCGGCGGCGGCGCTTTTGGAGGTTCTGGATCCCGCCCAGAACAAGGAGTTCGTGGACCACTACCTGGGGGTGCCCTTTGACCTCTCCGAGGTGATGTTCATCTGCACCGCCAACTTCCCCCAGAACATCCCCGCCCCCCTCTGGGACCGGATGGAGGCCATCGAGTTCACCAGCTACATCGAGCAGGAAAAGCTGGAGATCGCCAAGCGTTACCTCCTGCCCCGGCAGATGCGGGAAACCGGCCTTACCGAGGGCCAGGTGGTGATCACGGAAGCAGCCCTCATGCGCCTCATCACCCACTACACCCGGGAGGCGGGGGTGCGCCAGCTGGAGCGGGAGATCGGCTCCCTTTTGCGCAAGGCGGCCCGGCAGATCCTGGAGGAGGGCAAGCGGCGGGTGCGCATCACGGAGAAGGACCTGGAGCGGTACCTGGGCCCGCCCCGCTACTTGCCGGAAACCGAGGCCCGCGAGCCCCAGGTGGGGGTGGCCACGGGCATGTACTACACCCCGGTGGGGGGAGACATCATGTTCGTGGAGGTTTCCGTGATGCCCGGCAAGGGAAACCTGATCCTCACCGGGCAGCTTGGGGATGTGATGAAGGAGTCGGCGCGGGCGGCCCTTTCCTACGCCAAGCGGAACGCCGAGCGCTTCGGCATCCCCTTGAAGCGCTTTGAGGAGTCCGACATCCACATCCACGTGCCGGCAGGGGCCATTCCCAAGGAAGGGCCTTCGGCTGGGGTGGCCATCGTGAGCGCCTTGGTCAGCGCCCTCACGGAGGTGCCCGTCCGCCACGACATCGCCATGACCGGGGAGATCACCCTCACGGGCAGGGTGCTTCCCATCGGCGGGGTGAAGGAGAAGGTGCTGGGGGCCAGGCGGGCGGGGATTAGGGAGGTGATCCTGCCCAAGCAGAACGAGCCCGACCTCGCCGACATCCCCAAGCCCTTGCGCCAGAACATGACCTTCCACTTCGTGGAGCATCTGGACCAGGTTCTGGACCTGTCCCTGGTGGGCGGGCTCAAGGCCTTGGAGCATAGGGCCCGGGAGGCCAAGAGGTCCAGGGCACGGTCCAAAAAGGAAGTGGTGGCCCATGCCTAGGGGTAGCCTCTAGCGGGTAAAAGGGGTCCCCTTTCTCCCCGCCGGGTGGCTTGCCCGGCGGGGCTTGGTTCCTATTCAGGGGGAGTCCTCCAGGGCCTTTTGGTACACCTCCAGGTAGGCCTGGGTGATCCTTTCGGGGTGAAAGCGGGCGATGGCGTACTCCCGGGCAGCCTTGCGCATGCTGGAAAGTCTGGGATGGGCGAGGAGGTCCAGCACCGCTTGGGCGAAGCCTTCCAGGTCCCCAAGCTCCACCAGCCGCCCCACCTCGGGCCGTACCAGCTCGGGAACTCCTCCCACGGCGGTGGCCACCACGGGAACCCCACTGGCCAGGGCCTCGAGGGCCGCCTGCCCGAAGGATTCCTCCTCCGAGGCCAGCAGGAAAAGATCGGCGGCTCCCAGGATTTCCTCGGGATGGGGGGTGGGGGGGTGGAAGGTGACAAAGCGTTCCACCCCGAGCTCCTCCGCAACCCGCTTCGCCTCCCCTTCCTCCGGTCCCTTCCCCAGAAGAAGGAGCCGGGCCTGCACCTTCCTCCGTACCTTGGCAAAGGCCCGCACGATATCTGGCACCCTTTTGATGGGGCGGAAGTTGGAGGCGTGCACCAAAAGCCACTCCCCTTCCTCTGCGTAGAGCTTCTTGCGCTCCGGCCTGGGGTGGAAGCGGTCCGGGTCCACGGCGTTATGGATGACCACGGGGTTAACCCCGAAGGCCTTCTGCGCTTCCTGGGCTAGGGCCCGGCTCACCGCCGTGGTGGCCTTGGCCCTTTGGAGGGCCTTCCGGGTGGGTCCGTGGAAGGCCGGGTCCATGCCCAGCACCGAGACATCGGTGCCGTGGAGGGTATGCACCAGGGGGAGTTCCTCGCCAAGCCCCAGGTAGGCGGCGGCGGCGTGGGGGATGGCGTAGTGGGTGTGAACCAGCTCCAAGCTCAGCCGCCTGGCCTCCCGCTCCAGCACCCCCGCCAGGGAGAGGGTGTAGAGGGGGCCGGGGAAGACGGGGTAAAAGGGCAGGTCCACGGGGATGTAGACCACAGGGCTATCCTTGGGCAGGCGGAAGGGCCTTTCCGTGGCGAAAAGGTAAACCCGGTGGCCCATCTGGGTCAGGCGGTGGGCCAACTCCGTGGCCACGATGCCGCTACCCCCGAGGCCGGGGTAGGCCACCAGGCCCAGCCTCAGCACCCTCACGCCCAAACCCGCAAAAGGGGAAGGGAGAGAACCCATCCCCCCGGACCCTTGCCCATGGGAGACGCACCTTCAGGATGTTCCCCGATTGGTTGGCCAAAGAAGGTCATGCCTCCAGTTTACCGTAGGGGACGAGGAGCGCTCAGGGCCGCCAGCCTGAGGGGCTTGCGGGATAAGGAGGGTTGGCCCCGCGGGAAACCTCGAGGCGGAATAGCCGCGAGAGGAGGACCACGCCCCCCGTGGTTTGAGCCTGGGTAAGGGCCTGGTGCAGGAGTTGGGAAAGCTCCAGGAGGAAGCGGTCCTGCCGCTCCTTGGGCACAGGAAGGGCCCCAAAGGTGAAGCAGGCGGGGTTCGCCACCGGGCAGTGGGGTTCAAGCCTTAGCTTCCCCCCCAGGAAGTAGACCCGCCAGGCCCCGAGGTCCACCTGGTATCCCGCGCGCAGGTGGTCCTGGTACTGGCTGGAAAGCTTGCGCCAAAGCTCCTGGGCTTCCTTGCCCGAAGGGCCAAGGGTGTACCGCCACTCCCGGGCTCCCGCCTGGGTTAGGGTTTGGCTGCGGGTAAGCCGCCAGTCTTGGGCCAGGGCCCCAGGTAGGGCCAGGAGGGCCAGGATCGCCAGCCACCTGGATATCCACATGCCCATGCCTTTAGGGTGCCATGACGGGGGCAAGGGGCATGTGAGGAATGGGCCTGAGCTTTGGGATGCCCATAGCCTCCTCAGAGGTTTCTTAGGATTTCCTCCCCCTCCTCCATGTAGGTATCCCAGGGAATTAACACGTACTCCTGGCCTGAATGGGCGGCGTAGTAGGGGAGGTCCAGGCGGAGGGGTAGGCGCACCTGCTGAAGCTCCTGCACCAGAGCGGGAGGGGGTTTTAGGTAAACACGGGGACGGAGCCTTTCCAGAAGAAGACTCAGGCGGAAAACCCAGAGGGTTTTCCCGTTCCCCTTCCGGTGAGAGGCTCCCTGGTGCTTGAGGGGCTTCATGGCTCAGTTCCTTTGGACCTTCTTGTTTAGGAAGTCCAGGAGCAGGTACCGGCCGATGTTGCCGGGGTGGGTGAGGTAGGCCTTGCCCCGGGTGATCTGGGAAAGCTTCTTCACGAAGGCCAGGAGTTCCGGTTCCCGGGCCAGCATAAAGGTGTGGATGGGTATGCCTTCCTTGCGGGCCAGGGTGGCTTCCTTTAGGGTTTCCGCCAGGATCACGGGGTCAAGGCCCCAGGCGTTTTTATAGATCTCCCCGCTGGGAAGGGTGATGGCCGAGGGCTTGCCGTCGGTGATGAGGATGATCTGCCGCATCTCCCCGCCTATCTTTTTCAAGAGGGTCCTGGCCAGCTCCAGCCCCGCCTTGGTGTTGGTGTGGTAAGGGCCCACCTGGGCCAGGGGGAGCCGGGAAAGGGGGATCTCCTCGGCGGTGTCGTGGAAGAGGACGAAGCGCACCCGGTCCCCGGGGTACTGGGTGCGGATCAGATGGGCCAAGGCCAGGGCCACCTTCTTGGCAGGGGTGAAGCGGTCCTCCCCGTAGAGGATCATGGAGTGGGAGCAGTCTAAGAGGACCACGGTGCTCATGCTGGCCGTGTACTCGGAGAGGTCGATGACCAGGTCCCCGTGGGAGAGCTCCGTAAGTCCCTTGGCCATGGCCTTTTTGAGGGTTTCGGGCACGTTGAGCTCCAAGGGGTCTCCCCACTCCCACTCCTTGGTTTCCCCTGTCTTCTCCACCCCTGGGGCGTGGTGGGGGGTGGGGTGGAGCCCAGGAGCGTTTCGGCCCAGAGCCCCCAGGAGCTCCCGGAGGCTTTTTAGGCCCAGGAAATCCGAGGCCTTTTCCGTGAGCTCAAAGCGGGCCTCACCCGCCTCGCCCTTGTACCCGCCTTGGGCGGGGTTGGTGGGATCTTCTCCAGGAAGGCGGATATACCCGGCTTCACGGAGCTTTTCCATCATGCGGGTAATGGCCTGATGGAGCCGGGTTTCCTCCTTGTGGTCGGCGAAGCGGGCTTCCCTAAGCCAGTCCTCCGGCACCAACTCGTTTTTGAGGAGGGCCTCGAGAAGCGCATCGTAGAGATCCTCCAGGGTGGGCTGTCGCTCGGGGTCGGGGTCGTAGCGCTGGAAGGGATCGGAAAACCCGGAGTCCAGGAGGAAGTCCTCGAGGAGGCTCAGGATCTCCTCGGGGGAGAGGTCCTCGAGGCTTCCCTCGTAGCGGCTATAGCGAATGGCCTTCATTCATCCTCCTCAGCACCTGGCCCATAAGCTCCGTATGGCTTCTTACTTGTCTCGCTCCAGGCTAGTTGCCATAGCTCCGCGTCCTCTCCGCCGCCTGGTAGCTCATTTCTCCCCGGGCCAGCTTCCTCCTCCCTACGAGCCCCTCCAGGACGAACTCCGCCGCCGAAAGAAGCACCTCAGGCTCCTGGCTTTCCGCCAGGGCCCTTGCCGCCTCCAGGAGGCCCGGAACCTCCTCCATGGCGTTTAGGGCTTCCTCCACGCTTCCCTCGGGCAGGGTGAGGAGGTTTCCCTCTTCAAAATAGGCCACGATGGCCTCGGTCCGCAGGCGGTAGCGGGGGAGGACCATGCCAAAGGCCCTTTGCACCAGGTCCCGGGCCACCTTTTCCGCCCCCTGTAGCTCCCCCTCGTACTCCAGTTCCAGCTTCCCGGTGATGGCGGGAAGCCCCGCATACAGATCCAGGGGGCGGGCCACGGGCCTGGTGCCCTGAAGAAGAGCCTGCCTTTCGGCGCTGGCGGCCACCACTTCCAGAAGGCTTATGGAAAGGCGCTGGGAAACGCCGGCCGTCTGGTCCACCCGGCGGTCCTCCCGGGCGGCGAAGGCCACCGCTTCCACGGAAAGGCGGATCCACTCGGGGAGGACCACTTCTTCCGGTACGTAGGCTTCCTGGGCGCTGATCCTAAGGCCCTCCTCGAGGGTTTTGGGGTAATGGGTGCGGATCTCGCTGCCGATGCGGTCTTTGAGGGGGGTAACGATCCGTCCCCTGGCCGTGTAGTCCTGGGGATTGGCGGTGAACACCAGCCAGACATCCAAGGGCAGGCGGATGGGGTAGCCCCTTATCTGCACGTCTCCTTCCTCGAGGATGTTGAACAGGGCCACCTGCACCTTGGGGGCCAGGTCCGCCAGCTCGTTCACCGCAAAGATGCCCCGGTTGGCCCGGGGAAGAAGGCCAAAGTGGATGCTTTCCAGGTCCGCCATCCCCGTTCCCTTGCGGGCTGCCTTGATGGGGTCCATGTCCCCCAGGAGGTCGGCCACGGTGGTGTCGGGGGTAGCCAGTTTCTCCACATAGCGCTCCTCCCGGGTTATCCAGACGATGGGAGCTTCGTCTCCGGCCTCCTCCAGAAGCCGCTTCCCTTCCGGCGAGATGGGTCTTAGGGGGTTATCCCTAAGTTCCGTGGCCAGGGCGGGGATTTCCTCGTCCAGAAGGTTAACCAAGCTGCGAAGGATGCGGCTTTTGGCCTGGCCCCGGGTGCCCAGAAGGATGAAGTTTTGCTTGGCCAGGATGGCCTGGACCAAGGCGGGGATGACGGTGTCCTCGTACCCGTGGATGCCTGGGAAAAGCCTTTCCCCCTTGCGGAGCTTTTCCTTAAGGTTTTCCCGGGCCTCGTCCTTGACGGTGCGCTTGAGCTTATCCAAGGGATAGGTGCGCCGGAGTTCGCCGAGGGTCTTGGCCTTCACCCCTCCAGTTTAGGGCCAGAGGGAGTTAGGGATTTGTGGCGGAGGGTGGCAAGGGATTAGCATGGGGGCGTGAACCGGGCGAGGGACTGGGTGGAACAAGCCAGGTACAACCTGCGCCATGCCATAGGAAGCCTGGGCCTCGAGGACTACGCCTGGGCTTGCTTTGCTTCCCAGCAGGCTGCGGAAGCAGCGCTGAAAGGGCTCCATCTCGCCCGAGGCCAAGTGGCTTGGGGACACTCTATCCAGGATCTCCTGGGCGGTTTGCCAGGGGAGATAGAGGTGCCGGAAGAGCTCTTGGAGGCAGCCAAGGTTTTGGACAAGTATTACATCCCCACCTGGTATCCCGACGCCCACCCCGCAGGACCTGCCGCCAGGGCCTATACCCGTGGGGAGGCGGAGGAGGCCATCCGCTTGGCAGAGAAGGTTCTAAGGTTTGTGGAGGAGGTGTTGTGATGCGGATTTTTCCCTTTGATCCGCAGGCCCGCCGTGCGGAGTTGGAACAGGTGACAGCCAGGTTGGCTGAGCGGCCGGAGGTCCTGGCGGTGGTCCTCTTCGGCTCCTTAGCCCGGGGGGAGGCCACGGCCATGAGCGACGCGGACCTCTTTGTCCTTTTGGAAAGCTCCCCCCTGCCCTTCCCCGAGCGCCTGGTCCTCTACCGGCCGGAGGGGATCCGGGGGGTGGAGGTCTTTCCCTACACCTGGGAGGAAGCGGTAAAGGGTCTTTCGGAGGGGCAAGGCCTGGTTCATGCGGCTTTGAAGGAGGGTATTCCCCTTTTTGAACGGGAAGGGGCCTGGGCTCGCCTGAGGGGCCTGGCATCCTTCCCCTCATAACCCTCGCCTAACGCCCTTCTCATCCCCTAGGGGTAAGGTGCCTCTCGTGGAGATCCATGGCACTACCATCTTGGCCGTGCGCAAGGATGGGGTCACCACCTTGGCCGGGGATGGCCAGGTTACCTTCGGCCAGACCATCCTCAAGCGGGGGGCGGTGAAGGTGAGGCGCCTCGAGGTGGGGGAAGGCGTCCTGGTGGGTTTTGCCGGCGGGGTGGCGGATGCCCTGAGCCTTCTGGAACGCTTTGAGGAGAAGCTCAAGGAGGCCAAGGGCAACCTGCTCAAGGGGGCGGTGGAAACCGCTAAGCTCTGGCGCACCGACCGGGTGTTGCGCCACCTTCAGGCCATGATCATCGCCGCCGACCGGGAGGGGATGGTGCTCCTTTCCGGAAGCGGCGAGGTCATCACCCCGGAAGAACCCCTTTTGGCGGTGGGGTCTGGGGGTCCCTACGCCTTGGCGGCGGCCAAGGCCCTCTACCGGCACTCCAGCCTTTCCGCTCGGGAGATCGCCGAGGAATCGCTTAAAATTGCTGCCGAAGTGGACCTTTACACCTCGGGACAGGTAACGGTCCTCACCCTGGGGGAAGCATGAACCTCACGCCCGCGGAGATCGTTCGGGAGCTTTCCAAGCACATCGTGGGGCAGGAGGCGGCCAAGCGGGCGGTGGCCGTGGCCTTAAGAAACCGGTACCGCCGGAAGAAACTTCCGCCCGAGGTGGCTCGGGAGGTGACCCCCAAGAACATCCTCATGATTGGGCCCACGGGGGTGGGCAAAACGGAGATCGCCCGCCGCTTGGCCCGCCTGGCGGGGGCTCCTTTTGTCAAGGTGGAGGCCACCAAGTTCACCGAGGTGGGCTATGTGGGCCGGGACGTGGACGCCATCGTGCGGGATCTGGCGGAGGCCAGCTACCAGCTGGTGATGGAGGAAATGAAGAAGAAGGTGGAGGAAAAAGCCCTGGCCTTGGCCGAGGAGGAGCTGGCCACCCTCCTGCGTGCCTCCGTGGCCGAGGTGCGCGCGGGGCGGCTGGATAGCCTCTCGGTGGAGGTGCAGGTGGAGGAGGAGATAAGCCTGCCCTTCATGGGTGTTCTCGGGGGTGAGGGCTTTGGCGGCATGGGGGAGATGCTCAAGGGCCTGCTTCCCAAGCGGCCGGTGCGCAAGCGCATGACGGTGAAGGAAGCCCGGGAGGTCCTCAAGAACCAGCACGCCGAACGCCTCATCGATAAGGAGGAGCTGAAGGAGGAGGCCAGAAGGCGGGCCCAGGAGGACGGGATCGTCTTCATTGACGAGATCGACAAGGTGGCCCGTCGGGAGGGTACGGTGGGGCCGGATGTGTCCGGCGAGGGGGTCCAACGGGACCTCCTGCCCATCGTGGAGGGTACGGTGGTTTCCACCCGCATCGGTCCGGTGTCCACCGAGCATGTGCTCTTCATCGCCGCAGGAGCCTTTCATGTGGCCAAACCCTCGGACCTGATCCCCGAGCTCCAGGGCCGGTTCCCCATCCGGGTGGAGCTTTCCCCCTTGGGCCCCGAGGAGTTTTACCGCATCCTGAAGGAGCCGGAAAACTCCTTGATCCGCCAGTACACGGAGCTTTTGAGGGCAGACGGCACGGAACTCGTCTTTCACGAGGACGCCCTGAAGGCCATTGCTGAAGCAGCCTACCGGGCCAATCAGGAGCTCGAGGACATCGGGGCCAGGAGGTTAGCCACGGTCTTGGAGCGGGTGCTGGAGGAGGTCAGCTTCCAGACAAACCTGGGTCGGGTGGAGATCACCCGGGCCTACGTGGAGCAAAGGCTGGAGGCGGTTTTCGCTTCCCCGGACCTGACGCGGTTTGTGCTTTAGGAGGGAAAGATGCGCTGGATCCTTTTGGCTTTGGGTTTACTGGCTGTACCCAGTCTAGCCCAGACCCCCCACCCCCGTCCAACCAGGTGGAGAAGCAGGATACCTTCCGGCTTGGGGTGCAGCTTTACGCCCTGGGCCGGTACGAGGCGGCCTTGGAGCTTTTTGAACGGGCCTTGAAGGAGAAGCCCCAGGACCCGGATATCGTCTACTGGCTGGCCCGGGCCCAGCTCAAAGTGGGGCTTCTTAACCCCGCCTTGGAGAACGCCAAGGGGCTGGTGGCCAGGAACCCCCGGTACATCGGGGGGTACATGGTCCTCTCCGAGGCCTACGTGGCCCTCTTTCGGGCCTCGGAGGATCGGGAGAAAGGTAAGACCTACTTAGAGCAGGCCCTTACCGTGTTGCGCGATGCCGAGCGGGTGAACCCCCGTTACGCTCCCCTTTACGCCCAAAGGGGTCTGGTCTACGCCTTCCTGGGCCAGGCGGACAAGGCGGAGGAGGCCTTTAAGAAGGCCCTTAGCCTGCAGGATTCCGCAGAGGTGAGGGCGGCTTTGGCCGAGCTCTATCTGGCAGCAGGCCGCTTGGATGAGGCCTTGGAGCAGTACGGCAAAGCAGTCCAGCTTTCACCCCAGGATGGGAATCTAAGGGTTCGCTATGCCTCGGCCCTCCTGCTGAAGGGCCGGGCGGAGGAGGCGGCGAGGGTTTTGGAGGAAGGCCACCGCCTCAAGCCCTTGGACGCCGAGGGCTGGTACACCCTGGGCCAGGCCTATTTCGTCCTGGGCCGCCACAAGGAGGCGGGGGTGGCCTTGGAGAATGCGGTGGCCTTGGCTCCCTTACGCTTCCCCGTGGCCTACTACTACCTGGGTCAGATCTACCTGGCCCTGGGGGATGCCCAGAAGGCCAAAAGCCGCCTTACGGTGGCGGTGCGCCTCGAGCCCAAGCGGGCCGAGTACCGATACCAGCTCTGCCTGGCCAACGAGAAGCTGGGGGACAAGGAGGGTGCCCGGTACCAGTGCCAGGAGGCTTTAAAGCTGAAGCCCGGCTACAGGGAGGCGGAGGAGGTGCTTAAGCGGCTTTAGGGGGTATTGCCAACCTGGTAGTGAATGAAATCACTTAAAGGGCATCCCTGACGGGGTGCCCTTTAAGGACTTTTGCCCCTGGACAGCCTAACGGGGCGGGGGTATAAGGGGTGAGAAGGAGGTGAAGAAATGCTCACCCGCCGCAAGTTTATCGGCTTGGCGGGCGCGGTCACGGGAGGGGCTCTTTTCCTCGAACGGGGGATGGCCCAAGGTGCCCGGCCTGTGTTGCGCAAGCCCATAGGGGAAAAGCCCCTTATCTGCCCTTACTGCGCCACGGGTTGCGGGATGATCGCAGCGGTGCAGGGGGGGAGGTTAGTCAACCTCGAGGGCGACCCCGACCACCCCATCAACCAAGGGGCCCTTTGCTCCAAAGGCCAGGCGGCCCGGGGGTTTGTGCAAAGCCCATACCGGGTCACCAAGGTCCTCTACCGGGCCCCGGGTTCTGAGCGCTGGGAGGAGAAGGACTGGGAATGGGCCCTGGACCGGATCGCCCACTTGATCAAGGACACCCGGGACCGGGGCTGGGTGGAGGTGGACGACCAGGGCCAGACGGTGCGGCGCACGGAGGCCATCGCCACCTTGGGCACCAGCGTGGGCTCCAACGAGGAGGCCTACGCCATGAGCAAGCTCTTCCGGGCCCTGGGCATCGTCTACATTGAGCACCAGGCCCGCATCTGCCACTCCTCCACGGTTCCGGCCCTGGGCAACAGCTTTGGGCGCGGGGCCATGACCAACCACCCCATTGACTTCAAGAACGCTGATGTGATCTTGGTGCAGGGTGGGAACCCAGCAGAACAGCACCCTCTCACCTTCCGCTGGATCCTCGAGGCCAAGGAGCGGGGGGCCAAGCTCATCGTGGTGGACCCCCGCTTCAACCGCACCGCTTCCAAAGCCGACCTCTTCGCCCAGATCCGCCCGGGCACCGACATCGCCTTCATGGGCGGCATGATCCGCTACATCCTGGAGAACAAGCGCTACGATGAGTTCTACGTCAAGCACTACACCAACGCCTCCTTCCTGGTCCACCCGGAGTTCAAGACGGCCACGGAGCTGGACGGGCTTTTCTCCGGCTACGATCCTGAGAAGAAGACCTACGACACCTCCACCTGGGCCTACCAGGTGGACGAAAACGGCCAGGTCAAGACCGATCCCACCCTGCAGGACCCCCACTGCGTCTTCCAAATCCTGAAGCGGCAGTACGAGCGCTACACCCCCGAGGTGGTTTCCAAGATCACCGGTATCCCCGTGGAGAAGCTCCTGGCCATCTACGACCTCTATTCCTCCACAGGGCGCCCCGACCGGGCGGGCACCATCACCTACGCCATGGGGGCCACCCAGCACACCTACGGCACCCAGCACATCCGCACCTACGCCATCGTCCAGCTCCTCCTGGGCAACATCGGCATTCCAGGGGGCGGGGTGAACGCCCTCCGCGGCCACTCCAACGTCCAGGGGAGCACCGACTTCGCCCTTCTCTACCACGACCTCCCCGGCTACCTGGGCCTCCCCAGCGGAGACAAGCCCACCCTGAAGGAATGGCTGGGCTCCCGGGTACCCAAGGCCAACTACGCTCCCTCCGCCAACTGGTGGCAGAACTACCCCAAGTACTTCGTGAGCCTCCTGAAGGCCTGGTGGCCCAAAGTGGCCCCTGAGGAGGCCTACGGCTACCTGCCCAAGCTCTCCCCCCATAAGGACGGCATCCCCGACCAGAGCGCCGATTACTCCCACTATGCCCTCTTCCACGCTATGCTGGCGGGCCGCATCGAGGGGCTTATCGCTATCGGGCAAAACCCCGCCAACTCCGCCGCCAACGTCAACCTGGCCCGGAAGGCCCTGGACAAGCTGAGGTGGCTGGTGGTGGTGGACCCCATGGAAACGGAGACCGCCGCCCACTGGAAGCGGCCTGGGGTGGACCCCAAGGCCATCCAGACCGAGGTCTTCCTCCTGCCTTCGGCGGTGTGGGCGGAGAAGTCCGGGAGCATCACCAATACCGGCCGCTGGGCCCAGTGGTACGACAAGGCTCTGGATCCTCCAGGTGAAGCCAAGGATGAACTCTGGATCCTCACCGAGCTGGTACGGCGCCTTAAGAAGCTCTATGCGGAGGAGGGTGGGCCCAACAAGGAAGCCATCCTGAACCTCTCCTGGTGGGAGCACTCCGAGCATATGGCGGAGGAGGTGGCCAAGGAGTACAACGGCTACGACCTCACCACCGGGAAGCTCATGGCCAGGTTCGCCGACCTCCGGGACGACGGCACCACCGCCTGCGGCAACTGGCTCTACTGCGGGGCCTTCACCGAGGAGGGGAACAAGATGGCCCGCCGGGATCCCAGGGACACCCACCCCTTGGGGCTGGGGCTTTACCAGAACTGGGCTTTTGCTTGGCCCGCCAACCGGCGAATCCTCTACAATCGGGCTTCCACGGACCTTAAGGGCCAGCCCAGGAACCCCGCCAAGTGGCTGGTGCGCTGGAATCCAAAAGAGGAGAAGTGGGAAGGGGACGTTCCCGACGGCGTGGCGCCCCCGGAGAAAGCCCTGCCTTTCATCATGCTTCCCGAGGGGGTGGGGAGGCTCTTCGCTGCCCAGCTTAAGGACGGCCCCTTCCCCGAACACTACGAGCCTTGGGAGAGCGCCTTGGCCAACCTCATCTCCGGCCAGGACAAGAACCCGGTGTGCAAGGTCTGGGTGGGGGATCTGGACGTCTACGGCAGCCCCGAGGAGTACCCCATCGTGGCCACCACCTACCGCCTCACCGAGCACTGGCACACCGGGATGATGAGCCGCAACGTCCCCTGGCTTTTGGAGCTCCAGCCTGACCCCTTTGTGGAGATGGACGTGGAGCTGGCCAAGAGCCTGGGGGTCAAGAACGGGGAATGGGTGCGCATCAAAAGTGCCCGCGGCGAGATGAAGGCGGTGGCCCTGGTCACCCCCAGGGTCCAGCCGGTGAAGGTGGGGGACAAGACGTTGCACCAGGTGGGCATCGTCATCCACTGGGGCTACCAGGGCGGGAACCCCGGCGACTCGGCCAACCAGCTCACGCCCCAGGCCCTGGACCCCAACAGCTTCATCCAGGAGACCAAGGCCTTCCTGGTAAGGATTGAGAAGGCGTAGGAGGTGGGGGATGCCGAACCCGAAGGACTATGCCATCCTGTTTGACGCCAGCCGCTGCATCGGCTGCAAGGCCTGCCAGGTGGCCTGCAAGCAGTGGAATGACCTCGAGGCGGAAAAAACGGAGAACCGGGGAAGCTACACCAACCCCCCCAGGCTTACGGCCCATACCTGGATCTCCATGCGCTACTACGAGGGCTTGAGGCCGGATGGCGACCCCTATTTTGACTTCATCCGCGGGTCTTGCATGCACTGCACCCACGCCCCTTGCGTGGTGAGCTGCCCCACTGGGGCCATGGCCCACCGGGAAGGTGGGGTGGTCACGGTGGACGAGAAGACCTGCATCGGCTGTCGCTCCTGCGTTCAGGCCTGCCCCTATGGGGCGGTCCACTTTGACGAGGCTCGAGGGGTGGTCCACAAGTGCACCATGTGCTACGACCGCATCTCCAATGGCGACCAGCCCGCCTGCGTCAAGGCCTGCCCCACCGATGCTCTGACCTTTGGGACGTATCAGGAGATCCGGGCTTTGGCAGAAGAAAGGGTGCGGGTGCTCAAAGAGCGGGGTTATGCCAGGGCCAATGTTTACGGACTAGCGGAGCTTGGGGGCACCCACGTCCTCTATGTGCTCACCGAGCACCCGAGCCAATACGACTTACCTAAGGCGGTCCGGGAGGCGGAGAAGCGGGCGGCCACAGGCTGGCTCTCTGCTGGCATCGCCGCTGCGGCCCTGGGGGCGGGGCTTAAGTTTATCGTGGAGCGGCGCGAAGCCCTCAAAGGAGGCGGTCAATGATCACCGTAAACCTTCCCAACCCTATGGGCGAGGAGCACTGGGGTTTTTGGATTGCCCTTTACTTCTTCCTGGCGGGAACCACAGGGGGGGCTTACTTGCTCAGCGTCCTCTTCTACGACAAGGACCAGGGTTTGGTGCGTCGTAGCGCCCTGTGGGCGTTCCTAGGGGTGGCGGTGGGCGCTGGCTTGCTGGTCATAGACCTAGGCCAACCTTTGCGGTTTCTTAACCTTCTCTTGAACGGCTTTCACCCGGCTTCGGTCATGTGGCTGGGCAGTTGGTTCTTGGTCTTGGCTGGGGCTGGGCTTTTGTGGGTCTACCTTAGGCCCACCTCTAGGGGAGTGCAGCAGGGAGTAGCGGTGCTGGCGGCTTTGGTGGTGGGGTACACCGCGGTGCTCCTGATGCAAACCGCCAAGCCCTTCTGGAACGCCTCTCCCCTGCTTCCCTGGCTCTTCTTAGCCTCGGCGGCCACGGCGGGAGGGGCGCTCTTGCGGCTTTGGTATCCCCATGAAAAGCTGAGCCGTTTGGTCATTGCCTCCGCCCTCGTGGAAGGGGCAGTCTTGGCCTTGCACCTCATCTGGACGTATCCGGCTGCCACTCCTGGTGTTTTGGCCCTCCTGGTAGGTCCTCTGGCCTGGGCCTTCTGGGGGTTTGTGGTGGTAGGGTGGGGTCTGCCCCTCTTCTTGGAGCGGAGGAACGCGGCCCTGGCGGCCCTTCTCACCCTGGTGGGGGCTTTTTTGCTCCGCTACTTCGTGGTGATGGCAGGCCAAGTGTAACCTTAAAGCCCCCGCCCCTTTAGGGGCGGGGGTACCCTTTGCCCTAAGGGAGGTAAACCCGTGGAAATCCTGGAGGCGGTGCACCGTAGGTTGAGCCAGCTTGCGAGGCGTCGAGAACCCTGGCCGGAAGCTTTAAAAGAAGCCCTGTTGGATGTGCAACAGGCGGTGGAGCAGGTGGCTCCGGGTCTACTTTCCGGCGTGCGGCTTCCTACCCAAGGCAAGCTCTTGGAGGATGCGAAGCGCTTGCGAAGGGGTGAGGTTCCGGAGGATCCAGCTTATGCTTTTTGGCTTCACCAAGCCTTGCGGCTTATTTCCTGGCCGGAAGAAGGGGAGAGTGACCTCCCGGGGAAGGACTGGGCGGAGCGTTGCCCTGCGTGTGGAGGCTTTCCGGATGTGGGATACCTTGATGCGGAAGGGCGTCGCTTTCACGTCTGTGCCTTTTGCGATACCAGCTTCCGGGCCTTGCGCTTGGCCTGCCCTTACTGTGGAGAGGCTCGAGCGGACCACCTGGCGTACTACGAGGAGGGCCCTTACCGGGTTTATGTGTGCCGTTCCTGCGGGGAGCGCTTTGTGGTTCAGGACCTGAGGCTGAAAGCGGATCTGGATCTAGCTGTCCTTAGGGCCCAGGCTGCTTGGTACGCCCTGGCGGAGGAGGAGGATGTGGAGGTTTGAAGGGGGCCGCTTTCAGGAGGAAGCCTATCCCTTGCCGGAGGAGGAGCGATTCCTCCTTTTGGTGAACGGCAAGCCCTGGGCTTCCTTCAGCTATACCCCTGGGGATGAGGTCTACCTGGCCCTAGGCCATCTCTTCCTGAGCGGGGTGCTTTCGGGCCTCGAGGGGGTGCGGTGGCTGGTGGGCGAAGGGGTGGTGGCCGTGGACCTGCCCGGGGATCCCGAGAAGGGGGTGGGGGTGCGGGATAGCGGTTGCGCTGCGGGGCTACGCTATGGTGAACCCAGGCTTTCCCCCTTGCCGAAGGTACCCCTGGATCCCGAACTGCCCCTGGAGCTCATGGCCCAGCTGCGCCAGCATGCGGTGCGCTACGCCCGGACCCGAGGCATACATGGAGCGGCCCTCTTTGACCTTTCCGGACGGCTTCTCTACCTCAACGAGGATATCGGCCGCCACAACGCCGTGGACCGCCTGGCAGGGTACATGCTCCTGGAGGACATGCGGCCTCCCGTGCTCTTGGCGGTAACCGGCAGGGTGAGCCAGGAGATGGCGGGCAAGGCCATTGGCATGGGAGCGGTGCTCCTGGCAAGCCGCACGGGGGCAACTGCCCCTGCGGTGGGCCTGGCCCGCCGCTACGGCCTGGCCCTGGCGGCCTACGTGCGCCCAACAGGCTACCGCCTCTACGCCCCAGGCGGTATGCCGGTACCCGAAGGGGTTCTCAGGCCTTAGGCTCTTCCTTCTTCTCCTCGCCCTCCTGGAGGCCCTTTTTGAACTCCTTGGCCGACTGGCCAATGCCCCGGGCCAGCTCGGGAAGCTTCTTGGCGCCGAAGAGGAGGAGGATGACGAGAAGGATGAGGAGGATTTCCACCGGACCTAAGCGCATGGGGCCATTGTAGCACGCCTTGACCCTCTTGAGGTCAAGTGTTATCGTGGCCTCTGGGGTGGCCTTAGGCCCCGGGGCGTAGCGCAGGCCGGTAGCGCACCTGCTTTGGGAGCAGGGGGTCGCCCGTTCAAATCGGGCCGCCCCGACCACGCGGGAGTAGCTCAGTTGGTAGAGCATCGGCCTTCCAAGCCGAGGGTCGCGGGTTCGAGTCCCGTCTCCCGCTCCAGATGGCCGGGGTGAAGTTTCACCCCGGCTTCGCTTATGGGCCCGTAGCTCAGGGGACAGAGCAGCCGCCTTCTAAGCGGTAGGTCGGGGGTTCGAATCCCTCCGGGCCCGCCAGGTCCAGGATGGGGAAACCCGCCCCCTTGGGGGGCGGGGACTTTTTGTGCGGCAACCGCACCGAAACTCGCTCCATGGTCTAAGCCTGGCCGCCCCAGAGCGCTTTTACCTCCCACCCCACTTCCGCCAAACCCCAGTTCCGCCAGGGTGGTGACTCCGGTAAATCCTTCCCGCAGGCCTTATAGAGGGACGGCTAAGGAGCATAATTTGGAGGGAGGAGGTATCGATAGCTCAACCTACTCACCGTGATCGACGGTTCCCGTGCGAACGTCCACGATTTCCCAGCCTTGGTTGTCCTTCCTTAGCACTGCGATGAGCGGTTCAAACTGCCCCAAGCCATTTGGGGTGCGGGGATAGGCAATCAGCCGAGCCTCGCCTGCATGTAGGGAGAACTCCTTCACGAGAAACACCACTTTCTCTATGGGCACTGCGCCCTGAAGTGTATGCAGGATTGCCTCACGCTCAGGGTGTACCTCGGGAAATATCTCCGTAGGAACCTGGGGTAATTTTTCCTGGAAGCTTCTGTACAGAAAAGCAAGCACATCCACGGACTCCTCAGGACAAGCCACATAAGCGGGGTTAACGACGCCCTTTACCCTCCATTGCTCGCCCTCCTTGTGCAAGAGGGCGATAACCTCGAAGGCATAATTTTCCCCTTGGGCCTCCACCCACGCCCATCCGTCTTTTTCTATGAGGTGCCTCAGCTTTAACCTGACATCTATATCCTGGGACAGACGCACGTCCGCACGCTCGTACCTGAAACCTAAGCCAGCTGGGTCCTCGTCGGGGAATCGCTTCAAAGCTTCTCCTAACGCAGCCAGTATCGCTTCACGTTCAGAACCCTCCCTTCGCTCAACAGATGGGATAACCCGTACGGAGGATATCCTGTTATCCCAACCTATCCTGGAGAGGTCGGCAACGCTACCGGTCAGTTGCGTGGATTTTCCCTCGAAATGGGGATGTTCGTAAACCTCCAGAGTCCATCCAATAGGAACTTCAATGGAAGAGGTTTTGTCGTTAAACTTAAAAGCGTCAAGTTCCGCATAAAAACCATAGGTGCTCAGGTTAGGCAAAGACTGGAGAAGTGGAAGCGCTGCTCCCGTGAAGTCTTTCCCATCCCACAGGACAGCAAACGGGGGCAGATTCTGTGGCCGTCGGGGGGCACGTACAGAGCTGATTCTGTCCTCCCATCCCATCTTGTTCAGATAAGCCTCAGGATGGGTTAGGGTGAGTACCCTGCCTTGATAATTTGAGTGTTCGTAAAGGTCTAGGGACCAACCCCAAGGTGGTATCCACAGGGAGGAAACTCTATCGTTAAAGCCATTTACTTCGAGCCTTGCGCGATCGTTCAGAACGGGCAAGAATAGGCCGTCATAGTTTCTGTCGGCATAAAAAACCGGATACGAGGGCGGCTGGGGGAAATCTTCCATCATCCAGACGCTGACGTATATTCGGGCCCGCATGTCTCCTGTGCCGTCGCTTTTAATAAAGTAGCCCCCGCCTGGAGTCCGCCATATCTGATATCCGAGTTGCGATCCGTAACTTCCCGTTTCTGGGTCGAACTCCAACAAAAACGCCTTGGGGTCACCGGGAGCGATATCCATTTCCTCGTCCTTATGGTTTGTGGGGTCGCTTTCGAACATGTGGATTTGCACGCGTACCGGTTGGGTACCCCAGAGGGGTTTGATCACTCCCCAGACCGGATAGGAGTGGCTGCTATCCACATACTCTGCTTCCGTGTAGGGATGTTCGGTTTCGCCATTTATTATGAACATCACCCAATAGTCGCTGGTTCCCCCCACCTCCTCGTTATTTACGTTGTCCCAACCCGCACCCGTATCTAAATCCATCGCTTCAGGAATGCGCACTCTCAGCCATTTCACACGGTAATAGTCGCTCTGGGTTGACTTTGCCAGGAAGGAGATGGCATTGGAGATGACAGCATTATCCACAGGGAGCAGGGAATCTACATAACCGTGTACCACGTTTAAATTTTCCACGCGCAGCAACTTGATCAGGGTATACGTGCCGTTGAGTTTCAGCCGCACCTCGAACAGGTCCCGGGCGATTAGAGAAGCGTTTGAAAACCATTCTCTACCGAGAAAGGGATAGCCTGAGGACTGCTGCGTGATGCCAATACCCGGTACATTGGGCATATCATCCGCAAATATATCGCTTTCGCCCCACTGTCGCGGGGTTTTCCATGCACCGCCGTAGGTGCTTAGCCATCGTATTGTGCCCTCGTCAAAGTTGGTCAGGGTGTAGAGGTGTCCTCGATTCCCCGTGAACTGAAAGCCCTGCAGGCTATTCCAGAAATCGGGTTTCCTCATATCATCCACTATCCATTTCCGCATAAGACGTAGCCACTGCAGGGACGCTTTATAGGCGCAACGGTACGCCTGATCAAAATAGGGCTTGCCTGCGTGATCCTTGTGCAGAGCATCGTGGCTAAGCCCTCCCTCCCAGTGGGTGAACAGACCATTCTGTCCCCAAACGACGCTTCCGCTGAGAAGTGGTTCTAGTTGCTTTGGCGAGAGGTCAAAATAGGTGGCGTCTTTGATACCGGAGCGCCGAGGGAGATCAAGCTCTACCCAGTTCGAATGAGCATAGAAATCCTGCACAACGTGGAGCGTGACACCCATGACCATCAGCGCACCCAGTCTGTCCTGGGCGCGAACCTTTTCGGTGAGCGCCGCATGAGTATTGTGGATTAGCTGTCGCCAATAGCGGTTAATCCACTGCCCTTCAGGTAGCCCGTCGAAGTGGAGGAAGTCCACTAGCTGCTTTGACGCCCTGGCAAAATCATCGTCGATGACCCATTCCACAGCCTGCTCTTGGAAGAGGTCGGTATAGGAGTTTGCCGCCAGCGCTATGCTGAAAGCGTCTTTCCCGAATCCCTCCTGTCGCATTGCCTCACGAATAAGGTCATAGTGGTAGCCCATGGAGAGGCCGTAAGCGGGCGCGGGGAGCCCAAGGAACAAAATAACCACCAATGCCATCGCATGCGCGGTGGTCAAAAAAACTTGAACCGGCGTCTTCACCCGGGACCTCCTGTTTACAAGGTTGCGGAACGGAACCATGGGCAAGAAGTTGTCTGGGAACCGGCTTCTTTACTCAGAATAGCACCATGAGAAGATTTTGCCAACCGGCGCTGGGCCTGTCTTGGGTCCCCATATAGCGGCAAGGGTATGGGCAGAGTTCCCAGAACACATCGGGATCCCCTGGATGGCGGGCACGGGCTTGTAGCCAGCGGATGGGGGTTCCGCCTTCATCCTTTTGTTGGACGGCTACGGATTCCCAGCCTTCAGGACCAGTTAACTCCAATCTGCTCGACCTCGGGAGGCCTCGGCTCTTTGGGGCGTGGTATCCTCAAGGCCGGCCCTTGTGGCCCGGTCCATGCTGAAACTGGAGAACATCACCAAGCGCTTTGGTTCCGTGGTGGCCAACCGCCGGATCACCCTCGCGGTGGCCCGGGGGGAGGTCCTGGCCCTTCTGGGGGAAAACGGGGCGGGGAAGACCACCTTGGTGAGCATCCTCTACGGCCTTTATGCCCCGGATGAGGGGCGGATCCTCCTGGAGGGCAAAGAGGTACGTATCCCGTCCCCCAAGGCCGCCCAGCGGCTGGGCATCGCCTTGGTGCCCCAGCATCCGGAGCTCATTGAGGCCCACACCGTGGCCGAGAACCTGGCTCTGGGCCTGGACCTGCCCCTGGCTTTCTCCCGCCGGGCTCTGGTGAGGCGGCTTGCGGCGCTTTTAGAAGGGCATCCTTTGGGCGTGGACCTCGAGGCGCCCGTGGCCCGTCTTTCCGCAGGGGAGAAGCAAAGGGTGGAGCTCCTTCGCGCCCTCCTTAACCGCCCCCGGGTGCTCGTCCTGGACGAGCCCACCAGCGTCCTTACCCCCAAGGAGGTGGAGGGGCTCTTCCAGGAGATCCGGCGCCTCAAGGCCTTGGGCCTGGCGGTGATCTTCATCAGCCACAAGCTGGAGGAGGTCCTGGCCATCGCCGACCGGATTGCCGTGCTTAGGGCCGGGGAGAAGGTGGGGGAGGTTTGGCGCCAGGAGGCGGACAAGGACCTCCTGGTGCGCCTCATGGTGGGCCGGAGCCTGGCCCCGCCCCCCAAGGTGCCCCCGCCCCGGGAGGAAGTGGTCCTCGAGGTGGAGGACCTTCTGGTGCCCCGGCACGGTTTCCCCGTCCAGGGGGTTTCCTTCGCCTTGCGGGCAGGGGAGGTGCTGGGGATTGCGGGGGTGGCGGGAAGCGGGCAGGCGGAGCTCGTGCAGGCCCTGGCGGGTCTCAGGCCCCACCAGGGCCGGGTGCGGTTCCTTGGCAAGCCCTGGCCCCGGGACCCCATGGGCCTCTTCCGCCAAGGGGTGGCCCATATTCCCGAGGAGCGGAGCATGGGGGTGGTGGGGGGCATGAGCGTGGCCGAAAACCTGGCCCTTAGAACCTACCCTCGCTTTGTTCGCAGGGGCTTGCTGGATTACCGGGCCATGGAAATGGAGGCGGAGGGCTTGATCCAGCGCTACGGCATCCGCACCCCCTCCCCCCGCACCCCGGTGCGGTTCCTCTCGGGAGGAAACGTGCAGAAGGTGATCCTGGCCCGGGAGCTCCAGGGGGGGCCTCGCCTTCTCTTGGCCATGCACCCCACCTACGGGCTGGATGTGGGGGCCACCGAGGAGGTTCACGGGCGTATCCTGGAGCTTGTGCAAGGCGGTGCGGCCGTGCTTTTGGTCAGCGAGGACCTGGACGAGATCCTGGCCCTCTCCCATAGGGTGGCGGCCCTGTACCACGGGCGCTTCGTGGGGCCCGTTCCCCGGGAGGAGGCGGACCGGGAGCGGCTGGGGCGGATGATGACGGAGGGGCGGGTATGAGGTGGGAGCTGGATCCTAGCCCAAGCCCCTGGAAGGTGTTCTTGGCCTATAGCCTGGTCGTGGCCCTGGCCTTGTTGCTTTTAGGCCTTCTTTTCCTCCTCTATGGGGTATCCCCGCTAAAGGCCTACGGGCTTCTTCTCTCCCCTCTGGGGGATTCCTTGGGCCTGGCCGAGGTAGGGCGGCGCACCATCCCCCTCCTCCTTATCGGGGCAGGCTTGGCCCTGGCCTTTAGGGTAGGGTTTTTCAACATCGGGGCGGAGGGGCAGCTTCTCATGGGGGCGGTGGGAGGAGGCTACGTGGCCCTTTTCCTGCCTCCCGGACCCTGGACCCTGCCCCTCATGTTCCTTTTGGGGGGCGGTCTGGGGGCGGTTTGGAGTGGGCTTGCCGCCTGGCTTCGGGTGCGCTTTGGGGCCAACGAGATCCTAACCACCCTCATGCAGAACTACCTGGTCTACTACCTGGTGGTCTACCTGGTGGCGGGACCCTGGAAGGGGCAGATGGTCTTTGGCTTCCTCTACACGGACCGGTTTCCCCCGGAGGCCCAGCTTCCCCGCCTGGGGGATACCCTGGTGCACTGGCCCACCCTGCTTCTTGGGATTGCGGCGGCCTTGGGGCTTCAGCTCCTGCTCTTCCGCACCCCCTTGGGCTTTGAATGGCGCATCCTGGGGGAAAACCCGGAGGCTGCCCGGTACCTGGGCCTTAAGGGGGGCAGGCTGATCCTCTTGGCGGCGCTTCTTTCCGGTTTCCTTGCGGGCCTGGCGGGGGTGGGGGAGGTGGCGGGCATCCACCTGAGGCTTTTGGAGCCCGCCCAGATCTCCCTGGGGTACGGCTTCACCGCCATCCTGGTGGCCTGGCTGGCCCGGGGAAGGCCCCTTTGGGCGCTCTTTACCGCCCCCCTTCTCGGCCTCATCCTGGCCGGGGGGGATGCCTTGAAGCTTGCCCTTTCCATGCCCTTTCGGGTGGTGGACGTGGTGGCGGGGCTTTTGCTCCTCAGCCTCATCGGAGCCGAGGCCTTGAGCCAACGTCGCTTGGTCTGGAGGCGCTGATGGAAGAGGCTCTGGTGCGCGCGGTACTTTTCGGGACGCCCATACTCTTGGCCTCCCTGGGGGCCCTTCTTTCCGAGCGGGGAGGGGTGGTGAACCTGGGGGTGGAGGGCATGATGGCGCTTTCTGCCCTGGCCGCCTTTGCCGCGGCCCTCGAGGCCGGGCCGGTTTGGGGGGTTCTTTGCGGGGTTGGGGTGGGTTCCTTGCTGGGCCTTTTCCTGGGCGTCTTCGCCGTGTTTCTCCGGGCCAACCAGTTCGTGGCGGGGCTTGCCCTGGCCGCCTTGGGCCTTGGGGCCTCGGGGCTGTTGGGGAAGCGGTACGAGGGAACCCCCTTGCCCGACCCCCTGCCGGAAGGGGTGTTGGCCGGGCTGGCTTTGATCCTGGCCCTGGGCCTCCACCTCCTCCTTTCCCGCACCCGCTATGGCCTTTACCTGAGGAGCGTGGGGGAGAACCCCAAGGCGGCGGATCTCTTCGGGGTGAGCGTGGACGGGGTGCGGTACCTGGCCTTGGCCCTGGGGGGCGGGATGATCGGCCTGGCTGGGGCCTACCTTTCCCTGGCCTACCGCCCCTCCTGGACGGACGGCATGACCTCGGGGCTGGGCTGGGTGGCCATCGCCCTCGTGATCCTGGCGGGCTGGCAGCCTTTAAGGGCGGTGCTGGGGGCTTACTTTTTTGGCCTCCTGTTCTTCCTGCAGTTCCGTTTGCAGGGCAGTGTACCTATACCGTCCGAGGCCTTTGCCGCCATGCCCTACCTTTTGGTTATCCTGGTCCTGGCCCTCTCGGGCCGCGCCCGGGCCCCCAAGGCCCTGGGCCAGCCCTTTGACCGGGGGAGGTGAAGGATGAGGAGGATTCTGGGTTTGCTGCTATTGGCGTTGGGGTTGGTGTGGGCCCAAGGGGATAAGCTCAAGGCCTGCTTTATCTACGTGGGGCCCATCGGGGATGCGGGTTGGACCTACGCCCACGATCAAGGGCGGAAGAAGGCGGAGGCCGCCCTTCCCTGGCTGGAAACCCGGTATGTGGAAAGCGTGCCCGAGGCCCAGGCCCTTCCGGTCATCGACCGGTTAGTGAAGGAGGGGTGCCAGGTGATCTTCGCCACCAGCTTCGGGTACATGGAGGCGGTCCTCGAGGGGGCAAAGAAGTATCCGAACGTCATCTTTGCCCACGCCACCGGGATCAAGCGGGCTCCCAATGTGGCCACCTACATGGCGGACTTCTACCAGGTCTATTACCTGAACGGCCTGGCTGCCGGGGCCCTTTCCAAGACGGGCAAGGTGGGGTATGTGGCCGCCTTCCCCATCCCTGAGGTGAAGCGCCACATCAACGCCTTCACCCTGGGGGTTAGGGCGGTGAACCCCAAGGCCCAGGTGCTGGTGCGCTGGATCAACGCCTGGTACGACCCGGCCAAGGCCCGAGAGGCCACGGAGGCCCTTCTGGCCCAAGGGGCGGACGTCTTTGCCTTCACCGAGGACACCCCCACGGTGATCCAGACGGCGGCCAAGAAGGGGGCCTACTCCTTCGGCCACTACACCCCCATGCTGAAGTTCGCTCCCGACCACGTGGTCTCCGGCCAGATCGTCCACTGGGAGGTGATCTACATTGACTTCCTCAAGAAGGTGAAGGAGGGGGTCTACACCGCCAAGAACCTGGAGAATGTGGATTACTTCTGGCTCCTGCAGCACAAGGCGGTGGAGATGGGGGCGGACTACGGGGTGCCCATAAACCCCAAGCACGTGCCCCTGTTGCAGAAGGCAGAGATGACGGTGGGCGGGAAGAAGGTGAGCGTCTACGACCGCATCATGGCCCTTCTGAAGGATATGCAGAGCCCCAAGCCCACCTTTGACCCCTTCACGGGTCCCATCCAGGACCGGAAGGGGGTGTTGCGAATCCCGGCGGGGAAAAAGGCCACCCTCCAGGAGCTCCTCACCATGGAGTGGGCGGCGCCGGGGGTGGTGGGGGACTGGCCCGGAGAGCCCAAATAGAACCCGAAGGTTTGGGGCCAGGGAGGTTCTCCCTGGCCCAGTTTTCATCCCCCCTGGCTTTTAAGCGAACCGCTTCGCCGGGTATCGCGCCCTGTAGCCACTCCAGCATGGCCCCGGTGAAGGGTTTTCTGAACCCCTTGCCCTGGGGCAGGAGGGCGCTAGAGCGCCTGGAAGACCTCCTCGAGGATCTCCAGACCCAGGGCCGCCTCCTGTTCCGTGAGGATGAGGGGCGGGGCGATGCGGAGGGCGGAAGGCCCGGCGGGGAGGAGGAGAAGCCCCTTCTTGAAGGCCAGCTCCACCGCCTTGTCCCTGAGGTCGGGCCGCTCCTCCGTTGGGGTGCCGAAGTCCAGGCCGATCATGAGCCCCCTCCCCCGCACATCCCCCAGGAAGGGGAAGCGGCCCTGCATGGCCTTGAGCTCCCTGAGGAGGTAGGCCCCCACCTGCCTGGCGTTTTCCATGAGACCCGCCTCCAGGAGGTCCAAGGTGGCGTGGGCGGCGGCGGCGGCCACCGCCTGGCCGCCAAAGGTGGTGCCGTGGGCCCCGGGGCGCCAGCTTGCGAGTTCCTCCCGGAAAAGAAGGGCGCTCAGGGGGTAGCCGGAGGCCAGGCCCTTGGCCAGGACGTAGACGTCCGCCTTGACCCCCTCGTGCTCGAGGGCGAGGAAGAGCCCGGTGCGGCCAGCGCCCGACTGCACCTCATCCGCCACCAGGAGGATGCCGTAGCGTTCCAGAAGAGCCTTGAGCTCGGGGATGAAGCCCGGCGGAGGCACCAAATATCCCCCTTCGCCCTGGATGGGCTCCAGGAAGAAGGCGGCCACCTCCTCCGGGGGCACCACGGTGCGGAAAAGGTGCTCCAGGTGTTCCAGCACCGCTTTCCCCACCTCTTCCGGCCTTGCCCCCAGGGGGGGGCGGAAGGGATTGGGGAAGGGGACGTGGACCACCCCGGGAAGGAGAGGGGAGAAGCCCTTGCGGTAGGCGCTTTTGCTGGCGGTGAGGGAGAGGGCGCCCAGGCTCCTGCCGTGGAAGGCCCCGGTAAAGGCCAGGAGGTAAGGCCTTCCCGTGTGGTGGCGCACCAGCTTGATGGCGGCCTCGATCCCCTCGGTGCCGGAGTTGCCGAAGAAGACCCGGTAGCCTCCGCCGAGCCTCCCCACCAGCCTTTCCGCCAGGGAAAGGGTGGGCTCGTGGGTGAAGTCGGAAAAGCACACGTGGGCGAAGCGCTCCGCCTGGGCCCGCACGGCTTCCAGCACCCTGGGGTGGGCGTAGCCGGTGGTGTTGACCGCTATCCCCGCCATGAAGTCCAGGAAGATGTTCCCGTCCACGTCCTCCAGGAACACGCCCTGCCCCCGGGCGGGGACAAAGGGGTAGGGGCGGATGTAGGAAGGGGAGAGGACCTCCTGACCCCTTTCCAGGAGGGCCTTGGCCTTGGGACCGGGAAGCGGAGTGTGGATGCTGGGTTTCATACGGGGCCAGTCTACCAAGCCCCTGGCCCCTTTCCCAGGCGCGTTTTATGCACCCAGATACGGCTTTTTATACCCCTTCCCGCTACATCGTGCCCCACAGGGGTATCCGGGCGAGGGCAGGGTGGGGGTTTTACAGGAGGCCTTCGGCTTCCAGGTGGGGGCGGGCGTAGAAGAGGGTGAGGGCGGTGGAGGCGTCCTGGATCTCCCCGGTCTCCAGGAGGCGGTAGACCTCGGGAAGGGGGAGTTCCACGGTTTCCAGAAGCTCCCCGTCCTCGAGGGCCGGCTTGGCCACCACCTCCGCCTGAAGGGCCAGGAAGGGGTGGAAGACCACCGCGGTGAAGGAGGGCTGGGGGTGGAAGGGGGGAAGGGGGAAGAACCGCCTGGCCTCGGCGCCCACCTCCTCCAAAAGCTCCCTTTGGGCAGCCTCCAGGGGGGTTTCCCCGGGATCCACCTTGCCCGCGGGGATCTCCAGGAGGAACTTGCCCGTGGGGTGGCGGTACTGGCGGATGAGGAGGGCGGTGGCCTTGTCGGTCACGGGAAGGACGAAACTCGCTGCCACCGGCCCCGGGCGGTAGATGTAGGTGAGCTCCTTGCCGGTGTGGGTGCGCAACCTTTCCCGCACCAGCCTTACGGGCTCGGAGAGGATTTCTTCCAGCTCGAGGCGCTTCCAGGGGCTCATCTCGCCAAGCGCTCTATGACCCGGCGCACCTTCTCCCCGGGGGCCCTGGGGCCCAGGGCCTTGGTCACCACCCCGATGGCGGCCAGGGGGGTCTTGAACTGGGACAGGTCTATGTTTTCCCGGATCCAGGCCTCGATCTCCTCCTCGCTCATCTCCTTGGGGAGGAAGCGGTCCAGGAACTCCACCTCAAAGGTATTGCCCTGCTCCAGGGCGATCTCGCGCAGGGCCTTGAGCACCTTCACCGCCTCGGCATCGGGCAGGGGTTTGCCATCCCCTTTTCGGTCCAGCTCCGCCTTCACCACCCGGGCGAAGTCCAGGGTCTTCTGGTCCCGGGCCTTCATGGCCTCCTTGATGGTTTCCTTGATGGCCTCGTAGATGCTCATCCCCCTTAGTGTAGCCGGTAGAATGCACCTTATGTGGGCGCTTCTTTCCGTTTCCGACAAGAGGGGGCTCGTGCCCTTCGCCCAGGGGCTTTTAGAGCTGGGTTATAGGCTCTTGGCCACCGGGGGTACCCACAGGGCCTTGGTGGAGGCGGGGCTTCCCGTCACCTACATCTCGGACTTCACGGGTTTTCCCGAGGTCCTCGAGGGCCGGGTCAAGACCCTCCACCCCAAGGTGCATGCGGGGCTTCTCGCCCGGCCCGACCAGGAGGAGGAGCTCAGGGCCCTGGGCTTTGAGCGGATCGGGGTCCTGGCGGTGAACCTCTACCCCTTCCGGGAGACGGTGGCCAGGGGGGCGGATTTCGCCGAGGCCCTGGAGCAGATCGACATCGGGGGCCCCGCCATGCTACGGGCGGCGGCCAAGAACCACATGGCGGTCCTGCCCGTGTGCGACCCTGAGGACTACCCTCGGGTGCTTCAGGCCCTCGAGGAAGGCCCTTCCCTTGAGTTCCGCAGGGAGCTTGCCCGCAAGGCCTTCGCCCACACTGCCAGCTACGACGCCGCCATCGCCGAGTGGCTTGCCGGAGAGAAGTTCCCCCCCGAGAAGTTTTTGGTCCTCAGGCGGGAAAGCCCCTTGCGCTACGGGGAAAACCCGCACCAGGAAGCGGCCCTTTACCGGGTTTATGGGGAAAAGGGGCCTCTTTTGGAGGCCCGGGTCCTCCAGGGCAAGGCCATGAGCTTCAACAACTACCTGGACGCCGAGGCCGCCTGGAACCTGGTCTCGGAGTTTGAGGGCCCTGCTTGCGTGGCGATCAAGCACCAGAACCCCTGCGGGGTGGCCTTGGGGGAAGGTCCTTTGGAGGCGTACCGGAAGGCCTACGAGGCGGACCCGGTTTCCATCTTCGGGGGCATCGTGGCCTTTAACCGGGAGGTGGACGGACCCACGGCGGAGGCCATGAGGGAGGTCTTTTTGGAGGTGGTCCTGGCCCCGGGCTTCACCCCGGAGGCCCTGGCGGTCTTTTCCCGCAAGAAGAACCTCCGGCTCCTCGAGGTGCCCTTCCCCGCCCAGGGAGCCTACCTGGACTTGAGGCGCCTTAGGGGTGGGGTGCTTCTCCAGGATGCGGATACCCTGGATCCCATGGAGCCCAAGGTGGTCACGCAAAAGGCCCCCACCCAGGAGGAGTGGCAGGACCTCCTCTTCGCCTGGAAGGTGGTGAAGCACGTGCGGTCCAACGCCATCGTGGTGGCCAAGGGGGGCCAGACCCTGGGCATCGGGGTGGGGCAGACCAACCGCTACGCCTCCGCCAAGCATGCCCTGAAGACCGCCAAGGAGAAGGCCAGGGGGGCGGTATTGGCCTCGGATGCCTTCTTCCCCTTTGACGACGTGGTGCGCCTGGCGGGGGAGTTTGGCATCAGCGCCATCATCCAGCCCGGGGGAAGCGTACGGGACGAGGATTCCATCCGGGCGGCGGACGAGCTGGGCATGGCCATGGTGTTCACCGGGGTGCGGCACTTTAAGCACTAGGCGCACATGGGGTATGATGTTGCGTGTGAAAGCCCATGTGCGCTACACCATAAGCCTGGATCCTATTCTGGCGCAGTACGTGGAGGAGATGCGCACCCGCCTGGGCCTTACCAGAAGCGAGGTGTTCGCCTTGGCCCTGAAGCGTTTGAGAGAGGTGGAGCTTGCCCAGGGGTACCGCGCCCTAGCCAAGGATGCTGATTTTCTCCAGGATCCCCTCCTGGACTCCGGCTTGGAGGAAACCCTGGCAGAGACCTCGTGGAGCTGAGAAGGGGCGACATCCTCCTAGTAGACTTTGACCCGGGAAGCCCCGGGGAGGCCGCCAAGGTGAGGCCCGCCATCCTGGTGACCAACGATGTGGCCAACGCTTACTCCCCGGTTGTGGTGGTGGTGCCCTTAACTTCCAACATTTCCCGGATTTATCCCTTTGAGCTATTCCTTCCTGCAGACCGCACCGGTTTGGACCGGGACAGCAAAGCCCAGGTCCAGCTCATCCGCCATGTTCACCGCAGAAGGGTTAGGGCGCACCTGGGGACGCTTCCTGGGGACCTTCTAGAGGCTTTGGACATTCGGATTCGGGAGCATTTGGGTCTTGAGTAACAAAAAAAGGAGCCCGGCAGGGCTCCTTTAAACCTAAGGGAGCGCTTAGTAGGCCTTCTTGCCTTGGATTTCCCGCAGGCGCTGGTGGGCCTCCTTAAAGCCCACCAGCTTCCGGCTTTCCTCATCGTAGAGGTGCATGTCAGCGAAGGCGATTTTGAAGGCATCCTTGAGGGTAACCGTGGGGGCCACCTTCACCAGGTCCACCTCCTCCTGCACCTTGGGCAAGAGGTAGTTGGGGATCTTGGGGGCCAGGTGGTGGATGTGGTGGAAGCCGATGTTCCCGGTGAGCCACTGGAGCACCTTGGGGAGCTTCAGGTAGGTGCTTCCCTCCATGGCCGCCTTCAGGAACTCCCAGCGGGGGTCGTGCTCCCAGTAGACATCCTCAAACTGGTGCTGCACGTAGAAGAGGAAGATGCCGATCATTCCCGCCAGGTACTGGATGGGCAGGTAGACGAAGAGGAGGGTCTTAACCCCGAAAAAGACCACGATCCCCGCCAGCAAGAGGGCCAGGAAGAGGTTGGTTAAGGCCACGGAGTTGCGCACGGAAGGCTTGTCCGAGCCGTAGCCCAGAGGAAGCCGGTAGGAGAGCATGAAGACGTAGATGGGCCCCAGGAAGAACATGATCCAGGGGTTCCGGTAAAGGCGGTACTTGAGCCTGTCCCAGGGGCTGGCCTTCAGGTACTCTTCCAGGGTCATGGTGTAGATGTCCCCCACCCCCCGCTTGTCCAGGTTGCCGCTGGTGGCGTGGTGCCGGGCGTGGGATAGCTGCCAGTGGTGGTAGGGAACCAGGGTGAGGACCCCGGTGAAGAAGCCTAGAAGATCGTTGGCCCACTTCCTGGGGAAGAAGGAGCCGTGGCCGGCGTCGTGCTGCAGGATGAACAGGCGGACCAGGAACAAGGCGGCTGCGAAGTCCAGAAGGAGGGTCAGGGCCAGGGAAACGGAAAGGGCCTTGTGGGCCAGGTAAAAGAGGAGGAGAAGGGGAAGAAGGGTGTCCGCCACCTGGCGCAGGCTTCTTAGGGTGTCGGGCTTGGCATAGGGTTTGATGAGGGGGATCCAGTCCTTGGGTTCTACTTTACGCATGCTCACTCCTCCCTTTTTTCGGGAGCGGCTTATGGTACCCCCTTGGCGGATGAGGACCGTGAGGAAAGGGGAGAATTTTGTCCCTGATAAATGAAGTAATGTATGGTATGCCCAGGCGAACCCAGGTAACCCTTCAGCTCTCCGGGGTCCTCCTAAAGGAGGCTCCCTTACAGGCCAGGTTACAGGAGTTCCTCAAGGCCCTCCTGGAGGTACCTTGGCTTGGTTTGCAGGCCAGGGGGGCCATCTTCCTTAAGCAGGGGGAAAGCCTCCGCCTGGTGGCGGAGTACCGTCTGGACGAACCCTTGAAGACCGCCTGTGCCCTTTTGCCCTTGGGCCGGTGCCTGTGCGGACGGGTGGGGCTTACAGGGGAGTCGCTTTGGACTCCCGACGTGGATGAGGCTCACGAGATCACCTACCCGGGGATGCCTCCCCATGGCCACGCCATCCTTCCCCTCAAGGTGGGAAAGCGGGTTCTCGGGGTCTTGAACCTGTACCTGGAGCCAGGGGCAAGACTATCCCCCACCGCCAGGGCCACGTTGGGGATGGCCGCGGGCCTCCTGGCCCTGGCGGTGCTCAGGGAGCGGGCGGAGAGGGCAGCCAGGGTTTTGCACCGGGCCAGCCAGGTGGCCCTCGAGGCCCAGGACGAGGCCGAGTATTTCCGGCGCCTGTGCGGTTTGCTGGTGGAGGAGGGATACGCCCTGGCCTGGGTGGGGGAGGCCCTGCCCGACGGTCGGGTGCGCCCTCTGGAGGGGGCTGGGGCGGTGGGGTACCTGGAGGGACTGGTGGTGCGCCACGACGAAACCCCCGAGGGGCAGGGTCCCACGGGGAGGGCCATCCGCCTGGGCGAGCCCCAGGTGCTGAGGGATGTGGGCGAGGACCCAAACTACGGCCCTTGGCGCCTTCGGGCGCGAGCCTATGGCTTCGCCTCCGGTGTTGCCTTGCCCATTTGGTTTGGGCATCGAATCTTTGGCTCCCTGAACATATACGCCCCCGAGCCCGATGCCTTTGACCCGGAGGAGGTGGTCCTCCTCCAGGACCTGGCTCATTTGGCGGGGAGGGCCCTGGAGCGCTTCCGTGCCCAAGCCTTGGCCCATTTGCTCTCCCAGGTGGTGGAGCAGGTGCCGGAGGCCATCTTCGTCACGGACCTGGAAGGGCGCATCACCTACACCAACCCTGCCTTGCTGGCCCACACGGGCTATACCCTGGATGAGGTCTTGGGGCAGACCCCCCGCATCTTCAAATCAGGAAAGCACCCGGAGGTCTTCTACCGGCACCTCTGGGATACCTTGCGGCGGGGCCAGGTATTCCGAAGCCTCTTCTATAACCGCCGGAAAGACGGCCGGCTGGTGGTGGAGGATAAGATCCTAACCCCCATACGGGACCTCCGGGGCCAGATGGTGGCCTATGCCTCCACGGGGCGGGACATCACCCGGGAGTGGAGCCTTTACCGCATTCAGCAGGTGCTCATCCAGATGCTGGAGCGTTTTTTGCAGGAGGGGATTGGGCGTTCCTTCTTCCAGCACTTTCTCGACAAGGTCCTGGAGGCCATCCCGGGGGCTGAGGCGGGAAGCCTTCTTTTACGAAACCGGGACGGGAGCGTCTCCTTCGTGGCCCTTACGGGGCATGACCCCGGGCTAAGGGAAGTGCGCCTTGCTCCCGAGGAGGTTTACGCCCTAGAGGCCCAGGCTCCGCAGGGCCGGGTGTCTGGGGCGGTGCTTGGGGAGTTCCTCCGGCACCTGCCCCCGGAAAAGGGGGAGGTTCTCGGGCAAAAGGGGCGCCTTGGGGAGCTTAAAGAAAGCCTTTATGCCCGCCTCGAGGTGGAGGGGGAAGCCATCGGGGCCCTGTACCTGGATGCCTTCCAGGCTCCTTTCCCTGAGGAGGCCCTGGATCCCTTCCGTTTCCTGGCCCGTTGGCTGGAGATGATTTTCTCCTGGGAGCGGGCCCAGGTGCAGGCCCGGTACCTCCGCTACCACGATCCCCTTACCGGCCTGCCCAACCGCGCCTTGTTGGAGGAAGCCTGGCGGGAAGGGGATGAACCCCTTGTGCTGGTGCTGGCAGACCTGGACAGCTTCGGGGAGTTTAACCAGATACATGGCCGGAAGGTGGGGGATATGCTCCTGGCGGCAGCGGCCCAGGCCTGGGCGGAACTCCTTCCCAAGGGTGGGCAGCTTTACCGCTTGGGGGATGACGAGTTCCTCTTCGTGCTTCCCCTTGAACCGGGAAAGGTCCTGGGGTTTTATCAGGGCTTGACAAGGGCTTTGCAGGCCAGCGCCCCAAGCCCCTTGGAAAAGGCCAAGCTGGGGATCTCCGTGGGGGTGGTGGCCTACCCCACCGACGGGCGGAACCTGGGCGAACTCCTCCGGCGAGCGGACCTCGCCCTGCGGGAGGCCAAGAAGGGCCGGGGGATCGCTTACTTCAACCGCGAGCTGGAGGTCGCCTACATGGAGCGGGTGGAGGTCCTGGCCGCCCTGGAGGAAGCCTTGCGGGAAGGCCGGTTGGTCCTGTTCGGCCAGCCCATCGTGGATCTTTCCACCCTCGAGGCCGTGGCCACGGAGGTGCTGGTGCGCTGGCCCAGGGAGGGAGGCTTCTGGCCTGCGGGGGTCTTCATCCCCCTGGCGGAGGAAACCGGGTTGATCCGGGAGCTGGACCTTTACGTGCTCCGCCTGGTGGAGACCCTGCCCGAGAATAGCCTCTGGCACGTGAACCTTTCCCCGCAAACCCTGCGCGACCCCCGGTTCCTGGAAGCGGCCTCCCGCCTGCGGGGCAAGGGGGTGCGGTTTGAGATCACCGAGTACGCCCTGGCCCAAGGGGTGGAGGAGGTGCTACAAGAGCTGGTGGAAATGGGGTTCGGGCTGGTCCTGGATGACTTTGGCCAGGGCTACGCCTCCCTCAACACCTTGATCCAACACCCCTTCTGCATGGTCAAGATGGACCGGGGCTTCACCGCCGGGCTTGGGGAAAATCCCAAATCCCATGCGGTCCTGCGGGCCTCCTTGAGCCTGGCCCGGGAGCTGGGGTTGGAACTGGTGGCGGAAGGGGTGGAAACCCAGGCGCAGCGGGCCTGGTTGTTGCGCCTTGGGTACCGGTTCGCCCAGGGTTACCTCTTCGGGACTCCCCAGCCCATCAGCGGCTCCTGAACCTCTCCGCTTTCGCCTCCGAGTCCAATATGAGGGTCACGGGGCCATCGTTCACCAGGTGCACCCGCATGTGGGCCCCGTAAACCCCGGTTTCCACGTGCACGCCCTGTTGCAGGAAGGCCTCTATGGCCGCCTCGTAGAGGCGCTTGCCCAGGTCGGGCGGGGCCGCCCGGACAAAGGAGGGTCGGTTTCCCTTGCGGGTGTCCGCGTAAAGGGTGAACTGGCTCACGAGGAGCACCTCCCCGCCCACCTCCTTGAGGGACAGGTTCATCTTTCCGGCCTCGTCGGGGAAGATGCGCAGGGCCACGATCTTGCGCGCCAGGTAAAGGGCGTCCTCCACCGTGTCCCCGTGCCCCACCCCCAGGAGGACCAGAAGCCCGGGGCCGATCCTGCCCACCTCCTCGCCTTCCACCTCCACGAAGGCCTCGGAAACCCGTTGCACCACCGCCCGCATGCCTCACCCCCTGGGCCCGGCGAAGAGGGCCACGGTGCCCGGGCCCGCGTGGACGCTCACCGCAGCCCCTGCCCGCAAGGTGCCCAAGACCTCCACGCCTTCCGCCCTCAGGGCCTCGCCCAAGGTCCTGGCGCCCTCCGAGTTGCCCGCATGGGCCAGGTAGACGGGTCCCCCAGTCGGGAAGTCCCGGCGGAAGAGCTCCACCAGCCTGCGCAGGCCCTCCTTGAAGCCCCGCACCCGGGGGCCAGCCAGGACCCGGCTCCCCTTGACCTCCAGCACCGGAAGGATGCTGAGAAGCCCGCCCATGAACCTCTGCAGGCCGGAGATCCGCCCGGAGCGGTGCAGGTAGATAAGGGTTTCGGGGAGGACATAGCCCCGCACCCTCTCCCGGTAGGGGGCAAGGGCTTCCTCCAGGTGTTCCCAGGCCACCCCTCTTCCCAGAAGCCGGCGGGCTTCCTCCAGCACCAAGAGGAGGCCCCCGTTCAGGGACCAGGAATCCAGCACCTTTACCCTTTCCCCGAACTCCCGGGCCACCGCCATGGCGGTGGCCACGGTCCCCGAGAGGTGGCCGGACACGTGGACGGAAAGCACCCGCTCGTGGGTTTGCAGGAGGGTTTCGTAGGTGGAGCGCAGGTCCTCGAGGGCCACCTGGCTGGTGGAAAGCCGCTCCCCTCGGCGCAGGAGGTCCAGGACCTCCTCGTCGGTGATGCCCAGCTGGTCGCGGAGGGTTCTATTCCCCCAGATCACCTGCTGGGGCACCACGTGAATACCCTGCTTTAAGGCCCCTTCCGGGCTCAGGCCTAAGGTGGAGTCGGCCACAAAGGCTACTTTAGAGGCTGTAGGCATAGAACCCGTAGGTGCCGGGCCCGGTGTGGCTGGCGATCACCGCTCCCAGCTCGCTCACCAGGGCTTCCTCCACGGGAAGGCCCGAGGCCAAAACCATCTCCTTAAGCTCCCTTACGGCGTTTTCCTCAGCGCTATAAAGGAAGAAGGCCCGGATGTGCTCCCGTCCCCTGGCCCAGGCCTGGAAGTCCTTGAGGATCTCCTCTCTGGCTTTCCTTTCCCCCCGGGCCCGGCCCGCGGCCTCCACCCGCCCCTCCTTCAGGGTCAGGATGGGCTTGATGCCCAGGAGGGTGCCCAACAGGGCCTGGGCTCCGCCGATGCGCCCCCCTCGCTTCAAGAACTCCAGGGTGGCCACGCTGAAGCGCACGAAGTGATCCTGGCGCATGCGCTCCAGCTCGCGGAGGACCTCCGGCAGGGCCTGGCCCGCTTGCAAGAGCTCGTGGGCCCGCAGGACCATCATGCCTATCCCCAAGGAAGCGGCCTGGCTGTCAAAGACGGTGATCCGCTCGGGAAAGTTTTGTGCCGCAAGAAGGGCGGACTGCACCGTTCCCGAGAGCTTGGCCGAGATGTGGATGGAAAGCACGTGGTCGGCCTCCTGCAGGGCCTCCTGGTAGGCCCGCTGGAAATCCTCAGGGGAAGGCTGGCTGGTGGTGGGAAAGGCCTCCCCCTCCCGCACCTTCTTGAAGATCTCCTCGGGGGTGATCTCCTCCCAGTCCCTGTAGATGCGTCCTCCCAGGTTCACGTAAAGGGGCACCACCCTTACCCCCAGGCGTTCCCTTAGGGGCCTGGGTAGGTCAGAGGTGGAGTCGGTGATCAAGGCTACCTTCATATCTCCTCCTTGTGCTCCCGGACAAGATACCACAGGCTTGTGGTGTAGTGTAGCGGGCTTGTTGCTCTTAAAGGGGCTTTCTGCTAGGGTCAAGGGTATATGTGGCGGGTCTTGGTGTCCGACGAGATGCGGCTTGGGGATGTGAAGTACCCAGGGGTGCTTTTGGACTACCGGCCGGGGATCGGGCGGGAGGAGCTTTTGGAGATCATCCCCGCCTACGATGCCCTCATCACCCGGAGCCGAACCCAGGTGGATGCCGAGCTACTGAAGCGGGGCAAGCGGCTCAAGGTGGTGGGACGGGGCGGGGTGGGCGTGGACAACGTGGACCTCGAGGCGGCAAGCCGCCTGGGCATCCTGGTGGTCAACGTTCCCGAGGCCAACACCCGCTCGGCGGCGGAGCTGGCCTTTGGCCTCCTTCTGGCAGCGGCCCGGGGCATCGCCCTTTCCGACCGCAAGATCCGCGCCGGGGAGTGGGACCGGAAGTTCCTGGGCCTGGAGCTTAAGGGGAAAACCCTGGGCATCGTCGGCCTGGGGAGGATCGGAAGCCAGGTGGCCCGCTTCGCCAAGGGGTTTGAGATGCGGGTCTTGGCCTACGACCCCTACATCCCCCGGACCCGGGCGGAGAGCCTGGGGGTGGAGCTCCTGGAGGACCTTTCCGACCTCCTCCGTCAGAGCCACTTCCTCACCGTCCACACCCCCCTCACCGAGGAAACCCGGGGGATGATCGGGCGGAGGGAACTCTACCTCCTCCCCCGGGGGGCGGTGGTGGTGAACGCCGCCAGAGGGGGCATCGTGGACGAGAAGGCCCTGTTGGAGGTGTTGGAAGAGGGCCACCTGTTCGCTGCTGGCCTGGACGTGTTTGCCCAGGAGCCGCCCCCCAAGGACCACCCGCTTCTTAACCACCCGAAGGTGGTCCTCACCGCCCACCTGGGGGCCAACACCTTTGAGGCCCAGGACCGGGTGGGGGAGGCGGTTTTGGAGCGGGTGGTGCGCACCTTGGAGGGGGATCTTTCCTATGCCCTGAACACCGGGTTTGATCCCGAGGCCCTCGAGGCCCTGAGGGGGTTCCTGCCCCTGGGGGAGGCGTTGGGGAAACTTCTTGCCCAGATCACCCGGGGCCGGCCCGAGGTGCTGGAGGTAAGCTTCCTGGGCCGGTTTGAAAAGGACCCCGAGCCCGTGGCCAGCGCCGTGGCCAAGGGCTTCCTCTCCCGGGTGCTGGGGGAGGAGATGGTGAACCTGGTTTCCGCCAGGCCCCTTCTTAAGGACCGGGGCATCCGGCTCGTCACCCGCAGGCAGGAGGAGGCGGGGGAGTACACCAGGCTTCTGGAGGTGCGCCTTGCCACCGACCAGGAGGAGCGCCGGGCCCGCGGGGTGGTGATGGCGGGGAAACCCCGCTTGGTGGGCATCGACGACTATGCCCTCGAGGTGGTGCCGGAAGGGTACATGCTGGTCTGCATCAACTACGACCGCCCGGGGGTGGTGGGCCAGGTGGGAACCCTCCTGGGCGAGGCCGGGGTGAACATTGCCGGGATGCAACTGGGCCGGGATGTGCCGGGGGGAAGGGCCCTTTTTGTTCTCACCGTGGACGAGAAGCCAAGCCCGGAGGTCTTGGAGGCCCTTAGGGCCTTGCCGGTGCTGGAGAGGGTGGATCTGGCGGAGCTTTAGGTCTGGAATGGGGAGCTGGTTGGGGATGGGTTTTGGGGAGACATTGAGCACATGCGCGTTTAATCGTGAATATAAGCACACAATGCTACCTTCCCGCCGCAAGGAGTCGCCCTCATGCCGGGGCTAAGGGGGATTAGGAGAGGTGAATCGCTTCTCCGGCGTTTAGCAAAGCCCGGGCCCGGCGCCGAGTCTACGGGTTCAGCGCTTCTTCCCGAACCCGTAGACCAGTTCCTCCCCCTTGCGCACCACCAGGAGGATGGCGGACCGGCCCAGGCTGTCCTTGAGGAGGTAAAGGCTTCGCACCTCCCCGTCTATGGTTTTCTCCTCCTGCCTCTCCACGAAGTAGCCCGCGGCAGCAAAGCTGGTGAGGACCTGCTGGACGAAAGCAGCGTGGAGCCTGCTGGCGATGCCTTTGGCCACAAAGGCCTCGAGGGCATACCCCTTGGCCTCGGGAAAGCGAAGGAGGAGGGGTTCAGGGTTTTTGGCCTTGTAGCTTCCCGTGGGCAGGCGCACCGCTGGGTCCAGGCTGGAGGCCAAGGCCACCACGGCGGTGGCCTCCAGGAGGGTCTGGGCAAAGCCCACGCCGCCCAAAAGCAGGAGAACCAGGAGAACCACCCTGGGCTTTGGCATATAGGGATCTTACCCCATCAGGAGGTCTCGGGCCTTGAGGGCCAGGTGGATCTGGGCCAGGACCTCGGGGCGGGACAGGGAACCCAGGGCGGCTTCGATCCGCTTGAGGCGGTAGCGCAGGGTGTTGGGGTGGATGTGGAGGGAAGAGGCCGCCTCCTCCACATTGCCCGTGGCCATGTACACCTCGAGGGTCTTCAGGAGCTTCGGGGGCAGGGGTAGGTAGCGCTCCACCAGGGCCTTCAGGTCTTCGGGGGATTGCTGGAGGAGCACAAAGGCCACGGGATCCAGGCCGCTGAAGGAAAGGGCCTCCTCCGCCCGGGCCGCCTTGAGGGCGATGAGGGCCTCGCGGTAGGCGTTTTGCACCTCCTCGCCAGCGGCGTGGACCGCGGAATACCCCAGCCGGCTCCCCGGGGGCAGGGCAGAAAGGAGGCTTTGCGCCTCCTTCTTGGGGTTGTGCACCTGCCACATGGCCGCCAGGCGGTTTCCCCGGGTGGTGAGGAGGTAGGGCACGCCCAGCCGGTCCAGGAAGGTGCCGGCCCGGCGCCTCAGTTCCAGGGTGGCCTCCCTCCTCTGCTCCTCCGCCAGCCGGTGGCGGCCCGGTACCGCCTTGGGTTCCACCAGGGCCAGGACCCACTCCACCCCCTCGGTGAAGCCAAAGGCGAAGAGCCGGTCGGGTTCCGCTTCCCCCAGGATGAGGCCCTCCAGGAGCGCCCCGCCCAGGGATTCCTCCCGCATCCTTTCCAGGGAGCGTTCCAGGGCCCGCACCCGGAGGAGCCGGGTGGCCACCTCGAGAAGGCCCCGGGCCTGCCGTAGACCCTCCTCCTCCCCGTAGGCCACCAGAACGCCCTCCCCTGCCTCCAGGGAAAGCCATCCCCGACCTTCCCCGGGCTCCTTGGGGTGCTGGGGAGGCACGGGGCCGGCAAATCCCAGCACTTCTCCCCAGGGGGCTACCCGGGCCAGGGCCAGGCCTGTGGCCTGGTAGAGGACTTCCAGGAAGGGCCTTTCCGGAAGCCTCAACAGGAGGTCCAAAAGTCCAGCCATCCCCAGGCCCGAGCCCAGGTGGAAGAGGCGCAGGGCCACCGCCTTGGCCAGTTCCTCCCGCTTCAGCCAAGGAGGGTAGACCGCTACCCCCAGGCCCTCCTTCCGGGCATACTCCAGGAGTTCCGGGTCCGGGGCCGGAAGGAGGAAGCCGGAAGCGGTGCGGTAGCGCCAGAGGTTTCCCTCGGGACGGGTGAGGAGAAGGGCCCCCTCCAGGGGCAGGAGGGGTCTCGGCTCCTCCAGGAGGTAGAGGACCGGCCTGTGGGAGGGGACCAGGACCTCGAGGCCCAGGTCCTGGGCCAGATGGAGGAAGGTAATGGAGGTTGGGCTAAACTCTGGCGTGGGCATTGTTGTTTCGCACAATATACCCCGCTCGACCAGGGTGCAAGGGGGGTAATTTTGTATAAAGGAACAAATAAGGGCGCAATCTTGTGCTCCCTACAGTTGCCCTCCCGGGCCGGGAGGGCCATCCTAAGGGGCGAAAGGAGCAGCATGTTCCGCGGGTCCATTCCTCCCTTACCCACACCCTTTCGGCGGGGCCGGATCGACGAGGAAGCCCTCCGGGGTTTGGTGGAGCGGGTAATCCAAGGGGGTTCCCATGGCCTTAGCGTGGGGGGCACCACGGGCGAGCCCGGCACCCAGACCCTGGAGGAGCGAAAGCGGGTGATCGAGATCGCCCTGGAGCAGGCGGCGGGCCGGGTTCCCGTCATCCCCGGCACCGGGGCCCTCAGGCTTGAGGAAACCCTCGAGCTCACCCGTTTCGCCAGGGAAGCAGGGGCCCAGGGGGCCATGGTCATCGTCCCCTACTACGTTAAACCCAACCAGGAGGGACTTTACCGCTACTTCGCCGAGGTGGCCCAGGCGGTGCCCGACTTTCCCATCCTCATCTACAACATCCCGGGCCGGGCAGGGGTGGAGATCGCCCCCAGGACCGTGGCCCGCCTCAGGCGGGACTTTCCCAACATCGTGGGGCTCAAGCACTCCTCCAAGGACCTGGAGTACCTCTCCCAGCTCTTCCAGGAGGTGGGCCAGGACTTCCTGGTGTTCTGCGGCTTGGAAAGCCTCACCCTGCCCATGATGAGCCTGGGAGCGGTGGGGACCATCGCCGCCACCGCCAACTGGCTTCCCAAAGAGGTGGCGAGGCTCACGGAGCTGGCCCTGGCGGGGGATTTCCAAAGGGCCAGGGAGCTTCATTACCACCTCCTCGAGGCCAACGAGGCCATCTTCTGGGACACGAACCCCATTCCCCTGAAGACGGTGCTCTCCTGGATGGGCCTTTTGGAGAAGGAGTGGCGCCTCCCCTTGGGTCCCACCACCCCCGAGGTGGAGGAAAGGCTGAGGGCCATGGCCCGGCGCTACCGCCTGATCGGGGAGGAGGCATGAAGCTCTGCCGTTTCCTGGCTAAGGGAAGGCTCCATCACGGGGTTTATAGGGAGGGCGTCCTCCTGGACGAAGCTGGGGAGGCCCATGATCCCGAGGAGGTCACCTGGCTCCTTCCCTTCACCCCCGGCAAGGTGATCGGGGTGGCCCTGAACTATGCGGACCATGCCGAGGAGCTGGGCCTTTCCCGTCCCGAGGAGCCCGCGCTTTTTTGGAAGCCAAACAATAGCCTCCTTCCCCACAAGGGCGTGGTGCGTTACCCAAAAGGGGCGGAGTACATGCATTACGAGGTGGAGCTGGCGGTGGTGGTGGGCCGGCCCATGCGCAGGGTGAAGGCCAAGGAGGCCTTGGACTACGTCCTGGGATACACCATCGCCAACGACCTGGTGGTGCGGGACTACGTTTCCAACACCTTCCGCCCCCCCATCCGGGCCAAGGGACGGGATACCTTTGGCCCCCTGGGGCCCTTTCTGGTGGTGGGGGAGGTGGAGGATCCCCAGAACCTCACCCTAAGGGCCTATGTGAACGGGGAGCTTCGTCAGGAAGGGCACACCTCGAGGATGCTCTACAGCGTGGCGGAGCTTTTGGAGTACATATCCGAGTTCATGACCCTGGAGCCCTACGACGTCATTCTCACCGGGACGCCCAAGGGCATAAGCCGGGTGCTTCCCGGGGATGTGATGCGGCTGGAGATCCAAGGGCTTGGCGCTTTGGAAAACCCCATAGAGGAGGAGGCATGAGGTACCAGGACCAGGTGGCAGGGATTCCCTGGGAAAGGATCGAGGCCATTCGAAACGCCCTAAAGGGGTGGACGGCCCTCCACTTCATCGGCGGGGAGTTCCGCCCCTCGGAAAGCGGGGAGGTCTTTCCCACCTTGGATCCTTCCACCAACGAGGTGCTCTCCCACGCGGCCCGGGGCGGGGAGAGGGAAGTGGACCGGGCGGCCAAGGCGGCCCACGAGGCCTTCCAGCGGTGGAGCCGCACCCCGGCCCGGGAGAGGAAGCGCTACCTCCTGAGGATCGCTGAGCTTTTGGAAAAGCATGCGGATGAGCTGGCGGTGGTGGAGGCCTTGGATGCTGGGCAGGTGCTGCGGATTGTCAAGGCCCAGGTGGCCCGCTCCGCGGAGAACTTTGCCTTCTACGCCGAGTACGCCGAGCACGCCATGGAGGACCGCACCTTCCCCGTGGACCAGGACTGGCTTTACTACAGCCTGAGGGTCCCGGCTGGGCCGGTGGGCATCATCACTCCCTGGAACGCTCCCCTGATGCTTTCCACCTGGCGCATCGCCCCGGCCCTGGCCTTCGGGGACACGGTGGTGCTGAAGCCCGCGGAGTGGAGCCCCTTAACCGCCAGCAAGCTGGCGGAGATCGTGCAGGAGGCGGACCTTCCCCCTGGGGTCTTCAACCTGGTCCAGGGCTACGGCGAGGAGGCGGGGGCTGCCCTGGTGGCCCATCCCCTCGTTCCCCTCATCACCCTCACCGGGGAGACGGAAACCGGGAAGATCGTGATGCAAAACGCCGCCCGCCACCTTAAGCGGCTTTCCCTGGAGCTTGGCGGGAAAAGCCCGGCCCTGGTCTTTGCCGACGCCGATCTGGAAAGGGCTTTGGATGCGGTGGTCTTCCAGATCTACTCCTTCAACGGGGAGCGGTGCACAGCGAGCTCCCGCCTCCTGGTGGAGGAGTCCATCTTTGAAACCTTTGTGGAGAGGGTAGCCGAAAGGGCGCGGGCCATCCGGGTGGGCCATCCCCTGGACCCCGGGACCGAGGTGGGCCCCCTCATCCACCCCGAGCACCTGGAGAGGGTTTTGGGGTATGTGGAGGCGGGCCTTAAGGAGGGGGCGAGGCTTCTCGTGGGCGGAAGGAGGGCCACCACGTCCTTCCGCAGGGAGGATCTTTCCCAGGGGAACTACCTGGAGCCCACCCTCTTCGTGGGGGAAAACCACATGAAAATCGCTCAGGAGGAGATCTTCGGGCCCGTCTTGGTGGCCATTCCTTTCAAGGACGAGGAGGAAGCCCTTAGGAAGGCCAACGACACCCGGTATGGCCTTGCGGCCTACGTGTTCACCCGGGACTTGGAAAGGGCCCATCGCCTGGCCTTGGAGCTAGAGGCGGGCCTCGTATACCTGAACAGCCACAACGTGCGCCACCTGCCCACCCCCTTTGGCGGGGTGAAGGCCAGCGGGGAGCGGCGGGAGGGTGGCCTTTATGCTCTTGAGTTTTACACCGACCTCAAGGCCGTGGGGCTTCCCCTAAGGCCCCCCCACGTGCCCAAGTTCGGAAAGAGGTGAGAGGATGGCGAGAACAGGAGCGGAGTATCTGGAAGCCTTGAAGGAGCGGCCCCCCAACCTCTGGTACAAGGGGGAAAAGGTAGAGGACCCCACCACTCATCCCGTCTTCCGGGGCATCGTGCGCACCATGGCGGCCCTCTATGACCTGCAGCACGATCCTCGGTACCGGGAGGCCCTCACCTACGAGGAGGAGGGGAAGCGGCACGGGATGAGCTTCCTCATCCCCAAGACCAAGGAGGACCTGAAGCGGCGGGGCCAGGCCTACAAGCTCTGGGCCGACCAGAACCTGGGGATGATGGGCCGTAGCCCGGACTACCTGAACGCCGTGGTCATGGCCTATGCCGCCAGCGCCGAGTACTTTGGGGAGTTTGCGGACAACGTGCGGGCCTACTACCGCTACCTCCGCGACCACGACCTGGCCACCACCCACGCCCTCACCAACCCCCAGGTGAACCGGGCCAAGCCCCCCGCGGCCCAGCCCGACCCCTACATCCCCGTGGGGGTGGTGCGTCAGACGGAAAAGGGCATCGTGGTGCGGGGAGCCCGCATGACCGCCACCTTTCCCCTGGCGGACGAGGTCCTCATCTTCCCTTCCACCCTGCTTAAGGAGGGGCCGGGCAACGAGAAGTACGCCATTGCCTTCGCCCTGCCCACCTCGACCCCGGGCCTTCACTTCGTCTGCCGCGAGGCCTTGGTGGGAGGGGATAGCCCCTTCGACTACCCCCTTAGCAGCCGCCTCGAGGAGATGGACTGCCTGGTGATCTTTGACGATGTATTGGTCCCTTGGGAGCGGGTCTTCATTTTGGGGAACGTGGAGCTCTGCAACAACGCCTATGCCGCCACGGGGGCCTTGAACCACATGGCCCACCAGGTGGTGGCCTTGAAGACCGCCAAGACCGAGGCCTTTCTGGGGGTGGCGGCCTTGATGGCCGAGGGGATCGGGGCCGACGCCTACAGCCACGTACAGGAGAAGATCGCCGAGATCATCGTCTACCTGGAGGCCATGCGGGCCTTCTGGACCCGGGCGGAGGAGGAGGCCAAGGAGAATGCCTTTGGCCTGCTGGTACCCGACCGGGGGGCCTTGGACGGGGCGAGGAACCTGTACCCCAGGCTGTATCCCCGGCTTAGGGAGATCCTGGAGCAGATCGGGGCCAGCGGCCTGATCACCCTGCCCTCGGAGCGGGACTTTAAGGGGCCCCTGGCCCCCTTGCTGGAGAAGTATCTGCAGGGGGCTACCCTCGAGGCCAAGGAGCGGGTGGCCCTCTTCCGCCTGGGCTGGGACATGACCCTCTCGGGATTCGGAGCCCGGCAGGAGCTTTACGAGCGCTTCTTCTTCGGGGATCCGGTGCGCATGTACCAGACCCTCTTTAGCGTCTACGATAAAGAGCCCTACAAGGAGCGGATCCGCGCTTACCTGAAGAGGGCGCTTTCCGTGTTTGCGGAGGTGGAGGCGTGACGGGTGCCTTCCCCGAGGGGCCTGCGGGTTTGCCCAAGCCGGACGAGGCCTTGAGGGAGGCCTTTAAGGAGGCCCTAAGCCGGTTTGCCGCCGGGGTGACCGTGGTGTCCGCCCGGCTGGGGGAGGAGGAGCGGGGCATGACCGCCACCGCCTTCATGTCCTTGAGCCTCGAGCCTCCCCTGGTGGTCCTGGGCATCCACGAGAAGGCGAGGCTTTTGCCCCTTCTGGAGGCCTCCCGGGCCTTCACCGTTAGCGTTCTGAGGGAAGGGCAGGAGGCAGTCTCCCAGCACTTTGCCGGCAAACCCCAGGAAGGGGTGGGGTTGGTGGAGGCCAGGGTGCCAGGGGCCTTGGCGGTGCTGCGCTGCCGCCTGGAGGCGGTCTACCCCGGGGGGACCACCGGCTGGTGGTGGGCCGGGTGGAGGCGGTGGAGCTGGGGGAACCCGGCCTTCCCTTGGTGTACTTCGGCCGGGGTTACAGGAGGTTGGTATGGCCATCGTGAGGGTGGGGTTCATAGAGCTTTGGGTGAGGGACCTGGAGAAAAGCCTGGAGTTCTACGAGGGGCTTTTGGGCTTCCGCCTGGAGCGCAAGGAGGGGAAAAGCGCCTACCTCCGGGGCTACGAGGAGCTGGAGTGGAGCCTGAAGCTCACCCAGGCGGAACTTCCCGCGGTGCGGAGCCTGGGCTTCAAGGTGGACGAGAAGGGGATGGAAGAGGCCCAGGCTTGGGCGGAACAGGAGGGGCTTCCCCACCGGTTGGAAACGGACTGGGGTAGGCCCAGGATGCTCCGCGTTCAGGACCCCTTCGGCTATCCCCTGGTCTTCTACGCGGGGGCCGAGAAGCTTCCCCGGGTGTTGCAGGAGTACCACCTCTACCGGGGGCCGGGGATTTTGCGCATCGACCACTTGAACCTCTTCTCCCCCGAGGTGGAGCGGGCCACCCGCTATTACCAGGAGAGGCTGGGCTTCCGCCTCACCGAGTACACGGAGGACGATGAGGGGAGGCTTTGGGCCAGCTGGCTCCACCGCAAGGGGAACGTCCACGACGTGGCCTTCACCAACGGAGAGGGTCCGAGGCTCCACCACTTCGCCTACTGGCTTCCCGACCCCATGGCCATCCTGAAGGCGGCGGACATCCTGGCAGGAGCCCGCAGGACGGACCAGATCGAACGGGGGCCCGGGCGGCACGGGATCTCCAACGCCATGTTCCTCTACCTCAAGGACCCGGACGGGCACCGCATCGAGCTTTACACCTCCGACTACCTCACCGTGGACCCCGACCTGCCCCCGGTGCGCTGGAGCCTGAACGACCCCAGGCGGCAGACCCTCTGGGGGCACAGGACCCCAAAGAGCTGGTTCCTGGAGGGAAGCGCCCTTGTGGACCTCGAGGGGAAGCCCTTGCCCACGCGGCCCTCGCCCCTTGTCGGCATCCCCGAGCACGTGACCTAGCTTGACGGGACAGAAGTCCCTGGTTAAACTGGAAGGCAAACGATCGTTAGTTAGACCCAATCCGGGTCTCGCCCGGTGGGAATAGGCGGTGGGAAAGAGACGAAGGAGGGGAAGAAGATGAAGCGCTGGTTGGTAGCCCTGTTGGTTTTAGGCCTTTCGGCCATGGCCCAGGAGGCACTCAAGGTGGGTGTGGTGGTTTCGGCCACCGGCCCTGCCGCTTCCTTGGGCATTCCCGAGCGGAACACCTTCCTCATGCTCCAGGAGATGCTGGACCGCACGGGGGGCGTGGCTGGGCGCAAGGTGCAGTTCGTGATCCTGGACGATGCCTCGGATACCACCCAGGCGGTGCGGAATACCCGCCGCCTGGTGGAGGAGGGGTAGTGGCCGTCATCGGCACCACCACCACCCCGGCTTCCCTGGGCATGATCCCCGTGGTGGCCGAGGCCAAGGTGCCCATGATCTCGCTGGCGGCCAGCAAGGACATCATCTACCCCGTGGACGCCCAGCGGCACTGGGTCTTCAAGACCCCCCAGACGGAGGAGCTCATGGCCCGGGCCATCGTGGCGGACATGGTGGCCAGGGGGGTCAAGACCGTGGCCTACATCGGCTTTAACGATGCCTACGGGGAGGGCTGGGCCCGCTTCTTCGAGGCCGAGGCCAAGGCCAAGGGCCTGCAGGTGGTGGCCAGCGAGCGTTATGCCCGTACGGACACTTCCGTGACCGGCCAGGTGCTGCGCATCATCGCCCGGCGGCCCGACGCGGTATTGATCGGGGCCAGCGGTACCCCCGCCGTGCTTCCCCAGCGCACCCTGAAGGAGCGGGGCTATGCCGGCCTCATCTACCAAACCCATGGGGTGGCCAACCCCGACTTCCTCCGGGTGGGGGGTAAGGACGTGGAGGGCACCTTCCTCCCGGCCGGGCCCATCCTGGTGGCGGAGCAGCTTCCCGGCACTTTCCCCAGCAAGCGGGTAGCCCTGGACTACATCCAGCGTTACGAGGCCAAGTACGGCATCGGCAGCTACTCCACCTTCGGCGCCCATGCCTGGGATGCCTGGCTGATCCTGAAGCCGGCCCTGGAGCGGGCCTTGAAGCGGGCTGACCCGGCCAAAGACCTCGCTGCCTTCCGCGCTGCCTTGCGGGACGAGATCGAGGCCACCCGGAACCTGGTGGCCACCCACGGGGTCTTCACCTTCAGCCGGGAGGACCACCTGGGCCTGCGCTTTGAGGATGCCGCGGTGATGGTCCGGGTGGAGAACGGCCGCTGGAAGCTGGAACGCATCTTCCGCTAAGCCATGGACGCCACCATCCTCAGCTTCCTCCTTTTGGACGGATTGCAAAACGGGGTGGTCTACGGCCTTCTGGCCCTGTCCCTGGTTCTGGTCTTTGCCGTCACCCGGGTGATCCTGGTGCCCATCGGGGAACTTTTGATGTTCGCCCCCCTTTCCCTGGTGTGGCTCCTCGAGGGCAAGCTCCCCGGCACCCTGTGGCTGGCCCTGGTCCTGGGAGGGGCCTGGGCCCTCATGGCCCGGGGCCGGGGAGCCCTTCTGCCCCTTGTGGGCGGGGTGGGGCTTTTCCTCCTCTTCCTTCTGGCTAAAGAGGTTCCTCCCTTGGCCTATCTGGCGGCGGTGCTCCTCGTGGTGTACCTGGGGGTGGCCACCTACCGGGTCTTCTTCCAGCCCATGCGGGGGGCCACGGTGCTTTCGCTCCTCATCATGGCCGTGGGCCTTCACGTGGCCTACCAGGGGCTTGGCCTGGTCTTCTTTGGTCCCGAGCAGTTCCGTCCTGCCCCTCTTCTTTCGGGGGAGGTGGTGGTGGGCCTCTCCTGGCAGGGGGTTCTGGTCCTCCTCTTCGCCGCTTTGAGCCTGATGGCCCTTTACCTCTTCTTCCGTTTCTCCCTTTTCGGAAAGGCGCTGTTGGCGGCGGCGGAGAACCGGCTTGGGGCCAGGCTCTTGGGGATACGCCCGGAGGAAGCGGGGATGGTGGCCTTCGGCATCGCCAGTCTCTTGGCGGCTTTTTCCGGGCTTCTCTTGGCCCCCCTCATCAACGCCGCCTACTTCATGGGCTTCATGCTGGGGCTTAAGGGGTTCGTGGCCGCCATCCTGGGGGGGCTTGCCAGCTACCCGGTGGCCTTTTTGGGAGCCCTCCTTGTGGGCTTCTTTGAGAGCTTCACCAGCTTCTACGCCAGCGCCTACAAGGAGGCCTTGGTCTTCCTGCTCTTGGTGCCCGCTCTCTTCTACCAGAGCCTGCGGGCGCGAACGGTGGAGGAGTGATGCGCTACCTTTGGTTTTTGTTGCTCCTGTTGCCCCTGGCCCTGTCCCCCTTTCCCTACTACCTCACCCTCCTGAACTTCTTCGCCCTCTCCGCCATGGTGGCCCTCTCCCTCTACGTGCTCACGGGTCTGGCAGGGATGACCAGCTTTGCCCAGGCGGCCTTCATGGGCATGGGGGCCTACGCCACCGCCCTCCTCACGGTCAAGGCTGGGCTTTCCCCTTGGCTTGGGCTCGGGGCCGGGCTCCTTTTCGCCCTTCTGTTGGCTTTGCTCCTGGGTGCCCTGACGGTGCGGCTTAAGGGGCATTTTCTTCCTCTTTCCACCATCGCCTGGCAGGTGGCCCTGTACATCCTGGCGGGGAACCTGGTGGGGCTTACCGGGGGACACACTGGGCTTACCGATCTGCCCCCGATCCACTTCTTCGGCATCTCCCTGGACACCGGCTTCCGCTACGCCTTCCTCACCCTTTTCCTCCTGGTCCTCCTGGTCCTGGCCCTTTACAACCTGCGCCAAAGCCGTATCGGGCGGGCCCTTTTGGCCCTGAGGGGGGATGCCCTGGCTGCGGCCAGCTTCGGCGTGGACCCGGCAGCCCTCAGGCTCAAGGCCTTTTTGCTCTCGGGGGTCATAGCCGGCCTGGCGGGTTTCCTGTACGCCCACTTCCTGCGCTTCGTCAACCCCACGCCCTTTTCCCTGGAGGCTTCCATCAAGTACCTGGTGATGGCCGTGGCCGGGGGGGTGGGGAGCATTCCCGGGGTGATGCTGGGGGCGGCCTTTTTCACCGGCCTCGAGGATTGGTTAAAGGACCTCCTGCCCCTCCTCTTGGGGCAACAGGGCAACTACGAAACCATCGGCTATGGCCTCATTCTGGCCCTGATCCTCATCCTGGCCCCCAAGGGCCTCTGGCCCATGGTGGAGCGGTACCTGCCGAGCCGGGACCCAGGGCTACCCAAGGCGGAACCCCTTTCCCTCAAGAGCCCCGACGGCCCCCGGGGTGAGGTGGTTCTGGAGGTCCAGGGCCTGCAGAAGTCCTTCGGGGGACTGATGGCGGTGGCAGGGGTTTCCTTCGACCTGAAGCGGGGGGAGATCCTGGCCTTGATCGGCCCCAACGGGGCGGGGAAGAGCACCACCTTCAACCTGGTGGCGGGGGCCTTGCTCCCCGACCGGGGCCAGGTCCGTCTCTTCGGTAAGGACATCACGGGACTCCCTCCCTACCGGATCCACTCCCTGGGTCTGGGGCGCACCTTCCAGCACCCGCACCTTTTCCTGGAGCTCACGGTGCTGGAAAACGCCGCTTTGGGCACGTACAGCCGTACCCGGGCGGGCTTTCTCCAGGCGCTGCTGGGCCTTTCCCGCAGGGAGGAGGAGCGGGCGTTGGCCACTGCCTACCGGGCCTTAAAGCGGGTGGGGCTGGAGTCCTTGGCCCTGGAAAAGGCGGAGCGCCTTTCCGTGGGCCAGCAGCGCCTGCTGGAGATTGCCCGGCTCCTGGCCTCGGGGGCCGAGGTGCTCCTCCTGGACGAGCCGGCCGCGGGGCTCAGGGCCCAGGAGAAGCGGGAGCTTGCCTCCCTCCTCCGCTCCCTGGCCAGGGAGGGCTACACGGTGCTCATCGTGGACCACGACATGGACCTCATCATGGGCCTGGCAGACCGGGTGGTGGTGATGAACTACGGGGAGAAGATCGCCGAGGGCACGCCCAAGGAGGTCCAGAGGAACCCCTTGGTGCGGGCGGCCTACCTGGGAGAGGAGGAGGTGGCATGAGTCTCCTTTCCGTTCAGGGTCTCACCGTGCGCTACGGGCCCCTCGAGGCGGTGCGGGAGGTGAGTTTCTCCCTAAAGGAGGGGGAGGCCCTTACCCTCATCGGCCCCAACGGAGCGGGGAAGACCAGTGTCCTGAGGGGGCTCTTGGGCCTGGCCCAGGCGGAGGGGAAGGTCGTCCTGGACGGGGAGGAGGTGCGGGGGCGAAGCCCGGAGGCCCTTCTTTCCCGGGGTCTGGTGCTGGTGCCGGAGGGCCGGGCCCTCTTCCCCGGGCTTTCCGTGGAGGACAACCTCCTCCTGGGAGGCTTTACCCGTTTTCGCCGCAGGGAGAACCTGAGGCCGGACCTGGAAAGGGTCTACACCCTTTTCCCCAGGCTTTTGGAAAGGAGGAGGCAGCCCGCCGGCACCCTTTCCGGTGGGGAGCAGCAGATGCTGGCCATCGGCCGCGCCCTTATGGCCAGGCCCCGGCTCCTCCTCCTGGACGAGCCCTCCCTGGGCCTGGCTCCCCTGATGGTGCAGGAGATCTACCGCATCCTGAGGGAGCTTAAGGGCCAGGGGACCACCCTCCTGGTGGTGGAGCAAAACGCCAAGGTGGCCTTGGCCTTGGCCGATCGCGGGCTGGTCCTGGAAGCGGGGGAGGTGGTCCTCGAGGGGCCCGCCGAGGCTCTACGGCAGGATCACCGGGTGGTGGAGGCTTATTTGGGGCTTTCCCAGGAGTCGGACGTGGCGGTTACGCCAAGCGAGCACCTGGAGGAGGGGTAGGGAATGGGGCAGGCTGCTTCCCAGGGCGAACACCAGGAGGATGCCTTCATGCGGACCTTGGGCCTTCAGATTCAGCACCTGGCCCCGGGGGAGGCGGTGGTGGCCGGGGTGGTGGGGGAGGCGCACTTAAACCTCCACGGCACCGTGCATGGAGGATTTCTCTACGCCTTGGCGGATAGCGCCTTCGCCCTGGCCTCCAACTCCCGGGGGCCCGCCGTGGCCCTATCCTGCCGCATGGATTACTTCCGTCCCCTTTCCGCCGGAGCGCGGGTGGAGGCGAGGGCCCAGGAGGTCAACCTCTCCCGGCGCACCGCCACCTACCGGGTGGAGGTGGTGTCCGAAGGGAAGCTGGTGGCCTTATTCACGGGAACGGTGTTTCGCCTGGGAGGGGATGCCTTTCCCGGTTCAGGGGAAGGGCTACCTTCCGGGCAGAACGCTTGGCACAAGGAGGAGGGATGATGTACCAACCGGAATTGGAAACCCTACCCAGGGAAAAGCTGAGGGCTTTGCAGGAGGAAAGGCTTAGCAACATCGTGGCCTACGTGTACGAGAGGGTGCCCTTCTACCGGCGGCTTCTGGACGAGGCAGGGGTGGACCCGAAGGGAGTGCGGACCCTCGAGGACCTCCCTAAGCTCCCCTTTACCAAGAAGGACCACCTCAGGGAAAACTACCCCTTTGGCCTCTTTGCCGTGCCCCGGGAAAGGCTGGCGCGCATCCACGCCAGCAGCGGCACCACCGGCAAGCCCACCGTGGTGGGCTACACCAAAAACGACCTCCAGGTCTTTGCGGAGGTGGTGGCCCGCTCCCTGGCCGCGGCGGGGGCTAAGCCGGGGATGATGCTCCACAATGCGTATGGCTACGGGCTTTTCACCGGGGGCTTGGGTCTGCACGGGGGGGCGGAGGCCTTGGGAATGACGGTGGTCCCCGTTTCCGGCGGCATGACGGAGCGGCAGCTCATGCTCATTCAGGACTTCCGCCCGGAGGTGATCTCCTGCACCCCCTCCTATGCCCAGACCCTGGCGGAGGAGTTCAGGAAGCGGGGGGTCTCCCCGGAGGAGCTCTCCCTGGAATACGCCGTGCTGGGCGCTGAGCCCTGGACCGAGACCATCAGGAAGCAGGTGGACGAGGGGCTTGGGGTGAGGAGCACCAACATCTACGGGCTTTCCGAGATCATCGGTCCCGGGGTTGCCAACGAGTGCGTGGAGGAACGGCAGGGGAGCCACATCTGGGAGGATCACTTCCTGCCCGAGGTGGTGGACCCGGATAGCGGCGAGCCCCTTCCCGAGGGCAAGGTGGGGGTTTTGGTCTTCACCACCCTCACCAAGGAGGCCATGCCCCTCTTGCGGTACTGGACGGGGGACCTCACCTTCCTCACCTACGAGGCCTGCTCCTGCGGCCGCACGCACGTGCGCATGGGCCCCATCCTGGGCCGCACCGACGACATGCTCATCATCCGCGGGGTCAACGTGTACCCCACGCAGGTGGAGGCGGTGCTTTCGGGCATACCCGAGGTGGAGCCCTACTACCAGATCGTGGTGCGGCGGGAGGGTACCCTGGACGAGGCCGAGCTCAAGGTGGAGGTTTCCGAAGCCTTCTTCCAGGAGATCGGGCGCAAAGCCCTTTCCGATGAGGTCATCGAGGCGGACCACCGCCTCCACGCCCTGAGGGAGAAGGTGGCCCACAAGATCAAGGACAGCACCGGGGTGAGCATGAAGGTGACCCTCCTGGCCCCGGGGGAGGCCCCGAGGAGCGAGGGGGGGAAGCTGAGGCGGGTTGTGGATCTGAGAAAGAAGTAGCCATGCGTCCCATTCCCCCTGGCTTCCAGGCGGTTTTTGAGACCGTGGTCACCCCCGAGATGACCGTGAACTTCGAGGAGCTCGGCCCGGTCCACCCCGTTTACGCCACCTACTGGATGGCCAAGCACATGGAGCTGGCCGGACGCAAGATCATCCTCCCCTTCCTGGAGGAGGGGGAGGAGGGAATCGGCAGCTATGTGGAGGTGCGCCACCTGGCCTCGGCGCTTCCGGGAATGCGGGTGAGGATCGTCGCTCGCCACGAGCGCACGGAGGGGAACCGGGTTTACGCCAACATGGAGGCCTACAACGAGCTTGGGGACCTGATTGGCCGGGGGCGCACGGAACAGGTGATCCTCCCCAAGGAGAAGGTGGAGGCCCTCTTCGCCCGGCTGCGGGAGAGGTGGGAGGCTAGGGGAAGGGTCTAGCGCTGCCCCACCTTGGCTTTAGCCAAGGTGGGGGCCCCGGCAAAGCCTTTCCTAAAGCTTCAGGGGTCTGCCTGCAATAAGCAGGTAGACCTCCTGGGCTGCCTTCGCCAGCAGGGCGTTCACCTCTCCCAAGAGGTCCCGGTAGCGCCGGGCCAGGGGGTTTGCGGGAACGATCCCCATCCCCACCTCGTTGGAGATGACGATGACCCGCTTGCCGCTGGAGGAGACCGCTTCCAGGAACCGCCGGGCTTCCGCCAGGGGATCGCGGTCCCTTTCCAGAAGGTTGGAAACCCAAAGGGTGACGCAGTCCACCACCACCGTGGGGTAACGGGCCCTCTTAAGGGCTTCCACCAGGTCCAAGGGTTCTTCCAGGGTTTCCCAGGTGGGGGGGCGTTCCGCCCGGTGGCGGGCGATCCTCTCCGCCATCTCCCCATCCCGGGCCTCCGCGGTGGCGATGAGGGTGGCCCAGGGGCCAGCAAGCCTTTGGGCGTGGCGGCTTTTCCCGCTTTTGGCCCCGCCCAAGAGGAGGATGAGACCGGGGGGAGGTGGGGGGTCAAGGGATTCCGCTTTCCCCCTGGGCGCTGGGGAAGGGTTTGGCCTAAGCCCCAGGTGGCGGTGGAGGTACTCGAGGTCCAGGTGCTCCTCTAAGGCGTCGGCCAGCTGGTCCAGGACTGCCTCCAGGGCCTTGGCCTCCTGGCCGAAGAGGGCCCGCTGCACCCCAGGATTTTCCAAAAGGCCGTGAAGCCAGGTGGCGAGAAGGGGCCCCTCCTGGTGCACCGAGGGGATCCCCTGGCCGTGGTGGATCTCGTAACCCTGGGCCCTCAGGCCGTTCAGCCTGGCCCAGAAGCCGGAAAGCCCCCGGAAGACCACCCCGGCCGGGCGTACCGTTTTCTCCCTGAGCATCCGCACCTGGAAGGGAAGAAGGCCTAGGCCTGGAAAAACCCCCTTGGCCTCCACCCCTTCCTCGTCAAGGATGGCCTGGGCCAGCATCTCCGCTCCCCCGCAGATGGCCAGCACAGGTTTTCCCGCCTCGAGGTGGGCCCGCAGGAGGGGTAGGAAGCCCTGGAGCCAGGCCAGGTCCCTGGCGGGCAGGCGGCTTCCCGGGAGGATTAGGAGCTCGGCTCCCTGGGCCTCCTCGGGGGTACGGGCGTACACAGGCTGGGCGAGTTCCGAAAGAGGCCAGAACTCGTCCAGGTTGGAGGCATGGGGGTAGCGGAGGATGGCCACCTTTGGGCCCAGGCTCTTTCTCGGGTGGTGGCGGAATCCATCCTCCTCGGGCAACTCCAGGGGAAGCATGGGCAGCGTGCCTAGGACCGGGATTCCCGTCCAGCCCTCCAGGAGGCGGTAGGCGGGTTCCAGCAAGCGGATGTCCCCCCGGAACTTGTTGAGAATAAGGCCAAGGAGCTTTTCCCGGTGCTCCCCCAGCAGGGCCCAGGTGCCGTAGAGGGCGGCCAGGGACCCTCCCTGGTCCACGTCGGCCACCAGGAGGGCCTGGGCCCCCGCCCACTCCGCCACCTGAAGGTTGGGGAGGTCCGGCCAAAGGTTCCGCTCCACTGGGCTTCCCGCTCCCTCCAGGACCAGGACGTCGAACTCCTTCCCCAAGGCCTCCAGGGCTTCCCGTACGGGAGCCTCCAGATGGGGTCTACGCTCCTTCCACGAAAGCCGGGAAAGAAGGGGGTCCACCCGGCCCAGGACCACCACCTGGCTTCCCTCGAGGCCCATGGGTTTGATGAGGATGGGATTCATGCGGGGATCGGGTTCGGTCCCTGCCGCCACCGCCTGGAGCCACTGGGCGCTGGCCATCTCCCCGCCCGCCACCACCCGGGAGTGGTTGGACATGTTCTGGGCCTTAAAGGGAGCTGCCCGGAGGCCCAGGCGCCGGAAGTGCCTGAGGAGTCCAGCGGTGATGAGGCTTTTCCCCACCCCGCTTCCCGTCCCCCAGATGATGAGCGCCTTAGCCTTCACCCTGAACCTCCGGAACCGGTGCGAAGGAGGTCTTGGCCAACGTGCAAGCCTTCGCTGTTCCTTCCCAGCCGTTCTCGGCCTTCAGGCTTGGCCCAGTGGGCCGAGGTGCCCTAGGCGAGGGGAACCAGGGCTGTGTTTTAAGCCATCCCTTTTCCACGCTCATCAGGGTTCAATCCTCCATCAGGCCCTCGCGGCCAGGGTCTCGGCGAGGGTTGCCAGGAGGGCCTCTATAGCCTCCTCCTTCTGGGCAGAAAGCCTTAGCCACTCGGGCAGGCCAAAGCTGGTGGCGTCCCTTACCCGTATGCCCCTTTCCCTTAGCCTCCTGGCCACCTCCGTGGCCTGCCCCACCCGCACCAGGAGGAAGTTGGCCGGGCTTTCCCGCACCGGTAGGCCTAGCTCCCGTAGGCCGTGGGCCAGGAGACGGCGCAGGCGGATGAGTTCCCTTTTGCTCTCCTCCAACCACCCCTGGGCCTCCGGGTCCAGGTGGCCTAAGAGGAGGGCCTCCCCGTAGACGGAAACCGGCCAGGAAGGAGCCAGATGGCGGAAGGAAGTGAGGTCTATGGGGGCCAAAAGGTACCCGGCCCGTATCCCAGTGAGGCCGTGAGCCTTGTTGGGGCTGTACAGGCGCCAAGCGCCTTGGGGCAGGGGAAACGGCTTTTCCATAAGGGGGTAGTAGGCCAAATCCAACACCAAGGCCCCCCCGGCCCGTTGTGTGGCCTCCTCCAGGAAGGGGTACACCTCCCCCGTGGGGTTGTTGGGCACGCAGAGGAAGGCCAAGGAGCTCTGGGGTAGAAGCCTCAGGAACTCCTCCGGGCTTCCCGCCTCAAAAAGGGGCAGATCCAGGGCCCGCGCAGCCCTGGCGTACTCGCTGAAGGTGGGCCTGAGGAGGAGGATAGGGCCCCTGAGGTGGTTCCAGCGGGCCAGGCGGTGGATGAGTTCGCTGGTGCCCGTGCCCACGGCCACATGGCTTTCCGGAACCCCGTGGGCCTCGGCCAGAAGGCGGTGGGTTCTATGGTAGAGGGGGTCCGGGTAGCGGCTTGGATCGGCCTGCCTGAGGTACTCCAGGATCACCGGGTTGGGCCCCAGGGCGTTGGCGTTGGTGGAGAAGTCGTAGAGGGGCTCAGGACCCCCATCGGGCCCGCCGTGGATGGGCCTCAGCGCATCGTCCAGCATGGCTACATGCTACGCCCCTTTTGCTCCTCCGGAGCGTGGCCTGGCCCTAACCCCTGGCCCGCACCAGCCAGGCGGAAAGGCCCATGAGGCCTGTAAGGAGCAAGAGGGTGGCGGCGAAGGCCAGGCGGTGGTTGGGCAGGACGGCGTAGAAGAAGGCCAGGGAACCCCCGGCCAGGGCGCTTCCCAGGGCTTGGCCCAGGGCTCGGGCCACGGACAGGGCACCCGAGGCCAGCCCCTCGAGGCCCCCAGGCGCCAGGGAAAGCACCAGGGCGTTGTTGGCTGCTTGAAAAAGGGCCCGTCCTATCCCCAGGAGGAGGAGCCCCAAGGCCGAGCCCCAGAGGGGATGCCAAAGGGGCAAGAGGGCGAAGCCCACGCCCGCGGCCACCAGGAGGTAGGCCCCGAGGAGGGCCATGCGGTTGTACCCCAGGCGGTCTGCGGTGCGGCCGGCCCAGGCACCCAGGAGGAGAAGTTGCAAGGGGTTGAGGAGGAGAAGGGTGCCGATGGCGCTGGGGGAGAACCCCTCTGCCCCCAGGTGGAAGGCCAAGGCCACGGTGGTGCCCAGGGTGTGGAGGAAGTACAGGGAGGTGGCCGCGAGGGCCTGAAGGAACCCAGAGGCCTCGAACAAGCGCCTTAGAGAGCCTTCCTGCCTGGGAAGTTCCGGAAGATTGCCTGAGAGGAAGAGGGCGAGAAGCCCCACGGGAAGGGGGAGGAGAAAGACATAGGAAAGGCCCCAGGTGGCGGCCAAGCCCCCAAGGGCAGGGCCCAAGAGGGTGCCGGTGGCCACGGTGCTGGCCACCATGCCCATGGCGTAACCCCGGGCCTGGGGAAAGGCGCTGGTGGCCAGGCCGGGCACCAGGCCCACCACCATGGCGGTGGCCACTCCCTGGGCCAGGCGGAGGAGGATGAGGTAGGGAAGGCTCGAGGCCAGGGCTAGGGCCAAGGCCAAGGCGGCGTGCAGGATCAGGCCCAGGCGGAAAAGCCGCGCGGCACCCAGGTAGCGGGCCAGCCAGGCCACGGGCAAATAGGCCAAGGCCGCTCCCAAAAGCCCAGCGGAAACCGCCTGCTGGGCAGTATCCGGACCTACCTCGTAGATCTGGGACAGGAGGGGGAGGGCAGGGGCCAGGCTGCTTTCGCTCACCGTTCCGAGGAGTACGCCGAAGAGGAGGGCCACGAGCCTCGAGTCCACGGGAAAAGCCTACCCATAACCGGACCAGGGTGGGTAGGGCACGAAGCGGTGTAGACCTCCGGACCTTACACCTTTCCACGTTTCCATGCGCCGGGGGAAACTGGGGGCGTGGGTACGCACACGCAGGTGTATCTCCTTTCCGAGGCCCGGGGCCTTTCCCGGGATCTCTTGGGCGGCAAGGGGTTTGGGCTGGTGGAGATGGCCCAGGCGGGGCTTCCCGTTCCCCCGGCCCTCATCATCACCACGGAGGCTTGCCGCCGCTTCCTCAGGGAGGGGGCGGTGCCGGGCCTGTGGGAGGAGGTCCGGGCCAAGCTGGCAGCCCTCGAGGGCCTAGTAGGCAAGCGCTTCGGCAAAGGGGAGGGGAGCACCCCTCCCCTTTTGGTTTCCGTGCGGAGCGGGGCCCCGGTGTCCATGCCCGGGATGATGGACACCATCCTCAACCTGGGCCTCTCCTCGGAAGGAGTGGAAAGCCTGGCCCGGGCCACGGGGAATCCCCGCTTCGCCTGGGATGCCTTCAGAAGGCTCCTTTCCATGTACGGGGAGGTGGTCTTGGGGGAGAGGGCGGAGGTCTTTGAGGGCATGCTCTCCGCCTTGAAGGAGAAGCGGGGTGTCCAAAGCGACACGGAGCTTTCCCCCGAGGACCTCGAGGCGCTTTCCTTCCAATACCTGCGCCACCTGCAAGAGCGGGGTACGCCCTTCCCCATGGACCCCTGGCTTCAGCTGCAAGGGGCCATCGAGGCGGTCTTCCGCAGCTGGCTGAATCCCCGGGCCAAAACCTACCGCCGCATCTACGGCATCCCGGAGGACCTGGGCACGGCGGTGGTGGTCCAGGCCATGGTCTACGGGAACCTGGGGGAGGACTCGGGGACCGGGGTGGGCTTTACCCGCAACCCCGCCACCGGGGAGAAGGGCCTCTACGGGGAATACCTGCGGAACGCCCAGGGTGAGGATGTGGTGGCGGGTATCCGCACCCCTGAGCCCCTTTCCCGCCTCAAGGAGTACGCCCCCGAGCTCTATAGGGAGATCGAGCGGGTGGCCCACCTCTTGGAGCGCCACTTCCGCGACATGCAGGATTTTGAGTTCACCGTGGAACGGGGGAGGCTCTACCTGCTCCAAACCCGCTCCGGCAAGCGCACCGCCCAGGCCGCGGTACGCATCGCCGTGGAGATGGCGGAGGAGGGCCTGATCAGCAAGGAGGAGGCCGTGCTCCGGGTGGAGGCCAACGCCCTGCCCGGCCTCCTCAAGCCCACCGTGGACCGGGAGAAGGCTCCCAAACCCATTCTGCGGGGCCTTCCCGCAAGCCCAGGGGCGGCGTTCGGCCATGCGGTCTTCAGCAACGAGGCGGCGGAGCGCTACACCGCCCAAGGGCTTCCCACCATCCTGGTGCGCCCGGAAACCACTCCCGAGGACATCACCGGCATGTACCTTTCCAAGGGAATCCTCACCGCCCGGGGAGGCTTGACCTCCCATGCGGCGGTGGTGGCCCGGGGCCTGGGGGTGCCGGCGGTGGTGGGGGCGGAGGCCTTGAGGGTGGTGCCCGAGGAAGGTCGGGCCTGGGTGGACGGCCTGGAGATCCAGGAGGGGGAGCTGCTCACCCTGGACGGGAGCACCGGGGAGGTTTACCTGGGAGCGGTGCCCCTGGCTGAAGCGGCCGAGGAGGAGCTTTTGCATAAGCTTCTTTCCTGGGCGGAGCCCCACCGTTCCCTGGGGGTCAGGGCCAATGCCGATACCCCCCTGGACGCCCAAAGGGCCCGGGCTTTCGGCGCCGAGGGGATCGGACTTTGCCGTACCGAGCACATGTTTTTCCAGGAGGAACGCCTGCCTTGGGTTCGGCGGTTGATCCTGGCCCGCACCCCGGAGGAGGAAGCCGAGGCCTTGGAGCGGCTTTTCGTCTTCCAAAAGGAGGACTTCAAGGGCATCCTCAAGGCCATGGATGGCCTCCCGGTAACCGTACGCCTCCTGGATCCTCCCCTCCACGAGTTCCTGCCCTCCCTCGAGGAACTGAAGGTGCAGGCGGAGGCTGGGGACGAGGAGGCCAAGGCCCTTTGGGAGCGGGCCAAGGCCCTGGCGGAGCAGAACCCCATGCTGGGCTTTCGGGGCATCCGGCTTTTGCTCCTCAGGCCGGGCATCTTCCGCATGCAGCTTCGGGCGCTCCTGGAGGCGGCCAAGGAGCTAAGGGAAGAGGGTTTTGATCCCCGCCCTGAGGTCATGGTTCCCCTGGTGGCAGATCCCAAGGAGGTGGAAAGGGCCAAGGCCCTGGCGGAGGAGCTTTTCCGGGAGTACGGCCCCATTCCCTTCGGCACCATGATCGAGACTCCAAGGGCGGCCCTTCTGGCTTCGGAGATCGCTCCCCTGGTGGACTTTTTCAGCTTTGGCACCAACGACCTCACCCAGATGGCCTTTGGTCTTTCCCGGGACGATGCCGGGAAGTTCCTTCCCCAGTACGTGGAGGAAGGGCTTTTCCCCTTCGACCCCACGGAGCGCCTGGACGAGAAGGGGGTGGGAAGGCTTCTTCGGCTTGCGGTGCAGGAAGGGAAGCGGGCTAACCCCAGGCTTAAGGTAGGGCTGTGCGGGGAACATGGGGGCGAGGCTCGCAGCGTGGCCTTTGTGGCCGACCTCCTGGATTACACCTCGGCGAGCCCCTTCAGGGTGCTTACCGCCCGGCTTGCCGCAGCCCAGGCGGGGCTTCGGGCCTCGAGGTACGCAGGCACCTGACCGAGGCCTGAAGGAAGCCCAGGGGGGTAAGCCCCCCTGGGCTTAACGCTTTAAACTGGAATGGTTTACAGGATTAGCGGACTTAAGAAGAGGGCTATGAGGGAAGTCTACGCCTTTGTGGAGAAAAGGGACCTGGCGATGAGCCGACTGCTTTCTAGAAGGGTCTCACCTCTATCCCTGCTTCCTCCAGCGCCCTGCGCACCGCCAGTGCCACCTCGGGGGCGTTGGGGTTGTCCCCGTGGATGCAAAGGGTTTCCGCCCTGACCTCCACCTCCCCGCCATCCAGGGCCTCTATTTTTCCTTCTAGAACCATCCTGAGGGCCCGCCTGGCTGCCTCCTTGGGATCGCTGATCCAGCTTCCCGGGAGGGAGCGGGGGGCCAGCTGGCCGTTTTTCAGATACGCCCGTTCGGGAAAGGCCTCGAGGACCACCCTTAGCCCTGCCCTCCGGGCCTCCTCCTCGTACACCGTGCCGGGAAGCACCACCAAGGGCACTTCGGGGTCAAAGGCCTTCACCGCCTCGGCGATGGCCCGGGCGGTTTCCCGGTCGCGGCAGGCTCTGAGGTAGAGGGCCCCGTGGGGCTTCACGTGGTGAAGGCTTAGCCCTTCTGTCTTCAGGAAGGCGTAGAGGGCTCCTATCTGGTAGAGGACGTCCGCATAGACTTCCTCGGGCCTCAGGGCCATATCCCTGCGACCAAAGCCCACCAGGTCGGGGAAGCCCGGGTGGGCTCCCACCGCCACTCCATGGGCCTTGGCAAGAGTCACCGCCTCCCTTATGCGGGTGGGGCTTCCCCCATGAAAGCCGCAGGCCAGGTTTACCGAGGTCACCAGGGGGAAGATCTCCCGGTCGTGACCGTAGGTGAAGGCTCCATAGGACTCCCCAGCGTCGGCGTTGAGGTCTATGAACATGGCCACCCCCTTACAGGGAAAGCTTAACCCCAAACGGAATGACCTGCATGTTATCCCCCGGTCATGGTTCGGGGTAGCCACGTGGCCAACTCCGGGAACAGCATGAGGAGAACCACCATGAGAAGCAGCACCCCCATGAAGGGAAGGGCATAGCGAGCGATGTGGAAGAGGTCCTCCCCGGTTAAGGACTGGATGACGAAGAGGTTGAAGCCCACGGGGGGAGTGATCTGGGCCAGTTCCACCATGATCACCAGATACACGCCGAACCACAAGGGGTCCACGCCGATGGCCTTCACCACGGGAAGGATCACGCTGATGGTGAGGACCACGATGGAGATCCCATCCAGAAACCAGCCCAGAACGATGTAAACCAGGCTCAAGAAGAAGATGAGGGCCACGGGGGTGATCCCAGCTTCCACCGCCCAGGTGGCCAAGGCCCTGGGGATACCGGTGAACCCCATGGCCAGGGTCAGAACCCCGGCTCCTGCCAGGATCAGGCCGATCATGCTGGTGGTGCGTATGGCCCCCATCAAGCTTTCAAAGAACATCCTGGGGGATAGCTCCCGGTTTAGCCCCGCCAGGAGGAGGGACCCCGCTACCCCTATGGCCGCCGCCTCCGTGGGGGTGGCTACCCCCAGGTAGATGGAGCCCAGGACCAGGAGGATGAGGAAAAGCACCGGGAAAACGGATAGAAGGCCGACCAAGCTTTGGCGCAGGGGCTTCCGGGGTTCCCGAGGTAGTTGGTGGCGATAGAGGAAGGCCAGAAGGGCCACCAGGAGCATGAAGAGCAAGGTTAAAACCGCTCCTGGCACCACTCCAGCCATGAAAAGCCGGGCTACGGAAACCTCGGCCATGACCCCGTAGACGATCATGATGACGCTGGGGGGATGAGGAAGCCTAGGGTTCCGGCCCCGGCCAATGAGCCCAGGGCCAGGGGCTTGGGGTAGCCGCGGCGCAACAGCTCGGGCAGGGTAAACCGGCCCACGGTGGCGGTGGTGGCAGCGGAGGATCCGATGACGGCGGCGAAGAGGGCGCTGGCCACCACGTTCACATGAAGGAGTCCCCCAGGAAGGCGGGAGAGAAGGGGGCTAAGCCCCTGGAAGAGCCCCTGGGCCAGCCGGGAGCGGTAGAGAACCTCCCCCATCCAGACGAAAAGGGGCAGGGCGGCCAGGCTCCAGCCGGAGGTGGCGGACCATAGGGCGGTGGCCAGGTTGGCTCCCGGAGGGGCGGTGGTGAACAAGGCCAGGCCAGCGAGGCCCACCAGGAGGAGGGCCAGGCCCACGTAGACCCCCAGGGCCAGGAGGAGGAAAAGGAGGCCCACCAGGATAAGGCTTTCCCATAGGAGGCTCATTCCTTTCCCTCCTTCCAGGTTTTTAGGCCCGCCTCGAGAAGGGCCAGGGCGAAGATGCTGAGGCCCACCGCCAGGAAGCTTTGGGGTAGCCAGAGGGGAAGGGGGAGAAGCCCTGGGGCCAGGTCTCCGTAGCGGAAGCTCTCCGCCACCCTAAGCCAGGCTTGAACGGAGGCATAAAGGGTTGTTAGGAATCCGAGCCCCAGGGCGAAGGTTTCCAGCGGGCGACGGGTCCTGGGGGGAAGCTTTCGCAAGAGAAGCCGCATCTGGATGTGCCCCCCGGCCCTCAGGGTGGGAGCAAGGCCCAGGAAGATGAGCCCGGCGGTGGCGAAGCCGGCCATCTCTAGGGCGGAGGGCACCACGAAGCCCAGGTACCGCCCTGCCACCTGGGCCAGGATCACCAGGAGGATGAAAAGGCCCATGAGGGCCGCCAGGAACTCGGATAGACGGTAGAGGCCCTCGAGGGCCTTCTCCAAGAGGTTCATCGTCCAAGGTACTGACGGTAGATCTTGACCCCCGTGGCTCCCGCCTGCTTTTGCCACTCCAGGATCATGGTTTGCCCCACCTTCTTGAGGTCGGCCAGGAGGGTGGGGGAGGGCTTGACCACCTGCATGCCCCGGCTCGCCAGGGTTTGCATGGCCTTTTCCTCCTGTTCCTGGCTCAGCCGCCAGCCCCGCTCCTCTGCCCGCTTGGCCGCCTGCAACAGGGCTTCCCGATCCTGGGGGGAGAGGCTTTCAAAGGCCCGTCGGCCGACGACCACCATGTTCTTGGGGATCCAGGCCTTCACGTCGTAGAAGTAACGGGCGAAGTCCCAGGCCTGGCTGTCCACCCCGGTGACCGGGGAGGTGATCATGGCCTCCACAATCCCCGTGGCGAAGGCCTGGGGAATGTCTGCGGCCTCCACCTGAACTGGGTGCATGCCGAGTAGCTCCGCCAGCCGGGCGGTGGCGGGGTTGTAGGCCCGGAACCGCATGCCCTTTAAATCCGCCCCTGTATTCACGGGCCGCTTGGTGTAGAGCCCTTGAGGCGGCCAGGGAACGGCGTAGAGAAAGACCACTCCCCTTTGGGCCAGCCACTTTTCCACTTCAGGGCGCTGAGCCTGGTAAAGCCGACGGGCCTCTTCGTAGCTGGTGGCCACGAAGGGGATGGAGTCCAGGTTGAAGAGGGGGTTTTCGTTGGCGAGAAGGGACATGAGCACCTCCCCCATCTGCACCTGCCCGTTCCTTACCGCGGGCAGGATCTGGGGATGGGGGAAGAGGGAGCCTCCAGGGTGGACGGTGATCTTGAGCCGGCCTCCCGTGGTTTCCTCCACTTCCTTTACAAACTGCTGAATGTTTTGCGTGTGGAAGTTGGCCGGAGGATACGGGGTGGCCATGTTCCAGGTCTGGGCTTGGGCTACTAGGGCCAATGGGAAAAGCCAGAAAAGGAGCTTACGCATAACCATGCACCTCCAAGAATTATGTTACCGCTTGGGCACCCGGTCCACAAACTCATTGGTGTACGTGCGCTTGAGATCGATCCGGGCCCGGGCCACGTTGGGGTCAAAGGCGGAAAGCACCGTGAGGGGCCTCAGGGAAGCAGTGTCGCTGAAGCGCCCTGTGGGAGAGAAGGACTCCAGGGAGTTCCTGAGGACCTTGAGGTACAGGGCCCGGTCGCCTAGGAAGTACTCCTCCGGTAAGACGGCAGCGATTTCCTCAGGGGTTTTGCCCTGCATCCACCTCAGACCCCGCACCATGGCGTTCACCAGGCGCTGGGCGGTGTCGGGGTTCCGCTCCAACCAGGCCCGGGTGGTATAGAGGACGGCGGCCGGGTACTCCCCACCCAAAACCTCCCGGGTTCCCTTGGTGGAGCGGGTGTCCGCCAGTACCTTGATGAGGCCCCTTTCCTCCAGAAGGGTGATGGCGGGTTCCACATTGGAGATGGCGTCCACCTGGCGGTTTTGCACCGCGGCCACCGCTTGGGCCCCCACGGAAACCCCGATCACGGATACATCCGTGGGCTTGAGGCCGTTTTTCACCAGGAGGTAGTTGAGGAAGAAATGGGTGGAGCTTCCCGGAGCGGTGACCCCCACCTTCCTCCCCTTGAGGTCGGCGATGCTCCGCACCTGGTCTGCCAGGTCCGAGCGCACTCCCAGCACGATGGCCGGATAGCGCCCCACCTCCACGAAGGCCACGATGTCCCTGCCTTGGGCCTGCATCTGGATGGTGTGGTCGTAGTAGCCCATCACCACCTCCACGCTTCCCCCCACCAGGGCCTGGAGGGCCCTCGAGCCCGCCTGCAGGTCCTGGATCACCACGTCCAGGCCTTCTTCCTTGAAGTATCCCAGGCGCTCCACCACGGTGAGGGGCAGGTAGACCACGGCCGTCTTTCCTCCTACCCCCAGCACCACCCGCTTCTGGGCTAAGCCCGCCGCCAAAAGTAACACCAAAAGCGCTACAACCAGCCTCCTCATATTCCCTCCTTTCCTCTATTGACCGCTATTCCCCCTCCATTTTAGGGCGCCAACGGACTAAACGCCCTTCCACTTGGCCCACCACGGCATCCAACAGCAACACGAAGACCATGAGCACCACCATGCCGGCGAAGACCCCGGTGGTGTCAAAGACCCCTTCCGCCTGGGCGATGACGTAACCCAGCCCAGCGGCGCTTCCCAGGTACTCCCCCACCACGGCCCCGATTACCGCGAAGCCGATGGAGGTCCTTAAGCTGGAGAAGATCCAGCTGGCGGCGGCCGGGAGGTATACATGGCGCAGCAGGTGGCCGGGCCTGGCTCCCAAGAGCCTGGCGTTTTGCAGGACCACAGGGCTTACCTCCTTAACCCCCTGGTAGGTGTTGAAGAAGGCCACAAAGAAGACCAGGGTGACCCCTAGGGCTACCTTGGAGAGCACCCCCAGGCCGAACCAGAGGGTGAAGATGGGAGCCAAGACTACCCGAGGGATGGCGTTTAGGGCCTTGATGTAGGGGTCCAAGACCGCCGCCACGCTGGGGGCCAGGGCCAGCCAAAGCCCCAGGACCACCCCGAGCAGGGTTCCGAGGAAAAAGGCCAGGAGCATCTCCAGGGTGGTGATGTAAAGGTGCGGGTAGATCTCCCCGGTGCTGAACCAGCGCCAGACCCTCCCGGCGATCTCGGAGGGTTGGGAGAAGAAGAAGGGGTCCAGGCGGCCGGTCCTCGAGGCCCACTCCCACCAGGCGAGGAAGAGAAGGAGCAACCCCACCTGCCAAAGCCGTAGCCTAAGCCCCCGCATGGGCCCGCATCACCTCCCCCCTTAGGAGCTCCCAGATCTCCCGGTGCAGGCGCAAGAACTCCGGGGTGAGCCGGATCTCCGCCACATCCCTGGGCCGGGGGAGGGGGATGGGGAACTCCCCGATGACCCGGGAGCGGGGCCCCGCCGACATGACCACCACCCGGTCGGAAAGGGCAATGGCTTCCTCCAGGTCGTGGGTGACGAAGAGCACGGTCTTGCGATCCTCCTGCCAGAGCCTGAGGAGCTCGTTTTCCATGAGCTGCCGCGTCTGCACGTCCAGGGCGGAAAAGGGCTCGTCCATGAGGAGGAGCCGGGGGTTGGCGATGAGTACCTGGGCCAGCCCCACCCGCTTGCGCATCCCCCCGGAAAGCTGGTGGGGATAGTGGCGGGGAAACCGCCCCAGCCCCACCTTCTCCAGCCAGGCCTGGGCCCTTTCCCGAGCCTCTTTCAAGCCCGCGCCCCGGAAGACCAAGGGCAGGGCCACGTTGTCCAGGGCGGTCTTCCAGGGCAGGATGGCGTCCTGCTGGAAAAGGTAGCCCGCCACCGGGTTCAACCCCCTAAGGGGCTTCCCTTCCAGGAGGACCTCCCCCTGGGTGGGGGCCAGAAGGCCTGCCGCCACGTTCAGGAGGGTGCTTTTCCCGCATCCCGTGGGGCCTACCAGGCTCACAAACTCCCCTGAGGCCAGGCGGAGGCTTACTCCTTCCACGGCCACATAGGAGCCAAAGGCCACGGAGACCTGCTTAAATTCCAGAAAGCTCATGCGTAGTACTCGAGGTTGGGCTTAATGCCTAAAGCGTTGAGCAGGCGGTTGGTGAAGTTGAACATGGCTGCCACCTCGGCCGCCTCGAGGATGGCCTCATCGCTGAGACCCGCTTCCCTCAAGGGGGCGAGGTCCTCCTCGGTCATGGCGTGGTGCTGGTGCGTGACCTTGAGGGCAAACTCCACCAGGGCCCGCATCCTTTTAGGCATCTCCGCGCGGCGGGGGTTGGCGGCCAAAACCTCCGGGAGCACCCCATCCCCGGTGAGGTCCTTGAGGTAGCGCTTGTGGCTGGCCACGCAGTACTCGCACCGGTTCTCCCCGCTGATGGCCACGGCCATGGCTTCCCGCTCCTCCCGGGAGAGGAGGCCTTCCCCCCGCATAAGGGTGTCGTAGTACCGGAACCAGAGGAGAAACCTGGGGCTCAGGGCAAAGGCCCGGGCCACATTGGGAACAAAGCCCGTCTTCTCCCGGAACCGGGCGAACAGCTCCTGGACCTCCGGGCTCAACTCCTCATCCCCAGGGATGCGGAGCCAGGAGATCACCATACCGCCACCGCCCGCACGGGCCCTCCGGAGGCCCCCCGGTGCTTGGGGGCCCCCACGAAGATGAGGGTCCCGGCGGGAGGCACCTGGGCCAGGTTGGCCAGGTTTTCCAGGCCGTATTTCCCCGCGCCCAGGAGGGTCACGTGGGCCTTGAAGTCCTTGGAGGGGCCAAAGTCCAGGGAGAGGGTATCCACCCCTACCCCCACGATCTCCCGCTCCCGCACCAGAAACTCTGCCGCCTCCGGGGAGAAGCCGGGGAAGTGAAGGGTGCCCGTGGCGTCCTGGTTCAAAAAAGCCTTGGGGTCGCGCCAGCGGGCTTCCCAGCCGGAGTGCATGGCCACCAGGGCTCCTTTGGGCAGGCGGCCGTGCTGGCGCTCGTAGGCCAGGATGTCGTCTACGGTCACCTGGGCATCCGGGTTGCGGGCGGCCTTCTCGTGGATGTGGATCACGGCCAGGGGAGCGATGAGGGTTTCCACGGGCAGTTTTTCCGCGGTGAGCCCCCTTTCCGCGAAGTGGGCGGGGGCGTCCATATGGGTTCCCGAGTGCTCCCAGAAATCGATGCGGTTGCCGTAGTACCCGTTCTGCCGTACCGTGACCAGCGTGGTGATGCGCATGGGTTCAGCCCCGGGGAAGAGGGGGATCTCCGGGGAGAGCTCGTGGGTGAGGTCCACCGCCCGGCTAAAGGCCTTGCCCTGTACTTGTGCCTGGGCCACGGCTCGGCTAGCAAGAAGCCCCAGGCCCGCGCCCAACAGGGCCCTGCGGGAAATCTGCTTGGCCACTTCCTCCATCACCAGAGGGGCACACATGGTTTCCTCCTTTGTCAGGGGCAAGTTACCACGGGCCTGCAAAGGTATGCAAGCCCCTAACGCCGGGGGTCCAGGCGGTCCCGGAGGCCGTCTCCCAGGAGGTTAAAGCCCAAGACGGCCAGGGAAAGGGCCAACCCGGGAACCAGGGCGGGATAGGGGGAAAGGGGAAGGAAGCTTTGGGCTTCCCGGAGCATCCGGCCGAGGCTTGGGTTTGGGGGCTGGACGCCAAGGCCCAGGTAGGAGAGGGCGGCCTCGGCCAGGAGGGCGGCGGCGAAGGCCAGGCTGGCCTGGACCAGGAGGGGTCCCAGGAGGTTGGGGAGGAGGTGGCGGCGCATCACCCAGCCCGGAGGGGCTCCCAGGGCCAAAGCAGCTTCCACAAAGGGGGCGGCCTTAAGGGCCATGGCCCCGGCCCGGGCCACCCGGAAGAAGGCGGGAACCATGGAAAGCCCCACGGCCAGCATGCTGCTGTAGATCCCGGGGCCCATGAGGGCGGCGAGAAGAAGGGCAAGGAGCAGGCCCGGAAGAGCATAGAGGGCCTCCATGAGGAGGCTTAACGCCCCGTCCCAGTGCCGGCCCAGGTATCCCGCAAGAAGGCCTGCGGCCACGCCCAGGGTAAAACCCACGGAAACGGCGATGCCCCCCACCAGTAGGGCATTCCTAGCCCCGTGGAGGAGGCGGGCCAGGAGGTCCCGGCCCAAGGGGTCGGTGCCCAAGGGATGGGTGGGGGAAGGGGGGCGAGGCGGTGGAGGAAGTCGGGGGCGTTGGGGTCCACGGGGTAGAGGAAGGAGGCTAGGGCCATGAGGAGGAAGAGGCCCACCAGGAGGTTTCCCAGGAGGAGGCTTGGGCTACGCATACGCCACCCGCGGGTCCAAGAGGCCGTAGAGGAGGTCCACCAGGAGGTTGAAGAGGACGATGAGGGCGGCCATGACCAGCACCAGGCCCTGGAGGAGAGGGTAGTCGCGGGCCTCGAGGGCCGTCAGGGCCAGGCTTCCCATGCCCGGCAGGGCGAAGACCACCTCCACCACCACCGCCCCGGTAAGGAGGAACCCTCCCTCCAAGCCCAGCACGGTGATCAGGGGAAGGCTTGCGGGCTTCAGGGCGTGCTTGATGAGCACCCAGGTCTCGGGGACCCCCTTGGCCCGGGCGGTGCGGATGTAGTCCTGGCCCATCACCTCTAGGAGGCTTCCTCGGGCCATACGGAAGAGGATGGCTGCCCGGGAAAGGGTCAGGGTGAGGGCGGGGAGGGAAAGGTGGCGGAGGGCTTCCCATGGATGGGAAAACCCTGGGAAGCCGCTGGCGGGGAAAAGGGGCAGGTGCACCGCCAGGGCGTAGAGGAGGACCACCCCCAGAAAGAAGGTGGGCACGGATTGCAAAAAGGCCATAAGGCCGCTTAGGGCCAGGTCGCAAAGGGGAAACCTAAGGGCTAGAAGGGCCAGGGGTAAGGCCAGGAAAAGGGCGCCGCCAAGCCCCAGGAAGACGAGGCCCAGGGTGAGGGGGATCCGCTCGCCCAGGAGTTCGCCCACGGGCTTTCCGTAGCGGATGGACTCCCCTAGGTCTAAGCGGAGGGTGCGGGTGAGCCAGTCCGCATAGCGTTCCCAGGGGGGCCTGTCCAGGCCAAGGGCGCGTTCCAGGGCCTGCCGGGCAGCTGGCGAAGCCTCTAGGCCCAGGATGGCCTGCACCGGGTCCCCTGGGAGGAGGAGGAGGAAGGCGAAGACCAGGGTGGAGGCCAGCCAAAGGGTGGCTAGGGCCAGGAGGACCCGCCTCAGGAGGAAGCTTCGCATCTAGCGGTTCAAGTACACCCGGGTCACGTTGAGGCTCGGGGTGGGCTGGTTCTGCCACCAGCCCATGACCTCCTTGCGCATGGCGGCGATGTAGGGGGCGTTCATCACCCAGAGGTTCACCGCATCCTGGGCGAGAAGGCGCTGCATCTCCTTCATGATCTCGCAGGCCCGCTTGGGGTCGGGGGTGCGCAGGTACCTGGTGTAGAGGTCGCGGAAGCGGGGGGAGTCGTAGCGGAAGTAATAATTGGGGTTGGCGTAGATGCCGATGTCGTGAGGCTCGGAGTGGCCGATGATGGTCATCTGGTAGTCGGCTCCTCGGAAGACCCTGGAAAGCCAGGTGGCCCATTCCACCACCTCCAGCCGCGCTTGGACCCCGATCTGGGAAAGCTGGGCAGCGATGGCTTCCCCAAGCCGCCTCTCGTAGGGGTAAGGGGCGGCTAGGGTGAAGGTGAAGCGCAAGGGGTTATTGGGTCCGTAGCCGGCCTCTTGCAAAAGGGCCCGGGCTTTGGCGGGGTCGTAGGGGTAGTAGCCGGAAAGATCCTCGTAGCAACTCTCCCCTGGGGAGCGGTGGCTGCCGATGGGGGTGCCAAAGCCCAGCATCACCCCCTCCACCAGGGCCTTTTTGTCCACGGCATGCTGGATGGCCCGCCGTACCCGGATGTCGTTGAAGGGGGGGCGACTGTTGTTCATGCCCACGGTGATCTCCGTGGTGGTAAAGCCCGTGATCACCTTGAAGTTGGGATCCCGCTGGAGCACCAGGGCGTTTTCCGGGCTCACCCCGAGGCCGATCACCTGGATGTCCCCCGCCCGCAAGGCGGCAAGCTGGGCGTTTGGATCCGGCAGGAAACGGAAGAAGACCCGGTCCAGATAGGGAAGGCCGGGCTCATAGTATCCTTCAAACCGCTCCAGCCTCACCCCAACCCCCCGCTCCCAGGCCACGAAGCGGAAGGGTCCGGTTCCAATGGGCTGGGTTTTCTGTTCCTCCACCCTGCCCTTGGGGCCGATCACGGAATCGGGGCGGGCCAGGTTGAAGAGGAAGTCCTGGTTGGGCTGGCGCAGGCGGAAGACCACGGTGTAGGGGTCCTTGGCCTCCACGCTCTGGATGTCCTGGTAGTACTCGGGGTGGGTGTGGCCAGACTTGGGATCCCGGGCGCGGTTGAACTTAAAGACCACGTCCTCGGCGGTGAAGGGGGCACCGTTGTGGAAACGAACCCCCCGGCGCAGGTGGAAGGTCCAGGTGAGGCTGGAAGGGCTTCCTTGCCAGCGCTCGGCCAAGGCGGGGACGATCTCCCCCTTCTCGTTGAGCTTCACCAGCCCCTGGAGGACGTTGTCGTAGAGCATGCGGGGAATCTCCTGGCTGGTGGAGGCCGTGGGATCCAGGACAGGAGGCTCGGCCAGGATCGCCACCCTAAGCTCTCCTCCTTTGGGCTGGGCCAGGGCAAAGCTCAGGCCCAGCAGAAGGAACCACGCCAACCGCTTCTTCATGTCTTCCCTCCCTTTCCCCATACTATGCCCAAAGGCACTTACCCCAGATAGAGCACCGCCAAGGCGGCGTAAACCCGGGCTGCCTGGACAACTTCCCTCAGGTCCACCCACTCGTCCACCTGGTGGGGCAGGGTTTTCCCCCCAGGGCCCATGACCACCACGGGAAGACCCGCCCATGCCTGGAGGAAGGTGCCGTCCGTGGCCCCGGGTACCCCGCCGTGGCGCACGGGAAGGCCGAGAAGCCTTAGGGCTTCCTCCGCTGCCTGCACCAAAGGATCCTCCCTGGGGGTCTCCACGGGGGGGCGGTCCTCCAGGACCTCCACCTGGGTTCCCGCCAGGGCCTGGATCCTGGCCACCAACTCCTCGTGGTCCAACCCCGGCACGGTGCGCACGTCCATGGCCACCTCCGCTTCGGCGGGGATAACGTTGAGCTGCCCCTCCCCGGCGGTGGCCAGGATGCGGGTGGGGGTGAGGTAGGGAAGGCCCAGGAAGGGGTGGGAATGGACTTCCTGAAGCTCCCGTTGGAGGCCTTCCAGCTCGAGGATGAAGCGAGCCGCCTTGGGTATAGGGTTTTCCCCGGCGTAGGGCATGGCCCCGTGGGCCATGCGTCCGGGAAAGCGGAGGAATAGGCGCAGGGCTCCCTTCTGCCAGAGGCAGACCTCCATGGCCTCAGGCTCGGCCACCAAGGCACCACGGAAGCCTCGCGCCAGCCCTCCTCTCACGAAGGCCTTCACCCCCAGCATCATTCCCTCCTCATCGGCCAAAGCGGCGAGGCGTAGGGGGTACCGGGGCTGGCCTAGGGCTCGCTTCACCGCCAGCAGGGCTCCTATCAAGGCGGCGAGGCCTCCCTTCATGTCGCAGGCTCCTCGGCCGTACAGCCTGCCTCCCTCCACCACCCCTTCGTAGGGAGGGTAGCGCCATAGGCTTTCTGGGCCGGGGGTGACCACATCGGTGTGCCCCTCGAGGATCAACCCCCCCTCCCCCTCCCCCAGGTCCACAACCAGATTGGGCCGGCCCAAAGCTGCTTCCTGCCGGAAGGGGCGGAAACCCCGCTCCCTCAGGTACTCCTCCAGGAAGGCCACCACCCCCTCTTCCCCGGGTCCGGGATAGTGGCTTGGAATCCGCACCAGGGCTCTTAGGAGCTCCACCACTTCCTTCTCGTCCACCGCTTCCGCCGCCAGGAGGGCCTTTTCCATATGGAGTTCCCGAGGGGGATTATACCGCGGTATGCTGGCCTAAACGAAAGGAGGTGGCGGTGAACTACCGGCAACTTTTCGACCTAGGAGGGCAGGTGGCTTTGGTGGTGGGGGCGGCCTCCGGAATCGGGCGGGCCTCCGCGGAGGCCCTGGCGGCCTTTGGGGCTAAGGTGGTCCTGGCGGACCGGGATGAAAAGGGTCTGGAGGAGGTCCTCGAGGCCATCCGCAGGCAAGGCGGGGTGGCGGAGGCCCACCTCCTCGACCTGGCAGCCAGGGGCCAGGCCGAGGCGTTGGTGGAGAGGGTGCACCGGGCCCATGGCCGGCTGGATGCCTTGGTTTCCACCCCGGCCATCAACGTGCGCAAGCCCCTTCTGGACTACACCGACGAGGAGATCGACCGGGTGGTGGACCTGAACCTGAAGGGAACCTTGCGGCTTTTAAGGGCTGGGGGACGGGTGATGCGGGAGCAAAGGGGGGGAAGCCTCATCGCCTTTGCCTCCATAAGGGCCCTGGTGGTGGAACCAGGGCAGGGGGTTTATGCGGCCACCAAGGCGGGGATCCTCCAGATCATGCGTACCCTGGCCGCGGAGCTTGGGCCCTATGGGGTGCGGGCCAACGCCATTGCCCCTGGGCCCATAGAAACTCCCCTCACCGCTCCCATCAAAGCCCATCCCGATTGGTACCGGGCCTATGCGGAGAAAACCGCCCTCTTGCGCTGGGGAAAGCCCGAGGAAGTGGCCATGGCGGTGGTGTTCCTGGCCTCGCCGGCTTCCAGCTACGTGACCGGCACCCTCTTCCTGGTGGATGGGGGTTGGACGGCAGTGGACGGGCGGTTTACCCCGCCCCTTTAGCCCAGCTGGGCCCTAGCCCTTCAGGGCCACCAGGACCATCCGGCGCTTGATGAGGGTGCGGTCCCCTGGCCCTTCCCGGACCACCAGGGGGCGGGTCCCGGGGGAAGCCTGGGCCAGAACTTCCTCCACCCGCTTCGCTTCCCACCCTTTTGGGTCCAGGGGATAGAGCCACTCAGGCCAGGCGACTTCCTCCTCAAACGCCTCCAGGTGGAGGAGGCTTAAGCCCACCTCCTTAATGAGCCCCTGCCATTCCTCCACGGTGTACGCCCGCACGTGGGAGTTATCCCGGGCTGCCTCGAGGGCGTTGAAGAGTTGGGCGGCCTCTGGGTTTTCCGGGGCCACCATGTCGGCGATTCCCAGACGGCCTCCTGGCTTCAGCACCCTGGCCATCTCGGCTAAGGCTCTGGCGATGCGGGGAAAGTGATGGGCGGCCCTCCGGGTGGTGACCAGATGGAACTCCCCCTCAGGAAAGGGCAGGGACTCGGCGTCTCTCACCAGGAAGCGGACATTGCGCAAGCCCCGTTCGCGGGCGGCCTGGGCGAAAGGCATAGCCATTTCTGGGGTCAGGTCGATCCCGATGACTTCCCGCACAAAAGGGGCCAGGGCCAAAGCCGTGTGGCCGGGACCCGTGGCCACATCCAGGGCTCTTTCCGAGGACCTTGGTTCTAAAAGCTCCAGCAACCTCTTCAGATCGCGGCCTCCGGCGTGGCTGATGCTTTGGGCATACCCCTGGGCGTGGCGGGAGAAAAAGCTCCGGGCCAGCTCCTTCTGTTTTTTGTCCACGGCTTCCTCCGGGTTTCATTTTACGTCCGGATGTTGACGAGGGCCTGGTGGCCCCTTAGGCTGAAGGTTGAACGGGAAGGAGGAGCGTATGAAGCGATGGGCGGTTTGGTTCTTGGCGTTCCTGGGCTTGGCCGTGGCCCAGGACCGGACCCAGGTGCTGGTTTACGGCGGGGATTGGACGGACCTGATCACCCTGGATCCCCAGGTGGTCTACGAGTTCAGCGGGGTGATGATCGCCGATAACCTCTATGAAACCCTGGTGCGCTTTGAGGGGAACGACCTCTCCACCCTGCGCCCAGGGCTGGCGGAAAGCTGGAAGGTGGAGCGGGGCACCAGCGACTGGATCCTCACCTTCAAGCTTCGCAAGGGGAGCCGGTTCTCCACCGGACGGGAGGTCACAGCCAAGGACGTGGTCTTTAGCTTTGAACGGGCTTTAGCCCTTAAGGGGCCCGGCTCGTTCCTGTTCACCGAGATCGCCCAGCTCAAGCCGGGGGCGACCAAGGCCCTGGACCCCTACACGGTGGAGGTGCGCATCCCCAAGACCGCTTCGCCACAGTCCTTCCTCTCCATCCTTACCTTTACCCTGGGGGGCATTGTGGACTCGGAGGAGGCCCAGAAAAACGCTAAGGGGAACGATTACGGCAAGGATTTCCTCACCAACAACTCCGCCGGGTCCGGCCCTTACCGCCTGGTGCGCTGGGACCGGGGAAACCAGGTGATCCTCGAGGCCAACCCCTACGCCCGCATCAAGCCCAAGGTCCAGCGGGTGGTTCTGCGCTACATCCAGGAGCCCGCGGTTCTCCGCACGGCCTTGGAGTCCGGGGAGATCGACATCGCCGAGGGCCTCACCCCGGAGGGTTTGCGGGCCATCGCCAACAACCCCCGCTTCAAGGTGGTCCGGGCGGAAACCCTGCGCCTTCAGTACCTGGGCATGAACATGAAGCCAGGAAGCCCCTTCGCTAACCCGAAGGTGCGGGAGGCGGTGCGCTATGCGGTGAACCAGGATGAGCTCATTCAGGGTCTCCTCCAAGGCAATGCCGTGAAGATCCAGACCTTCATCCCCAAGGGCCTTCTGGGATATAACCCTATCGCTCCCTACACCTATGACCCAGCGCGGGCGAGGAAGCTTCTGGCGGAGGCGGGTTACCCCCAGGGCCTGGAGTTTGAACTCCTTACCAGCACCGGGATCTGCGGCGGTGGGGTACCTTGCCCGGATGTGGCCGCCAAGCTGCAGGCCGACATGGCCAGGGCAGGCCTGAAGGCCAGGATCCGCGCCATTGCCAATGCTGAAGTGCTCAACATCTACCGGGCCCAGAACCATCAGATGGTCCTGGCCGGTTGGAGCCCGGACTTCCCCGATCCCGACGGCAACGCCACCCCCTGGGCGGACTATGGGGCCCGCTCCTTGGCCTGGCGCAACAGCTACAACGACGAGGTGGCGGCCAAGCTGGCCCGGCAAGCGGCCCTCGAGGCAGACCCCACCAAGCGCAAGGCCCTGTACAAGGTGCTCACGGAAAAGGTCCTGCGGGAGGGCCCCTACGTGGTCCTCTACCAGCCTGCCTTGCCCATCGGCCTTTCGGCCAAGGTGGAGGGATTTGTGAAGAACCCCATGATGTCCGTACCCCTCTGGCAGGTGAGCAAGCAACCCTAAAGGGATGGGGTATAGTTAGGCCCGCAGGCGCTGGCTTGCGGGCTTCTGCTATGGGCGCTTACATCCTGAGGCGGCTTTTCATGGTGGTCTTCGTGGGGGTGGGCATCACCTTCATCACCTTCTTCATCGCCCAGGTGATCCCCATAGATCCGGCGGCAGCGGCTTTGGGCGAGAATGCCAGGGAGGAGCAGATCCGTGAGTTCCGGGAGCGCTACGGCCTGGACAAGCCCCTGCTGGTTCAGTATGGCATCTATCTGCAACGGCTTTTGCAGCTGGACCTAGGGCGCTCCCTGCGCACGGGGCGCCCTGTGGCCGAGGACCTCCGGGAGTTTTTCCCCGCCACCTTGGAGCTGGCCCTGGCCGCCTTTTGGGTGGCTATCCTCCTGGGTATACCCGCCGGGGTGTGGGCGGCCTTAAGGCAGAACCGGGTGCCGGACCTCCTGGTACGGCTTATGGCCCTTCTCCTCGGCTCTACCCCCGTTTTTTTCCTGGCCATCCTCCTTCTGGATCTCCTGCACCGTAGGCTTGGGGTTTTGCCGGGTCCAGGAAGACTGGATCCCTACCTCATCCCTCCTCCGCCGGTTACGGGCATGGTGACCGTGGACGCCCTCCTGGCCCGTGACTTCGCAGCCTTTCAGGATGCCCTGGCCCACCTTTTCCTGCCGGCCTTCGTCCTGGGCTCCGCCTCGGCCGCCTTGCTGGCCCGCATGGTGCGGGCGGCCATGCTGGAGGTGCTTTCCCAGGACTATGTGCGTACCGCCTGGGCTAAGGGGCTTTCTGAGCGCCAGGTGGTGCTCCGCCACGCCTTGAAAAACGCTGCCCTGCCCGTTCTCACCCTTCTGGGCGGGCTCATGGGTGGGCTTTTGTCGGGAGCGGTGCTCACGGAAACCATCTTTTCCTGGCCCGGCCTAGGCCGTTACGTGACCCAGTCGGCCACCAGCCTAGACTTTCCTGCGGTTATGGGGGTGACCCTCCTGGTAGGGGTCATCTACTCGCTGCTGAACCTGGTGGTGGACCTCCTTTACGCTCTTCTGGACCCGAGGATCCGGTATGCGTAAGTTCCTGCGCCGGTTTTTCCGCAACCCTGGGGCCGTTTTGGGCCTCGCCTTGCTGATTCTTCTCATTCTTGTGGCCCTTTTGGGACCCATGGTGGCCGGGGATCCTTTGGAACAGAACCTGCTGGAGCGGTTAAAGCCCCCAGGTCCTGGGCATCCCCTGGGCACCGACCAGCTTGGGCGGGATGTCTGGGCCCGGGTGGTTCATGGGACCAGGATTAGCCTTGGGGTGGGCTTCGGGGTGGTCCTTCTGGCCAGTTTTTTGGGCGTGAGCGTGGGCCTCTTGGCGGGCGGGCTTGGCGGGGTGTGGGACAACCTCCTCATGCGCCTCACCGACATCTTCTTTGCCTTTCCCTCCCTGATTCTGGCCATGGCCATCGCCGCCGCCTTGGGCCCGAACCTGACCAACACCGTCATCGCTGTGGCCCTGGTTACCTGGCCCATCTACGCCAGGTTGGTGCGGGCCCAGGTGCTGGCCTTGCGGGAGCGGGAGTTCGTGGAGGCAGCCAGGGCCTTGGGGGCAGGCCAAGGCCGGATTCTTTTCCGACACCTCCTTCCCAATGCCCTTACCCCCGTGCTGGTGCAGGCCAGCTACGAGGTGGGGGCCGCCATTCTGACCGCTGCGGGACTTTCCTTTATCGGCTTTGGCGCCCAGCCCCCCACCCCGGAGTGGGGGGCCATGGTGGCGGAAACCCGCAACTACATGGCCGAGGCTCCCTGGGCGGCCACAGCCCCGGCGGTGGGGATTCTGCTCACGGTTTTGGCCTTTAACCTCCTGGGGGATGGGCTTAGGGATGTGCTGGACCCCAGGGGACACTAGGCCAGCTGTTCCCCTTCCAGGTACACCTCCAGCACCCTTAGGGCCTTGTCCAGCACCACGAGATCCGCCCGCTTCCCCAAGGCGATCTCCCCCCGGTCCGAAAGGCCCAGGTACCGGGCCGGGTACAGGGATAGCCGCTTGGCCGCCTCTTCCAAGGGCACGCCCCAGGCCACCAGGTTCCTTAAGGCCCGGTCCAGGGTAAGGGTGCTCCCCGCCAGGGACTCCCCCAGCCACACCCCCTCCTTTCGCTTCTCCACCCGATGGGCCCCCAGGGGATAGGTGCCCTCCGGCATCCCCGCCGCGGCCACGGCGTCGCTCACAAAGTACAGCCCGGGAATGGTCTTCAAAGCCAGCCGGATGGCGGCCGGGTGCACATGCAGGCCATCGGGGATGATCTCGGCCCATTCCCCCCGTTCCAGGGCTAGGCCCACCACCCCCGGGGCCCGGTGGTGCAGGCCGGTCATGGCGTTATAGAGGTGGGTGAAGCCCACCGCCCCCGCCTCCAGGGCGGATAGGGCCTCCTCGTAGCGGGCTTCCGTGTGCCCGAGTTGGACCCGGATGCCCTTTTCCGCTAGGAAGCGGATGAGTTCTAGGGCCCCGGGAAGCTCGGGGGCCAGGGTAATGACCCGCACGGGAGCCAGGGAGAGAAGATGGCTGGCTATTTCCCGGTCCGGGGGAAGGGGGAAACGGGGCTGGGCTCCCAGGCGGTTTGGGCTGATGAAAGGACCCTCCAGGTGAACGCCCAGAAGGGCCTTTCCCCAAGGGCCTTCCATGGCCGCCTGCGCTCCTTTGAGGGCTCTTTCCAGGTCGGCCAGGGGAGCAGTGACGGTGGTGGCGAGGAGGCCTGTGGTGCCGTGCTGGAGGTGGAAGCGCAAGGTGGCTTCGACTCCCTCCTGGCCCTCCATCACCTCCCGTCCGCCTCCCCCGTGCACGTGGAGGTCCAGGAAGCCCGGGAGGATGTAAGGGCCCTCCACGGGAGCCTCCTCTATGGCCTCTATGCGCTCGCCGAAGTGGAGCCTGCCCCGTACGAAGCCTTGGGGAGTCAGGATGGAGCCTGTTAGCACAACCGCCTCCTTATCCGGGTTCCACCCGTTGCCCGGCCCTAAGGTCCCGGCCACCGGTGGCCCGGCCTAGCACATTCACCTCACCTATGGCGTGGAGGTAGCCCAATAGGGCGAAGGCCAGGGCTTCCCGCACCTTGGGGTTTTCCATCACGGATACGGGGAGATGTTGGGAAAGAAGCGCCACCAAAACCCGGTTTCTCGCTCCACCCCCGGCCAGGAGGACCTGGTCCACCTGACCCACAAAGCGCCGGTAAGCCTCGAGGATGCTCCGGGCGGTGAGTTCCAAGAGGCTACGGAGAAGGCGGGCGGGATCCTGGGGCAAGGGCGAGAGGTGCTCAAGCCGCCAGACCTCCCGGCCCGTGGTCTTGGGTGGGGGAGCCTGGAAGTAGGGATGGGAAAGCCAGGTCTTAAGGGCCTCCTCATCGGGCTTGGCTTTCTCCGCCAGGGCCGTGGCTTCTTCCCAGGTGAGCCCCAGGATACCAGCAGCCTCATCAAAAAGGCAGACCCCAGGCCCGGTATCAAAGGCCAGCAGGGAGCTGGGATCCTTTCCGTGGAAATAGGTTAGGTTGGAGATTCCCCCGAGGTTGTGAACGGCCTTGCGCTTTCCCGCCTCCCCGTAAAGAAGGAGGTCCGGATAGGCCACCAGGGGAGCCCCCTGGCCTCCTGCGGCCAGGTCCATGCTCCGGAAGCCGTAGACCACCGGCACCTCGAGGCCCAGGGCCAGGTGGCTGGGTTCCCCAAGTTGGAAGGTGGCCCTGGGCGGCTCATGCCAGATGGTCTGGCCCGAAAGGGCCACCAGCTCAGCACTTCCCCTGAAGGGGAACGCAGCCTCCAGATAGAACCGCCCCAGGTCGTGGTGGAGGAGGGCGATCTCCCGGGTGTCCGCGTGGCGCATGGCCCGGAGTACCCGCATCCGCAGCTCCTCCGGGTAGGCCACCTCCCGATGGGCCAGGACCCGGTGAGCCACCTCCGGAGGGGAGCCTGTGAACTCCGCCAGGACCAGGTCCACCCCGTCGGCGCTGGTTCCCGACATAAGGCCCAGTACCCTCATGAGAGCTCCACCAAAAGCTCGTACCGGTCCGCCCGGTACCAGCTCTTCACCCGTTCTACGGGCCTTCCGTCCTGCAGATAGCTTATCCGCTCCAGGTGAAGGAGGGGGCTTCCCGGCTCCACCCCAAGCAGCCTGGCCTCTTCCCGGGCGGCCACGGCCCGGAGGCGTTGCAGGGCGCGCACGGGCCTCAAGCCCTTGGCCTCGAGGGCCTGGTAGAGGGAACCTGGGGGGACCTCATCCAGAGCCCAGGCGGGCAGGGTGGCCCGTTCCAGGGCCATGGGCTCTCCGTCCGCAAGCCTAAGGCGCACTAGGCGGAGCACCTCTTCCCCCGGGGAGAGCCCCAGGGCCATGGCCTCCTCTGGGGTGGCAGGGCCTTTCTCCACGCCCAGGATCCTGGTGCTGGGCTTCATACCCAGGGCCTCCATTTCCTCGCTGAAACCCCTGAGCCGGGTGCGGAAGGTGGCCCTTTTGGCCACAAAGGTGCCGCTTCCTTGCCGGCGGACCACCAAGCCTTCCTCCTCCAGAAGGTCCAAGGCCTTGCGCACGCTATCCCGGGATACCCCGAAGGCCTCGGACAAGGCCCGTTCCGGGGGGAGGGCGTCCTGGAAGTTGCCCTGAAGGATGCCCTCCCTGAGCCGTCGGGCCAGTTCCAGGTAAAGGGGGCCGTGGGCCATGGCGATATTCTACCACTTGCCTACCAATGGCAGGCCGTTATACACTTGGGGCCATGCGGGCCAGGGCCCTTTTGGAGGAGGCGGTGGCCAGGGGTGTGGTTCCTGGGGCAGCCCTTGGGATAGTCCATGCGGATGGCCGTAAGGAGGTCGTCCACCTGGGGTTGGCCCAAAGGATACCCGAACCGGTTCCCCTGGAGGAGGGTTTCTACTTTGACCTGGCGAGCCTTACCAAACCGCTTTTCACCTTGCGGGAGGTGCTGAGGGCGGTGGAGGAGGGCCTTTTGGATCTGGATGACCCCCTCTCCCAGCACCTCCCCGAGATGCTCTGGCTTCAGGACCATCCCCTTAAGGGGGTAAGCGTGCGGGCTCTTTTGGCCCATACAGCGGGCCTCCCCGCCTGGGAGGCTTTGTACACCTGGGGGGAAGGGGAGGTTTTAAAGGCCCGGGTGCTCCAGCACCCCTGGCCCTTGGGCGAACCTCAGTACTCGGATATCGGCTACATTCTCCTGGGCCTTCTCCTGGAACGCCTAAGGGGTAAGCCCCTTGGGGCGTTCCCTTTACCCCCTGGCCTTAGCTTCTCCCCGCCTCCGGAGCGGAGCGTGGCCACGGAGCTTTGCCCCTGGAGGAAGCGGGTGCTCCGGGGAGAGGTGCATGATGAAAACGCCTTTGCCCTTGGGGGGGCGGCCGGGCATGCAGGGCTTTTCGGCACCCTGGAGGGCGTTCTGGACCAGCTTGCGGCTATCCTGGGGGGCACCTGGCTTTCCCGGGCAGCCCTGGAGGAAATGCAGAGGCCCCACGGGGAAAGGCTTTTGGGTTGGGAGAGGAAGAGGCCTGGCTGGCAAGGGGGGAGCCTGGCTTCGGAAAAGGCTTTCGGCCACACGGGCTTCACCGGGGTGGGGGTGTGGGTGGACCCGGAGCGGGGGTACGCCTGGGCTCTTTTGACCAACGCCGTGCACCCGACCCGGCACCGGTCCTCCCTGGCCCCCCTGCGCCGGGCGGTGGGAAATGCCCTGGCTGCGGAGGTGGTATGACGGAAGGCGTGGCCCAGCGCTACCGGGACCTGGACCTCTGGCCCGCAGGGGAGGTTCTCGAGGCCCTTTACGAGGCCCAGCTCCGGGCCGTGGCCGCCCTTAAGGAGGCCCTTCCTGCCCTGGAGAAAGCCGCCGGGGCCGCGGTGGAGCGTCTACGGGCAGGGGGCTACCTGGCCTACGCCGGGGCAGGGACCAGCGGGCGGCTGGCGGTGCTGGATGGGGTGGAGCTCCTGCCCACCTTTGGCTTCAGCCGGGTGCGCTTCCTCTTGGCCGGTGGGGAAAGGGCCTTTTCCGAGGCGGTAGAGGGCGCGGAGGACGACCTCGAGGGGGGGCTAACCCTGGGAAGGAGTGTGGCTCCCCAGGATGTCCTCCTGGCGGTGGCGGCCAGCGGCCAGACTCCCTTTACCCTCGGGGTACTGCGGGGGGCCAAGGAACAGGGAGCCCTGACCGTGGCCCTGGCCAACAATCCCGGAACTCCCCTCCTTCTGGAGGCGGACCATCCCATCCTTCTCAACACCGGGCCCGAGCCCATCGCCGGGAGCACCCGCCTGGGGGCAGGCACGGCCCAGAAGGTGGCCCTAAACCTTTTTTCCACCTTGGTGATGGTGCGTTTGGGCCGGGTTTATGGGAACCGTATGGCTCGCATGCGGGTGCAAAACGCCAAGCTCCGGACCCGGGCCGCGGAGATGGTGAAGGAAATGGCGGGGGTTTCGGGGGAGGAAGCGAAGAGGCTTCTGGAAGTCTACCGGGACCCCGCCTTGGCGGCCTTGGTGGCCTTGGGCCTGGGGGCGGAGGAAGCCTTGGCCCTCCTGGAGGAAAAGGGGGTCAGGGGGGCTTTGGTGGAGGTAAGGAGGTGAGGCTTTTGGCCATCCTGGCGGGAATGGGCATGGCGGCGGCCCAGGCGGGAAACTTTCTCATCGTGAGCTTCAAGGGGGAAGAGGTGCCGGTGGCCCTTCTCAAGGAGATCCGTCCCGCCGGGGTCATCCTTTACCCCTCCAACCTCCGCCGGGATCCCCAGGGGGTGGTGGCCCGTCTCAGGGCCTTGGATCCCAAGCTTCTTCTCCTGGTGGACCAGGAGGGGGGACCCTTTACGTCCTACCGGGAGGGGGTGGTGCGCTTCCCCTCGGCCATGGCCCTTTCCGCCAGCGGGGATGAGGGCCTGGTGGAGCGGGTGGGCTGGGCCCTGGGGTGCCAGGTGCGGCGGCTTGGGGCGGATGTGAACCTGGCGCCGGTTCTGGACGTGAACACCAACCCCAACAACCCCATCATCGGCCTTCGCTCCTTCGGCGCCGACCCCGAGCGGGTGGCCCGCATGGGCCTGGCCTTTGCCCGGGGGGTTTTGCGCTCCGGGGCGAAGCCCGTGGGCAAGCACTTCCCCGGGCATGGGGACACGGGGGTGGACTCCCACCTGGACCTGCCCCGGGTGGATAAGCCCAAGGAGGCCCTGGAGGGGGCGGAGCTCCTTCCCTTCCGCCGCTATGTGGCCGCGGGGATGCCGGCCCTCATGACCGCCCACATCCTCTTTCCCGCCTTGGATCCCAAATACCCCGCCACCCTTTCGGCCAAAATCCTCACAGGCTTGCTCCGGAGGGAGATGGGCTTTACCGGGGCCATCCTTACCGATGACATGGCTATGGGGGCCATCAAGCGCCACTACGGGGCGGGGGAGGCGGCGGTTCTAGCCGTGAAGGCCGGGGCTGATTTGCTCCTGCTGGAACCCGATGAGGCGGCCATCCGGGAGGTGCACGCCCGGCTCTCCAAGGCCCTGGGCCAGGAGATTCCCCTTTCCCGGGCAGAGGAGGCCAGAAGGCGGGCTCAGGGCCTTAAGGCAGGCCAGGGGGAATGCCCTTTCACCCCGAAGGAGGAGGAGGAGGCTTTGGCCCTCGAGGCGGCCCGGCGGGGCGTGGTGCACCGCTTTGGCCCCCTGCCCATACCCGGTCAGGGAACCTTGGTCTTGGGCCTGAGGATCTCCGACCGCTACGGAGCGGAGCCCACCCTGGCGGACCTTGCCCCCCAGTACCTTCCCGGAAGCCGGGGGCTCATCCTTTCGGAGGATCCCACCCCGGTGGAGATCCAGAAGGCCTTGGCGGAGGCCAGGAAGGCGGAGCGCCTGGTGGCCTCCACCTACCGCTGGCTTGGCGGTTTCAAGGAGGGGCAAAGGACCTTGGTGAAGGAGCTCCTGGCCCTGGGCAAACCCCTATACCTGGTGGCCTTGGGCAACCCCGACGACCTTCGCTTCCTTCCAGGGAGGCCCACGGGCTATCTGGCTACCCACGGCTACCGCGCGGTCCAGGTCCGGGCCGCGTTGGAGGCCCTCGCAGGGGTGTATGCCCCTACGGGGCAATGGGTCTTTGGAGGTGAACCATGAGAAGGTGGGTTGTGGCTGTTTTGGCGGTGCTCCTAGGGCTTGCTTCTGCCCAGAAGCTGGTCCTGGCCAGCTGGGGGAGCCAGGAGGAGATCAAGGCATACCAGGAGGTGCTTAAGGTCTTCCAGGAGAGGAACCCGGGTATCCAGGTGGAGTACATCAACATCCCCTCCGGGGAGTACCTGGCCAAGATCACCGCCATGATGGCGGCCGGTACCCCGCCGGATGTCTTCTTCCTCAACAACATAGACTTCCCGGGGATGGCCTCGAGAGGCGTGCTGGCTCCCCTGGACGCCTTTATCCAGCGGGACAAGTACCCCACCGCCGATATCTTCCCGGGCATCCTCAAGGCCTTCCAGTGGGAGGGGAAGCAATATGGCCTGCCCCGGGATGTGTCCAACCTGGTGGTCTTCTATAACCGCACCCTCCTCCGGAAGGCGGGCCTGCCCGATCCCAAGCCCGACTGGACCTGGGAGGATTTCCTCCGCTACGCCAAGGCCCTCACCGTGGAAAAGGATGGCAAAAGGGTCCAGTGGGGGGTTTCCTTCCAGACCTTCTACCTCTTCTGGGAACCCTGGGTCTGGAGTGCGGGCGGGCGGTTTTATGCCCCTGACCACAGCCGGTTCCTGCTGAATAGCCCGGCGTCCCTGGAGGGCTTGCAGTTTTATCTGGACCTCCGCTACAAGCACCACGTGGCCCCCACTCCCGAGGAGGCCCAGGACCGCGGGGCCTTCACCATGTTCCTGAACGGACAGACGGGGATGATCGTGGACGGGCGCTGGCGGGTACCCACCCTTAAGGCCCGGGCCAAGTTCGACTTCGACGTGGTGCCCTTTCCCCGGGGCAAGGCAGGAAGCATCGTGGACATAGACGGCTCCGGCTGGGTGATGGCGGCCGGTTCCAGGAACCCGGAGGCCGCTTGGAAGCTCCTTTCCTTCCTGGCTGGCCCTGAGGCCAGCCGCATCTTCACCAGGACCGGGCTCATCATCCCCGCCCGGGGGGTAGATGTGAAGAATGTGGACCGCAGCATCCAAAGCCTCAAGGACTTCTTCGTGCCCCCGCCTCCCAAGAACCAGCAATACTTCCTCACGGTAAACCGCACGGCAAGGCCCACGGAAACCTTCGAGCGCTGGAACGAGGCCCTGCAACTCATCAACAAGGCCTTGGAACCCGTGTGGCAGGGTAAGGCGGAGCTGAAGGCGGCCCTGGACGGCGTGGCCCCCCAGGTGCAGAAGATTCTGGACGAGGTCCAGGCGGAGCGCAAGAAGCGCTAGACCCTAAGGCCAGGAGGCCCCCATGCGTGTCTACTACCGATTCCCCCTCCTCTTCCTCCTGCCCTCCTTGGTGGGCTTCCTGGCCTTCAACCTGGGGCCCATCCTCACCAGCCTCCTCCTTTCCTTCGTCGCCTACGATGGGTTAAGACCCCTTGGCCTGGCCACCTTCCGGGAGAGCTGGGTGGGCTTGGAGAACTACCGCCAGCTCCTCGAGGACCCCGTCTTCCACAAGGCTTTCTTCAACACCCTTTTCTACGTGGCGGTGGCGGTGCCCTTGGAGATCGTGTTGGCCTTGCTCCTGGCTTTGGGCTTGAACCGCCCTTGGCCCGGGGTGCGGTTCATCCGCACCCTCTACCTCCTGCCCACGGTGACCAGCGTGGTGGCGGTGGGCCTCCTTTGGCGCTGGATCCTGAACCCCACCGTGGGGCCAGTGAACCTCTTCCTGCGCTGGGCGGGGGAGAGGATGGAGGGTGTCTATGGCCTTTTGGGGTTAACCCCTCCCTCGTGGGTGGCGTGGCTGGCCCGGGAGGGACCCGGATGGCTTTCCGATCCAGCCTGGGCCATGTGGGGGGTGATCCTGGCCTCGGTGTGGGCGGGGGTAGGGTTAAGGATGCTGATCTTCCTGGCGGGACTGCAGAACATCAACAAGGAATACCTGGAGGCGGCCAGCCTGGACGGGGCCAACAACCTGCAGCGCTTCTTCTACGTGGTTTTGCCCCTCCTTTCCCCCACGGTGTTTCTGAACACCCTTCTCGCCATGATCGGCGGTTTCCAGGTGTTCGGCCTGGTGTACACCATGACCGGGGGAGGGCCCTTGGATTCCACCAACGTGCTGATGCTTTACCTGTACCGCAAGGCCTTCGGCGTCTTTCCCTTCGAGATGGGGTATGCTTCGGCCATCGCCTGGGTCCTCTTCCTCATCCTGTTTGCCCTCACCTACCTGCAGTGGACCCTGCGCAAGCGGTGGGTGGTGGAGGAAGCATGAGGCTTTTGGGGAAGCTCTGGGATTCCCTCGTCTACCTGGTCCTCCTGGTCGGGGGGGTGAGCATGCTGGTGCCCTTCTTCTGGATGATCTCCACCAGCCTGAAGGCGCCGGGGGCGGTCTTTGACCTCCCTGTGGAGGTCTGGCCCAAGGAGCTCCACTGGGAAAACTACCAGCGGGTCCTCACCAGCGTGCCCTTCGGCCGCTGGTACCTGAACTCCTTGGTGGTGGCCTTGGGCCTCACTTTCCTGAACCTGACCAGCGGGGCCATGGCGGGTTATGCCTTCGCCCGCTTCCGTTTTAGGGGACAGGGGGCCTTGTTCCTCCTCTTCCTCGCCACCCTGATGATCCCTGTGCACGTGCTCATCATCCCCCTTTTCATCCTCATGCGGAACCTGGGCTGGGTGGACACCTACTACGCCCTTATTCTTCCCGGCCTCTTCGATGCCTTCGCCATCTTCCTCATGCGTCAACACTTCCTGCACCTGCCCAGGGAGCTGGAGGAGGCGGCCATCATGGACGGGGCTACTCCCTGGCAGGTGTACTGGAAGGTGGCCCTGCCCCTGGCAGCCCCCGCCTTGGCCACCTTGGGTACCTTCACCTTTTTGGCGGGCTGGAACAGCTTCCTCTGGCCCCTTATCGTCACCAACTCCTTGGAGATGCGCCCCCTAACCGTGGGCTTGGCGGTCTTCCAGGGGCAGTTTTCCACGGAGTGGACGGTACTCATGGCCGGGCTTACCCTGGGCACCATTCCGCCCATCCTGGTCTTTCTCCTGGCCCAGCGCTACTTCATCCAGGGCCTTACCCTGGGAAGCCTGAAGGGGTAGCATGCTGGATCCAACCTTTCAAAGAGCCTTGCTGGAAGCCCTGGATCGGTATCCCACGCCCTTTTACGCCTACGACTGGGGGCGGGTCCGGGCCCAGCTGGCGCGCCTGAGGGAGGCCTTCCCCTTTGCCCGTTTTTTCTACGCACTGAAGGCCAACCCCCGTCTTGGGCTTCTTCGGCGCCTCAGGGCCCTTGGCCTCGGGGCCGAGGCGGTTTCCCTGGGGGAGGTGCTCCGGGCCTACCGGTCGGGCTTTGGCCCGGACCAGGTGGTGTGGAACGGCCCGGTTAAGACCCCGGAGGCCCTTACCACCCTGAAGGGGCGGGAACCCCTTGTGGTCCTGGACTCCGAAGGGGATGTGGGGCGGGTGGCCCGGTACCTTCCCGGGGCCAGGGTGTTGTTGCGGGTGAACCCGGACCTCCCGGTGAACACCCACGGGCACCTGGCCACGGGCAGGGGGGAAAGCCAGTTTGGGGTGTTGCCGGAGGCGGTGCCGGGGCTGGTGAGAACTATCCGGGAAAAGGGGTTAACCTTTTTGGGCCTCCATCTGCACCTGGGTTCGGCCTTGAGCCGGGTGGAGGATTTCCTGGAAGGCTACGGGGTCCTCGATGCTCTTTATCCCCAGGTGGGGCCGGTGGCGGTCTTGAACCTGGGAGGGGGCTTCGGCTTGGACCTCCCCCTGGAGGCTCTCCAAGAACCCCTGAAGAGCCTGGCCCGGCTTTATGGGGCCCAGGTCTGGCTGGAGCCGGGAAGGTACCTGGTGGCCGAGGCAGGGGTCCTGGTGTCCAGGGTGGTGGGCCTGAAGGAAACCCGCAGGCGGTATGTGCTCCTGGATGCCGGGATGACCAGTCTCATCCGGCCTGCCCTTTATGGGGCCCGCCACCCCATCCTGCCCCTTTACCCTCGAGAAGGCCGGGAGGAAGGGATTTTTGACCTGGCGGGTCCCGCCTGCGAGGCAGGCGACATCCTGGCCCGGGAGGTGCGCCTGCCCGTGCCCCAGGAGGGGGAAGCCTTGGCTATCCTCGAGGCTGGAGCCTACGGGGCCAGCATGAGCCTTACCTACCTGGACACTCCAAGGCCCTTGGAGCTCCTTTGGACCGGGGCGGGGTGGGAGGTGCTTCGGACACGGGAGCCCTGGGAGCGGCTTTTGGAGGGGGAGGAGGCTTAGCCCGTTCACCCCAGCCGCCGAATCAACTTTCCTGTTTTGCCCTCCAGGGCTAAAAGCCACCATCCCTCCTGCGGAGGGCGGGGGAGGCTGAGGCCCTTGGGCACCGCTTGCCAGGTTCCTTGCTGGTACCGGGCCACCAGCGAGGCCTGTCCGCTGTACCCGGGCAGAACCCGCCAGAGTACTCCGCCCTCCCCCCACCAGGCCCGCACCGGTCCCTGGCCCAGGCCCACCAGGTCTCCAGGACCCTGGTAGTAGGCCCAGGTGGCCGGGCTCAACACGGCGAGGCCTTCCGGGCCCACCTCCACCACCATGCCAGGAGCCAAGTAGGGGAGAAGGGGGGTGCGCACCCGCAGGGCCCGGCCGCCAACCCATAGGGTGTCCTCCTCAACCCCCTCCACCTGGCCGTAGTAACGGAGGGCGGGCCGGTTCTCCTCCTTGGCCTCGTCCCTACGCTTTTTCCCCTCCTCGCCCTTCTTTTTCTCCCCTTCCTTCTCCTCTTCTCCCCACGCCGGGGCCAAGAAGGCCACGGCCAGGAGGAGGAGCTTAACGAGAAAGGTTCGCCGCTTCACCGCGCCACCTCGGAAGCCTCAAGCGTACCCGTAAGCCCGGGCGGGCATTTTCCAGTTCCAGCTTCCCGCCCAGCCGCTTCACCCCTTGCTCCACCAAGGCCAAGCCCAGGCCCAGCCCTTCGCGCTCTTTACGCTCCCGGAAAAAGGGCCGGGTCAGGTGGGGCAGGGCTTCTTCCGTGACTCCGGGCCCATGATCCCTCACCTCTATGACCACCTCCTCCTTTCCCCCACCAAGCCCGATCTCCACCGGGGGTGCCCCGTGGCGAAGGGCGTTTTCCAAGAGGTTATCCAGCATCCTTTCCAGCAGAAGGGGATGGGCTAGAATCCAGGCTTGCTCGGCAGGTCCTGGGTCCATCTGGCCTGGCGCTGGGCCGCCTTCCTTGGAGGGAAGGCGCCGAAACCGCACTCCCGCCTGACCTTTCAGGTAGTCCCTCAGGAACCCCGTAAGCTCCAGGGGAAGCAGGTCCACCTCCAGGTCCCCCTCCGCCCGGCTCAAGGCCAGGAGTCCCTCGAGGGTCCTTTCCATGCGGGCCAAGGCGCCTTCCAGGTGGGGCAGGACCTGTTCCAGGGGAAGAAGGCCTCCCTTGAGTGCCTCCACCTGGCTCCGGAGCACCGCCAGGGGGCTGCGGAGCTCGTGGGATGCGTAGCGGGTGAGGAGCCTTTCCCGTTCCAGCGCTCCCCGCACCGCTTCCACCAGGCGGTTGAAGCTATGGATGACCCGGGCGAGTTCCCGCTCCCGGACCGGGGCCAGGGGCTTGGGAAAGCGCAGGGCAGAGAGGCTTTCCACCGCTTGGGCCAGCTCCTGGAGAGGCCTGGAAAGAACCCCGGCGAAGTAGGACCCGAGGAGGGCGGCTAGGAGCAGCAGGGGCAAGAGGAGGCTCAGGCTTGCCCTGAGATAGGTGCCAAGGGCTCGCCGGTACTCCTCAACCCGGAGGTGGACCTCCAGCACGTACTCCTTCCAGGGGACCTTGGCCGTGCGCCAGGCCTCTCCTTCCTTGGGGGCGAAACCTCCTTCCAGAACGGGCACTCCATCCCGGGAAAGACGGAAGCCGAAGACGTAGTGGGTTCCCAGGAAGACATCCCCCTGCCTGAGCCTGGGGCCTGTTTCGGTGATTTCCAAGGCTTTCAGGACCCGCCCCGTGACCTCCGAGAGATCCAAGGCGATGTCCCGCTCCACCAGGTTGCGGAAGACCAGGTACCCCAGCAGGAGGGAGAGGAGGCCGATGGCGGCGGCCAGAAGGAAGAAGGCATAGGCTAAGCGCGCCCTAAGGCTCATGGCTTCCCCAGGCGGTAGCCCCCGGGTACCCGTTCCACCACCCAGGGGGCGAGGCTTTGACGGAGCTTTTGCACGTACACCCGGAGCACCGCATCCGTTTCGGCTCCCGGGAAGAGGCGCTCGAGGAGTTCCTCGCGGCTAAAAGTTCTGTCGGGGTGTTGCGCCAGAAGCTCCAGGAGGGCGAAGGCCTTGGGGGAAAGGGCCACCTCCCTCCCACCCAGGATCACCCGCCTGGCCACCAGGTCCACCTCGAGGGAACCCCTTCGCAGGATACGCCCCTTGAAGTCGGCATGCCTTCGGGCGAGGGCCTTGATTCGGGCCAGGAGCTCCTCCAGGTGGAAGGGTTTTACCAGGTAGTCGTCCCCGCCCAATTCTAGGCCATGGATTCGGTCCTCGAGGGCATCCCTGGCGGTGAGGAATAGGATGCCCCCGCGGAAGCCCCCTTGGCGCAGGGCCTCGGCGAAGCGGAAGCCCGCGTCCTCCCCCTCGGGCAGCATGATGTCCAGGATGAGGACATCGGGTTCCCCCTCGGCCAAGAGGCTCCAGGCTTCCTCCAGGTTCCTGGCCCCGAGGGCCTCGTACCGCTCCCGCCGCAAGAGGGCCAGGATGGGCTCCAGAATGCCTGGCTCGTCTTCCACCACCAAGATCCTCATGGCTTCCGGGCATGAAGGGCTAAGGCTCCAAGAAGCCCAAGCCCACTCAAGGCTAGGGGGGCTAGGGGTGGGGGAGAGCCTTCCTTTTCCCCTTCCCTCAAAGGCCCGGGGTAGGCGGGATATTCCCACCCCTCCTCGTCCACCAGCCGGACCACGGAGGGGGAAGAGGCCTCCAGGGCTTCCTGCATGTGCTCTACCAGGCCCAAAAGCCCCATGCCCCCCACCAGGAGGAGAAGCCCCGTGGCCCAAACCCTTCCTCTTGGGAACCCGAGGCCGAGGAGGATGGCCCCTGCTCCCAGCCCGGCGGCCAAGGGTGCCAGGATGCGGATACCCTCCCTGTGGTCCATCAGAACCAGCTCCGCTAAGACGGTGAGGAAACCCAAGCCGGTGAAAAGGGCCACCATATCGGGAAATCGCTTTTGCAGCACTTCGCCCATGACCTTCCTCCCTAGTCTCGCTTGCCCCAGGCTTTTCCGTCCAGCCCGTGGCAGTAGGCGCAGAAGTTGGGGGGCAGGGTGACGTTAAAGGCCTTTTCGTCCTCCGGGTTTTGGATCAGGGCCAGCTGGGCCCGCTGGAAGGCCTGGACCTTCAGGGCCTCTTGGGACGAAAGGCTTGAAGCTCCCCGGTGGCAGGTGGCACACTCCCTGGCCCCTTCTTCCTCGGCCCACTCTCCGTGGCTTGAGGTGAAGTCCCGGCCGTGGCTTTTGGGAGCGTGGCACTGGGAGCAGGAGGCGTCGGCCTTGCGGCCCCATGCGGTGAAGATGGGGTCCTTAAGGGAGCTTTGGCTTCCCCGTATGGCGACGGGCTGGGTCTTACCGTCGTGGCAGGTGGCGCAGAACCGCCCTAGGGAGGTAGCCCCGTGGGGCTCGAGGGCTGGGACCTGGGCCCTGCTCTTCCATACCTTGTTCTCGTCCAGGACGGTGTGGCAGGTTTCGCAGGTGCTTCCCTTGGCCCCCAGGGCCGCGAAGTGGCGTTCGTGGCTGAAGACCACGCGGCCCACCTCCCGGGGCAGGTAGACCTTGACCAGGTCCTGGGGTGGCTGCCACTGCCTCTTGGGCTTGATCCGTCCATGCTCCAGCTCCACGTACTGTCCAGGCACCACCGCAAGGCCAGGGGGAAGGGGAGAGCCATCGGAGAGGAAGGCCTGGCCCCTCTCCGCGTCCCAGCGCACATAGAGGTAGCGCTCTCCCTCGCTGGCCAGGGCCAAGCCCAAAAGGAGAAGGAGCCAGAGCCGCTTCACCTTGCCACCCCCTGGCCCTTGACCCGCACCACCACCCGGTCCTGAACCCGCATGCCCATGAAGCTGGGGGCCTTGAGCCCATAGTCGCTGAGGAGGAGCTCAAACTCGGCCTCAAAGCGCAGGGTTTGCCCCCCTTGTTCCAAAGTGTAGCGGACGGGAACCGCTACCTTGCGCTCCACGCCGTGAAGGCTCAGGGTACCCTGGACCAGGCTCTGACCAGGATCAAAGCCCTGAATGTTCAGGCAGGCCCGGGGGTACCGGTCCACCTGGAACATCTCCCGGGTATGCCGATCCCTCAAGGGTTCTTTGGAATCCCAGGCGGAAAGATCCAGGCAGACCCGTCCCTGTAGGAATCCTTTGGTAGGCTCAAAAACCACCTGCCCCTCGAGGGTAGGGTTGACCCCACGGAAAGCCCCCAGGGGAGCCCGGGCCTCGTAGAGGGTCTCCCCGCTCACCTGGTAGGTGGCGGCCGCGGCCCATCCCAGGAGGAAAAGAAGCGCTATTCCCCGCAACATTGCCTTACCTCCCACCTCGAGGTTAGAAGGAAAGCGTAAACGGGTCGTAAGCAAGGGGCGGGGCCTTGAGCCCCGCCCCCAGGTCCTTATGCCTAGCGGCCCTTAAGCTCCACCTTCTCTGCGGCGATGGTGGTTCCGGAAAGAGTCCCTTTTACCTCCACGCGGTCTCCGTTCTGCAAGAGGGTGAAGAAGTCCGCCCGGCTATAGGTTTGGTTGCGCCACTCAAAGCGGGTAGCCTCTGTGGTGGTCACGGTGTATCCCAGTAGCTGGAAGGTGTAACTGGTGGCATCCAGGTGGGAAACTGGGCCCTCCCACTCCTCCATCCCCTCGCCGTCCTGGTTGGTTTTCACCTCCACCTTGACGGCATAGTAGCGCATGTCGGCATTGGTCCGGGTGGGGTCGTACTGCACCTCCACGTAGTCCCCCACCTGGATGTCGGCGAAGGCGATGGGGCCGTCGGGGTCATCGCGTTTGAGGACGGTGGTGGCGTCCACGTAGAAGCCAAGGCTCCCCAGGGAGAAGGTATTGCCCTGGTGATCTATGGCGCTTACCGTTCCCTTGGCCTCCGCCCTGGCCGGGTAGCTCTTGGGGTACTTTACCTTCACCAGCTGGGCGTGGAAGAGGGTAGGGTCGTTGGCATCCACCTGGCCCTTGGCCTCCACGTAGGCCCCGTCAACCAAGGTGCCCACTACGTTGGCGGCGCTATAGTCCACGGTGTAGCCAAGGAGCTGGAAGGTTTTTTGGGTGGGATCCAGCCCGAGGATGGGTCCTTCCAGCTCCACCCGCCTCGAGGCTCCGAACTGGTTGTTCCCCGAGGTCTTGAACACCACCTTTGTAGCCTGAATGAGGGTACCGGAAAGGGTTCCCTTCACCTCCACCCACACCCCCTCCCTGGGGGTTCCCACCACATGGGCTTGGCCGTAGTCCACCGTGTAGCCGTTCAGGGTGAAGTGCTTGGCCGGCTCATCCAGGTTGGTGGCCCGGCCTTCCAGCTCCACCTCGTTGTTTCCCCTGGGGTGGCGTTCAATATAAGTGGCGAGGATGCCGCTTTCTGTAGCGGTTCCCTGGACCTCCACCACATCTCCTATTGCGAGATCGGAAAGGAGCAGGGTGCGGTAGGAACCCCCCACCTTTTCATAAATCCGGGTGTTGGCATCGGTGAGGACCTGTTGGCCAAGGACCGTGAGGGTTCCGGCGTTCACGTCCAGGGCAGCGATGGGGCCTTTGAGTTCTACCTGCACCTCGAGGCTCTGGAGGCGGAGGGTGTTTCCCTGGTCAGTGCCCTGAGCCACCACCACCATACCCGGCAGGACCGAGCCGCCATAGGGTTCCCCCTCCTTGGTCAGGGATGTTCCTTGCAGGTCCAAGGGCTTGCCCAGAAGGGTGGGCTTGGTTTCCGTGCCCCCCACCACCCCCGCCACCTGGACTGCCTGGGGAATGGACCCCGAGGGGTTCATCTGGCAGGACGCCAGGATGGCTAGGCCCAGCGCCAGCCAGACCAGCCGCGAAAAGCGCACCTCCTTAGCCATGGTTCACCTCCGGTAGCCACCCTAACCCATCCCCGTAAACGGAGCGTAAACGCCCGGTACCCCACCCACCTGGGCCTAGACCTTCAGAAGGCCAAAAAGAGGCCAGTGCTCCTTGATTAGCTCCGGGTGCCACTGGACCCCCAGGAAAAGGGGATGCCCATCCAGGGCTACCGCCTCCACCAGGCCGTCCGGGGCCAGGGCGATGGGCTTTAAGCCCTCTCCCAGGTCCTTGATCCCCTGGTGGTGGTAGGAGTTCACCCGGAAGCTAGGGGGGAAGAGGCGGGCGAGGGGGCTTTCGGCCACCAGCTTCATCCCGTGGGCCAGGGCAGGAGGGGGACTTTTTTCGGTGTGCTGGATCTCCCGGAAGCCCTGGGCCTCGAGGTCCTGGTAAAGGGTTCCCCCCATGGCCACGTTCATCACCTGGATTCCCCGGCATATCCCCAGGGTGGGAAGCCCCTTCTCCGCCGCGTAGCGGGCCAGGAAGAGCTCGTGTTCGTCCCGCTCGGGGCTGACCTCGCCCAGCCTTGGATGGGGTTCCTCCCTGTAGCGATCCGGGTCCACGTCGCCCCCTCCGGGAAGAAGGAGCCCATCCAGGTGGGGAAGGATTCTTTCCAAGGCTTCCGGGCCCTGGGGTGGAAGGAGCACATAGGCCAGGCCCTGGGAGGAGAGGGCTTCCAGATAGAACTCTAAAAGGCCCCAGAATCTTTTCGCCAGGAGGCCCTCGGCCATGCGGTACTGGGTGGCGACACCGATGAAGCGCATGGCTTCATGCTATGCCAGGTGGAGGGTTGCCTGCCGGGGTGGAGGCAGTATGATGGAAGCGCTTCTATGCGGGTAGGCAAAGGAGGCAATATGGGAAGAATCCTGGCGGTGTGGGTATGGCTTAGCCTGGCCCTGGCGGTCCCGGTGACCTTCCGCTACACACCTCCTTCGGGCCTCGAGGTGCGCTCGGTAAGCCTCCGGGGCTCCTTCAACAGCTGGGGGGAAACCCCCATGCAGAAGGAGGACGGGTCCTGGGCGGTAACCGTGGACCTGGATCCAGGGGAGCACCAGTACAAGTTCTTCATCAACGGCCAGTGGCCCAGGGACATGTGCAACGATCCCACCTTCGGCACGCCCATGGTGGACCCGAAGGCGGCAGGGTGTGTGGACGATGGCTTTGGGGGTCAGAATGCCGTGATCGTGGTCCAGGCCCCGGTAGCCCCCACCCCTCCTGCGGGGCCTGTGGCCCTGGACTTCACCCATGATCCGTTGGACGCCCAGTATGTGTCCCATGCCGACGGCAAGCTTTCCGTGCGCTTCCGGGCAGGGGAGGGGGCAGTGGCGGCCGCCTGGGTGGAGGTGCAGGGAAAGAGGCTCCCCATGCACCTGCAGCTGAGTTTTCCGGGAAGCGAGGTTTGGCGTGGGACCTTACCTGGAGGCGTGGGAGCCTACCGCATCCTGGTGCGGACCCAGGATGGCAAGGAGGAGGTGTTCGGCCCCTTTAACCCTCCCGAAAGGCCCTTCGCCGAGGTGGCCTGGGTGGGCGAGGGGGTGGGTTATCAGATCTTCCCCGAGCGCTTCTACAACGGGGATTCCAGCAACGATGCCCTGGCCCTGGAAACCGACGAGTACCGCTTTAACCAGGTGTGGCAGCGCTCCTCTGGGCCCAAGCCCCATCTTTCCCGCTGGGGCGATCCCCCCTCGCCCCTGCACTGCTGCCACCAGTACTTCGGGGGGGATCTTGCCGGGGTGCTGGCCAAGCTTCCTTACCTGAAGGCCCTGGGGGTTAGCGTCCTCTACCTGAATCCCATCTTTGATTCCGGGTCGGCCCACGGCTACGACACCCACGACTACCTCAAGGTTTCCCCCAAGTTCGGCGACAAATCCCTCTTGCGCAAGCTGCTGGACGAGGCCCACCGCCTCGACATGCGGGTGATCTTTGACTTCGTCCCCAACCACACTGGCCTGGGCTTTTGGGCTTTTCAGGATGTGGTAAAGAGGGGTCCCCGTTCCCCTTACTGGAACTGGTACTTCATCAAGCGGTGGCCCTTTGTGCCGGGTGACGGATCGGCCTACGAGGGATGGTGGGGGTTAGGGAGCCTGCCCAAGCTGAACACCGCAAACCCCGGGGTGAAGCGCTACCTGATCGAGGTGGCCAAATACTGGGTACGCTTCGGCTTTGACGGGGTGCGGGTGGATGTGCCCGGGGATGTGCTAAATCCTCACGCTTTCTTTAAGGAAATGCGGGCTGAACTGAAGGCCATCAAGCCCGACGCCTACCTGGTGGCGGAGATCTGGCAGAGGGATCCTAGCTGGCTTCGGGGGGATGAGTTTGACTCCCTGATGAACTACGCCATCGGCCGGGATATCCTCCTCCGCTTTGCTAAGGGGGGAAGCCTAGCCCTGTACAACGCCCGCCGAGCCTTGGCGGACCTAGCCCGGGTTTACGCCCTTTACCCGGAGGCGGTGGCCGGGATGGGCTTCAACTTGATCACCTCCCACGATACGGCCCGCCTCCTTACCGAGCTTGGGGGCGGGGGCCTGAAGGACCTTCCCAGCCCGGAAGCCAGGGCCCGGCAGCGGCTTGCGGCGGCCATGCTCTACGCCCTTCCCGGCCTCCCCGTAACCTTCCAGGGGGATGAGTGCGGTTTCACCGGGGAAAGGCCGGCCGACCCCCCTCACGAGCTCAACCGGTATCCCTTCCAGTGGGAGAAATGCCATGGGGAAACCCTGGGCTTTTACCAGGAGCTGGCGGGGCTGCGCCGGGAGCTTGCGGCCCTCAGGAGCGCCGTGTTCCGGACCTACTTCGGAGAGGGCCATCTTCTGGCCTTCTTCCGGGGTGAGCCTGGAGAAGGGGAGGTGCTTGCCGCCTTCAATAACGGGGTGGAGGCCGCCACCTTGCCCTTGCCTCCTGGGGGCTGGCGGGATCCCCTCGAGGGGCGCACCTACCGGAAGGAAGTGAGCCTGCCCCCCCTGGGCTTCCGGTACCTGGTCCACCTGGGGCGGTAGGGGGTTTGGCGGTAGCCCGTTGGCCAGGGCGGCTGAACGTAGGTCTTGCCACGGGGTATGGGCTCTTCGCTTTCCTTCACCTTGCTTTCAGCCTCGCCTCCGTATAATGTCCTCGAGGCGATGGGGCCCGCCTGAAACCGCCCAGCCGGGCTGATGGCTCCTACCCAGAAGGGGTAGGGGCCTTTTCTCCTACCCCGGAAAGGAGGAAACCCCATGGACTGGAGTGCGGCGGCAATCTGGATGGGCTTGGCGGTGGTGGCGGCCCTGCTTTCCATCTGGTTCCGGGTCTCCGTGGCCCTAACGGAGATCCTGGTGGGGGTAGCCGCAGGAGCCCTTATAGGCAAGGAGGCCCTTCACACCATGGCATCCTGGGTAACCTTTCTGGCAGGGGTGGGAAGCGTTGTCCTCACCTTTCTGGCTGGGGCTGAGCTGGATCCGGAAACCCTGAAGCGAAGCTGGAAGGAGGCCTTTGCCATAGGGCTCGCGGGCTTCTTTGCCCCGTTTCTTGGGTCAGCCTTCGTGGCCCATGCCCTCCTGGGCTGGGATCCCCGGGCCAGCTGGCTTGCTGGTGTGGCCCTGTCCACCACCAGCGTGGCCGTGGTCTATGCGGTGATGCTGGAGCTGGGGCTGAACCAGACTCCCTTTGGCAAGGTGATTTTAGCCGCTTGTTTCGTCAACGACCTGGGGACGGTTCTGGCCTTGGGCCTCCTATTCGCCCCCTTTGGGACGGCCACCTGGGTGTTTGCCCTAGGCCTTGGGGTAGGGTTGTACCTGCTCATCCGGGCTACCCCATGGCTGTTCGCTCGCTACGGCGGCAGCACCCATGAACTGGAGGCCAAGTTTCTCCTCTTCGCCCTCTTCGCCCTGGGGGCCTTAGCTGCCTGGAGCGGCTCGGAGGCGGTGCTTCCCGCCTACCTGGTGGGTATGGTTTTGGCCGGGAGTGTGGGCAAGGACCACGCGTTGATCCGCCGCCTGCGTACCCTTACCTTGGGGCTTCTCACGCCCTTCTATTTCATCAGGGCGGGTAGCCTGGTGAGCCTTCCCGCCCTCCTGCTCGGCCTGGGGGGTTTTTTCGTTTTGTTGCTGACCAAGATGGTAAGCAAGGTTCTTGGGGTCTATCCCATCACCCTGGTCTTTCGCTACCGGAGAAGGGATGCCGCCTACACCACCCTCCTCATGTCCACAGGGCTCACCTTCGGCACCATCAGCAGCCTTTACGGGTTAACCCATGGAATCATCAGTGAAGACCAGTATTCCCTGCTGGTGGCTGCGGTCATCGCCAGCGCCGTGGTGCCCACCTGGATCGCCAACCGCTTCTTCCTGCCCCACCATCACATTCAGGCAGCGCGGATTGGCCTCGAGGAGGTGCGGAATGAAGGATAGGTTGGGGCTGAGGGAAGAGGAGGTGAGAAAGCATGTTTCGTAGGATTTTGGTAGGATACGATGGATCGGAGCCTGCTAAAAAGGCCTTAATCGCTGCCCTGGAGCTGGCCCAGGCCTTCCGGGGGGAGGTATTGGCGTTGGCGGTGGTCCGGCCACCGGAGTTCGCAGAGCTGGGGATCGAGCTGGAAGGGGTACTGGAGGAGGCCAAAGGGCCCTTGGCCGAGGCCTTTCGCTTTGCCCAGCGCGAGGCCGCACGGCGGGGGGTGGTCCTGAGAACCCGAAGCCAGGTGGGGCATCCGGCGGAGACCCTGGTGCGGGTGGCGGAAGAGGAAGGCTTCGACCTCATCGTACTGGGGCGGCGGGGCCTAACCCCGGTCCAGCGCTGGATGCTGGGCTCGGTCTCGGAGAGGGTGTTGCGCTACGCCCCCTCTGCCGTGATGGTGGTGCACTGATGGAACTGCCTCCCTGCCCCTACCGTCAGGAGGGCCGCTGTAGCGCCGAAGAGGACCGACCCATCACCCCGGAGGACTGCCAGCGTTGCCCGATTCCCGAGGCCTTGGCCCATCCACAGGCGTGCCTGTACCTGGTTCCCTTCCGCATGGAAGGAACGGCTCTATTCGCCTGCCGTTTCACCTTCACCTGGGCCAGGGAACCTGCGGTGGCGGACTGGAGGTGCCTTTGCCCCTGCCCCTACTGGTTCCCCCGGGCCCCGGAGGAGGCATGGATCCGCGACCTCCGCTCCCTCCAAGACCGCTACCGCCGGGTGCTTAAGGGCGAGGAGCCCCGGTATCCTCCCTTGGTGCCCCCGAAAACCGACTCCCGAAGAAGGAGGTGGCCGTGGTCCAAAGGCTAGTCTTGGTGGGGCCCGAAGACCTCCACCGTACCCCACTTTTCCTGTCCCCACACCCCCAGCCACTTCCCCAGGTGCTGGAAGTTCTGCGTAGGTCCGTGGATGAACCCATGGACGGGGATCCCAGGGCCAGCTTTGTCCTTTACGAGGAGGGGCGTGCGCAACTTTACCGTGTACAGTACGACCTTCAGGGGCTTCTCGGGGCCCTGGAAGGTTTGCCGTTAGGCAAAGAGCAAAGGGCGGAGCTTCGCCGACTATATGAACGGGCTGGGTGAAAGCATGCGGGGGCATGAGGAAGCCGTGCTCTTGAGGATCTTTGTGAGTGAATCGGATCGCTACGAGGGTCGGCCCCTTTACCAGGCTATAATCCTAGAAGCCAGGAATCGGGGTCTGGCGGGAGCCACAGCCTTTAAGGGGTTTCTGGGATACGGGGTCCACTCCCGCATCCACAGCGCTAGATTTATTCGTTCCGAGGACTTGCCGGTTATGGTGGAGGTAGTGGATACGCAGGAGAAGATCCTCTTCTTCCTGAACGTCCTGAAGGGGATGCTGGCGGAGGGCTTGGCCACCCTGGAGCGGGTGGAGGTGATCAGATCTTCGCCGGAGGCGAGATGAACCCCGCCTGGCGTTTCGTGGTGGCCATCGGCTTGGTGAGCCTTTTTGCTGATCTTACCTACGAGGGAGGGCGCAGTATTGCTGGAGCCTTCCTGGAAACCCTCGGCTCCTCTGCAGCCCTGGTAGGCTTTGTTGCCGGGTTTGGGGAATTTCTAGGCTACTTGGTGCGCTTGGTTTCCGGAGGGCTTGCAGACCGGTTTCGGTTTCACTGGCCCCTTCTCTACCTGGGCTACGGGGTGAACCTGCTCTCGGTGCCGGCTCTGGCCTTGGCCCAAGGTCCTGTGGGGGCGGGCCTGCTTCTTTTTCTGGAACGCCTCGGGAAAGGTCTGCGCACTCCTGCCCGCGATGCCCTTCTGGCTAGGGCCGGGAAGGAGGTGGGTCACGGTAGGGTCTTTGGCCTGCACGAGACGGTGGACCAGATAGGTGCCTTTCTGGGCCCCTTGCTGGTGGCCTTGGGGGTAGCCCTGGGAGGCTACCGTCTCGGTTTTGCCTTCCTTCTTCTTCCCGCCCTCCTGGCCTTAGGCTTCCTCCTTCGGGCGCGCGGCCTCGAGCTCCAGGAGGAGAGGGTCCTTCAGGTCCAGCCCCTGCCCTCGGGCTTTTCCCTTTACCCGCTTTACAGCGCTCTCTTCGCCTTGGGATTCGTGCACTTTCAGCTTCTGGCCTTTCATCTGGAAAAGCTGGGGGCCGGGCCGGTACATATCCCCCTTTTCTACGCTTTAGCCATGGGTGCGGATGCCCTTTTTGCCCTCCTGGGTGGCCTGGCTTTTGACCGCTTGGGCCTAAGAAGCTTGTTCTTTGCTCCCCTTTTCGCCCTCGCAGCCCCCCTCCTCCTGGGGAATAACCCGGCCCTTTGGTGGACGGGCAGCTTCCTTTGGGGAGGGGCTCTGGGGCTGCAGGAAAGCGTCCTGCGGGCCGGGGTGGGCCACCTAGGGGGTTCGGCCTTTGCCTACGGGGTTTTCGACACGGCCTTCGGCTTTGCCTGGTTCTTGGGAAGCGTGGCCATGGGTTTCCTTTACGAGACCTCGCCGGTTCGTGCGATGGCCTTCGTAGGCGGCAGCGAGGTCTTTGCCCTCCTTGCCCTCCTTGCCCTTCTGGCTCGCATACGGAGGTAGAGACCATGGGGTTTTTCAGCCGGAATCGTCCGAAACCCAAGGATGCGGAAAGCGACCGCATGGTGGAGGAACTCAGGGCCAGCCTGGCCAAAGCGCAGGAGGAAATCGCCTTTCTGCGCTCGCAAAACGATCGTCTAAGCCAGGAAGCGGCGCCCGCCTTGAAGGAAAACGCGGTGTTGCGTTACGAACTCTTCAAGTGCCAAACGGACCGTCAGGTGTTGGAGTTCCACCTCTTTGGCCTGCGCGCCGAGCTGGGAGGGGCTCTGGCCCTTTTAGCCCGCTTGGCTCCGGGCGAACCCCCGAAGGAGCAGGCTGTGCTCCAGGCCTTTTTGGATCTGATGGAGGTGGGGCGGCGCCTGGGGGTGGAGGTCAGGGAACTCTACGAAGCGGAAACGCTGGCCAAGCGCTCCCTGGATGGGCCGCAGGGGTTTGATCCGGAGCGCTTTCTCCGTCTGCGCCTTGTCGGCATCCTGGCAGCTGTGGAGCGGATCCTAGGGGAGGAAATCCGGAGGGCGGAGCGGCCCGGGGAAGCCCTTGCCGGGTTCCCCGAGCATCTTCAGGAACTCCGTCAGCTCCTGGCCAAGGCCCTCTCCTCTTGGGCGGGGGCCAATTAGGCCTTGCCTAGCCGAAGATCCGGCGCAGAAGGTCGAGGCCGTAGGCGGTGGGCTCGGGAGGTGCCTCCTTGAGGCGGTAGGTGCGCCGGCCGTCGGGGAGGCGCTCGGCTCTTAGAAAAAGGGCCTTGGCGTTGCCTAAGAAAGCTGCCGCCAGGGTGTAGAAATGGGTGACGAACACCACCCGTATCCCCCGTTCCACCAGGGCTTGGATCACCTGTGCCCCCAGTTCCGATCCCTCGGGCTCGCTGGTGGCCGCGAAGCTCTCGTTGAAGAGAAAGAGCGGCCGGGCGGTCAGGTGGTCCACCAGGTCGCTAAGCCGCCTGAGCTCCTCCTCAAACCTCCCCGCCTCGAGGGATGGGTCCTCTTCCCGTTTGAAGTGCGTGAATAGGCCGTCCACCAGCCCGCTTTCAAAGAACTCGGCTCCCACGAAAAGCCCGGCCTGCATCATGATTTGGGCTAGGCCTAGGCTACGCAAAAAGGTGGTCTTGCCCCCGCGGTTTGCCCCAGTGATCAGAATCGGGTTCTTGCCGTGGGCTTCCAGATGGTTGCCCACCGCATACCCTTGCCGAAGGGCAAGGCCCACATCGTAGAGGTTGCGGAAGGCTAGGCGAACCCCTTCGGCAGGAACGGGAAAGGCTAAAGGCAGGCCTAGTGCCCGAAGCCTGTTGGCCAGCCGGATGGCTCCCAGGAGAAAGCCTACCTCGGCTCGGAGAGCCTCGAAGAACCGGGTGACTTCTTCCACCGCCAGCGCCAAGGCGCGTGCGGCGGCAAACACCCCTCTCTCCCGAAACTCCCCCAGGATCCTTGCCCCAGCCTCGTCCCGGGGGTGAAGGGTGAGAGTGAAGGCCTTCGGCCTGCTGCCGAAGGGCCAGGGGATGGGGTTTCTTTTCGGGAGCAAGAGGGTGTAGTCCCGGCTCCTTCCCCCTGGGCCCAAGGAAGCCGTCATCCAGATTCCTTGGGGAAAGCGCAGGGCTCGAAGGTGCCCTTCCGCTTCCCGGAAAAACTCCGGGGTGAGGTGGGCAGCCAGCTGATCCTTGAGACTCCGAAAGCCCCTCGTGGCCAGGTGAGCCGATTCCAGGAGCTCCCGTACCCCTCGTAAGCCCTCCAGAAGGGCCTCCATCGCCTTGATGCCCCCGTAGAGATCGGGGCGATCCCGCCGGAAAAGACCCCAGGACTCCTTGCGTTTTTCTTGCAGGGTTTGCCCGGCCAGGCGGTAAAGCGCTTCTATGAGCCTGGGATGCTCTAAAGCCTCGCGGAGCACCTCCTGACGGTGGTGGATGACCCGGGCTTCCTGGGATAATCCCTGGGCCAGGACCTGGCGGGCTACGTCTAGCAGGTAGGTGTCGCCCTCCGCCATGGCCTCCAGGACCGTTCCCAACCCGAGGTCGTGTTCCACCTCGGCCCAGGAGTAGGGGAGGGGCTTGGCCAGGCTTAGGTCCTCGTCCGGGTGCAGGAGTCCCACCCTCATGCCCCGCCTCCTAGGCGGCGCTTCAGCGCCTCGTAGGTCAGTCCGTGTCTGGCCGCCAAGGCCAGGGCGTAGGCCTTACCCTCCGCAGGCTTTTCACGGATGTGGAACGTCCGCCTTGAGGGGTCACTGGGATCCACTTCTGCCACCAGGCTCCTGGTTCCGGGAAGACGGGCAAGCTCATCCAAGAACGTGACCACCAGGGCCAAGCTCCCCTTGTCGCGTATCTTTTCCAGCAGAAAGCGGCCTATCATCCTTGCATCCACGAGGGTAGCGGAGGCCAGGGGCTCGTTCAGGATGAGGAGGGAACGAGCCGTGGCCTGCTCAAGGATATCCCTTAGCCTCAACAGGTCTGATTCCAGCTTGCTTCTAAGGTCCTCGGGGTTTTCCCGGACTTCGAAGTGGCTGAGAATCCGGTCGGGTAGAAGGAGGCGGGCCCGTCTTCCGGGCACCGGAAGACCCAGGGAGAAGAGGTGGTGAACCTGGCCTACCATACGGGCAAAGGTGGTCTTTCCCCCCTGGTTGGGCCCGGTGATCACGAGGATGTGCTCCCTTTCCACCCGAAAGTCGTTGGGTATGGGCACTTTTCCCTCGGCCACCAGCTTGGCTGCCAGGACCAGGTCGAAGGCTCCCTCCACGAAAAAGGGCGGGGTGTCCGCAGGTTCCGGGTAGGTAAAGGGAAGCCCCGCGGCACGCAAGGGGGAAAGAAAGTCCAGATAGGCCAGAAAGAAGCGCACTTCCCGCTCCAGCCGGGCCAGAACGGGGTCCAAAAACCCCTGATGGGTTGCAAAAAAGGACTGAAGGCGGGCAAAGGGCCCCGGGAAAAGAAGGGCCAGATGGTCCAGGAGCCACTCCTCTATGTGGTTGAGGATGGGGCCTTCTTCCATCCCGGGCTCTGGGAAGGTGGGGGAAGAAGGGCCGAAGAAGGGCCTGAAGGTTTCCATTATCCTCCGGCCGTAATCCCCTTCCCCCTGGTAGGCGCGAAGGGTAAGCCGCCCCTCGTGCACATGGAGCACGTAACGGAGCCCCTGCAGGTCCTGCCAGACGGTTTCTGCTTCCCGGCGTAGGTTGGAGAAGCCAGGGGATTGCAAGTAGGCCTCGAGGTGGGCGGCGTACGCCCTCAACCCTGGAGAATGGGGGGGAAGGAGGGACCAGTCCCGGCCCAAGGCCCCCACCCCCGCAAGGTAGGCCCGGGCGGCCTGCAGGTGGTAGAGGGCTTTTTGCCAGGGGTGCCGGGCCTTTTGCGAAAGCCCAAGCCGCCCCCGCACCTCCTCCATGGAGCGAAGGAAGCCCCGCAAGGAGGAGGCCTTTCCCTCCAGCTCCCGGCATACCGCCTGGCGGTGGAGCACTGCCGTTTTGTGATTGGGAAGGTTCCGGAAGAAGCTGAGGAGCCCAAAGCCGTCCTGGGAAGCAAGGAAGAGCCCCTCCAACTCGTCCAGAAGCAGATCCTGGAAGTAAGGAGGCGGGGGAACCTCCGGGGGGACCTCTTCCTCCGATCCCAAAAGGCTTGGCCTCCCCATCCATCGTAGAAGTTCCTCCTTGGCCACGGCCACCTCCTAATAGAAAAACTCCTACCGGTTTCCCGGTAGGAGTCATCAGCCCGTTTCGGGCGGTTCAGGCGGACTCCATCGCCCTCTCTTTAGTATACCTCCCCTTAAGGTTTTTTGGGGGCATGGGCTGCCGGTGCGGTGACCTTAACCGTCACCAAATTGCCGTCTTTGCCAATAGCCACATGGCGGTTCTTAAGCAGGATGGCCAGGGTGTAGGTGCTCTTCCCAATGTGCACCCGCAGGGCCTCGAGGCTACTGGCCTTTCCCACCACGGCGTAGCGATAGCTCTTCCCGTGGGGCAAGGCGAAGACCACGTAGGCTGCCTTGCCCAGCTCCTCGGCGCTCGGCAACATGCCCTTGCCCGTCTGCCACATCGCCAAACCCTTGGCATCTTCCAGGACGATGGCCGTACCCGGGGGCAGTGCCCTGGGCGGGAACACGCTGGACACCTTGAGGCCGCCACCCATGGGCGCTGCCAGGGCCAGAGCCGAAACCATAAGGAACCCAAGCATCCGTTTCATCCCTTCACCTCCGGAGCCTACGCTCCAAGGTCCATTGAAGGGGAAGAGGCTGAAGGGGGCCTGAAGAGCAGGCGGATCCGGAACCCGCCCTCCTGGGCAAGGTGGAGATTCGCTCCCAAGGCCTCGGCCACCTGGCGCACCACCCTCAGGCCCAAGCCCTCCCGGGCCCTGGGGGATGGTCCCGGTCCCTCATCTTGGACCTCCAGGTAAGCCTGCCCATCCGTGGTCCCCGTCCGCACGTACACCGTACCTTGGCCGTGAAGGAGGGCGTTGTGAACCAGGTTGTTCAAGGCCCTCTCCAAGAGGCGGGGATCGGCCACGGCTTTGGCCGGTTGGGTTTCCAGGATGAGTTCCCGCCCCCTGGCCACCGCCAAGGGTTGGAAGCGGTCGAAGGCCAGACCCGCCAGCTCGGGGAGGTCCACCTCCACCAGGCGCAGGTCCTGGGACTGGGTTCGGGAGAGGGCGAGGAGGTTTTCCGCCAGGGCCTCGAGGCGCTCCGCCTGGACCTTTAGCTTGGCCAGGGCGTCCCGTTCCAAGTGGGGAGCCTTGAGCAGGCGCTCCAACCCCACCCGAAAGGCGGCAATGGGGGTGCGCAGTTCATGGCTGGCTAAGGCCAGGAAGGCCTGCTCCCGCTCTCGTTCCGCCTTAAGGGTGCGCAGGAGCTTGGCAAAGGCCTGGGCAAGGCGGGCCACCTCGTCACGGCCCCCGGGGGCTCCACCACCTGGAAGCGCATGGCCCCGTCGGCCAAGCGGCGCAAGGGGCTGAGGGCCAGTCCCGCTAGGAAGTAGGCCAGCACCCCGGTGACCACCCCCACCAGGAAGAGAAGGGGCAGGCCCAGGCGTAGGTAAAGGAGGGCCAGGTGTTCCACCACGCCCAGGGGCTGGGCCACCACCAAGCGGTACTCTTGGCTCTCGAGGGTATAGATGCGCCAACCAGCCAGGCTTTGGGGGGTTTTGCCCTGGACCGAGCGTAGAAAAAGGGGAGGAGCAGAAAGCCCACCCGACCAAACCAGTTCTCCCTTGCGGTAGAGCCAGGCTGCTCCCGGGAGTTCCCCTGCCAGCACCTCCTGCTCCACCTCGGGGGGCACCAGGTGGTCGGGCTCTTCCCGAACGGTTTCCAGGAGGACCTTGGCCTGGAGCTTTAGGGCGTGGTCCACCTCAGCCAGGGCCAAGCGAACCAGGAACAGGCTGGAGAGCCAGAGCCCTAACCCCAGCCCCGAGAGGGCTAGGGCTGCGGTGATCAAGGCAAGGCGGAGGCGCAAGCTCATCCGGGAACACGGTAGCCTAGGCCCCGGATGGTTTCAATGACCTCCTCGCCCAGCTTCTTGCGCAGGTTCTTCACATAGACCTCCACCAGGTTGGACTCCCCCTCGTAGCCGGGCCCCCAGATCCGCTCCAGGATCTCATCCTTGGAGAAAACCCTTCCGCGGTTAAGGACGAGGAGTTCCAGCACCTGGTATTCCTTAGCGGTGAGGCCAATGGGAAGGCCGCCCTTGAGGACCCTCCGGGCTTCCACCTCCAGGACCACTTCTCCCACTTCCACCCGCCTGGGCCGCACCTCTCCCCTGCGGAGGAGGGCCCGTATGCGGGCAACCAGTTCGGAAAGGGCGAAGGGCTTGGTCAGGTAGTCCTCGCCCAGCTCGAGGCCGTGGAGCCGGTCGTCCAGGGCATCCTTGGCGGTCAGGAAGAGGATGGGTTGGGTGAAGCCCGCCTCCCGCAGGGTGCGGGCCAGGTGGAATCCCGCCTCTTCCCCTTCGGGAAGGCGCACATCCAACACCAGGGCCTGGAAAGGAACATCCCACAAGGCCTCCCAGGCCTCCTCCTGGGAGGTGGCCCAGACCACCTGGAAGCCATGCTCTTCCAGGGCCTGGGTTACGGTCCTTCCCAGGTCGGGATCGTCCTCCACCAGGAGAAGCCTCGTACCCATCAGAGCTTCAAAGTCTGCCGCAAGGCGTAGACCTTCTGTGGCGTAAGCTTCCTGGCCCGCTCCTTTTTTACCTCATCTGCGGTGTAGGGCTTGAACCCGGCCGGGGGTTTGTTGCCGAAGGCGGTGGTGATGTGGTTAAGGATGGCGGCGATAAGGTCGTCCTTGAGCTGGGGCCCCCAGGCTGGCATGGATCCGTTGTACGTCTGACCCTTCACCTTGATCTGTCCCTGCAGGCCAAACAGCACCACATCGAGCAGATAGGTCCGTCCGTCCTTCTTGGCCAGAATCTCGGGCACATGCCCAGCCAGCGGGGGGAAGGCCCCGGGTAGGCCCTGGCCATTGGCTTGGTGGCAGCTGGCGCAGTACTGTCCGTAAAGGGCCTGTCCGCTTTGTGCCGTGGCCAAACCTAGGAGAACCACCAAGGCCGCAAAGCCCAACTTCCTCATGCTTCACCTCCAGGATTTCAGGGTACTCCAAGAGCTGAAGGGGAAATGAAACCCCCCTGACTGGGGTCTTGGGTGTATCCTTAGGGCATGGGGCTTTTAGGCACGCCTAAAGCCCGGCCATGGTGGTGGTATCTGGGCCCGGGGTTTCTTGTTTCCGTGGGGTATATGGACCCTGGAAACTGGGCCACGAGCCTCGAGGCGGGAAGCCGGTATGGCTACCGACTCCTCTTCGTGGTGACCCTCTCCAGCGCCATGGCTGTTCTCTTTCAGGCCATCGCCGCCCGGCTCGGGGTGGCCACGGGGAAGGATCTCGCCGAGCATATGCGGGCGCACTATCCCGGGGCCTGGGGGCGCTTTCTTTTTCTCACCGCCTTCCTGGCCATGGTGGCCACGGACCTGGCCGAGTTCATGGGGATGGCGGTGGCCTTAAACCTTCTGTTTGGCCTTCCCCTGGTCCTGGCCGCCTGGCTGACGGTTCTCGATGTGTTCCTGATCCTTTACCTGGAACGCTTTGGTTTCCGGGCCCTGGAGTGGGCCATCACCGCCCTGGTAGCCGTAATCGGCCTAGCCTATGTGGTGGAGGTAGCCTTGGCTAGACCCCCGGCCCTGGAACTAGTCCGGCACCTTTTCCTTCCCAACGCCGCCTTGGGGGATGCCGGGGCCCTTTATGTGGCCTTGGGCATCCTCGGGGCCACGGTGATGCCCCATAACCTTTTCCTGCACTCCGCCCAGGTGAAGACCCGGCTGGGGGAAGGGAGGAAGCGGGTCTATCGATTCCTCCTCCTGGACACGGTGCTGGCCCTGTCGGGGGCCTGGCTGGTTAACGCCGCCATCCTGGTGGTGGCAGCTAGCGTTTTTCACACCCATGGCTTGGTCATCCGGGACCTTGGGGAGGCCTACCACACTTTGGTTCCCCTGTTGGGGCCCTTGGCGGCGTTCGCCTTCGGCATAGGCCTCCTGGCCAGCGGCCTCTCCAGCACCGTTACCGGCACCTTGGCCATGCAGGTGGTGGTGGAGGGTTTTCTGGGGGCTAAGGCCAACCGGGCCCGGCTACGGCTTCTGACCCGGATTTTGGCGGTACTCCCAGCCTCCCTGGCCCTCACCCTCCACGCCTCCCCCATGGCCCTCATCGTCTTCTCCCAGGTGCTCCTTTCCCTGCAGCTTCCCTTCACCCTCTTCCCGCTCATGCGGTTCAGCGGGGACCCCAACCTGATGGGTTCCTTGCTGGGACCTTCCTGGCTCCGTTTCCTGGGATGGGGGGCAACTTTTCTGGTGCTGGGCCTTAACCTCTACCTCCTCAAGCAGGCGCTGGGTTCATGAGAGGGCAGAAGCCAACAGGGAAGGATTTGGGGCAACCAGGGTTCGAGGGGAGAGGGGTGATCTACGGCAGAGTTCTGCAAGCGTTACCTTGAGCCCTGCTTCAGGCCAACTTCAGGGTTTGGCCTTTTCCTCAGGGCATGAGGCCTATAGCCTTGCTCCCGCTCCTTGGGTTGCTGTCCCTCGCCTGGGCAAAAGACCCCTTGGACAAGGGTGTGGTCATCGCTGATGCGGGCAACCACCGTTTGGTGGAGCTCGCTGGGGAGGGGAGGCTTGTTCGGGTGGTTCCCCTGCCCAGACCGTTCCGCTATACGGATGACGTCTTCTTGGCCCCCGGGGGGTCGGTGGCGTACATTACCGATCCCGAGGTGGATGTGGTGGGTGCGGTGGGCTATCCAGCGGGACGATTGCTTTGGCTCTACGGGCGGCCGGGCCACCCCGGAGCGGGACCGGGTCAGCTGGACAATCCCGATGACCTGGTGCCCTTGCCCTCGGGCCTGCTGGCCCTGGCGGACATCCGAAACTGCCGCATTCTCCTTTTTAGCCGGGAAGGAAAACTACAGAAGGTCCTGGGCCGGACAGGGGTCTGCCGCAACGCCGATGGGTTTTTCAATAAGCCCAATGGTGCTTTCCCCTTGGGGAAGGACAGGCTTCTGGTCACGGAGATCGCTGGGCATGACCTGGCGGTGGTGGACCTACAGGGCCACCGACTTGCCACCATTTCCCTTCCTGTGCACTACCCTTCCGACGCCAATCTGACGCCCTGGGGCACGGTTTTGGTGGTGGACTGGTGGTCCCCAGGGGCCGTGGTGGAGGTGGACCTTAAGGGGCACCTCCTCTGGCGCTACGCCCCTGAGGGGAAGGAGGAGCACCTCAACCATCCCTCGGTGGCCCTGGGCTTGAGGAATGGACTTGTGGTCTTTACCGACGACTGGCGACACCGGGTTCTGGTGGTGGATCGCAAGGAAAACCGGGTGGTCTTCCAGTACGGTAGGACCGACACTCCCGGCAGCGATCCGGGCTTCCTCCGGTATCCTGACGGCCTGGACCTTATCCGCTAGAGTGGGATCATGCTGGCCTTACTTCTGGCTTTGGCCCCCTTACCTTTGGTGGAGGGGTATGCCCCACCGAAACCCCTGCCCCAGGAGCCCTTGCCCTCCTTGACCCTGCGACTTCCCCAGGTGGTGAGGGCAAACTACCTGGGCAACGGTTATATGGAGGTGGGGTACGTCCTCCTTCAGGTCGCCTCTAGGGAAGCATCCCCTGCCAATCTTCTTCGCCTGGCCCAGGAGGCGGTGAGGGGTGCCCTCGAGGCCCGGGTAAGCTTGGCCGAGGTGGATCTGGCCATCTACCCTGCTCCCTACGCGGGTCCAAAGGACCTCCCCCTCTTTACCGCCAGCGTGCCGAAGGCCCGCGCGCCCGAGTTTTTGGCTTTAAGGACGCCCCTCGGCTACGATCGCCTCTGGTTGAACCCCGGGATCCGTCAGGAGAAGCCCTTGGAGGCCATTCTGGAGGACCGCCCTCGGTACGAGGGCCCCGAGGCCTACCGGGCCAAGGAGAGGGCCGAGCAAATCCTTGCCAGCCGGGTAGGCCACCGGGGAGGTGTCCTCTACCACGGCAACCCTGGGCGTCCCTACGTGGCCCTTACCTTTGACGATGCTCCCCATCCCCTTTTTACCCCTCTCCTGCTGGATTTGCTCAAGCGGGAAGGGATTAAGGCCACCTTCTTCGTGATCGGGCGGAACGCCGAAGCCTATCCCTACTTCATCCGGGATCTGGTGGCGGCGGGGCACGAGCTGGGCAACCACACCTACCACCACGTCCGCCTTCCCGGGCTTGAGCCAGGCGAGATCCGGAGAGAGCTTCTCCTTTGCAACCAGGTCCTGGAACGCCTTACCAGGGTTTCTCCCCGCTACTTCCGCCCGCCTGGGGGCCGGTACGACCGCACGGTGCTCCAGGTGTCCCGGGACCTGGGCCTGACCACGGTTTTCTGGACCGATGATCCCGGGGACTATGCGGGGCTTTCCCTCCCCGTCCTGGAAAGGCGCCTCGAGGACCACCTCCGCCCGGGAGGCATCGTTCTTCTTCACGACAACGTGGCCAACACCCTTAAGGTCCTTCCTGTCTTCATCCGTAAGGCCCGGGCCCAGGGGCTCGCCTTGGGTACGGTGGAGGGCCTGGTACTAGCCCAGCGATGACGCTCTCGGCGCGGAGCCTGGCCCTGGATGCCTTTCGGGGGCTCACCGTGGCCCTCATGCTTTTCGTCAACAACCTTCCCCCGGGGGCACCCCCGTACCTGGAACACGGCCCCTTCGGCGGAAGCGTCTACCTCGCCGACCTGGTCTTCCCCTGGTACCTCCTGGCCATGGGGGCCGCCATCCCTTTTAGCCGCGCCAGCGCCCTAAGGAGGGGCGTGGCCGAGTGGCTCTACGAACTCCGTATTCTTCGCCGGGTCGTTCTTTTGTTCCTCCTAGGCCTGGGTCTCACCAGTTTGCAGATGGGTCGGTGGGTCTTTGCCTTGGACGTCCTGCAGCTTCTGGCCCTGGCCTACTGGCTTGGGGCTTGGCTTTATGATCTTCCTCTCCTCCGCCGTACCCTTCTTGCCCTGTTCCTCATGGTCGCTTACGGGGCGGCCATTCTCCTGGTTCCCGTACCCGGAGTAGGGCCGGGGATCTTTGCCGAGGACCGAAACCTGCTCCTCCATCTGAACCGCACCTATCTGATGCCCTTGGGCTTAAGGGGGCTTCCTTCCGCCATACCCACGGGCGCCTTCGTCCTTTTGGCCACGGGCTTGGGGGAGGCCCTCATGAAAGGGCGAAGCCTCTGGCCGTGGGGGTACTGGGCCTTGTTGGGGGACTAGTTTTCCTGCCCTTTCTTCCACCCGATAAGACCTACTGGACTCCCACCTACCTCCTCCCAACCCTGTTCCTGGGGGCCTTGACCCTGGAGGTCCTTAAGCGCCTGCCCCGGGGTATCCTCCGGCCCCTGCGCCCGTTTGGGGCCAACCCCCTCTTGGCCTATGTCCTCCCCCTGGCCCTCAAGCTCACCTGGCTCCGGGGGTTTTGGAGCTTGCTCCTGGGAACCTTCTTGGCGCATGGGGGGCCTGCTGGGGGATACCTTTTCACCCTCAGCTATATCCTGTTCTGGTGGCTGGTGTTCTGGGTTCTGGACCGGCTGGGGCTATACCTTCGCCTTTAGCCTCGAGGGGGCCTTTCACCCTCGACCGGGGGTTTGGGCTGAGGAGCGTGGGGAACCGCTTGTGGATCCTCCTTCTCCGTTTTGGGTTCCTCGGCCAGGCCCTCCACGCTTTTCTTGAACTCCCGCACCGATTGCCCTAGGCCTCGGGCCAGCTCAGGCAACTTCCTCGGCCCAAACAGGAGAAGGGCTACCACCAGGATGGCCACCAACTGCGCTGGGCTGTCAATCATAGCTCTACCTTAGGCCGGGAAACTGAATCCCACCTGAAGCCCGCGCCTTTGCGGGGGAGAGCCTAAACCTTGGCAAGGGGAAGCGTTATGGCCACCCGGGCACCTCTAGAGGTATTTTGGGCGCTAACGCTCCCCCCATGCCACCGTACGATCGCGGCTACAATGGACAGGCCCAGACCGCTACCCTGAAGGCGGTGTTCCTCTTTAGCCTGGTAAAAACGCTGGAAAACGTAGGGCAAAGCCTCCTCGGGAAAACCAGGCCCTTCGTCCTCCACGGCCAACACGGCATATCCCCCTTGCCTTTGGAGAAAGAGGGTTACCCTGGCTCCCTGTGGGGAGAACTTGAGGGCGTTATCGAGGAGATTGCGCACTGCCATGGCCAGGGCTATCGGGTCTCCCCAAAGGATTAGGAGCTCCTGGGGTAGCTCCATCTCCAGCCTCACCCCCCTGGCGGCGAAGAGGGGAGAGATGTCCTCCACGGTCTCCTGGATTACGGCGCTAAGGTCTAGCCGCTCTCGCCTGAAGCCCTGGCCTGCTTCGGCCCTTGCCAAGTGCAGGAGGTCTTCCACCAATCGCAAAAGCTTTTGCCCTGCCTTTAAGGCCTGGGCTAAACGGAGTTCTAGGCGGGGGTCCCGGTTTTCCTCCCGGGCCTGTTCCAACCTCCCCAGGAGGACGGTGAGGGGGGTACGGAGTTCGTGCGCGGCGTCTTGAGTGAAGCGGCGTTCCCTTTCCAATGCCGACAACAGGGCGCTAAAAAGGGCGTTAAAGGCCTCAGCCAGGGTACGGAGCTCATCCTGGGAAGACGGCAAGGGGAGGGGTTCCCAAGTCTGGGTGTGGGCTCTGGTGTGGGCAGCCAGGGTAAGTTGGCGCACGGGTGCCAGGGCTCGGCCTACAAGGAGGTATCCCAGCAAACCGGTAAGCGTAAATGCCAGCGGACCAATCCAGAGCAGAACTCGGTCCATAGCCTCCAGGCTTTCCTGTATTCCCTCCAGGGGACGCCCGGCTAATAACACGCCACCCGGAAGTTTAAGCCCGCAAAAACGCCATGCTCTTTGGGAGAAGCATCCTTCCTGGAGGGATGAGGGGGGCGCAGGAGGCAGCTTCCCCAGGGTGCCCACGAGGTTTCCCTCACGGTAAAGCAGGATGGCCAAGTCTCCCGGGAGCTCCTTAAGAGCGGGGTCTTCCTCCCCAGGGTGCTCCAGGCGCAGGTGCCCATTTTCCTCATTGACCAAGGGGCGGGCAAGGGCCAGGGCCTCGAGGAGGGAGCGATCTAGGTTGGACCGTAAGAGGGTGGCAAGCCCCTGACGGAGACCAAGTCCCGAGACTAGGAGCACGGCCGAAACCAAGAATGCCGCAAAGAGGGTTAGGCGAAGCCTGAGGCTCATCCCACCAACCGGTAGCCCAAACCCCGACGGGTTTCGATGACGTCTTCGGCAAGTTTTCGCCTGAGGCGGGAAATGTAGGCGTCAAGACTCCTCGGATCCACGCTTGCCTCGCCGGGCCAGAGGTGCTCTAAAAGATCCTCCCGTTGAAAAAAGCGCCCGGGATTTAGGGCCAGGAACTCCAGAAGCGACCACTCCTTGGAGGTGAGGGAAACTTCTTCGCCTAGCCAAAAAGCCCGTTTTGCCCATAGGTCCAGGCGAAGCCGGCCGATCACCACCTGGTTGGCCGCCTCGCCAGCTGCCCGTCGCAGAAGGGCACGCACCCGGGCTCGCAGTTCCCGCAGGTGGAAGGGCTTCACCAGGTAGTCGTCTGCCCCGGCCTCCAGCCCCTCCACGCGGTCATCCACTCCATCCCGGGCAGTGAGGATCAGCACGGGCACACGGCTACCCCTCTGGCGCAGGTATTTTAGTACCCGTATACCGTCCTGCCGGGGTAAGCCAAGGTCCAGAACCAGGAGATCGTAGGGAAAAGCCTCTGCCAAACCTAGAGCTTCTTCCCCGTCGTGAGCCCAGTCCACCGCGTGAAGCTCCCCCTCGAGGGTTTCCTTTACCAAGGCTCCCACCTCTGGGTCGTCCTCCACGAGGAGAATCCGCATACCAACCCCCTTAGGACTTATTCGGCTGGAGCCAGACGAGAAGGGTCCAAAAGGTGGCTAAGGCCCATCCCGCCAGCACGTCCGAGGGATAGTGCACTTGGAGGTAGAGCCGTGAGATGCCTACCAAGAAGGCCCAGGGTAAGCCGAGGACCAAGACCCAAACGGCCTTATCGGGGAATCGGTGCCGAAGGAGAAAATATAGGCCTAACACCAAGGCCAGTGACGCCACGCTATGTCCGGAGGGGAAACTGAAATCGTGCTCTGGCGTGAGCTGGGGAAAGAGGTGAGGCCTTCCGCGGGCAAAGGCTAGCTTCCCCGCCTGGGTGAGAAGCACTGCTCCTCCGAAACCCAGGACAAACCGTGGCCAGGGCCAACGCCAGAGGTAGCCTCCCACCGCAAGGACCAATGCTAGTGGGCCGATAACCTTGGCCGAGGCGGTCTGGGTTAAGGCCATGGCCAATTGGTCCAAGGTGGGTGACCGCCACTGATGCAGCTGGTGCAGGATGGGCGTATCAAAGGGGAACCCCTCCTTCTCGTAAACGTCCTCAGCCAAGGATAGGAACCCCAGAAGAGCGATGAGGGAAATCCCCCACGCCCAAACAAGCGCCAAGGTGCCGGAAACTCGGAGGATGGGCCATCTGATTTTCACAGGTCCTCCCGGTCAGAATCCTAGCCTCGGGGCCGGTCGGCCCCGAGGCTAGGATAAGTTTAAGGCTTACTTATTCCTCACTTTCTCCTTCTTCCCCTCCTTGATCCTCGTGCTCACCTCCCTTGCCCTCGTGCTCCTCGTAGCCTGTAGCTTCCTTGTGGAGCACCTGCCCGTTGCCGGCATCCACCTTTACCTCCTGGCCAGTGATCACCACTTCCCAAGCCAAGTAGCCGTTCTCCACGGAAAGCTTCACTGCCGTTGGGGAAGCCTGGGTGCCCAGGGCTTTTTGAGCCACCCGTACCGCTTCGTCCGCCGTGACCTTGGCCAGGGACTGGTAGGCCTGGGAGGTAGCGTCCTCCTGCACAGGGATGCTCCCCACATAGCTAGGGGACTGGGCGCCGGCTTGGCTGGAGGAGTTCCCACCCATACCCTTCTGGGCTACAGCCATAACGCTTGCCAAGCTGCCAAGGGCCAACAGGATCCACTTTGCGTTCCTCTTCATCTTCGCCTCCTTTTTCCGAGCCTTCCGCCCGGACACCCTTACCCTAGGGGGGCAACCTTGCATGGCGGTGACAAGGCATGAGATGAGGATGATAACTTATTGCGAACGATAACTACTTGTATTTGGTTGACCTACTCCCTATACTGGTACCCATGAAGCTGGCCGACCTGGTTCAAAGTGAGCGCCATCTGGTCCTTCAGGTGGTTCAACCCGCCCTTCTTGGCCTCATGGACGGATCTGTGGCTACGCTGGCTCCTCTGTTTGCGGCTGCTGAGCTTACAGGGCAACCCCATAGTGCCTTTCTGGTAGGCATGGCCGCAGCCTTGGGGGCGGGGATTTCCATGGGCCTGGCGGAAGCGGTTTCCGACGACGGGAAGCTTTCGGGCCGGGGGCACCCCTTGCTAAGAGGAGGTGTTACAGGGTTAGCCACCTTCCTGGGAGGTACGTTTCACACCCTGCCCTTCCTGATCCCTCAGATCAGGCTGGCCCTCCTCCTGGCCTCCATGGTGGTGGTGGTGGAGCTCCTCGCCATCGCCTGGATCCGGTACCGCTATATGAAAAGCTCCTTGTGGAGCACTGTGATTCAGGTGCTCGGAGGGGGTTTGATCGTTTTCTTCGTGGGCTTGACCCTGGGTCGCTTCGGGGGTTGAGCCCAGAGGGGGGTTCATCATGGTGTTATGGTCGAGCATGTCCGGGAAGTTTTGGGAGACCCCACCACGGTGTTGTTCACCCTTCTGCGCGTGGCTGTGGTTTACCTGGTTCTCCTCGCGTACCTCCGGCTGAGCGGGAAGCGGGTCTTAGGCCAGATGACTCCTTTAGACCTTCTTACCCTCTTACTGCTATCCAACGTGGTGCAAAATGCCATGATCGGCCCGGACAACAGCCTCGTGGGTGGGTTGCTGGGGGCTGGACTGCTGCTGGCCTTGGACCGGCTCCTCTCTCAAAGTCCCCTGCGGCGGAGCTTTCTTGGGCACCCAACCCTTTTGGTCCATGATGGAAAGCCTATCCCCGACAACCTGTTGCGGGAAGGAGTGGACCTCGAGGAGCTCATGGCTGCCCTTCGCGAGCATGGAGTAGGGCACCTTGAGGACGTGCTAAGCGCTGTGTTGGAAGTGGACGGCACCATCAGCGTGGTACCCAGGGATCACCTCTTGCCTAAGCGCCTTAGGAAGGTACGCTCCAGCCGAAACCGCTAGGGGGCCATGGGCGGGTTGGAGGCGGGAGTAAAAAGCTCGTTCTTCCGCACAAAGGCCTCCATGAAGCGCCCGAGAATCTCCATCTGGCTACGATGGGCTTTAAGGGCTTGCAGTTTCCTTGCCTCCTCCTCCGGAGTGAGGTCCAGGCGCTGCCAGGCGAGGTGCCGGCCCCTGGGAGGCGGTTCCAGATAGAGCCCGGGGTGAAGGCCTTTAGGCAAGGGCCACTCCAGCCCCCCGTGGACGATGTAGAAACGGAGCCTGGAGAGCCATCCTCGCTCCCCTAGGAGCCTCAAGGCCATGTAAGCCGTGGCGCGGTGGTCCACGTGGGCATCCTCGGGGGCGGGCGCCACCACGATATCCGGGGCCACCCGCTCCAGGATACGTCGCAAGTCCGTTTCCCAGGCCTCCCCCGTGTAGGGGGCCCCTGGGGAGACGGTGCCGGGGTAGGCCACGCGATCCATGCGGGTGGCGGGGGAGCGGTAGGGGGTGAAAAAGTTTTCCAGGAACAGGTGAAGAAGACCCCGGTCCGGATACCCCAGGAAGAAGAGGTGGTTCTCGGGAACCCCTAAGGTGCGGGCCGCCGCCTTGGCTTCCCCAAGGCGCCTTTCCGCCAGTTTCCTAAGGTCTTCAGGCCTGGGCCTAAGGGTACGGTCCAAGAGAGCGGCGTCCCACTGGAAACCATCCCCCAGGGTCATCCAGGCTATGAACACCTGTCCTCCTGAGGCCTGTACCTTCTGGATCAGGCCACCCGCAGCCAGGGTTTCGTCATCGGGGTGGGGGGCCAAGACCAGGAGCCTCTGCCGGAACGACCCTTCCCAGGGTGTTAAGGCACCAACCCGGCCCCGATAGTACCATGCATACCCCTGTTGGAGAAGCCAAGGTGCGTTGATTACCAAGGCTGTCAGCAGGATTAGAAAAACGAAAAACCCAATGGCCATCCGCCGCCCCACAGCTTCAACCTAACACGGAACACTTGCCGGGGTAGAGGTCGGGGTTTCAGGTGGGCTACAGACAGGCGGACCACGCTAAGGGTGGAGGTGAGGTGGTTATGCTCAGGCGGTTGTGGATGGTAGCAGCAACGTTGGTTTTGGCTTTGGCCCAGGCCCAGGTTCAACCTCCAGACCCTGCCCAGTTTGGCTTTCCCACCGTGACGGCAAGCCTTATCGTCCAGCCGTGGGATTACATGCGCCTTGGGCTGGGCGGCTTGGTTCTCACGGTACCCTCTGGGGCCTTCGGACAGGATCCTGTGCGGCTGGAAATCCTGACCGGGGACCCTGCTTACTGGCAGGCCTACGCTCCCCAGGGGGAAAAGGTGGTCTTTGCCTTTGCCCTGCGGGTTACCGATCTCAAGACCGGACAAAGGATCCTGCGCTTTGCCAAGCCTCTCCACTTTTCCTACTATGGCCCCGCCATTACGCCTGATTCCCACTACCTGGATGTGAGCCTGACCAGTCCCCCTAGCGTGGCCCCCAATCCGGTGAAGCCCAACGTGGAGATCTTTCCCCTGGGGCCAAGGCATCGCAACGGACGGCTTTCCCATCCTATCGTGGGGGCCGGTGTGGGCTGGCTGGTGACTTCCCCCGCTACTACTTCTAGGTGAGGTCCCCATGTCCCGGCAGCACGCAGCCCTGGTCCTGGCGCTGGTGGCGCTTTCGGGCGGCATGCTTTGGTGGGCTCTGGATCGGGCCGACGGACAGGGCAGCGCACCGCCGCCACTCCCTTCGTCCGGAAACCTGCAAGGGCTTCTTCCGGATGAGGCCAACACGGTGGAGATCGCTGCCCGCTACGGCCCGGGGGTGGTTCTGGTGCAAAGCTTCCTTCCCGGACAAACCCTGCCTCCCAACGTGCCGCCCCAGTTTGCCCCCTTTTTCGCTCCCTTTCTCCAGCCTCCGCAGGTGGGTACGGGATCCGGGTTCTTTGTGGACCTCAAAGGTTACATCCTCACTAACTATCACGTGGTGCAGGGGGCGGAACGCATCCAGGTACGCCTTCAAGGGGATCCCAGGGCGTATCCCGCTTGGGTGGTGGGCTCCGTACCCTCCTTGGACTTGGCCCTGCTCAAAACCGATGCCAAGCCCCCTGTGGTGTTGCCCCTTGGGGACTCAGACAGGGTCTTGGTGGGCCAGAAGGCCATCGCTATCGGCAATCCCTTTGGCTTGGAGTTTACCGTGACCACCGGGGTGATCTCCGCCATCCGGCAAAACCCCGGGGCCGTGGATCCCTTGGTGCCCAAGCTTCTCCAGACCGATGCCCCTATCAATCCGGGAAACTCCGGTGGGCCCCTATTGGATTCCCGGGGTGAGGTGATCGGAGTGAATACCGCAATCCTTTCCCCCACGGGGCAGGTGGGAGCGCCCCAGTATTCCGGGGTAGGCTTCGCCATCCCCATCAACTTGGTGAAGGAGTGGCTACCCGCCATGAAGGCGGGGAGGCAGGTCACAGAAGGGGAGGTCTTGGCCAGGAGGCCGAGGCTAGGGGTAGAGGTTCTTCCCCTGAGCGCCCTGCCACCCACCTTGCGGGCCCAGTACCGTTTTCCGGACCAGGGTCTTTTGGTTCAGAAGGTGGCCCCGGGTTCCCCTGCCGCCTTAGCAGGGCTAAAGGGGGCGAGCCGCTTTGTTACGCTGGCCGATCCGGCGAGCGGGCAAGGCCTTCGGGTGGGGGTGGACGGCGACGTGATCCTCGAGGCTAACGGGAACTCCCTGGACCAGCCATGGGACCTGCAGAACCTCTTGGCCAACCTGGGTCCAGGCGAGACGGTGGTCCTAAAGGTTTGGCGGCAGGGTCGGATCCTGCAGGTCCGGGTGATGCCGGAAAGGGGTAGGTGATGGATTTCGGTAGCCTGATCAACAACCTCTTCTGGCTTTTCCTCGTCTTTGCCTTCTTGAGCCCCTATTTCCAGCGCCAGGCCCTCGAGGCCGCCCGCACCCGGCAGATCCTAAGCCTTGAAAGGAAGCGGGGAAGCCGGGTCATCACCCTGATCCACCGCCAAGAGGCCATCAATCTTCTCGGGATTCCCGTGGCCCGGTACATTGACGTGGACGACTCCGAGGAGGTGCTAAGGGCCATCCGCCTCACGGATCCCGGTATGCCCATCGACCTCGTTCTCCACACCCCCGGGGGGTTGGTCCTGGCGGCGGAGCAGATTGCCCTGGCTCTCCTGAAACACCCGGCCAAGGTAACCGTCTTCGTTCCCCACTATGCCATGTCTGGGGGAACGTTAATCGCCCTGGCCGCCGATGAAATCATCATGGATGAGAACGCGGTCCTGGGCCCAGTGGATCCGCAGATCGGAGAGTATCCGGCGGCGAGCCTCCTTGCCCTGGTTCAGAGCAAGCCCCTGGATAAGATCGAGGATGCTACCCTCATCAGGGCAGACATGGCTGCCAAGGCCATCAAACAGGTGGCGGAACTGGCAGAAAAGCTTCTGGCAAAGCACATGGACCCGGAGAGGGCCGCCACCACTGCCCGCCTCCTTTCCCAAGGCACCTGGACCCACGATTACCCCATCACGGTGGAAGAGGCCAGGGGACTCGGCCTTCCTGTATCCACCAGTATGCCTCGGGAGGTGTACGCCCTTATGAGCCTGTACCCCCAGACCCAGATTCGGCGACCCAGCGTGCAGTACATTCCCCTTCCCTATACCAAAGGGGGTCAAGAATGAGACGAAAACAGGAACCGTTAGGCCTTACCCAGACCATCCTTCTGGCGCTTCTTGTGGCCTTTGCAGGCACCACTTTTTACTTTGCCCTCAACTACCTGGCCTTGCGTGAACAGGGGGTAAGCAAGGGTTCCGCTACCGCCAACATCAGTGGCTCTATCCCTGCCCTCCCCCAGGACTTTCCTGGGAGTCTAGACCAGACCGTGGCCCTTGGTAAGGACATCTTCATGAACACCAAGGACCATCCCTTGAGCAAGGCCTATGTGGGCAACGCCCTCAGCTGCACCTCCTGCCACCTAAATGGGGGCACGGATCCCAAGGGGCTCACGTTGGTGGGCACTGCCACCGCCTTCCCCGCCTACTCCCCTCGGGAAAAGGCGGTCATCACCCTGCAAAACCGCATTGGGGACTGCTTTATGCGGAGCCTCAATGGTACCCTTCCCCCATTAGGGGGTCCGGTTCTGGTGGCCCTCGAGGCTTACATCGCTTCCCTTTCCCAGGGCATGCCCCTGCACATGAACCCCAAAAGCCCCACCGGACCCAATGCCTTAAAGCCCCTCTCGGTGGACTGGACCCGAGCGGACGCGCAACGGGGGAAGAGCCTCTACCAAGCCAAGTGTGCTGTCTGCCATGGGGCTGAGGGCCAGGGACAAGTAGGACCCCCCCTTTGGGGTCCGAAATCCTACAACGCCGGTGCCGGGATGGCCAACTGGAGGAATCTGGCCGCCTTCGTCCACGGGGCCATGCCCCTGGGTAACCCCAACTTATCCCCCGACGAGGCCCGGGACATCGCCGCTTATGTGGACAGCCAGCCCCGGCCCACCTTCCGCTTACAAGAACACCTTCCTCCCTCAGGGGAGCTAGGGGTTTACACCTCCAAGGTGCTGGATGAGGTTAAGGAAGTTCAGCCGGTGAGACCATGATGGGGAGAGCCTCGGCGGACCATGCTGCTTCAGGAGGGCCCGTTACCCATTTGGTGGTCTTGGGGATCAGCGGGGACCTGGCCCGGCGCCTTCTTGTGCCAGCCCTCGTGAGGCTCCAAGGGCAGGGTCAGCTTCCTCCCCTGAGGATATGGGGGTTTGGCGCAGAGAGCTGGGACACCGGGGAGCTTCTTGCCCACCTCGAGGCAGCCCTCCGGGAAAAGCCGGGTCTGGACCTTTCTGCCTGGCAGCGGCTGAAGGGATCCATCCGCTACCGGAACGCGGAGATCTCCCCGGAAGGGCTTTCCCCCTTGCGCCACCTGGAGGGGCCGGCCCTCTTCTACCTGGCCCTGCCCCCAAGCCTCTTTCCAAAGGCGGTGTTGGCCTTGGGTGAGCTCAATCTGGCCCAGGAAAACACGGGTTGGAGGCGGATTGCTGTGGAAAAACCCTTCGGCTACGACTTGGCTTCCGCACAGGCCTTGAACCGGCTTCTCCAACGCTACTTTCGGGAAGACCAGATCCTCAGGGTAGACCACTTCCTGGGCAAGACCTCCGTGACCAATCTCCTGGAGCTTCGCTATCGGAACCCTTCCCTTGAAGCCTTGTGGGAGCGGAAGGGAGTCGCCTGGGTAGAGATCACCTATGCGGAGACCTTGGGCCTCGAGGGAAGAGCCCGTTATTACGAGCAGGCCGGGGCTTTACGGGACATGCTTCAGAACCACCTGCTCCAACTCCTGGCCCTGGTGGTCATGGAACCCCCTTCCCGTCTGGAAGCCGCCTCCATTCGCGCCCAGAGGGCGGAGGCCCTGCGGTCGGTGCAGACGGCGGAGCCCCGCCTGGCCGTCCGCGGCCAGTACCAGGGTTACCTGGAAGAGCCCAGGGTGGCCCCGGATTCCCCGCGCGAAACCTTTGTGGCCGTAAGGCTTGCTACCCATGCTCCCAGGTGGCTTGGCGTACCTTTCTACCTGCGGAGCGGCAAGCGCCTAGCGGCGCGGTCCGGCTTCATCTTCCTGGCTTTTCATTCCTCCCCCGAGGGCCAAAGGGGCGGGCTTCTCCTTCGCCTGAGCCCAGAGGTGGGACTGGACCTGACCCTGCTGGGAAGGGGCAAGCCGGAAACCCTTTCCTTCCGGCTGGGGCCCGAGCCCGAGTTCGACGCCTACGAGGAAGTGCTCCTTGCCGCCTTATCCGGGGACCTCACCCCTTTTCCTTCCCAGGAGGAGGTGGAGGAGGCCTGGCGCATCCTTGACCCCGTGCTGAAGGCTTGGGAAGAGGGGGAACCCGAGGTCTATCCCCAGGGAAGCGAGGGACCTAGGGGCCAGATGGGGATCCTGAAGCCTGGCCATGCCTGGGTTTCCCTAAGGGGGTGAAGATGCTGGGGTTGATAGGGCTGGGACGCATGGGTTTGGGCATGGCCAAGAGGTGGCGGGCCCGGAGTCTGCCGGTGGTGGGGTATGACCCGGATCTGGAGGCTCAGGCCTGGGCCGGGAAAGAGGGTATAGGGTTGGCCACGAGCTTGGTGGCCCTTGCGGGGCAACTTCCTTCGCCCAAGACCTTCTGGCTCATGGTGCCGGCCGGGGCCGTGGACAGCGTTCTCGAGGGCTTGACCCCTCACCTTTCCCCAGGAGATTTGGTGGTGGATGGAGGAAACTCCTTCTACCGGGAAAGCCAGCGCCGGGGGGAAGCCCTAGCCCAAAAGGGGGTGGGCTTCGTGGATGTGGGGGTTTCCGGGGGCCTCTGGGGGCCAAGGAAGGTTACGGGCTTATGGTGGGAGGGGAGGCCAGATGGGTGGCCCGGCTTGAACCCTACCTGGCAGCCCTGGCCCCGGAGGGAGGGTGGGTGCACGCGGGGACGCTGGGGGCGGGGCACTACACCAAGATGGTACACAACGGGGTGGAGTACGCCCTTATGGAAGCTTATGCGGAGGGCGCAGAACTCCTCTATGCTGGCCGGGAGGAGTTGGGTTTGGATCCAGCCCGCATCCTTTCCGCTTGGCGCCAGGGGACCATCGTGAGGAGCTTCCTTCTGGACAGGCTAGCCGAGGTAGTCCAGGGCCCTTTGGAGGGGATAGCCCCGTTGGTGGAGGATTCGGGCGAGGGGCGCTGGGCGGTGGAGGAGGGCCTGCGCCGAGGGGTTGCCCTACCGGCCATGGCCCAGGCCTTGTTCGCTCGCTGGAAAAGCCAGGGCCGGGCCGACCTGCGCTTCCGGCTCTTAGCCCTATTGCGCCGGGCCTTTGGCGGCCATGCGGTGAGGAGGGAGGATGAGGGTTAAAACCTTCCCTAGCCCGCAGGCGGCCCTGGCGGGAGCCCTTGCCTGGCTTATGGAGAACTTGCTCTACGCCTCCTGCGGGGTTTTAGCCGGAGGGGAAACCCCTCTACCCGTGTATCGGGCCCTTGCCCGGCAGGGGGTCCGCTATCCTGGGGTTTTGCTCCTGTCGGACGAGCGCTGGCTGGAACCGGGGGATCCCGGAACCAACCTCTACCGGGTAGGCCAGGCCCTGGGGCCTCTAAGGGAGCGGCTCCTTCCCTTTCCCCTGGGGCTTTCCCCTGAGCAGGCTCGGGACTGGATGGAGGAACGGATTCGCCCTTTCTTACCCTTTGATTTTGCCCTTTTGGGGCTGGGTGAGGAAGGGCACACCGCAAGCCTTTTTCCCGGGAGTCCTGCCCTGGGGTCCTCCCGCCTGGTGGAGGTGGCGGTGGGGCCCACATACCCTTCCCTCCGCCTAACCCTCACCCCTAAGGCCCTTTCTGGCACTCGCCTGGTTCTCTTCCTGGCCCTGGGTCCGGCCAAACGGCAGGCCATCCTTCGGGTGGCCAGGGGAGAGGACCTCCCGCCTAACCGCATTCGGGCCGAAGAGAAGTGGATCTTCACCGATCAAGAGGTGTGAGCATGGAGGCCTTTGGTAAGCCGGGGATTCCGCCCACCTGGGCCAGCAGCGCAAAGGACTGGATAGGCACGGCCCTTGGGAGAAGCCGGGTCTGGTACACCCTGGGCCGCGGGATCCTCAACGAGGTTTACTGGCCCGCCACCGGCCGTCCCCAGATGCGGGACCTGGGCTTCATCGTGGCGAAAAGGGGGTTCTGGGCGGAGGTGAAGCGGGTTAACCGCTATCGCCTCGAGGCCACGCCCCTCTTCCCCACGGTGCGCGTGGTACACGAGGGCGAGGAGTACCGCCTTACCCTGGAACTGGTCCCCGATCCCCAACGGGATGTCCTGCTGATCGGTTATACCCTGGAGGGGGAAGGCTTTCGCCTGTATCCCCTCCTCGCTCCCCACCTTGGGGGAACGGGTTATGGGAACACCGCCTGGGTGAAGGAGGGCGCACTTCTGGCGGCCAAGGGATCCGAGGCCCTAGCCCTCCTGGGCCCGTTCCTTAGGGGAAGCGCAGGTTATGTGGGTTTCTCGGATGGCTGGCAAGATTTTGCCCAAAACGGGGCTATGACCTGGACCTTTGCCAGGGCCACGGATGGCAACGTGGCCCTCATGGGTGAGCTGGAGGGAAAGAAGGGCGTTATGGCCTTGGCCTTCGCCACTACCCCGGAGGGGGCCCTCACCCTAGGGCGGTCTGCCCTGGGGGAAGGTATAGAAACGATCCAGGAAAAAGCCTCTGCCACCTGGAGCGAGATAGCGCCACCCCAGTTTCCCGGAGAGGATGAGGAACTCTTACGGGAGGCACAGGTTTCCTACCACGTCCTCAAGGTGCACGAGGACCGCACCTACCCCGGGGCCTTGGTGGCGAGCCTGTCCGTGCCCTGGGGCAATACCCGGGACGACCCTGGGGGCTACCATCTGGTTTGGAGCCGGGACCTGGTGGAGGTGGCCTTCGCCTACCTGGGCCTTGGGCAGTTCGCCGAGACTCGAGGGATCCTCACCTACCTGGCGGCTGTTCAGGCCGAGGATGGCCACTGGGCGCAGAATTTCTACCCGGATGGCCGGGCCTACTGGCAGGGCGTGCAAATGGATGAAGCCGCTTTGCCCGTCCTTCTGGCCCTAAAGTTTAGGGAGTTGGGGCAACTTTCCCCAAACGGCCCTCTCCGCCAGATGGTGCGGCGGGCAGTGGGCTTTCTGGCCCGGGAGGGTCCGGTGAGCCCCCAGGACCGCTGGGAGGAAAGCCCTGGCCTTTCCCCCTTTACCTTGGCCGTAAGCGTTGCCGCCCTGTCTGGGGCTGCCTTATACGGCTTTTTGCAGGGGGAGGAGGCGGAGTATGCGCTTTCCCTTGCGGACTGTTGGAATGCGCGCATTGAGGAATGGTGCTACGTGAAGGGTTCGGGGCTGGACCGGGCGGTAGGTGTGGAGGGCCATTATGTTCGCTTATCCCCTTCGGGTCCCCTGGGTCCCAGGGGTCGGGTTCAGGTGGCCAACCGAGCTGGTGTGGCCGTGGATGTGGCGGAGCTTCTGGGCCTGGAGTTTTTGTGGCTGGTGCGCCTGGGTCTGCGACGTCCCCAAGACCCTCGCATCGTTTCTACCCTGGCCCTGGTGGACAGGCATCTTCGGGTGGATCTTCCCACCGGCATTTTCTACCGTCGCTACCCGGAGGATGGATACGGGGAGCATGGGGATGGAAGCGCCTTTGACGGCACTGGCCAGGGCCGGGCCTGGCCCCTTCTTACCGGGGAGCGGGGAATGTACGCACTGCTTTCCGGGGAAGACCCGTGCCCCTACCTAAGGAGCATGGCCCGGGGGACCGGGCGTGGTAGGCTCATCCCTGAGCAGGTATGGGATGCGGATCCTATCCCGGAAAAGGGGCTTCTTCCGGGCCGCCCTACCGGTAGCGCCCAACCTCTTCTTTGGGCCCATGCGGAGTACTTGAAGCTCTACACGGCCTATCACCAACGGACCGGTCCCGTGGAGCGCCTAGGACGGGTGATGGAGCGCTACGAGCGGGGGTCGTCGCCGCAGGTGCGCCATTGGCGGCGGGAGGTCCCCGTTCTTCGGCTTTCCCCCACGGAACGCCTTCTGGTGGAGTGCCGCAAGCCTTTCCGGCTCCACTTGGGCTGGGAGGGATGGAAGGATCCTGAGGATGTAGAGGCGGAACCCCTGCCGTTTGGGCTCTACGGGGTTCTTTTGGACCTCGAGGATCATTCCGAGGTAAACTTCACCTTCTTTTACCCGGACGAGAACCGCTGGGAAGGAAGGGACTACCAAGTGCGGAGGGGTTAGATGGAACGGGAGGATCCCACACTAAGGCGTGAGCGGCGCTTGATCCTGGCCCTGATAGGCACCAGCATGGGTTTCGCCACACTCTCGGCACTCTTGGTGGCCAAAGACCTCATTCCCAAACCTTCGCAGACCCCCGATAAGCTTCCGCCTCAGGTAGGGGACATGGTCTACGCAGCAGGTTACAAAGAGGGAACTCCCATTGACCCCGGGAGGCTTCCCTTGGGTGGGCCCTTCGTTCTGGCCTACCCCATGGATCCCAAGACCAGGGTCATCCGAAACGGGGATGCCAAAAGCACTCTCCTGGTGATACACCTGGACCCTGCATCCCTGGTTCCCGAAGTGCGGCAGCATGCCGTAGGGGGCGTCGTGGCCTATTCTGCGGTTTGCACCCACCTGGGTTGCATCGTGAGCCTGTGGCATCCCCAGAAGCAGTTAGCCCAATGCCCCTGCCATGGCGGGGAGTACGATCTGGCCCAGGATCGGGTGGTGGCGGGTCCCTTCACGGGGCCGGTGGGAGTAGTTTAGAGGAATGAGCGTTTGGGAGTTTAGCCTGGGGGTTTTCCTGGGCAGTACCCTGGCGGGGTTTCTGGGGGCACTCACGGGCCTAGGGGGAGGGGTGGTGTTGGTGCCCCTTTTGGTGCTGGTCTTCCGGGTAGACCTGCACCACGCTTTGGGGGCTTCCTTGGTGTCGGTGATCGCCACCAGCAGTGGGGCTGCTGCTGCCTATGTACGGGAAGGGTACACCAATCTCCGGCTGGGTATGTTCTTGGAGCTAGCCACCACCCTTGGGGCCCTCTTGGGTGCAGGCCTACTCGGTGTCCTGCCCAAACGGCTTGTGGCCCTGGTGTTTGGCCTTGTCTTACTTCACTCCGCCTACTTAAGCTACCAAGGTCGCCTCGAGGACCAGCCCATAGATCCCAAGGACTCGGATCCCCTGGCGAAAAGGTTGCGATTGGAAGGAGGCCTTCCCAGCCCTGAGGGGGAGCGGGCCTATGGGGTGCGCCGCCTGTTGGCGGGCCTGGGCCTTATGGGGTTGGCGGGGGTTCTCTCCGGACTTCTTGGCATCGGGTCGGGGGCCGTCAAGGTGTTGGCCATGGACCGGGTTATGGGGCTTCCTTATAAGGTTTCCACCACCACTTCCAACTTCATGATCGGAGTCACGGCCGCCGCCAGCGCTGGCATTTACCTTAGGCAGGGTTACATTGACCCCAGGGTGAGCTTTCCGGTGATGCTGGGTGTACTCCTTGGCGCCTTCCTGGGAGCAAGGATCTTGCCGCGAAGCTCTACCTCGTGGTTGCGAACCCTCTTTGCCCTGGTTATCGCGGCCCTTGGCTTGCAAATGGTAGCTCAGGGGGTTGGGAAGTGAGGCGGATGGAGCGCTGGCTTTCCTGGGTCCTGCGCACGGGGGTGCTCCTTGCCGCTCTTCTGGTAAGCGTGGGGGGGCTTTGGTATTTCATGGTTGACGGGCAAAGGGAGATTCTCTTGGACCGCGCTCTGAAGGGCGTGGACGTGCATCGGGGTCTGAGCCCCACTGGGTTGATCCACCTGGGCCTTTTGCTCCTGATCCTGACCCCCGTGGCCCGAGTGGCCCTGGCCTTGGGCCTTTACCTGGAGGAGCGGGATTGGACTTTTGCTCTTATCACCTTTTGGGTGCTCCTGGTGCTTTTGGGAAGCCTTTTGGGCTACCTTTAACCCCCGTTGGGACGAGGGTTGGGATGGGGTGGTCGGTCCTTTGTTCCGGAGGTGCCAGGCTCTAGCATAAGGGGGGTTGTTGCCTATGGAAACGCCACCTGTCCGCCGCTGGTTTTTAAGCCTGGCCCTTTTCCTGCTGGCCCTTTGGGCCCTCGGCCGCCTCTACAACCTTTTGCTCTGGGTCTTCCTCGCCTTTACCCTGGCTGCTGCCTTAGATCCCTTGGTGGGGCTTTTTGCCCGCAGGCTTCCCCGACCCTCTGCCGTTTTCCTGGCCTACCTCATGGTCCTGGGGGTGATGGGCCTGGGGTTTTACCTGGCTGCACCCCTCCTGGTCCTGCAGTTCCACCACCTGGGGGAACTCTTGCCCATGGTCCTCAAGTGGCTTCAGGATAACCTGGCCCTTTCCCTCCCTGACCTGGCCTCCTCCCTGGCTTCCTCCGCCCACGTGGCCGGGGATCTTCTCCTCAGGGTGGGGGAGACGGTTTCCGAGATGGTTTTGGCCCTGGTTCTTGCAGTGATGATCGCCCTCGAGCCCCACTTGGTGGCCCGGGCGGCACCGTACCTTCCCGGGAGCGGCTGGACCGAGGTGCTGGAGGATACCTGGAAGCGCATGGGCTACTGGGCCCGGGCTCAGTTCCTCATCGCCCTCTCCTTTGCCCTCCTCTTTGGGGGATGGCTTTTCATCCTTGGCGTTCCCAGCCCCTTCGCCCTGGGGGTGCTGGGCGGGGTCTTGGAGGTGGTGCCCTTTGTGGGCGGGATCGCCACCGCTTCCCTGGCGGCATTGGTGGCCCTTTCGGCCAAGGGCCCTTTGGCGGCGCTACTTGTGCTTACGGGTTATGGGGTCATCGCCCTTTTGGAGGGAAAGGTCCTCATTCCCTATATCTACGGGCGCACCGTGGGCTTTCATCCCGCCCTGGTGCTCCTCGCCATCTTCGCCTTCGGCAAGCTCTTCGGTTTTCTGGGCATATTCCTGGCGGTACCCATGACCATCCTGGGGGCGGGAATCCTGAAGCACTGGCGGCGCTAGCCTCCCACGTGCACGAAGGGGCGCTGGCTCCGATCGGGTTCGGTGCGGCGCAGGATCTCATGGGTAAGGGTGGGTACATCCCCTTCCCCGAAAAGGAGGAAGTCTAAGGCAGCCTGCAGGGGTCCCTCGTCCGACCACTCGAAGTAAATGTGGGGCCGTCGGCCGGTGCGGTTTCTCAGGTAGAGCAAAAAAGCAGCCAGGGTATTGGGTGCCGCTGTACCCAGGATGCGGAAGATGCGGGCCTCAGGGCGGTCCACCCCCCAGACCCGGGCTTGGGCGGTGAACTCCGAAGGATCCTGCACAAAGACCTCCACGAAGTAAATGGGATCCCCCACCGGGATGTGGGTGGCCTCGCGGATGCGGCGCTCCTTCTCCCAGTACACCCCCCGGCCTCCTCGCTCCGGCCGGTGGGCCACCAGGCGGATGGGGGCCTCCTGCGCCTTAAGCTGGGACACAAATTGCTCGGCCATCTCGTCCAGCTGGAAGCCCTCCACCCTGAGTTCAAACGCCCGTAGGGTCCGGGAGAGCAGGGAGATGATCAGGGTGGCCGCAATGAAAAAGGAGGCGATCTTCACCCCATCCGGTCGCTCCAGGACGTTGGCCAGAAGCACGTAGGCGAAGAGGGGGAGGAGGAGGCGGTAGTACCCGCTTTCGGGACGCTTCTCCTGCTCCGCCAGCAGGGCCGCCGAAAGGGCAGCGGAGGTCATGACCACCAGCACGCCGGTGGCGTAGGCAGCTGCCTGGGCCTCCACCCGGGCCTGGAAAAGGAGGGTGAGGGCAAAGGCCACCCCGGTGAAGAAAAGGACCATGGGACGTTGTTTCCTAGCCCATTCCGGGGCCATGCCAAAGCGGGGAAGGTAGCGGGGGACGATGGTAAGGAGGCCCGCCATGGCGCTGGCCCCAGCGAACCAGAGGATGACGATGGAAAGGAGGTCGTAAAGGGTGCCGAAGTCTTCCCCCAGGTAGCGGTGGGCCAGAAAGCTTATTGCCCTGCCGGAAACCTCCTCGCTGCCCCATAGCTCCTGGGGGATGAGGAGGGTGGTGGCGAAGCCCGCCCCTAAGAGGAAGATACCCATGACGAGGGCTGCGGCAAAGAGGAGGCGGTATGTTCCCCGGATGCGGCCCCAGGGGCGCTCCGGGGTATCCCCGGGCAGACCCTGGATCAAGGGCATGACGGCTACCCCGGTTTCGTAACCGGAAAGCCCCAGGGCCAGCTTGGGGAAGGCTAGGGCTGTGGCCAGCACCAGGCCTAGGGGGTCGGGCTGGCTGGAAAGGAGCTTCCGCCACCAGTCCTCCAGGTGCTCCGGGCGCACGTGGGGCAGGGCGGAGAGGAGGACTACTCCGTTGAGGAAGAGATACCCCAGGGTGATGGGTACCGCCAGGCCGATGGCCTCCCGGAACCCCAGGTAGAAGACGAAGCCCAGGAGGCCAATAAGCAGAAGGGTGAGGCCCACCTGGTGTCCCTGAAGCCAGGAGGGAGCCAGGGGGTTGCCCAGGAAGTGAACGGCGGCGTCGGCAGCGGAGAGGGTGATGGTGATCATGAAGTCCGTGGCCATGAAGCCCAGGACCACCAAAACCAAGACCTTGCCCCGCCAGCCGGGGATCAACCGGGTGAGAAGCCCGATGGATCCCTCACCGTGTGGGCTTTCCTCTGCTACCCGGCGGTAGACGGGGTAGACCGCCAGGAAGGCGAAGAGGACCAGGGCCAGGTTGGCCAAAGGGGACAGGAGCCCCGCGGCCAAAAGGGCGATCCCCGGCTGGTAGCCCAGGGAGGAGAAGAGGTCAACCCCTGTGAGGCAGAGAACCTTCCACCAGGGGTAGCGCCCCTCGTCTTCCGGGTGCCCTGAACCGGGGGGAGAAGCAGGGGGTTTCATAGACCCTTAAGGATAGCGGCCACGCTACGGGGTACGTGGCCATAGGCCCGGTAGAGGGCATGGGCCTCGAGGAGTAGGGACTTGGCCTCCATCCCCCTTCCCTCCTTTGCTAGGGTAAGCCCAAGGAGGTACCGGGCAAGAGGATTCCGGGGATCCAGGGCCACGGCCTTCCTCAGCATAGCCTCGGAGCGGGCGAGGCCTGTGGGAGTCCTCGGGGGCTTAAGAACCCCTCCTCGAGCCTGCTCGCCCCGATAGTAATAGAACTGGCTCCGGACGAAAGCGTAGGGCAGGGGCCCAACCTCATCGGGAAGCCACCTTCTTCCGTGGATGCGGTAGGCCACAATGGCTCCATCCCGGGCGTAGATGGGTTCGGCAAACCGGTACCCCTCCTTGGTGTTGAGGAAGACCCCCAAGTGCCGGGGGAAAGGAATGGGTTCCGAGGGATCCACCAGGTAGTCCTTTCCCTTAAGCCGTAGCACGGCCACGGCGTGGCCTAGGTTGCTCTCCCGGCCCTCAGGGTTTTTCCACACCATGTAGATGCCAGCGGAAAAACCCATGCTCTCCAAGAGACCTTGGACCAGGGTGGCCTGGAGCAGGCACTGCCGTTCCCCTTTCAAGGTGGCATAGGCGAACTCGTAGCCTTCCTCCAGGCTGAACCGGGGCAGTAGACGCTTCACCACCTGGAAGGCCCAGGTGGCGGCTTCTACGGGAGGGCGGTGGGAGAGTTGGCGGAGGGCCTCCTCCAGATCCCCAGGGTAGCCCCCAGGGGAGGATCTGGCAAAACCCTTACGGTAGGCGGACTTCAGCCAATCCAGAAAGGAAGGGGCTCCGGGAACCTGGTCGTAGGAGTCCTTTACGAGTCGCTGGAAAGCCGGGCTCTCCAGGGGAAAGGCCAAGGCAGTGGGGGATAGGATCAGGACAAAGGCTAAAACCCAAGGGACCACGATAAAGGAATATACACCCGACCCAGGCCTGCTGGGGTAAGGCAAGCGGGCGTGCGGCTATCTGGAGGGATGGGGCAGGTGGAGCATCCGGCTTCCCTCGTGGTAGGCCAGAAGGCCAGCGTACCGCCCCCACTCCAGGAGCACCGAGAGAACCCTTTTGGCCTCCGGTTCCGGCAGGTGTTCCTTTAGTCGGTTGAGCACCCATCCTTCAGGAACCCTTCTACGCTCCAAAAGGGCCCGGTGTAGACGAGCAAAAAGGGGTATCCGCCTAAGGAGGTGTTCGGCGAACATCACCTTGCGCTCCTCGAGGCTGGCCTCCGCCCAAGCCACGCCTGCCGGGGTGAGCTCCACGTCCCCCTTTTCCACCCGGGCAAATCCCAATAGCTCGAGGGCCTCCAGGAGGGGGAAGAGGTCGTCCACCTCGAGGCCTTCCTCCTCTGCCAGAAGGGGAAGGTCGGCCCGCCCCCCCAGGCGGGCGATGGCCTCGGCCAGGCTCATGAGGGCACCCACTCGGGCATCGGGCAGGCGGAGAAGCTCCTCCTCCAGACGCCTTTCCACCTCCTCCCGAGGGGTTAGGGCCTCATAGATTTGGTCTACCAGGGCGCGGAACTGGGGGTCGCTGGGGTCCCTGGGATGGGGAAGAGGGATGCGGATCTCCCTCCCAATGCGGGCTGGGCTTCCCTCGAGGATCAGGGCTCGGTCGGCCAAGGCCACCGCCTCCTCGATGTTGTGGGTGACCATGAGGACCGCCTTGGTGGAGATCCGCCCCGAAAGCCAAAGGTCCAGGAAATCCCCCCTAAGCCCCTCGGCAGTAAGGGGGTCCAGGGCGGAGAAAGCCTCGTCCAGGAGAAGGACCTCGGGTTCCACCACCAAGGCCCGGGCGAAGCCCACCCGTTGCCGCATCCCCCCGGAAAGCTCCTTGGGAAGAGCCTCCTCAAACCCCCTTAGGCCGATAAGGGCGATGGCCTCGCGAGCCCGTTTTAGGCGCTCTCCCTTGGGTATTCCCCGGGCCTCGAGGCCCAGGGCTACGTTGTCCAGCACCGTGAGCCAGGGGAAGAGGGCGAAGGTCTGGAAGACCATGGCCATGCCTTCCACGGGGCCTTCCACCCGCTTGCCCTTAAAGCGCACCTCCCCCGCATCGGGGAGGATGAGGCCCGCCAGGATGCGCAGGAGGGTGCTTTTCCCCCCTCCCGAGCGCCCCAGGAGGGCCACCACCTCGCCCTCCCTCAGGGTCAGGTTCACCCCGAAGAGCACCGGGTAGGCCCGTTCCCCTGCCCGGAAGGCCTTGACGATGTCCTTGGCGCTGAGCAGCATACTTTCCCCCTAGAAGCGGAACCTTTCCTCGGCCAGGCGGTATAACCGCCGCCAGACAAAGCGGTTGATGACCACCACGTAAAGGCTCATCACGGCTATGCCCAGGAGGAGATGGGGTCCTTGCCCTTCCTCCAGGGTCCAGCGGGCGATGTAACTGCCAAGGCCGGTGGCCTGGAGGGTGAGGGAGCCCCACTGCACCACCTCGGCCACGATGGCGGCGTTCCAGGTGCCCCCGCTGGCGGTGATGAGGCCCGTGAGAATGTGGGGGAAGGTGCCGGGCAGAAGAAGCCTTCTCCAAAGGGTTAGGCCCTTAAGGCCAAAGCTTCGGGCCGCTTCCTTCAAGTCCTCGGGCAGGGCCATGCTGCCCGCCACGGCGTTGAAGAGGATATACCACTGGGTCCCGAGGGCCATGAGAAAGGCGGAGAACACCTCCAGAGAGAGGTGGTGGCGGAGGAGGAAAAGGGCCAAAAGGGGATAGAGCAGGTTGACGGGGAAGGCGGCGAGGATCTGGAGAAGGGCCTCTACCCGCTGGGCAACCCGGGGCCTCAGGCCCAGGAGGATGCCCACGGGCACCCAGATGGCGGTGGCCAACAGGAGTACCCCCATGACCCGGAGGAAGGTGAAAAAGCCCAGGAGGAAGACCCGGGCCACCTCCAGCCATCCCAGGGGCTGAAGCTGGCGCCAAAGGATAAAGGCCCCAATCCCCCCGAGGAGAAGGAGGGGAAGGACCAGGACCCACTGGGGAAGGATAGGGCGGCGCGGAGGGCGCCTCCGTTCCAGCTGAAAGAGGGCCTCGAGGGCCCAGGAAAAGGTGGCCTCGGCGATTCCCCTTAGGGTGTGGGTCCGCCTTAGAAGGTCCAGAACCCAGCTTCTTGCTGGCTCGAGCCCGGGCCGTTCCTCGTACTTGAAGCGCTGGCTCCAGGCCACCAGGGGCCGGAAGAGAAGCTGGTCGTAGGCCAGGATGGCCACCAGCATGCTCAAGGAAGCGAGAACCACCGCCCGACCATCCCCCTGGGCGATGGCGGTGGCCAGGTAGGACCCGATGCCGGGAAGTTCCACCTGGGTCTTGCCCACGGCGATGGCCTCCGAGGCCACCACAAAGAACCATCCCCCCGACATGGACATCATGGCGTTCCAGACCAGGCCCGGCAGGGCAAAGGGGAGTTCCAGGCGAAAGAAGCGTTGCCAGGGGGAGAGGCGAAACAGGGTGGCCGCCTCATCCAGTTCCCGGGGAAGGGTTTTCAGGGACTGGTAGAAGCTGAAGGCCATGTTCCAGGCCTGGGAGGTAAAGACGGCGAAGATGGCCGCAAGCTCGTAGCCCAGGGCCCGTCCGGGGAACAAGGCGGCGAAGGCCCCTGCCGTGGCTGCCAGGAAGCCCAGGATGGGAACGGATTGCAGGATGTCCAAGAGGGAGATGAGGAAGGGCTCCAGCCGGGTCTTGGCCGCCAGGGGAGCGTAGACCAGGGTGAAGAGCGTGGAAAGCAGGAAGGCTACCCCCATGCGGAAGGCAGTGCGCAGGGTGTATTCCGGTAGCTTTAAAGGATCCAGGGAGATGGGATTTGGGTGAAAGGGACCTACTGTTTCCCGGGAAGCCTCGAGGAAAAGAGCCAGGAGGCCCAGGGTTAGGACAAGGGCCAGGAGGTCGTGGCGGTTCGGGCGTTCGGGAAAGCGGGTCAGGGCCATGGGGGTCTCCTTTCCCGGAGGGAAATGGACGGTGAGCGCAGACCTGAGGTCGGGCTCGGTGGGATTAGGGCCGCACTCCTCTTCCGCCGCCTCTCGGTGGATGGCGGCTTTCCTTTCCCGTTATACTCCTTTCTCCTGCGAAAGGGGCTCCCCCGCCCAAGGCACTATGATGACAATGGAAAGTGATATTGACAAATGACCCTGTCAATACTACGCTAGGAACATGCAGAACCTGGAGGAGCTTTTACGGCAGGGGGTGGAGTGGGACCTCGAGGGCCTGGTGCGGGAGGCCAACGCCCGCCTTTCCCGTTACCTTCCCGAGATGGGAAGCCGTCGGGTGCGGAATGCCCTCACCCCCCGCCTGGTCCGCCACTACGCCGGGCTCGGCATGCTGGACGAGCCCATCCGCAAGGGCAGAAGGGCCCTCTACACCCCCCGGCACCTGCTCCAGCTTCTGGTTCTGCGCCGGCTCATGGCCGAGGGGCATGCGGCAAGCGCCCTGGGGGACTTGGTTCGCCAGAAGAACGACCAGGAGCTCCTGGCCCTGTTGGAGGGCGGGGCCACCCTTGCTCCCAATCCCGCCCTGGGTTACTTGTCCGAGCTTCGGGAGCGTTACTCCTACTCCTACATGGTGCCGCCCACCGAATCCTCTCCGTCGCCACCTGAAAGGGAGGAGATTTGGCACCGCCTGGCGATTGCCCCGGGCCTCGAGGTGCACGTGCGGGAGGACTTCCGCCCGCCCAGGACCCAAAGCGAGATGGAGGCGGTTTTAGAGGAGGTAAGAAGGCGGTTAAAAGGACTAGCCCCCCACCGAAGCAGCAGCCGGACCTCAAGGAGGTGATCTGGATGAAGAACAAGAAGAAGGCGGTTTCCCAGGCAAACCCTCGGCCCGAGCTGGAGCTCCTTCCCTTGAAGCCCGGGGTGCGGGCCACGGGGCCAACCCGCATGCCCGTGCTCCTAAGGGTGAAGATTCCCCCCGTTCAGGCGGAGGTGGAGCGCCCGACCTTAAACCTGGCCTTTGTGCTGGACCGCTCGGGCTCCATGGCCGGCGATAAGCTCAGGTTCGCCAAGAAGGCCGTGGCCTACGCCGTGGAGAACCTGCGCCCCCACGACCGGGTGGCGGTGGTCATCTACGACCACCAGGTGGAGGTGGCGGTGCCCAGCACCCTGGCCGAGAACAAGGAGGAGATCCTCCGGCGCCTCCGGCCCGTGAGGCCTCGAGGCTCCACTAACTTGCATGCTGGTTGGCTGGAAGGATCCACCCAGGTGGCCGCCCATCTGGATGCCAAGCGGCTCAACCGGGTGATCGTGCTTTCCGACGGCCTCGCCAATACGGGGGAAACCAACCCCAACGTCATTGCGGAGCAGGTGCGGGGCCTATCCCAAAGGGGAGTGAGCACCAGCACCCTGGGGGTGGGCCTGGACTACAACGAGGACCTGATGATGGCCATGGCCGAGGCCGGGCAGGGGAACTACTACTTCATCGAAAGCCCCGATGACCTGCCCGGCATCTTTGCCCAGGAGCTTTCCGGCTTGGCCACCACCCTGGGCGCGGGGGTCAGGTTATGGCTTACCCCGCCCCACGGGGGAGAGATTCGCCTTCTCCACGACCTGGCTCGGGAAGACGGTGGAGTGTACCGGCTTCCGCCCCTGGTGGGCGGGCGAACCCTGGAGTATTTGCTGGAGGTGGAGGCCCCGGGAGGGGAGGCCTGGGTTGGGGTGAGGCTGGCCTGGGAAAGCCCGAGTGGCGGGGTGCACCAGGAGGAAGCCAGCCTGCATCTTCCCGCCCTGGAGGATGAGGTTTACCAAGGCCTGGACTCCCTGCCCGAGGTGGAGGCCGCGATGGCCAAGCTGAAGGCCACCTGGGCACGCCAGCAGGCCATGGAGGCTTTGTACCAGGGCGACTTCCATACGGCCCGGTCCTCCCTAAGCGCAACCCTGCCCCTGCTCGCCCCGTACCAACAGCTCCTGGAAACGGAGGGGGAAGAGCTAGAGGCGCTTCTTGAGGAGCTGGACCGCTCCCCCGCCCGTGCCCGCAAACTCCTTTCCAGCCAGGTCTACCGCAACCGCCAGGGGCGAAAGGATTCCTAGCCTGGGGGTTGTACCGGCCCGGAGCGCCCGAGGCGGCGCTTGGGCCGGACTTCCATCCGGATCAGGGTGTAGGGGTAGCGGATGACCTCGAGGCCCTGTTTCCGGAGCCAATCCTCCAGCAGGGTGGCCTCGAGGCCCGCCGTGGAGTGCACCACGTAAAGCCGGCCCGCAAGCCTTTCCGGAGGTAGGCGCTTTAAGGCCTCCAAGGCGGTGCATCCCGCCAGGTGGTAGTCCAGGCTGACCACCCAGGCCTCTCCGAAGTCCTCGGGAACCTCCGGGGAGAAGCGCACCGCCTCCACGCCCCAGCGGGAGCGTAGAAAAAGCCCCAGCACCTCGTACCGCTCTGGGGAGTCGTCCACCACCCAGGCCCACCTCATCCTTCCACCTCCCCCACGAAGAGGTGCCAGTCCTCCCGCCCATCCCGGCTCACCGCCAGGTGGTAGCGAAAGGGTCGGAGCCTGGGGTCCACCTCGGCCAAGGCCCGCTCAAAGGGCGAGAGGAAGAAATCCCGGCCCGCTCGCCGTTCTCCCCGGGTTACTTCCCTCCTCGGCCGCACCACCAGGGCGAGCTTCCCCCCGGGGCGCACCGCCTCGAGGCTCAGGCGGAGGAGCTCCATCAGGTACTCGATGTAGGCCGCATACCGCTCTTCCGGAGGCTCCCGGTGTCCTTCCGAGGCCAGCCAGGAGGCAAAGGTGGGCGGATGGAGGACCAGGAGGGCGGCCTCGCCCTGGAAACGCTCCGGAAGGGTCCGGATGTCCGCCCGTTCCACCAGGGGTCCCTTGGGATCGATGTCCCCGCCCCAGGCCCGGCGGCCCAGGGCCCTGGCGGCTTCCACCACCGTGCCGTAGCCGGCCATAGGGTCCACCACCAGCTCCCCTCTTTCCGTGTAAAGGCCCACCAGGGCCCGGGCTACCCCCTGGGGCAAGGCCTCCTTCCGGGTTTCTGGGGGGAAAAGCCACACGGGAGCCCTGGGATCCAGGTCCTCCCCGTTCCTTCCCAGGCCGACCCACGCCTCCAGGGGCCGGTGAGCCAGGTCCTCCAGGGAAACCTTTCCCCGCTTCAGGGCCCGGGCCAGGCGGTGGGCCTCGCGCAAGGGGAGGCCCACCGCCAGGGCCTGCCGCAAGGGCTTTGGGAGGAAGGCCATGGGAAGGAGATCGTACCTGAGGTACTTGGCCTGTAGACCCACCGCCTGGGCGAAGGCCAGGAACGCCTCCCGGGGCAAGTCCAGAAGAGCCCGGGCCACCTCCTGCTCTTCCCCTTGGGCCAGCCCCTGCCGGCGAGCAGCCTCCAGAACTTCTTGGTAGATCAGCCACGCCCTACGCCTCATGCCTCCAGGCTAGGGGATGGAAGCCTTCCGTCGGACGGAAAAAACCTCCCTCCTATCCTGGGGCCAGGAGGTGGTTGGGGTGAAAGGAGCCTTCCGGGGAAAACCCTTGCTTAAGGACGGGGCCCTGTGGCGGTACCAGGGGGAGTGCGGCCTCTGGGAGATATGGAGGGTTTGGGGCAAGGGGGAGAAGGAGGACCAAGGCCAGGAGCTGGCCTACCGGCAGCTGGACTGGTTCAGCGTGCGGGGGCGTAGCGGAAGCCTGCGTAGCCCCCGCCGCTTGCACCGGGAGCTGGTGCTTTCAGGGGAGGCGGAAACCCGGTTCCTCCGGGACCAGAGGGGGAAGCTTTGGCTCTACCTGGCCACGGTGGCCGAGGGAAGGCCCCAACTCGTCTGCCGGCCCTATGCCTTCCTGCAAAGGCACCAGGCCAGCCTGGTCCACAGCGTCCTCACCGATGGGGAGGGGTTCCTGCTCCTGCCCGGGAATCCCCCGGGGGATGGCACCTTCCTGGGCAAGAGGCACCCTTCCTGCCCTCCCCTGCCACCGGACCTGGACCCGGCGGTGGTCTATGGCCTCGAGGAGCGGACCCTCTGGTGGGAGCTCTTGGTCTTGCATCGGGACTGGCTCCGCCGGAACGGGGCAAAGCCCAAGGGCGAGAGAGCGTAAACCCTACTGGGGGTGAAACCCAGATGCGTCCCGTGCCTTCTGCGATGGCTTATGGAGGTACTTCGTTGCCGATCTAGTCCATCCTACGATGGTTTTCTTTCAGCGAGGTCCCCATGTGAGGAACCCCAGAACCAGACCTACTCCATAACCTAATGTAGCCACCAGGAACAAAGCCTTCCGGGTGCTTTCGTGGGTAGGAGAGGGGGCTTCTTCGTTTAAAGCGTACGCTCCCCGTTTGCGCAAACGGACCCCGAGCCTTAAGGCTAAAGCAGCCATGGGGAAGCCGGCGTTGGGGGAAGGGGTTTTGGGGGCCTCCGTTAGAAGCCGGGGCCAAAGCCTCGGGGGGCAAACGAGGAGGCCGGCGATGCGGGAGGGAAGCAGGTTAAGGAGGTCGTCGGCCCGGGCGGCCACGGTGCCCCGGGGGCCATGCTGGGGATAGCCCCACATGGCATCGGCGGTGTTGGCATATCGGTACAGGGCTGCCCCTGCGAGGCCGAAAAGGGTGTAGTAGAGGAGGGGGGCGAGGAGGCTATCCGAGAGGTTCTCGGCCAGGCTTTCCAAGGCGGCTTCCCGTACCTCTTCTGGGGAGAGGTCCTTGGTGGGGCGGCTTACGATGCGGGAGAGCCTTGCCCTGGCTTCCTCCAAATCTTCTCCCAAGGCAGCCTCCACCCCCCTCACCTCCTCCAGAAGCATCCGCAGGCTGAAAAGGGGCTTCAGGAGAAGCCCTAAGGCTACCCAGCCCCAGGCCAGGGGCCTTAGGAGGAGGTCCAGAAGGAGGGCGGGGAAGGTGAAGAGGAAAGCCCCGAGGCCCCAGAAGAAGGCCCCGGACCAGAAACCCCGCACCCTGGGCCAAGCCCAGGCCAGGTAACGGCCCATGAGGACCACAGGGTGGATGCGGCTTGGAGGCTCGCCCAGGAGGGCGTCTAGCAGGAGGGATAATATCAGGCTCATGGGGCAAACTCCGTCCTTGGGCCCACGTGCGCTTCCATTATCCTAAGGAGCCTGGTCCGCGGTGGCCATCCCTTCGGTAAACGCAAACCCCTGTGGGGCAACGGGTCCCCACAAGGGCTTTTGGTTTGAGCCACTAGCGGGTTATGGTGAGGCTAGCTCCCTTGGGGAGTAGAAAGGTCACCGCAACCACCGCCCTGGTGGAGCCCGGGTTCCCCACCACGGCGTACTCCCCCGGGATTTCCACCCAGCCCTCTCCCGGCCTGTAGGTTTTTTCCCCTCCCTTCGCTCGCACCAGAATGCTACCCTCCACTACGGTGGCGTAACCCAGGCCGCCATGGGTGTGCTCGGGAGTCCAGGTTCCGGGTGCGAAATCCAGCACGACCTGAACCAGATCGAACTGGGTGGGAAGATTGACTTCCTCAAAGCGGTTCTGGTAGAGGGTGGTTGGCCCGGGGGGAAGGGTTTGCCCGGCGGTGGCGGTGGGCACGACAAGGGTAAGGGCAGCTCCCTTGGGTAGGAGAAAGGAAACGAAGAGCCGGGCCTTGGCCTGGGTGGCGTTGCCCACCTCGGCGGCAGTTCCTGGGTGTTCGATCCAGGTTTCCCCGGCCTTGTAGGCGGTGGTCTTTCCCGCTTCCTTCACGGTCATGGTGCCTTCCAGGACGCTGATAAAGCCCACACCTCCGTGGGTGTGTAAGGGCGTCCAGGCTCCGGGAGCGAAGTCCAGGAAGAACTGTACCAGCTGCATGCGGTGGGCGTCGGCAAAGGTGTTGGAAGCCAATGCCTGGGGTCCTGGTGGGAGCTGTTGTGCCTGGGCTACCACCAGGAAGAAAACTGCACTCCAAAGGATCCGGCCAAGCTTTTTCATTCTCGTTCCTCCGTTCAAACCTCGAGGCTCACCTTGACTGGCACCGGGTTGCGAAGGATATCCAGCACCGGTGAGGTCTTCTGCACGTAGTCGCACAGCTCCAGGAGCTTCTCCTGGGAGGCATCCGCCTTGACCCGATAGCGCACCCTGATGCCCTCGTAGCCGGGGCGTGCCTTTTCGGAGAGTCCCAAAAAGCCCTGGAGGTCCAAGTCGCCCTCAATATCGAACTCCAGGGCATCCACCTGGATTCCCCTGGCGGCGGCGTTGTAGATGAAGCCCACTGCCAGGCAGGAGGCCAGAGCATGCAGCACCACCTCCACCGCATTCGGGCCCTTGTCGGTTCCAAGCAGGACGGAGGGCTCGTCGCCCTCGAGGGTGAAGGGAGCGGCCCTCGAGGTGTCCTCATGCCCTGCTCCATAGAACCCCTGGATGCGGGTCTTGACGTTGCCCCCTGAAACCCAGTCGGTGTGCGAGCGGAAGCGGAAGCGGGCCAGGTTAGGGTCAGCCTGGATAGCCTGAACCGTGGCCACAAGCCCGTCGATGTCGATGCCGTTAAGCCGGTTTTGCGCGGTCATATCCTCCTCCTTAGGTGGGGTTGGACCTTGCCATCCCCAAGCTCAGGATGGAGGAACCCTCCTTCCCAGAACCTTCCCGCGGGCATCCCAAGGGGGCTGGTTGGGGAAATACGCTTTCTGGGCCCGAGGAACTTCGAGCTGGCCAGGCTGGGTCAGGCCACCCGTGTCCATGAAGGCGAAACCAACCGGATAGGGGTCCTCAAGGCATAAGGAATGGAGTTCCAGAAGGTAAGCAGTCCGAGAGGCGGGGTATCAGGTCGATGGCGTGGCCCAGCGTGCGGAAAATGGAGGCGGCCTCGGCCAAGGCTACCCCGGCCTCTTCTGCCTGGCCTTGGGCAGCCAGGACCTCACCCTCCATCCACCGCGCCTGGGCGTAGCCAGACTGGTTCTGGAAGGCAGCGGCCAGTTCCGTGGCCTTGCGGGCGTAGTTCAAAGCGGTTTCCAGCTCCCCCGAGCACAGATGGTAGGCGGCAAGAGCTGGAAAAAGCTGAACGCTACAGACCGGACACTGCGCCCCGGAAACCTCGAGGCCCCTGCTCTTTTCGGCCAGCGTATGAAGGGCATCCAGGTCGCCAACGGCGAGCCGATTCCAGAGCCCGGCAGCGTAGAGGCGCGCCAGACAGTGATCGCGGACGGCCGCTTCTTGAGCGGCCTCGAGGCCCTGCTGTACCGCTTGCCACCCGGCTTCCAGCTCACCCCGTGCGGTGTGGAGTAGGGCTTCGCGCGCACGGGTGTAGGCCTCGCCCGCTGGGGAACCGATCCTTTGGTGCAACTCGAGGGCGCGTCCTAGGTGGTGCGCAGCCTGGTGGAAGTTGGCCCGAAGGAGCTCCATGCTTCCCAGCGCATAGTGGCACACCGCCACGCAACGCAGGTTGCCCATGGCTTGGGCGTGCTCCTGCACCTGGTGGACAAAGGTCTGGGCCTGCCGGTAAGGGTCTTCGCCATAGACGTGGTACTCCCATAGGCACAGGTGGGCGTCGGTGGCGAGGGCCACTTCCGGCGACCAGCCGGCCAGCCCACGCTTGAGCTCGTAGTGCAAGCCCTCCTCCCAGCGGCCCAGGGGCAGGTAGGAAAGGGCAAGCAGTTCGCAGGCTTGCTGGGCTTCCACCTGGGCACCCTGAGCCTCGGCGAGGTTCAGGACCTCGTGGGCCTCCGAGGCGGCTCGCTCGAACTCGTGCCAGTGCCAGTGGTAAAGAGCCCACACCAACAGGAGCTGGGCGCGCTCAAGGGGGGTATCGCCAAGGTGGGCCTCGGCCTTATGCAGGTAAGTTTTTGCGCTGACCATGTCGGTGGCAAGGATGGCGCAGAGGGCCAGCTTTCGGTAAAGGGCGGCTGGAGAGGAGGTGGCCTCAAGGGCTTCCCGGTAGGCCGCCAGGGCCTGATGCACGTTTCCCGTGGCCCGGTGGGCATCGCCGATGCGCTCCCAAATCCCCGCTCTAGTTTCACCGGAAAGCCCAAGCCCTAAGGCTTCCCGGTAGCGCTCAAGGGCGGCGGCATGGTCGTAGACCGCAGTGGCCCGCTCGCCCGCCTTAAGCAGGTACCCTAGCGCCTGCTCGGTCTTTCCCGCCTGGCGGTAATGGTAGGCCAGGGCCTCGGTGTAGGGTGTGGGATCAGAAGGATAGGTGGCCTCCAGGGCCCGGGCTAGCTCCCCGTGCAGGATGCTCCGTCGGGCCAACGAAAGCCCTTGGTAGAGGGCTTCGCGGTACAGGACGTGGCGGAAGCGGTAGCCCAGTCCCTCCTCGAGGAGGAGGTGCGCCGTCAGGGCCTCCTCCAGGGTGTCCGCTAGGCGGGGTCCCACGGCCGCCTCCAGAACCGCAAGGGGTACCGTCTGCCCGGCCACCGCTATGAGTTGGAGCAGGTGAAGGGCCTCCGGGCTAAGGCGCACGAGCCAGCCACCGACCAGCGTGGCGAGGGATGGGGGTAGGGGAGGGGAACCCAGTCCGGTACAGTGCCAACCCTCGTCCGTGCGGGTCAGCTGGCCGCTCTCCTGGAGTTGGCGGGTGACCTCCAGGGCAAACAGAGGGTTGCCTTCGGAGAGACGGTAGAGTCCCTCTTCCAGGGCCGGGGCCACCTCGCCGCCCAGCAGCTTGACCAGGAGGTCCCGGTGGGCGCTTTGGGCCAAGGGTTCCAGGGAAAGCCTGTGCAGACCTAAGCCCTCGAGGCTATGGATGAGTTGCCTTAGGGCCTGGGGTGGCTCGGGTTCGCTCCGCCAAGTGCCCAAGAGCAGGACGGGACTTTCCACGCCCTGGCGGGCGAGATAGTGGAAAAGGTGCAGGGTGCCCTCGTCGCTGTTATGGAGGTCCTCTAGGACCAGGACCAAGGGGCTATCGGTAGCCCGGCGGGACAGGAAGCGCCAGACGGCGGCAAAGAGGAGCCCCTGTGCGGCAAGGGGGTCGCCGGTGAGCACCGGTGCACCGCCCGCTGGCAGTTCGGGGATGTGCGCGCGAAGTTCGGTGGGGAGCAGTTCGGAGTCGGCGGGGTTGGTGCGTAACGCTTGCCGCAGGACTTCCACGAAAGGGGCGTAGGGAAGCTGGCCCTCGGCGGCGTGGGCGGTGCCCAAGAAGGTTTGGTAGCCCCTTTGGCGGGAGAGCCGCAAAACCTCCTGGGCGAGACGGGTTTTGCCGATGCCCGGGGGGCCCTCCAGGCCCAGCACCACCTCCCGGCCCAGGGCCAGGCGTTCGAGGGCCCGGGCCATCTGGCTAAGCTCTTCCTCCCGTCCCGCCAACGGCCACGTGGGAGAGGCGGGAACCGGGGCCTCTCCGGCCAAGGGTGGAAGGGGGGCCGCCCGAAGCCGCCGGTAAAGGGCTTCGGTTTCCGGGGCAGGCTCCACGCCCAGCTCCTCCGCCAGGGCTTGCCGGCACCGGTGGTACTGGCGATCCATCTGGAGGCGGCTTCCCTGGAGGGCATAGATCTGCATCAGACCGCGGTGAGCCTCCTCGTGGGCGGGGTCCAGCTTAAGGACGGTTCGGAAAGCTTCCGTGGCCTCTGCCAACAGGCCCTGGGTCAGCCGGGCCTGGCCCAGGGCCAGGGACAGCCGCACCTGGAGTTCCTGCAGGGCTTCGCGCCGCTCTAGGGTCCAGTCCTCGTAGCGATCGGCGGGCAATAGCTCGTCGTAGCTGGCCAGGGCCTGCTCCAATTGGGTTGTCTGTCCGCTGGCTAGGGCTATCCTGGCTTGGGCCTCGAAGGCCTCGAGGTCGCTTATCACCCCCCCTGGAGCTTGAAGGGAGAGCACCTCGCCTTTTAGGGCCAGAAGTTCCTCGGGTGGGAGGCCTAATCCTGCTGAGGCCAGGGCAGCCCTGGCTTGGTGCACTGCCTTGTAGAGCTGGCTCAGGGCAGCAGGGGGAGAAAGCGTGGGCCACAGCGCCTCCAGCACCTGATCCCTGTGTAGCCGATAGCCCTTTTGCAGGGACAAAAGCTTCAGCAGGCTCTGGGCCTTGCGCCGTTCAAAGGCCGCTTCGGCCACCTCGCACCCGCCCACCCGGACTGCAAAACCTCCCAGGAGGCGCAGTTCGATCGCCTCGAGCGGGCGGGCCATAAACGTGCCTCTTACCCAATTTGAATGCTAAATGGCAGATGTAAAGTAAGTTGCGTTACGGATTGGAAACGCCTTTGGACTCACCCCCGCTCATTGGGTGCCCTGCAGAGCCCACGGCCAAAGTTTCCTTGTCCTTTGACGTTCAGGGGGCGGACTGCTGGGTTTCGCTGGGCACCAGGCGGTCCAAAACCCTCCTTGGCCAGTCCAGGACCACGGCGCTGCCAGGAGGGAGGAGGGCATCCTCTCCCAAGGCCCGGAGCACAGCCCGGATCACCCCTCCATGGGTGAAGAGGAGGGCAGGTCCTGTGAGGCTTTCCAGAAAGCGGAAAACCCTTTCCTGAAAAGCCTCGAGGCTCTCCCCTCCTGGGGGATGGAAGCCCTCAAAGCGGAGGAGGGCTTCTTTATACCTGGGCTCCAGTTCCTCCCATAGGGCGCCCTCGAGGCTCCCGAAGTGAATCTCCCGTAGGGCAGGGGTGGGCATGGAGGGGAAGCCTGCCAGAAGGGCGGTTCTAAGGGCCCGTTGGAGGTCCGAGCTATAGGCGGGGAGGGAAGGGAGCTTCCCCCTCAGGCTTATGGCTTGGGCCTCCCCCGTGGGGGTGAGGGGCAGGTCGGTCCAGCCCAGAAGGCGGTGTTCGCGGTTCCAGAGGGTTTCGCCGTGGCGCACCAGCCATAGCTCCATGCCTCAGAGCTTATACTCCTGCCGTATGGGATACCAGGAGGTTCTGCAGGCAGCAAGGGAGCGCATGGAACGGCTCACCAAGCCCCCTAGGTCCTTGGGCCACCTGGAGGAGGTGGCGGTGCGGCTTGCCGCCATCCAGGGAAGGCTGAAACCGGAACTGGGCCTGGGGGCGGTGGTGGTGGCTGCCGCCGACCACGGGGTGGTGGCGGAGGGGGTTTCCGCTTATCCCCAGGAGGTGACCTACCAAATGGTCCTGAACTTCCTCCGGGGAGGGGCGGCCATCAACCAGCTGGCCCAGGCAGTTGGCTCTAGGGTGTACGTGTTGGACGTGGGGGTAAAGGGCGAGCTTCCCGACCACCCTGGATTGCTTAAGCGTAAGGTGCGACCGGGGACGAGGAATCTGGCCAAGGAGCCCGCCATGACCCTCGAGGAGGCGGAAAAAGCCCTGGAAGCGGGAAGGGAGGCAGCCCGGTGGGCCGTGGACCAGGGGGCCACGGTGCTGGCGGCAGGGGACATGGGCATCGGCAACACCACGGCGGCCAGCGCCCTAACCGCCGGGCTTCTCGGTCTTTCCCCGGAAAGGGTGGTGGGCCCGGGCACCGGGGTAGGAGAGGAGGGCCTTAGGCGGAAGCGGGAGGCGGTGGCCCAGGCCCTGGAACGCTTGCGCCCCGGGATGCACTCCTTGGAGGTGGCGGCGGAACTGGGAGGACTGGAGCTTTTGGCCATAGCGGGGGTCTACCTGGAGGGGTACGAAAGGGGTCTCCCCCTTGTCCTGGACGGCTTTCCCGTTTCCGCCGGGGCCCTTTTGGCCTTTAGGCTGAACCCCCGGGTGAAGGACCACTTCTTCGCCGGGCACAAGAGTCGGGAGCCCGGACACGGGTATATCCTTGAGGCCCTGGGGTTGAAACCTCTTTTGGACCTGGACCTGGCCCTGGGGGAAGGGACGGGGGCAGTGCTGGCCATGCCCCTCCTCAGGGCTGCGGCCCGCATCCTGCACATGGCCACCTTCGAGGAGGCAGGGGTTTCCGACCGCCCTTAAGCCCATGCTGCGGCTTCTGCGCCTGGCCCTAGGCCTTCTTACCGTCTTTCCCCTGGCTCCCCGGGAGGCCAGCCCGGAGGATTTCCGACGGAGCACGCTTTTCTTCCCCCTGGCGGGCTATGCCCTCGGGCTTCCCCTCTCTCTTCTCGCCCTTCTCCCCCTTCCCGAAGGGTTCCTGGCCGCCTTGCTGCTCGCCTGCCTTCTCCTCCTCACGGGGTTTTTGCACCTGGATGGGCTTTTGGACGCCGCCGATGCCCTCCTGGGCTCGAGGCCCAGGGCAGAGCGGCTTCGCATTCTCAAAGACCCCCACCTGGGTCCCTTCGCCTTCGGGGTGGGAGGGCTCTACCTTCTCCTGCTCTGGCAGGTTCTGGCCCTGGTGCGGGATCCCCTTTTCCTCCTCTTCCTCCCCGGCTTTGCCCGTTTCGCCATCCTGCCCTTTCTGAACCGGTATCCCCTTCTGCACCAAGGGATGGCTGGACTCATCCGGGGGGGACCGGTTTGGGGAGCCTTCCTCCTTGCCCTTCCCTTTCCCCTCCTTTACCCCTGGTCCGCCCTTTTGACCCTCTTCACCGCCTACCTGGTGGCCCGCTTCGCGCTTGCCCGCCTGGGCGGAATCAACGGGGATGTCCTCGGGGCCATGATCGCCCTGGGGGAACTTGGGGGCCTGGTAGGCTATGTCCTATGGCAAACCCTGAGCGGGTGAAGCCCTACACCCGGCCCACCGGGGAGCGGCGGGGCCTCCTCTTGGTCTACACCGGGGACGGCAAGGGAAAGAGCACCGCAGCCTTTGGCCTGGCCCTTCGGGCTCATGGCCGGGGCCTGAAGGTGAGGATCTTCCAGTTCATCAAGCACCAAGGGGCCCGCTTTGGGGAACATCGGGCCTTTTCTGCCCTGGGGATTCCCGTGGAGGGCTTGGGGGATGGATTCACCTGGAAAAGCCGGGACCTGGACCACTCGGCGGCCCTGGCTAGGGAAGGCTGGGAAAGGGCGAGGGCGGCCCTTCTTTCCGGGGAGTGGGACCTGGTGGTTCTGGATGAAGCCACCTATCCCGTGCGTTACGGCTGGATTCCCCTGGAGGAGTTCCTTGGGGTCCTGAGGGAACGGCCCCCCCACGTGCACGTGGTGGTGACGGGTCGGCTGGCTCCGGAGGCCCTCCTGGACCTCGCGGACACCGTGACCGAGATGCGCAAGGTGAAGCACGCCTTCGACCAGGGGGTGCCAGCGCAACGAGGGATAGAGCACTAGGGCTAAAGGGCTTGGCCTCCCTGGGCTATGGGTGGATTCCCTCACAGGGAAGGTAGAATGGTACGCATGACCGATAAGAGCCTTGGCCGTTTTTATGCTTTGGCCCAGGAGTTCTGGTCCCAGCTTCCCCCCTCCGCCCGTTTCCGCCCCCTGGAGGACGCCAGGGCTTTTTCCCGGCACAAGGAGCTCATGAGGGGCTGGGTGGGCCAGGTGGTCCAGGGCTTCTACGACACCCTCTTCGGCCACCCCGCCACCCGGGCCATCTTCCGGGAAGGGGAAAGGCCAGCTCGGGAGAAGACCCTAAGGGACTGGTACCTGCGCACCGTGGAGGGCCCCTTTAACGGCCAGTATTTCGCCTGGCAGACCCTGGTGGGGCTGGTGCACGTACGCCGGGGGGTGACCAACGCCATGATGGCCGCTATGTGGAACTGGGTGGTGGATACCGTTTCCCGCCTGGCCCGAGAGCACCTTCCCCAGGAGGAAGCCCAGGCCCTGGCGGATGCCTGGCGCCGGCTGGGCTTTACCGTAATGGCCTTGATCTCCGAAGGCTATCTCCACGCCTACCTCGAGGCCCTGGCGCAGGCGGAAGGGGTGGAGGTGGGGGTTTTCCTGCAAAGGGCCCAGGAGGAAGCCGCCCGCCTCCTGGCGGGCCTTTCTCCAGGCTAAGGCCATGGTGAGGCTCCCCCGGTTGGTCCTAGCCGCCCCCCATTCGGGGGCGGGAAAGACCACCGTGGCCCTGGCCCTCCTCCAGGCTCTTGGGGAGCGGGGTCTTAGGGTCCAGCCCTTCAAGGTGGGGCCGGATTACGTGGATCCCAGCCACCTCGAGGTGGCCTCCGGGCGCAGGGTTTACAATCTGGACGGCTTTTTCCTGGACGAAACCGGCCTCCTTTCCCTCTTCCAGCATGGAGCCAAGGGAGCCGACCTGGCCCTGGTGGAGGGGGTCATGGGGCTCTTTGACGGCAAGGATCCCTTGGGCCAGGTGGGCTCCACGGCCCAGGTGGCCAAGCTCCTCAAAGCCCCCGTGGCCTTGGTGGTGGATGCTTCGGGCATGGCGGGTTCCATCGTCCCCCTGGTGCAGGGCTTCCGGAACTTTGATCCTGGGGTCCAGGTGGTGGGCGTCTTCGCCAACCGGGTGGGTTCTCCCCGGCATGCGGAACTCATACGGGAGGCCCTCGGCCAGGTGGGCCTGCCCCTTTTGGGCTGGCTTCCGCAAGACCCCCTTCTGGAGATCCCGGAGCGCCATTTGGGCCTGGTCCTCGCCGGGGAGATACGCCCGCCTTTAGCAGCCTTGCGCCGGGCTTTCCAGGTGGACCTGGAAGCGGTCTTGCGCCTGGCCACCTCCGCCTTGCCCCTGCCCGAGGCTCCTCCTTTCCTCCCCGAGGGGAGGCCGGCCTGGGTGCGGGTGGCCTACGCCTGGGATCAGGCCTTCCGCTTCTACTACCCCGAAAGCCTGGAGCTTCTAGAAGCCATGGGGGCGGAGCTTGTCCCCTTCAGCCCCATAGGGGATTCGGCCCTTCCGGAGGCAGAGGCCATCCTCCTCGGAGGAGGCTACCCCGAGCTTTTCGCAGAGCAGCTTGCGGAAAACCGTGCCATGCGGGAGGCCATCCGTCGTTTCCCTGGCCCGGTGGTGGCGGAGTGCGGGGGGTACATGTACCTGTCCCAGGGGCTTTGGGTGGGGGAGGATTTCTTCCCCATGGTGGGCCTGGTTCCGGGGGAGGCCCATATGGCGGAAAGGCCCATCCTGGGCTACCGGCAGGTGGAGGCCTTGAGGGATAACCCGGTGGCCAAAAAGGGAGAGGCCTTCAAGGGGCACGAGTTCCACTACGCCCGGATGGAATTCTCCCCAAGCCCCGCCTGGCGGCGGGTGGGGGGAGAGGAGGTGGAGGGCTACACGGATGGGCGCATCCTGGGAAGCTTCGTCCACCTCTACCTGCCGGCCCGCCCGGAGGGAGCCGGAAGGTTCCTGGCCTTGGCCCATGGGAAGGCGAAGTTGCGCAGGCCCAGGTGAGGGCCTTTCCGTCTTCCGGGGAAGCCTTGGCTGCCCTAGACCCCTTCTTGAAGGATAGGGATCAGTTCAGGTCGTACCAGTTCGGCGGGTGGGGTTTTGCCTTCCCTTAAGAGGGACCGCACCTTGGTCATGCTGATGGAGATCCGCCTCTCCCGGTGGTGGTCGGGGCAAGTTCTTTCCGAGGCGATCCCGCCGCAGATGGGGCAGTGAAAGACCGCGCCCACCTTCACGATCTCGATGCCCAAGGGGGGAAGCTGGTCAAAGATGCGGTGGGCTGCGTAAGGATCGTAAAAATCTCCTACCCCCGCATGATCCCGGCCCACCAGGAAGTGGGTGGCCCCGAAGTTCTTGCGCACAAGGGCGTGGAATACCGCTTCCCGGGGGCCGGCGTAGCGCATCGGGGTGGCAAGGCCAAACAGGGCCACCCGTTCCCGGGGCAAAAAGCCGTCTATGAGGGCTTGGTAAGCCTTAACGATGACCTCCGTGGGGAAGTCGTCCTCTTTCTTGGCACCCAGGATGGGATGGACTAGAACTCCATCGGCCAGCTCCAGTCCTAACCGGATTAGGTACTCGTGGGCCCGGTGGGGGGCGTTGCGGGTTTGAAAGGCCACCACCTTACTCCAGCCCTTTTCCCGGAAGAAAGCCCGCATCTCCTCGGGGGTTTTCTCCAGCAGTGCAGACCGGGGTCTCCAGGCCAACACCTCTACCCGCCCCCCGAGGGCGTAGGGCCCCTTGGCGAGGAGCTTCTTGACCCCGGGGTGGGCCTCGCTCTCCGTACCGAACACCTGCCGGGACAAGGTCTTCAAGTCCAGCTCGTAGGCGTCCTCTACCTGGAGAAGGGCCACCGGCTTTTCCCGGTGCACGAGGACCACCTGATCCCCCTTGCCCACCCGGGGTCGCTCCTGGAGCTGGAGGAGGATGGGAATCGTCCAAACCTCTCCCGAAGGAAGGCGCATCTCCTGGGCCACGGAAAGGGTTTCCTCCCGAGTCATAAAGCCTCGCACAGGGTGGAAGGCTCCCGTGGCCAGGTTTTCTAGGTCCAGCCGCTCGTCCTCGCCAATGGTCACCTGGGGTAGGGTTTCCACCATGGTCCAACCTCCGCAAGGGCCCAAGCCTGTGGTGTTTTTTGGAGAACGTCAAAGACCTCCACCACCTTGCCGATCACCCAGACCGCTGGGGCGGCCACCTCCACCTTCCCCTCCGCCACCTCTTCCAGCCGGCTTAACACCTGCGCTTCCTTGGGGGTGGTGGCCCTCTCCACGAAGAGGCAAGGTTCCTTGGGATCCCTTCCCAACCGAATCAGCTCTTGGGCAATCCATGCCCGCCTTCTCACCCCCATAAGGACCACCAGGGTGGGCACCTTGGCGAAGGTGCTTAGGTCCGGGTATCCACCACCCTCTAAAACCCCGGAGACCACCGCAAAGCCCGAACTGAGGCCTCGGTGGGTGAGGGGAAGTCCTGTGGCCAGGACGCTGCTTACCCCAGGTACTACCTCCACCGCCACCCCATGGGCGCTGAGGAAAAGCACCTCCTCACCCCCTCTTCCGAAGACGAAGGGGTCCCCTCCCTTGAGCCGGACCACGAAGGGGTGGGTCCGGGCGTAGTGGAGGAGAAGCCGGTGGATGTCATCCTGCTTGCCGCTTTCCCCTTCCGCCTTGCCCACCTCCACCCTTTTCCCCTGGATTAGGGCCAGGATCTTCCCGTCCACCAGCCGGTCGTGGAGGACCACCGGGGCTTCCCTGAGGAGACGGTAGGCCTTCAGGGTGAGGAGGTCGGGATCTCCTGGCCCGGCTCCCACCAGGTAGACCTTAGCCATGGGCCACCCCCCGCCAGACCATCTGGGCACCGATGAAGAGAAGCCAGAGTAGGAGGGCTACCCGGAAGGGCTGCTTGGGCACGCGGGTGGCCACGAGGGCCCCCAGGCTGGCCCCCACGATCCCTCCTAGGCTTAGGGAGAGAAGGAGGTTTGGGTCCACCTGGCCGAAGTGGAGGTGCACCCCAGCCCCCGCCAGGGAGAGGACCAGGCCGAAGAGGATGTCCGTGCCCACCACCTGCTGGGGAGTAAGGCGGGTGGCGTAGAGCAGGAGGAGGCTGCCCAGGGCCCCTGCTCCTGCCGAGGAGAAGCCCACCTCGAGGCCAATCCCGAAGGCGGCGGGAGGCAGGAGCCAGGGCCGTTCCCGGCTTAGGATTAGCCGGGCCAGGCTCCGGTAAAGCCCAAGCCCCGCTGAAACCACCACGGTGAGCCCCACCAGGAGGAGGACCATGTCCTTGGCCCCCTTGAGGTGAACCAGGAGGAGGCTGCCCAGCAGGACCCCAGGAATCCCCCCCAAAAGGAGGAGGCTCAGCACCCTACCCGCCACCTGGCGCCTAAAGAGGTAGACGGCGCCAGCGGGAACCTTGACCAGAAAACCGAAGAGAAGGGCCGTGCCCACCGCGATCTCCGGGGAAAGGCCCAGGCCCAGGATGAGGAGGGGGGCGGTGATGGTGCCGGCCCCCACCCCGGTGATCCCGATGGCGAAGGCGATGAGGAAGCCCAGAAGAAAGGCCATCTATTCCTCCTTTGGGTGCAGGTGGATGCCACACTCCAGCTTGCCCTTGCCCGCCCAGCGGCCAGAGCGGGGGTCCTTGGGGTCTAGGGGCTTGGCCGTACAGGGAGCGCAGCCGATGGAGAGGTAGCCTTGGTCATAAAGGGGAAGGTGGGGGAGATCGGCCACAGCCAGGTAGGCGAAGACCTCCTTCAGGGTCCAATCGTAGAGGGGGTTCACCTTGATGAGGCGGTGGCCGCTTTCTAGGATGGCTTCCTCCCGGGGCTTCAGGTGGGCCCGGGTGGGGGACTGCTCCCGTCTAAGCCCTGTGAACCAAGTGTCGTAGTCCTCGAGGGCCCGGAATAGCGGGTCCACCTTGCGGATCTGGCAGCAGCGGGTGGGGTCGGTCTCGTAGAGCTTCCCGTATAGGCGTTCCTGCTCCTCCCGGGAAAGGCTTGGGGAGAGGTTGATGAGCTGGAAGCCAAGCTTCTCCTTTAGGGCATCCCGGTAGGCGTAGACCTCCGGGAAGTGGTAGCCGGTGTCCAGGAAGAGGACGGGGATGTCGGGTTTCTCCTCCAAGAGGAGATGGAGCACCACCACGTCCTCTGCTTGGAAACTGCACGTGAAGCAGGGCTTTTGGCCTTCCGCTAGGGCGTCCCGGATAAGGGCCTTGGCGCTTGTTACCTTGTCCATGGCTGAACCTCCGCAAGCACTTCCTCCACCTTTTCCTTGGCCCTGGTCAGGCCGGCCTCCGGATCCAGGTCAAGTTCCTCTAAGGCCAAATCCACTAGGCGGTACCAAAGCCGCTTGCGCTCTTCGAAGCAGGGGATCTCCGCTATCCGTGGCCTAAGGTGGCGCAGGTAGGCTACAAGTTCCCCGTACTCTGGACCCAAAAGCCGAAGAAAACGCTCCTTTAGGCGCACCGCCAAGGCAGGGGCAGCCCCAGAGGTGGAAAGGGCCACCACCAACTCCCCCCTTCGCACCACGGCGGGGAGGATGGCGGTGGCGTTTTCCGGGTCGTCCACCGCCACCAAAAACACCCTTCGCCTTTCCGCTTCTGCCTTTACCTGGGGGTGGATCCCCTTGTCCCGGGGATGGCTCACCACCAGGAAGAAGCCCTCGAGGTCCCCTTCCCGATAACCTCGGGGAAGCCAGCGGATCCTTCCCTCCTTGGCCAAGTCCGCCAGATTCCAATGGTCCTCCTCAGCCAGGACGGTGACCTGGGCCTGGGCCTCCAAGAGGGCTTGGAGCTTGGTCCCCGTCTCCGGGCCGCCGGCGATTAGGAGAACCGGCCTGTCCCTCAGGTTCAGCATGAGGGGAAAGTAGGTCATGCCACCTCCCGGTACAGGCGTAAGAAGCCCTGGAGCATGCTTCCTAGCCGCTCCTGCTCATCCACGTAGAAGGGCTGCACCCCCCACTCCCTTAAGGCATCCGCAGTAACCCGGCCCACGGCCAGGGCCTTTACCTCGTGCTGGAAGGTTCTCCTCAACTCCGAGGGGTTCCGGGCTCCCTCAAACAGGAACTCCACCTGGATGGCGGCTACAAAGGCTACCGCTTCCACCTCTTTGGCCAAAATGGTCTCCTCCAGAAGGCGGATCCCCTCAGGGTCCGGCAGGTGGCGGTAAGGCATGAGGGGGAGAACCTCATAGCCCCTTTCCTCCAACGCCTGTTCCAGGAGGGGTAGGGGCTTGCCGTAAAGCTGGAGGGCGGCCACTCCAGGTTCTTGGGGTAGGAGAGGCAGGAGGCTTGGCGTGGTCCCGTCTCCTACCCCATGAGGGGCAAGCCCTAGGTCCCTGAGTACCCGGGCGGCCTTGGCCCCCCGGGCCAAGCGGAGGGCTTTCTCCAGGCTCCCCTTCAGGTCTAGTTCCAAAACCCGCCCTCCTTCCAAAAGCTCCCTTACCCCTATCCCGGTGGTGGCCACGAAGAGATCCACCCCTTCTCCCAGCCGCCGGAGATGGTCCTGGTATTCGGGAACGGGTACCTTTTCCGTGGCCTGAACAGGGAGAAGGAGGGGGATTAAGCCTAGCTTTGTCGCCAGGGATTTGAACTCTTCCCTCCTCCTGAGACCGGCATAGGCGATGCGCATCCCCAACCTCCCTTACACCGCGCACTCCCCACGGCCTAGCTGCACCCGGAAGGTTTCCCCTTCCGCCCCCAGGTCCTGGTAGTACTCTGGGGCTTCCTCATGGGAAGGAATAGTCTGGAGGTCCTCGAGAAGGGGCTTGAAGGAGGCGGCCCCCACCCGGTCCACATAAGCCTGGAAACTTTCGCCCTGCTCCCGTTCCTCCTGGTAGCGCTTCAGGATCCTTTCCACCGCCTCAGGAGTGCGCCGGGCAGGAATCCGAGCCACTACTTGGCCAAAACGGGCCTCCCCCTCCCGGGTACGCCCCCCAGGAGGAGGGTGTAGTGAGGAACTTCGTTTTCCCCTACCTTACGGCTTGAGCCGTAAAGGCCGATATCGGCTATGTGGTGTTGACCGCAGGAGTTGGGGCAACCGGAGATCTTGATGCTAATGGACCGCACCGCTGGATCATGGGTCAGAGGAAGGGTGTGGAGGTGCGCTTCCAGGGCCTGCGCCAGCCCCCGGGAGCGGGTGATGGCCAGGTTGCAGGTGTCAGCTCCAGGGCAGCGGGTTATGTCCAGGATGGTGTGGGCCTCAGGATGGGCCAGGCCCACCCGCAACAGGGCTTCGTAAAGCCCACCCAAAGCGTCCTCGGGCACGAAGCGAAGGAGTAAGTTCTGGCTGATGGCACTCCTTATTTCTCCAGCGTAGGTTTCGGCGATATCCGCCAGCGCCCTGAGCCCTTCCGGGGTGATATCCCCAAGGGGAAGGCGCACGGCCACGGTGTAGTAGCCCTCTTGCTTTTGACGAAAGAGGTTGGTGCGGCGCCAGGCATCAAACCCGGGAGCGAAGGAGAAGGGCTTCCTGGGAGGGGAGGGAAGGCTTGGGGGTGGGAGGTCCTGCGGAGGTTGCCAGGCCTTTAGGTCCTCACCGCTTGCGGTGAGCTTCACGATCCGCCTTTCCTCCCTTACCGCCTCGCGGAAGGCGGAAATTCCCCACTTCTTTACCAGAAACTTGAGCCGGGCTTGGGTTAGGACCTTGCGGTTACCGTGGCGGTCAAAGAGACGGATGATGGCCAGCATGGTGGGGAGGAGGTCCTCCTCTGGGGTGAAGGGTTCCAAAAGTTCCGCGCTCATGGGAGCCGCTCCCAAGCCCCCGCCCACATAAAGGCGGAAGCCCCTTTTGCCCCCCTCCACCGCGGCCACCACCCCGATGTCGTGAATGGGGGTACGGGCATGGTCTGTGGCGCACCCCTCGAAGGCAATCTTGAATTTGCGGGGCAGGTTCTGCCCCACGGGGTGACGGAGGAAGTAGCGGTAGGCGGCCTCGGCGTAGGGAGTCACGTCAAAGGGCTCCTCAGGGGAAACTCCGGCGTACGGGCAGCAGGTGATGGCTCGGATGGAGTGGCCGCAGGCCTCGCGGGTAGTGAGGCCAACTCCGTTTACAGCCCGGAGGACGTGGGGTACGTCCCTTCGGTGCACGTGGTGAAGCTGCACCGCCTGCCGGGTAGTTACGTGGGCCAGACGGTTTTCTGCATACCGCTCCGCCACCTCTGCCAGAACCCTTAGGGCCTCCGGGCTTACCCGGCCCACGGGGAGTTTGATGCGCACCATGTGGTGCTCTGGCCTTCCCCGAATGCTGTAGATGCCGTTTTTCAGGCGGTAGACCCGGAAGTCCTCGGGGTCCTCCTCCCCCGCCTCGAGGCGGGCAATCATGGCCTCCAGATACTGGATTTCGGCTTCGGCCTCCGCGCTGAGTCCTGCCATCCTGCCTCCTTTCCCCCCTCCCGGGGGATTGCCCGGCATAATATACCATTGAGTGTATGAAAATCAAGGGTATAGGCTCTGTTCCCCAGGTCGGGTTTTCGAGAGCCCCGCATGCTATAGTGGAGGGGACAGGCTAGGGGTGCCCCAATGGAGGGGCTGAGAGCTGGGTTTCTCCCAGCAACCCTTAGAACCTGATCCGGGTAATGCCGGCGGAGGGAAGCCTATGCGGAAGAATCCCCTTACAAACCGACCTCTCCCCAGGCCGCGTGGGCCCTGGATACCCGCTTGAGGCTTTACCCGTAGGGCACATGCGCTGGGGAGGTGAAAGCTTGCTGGGAAGGCTCTACCTGGTGGTGACCCCGAGGCCCGGTTGGTCCATGGAGGAGGTGCTGGATCGGACGGAACGGGCCCTGGCGGGTGGGGTGGAGGTGTTGCAGCTTCGGGCTAAGGACTGGGAGGCGAGGCCCATCCTGGACCTGGGGGAGAGGATGCTGGCCCTGGCTCGACGGTATGGGGTGCCCTTCTTCCTCAACGACCGGCCGGACCTGGCGGCCCTTCTGGGAGCGGATGGGGTGCACCTTGGCCAGAGGGACCTGACGCCCGCGGAGGCCCGGCGCTTCTTTCAGGGGATGGTGGGCCGCTCTACCCACGCTCCCGAACAGGCCCTAAGAGCCCTCGAGGAAGGAGTGGACTACCTCTCCATAGGCCCTGTGTGGGAAACCCCCACCAAGCCGGGGAGGCAGGCCGCGGGCCTGGGCTATGTGCGCTGGGCCCGGGAGAACCTGGGGGAGGGGCCCTGGTACGCCATCGGCGGAATCACCCTGGAGAACCTGGGGGAGGTTTTGGAGGCTGGGGCGCGCCGAGTTGTGGTGGTCCGCGCCATCCTGGACGCTGAGAACCCCGAGCGGGCGGCCCGGGCATTCAGGGAGCGGCTTTATGGTGTGGCTTAACGGGGAGGCTAAGCCCCTCGAGGGCAAGACGCTAAGGGAGGTTCTGGAGGAGCTGGACGTGGATCTTTCCCGGGTGGCGGTCCTCCTCAACGAGGAGGCCTACCTGGGGCGGGAGCTTCCTCATCACGTCCTGAAGGAGGGGGATGTGGTGGAGGTGGTCACCCTCATGCAAGGAGGCTAGATGGACACCTGGAAGGTCGGGAACATAGAGCTTAAAAGCCGTCTTATCCTGGGCTCGGGCAAGTTCCGGGACTTCGGGGTGATGCGAGAGGCCATAAAGGCTGCGGGGGCCGAGGTGGTCACCGTGGCCATCCGCCGGGTGGAGGCCAGGATGCCCGGGCACGTGGGTCTCCTCGAGGCCTTAGGGGGCGTGCGCCTCCTGCCCAACACGGCAGGTGCCAGGACGGCGGAGGAAGCGTTGAGGATAGCCCGGCTGGGCCGGGTTCTCACCGGGGAGAGGTGGGTGAAGCTGGAGGTGATCCCTGACCCCACCTATCTCCTCCCCGATCCCGTGGAGACCCTGAGGGCGGCGAGGATGCTCATCGACGAGGGCTTCCTGGTCCTGCCCTACATCGGTCCTGACCTCGTCCTGGCCAAGAAGCTTTCGGAGCAGGGCACGGCTACGGTGATGCCCCTGGCGGCCCCCATCGGCTCCGGCTGGGGGGTGAGGACCCGGGCCCTTTTGGAGCTCTTCGCCCGGGAGAAGGCCTCACTGCCCCCGGTGGTGGTGGACGCAGGGCTTGGCCTTCCTTCCCATGCAGCGGAGGTGATGGAGATGGGTTTGGACGCTGTGCTGGTGAACACCGCCATTGCCGAGGCCCAAGATCCCGTGGCCATGGCTGAGGCCTTTCGTTTGGCTGTGGAGGCGGGGAGGAGGGCCTTTTTGGCCGGCCCCATGCGACCCCGGGAGGTGGCGAGCCCCTCGAGCCCCAGGGAGGGCATCCCTTTGGGAGGTCCTAAGCCGTGAGGGTGGAGGTGGCGGTGGTGGGGGCGGGGATTATCGGAACCCTCGCCGCCTACGAGCTCAGGAAGCGGGGGCTTTCCGTCCTCCTCCTAGATGCCGGTAAGGAGGGAGCGGCTACCCTGGCCAGTGCGGGGATGCTGGCTCCTTATCCCGAGGGGCTTTCCGGGGAGGTTCTGGAGGCGGCCCTTTTCGGCCTGGAGTACTATCCAGGCCTCCTCGAGGAGCTTGCCGCCAAGGGATGGAAGGTGGAGGCGGGGTTTGGCGGCACCCAGGTGGTGGCCCTGTCCCAGGTGGAAAAGGAGGCCTGGGAGGCCCAGGAGTCCTTGTCCTACCCGGTTCGCGGTGGAAGGGGAGCGCATACCTTCCCTGGGGGGTATGTCCATCCCAAGGCCCTCCGCAAGGCCTTACTGAAAGCTCTGGAGGTCATGGAAACCCCTTTCCTTCAAGCCGAGGTGGAGGAGGTGAAGGAAGGGGGAGTGCGAGGGCGCTGGCTGGAGGAGCCCTTTACCGCCCAGGCCCGGTTCGTCCTCCTGGCCGTGGGCGCCTGGGGTAGCCGATTTGGCCTTGGGGTCCGGCCCCTGAAGGGGGAGGCCTTGGTCCTCGAGGGCCCGGCTCCTCCCTCCCCCCTTTTCGCCGGGGAAGGGTACCTCCTCCCCCGGGAGGGTGGGGTATACGTGGGGGCCACCCAGCGAGAGGGATGGGCTCAGGGAGTGGATCTATTCGGCCTAAGGTGGCTTTCCGACTACGCCCACGAGCGCTTTCCCCTGCTGGCAGGGGCCAGGTTCCGGGAGGCCCTTTGGGGGTACAGGCCGGTGGGAGAGCTTTTCGTGGGTGAGGTGGAAAGGGGAGTGCTGGCTGCGGTGGGCCATGGAAGGAACGGCGTCCTCCTGGCCCCGTGGACGGCGAAGAGGATTCTCGAGCTTTTGGGGGTGTAGCTATGACCCAGATGGAAGCGGCAAGGAAGGGCATCGTGACCGAGGAGATGGCTTACGTGGCGGAGAAGGAGGGGGTTTCCCCTGAGTTTGTGCGGGAAGGGGTGGCGTCGGGGCGGATCGTGATTCCTAGGAACCCCAACCACCGCACCCTTCGGGACTTCAAGGGGATCGGGGAAGGGCTCAGCGTGAAGGTGAACGCCAACCTGGGTACTTCCTACGACTACGTCAACCTTGAGGAGGAGGTGGAAAAGGCCAGGGTGGCCATTCAGTACGGGGCGGACACCATCATGGATCTCTCCACAGGGGGGGACTTGAAGGCCATCCGGGAAAGAATCCTCGAGGTGGCCACCGTTCCTTTGGGCACCGTGCCCATCTATGAGGCGGAGTTCCGCGCCGCCAAGAGGAAGAGCTTCTTCGACATGTCCGCGGATGAGCTTTTCGAGGTCATAGAGGAACACGGGCGGCAGGGGGTGGACTATATCACCGTGCACGTGGGGGTTACCCTGAAGAACCTGGAGGTCTACCGGAATTCCTCCCGGACCACGGGGATTGTGAGCCGGGGTGGAGGGCTTCTCGCCGCCTGGATGCTCCACCGGGGAGAGGAGAACCCCCTTTACGCCCGCTTTGACGACCTCCTGGACATCGCCCGCACCTACGACATGACCCTCTCCTTGGGTGACGGCCTCAGGCCAGGGTCTCTGGCGGACAGCACCGACCGGGCCCAGATTGCAGAACTCCTCACCATCGGGGAGTTGGTGGAAAGGGCCCGCCGGGCAGGGGTGCAGGCTATGGTGGAGGGACCGGGCCACATTCCTTTGAACGAGGTGGCCACCAACGTGCAGATCCAGAAGAAGCTCACGGGCCATGCTCCCTTCTACATCCTGGGGATGCTTCCCGTGGATACCGCCGCTGGCTTCGACCACATCGCCGGGGCCATCGGAGGCGCCTTGGCCGGTTGGATGGGGGCGGATATGCTCTGCTACCTGACCCCGGCGGAGCACCTGGGCCTGCCCACCCCTGAGCACGTGAAGGAAGGGGTGATCGCCTTTAAAATCGCTGCTCATGCCGCCGATGTGGCCCGGGGGAACCCGCGGGCTTTGGAGAGGAATCGGCGCATGTCCGAGGCCCGCTACCGCCTGGACTGGGAAGGCCAGTTCGCTCTTTGCCTCTATCCTGAGGAGGCCCGCCGCCTCAAGGAGGAGCGGGGCTCCAGGACCAAGGCCTGCAGCATGTGCGGCCCCTTCTGCCCCATGAACCTGGTGGAGGCGGTCTTACGGGGCAAGGCCCGGATGGAACTTCAGCGTGCACCCTACGTCCATGACCCCGTGGGCTAGGGCGGGGGGTCAAGATGCTGACGAAAAGCTTCGGCCACGTCCCCCACCTCCTGATGGCACTGGGCAACCTCCTCTACCAAGGAGAAGGCCTCCTCGTCGCTAAGGGTAAGCCGGAAACCGGAAAGCCGCAGGTGGATGTCGGCCACGGCGAAGGCCGTCCGCTTGTTGCCATCCACAAAAGGATGGCCTTTGGCTATGCCGGTAAGGTAAGCTGCGGCCTTTTCCCAGGGGGTTGGGAAGCTTTCTTGCCCGGCGAAACCAGCCCACGGGCGTTCCAAGGCAGCCTCAAGCCTGCCCAGATCCAGTACCCCGGGGCTTCCCCCATAGCGGCGAAGGAGGTCCTCGTGGATGGCCAGGACCAAGGAGAGGGGAAGCTTAGGCATCGGCCAGGCGCCGGTAAAGCGCTTCGCGCTCCTTTAGGGACTGGAGGTAGGCCATCAAGGCCTTCAAGGTTTCCACGCTGGTCCCCGGCTCTGCCACCAGCAAGGTTCCTTCCGACTCCAGCACCTCCACCTCCTGGCCCGGCTTTAGCCCGGGGGCATGACCCTCGAGGACCAAAGCCAAGTGCCCGTCCAGCTCCATCACCTTGGCGCGCATATCCTCATTATGCCCGAGGTGAGGCATGCAAGTAGCGCTTACCATCGCCGGTTCCGACTCCGGGGGCGGGGCCGGGGTGCAGGCGGATCTCAAGACTTTTTTCCGCTTCGGGGTCTATGGGGTAAGCGCCCTTACCCTGGTCACCGCCCAAAACACCCTGGGGGTGCAACGGGTAAAACTCCTACCTCCTGACCTGGTTTATGCCCAGATCCAAAGCGTGGCGGACGACCTCCCCATCCATGCTGCCAAGACAGGGGCTTTGGGCAACGCGGCCATCGTGGAGGCGGTGGCCGAGGGGGTGAAGCGGTATGGGATCCGTCCCCTGGTGGTGGATCCGGTGATGGTGGCCAAGGGCGGGGATCCCCTCCTTTCCCCCGAAGCGGTCCGGGCGCTAACAGAAAGGCTTTTCCCCCTGGCCACCCTCGTCACCCCCAACCGCCTCGAGGCGGAGGCCCTCCTTTCCCGGCCTATCCGGACCCTGGCGGAAGCCCAGGAGGCGGCCCGGGAACTTTTGGCCCTCGGCCCCCAGGCGGTCCTGCTTAAAGGCGGCCATTTCGAGGGGAAGGAGGCGGTGGACCTTCTAGCTACTCGGGAAAGTATCCAGGTTTTCCGTGCCCCCCGCATTCCCACCCTTAACACCCACGGCACGGGCTGCACCCTTTCCGCAGCCATCACTGCCCTCCTGGCTTTGGGAAAGCCCCTGGAGGAAGCCGTGGCTGAGGCTAAGGCCTACCTCACCCGGGCCTTGGAAACCGCACCTTCCTTGGGTCACGGCCACGGCCCCGTGAACCACTTCGCCTAGTTCAGAGGGCGGTAGCCCCGCCGTCCACGGGAAGAATGGCCCCGGTGATGTAGTCGGAGGCGGGGCTTGCCAGGAAAAGCACCGCTCCTCCCAGCTCCCCGGGTTTCCCGGGACGCCCCAGGGGCAGGGTGGCCTTCAGGAAGGCCTCGGCCTTGGGCAGGACCTTCTCCGTCATGCGGGTGGGGAAAAACCCAGGGGCTAAGGCGTTCACCCGAATACCGAACCGGCCCCATTTCACCGCCAGATCCCGGGTAAGGGCGATAAGCCCACCCTTGGAAGCGGAATAGCCCACGGCGTCCAGGACCTCAGGGTACTCTCCTTTTAGCCCTGCCACGGAGGCGATGTGGATGATCTTGCCGTAGCCCCTTTCCCGCATGCGCTGGGCGGCGGCGCGGCTTGCCAGGAAGGCTCCCACCAGGTTGACCTCGAGGACCTCCCGCACCTTTTCCACGGGCATCTCCCAGGAGGGGGCCCCCCAGGAGATCCCTGCGGCGTTCACCAGGATGGTGAGGGGCCCAAGTTCCCGCTCCACCAGGTCCACCACCTCGAGAAGCCGCTCCTCGTCCCGCACATCCCCTTCCAGGTAAAGGGCTTCCCCAAGGTGCTTTTTGGCTTCCTCAAAGAAGCTGGCCCTCCGGGCGAGAACCGCCACCTTGGCCCCGGCCTCCTTGAGGGCTAGGGCCGCCTCGAGGCCAAGCCCCCGGGATCCCCCCGTCACCAGGGCTACTTTGCCGTTCAGGCGGAACTGCTCCAGGAACATAGTCCCCCCTTATCCCTCTGAGGAATCGTGGAACAGGTCCTTATACTGTTCCCTGAGGGCACGCTTTAGGAACTTCCCTGCGCTGGTGCGGGGGATTTCCTCCACGAAGACGAAGGCATCGGGAAGTTGCCACTTGGCAAAACCAGCCTTTAAGAGATGTTCCCGAAGCTCCTCCTCGCTGGGTTTCTCTCCCCTGGGCACCACCACGGCTAAGGGCCTTTCCTGCCACCTGGGGTGGGGAATGGCCACCACCGCCGCCTCCTTCACCTTGGGATGTCCCATGAGGGTGTTTTCCAGATCCACGCTGGAGATCCACTCCCCGCCCGACTTGATGAGGTCCTTGAGCCGATCTTTAATGTCCAAGTAGCCCTCCTCATCCCACACGGCGATGTCTCCGGTTCGGAACCATCCGTCGGGGGTTAGGGCGTTACGGCTAGCCTCCTCGTTCCGGTAGTACCCTCCGGTGATCCAGGGTCCCTTGAGCTGGACCTCCCCCATGGTTCTGCCATCCTTGGGCACCGGGCGGCCTTCCTCGTCCGCCACCCGAAGGCGCACAAGAGGAGTGGGGAGGCCGGTCTTGGCCTTGAGGCGGATCCTTTCCTCCCAGGGGAGGCCTTCCAGGTGGCTTTTCACGAAGTTCTGCACCACCACCGGAGAAGTTTCCGTGAGGCCGTAGCCCTGCCGTACCTCTATGCCCATGCGCTCAAAACGCTCCACTAGGCTTCTCGGAGCGGCGCTTCCCCCCACTACCAGGCGCCGCAGGGTCTTGAGGCGGTGTCCCGTGCTCTCCAGGTAATCGGCCAAGGCCAGCCACACCGTGGGCACTCCGGCGGTAAAAGTCACTCCTTCTCCGTCAAAGAGTTCCACCAAGGAGGCGGGATCTAGCTTGGGTCCTGGCAGGACCTGTTTGGCTCCCACCAGGGTGGCGGCATAGGGTAGACACCAGGCGTTCACGTGGAACATGGGTACCACTGGGAGGACCGAGTCCTTTTCCGAGAGGGCGGTGCCATCCTCGAGGCTCGCCGCCAGGGTGTGGAGGACCAAGGCCCGGTGGCTGTAGACCACTCCCTTGGGAAGACCGGTGGTCCCCGTGGTGTAGGCCATGCCGCAGGCGGCCCGTTCGGGTACCCGGATGGGGTCCGCCTCCTCGCCCAACACCTCCTCGTAGGCCAAGTATCCCTCTGGCGCCTTCTCGTCCATCACCACGAAGTGGCGCACGGTGGAAAGCTCCGGGCGCAGGGTCTCCACCAAGGGAAGGAGCTGGGGATCAAACAGAAGGACCTTGTCCTCCGCATGGTTCAGGATGTAGGCGATCTCCTTGGGGGAAAGCCGGGGGTTTGCGGTGTGGAGGACGGCCCCCATTCCCGGCACGGCGAAGTAGGTTTCCAGGTGGCGGAAGTGGTTGAAGCCCAAGGTGGCCACCCGGTCCCCCACCTCCACCCCGAGCCGCCTCAGGCCCCCCATGAGCCTTCTAGCCCGCCGGTAAACCTCGGCGTAGGAGATGCGGTGGACCTCCCCTGTATGGAGCCGGGATACCACTTCCTTCCTGGGAAAAAGCTCTGCCGCCCGTTCCAGGAAGTCCCACAGATTGAGTTCCTCCTCCATCATGGTGCTCGGGAACATGCCGCCTCCTTTCCTATTTGCCCCCAGCATATCCCCAGCAGGGCGTTCACGTCACCCAGTAGAACCTCCCGTGCAACACCCCTCCTCCAAACTCTCCTTCGATTAACAAGGGAACCGCCCACACCGGTAGCCCTTCCCTGGCGCTTGGGCTGGATCTCGGCTTGGAACCACCGGGCAAGGGGGCTTTGCATGCGCTATTCCTGGGGTTTCCTGCGGACCAAGGTGACGAATTCTCCTTCTTGAACTACCTCGTCCCGCTGGTTCAGGACCCGTACCCGCTGCACCACCACACCCCGGTCGGGTTTACTGGTTTCATGTTTCTCCAGGATCTCGCTTTCCCCCCTCACGGTGTCCCCTATAAATACGGGTTTCAGGAACTTGTAGTTGCGGATCTCCATCCAGGCGATAATGGTGCCCTCAAAGTGCCCGCTCCGCTGCCGAAGGCCGGTGAGCATGGAAAGGACCAGAAGCCCATGGGCGATGCGCTGGCCGAAGGGGGTGTTCTTGGCAAACTCGGCGTCGGTGTGGATGGGGTTGTAGTCCCCGGAAACTCCGGCAAAGTTCACCACGTCCGCCTCGGTTACCGTGCGGGCCGGGGTGGTAAAGCGCTGGCCTACCTGGAAGTCCTCAAAGTACATGGGCATCCTAATCACCTCCCTAGCCTTCTCCAAAAGCTTTGATCCCGGTGAGGTGGGCCCCGATCACCAGGGTCTGCACCTCGCTGGTTCCCTCGTAAAGGGTGAGGATGCGGGCGTCCCGATAAAGCCGGGCCACCTCGTACTCCTCGAAGAAGCCGTAGCCCCCGTGGACCTGGATAGCCCGGTAGGCCACGCGGTTGGCAGCTTCGGAAGCAAAGAGCTTGGCCATGCTGGCCTCGAGGGTATACCGCTCCCCTTTAAGCTTCTTGGCCACCGCCTGGTAGGTGAGGAGGCGGCTGGCCTCGAGGTCCAGCTTCATCTGGGCCAGATGCGCCTGGACCAGCTGAAAGCTGGCGATGGGCCTTCCGAACTGGTGCCTTTCCTTGGCGTAGCGGAGGGAAAGGTCCAAGGCCCGTTGCATGAGCCCCACCGCTCCCGCCGCCAGGGAAACCCGGCCGGTATCCAGGGTGGAAAGGGCGATTTTGAAGCCCTGTCCTTCCTCTCCCAAAACCCTGTCCTTGGGTATGCGCACCCCCTCCAGGAAGACCATGCCCGTGTCCGCAGCCCTAAGCCCCAGTTTTCCCTTTAACGGCGTGGTGCGTACCCCGTCCTCCCGTTCCACCAGGAAGGCAGTTATGCCCCTGCTGCCTTTCTCTGGATCGGTTTTGGCGAAGATGAGGAACACCTGGGCCACGTTGGCGTGGGAGATGAAGGTCTTCTGTCCTTCCAGCACATAGTGATCGCCATCCCGGTAAGCCCGGGTGCGGAGGCTTCCTGCATCCGAGCCCGCCTCAGGCTCGGTAAGGCCGTAGGCCCCTAGGATTTCCCCCCGGGCCAGGTGGGGGATGTAGCGCTTCTTCTGCTCGGGGGTGCCGTAGGTGAGGAGAGGGGTGAGGACCAGGCTTTGCTGCACGGAAAGAATGGAGCGCAAGGAAGCGTATCCCCCAAGCTCCTCCAGAAGGGCGATGTAGGCCCAAAAGTCCAGGCCAGCTCCTCCCAGCTCCTCGGGCACGAACACCCCCAGAAAACCCAGCTCCCCCATTCGCTTCACCAGGGGCCAGGGAAAGACTTCCTGGGCCTCGTACTCCGCCAGAGCAGGACCTGCTTCTTCCAGAAAGCGCCTGGCCAGCTGCCGGATCTCCTTGTGTTCAGGAATCTCCATGTTCTAACCCCTTTAGGATGAGATCAAAGTAGAACCTGGCCACCTCCTCCGCCCGCAAGGGCCCGCCCGGGCGGAACCAGCGGATCATCCAGTTGAGGAGGGAGAGGATGGCCCGGGCTGTGAGGCCCACATCCAGAGGGCGGAATACCCCCAGTGCCATGCCCCGCTCCAGGATGCTTCGGAGCATGCCCTCGTACCGGTCGCGCAGGGCGATGGTAACAGCTCGCTTCTCGGGAGAGAGGCTTTGCAACCCTTGAAGCATGGCCACGAAAAAGGGCCGATTCTCTTCAAAGAAGCGGGCATGGCCTTCCATGAAGCGCAGAAGGGCTACCTTGGGGTCGGGTTCGGATAGGGCTCTTTCTCCTTGGCGACGAAGGCCCTCCAGGGCCTGAAGGCTGATCTCGTAGAGAACCTCCTCCTTGCTCCGGAAGTGGTGGTAGAGTGCCGCCTTGGAGAGGCCCAGTGCCTCGGCCAGATCTTGGACGCTGGTCGCCTCGTAGCCTCTTTCCGTGAAAAGCCGGGCGGCTTCTTCCAGGATGCGGTCGCGTGTGGCGGTTCCCATATCTCACCGACCGGTCGGTAAGTACACTCTACCCCTGGAGAAGAGGATAGTCAAGTGGCTTGGTGCCCTCTTCCACGTTTCCAAGCGCCTTGGCGTTATCTGGCCGATAGGGTGTTGCCAAACCCGCCATAAGTGTGGAAGTATGGAACACGAAGGAGGAGCTTATGAAAATCACCCTTAGCGTCCTCAAGGCCGACATCGGTTCCGTCGGAGGCCACACCTTACCCAGCCGCAGGGTGCTGGCCAAGGTGGAGGAGGTGGTACGGGAGGAGGTGGGCCGCCTGCTCTTGGACGCCCACGTATTCCATATCGGGGACGACATCGTCCTCCTCCTCTCGCATACCCACGGCATTCGAAACGCATCCGTCCACGAGCTGGCCTGGAAAGCCTTCCGGGAAGGTACCCAGGTGGCCAAGGAGGAGGGTCTTTACGGGGCCGGGCAGGATCTTTTGAAGGATGCCTTCTCCGGTAACCTCCACGGCCTGGGGCCCCAGGTGGCGGAGATGGAATTCGAGGAGCGCCCCGCCGAGCCCTTCATGGTGCTGGCCGCCGATAAGACCGAGCCCGGGGCCTTCAACCTGCCCCTATACCTGGTTTTCGCCGACCCCATGTACTCCTCTGGTCTCCTGCTTTCCTCGGAGCTGCGCCCCGGTTTCCGCTTTCGCATCATGGACCTAGCCCAGACGGAGAGGGATAGCTACATCGTTTTGGATGCTCCCGAAAGGCTTTATGACATAGCCGCCTTACTTAGGGACTCCCACCGCTTCGGGATAGAGTCCATCTGGTCCAGGCGCTACGGGGAAATTGCTGCGGTGGTGAGCACCACGCGCTTGCGGAACATCGCCGGGCGCTACGTGGGTAAGGACGATCCCGTGGCCATCATCCGCACCCAGAAGATCTTCCCCGCAACGGAGGAGTTCGGTCCACCCTTTGCCCTGGCGCCCTTCGTGGCCGGGGATACCCGGGGAAGCCACCACCTGCCCCTGATGCCGGTAAAGGCCAATACCCCTGCCTCCACGTTCTTCTGCGTACCCATGGTGTGCGGGCTGGCCTTCTCCCTCAAGGAGGGCCGGTTCTCTGAGCCTGTGGATCTCTTTGCGGATCCGGTCTGGGATGCGGTGCGGGCCAAGGTGGTGGAAAAAGCTCAGGAAATGCGCCGTCAGGGATTTTACGGCCCGGCCATGCTGCCCATGGAGGAGCTCGAATACACGGGCATTGCCGAGCGGCTGAAGGAGCTTGAACGGGAGTTCTCCTAGAGCCTCGAGGGGCCCCTGGGCTTAAGGCTTGGCGCTTCAGGTGGGGGTGTAGAACTTTTCCAAGGCCTGGGCTAAATAGAGAAGGGCGAGAGCCTCTTCCTCCACTCCCCGGGTAAGTTGCGCACAAGCCGGGCGAGGTTATGCCCGCAGGGATTCAAGCCCAGAACGAACGGAAGGCTTTTCAGGGCCCTTCCCCCGGCCTACTCGGCCATGATAGCGGCCCAAGCCTTTAAGCCGCTTCTTCTCAGGACTTATAAAGGAGCACGGCTTCTTTTCCCAGGCCCTGATGCTCCCGCCAGGTCATGGGCCAGAGGACAAGATGGGCGGCCCTGCCCGCCAGGGTTTCCGCCAGGTGGGCGTGGAGGAGGAGGTGGGCGGAGCCCGTGAGCACGAAGTGTCCCGGAATGCGGGCCTCATCCACTGAGCGCTTGATGGCCAGGAGGAGTTCAGGTACCCGCTGTACCTCGTCCAGGATGAGCTTGTCCTCCCTGCTCAGGAGGGCGCGCGGGTCAGCTTCCGCCTGGAGGGGAAGGTCCAGGTGGCCCAGGGTGAGGTAGAGGTGCTGGCTCAGGCTGGGCAGGTTGCGCACCAGGGTGGTTTTGCCTACATGCCGGCCTTCCATGACCGCCACCACTAGGGAAGACCCGCATGAGCCTTTCCAGAAGGGACGCGGCCGTACGGGGTACGCAAGGCATTTCCAGGTCCGAATGATCGTCATTCACAAGCGGAATAACAAAGGGAACCCACTTGACCTCGAGGGAAGGTAAGGGGCACGCTGAAGCCCAAACTCCGACCAGGGCGCTCCACCCAGCCGAGGGATCGGGGTTCACAAGGAGAGCAGGGCCATCACCTCGTCCTTGTGCATCAACTCCTGCATGCTTCCTTCCACCCGCACCTTCCCGATTTCGAAAACGTAGCCTCGGTCCGCTACCCGGCCCGTGAAGCGGAGATTCTGCTTGGCTAGGAGCACGCGCATACCCTCCCGCTTCCACTTTTCGCTTACGGGCGGCTTTTGAGCCGTTCCTGGGACACCCTTCTCATGGTGGTGCATGGCGGGGTCATCCGGGCGCTGCTCTCCTACGCCCTCACCGGGGAGAGGCGCTTGCTGGCCCTGGAGGTGCATCCCTGCGGCCTTTCCGTGCTGGACGTGGGCGAAAAGACCTTGCTCAGGGCCCACAACATCGTGGCCTACGACCTCTTGCCGGAAAGCCGCCTGTCCACGATGGAAATGCTGTGGGAGATGTACCGGGCGTAGCCGAGGGTGTTCTCCACCGGCGAGACCTGGCTATGTTGTCCAAACCCGAGCTTCGAGTGAGGATGCATAGCGAGGATTTATTGGAAGAGTGTCTTTGAAGCCAAAATACCAGAATACCTTCTTCAAGATCCCTTAAAGCTTACCGTCCTCTGTGCAGCGGAAGGAGCAGAATGGAAGTGGGCTGGGCGGAGGTTGAAGGGTTTTGCTGGGGTGGCGGTTCATTTGGGGTTGGGGCCCCAAAGCAGATAGAGTTGAAGCGGAGGCTGGAGCAGCGTTATGCTCCCCAAACACAAACGCTTACACATAAATCTTGACATGACCGGGGAGGAGGTTTTGAGTGGTCTCTTCGATAAGACGAAGAGAACTGTGGGCCCACTTTTCAGGAAGTCAAGAGGGAAACGCCGACAGGAAAGGGGGTTCCAGGGTTGGAGACCTCAAATCCGGACTGGTGGTAAAAGGGTGGGTGGCCTAAGCCCAGCTTGTACCCGTTGAACGCGTCCCTGGAACCCACCTTCCCTTACCTGAATCTTTGCCTTATGAAACGTTGGCCAGAAAAGACTTGCTCTGCAGCGGTACTAGCCTACGGTCGGTGCACGACGCCAGCTAAGGTAAGCGCATATGGATGACGCGCCTATCGATGTCCCAGCTCACTTGGACTCCGAGGATTTCCGCAAACAATGCCGCAGGTACGAATAGATTCCCTTCTTCGAGGAATTCGGCTTCCCAATCCATGCCTATCCTGGTTCCGTTCCATTGGGCTTCGCGTGAACGCGGGAAGACGTGGAGCTCTCCTCGGTTAACGAGTAGAACCCTATATGCGGACGTGGAGCTGTCCCACATCACCCTTGCACCCAGAGCTTCAGCCACCGGTTGCAGCGGGACCATGATGTGGCCTGCCACGATCTTTGGGGACTGGGGTAGGGTGCGTCCATTCACAGTGAGCCCCAGCGCAGGACCCCCCAGGTTGCTGAAGTGTGCTTTAGAGATGAGTGCATGAATGCCTTTGGTACGGTCCACCACCTGCGAAACCTCGAAATCCCCCGCCACGCTGAGGTAAGCATAGGCCGTAGCCCTATCCAAACCCAGGCTCTCCACAAAGGCGATGGCCTCGCGGGTAGCCTTTTTCATCGCTTCATCAAGGTCAGGATCGAGTCCGATGGGTACCCATGCATCTGGTAGGTCAATGAAGGGTTGCACGAGCGTTCCCTTCCCCCCAGGAATTTGTGCATCTCCCTTACGGAGCAGGCTGAGTCGTAAGCGGGCACGCAACGATCCCTCGAGGGCCGTGAGGGCCACCTCCCCGTTTCCCTGAACAAAGTGGGGATCGCCCACGTAGAAGAGCGCACCCTGTACGAAGACAGGCAAGTAAACGGTGGCTCCCACTCCTACGTACTTTACATCCATGTTTCCACCATACTCTGCTGGTGGTATCGAGTTAACGCGCTCGCTGGTGTTGGGTGCTACCCCCATAATGCCTAGAAATGGTCGGAGCGGGAAGCGGATCTCGTCACCGTTCTGAGCATATAGGATGCCGTACCATGTACCCTTGATCTGGCGGATGGGGGTGAAAATGGACACGTTGTAGTACAAGTGAGGCCTCGACGGACTCGCTTCGGGTTGCCGTCCTTGGTTAGCTGGCAATTCACCAGGTAGCGCACCCTTACCGTGGCGATTCGAGATCACGCCATACGGCACGCGTGGTGTTAGTTCCAGCACCTCAACTTTCAACACATCTCCAGGCTGTGCGCCATCGATGGCGATGGGACCTGTCACAACATGCGGTCCGTCCTTGTCGAAGTCATGGGGCACGGAGCGAGCAATGGCTTTAGCGTCCTCCAGGACATCTTCGGGGCGTATACCATACTTGCCAAAGAACCGTACAGGGTCACGACCTTGATCTTCGAGGATCCCCTCGTGAGACACGGTGTCGATGATAATTTCGGTGCCCGACTTTACGGTCATTACGGGCTTTGCGTCCTTGTTTGGCAAGTAGCCCCAGCGGACTGTATCTGGCGAGGAGGGGAGATATTGGACCGCTGGTGGTATTGCGACTCCAGGTTGCAACACCTTGACCCCCTGTTTTTGAGCATATGAATGCAAGGTGATGGCAAGTCCTATGAAGGCGATCAGCACCCTTGACTTCCCGAGGCGTTTCATCATGGTTCACCTCCTCCTGTGCTACACCAGGGTGGGCCCACCCTTGGCCCGGAAGTATAAATATAAGGCCACGCAATGTCAAGCGGACGGATGGCGGGTGCACACAGAAGACATCACAGCGCTCACTTCTGGGCGCTATAAAGGGACTGCCTGCCACTATAGTATTGGCCAAACGAACAATACTATATCTACAAAATGCGAATCTAGCCAGCCTGGCGACCCTCCCATTTACCTGTGGCTTCGTTGTGAACGCACGGCCTTCGGGGCAGATGAGCGCTTAAGGAAGCCTCCGAGAAGTTGTGACTGTGTTGGATGGTTCTGCGCCGGAAAAACGAGAATAGCAGGAGCATTAATCAAGAGGAGAACATAGAGCCTATACTGCAGAAACAGAAAGTGAAAAAGATGCGATATACAGAACATAGTGAGCCCTAACTGGATCCTAATTGTCGAGAATCGAGTTGACGCTACGCACATGCAAGTTTATGATATTCGGCGGAAGTCGAGCCCTAGGGGCTTCTGGAGGTAGGGTATGGGGAGCGACGCTGGAGGGCTGAATATCTGGCAGGAGGGGCTAGAGGTCCCGACGTGGGGATGTCCCAGAGAGGGAAACCCGAATGAACATTTCGGAACGGTCCTGGGCATTGCGGCTACTCATAAGGTTGCATTAAGAGGGGCCCTGTTGGCCAGCAAGGAAAGCTTAACCCATGGAATGGCTCAGAGAGCGCTGAGGGTCGATGGAGTGGTAGGTGTGGCATTTACTGGTTTCGGGGTGGTTGACAAGTCCTCTGGAAGTGGTTAGCTTATGTGTCAACAGTGGTCTAACCATAAGACCAATGACCCGCATGAGACGCACCCGCTTAGCCAACCTCATTGCCCATGAGCTTGAAACCCTTATCCAGGAGGGGGTTTGGGTGCCGGGTGCGTACCTGCCCCCGGAGCGGGTTCTTGCCGACCGGTTTAAGGTCAGCAGGGTTTCCATACGGGAGGCCCTGCGTTTGCTGGAGGCACGAGGGGTTATCGAGATCCACCCAAGCAGTGGCGCAAGGGTTAGGTCCTCGACCACCGCGGTAGGGCACCTGCTGGCCAGCCGCCTGGAAGGCCTGAGCCTTACCGACCTCTTCGAATTCCGCTATATCGTCGAGCCGGAGGCGGCGGCCCTGGCCGCGAAGCGGGCGGATAAGGATGTGCTGGACCGCCTGGCGGAGATCCTTACGGAACAGGAGGCGTCCCTCCAGGACGTTCACGGCTTCCTGGCCCTGGATTTGGAATTTCACCGACTCATCGCCGTGGCCTCCGGAAACGGCGTTCTTCAGGAGATGGTTTCCGCGCTGAATGCGGGGCTCAGGGAAACCCGTCTGCGCGCGATCAAGGCCACATTCGACCCGATCCGTAGCCTGGAGGGCCACAGGCGGGTGCTAAAGGCCATCCTTTCAGGGGATGCAGATGGGGCCCGCCAGGCGATGAGGCAACACCTGAAGGAGGTGGAAGCGTCGGCTCTGGGAGCTGGCGTGCCACGGGGAGGTGATGAAGGATGGGAAGGGCATGGCTAGTGGCGGCGGTGGCGCTGTTAAGTTTGGCTACCGCGAAAACGACGGTGACCGTGGGCCTGGATGCGGATCCCCCTAACCTCGATCCCGTGTTTTCCTCGGCCTTGGTGGACCGTCAGGTGCTGAACCAGATCTACGACAAGCTCCTCGACATCGACCAGGATCTGAAGATCGTGCCCATGCTGGCCACCAGCTGGTCGGTGGGGAACAACGGCACGGTATACACCTTCAAGCTCCGCCAGGGGGTCAAGTTCCACGATGGCACGGACTTCGATGCGGAAGCGGTTAAGTTCAACCTTGACCGCGCGCTTACCGCCGAGGGTTCGCGTCGGAAAGGGGAACTTGCCCCGGTAAAGGAGGTGCAGGTCGTCGACAAGTACACGGTTCGCGTCGTCCTGAAGGACGCCTTCTCGCCATTCCTGTACGTCTTGACCGACCGGGCCGGGATGATGGTCAGTCCGGCTGCCGCGAAGCGGTACGGCCAGGACCTGGCCAACAATCCCGTGGGCACCGGACCCTTCCGGTTTGTTGAGCGGAAGCGCCAGGACCGCATTGTTCTCCAGAGAAACGAGGGCTACTGGAAGCGGGGCTACCCGAAGATCGATGAGCTGATCTACAGGCCTTTCCCTGACGACGATGTCCGGTTGGCCAACCTGCTTTCGGGTGCGGTCACGGTGATTACTCCCGTGGCCCCCAAGGATCTGGCGCGGGTTCGCGGCGATGCGAACTTAAACCTCTTCGCCTTCCCGAGCCTGGGGTTCCAGGGCGTCTGGCTCAACGTGACCCGGCCCCCCTTCAACAACAAGGCTCTCCGGCAAGCCTTTGCGGCCACCGTCGACCGCGAGACCATCGACCGGGTGGTCTTCCTGGGCACGGCCACCCCGGCCAACGGGCCCTTTCCTCCTGGCTCCCCGGCCTACGATCCCAGTATCCCGATCCCCAAGCGGGACATCAACCTCGCGCGGAAAAAGCTTCAGGAGACGGGCTTTGCCAGCGGCTTCTCCTTCACCCTGCTGACCACGCCGGGCCCTGTCCTGACCCAGCTGGCCCAGGTTTACCAGGCCATGGCCGCCGAGGCGGGGATTCGCATTCAGATCCAACAGGTGGAGTTCGGCACCCTGCTGGACCGGACAGATAAAAAGGACTACGAGGCAGCCCTCCTGGGCTGGAGCGGCCGACCGGATCCGGACGGGAATATCTACGATTTCATGCGCTGCGGCGGCCCCTTGAACAATGCGGGTTACTGTAACCCCAAGGTGGACGCCCTGCTTAACCGGGCCCGGGCCACGCGGGTCATGGAGGTGCGGAGAAGCCTGTACTCGGAGGCCCTCAGGATCATCCACGAGGATGTTCCCTACGTCTACGTCTATCACCCCCAGGTTCTGATCGGGGCCTCCAAGCGGCTCAGCGGTCTTCCCCTGATCCCCGATGGGATTCTTCGGTTTGTAGGAGCGGAGCTGAAGTGATCCCCTACCTCCTCCGCCGCCTTGTGGAAGCTTTGCCCACCCTGTTCCTGGTGTCGGTGGTGGTGTTCTTCCTGACGCGGATACTTCCTGGCGATCCCGTCCGCCTCCTGCTCGGGGAAGAGCCCGACCCCAAGGTGGCGGAGGAGGTGCGGAGAAGCCTGGGTCTGGATCGACCTCTCCTCGTCCAGTATGCCGGCTGGCTGTGGAACCTGTTTCAGGGCGACCTGGGCCGGTCCATCAAGGATGGAACTCCCGTGGCGAGGCTGATTCTCGAGAAGCTTCCCACGACCATAGAGCTCGCCACCCTGGCCATGCTGGTGGCACTGGCCATCGGCCTGCCTAGCGGAGTGGTAGCGGCCGTTCGCAGGGGGACGTGGCTCGACGGCCTGGTGACGTCGACCTCCCTAATGGGCGTTTCCGTTCCCAACTTTTTCCTCGGCATCATGCTTATTTACCTTTTTAGCCTGCGCTTGGGCTGGGTGCCGCCCTCGGGATACGTGGAGCTGTGGACCGACCCTAAGCGCAATTTACTGCTAATGGTCTTGCCGGCCTTCACATTGGGCACGGCGTTGGCTGGAGCGATCGCGAGGTTTACCCGTAACAGCTTACTGGAGGTGCTTTCTCAGGACTACATCCGGACGGCGAAGGCGAAAGGGGTTTCATCCGCGGCCATCGTGCTGAAGCATGGGCTCCGCAACGCAGCCATTCCCATCGTGACGGTCCTGGGTCTACAACTTGGGGGGCTTTTGGGAGGCGCTGTGGTCACAGAGCAGATCTTCTCCATACCGGGCTTTGGACGTTTGGTGGTGGACGCCGTGTTTACCCGCGACTTCACCGTTTTGCAGGGAGTGGTGTTGACATCCGCCCTGGCCGTATTCGTGGTCAATACCGCGGTGGACGTCCTTTATGCCCTGATCGATCCCCGGATCAGGTATCGGTGACCCATGGTTGCGCGTAGGGTATGGCGCCGCCTCCTTGGGCATCCCACCGGGGCACTGGGTGGGTTGGTCTTGGGGCTCTTTGTCCTGGGCTCCCTGGGTGCTCCCTGGCTCAGCGCTCACTCCCCCGTAACCACCGACTTCAACAGCCTCCTGCGCCCGCCTTCCCTTACCCACCCCTTTGGTACGGACGAGCTAGGAAGGGACGTGTTGGCCAGGGTCCTGTACGGGGGCAGGGTGTCCCTGACCGTAGGGGTAGCCTCAGTAGCGCTCGCCCTCCTGGTGGGCGGTCTTTGGGGGTTGGCGGCGGGTTACTTCCGGGGGTGGTTGGACTCCGTGCTCATGCGGTTGGTGGATGCGCTCCTGGCCTTCCCCTTTCTGGTGCTCGCCATCACCCTGGCGGCGATCCTGGGGCCGGGTCTTTCCAACAGCATCCTGGCCATTACCGTGGTAACTTCCCCGGCGGTAGCCCGGCTGGTGCGGGGCCAGGTTCTGGCGGAGGTGGGAAAGGATTATGTGACCGCGGCAGAGGCCATAGGGGCACCCCATTCCCGGATCCTCTTTCGGCATATTCTGCCCAACCTGTGGGGCCCGTTGATCGTGCAGGGAAGCCTGGCCACAGCGAACGCCATTTTGGCGGAGGCGACCTTGTCTTTTCTTGGCCTGGGGGTTCAGCCTCCCACGCCGGCCTGGGGCTCGATGCTAAACGCCGCTCGCGGCTATTTGGACAGCGCACCCTGGCTGGCGGTCTTTCCCGGTTTGGCCATCTTTTTGGTGGTGCTGTCGTTCAACCTGCTGGGCGATGCCCTGAGGGATGCCCTTGACCCACGGACGGAGAGGAAGCTTGCGTAAGGTAAGGGAATCCAGGACCCGATACCGCAGGCCCCACCGCCTCCTTGAGGCCGGGGTGGGCCTGGGTAACGGGGTGGAGGTGGTCGACGCCCAGGTTTCCTCCGTACCAGGGTACATTTGGTGCGGTGAGGACCGTGATGGGATCGGTGGAGAGGGGCGGTGAGGATCCGGGGGCCTGGCCTGCGGGCAGAGGATTTTCCTGTGCGCTATTCGGAGGTTTCCCTATGGGAAGGGGAGAGCATACGGAGATCCTCGATCTGGGGGCGGCGCCCTGCTGGCCACAAGGACCCCTCGGATCCTTCAAGAGGAGGGCGGGATGGGGGCCACCTGGTTGGAGCGTATGGGGGGCAATGGGCCGTCAGGCCCTGCCCTTGGAACCCCAATCCGATGGAGGAGGTCGTGGGCTGGATAGCTTTCTTTGCCACCCCGCTCATGGGTCAAGACCTTCAGCTGGCCACGAGGAGGCGATACATGATAGGGCGGTTGCTTAGGAAACACCATCAGTTTCAGGAGTTGACTTGCAGGCTTTGGGGAGCGGCTATGGACCCCAAGGTGGATGGGGTGGCGGATGCGCCCATACGGGTTGGGTCCACCCGCGGCGGTAGGGGGGGTGCACGGTGATGGACCTCACCTACTACCCCTACCCTTCCCGCCGGCACGTGGTTCTTGGCCGCCGGGGTGCGGTGGCCACCAGCCAACCCCTGGCGGCGTTGGCGGGGATGGAGATGCTGCTCAAAGGGGGAAACGCGGTGGATGCGGCCATCGCCATGGCGGCCACCCTCACGGTGGTGGAGCCCACCAGCAACGGGATCGGGGGCGACCTGTTTGCCATGGTATGGGACGGCACGCTCCACGGGCTGAACGCTTCCGGAAAGAGCCCCTTAAGCCTGACTCCCGAGCGGATTCCCGAGGGGGGAATGCCGGAAAGGGGCTGGCTCCCGGTGACGGTGCCCGGAGCGGTCTCGGGGTGGCGCGCTTTGCACGAACGCTTCGGCAGGCTCCCGTTCCCCGAGGTCCTTGCCCCCGCCATCCGCTACGCGGAGGAGGGCTTCCCGGTGGGACCGGAGACGGCCCGGGCCTGGCGCAGGGCGGAGGGGATCTACCTGCCCCTGAAGGGCCCGGAATTCCAGCCCTTCCAGGAGACCTTCTTCCCCCAGGGAAGAGCCCCCCGGGCCGGGGAGGTGTGGCGAAGCCCTGGGCACGCCAAGACCCTAAGGGAGATCGCTGAAACCTACGGGGAGAGCTTCTACCGGGGAAACCTGGCGGAGGCCATGGCGGGGTTCAGCGAGGCCACGGGAGGCCTCCTTACCCTGGAAGACCTCAAGACCCACGAGGCGGAATGGGTGAACCCCCTCTCCCTGGAGTACCGGGGCCTCACGGTCCACGAACTGCCCCCCAACGGACAGGGAATCGCCACCCTGCTGGCCCTGGCCATCCTGGAGGGCTTCGAACTCCGACCGGAAGACCCCTTCAGCTACCACTTACAGATCGAGGCCATGCGCCTGGCCCTGGCGGACGCCTTCCACTACGTGGCCGACCCCCGCTACCTGGAGAAGCCCCCCCAGGCCCTGCTCTCCCCCGAATACGTGGCCTCCCGCCGAAGCCTCATCGGGGAACGAGCCCTGCCCCAGGCCCTGCCCGGGGTGAGACCCGGGGGAACCGTCTACCTGGCGGCGGCGGACGGGGAACTCATGGTCTCCCTCATCCAGTCCAACTACCAGGGCTTCGGCTCGGGGATCCTGGTTCCCGGGACGGGGATCGCCCTGCAAAACCGGGGCCTGGGCTTTTCCCTGGAGGAGGGCCACCCCAACCGGGTGGGACCGGGTAAACGGCCCTATCACACCATCATCCCGGGATTTCTCACCCGGGAGGGCAGGGCCCTGGGCCCCTTTGGGGTCATGGGGGGCTATATGCAACCCCAGGGACACCTGCAGGTGGTGGTGGGCCTGACGAACTTTGACCTGAACCCCCAGGCGGCGCTGGACCGGCCGCGGTGGCAGGTGGTGCCGGGTAGGGGAGGGGAGGACCGGGTGGTGCTGGAGCCGGGAATCCCGCAGGCCACCGCCTTGCTCCTGCGGGACCTGGGTCACCGGGTGGAATACGGGATGGAGCCCGGATACTTTGGCCGGGGCCAGGTGATCCTGCGTCAGGGAGAGGTGCTGGTGGCGGGATCGGATCCCCGGGCGGAGGGGTTGGCTTTGGTGTGGTAATTGGGGAGAGATTGAGCACAAGGGAGTTTCATCGTGAATATTAACACAAATACCATGCACAAACGCTACTACCACTCACGCCAGCCCTTCCCTAAGGCATACAAGTACACCACCGCTGCCGCATCCCATGCCTGGGGCCTGCAAGCTACGGGATAGGGAACCGGAGGCAAGCCTCCTTCTCTGGGAAACCCCCCAACCAGCTCGGGCAGGCGCATGTCGGGTTGGGAGAGGGCCAGGTCCAAGAGCGCATTGGCCACCCTCTGGCCCTCTTCCTGGAAACCATATCGAAACAATCCCCCCGCCAAAAGCGCCGTGTCATGGGGCCATACTGAACCGTTGTGGTAGGAAAGGGGGTTATAACGCACCTCCCGGGCACCCAAGGTACGTATCCCCCAACCTGACCATAATTCCTCGGAAAACAACGTTTCCAGCAGTTCGGGCAGGACCTCCCTAGGAACAGCTCCGGCCCAGAGGAGATGGCCAGCGTTGGAAGCCTTGACCTTAAGGGGCTCTTTATAGCGGTCTAAGGCCAGGGCGTAGGTGGAAAGCTCGGGAAGCCAAAACTTTTCCTGGATGAGGCGGAAGAGCCTTCCTGCGTGCTCCAGTAAACTCTTGGCTCTATCCTTTTCCCCTAGAACCTGGTAGAGCTTTGCTCCTTCCAGGTAGGCAGCGTAGGCGTATCCCTGCACCTCACTCACCGCCAAGGGAGTTTCAGCCAAGCGGCCGTCCCGGTGGCTCATGGAATCGTGGGAATCTTTCCAGGCCTGGACGGCCAGGCCCGTGCCGCTTGGCTGAAACTCCAAAAGCCCATCCCCATCCAGATCCGCCTGATCCAGCCAGGCTAGGGCAGCCTCCCACTGTGGCCGAAGCTCCTGAATCAGGGCCAGGTCTCCTACCAAATCCAGGTACCGGCCCAGAAGGATGAGGAAGAGGGGTGTAGCGTCCACCGTGCCGTAGTACCGGAAAAAAGGCACCCGGTGAGTGCGAGAAAGCTCTCCAACCCGCACCTCGTGCAGGATCTTTCCTGGCTCCTCCTCCCGCCAGGGGTCAAAAACTGCCCCCTGCCTTGCGGCCAGGTAGCGGAGAACCCCCTGGGCCACTCTCTTTCCCCAGGGGAGGATCATAAAGGCAGTGATGAGGCTGTCCCGACCGAAGGGGGCTACAAACCAGGGAATTCCGGCAGCAGGCACAGGCCCCTGGGGGGTGGAAAGGAGAAGGGCTCTGAGGTCCAAGAGGGCCTGGCGCAAAGCACCTTCCCAAGAACCCTCTCCTTGAGGAAAGGCCTCGAGGAACTCCTCGTACCCGGGTAGGGAGCCCGGAGCCTCGAGGGGACTTTCCAACCGTACCTCCCAACCCACCTCCCCAACTCCCTTGGGGGGTAGGTAGAGACGAAAACCCCCCTCCGGTGCCTCAGGAACAAACACCACCCGCTGCTCCACTCCATCTGCGGCTCGGTAGAGAAAACCCACCCCGTTTTCCACCTTGGGATGCCATCCCCGGGCTTGAAAGAGGTCGGAGAACTCACCTTGGGCCTGCACCTCCACTCGCACTTCCTCAGGCTCAGGGGAAAGGTTTAGGAAGCTTAACCGCTCCTCCACCTTCCCCCGGTGAACCCGGAGGAGGCGGCGCAGGTAGAGCTCCCCTTCTGCGCCACGAAAGCGGGCCCAGTCCTGAACCAGGTAATCGGGTCTTGGAGAACGGCTTTCCAAGAGCACTAGACCTCGCGGCAATAGAAGCCGGTAACGGGAAAGGAAGCGGGTGTCGTGCCGGTAGAATCCCTCCGCCTCCTCTTCAGCAAAACCCCTCTCGTTCAAAACCAGGTAGGTGTCGTCCTCCTTAAGAGGCACCATGGCTACTCCCTTAGGGCACCCAGGCTGGGCCCTTCCACAAAATAGCGCTGGAAGAACATGAAAAGCACCAGGACCGGGATCATGGAGAAGAACCCCCCTGCCAGGATCAGCCCCCAGTCTCCCACTTGACCGTAGGCGTTGCGAAAGGAAAGAAGACCTAAGGGCAACGTGTAGATGTCCCGGGGGCTGGTGAGGACCACAAAAGGCCAGAAGAACTCGTTCCAAGCTCCCTGGAAGGTCAGGATCGCCAGAGCTCCCAGAGCGGGAGTGGACATGGGCAACACAATGCGGAACAGGATCTGCACCGGAGTGGCCCCATCAATAAGGGCTGCTTCTTCTACCTCCCGAGGGATGGACTCGAAGAACTGCCTCATGATAAAGACAGCTCCCGCACCCACCAATCCGGATAGGACCAAACCGGTATAGGTGTTGAGGAGGGTATCCACGCCAAAAACCTTAGAAAGGCCGAATATCCCGTCCCGCAGGACCAGGTAGTTGGAAATAAAGGTCACCTGTGCCGGCACCATCATGGAAAAGAGCATGAACAAAAAGAGAGCCTGCTTGCCGGGAAATCGCAGCCTGGCCAGGGCGTAGCCCGCCATCGAGGCGAACACCAAGGTGGTCAGAACCTTCACCGAGGCAAGGAGGAAGGAATTCAACGTCCAGCGGAGGAAGAGGCTTTCTCCTGTTTCCAGACTCCGGGTTTCCCGGAAGGCCCGCACGTAGTTGTGAAAGACATAGCCCAGAAGCCCAGGAGCAACGTTATCCCAACTGGCCACCCGTCCCCGCCGCTCCAGCCGGGTGGGATCCAGGGTTGCGCCCACCAGGACCACTCCGCGAGGCGTTTCAAGGTCTAGAGGCACCCGCTCCAGAAAGGGACCTTTCCCCGGGTAAACCAGGCGCAGCCGATAGCGAAAAACAGTGCCCTCCTGATCCCCCAAGGTAGCCGCCCTAACCTCCACCAGCTCGGGTCCCTCGAGGTGCACATAGTCGGTAGCATAGGGAGTCTCAAACACCGCTCCCATGCCGGCTCCCGGCCTTCTGCGAGGAATCACCGCCAGGACCTCGGGCTCCTGCCCTCCAGGGCTGAAGTAGGCCACATCGAACACGAGCGACCTGCCCGGGGCCATGCCGCCCAACCATGGGTTTCCTGCGCCCTCCCAACCGAGTTGCCAGGCCGCCGTCCAGTTTTTAGGATTCACCTGAGCAAAACGCAGGGTAAAGGGCCACTCCAGGGGATTGGCCTTGAGGCTGGCCAGGAAGCCCATAACGAAGGGACCGATGAAGAATACTCCAAAGGCCAGCAGTAGCCCGTAAACCCACGCCAGCCTGGTCCATATGCGCAAGGGGGCCATTAGGACCACCCCCTTTCTCCCACACCAAAGCGTCGTTGAAGAAGTACGATGGCCAGGGTAAGCACCGCCAGGACCAAGGCGGCAGCCGAGGCCAGGCCTACCCGGGGCGAGGCCCCGGCGGGGAAGACGTTTCCGTACACGTAGTAGGCCAGGGTGATGGTACTCTCCAAGGGTGCACCCCCTGCACCCCCTACGAAGAGCACCTGGTCAAAGAGCTGCAGGGTGCCGATGAGGCCCAGGGTGATGACCAAAAAGAGAACTGGTCTCAGAAGGGGCAAGGTGATACGCCAGAACATCGTCCAAGAAGTGGCACCGTCCAGGGCAGCCGCTTCGTAAAGGGTTCTGGGGATGCCTTTCAGCCCAGCTAGGAAGATGACCATGAAGGTAGGGATGGTGGTGTAGGTGTTCATGAGAATGATGGCCCAGAGGGGGTAGGGGAGACCTAAGAGGGTGGCCCGGCTGGTAAACCAGGGAATGTCCACCTGGACCTCCCGAGTAGGAGGCCAACCCAAGTGCCCCAGGGCGTACATCCCGAGGAGGGCCAAGGCAAGGGAAGCTAGGGCCAGACCTGGGTCCCAGAAGGGGGTGGGGAAACCCTGTTGCCTTCGCCAGAACACCCGCAGGCCCTGCAAAAGGACGAAGAGCCCCGCCCCGATTAGGAGGTGGGGCAGGTAGCTGAGCATCAGGGACAGCCCCTGGTTCACCACGCCGGTCCGCTGGAATAGCCAAAGGAGGAGAAGGCTTGCTGCAGCGGTGGACACCACAGAAGGAAGGTAATAAACGGTTCGGAAAAAAGTAACACCTCTCAAAGGTCGATTCAGGGATACGGCCAGAAGAAGGGCCAGGGCCGTTTGAAGGCTGGTGACGATTACGCTGTAAGCCAGGGTATGCTTTAGGGCAGTCAGGAAAAGGGGATCTTGAAATAGGCGTAGATAGTTCCTCAGGCCCACCCACTGGGGTGGGTTGAATAGGTCGTAGTCGGAGAAGCTAAAAATAAAGTGCGTAGAAAGGCGTAGAGGAAGAAGACCGTCAACGTAAAAACAAAAGGGAAAATGAGGAGAAGGGCGTAAAAGCCCTCGAGGGTCCGCGCCTTGAAACGCATAGGGGTTCCCTTAAGGGGGGCGGCTTAGCCGCCCCCCTTGACGATCACCTTCTGCCCGTAAGGCGATCCAATGCGGTCTGGGCGTCCCTTATGGCTTGATCCACGCTCTTTTGCCCGCTGATCACCGCCTGGATCGCCTCGTTGATGGGCCTCATCCAGTCACCGCCGAACCCCCGGAAGCTGAAGGGGTAAACATTCCCTCCTTGCGCAGTAGAACCCTGGAAGACCACCCGGTTCAGTTCCGACTCCTTGGTGGGGCGTTGGAAGTAGGGATTGTTGGCCAAGGCTCGGCGGCTGGGGATGGCGAGACCACGTTCCAGCACCCACTGCTGGGCCTCAGGGGAGGTGAGAGCCTTTAAAACCTTAACCGCCGCGGCCTTGTTGGCGCTGGCCGCGTTAAGGCTCCAGGAAACAGTGAAGATGAAGTTTCCGCGCTTCCGGGTGACGGGATCCAGGGGCAGGAAGGTGGTGCCGTACCTCAGGTTGGGGGCTTTGTCCCTTAGGAATCCTGCGATCCAAGCTCCCTCGAGGGCCGTGGCAGCCTTCTCGCTACCGAAGCATCCCCCGGTCCAGCCTTCACCCAGGTCCTGGGCAAACTTTGCGGCACCTCGCCGGATGAGGCCGGTGTACCACTCGAAGGCACGCCGGAAGTTCTGGTCCAGGACGGAGTGTCCTTTCTCGTCAAAGGGCTTCCAACCGGTGGCAAAGGCAAAGGCTCCAAAGCGAGCGAAGTCCGCCACCAAGCATATCCCTGCCACATCCTTCAACTGCGACTGCACCTGACGGATTTTGGCTTCAAAGGTTTCCCAGGTATCCTGCTGGTTCGGGTAGGGGACCTTGGCCTCGTCGAAGAGGTCCTTGTTGAAGACCAAGGCCAGGGTGTTGAAGTCCTTGGGGATTCCGTAGAGCTTTCCCCGGTACGTGAAGGCCTGGACCAAGTTGGGGAGGAACTCGCCCACTTCCTGTTTACTAAAGTAAGCGTCCAGGGGCTCTACCCTTCCCGTGGCAAAAAGGCTTTCCGCCCAGAAGATGTCCACATAGAAGAGGTCGGGAGCCGTGCCAGCGGAGAGGGCATTGAAAAGCCACTGCGTATAGTCGCCTTCGATGGGTTGGTAGATAACACGTATCCCTTCCCGGTCCAGCTTAGGCTGGACCACTTCCTTGAGAAGACCGTTGACAATAGCGATGTCTGTACCGCCCCAGCCAGAGATGCGCACCTGGGTCTGGGCCAAGACCAGCCCGAGCATGGCTAAAAAGACAACCAGAATTCTTAGCATACTCCTCCTCCTTCACCAGTCTGCCTAAAGCCTATAGCCTGAAGCCGATCGGGTGAGAGATCCTTTCCCTATTCCACCTCCCTTCGCGCCGTAGAACCCCTGGGAACCAGATGAACAGGCACCCGCTTCCCATATGGGCTCTTTCTCTGTAGGGCTTCCCGGAGAAGCCTTACCGCTTCGCGGGCGATGGTAGGGATGTCCTGGTGGATGGTGGTGAGCCTTTCCCCTACCTCGGGGAGGTCGTCGTACCCCACCAGGCTCACGTCAGCAGGAACATGAAGGCCCAGATCCTCCAAAGCAGCCCAGGCCCCCAAGGCCATTTCGTCGGAGGCGGCAAAAAGAGCCGAGAAGCGCAAGCCCCCTTCCCATGCCCGCCTCACCACCCGGTAGGCATGGAGGGCATCAAAGTTGCCGTCCAGAACCAGCTCCGGGCGCCAAGTTAGCCCCGCTTCCAGAAGGGCCCTCTTATACCCAAGAAGCCGCTCCCTTCCCGCCTGGTGATGTAAGTGCCCCGTGAGAAGAGCAATGTCCCGGTGACCCAGTTCTAACAGGTGTCGGGTGGCCTTATAGCCCCCCTCCTCATCGTCTGGGGCTACCCAGAAGGTTCCGGGATAACAGCCGATGAGCACAAAGGGTACGTTGTTCCTCCGCAGGGTCTCGATGCGGGGGTCGTGGTCATGAGCACCCAGTAAGAGGTACGCCCTAGTCTTCTCTAAAGGTAGGCCGCGGGCATCCGTGGCAACCTCCGTCACCCGCAAACCCAGGCGCCACACCTCCTCGGAGAGGGCTTCCAGCAGGAGGGTAAAGTAGGGTGTATAGCGCCGCACTCCTGGGGCCAGAAGGAGGCCAACGGCCGTGGATTGCCCCACCAGTTCCCTGGCAGCGGCATTGGGAACGAAACCCTGGGTACGAACCACCTCTAACACCCGGGCCCGGGTTTCCGGGCTAACCCCAGGCCGGCCGTTGAGGACTCGGCTTACGGTACCCACGGAAACGTTTGCGAACCTAGCGATCTCTTTTATCGTCAGCTTCTTTTTGGTTTCCATCGTAAACGTTTTCTACAGCTTAACCCAGGACCCGGCCCGCGTCAAGCCAAGGTTGCCCCGCTAGGATAGGGACATGGGAATATCCGAGCTGGAGGAAACCTTGAGGGCCAAGGCGGAAACGTTCTTGGCCCAAAGGCAAGGCTTCCGGGTTGAGAAAACGGAGGACGTGTTTGCCCGGCGCTTTTACCTTTCCCCGGAACGGGTGGAGGTGGTGAACCACTTGAGGGGAAAACCCCTGGCGGTATTTAACCCCGGGGTAGTGTACAGGGACGGAGTAGTACACCTTTTTGTACGTCTGATCTTCGATTACTACAGCTACGCCTCCAGCGTGGGGTACGTGGCCCTTCCCCTGGAAGACCTGCTCACCGGTCAGCTGCCTGACCCTTTGCCGGTGGAGATCGTCCTTTACCCGACTGAAGTCTGGGAGGCCTCGAGGGGATGCGAGGATCCCCGAGCCCACACCTGTGGCGCAGGCTTCCTCCTCTTCTATACCGGCGTGGGCAAGGTGGGTGAAGCCCGCCTCACCGACCACAAGGATGTCTTTTTCCCAGCCTTGGCCCTGGCCGAGTTCGATCCGGACCTCAAGCTCCGGCGCAAAGGATTGGTGCGAATAGGCCCGGAAGGAAAGAGCCTCCTTCTGCCAGCTAAGGGGGCCACGTTACTCCAGGGGAATGCCGTTCTTCTAAGGCCCAGCCTTGCCGGAGTTCCAGACCTGGGTTGGCGGGGGCGGCTGGATTGGAACAACCTCTCCATCGACCAGTTGGAACCTATCCTGGCCCCAGAGTCCTTTGAGTTTAAGGTGGGGTGGTCTACCAATGCCTACCCCTTGGGGGATGGAACCTATTTGGTGGCCTATCACGGCATCCTCCGCCGGGACTTGTCCTATCGTCATGGTTTCGCATTGCTTTCCGGCGACGGTGAACTTCTCGCTCTGTCCTCCTACCTTTTGGCCCCTCAGGGTCTCGTGGAAACGTACGGGGACCGGCCATTTACCTTGTACGGCAACGGCCTCTTCCTGCACGAGGACGAATTGGTTTTCGTGGGAGGTGTGGGGGACTACGCCGTGGGCGTTTTTACCGCCCCTTGGCAGGAGGTGCTCGGGCGGCTCAAGCCCCTGTAATGGACCGTACCACAAAAGTCTGGGATCGAGCAACCGGGAAAACCAGCGCAGGGTATTGACGGCTTTCCCCAACAAGTTGTAGCCTCCTGGGTAGGACACCCAACACTTGGGGTGTCCCGGCTGCGATGCCAGGCTGACAGGCCTGGACGCCTGCAGGCGGTGGGGGAAGTCCGGTGAAAGTCCGGCGCTGTCCCGCAACGGTAACCGGCTCTGTCCGGAAGCCCGAGTACCCGCTTCGCGGCCTTACCCCGTAGCCCTCGAGGCAAGGGTGAAGGTGGTGATGCCTGTGGGACCTTAGACTCCTAACCCCCCAAAACCCGGTGGCCCAAGGGACCTTGGGCCAGGCGACCTTAGGCAAGTTCTTGCCCAGCACGGGGTTATTCCCCTTGGGCAGGCAGCAGGCATGGTTTAGCTCTTGCGGGCCCAAAGACGGCCCTTGGAGGTCCGTGGTGAAGGAAACGCGCATGGTCTACCCAGTTTTCCCTGGGGAAACCAACCATTACGGGACCCTTTTTGGCGGCACCGCCATGGCCTGGATGGACCAGGCAGCCTTCGTGGCTGCAACCCGCCACGCCAGGCGCAAGGTGGTGACGGTGCACTCGGATGCGGTGGACTTCAAGCGCCCCGTACCCCTGGGCTCCATTGTGGAGCTGGTGGCCCGGGTGGTAGAGGTGGGCCGCACCTCCATGCGGGTAGAGGTGGAGATGTGGGTGGAACCCATTGAGCCAGGTAAGGAAGCCTATCTGGCGGCTAAGGGCGGGTTCGTGCTGGTGGCGGTGGATGGGGAGGGGCGTCCTGTTCCCGTGCCACCTCTGGAGGGGAAGGAATGATCCGTACGCTGGCTTACGGTCTTCCACGGCTCGGTCCTAACCGGGAATACAAAAGGCTTCTGGAGGGCTTCTGGTCAGGTTCCATATCGCGGGAGGATTTTTTCGAGGGCCTGGAGGCTCTCGAGGCCCTAAGGCTCGCCACCTACCGGGAACAGGTGGACCTTTACCCGGCGGGCGAGCTGAGCCTTTATGACCCCATGCTGGACCTGGCGGTGGCCTTGGGCCTTTACCCCCTGGATCCCGGGGACCTGGAGGGCTACTACGCCCTGGCCCGGGGCAAGGAAGCTCTGCCCCTCCGAAAGTGGTTCGGCACCAACTACCACTACTTGGTTCCACGCTTGCCAGAAAGGCCCCGGTATACCCCCCAGCCGGGCTGGGGCCTACCCTATCCCGTAGGCCGGAACCAGGCTTTGAAGGAGGGGCTCCCGACCCTGCTCGGACCCTACACCCTTCTGCGCATGGCGCAAAACCCCCCGGATCACCTGGGAGTACACCTGGAAGCCCTGACGGAAGCTTACGTGGAGCTGGTCCAGCCGGTTAGGGGAAGAACCGTGCTCCTCCAAGAACCCGCCTTGGGGTTGGATGGGGCAGAGGAGAACCTCCCCCACCTTCTGGCCTTCTACGGTACCTTAGCGCAGGAGGTTTCCTTGGTCCTCCTGCCCTACTACCTACCCCCCGCTCCAAGGGTGGTTGAGGCCCTGGCCACCCTTCCCCTTCGCGGTTTAGGGGTAATCCTGGCCCCAGGGATCTCCTTACCCCAAGTACCCAAGGGCACAGCCCTGGTGGTGGAGGTGGTGGAGGGTCTTGGGGTGTGGCGCACCAACCTCCTTGCCCTTGGGAAGGTTCTATCGCCTCTGGCAGAGACCGGGCAGGAGGTGTGGGTGGCTCCCAAAGCACCCTTGTACCACCTGCCGTGGGAAGTAGCGGAACCTTTGCCCGGAGCCTTGGCAGGCCGGTTGGCCTTTGCCCGAGAGCGGCTTAAGGAGCTTGCCCTGCTGAAGGCCATCCTCTTAACGTGGACCACCTCCCAGGAATCGCCGCCCTCGCCTGAGGAGGAAACTGCCTTCGCACAAGCCCGGGCCTGGTACACCCCACCCCCGCCTTGGGACTTCCGCCCCTCCCCAGTGCCGGCCTCGAGGCCACCCAGGGAAGAGCGCTCCAAAGCCCAGCAGAACCTGGCCCTTCCCCCTTTCCCCACCACCACCATAGGAAGCTTCCCCCAAACCAAGGGGCTTCGCGACTTCCGGAAAAGATTGCGCTCCAGGGCTCTTGACCAGACGGCTTACTGGCTGCACATCCAGGAAGCCATCCGGGCAAACATCCGCCTCCAAGAGGAACTGGGCCTGGACGTTTTGGTCCACGGAGAGCCCGAGCGCAGCGATATGGTGGAGTTTTTCGCGGAGCGTTTAGAGGGCTTCTATCCCACCCAGAAGGGTTTCGTCCTCTCCTACGGGAGCCGCGTCTGGCGCCCACCCATCCTCTTCGCCCCGCCCCGCCGGAGGGAGCCTTTGGTCCTTAGGGAAACCCTGTTCGCCCAAAGCCTCACCCCTAAGCCAGTAAAGGCCATCCTTACGGGACCCATCACCCTGGCTGCCTGGAGCTACCTACCCCAGGGGGTGGAGTTCAAAGAAGCGGTAATCGCCCTGGCGGAGGCCCTGCGGGAGGAGGTAAAGGAAGTGGCTTCCCACGGAATCCGGGTGGTGCAGGTGGACGAGCCGGCGCTTCTGGAGAAGCTCCCTTTGAAGGCAAAGGAGCGCCCTGGGTATTTGGCCCTGGTGGGGGAGGCCTTCCTGCGGGTAGTGGGGGAGCTTCCGCCGGAGGTCCAGGTGCACCTCCACCTCTGCTACTCCGATTACGCCGCCTTGCGCCCCTTCCTGGAGGTCATGGACCCGGATGTGGCAAGCCTTGAGGGAGCAAGGCAAGACCCCAGCTTTCTCCAAACCCTCACAGGGCTTTCCCTAGGCCTGGGCCCCGGAGCCTTTGACGTCCACTCCCCCCTGGAGGTTCCGACGGAGGAAATCCTTACCCGCCTTCAAGCCTACCTCCGGTACCTGCCTGCGGAAAGGCTATGGGTGAACCCGGACTGTGGCCTTAAGACCCGGAAGCCCGAGGAGGCCCTGGCCAACCTCAAGAACATGGTGGAGGCAGCCAAGAGGCTTCGGAAGGCCTTTGGAGGGAGCCATGCTCACGGATCCTAGGCCCCACTACCGTCCCTACGAGTATCCGAGGCTTTTAGCCTACCGGGACGCCATCCGGCACAGCTACTGGCTCCACACGGAGTTCAGCTATGCGGCAGACGTCCAGGACTACGCCCTGGCGGGTCCTGAGGTGCGCTCGTTGGTGGAGCGCTCCCTTCTTGCCATCTCCCAGGTGGAGCTTTCCGTGAAGCTCTACTGGGCCCGAACCTACGAGGTCTTCCCCAAGCCGGAGGTGGCCGAGGTGGGCATGACCTTCGCCGAGAGCGAGGTGCGTCACGCCAATGCCTACGCCCACCTTTTGGATCTCCTGGCCCTCGAGGACCGCTTTGCCCAGGCCTTGGAGGAGGAGACCGCCTTAAGGGAACGGCACCGCCACTTAACCGAGGTCCTGGGATCCGCCTTCCGAGGCGACCTGAGGGGACACGCCCTCGCCCTCCTTCTCTTTTCCGCCTTCACCGAACACGCCTCCCTTTTCTCCCAGTTCTACGTGCTGATGGCCCTGAACAAGCGCCTTGGTCGCTTCAAGGGGATCTCCAACGCCATCGAGGCCACCAGTAAGGAGGAAAACCTGCACGGCCTCTTTGGGGTAGAGCTCCTCAGGATCCTTAGGGAAGAGCGGCCGGACCTCTTCGGGCCCTCCTTTACCGAGGAGGCCCTGGATAGGGTAGAGGCCTTCTTTCGCACGGAGGAAGCCCTCCTGGAGTGGATCTTCGCCCGGGGGGACACCGAGGTGGTGAGGGGAGAGGAGGTCCTGGAGTTCCTTAAGTGGCGGTACAACCAGGTTCTTTCCCTCCACGGCCTGCCCGCGCCCTTCCCCGTGCGGAAGGAGTGCCTAAGGGATACGGAGTGGTTTGACCTAGAGCTTTTGGCGGACAAGGAAGTGGACTTCTTCAACAAGAGGAGCGTGGCCTACGCCCGCAGGGTGCAGAGCTACGACCCGGAAAGCCTTTTCTAGGAGGGAAGGATGACCAAGACCAAGCGGGAATACCGGCCCTGGTACTGGGCCAACGAATGGACGAGGCTCTACATGAGCCGGGGCTACCTTCTCCCTGGGGTGACGGTGGAGGAGAGGGTGAAGGAGATCGCCGACCGGGCTGAGGCCCTGACCCGCATCGAGGGCTTCTCCCGCAAGTTCCAGGAGTACATGGCCCGGGGCTGGTACTCCCTCGCCACCCCCATCTGGGCCAACTACGGCCTCAAGCGGGGTCTCCCCATCTCCTGCTACGGCACCTACGTGGAAGACGACACCGCCTCCATCCTGAGGGCGGTGGCGGAGATCGGCATGATGAGCAAACAGGGTGGGGGCACCTCTGTTTACCTGGGGGCCCTCCGCCCCAGGGGGGCCCCCATCCGGGACAACGGGGAAAGCAACGGTTCCTACGCCTTCGCTTCGCTCTTCGACCGGGTGATCGAGGTGTTCAACCAGGGTTCCACCCGGCGGGGGCAGTGCGCCGCCTACCTCCCTATTGAGCACCCGGACTTCGAGGAGTGGCTCAAGATCCAGCGGGAAGGAGGGGAGATCCAGTCCCTCTTCTGGGGGGTTTCCGTGGGGGATGCCTGGCTAGAGGAGGCCATCGCCGGGGACAGGGAGAAACGGGAAAGGTGGGCTAAGGTACTCAAAAGCCGTGCCGAGGTGGGGATCCCCTACATCTTCTTCCGGGACAACGCCAACCGCCAGGCCCCGGAGGTCTTCAAGAAGCTGGGGAAGACGATTCATGCCAGCAACCTCTGCACCGAGATCATGCTCCCCTCGAGCCCCGAGGAAAGCTTCGTGTGCTGCCTCTCCTCCCTAAACCTCCTCCACTTCGACGAGTGGAAGGACACAGACGCCGTGGAAACCCTCACCATCTTCCTGGACTCCGTGCTGGACGACTTCATCGAGAAGGCGGAGGGCATCCCCTACATGGAGCGGGCGGTGCGCTTCGCCAAGCGGTACCGGGCCATCGGGATCGGGGTTTTGGGCTGGCACAGCTACCTCCAGTCCAAGGGAATTCCCCTGGAGAGCGCGGAGGCCCTTTTCCTTAACAACCTCATCTTCAAGACCATCCGGGAAAAGGCGGAGGAGGCGAGCCGCTGGCTTAGGAAGCGCCATCCGGAGGACGAACTGGCCGACCTAATGGAAAGGCGGAACGCCACCCTCCTGGCCATCGCCCCCACCAAGAGCAGCTCCTTCATCCTGGGGCAGGTTTCCCCCTCCATCGAGCCCTACACCAGCAACTACTACCTCAAGGACCTGCAAAAGGCCCGAATCGCCTTCAAGAATCCCTTTTTGGAGGAGCTCCTCCAGGCGAAGGGCAAGAACGAGGAGAAGGTGTGGCGGAGCATCCTGGAGCATAACGGCTCCGTGCAGCACCTAGACTTCCTTTCCGACGAGGAGAAGGACGTGTTCAAGACCTTTTCCGAGATTTCCCAAAAGACCCTGGTCAACCTGGCCATCGCCCGGCAGAAGTACATCGACCAGGGCCAGTCCCTCAACCTGGTCATCCACCCCGAGGCTCCACCCAAGGACGTGAACGAGCTGTACCTGCACGCCTGGAGGGGTGGGCTCAAGGCCCTTTACTACCAGTTCAGCGCCAGTGCGGCCCAAGCCTACAGCCGGGACCTGCTGCTTTCCTGCCGGGCTTGCGAAAGTTAAGAGCACCCTTGGCAGCCACCACGCAAGGGGGTTATACCACCCCCACTTTGGAAGGACCAGGCTGGGGGCTCAGGCAAGGATCTTCCTTAGTTAGACCTTGTCATGGGGTGGCTGGGGGGCAAGGGGGGCGGGAAAGGGGATGCTCGGGTTAGACCCCGGCTCTGTGTTCGTGAAAAATCTTTCGCGAATGGAGTCCCCATGGCTCCTCTCGAGAAGGGCAAGCGAGCCTTCCTAGCCCACACCCCTCGGGTATGGGCCGGGGGAAGGCTTTGAGCCGAGGGTGGGGTGGGCTTAACCCCAGAAGGAAGTGCCAAAGCGGAGGCTTGTAGAGCCTCACATGGAAGATGGAAGAGGGGGTAGAGAGTATGGAGGTGCAAGCCCAACTAAGCTTCGGGAACCACTAAGTGGCACTATGAGGTCGCTTAGGGTGGCGGACGGTTTTTGGCATAGGGAGCAAGGTGGACCATCGTCACCTCGCGGTAAGTTTTTGAACGTCGTCACGCCGTTTTACCCAAGCCCATACTTAGGAACCTTTGCATGACCGGGAGCGCCCCCCTTTATACCCGATACTGGGCCCGGGCCTTACTCGCCGAATTCGACGTTGCCGGGCGAAAGGGAAAGGTAGACGGTCGGTGATCCCATCCCGGTATTGACCGTTTTCGAGTGGCCGGTGGACGCGAACCCTCTCTTTCCCGATGCGAGGAGCTGACGGAGGGTATGCGCCGGTGAATTCTCGAGTGCAGGAGGGGAAACCCATCGCGGCCCTTCGGCGGCGATGTTGATCGCTCACGCCCTCAGGTTGTTATTCCCCTTTCGTCTCTATCGACGTTTACTGGCCGATATGCCAGGCACGCCAGCCGACCTTGACATGCATGGTGCGCCAGGATACACTGGGCCAGACGAGGTTAGGAAACTAACTACGCCCATGACCGACGCGGCTACCCCGGCCATTGCGGATTTGCAAGCCTTAGGCTTCAGCCAGTACGAGGCCAAGGCTTATCTTGCCCTCCTTCGGGGCGGGCGCCAGAAAGGGTATGAAGTTGCAAAGGAAAGTGGGGTACCTCGCTCGATGGTCTACCAGGCCCTGGATCGCTTGGTGGCACGCGGTGCGGCATACCGGACGGAGGACAAGGAGGGGGTTTTTTACGGAGCCGTTCCTCCCGAAGAGCTTCTCTCCCGGTTTGAAAGGGATCTGGCGCGAAAGATAGCCCGCGCCAGGGAGAGCCTGAGCCGCATAGGGCCGGAGCGTCCCGCCGAGGCCATCTGGCGTGTTCGAGGCCCTGAAAGAACCGTGGCCGAGGCCCAGACCCTGGTGGAACAGGCGGACCGGGCCCTCACCCTTTCCCTGTGGCAGGAACAGCTGGACATTCTTCAGGATGCCCTGTTAGAGGTACGGAGGCGCGGTGTGCGCATCCGCCTTGTCCTTTTCGGAAACCGGGCTGACCCCGAACTGGGGAAGATCTACTACCACCACTTCGTTGACCCCAGGGTGGTGGAGGGAAGGCTTCGGGCACGGCTTTTTGTCGTGGTGCGGGACCACGAGGAAGTGGTGGTGGGAAACCTGGTTGGGGAAGGGGAGAGCTGGGCGGTGCGGACCAGGGACCCAGCACTGGTCCTGGTGGCGGAGGAGTACGTGCGCCACGACGTGGTGCTGGCGGAGATGACCCTTGCCTACGGCGTGGACAAGCTCACCGCCCTGTGGACGGGACGGGAGGATCTCAGGCAAATGGTGACGGGGGAGGAGGTCCATGGGGCTCCTTGACCTCTACCGGCTCATGTACCGGATCCGCCGCTTCGAGGAGCGGGTGGAGCGACTCTTTCTTACGGGAAAGATCCCTGGCTTCGTCCACCTCTACATCGGGCAGGAGGCCGTGGCGGCAGGAGTCTTGGCCCACTACCGTCCGGGGGACTACCTCACCAGCACGCACCGGGGCCACGGCCACGCCCTGGCGGTGGGGGTCGAACCGAAGGCCATGATGGCGGAGCTCTTCGGCCGTAAGACGGGGATCTGCCGGGGAAAGGGGGGGAGCATGCACCTCTTTGACGCCGACCGGGGGATGCTGGGGGCCAACGGCATCGTGGCTGGCGGTATCCCCATTGCCGTGGGTGCCGGGCTGGGGCTCCGGGTTTTAGGGCGGGAGGGAGTGGTCTTCTGCTTCTTCGGGGATGGGGCCTTGGGCCGCGGGGTGCTCCACGAGGGACTGAACCTGACGGCCTTGTGGAGGCTTCCCGTGCTGTTTGTTCTGGAAAACAACCGGTATGCTTCCACCACTGGATTTGCGGAGAGCCATGCCTTCCGTGTTCCCGCCCTGGTCGCCGCCTACGGGGTGCCGTATCTGGAAGCGGATGGGACCGAGGTGGAGGAGGTCTATGGGGCTACGGCTGAACTCCTCTCCGGCATTCGCATGGGCCGGGGGCCAGCCTTCCTGGAGGTGCACACCTATCGCTTCAAGGGGCATTATGTGGGCGATCCCGAGCGGTACCGGAGCCGCCAGGAGGTGGAGGAAGCCCGAAGAAGGGACCCCTTGGCCATCGCCCGGGGTAAGCTCCTGGCCTCAGGCGTTGCCCAGAAAGAACTGGAGGACCTGGAAAGGGAAGAGGAGGAGCCTCTGGAGGAGGCGGTGGCCTTTGCGGAACGCAGTCCCTGGCCGGACCCGGAGGAAGCCCTTACGGACCTATTCGCCGAGCCGGTGGGCGACTACCCGTGGGGGGAGGGATGAGGCAGATCACCTTCGCCGAGGCCACCCGCGAGGCCATGGAGGAGGAGATGGCCCGGGATCCCCGGGTCTTTCTCATGGGGGAAGACATTGCCAAGCAGGGGGGCATTTTCGGACAGTTCAAGGGGTTGCCGGAGCGGTTCGGCCTGGAAAGGGTTCGGGATACCCCGATCAGCGAGCCCACCCTGGTGGGGGCGGCCTTGGGGGCGGCGCTGGTGGGTGCCCGTCCCGTCTTGGACATCCACTTCGCGGACTTCCTTCTTCTGGCCATGGATGAGCTGGCCAACCAGGCGGCCAGCATCCGCTACATGTCCGGGGGCAAGCTCCGGGTTCCCCTGGTGATCCGGGCCCCGGATGGGGCCATCCGTTCCGCTGGCGCCCATCATTCCAAGAGCCTCGAGGCCCTTTTCCTCCACCTGCCGGGCTTCAAGGTGGTGGCTCCCGCTACCCCCAAGGATGCCAAGGGCCTATTAAAAAGCGCCATTCGGTCTGAGGACCCCGTGCTCTATCTTGAGCACAAGGCCCTTTATCCGCGAAAAGGACCCGTCCTCGAGGGGGAGTACCTAGTCCCCTTGGGCCGGGCGGAGGTGGTGCGCCCGGGGACGGACCTCACCCTCATCAGCTACTCCCTGACCCTGCACAAGGCCCTGGAAGCTGCCGAACTCCTGGCCGGGGAGGGCGTGCAGGCGGAGGTGGTGGACCTTAAGACCCTCTATCCCCTGGACTGGGATACCCTGCTGGCCTCCGTGGAAAGGACGGGCAGGGCGGTGGTGGCCCACGAGGGGTGGCGCTTCCTGGGTCCGGGTGCCGAGATCGCCGCCACCTTGGAGGAGAGGCTTTGGGGAAAGCTCAAGGCCCCCGTGGCGAGGGTGGGGGCGGCCCATGTGCCCATTCCCTTCAGCCCTCCGTTGGAGCGCCGGGTTCTTCCCCAGGTGGAGGACATCCTCAAAGCGGCAAAGGAGGTGTTGGCGTGGCGCTAAAACCCATCCTGATGCCCCAGCTCGGCCTCACCATGCAGGAGGGAACCTTCCAGGGTTTCCTCAAGGAGGTGGGTGAGGGGTTTCGCCGTGGGGAACCCCTCTTTCAGGTGGAAAGCGACAAGGCCTTGGTGGAGGTGGAGGCCGAGGCGGATGGCGTCTTGAGGGAGGCCTTGGCGGAGGTAGGCAGAACCTACCCCGTGGGCGCAATTCTCGGGTACTACGAGGAGGTGTGAGATGAAGAGGATCTTGACCGGCATCCTGGTGCTCTTGGGACTTGCTTTCGCCCAGTTCAAGAGCGAGTACAAGCTCTCCGTGGTGGTGGCTCCCAACACCGCCTGGGGCATGGGAGCCCAGAAGTTCGCCGATCTGGTCAAGGAAAAGACGGGGGGCCGGGTCAACATCAAGGTGTACTTCTCGGGCCAGCTCTTTGCCGGACAGCAGACCAACGAGTTCCAGCTTCTGCGCACCGGCGTGGCGGATTTCGCCATTGGCTCCACCATCAACTGGTCTCCCCAGGTGAAGGAGCTGAACCTCTTCAACCTGCCCTTCTTCTTCCCCAGCTATAAGGAGCTGGACGCGGTGGAGGAGGGCCAGGCGGGCAAGGCCATCTTCCAAAGGCTCCGGCAGCTTGGCGCCGAGCCCCTTGCCTGGGGGGAGAACGGATACCGGCAGCTCACCAACTCCAAGCGGCCCGTCCGCACCCCGGAGGACCTCCAGGGGCTGAAGATCCGGGTGGTGGGGGCCCCTATCTTCATCGATACCTTCCGTGCCCTTGGGGCTAACCCCACCTCCATGAGCTGGGCGGAGGTGCTGACCGCCCTGCAGCAAGGGGTCATTGAGGGCCAGGAGAACCCCATCGTGGGGGTGATCATTCCCTACAAGCTCTGGGAGCTTGGGCAGCGCTACCTCACGGTGTGGAACTACGTGATCGATCCCCTGATCTTCGCCGCCAGCGCCCAGACCTGGCGCACCTTCCCCAGCGATGTGCAGAAGGCCATCCAGGAGGCTGCCCTCGAGGCGGCCCGTTACCAGAAGGCCCTGGCCCGCGCGGGAATGGACGACGGCACCGCCCTCCGCTACCTTTCCTCCCTGGGGGTGAAGGTGGAGATCACCGATCCCCTGGCCTATCTCCGGTCCCAGGGCGTGCAGGTCACGGTCCTGACGCCCCTGGAGATCGGCCGCTTCCGGGAGCGGGTGTCGGGCGTGGTCCAGCGGTGGATGGGGGAGATTGGGGGGACCCTGATCGTCCAGGCGGAGGCGGATAAGAAGCGGGCCAAGTGATGCTGCGCAAGGTAGAGGAAACCCTCTTGGCCCTGCTCCTGGGCGGCATGGCCACCTTGGCCTTCGCCAACGTGCTTACCCGCTACTTCCTGCGCTATCCCCTGGCCTTCACGGAGGAACTCCTGGTGAACGCCTTTGTCTGGGCCACCCTGCTGGGCGTGGCCATCGGTTTGCGGGAGGGCCAGGAGGGTGCCCACATCCGCTTTGTGGCCCTCACGGAGGTTCTCCCTGCGCCCTGGCGCCGGGGTTTCGTCGCCCTGGGCTTTGCCGTGTTTGCCCTCCTCTTCCTGCTCTTGGCCCTTTTGGCCTGGAGGCAGGCCCAGGACGACCTCCTCCTCAGGACCACCTCCCCCTCCCTGGGCCTGCCCAATGCGGTCTACACCCTGCCCACCCCCTTCCTGGCCCTCTGGGTGGCCTTTCGTGCCTTAGAAGGGGTGTGGCGGAGCCTCCGGGGGTAGGTGGATGGGGCTCGGGATCCTCCTCATAGGGCTCTTTCTTGCCCTTCTCCTGTTGCGCGTCCCCGTGGCCGCTGCCCTGGGGGCCAGCGCCGTTTGCGTGATTGCTGCCGGGGGGCTTGGGCTTCAGGTGGTTTCCTTCAACTTCCAGGCGGGCATTGCCAAGTTTCCCCTGCTGGCCATCCCCTTCTTCATCCTGGCTGGAGCGGTGATGGACCGGGCCGGCATCGCCGAGAGGATCGTGCGCCTTCTGCTGGCCCTCATGGGGGGATGGCGGGCGGGGGCGGCGATAACCACGGTTCTGGCCGGGATGTTCTGGGGTGCCGTGTCCGGTTCGGGCCCCGCCACCGTGGCCGCTTTGGGTGGGATTCTCATCCCCATGATGGTGCGCCAAGGGTATGCCCCGGGGTTCGCCGCTGGCTTGGTGGCCGCCTCGGCGGAGCTCTCCATCATCATCCCTCCTTCCATCGCCCTGATCGTCTACGCTACCCTGGCCAGCACCTCGGTGGCCCAGCAGTTTTGGGCGGGGATCCTTCCGGGAATCCTCATAGGGGGGCTCCTGGGTCTGGCTGCGGTCCTGGTGGTCCGGGCCCGGGGCTGGGGAGAAGCGGTGAAGGTGGAGGTGCCCCGGTTCCGCCTCTTCCTCGAGGCGGTGCCCGGGCTCCTGACCCCACTGGTCATCCTGGGGGGCATCTACGGTGGGGTCTTCACCCCCACGGAGGCGGCCGCCGTGGGGGTGTTTTGGGGGCTATTTGTGGGCTTCTTCGTCTACCGGACTCTGCGCCCCGCCCATCTCGTTCCTCTCCTGGTGGAGGCAGGAGTATCCAGCGCCGTGGTCATGGCCATCGTGGCCTGGGCGGGGATCTTCGCCTGGGCTGCAGACACCGTGGGCCTGGTGGGAAGGGCTTCCCAGGTCCTTCTGGAGTGGGCCGGGAATCCCCTGGCCCTGATGCTCGTCCTCAACCTCTTCTGGCTGGTGCTGGGGATGCTTTTGGATGCCGTGAGCATCTACTACCTGACCCTGCCCATCCTGCTTCCGGTCATGCTCCACATGGGTTGGGATCCGGTGTGGATGGGCATCGTCATGACCGTGAACATGGCCATCGGGCAGATCACCCCACCGGTGGCGGTGAACCTCTTCGTGAGTGCCCGGATTAGCGGACTACCCATCGAGAAGATCTGGCGGGAGATCTGGCCTTTCGTCCTGGCCTCGGCGGTGGGCCTCCTCCTTCTGGCCTACTGGCCCTTCTTGCGGCGGGTGCTGTGGGGCAGCTAGGCGCAAGGCTCTTGCCCTACGCCCTGGGCTACGCCCTCTCCTACTTGTTGCGCTCCGCCAACGCCGTGCTGGCGGATCCCCTGGCCCGGGACCTTGGGCTCTCCCCGGCGGCCCTGGGAGGCCTGACCGCCACCTTCTACCTGGCCTTCGCCCTGGGCCAGCTCCCCCTGGGCGGCCTCCTGGACCGGTACGGCCCGCGCCGGGTGCTTTTCCCCCTTCTCCTTGTTGCAGGCCTTGGTTCCCTCCTTTTTGCCCTGGGAAGGGGCTTCACCCTGTTGCTGGTGGGGCGGGGCCTGATGGGGGCCGGTGTGGCCCTGGCCCTGGTGGGGGCCATCCGGGCGTACCAGCTCCACAGCCCCCAGCGCATGGGGGCCATGAGCGGGTTTACCGTGGCCCTGGGGGGCCTGGGTGGGTTGCTGGCCACGAGCCCGTTGGCCTACGCCGGCGAGAACCTGGGCTGGCGGGGAGCCTTTTTGCTGCTGGCCCTGCTGGCCATGGCCCTGGCCCTCTTGGGCCTGGGGGTAGCCCCACGGGACCCGTTGGCAGGAGAGGACCGCTTGGGGAGGGGCCCTCGAGGCGGCCCGTCGGGTACGGCTTCCCGCGCTTTCCAAGGGGAGGGTTCCTTGGGGAGAGGTGCGGGCAGGTGGCGAGGGAGCGCGGTTGTGGCCTCCATGGGCCTGGTGGCCTTCGCCTACATCGGCGGCTTTTTTGCCGTGCAGAGCCTGTGGGCCGGAGCCTATGCCTACGAGATGGGCCTCGAGGGGCCCTGGGTAGGTCGGTGGCTTCTGGTCCTAAACGCTGCCTCCATTGGTGGAGGCGTGCTGGCCGGGGTGCTGGCTGGCACACTGGGTACCGGGCGCTCCCTGGGGATGGGGGTGGCTCTATTCAGCCTGGGCCTGGTGCTTTGGGCGTTGGGCGCTCCCTTGCCCCTGGCCTACGCCCTGGTGGGCCTAGGGGGTGGTTTCAACGCCATGGTCCTTGCGCAAACGGCCTCCCTGGCTGCGGATTCCGCTGGCCGTGCCATGGCCCTGGTCAACGTCACGGGGGTTTTGGGCATCTTTGCCATCCAGACCTCCTTTGGCCTGGCCGTGGAGCGGGTGGGGTACCCCCTCCCGCTCCTGGGGCTGGCCCTGCTTCAAGGCCTTGCCCTGGTGGGCGCCATGCGCATTCACCGGGAAGTCCTTGGGAAGGGGAGCCGGCCCTAACCCCCACCCATCCTTTTCTTGGTGGGCTAGGGTTTCCACACGAACCTAGGGGTGCCTCGGGAAAAAGCCGGGCGTCCCGGGAGCTCGTTTCTCCCCAGGGTTCTTCGGGAACCTCCGGGACAGGTCTTGACATAATCGCGCAGGTACGCTTAAAATCGCGCAAACAATGCCCCTAGCCAGCTTAAGACGGCAAAACCTGCTTGAGCTTCTCCGCCAGCACGGGGGGTTGAGCACCAAGGACCTGGCCCGGCACCTGGGGGTTTCCGAGGCCACGGTAAGGCGGGACCTGGCTGCCTTGGCCAGGCAGGGCCTCCTGCAGCGGGACCACGGCGGGGCCTTTCTCCCCGAGGCGGAGCCCCCCTACGCCGTGAAGCTCACCCAGAATCCCAGCCAGAAGGAGGCCATTGCCCGCAGGGCGAGCAGCATGGTCCCGGATGGGGCCACGGTGATTCTGGACTCCGGCACCACCACCCTGGCTCTGGCCCGCCTGCTGGCGGGCAGGGCCCTACGGGTTGTAGCCCTGGACGTGGCCTTGGCCCAGGTCCTGGCCCAGGGGGAGACGGAGGTCCTGCTCCCGGGCGGAAGGGTTCGGAATGGGTTCTACAGCCTGGTGGGCTTCTGGACCGATGAGCTTCTGGGCCAGGTGCGGGCGGACATCTTCTTCCTGGGGGCCGATGCCTTCAATCCCGAGGGGATAACCAACCACACCTTCGAGGAGGCGGCGGTGAAGAGGAAAGCCATGGCGGTGAGCCAGCGCACCGTCCTCCTGGCGGACCGCAGCAAGTGGGGGAAAAGGGCCCCTGCCTTCGTGGCCCCTCTGAACGCCCTGCATCTCGTGATCACGGACCTCGAGGACCCTACCCTCGAGGCCCTGGTACCGGTGGAGGTGGTACGTGAAACGCTTTGAAGCCCTTTTCGGATACAAGCCGGTCATCGCCATGGTGCACCTCAAGGCCCTTCCGGGCGCTCCCCTTTACGACGGGGACCTGGAGGGGATCGTGAGCGCGGCGCGGCAGGACCTCCTGGCCCTGCAACAGGCCGGAGTGGATGCGGTGATGTTCGGGAACGAGAACGACCGGCCCTACGAGCTCCAGGTGGACCCCGCCAGCACCGCCACCATGGCCTACGTGATCGGCCGCCTGAAGCAGGAGATCCGGGTTCCCTTCGGGGTGGACGTGCTCTGGGACCCCATGGCCACCATGGCCCTGGCGGCCGCCACGGGGGCACGCTTCGTACGGGAGATCTTCACCGGCCTCTACGGATCGGACATGGGCCTCTGGCAGGGAAGGGCAGCGGAGGCCCTGCGCTACCAGAGGCGGCTCGGGCGGGATGACCTCTTCCTCCTGTACAACGTTTCCGCCGAGTTCGCCTCTCCCCTGGACTCCCGCTCACTGGTGGAAAGGGCTAAAAGCGCGGTGTTTTCCAGCCTGGCGGATGCCATCCTGGTTTCCGGCCCCATGACCGGGGAGGGGGTGAACCTGGAGCATCTGCGGGCGGTGAAGGAAGCCTTGCCCCAGGTGCCGGTGCTGGCCAACACCGGCGTCCGGCACGAGACCGTGGAGGAGATCCTTAGGGTGGCGGATGGGGTCATCGTGGGCACGGCCCTCAAGGAGGAGGGGATCACCTGGAACCCCGTGGACCCCAAGCGGGCCCGGGAGTTCATGGAGATCGTGCGGCGGGCAAGGGGGCGGTGATGATCCTCGGGGTGGATGTGGGGACGACCTCGGTGAAAGCGGTCCTCCTGTCGGGGGAGGGGGAGGTGCTGGCGGAGGCGGAACACCCCCACGCCCTCCACTCCCCCCATCCCGGCTTCGCCGAGGAGGACCCGGAGAGCTGGTGGCAGGGCCTTAAGGCCACGGTCCGCCAGGTGCTCCAGGGCCGGGATCCCCGGGGCTTAAAGGCCCTGGGCATCTCCGGCATGGTGCCGGCCCTGGTCCTCCACGATGCCCGGGGACGTCCCCTGAGGCCCTCCATCCAGCAGAACGACGCCCGGGCTGTGGAGGAGATCCGGGAGCTTAAGGAGCGCTTCGGCGACGATTGGCTCTTCGCCCGCACCGGGGCCACCTGGAACCAGCAGGTCCTGGCCCCGAAGCTCCTCTGGCTCAGAAGGCGGGAGCCCGAGGCCTGGGCAGGGGTGGCCTGGATCTCGGGGTCCTACGAGCACATGGCCTTCCGGCTCACGGGGGCCCGGTACCAGGAGGCCAACTGGGCCCTGGAGTCGGGGCTCTGGAACCCCTCCAGCGAGGCCTGGCTTGGGGAGGTGCTGGAGTACATTGGCTTGGAGGCGTCTCTCCTGGGCCCCGTGCGGCGGCCCTGGGAGGTGGTGGGGGAGGTGGATGCCCAGGTGGCCCAGGAGGTGGGCCTTCCCCATGGCCTTCCCGTCATCGCCGGGAGCGCCGACCACATCGCCGCCGCGCTGGCCTCCGGCCTCAAGGAGGAAGGGGAGGCGGTGGTCAAGCTGGGAGGGGCGGGGGACTTCCTCTATGCGGTGGACCGGTTCGCCCCCGTGCCCGAGCTCTTCATCGACTTCCACGACATTCCCGGCCTGTACGTGATCAACGGGTGCATGGCCACCACGGGAAGCCTCCTCCGGTGGTTTAGGGATGGGTTCCGGCCCGGGGTGGGGTTTGCCCAGCTGGACCAGGAGGCGGAGGCCGTGCCCGCGGGGGCCCAGGGCCTGGTGGTCCTGCCCTACTTCCTGGGGGAGAAGACCCCCATCCACGACCCCGAGGCCCGGGGCACCGTGGTGGGCCTCACCCTCACCCACACCCCCGCCCACCTCTGGCGGGCCCTGTTGGAGGCGGTGGCCTATGCCTTCCGCCACCATGTGGAGGTCCTCGAGGCCAGGGGGCACCGGGTGGAGCGGCTTTTCGTCATGGACGGGGGTGCCAGGAGCCGGCTTTGGCGGAGGATCCTGGCCAGCGTCCTGGAGAGGCCCCTGGAGAGGCTTTCTGAAGCGAACCTGGGTAGCGCCTTCGGCACCGCCTTCCTGGCGGGGGTGGCCGCAGGGCTCTGGGGGTACGGGGATATAAGGCGCAGGGTAGAGGAGGTGACGGAGCCTGTGGGGGAGTGGGTCCCTGTTTACCGGGAACTTTACGAGGTCTACCGGGAACTCTACGGCCGCCTCAAGGACCTCTACCCGCGCCTGGGAGGTAAGTATGCCTAACGCCTTGGTGACGGGTGCGGGTACCGGCATCGGCAAGGCCATCGCCGAGCGGCTGGCCCGGGATGGCTTCAAGGTGTGGGTCACGGACCTGGATGGGGAACGGGCCAAGGCGGTGGGGGAGGCCTTGGGGATGCCCTATCTGCCCCTGGACGTGACCTCGAGGAAGGACCTGGAGGCCGCCCGGGACAGGGTGTTCCGGGAGGACGGCCGGCTGGACGTCCTGGTGGCCAACGCCGGGGTGTCCACCATGAACCGCTTTCTGGACCTGACGGAGGAGGAGTGGGACTTCAACCTCACCGTGAACGCCAAGGGCACCTTCCTCACCGTACAGACCTTTGCCCGGGCCATGGTGCACCAACCCTTGATGCCGGGACGGGAGCTTAGGGGAAAGATCATCGCCACCGCCTCCATGGCCGCCCGGCAGGCGGCCCCCCTCCTGGCCCACTACACCGCCAGCAAGTTCGCCGTCTTGGGCCTGGTGCAGGCGGTGGCCAAGGAGCTCGCCCCCTACCGGATCACGGCCAACGCTGTCAACCCGGGCTTTGTGCGCACCTCCATGCAGGAGAGGGAGGTCCTCTGGGAAAGCCAGCTTCGCGGCATCTCCCCGGAGGAGGTGGTCCAGGAGTACATCCGCCAGACTCCCTTGGGCCGGCTGGAGCTGCCCGAGGACGTGGCCAAGGTGGTGAGCTTCCTGGCGGGTCCGGACTCGGACTTCATCACCGGGGAAGCGGTGGAGGTGAACGGCGGTGCCTGGATCTTCTAGGGCGATGAGGTGGCTGGCCCACGGGGGCCTGTGGCTTTTCAACCTGCTCTTCCTTCTGCCCCTGCTCTGGACCCTGCGAAGCGCCCTCCTCCCCGAGGGGCTGGCCTACGCCCTGCCCCCCGCCTTCGGACCCTGGACCCTGGAGAACTTCCGGAATGTCCTCGAGGGGCCTTTTGGAAAGGCCTTTCGCAACAGCTTCCTGGTGGCCATCTCCGTGGTGCTCCTGGGCCTGCCCCTGGCGGCGGGCCTGGGGTATGCCCTGGCCCGCTACCGGGTGGGAGGGCACGGGCTGCGCTTCGCCGTGCTGGCCACCCAGATGCTCCCCCCATCGTCCTGGCCCTGCCCCTCTTCGCCCTCATGCGGCTCTTCGGCCTGTCGGGGACCCTTTGGGCCCTGGTGCTCTCCTACCTGGCCTTCGCCCTTCCCTTCATGGCCTGGTTGCTCCTGGGGTTTTTCCAGAACCTTCCCCGGGAGCTGGAGGAGGCGGCCTACGTGGACGGGGCCACGCCCTTCCAGGTGTTCTTCCGCGTGGTGCTGCCCCTGGCCACCCCCGGGCTCTTCGCCGCCGGCATCCTGGGCTTCTTGCTCTCGTGGAACGAGTTCCTCTTCGCCCTGCTCCTTTCGGGCCGGGACACCCAGACGGTACCCGTGGCCCTGTCCACCTTCGTCACCCAGCGGGGGGTGCTCTTCGCCCAGGTGGCGGCGGGGGTGGTGCTTTCCGTTCTTCCCGTGGCCCTTCTCGCCCGCATGGTGGACCGGTATCTGGTGGAGGGTCTCACCCTGGGGGCGGTGAAGTGAAGGAAGGAGGTGGGCTGGCATGAAAAGGTGGCTGGCGGTGTGGTTGGCTCTCGGGCTTGGGGCTTCCCTGGCCCAGGGGGTGGTGCTTCGGGCCCTGATGGAGGACGTGCCGGAAACCCGGATCATCGAGGCGCTCCTCCCCGAGTTCGAGCGAGCCACGGGCATCCGGGTGGAGTTCGAGAAGGTCCAGTACGGGGCCATGCACGACAAGCTGGTGGCCCAGTTCCTGGCCCCGGAAAACGCCTACGACTTCCTGCAGGTGGACTTCCTCTGGGCGGGGGAGTTTCCCGCCGCCGGGTGGCTTGAGCCCCTGGAGCCTTATGTGAAGGCCTCGGGCTTCGACCTCTCCGTCTACTACCCCTCCATGCTGGACCTGGTGGGGTACTACCAGGGGAAGCTCTACATGATCCCCATGTACAACTACGCCATGGGGCTCATCTACCGCAAGGACCTGCTGGAGCGCAAGGACCTCAACGACCGCTTCCAGGCCCAGTACAAGCGCCCCCTGGCCCTGCCCCGCACCCTGGAGGAGTACGTGGACCTCTCCCTCTTCATGGCCAAAAACGCCGGGGTTTCCGGGGCCGCCATGCAGGGGCAGCGGGGGGACCCCAACTTCATGGAGTTCTCCAACTACCTCTTCGCCGCCGGGGGGGATTACGTGGACCGCAACTGGCGGGTGACCCTGAATAGCCCCCAGGGGGAGAAGGCCCTGAGCCTGTACGTGAGGAACATCCGGGAGGCGGCGCCCAAGGGGGCCCTGAACTTCAACCTGGACGACACCTTCCGGGTCATGTGCCAGGGCCAGGCCTTCAGCATGGTCACCTACTGGTGGATGCTTCCCCAGCTGGACGACGCCAAGCAGTGCCCCAAGGTGGCGGGCAAGGTGGCCCTGGCCCCCATGCCCGGAGGAGCAGGGGTGAACGGGGGGTGGGGCTGGGCCATCCCCAAAAACAGCCGCAACAAGGAAGCGGCCTGGAAGTTCATCTCCTGGGTGGAGTCCAAGGAGATCGTCAAGAAGCGTGCCCTGATGGGCCACGCTCCCACCCGCAAGGATGCCTTCCAGGATCCGGAGGTGCTGAGGAAGTACCCCTACTACCGCCAGGCGGAGGCCATCATCGCCAAGGCCAAGAAGGTGCCCATCTTCGCCTACACGGCGGAGATGGAGGACGTGGTGGGCCGGGAGATCAGCCTGGCGGCGGCCGGACAGAAGGCGGTTAAGCAGGCCCTACAGGATGCGGCCAAGGGCCTCGAGGGGCTCTTGCGGAAGGCGGGGCTTCTCCGCTGAGGAGGCGGGAGATGGGGCAGAGGGGGGTGGCCTGGTTCCTGGCCCTTCCGGGACTGGCGGTCCTGGGTGGGGTGGTGGGCCTCCCCCTTCTGTACGCCCTCTTCCTCTCCCTGACCGGCTACAGCTTCCTCAGGCCAAGCTACGACTGGGTGGGGCCTGCCCGGTACCAGGAGGCCTTCCGCGACCCCTATTTCCTCCATGCCCTGGGCCTCACCGCCTTGTACGTGGCTGTTACCGTGGGCCTCACCCTGGTGCTGGCCCTGATCCTGGCGGTGCTCCTGCAGCAGAACCTGCCCTGGAAGGGGTTTCACTACTTCGTGGTGAGCCTGCCCATGCTCATCGCCCCGGTGGGGGTGGGGCTCATATGGAAGATGATCCTGCACCCGGAGCTAGGGATTCTCTCCTACCTCTTCGGGAAGGTGGATTTCTTTGGGGATGCCCGCTACGCCCTCTTTTCCCTGGCCCTGGTGGACGTGTGGCAGCAGGTGTCCTTTGCCGCCTTGGTGCTCCTGGCGGGCCTGAGGAGCCTGCCCAAGGAGCCCCTGGAGGCCGCCTACGTGGACGGGGCCACCCCCTGGCAGGCCTTTTTGCGGGTGACCCTACCCCTCCTGCGTCCCGTGCTGGTGGTCCTTCTCATCCTGCAGACCCTGGCGGAGGTGCGCACCTACGACCTGGTCTACGTGCTGACCCGCGGAGGGCCCGGTTCCGCCACGGACCTGGTGAGCTACTACATCTACCGCAAGGCCTTTTTGGGCCTGGACCTCTCCGGGGCCAGCGCCATGGGCTACCTCCTCCTTCTCCTCACCCTGGCCCTGGTGGCGGCCTACTACCGGCTCCTGACGCGGGGCTGACAAGTCCTTGGGAAGGTGGTGTGCGGTGGTGGAGCTTTTGGGGGTGCGAAAGCGCTACGGCGAGGTGGTGGCCGTGGACGGGGTGGACCTGGGGCTTAAGGAGGGGGAGTTCTTCACCCTGCTGGGCCCCTCGGGGTGCGGCAAGACCACCACCCTGCGCCTGGTGGCGGGGTTCGAGGCGCCCGATGCCGGGGAGGTGCGCATCGGGGGGGAGCGGGTCAACAGCCTTCCCCCCGAGCGGAGGCCCATCGGCATGGTGTTCCAGAACTACGCTCTCTTTCCCAACATGACCGTATTCGGGAACGTGGCCTTTCCCTTGAGGCTGAAGGGGCTTCCCGAGAGGGAGGTGCGCCGCAAGGTGGGGATGCTCCTGGAGATGGTCCACCTGGTGGGCCTCGAGGGGCGCTACCCCAAGGAGCTCTCCGGGGGCCAGCAGCAACGGGTGGCCCTGGCCCGGGCCCTGGCCCGGGAGCCCAAGGTACTCCTTTTGGACGAGCCCCTCTCGGCTCTGGACGCCAAGATCCGGGAGGAACTGAGGGGGGAGCTTAAGCGCCTCCAGAGGGAAACGGGCCTCACCACCCTGTACGTGACCCACGACCAGGAGGAGGCCCTGGCCCTTTCCGATCGGATCGCGGTGATGCGGGAGGGGAGGGTGGAGCACCTGGGGACCCCCAGGGAGATCTACGAGGAGCCCGCCACCCCCTTCGTGGCCGCCTTTGTGGGAACCGGGGTCCTGGTGCCCGGGGAGGCCCGGGAGGGCCTGTTCCACCGGGACCGTCCCTGGCCCGTGCGGGTCAAGGGGGAGGGCCCGGGGTTCCTGCTCCTGCGCCCCGAGCAGCTCCACCTGGAGGAGGGGGGGTTCCTGGAGGGCACGGTGGTGCTGGCCACCTACCTGGGGAGCCTGGTGCGCCTGGAGGTGGAGGTGGAGGGGCTGGTGCTGAAGGTGGACCTGCCCCCCGGCAGGGTGCCTGCCCTGGGGGAAAGGGTCCGCCTGGGGCTTCCCGAGGAGGCCCCCTTTGTACGGGAGGAGCGATGAGGCTGGGTTTTCGTCCCCCTAAGGATCCTGCGGCCTTCCTGGACTACGCCAGGGGTTTGCTTAACCGCTACCAGTTCATAGAGGTTCCCGGTTCCGCTGCTTTGGAGCTCTTCGACGCCGCGCAGGAGGCCCGGTCCATGGGCTACGCCCTTACCTTCCACGCCCGCTACATGGACCTGTATCCCGGCTCTGGGGTTCCCGAGATCCGCCAGGTCTCCTTAAGGGTGCTCCGAGAGGATCTGGAGCGGGCCGCCCAAATGGGGGCCTTTCTGGTTAACCTGCATGCGGGCAACCTTCCCTGGACCGACTACCCGCCCCCCGGCCTCTCCCCGGCCCACGAGGCCCTGAGGGAGCAGGAGGAAAAGCTTAGGCGGGAGTATCTGGAAAGGGCCCTCGAGGGTCTGGCGGAGCTCGCCCTGCTGGCTTCGGACCTGGGCCTTAGGCTTACCCTGGAGAACCTTCCGGCTCCCCAGGAGGTTCCCAGGACCCCGGAGGAGATGGCCTTCTTCCTCCAGGTGCCCCAGCTGGAGTTCTGCCTGGACCTGGGCCACGCCCGTATGGCGGGACAGGACCCCATGGCCTTCGTGGAAGTCCTGGGAACCCGGTTGGTCCACGTTCACGCCCACGCAAACGACGGACGGTACGACCTCCACCTGCCCCCAGACCCGGAGGACCTAAGGGCCTTTGCCGGGAAACCCTGCACGGTGCTGGTGGAGCTTCCCCCCCGGAACGCATCGGAATACCTGGAGGTGTACGGCAGGTTGGCCTCAACGGGGCTGGTCCCCGAGGCAATGGGAGGTGAAGGATGAAGCGGCAAGCGGTTTGGATTCTAGCCGGTATAGGGGCCCTGGTGCTGGGCTCCCTGGCCCTAAAAGGTGGGGCCTTGGCCCAGGCGGGTGCGCAGCTTCCCCCGGAACTGGACACCCCTTACATCCGCGACCTGGCGCAGAAGGCCCGGGCGGAGGGCGGGGTCATCAACAGCTACGGGATGCCCAACGACTGGGCTAACTACGGGGGCATCTACGCCGAGTTCCAGCGGCTTTTCGGCATCCGCCAGCAGGACATCGACATGGGTAGCGCCGTGGTCTTGGCCCGCATGCGGGAGGAGAAGGCCAGCAAAAACGACGTGGCCGATCTGAAGCCGGCCTTCGCCATGACCCTGGCGGAGGAAGGGCTCACCTTGCCCTACAAGGTCACCTCCTGGGATGCCCTTCCGGAAGGGCAGAAGGGCGTGGGCAAGGATGGCTCCGCCTGGTACACGGGGTACAAGGGCACCCTGGGTTGGATCGTGAACACCCGGCTGGTCAAGAAGGTGCCCAGGACCTGGAAGGAACTGGAAAGCCCCGAGTACAAGGGCCTGATCCAGTACATGGACCCGAGGGCCACCGGCACCGGGGTAGCCACCATCATGAGCGCCGCCTACGCCCTCAGCGGGGATCCCTACAACTACAAGGCGGGGGTGGACTTCTTCGCCAGGCTTCACAAGCTGGGGGTGATCGGGGCGGTGGAGGCCAAGGTGACCACCGCCAAGTTTGAGCGGGGCGAGGTGGGGATCTTCATCAACTACGACTACAACCTCCTGGCCTGGAAGGAGCGCTTCCCCTTCCCCACGGAGGTGGTGATCCCCCAGGACGGCACCTTGGCCAACGGGGGAGGGATCGTTGCCGCCCGCAATGCCCCGCATCCCAACACCGCAAGGCTCTTCCTGGAGTTCATCTTCTCCAAGTACGGGCAAAGCCTGTTCGCCAAGGCCTTTGTGTCCCCCATCCGTCCCGACGTGGAGCTGCCCAAGGACATAGCGGCCAAGTACCCGCCTAAGAGCGCCTACGCCAAGGTGAAGTTCGTGGACTACAAGCGAGAGGAGGCGGTTTCCGAGGCCCTGCAGAAGTACTACGGGGAGACCATCCGTTAGGGGGTGACGGGTGCGCGGCGAGCGCTTCTTGCTCCTTCCCGGGCTTCTCTTTCTCCTCCTCTTCTTCGCCTATCCCCTCTTTTCCATCGTGGAGCGGAGCCTCGCCGCCCCCGAGGGCCTGACCCTGGCCCGGTACGCCAAGGCCCTCACGGCTCCCGCCTACCTGGAGGCCTGGCGGAACTCGGTGGTCTTTGCCACCCTGTCCACCCTGGTGGCCGCCCTGGGCGGTCTTTTCCTCGCCTACTGGACCAGCAAGCTTCCCCTTCGGTGGAAGGGGTTTTTGATGAGCCTCTACGCCATCCCCGTCTCCCTGTCCGGATTGGTGGTGGCCTTCGGCTTCATCGTGCTTCTGGGAAGGAATGGGGTGCTGAACCAGATTTTTGCCTCCTTAGGATGGCCCCGGTTTGACCTCTACTCCTGGGCAGGGTTGTTCTCGGTGTTTCCCTTCTACAACATCCCCCTCTTCGCCCTTGCCCTCATGCCCCTCCTGGAGAGCGTGGGCCGGAGCCTGATGGAGGCCGCCCGGGCCTCGGGGGCCACGCCTTTCCAGGCCTGGGTACGGGTCCTCCTGCCCGCCCTGATGCCGGGGATCCTGGCGGGGAGCAGCATCGTCTTCGCCGGGATGATGGGGGCCTTCGGCACGGCCCTGGCCCTCACGGGCTTTGCCAAGAACCTCCTCTCCTTGCAGATCTACAGCCTGGTGGCGGAGAGCACCTTTGACCTGCCCCTGGCCGCCGCCTTGTCCGTGGTCCTCATGGCCTCCACGGGGGTGGGGCTGTATCTGCTCGCCCTTTGGGAAAGGAGGTACCAGCGATGAGGGCTTTGGGCTGGCTTTTTTTTGCCTTCCTCCTCCTTTACCTCATTCTGCCCATGCTGGCCCCAGTGGTCTACTCCTTCAGCCGCATGTGGCTGGACGTGCTTCCCGAGGGATTCACCCTGGACTGGTATGTCCGGATCGCCAGGGATCCCAAGTACGTGGAGGCGGGCCTCCTCTCCCTGCGGATTGCCTTTACGGCTGTGGCCATCAACATCGTGGTGGGGGTGCCCACCGCCTACGCGGCCTACACCTGGGCTGGGCGGGCGGGGGAAGGGCTGAGGCGGCTTTTGCAGGTTTTGCCCCTTCTGGTGCCCCCCCTGGTGGTGGGCCTGGGGTTTCTCCTGGCCTTTAACCGCCCACCCCTTTCCCTGTCGGGAACTTTGTGGATCGTGGTGCTGGGGCATGCGGCCTTGGGGTTTCCCTTCTTCTTCCGCACGGTGTACGCGGGGTTGGCGGGCCTCGAGGTGGGCCTCCTCATGGAGGCGGCGCGGGCCTCGGGGGCGGGGCTTTGGGCCAGGCTGCGGTACGTGCTGGTGCCGAACCTGGTGCCCGCCGTGCTCTCGGGAAGCCTGGTGGCCTTTGCCATCTCCATGGGGGAGTTTGAGATCACCAGCATGGTGGCGGGGTTTGGCACCATCACCCTGCCCCTCCTCCTTTTCCAGAGCCTGCGCGAGGACTTCCGGGCGGCCAGCGCCGTGGCGGCGGTCCTTCTCTACGTCACCCTTCTCGCCCTCCTGGGCCTTACTTTCCTGAGGCGGCGTTAAGGGTCACGGGTCGGGTAAGGTATGGGTTACCGGAACTTCTGGTAGGCCTGTACATCCTGGCCTGGAGCGGGACCAGGGCTACCGCTTCTACCTGTGGCGGGTGGAGGTGAGCTCTAACCAGCTTAGGGTGGGGGAGGCCTTTACCCTGCGCTTCTGCCTGGGGAACCAAGGATTCGGGGGCTTTTGCAACCCCAAGGGGCTGGAGGTGGTGTTCAAGAGGGAGGGGGGATGGCCTAGAGGTGGAGCGTGGGTGGATGGGGTTTTCGTTGGCTCCATCCTAGGGAGAAGAGGCGGCGTACACGGTGCAGGCTTCCACGGAGCCGGGGGTCTAGGTTCTTTTGGCTGAGGATCTATGATCTGGACCTTCCCGGGAGAGCCGGTACAACCCGGGCCTGGTCGGCTGGCTGGAGTACCGGGATGGGAGGAACCATCTGGCCCTTTACGTGCAGGTGCTATGAGCAGGAACCTGCTTGGCGGGTCCGCGGGTTGCTATTCCACAGGCCGCTCTTGAGAGACGGGTGGAGTCGCCAAGAGGTAGGAGGCGTGGAGGAGGCTACGAGCCCTACCCTCCTCGACTTCCAAGAACACAAAGCTCACCCGGGCCGGGCCCTCCGCAGACCGTAGGACAAAACCTCTAGGGGGGATTCGTTTCCTTAATGCCTCCACCAGGAACTCCGGGTCGTACCCCTGGTAACCCCCGTCGTTGCCCACCATGCCCACGTCGGACACATAGGCTGTGCCCTTGGGCAGGATCCGGGCATCCTGGGTGGCCACATGGGTGTGGGTCCCCACCACGGCAACCGCCTTCCCATCAAAGAGGTAGGCGAAGCCGAGCTTTTCGAACACGGACTCCGAGTGGTAATCCACCAGGATGGGCACCCTGGGCCATTGGGACAAAAGATTTTCAAAGGCCTCGATGGGATCCCCAGCTTGCGGTAAGGCGGATCGACCCGCCAGGTTAACCACCAAGAGCTCCTTTCCCCCCTTCCTTAGGAGCAGGCTTCCCTTGCCCGGGGCGTGGCGGCTATGGTTTAGGGGACGGAGTACCCGGGCGTGGCCCAGGACCTGTTCGGCCCAGGGGGGATCGAAGGAGTGGTTGCCTCCGGTGACCGCGTCCACCCCGAGGGCGAGGAGGGCCTTTAGGGTATCGGGATGCATACCTGCCTTCCCCGCCTCGGGGAGCGTGATGTCCAGATTTTCCCCGTTGACCACCACGAAGTCGGGCCGGAACTCCTGGCGCAGGCCAGGGAGTTCCTGGGCCAAGGCCTTTAACCCAGGTTCGGCCACCACGTCGCCAAAGAACAGGATGCGCATCATCCCCTCACTCCCCCTTCCATTAGGGTTTCCAGGATGCGTCGGTGGAAGGCCAGGTAGAGGAGAAGGGTGGGCAGGGTGGCGAGAACGGAGGCGGCCATGAGAGGCCCCCATGCGTTGGCCCCTTCCCCTCCGGCAAACCGCTGCACCGCCACCGTAAGCACGTACATGTCGGGCCGGTTGGCCACCAGCAAAGGCCATATGAACTGGTTCCAGGCTCCTATGAAGAGGGTGATGGCCAAGGCGGCCAGGGTAGGAAGATTGGCGGGTATCAGGATTTGCAGGAAAAGGTCCCTGGTGGAAGCCCCGTCTACCCAGGCTGCCTCCAGGATCTCCCGGGGGAAGCTGAGGAGGTGCTGTCGCAGGAGGAAGGTGGCGTACCCTGCTGTGAGCATGGGAAGGATGAGGCCGGGGAAGGTGTTGAGGAGGCCAAGGCGAGCCACCAGGAGGTAGTTGGGCAGGTAGGTGACCACGAAGGGAACCAGCATGCTGAGCACGAAGAGGGAGAAGAGGAGCCCCGAAAGGGGTGGCCTGCGGAAGACGAAGGCGTAGGCTGCGAGAAGCCCCAAAAGGAGCTGCCCCAAGGCGGAAACTCCAGCGAAGACCAGGGTGTTGAGGACGTAACGGGCCATGGGCAGTTTCTCCAGCACCACCCGATAGTTCTCCAGGGTTATGGGATGGGCGAAGGGCCAGGGGGAGGCGAAGAGGGCTTCCGGAGGGGTGAGGGATAGGCTGAACTGGTAGCCGAAGGGAGCCAGGAGCAAGAGGGTGGCGAGAAAAAGGAGTAGGTGGACCAGAGCCTTCCTAAGCATGCTTTCTCCCCATCATGTGGAGCTGGCCCAGGATGATGAGCCCGAGACCAAGGGTCAGGAGAGCCGCTTGGGCGGCTGCCACCCCAGACCGGAAGAACCGGAAGGCCTCCTGGTACACGGCGTACAACAGGTTGGAAGTGTGGCCGAAGGGGCCCCCCTGGGTCATCACGTCGATGGGGACAAAGGCGTACTCGAGGCCGCTGGCCAGGGCGCTCAGGAAGAGGAACAGGAGGGTGGGTCCGAGGAGGGGGAAAAGGACCTTTAGCAAAAAGACCCAGCCTTCAGCCCCATCTACCCGCGCCGCCTCCAGCACTTCCCGGGGAAGGCTTTTAAGGGCGGCCAGGGCGATGAGGTAGTGGAAACCCAGGAACTTCCAGTTGGCCACCAGGCTTACCGAAAGGAGGGCGTACCGGGGGTCCGAAAGGAAATTGGGAGCTTCTATACCGACCATCCCGGCCAGCTTGGCCAAGGGACCGGCTGCGGGAAGGTAGAGGTACAGCCAAACCAAAGCCGCCACTGACACCGCCACCACCGTGGGGGCGAACAGCAGGGATTGATAAAACTCCGCCCAGCGTCCACCCACCTGGAGGGTGAGGAGGGCGAGTCCCAGGGGAAGGAGGAAGTTGCCAAGGGCGGCGAGGCCCATGTAGAGGAGGCTTTGGCGGAGAAGTTGGCTGAAGAGTGGATCCTGCAGGAGGGCCTGGTAGTTGGCGAGGCCCACAAACTCAGCCTGGGGCCGCACCAGGTTCCAGTCGTGAAGGCTCAGCCAAAGGTTGTAGACCAGGGGCCAGTAGACGAAGACCAAAAGGAGGCCGAACCCCGGGGCCACCAGGAGGATGCCCTCGAGGTCAGGCCGCCTCCCCATCCCCGGGGTTCGTTGGCGCACGGCTACTCGCTGCACCGCTCCGTTCCGATGAGGCGATGGATCTCCTGGGCGGCTTCCCTAAGGGCTGCCTCGGCTGTGGCCTGGCTGGACAGGGCCTTCTGGGTGGCCCGGAAGAGGGCTTGGCTGGCCGCCAACCCGTTGGGCCCGGGGAAGCTCGTCCAGGGAACCGTGAAGGGAAGCTGCTCCACCGCCACCTTTTGGATGGGATTCTTCTCCACGAAGTCCTTGAGGTACCGGGGGTCGCGGATGAGCTCGGGAAGGAGGGGTACATACCCCGTTCCCTTGGTCCAGATGGTGAATCCCTCCGGGGAGGTGAGGAACTGGATGAACTTCCAGGCCGCCTCCTGCTTCCTGGGGTCGCGGCTGAAGACCATAAGGACGTTGCCTCCGCCGGGGAGGGCGGGAGGCTTGCCGCCAAAGGTGGGGAAGCGGGCGGCCCGGAGCTCGAACCGGCCGCGCGTCTGCTCTTGGAGGCCCGCCCTGCGGGCGATGGTGGTCATGAAGCTGGCCGCCTCCCCTGCCAGAAAGGCCTGTTCACCCTGTTGGAGGGGGGCCCCAAGGGCCAGGCCCTCCTTGACCAGGCCCGCCCACATGGCCAGGGCCTCGATGGCCTCCTTGTCCCCGATCCCGGTGCGGTACACCCCGTTCTCGCACCGCAGGAGGGTGCCCCCGTTGGAACGGATGAGGGCCTCGATGGCCCAGTTGTCATCCAGGAGGATGAGATAGATTCCGTACTTTCCCGTGCGCTCCTTGATCTGGCGGGCGGCCCTCCGCCATCCCTCCCAGGTGCTGGGGGGGCGGTCCGGATCCAGGCCTGCACGGCGGAACAGGTCTGCGTTGTTGTAGGCGACGATGTTGGACAGGGAGTAGGGCATGCCCACCAGGACGCCATCCACCTGGCCCAAGGCCAGGATGTTGGGGGCAAAGCGACGCAGGTGCCTTTCGTTCCCGTACTTTCTCGCCAGCTCGGCGATGGGCACATACGGCAGGTTCTTGGCGGCGTACCGGGTGTAAAGGTACCCCATCTGGACCACGTCGGGTGGATTCCCGGCGGCGAGGGCGGCCTGCAGGTTTTGGAGGAGGCCCGTGTAGGCGTTGGGGTGGTACCGCTCTTCCACCTTGATACCTGGGTTCCTCCGTTCGAACTCCCGGATGAGCTCCCTTACCGCCGGCAGGCCGAAGGCCTCCGTGTTGATGTGCCAGTACTGCAGGGTGACGGTTCCCTGCCCTAAGGCCAATCCCAGGCCTAGCGCCGTGACCAGCCATGCCCGCTTCATCGCCTCACCTCCGCCAGAAGCCTAGACCTCTGCCGTCATGGCAGGGTCAGGGAGGCCCTGGGGAAAGCGGAGAAGGGGGTGGATCTGCAGCCTCACCCGCTCCCCCACCCCCGCCTCGAGGCGCACCCAGGCCTCCCCCCATTCCAGCTGGACCCGGCAGAGAACCTCCCCCCTGAGCTCCCGCCGCTCCAGAACCAGGGCCTCCAGGCTGCCGCCGGGGCGCACCCACTCCTGCCGGAAGGCCAGCACCTCCCCATCCCGGGAAAACACGTTGGCCCGGCCGAAGGCCAGGAAGCTCTCCAGAGAGTTGGGCCTCAGGTAGACCTCCTTGGGCGCCCCCACCTGGAGGAGACGCCCTTGGCTCATCACCCCCACCCGATCCGCCAGGAGCATGGCCTCCTCCGGGTCGTGGGTCACGTGGAGGGCGGTGGTTCCCCTTTCCTTCAGCAGGGTGCGCACCTCGAGGCGGAGCTCCTCCCTCAGCACCGGATCCAGGGCGCTGTAGGGCTCGTCCAGGAGGAGGAGGCGGGGCCTGCGGGCCAGGGCCCTGGCCAAGGCCACCCGTTGCCTTTGGCCGCCGGACAGTTGGTGGGGGCGCTTGTGGGCGTGGTCCAGAAGGCCCACCCTTTCCAAAAGGGCCAGGGCCTCCTTCCGGTCGGGCCTTGGCATCACCAGGAGGAGGTGGTCCAGGGCGGTCAGGTGGGGCCAAAGCCCCTGGTCCTGGAAGACATAGCCCAGCTCCCGCCTCTCCGGGGGCAGGTGGGTGATCTCCTTCCCCGCCAGGAGGATCCGGCCCCGGTCCGGGGAAAGCAGGCCCGCCACCAGGTTGAGGAGGGTGGTCTTGCCGCTTCCCGAGGCCCCCAGGAGCACGAACACCTCCCCCTCGAGGATCTCCAGTTCCACTCCCTCCACCCCTCCCCCCTGGGGAAAGCGCTTGCTGAGGCCCTCGAGGCGGATCATCTGGGCCTCCCCAAAAGGGCCAAGGCGGCCAGGGCCATGAGGACCAGGCCCAAAGCGCTGGCTTCCCGGTAAAGACCCCCATTCAGGGCGGAAAGCACCGCCACCCCCACGGTTTCCGCTCCCGGGGCGTAGAGGAGGGCGGAGAGGGTGATCTCGGAAAAGGCCAAGGGGAATATGAGAAAAACCCCGGCGTAGAGGGAAGGAAGGAGCAGGGGATACCCGAGCCGCCACCAGGCCCGCCCCGGGGAGAGGCCGTGCACCCTTCCCGCCAGGACCGCGCCCTCCACGGCGGGTCCCCCCTCAAGGGCCCTCAACGCCAGGGCGGCGAAGTGGAGCAGGTAGGCGAGGAGGAGGAGCCAGGGGGTCCCGTAGAGGGGGGTGGGGGCCAGGAGGAGGATGAGGCTCACCCCCAGGAGGGTCCCCGGGAGGAGGTAGTGGATGTCCAGCACCCCACGTATCCCCTTCAGGAGGCGGGGAGAGGGCCTCAGGGTCAGGGCCAGGAGGAGGAGCAGGCCCGTGGCCCCCAGGGCCAGGAGAAGGGAGTTCCGTAGCCCCTTCTGCACCAGGGGCAGGCCCAGGGCCTGGGTGAAGGCGGGGTCCCACCGACCCGTGTAGGGGTTCTGCAGGGCTTCCCGCAGGAGGCCCAGGAGCACCAGGGCCAGGGCGGTGAGGGCGTAGAGGGCGAAGAGAAGCCGGTAGAGGGGCTTGGGCGGGGGCAAGAGGGGTTTCCTGGCCTCCAGGAGGGCGCTACGCGCCAGGAGCACAGCGGGCAGGGCCAGGAGCGCCAGCCATAGGCCCAGGGCGGCCGCCTCCCCTAGGGGGTCCTGGGCCACAGGGCTCAGCAGGCGGGCGTAGGCCAGGGTGGGAAGCACGTACACCCGTTCGGGTAGCCCCAGGACCGCCGGTACCCCGAAGTTCCCCAAGAGGGCGAGGTACAGGGTGCCCCCTGCCACCAGGAGGGGTGGGAAGAGGGGTGGGAGGAAGGCCTTCAGGGACCGGATGCCCGTGGCCCCGTGGACCCGGGCCGTGGCCAGGAGCCCCAGGGCGAGGCCCACCTGGGGCTTGAGGAGGAGGTAGGCCAAGGGGGCGTAGTGGAGGGTCCAGGCCAGGAGGATTCCCGGCACCCCCTGGATCCGCACCCCCAGGGCCCCCAGGCTGAAGAGCAGCCCCATCCCGGTCACGAAGGGGGGACCAGGTACCCCAAAAGGAGAAGGGCCTCCCATCCCCCCACCACCCTCCCCGCCAGGCCCAGCACGGCCAGGGTCAGGGCCAGGAACAGGGTAAGGAGGGTTCCCAGGCCTGCCAGGACCAGGCTGAAAAGGATTACGTCCAGGTCGCGCCCGGTGCTGGGGAAATGAGGCAACCCCCGGACGAAGAGCACCAGGAAGGGGAGGGCAAGGGCCAGGGCCAGGGGAAGGTGCCAGGGGAAGGAGAGGGGGCGGGAAAACCCGGGTCCTGTCATCGCCTGAGCCCGAAAAGGGCGTTAAACCGGGACAGGGTTTCGGAGTCGGCAAAGCGGGCCCGGATGCCCACCACCTGGGCCGGGCTTCCCTTGGGCTTGGGGGCGCCGGGCATCACCGGATAGTACCCCCTTTCCGCAAAGAGGCGCTGGGCCTCCGGGGAGAGGAGGAAGAGGAGGAAGCGGGTGGCCAGCTCCGGATTTTTGCTCCAGGAGGTGACGGCGATGGGGGTGGGCACCAGGATGGCCCCATCCCGGGGGTATACGGTGGCCAGGGGCGCTCCCTTGGCCACTTCCTGGCGCACCCCGAAGTCCGTGGTGATGGCGAGGCCGTACTCGCCGCGGGCCAGTTTCTGCTGCAGGACGGGGTTGGACTGCTCGATGCGCATGCCTCCCGCCTTCAGGGCCTCGAAAAAGCCGAAGCCCAGACGCTGGGAAAGGGTTCCAAGGGTGGCCAGGGCCGCCCCGGAGAAGTTGGGGTCGGGCATGGCCAGGAGGCCCGGGAAGGGGGGCTTTAGGAGATCCCTCCAGGAAGTGGGGGCTTCCCGCACCCGCTGGGTGTTCACGGCGATCACGTTGTAGAGGAGGCGCACCTCGTAGTAGAGGCCGCCCCCGTGGGCATACTGCACAGGATATCCCGGCACCGTGGGGGGAATGCGGCGCAAAAGACCCTTGCCCGCCAGCTCCCGGAGGAAGTCCTCGTTGGCGAACCAGAGCAGGTCCGGCTGGGGGTTTCCCGCCTCCAGCTCCGCCCGGAGCTTGGCCACCACCTCCCCGGTGCCCGAGCGGAACACCTGGACCTGCACCCCTGGGTTCTGGGCCCGGAAAGCCTCCACCAGGGCGTTCACGTCCGCCAGGATCTCGGAGGTGTAGAGGGTGAGGGTACCCCCCTGGGCCAGTCCCACGCTTAGAGCCATACCCGCCAGGATCAGGAGCCTCTTCATGGCACCCTGACCCTAAGGGGCCCAGGTCAGGAAAAGGTCAAGGGAGGCCCAGTGGGCCTCCCAAAGACCCACGCAGGGATCACCTGCAGAAGGGCTTCAGGGCCTCGTCCACCCGGCGCTGGGCCTCGCGGGTGGCCTCCCGCACCTCCTTGCGGCCCAGGACCACCGCCTGCTCCGCCTCGGCGATGATGTCCTTCACCTGTTGCAGGTTATAGACGGGAAGCTCCGCCTTGGCGTAGGCCAGCTGCTCCCGGGCGGTGAGGGCCTGGGGCCACTGCCGCACGTAATCCCGCATGAGGGGCAGGTTCCAGCTGGACCTCCGGGCCGCCACATACCCCGAGTCAATGGACCAGCGGGCCTGGAGCTCGGGGCTGGTCATGAACTTGATGAAGCGCAGGGTGGCCTCCCGCTTGGCGAGGTCCGAGCCCTTGAAGAGGTAGAAGTTGGCCCCTCCGGTGGGCACCCCGTAGCGCACCAGCTTGGGCTGGAAGGCGGTGCCGAAGGCGAAGCGGGCGTTGGTGCGGATGAAGCCCAAGGACCCCGTGGAGTGGTAGATCATGGCCACCTTGCCGGCGGCGAAGTCCCCGGGGGTGGTACCCCAGGCGATGACCCCTTCCGGGCTCACCCCGTGCTTCCTCGCCAGGTCCGCCTTGAACTGCATGGCCTTCCGCACGGGCTCGGTGTCCACCAGGACCTTGCACCCCTTGCCGGCTGGGTCGTAGAGGAGGCCTCCCGCCTGGATGACCAACCCCTCCAGCAACCACGTGGAGCGGTCCTCCGTGGGGATGGCCACCCCGTAGCGGACCACCCGGCCCTGGGCGTCCCGCTTGGTGAGGCGCTTGGCGTACTCCACCAGCTCCTCCCAGGTGATGGGGGGCTTTTCCGGGTCCAGACCGGCCTCCCGGAAGGCCTCCTTGTTGTAGTAGAGAATCGGGGTGGAGCGCTGGAAGGGGAGGCTCCAGACCTTACCGTCCAGGGTGGAGTTCATCACGAAGGCGGGAAAGAAGTCCTGAACCGCCTTTTTCAGCTCGGGATCCCGGGCGATATAGGGGTCGAAGGACTCGATGGCGTCCATGGCCAGGAGGGTGTGGAGCTGCTGGGAAAGGAGGATGGCGGTGTCCGGGGGGTTCCCCGCCCGGATGGCCGCCACCACCTTGGCCTGGTTCTCCTCGTAGTTGCCCCCGAAGACAGTGTTCACCCGTATCTGGGGGTTCTGCTTCTCGAAGTCGCTGACGTAGCTTTCGATGAACCGGGCCAAGGGACCCGCCACACCCACCGGGTAATAGAAGGTGATGGTGGTCTGCTGGCCGAGACCCAGACCTAGGAGCGCCAACAATCCGATGCCGATCCTCTTCATGTTCATGCGACCTCACCTCCTTAGCCTTTCAACCCGCTTCGGGTGAAGGCCTCCACGAAACCCCTCTGGAAGAGGAGGAATCCGAGGACCATGGGCAGGGCCACCAGAATGGCACCGGCGGCGATAAGGCCCCACTCCATACCGCTTTCCGCTGAGCGGGCGAAGCTGGCGAAGCCCAGGGAAAGCACCCGCTTTTCCGGGCTCTGGATCACCACCAGGGGCCAGAGGAACTCGTTCCAGTGGTAGACCAGGCTCACCAGGGAGAAGGCGGCCAGGTGGGGCCGGACCAGGGGCAGAAGGACCCTCCACAGGATCTGCCAGGAGGTGGCCCCGTCCACCTGGGCTGCCTCGATGAGCTCCCTGGGGATCTGCAGGAATCCCTGGCGGAGAAGGAAGGCTCCTGTGGCCGAGGCCACGTAGGGCAGGGCCAGGGCGGTAAGGGTATCGCTGAGCCCCAGCTTGTGGATGAGGATGTAGTTGAGGAGGATCAGGGCGGAGGCGGGCAGGAAAAGCTGGGCCAGGACTAGGTAGAAGGGGCCATTCCTTCCCCGGGCCTTCAGCTGGGCTAGGGCGAAGCCCGCCGTGGTGACCGTGACGAGCTGGACGAGGAGAAGCCCAAAGGTAAACAACACCGTGTTCCCGTAGAGCCGGGGAAAGTCCGCCGCCTGCCAGGCCAGGCGGAAGTTTTCCAGGGTAAGGGTGCCCAGCTGGCCCCGGTTGAGGTCGGCGGTGGGGGTGAAGGCGGCGATCAGGGTAAAGGTGGCGATGAGGAGGAAGGGCAAGGACACGATAAGGGCAGGCACCTCCCGGAGGAAGGAGGCGGCCTTGGCCAGCCGCTTCCTGGTCCTGGCCAGGGGCAGGGCTTGCCTACCCGTCATAGTGCACCCCCCTTTCCAGCCTGGGCAGGGCCAGAAGGGCCAGGGCGGTTAGGGCCGTGAGCAGGACCAGGGTCAAGGCCCCCGCCTGCGGGAAGTCGAAGTACTCGAAGCCCAGGGTGTAGACCCGGTAGAGGAGGTGGTCCGTGGCCCCCACCGGTCCCCCCTTGGTGAGGATGAAGATGTGGTCGACGTTGCGGAGGGCCCCCAGGGTGGCCATGATCCCCACGAAGAAGGTGGTGGGGGAGAGCAAGGGCAGGGTGATTCGGAAGAAGGTGGCCAGGCGGCCTGCCCCGTCCACCCGGGCCGCCTCGAGGACCTCCTTGGGCAGGGCCTGGAGGCCGGCCAGGTAGTAGAGCATGTACAGGCCGGCATCCTTCAGCACGCCCACCAGGACCACGGCGAGAAAGGCCCCCATGGGGTCCCCCAAGGGGTTTTGCAGGCCCAGCCAGCGGAGAAGGCCCTGGAGGGGGCCCAGGGGGTTCAGGAGGTAGAGGAAGACCGCGGCGAAGGCCACCGTGGGCAGGATCACCGGGTGGAAGATCAGGGCTCTGGCCAGAAGCCGGAGCCGGGAGGTCCCCTCCACGGCCACGGCCGCCAGGAGGCCCAGGCCCACGGATAGGGGCACGGCCAGCAGGGTGTAGAGGGCGGTAACCCGCAAGGCGTTGAGGTTTTCCCGTTGGAAAAGGGATCCTAAAGCGCTGATCCCCTCCAGGGCCGCGACCCCAAAGGGCAGATAGGTGAAGGCCACCAGGAAGACCAGGGTGGGAAGGAGGAAGATCCCGACGCTCCGCATCCAGGCTGAAGCTAACCGGGGCCAGTCAGGTAAAAGTCAAGGGCAAGGCTCGGGGGCAAGAATGGCAAGCCTCTTACCTTGGCCTAGCGGGTGAGTGTCTCCTGCCTGAGGAACCCGGTTGGCGAGAACAAGGGCGCCCTGGGCCCTTTGAGCCAGGGCGCCCTGTGGCCTGCGCCTAGCGCAGGGCTTGCGGGAGAAGGACCAGCCAGAGGCGGCTGGGTCCTTCTTTGCCGGTGATGGCGAAGTCGTTATCGTCGGCAATGGCCAGGGTGCGTCCGTCTTCCAACAGGGTCAGGCCTTCCAGCTTGTTCGTATCGAACTCGGGCAGCTTCCAGGTTTCCAGAACCAGGTTGCGCTGGGGAAGGCGGATCCCCAAGGCCCCGAAGTCCGTCCCCACCTTGTCCAGCTCCGGGCCAGGCGGGGGGGTGAGGTGCTGGGAGGGGATTCGTAGTTGCAAATGCAATATCGCTATCATTAATCTGCCCCTCCCGGCCCAGGGAGGGGAGAGGCAAGGAGGTAAGGATGAAGCGCTTTCTAACCCTGGCCCTCTTCATCGTGTTGGCGGCTTTGGCCGAGAAGCCGGTGTTCGTAGCCACCCTTAAGCCCTATGGCCTCCTCCTGTCCCAGCTGGTGGGGGAAACAGGGGAGGTGGTGGTGCTGGTGCCCCCTTCCGCCAACCCCCATGTGTACGAGCCCACGCCTTCTCAGGTGCGGTTGGTGGCCCAAGCCAGGTTGGTGGTGGCCAACGGTGCTCACCCGGACGGCTGGGTGGTGGAGAAGCTGATCCGGCCCAACGCCTTGGCCACGCCGGTCCTTTGGGTGGCCGATACCGTGCAGGAGGAGCTCATTCCCACCCCCACCGGGCCCGATCCGCACGTATGGGTGGATCCCCTGCTGATGGCCAAGGCGGTGCCCGCCCTGGTGGCGGCTTTGGAAAGGGTTGATCCCGCCCACGGGGTCCTATACCGAACCCGCGGGCATTGGCTTCAGGCGGAACTGCTGAAGCTGGACCGGGAGGTGCGCGCTCTCCTTGGCGAGCGGACCAGGCCCGGAGTCTTGGCCTTAAGGAACCCGGTTCGTTACTTTGCCCGGCGGTACAGCATTCCCATTCTTTACACCGTGGTCCCCAACCCCGAGGCCCCTGAGGCCAGCGCCAGGGCGGTGGCCGAGGCCCGGAGGATCGCACAGGAGAAGCAGATCCGCTACCTGCTGGCGCCCTTAGCCACCCGCACTCAAGCCCTACCCCTGGGCAGGAACCTTGGCCTCGAGGTGATCTTCCTGGACATCCTGGGGGAGGAGGCCTCCAGCTACCCGGGGTTGGTGCGCCAGATAGCCACCGGGTTTGCCCAGGCCCTGCGCTAGAGAGAGCACAAACCGAACGAACGGGCGAGTTAAGGCAAATCCCCTACCCCAGGGCCGGGGTAGGGGATGGCTTTAGGGGGCCTTAGAGGGAACGCTTCAGGAGGGTTTCCCAGGTGGGATTGGGGGTGAGTTTCACCAGCCCCTCGGCGTTCACCTGACGGCCTTCCGTCACGGCCACCCGCCATACCTGGACCACGTTGGCCTGGGGGTCAATAGGTGGCGGAAAAGAGGTTTTTCTTCTGCTGTAGATACCGGGCGATGGCCGAATCCTCCTGGGCGGCCTTGGCCACCATGCCCGGTCCCCACCAGGGCCTTCAGGGCGTTTTTGGTAAGGCCGTAGTTCACCTCGGGGGTCGCCTGTCCCCCGAAGATCAGGGCCACGGCCTCCTCCTGCGGCTTCAAGGGAGGCACTTCCTCGGGGGCGACGAAGGTGGTCACCTTGAGCTGGCGCTGGCCCTCGAGGTCCAGGTAGCTGGCCCCCATGGCTCCCACCAGGCCAGCACGGATGCTGGTGTTGTTGGTGAGGATGTGCAGGCTCTTAAGCCCCAGGTTCTGGGCCAGCACCTGGCCAAAGGCCTTTCCCGTGCAGCCCCGGAGCACCAGGTGCTCACCCAAACTCAGGCTCTGCGCCATACCTCCCCCTACAGCGGCCAGAAACAGGATGCCCGAAATCAAAAAGCGCTTGTTCATACTGGCCCTCCCGTGGGGGCTTTTTTCATGCCTCATTTACCTTACCCAGGTGATGTATGACCGAAGGTGAACATTGGCACACTTCCATCCTCCGCGCCTTCCAGGGCCAGCATCAGGTGGTCCTTAAGCCTTAAGGGTGGAAGCCCGTGCTTCTGCCGAAACCGCTCGAGGAAGAACCGGCGCTCATCCCGGCGGTTGCCGTGGCTTTGGTTGGCGCCGTGCACCCCGATGCTCACCCCCCTTCCCTTCAGGTATCGGAAGGGAACCCCCTTGCGATAGGCCCTGAGCCAGAGGTCCCAGTCCCAGTAGTCCCCCACCTCCGGGTCCAGGCCCCCGAGCTCCCTTACAAGCCGGAGGGGAAGGGCCGTGCCCGAGGCCAGGATGCGGTTATCCACCAGGATCCAGTCCCCAGGCTCGCCGGGGCGGAAGGGTATCTCCCACGAGCCCAGGTTCAGCACCCCCTCCCCGTAGACCAGGGCCTCCTCCCTGGGCAGAATGCGCCATACCCGGTACAGGTAAGCGGGGTCCAGGAGAAGGTCGTCGTCGTCCAGGAAGAGAACCACCTCTCCCCGGGCCTGGGCCAGGGCCTGCATACGGGCCTCCACCTGGCCCCGACCCGGGTTAGGAAGGGCCCGGAGCCGCGGATCTGCCAGGCCAGCCACCACTTCCATCCCCTCGCCCTCCCCGTCGTCCACCACCACCGCCTCAAACCGGGTAAAGGTCTGCCGGAGAAGGGAGGCCAGGGCTTGGCGCAGGGCGTCCGGCCGGCTCCGGGTGGGGATGAGGACGCTAATCATGGGCCAGGGCCGGTTGGAGGCGGGCCTCGTCGGTGAGGTCCAGCCTGAGGGGGGTGGCGGCGATAAACCCCTGCTCCACCGCCCAGCGGTCCGTGCCCTCCTCCGCTTCCTTAAGGGGTTTGGCGGCGAACCAGTAAAGGGGTCTTCCCATGGGATCTTCCCCTTCCACCACCACCCCCTCATAGGCCCGCACGGATTGCCGGGTCCAGAGGAACCCCTTGGGCCGGTGAGGCAGGTTGATGTTGACCAAAAAGGGCTTTTCCAGCCGGAGAAGGTTCTCCAGCACCCGTTCCACCCAGGGCCGCAAGGCGGCGAAGTCCGGTCCGCTTCCGTTCATGGGGGTGCTGAAGGCGGCCGCGGAGATCCCGAAGAGGCGGCCCTGCTTGGCCGCGGCCACGGTGCCCGAGTGCCAGATCTCGTGGCCCAGGTTGCTCCCCAGGTTGATGCCGGAAAGGACCAGATCCACAGGCCCGAAGAGGTGGAGCCCCAGGGCCACGCAGTCGGCGGGGGTGCCCCGCACCCGGTAGGAGGGGAAGTGGGGAGCGGGCAGGGGGGAGGGATGGGGGAAGGCCCGCACGGGGTGGGCGATGGTGATGGCGTGGCCCACCCCGCTCTGCTCCACGTCAGGGGCCACCACGAAGACCTCGCCAAAGGGGCTTGCGGCCTCGGCCAGCGCCCAAAGCCCTGGGCTGAAGACGCCGTCGTCGTTGGTCACCAGGATCCGCATGCCCCTACCCTAAGGGGCCAATGTCAGCTCAAGATCAGCGGCAAAAACCGCTGGGGGACACCCCCAGCGGGAAGGAGGAGCCTGGTGGGTCAGGGTTGGGCCACGCTCCGGTTGTAGCGCTCCAGGGCCTGGTCTGCCCGGGCCTTGGCCTCCCTCAGGGCCTCGAGGGCAGGCTTCCCCTTCAGGGTTTCTTCCCAGGCGGTCTGCACGTACTGGCGTATTTCGGGGAAGGCCCCCATCAGGCAACCGGCGCTGGAGGGGTTAACCTTGCTGGTGGCTAGCTGCTGGATGGCGGTGGTGTAGTTGGGCTGCTTCACGTGGGCCTGGCGTACCTGGGGAAGCTCGGTCACGCCCCGCACTATGGGGAAGTAACCGGTGGCCAGGTGCCAGCGGGCCTGGGTTTCCGGCTCCAGGAGGAAGCGCACGAACTCCCAGGCCGCCTGGACCTGTTCCTCGGGGAAGCCCTTCAGCACGTAGAGGGCAGCGCCCCCGATGGCTACCCCATTCCGCTCCCGGAGGAAGGGGTAGAAGGCAGTGCGCAAGGGAAAGCGGTTCCCCACCTGCCGCAGCACCCCCGTGAGGCTGGCCGTGGAGTAGGCGGCGATGGCCGCCTGGCCCTGGGCGAAGAGGCTTTGCGAGTCGGCCCAGTTGCGCCCGGTGTTGGCGGCCACCCCCTCCCGCACCAAACGGGCGTACATGTCCAGGAAGGCCGCGGCGGCCGGGTTGCCAAAGGTGACCGCGGTGGCCCTGGCCTTGCGGCCGTTCTCGTTGTTGCAGAAGTATTCCCCGGAGTTATAGGAGATCTGCTCCACGAACCAGGAATCGATGGGAATGGAAAGCCCGTAGCGTACGGTACGGCCCTGGGCGTCCTTCTTGGTGAGCTTGCGGGCGGCTTCCTCCAGGTCCTTAAGGCTCCAGGTCGGCTTGAAGGGGATCCCCGCCTCCTGGAAGGCGGCCATGTTGAGGTAGAGGATGGGGTTCGAGGAGTTAAAGGGAAGCCCGTAGAGCTTCCCCTCCACCGTGTAGTAGTTGCGGGGCTGGGGGAGGAAGCGACCCAGGTCAAACCCGCTCTTCCGGGCCAGGTCCTCGAGGGGCACCACCGCCCCGGAGTCTGCCATGATCCGGGCCCCGATGTCGTAGACCTGGATCACGTGGGGGTAACCCCGGCCCGCGCGCAAGGCGGCGAGAAGCTTGTTGATGCCGTCATCGTAGCTGCCCACGTACTGGCTTTTCACCTGAATCCGGTCCTGGCTTTTGTTGAAGTCCTGCACCAGCTTTTCCGTGGCTTCCCCCAGAACCCCACCCATGGAGTGCCAGAACTCCAGGGTGACCCTTTGGGCCTGAGCGCCGCCCAAAAGGAGCAGGGTGCTGAGGATGGCCTGTGCCCAAACCCGTCTCGTCCACATGCGCATACCTATACCTCCTATCCCTTCAGCCCGCCCATGGCGATGCCCCGGACAAAGGCCCGCTGGGCGAGCAGGAAGGCCAAAAGGCTGGGGAGGAGCACCAGGATGGCCGCAGCGGCCACCACGTTCCAGCGGGCTACTTCCTCGTTGAGGATGAAGTTCACGGCGATCTGGGCCGTTTGCATCTCCCGGCTTTTGGTCACCACCAGGGGCCAGAGGTACATGTTCCAGGCCCCGATGAAGGTGAGGGCCGCCAGGGCCCCCAGGGCGGGGGCCGAAAGGGGCAGGGCCACGTGGCGGAGCATCTGCCAGTGGTTGGCCCCGTCGATCCGGGCGGCATCGAAGTAGTCCTCAGGGATGGTGCGCAGGAACTGCCTGAGGAGAAAAACCCCCAGGGGGCTTGCCAGGAAGGGAACCGTGAGGGCCAGATAGGAGTCCAGCCAGCCCAGGCGGTCCACCAGGAGGTAAAGGGGCAGGAAGGTGACCTCCCCAGGCACCAGAAGGAGGGCCACCGCCAACCCGAAGAGGGCCTCCCTTCCAAGGAAGCGGAGCCGGGCGAGGGCGTAGGCGGCCAGGAAGCTGGTGGTGAGTACGCCCAGGGTGATGAGGCTGGACACCAGGAGGCTATTCAATAGGAACCGCCCCAGGGGGAACTTGGTGAGGGCCTCCTGGTAGGCCTCGAGGCTGGGCCGCGGGGGGAGGAGGCCCGGGGCGTAGAGGTCCCCCTCCGGGCGGAGGCTTGCGGAGAGGAGGGTGAGGAGGGGGAGGAGAAGGAGAAGGGCATACCCCCCGGCCAGGAGGTAGGTGGGCCAGAGCCTTCGCCGCCTACCCATAGTGCACCCTCCGACCGAGAAGCCAAAACTGCAAGGCCGCCAGGAGCAGGAGCACCACGAAAAGCAACAAGGCCTCGGCGGCGGCCAGGGGCACCCGGAAGTTGAAGAAGGCATCCTGGTACACCCGGTAGATCCAGACCATGGAGCTTTCCGCCGGCCCCCCGCGGGTGAGGAGGTGGATCTGCCCAAAGGCGGTGAGGCTCTTCAACACCACCAGGAGGCCCACCAGGAAGAGGGTGGGGGAGAGGAGGGGCAGGGTGATCCTCCAGAAGCGGGTCCAGGGGCCGGCCCCGTCCACCTCCACCGCCTCCAGGATCTCCGCAGGGATGTTCTGCAGGCCTGCGGTGAGGAGGACCGCGGTGAACCCCACCCCGGCCCAGGCGGTGATCACCGCCAGGGTGGGCAGGGCTAGCTCCGGGCTGGTGAGCCAGGGCTGGGGCGGCAGGCCCAAGGAGGCCAGGAGGCGGTTGGCAAGGCCCCCCACGGGATGCAGGAACCAACCCCAGGCCACCGCCGCCACCGCGGTGGGCACCGCCGTGGTGAGGAAGAAGAGGGTGCGGAAGAGGGCCACCCCCGGGTAGGGCCGGTAGACCAAGAGGGCCGCCAGGAGCCCCAGAAGGAGCTCCAGGGGCGCGGTGATCAGGGCGAACTTCAGGGTGAGCCAGGCGCTTTTCCAGAACTCCGGGCGGCTTACGGCCTCCTGGTAGTTGGCAAGCCCGGTCCAGACCCGTCCCCGGCCGAAGAGATCCTCCTGGTGCAGGGAAAGCCAAAGGGCCTCGAGGAGGGGCAGGACCAGGAAGAGGAGGAAAAGGGCGTAGGCGGGTAGCAGGAAGATCAAAGCCTCCCCCTGGCCCCTCAGGTGTCTTTGGAGGCGCTGGGCCCGGCTGAGGGTGGCGTACATGTCCGGGATAAGGCTAGGCCCCTCCGGTCAGGGCTCGGTCAGGGAGGCTTTCCCGCAGGCTTCTCAGGAAGGCGATGGAAGGGGCCGGGTCAACCCGCACCTCCAGGACCAAGGTGCGGTCCAGGTAGGGACCAAGCCAGGTCCGGTGGCCGAGGACCCCGGTTCCCAGGTTCCAGTGCCGGTCGTAGAGGCCGTCTGTGTCGTTCAGGTGGAGGTGGTCGGGCTCCAAGGCCAGCCAGGGCCCTGGTTCCGGCACCCGGCTGAAAACCCGGGCATGGGCGGCGTCGAAGCAAAATCCCACCTCGGGGTAGGCCTCCAGGATGGGGGCCAGGGCCCTGGGCTCCGGCTCGTGGGTGTTCTCCAGGACCAGCTCCACCCCCAAGGTCCCGGCCCGCCGCACCACCGGCTTCAGGGCCTGGATGAGCCGGTCCGCCCGGTCCAGGGCCTCCTCCAGGGTGCGGCCGTGGGGGATGCCCGAGTGGAAGACCGCCCGGTCCGCCCCGAGCTCCGCCGCCCGGTCCAAGCCCAGGAGAAGCCGCCTGAGGGTGAGGTTGCGCACCTCCGGGTCCGGGGAGACCAGGTCCAGGTTCCAGAAGGGGAGGTGAACGGAGAGAGTTCCCTCGTAGCCGGTGGCCAGTTTGGCGAAGAGGGCGTCCTCCTCCAGGAGGGCGGGCTCCAGGTAGACCTCGAGGCCCAGCCAGGGATCCTCAGGCGCCGAAAATCTTAGAGCTTCCTCTAGGCCCATGGCGATGCGCAGGTCCATGGGTTCACCGTAAGCCCCTTGGGTCAGAGCGCGGTCAGGGTCCTTTCCATAAGGGTCGCTGGCGGCCCATCAAGGAGTTTGCCAGCGAGAAGGGCATGCTCCTCCCTAGAGGTACTCGAGGGGGCTTTCCCGCATGGCCTGAAACGCAGGGGGCAGGGCCGCCAGGATGCCCAGGGGCAGCAGGGCGAAGGCCCGGGCCAGGAGGTCCAGGCTAAGTTTCGGAGGGGGGAGGTAGAAGCCAAGCCGCTCCCCCAAGGCCCCGGAGCCGGCGGCGGCGAGCCCCCAGCCCAAGAGGACGCCGAGAAGGATCCCGAGCCCCACCTCGAGGGTCGTCTCCCACAGCAACACCGAAAACACCAGCCCCCGCGGTGCTCCCAGGGCCCGCAGGAGGGCGTTGTGGCGGCGGCGCTCGAGGCCCTGGGCATAGATTCCTTGCCAGATGAGGAGGGCGGCCAGAAAGAGCACCAGGAGGGACAAGGCCCCGTAGGCGGACTGCCCCTGGAGCATCGCCTCCCTCAGCTGGGCAAAGACCTGGCCGGGCAGGACCGCCTGGGCTTCCGGGCTCCGGTTAACCTCCTGGGCCACCTGGTACACATCGGAGAGGCGCCGGCCTGTGAAGAGCACGGCGGTAACTTCCCGCTTCCCCTCACCTTCCCCGTGGACCTCCCAGTAGGCCTCTATGGGCACCAGGATGGCCCGGTCCCAGGGGCCTCCCGTGGGCTCGAGGATCCCCACCACCCGGTACTTTTCCTCCTGGTGGTGGGCAAGGGCGCTGGCAGCCTCCGCTTGGCTGGCGAAAAACCCGTGGTCGCTCAGAAACTCGGCGCCCACCTTCAGGCCCGTTTCCCGTGCGGCCCTAGCCCCCAGCACCGCCTCGTACGTGTGGAGGAAGGGCCGCCCCTGCTTCAGGCGGAAATACGGCGGATCCGTGGGCGTAAGCCTGAGCTCAAAGACCTGGGTACTGGTCCCTATGAGCGGAAAGCCCCGATAGCTGTCCCCAAAGGCCAGGGGGACCACCCGCCTTGCTCTGGGGTCACGGGCCAGTCGCTCGTAGGTGGCGTAGGGCAGGTTGGCGATGGGGGGTTGCAGGAGATACAGGCTCGAAAGCACGGCCTGGGTAGGGCTACCTTTGGCGGCGATGAGGAGGTCGAAGACCTGGGCGGCATTGGCCGCCCCTCTTTCCAGGGACTGGAGCACCAGGGGAACCACCAAGGCCATGGCCGTGGCCAGGGCTATCCCCAGAAGGGTGAGGAAAGTGGAAAAGGCCCTCACCCTTAGGTTTCTGACGACGATCCACAGGGTCATGGACGCCTCCAAGCGGGAGACTAAAGCTCCACCTGGCGGGGGAAATGGCCCACCACCCACGGGTCGTGGGTGGCCAGCACCAGGGTGGCCTTAAGGCCGATGGCCGTGTGGATCAAGAGCTCCAGGGCCACCTTTGCCCTGGAACGATCCAGGTGGGCCGTGGGCTCATCGGCCAGGAGGAGGCTTGGCCGGTGGGCCACCGCCCGGGCCAGGGCCACCCGTTGCCGCTCCCCAGTGGAAAGGCGTTTGGGAGTGTGCCCCAGACGGTGTTCCAGACCCAGGGTCTTAAGGACCTCCTTGGCACGGTTTTCCGCCACCCTCCCCCTTATGCCCGCAAGGCCCAACCCCAGGAGCACGTTCTCCAGCACGGTATAGCCTTCGGCCAGGTAAAAGTCCTGGAAGAGATAGCCCACCTTTCCTCTCCGATAGGCATCCCGCTGGGATTCGTTCAAGGCAGCCAGGTTCATCCCGGCAACCCAGACCTCTCCCTCGCTAGGCACCAACAGGCCAGCGAGGAGGTGTAAAAGGGTGGTTTTCCCGCTCCCGGAGGGACCCAGCAGGACCACCTGTTCCCCGGCGGCCAGCTCCAGGTCCGGCAACGTCACGGCCACCTCCTCCCCGTAGCGCACCACCACCCCCTTGAGGCACACCTCCCCCATCAGGGCACCTCCTCCACCCGGTCCGCGTAGATCCGCACCAGGCTCACGAACCCGGTCTGGGAATCTTCCTTAACCCCGATATCCAGGCGCCCCGTTACCCGGATGCGGCGGGTGGTGGGCTTGGCCTCCTGACCTTTAGGCATGATCACCAGCACGATATCCGGGGGCCAGTCGGCGGCCGTGGAGCAGAAGGGGCAGGTGGCCAGGGGGACCTTGGTCAGAACAAAGAAGTCCAGCTTGGGTTTGAGGGGTGGGGCCATCCAGCCCGTCATGCTCACCCGCTGACCGTTAAGGGCTTTCAACCGGGGTGAAAACTCGATTCCCCTTACGGTCACCCGGCTGTAAAGGTCGGCAAAGTCCAGGGTGACCTGGGCGAGCCCTCCCCCGCCCAACCAAAACCCCAGCAAGAGGACCCAGATCGCGGGATTCCAGGGCAAGGGGTTTGAGGTCGGGCGGGGAAGGCTCATGGGGTATGACCCTCTTTAGAAAACGGGCTAGCGGCCCAGGTAGGGGTTGAGACCCAGGGCCTGGGCCATGCGGAAGAAGATCTCCGTTTGGTCAATCAGGCCGTTGAAGAGCTGGGATCCGGCGCCGAAGGCAAAGAGGGGGAGTGGATCGGCGGTGTGCACCCCCTGGCTGGAGTTGACGGGGAGGTTGCCGGTGCGAAGGTAGGCGCCGGGTTCCTTGCACACCTCCGGGTTGGCCACGTAGCCGCCCTTGCCGTCGGAAATGGTGGGGTCCTTGTACACTTCCCGGCCCCGGAAGGTTTCGCAGTAGTCAGGGGTGGCGGCAAAGCCCACCGCAATACCCCAGCTGGTTTCGGGCAGGGGGAACCCGTTGGCGTCCTTCCGATCACCGTAGGTGGGGAACTTCGCGTTTTGATAGACCCCGACACCCTCGCGACCCTGCTTGGAGTAGTCGTAGCCGCCGAAGACGGAGATGGAGTGCCCGTGGTCGGCGGTCACGATGACCAGGGTATCGGGGTGCTCGGCAGCGTACTGCTTGGCCCAGGCCACTGCCCGGTCCAGCTCTAGCACATCCCACAGGGCCCGTTGCCAGTCCAGGGGGTGTTCGTACTTGTCCACCATTCCCGCTTCCACCAGCAGAAAGAACCCGTTGGGGTTTTGGGAGAGGGTTTCCACGGCCTTCTGGGTCATTTCCCACAGGTAGGGCATGTCGGTGAAGCTACCCAGCATCTCAGGCCGCTTCCAAACCGCCCGGTCCAGATAGCTGGGGAAGTTGTCCAGGTGGAAGAGGCCAAAGAGCTTCCCCTGGGGTTTGGCGGCCAGGAGCTCGGTGCGGGTGCTGACGAAGGTATAGCCCATCTTTTGGGCCTCGCTGATCCAGTCGGTATCGTCCTTGCGGCGGGAGCCCGGTGCGCTTTTGGGGATGAAGTCGCGGGAACCCCCGAAGAGCATGACGTCCAGGGGAATGCCGAATCCCCCGCGCCCGAAGTACTGGTCGGCGATGGCCTGGTAATCGCTACGCCGGCGGGTGTGGGCGTTGACCGAGGCCGGGGTGGCGTCCGTACCGAAGGTGGTGGTGACCACGCCGAGGCTGGCCCCGCGCACCCGCTTCATCATCTCGGCCAGGGTTTCCACCCGGGGGTGGGCCAGGGTGTCCTTGAGGTTGGCCGGGCCGGCGTTGAGGGCGTTAACCGGCAGCTTAAGCCCCGACATGATGGAGGAAGCTGAGTTTGCGGAATCGACAATGAAGCTGTCGAGGCTGCTGGTCACCACCGTGGCCATGCCGCCATAGCCGGTTTCGATCTCGAGGAATCCCTTAGGTATCCCGTTTTCCGGGTTGTACCCTTTGGCGATGATGCGGGCGGCGTTAAGGGTGTTCCAGCCCATCCCGTCGCCGATAAAGAGGATGACGTTCTTGGCTGGACGGAGAGGACGGGGGTACTGCCTTGCCTCCCAACGCACGATCCTTTGGGTTTCGCCGGCTTCGTCCTTGACCTTCACCTCGAGGGTGTGGCTGCCTGGACGCAAGGAGAGGCCACGGAGGGTCCACTCGGCCGTTCCCGTTGCCTGGGAGGTCTGTTCCAAGCCCGTTAGCGGTACCCCATCCAGGGTGATGTGGTAATCCTTTAGCGCACCGTTTAACTCCGAGGCCTCCACCCGGAGGTCGAAGCGTTGGCCAGCCAGCAGGGCCGCCCCGTCGTAGGGAAAAACGGCCAGCTTAGCTGCCCACGCCGAACCCAAGGCTAAGGCCAGTCCCAATAGAACCCGGAAGGTCTTCCTCATAGCCTTACCTCCCGATCGCACCCTAAGGGAGACGGGTCATGGGAATGTCATCCCTTGCCCCCAGAGCCCTCCCCACCGGGATCGAAAGTTTTGTTGAGCCTCTAATAGGCTCAGGAGGTCAGAAGAGCCTTTCCTAGAAGCTCTGCTCTGCGCCTTACCTGGGTGGACTGTTAACCCGACGTTGCCGGGACCCGTTAATCCTCAGACAGAAACAGGTTGTGATCCATCAACTCATCATGTGGGAGGAAGCGATGGCCCGGCAAGACCGGAAAAGGTTGTCCAGAGCAAGATCCTCAGCAGCTAGAAGCAAGAGCGAGTGCCCCACCCTACCCGGTTACCCTTAGGTATGGGTGAGGCCACCGCTTGGGCTGGGCGGACGAAAGTATTCAGGATCTCTTTCCGTTGCGGTTCTCGGATGGAGGGAACCCCGCTTGCCTGTCGTGCACGCACAAGGCGAGCCCGGGAGGGGGGTTGACGGTTTCCAGAGGGTCCGATAAACTCTCGCGGCGTAAAGGGGGTGAGGGATGAGGGTACTCTTCATCATCAACGACGCTCCTTACGGATCTGAAAAGGCGTACAACGCCTTGCGAATGGCCATGACGCTGCAGAAGCAACACCCAGATGTAGAAATTTCCATCTTTCTGTTGGCGGATGCGGTCATCTGCGCTCTACCCAATCAAACAACGCCCCAGGGGTACTACAACATTGAGCGGATGCTGAGGGCAGTTATCAGCAAAGGTGGGAGAGTGAAGGCTTGTGGGACTTGTTCGGAAGCTCGGGGGATAAAGGGCCTTCCCTTGATTGAAGGGGTCGAAATCGGCACAATGGCCGATTTAGCACAGTGGACTGTCGAAGCGGATAAGGTGCTTGTGTTTTGAACGGCGAGCCGAGGGTGGGGTCGTGAGGCTCAGACACAAGTTCCCACCAGGGTCAGCCTGGCCCCTTCTGCGGAAATAGGCCCCGGCGTTTAGGGATCTCCTTCATCTTGTCAACAGGTGGCACCCCTCAAATCGTTGCAACTGGCGTCGTGGAGGAGCCGTAGGGGAGTTCGTGTTGGAGGTGTTCACCCCCTTTCCGAGCCTATCATCAAGGGCCAGGCCCAGGGTCTGGAAGTCTTACCCGGTGCCACCGTCCCCTTCTCCATCGCGCTTGAAGGTGAGGGGTTTCCCGCCGTTTGATCCCTCTCGGCTACCGGTGCTGGGCAGGAGCTGACTCGCCCCCCATCGTCCTAATGGTGCAAGACCCGTTGCAGGAAGGCCCGGGTCCTCTCCTCCCTGGGGGAGGAGAAGATCCCCTCCGGCCTCCCCTCCTCCACAATCTGACCCCCGTCCATGAAGATCACCCGGTCCGCCACCTCCCGGGCAAACCCCATCTCGTGGGTCACCACCAGCATGGTCATACCCCCTCGGGCCAGGTCCCGCATCACGTCCAACACCTCCCCCACCATCTCCGGGTCCAACGCACTGGTGGGCTCGTCAAACAGCATCACCTTGGGCTCCATGGCCAAGGCCCGGGCTATGGCCACCCGCTGCTGCTGGCCCCCGGATAGCTGCCCCGGGTACTTCCTCGCCTGGTCCAGGATCCCCACCCGCTCCAAAAGCTCCAAGGCCTTCCGCTCCGCCCGCTCCCGGGACCAGCCCCTCACCCGCATGGGGGCCAGGGTGATGTTCTCCAGCACCGTCATGTGGGGGAAGAGGTTGAACTGCTGGAAGACCATCCCCACCTCCCGCCGCACCTCCTTGAGGGCCCGCTCCTCCTTCACGTTGTGGCCGTCCACCACCACCTCCCCCTCCTGGAAGTCCTCCAGGCGGTTGATGCAGCGGATCAGGGTGCTCTTCCCCGAGCCCGAGGGACCGATGATCACCAGCTTCTCCCCAGGGGCCACCTCCAAATGGATCCCCTTGAGCACGTGCAGGGTACCAAACCACTTGTGCAGGTTGTGGATGCGGATGATGGGGTCCATCCTCTACCTCACGCCGAGTCCCATGCGCCGTTCCACCAGCCTTCCCACGTAGGAGAAGGCGCCCGACACCACCAGGTAGACCACTGCCAGAAACAGGTAAACCTCCCGCTCCAGACCCACGTTTCTCGGATTGGCCAGCACCGCCCTGGCCACCCCCATGAGGTCCAGGATGCCGATGAGGGCCACCAGGGAGGTGTCCTTGAAGAGGGAGATGAACTGGCCCACCAGGGCGGGGACCACCGCCCTGAGGGCCTGGGGCAGGACCACGTAAAGGGCCGCCTGGAAGGAGCTCAGGCCCAGGCTGTGGGCCGCCTCCCACTGCCCCTTGGGCACCGCTTGCAGACCGCCCCGCACGTTTTCCGCCAGGTAGGCGGCGGCGAAGAGGGTAAAGGCCAGGAGGGCCCTGACCACCTGGGGAAGCCGGAAGTCCTCGGGAAGGAAGAGGGGGAGGGTCACGAAGGCCAGGAAGAGAAGGGAAACCAGGGGTACCCCCCTCACGGCCTCGATGTAGGCGATGGCCAGGAGCCGAAGCCCCACGAGCCGGCTTTGCCGGGCAAAGGCCAGGGCCACCCCCAAGGGGAAGGCCAGGGCCATGGCGCTGAGGGAGAGGAGGAGGGAGAGAAAAAGCCCGCTCCATAGGGTTACGGGGAGGGGCAGGGCCAGAATTCCCGCTCCTATCCCTACCACCAGCACCCAGCCCGCCTTGGGCAGGGGCAGGATCCCCAGCCTTCCCAGCCATCCCGCCAGGGCAACAAGCCCGGCCAGCAGGGTAACCCAGGCCCTCCAGGTGAGCTCGGGGGGCATCTGACCCACGAACAAGTAGCGGAGGTTTTCCGTCACCACCCACCACTGGGCCCCCAGGGCCCAAAGGAGAAGGGCCTTGCCCAAGGCGTACAGGAGAGCCAGCAGAAGAAGGGTGAGGAGGGCGTTGCCGGGGGAACCGAAAAGGGCGCGGATGAGCCTCATAGCTTCCACCTCAGGGCCACGCGGCGGTTGTAGACGTTGACCAGGGCACTGATGCCCAGGCTCAGGCTCAGGTACACCCCCATGACCAGGAGGATGGCCTCGAGGCTCCTCCCGGACTGGTTGGCCACCGTGGAGTAGACGGAGAAGAGGTCGGGATACCCCACCCCCACCCCCAGGGAGGTGTTCTTGGCCAGGTTCAGGTACTGGTTGGCCAGGGGGGGAACGGCGATGCGCACCGCCTGGGGGAGGATCACGAGGAAGAAGGTATCCCTGGGGGAAAGCCCCAGGCTTAAACCCGCCTCCCACTGCCCCCTGGGCACCGCCAGGATGGCCCCGCGGATCACCTCGGCGATGAAGGCCGAGGTGTACACCGTGAGGCCAAAGAGGAGGGCGGCGAACTCCGGGGTCAGGGAGGTCCCACCCCTGGGGCCAAAGGGCCCCACCTCCACCGGGACGAGCCGGATGGGCGGCCCCAGGACCAGCCAGGCCGCAACAAGGGCCAGGAGGGGCCCGATCCATGCCCACCTCCCGGCCTTGCGCAGGGCATACCCCAAGAGGACGGCCCCGAGGAGCCCCAGGGCTCCGGGAGCCAGGGTAACTTCAGGCAGAACCAAGCCCCGCTGGGATAGATAGGCCCCCCCGAGGGCCAGCCCCTTCTCCCAAGGGGGAAGCTTGAGGAGGAGGCCGAAGTACCACACAAAAAGCTGGAGGAGAAGCGGGGTGTTGCGCACCAGCTCCACGTAGCCGAAGGCCAGTCCCCGGGCCAAGGGATTGCCGGATAAGCGGCCCATGGCCACCAGGAGGCCCAGGAGGCTTGCGGCCACAAGCCCCAGAACCGTTACCCTAAGGGTGTTGAAAAAGCCCGCCAGCAAGGCCTGCCAGTAGGTGTCCGAGGGGTAGTAGGGCCTAAGGCCCTCGCCCTGCGACCAGGTGACCCCCTCGGAGAGGGAGAAGCCCGCCTCCTGGGAGAGGAAGGCGAAGCTGAAAGGGATGCCCTGGGCGGCCATGCGGGCCTTGGCCGTCCCCACCAGGTAAGCCAGCCCCCAGGCCACCAGCCCGAAGACCAGTGCCTGGAGGACCAGGTCCCTTAGGCGAGGCATGCTTTAGCGGAAGGGAGGGCTGTACATGAGGCCGCCAAAGCGCTGCAGGGCGTTCAGGGTGCCGGTGCGCGGTATGTGGAAGGGGCTCTTGGCACCGAAGAACCGGTCGTAGATCTCCCCGTAGTTGCCCACGGCCCGGATCACCCGCACGGTGAAGTCCTTAGGGAGGCCGAGGTCCTGGCCCAAGGTCCCCTCGAGGCCCAGGAACCGCCGGATCTCGGGCACATCGGATTTCAAGAAACTATCCAGGTTCTTGCTGGTGATGCCGTATTCCTCCGCCTGAATGGTGGCGTACACAATCCAGGCGAGGGCATCCCGCCAACGGGAGTCGTTCTCGCGCACGAACCCCGCCAAGGGCTCCTTGGAGATGGTTTCCTTGAGGATGACCAGCTCCTCGGGGTTGGGGGCCGTGGCCCGGAACCCCACCAGCTGCGACTTGTCGGCGGTAAAGGCGTCGCACCTGCCCTGGAGGAAAGCGGCCATCACCTTGGCCCCGTCCTCAAAGGTGAGCAGCTTGGTGTTCCGCCAACGCTTGGCCCGGATGTAGTCGGAGATGTTCTTCTCGTTGGTGGTGCCCTGGGTGGTGCAGAAGGTGGCCCCTTCCAGCTCCCTCAGGCTGTTGGCCCGGCCCTTGCGCACCATTACGCCCTGGCCGTCGTAGAAGGTGACGGGGAGGAAGTCCACCCCCAGGGCCCCGTCCCGGTTGGCGGTGACGGTGGTGTTGCGGAAGGCCACGTCCACCTCACCGTTCTGGACCGCCTGGAAGCGGACGCGGGCGTCCAAGGGAACGTAATCCACCTTGTCCGGGTCCCCGAAGATGGCGGCGGCCACCGCCCGGCAAAACTCCACGTCAAAGCCTGTGTACTTGCCGGTTTTCTGGTCCAGGAAGCCGAACCCGGGCAGTACGGCGTTCACGCCGCAGATGAGCTTTCCCCGGGACTTGACCAGATCCATGCGGGATTGCTGGGCCCAGGATGGGGCCATGGCCAGGATGGCTAGAACCAACAAACCAACCAACCAACGCTTCATGCCAAAACCTCCTTCTGGTTCCGCGACAAGATATCACCCTGTGTTTGGCCCTGTCAACGGGGGCTTGGGGCTCTCGGGGATGGGAGTTCGCACCCGGTTTTGCCGCAGGAAGTTTGTGGTTGATCCGGGAACGAAATAGGGGTAGCTCCCGAACCTGCCCAAGCGCTGGAGTACCGGCCAAGGTCCACCCTCACCAGTCCCCAGCTCTGGCGGAACCCGTAGAGACGGTCCGTGAGCGCCCCGAGTAGGCCCGCGCCTTCGCTGGCTGTGCCGCGAAGCACCAGGTGCCCCTGGGCGGTGGAACTCCAGGCCAGTGCCCAGGTTCCCCCAAGTTCCATGCCCGGGTCGGGGGCAGGCCAGGTCCAGAACCCGCTCGCCAGGTAAGGGCGTCCTTCCATGAACCCAGGCTGGCTGGCGTTGAGGGGACTGAGCAGGAGGGCGTCCCGGAACAGGGGGATGGAGCCTTGGTCCACGTCGGTGCGTGCGTCTAAGAAGACGAAGTCCCATGCCTCGCCTCTCGCAATCCGGCCCAAGGCCCAGGTTTCCAAAAGGCCAAAGCGGGCACCGGGTTCCAGCCAGACCCTTGTTCGTTGTTCCAGGGCTGCTCGGGGGAACAGGATGGAGAGCCCCGGGTAGAACTCCAATTCGCTTTCCTGGGCGGCTTGGATCACCACCTCTTGACGCGCAAGTCCTGGATGGACCTTCCCTGCGGATTGGTTCACCAAAAGCGCCTTGGCTCCTGGCCCCAGGTGCACCTCGATGCGGAAAAGGTCGCCGTCCAGGAGGCCAGGGCCCAGGGTGATGAGCTGAAGAAGGATCCTGTCCCCTAGGTCGAAGGGGCGGAGGATGCGGAGGGCTCCTGAGGAATGGGCCCGTTGCACCAGGGTCCTTCCACCACGGTAGACCAGATGGATCTCGAGGGAGTGGACCCTCTTAGGCTCAGGCCTCTTCAAAAAGGACCTCTCGGCGAATCCAAGCCAGGATTTCATCCAGTCCCTTTCCCGTTTGGAGGTTGGTGAAAACGAAGGGACGCTCTCCCCGCTGCCTCTTGGCATCCCGTGCCATCACGCTGAGATCGGCCCCCACGAAGGGGGCAAGGTCGATTTTGTTGATGACCAAGAGGTCGCTGCGCACGATGCCGGGACCTCCCTTGCGCGGGATCTTATCCCCCCCGGCCACATCGATCACATAGATGAACACATCCACAAGCTCGGGGCTGAAGGCGGCGGCGAGGTTGTCCCCGCCGGATTCCAGGAACAGAATGTCCAGGTCGGGGAAGCGGGTCAGCATTTCCTCCACCGCTTCCTGGTTGACGGAGGGGTCCTCGCGGATGGCCGTGTGGGGGCAGCCACCCGTCTGGACGCCTTTGATGCGTTCGGGCGGTAGGGCGCCTGAACGCACCAGGAACTCCGCGTCCTCGTACGTGTAGATGTCATTGGTGATGACCGCCAGGGAGTAACGGTCCCGCATGGCCTTGCACAAACGGTCGATCAAGGCGGTTTTCCCTGATCCCACAGGGCCAGCGACGCCAATCTTCACCGGTCGCACGCATCTCACCTCCTCACGACAAGAAGAGACGGGTTTCCAAATGGGGTTGCACCGCCGCCCAGAAATCCCAACCCGGTGTGGCCGTGTGGAAGTGGCCGTCAGGGTCTTTGAGGATGGCCATGGCCTTGGTTGCGATGTGTGGCTGAAGCTGGGTAAGGATTTCTTGGGCGGCTTCGGGTGAAAGGGCCATGCTCCGTATGGCTGCGGCCAATAAGGCCATCAGGCTGCTTTGCAGGTATAGGGGCAAGGCGAGGGATAGGGGCAAGCCCAACCGGGCGAGGGCCCAGCCTGTGACCAGGGATTGGTGGGGAGGAACGGAAGAGGGCCAGGCCAAACCGTAGAGGCGGCTGAGAATGCGGAGGAGTCGTCCACCTAGCCGCAAGCTGGTTTCCCTGGGGCCCGCTATGGGTGTCCAAGCTGCGAGCTGGTGGGCAAGCTCCAATAGCTCTTTGGGACGACCTGCTCGGGAGTGGGCCAGGGCGCAAGCCGCCCCCTCGAGGCCCACGCTGCCTTGGGTTAAGCTGGCATAGAGAAGGTCATATAGGGCCCGTTGGGACAGGTTTCCCCCTTGAGCGTAGGCCTCCAGACCCCACGAGTGGGCGAAAGCTCCGATGGGGAACTGGGAGTCAAGGATCTGCTGCAAGCGCAGGAGCAAGAGCGTTCCCCCCATACCTCCTCCTAGTGGGCGTGCTCCCCTGGGGCGTTCCCCACGAATGGCCCTTGGACCCGCTCGACCGCAAAGCCCTTTTGCCTAAGCCGATGGTAAAGGCCTTCGTCCCAGAGGGCGTAGATAAACCTTCCTTCCGCAACCATGTCCCTGTGGAGGTTGCCCAAGAGGTGGCCTACCTGGGCGGCCTCCCTAAGGGTTCGTGGCCTGACCCGGAGGAGATCCTCTTCCGCCGCCGTTACCATATACGCTTTGCCCCCACCAGCCCAGAGCACGGTGCCTGGGCGCAACACGGTTCCCGTCGGCAGGGCGAGGTAGAAGGCCTGACCGTCCGGAGCGGTCAGGAGACGGCGTACCCTTCTGCGGTCGGCTGCGGTCAAGGGAATCGGTACGGTTTCAAGGCCTTGCTCACGGTTGCCGGCATCGGGTAGCGTTGTGATTAGAATCGGTTCCATGACATCCTCCTAAAAGAGAAAGTAGCGCTGGGCCAAGGGTAGACGCCCGGCCGGATGGCTGGTAATGGGTTGGCCGTCCACCCGCACCTCGTAGGTTTCCGGATCCACCTCGATGGAGGGGAGAACGTCGTTTAATCGCATGTCCCTTTTGCTAAGGTTTCGGACGCCCCCCACAGGAAGGAGCCTGCGCCGCAGGCGTGCCGGCAGGTTCCCTGATTCCAAGGAGGCCCTGGACACGAAGGTGAAGGCCACCTCTTCCAAGGCCCGACCAAAGGCGGCGAACATGGGCCGGTAGTAAACCGGTTCCGGGGTGGGGATGGAGGCGTTGGGATCCCCCATAGGGGCGGCCACAATAAAGCCCGCCTTAATGACGAGATCGGGTTTTACCCCGAAAAAACGGGGATCCCAGAGGACGAGGTCGGCGTACTTGCCGGGTTCCACAGAACCCACGTACTGTGCGATCCCGTGAGCGATCGCTGGGTTGATGGTGTACTTGGCCAGGTAGCGCCGGATGCGGAAATTGTCGTTCCTCTCCGAGTCCTCCGGCAAGGAACCACGTTCCTCCTTCATCTTGTGGGCTGTTTGCCAGGTGCGGAGGATGGTTTCCCCCACACGCCCCATGGCCTGGGAATCGCTGGACATCATGCTGATGGCGCCTATGTCGTGCAGGACGTCCTCGGCCGCCATGGTTTCTGGCCGTATGCGGGACTCGGCAAAGGCCACGTCCTCGGGGATCCGGGGGGAGAGGTGATGGCAGACCATCAGCATGTCCAGGTGCTCCGCCAGGGTGTTCTCCGTGTAGGGCATGGTGGGGTTGGTGCTGGAAGGAAGCACGTTGGCGTGGCCTACCACCTTCAGGATGTCCGGAGCATGCCCGCCGCCTGCCCCCTCGGAGTGGTAAGCGTGGATAGTGCGGCCGCCGATGGCCCTCAGGGTGTCTTCGACAAAGCCGCTTTCGTTCAAGGTGTCGGTGTGGATGGCCACCTGTACGTCGTAGAGGTCCGCAACCCGCAATGCGACGTCGATGACCGCGGGTGTGGCGCCCCAGTCCTCGTGGATCTTCAATCCGATGGCCCCGGCGAGGATCTGTTCCTCCAGTGCGCCTACTAGGGAAGCGTTGCCTTTACCCAGGAGCCCGAAGTTGACGGGTAGCCCCTCGAGGGCTTCCAGCATGCGGTGGAGATTCCAGGGGCCTGGGGTGCAGGTGGTGGCCTTGGTCCCCTCCGCAGGACCGGTACCCCCGCCGATCATTGTGGTGATGCCGCTGTAAAGGGCTTCCCATGCCTGTTGAGGGGAGACGAAGTGGATATGGGCGTCGATTCCGCCGGCCGTGAGGATCTTTCCTTCCCCGGATATCACCTCGGTGCCGGGACCGATGACTAGACCGGGGGTTACGCCCTCCTGGACATCGGGATTGCCCGCCTTACCCAGGGCCACGATGCGGCCATCCTTGATCCCCACATCCGCTTTGACCACGCCCCAGTAATCCAGGACGATCACGTTGGTGATCACCAAATCCAGGGCTCCTTGCTCCCGGCTCAGCTGGGACTGGCCCATCCCATCCCTAATCACCTTGCCCCCGCCGAAGACCACCTCTTCCCCCGGAACAGTCCGGTCCTCCTCGATTTCCAGCAGGAGGTTGGTATCCCCCAGTCTTATGCGGTCACCCTTGGTAGGGCCGTAAAGCCTGGCATAGTCTTCTCTCCGGAGCCTCATAGGAACCCCCTCTCATGGGCTTTCCTTAGAGCCACTCCTCGGTTTTCCTCCAACGATCCCGTAACCAGGGCATTCATGCCGAAAACCGTTCGCTTACCTCCCAATTCGACCAGCTCCACTTCTCGCGTTTCCCCAGGTTCAAACCGCACCGCCGTGCCAGCAGGGATGTTGAGCCGGAACCCGTAGGCTTTCTCCCGATCGAACCAAAGGGCCCGGTTCACCTCGAAGAAATGGGCATGGGAACCTACCTGGACGGGCCGGTCCCCCGTGTTGGCCACCAGGATGCGGATAACCCTGCGGCCTGAGTTGATTTCTATGGGTGTCTCCTCCAACATGTACTCTCCCGGGATCATGCTCCCCCCCGTAAAAAGTCCCACACGATGGCCGAGGCCACAGCCAGACTGCCGAGGGCAACCCCTACCGAGGCCAGGCGTTGCAGGTACCGGACCCGTCCCGCCACCAGCACAAAGGGCGCCCCCACGGCCAGGCTCATAAGGAACATTCCCAACAGGGCACCTGCGCCGAAGACGAGCACATAGAGGAAGGCCCAAAGAGGGCTGGGCATTTGGCTGGAAGCCAGGAGAACCAAAGCGGCCGAACCGGACAGGCCGTGGATAACCCCCCAGAAGGTGGGGGAGAGTAGGGGGCTTCTTGGAGAACGACCCACAAAGGAGCTCCGCTTCCAGGTTCTCAAGGTTCCCAGGCCTAGCCAGGCTAGAGCCAGAGCCACTATGAGCTCCATGGCTGCCGAGATTCCCCGGGGTAGGGGCAGGTGCAAGGCAAGGATCACGCCCCCTACCGCCGCCAGGGTCAGGAGGTGCCCCAGGCCCCAAAGGGCGCCGACCCCTGCTGCTTTCCAGGGGTTGTTTTGCTGGGTCACCAGGTTGACCACCGCTGCCACGTGGTCGGGTTCCAAGGCATGGCGCAGGCCTAAAAGCACCCCCACGGCTAAGAGGGAAAGGAACGATCCAGCGTCCACGAGCTACCTCCTCAGGAAAGGCTTGGTTGCCTGTGCGTGGGCTAGCGGGTCTGGCCTGCTAGAGACTACGAAAATCAGAAGCCGTCTTTCCACTTGCATCCCGGGCCTCCTTGCTCTGCCTCCTATCGGATGGGGTTGTGGATGGTGACCAGCTTGGTGCCATCCGGAAAAGTGCCCTCCACCTGGATCTCCTGGATCATCTCCGCAACCCCCTCCATCACCTCGTCGCGCGTGAGGACCTGTGTCCCAAGCTCCATTAGCTCGGCAACGCTCTTTCCATCCCTTATTCCCTCCAGGATCTCGGCTGTAATCAAGGCCACCGCCTCGGGGTAGTTAAGCTTTAAGCCGCGGGCTCGGCGCCGGCGGGCCACTTCTCCCGCCAGGAAAATCAGGAGCTTATCTATCTCCCGTGGGGTAAGGCGCATCTTCCCACCTCCTAGAGGCTCACCATCTGGGCCACGGTTTCCGGATTGGCCTCCCGGACCTTGCCACCCATGACCACTTGGCCCCGATCCATGACGTAGAAGCGTTGGGCAAAGCCCCAAACGAAGTCCAGGTTTTGCTCCACAACCAGGAGGGCGATGCGCAGCTCGCTACGGATCCAGAGCAAAGCCTCCTGGATCTTCTCCACCACAGAGGGCTGGATGCCCTCCGTGGGTTCGTCGAGCAGAAGCAGATCGGGAAGGCCCACGAGGGCCCGGGCGATGGCCAGCTGCTGCTGCTGGCCTCCGGAGAGGGCACCCGCCCTCTTAGCCCGCAGCTCCCAGAGGATGGGGAATAGTTCGAATACCGCCTCGGGTATCCGCTGGGCCCGCGGATGAAGGCGGCCCGCTAGGGCTGCCAAACCCGTCTTAAGGTTCTCCTCCACCGTGAGGAAGGGGAAGATACCCCGTCCTTGGGGCACGTACCCTATACCCAGCCGTGCGCGGTGGTGGGGGGCTAAGCGGGTGATGTCCCGACCCCTGTACACCACGCGGCCCGATTTCAGGGGAAGATGGCCGAGAACGGTTTTCAGAAGCGTGGTTTTCCCCACCCCATTGCGCCCCAGGAGGGCTACCGCCTCTGCCCGGTCCACAGCTAGGCTCACGCCCCAGAGGACCTGGCCATCGCCGTAGCCTGTCTCCACGTCCAGGACTTCAAGCATAGGCCCTCCCCAGGTAAACTGCCCGTACTTCGGGATCCTGGCGCACTTCCTCAAAGGTTCCTTCCCGAAGCACCTTGCCCAAATGCAGGACCGTAACGCTTGCTGCGAGTTTCCCCACGAAGTTCATGTCGTGCTCCACCACTACCACGGTTTTTGCACCCCTTAAGCGGTTCAAAAGGTCGGCGACGGCCTCCGTTTCGCTCCGGGTCAGACCAGCGGTGGGTTCGTCCAGAAGTAGGAGCTCCGCTCCGGTGGAGAGCACCATGGCCAGCTCGAGCCGCTGGCGTTCCCCGTGGCTGAGGGCGGCAGCCTTCACGTACCGCTTATCCTGTAGCCCCACGAGCCCTAGGGTGCTCTCCAATACCTCCCATTCCTCGGCGCTAAGGCCTGGTCCTAGGGATGTGAGGAGCCCTTTTCGCCTGCGGGTGGCCACCACGAGGTTTTCCAACACCGTAAGCCCGTTGAGGACTCCTGGGTTCTGGAACTTGCGTCCCACTCCCTTCCAGGCCAGGACGTGTTCGGGGGTTCCCCCGATTTCCTTTCCCCTGAACAGGATGCGTCCGCGGGATGGGCGCACCCTTCCACTTATGGCGTCCAAAAGGGTGGTCTTTCCTGCACCGTTGGGACCGAGGAGGACCCTAAGCTCTCCCTTCGTAACCTTCAGGTCCACCCCGTCCAGGGCTTTAAATCCGCCTTCGTAGGTTACCTCAAGCCCTTCTACCCTGAGGAAGTCTTCCATGGCCTTGCACCCCTTTTGCCCCTTTCCTGTAGGTGGACCGGAGGGCCGGAAGTAGGACCACCAACACGAAGAGCCCTCCCACCAGGTAGAGCCAAAGATCGGGGAAGAGGCTGCTTACCCGATCCCGTACAAATCCTCCTAGCAAGGAGGCCAACACCGCTCCGAAGAAGCTCTCCTTACCCCCCAAGACCGTCCAGATGACGAATTCGATGGAGGGCTGGACCCCCACGAAGGCCGGGGAGACCACACCCGCATGCAGGGTGAAGAGGGCTCCCCCAAGACCCGCTAGAAAGCCTGCCAGGGAAAAGGCCGCCGCCTTGTAGAGGGCCACGTCGTAACCCAGGAAGCGGGTGCGGTTTTCTCCTTCCCGAAGGGCACGAAGTACCAAGCCAAAGTGGGTGGACCGGAGGGCTAGGGAGCTCCCTATAGCCAGCAGGACCAGGAGGGCCGTGGCCCAGTAGAGGCCCCGCTGGAAAATGGGGTCGGCGAAGGACTGCCCGAGGAAGGAGGCGAAGTTGGTTAAGCCGTTGAATCCTCCTGTCAGACCCTGCTGGCTTATCAGCAGCGTGGAAAAGGCTAGGGCTAGGGCCTGGGTGATCAGGGAGAAGTACACCCCGGTTACCCGTCGGCGGAAGAGGAGAATACCCAGGGTAAAGGCTAGGGTGGCAGGCAGCAGGACAGCCATCGACATGGCAAAGGCCGGATTCCTGAAGGGAGCCCACCACCAGGGTAGGGCCTCGATGCCGTTCCAGACCATAAAGTCAGGGAGCTCCCCAGGGGAGAGGGCACTCAGTTTCAGGTGCATGGCGATGGCGTACCCTCCGAGTCCGAAGAAAATGCCCTGGCCCAGGCTTAGGATCCCTGCGTACCCCCAGGCCCAAACCAGGCCGAGAGCAACCAAACCCACCGCCAGAAATCTGCCCATGAGGGAGAGGTCGTAAGGGGTCACCAGGAAGGGTAAAACGGTAAGTACCACCGCCATGAGCAGGAGGGCCACAAGGCTTCTCTGCATGTCACACCTCCTCGAGGGCCCGCGTGCGCGAGGGTAGGAGCCCCCGGGGCCTGAGCTGTAGGAAGAGGACCACGAGGAAAAGGAGAATAACCTTGGCCAAGCTCACGCTGGTCAGCCCTTGCAAGGTGGCCGAGGTTAACCCCAGGAGGAGGGCAGCCAAGGCGGCGCCGCCCAGACTGCCCACACCCCCGAGGATGACCACCAGGAAGGCATCCACAATGTAGCTTTGCCCCACGGTGGGGGTTACCGGGGCGATCAAGGCCAGCGCTGCCCCGGCCAGTCCTGCCAGTCCTCCTCCCAGGGCAAAGGCCACGGCGTCCACCCCCCGGGTGTGGATGCCCAGGGAAGCAGCCATTTCCCGGTTCTGACTCACGGCCCTTAGCTGTAGGCCTAGGGTGGTGTGGCGCAGGAAAGCGGCGAGGCCCATAAGGGCAGCCGCGGCCAGACCGATGACAAAGAGCCGTACCCACGGGAGGCTTATCTCGCCTAGGAGGCTTATCTCGCCTAGGTGGATCGTTCCAGCCAGCCAAGTGGGTGCGGCCACCTCCACCCCCACAGGGCCGAAGGCGTTCCGTGCGGCTTGTTGAAGGATGAGGGATACACCCCAGGTGGCCAGGAGGGTCTCTAGGGGCCGCCCATACAGGTGGCGTATCACGGCAACCTCCAGCAGCAGGGCGGCAAGGGCTCCTACAACGAAGCCAAGGGGTAACGCTGCCAGGAGGTAAAGGGGGAGGGGCAGGACCTGGTGCGCCAGGTAGGCCATATAACCCCCTAGCATCAGCCATTCCCCATGGGCCATATTGATGACCCGTTGGAGCCCAAAGCTCATGGCCAGACCCACCGCCACCAGGGCTAGAATGGAGGCGACGCTAAGCCCGTTAAAGGTTTGGTTTGCAAAAAACGCCCACTCCCCCATGATGTCGTTCACCTCCTAATGGAGCTTGCAGGTCTTGCCTGGGAAGGCCAGCGGGTCGTAGGGTTCCGGCTTAATGGGTTCCTTGGAGGCCCAGAGAATCTTGAACTGGCCGTTGTCCTGTAGCTCTCCCACGTAGGCGGTTTGGTAGAGGCTCTGGTTGACATCCAGGCGCACACGCCCCAGTGGGGTTTCCACCCAACCCATGGAAACAGCCGCCTTGCGGACCTTGTCGACGTCAAAGGACCCGGCTTTTTCCACCGCCGCCTTCCACAGGTAGACCCCCACGTACCCGTGGACCATGGGATCCGTCACCACCGCCTCCTTGCCATACCGGGCCTGGTAGGCCTGTAGAAACCGCCTATTCGCCGGTGAATCCAAGGTCATGAAGTAGTTCCACGTGGCCAGGCTTCCCTTGAGAAGAGAGGGGCCTATGGCTTTGGCCTCCTGCTCTGCGATGCTGAAGGACATGACCGGAAGCTTCGCTGGCGGAAGGCCGGAGGCAGCCATCTGCTTGAAGAAAGCCACGTTGGAATCCCCGTTAATGGTGTTCAGAACGATGTCCGCACCCGAAGCCTTGATTTTGGTTACCACGCTGCTGAAGTCTGTGCCGCCCAGGGGAACGTATTCTTCCCCCACGGCCTCCCCCTTCCGGCTTTCGATGTGCTTTTTCAGGATTAGGTTGGCGGTGCGCGGAAAGACATAGTCCGACCCCACTAGGAAATAGCGCCGGTATCCCTTGCTCCAGGCCCACTCCAGGGCGGGGAGGATCTGTTGGTTGGGCTGGGCGCCAGTGTACATGATGTTCGGGGAACATTCGTTGCCCTCGAACTGAACTGGATACCAAAGGAGGCCTCCCAGCCGCTCAAAGACCGGAAGCATGGCCTTACGGCTTGCCGAAGTCCAGCCTCCGAAAACGGTAGCCACCTTGTCCTGTTGCAGGAGCTTTTGGGCCTTCTGGGCGAAAACGGCAGGATCCGAGGCGCCGTCCTCCACGATCGGCGTGACCTTGCGTCCCAAAACACCGCCTTTGGCGTTGATCTCCTCAATGGCCAGGAGCGTGGCGTTCTTCACGGTCACCTCGCTAATGGCCATGGTGCCGGAAAGGGAGTGAAGGACGCCCACCCTAACCGTTTCTTCTGCATAAGCATGCAGAAAGGTCGCAAGTCCTGCGAGGGCAAGCCATAGCCTTGATCTTTTTAGGGCCTTCAACATGGTTCACCTCCCATGGCGGTCGGGTGGGCCCACCCTTGGGCAAGCAGTATAAATGTGCGTAAGCAGAATGTCAAGTAAGGAATGGACTGGTGAAGCATATAACGTTAACGACATGTATGAGATGCTCAACTTTAGATACTTATTGTGGTGGTAGTAAAGGCCTAGTGTTAACCAACTAGCTAACAAGACGCATGATCTGACCTGCCTGCACCCCAATCCACCAGAGGTTGTGGAAGTAGGCAAGGCATCGATCAAGGAGCCGGGGTTCCAGGAAGGGAGTTCAGGCTAGACTACCCATTAGGAGCGGGATCGCCCCACGTACCGGCCACGCGGTCCCCCGAGGGTAGGAAGGGTGTACCGCAACGGGGCACCAGGGGAACACCGGCTGGGTCCTTGCGGTCACGCGAAAACCTTAATGTACCTGGCAAGGTTACCAGGCCTCGTAGATCCCTGCCCGTCAGGAGACGGGAGGCCTATGCCGATAGGGCTTCACAGAAGGTAACGGAGCCCCACCCAGGCGAGATAACCTGCAAGGACAAGCGAAAGGGCTAGAATCACGGCGGCCGCTAGCCGGCTTTGTGGAAGAGAATCTAACTTTTCGGCCTTCTCCCTGGCCTCTCGCAGAATTTCCTCGGGAATAAGGCGGAGTACCAGGGCAACTCCAAGGGGGATCAGCACAAGGTCGTCGAGGTGGCCTAGGATGGGCACAAAGTCAGGGATCAGGTCAACGGGGCTCAGGGCGTAAGCCACCACCAAAGAGGCCAGGAGACGAGCATGCCAGGGTAGCCGGGGATGGTGAAGGGCCAAGTAGAGAGCGCTAACTTCCCGTTTAAATGCCCTGGCCCTGGTCTTCCAGCCACTGATGAGGCGGTGTATCGCCCACGGGTCTTCTCCGAGGAACCTGGGCACGAGGTGAAGTATAAAGCTACGCCTGCCAGCCGTGAGGCTGGGGTCCTGAAGGGGGCAACCCTGGCGGCGCCTAAACCCCTGGCGGCTGAAAGGGGCGTGGCATTCAGCGGAAGGCACTGTCCGGAAAAGGGTGGGAACGACATCCAAGGTACTGAAAGAAGGGGTATACCTAGATGATGGGGGATACCGAGGACGCGGAGCTCCTCCGGCAGGTGACCCTGGGGAACGAGGAGGCCCTGCTGGCCCTGTACCGCCGCCATGCCTCTTATGTGCACGCTTTGGCCAGGCGGATCCTTAGGGATAAAGACGAGGCTAAAAACGTCGTCCAGGAAACGTTCTTGCGCATCTGGCACAAGGCCGAGTACTTTGACCCCGAGTTGGGAACGCCCCGCACTTGGATCCTCACCATCGCTCACCGCTTGGCCCTGAAGGCCCTGAAGCGGCGCCCGGATACCCTTCCCCTCGAGGACTGGGATGCTCCTGTGGAGAGCGTGGGCACGGAGGAACACCTTGACCGAATCCGGGTGGCTAGGGCCCTGGAGGCTCTGGATGGCGAGGAGCGGAGGCTCTTGGAGCTGGCCTACTTCTACGGCTACAGCCACAGCGATCTGGCCCTGATCCTGGGCTGGCCCCTGGGCACGGTGAAAAGCCGCCTGCGGCGGGCCTTGAAAAAGCTGGAGGTGGAGTTGAGATGATCCATCCGGACCCGGATAGCTTGATTGCCCTGGCCCTGGATACCCTTCCCGAAGCTCAGCGGAAGAACCTTATGGCTCATATCCGGCGGTGCTCTTCTTGCCGCGAGACCTACCGGCGCCACCTCGAGGCCCTCGCCCACCTGGCCCAGTCCCAGGAACCCTTGCCTGTACCGGTGGAATGGGAGCAGGAGCTCAAGGAATGCCTCAGGACATCCGCTCCACCATCGTTGCCTTCCCGTTTCCGTGCGCAACGCCGCGCCTTCCTGCTGGTCTTAGGAGGAGCCCTTCTGGGTCTGGTAGCCCTTTGGGCGTATCCCAAGTACCAAGACATCCTGGCCTGGAGGCGTTTCATGGCCCTTTCTTCCCAACCCGGGGCAAGGCTTATGCCCCTGGTGGATCCCGCAGGGTACCAGACGGGATGGGCCTTGCGCACTGCGGACGGGGGAGTGGTGCTCTACCTTAAGAAACCGCCTCCTCCGGGCCGGGTGTATCAGGCGTGGTGGATCCAGGGGGAGGGACGCAAGAGCCTGGGAACCACGCCGGGCCGGATGCTGGAGGTTGGGGTTCCTCTGCCGGAAGGCAGCTGGCTGGGCGTTTCCGTGGAACCCCCAGGTGGAAGCCCATCACCCACCACCCCATCGGTGGGGAGGGCTCAACTTTAACTTTTTGGGGGAGGGAGGAGGGCGGAAGATGGTTGGGAAGGACGTGGTCCGGGGTGCCTTGACGGGAGCAGGACTGGCGGCCATCGGCTGGGGTTTGTACCAGGGGTGGGGTCTGAGCCATCCCTTGCTCAACCTCTACGGCTGGATCACCTTCTGGCTTGGGGTCCCGAGCGTGTTCCAGTTCGCTCACAGGGTCTTCGGCTACGGGAGTTGGGCAAGAACCTGGCCTTTTTCGGCACGGTGGGGCTCTGGCTTTTCCTGCACATGGCCTTGACCTGGCTTTGGCGGACTCGGGGCCCTGTGGCCCTCCCGACCGCCCTGGTGCTCTACCTCCTGCTGAGCGGATGGCTTGCCGGACTGATCTACACGGGTCTGCTGGCGCTCTTTTGGTGGAGGAAGCGAGGCCGAACCCACTTTAGAGCCGCAGGGGGCAGGGAAGGGGTTAGCCGCCGAAAGCTCTTGGCGGTGCTGGGCGTGCTGGCTACCAGGAACGGGAGACAAGGGGCCAAGGCCCAGTCTGCTACACCCTCTAGGATCGCGTGGGACAGGGTTCCCGGCCTCTCCCTGGAGGTTACGCCCCAGGGAAAACTCTACATCGTGTCCAAAAATCCCGCCATCTTCGACCCCAACCTTAAGGGGAGGCCCTACAGCCTAGAGGTGGGCGGACTTGTGGAAAAGCCCCTTAAGCTCGGCCTGGAGGAGCTAAAGGCCCTGCCTGCCAGCCACCTTTGGAACACCCTGGTCTGCATCTCCAACCCAGTTGGGGGTGATCTCATCGGTTGCGCCCGGTGGACGGGGGTGCCCCTAAAGTTCCTGCTGGACAGGGCTGGTATGAAGCCTCAGGCCAGATGGCTGGTCTTTGAGGCTGCGGATGGGTACCGGGAATCCCTGCCCCTAGCGGAGCTTCCCGCTCAGGCCCTGATCGCCTACGCCATCAACGGTGAGGAGCTTGAGCCCCGCCATGGCTACCCGACGCGCCTGATCCTGCCTGGCCGGTATGGGATGAAACAACCCAAGTGGCTTACGCGTATCCTGGTGCTGGAGAGGGAAGAGGTGGGCTACTGGGCCCAGCGGGGTTGGAGCCGGGAAGCAGTGATCCGCACCCTAAGCCGGATCGACGTCCCCAGACCTGGCGTGCAACTGAAGGAAGGGGAAGAGGTGCTTGTCGCCGGGGTGGCCTATGCGGGCGGGCGTCCGCTGGAACGGGTAGAGATCTCCACGGATAGAGGGCCTTACGTGGCAAAGGGCCGAGCTCAAGCCACCCCGCGGCCAGTTTGCCTGGCAGCTATGGGCTTTGCCCTGGAGGCCCCTCCAGGGCAACTACACCCTAAAGGTGCGGGCGGTGGAGGTGGGTGGACGGGTCCAGGATCCCGTGGACCGGGAACCCTTGCCCGAGGGGGCGAGCGGCTACCACACGGTTCGGGTGAGGGTCAGGTAGGGGGCCAGGAATCCAAACGACCCCAATAGGGGATATACCCAGGTGGGAGGTTACGATATGAGGCGAAGGGAAGCGTTAAGGGTGGTGGGCGGCACGGCGCTTTGGATCCTGGGCCGCGGCCTGGCCCTGGGCCGGGCTACTGGGGAGCCCATCTTCCGGCGTTATCCGGAACTTGCAGCGGACGTAGCGGTTGCCCCGGATCGCCCCTTTGTGGTCAAGGGTTTGGGGGAAACCCCCTTGGGCACTTCGGTTCTAATCCGCACCCGCACGGAACAACCCCTCCATTACCACCGGGAGAGGCTGGAGGTGGCCCTGGTGCTCCAGGGGGAGGGACGTCTCGTGGTGGGAGGCAGGGAGGCCACCCTTCGTCCCGGCCAACTGGTGGTGATACCCCCTATGACCGCCCACGCCTTCGTGGGGCAGATGGACATCCTCTCCCGTTTCAGCCCAAAGCTCATGGGGGATGTGGTCTTTGTTCAGGCAGGCTCCGGCCCCAACGAGGGCACGCCTCTGGTTCTGGGATATCGGGCCCCGGAGATCCCGCAGGACCGCCCTTTTGCTGCCACTCCCTTGGCCAATGCTCCCCTGGGAACCGTGGTGGCGGTGGCCACGCGCCTGGGCCAGCCCTGGCACTACCACCGGTCCAAGGATGAGCAGATTTATGTGGTGGCCGGGGAGGGAGTGGCTCAGATGGAGTTAACCCGTGAGAAGGTAGGACCGGGGAGCCTGGTCCTGGTACCCGCCGGGGCCATCCACCAGTTCCAGGGAAGCCTTCAGTTTGTCTCCGTGTTCGGGCCTGCCCTCATGGGTGATGTGGTCTTTTTATGAGGTTGGCGGTTCTAGGCCTCGCCCTTGTTCTGGCAGGCTGCTTTCCCCGGGAAGGAGTGCCCTCAGCGGACTTGGAGCCTCATGCCGCTCCCTCTCGGGAGGTGGTGGTATCGATGAAGGATTTCACCTTTCGGCCGGACACCCTCCGGATTCCTCCGGGAACCGCCGTGGTCTTTGCCAATCAGGGCCGGTATCCCCATACCGCCACGGAGAGCGGGGGCCTCTTCGATAGCGGGGTCTTAGCCCCGGGTGAGCGTTTCCGTTACACCTTTACCCTCCCTCGGGAATATTCGGTTTACTGCAAACTCCATCCCTACATGGTGCTCCACATTATGGTCGGCCCTTGAAAAAAGGATAGGCGGCCCTGCACCTTCAACATCCCGCGCTTGACCTTTTGGCCTGAAGTCAGGTCTGGTGAACCGAGGCTGGGAGTTCCATGGGGAAGGGCACTGGTAGCAGCTTGTACCTGACCCTTTTGTCCCATGGCAGTGTTGAGGTTAACGAGAAATTCAGGCCACAGGGACAGTGCGTCTGCCTCCCTCTGCTAGGGGGTTGGTTGGATGGGCTGAGGCTACAGGGTGGGGGATTCCCAAGGGGGGCCGAGGGATCGTGAAGGAAGAGCTAGAAGGACATAAGGCTCGGGTCGGAAATTACGAAGCGTGCCGCGGAGTCGTCCGTGCCCGCGGTTGCACGCTTGCACAAGGGAGCTAGTTCAGAACAGCGTTTACCGGGGGACTCGGGCAAAGCCCTGTTCCAGCATCCTGGGCTCTGGCGGAAATGGGTAGGGGCTTGGGCTAGAATACTATCGAAGGAGCAAGTCACATGGCGAGCAAACCCGTCCGGCATAGCATAGAGTGCTGGATCATTTGTCGCAGGGTGGGTGCAGAGGATGCCGTTCTTCTCTTACACGTGGTGGAGGAGCCTGATATCCCGGGCGGCTTCTGGCAACCTATTACGGGAGGAATCAAGGAGGGTGAAGCCTCGCACGAAGCTTGCGTTCGGGAGATCTATGAGGAAACATCCCTGAGAGTACGGGCTGAGGATCTCCACCAGGTTCCCGGGCACTGGGAGTTTCAGCTACCCCATCAGGTCATCCGGAAAGATCTGTATTGGGTGGAGGTTTCTGAAACCGCCATTCGTATTGCCCCTGAGGAGCATGACGACTGGAAGTGGGTGCCCATCTCCGCCGTGGAGTCGGAGCTCCACTGGGAATCCAATCGCCGCACGTGGAAGGCAGTGCTCAGCTGCCTCCGATTATAAGTTAGAAAGTAGGGTCACTGGGCTTACGCCCCCGATTTTGTACTCTGCCCTTCTCCTCCATGTGAGGCTTTTCCAGCCTCCGCTAAGGCCTCCTTTCTCCTCCCTGGTGACGGGCGTAGCCGGTACCTTGCCTCGCGGCAAAGAACGGCTCCATCACCGGGTTCCCCCGAGGACCTGTCAGGCTGTCCGCTTCCTTGAGGGGGCGTGTTCTGGAAACCCTCTGGCGATCCAGAAGAAGCAACTCTCGTTCCCCGACGGTAGTGCCGCGGCATTGCTCAGCTAGCGTCAACCTGTAGGAGGCTCACGGCCCTCAGGTTGCCTCGGGTAGGACGCAACCAAGAAGGAAAGGGAAAGAGGCCTCGAGGACCCCAGGTTCAACCCTGGCCGCCCGGAGGCCGTGCCACCTCGACCGGAAGGCTTTCAGGCCTTCCACTTGGTGTTGACGGACCTTTGACGGATCACGAGGCACGCTGGTTCTGGAGGTGAAGAAGCTGCATAGGAAAGACCATTTGACGCAGGTTGGGGCGTTTTTTAGGCGCGCTGCGGGTGCTTCTAAGTGGGTGGCCCGTCTCCGTTTCCTACCGGCGGGACCCGGGAGCCCTGCAACTATTGCGGGAGGTTAAAAGCAACGTGCGCAAGACCTTTAATTTCGTAGAACCCCTCCGTGGCCTGGGCGAGGAGGTCTATTGGGTGGATCACTTTCGCCTCTACGTTTGGGTCAAGGGCGGGCTCCTCGTCATCGACCATGGGTTCACGGCTAACCAGAAGGAGCTGTCCATGCACCTAGCGAAGCTGGCAATGGGGCGGATCCGCTAAGGGGGTGGTGGATGGGAAGGTCTGAGGCGTTGGCTTTCTGGCTTTGGATCACCACTGTGCGGGTTTTTAGGAGCGTGCTCCGGTCTGGGATAACGGGAGGTGCGAAGCATGAAAGGAAAGCTCGTGGTCGTTTTGGCGGTAGCCCTGTGCCCGGTGCTCTTGCCTTTCGGCAAAGCCGGTAGCGGGGGCAATGCCTGTGATCTTGTGACCAAGGAGGAGGTGGAGGAAATCATCGGACAAAAGATCAATACCGTGGAGGTGCAGCCAGGGTACGGGAACTGCATCTACTCTACTAAGGAGAAATTCCTTAACGAGACCTTGAAGATTCCGGTCGTTACCATTGGTTACACTCGGAGCGACGTTCAGGAACGGTGGAACTCCTGGTCCTCCATGCCGAAGAGCGAAACCATCAAGGGACTTGGCGATGGGGCCGTTTGGTCCCCCACCTACGGATTTTTCGTCTGCAAATTCAAGGGAGGGCTCCTGATGATCTCGGTACAAAACAAGGATATGGCCATTAAGCTTGCGAAGAAGGCTCTGGGACGCATAAAACCGTGACGTGCGTGGGTTCGGAGACACAGCCACCCGGCTTATCTGTCGCTGGAGGGGCCCATTCAACGGGCGTTCCTGGCGGACCGTATCCGCAGGGGCAAGGCCCTTGCGGCAACATCCCATGGGGCGGCTTCAGGGATACTGCCTAACAGGAGCCGCCTGGTGGGCCGGGCAAGCCTCCCCGAGGCACTGGACACTGGAAGGGCGGTCGAAGTCCCTGGCGGTGGTCTGGACCTGGAGGAGGCGGGAATCGGTAGGACCGCCCTAGCCCGCCACTTCCTGGAGGGTAAGCCCCACGCTCTCCTTGCGGCACACCCGGAAGATGCCAACATCCCCTACACTTCCGTGGTCCGCTGGCTGGGCTTTAACCCTGGGCAGCCTGAAGAGGATTGGGCTTAGACGCTGAGCCCGTACTTCTGGAACAGGGCTTCCATGAGGTCCATAAGCTCCTCCTCCCTTTCCTCCCGATAGAGGCGGCGGATCCTTTCCACCTCTTCCTGGGGCAGCACCTCCATGAGGAGGTAGGAGCTGGCCTCGGCGGTGCGGGACACCGCATAGGCGAGGAGGGCCTCGAGGGCCTCGGCCCGGGCTCCTCCAAAGGAGTCTTCGGTGTAAACCAGCGCCTCCACGGTACGGCCCCCTAGGGGTCCCCGGCCCAGATCCCTCAACACCACCCCCACCCCGGAAACGGGGCCGCCCAGAGGAATCTGCTCGATGAACTCCCCGAAGGCGGCGGGCTCGTGGGGGTTGCGCGCCCGGTACTTGTTGGTGTACCGGGCCAGATTCTCCATGGGGACCCGGAACCCCAGGCCCAGCACCGGGCCGGAGACCTCCAGCATCACCCTCTTGCCCACGGTTTGGTCTGGCAACTTGTACATTTCCTACCCCGGTATGCAGTCATCTTAGCACACACCCGATACGGACCAGGGCCAGGTCCAGAAGTTGGTCAATCTCTCTCCTGGGCTCTTCGCCCCTTAGGGGCTTGCGCCCCCAATCTTGTACTCTCTAGCCCCCTCCTCCATGTGAGGCTCTACGAGCCTCTGCTAAGGCTTTCCTGGGTGTCCGGTACCCCAGCCCAGAGTGGAGCCGCTTTGCGACCCCCACCCCAAGTGAACCGTCCCTCATGGTAGCCGCAACCTCTCCGCTATCACCTCCTTCAGCTCCGTCAGGTCCTTCGCCTCCAAGAAGAGGTCCCGGTTCTCCCCCTTGGTCACGGGCGTAGTCCGTACCTTGCCCCGCGAGAAAAGCGACTACATCACCGGGTACCCCCGAGGTCCCCTTAGGCTGTCTGCGTCCTTAAGGGGACACGTTCTGGAAACCCTCTGGCCGTCTCCAAGAAGCGACTGCCCCATCCACTCGTGGCTCAAGTCAGCCGTCAGGCTAGGTTTCCTGGCTCCCCTCTGGTCGTGGTAAAATGATGGCTTGCGGTAATCCTCCCCTCAGCTCTTGGATAGCAACCTTTGCCCGCTTCCGTACCTCCAAGCCGCCTCGGGGAAAGCGGAACACCGCCCAGGCCAGCATCAGCCTTGAGCTAGCTTGCAGACACTCGGCATTCTGAGTAGGGGAGTCAAACCCCTGGCCAGGGCAGGAACCTAGCCTTGGGGCTGACGCCTGGCCAAAGCGATGCACTCCCCAAGAGACATTTTGGCTAGCTCCCCTGCCTTAGCATCACGCAAAGGGTAGAGGTTGCCTTTTAGGAGGGCGATTGCCACTTCCTCCTTGCCAATGGGTTGTTTCGAGCTCCCATATCATATCTTCTTCGCGTACTCCTTCGCCAGGGTGTTGTCCGAGAAGCAGGAGGCCCGCCAGCTCAGCAACTCAACAAGCTACGGGCTCCGCCCGTGGTCCCGGTACTTCCACAGTGTGTTGGAATTAATACCGTAGGCACAGGCGATCTCTACCGCTCTCTTCTCGCCTTTGACGGCCTCCACAGCGATCTGGAACTTCACCTAGGGTGGAAGGGACTCGGCCTTTTTCGCTTTTCTTTCCCTTCCCTCGATGCTAAGCGTATGGCCTAAGAGTCGCGTGTCCCCTTAGGCCTACCCTGCACTGTGTTCCAGCACTTCTTTTGAGCCCACCTGGCGCGCCTGGGGGTGCACGTGGCGGTTCTCAACCTGAATCGCCACCACGGGGGGTGGCACGGCTACAGGGGTGGGACTACATCACCTCCCTGACTGAAAGAGGCGCGGACGTGAGCGTAAAGTTTAAACCATCGGAACCGCCCGGCCTCGACCTAGGCCGCCCAACAGCTGGAGCATCACAGCTTCCACTCTCCTGGAACAATAAGGGCACGGTAACACGGTCTTTTCCTCGGCTAAGAGGGTTGGCTCCAGAGAGTTGTTGGGCCCGCCTCATAATTCTTGTGCCTCCTGTGGTGAAGGAAAGATATACCATCGGTAACGAGCAATCTCCCGAAAGCCGATCCGCCGATATACGGTTTCGCCCATCGGAGTTGCTTGAAGGGAGGCCAGCCGAGCTCCGCGGTCGAAGCCGGCGGATATAACAGCGCGGGTGACCAACTCACCGAGGCCTCGCCTCCGATACGCCGGGCTTACACCGACGTGGATTACCTCGGCGACCCCATGGCTCACGTACACCATCGCACCTGCCACTGGGCTGCGCTCGAGATAGGCAACAATGGCCACGATATGTGGCGCCGATAGGCTTCTCACGTCTGGATACGCCGCCCACCAAGTGTCGGCCCGTACCCCCAACTCCCGAAAGCCGCTGGAGACCGCGGTGAGGAAGTCCTCCCGCTGCTCATCGGTGTTGACCTCCTGCATCGTGACGCCAGGAAGAACCGGGGGCGGCTGGATGGGGGCTTCGAGAACCATCTGGGGGCTGTCGCTATCAGCCTTGCGGCCGATGGATTTCATGGTCGCATCTACATCGGGATCCAGCGGCCCCATCGCATGCAGAGTAAAGCCGCGCCCTCTTTCCTCGAAGAACCTCCGCGCCCGGCTGACAACCTCCTTTGCCGGAAGGCCGGGATGCACCCTTAGGGCGCCGTTCCATAGGGCAGGGTCCAGCGGCGCGCCCGCATAGAGGAGCAAGCCGCCCTCCTCGTGCACCACACCGCGGGACCGCCGTGTAATTTCACGAATGGTCTCGGCGAGATTCTGATGGACCAGCTCGACTATATCGGCTTGGTACATCTTGTGTGGGTGTAACAGACCGGCCGAGGCCTAACGACCCGCGTTTCAGCAGCGGCCAAGGGTAGCGAAGCCGTCCGCTAGAAACGCAAGCTGGGCGCATGCGCATGCCGCCACAAGACCGCTCAGCTTCACGCGCCGTCCTCCGCCGCAGGCAAGTCACAAACGATAGAAGCACGTACAAACATTATACGTGCAGCCGCAGGCAAAAGACAACAGCCGGTGATTGGCCCACACTCTACCCCGCCATCCTTAAGAAGACAAGGCTACGGATGAGGTTGTGCGCCAGGAGAGTGAGGTTAACCCAGGCCACCAGTCCCCAGTAGGACCGCGGCGCCAACCGGTGCAACCCAAAAGACTGCGCTATCGCGCCAAAACGTGTCTCAATCGAGTTCCGCACTTTTTCTAAGACCCTAGTCGTATGGCTGACCCTTCCTTGCTACCTCCTGGAAACCACTACCCCCACAGGTGCGAATGGCCAGCGTCGGCACCCCCTCCAGCCAGCGGAGGCCCTGGTCTAACAACACCGGACCCAGCCCTTCCACCCCTACTACCAACTCCCTTGCCCAGGCTGCCCGGCTTTTGGGGTCCTTTGGCGTGAGCGAGGACCTGGCCCTGGGGCGAGGACCTGGCCCTGGGGCTGGGCTGGGCCTATTTGGATGCCCAGGAGCCCCAGTCTGTTTTGGGGGTTCTGAACGAGCACCCAGGTGAGCACCTGAGGCGGGCCCATGCCTGCTTGGGCCTAGCCTATCGCAGCCAGGCTCTCCTAGCCTTGGGCCGGGAGGAGGCTACCTACCAAGCCCTGACGGAGGCCCTGGCCCAGGTGGCCGTGGCGGCCTTGCGGCTCGGGGAGGCGGCGTAGGCCCTCTTGGAGCGGATTCCCCTCGAGGCCTTGAGTCCTGGCGACCACAGAGGCCACGAGGAGGTTGGCTTCGCCCTCGGCCTTGGGTCCCCCCAAACCTGTCATCCTCCAGTCATCTTGGGCTACCTAGTCTAGTTTTACCCGGCTGGGTTTACCGCTGGGTAGGGCATGGAGGGAAGAAAAAGGGGCACATCACTGAATTTGTCGGGCAAGTTTAGCCTAAGGAGATACCATGAAAGGGAAATTCGAGAAGATCACGGGCAAGAGCTTTGATAATCCAGATGAAACGCGGCGACCGTTCGAAAAAGGCAAGATTGACGTGATCACTGTCGGGGGGCTGCCATTCTACCGTGAAACCCTTGCGCCGGGGTGGCAGTGGTCCAAGCACGTCAAGCCGGTCGTGGGTGGCAACAGCTGCCAGCGGTTCCATGTGAAGATCTTTCTCGCAGGACGGCAACGGGTCCGGATGGATGACGGTACCGAGATGGAATTCGGTCCGGGGGACGTGGCGGTCATGCATCCTGGGCATGACGCCTGGGTAGTGGGTGATGAAGCGAACGTGTTGATCGAGCTGGCAGATATCGTCAAGATGCCTGCCGACGTGCCCGAAGAAACGCTGACAAAAATCACCCTCGAAGCGGTTCGGCGCTTCAACGAGGCCATCAACAGGCATGATGTTGATGCGGTGATGGCAGCCATGACCGAGGACTGTGTGTTCGAAAACACCTACCCGCCCCGGATGGCGCACGTTATGAGGGCCAGGCGGCCGTCCGATCTGTGTGGGAGCGATTCTTTGTGGCCAACCCAGATGCGCACTTTGAGGTTGAAGAGATGTTTGCTGTTGCTGATCGCTGTGTTGTTCGATGGATTTACAGAAAGACGAAAGAAGGAAGGCCCTGGTATCTGCGCGGCGTGGATGTGTTTCGTGTGCGGGACGGGAAGGTAGCGGAGAAGTTCTCCTACGTCAAAGGTTAGGTTGGTGACTCCTTCAGATGGTCCTCCGCATGGCCTAAGCCGAGGATGCCATTCGATGAACAGCGTTGCTCAATACGCGACGTCGCCCCGGTGCGCTTTGCGGCGCAGTCGGGTGCGGATAGGGGTGCGTAACAAGATTCCTAAAGTGGCGACTTGATCTTCGATAGAGCGACCATGGGTGCAGGTTCGGCGTAATGCGCCTTGGCCGCCCTTTTGAGCGGGGATTGGGGCTGGACGGTTCCGTTTCTCAAAGCTGGGGCGGCCCGGTTTACCCGGCGGAGGCCAAACCCCTGGCTGAAGTGCGCATCGGAGCACAGGGGGTGCGGTATTGGTCCAGATATGTTGCCAAAAGGGCACGCATGGATGCTAAGGAGTCAATCCGTTCAGAAGCCCCTCGAACCCGTTCCCGTCACGCTTCGGTCATTATGCCCTTGTACCGGGCATGGGTGAGCACTGGGCTCAGCCGCAAAACCTTCCCTTCGGACCTATCTTTGGGGTCATGAAGGAGAAGGTGGTGTTCGTGGAGATCATGGTTTCCCAGGCCGACTTTGCCGCTGGCAAATCCTGGACCGAGGCGCTGAAGCCCTTGACGGGCCATGCTGTAGACCATGTGGACCTGGAGTTCTTGCCCAAGGGCCATGAGGGCTACGAGGTCCCGCACTACGACATCCATGCCTACTTCGTGTCCCACCAGGAGCACCTGGGGAACTGCCCTGCCCCCAAGCCCGCCCCCAAAGGAGTGCCCCACATGAAAGAGTGAGGGAGCCGCTGGGTGACAATCATCGCCCACTGGGGCTTTGAGCGCTTTGTGCGGGGCTATAAGCTGGCCGGCGGAGTGGAGGGTTCTGCCTCCTTCCGCCGGCCCGCCTACCCCTGGCGAAATGAGGCGGGCTACGAAGGTTGCCCGGATCTATACCATCGAGTTTGTAGGGCTGCCCTTCGGATGAGGAGGTAGGATATCGCAACCCCAAACGACATTTCACGCTGGTCTTGCCCGCCCCGTTGGGTCCCACTAGGATGAGAGCCTCGCCTCTCTCCACAGTGAAAGAGATTCCATCTGCTCCTGTGGGTAGGGAAGGAAAAGGGCCTCTAGCCACTCCTATTCCCAGCGCTCTCCCGGTCAGGAGAGCAGGCCTACCACGCAGGGCTTCCCTCGAGGCACCCGGGGTGTGAACCCGGTAAGGGAACCCGGGACTAAGGGAGTTTGAAGACCGTTCGTTATCAGCTCGTGAAAAAGAACCGTGGGAGCGCCCTGCGGGGCAATGCCTGAGTGAAGCCCGGATCGTCCTTTGGCTTCAGTCCAACACGCTTTCATTTGGCCTTCAGGGGCCAGGGTTAAAGTAGGCAATAGGAGGCAGAACATGTCCCGGCCCCTCTCCTTATCGGACGCCCAGCACCTATTGCGCCGGGTAGCGGCCCGGGGGACCCGGGAGGAGGCGGAGGAGCTTTCGGCCATGGGCCTCGAGGAGGCGGTGGATCGTCTCCTTAGGGACCCTGCCCCAGCACCCCCCTACGCCACCCGCTTCGCCCGCAACCAGCGGGCCCAGCAACACCGCGAGATCAGCCTGCTCTGGATCGAGCACTGGCTCACCACCCCCACCCCGGCTGCGGAACGGCTTGTGCTCTTTTGGCACGGCCATTTCACCTCCGCCTTCCAAGCCACCATGGGGGCCCAGGGCGTTGACTTTTGGAATCAGTTTGCGATGTTCCGCCGGCTAGGGTACGGGACTTTTGGCGACTTCCTTAAGGCGGTGGCCCGGGATCCCGTCATGCTCCTATATCTGAACAATGCGGAAAGCCGCAAGGAGCACCCGAACCAGAACTGGGCCCGCGAGCTTCTGGAGCTCTACACCCTGGGCCCCGGCCACTATTCCGAGGCGGACATCCTAGAGGCGGCCCGGGCCTTTACCGGCTGGACTGTACGCCTGAAGGGGGGCCTGAACCCGCGCGAGGCCGACGCTAACGTGCCGTGGGAGTTCACCTTCCGGCCCGCCTGGCACGACCCGGGGCCGAAAACCTTCCTGGGCCAGAGGGTTGAGGGTGGGGAAGAGGTGCTGGAGGTGCTTATCGCCCACCCTCAGACCTACCGCTTCCTCTCCCGAAAGCTTCTCCGGTTTTATCTTTCCCCGGAGCCTCCGGAGGCTATGGTGGAGGAGGGGGCGAGGGTTCTGCGATCGGAAGGAACGAGGGGTTTCCTGCGATGGCTTTTCACCCACGAGGCCTTTTACCATCCTTCGTTCCGGAATAGCTTGATCAAAGGCCCTCTGGAATACCTGGTGGGGCTCCTTTACGCTGCCGGGATCAGGGAATTACCCGCGGACTCCTCGTTAGGGAAGGGGGTGTACCAGGCCCTGGCTGCCATGAGCCAGATACCCTTCGATCCCCCCACGGTGGCGGGGTGGGAGGGGGGCCCCACCTGGCTGGCGGAAACGCCCTATTTGGCACGGCTGAACCTGATCACCGCGGTGGCAAACCAGGGGAAGAGCCTGGATCTTTTCGTCTTCATGGAAGGCGGAAAGGCGCTGGCGGATCTGGTGAAGCCGGAAGCCCAGCTCTTGTAGAGGTGGAGGATGGATCGGCGCGAGTTTTTGCAAAAATCCCTGCTTGCCCTGGCTCTGGGCCAAGGGGCACCCTCCCTGTTGGTGCGTACTGCCCTGGCCGCCAAAACCCGGGGAAGGATCCTGGTGGTGGTCAACCTCTTCGGGGGCAACGACCAGCTCAACACCCTGGTGCCCTACCGCAACGAGCTCTACCATCGCCTCAGGCCCAACCTGGCCCTGAAGGGGAAAGAGGTGCTGGATCTCGGGGTGCGGGGCAAGTGGTTGGGCCTGCACCCGGCCTTGCGACCCCTGATGGCCATGTGGGAAAAGGGGGAGCTGGCCCTCATTCCCCAGGTGGGGTACCCCAACCCCAACCGCAGCCACTTCATCTCCACGGCCATCTGGCACACCGCTGACCCTGATCGGCGGGCCCAGACCGGCTGGCTGGGCCGCTGGGCGGATGGGCAGGAGGACCCTTTCTGCGAAACCTTCCTGGGGGGTGCTGCCCCCCTGGCCCTCAGGGGCGAGCGGCGCACCGCCCCGGCCATCGCCAGCATCGATGCCTTCACCCTCCGGCTCACCCCGGCCCTCCAGCGTGCCTTTGAGGAGGAGGCCCGCCACCCGCGCCAGGGCACGGCGGAGGAGATTCGGCGGGCGATGCTTTCCCTCCGGGGGGCGCTAGACCGCGTGGGCCGGCTGCGCACGGTGAAGAACCGGGCCCAGTACCCGGAGGGCGCCTTCGGCCGGAGCCTGGCGGACATCGCCCGGATGATCGCAGGGGGCCTGGAGAGCAGCGTCTACTACACCACCCTGGGCGGATGGGACACCCATGCCAACCAGCCACCCCGCCATGAGGAGCTTCTGGGGCAGTTGGCCCAAGGGCTGGCGGCCTTGCGGGAAGACCTCCGGGCCATAGGACGGGACGGGGACGTGCTGATCCTGATCTTCAGCGAGTTCGGCCGCCAGGTGGCCGAGAACGCCTCCCTGGGCACGGACCACGGCGAAGGAGGGCTGATGCTGGCCCTGGGGCCCGGGGTAAACGGGGGGCTCTACGGCGACGAACCGGACCTCGAGGACCTCAGCCTGAATGCCCTCAAGTACCGAACAGACTTCCGCCATGTGTACGCCACGGCCCTGCAGTGGATTGGCGCCGACCCCAAGGCCGTGCTGGGGGCGGAGTTTACCCCGATGGGGCTCCTGCGGAACGCAGGGTCGTGATCCGGGATGACACTTCGCAGGGCGATAAGGTTGATTAGTGTGTTCGCGAAAGGTACATTTCGCGCATATGTTATACTACCCCGTGGAACCCGGTCTTATTTGGAAATCCATCGGCATTAAAAAGCCTGAGAAGGCCCTTCAACCCCTGGCCCCCTATGCCGAATACCTCCTTTTGGAGCGGGGATACTCCTCCAGGGGGGTGCGCCGCTACCTCCAGGACCTGGCCCTCTGGTTTCGCTTCCTCCAGGAAGAGGGTTTCACCCCGGGCCCTGAGGCGGTCCGGGCGCTCCTCCTCAAGGAGCGTTGGGCCCCAAGAAGGGTGCAGGGGTTCTTGGCGGCCCTCCGCAGCTATTACCGCTACCTGGCCCAGGTCAAGGGAGAGGCCGTGTCCGATCCCACGGAGGGCATCGGCCGCCCCAAGGCCGGGCGCAGGCTTCCCTTGCACCCCGCTCCCGAGGAGCTCAGGCGTTTCCTCGAGGCCCTGGAAACCGAAAGGGAGGCCCAGCTCCTCAGCCGCCTGGCCCGGTTCCTCTACGGCACAGGGCTTCGCATCTCCGAAGCCCTTTCCCTGAAGGGGCGGAACGTGATCCTCGAGGGCTCGGTTCCCGTGGCCATCCGGGTGGTGGGCAAGGGCAACAAGGAAAGGCTGGTGCCCCTTTCCAGGACCGCCCAGGAGGTGCTTTTGGAGCTGGGGCCGCCCCAGGGTAATGTGAGTATTTTCACGTTTGCTCAGGGAAGGCACCGGGGCAGGGTCCCTTCCGCCCGGTACGTGGAGGCCAAGTTCCGGGAAGCGGCCCTGACGGCGGGCCTGGATCCAAGGCGCTTCACCCCGCACAAGCTCCGCCACGCCTACGCCACCTTGCTGGTGGAAAACGGCGTGGAGCTGGATGCCGTAAAGGACCTTCTGGGCCACGAGTCCATCGCCACCACCCAGATCTACCTGCACGCCTCGAGGGAGCGGCTCAGGGAGGCGGCCTCGAGGTTGCCCGAGCTTTAAGCCGGATACACTGGTTCCCGTAGGAGGTACCCATGTTTGTGGTCATGAACCGCATCCCCGTCAAACCCGAGTACGCCGACCAGTTCGAGGAGGCCTTCCGCACCCGGGCCCGCCTGGTGGACCGCATGCCGGGCTTCATCCGGAACCTGGTCCTTCGTCCGCAGACCCCAGGAGACCCCTATGTGGTGATGACCTTCTGGGAAAGCGAGGCCGCCTTCCGGGCCTGGACGGAAAGCCCGGAGTTCCGCCAAGGCCACGCCCGAAGCGGCACCCTACCCAAGGAGGCCTTCCTGGGACCCAGCAAGCTGGAAACCTTCACGGCCTTTTGGGACTCGGAGGCCAGCTAGGCCCTCCTTGGCCTACCGGGACCCGCAAAAGGTGATGTGGGACACTTGTCCCTTCGCCTTAGGTGTGCTACCCTAACAAACGACCGTTAGCCATGGAGCGGCGCGAGCAGATCCTCACCCTAGCAGGCCACCTCTTCAGCCAGCGGGGCTACCACGCCACCAGCATGCGGGAGCTGGCCAAGCACTTAAACCTCCAGGGGGGAAGCCTGTACGCCCACATCACCTCCAAGGAGGAGCTCCTCCTGGAGGTGGTGCGCCAGGCCGCCGAGCGCTTCCTTAAAGTTCTGGAGGGACTTGGGGGCGATCCCGTATCCAAGCTGAAAGGCCTGGTACGGGGCCACCTTGAGGTCATCGCCCAGGAGCTACCCCGGGCCACGGTCTTCTTCCACGAGTGGAAACACCTCTCCCCTCCCCTTCTGGAGGAGGCCAAGGCCTTAAGGCGCCGCTATGAGGAAGGCGTCCAGGCGGTGATCCAGGAGGGAATGGAACAAGGGGTCTTCCGGGTGGAAAACCTCCGTCTGGCCACCCTCTTTGTCCTTTCCGCCCTGAACTGGACCTACCAGTGGTACCGGCCCGAAGGGCCCCTTTCCTTGGAAGGACTTGCGGAAGCCTATGCCACCCTCATCCTGAGGGCCTTGGGCGTAGAGGCGAATGAGGGGAAAGGAGGCGAGGATGGTTAAGCTTAAGCTCGGATACCCAGAGGATCCCGACTACGGGGAAAGGCTTGCGGAGTTTGAGGCCCGCATCGCCCGGGGGGAGAAGATCGAGCCCGGGGATTGGATGCCCGCCGAGTACCGGCGCCAGCTCATCCGCATGATCTCCCAGCATGCCCACAGCGAGTGGGTGGGGATGCTTCCGGAAGGGGCTTGGATCACCCGGGCGCCTTCCCTGAGGCGGAAGCTCATCCTGCTGGCCAAGGTTCAGGACGAGGCCGGGCACGGGCAGTACCTCTACCACGCCGCCGAAACCCTGGGGATCACCCGAGAGGAGATGGTGGAGGCCCTTCTTTCCGGCAAGGCCAAGTACTCCAGCATCTTCAACTACCCCACCCTTACCTGGGCGGACGTGGGCGTCATCGGCTGGCTGGTGGACGGGATGGCCATCAAGAACCAGACCATGCTGGCCCAATCCTCCTACGGGCCCTACTCCCGGGCTATGGTGCGCATCTGCGCCGAGGAAACCTTCCACCACAAGCAGGGGAAGGAGGCTGTCCTCCTCTACGCCAGGGGCTCCAAGAAGCAGCGCCAGATGGTGCAGGATGCCCTGAACCGCTGGTGGTGGCCCACCCTGATGATGGCCGGGCCCCACGACAGCGACTCCCCCCACACCCCCCTCCTTCTCCGGTGGGGCATCAAGACCAAGACCAACGACCAAGTGCGCCAGGAGTTCCTGAACGAGCATGTCCCCGAGCTCCTGGACGCTGGACTCACCATCCCCGATCCCGACCTCCGCTACGACGAGAAGACGGGCAACTGGATCCACGGGCCCATCCCCTGGGAGGAGTTCTGGAAGGTGATTGGCGGAGAAGGCCCCATGAACCGGCACCGGCTCATGGCCCGGAGGAGGGCCCACGAGGAGGGGCGCTGGGTCCGGGAGGCCCTCGAGGCCTACGGCCAGCGCCACCTGGCCCAGGCCGCGGATTAGGAGGGCACCATGTGGGGAACCGAGTGGCCCCGGTTTGAGGTGATCAAGCAGGACACCAAGCATGGCCCCCCGCAGATGGTGGGTTCGGTACACGCCGCTGACCCGGAGCACGCCCTCTTGGTGGCCCGGCACGTGTTCGTGCGGCGCCCCGCCACCCTCGCCCTCTTCGTGGCCCCGGCCGAGGCCTTCTTTCACGTTTCCCAGGAGGGCCTGAAGGATCTGAAGCCCAGCCGCAAGGAGGGAGGCAGCGAGGAGCCTTACTGGGTCTTCGCCAAGCGGAGCCACCGCCGGAGCATGGTCTACGGGGACCTGGTGGGCCGCTTCCTGGCGCAGGGCCCGGAGGATGCCGTAGCCCAAGCCCTCCTACAGGCCCAGGGGGTGGCCTTCTGGGCGGTTCCCGAGCGGTTGGTGGTGGGGACCGAGTCCACGGAGGAAGTGGTGGAAAGCTGGTTTGCCCCGGCCAAGGAGAAGACCTACCGCCTGCAAAGCTACTACGGGCTCATCACCGCCAAGGGGGTGGAGAATGCTTGAAGCCTACCTGAAGGACGCTCTGGTGGCCCGGCTCACCGCTCTTGCCGACGACGAGGTGGTCCTGGCCCAGCGGCTTTCCGAGTGGGTGGGGCACGCCCCCATCCTCGAGGAGGACATCGCCATCGCCAACCTGGCCCAGGACGAGCTGGGCCACGGCAAGGTCTGGCTGGAGCTCCGGCAGGAGCTGGACGGATCCGACCCCGACCGCCTGGTCTACTTCCGCGACCCCCTGGAGTTCCAAAACGCCATCCTGGTGGAGCTCCCCAAGGGGGACTGGGCCTTCACCATGGTGCGGCAGTACCTCTTTGACGCCTACGAGAACCTCTGGCTCAAGGAGGCGGCGAAGAGTGCCTACCCCCCCTGGCCGAGGCAGCAAGCCGCATCCTGAAGGAGGAAAGGTTCCACCTGAAGCACACTTCCCTCTGGGTAGAGCGCCTGGGCCAGGGCACGGAGGAATCCCACCGCCGGGCGCAAGAAGCCTTGGAAACCCTCTTCCCCTACGTTCGCCAGCTCTTCCGGCCCCTCCCCGGGGACGAGGCCCTGGTGGAGGCAGGGGTGGTACCGGACTTTCGCGCCCTCGAGGCCCCTTACCTGGAGGAGGTGACCGCCCACCTGGTGCGCTCGGGCCTAAGGCCGCCCGAGGGAGGGTACGTGCCCAAAAACCGCCAGGAACACACGGAGTACCTCTGGTCCCTCCTTGCGGAGATGCAGTCCGTGGCCCGCTGGGACCCGGAGGCCAAGGCATGGTAGAGCGGTACTGGGAAGCCCTAAAAGGAGTTAAGGACCCGGAGATCCCCGTCCTCAACATCGTGGAAATGGGGATGGTCCTGGGGGTGGAGGCGGAAGGGGAAAGGGTCAGGGTGCGCTTCCGCCCCACCTTCTCCGGCTGCCCTGCCCTAAGGCTCATTCGCGAAGAGATGGAAAGGGCCCTGCGGGAGGCGGGGGCCAAGGAGGTGGAGGTGGTGGAGGCCAGGGCCCCCTGGAGCACCGAGGACATGGCCGAGGAAGCCCGAGGAAAGCTCCGGGATTACGGCGTGGCCCCACCCCTGCCCCTCCCCCTGGCGGGGAAGGATCCCCCCTGCCCTCGGTGCGGGAGCCAGGAGGTGGTCCTCAAGAACGCCTTTGGGGCCACCCTGTGCAAAATGCTCTACCAGTGCACCGCCTGCGGGGAGGTTTTTGAGGCCTTTAAGACCGTCTGAAGGGGAAACTCCAGGCCCGGGACTAGGAGGTTGTGCTGGGCCTTTGTCCTGGAGGACATGAAGGAAAATAGACCAGCTTCAAGGAGGAAGCCTTGAAGGTCAAAAGCTACCTCATGGGCCAATGGTTAACGGGCGCAGGAGAAGGGGTGCCGGTGCAGGATGCCGCCACCCTCGAGGTGTTGGCCCACGTGACCTCGGAGGGCCTGCCCCTCAAGGAGGCGGTGGCCTGGGGGAGGGAGGTGGGGGGGAAGGCCCTCCTTGCCCTGGGTTTCCAGGAGCGGGGCCGAAGGCTTCGGGCCCTGGCTCAGTACCTTTCCGAGCGGAAGGAGGAGCTCTATCGGCTCTACGCCACCACCGGGGGAACCCGCCGGGATGCCTGGTACGATGTGGACGGGGGCATTGGGGCACTCTTCACCTATAGTTCCCTAGCCCGGACACTTCCCGAGGGAAACCTCCTCCCTGAGGAGGAAAGCCCTCCCTTAAGCAAGGACTTTTCCTTCCAGGGAAGGCATCTCCTGGGCCCCAAGGGCGGGATCACGGTTCAGATCAACGCCTTCAACTTCCCGGTCTGGGGCCTTTTGGAGAAGTTCGCCCCTGCCTTCCTGGCGGGGGTGCCCACCCTGGCCAAGCCGGCCACCCCCACCGCCCACGTGGCCGAGGGGCTGGTGCGCCTCATGGTGGAGTCCGGGCTTTTGCCAGAGGGAAGCCTCCAGTTCGTGGCGGGAAGCCTGGGGGATGCCCTGGAGGCCCTACACCACCGGGATAGCGTCTACTTCACGGGCTCCAAGGCCACGGCCGACCGCTTAAGACGCCACCCCGCCTTTTGGGAACGGGGCGTCCTCTTCAATGCGGAAACCGACTCCCTAAACGCCGCCATCCTGGGGGAAAAGGCAGGGGAAGAGGAGGTGGAGAGGCTGGCCCGGGAGATCGCCCAGGAGCTTTCCATCAAAACCGGGCAGCGGTGCACGGCCATCCGCCGGGTCCTGGCACCCCAAGGCCGCCTCGAGGCTCTCCTCGAGGCCACCCGCAGGCACCTGGAAGGCCTCCGGCTGGGCGATCCCCGGGAGGAGGGGGTGGACCTGGGCCCCCTGGCCTCTCTGGGGCAGAAGGAGGAGGTGGAAAGGGCCGTGGAAGCCCTCCTGGCCGCCGGGGCCAGGGTGTACTGGCAACACCCAGGCAGGCGGGATGGCGCCTTTTTTCCCCCTACCCTGCTCCTGGCGGAGGATCCCTGGGCGGAAACCCTCCACCAGGTGGAGCCCTTCGGTCCGGTGGCCACCTTCTTCCCCTACCGGGACCGGGAGGAAGCCCTGCGCCTGGCCCGGTTAGGAGGGGGGATGCTGGCGACCACCCTGGCCACCCCCGACCCCGAGGAGGCCCGCTTCCACCTCCTTGGGCTTTCCGGGGAGGTGGGCCGGCTCCACATCCTGAACCGCTTCAACGCCCATAGCTCCACGGGCCACGGCTCCCCCTTGCCCCGCCTCCTCCACGGGGGACCTGGACGGGCAGGGGGCGGGGAGGAGCTGGGAGGGCTTCTTGCCGTCAAGCGGCACCTGGCCCGCCTGGCCCTCCAAGCGGATCCCCACACCCTGCAAGCCCTCACCGGGGAGTACACCAGGGGAGCGGAAAAACCCGCCAGCCTCCACCCCTTCCGCAAGTACTACGAGGAACTGGAGGTTGGGGAAACCCTCTGGACCCATCGCCGCACGGTCACGGAGGCGGACATCGCCCTCTTCGCCCACCTTTCCTGGGACCATTTCTACGCCCACACCGACGAGATCGCCGCCCAAAAGAGCCTTTTCGGGAAGCGGGTGGCCCACGGATACTTCGTCCTCTCCGCCGCCGCCGGGCTCTTCGTGGACCCGGCCCCGGGTCCGGTCCTGGCCAACTACGGCCTCGAGGGCCTGCGCTTCACCGAACCTGTGGGCATCGGGGATACCGTGCAAGCCCGGCTCACGGTGAAGGCCAAGCGGCCCAGGGACGAAAAGTCCGGGGTGGTGGAGTGGGCGGTGGAGGTGGTGAACCAGGAGGGCAAAACCGTGGCCGCCTATACCGTCCTCACCCTGGTGGCGCGAAAGCCCACGGAGGCTTCCTCCTAGCCTGTGCTACCATGGGGGTATGGCCGAGCACGAACCGGCCTTCTGCCCTGTCTACGCCGCCTTGAACCTCCTCCAGGAGAAGTGGACCCTGCACATCATCAGGGCTCTCCTGGAAGGTCCCAAGGGGTTTAACGAGCTGTCCCGGGCCATTGGGGGGGTAAACCCCGCCACCCTTTCCCAACGCCTGGAGCACCTGGTGGACCTGGGCGTGGTGGAGAAGAAGGTGGAATCCTACATGCCCCCCCGCACCCGCTACAGCCTCACCGAGGCGGGTCGGGAACTGGAGGCGGTCATCGCCGCCATCGACCGCTGGGCCCGCAGGAACCTCAAGGCCCCCGTGGGCTAAGGTTTCGTGGCCGGGGCCGGTCTGGAGTATCCGTGGCCCAGGACCCCTTTAAAACCTATTCCGCTTCCCCGGCCAGGTACTGGAGGTAGTTGGGCAACCCCATCTGGTTCAAAAGTTCCCGCTGGGCCTCTAGCCAGTCCACGTGGCCTTCCTCGTCCTTGAGGATCTCCGCCACCATGTCCCGGGTGCCGTTATCCCCCAGGCTTTGGGCCAGGTTCATGGTTTCGTTGTAGCCCTTCACCGCCTGGAGTTCCCCCTCATAGTCCCGGAAAAGGATTTCCTCCACCGTTTTGCCGATCCGGATCTCCCCGATCCGGCTCACCTCCGGAAAACCCTCCAGAAAAAGGATGCGCTCGATGTGCCTCTCCGCATGGCGCATCTCGGTGATGGCGTGGGCCTTCAGGTGGCGGGCCAGGGCCTTAAAGCCCCAGTTCTCCGCCATCTCCGCATGGACCATGTACTGCAAAATGGCAGCCAACTCCTCAGAAAGCCGTTCTTGCAGGCTTTGGATCACGTCTGGATGGCCTTTCATAAAGAACCTCCAAGGGCATTATACCCCCACCGGAACTCGGTGAAGGTAGGGGCCTTCAGCCTCCAGGTGGTAGGCTGCCCCTCCTGCCTGAGGGAAGTCCTCGCGGAAGTGGGCTCCCCGGCTTTCCTCCCGGAAGAGGGCCATCCTGAGGAGGAGCCGGGCCAGGAAGGCGAGGTTCCCCGCTTCCAAGGCCGGGCGCAGCCCCAAAGACCCCTCTTGGAGGCCCGGGACTACCTCCTTTAGCGGGAGGGCTGTCATAAAGGCCAAAGCCTCCGCCAAGTCCTCGCACCGGCGCACCACCCCGGCTGCCTGGCCCATCCGTTGGCGTAATGTTTCCAGGTAAATGGGGTCCAGAAGATAGGCGGGAAGGGGCTCCGGTGCCTTGGGGGAGGTGAGATCCTGCAGAGCCGCTTCGGCTGCCCTTTGCCCCATAACCAAGCCTTCCAGGAGGCTATTGGAGGCCAGGCGGTTTGCCCCGTGGAAACCCGTGGAGGCCACCTCCCCGGCAGCATAAAGGCCGGGGATGCCCGTAAAGCCCTGGAGGTCAGTCTTTACGCCCCCCATGGCATAGTGGGCGGCTGGGGCCACGGGCACAGGCTCCTTCAAGGGGTCCAAGCCCAAGGCCCGGGCTGCGGCCACCACCGTGGGGAAGCGGGACTCCAGGTGGGGAATGGGCCTCAGGTCCAGGTAAACCCCGCCGGTCCTCGCCCTCTCCCGGTGCACCGCCCGGGCCACCACATCCCGGGGGGCCAGCTCCGCCAAGGGATCGTAGCGGGGCATAAACCGTTGCCCTTGGGCGTTGATCAAGATGGCCCCTTCTCCCCGGCACGCCTCGCTCACCAGGCTCCCATCGGGGAGGGCGGTGGGGTGAAACTGGACGAACTCCAGATCCCTGAGGGTGGCTCCCGCCAGATAGGCCAGGGCCATCCCGTCCCCCGTGGCCCCTTCAGGGTTGGTGGTCACCGGGAAAAGTCGCCCCAGGCCTCCCGTGGCCAAAAGGACTGCCCCGGCTCGCACCTCCTTAACCCCTTCCGGCCCCAAGGCCAAGGCCCCTGCCACCCTTTCCCCCTCCAGGAGAAGGCTTACCGCCATGTACCCCTCGAGGATCGGGCTTTTAAGCCGGGCAAGAAGCTCCCGGAGAAGAAAAAGGCCGCTTCGGTCCCCCCCCAGGTGCCGCACCCGGGCCCGGGAATGGCCTCCTTCCCGGGTGGGCTGGGGGTGGAAGGGAAGCCCCAGGGCAAGAAGCCTCTCCAAATGCCGGGGGGCTTCCTCCAGGATGGACCGGGCCACACGCTCCTCCACCAAACCCCGCCCGGCCCTAAGGGTGTCCTGAAGGTGGGCTTCCAGGTCGGCTTCATCCAAAGGGAAGGCTACCCCCCCTTGGGCCCAGGGGGTGGAACCCGAGGGCAAGGGGTCCTTGCTGAGAAGGAGGACCTTAGCTCCCCTTTCCTCCGCCGCCAAGGCGGCGTAGACCCCTGCCACCCCGGCTCCCAAGACGAGGAGGTCTACCCTCTCCATCAGCCCACCGCCACCATGGCCTCAAGGGCCCGCCGGGCCCTGCGGGCCACCTCCTCGGGGACCTGGACCACGTGGCGCATCTCCTTAAGGGACAGGTAAACCTTCTCCAGGGTGATCCGCTTCATGTACTCGCAGATGGCATCCGGCTTCACCGGGATGAAGGCCTTGCCCGGAGCCTCCTTGGCGAGGCGGTGGAGGATCCCCACCTCCGTGGCCACCACGAACTCCTTGGCCTCCGCCTTCCTGGCGTAGCGCACCATACCCTCGGTGGAGAGCATCTTGGCGTCAGGCTTGAGGAAAAGGCAACTACTGCCGCACCCGCACTCGGGATGGATCATGAACTCCGCCCCTGGGTGCTCCTCCAAAAGGGCCTTGATGTGCTCCTCGCGGATCCCCGCGTGCACGTGGCACTCCCCGGGGAAGAGGTCCAGCTTCCTCCCCGTCACCCGGGCCACGTGGGCCCCGAGGAACATGTCGGGCACGAAGAAGATGGGCCGGTCCTTGGGCAGGCGGGCCACCACCTCCGCCGCATTGGCGCTGGTGACGCACACGTCCGCCAAAGCCTTCACCTCGGCCTTGGTGTTCACGTAGGCCACCACGATGCCCTCGGGGTTGGCCTCCCTCCAAGCCAGGATGTCTTCGGGGCGGATGCTGTCCGCCAGGGAGCAGCCCGCCTCCAGGTCAGGAAGGAGGACGGTTTTCTCCGGGTTCAGGATGGCGGCGGTTTCCGCCATGAAGTGCACCCCGGCGAAGACGATGACCTTCGCCTTGGTTCTTTGGGCCTCCCGGGCTAGACCCAGGGAGTCCCCCACGAAGTCCGCCACCTCCTGCACCTCGGGGAGCTGGTAGGAGTGGGCTAGGATGACCGCCTGCCGCTCCGCCTTCAGACGGAGAACCTCTTGGATGAGAAGATCCCTTTCCATGCTTTGCGCTTCCGCTGGAAGAACACCCCTTCCGCTGGGCCAGGACCTTCAGGCGCCGGGCCTGCACCTCTTTGGGACCCCATTCCCCCCAAATGAACCGCAGGAAGCTGCGCCTGGGTCCGCACCATGCCCCTATGGTAGCACCCTATGGCCTCAGGGGTGCACCACCAGGAGGGAGAGGTCTAAAGCCTTGGCGGAATGGGTTAGGGCCCCCACGCTCACGTAGTCCACGCCTGCTTCGGCTGCGGCCCGGGCTCTTTCCAGGGTCATGTTGCCGCTAGCCTCCAAAAGTACCCGCCCCCCCACCCGGCGCACGGCCTCGCGGAGGTCCTCCATGGAGAAGTTATCCAGAAGAAGGAGGTCCGCCCCCGCTTCCAGGGCCTCCTCCAGCTCGGCCAGGCTCGTCACCTCCACCTCCACCTTCAGGTAGTGGGGAGCCCCGGCCTTGGCCCTTTTCACCGCCTCGGCCACGCCTCCCGCCGCCCGGATGTGGTTCTCCTTGATAAGGATCCCGTCGAAAAGGCCATGGCGGTGGTTCCTCCCCCCGCCCACCCGCACCGCGTACTTCTCCAGGGCCCTCAGGCCCGGGGTGGTCTTGCGGGTGTCCAGGACCTGGGCCTTGGTTCCTTTGAGGGCCTCCACGTAGGCCCGGGTGAGGGTGGCGATGCCGGATAGGCGTTGGAGGAGGTTGAGGGCAAGCCTTTCCCCAGCCAGGATGCCCCTTAAGGGCCCCTCGAGGCGGGCTACCTCTTGGCCGAGGCCCACCTTTTCTCCTTCTCCCACCAAAGCGGTGAAGGCAATGCGGGCATCCGCCAGGAAAAAAACCTCCTTGGCAACTGGCAATCCAGCGATAACGCCTTCCTCCTTGGCCAGGATGACGGCGCGGCTCCAAGGATCCTCCGGCACCGTGAGGAGGGTGGTGAGGTCCCCATGGCCGAGGTCCTCGAGGAGCCAGGCCTTTAGGGTTTCCGAAGGCACCATGGCCCCCATTGTAGACAAGGCAGGGTGCCTTTGGGGGCACCCTGTCAGGAACGTCTAAGTCATCTACGGGAGGGTAATGCTGCCAGTTCCGCTCTGTGTGTACTGGTTGGTGGCGTGGACTAAGGCAATATCGGTGATAGCGCTAAACGAAGCGGGGTTATTGCTATCCAGGCCCAAAACCGCCTGGGGAGAAAAGATGGCGCTCACGGAAACATAGACCGTGGTGGACGAGGCGAAGGGGATATAGGTAAGCTGGCTGGAAAGATCCGGTGCGGCATGTGGATGGAACTCCTCCCCGGCTCCCTCGAGGGCCAAACCCACCCCCGGTAGGGCCTGGGCTTCGTCCAAGAGGGCCTTTCCCCTTTCCGGAAGGCCCAGGAGGTAAAAAGCCCGGGCCTGGGAGGCAAAGGCCCCATGGACCTCCAGGGCGACTCGCTCCCGAGCGCTCCACACCCACTCCTCCAGTTCCTCTCCCAAGGGAAGCTCCACCCCCTCCAGGAAGGTTCCCCGGTAAAGCCGGCGGGCTTCCTCCAGGTGACCTTCCCTCAGAGCTTGGCGGAGGGCCTCGAGGTCCGTGGAAACCCGGGCCCGGAGGATCTCGTTCCCCTCTATAGCCCCCGTGGGCTTCAGCTGGTTCAAGGCCACGGAGAGACTATTCAAGGGGTCCTGGGCCCGGGGCCAGAAGAGCTGGGCCAGGTGTCGGCGGGCCTTGGGACCCTCCAAGGCTAAATAGGCAAGCAACAAAAGGGGTTTTAAACGGTGGAAGGTATGCCCCTCCAACTCCAGCCCTCCCAGCACCCGGAGCATGCCTCCATCTTAAGAGGCCTTTGCCCTTTCACCAAGGGAGTCCACGGGCCTGGTGCGCCGTGTGAGATGGCTACCTTTGCTCCCTTCCCCGACCAGCTAGGCTAAGGGCATGGCCAACCGCCTAAGGGGTTCTAGAAGCCCTTACCTCCTCCAGCACGCGGAAGACCCCGTGGACTGGTACCCCTTTGGAGAGGAAGCCTTTGCCACGGCTCTGCAGGAGGATAAACCCATCTTCCTCTCCGTGGGGTACAGTGCCTGTCACTGGTGCCACGTGATGCACCGGGAGTCCTTCCAAGACCCCGAGGTGGCGGGGATCCTCAACCGGCACTTCATCCCGGTGAAGGTGGATCGGGAGGAACGGCCCGATGTGGACGCCGCCTATATGCAGGCCCTCATCAGCCTCACCGGCCAGGGGGGCTGGCCCATGAGCCTCTTCCTCACCCCGGAGGGCAAACCCTTCTTCGGGGGAACGTATTTCCCCAAGGAAGACCGCGGAAGCCTTCCCTCTTTTAGACGGGTCCTCCAGGCGGTAGCCCGGGCCTGGCGGGAGGAACGGGAAGCCATCACCCAGGAGGCGGAGCGCCTTTCCCAGGCTCTTTGGCGAAGTCTGACTCCTCCTCCCGGACCTGTGCCCCAGGATGGGGAGGAAAAGGCTTTGTCGTTTCTTGCCCGCTCCTTTGACCCGGAGTGGGGTGGGCTTCTCCCCGCACCCAAGTTTCCCCAAGGGAATCTGCTCCTTTATCTCCTGGCCCTGGCCTGGCGGGGCGAGGAGGAGGCCCGCAGGATGCTCCATAAGACCCTAAGGGCTATGGCCCTGGGTGGGATCTACGACCAGGTGGGTGGAGGGTTCCACCGCTACGCCGTGGACCGCTTCTGGTATCTCCCCCACTTTGAAAAGATGCTATACGACAACGCCCTCTTGGCCCGCGTCTACCTGGGAGCTTACCGGGTTTTCGCCGACCCCCTTTTTCTCAGGGTGGCTTGGGAAACCCTGAACTGGCTTCTTTCCATGCAAAGCCCTGGCCAAGGAGGGTTCTACACGGCTTTGGATGCGGAGAGCGGGGGGGAGGAAGGACGCTATTACACCTGGACCCCGGACGAGCTACGGGCGGCTTTAGGGGAGGATTACCCCCTAGCCCACCGCTATTTTGCCCTGGGAAAGGCCTCGCCCCTGGAGGAAGGAGAATCTCCCGCGTACGTGCTTACCGCCTGGGGTGAGGAAGAGATAACGAAGGAGCTGGGGGAAGGCTTTGCAGTCTGGCGGGAGCGCCTCCGGGCTAGGCTCCTTGCCTCGAGGCGGCGCCGTATGCCTCCCAACTTGGACGACAAGGTCTTAGCCGACGGGTCTGCCTTGGCGGTGCGGGCTTTGGCCGAGGCGGGCAGGCTTTTAAGGGACGGCCGCTACTTGATGGCAGCCCGGCGAGGGGCCCACTTCTTGGTGGAAACCATGGGCAGGGACGGCCTTATACGCCACGTGTGGCGGGCCGGGGCCCTAGGGGAAGAGGCTTTCCTGCAAGACCAAAGCTTCACCGCCTTGGCCTTACTGGAGCTTTACACCGCCACCGGCGAGTGGCCTTATCTGGAGAGGGCAAGGTCCTTGGCGGAGGCAGCCTGGGAGGTCTTTCGAAAGGAAGGTCTTGAAGGACCAAGTACCCGTCCCGCCCTGAACTCCCTTCCCCTTCCCGCCAGGGAAGTGGAGGAAACCACCCTTCCCTCTGGTAAAAGCGCCCTGGCCGAGGCCTTCTGGCGCTTACAGGCCGCCTTTGGCGGGGACTACCGAAGGCGGGCCCAGTTGCTTTTGGAGGAAGGGGCTCTGTGGCTTGAGCGCCATCCCCACGCCCTCCCTGGCTTGCTCCTGGTTCACCGCCTGCTTAAGGAAGGAACGGAGCTTGCCCTCCCTACGCCCTCCCCGATTCTGGAGTCGGTACGGGAACTCTATCTACCCCTTACCCAGTTGGTGGTAGGGCCAGCGGATGCCCTTCCGGGCCTTCGCGGGAGGGAGCCCGGAAGGGCTTACCTGTGCCGGGAGGGAGCCTGCCGGCTGCCAGTTGAGGAGGCGAATAGTCTGGTGGAGGAAGTACGGGCGGTCTATGGTGGGTAATCCTCTTCGCTTGTGTGATTATTCACGATTAAAATAGCTTGTCCTTTTCCTCTCCTCAAAAGGATTGACTTTACCTCCCGGCTCCCCTACACTGTTACCGAACGGTCGGTAAGGAGGTCCCATGCCCGAAGCCTGGATTGTGGAAGCCCTCAGAACCCCCATCGGCAAGCACGGGGGAGCCCTGGCCAGTGTGCGCCCCGACGATCTCTTGGCCCTCGCCCTCTCCGCCCTCATAGAACGAAGCGGGGTCCCCAAGGAGGAGGTGGAGGATGTCTACGCCGGCTGCGCCAACCAAGCCGGAGAAGACAACCGCAACGTGGCCCGCATGGCCCTCCTCCTGGCGGGTTTCCCCGTGGAAGTGGCGGGGTGCACGGTCAACCGCCTTTGTGGATCCGGCCTGGAGGCTGTGGCCCAGGCGGTACGGGCCATCTGGGCAGGGGAAGGCCAGGTCTACATCGGGAGCGGGGTGGAGTCCATGTCCCGGGCTCCCTTTGTGGTGCCCAAGGCGGAAAGGCCCTTCCCCACCGGCAACCAGGTGATGTACGACACCACCCTGGGCTGGCGCCTGATTAACCCCAAAATGCAGGCCCTTTACGGCACGGAAAGCATGGGGGAAACCGCCGAGAACCTGGCGGAGATGTACAAGATTCCCCGGGAGGAGCAGGACCGCTTCGCCCTCCTCTCCCATCAAAAGGCCACCCGTGCCTGGGACGAGGGGCGCTTCGCCCAAGAAGTGATCCCGGTTTCCGTGAAGCGGGGGAAGGAGGAAGTCCGGGTGGAGGTGGATGAGGGGCCAAGGAGGGATACCTCCCTGGAAAAACTGGCCCAGCTCAGGCCCGTGTTCCGGGAAGGGGGCACCGTCACCGCAGGGAACTCCAGCCCCCTGAACGATGGGGCCGCCGCCGTCCTCCTGGTCTCCGATGCCTACGCCAAAACCCACGGCCTCACCCCCCTGGCCCGGGTGCGGAGCATCGCCGTGGCTGGGGTTCCCCCCAGGATCATGGGCATCGGGCCGGTGCCCGCCACCAAGAAGGCCTTGGAACGGGCAGGGCTTACCCTGAAGGACATCGGTCTGATCGAGCTCAACGAGGCCTTCGCTGCCCAGAGCCTGGCGGTGCTCAGGGAATGGGGCCTGGACATGGAGGACCCCCGCCTGAATCCCAACGGTGGGGCCATTGCCATCGGCCACCCCCTGGGAGCCTCCGGAGCCCGCATCCTCACCACCTTGCTCCACGAAATGCGGCGAAGGAAGGTCCAGTTCGGCCTGGCTACCATGTGCATCGGCGTGGGTCAGGGAATCGCCATGGTGGTGGAAGCGGTGTGAGGCTTCCCCTAGTCTTCCCAGGCGAAGACTGAAGACATGTGCTGCTTTTCACGATTGAATCTGCTCGTGAACGTCAGCTCCGCTCCCGGCCAAACCTGGCCAAGAATCCAAAAATCCCCAGGATGAACCCTGGCAGGCTTGGCGTAGCCCCCAAGGCTCCCCTTGTCCACCAAAAGCACCAGGGGGCGCCCGGAAGGCGGCACCTGGATACCTCCCAAGGGCGTAGCTTCGGAAAGCCCTTCCCCCCCGGGCACTTCCGGCCCCACGAGTTCCACGCCCATCCGGTCCGCCCGCACCACCCGGAAAGAGGCGGAAACCAGGGCCTTAAAGGCCTCCCAGGAAAACTGAGGCCCGGGAAGGAGACGGAGGCGAAAGGTTTCCGGCAAGGGCCTTTGCCGGAAGGCGAGTCCCGGCCGCACCGCCCTTTCCTCCCCTAGGCCCAAGATATCCCCCGCCACCAACGGACGGCCGATCCTGCCCCGGAGGTCTGGGGACACGGAGCCCATAAAGGAACGGCCCTCGAGGGCTCCCGCCACCGCCAAGTAAACCCTGACCCCCCGGCCCTTGGGCCGGAAGGAGAGGGTTTTGCCCCTAGGCCAGAAAAAGCTCCGGCCCGGTGGGATCTCTTCCCCCTCCAGGAGGGCGGTAAGCCCATACCCCGCCACCGCCGCCACCACATCCCTAAGAGCGGTAAGGACCGGGCCCCGGTAGGCCACCTCCAAAAGGGGTGCGCCAGGGGGATTCCCCACCAGGCGGTTGGCCAGGAAGGCGGAGTAGGGATCCAAGGGCCCGGAACGGGCCAAGCCCAGGTGGCCGGCCAGGAACCTTCCCCCATCCACCACCAGGTCCAGAAGACCCGGTTCCTCCACCCGCAGGGCAGGAATCCTGGGCTCCTGGGGAAGAAGGGCCAAGGGGCTGGGCTCCGGAGGAGGGGAGCCCCCGGCTTCCCGGAAGCGCACCCGGTCCCCGGGCCTAAGGAGAAAGGGTTCCTCCCGATGGGGATCGTAGACCGCCACCAAGGCGGTGCCCAAAAGATGCCACCCCCCAGGGGAGGGCAGGGGGTAGATGCCCGTCTGGGGCCCAGCCATGGCCACCGCATGGGCCGGCACCCTGGGCCTTGGGTGGGGGCGACGGGGCAGGCGCAAGGCCGGTTCCACCGGGGCCAAAAAGGGAAACCCGGGGGTAAACCCCAGGGCATAGACCCGGTAAAGGGGTGCTTGGTGCAGGCGCTTCACCTCCTCCAGGGGAAGCCCCGTGCGCCTGGCCACCTCCAAGAGATCTTCCCCATCGTAGCGCACGGGGATCTCCACCAGCCTGCTTTCCTCCCCGCTTTCGGCCAAGGTGGTGCCGAGGCAGGAAACAAGCCCAAGGAGCCGTTTGCGGGAAAGCCGCTTGGCATCGTACTCCAAGTACAGGGTGCCGTAGGCGGGAACCGCCTCCCAAAGGCCCTCAGGGGGAGCCTTTAGAAGCAGGCCGGCCAGGGCCTGGGCCAGGCGGTTGGCTTCCTCGGAAAGCCCCTCGCCAAAGGCCAGGTAAAACCCGTCCACCCCTTCACTCTAGCGAAGGCCGGGGCCCCAGGCCCCCCGAAAGCTCCAGGTCCGGCAGAAACACCAGGGTCACGAGGGAAAGACCAACAAAGAGGGCGCTAAGGAGAAAGATCCGCCGGAGAGCCTCCACGATGCCCTCCTGCAAGGCTTCCTTGAGCTTAAGCCGAACCGCCTCGAGGCGGGACACCACCTGGGCAGGCGCTTGGGATAGGGCCTGAGCCTCCGCCCTTTTCAAGGAAGCCTGCGCCTGGGCCACCACCCGGTCCTCCAGGGTTTTAAGCTGGGACAACACCCGGGCCCTAAGGGCTGGGGAGGGAGGTGCGGCAAGAAACCCCTCGAGGCTTTTTCCCCAGGGCAGCTGGAAAAGGGCCTCCCTGGCCGCCCCATCCCCGGACCAAATCCGCTCCAGCAAGGCGAGAGTCCCCTGGGCCACCCCGCCGGGGAGGAGAAAAACCTTAATCTCGGGCGGCAAGGTGGGATCCGCCCAAACCGCCTTCCGCGCCCCTTCGTCCCCTCGCAAGGCCTTGGCCACCAGGTCCTGGACCTCGGCGAACTGGGCGGGAATGCCCCCGGGCCTCAGGGACCGCTTGAAATCCCCGGGCAGGAAGGGATCCGCCATCAAGGCCTGGTAGGCTTCTTCCTCCCCCTTGAGGGCTCTTACCAGCAGGTCCTCGAGGCGGGCAAACTCCCGGTCCAGGTCCAGGGCCATCCCCTCCCCCGCACGGCTCAGGGCGGGGGTGGAGGTCCCCGAGGGAAAAGCACCCTGGAGGTGGTCCGTGAGGCTTTGAGCCAGGATGGTCCCCAGCAGGGCAATCCCCATGGTGGACCCGATCTGGCGCATGAACTGGACCATGCTGGTCCCACTCCCCATGCGTTCCTTGGGCAGGCCGCTTTGCGCCACGATGTTGAGGACGCTCTGGGCTGGACCCAAACCAAGGCCCAGCAGGAAGAATAAACCCACCACCTCCGCCAGAGGGGTTCCCACCGTGAGGGTGAAGTGGAGAACCAGGAAAAGGGCCAACAGAAACCCGGCGCTGGTGAGGAGGAGGGCCTTGTACCGCCCGAAACGGGCCAGGAGCTGTCCGCCGCCCAAACTTCCTACCACCACGCCCAGGGTCAAGGGCAGGACGGTGATCCCGCTTTGGCTGGCGGAAACCCCCTTCACCACCTGCAGGTATAGGGGCAGGAAGGCCACCGCCCCCAGAAAGGCCGGGCCGTAGAAGAAGGCCGCCACCGCCGAGAGGCTGAACACCCTTCCCTGGAAAACCGAGAGGTCAAAAAGCGGGTAGGGAAGCCGGGTCTCCGTCCAAATCCAAAGGAGAAGCCCCAGAAGAGCCCAGGTGAAAAGCCCCAGGATCGCTGGACTGCCCCAAGGGTAGGTGCTTCCTCCCCAGGAAAAGGCCAGCATTAGGGGCACCGTCCAGAGGACGAGGAGCATGGCTCCCAGGAAGTCGAAGGGTTCCCGCCCTTCAGGCCGAAGCCGGGGCATGTAGCGCAGGATGAACCCCAGGGCCACCGCCCCCACGGGCATGTTGATGTAAAAAACCCATCTCCAGGAAAGGTGGTCGGTGAGGAGGCCACCCAGCCAGGGTCCCACCGCGGAGGAAAGGCCGAAAATAGCCCCGAAAGCCCCCGCCAGCTTGCCCCGCTGGCGAGGGGGAAAGAGCACAGCGATGGTGGTGAGGGCCAGGGCGAAAAGGGCCCCACCCCCCACCCCCTGCAGCCCCCGGAAGAGGATAAGCTGGGTCATGTTCTGGGATAGCCCAGAAAGGGCCGAACCCAGAAGGAAAAGGCTTACCGCCCAAAGCAAAACCGCCTTGCGGGAGAAGAGCTCCGTGAGCCTACCAAAGATGGGAGCGGAAACCGTGGAGGTGAGGAGGTAGCTGGTGGTGACCCAGGCGTAGTACTCGGCTCCCCTAAGCTCTCCCACAATGCGGGGCATGGCGGTGGACACGATGGTCTGGTCCAGGGCCGCCAGCAAAACCCCCAGCAGGACCCCGATCATGGTGAAGCGAACCTCTTGCGGTGTGGGATTCATGCTTCCTCCAGCTTGCCCAGCAACTCCAACAAGTGGGCTATTTCTTCCGGCTTAAGCCGGGCGAGGCGCCGCCTGAGCGCCGCCTCCATAAGCCCCTCTGCTTGCCGCAAGGCGCTCCTTCCCTTTTCCGTGAGGCGAAAGCTGAAGCGGCGAAGGTCCTTGTTGTCCAAGGAGCGCTCCAAAAAGTTCTTTTCCTCAAGCCTCCTTAGCATGTGGCTTACGGTGGGCGGGGGCAGGCCCATGCGCCGGGCGGCGTCCGAGGGGTACGGATGAGTATCCACCACCCGGAGCAACCAGGCCTCGAGGCCGGAAAGCCCTAGGGCCTCGAGGTCCGCCTCCATCTCCTCGCGCAAGGCCCGTTGCAAACGCCAAATTCGGCCCATCACCTCCCATACCATAAGGTCATATTATTTCATCACAAACTATTTGAGTGTGGACCACCTCACCTTGACGCACCCCATGCCCGGGGTTAGCCTGGGGTTGGAGGAAGCCATGAGGGTGCGCTTTTACAGCCAAGGCGAAGATCACTATAAGCTTGACCCGGATCTGAAAGCGATATTAGCCACATTTACCCCCGGCCTCCCGCAGGAGGAGCTCTCCGCCTTCGGAAGGCTGGTGGGAGAGGAGGTTTTGGAGGTGGCCCACCACGTGGACCAGGATGCCCCACCCCGCCTGCAGATGCATGACCTGGATGGAAATCGCATAGATCGGGCCCTCCTCTCCCCTGCGCAAAAGGCTCTTTTGGAAAAGCTTCGCCCCATAATCCGCCCCGCCTATGAGGGCCGGGGCTGGCCCCTCCACTACGCTTTTGGGTACCTCCTGGCGGATGGAGGGCTTTACTGCATCCTCACCATCACCCACCAGGTGGCCTACGCCCTCCACAAGTACGCCCCCGAGCACGAAGGGGTGAAGCGGGATCTCCTTTACGGCCCGGCCTTCGGCGCCACCTGGATGACGGAAATCCAGGGAGGAAGCGACCTGGGAGCCAACCGCACCGTGGCCCGGCGGGAGGGAAACGCCTACCGCCTGTACCAGGGGGACAAGTACTTCGCCTCGGGGGCGGGCCTGGCCGATTACGCCATCGTCACCGCCAGGCCGGAGGGAGCCCCAGCCGGACCCAAGGGCCTTGGCCTCTTCCTCCTGCCCCGGGAGGTGGAGGGGAGGCTGAACTTTACCGTGCGCCGGTTTAAGGAGAAACTGGCCACCCGAGCGGTGCCCTCAGGGGAGGTGGAGCTCGAGGGAAGCCTGGCCTACCCCATCGGCAGGCTGGAGGAGGGCATTTACTACACCCTGGAAAACCTCACGGTGAGCCGGCTGGCCAATGCGGCCGCCGCCATGGGCATCGCTAAGAAAGCCCACCTCGAGGCCCTCTTCCGGGTGAGGAGACGGACTGCCTTCGGGAAAACCCTCCTCCAGCACGACCTCATTCAGCACGACCTCCTGGAGATGCGCCTGAGGCAGGTGGGAGGCACCGCCCTGGCCTTTCTGGCCATCCAGGCCTTTGACCAAGCCTGGGAGGAGCGGCCCCCCTACAGCGAGGGCTACCACCTGGCCCGCCTCCTCTCCCACCTGGCCAAGGGGCGCACCGCCGAACACGCCAGCGCCATCACCGCCTTGGCCATGGAGCTCTTCGGGGGCCTGGGCTTCCTGGAGGAATACGGGGTGGCCCGCTGGCACCGGGAAGCCCTCATCACCCCCATCTGGGAGGGCCCCGCCAACATCCAGGCCCTGGACATGCTGGAGGCCATCCTCAAGAAGCGCGCCCATGAGCCCCTCTTGGCCATGCTGGGGGAAAGCCCAAGGGCCCAGGCTGAAGCGCACCAGGTTCTCAAGAAACTGCAAGAGGAAGGGCCTTGGTACGCCAAGGAAGCCCTTAGGGCTTTGGCGGACCTGGTGACGGCCTACGCCTTGGAGAAGGTGGCCGCCGAACCCTTCCCCGAGCTTGCAGAGCTCTACGCCCGCCGCTTCCTTAAAGGGGAAACCCTTCCCCCCTCCGCCCAAAGGCCTGAGCTTTACGACCCATGGTCCAGCCTCTCGTAAAGGGGCCCCAGGTCCTCAGGGCGGAAGCGGGCGGTGTAGCCCTTGGGCGGAAGGGGCTCCTCGTAGAAGAAGCCTGGGAGGCGGTCATCCTGGTGGGTGAAGCCCGCCAGGTGGTTGAAGCGGTGTTCCAACCGCAAAACCCCTTCCCCAAGCTCGCGCCAGAAAGCAGGGGACAGGTTCGTGCCCAGGGCGGCGTTTAAGCTTTTCACCACGAACTCCACCTGCTTGTGGGTGACGCTCCCCCCGAAGACGCAAAGGCCCAGAGCGTCGTTGGCGGCGGCGTTCACCTGGGCCTGGTAACTGGCCTCGAGGATCTCCTCCACGGGCATGGCCCGGGTTTCCAGGCGCGGGGCATTCCCCGCGGTGTGGTCCGCCCCCTGGGCGGTGACCATCATGGTGATCCCCGTAGCCTCCACCACCCTGGGATCGTAGGCGCTGATGGCCTGGCGCTTGATGACGGGAACCCGCTTAAGCCCAAGCGCCTCCCCCACCCGGGCGGTGCCTTGGGCCAGGAAGCGGGCCTCCTCACTCGGGGTGTAGAGGGCTTTGAGCCTGGCCTCCATAAAGGCATAGTCCCCCCAGTCCGCCTCTCCCTTTTCCATGAAAAGGGCCAAGGTGGCCCCGGTTTCGATGGTGTCCACCCCCAGGTCGTTGGCCAGGCGATTGAGGCGGGCGAGCTGGTCCGGGTCGGCGAGACCACAGTTGGTGCCCAAGAGGCCGATGGTCTCGTACTCCAGGGGAGAAACCACCTCCTCCCCTTTTTCGTCCACGATGACGTTGGAGCACTGGATCACGCACCCCGGCATGCAGGCGTGGGTGTGTTTCCCTCCCCGGGCCTTGTTGAGGGGAGCGATGTACTGGCCACCCATGCGAAACTCCTCCGGGGAGGCGAGCTGGCCCTGGCGAAAGTTCCTCACCGGCAGGCCCCCAAAGGCATTCTGGAAGTCCGCCATTCCCATGGTGCCGATAGCGTTGTAGAACTGCATCACCAAGGGGTCCTGGCGCAAAAGCTCCGCATAGCGGCGGATGGCCCCGGTGACCTTGGGCTTGTCCCAGACCTCCACCTTCCCCGGCACCTCCACCACGATGGCCTTGACCCGCTTAGCCCCCATCACCGCCCCCACGCCCCCCCGGGCGGCCAGGCGGGAGGGGCGGCCATCCGTGTCGGAGAAGGCGATGCCGGAAAGGAGGCCCAGATACTCCCCCACCGGCCCCAAAAGGGCGAAAGCGATCCTCCTGCCATAGGCAGCAAAGAGCTTGGCCGCCGCCTGAAAGTTGCCGAGACCGAGGAGGTCCTCCGCCGGGTCAAAGAAGACCTGGTCCTCCCGGGTGATGCGGAGGACCACCCAGTCGGGGCTCGCCCCCTCGAGGACCAGGTGGGAAAGCTTCATCTGGCCTAGGGCGTAGCCAAAGGTGCCGCCCCCGTTGGCCTCCTTGATGCCCAGGGTCAGGGGACTTCGCGTGCCCACGCTGGTGCGGTTGGCGTTGGAAAAGCCCGTTCCCGCCAGGGGACCTATGGCGAACACCAGGGGGTTCTCCGGGGAAAGGGGATCCATGCGGTAGGCCTCCCGCTCCAGAAGAAGCCGGCCCGTGCGGTAGCGGCCGCCATAGGCCACCTCCTCGGGGGAGGCCGTCTGCCAGTAAACCCGTTTATCCGTAAGGTCAACCCTCAAAGACCGCCACACCATCCACCTCCACGCGTACCACCCGGGCCTCCTCCGGGTGGGTCAAAGGATTCTCCGAGAACACCACAAGATCCGCTGGCTGTCCGGACCAAAGGCGCAGGGCCTCGAGGCCACTGGCTTCCGGAGGGGTGTGGTAGAACAGGGAGCACAACATCGCTTGGGCCGCCTCTCTGCCCTTTAGCCTATTCCTCCACCCGCCTTACCTCCAAGCCCCGAAGCCGGTTCACCGCCGCCCCCAGCTCTAGAGGGCGCACCTCCGCCACCTCGGGGGCCTCTTCCAGGGAGAAAAAGTCCTCTACCCCTCCCAGTACCCCCTCCACCAGCTTCCGCAAGGGCGTCTTGCCGTCCGCCTGCCGCCAAAGCCGCTGGAACCATGCCCCCAAAGCCCGCACCTGGGCGTTTTCAAAAAGGTCCAGGGCGGACAGGTCCACCACCTCCTCCCCGTAAACCAGCTCCCTGAGGCCCCGACCCTTCACCCGGGCCTTCCTGCCCCGCCTGGGATCAAAGCTTTCGGGCAAGGGAGCCCGGGAAGCCACGGCAAGGGGATACCGAGGCTCGCCGAAAGCCCGCCCCGTGGGATGGGCTTGGGCAATGGCCTGGGCCTCAAGGGTGGCCTCCCTCGGCCGGTACTCCTCCAGAAGCAAGACCGTGTCCGCCAGGTCCAGGTAATCCCCCACCCCACCCACCACCAGGATCAGGCTCACCCCTTTGGCCTTCAAATCCCGCACCCGGTCCAAGAGGGGGGTGAGGGTTTCCCGCCTCACCAGGGCCTGCATGCGGGCATCGCGCACCAGGAGGTTGGTGGCGGAGGTGTCCTCGTCCAGGAGAAGCACCTGGGCACCCAGCTCCAGGGCCTCCAGGATGGCGGCGGCCAGGCTGGTGGAGCCCGAGGCATCCTCCGTGGAGAAGAAGGAGGTATCCTGGCCTAGGGGAAGGTCGTGGACGAAGGGCCTTAGGTCCACACCCTTCACGCTTCGGCCGTCTTCCGACTGGACCCGATGCGCCAGGGCATGGGTCACCACCCATTCCCGCCCATCTCCCGGGATATGGGGATACACCCCGTGCACCAGGGCCTCGAGGAGGGTGGTCTTCCCATGGAAGCCTCCGCCGGTGATGAGGGTGAGCCCTTGGGGAAGCCCCATGCCCAAGACCTCCCCCGCGTGGGGTACCCGAAAGGAAACCCGCAAGGAAGGGGGGCTTTGGAAGGGGACCGCACCCCTTAAGGGTCTTTGGCTCACCCCGCTTTCCCGGGGGAGGACAGCCCCATCCCCCACGAAGGCCACCAGGCCCCTTTGGGAAAGGTTTTCCTGAATGTGGGCGAAGTCCTCGGCCTGGTGGACGTGGGCAAGAAGCCCCCTCCCGTCCAGCTCCCCCAAGAAAGCCGAGAGGTGCTCTATGAGCGCCCGGAAAAGCCTCGCCGCCTCCTTGCCCAGAATCCTTCGGCCCGAGGCAGGAAGCCCCACCCGGAAACGCAGATAAAGCGCCTCCTGGCCAAGATGGGCCCCAGCCCGCCGCAACACCTTGGGGCTTTCCACCTCCACCAAGACCCTCCCCGAGTGCCCGCTCCCTCCGAGAAAGGGCAGGTGGCGGAACCGGGCCTTGAGGGCCCTCAGAAGGAAGTCCTCCACCGCCACGCGGCCCGTAGGGTGGCGGTAAACCCGAAGTTTCTCCACCGCCTTGGCCGGATAGCGCACCTCCAAAACGCTTGGGATGGCGAAGGGATCCCCCTGCACGTGGACAAAGCGAAGGTCAAACCCCTCACCCCTCCAGGTTCCCTTTAGATCCTTGTAAAAAGGGTAAGGCCTCCCCTCGAGGGAGGCCAGGAAAGGGAAAAGCTCCTCCAGCCGCCGCACCCTTCCAGGTTAGCCCAAAGCCTCCACCTCCACCTGCCTGAGGGCACGGGAAAGGCGCTCCACACCTTCCAAGAACTCCTCCTCCTTTATGGTGAGGGGTGGGGCCACCACCAGGATGTTGTGCTTGGCCAGGAGATAAACCCCCTCCTGCCACAAGGCCTTTTGCAGGGCCTGCATGGCCGGGCTAAAGGGAGCGTGCCAAGGGGAAAGGGGTTCTTTAGTATCCCGGTCCCGGACCAGCTCCACGGCGTAAAAGGCCCCGAGCCCCCGGACATCCCCCACCACGGGATGCCGGTCCTGTAGGGTCTTAAGGCTTTCCCGGAAGAAATCCTCCATGGCCAAAACCCGCTCAAAGAGACCTTCCTCCCGGTAGGCCTCGAGGGCGGCCAGCCCCGCCGCCACCGCCAAGGGATGCCCGGCGTAGGTATGCCCGGTGGGCAAGGGATTCTCGTCAAAGTAGCGGGCCAGGGTCTCCCGCAGGAGCACCCCTCCTAAGGGCACGTAAGCGGAGGTGACCCCCTTGGCGAAGGTGATGAGGTCGGGCGCCACGCCAAACCTTAGGGCGGCAAAGGCTGCCCCAAGACGCCCAAAACCGGTCATCACCTCGTCAAAGACCAGAAGGATGCCATGCCGGTCGCATAGGGCCCGCACCCCCTCGAGGTACCCTTCCGGGTAGACGATGACCCCATTGGAGCCCACCACGGGCTCTAAGAAGATGGCCGCCACCCGCTTGGGATCCTCGTGGAGGAGAATCCTCTCCAGATGGTCCAGGGCCCGGGCGGTTTCCTCCTTGAGGTCTTCCGTGTAAAAAGGGCTCCGGTAGGGATAGGGGGCGAAGAAGTGGACCACCCCGGGGACGGTGCCTGGCTCCGCTGGCCAGCGGCGGTTCTCCCCGGTAAGGCTGGCGGAGGCGTGGGTGGCCCCGTGGAAGGACCGGTAGGCGGCAAGGACCTTGAAGCGGCCCGTAAGGTGGCGCACGAACTTCAGGGCGTCCTCGTTGGCCTCGGTGCCCGAGGGGGTGAAGAAGACCCTGGCCCCTTCGGGCCAGGGGGAGAGGTCGGACAAGGCCTTGGCGAGAAGGGCCCGCTTATCGTGGAAAAGGCTAGGGGCCGCATAGGCCAAGGTGGCCGCCTGCTCGGCAATGGCCCGCACCAGCCTAGGGTGGCCATGGCCCAGGTTCAAGGCCACCAGGCCGCTGGAAAGGTCCAGGTAACGCCGCCCCTCCTCGTCGTACAGCCAGACTCCCTCACCCCGCACCACCAAGGGGGAGTTAAGGGGAGCCTGGGCCACCCAGGGGGTAAGGACGTGCTTCTTGTGGAGGGCTTTTAGGCTCATTTCCCCCTGAGTATACCCTGCTCCCTTATAAGCCCGAGGACAGCTCAGGGAGGCTTGCAGGTATACCGATAATGGTTTATCATTACTTCATGCTACGGCTAGCCCTGCTGCTCCTCCTCCTTTCCCCCGCCTGGGCCCAGGTGCAGGTGGCGGCCACCACCCCCATCCTGGCTGACCTGGTGTCCCAGGTGGGGGGGAACCGGGTCAAGGTAGAAAGCGTGGTCCCCCCGGGGGCCGACCCCCACACCTTCGAGCCCACCCCCAACACCGCCAAAAACCTGGCCCGAAGCCGCCTCCTCTTCGCCAATGGTCTGGGCCTCGAGGCCTTCTTACCCAAGCTGCAACGCCTCCTCCCCCAAGGCGCCCGGGTGGTGAAGCTGGCGGAAGGGCAACCCGGCCTTATCTGCCAGGAGGAACATCCAGAGGAAGGGCCGGGGGAACGGGAGCACGCCCACGGCCCCTGCAACCCCCACCTGTGGCTGGACCCCACCTACGCCCTGCGCTATGCCGAGCGCATCACCCAAGAACTCGCCCAGGTGGACCCCCAGGGAAAGGCCATCTACCAGGCCAACCTAAAGCGCTTTAGGGCGGAGGTGGAAAAGCGCGATAAGGCCTTCCAAGCCTGCAACCTAAAGGGCCTCAAGGTGGTCACCCAGCACGATGCCTTCGCCTACTTTGCCCGTCGGTACGGCCTGCGGGTGGTGGGGAGCCTCACCGCCTCGGGGGTGCAGGAGGCGGGAAGCCGGACCTTCCTCACCCTCCTGGAGCGAGCGCGCCGGGAGGGGGTAAAGCTGCTCCTGGCCGAACCCCAGTTCCAAGGAACCGCCCTCAAGGCCCTGGCTGAGGCCCTGGGAGCCCGCATCGCGGTGCTCTACACCGACACCCTGGACCAAAAGGTACCCACCTACCTGGCCCTTTTGGACCACAACCTCAAGGCCCTGTGCCCATAATGGAGGCATGGGGTTTAAGGAAGTCTTCGGTGCCCTGCCCGAGGCCAGCGCCCAGGCCCCTGGGCGGGTGAACCTCTTAGGGGAACACACCGACTACCAGGAGGGCTACGTCCTTCCCACCCCCCTCCCCTACTTCACCCAGGTGGAGGCGGCCAAGGCTGAGGGCCGGGTGGAGGCCTACAGCGAGGAGCTCAAGGAGCTCAGGGCCCGGCCTTTGGAAAGCCCGGCCCAAGGGGACTTTCTGGACTACCTCCTGGGGGTAGTCTGGGCCCTGAGGGAGGCGGGGTACGAGGTTCCTGGGGCTCGCTTTTATGTGCGGAGCAGGGTACCCATGGGGGCGGGGCTTTCCAGCTCGGCGGCCCTCGAGGTGGCGGCGCTAAAGGCCCTGCGCCTCCTCTACCGCCTGCCCCTTTCCGACAAGGAGGTCGCCCTTTTGGGCCAGAAGGCGGAGGTGGAGTACGTGGGGGTGCGCTGCGGCCTCATGGACCAGATGGCCGCAAGCCTGGGGGAGGTGGGCAAGGCCCTTTTCCTGGACACCCGCACCCTGGACCACGAAAACCTTCCTCTACCCCCAGGGGTGCGGGTGGCGGTTTTGGACCTGGGGTTAAAGCGGCGCCTAGCGGAGGCGGGGTACAACGAGAGGCGCCTCGAGGCGGAGGAGGCGGCGCGGAGGCTAGGGGTGCACTCCCTTAGGGACGTGGCCGACCTCTGCCTGGTGGAAAGCCTGCCCTCCCCCCTGGACAAGAGGGCGCGGCACATCGTGGGGGAAAATCTGAGGGTGCTCCGAGGGGTGGAGGCCTTGCGCAAGGGGGACCCCCAGGCCTTCGGCGAGCTCATGGTGCAAAGCCACCGCTCCCTCTCCCGGGACTACGAGGTGAGCCTCCCGGAACTGGACACCCTGGTGGAGGAGGCCTTGAGGGCCGGGGCCTACGGGGCCAAGCTCACGGGGGCAGGGTTCGGCGGGGCGGTGGTGGCCCTGGTGCCCGAAGACCGCATGGAAGGTTTCCAAAAGCACCTCCTCTCCCGTTTTCCCCATCTCCGCATCCTTTGACTGACCTAACCCCCTCGGCCAGGTAAGCTAAGGGCATGGAAAAGCCAAGCCTCCTCCCCCTCCTGGACGCCCGCCTTCCCCTAAGCGAGGAGAAGGTGGCCGAGGCCGCCCGGCTTGCCGGGGTACCCCTGGCCCAGGCCTGGGGGGTGGTGCGCTACTACCCCCGGTACCGGGGCTTGCCCCAGGGGAGGCTTTTGGTGGACGATCCCGTGGCCCGGGCCCGGGGATTCGCCCGCCTCCTAGAGGGAGCCGACGGAACCCATCCTCCCTTGGGCCTCGAGGCCCTCTCCCCCATCCACGTGCGGGTGGAGGGGGAAGAACGCTATGTGGAATGGGAGGGCCGGCTCATCCCCTTTAAGGAGTTCCGCCTTCCCTTCGCCCTGGGACAGGGAAACCGGCTCCTTCCCCCCGAACCCATCCTGGAACTTGACCAGTATGAAGCGCTGGGAGGGTCGGTGTTCTTGCGGAGGGCCTTGAAAAACCTCCTAGCCCCGGAAGCCATCCTCCAGGCTGTGGAGGAGGCCGGGCTTTTGGGCCGGGGAGGAGCCGCCTTTCCCGCCCACATCAAGATGCGGGCCGTGGCCCGGGGGGAACCCCCCAGGTATCTGGTGGTGAACGCCGACGAATCGGAACCGGGCAACTTCAAGGACCGCTTCCTCCTGGAGCACCATCCCTTCCTGGTCCTGGAGGGAGCGCTTTTGGCCGCCCTGGCCGTGGGGGCAAGCCAGGTTTTCCTCTACGTGCGGGATGAGTTCGAAGCCGCCATCCTGGGCCTGGAAAATGCCATCCGCCAACTTGGGGAAGCTGGCCTCCTTCCCGTTCCCACCGAGGTCTTCCCAAGCGGGGGCCTCTACATCTGCGGCGAGGAAACCGCCCTTCTGGAGTCCATAGAGGGCAAAAGGGCCGAGCCCCGCTTAAAGCCCCCTTTTCCCGTGGAAAAAGGCCTGTGGGGAAGGCCCACCCTGGTGCAAAACGTGGAAACCCTGGCCAACCTGCCCCTGATCCTGAGGGAGGGCCCGGGGACCTGGCGTCAAACGGAGCCCAAACTCTTCTCCGTCACCGGGGACGTGGCCAGGCCAGGGCTTTACGAGCTTCCCCTGGGAACATCCTTGGAAGACGCCTTACAGAGGGCTCAAGGTGAACCGGAGGCTTTGAAGGCCGTACTCCTGGGCGGAGCCGCCGGGGTGTTTACCCGCGATTTCACCTTCCCTTTGCGCTACAAGGGTAGGCTCCCCTTGGGAGCCGGCGCCATCGTGGCCTTCGGAAAGGAGGTGGACCTATGGGAAGTCCTTTTGGGCCTGGCCGAGTTTTTCCGGGAGGAGTCCTGCGGGGAGTGCTTCCCCTGTCCTTTGGGCACGGCGGTACAGGTGGAGATGGTGAGGCGGCGGGAGAGGAACCCGGACCTGGTTCACTCCCTGGGGCAAACCCTCAAGGGAAGCCTGTGCGGACTGGGCCAGTCCGCCTACTGGGCCTACCAAAGCCTGTTGGAGGTGGAAGGTGCGGCTTAAGGTGAACGGACAAGAGGTGGAGGTCCAGGAGGGAACCCTCCTCCTGGAGATCACGGATCCTCCCCACCTGTGCTACCATCCCCACACGGAAACCCGGGGGCTTTGCCGCCTCTGCCTGGTGGAGGTGAATGGCCGCCTGCTTCCCGCCTGCGCCACCCAGGCCCAGGAGGGCATGGAGGTGCGAACGGACACGGAAGACCTCCGCACCTTGCGCAAAACCCTTTTGGAGTGGCTGGCCCTTTTCACCGACCTCAGCCTGGCCCCGGGGCTCCAAGGGCTTCTCGAGGCCTACGGAGCCCACCCTGGGCGCTGGGGACGGGTGCCCGAAACCCGGAAGGAACGGGAGCCCATCCGGGACAATCCCTTCTTCCTTAGGGACTACGCCAAGTGCATAAACTGCCGCCGCTGCGTGGACGCCTGCGGGGAGGGGATCATGGGGGTTTGGGCCCTGACCTTGGAGGGAAGGGGCCTTCTGGCCCACCCCACCACCCCCCTGGACCGGCCCCTTCCCGAAACCCCTTGCGTCTTCTGCGGCAACTGCATCCAGGTTTGCCCCACGGGGGCCCTAAGGCCCCTGAGCATGGAGGTGTAGGATGCGCACCACGTGCCCTTACTGCGGTGTGGGTTGCCAGGTGGAGCCCGAGATCCAAGGAGGCCGCATCCTCCGGGTGCTGGCCCCGGACATCCCCCCCAACCACGGGGCTCTCTGCGTGAAAGGCCGCTTCGGCCTGGACTTCCCCTTCTCGGGAAAGCGCCTCCTCTACCCCATGGTGCGGGAAGACCGTCGCCAAGCCTTCCGCCGGGTTAGCTGGGACGAGGCCCTGGATTATACGGCAAGCCAGCTTCTCGCCGTGCTGAAAAGGCGAGGACCCGAGGCCATCGCCATCTTCCCCTCCGCCAAGACCACCAACGAGGAGGTCTATCTTACGCAGAAACTGGCCCGCGCTCTCCTCTCCACCAACCACGTGGACCACTGCTCCAGGCTTTGCCACTCCTCCTCCACCGTGGCCCTTTCCCGTTCCCTGGGCGGGGCCAGCATGACCAATCCCATAGAGGACATCTGGAAAACCGATCTCTTCCTGGTGGTGGGCTCCAACACCACGGAAACCCACCCCGTGATTGGGGCCATGATCAAGAAGAGGGTGCGGCAGGGAGCAGGGCTCATCGTGGTGGACCCCCGTTACACCGGCATGGCCGAGGCCGCCACCCTGTGGCTACGGGTACGCCCGGGTACCGACCTCTTCCTCCTGAACGCCATGGCCCGGCACATCCTCGAGGAAGGCCTTTGGGACCAAGGATACGTGGAGGAGCGCACCGAGGGCTTCGCCGAGTGGCGGGCCTCCTTGGAGCCCTACACCCTGGAGGAAGCCGAGCGCATCACCTCTGTGGAAAAGGAAAAAATCGCTCTGGCCGCCCGGCTTTACGCCACCACGAAGAGGGCGGGGGCTTACTGGGCCATGGGGGTCACCCAGCACACCAAGGGCACCGCCACCGCCCAGGCCCTGGTGAACCTGGCCCTTCTCACGGGCAAGGTGGGCAAGGAAGGAGCGGGCCTCAACCCCTTACGGGGGCAGAACAACGTGCAAGGGGCGGGGGATATGGGGGCCCTGCCCGATGTCTTCCCCGGGTACCTGAAGGTGTCGGACCAAGCGGCCAGGAAACGTTTTGAAGCCCTCTGGGGGGTGGAATTGAACCCCGAGCCGGGCCTGCGCATGACCGAGGTCTTCGAGGGGATCCCCAAGGTGGAGGCCATCTACCTCATCGGGGAGGACCCCGTGACCAGCGAACCTTACCAGGACCACCTGAAGGCCAAGCTGAAAGCCCTCCCCTTCCTTGTGGTGCAGGACATCCTGGAAAACGAAACCACCCCCTTCGCCCACGTGGTCCTGCCGGCGGCCAGTTTCCTGGAAAAGGACGGAACCTTCACCAACACCGACCGCAGGGTTCAGAGGATTCGGAAGCTCCTGGACCCACCGGGAGAGGCCCGGCCCGATTGGTGGATCGTCCAGGAGCTGGGCAAGCGCCTGGCCCGGGCCTTGGGCCGTCCCTGGGCCCTCTATCCTGGCCCCGAGGCCATCTGGGAGGAGGTCCGCCGGGCCATTCCGGAGATGATGGGCGGGATCACCTACCGCCGCCTGGAAGGCGAGGGCGTTCGCTGGCCCTGCCCCCACGAGGACCATCCCGGCGAGGCGGTGCTCTTCCGAGAGCGCTTCAACACCCCCTCGGGGAAGGCCCGCTTCTTCCCCGTGCACTTCACCCCCCCGGCGGAAACCCCCTCCGAGGAGTACCCCTTTACCCTCTCCACCGGCCGGGTCCTCTTCCACTGGCACGGGGGTACTCTAAGCCGCAACAGCCAACTCAAGGAAGCCTACCCCGAACTCAAGGTGGAGGTGAACCCCAAGGACGCCCAAAGGCTTGGCATAGGCGACGGGGAGGTGATCCAGGTGGTGAGCCGTCGGGGGCGCATCCAGGCCCGGGCCTGGGTCACGGAGCGCACCCCTGAAGGGGTGGTCTATGCCCCCTTCCACTTCGCCGAGGCCCCAGCCAACCGCCTCACCCTGAATGCCCTGGATCCCTTCAGCCGCATTCCTGAGTACAAGGTGAGCGCAGTGCGACTGGAGAAGCTGGACTGAGAACCTCCCTAAGCTTTCTTAAGCGGTGGGGAAGGCGAAGCTTTCGTAGCCCAGCTCGGCCACGGAGAACCAGCGGTACTGTTCGTTGCGGAAGGCCCAGTAAGCGGAGTACACCTTGCGGTAGGTGGCGTCCTTGGCCGCCTGCTCCTCATAGAGGGCCTGGGCCTCCTCGAGGGCTTTCTTCATGATCTCCCCCGGCCAGCGGCGCAGGCGCACCCCCGCCTTAAGGAGGCGGTTCAAAGCCGGAGGGTTCTCAGCGTCGTACTTGGCCATCATGGTGAGGTTGACCTCGGCGGCGGCCACCTGGAAAGCCTCCTGGAACTCCTTGGGAAGCCGCTGCCACTCCCTTTGGGCCACCAGGAAGGAAAGCTGGGCGCTGGGTTCCCAGAAGGAAGGGTAGTAGTAGTAGCGGGCCACCTTATAAAAGCCCAGCTTCTCGTCGTCGTAGGGGCCGGAGAACTCGGTGGCGTCTATGGTGCCCCGCTCCAGGGCCGGGTAGATATCCCCAGCGGCCAGGGTCTGCGGCACCACCCCAAGCCGCCCCATGACCATGCCCCCAAGGCCGGGGATGCGCATGCGGATCCCTTTGAGGTCGGACAGGCCGCGGATTTCCTTGCGAAACCAGCCCCCCATCTGGGTCCCGGTGTTGCCCCCGGGGAACTGCACCACGCCGAAGTCCGCATAGACCTGGCGGAGGAGCTCCAAGCCCCCGCCGTGGATCATCCAAGCGTTGTGCTGGCGGTAGGTCATGCCAAAGGGGACGCCGCCATCGAAGGCCAGGGCCGGGTTTTTACCCACGTAGAAGGGCCCATAGGTGTGCCCCGCCTCCACCGTGCCCTGTTGCACCGCGTCCAGCACTTGGCCGCCCGGGACGATCTCCCCTGCCTGGTAGGCGCGGATCTGGAAGCGGCCCCCGGTGAGCTCCGCCACCCTCTTGGCCAGATCCTCCGCACCGCCATAGAGGGTATCCAGGCTCTTGGGGTAGCTGGAAACGAGCCGCCAGCGCACCTGCGGGGCGGCCTGGGCAAAGGCCTTATAGGAAAGGCTTGCCGCTAAACCCACCCCCACCCCTTTGAGAAACTGCCTCCGCCTCATACCTGCCTCCTTTGCGCGTATAAGTATACACCACCCCGGGCCACCCCCAACCCCGCTAACCCTCGCCCCCGGCCAAGAGGCGGTCCACCTGGGCCAACAGGGTCTGGGCCTCAAAGGGTTTCCCCAGAAAGGCCTGGGCCCCCGCCTCGAGGGCCTCCCGCCGGCTTTTCTCGGAAACGCTGGCGGAAAGGGCCAGGATGGGGGTAAAGAGGCCCAAGGCCCGCATCTTTTGGATCACCTCGAGGCCCGATACCCCGGGCATCACCAGGTCGCAGACCACAAGGTCATAGGGCTCGGAAAGCTTCTCCAGGGCCGCACCCCCAGAAGGGGCCCAGTCCACCCGGTGCCCGGCCCGCTCCAGGATGCGGCGCACCAGGTGGGCCACCAAGGGTTCGTCCTCAACCAGAAGGATGCGGGCCATATACGGGTAGGATAACCCTGAAAAGGCTTCCCTTGCCCTCCTCGCTTTCCACCTCTATCCGGCCCCCATGGGCCTCCACGATGTGCTTGGAAATGAAAAGGCCAAGCCCCGTGCCTGAAATCCCCCGGGTCTCTGCGCTCTTGGCCCGGGCGTAGCGTTGGAAGAGCTTCGGGAGCTCCTCCTTGGGGATGCCGGGGCCCGTGTCCTCCACCTCCAGGACCACCTTGTCCCCTTCTTGCCGGGCCCGAAGGAAAACCCGCCCGCCCTGTGGGGTGAACTTGAAGGCGTTGGAAAGAAGGTTCCCCATCACCTGAACCACCCGGTCGGGGTCCGCCTCCAGAAGGGGAAGCTCCTCCAAAGCCACCTGGAACTCCACCCCGGAAAGCCGGGCCACGCCCTGGAAGCTCCTGGCCAGGTCCTGAAGAAGGGGCTTTAGGTCCACGGGTCTTTTGCTTACCTCAAAGCGGCCGGCCTCGAGGCGGCTGGTGTCCAGGAGGTTATCCACCATGGTCTTGAGCCGGAAGGCGCTTTCCAGGATGAGGTCCACCGACTCCTGGGCCGAGGGGGAAAGCCCCTCTTCCCGCAGAAGCTCGGCCAGGCCCATGATCACCGCCAAAGGAGTGCGGAGTTCGTGGCTTACGGCAGCGATGAACTCCCCCTTAAGCCGCTCGGCCTCCAGCCTGGGCCTGAGGTCGTGCAGGTCCACCACCACCCCTTGCACCCGCGGGTCAGCCAGAAGGTTCCGCCCCCAGGCCTCCACGGGAATCGGGGTACCGTCCGCGTGAAGGACCCGGAACTCCCCGGCGCGCACCTCCCCTGGGTGGCTCAAAAGCTCGCGGAATAGGGTCTCCGCCAGGAACCGATCCTCCGGGTGGACGAAGTCCAAGGCCCTCAAAGGGGCCTTCTTGTACCCCTCCGGGTCATAGCCCAGCACCGGGCGCACGCTGGCGCTCACATAGCGGATTACGCCTTCCCCGTCCAGCACGTACACCACGTCCTGGGAGTGCTCCAAAAGAGCCTTAAGCCGCTCCTCCTCGGCCTCCACCAGTTCCAAGAAGCGGGCCTTTTCCAACACCAGGGCCAACAAGGTACCCACCTGAACCAGGCGGGAGAGGAGCCTTTCGGAAAAGCGCCTCTCCCGCCGAAAGCCCAAGAGGAGCCCACCCCGGAACCCCCCCGCCCGGAAGGGAACCACCAAGGCGCTCTTAAGGCCCAGCATCCGCGCGACCCCACAGTCCTGGGCCTCCAGTACCTCTACCCCCAGGGGCCCTCCCTCCATCAAGGCCTTTTCCAAAAGGTTGGGCCGGGGTAGGGATTCGGGCAAGGAGCAGGTGCTGTAAAGCACCCGCTGGCTACCCCCTTCTTCCGCCAAAAGCAGCCCCTCGTCGGCGACGAAGAGGGCCTGCAAGCGCTTGACGATGGCCCCGGTCAAGGGGGCCAACCCCCGTTGTTGCAAGGCCTCCTTGGCCAGGTCCACCAAGGTCTGGGTGAAGGCCACCTGCTCCCTCAGGGCCCGCTCCATGCGGGTGCGCTCGGTGATGTCGTGGAGGACCAAAACCCGCATCTCCCCCACCAGCTTTCCCCGGACGCTATACGTGGCCCCACCCAGGCTGAACTCCAACCTTCCCCCCTCCAAGGCAGGCTCCAGGGCTGCGGGAAGGTCCTCGAGGGACACCGCAGAGCCCACGGAAAGCGCCTGGCGGGCCTTCCCGTTGGCAAAGCCCTCGGAACCGAAAAGAACCACCACCCCGTCGGGAAGCTCCTCCAGCACCTGGAAAAGCCGCCTCCGCTCCGCAGCCAAGGCCAGGGAAAGCTCCTTCTTTTCCCGGTAGAGCTGGGCATTCCTGAGGGCCACCCCCGCCACGCCCGTGAGGAGCTCCACGTAGCGCACCTCCGCCTCGCTTATCCCTGGCCCTTCGGGGCCGTGGTCCACCGCCACCACCCCCAAGGCCTCCCCCTCAGCCAGAATGGGAACAAAGGCGATAGCTGGACCCATCTCCTGGGCCACATGCGGGGGCAGGCTCTCCTTCTCCACCACCAAGGTCCTCCGTTCCCGCACCGCCTTGGCCAGGGGATCCGGGGAAGAAGCCAGGGGCAAGCGGATGCGGCTGATACCCTCCGTCCAGTACACGTCTTTTCCCCGCACGGTGAGGTAGCCCTCCAGGTAATCCTCACCCCCCTCCCCCTTCACCAGGGCCACGGTCACCCGGAAGAAACCGAAGCGCTCCGAAAGGGCCTCGGCAAGGGTTTCCAGCACGGCAGCGGGTTCTAAGGCCTTAACCACTTCCCGGGCCAAGGCGCTCACGTGGGAAAGAGCCTCAGCGTGGCGGGAAAGCTCGGCCAAAGCCCGGTTGCGCTCCGAAAGGAGCTCGCCGTTTTTCAAAGCCAGGGCCGTGAGCTGGGCCAGAAGGGGCAGAAGAGGCCTCAGGGTCTGGGGGACTCCCTCCAGGCTCAACACCCCCTTGGGCGAAAAGTAAGCACAGCTGGGACAGACCAGGAAGCGGGTCTCCCGGGTGGCCCGGGGGCGGACCATACAGCGAGCCTCGGGATCGGCCCAGCAGTAGGAGGCCTCCTCTCCCACCACCGGCAAAAGCCATTCCTCTCCCCGCCGCACGGGACCCTCGGCGAAAAAGGCCTCCTGCACATACCCTTTTGCGTATAGGGGAAGGGCGATGGCGGAAACCGTGTAGTGGCGGCCCCGGCCCGAGGCCACCTCTCCCACCAGCTCCCGGGTTTCCCGGTGGTAGAGAAAAAGGGCTGCCCGCTCCACTCCTTCCTCCGTGGCCACCTCGAGGAGGTTGCGAAGTATTTGCACAGGCTCCAGGTCTCTTAATAAGGCCCGCTGAAAACGCCCGAGGATCTCCCATTGGCCCGAGGTTCTCATCTGCCTCCAATGGTAGCATGGGAGCGGGGTTGCAAGGGGGTGGGCGAAATCTTAGACTGGGTCAAAGAGTGGGCCCTAGGCCCCACCCCTGGCAGGCCGCCAAGGAGGAGGTTATGCCCATAGACTTCAGCCTCACCGAGGAACAACGTCAGCTCCAGGCCCTGGCCCGGCGCTTCGCCAAGGAGGTCATCCTCCCCGTGGCCCAGGAGTACGACGAGAAGGAAGAGGTGCCCTGGCCGGTCATAGAAAAGCTCCACGAGGTCGGCCTCCTGAACGCCATCATCCCCGAGGCGTACGGGGGGATGGGTCTCAAGATGCTGGACGAGGTCATCGTGGGGGAAGAGCTGGCCTACGCCTGCATGGGCATCTACACCATCCCCATGGCCAGCGACCTGGGGATCACCCCCGTGCTTTTGGCCGGGAACGAGGAGCAAAAGCGCCGCTTCCTCAAACCCCTCACGGAAAAGCCCGCCCTGGCGGCCTTCGCCCTCAGCGAGCCCGGAAATGGCTCCGACGCCGCTGCCCTCAAGACCCGGGCGGTGCGCCAGGGGGATTACTACATCCTCAACGGTACCAAGATGTGGATCTCCAACGGGGGCGAGGCCGAGTGGGTGGTGGTCTTCGCCACCTTGAACCCCGAGCTACGCCACAAGGGGGTGGTGGCCCTGGTGGTGGAAAAGGGCACCCCGGGCTTCAGCGCCGTGAAGATCCACGGCAAGATGGGGCAAAGGGCCTCGGGAACCTGCGAGCTCGTATTTGAGGACGTCAAGGTACCCGTGCAAAACCGCCTGGGGGAGGAAGGGGAGGGGTTCAAGATCGCCATGAACACCCTCAACAAAACCCGCATCCCCGTGGCGGCGGGAAGTGTGGGAGTGGCGCGAAGGGCCCTGGACGAGGCCAGAAAGTACGCTAAGGAACGGGAAGCCTTCGGGAAGCCCATCGCGGACTTCCAGGCCATCCAGTTCAAGCTGGCGGACATGATGATCGGCATAGAAACCGCCCGCACGTACACCTACTATGCCGCCTGGCTCGCCGATCAGGGCCTGCCCCACGCCCACGCCAGCGCCATCGCCAAGGCCTATGCCTCGGAGATGGCCTTTGAAGCCGCCAACCAGGCCATCCAGATCCACGGGGGCTACGGGTACGTGCGGGAGTTCCCGGTGGAGAAGCTCTTGAGGGACGTGAAGCTCAACCAGATCTACGAGGGCACCAACGAGATCCAAAGGCTCATCATCGCCAGGCATCTCCTGGCGGAATAGGAGGTAAGGGATGAAGTTCGTGGCGGTCATCAGACAGGTACCGGACGGGGAAAGCAGGCTGAGGATCCAGGGGGATCGGGTGGACCTTTCCGGGGCCACCCTGATCCTGGACCAGATGGACGAGTACGGGGTGGAGGAAGCCCTTCGCCTAAAGGAGAAGCATGGGGGCGAGGCCATCGTGGTGGGCTTCGGCCCCGAGCGCACCGAGGAGGCCATCCGCACCGCCTTGGCCATGGGGATGGACCGGGGCATCCACGTGGTTTACGAGGGGTACGCCGATCCCGTGACCGTGGCCGAGGCTCTGGCCCCCATCCTGAAGGAGGAATCCCCTACCCTCATCCTCACGGGCGGGCAACAGGCCGACTGGGATAGCCAGGCCCTGGGCGGGGCTTTGGCGGAAGCCCTGGACGTGCCGGTGGTGGCCTGGACCACGGCCCTCGAGCTGGAAGGGGAAACCGCCAGGGCCAAGCACGACCTGGACGAGGGAGCGGAGTGGGTACGGGTACGGCTTCCTGCGGTCTTCACCACCCAACAAGGCCTGAACGAACCCCGCTACCCCACCCTGCCCGGCATCATGAAGGCCAAGAAGAAGGAAATCAAAAAGGTGGCCTTTCAAGGGGCAAGCCGGGTGGAAATCCTCCAGGAGAGCATCCAGGAGAAGACCCGGCTTCAGAAGATTCTGGACGGCAAGGACCCCGTGGCGGCGGCCGAGGAGCTGGTGCGGCTTCTGCACGAGGAAGCCAAGGTGATCTGAGGAGGCATCCATGATCCTGGTGGTTCTGGACCATGATGGAAACAAGCTGAGGAAGGCGAGCCTCGAGGCCCTGACCCGGGCCCGGAAGCTGGCCGAGGCCTTGGGAGAAGGGGTGGCCGGGGTGCTTTTGGCGGAGGGCCAAGCCCCCGTGGAAGAGGCCCGAGGCTACGTGGAAACCCTTTACGTGGCGGAGCTCGGTCCCTACACCGCCGAGAAGTGGGCGGCGGGAATCCTGGAAGCCGCCAAGGCTGGGGTAAAGGCCATTGTTGCCCCATCTTCCCGGCAAAGCCGCACCTACATGGGCCGGGTAGCCTATGCCCTAAAGGCCGGGCTCCTGGAGGACACCCTGGAGTCTTGGGCGGAGGGAAGCGAGGTCTACGCCACCCGCTACGCCTACCTAAACCGGGTGACGCAGAAGGTGAAAAGCGCTCCCCCGGTGGTCCTCACGGTGAAGCCCAACACCACTCCCCTGGCGGAACCCCTGGGCCAGGTGGGCCAGGTGGTGGCGCTTCCCATCCCCCCGGTTTCCAGCGTGGAGGTGCTGGAAAGGGTGCAGGAGGAGAAAAAGGGTGTTTCCCTCACCGAGGCGGATGTGGTGGTCACGGGAGGCCGGGGCATGGGTGGCTCCGAGGCTTTCAAGCAAGTAGAGGAGCTTGCCGCCCTCCTGGGCGGGGCTGTGGGAGCGACCCGGGCGGTGGTGGATGCCGGCTGGCGTCCCTATAGCGAACAGGTGGGCCAGACGGGGAAAACCGTGCAACCCTCCCTGTACATTGCCCTGGGAGTTTCCGGGGCGGTCCAGCACCTGGCGGGGATGAACAAGAGCAAGTACATCGTGGCGGTGAACAAGGACCCCGAGGCTCCCATCTTCAAGCACGCCGACTACGGCATCGTGGGGGATGTGCACCAGGTGCTTCCCGCTTTAATCCAAGCGGTGAAGAAGCTAAAAGACTAGGCCCCAGCCGGCAGAAAGGGGGCGGGCAGGGAAATCCCTGCCCGCTCGGAGTTAGAGTCCATTCCTACTCTTTCTTGGGCGGAGCTCCTTCGTTCTCCATACGGGAGGCCTCGAGGTTCTCTTGGGATGGGGACCCCTGTCCCTCGCCCCTCTCCTTTCCTCGGCTACCCCGAAGAAGCTGCAAGAGGAAGAAAAGGAGCACCGCCGCCACCACCACGCCCACCGCATAGGGCCAGGCAGGGGCGCTTGGGGCCTTTGGCACTTCAGGGAGGGAAAGGGGTGGGGACGGAGCCTTGAAGACCTCCTCCTCCAGCTTCCCCACCCGATCCCCCAAGGCCTTCAAGGCTTGCTCCTGGGCCTGCACCTGGGCTTCCAAGGCGGCCACCTGGCCCTCGAGGGCCCGGAGGCGGGCATAGCCCTGGTAGCCTGCCCAGACCACAAGGAGCGCCACTACCAGCAACAGGACTAGGCTTAACCAGCGCTTCATTCCTCTCACCTCCTCTACCGGGCCCCTTGCCGTGGAAGCAAACCCGGCTTCTTAGTATATCATGCGGCCAGTATGGCCGATAACGCCAAGCTTATCCTGGATGAGCTACTGGCTGAGCTGGAGGAAAGGCGGAAAAAGGTCCTCCTTGGCGGGGGAGAGGAACGCATCCGCAAGCAGCACCAGCAAGGGAAACTCACCGCCCGGGAGCGAATAGAATACCTTTTGGACCCGGGAAGCTTTGTGGAACTCATGCCCTTCGCTGAGCACCTGGAAACCGGCCTCATGGAGGGGGTTGAGGCTGCGGCGGACGGGGTGGTGACCGGCTACGGCACCATCGGAGGGCGCCTGGTCTTCGTCTTCAGCCAGGACTTCACCGTTTTAGGAGGCTCCCTGGGGAAGATGCACGGGCGCAAGATCGCAAGCCTCATGGACCTGGCGGCCAAGGTGGGGGCTCCCATCATCGGCCTCAATGATTCCGCCGGGGCCCGCATCCAGGAGGGGGTGGATAGCCTCTCCGGGTACGGGGAGGTCTTCTACCGCAACGCCATCTACTCCGGAGTGGTGCCCCAGATCTCCGCCATCCTGGGCCCCTGCGCCGGGGGAGCGGTCTACAGCCCCGCCATGACCGACTTCATCCTCATGAGCCGCGGTACCAGTTACATGTTCATCACCGGCCCCGAGGTGATCCGGAGTGTGACCCGGGAGGAGGTGAGCTTTGAGGAGCTGGGCGGGGCGGACGTGCACATGGAAAAAAGCGGGGTGGCCCACCTCGAGGGGCAAAACGACCAGGAAGTCCTGGACCTCATCAAGAAGCTCCTCTCCTACCTCCCGCAAAACAGCCGGGAAAAGCCCCCGGTGGTGGAACCCAAGGACGACCCCCACCGCCCCACCCCGGAGCTTCTGGACATCGTTCACCCGGACGCCCGGAGGCCCTACAACATGCACCAGGTGATCCGGACCCTCCTGGACGAGGGGGAGTTCTTGGAGATCCAGCCCGGCTTCGCCCGGAACATCATCGTGGGCCTGGGGCGGCTCGGGGGCCACCCCGTGGGGGTCATCGCCAACAACCCCCGCTTCATGGCCGGGGCCCTGGACATCAACGCCTCCGACAAGGCCGCCCGCTTCATCCGCACCATGGACGCCTTCAACATCCCCCTCCTTACCCTGGTGGACGTGACGGGCTTTCTGCCCGGGGTGGCCCAGGAGCACGGGGGCATCATCCGCCACGGGGCCAAGATGCTTTTCGCCTACGCCGAGGCCACGGTGCCCAAGATCACCCTCATCGCCCGCAAGGCCTACGGGGGGGCCTACCTGGCCATGAACTCCAAGGACATGGGGGCGGATGTGGTGCTGGCCTGGCCCACGGCGGCGGTGGCGGTGATGGGGGCGGAAGGGGCCGCCAACATCATCTACCGCAAGGAGATCCAGTCCTCCCCCAACCCCAAGGAAACCCGCCGCCGCAAGATTGAGGAGTACAAGAAGGCTTTTGACAACCCCTGGGTGGCGGCAGCCCGGGGCTACATCGACGATGTCATCGACCCCACCCACACCCGGCGCCTCCTCTACCAGCACCTGCGGATGCTCTGGGACAAAAAGGAGGAACGGCCCTTCAAAAAGCACGACAACATCCCCCTCTGAAACCCAAGGGCGCCGGGGTCGGCCCAAAGTCTTAGGACTTTGGGCCGTTTTCGTGGGGCAGCGGCTGGTCTAGCCTGGACATGAACGGGAGGTGAAGCAGAAATGAAAACCTATGGAAAGGCGCTTATCGGCGGGCTAACCCTCCTCTTCCTCGCTGCCTGCTCCGGGCCGCAGGGGGAGGTGGGGCCGCAGGAGATCGTGGTGACGGAAGGGATCCCTGCCCCTAGCGCCAAGGGGGTGGTGGTCCGGCCCCAGGGGAACCTCGAGGGCCAGCTGGCTTCCTTGGTGGGTTCCCAAACCACCCCCCTGGCGGTGGACGGGTGCGCCCACGGGGCCCCCAGCACGGTGCAGGTGGGCTACACCATCAAGACGCCGCCCGGACAGGCCTACCCCGCCTCCTTCAAGGTCTACACCACCTGGACTTACGAGGCCGGGTCGTGGGTGGGGTCGGACGAAACCACCGTAACCTTCCAGAGCGCCAGCGACCAGCCTAGGTCGGTGACGCTCACCGTGCGGAACGGGGGTGCCCCGGCTACGGGCACCAGCGCCTTCAAGGTGGAACCCCGTGACCCACAACCCAACACAGGATCAGGAAAGCTCCAGACCCCCCCCGGGCAATCCGAGGTAACCGTGTACGTGGCCTTCACCTCCTGCCCTGGCGCCGAACCCCCGCCCCCTCCCCCCAACACACCCCCCACCCTCGCCGTGCCCAACTTCGTCCTGGCCGAGGCCACCAGCCCCGCGGGGGCCCAGGTGAGCTTCCTGGTCACGGCCACGGACCAAGAGGATGGGGACCTCACGGGGAGCGTGGTCTGCACCTCAGCAAGCGGTACCCTCTTCCCCATCGGCGAAACCACGGTGACCTGTTCCGTGACCGACTCCGGGGGGCTTTCCGCCAGCGCGAGCTTCCCCGTGTACGTGGAGGACTCCACCCCGCCCGTCTTCTCTGGCCTGCCGAGTGGTACCGTGACCCGGGTCGCCCAGAACCTCCAGGGGTGGCTCCTTAGCCTTGCCGACCTCGGCATCTCCGCCAGCGACCCCAACGGGGTGTCGGAGCCCGTAACCGTGACCTGCGCCCCTGCGGAAGGGAGCTACATTCCCATCGGGGCCACCCAGACCGTGGTCTGCACCGCCCGGGACAGCGCCACCTACCGCGCCCCGGTGAGCCCTGCCCCCCCTACCCCCAACGAGAGCCAGGCCAGCTTCCAGGTCTTCGTGACCCTGAACGTGAACCCTGCAGGCTTCCTACCCCCCTTGCGCATGGCGGTCCCCTACAGCGCCCACAAGCGGGGCTCCACCATCCCCCACAAGTTCTACCCGCCCACCTACGCCGATGGCACCCCCGCCACGGATCTGGCCGACGGCCTGCGCCTCGTCCTCCGCTACACCGGCAGCTGCAACTCCACAAGCGGGGAGGCAATCGAGGGCAACGACTACCCCACCGGCTCCACCGCCTGGCGCTACGACCCCGACAGCGGCCAGTACGTCTTCAACCTGAAGACCCAGGCCGGCTGGAGCCTGGGCTGCTACCGCACCACGGTCTCCTACGCGGGCATCCCCTTGGCGGAGACCCATTTCAGCCTCATCCGCTAGGGCTAAACCAAGGTTTGGGTAAACTGGGGTCAGGCCATGGTGAAGGTCTGGCTCCAGTTTCCCATCTTCACCGAGCAGGAAGCCTTGGCGGAAGCCCTGAGGGCCCGGGGCTTCGAGGTGGTGGAGCATCCCCTCCTGGCCCAGGTGGGCCTGGTGGAGGCCGACCGGGAGGTCCCTGCCCCCCCGCCCGTCCCCGCGGTGGTCCTCTTAAAGACCCGGGAACAGTCGGCCCAAGCCCTGAAGAAGGGGTACAGGGGCTACCTCTACCCGGACCAGGGCCTCGAGGTCCTGGAAAGGGCCCTCAAGGCCGTGGCCCAGGGGGAGGTCTGGGCGGAAAGGCGGGTGGTGGCCGCCTTGGTGGGGGAGCCCCTTCCCCACCTCACCCAGCGGGAGAAGGAGGTGGCTGCCCTGGCCGCCCTCGGCCTCAGCAACGAGGAGATCGCCAAGGAGCTCGGCATCTCCGTGAAGACGGTGAAGGCCCACCTCTCCGTTGTCTTTCAGAAGCTTGGGGTAAAGAAGCGGAGCCAGCTAGCCCACGTGCGCTTCCTGAGCTGATCTATCCCGCTAAAGGCCTAGGCCTCCTGGTGCAAAAGCCTTAAGACTTTCGGCTTAAAAAGACCTAGACCAAAAGCCCGTTGCGTGCCTTCGCCCCTGCCCCCATGCTGAGGGTGAAAGGAGGTCTTTATGAGGTCCACTAGAGCGTTTTGGTTCCTGGCTGGGGCCGCCCTAGCCTTGGTCCTGGCGGCCTGCGGCGGGCAGACGGGCTCCCTGGGAGCCAGCAGCTCCAGCCTGCAGGCGGCCAACGCTCCCCTCACCGGGGCCATCTACACCACCTTGGGGGACGGCTCCCTGGTGAACGGCAACGTCTACGACGCCAAGGAGGACGTCTACCTGAACGGCGGCCCGCCCCCCAACGCCCCCTGCACCGCCGCCGGCCTGCCGGACGGGGAGTACTACTTCCAGGTGACCGACCCCTCGGGGAGCACCCTCCTCACCACCGACCCCATCGACCACCGCCGGGTGCGGGTCCAGGGCGGGGTCTTCGTGGAGTACACGGGGGCCCTTTACGGGGGCACCCGCCAGGTGGGAGTGGGCAAGTGCCCCGGGGCCATCAGCGTGCAGCTTTACCCCTACGCCGACACCCCTAACCCCGGGGGGGAGTACAAGGTCTGGGTGACCCCGGTGGCGGACTACGCCCCCGGACAGGGCGTCTACGGCTTCCTCCCCGCCCGGAGCAAGACCGACAACTTCAAGGTGCGCATGCGCGGGGAGGAACCCGCGGAAGTGGCCATCTGGGGCTACAAGTGGTACGACGCCAACACCAACGGCATGTGGGACCCGGGTGAGCCCGCCATCCCCGGCTGGCGCATCGAGAAGGTGCCCCCCACGCCCTCCGACGTGACCTACACCTCCGCAAGCGGCCAGTACAGCTTCCTGGTGCCCAGGAACTCCGGAGCCTACACCCTCACCGAGGTGCCCCCGCCTCCCGGCTGGTGGCCCGCGGGCCGCTGGCTCAACACCACCCCCACCTCGGGCACGGTCACGGTGGGCACCGCCGACGTCCACGGCCCCGATTTCGGCAACGTCTGCCTGGGCGCAGGGGGCGGCAGGACCCTGGGCTTCTGGAGCAACCGCAACGGCCAGAGCGCCATGAACGGTCTGGGGATGGACGCCATCCTGGCGGAGCTTCGCAACCTGAACCTGGTGCGGGCGGACGGAAGCCCCTTTGATCCCGGGAGCTACAGCGAGTTCCGCACCTGGCTCCTTGGGGCCAACGCCACCAACATGGCCTACATGCTCTCCGCCCAGATGGCGGCCATGTACCTGAACGTGCGGGCGGGGTTTGTGGACGGGAACGCCCTGGTCTATGCCCCAGGCACCATGAGCGCCAACGCGGCGGGCTTCGCCACGGTGAATGCCCTCCTGGCTGAAGCGAACGCGGAGCTGGCCCTCCACCCCACCGCCTATGACGGCAACCCCTGGCGCGCCTACCAGGAGGCACTGAAGGACGCCTTCGACTGGGCCAATAACAACCGGACCTTCGTCCAGCCTGGCCCCGAGGCCTGCCCCTTTGACTCCCCCTACTGAAACCCCTGGCCTCCTATCCCCCGCCCCAAAGGGGCGGGGGTTTGCTACCCTTAGGGGCGTGGACCTGGTCCGCTTCCGGGAGGAGCTCACCGCCTGCCGCCTCTGCCCCCGGCTGGTGGCCTGGCGGGAGGAGGTGGGACGAACCAAGCGCCGGGCCTACCGGGACTGGGCGTACTGGGCAAGGCCCGTCCCCGGCTTTGGCGATCCCCAAGCCCGGCTGGTGCTCTTCGGCCTCGCCCCTGGGGCCCACGGCTCCAACCGCACGGGCCGCCCCTTCACCGGGGACGCCTCCGGGGCCTTCCTCTACCCCCTTCTTTACGAGGCGGGGCTTTCCAGCAAGCCCCAAAGCGAGCCCGGGGATGACCTCCGGCTCTTTGGGGTCTACCTCACCGCCGCGGTGCGCTGCGCCCCCCCAGGGAACAAGCCCACCCGGGAGGAGATCGCCACCTGCGCCGCCTGGACCCGGGTGGAGCTCGGCCTCCTTCGGGAGGCCAGGGTCTACCTGGCCCTGGGGGGGGTGGCCCTCGAGGCTCTCCTAGACCACTTCGGCCTGAAGAAGTCGGCCCATCCCTTCTTCCACGGGGCCCACTACCCCCTGCCCCAGGGGGGGCACCTCCTGGCTAGCTACCACGTCTCCCGGCAGAACACCCAGACCGGCAGGCTCACCCGGGAGATGTTCCTGGAAATTCTGCTAAAGGCTAAAGGCCTCGCCGGGCTTTGAGCCAAGCCATAAGGTCTTCGTAGGAGAGGGTGTTCAGCACCCTCTCGGGTCCGATCCAGGCCCTTTGCGCCGTGCCCACCGCCAGCTCCATGAAGCGCAGGTGCTCCACCTGGTGGGCATCGGTGGAAAGGCTAATCCAAAGCCCCATCCCATAGGCCATCCGGGCCAGGTCGTCGGGGAGGTCCATGCGATCGTAGTAGCCGTCGATCTCCACCGCCACCCCCTTCTCCTTGGCCTTTTGGAAGATGGCCTCCCAGTCGGCCTCGATGGGGGGCCTGCGGCCGATGAGCCGGGCGGTGGGGTGGGCCAGGACGTGAACAAAGGGGTTCTCCAAGGCCTTCAGGATGCGCCGGGTCTGCTCGGCCTTGGGCAGCTTGAACTGGGAGTGGATGGAAACGAGCACCAGGTCCAGCTCCCTCAGGACCCAGTCCGGATAGTCCAGGGAGCCATCGGGCCGTATGTCCACCTCGGCCCCCGCCAGGAGGTAGGGAGGACCGTGGGTCTCGTTGAAGCGGCGGATGGCCTCAATGCGCTTTAGGGCCTCTTCCGGGGAAGGACCCCCCGCCACCCGCACCGCCGGGGAGTGGTCCGTAACCCCTAGGTACTGGTAGCCCAGGGCCCCCGCCGCCTGCCAGAGTTCCTCGAGGCTATTCTGCCCGTCGGAGTACGTGGAGTGGACCTGCAAGTCCCCCTTCACCTCGGAAAGCTCAAGAAGCCTGGGAAGACTTCCCTCCAAGGCCGCCTCGATCTCCCCGTGGTCCTCCCGCAAGGGAGGGGGAATGAAGGGTAGCCCCAGGGCCTCGTAAACCCCTTCCTCCGTCTCCCCTGCCAGGCGCTTTTCGCCCCTAAAAACCCCGTACTCGGAAAGCTTCAAACCCTTTTCCTGGGCAAGGCCCCGGAGCCGGATGGAGTGCTCCTTGCTCCCGGTGAGGTACTGGAGCCCGGAACCCCAACTCTCGGGCGGCACCACCCTCAGGTCCACTTGGAGGCCGCTTTTCAAAAACACCGTGGCCCGCTCCTTGCCCTGGGCGTACACCTCCTTCACCTGGGGAAGCTTCACGAACGCCCTCACCACCTCCTCGCTTCTTTCGCTGGCCACCAGGTAGTCCAGGTCCCCCACCGTGTCCTTATACCGCCGGGCGGACCCGCAAAGCGCTGCCCGCCCTACCCCCGGTAGGTCCTGGATGGCGGCAAGGAGGTTCCGGGCCAGGGAAAGCACCGCCCCCAGGGGCCTTCGCTTGCCCGCCACCTGCACCAGGGCCAGGCCCTCCCGAATGCGCTCCGCCTTCTTCTGGCCAAAGCCCTTCAGGCGAAGGAGATCCCCTCTATCCAGGGCTTCCCTTAATTTTTCCAGGGAGTCAATGCCCAGCTCGTCGTAGAGCTGCCGGGCGGTCTTGGGCCCCACCCCGGGCACCTCCATCACCGCCAAAACCCCTTTGGGCACCCGCTCCGAAAGCTCTCGGTGCTTCCTAATCCCTCCGGTGGCGAGAAACTCCAAAATCTTCTCCGCCAGATCGGGCCCGATCCCGGGAAGGGTCAGAAGGGCCTCCCTGCCTCCCTTGGCCACCTCCTCAATGGGGGTATCCAGGTCGTACAGGGTGCGAGCCGCCTGGTAGTAGGCCCGCACCCTAAAGGGGTTGTCCCCCAAGAACTCGCTCATGAGCCCGATCTCCTCAAAGAGGCGGGCCAGCTCCTGGTTCCTCATGCCCTCACTATACGGGTATACTGGGCCTGCCCATGCCCCCACCGGACCGGTTCCGCAAGGCGGTGTTGGAGATGCTGAAACAGGAGGGCCGGCCCCTCCACTATACCGAGGTGGGCCGCCGTCTGAAGGAAGCGGGACTCTGGGCCGAGGTGAAGGAGCCGGAAAAGATCGCCAGGATCCGCCTTTCCGCCTTAGCCCGCTGGCATAGAAGCCCGGTGGTGGCCCTGGGCAAGGGGTTTTACGCCCTCAGGGAAGAAGGCGATACGAGCCCAGAACCTTGAGGTAGTTGGCCCGTTCCAGGGCGGCGGGTTCCGCCACCTTCAGGTAGCTCATCACCCCCCGCATCTCCCCCACGCTGGCGTACTCCTTTTCCTCCATAAAGGCCTTAAGCTCCTCCAGCACGGTGCGGAAGTGCCCTGGCCCCCCTTCCAGGACGGCCGAGGTCATCATCACCACCTGGGCCCCGGCCAGAAGTCCCTTGGCCGCCTCCTTCCCCGAATGCACCCCCCCCGTCAAGGCCAGCTCCAGGCCGACCCGACCGTAGAGGAGGGCGATCCAGTGGATACGCAAAAGGGCCTCGTAGGGACGCGAAAGGCTTAAGGTAGGCACCACGGAAAGGGTCTCCAGGTCCAAGTCGGGCTGGTAGAAACGGTTAAAGAGGACCAGGGCCCGGGCCCCTGTGGCCTCCACCCGTTTGGCGAAGTGGGCGAAGGCGGTGAAGGCGTGCCCCACCTTGACCGCCACCGGGATCCGTACGGTTTCCACCACCGCCCGGATGGTATCCAGGTACATGGCCTCCACCTCCGCCCCAGAAAGGGCGGGATCGGTGGGAATGTAGTAGAGGTTGAGCTCTATCGCGTCGGCCCCCGCCTCCTCCAGGAGCCTGGCGTACTCCACCCAGCCCCCCCGGCTGATGCCGTTCAAGCTGGCGATGATGGGGATGGAAACCCGTTCCTTGGCCCGGGAGAGAAGATCCAGATGGCGGTCCGGGGTCAGGCGGTACTCGTGGGCCCGGGGAAAGTAGGAAAGGGCCTCGGCGTAGCTTTCGTGGCCGTAGTGCAGGTAATGGTCCAGCATCTCCTCCTCGAGGGTCACCTGCTCCTCAAAGAGGGAGTGCATCACGATGGCCGCCGCACCCCCATCCTCCAGGCGAAGAAACCCATCCAGCCGCTCGGTAAGGGGTGAGGCCGAAGCCACCAAAGGGTGCTCCAGCTTCAATCCCAAGTAGGTGGTGCTGAGGTCCATACCCTCCTCCCTCCTCTAGCTTGGCACAGTTTCCTTTTGGGCCATGCGGGAAAGCCTTTCCCACCTTTCCCGCACCGCTTCCTCCGCCAGCTTCAAGAAGGCCTCGGCCCCCTCGGGGTGGGTCTGGAGGAGGAGACGGTAGCGGTTTTCCGCGTAGAGGTACTCCCTCAGGGGAAGGGTAGGGGGCTTGGAGTCCAGGAAGAGGCCCTGGCCCGGTAGGTAACGGAAAAGCGGCCAGTATCCCGTGCGCTCCGCCAGCTTCTGGTGCTCCATCCCCTTGGCCATGTCGATGCCGTGGGCGATGCAGTGGCTGTAGGCGATGAGGAGGGCCGGGCCCTCATGGGCCTCGGCCTCGAGGAAGGCCCGCAGGGTATGGGCGTCGTTGGCCCCCATGGCGATTTGGGCCACGTAGACATGCCCGTAGCTCATGGCCATGAAGGCCAGGTCCTTCTTGGGGGTGGGCTTGCCTGCCGCGGCGAACTTGGCCACCGCCCCCAGCCCCGTGGCCTTGGAAGCCTGTCCCCCTGTGTTGGAGTAGACCTCGGTGTCCAGGACCAAAACCTTCACGTTGGCCCCGCTGGCCAGCACGTGGTCCAGGCCCCCGTAGCCGATATCGTAGGCCCAGCCATCCCCGCCCACGATCCACACGGAATGGGGGATGAGGGCATCCGCCACCGCCAGGAGGTCCTTGGCCCTGGGATCCGCCAGGTCCTTGAGCTTTTCCCTTAAGAGGGCCACATCCTGCCGCCTCTTCTCCACCCCCTCTGGCCCCGTTTCCGCAAGAAGCCTCTCCACCAGCTCCTCCCCCAGAACCTGCCGGAAATCCTTAAGCAACTCCCGGGCGTACTCCGCCTTTTTGTCCAAGGCCAGGCGCATGCCGAGGCCGAACTCGGCGTTGTCCTCAAAGAGGGAGTTGGCCCAGGCGGGACCCCGCCCTTCCTTGTTCTTGCTCCAAGGGGTGGTGGGGAGGTTCCCCCCGTAGATGGAGCTGCACCCGGTGGCGTTGGCCACGATGAGGCGGTCGCCGAAGAGCTGGGAAAGGAGCCTTAGGTAAGGAGTTTCCCCGCACCCCGCGCAGGCCCCAGGGAACTCAAACAAAGGCTCCAGAAGTTGCACATCCTTCACGGTGTGGAGCTTAAGGCCGGCCCTGGGGGTTTCCGGCAGGGAGAGGAAGAAGTCCCAGTGCCGGTTCATCTCTTCCCGCACCTCGAGGCGGGGGGCCAGGTTCAAGGCCTTACGGCTCGGGTTCTGCTTGTCCTTGGCGGGGCAGACCTCCACACAAAGGGAGCAACCCGTGCAGTCGTCGGGGCTAATGGCCAGGGTAAACTCCCCGGTGAGTTCCTTCCACATGGCCTTGCGGTGGGGGAAACCTTCCGGGGCCTGGACCAAGACCTCCTCCGGCACCACCTTGGCCCGGATCACCGCATGGGGGCAGACCAGGACACACTTGCCGCACTGCACGCACACCTGGGGGTCCCAGGTGGGGATGAACTCCGCGATGCCCCGCTTCTCGTACCTGGCCGTCCCCGTGGGGTAGGTTCCATCCGGGGGAAAGGCGGAAACCGGTAGGGCGTCCCCAAGCCCCAGGGCGATGGGCCCCAGCACCTCCCGCACAAAGGCAGGCGGGTGGTCCACCATAGGGGGCACCAGCTCCTTTTCCGAGGTGACCTTGCCGGGGATGGGCAGGGGCTCCACCGCCTCAAAACCCAGCTCCACCGCCTGGAAGTTCCTTTCCAGCACCGATCGGCCCCGCTTGCCGTAGCTTTTTTCTATACCCTTCTTGATGCGGGCCTTGGCCTCCTCCTCGGGCAAGACCTTGGAAAGCTTGAAGAAGGCCGCTTGCATGATGGTGTTGATACGCCCGGGAAGGCCCACCCGCCTGGCCAACTCGTAGGCGTTGACCACATAGACCCTGAGGTTCTTCCTCAGGATCTCCTCCTGAACAGGCCTGGGCAAGCGGTCCCAGACCTCCTCCTTGGGGTAGGGGCTGTTGAGGAGGACCGAGGCCCCCTCCTCCGCCACCTCCAGCATGGGAAGGCGCTCCAGGAAGCTCCACTGGTGGATGCCCACGAAGTTTGCCCGCCGGATAAGGTAGGGCTTCTGAAGAGGATTTGGGCCAAAGCGCAGGTGGCTTACCGTGCGGGAGCCTGATTTCTTAGAGTCATAAACGAAGTACCCCTGGGCGTAAAGCGGGGTTTCCTCGCCGATGATCTTGATGGTGTTCTTGTTGGCGCTCACGGTGCCGTCCGCCCCCAGGGCGAAGAAGACCGCCCGCACCGAGGCCGGGTCCTCAAAGTCCACCTGGGGGTAGGAAAGGCTTGTGCCCGTCACATCGTCCACGATGCCCAGGGTGAAGCCGTGCCGGGGCCTCTCCTTCTTGAGCTCCTCAAAAACCCCCAGGGCCATGGCCGGGGTGAACTCCTTGGAGGAAAGCCCGTAGCGCCCGCCCACCAGGATGGGCACCTCCCCGCCCCGGAGGGCAAAGGCCGCCGCCACCTCCTGGAAGAGGGGCTCCCCCACGGCACCGGGCTCCTTACCCCGGTCCAGAACGGCCACCTTCTTCACGGTCCGGGGGAAGGAGGCAAGAAAGGCCTCCCCGTGGAAAGGGCGGTAAAGGCGCACCCGCACCATGCCCACCCTTTCCCCCCGCCTCAAGAGGTACTCCACCGCCTCCTCCACCGCCAAGGAGGCCGAGCCCATGACCACCACCACCCGCTCCGCCTCCGGGTGGCCGAAGTACTCGTAGGGGGCATAGCGGCGCCCCGTCACCTGGGCAAAGTGTTCCATGGTCTCGGCCACCACCTGGGGCAGGCGCAGGTAGTAGGGGTTGATGGCCTCCCGGTTCTGGAAGTAGTGGTCGGGGTTTTGCGCGGTGCCGCGAATCACCGGGGCCTCAGGGGTCAAGGCACGCCGCCGGTAGGCCTCGAGGGCCCCGAAGGGAAAGAGGGCCTTAAGCTCCCGATCGGAAAGGGGCACGATCTTCTGCACCTCGTGGGAGGTGCGGAAGCCATCCATGGCGTGAAGCACGGGCAGGCTTGCCTTCAGGGCGGTAATGTGGGCTATGGCCGCCAAGTCCTGGGCCGCCTGCACGGAGTCCGACACCAAGATCGCCCACCCTGTGGGCCGCACCGCATAGAGGTCCTGATGATCCCCGAAGATGGACAGGGCATGGGTGGCCAAAGCCCGGGCGGCCACGTGGATGACCCCGGGCAGGGCCTGGCCAGCGATCTTGTACATGTCGGGGATCATGAGCAGGAGGCCCTGGCTGGCGGTGAAGGTGGTGACCAGCACCCCCTCTTGGAGGGCTCCGTGCAGGGCCCCCGCCGCGCCCCCCTCGGACTGCATCTCCATCACTCGGGGCACCAACCCGAACAGATTGGGCTCCCCTTCGGCCGCCCACTCGTCGGAAAGCTCCGCCATGGGGCTGGAAGGGGTAATGGGATAAATGGCGATCACCTCGCTTAGGCGGTAGGCTACCCGGGCCACCGCCTCGTTGCCATCCACGGTGATGGGGCGCATAGGATTCACCTCTCCCTTACCATAAAGGCCCGGGCGGGTGAGGAATGTCCCAACCCTGGCCCCGCCCGGGTGTACCATGAGGCCATGCCCCTACGGTATCCCTTAGCCCTTCTCTTCCTTTTGGCGGCTTTCCTCCTCGAGGATTACCGGCCTCCCCTGCTCCTCTTGGCCGGGGTCGTCCTCCTCTTGGGAAGGCCCAGAAGCTGCCCCAGGGCTTGACGGAAACCCCCGGGAGCAAAAGACTTGAGGGCGTGAGCACGTTTCAAGAGAACCTAGAAAAGCTGGCGGATCTGGCCATCCGGGTGGGGCTCAACCTAGAACGAGGGCAGGAGGTCATTGCCACCGCCCCCATCGAGGCGGTGGACTTCGTGCGCCTCCTGGCGGAAAAGGCCTACCAGCACGGGGCGAGCCTCTTCACGGTCCTCTACGGGGATAACGTCCTGTCCCGCAAGCGCCTTTCCCTAGCCCCGGAGGAAGGTCTGGACAAGGCCCCGGCCTGGCTCTACGAGGGTATGGCCAAGGCCTTCCGGGAGGGAGCGGCCCGGCTTGCGGTTTCCGGCAACGATCCCAAGGCCCTGGAGGGCCTTCCCCCGGAGCGCATAGGACGGGCCCAGCAGGCCCAGAGCCGAGCCTACAAGCCGGCCCTCGAGGCCATCACGGAGTTCGTCACCAACTGGACCATCGTCCCCTTCGCCCACCCCGGCTGGGCCAGGGCGGTCTTCCCGGATCTTCCCGAGCAGGAAGCCGTGGCCAAGCTCTGGCAGGCCATCTTTCAGGTCACCCGGGTGGACGGGCCGGACCCTGTGGCCGCTTGGGAGGCCCACAACCGAAGCCTCCACGAAAAGGTGGCCTACTTGAACGAACGCCGCTTCCAAGCCCTCCACTTCCAGGGGCCCGGCACGGACCTGACGGTGGGCCTCGCGGAGGGCCACCTGTGGCAAGGTGGGGCCACCCCCACCAAAAAGGGGCGCATCTGCAACCCCAACCTGCCCACGGAGGAGGTCTTCACCGCCCCCCACCGGGAGCGGGTGGAGGGGGTGGTGCGCTCAACCCGGCCCCTGGCCCTGGGAGGCCAGTTGGTGGAGGGCCTATGGGCCCGGTTTGAAGGGGGGTATGCGGTGGAGGTAGGGGCGGAAAAAGGCCAGGAGGTCCTCCTCAAGGTCCTCTCCACCGACGAGGGGGCTCGCAGACTTGGAGAAGTGGCCCTGGTACCCGCCGACAACCCCATCGCCAGGACGGGCTTGGTCTTCTTCGACACCCTCTTCGACGAAAACGCCGCCAGCCACATCGCCTTCGGCCAGGCCTATGCGGAGAACCTGGAGGGCCGCCCTACCGGGGAGGAGTTCCGGAAGCGCGGGGCCAACGAAAGCCTGGTGCACATCGACTGGATGATCGGCTCTGTGGAGGTGCAGGTGGATGGGATTTTGGAAGATGGTACCCGCGTGCCCCTCATGCGCGAGGGGCTTTGGGTGATCTGAAAGCTAGGACATCCTTAAGGGATCCTGCCGTGGGGCTTCCATGGCGGGATCTAAGCTTCGGATGAGAAGTTGGTGCATAGCTTCACGATGTTACACGCTTGTGCTTTTCTTCCCCCCTAAGCCCCTTCCAAGGCCTCCCGGAACCAAGCCACAAGATCCTCAGGATCCTCCAGCCCCACGGAAACCCGCACCAGCCCCGGGGTAACCCCCGCCTGCAGCCTCCCCTCCTCCGAAAGGCGGCTATGGGTGGTGGTCCAGGGATGCACCAGAAGGGTGCGGGCATCCCCCAGGTTGGCGGCCTTGGGCAAGGGGATGGCCCGGAGGAAGCGGCTTGCTGCCTCCTGGCTTCCCAGGTCCAGGGTGAGCATGGGCCCCCCCGAGGCCAGGTACTTCCGGGCCATGGGGTAGGCCGGATCCTGGGGCAGGCCAGGGTAGCGAAGGGACTGGAGCTTCGGGTGGCCCTTTAGGGCCTCGGCCAGGCGATGGGCGGTTTCGCTCATGCGCCTCACCCGTAGGGCCACGGTTTCCAAACCCTGAAAGAGAAGGTAGGCGTTGAAGGGGGAAAGGGCCATGCCCATCAGGGATAGCCCCAGGGTACGCACCCGCTCCGGATAACACCGAGGTCCCAGGGCCTCCCAGGGAACCTGGCCCCTGGCATCTTTCTCCAGGAACTGGGGATAGTTTTGCCAGATGCGGCTTTCCCTCACCACCACCGCCCCTCCCAGCACAGAGCCGTGGCCGCTTGCCCATTTGGTGAGGCTTTCCACCACCACGTGGGCCCCCCACTGAAGGGGCTTGGCTAGGGCACCGGCAGCGCCAAAGGTGTTGTCCACCACCAGGGCAATGGCCTTTTCCTCTGCCAAGGAGGCTAAGCCCTCGAGGTCCGGAACCACCAGGGCCGGGTTGGCCATGGTTTCCACGAAGATGGCCCGGGTCCTCCCCGTGAGGGCCGCCCGCACCCGGTCGGGTTCGGGCTCCACGTAGCGCACCCCTATGCCCAAGGGGGCCAAGACCTGCCCGAAAAGGCCGATGGTCTGGCCGAAAAGCCCCTTGGCCGCCACCACCTCATCCCCCGGGCGCAACAGGGAAAAGAGGGCGGCAAAGGTGGCCGCCTGGCCCGAGGCGAAGACCAGTGCCTCCATGGCCCCTTCCAGGGCCTTAAGCCTTTCCTCCAGGGCCCTCGCCGTGGGGTCCTTCTGCCTCGCGTAAACGTAACCCTCCCCGGTGGCGAAGCGCTCGGCCCCCTCCTCCAGGGTGGCGAAGCCGTAGGCCGCCACCGCGTAGATGGGGAGGCCCAAAGCCCCGTGGGGGTCCTGGGGAAGGCCACTGAGGACCGCCAGGGTTGCGTAGCGCATACCCTAAAGTCTACCCCTTCAGGCCCAGGCCCGGGCCTTTTCCCATACCCTCTCGGCCAGCCGCTCTCCCGCCTCCAGGAGGGGGTGGAAGATCACGTCCACGCCCGCTTCCAGGAGGGGAGTGTCCTCCTCCCGGGCGTAGCTCACCGCCCCCACCACGCCGCGGAAATCCTTCTGCCTCAGGGCGCGGGTGGCCCGGAGGCGGGCCTCCAAATCCGGGAGCGCGAGGATCACCCCCCGAACCCCCACCAGGTCCAGCCCTTCCCAGAGGCTGGGGTCCTCCGCATCCCCGTAAAGGACCCGCCGCCCCTTGCCGGTGTGGTAGGCCACCTTAGCGGGGTCGCTGTCCAACCCCAAGACCGCCTCCCCCTGCTCCGCCAAAAAGCGGTAGGCCGCCGCCCCCATGCGGCCCATCCCCACCACCAGCCACCTGGTCCCCAAGGCCCCTTGGGGCTCCTCGTCGGGGTGGAGGCCAGGCCGCTCGAGCCGGAGGAGCCAAGACTTCCAAAGCTCGTAAAGCCTATGCGCCCGCTGCAGAAGGGGGGCTCCCAAGAGAAAAGATCCCCCCACAGCCAGGGCCACCGCCCCCACCCCCGAAGGGGCCAGGTGCCCCAGGGCCTGAAGAACCCCGGCGGCCACCAGGGCGAACTCGGAATAGGTGGCGAGGCCCACCCCCACCAAAAAGGCGGTGCGGGCACGGAAGCCTTGGCGCACCAGAGGCAGGAACAGAAAGGGCGGCTTGAGGAAAAGGGCCAAGAGGAGGAGGAGGCCAGCGAAAAACCCATCTGGCCCCACGGCCATCCCCGCTTGCACGAAGAAGGCCACAAGAAAAGCTTCCCTGAGAGCCCAAAGCCGATCGGCCACCTCCCCTGCCCCGGGGTGGCGGGCGAGGCCAAGGCCCATGAAGAGGGCCCCCAGGGCCTCGGGGGCCCCCAGGAGGCGGGCGGCCTCAGCTCCCAGGAGGGCCAGGGCCACGCCCAAAAGGAGCTTGAGCTCCGCTCCTTGCGCCCAGGCGAAAAGGTGCACCAAAAAGGGCCTCAGGAGGGGAAAGAGGAGGACCAAAAAGCCCAAGGGCCCCACCCCCTGGAACCCCACCAGGATGAGCAAGGCCAGGGAGGCCACGTCCAAAAAGACGGAAACCCCCAAGGCGATCTGGCCGTGGAGGGCGGAAAGCTCCCCCTTGCCCTGGAGCACCCGGGCCAGGAGCACCGTGCTGGGGTTGACGAGGGCCACGGCCAGGACCAGGAGGGCCAAGGGGTTTTGGGCCAGGCCCAGGAGGTAGAGGAGGAGCAGGAAAGGAGGGAGGAGGAGGAGCTGGAAAACCCCTGTTCCCAGCACCTCCCTCCGCACCAGGCGCTCCAGCCTGAGGCCCAGGCCCACGGTGAAAAGGAGGAGGTAGACCCCGAGGTCGGCGAAAAGGGCCAGGAGGGGATCCCTCGGAAAGCCTGCCATGCGCAGGACCACCCCCACCGCCAGGTAGCCCAGGAAGGCGGGCAGGCCCAGGCGCACCATTAGGATCCCGGAGAAGTAGGCCAAAAGGAGAACCCCTGCCAAGCACACCTCCTTTGGTGCCGGAACCTTCGTTTTCGCTTGGGGAACGGGGGCCCAAGCGCCTCGGTTACCCCAGTATAGTGGGCCTAATGCCCACGGAATTTTGGGGCCCCGCCGCGGCGAAGTGCTTTAGAACCCTTAGGGCGGGGTCTGGCTCAGCGCACCAGGAGCACGGGGCAAGGAGCCTCCGCCAACACCTTCTGGCTTTGGCTTCCCAGGAAAAGGCTGCCAATCGCCCCCAGGCCCCGGGTACCCATAACGATAAGGTCGGCCTTCTCCCCAATGGCGGCTTCCAGGATGGCCTCCGCCGGGCGGCCCTCCAACAAGAGCCCGTCCTCCTTGGGAATCCCGGTGAGGGCCACGGCCTCCGCCAAAACCCTTTCCGCCCGCTCCAGGCGGCGCTTCAGGGCCTCCTGGAAGAAGGGCTCTCCCAGGTAGTCGGGGACGGGCTCGTAGACATGAACCACCACCAGCCTAGCCCCGTGAGCTTCCGCTTCCGCCTTGGCCACCTGCGCCGCCCGCTTGGCATGATCCGAACCGTCGTAAGCCAGGAGGATGGTCTTGAACATGGCCTAAGCTTATCAGGCCTGGGCTCGTTTTTCCGAAGGAATTTCCACCTTACGCCCGCAACGGCAGGTATCCCCCTCGATCCGGAAAAGCGTGCCGTCCGCCTTGGGATACAGCCAAAGGGTGCCGCAGTCAGGGCAACGCACCTCCGCCACCAGGGAACGGATCTCCTCCGGGGAGAAGCGGTAGACCTCGCCGCACCAGTGGCAGACCACCTCCGCACCTCCGTCCTTCACGATCATGTCCTCCCGTTCCTCCGGGGTGAAGAAGACCAGGGCCTCGAGGGCCTTCTCCCGGCTGCAGCGACAGCGGAAGTGGGCAGGGATCTCGTTCAGCGCGTAGCCCAGGGCCCGGAGGTCCGTGCGCTCAAACCCCAGCCCCGCCAGGAGCACCTCCAGGGCGCCCTCCAAACCCCTTTCCTTGAGGAGGGGCGTGAGGCCCGCTCGGCCCGAAAGGTTGGCCTCCAGGCGTTGCAGCACCTCTTCCGGGGCCTCCGGCATCACCTGGATCGCCACGCCCCCCGCCACATCCACCTCTCCTTCCCCTTTCACCCGCACCCCCAGGAGGACCGCGGAGGGGATCTGCTCCGACTGCCAGAGGTAGTGGGCCAGGTCCTCGGCGATCTCCCCGGAAACCAAAGGCACCGTGCTGGTATAGACCTCCCCATTCGGGAGGCTCCGGTCTACCCGCAAGACCCCAGCGCCCACCAGCTCGCCCACGTTGAGCTTGCCGTCGGCACGCAAAGGCGCCTCCGCCCCTGGGTTTTGCACGTAGCCCCGCACGTGGCCCTGGGCATCCGCCTCCACCACCAGTCCCCCCAAAGGCCCGGTCCCCTCCAGGCGCAGGGTGAGGCGCTCCTTGGGGGTTTTGAGGAGGAGCTGGGCCAGAAGAAGCGCACCCGTCATGGCCCGCCCTAGAGCGGCAGTGGCCGTGGGGGAAAGGCCGTGCCGCCTGCGGGCCTCTTCCGCCACATCCGAAGTTTCCGCCGCTACTACCCGCAGGTGGCCCTCCCCCGCCAGGCCCCTCAGGATCCTTCCCATACCCCGCCATTATGCCACGGGGCCTATAATCGCCCTATGGGCCTGCGCATATACGATACCCTGCAGCGCGCGAAGGTGGACTTCATCCCCGCCACCCCGGGGCACGTGGGCATCTACGTGTGCGGCCCCACCGTCTACTCCGACCCCCACTTGGGCCACGCCCGGGGGCCCATCGTTTACGATGTCCTGCGCCGCTACTTCTTGCACATGGGCTACAAGGTGCGCTTCGTTTCCAACATCACCGACGTGGGCCACCTCACCGACGACGCCGACCAGGGGGAGGACAAGATTGAGCGCCGGGCCAAGCTGGAAAGGCTCGAACCCATGGAGGTGGCGGAGAAGTACACTTGGAGCTACTTTGATGCCATCACCGCCCTAAACGTGCTCCGGCCCTCCATCGCCCCTAGGGCCAGCGGCCACATCCCCGAGCAGATTGAGCTCACGGAAAGGCTCCTAAAGCTCGGCTTCGCCTACGAGCGCAAGGGCAGCGTCTACTTCCGGGTACGGGCCTTCCCCGAGTACGGGAAGCTTTCCGGCAAGCGCCTGGAGGAGCTTCGGGCCGGGGCCCGGGTGGAGGTGCGGGAGGAGAAGGAAGACCCCCTAGACTTCGCCCTCTGGAAGGCTGCCGAACCCGGCCACCTCATGCGCTGGAAGAGCCCCTGGGGGGAAGGCTACCCCGGCTGGCACATCGAGTGCACCGCCATGAGCCTAAAGTACCTGGGGGAAGGGTTTGACATCCACGCCGGGGGCATAGACCTTCAGTTTCCCCACCACGAGTGCGAGATCGCCCAGGCGGAAGCGGCCGGCTACCGCTTCGCCCGCCACTGGATGCACCACAACCACGTGCTCCTGGCAGGGGAAAAGATGGCCAAGAGCACGGGGAACCTGGTCCTCCTCCACGACCTCCTTAAGGCCCACGAGCCCATGGCCCTGCGGTTTTACCTCCTCCAGACCCACTACCGGAGCCCCATGGACTTCACCTGGGAGGGCCTCGAGGCCGCCAAGCGGGGCTACACCCGCCTCCTGCAGGCCTACCGGGAGGTGCGGGAAAGGCGGCGCGCCGCGGCCCCCGGAACCACCCCCGAGCTGGAGCGGGCCCTGGACGCCTTGGAGCGGAGCTTTTTCCAGGCGATAGAGGACGACCTCTCCACCCCCGAGGCCCTGGCCGCCTTCTTCTCCTTCCTCCCCGAACTCTACCGCCTTCTGCCCGAGGCCAGGGCAGAAAGCCTAAAGCGGGCCCAAGATACCTTCCACAGCCTTGGGGAGGACCTCTTAGGCCTCTTCCCCGAGAGGGTCCTGGAGGAGCGGGTTTCTGGCCCCCTCCTGGAAGGCCTCGTCGCCCTCCTCCTGGAGCTCCGCGAGGAGGCCCGGCGGGCCAAGGACTACGCCAAGAGCGACCTGATCCGGGAGCGGCTAAAGGCCCTGGGAGTGGTGGTGGAGGACACCAAGGAAGGCCCTAAGTGGCGTCTAGAGATGGCCTAAACGCCCAACCTGCAAAAAAAGACCCCCGGGACGCCCCGGGGGTCCTGCCATTTACCCTCTAGCGGGAGATGGGGTAGCCCTCGGCCTCGAGGACCGCCTCCGCCACCTCCCGCCTTAAGGCCACCAGGTCCACGGGCTCATGCTTGGTGAGCCTGCGGGCCGCGGAGTAGACCACCCGGGCCTCATCCCCCTCCACCAGGCGGGGAAGCACGGAAAGCGCCCCCGCCTGGGCCCGGTCCAGGGCCTGGAGGAGGTAGAGGCGGGCCATGGCCCCGGCCACGCCGCCAAGCCTCCGGGCGCGGAGGAGGGCGCTTTCCGCAGCGTAGGCGTCGATCAGGATATCCGCCACCGCCCCCAGGACCTCCTGCTCCTCCTCCACCTTCTGCCCGTACTTCTGGGCCGCCAGGCCCGCCACCATGAGGGCGAGCTTCTTGAGGTTTCCGACCTGGTGGAGCTCCAGGTCCTCGGGCTCCTCAAAGCTGGGCTCCAGAAGCTCCTTCTGCAACCGCATGGCCGCCTGGAAGAGGGGTAGCTGCCCCTTGAGGGCCCGCCTCAGGAGCATGCCGGGGATGAGGAGGCGGTTGATCTCGTTGGTGCCCTCAAAGATGCGGTTGATGCGGGCATCCCGGTAGGCCCGCTCAATGGGGTACTCCTGGGAGTAGCCGTAGCCCCCGTGGATCTGCACCCCCTCGTCCACCACGTAGTCCAGGACCTCCGAGCCCAGCACCTTGATGATGCTGGCCTCCACCGCATACTCCTCGATCCCCGCCATCACCGCCTCAGGCCCCTTCTTGCCCTCAAGGGCCTCGTCGATAAGGCCCACGGTGCGGTAGACGGCGCTTTCCGCGGCGTAGATGCGGGAGGCCATCTCCCCGAGCTTCTGCTTTATGAGGCCGAAGCTCCCGATGGGGCGGCCGAACTGGTGCCGCTCCTTGGCGTACTTGGCGGAAAGCTCCAGGGCCCTTTTGGCCCCGCCCACCGCCCCCGCCCCCAGCTTGTACCGGCCCACGTTGAGGACGTTGAAGGCGATCTTGTGCCCCTTGCCAATCTCCCCCAGGACGTTTTCCACGGGGACCTTGGCGTCCTCGAGGATCACCTGGCGGGTGCTGGAGGCCTTGATGCCCATCTTCTTCTCCTCGGGGCCGAAGGAGAGCCCGGGAGTATCCCGCTCCACCAGAAAGGCGGTGAAGTGCTCCCCATCCACCTTGGCGAAAACGGTGAAGAGCTGGGCAAAGCCGGCGTTAGAGATCCACTGCTTGACCCCGTTCAGGAGGTAGTGCCGGCCGTCTTCGGAAAGGGTGGCCCGGGTCTTGGCGGAAAGGGCGTCCGAGCCCGAACCCGGCTCGGTGAGGCAGTAGGCGGCGATCCACTCCCCGCTCGCCAGCTTGGGAAGGTACTTCCGCTTCTGCTCCTCGGTGCCGAAGTAGACCAAAGGCAGGGTGCCGATGGAGGTGTGGGCCCCGTAGGTGACGGAAAAGCCCCCCGAGCCGGAAAGCTCCTCCGCCACCACCGTGGAGATCACCTTGGGAAGGTCCAGACCCCCGTACTCCTCGGGCACATCGATCCCCAGGAGCCCAAGCTCCCCCGCCTTCCGCATGAGGGGCACGTTGAGCTCCAGCTCCCCGTGCTCCATGCGCTCCAGAAGGGGGAGCACTTCCTTCTCCACAAAGGTGCGGGTGGTGCGGGCGATCTCCTTGACGCTCTCGTCAAAGTCCTCGGGGGTGTAGACCCTTTCGGGCACCTCCAAAAGCCAGCCGCCGCCCTTTTGCCAAAGCTTCTTCTCCTCGGTCATCTTGGCCTCCTTACGCCGGATACACCTCAAAGATCCCCGCGGCCCCCATGCCGCCGCCGATGCACATGGTGACGAGGCCATAGCCCCCGCCCCGCCGCCCCAGCTCGGTGACGAGCTGGGCGGTGAGCTTGGCTCCCGTGGCCCCTAAGGGGTGGCCCAGGGCGATGGCCCCGCCGTTCACGTTGGTCCTCTCCTCGGGCATTTCCAGGGTGCGCATCACCGCCAGCACCTGGGCGGCGAAGGCCTCGTTGAACTCGATGAGGCTGATCTGGTCCAGGCTCAGGCCTGCCCGCTTCAGGGCCTTGGGCACCGCCTTGATGGGGCCGATGCCCATCACGTCGGGCTCCACGCCCGCCACCGCGAAGGTGACGAAGCGGGCGAGGGGCTTTAGGCCCAAAGCCTCCGCCTTCTCCCGGCTCATGACCACCACCGCCGCCGCCCCATCGGAATAGGGGCTGGCGTTCCCCGCGGTCACCGTGCCCCCCTTCTTGAAGGCGGGCCGGAGCTTGGCCAGGGCCTCCAAGGAGGTGTCGGGGCGCACGGTTTCGTCCCGTTCAAAAAGGGTTTCCTCCACCACCTTCTTGGTGCCCTGGTAGCGCACCTTGGGCACCCTTATGGGCACCACCTCGAGGAAGCGCCCCTCCGCCCAGGCCTGGGCCGCCCTTTGGTGGCTACGGAGGGCCCAGCGGTCCTGGTCCTCCCGGCTGATGCCGAAGCGCTCCGCCACCCTTTCCGCGGTGAAGCCCATGCCGATGTAAGTGGAGTAGCCCTCCGGGGTCCACTCCGTGGGGGTGAGGTCGGGGTGGAGGCGGGTGTGGTAGCCCGACATGGGCACCTGGCTCATCATCTCCACACCCCCCGCCAAGACCCCATCCGCCATCCCGGTCATCACCGCCTGGGCGGCCATGGCGACGGTCTGAAGGCCAGAGGAGCAAAAGCGGTTGATGGTGGCCCCCGCCACTTCCACGGGAAAACCCGCCCTTAAAAGGGCCAGGCGGGCGATGTTGAGCCCCTGGGCTGCCTCGGGCATGGCGCAACCCCAGAGGACGTCCTCGAGCTCCTGGGGATCCAGGCCCACCCGCTCCACCGCCTGCCGCATCACTTGGGCGGAGAGGTCCACGGGATGCAAGGTGGCTAAGGCCCCATCCTTCTTGCCCCGGGCCACGGGGCTCCGCACTGCGCTGACGATTACCGCTTCCCGCATGATTCCACCTCTTTAGTTCCTAAGGGGCTTGCCCGTCTTCAGGGTGTGGGCGATGCGCTCCTGGGTCTTACGGGTGCCGAGGAGCTTCAAGAAGGCCTCCCGTTCCAGGTCCAAAAGGTCCCACTCGGAAACCTCCCTAGGCGCCCCTTCCCCACCCGAAAGGACGTGGGCGATCTCCAGGCCGATGCGCATATCGTGGTCCGTGATCTCCCCCGCCTCCCGGAAGGCCCAGACCGCATAGCGCAGGTTGCCCAAGGCCTCGCTACCCAGGACGCGAATCCTGGGGGGAAGGGGCGGGCGGTAGTCCGGGGCAAGATCCAGAACCCGACGCTTGGCGTCGGCGATGAGGAAATCCCGGTTCATGCTGATCCGGTCCCGATCGCGGAGGAAGCCCAGCTTCTTGGCCTCGAGGGCGCTGGTGGAGGTCTTGGCCAGGGCGATGAGGTTGAAGGCCCTCTTCACCGCCTCAAAGGGATCCGCCTCCTCGTAAGGCTCAAGCTCCTGGGTAAAGCGGAAGAGCATTTCCTTGGTGCCGCCTCCTGCGGGCAAAAGCCCCACCCCCGCCTCCACCAGGCCCATGTAGAGCTCCGCGTGGGCCTGGACCGCGTCGGCGTGAAGGGTGAACTCCGCCCCGCCCCCCAGGGTAAGCCCGAAGGGGGCCACCACCACCGGGAAGGGGCTATAGCGGAGGGACATGGAGGCCTTCTGGAACTGCCGCACCGCCAAGGCCAGCTCGTCCCAGTCCCCCTCCTGGGCCAGGGAGAGGATCAAGGCCAGGTTGGCCCCGGCGGAGAAGGCCCTCGGGTCCTCGTTGCCGATGACGAGGCCCACATAGCCCTTTTCCTCCACGTACTCCAGGCTTTTCTGGAGCATGCGGATCACGCCCTCCCCGATGGCGTTCATCTTGGTGCGGAACTCCAAAAGGGCCACCCCATCCCCAAGGTCGATGAGGGCCGCCTCCTTGCCCTCCAGCAGGGTCTTGCCCTCGGACTTGAGGGCTTTCAGGGAGATCACCCCTTCCCGCTTGGGCAGGGGGTGGTAGGCTCCGTCAAAGCCCAGGTAGGTGCCGTTCCGGTAGAAGGCCCCCTGAGCCTTGCCCAAAAGCTCGGGCTCGGAAAGGCCGTGTTCGGCAAGCAGGGCCTTAAGGCCCTCGAGGCCCAGGGCGTCCATGTTCTTGAAGGGCCCTTCCTCCCAGCCGAAGCCCCACTCCAGGGCCTGGTCCACGGAGACCAGGTCGTAGGCGATCTCAGGGGCCTTCTCCAGGGTGTAGTGGGCGGTGCGGGCGAAAAGCTCCCTGAGGAAGGCCCCGTACTTTCCGGGAAGCTGCAAAGCCCCCCGCAGCCGCTCAGGGAGGGGCAGGTCCCGAAGGGCCTTGAGCTCGGGCAGGTCCACCTTGGCCCGGGGCGCGTACCCCAGGGTGCGGTGGTCCAGGGTGTGGATCTCCCCGTTTACCCGTTTGTAAAACCCCGCACCCGTCTTTTCGCCAAGCCGGCCTTCCGCCACCAGGCGCAGGACCCACTCGGGCAGGGCGAAGTCCTCCCCGGTGGCCTGGGCCAGCTCCTCCGTCACCAGCTTCAGCACGTCCAATCCCGTGAGGTCGGCGGTGCGGAAGGTGGCGGAGTTGGGGCGGCCCAGGAGGGGCCCCGTGAGGGCGTCCACCTCGTCGATGCTGAGGCCGTGCTTTTCCATAAGGCGCACCGCCTGCACCATGCCGTAAACCCCAAGCCGGTTGGCGATGAAGCCGGGGGAATCTTTGGCCAGGACCGTGCCCTTGCCCAGGATGCGCTCGCCGAAGCGGCGGATTTCCCCTAGGACCTCCGGGTCGGTTTCAGGGGTAGGGATCAGCTCCAAGAGGTGCAGGTAGCGGGGCGGGTTGAAGAAGTGGGTGCCCAAAAAGCGCCTGCGGAAGCCTTCCGAGCGCCCCTCCAGGAGCACCCGCATGGGGATGCCGCTGGTGTTGGAGCTCACGATGGCCGTGGGTTTTAGGATCGCCTCGAGGCGCTCGTAAAGGGCCCGCTTGGGCTCGGGCTTCTCGATGATAGCCTCCACCACCCAGTCGCAGTCGGCGAGCTTTCCCAGATCATCCTCGGTGTTGCCGATTTCCACATAGCGGGCCAGATCGGGGTCCATGAAGGCTGCGGGCTTGGCCTTCAAGGCCCTCTCCAGGCCTCTTTTGGCCAGCTCGTTGCGGTCCTCCCTGCCCGGGATGTCCAACAGGACCACCGGGATCCCAGCGCTCACCACCAAGGCGGCAATCCCGCTCCCCATGGTTCCCGCGCCCAACACGCCTACCTTCTTAATCATGGCCACCTCCTTATACTGAGTCAAAGTTTACGGCAGGATTAGCGGGCTTGTCAAAGGGGGTCTCTCGACCTGGAGGGCTGTCCAGGTAGAATGCATCTGGTATGAAAAGGGCTGCCGTTTTTCTTATGGCGAGCCTCCTGGGCTTTACCCTGGCCCAGGGGGTGCGGAGCTTGGGCATGGGAGGCGTCCTTCTGCCAGGCCCTAGCGGGCAAGTAGCCAACCCCGCGTACGCCGCCTTTCCCAGCAAGTGGGACGCGGAGGGCCTGCAGGTCCCGCTAGGCCTGTTACGATTTTTGCCTTTCTTCAAGGACACCAGTCCATTCGCCTACTTTACGGATCCGGCTTCCTTCCGGAACAATTTTGATTTCCTCAGCTTCTACGATCAGGCCACCCATCTGGATAGCTTCCTCCTCAGCCCTGCCCGGAGCCCCGATGAGGTGGTGTTCAGGGTTAGCGCCAACGGAATCTCCATCACCGATGGTCAAGGAAACCCCCTAATACCCGCCTTCCAGATGGGCACCGCACCGGATAGGCCCAGCGCCTCCATCCCCCAGCCCTTCCTCCCGATACGCATGGATTTGGGACCCGGCACGTACCTTTCCCTTGGCCCCTTTATGGGTTCCCAGGGGGTACGGGTAGCTCCAAGTCCGGAGCTGGAGCAAGCCATAAAGGATGGCTCCTTTGACCGCTGTAAGACTAACACTCCGTCCCCGTGTGCCCTCGAGGGCCAAGCTTCCTTCATCTCCGGCATCAGCCTGGCCCTGGGCTTCTCAATTCCTCTTCCGGAGATTCCTGGCCTCGGCCAGGTGTACGCAGGGGTGCGGGGCGAAGGCTTTTACGGCCTAGGGTACGCAGAAGCCTCGGCCAAAGCCCGCCCCACCTTCGACCAGGATGGCAACGTAAGCGGCGTAAGCTACGAAGCCCGCTACTTCCTCAGCTATCCCTCCTACCTGGAAGGCAGCCTAGGCCAAGGCGGTGGGGGTATGGGCTACGGCCTTAGGGGGGATGTGGGCGTGGCGGTGGATGGAGGCGACTGGGCCTTTGGCCTTGGGGTGCAAAACCTCTTAGGGCTCGCCCAGTGGAGCGGCGTGGAGGTAACGGTGGTGGATGGTACAGAAACCGGCCGTGCGCCCACCACGAAGAAAAGTGATTTCTCCGCTCCCATCCTTACCCTTAACGGCGCCTACCGCTTACCCTTGGAAGTGGGCGAGCTACTCCTGGCTGCGGATACCCGTTTCGGCGCCACCGCTCCTGCCTTCCACCTGGGTTTAGAATACGGCCTTGGCCCGATGGCTCTGCGCACTGGGATAGGTCTGGAAGGAGGCCTGCGCTTTGGCCTCGGGGCTGGCTTCAATCTGGAAACCCTCAGTCTAGACCTTGCCCTCACTACCCACGAGGCGCCCTTGGTGGGTGGGACTGTGTACGGCATCGCCATGGCGGTGCGGTTTTAAGGAGGTTAAGCTGTGAAGCGCCTAGCCCTTCTGTTTGTGTCCCTGGCCTTGGCCGCCTGTAGCGGCCACACCATCCATCGGTTTGAAGTGAATCTCTTAAGCTTCATCCCTCAAGACCAGCGCCAGGGGGAACTGAATCTCACCACATCCCAAATCCTGCTTCCCGATAACCCCGCAGGACAGCTGGTGGAGGTGCCTGGGGCTGAGGCCCTGGTGGACGGACGCTTGCACCTAGAAACTACCTTGAAGAATACCGGTACCGTACCCAGTACCCTGGACCTCGTGGTCCGCTTGGGCCCTGGGAGCGACACCGACCTTTACGATGGCCAAGGAGGGGATTTTACCGCTATCCAGCAATCCGTCACCCTAAACCCTGGCGAAGAGCAGACCGTCATCCTCTCCCTAGACGTACAACCGGGTACACAGGCTTTTGACCTCATCAAGAGCGGCACGTTCCGCGTCGGTGCCAAACTAAACCTGATCGGGGAGCGGGTGCAGTACACCCTGACCCAGGCTGAAATCAGCCTAAGGCTGAAGTTTTTCAACTTTATTCCAAACCCCTAGCGATCCGCAAAGAGGTAGAGGGCCTGGAGCAAAGCCTCGGGGTAATCCCGGGGCTTCAAACCTTTTTTCTCCAGGCGGAAGCCCGGAGGGTACTGGGTGAGCTCTACCCGGAAAGGCAGTTGCCTCAGGGCCCGGGCATCGTAATCTAAGGGCCAGCGGGGGAAGATCACCTGGAGGTGGGCAAGATCCTCGGCGATGGAGACCACCCCTTTCCGCTCCGCTACTAGGCGGAGCCGGGCCAGGGCCAGGAAGTTCTCCGCCTCTTCGGGAAGGAGGCCATACCGGTCCTTGAGCTCCCTGGCGATGCGGGAAACCTCCGCCAAGCTCCTGGCCTCAGCCAGTTGGCCATAGTAGCGGCTACGGGCCTCGAGGCTCGGCACGTACTCCACGGGAAGCCGGGCGGAAACCCCTAGGTCCAGGGTGACGTGCCTCCGCTCCTCTTTGGCCTCGCCCCTAAGCTTGCGAATGGCCTCCTCCAGAAGCTCCGCGTACACCTCGAGGGATAGCACCCGAATGTGCCCGTGCTGTTCCGAGCCAAGGAGGTTCCCTACCCCTCGTATTTCCATATCCTTCTCCGCCAGGAGATGGCCGCTTCCCAGGTCGGAAAGATCAGCGATGGCGCTAAGGCGCTTTTCCGCCGCCTCGGTGAGCCTGGAAGGATGGAAGAGGTAGGCGTAGGCCTCCTGCTCCCGCCGCCCCACCCGGCCCCGGAGCTGGTACAAGGTGGCCAGGCCCAGACGGTCCGCCCGCTCAATGAGGATGGTGTTGGCCTCGCCCACATCCAGGCCCGATTCAATGATGGTAGTGGCCAACAGGACGTCGTAAGCCCCCTCGGCGAAGAGGAGCATGGTCTCCTCAATCAGCCCTTCGGGCATCTGCCCGTGGACCACCCCGATCCGGGCCTCGGGCACCAGGTTCTCCAGGTACCGCCTTCTCGCCTCAATGGAGGCCACCCGGTCGTACACGTAAAACACCTTGCCTCCCCTTTCCAGTTCCAAGAGGATGGCCTCCCGTACCAAAAGGGGGTCAAAGGGAGCAAGGAAGGTGCGAATGGGCTTCCGGCCTGGGGGTGGGGTCTTGATACTGGATAAGTCCTTCAGGCCCACGAGGGCGGAATAAAGGGTACGGGGGATGGGCGTGGCGGAGAGGTAAAGGGTATCCACTTCGGCCTTCAGCTCCCGGATCCGCTCCTTCTGCGCCACTCCGAAGCGGTGCTCCTCGTCCACAATCAAAAGCCCAAGATCCTTAAAGCGCACGTCGGACTGGAGAAGACGGTGGGTGCCGATGACGATGTCCAGGGTGCCCTTTTCCAAGCCCTCCAGGATGGACTTCTCCTCTTTCTCGGGGGTAAAACGGGAAAGCACCCCGATGCGCACGGGAAGCCCGGCAAACCGCTCCCGGAAGGTCTTGCCATGCTGCTCCGCCAAGAGGGTGGTGGGCACCAAAAAGGCCACCTGGGCCCCGTGCCCCACCACCCGGTGGGCAGCCCGGAGGGCGATCTCCGTCTTGCCGAAGCCCACATCCCCCGAAACCAAGCGGTCCATGGGATGGGGAGCCTCCAGATCCCGCATCACCTCTTCTAAGGCTTGTCCCTGATCCGGGGTGAGCTCGTAGGGGAAACCCTTTTCTATTAAAGGGTCCCACTCCGGCAAGGGGGGGAAGACCCGGCCCGGGGTAGCCTTCCGCTTGGCCTGAAGGATGAGAAGCCGTGCCGCCAACTCCTCCACATCCTTCCTGGCCTTCTCCTTAAGCCTTTGCCACTCCCCTTTGCCTAGGGAGGAAAGCTCCGGCGGATCATCCGTGGTACCGGGATGGCGCTTGAGAAGGGGTAGCTGCTCCACCGGAAGGTAAAGCTTTCCCTCCCCCTTGTAGCGGAGGACCAGGTAGTCCCGCTTAACTCCCAGGACCTCCCGGGTTTCCAAGCCCAGGTACTGGCCCACGCCGTGGTCAGGGTGGATGAGGAAATCCCCAGGGGAAAGAGCCCCGGGGTCGGTAAGCCCCTCCCCCACCCGCAACCTGGCCCGCACCGCTCCGGTGGCAAAGACCAAGGCCTCGGTGAGGAAAACCTCTTCCCCCCACTCCGCCCCCCCCTCAAAGGCTCCCTTGAAAAGGGAAAGCTGGCCTTTGGAACCCGGAAACCGCTCGGGTACCTGGGGATGAAAGAGGGCAAGCCGCCTTTTTAGGTAGTCCAGGGTGCGTTCGTGGGCCACGAAGAGGCTCACCCGCCTCCCTTCCCCAAGCCAACGGGCAAGGTCCTTTTCCAGGGCTTTAAGGCTTCCCCTGTACGGGGGGAGGGGCCTCACCCCCAGGTCCAAGGGAGGAAACTCCACCCCGTTCCCCAAGGCCACCACCTGACGCCCCCTTAACAGGGACCAGATCTCCTTGGGGGCCAGGGCTGGGGTGTCCAGGTACACGGGGCCAGGAAAGTGGAGGAGTTTTCTGGAGGTAAAGGCTTCGGCCTTGCCCGGCTTGGGTAGAAGGATGTGTCGCTTGCGTTCCTCTCCCTCCACCAAAAGCCTCTCTAGCTCTTCTCCGAAGAACTCCAGCCGGACCCCGGAAAGCTCCAGCACTTCCCCCAGCACCCGGTAATCCTCATCCCGGGCATACCCCATGCGCAGGAGGCGGTCCAGTAGCTCCCCTCGAGGATAGCTCCGCCCCACCTCCAGGACCAGGCGCCAGGCCTCGGGGTCCTCGGGGAAGGGGGCTAAGGCTTCCTCGTAGGAGAGGACGAAGAGGGCCCGCTCCTCCCAGGCCTCGAGGCCTGGGTTTAGGTAAACCGGCACGCCAAAGGCCAAAAGATCCCGGTAGCGCCTCACGCGCTCCTCTGGGGCCAGAAGGAGGGCCGGGGGCCTCTCCCGAGCAAAGAGCAAGGCCGCCACCACCTGGGGCAGGGCCAAGCGGTGCCCGTAATACCGTTCCAGGGCGATCTCCATGGGCAAGAAACATCCGCCCCCTCTGACCCGGGAGCCGGAGGGAGCACCCTTGGCCTATTCTATCGAATAAGCATGGATGGCTATGGCCCCGAGACCCACGTTGGCGGCGATGGTGGCTCCGCTGCGCGTGATGCGCCCCTTTTCCAGGCGCAAAGCGCCCTCCAAGCTCTTCTTTAAACCCTCAATCCACTCGCTTTTGGCATCGGTGTGGGCAATGGTGATGCGGGCCGGTTTTCCTTGAAGCTCCTCGAGGACCAAGCGGGCAAGAACCTCGGGCACCGCACCCTCCCTGGCCACCTTGAGAAACCGGATATGCCCCTTCTCTATGCGCAATATAGGGCGGAGGCCCAAAAGGTTACCCACCACCTCGCCGAACCGGGGAAGCCGGCCGTTCCGTGCCAAGTGGGACAAATCCGCCACGCTGAAGTACAGGCTAGAATGCTTAAGCCTCTCCCACTCCCGCACCACAGCCTCCTCCTCCGCCCCCTTCCTCAGCATCTCCACTGCCCTGAGCACCATGGCCCCAAGCCCAGCGGAAACCATACCCGAGTCCACCACCCGGATGCGGGTGGGAGCCACCTTCAAGGCTGCTTCCCGGGCCCTGTCCACGGTTTTGGAGAGTTCCCCGGAAACATGTAGGGAAAGAATGCGGTCATAGACCTGGAGGTAGCGCTCGTAAACCCCGGCAAAGTCCTCCACCCCTGGAGGCTCGGTCACGGGCTCGGCCCCTGCCCGCATGGCTTGGTAGAGAGCATCCGGGGTCAGCTCCTGCCAGTCCTTGTACTTACGCCCCATGAGGTGCACGTAAATGGGCACCAGGCCCACCGCCTCCTCCTCCAAGACCCGCGGGGACAGGTCCGCTGCGGTATCGGTTACCAGACCCAGCTCCACGCTCCCATCTTATACCGGGTCAAAGGATGGGGGGCTATAATGCTAAGAGGGTTTTATTCATGATCCTGGTAACCGGCTTCGAACCCTTTGGCAACCTTACCCACAACCCTTCGGCTGCCCTCATGGAGTTGCTCCCCCAAGAACTAGCTGGACGCCCTCTTCATAAGGCTATCCTTCCGGTAAACGCCGTAACCCTTCCCCAGGTCCTTAAGGACCTTCACGCCCTAAAGCCGCAGGCTGTTTTCACTTGGGCTTGGCGGAGACAAGGCCGCTTATCGCCCTGGAACGCCTCGCAATCAACCTCCTGGATTTTGAGCGTCCTGACAACCGGGGAAACCTTTGGGAGGACGCACCGGTGGTTCCCGGAGGACCCCTGGCCCTCGAGGCCCGTTTTCCCTTAAAAGAGGCGCTTCGTCGCTTGCGGGAAGCAGGGATCCCCGCAAAGCAAAGCCTCTCCGCCGGGAGCTACCTTTGCAACCAGGCCTTTTACCTGTCGCTTTTTCATCTGCCCCCGGAGGTCCCCGTGGCCTTTATCCACCTGCCCCCCGATGAAACCCTAGCCCTGGAACGAGGCGGGGCCTATCTCCCCCTAGCGGAACAGGCCCGGGCGGTCAGGCTCCTTCTACGGCTTCTATGAGGATACTTTTCGTGACCGATGCTAAAACCGTGGGAGGAAGCGAGATCTACCTTAAGGAAATGCTCCCCCGATTGCGCCAGCTGGGCCTCGAGGCCGAAGCGGCCATGCCCTTGGCAGAAAAAACCGCATTCATCCGGGAAGCCCTGGAAGCTATGGGGGTGCCCGTACACGCTTACCGCTCCCTAGAAGAGCTTCCCCAAGACTACGACCGCGTGGTGGCCTCCGCTTGGTATCCGCAAAGCTACAAGCGGTTCTTTGAGAGATTCCCCCGCTTAACCTTGCTGATTCACGACCAGATCGAGATTTTCTACCCTCTAGGCCTTCGATACCTCTACCGCCTAGGCTACCACCTTCTTCAGGTACCCAACCTGGTTCGCAGCGAGGCCGTGATCACCGTTTCCCGGTGGGCAGCACGCTGGTTGCAAGAGGTTCATGGGGTCAAGCAGGTCTACCCCGTACCCAATGGGGTGGACACGGAACGGTTCCGCCCTCCACAGCCCGGGGAGAAGGAAAAGCTCAGGGAACGCTACGGCCTTAAGAGGTTTTCCGTGATCGTACCCGCCCGGATGAGCCCGGAAAAGAACCACCTCACGGTGCTTCTCACCGCTAGGCTTACGCCCGGCGTAGATTTTTTGCTGGTGGGTACGGGAGAGCTGATGGGGGTCTGGCAAAAAACCGCCCGCCTCCTTAACTTAAAGAACGTGCGCTTCCTCGGGCGCCGCACCGACATGCCGGACCTTTACCGGGCTGTGGATGCCATGCTCCTGCCGACCCTGGGAGAGAACCAAAGCCTGGCCACCCTCGAGGCCATGGCCTCCGCCCTACCCACCGTAACCACGCCCATTCCGGCGCAACAGGAACTGATCACCAGCGGGCAAACAGGCCTGCTCGTACCTCCAAAGCCCTCGGCCTTGGCCCAAGCCTTGCGAAATCTACCTTTCCACCTGGGAAAGCAAGCGCGAGATCACGTTCTTGCCCACCACACCTTGGAAAAGAGCGCACATACCCTAGCATGCGTTCTGACAACCACATGATGTTAAAGGTTGCTTTTATAACCGACGCCCCGCGAATAGCTGGCAGCGAGATCTGGCTTTTAGAAACGTTACCAGAACTCCCGCAATATGGCCTTGAGCCTGCTGTCTTCCTTCCAACATCCCCAGGGGGACTTCGCCTTAAAGAACTCTTGGAGGCCAGGGGGATCCCCGCCCATCCATACCCGAACCTCGACGCCATACCTGGCCTCACCCAAAACCACCAGGTTCGCATCCTCCAGGCATGGTATGTGACCACCTATGGCCTCTTAAAGAAGCTCCCTTCCCCCAAGGTGGTGTTCCTGCACGACCAGCTGGAATACCATTATCCATTGGGGATCAAGCGGCTATACCAATTCATCTACGGCGTCAGCAAGGCAGCCAAACTCAAGGACGCAGACGCGGTCTTGGTGGGTACGCGCTGGGCCGCCCATTACTTACGCCGCCACTTCGGCCTGGAAACCCAAGTGGTACCCGTGGGCGTGGACCCCTACCGTTTTCGCCCTCCCTCCCCTGAAGAGCGGCAAGCGTTGCGATCCTTATATCAATTTTCCCGCTTTACCCTTCTCACACCCGCCAGATTCACCCTAGAAAAAAACCATCTGGCTGTCCTCTTAACCGCACGCCTCACGCCAGATGCTGATTTTGTTCTGGTGGGAGAAGGTTCCTGGTCCAAGGGCTTACGCCTCCTGGCCCGAGCCCTGAACTTATCCAACGCAAGGTTCTTGGGAAAGAGGGAGGATATCGCGGAACTCTATCGGGCAGCGGACGCGGTGCTTTTCCCTACCTTGGGGGACAATCCAGGGCTGGTCATTTTAGAAGGCATGGCCTCCGGCATACCCGTTATCACCAGCCCCTTCCCCCCGCAACGGGAAGTCATCTCACTCAAGGAGGGCTTGCTCGTGCCACCCCATCCCAGGAACTTGAGCTGGGCCGTGCGCTGGTTGATGGAAAATCCCCAGGGAGCATGGGAACTGGGCATGAAAGGCCGCCAACGAATACTTTCCGAACGGACTGTGGACGGCGGAGCACGCGCACTGGCAACCGTACTCCACGGCCTATCCAAGGTTCCGTTGTAAAATTGTGGCCGCATGCGCCTCTACCGCGTAGGCCTCTTCACCGATGTCTACTTCCCCAACCCCAACGGGGTCACCACCAGCGTCTACCTCCTCCTTAGGGAGCTTAGGCGCATGGGGCACGAGGCCTGGGTGGTGGCTCCCCACCATCCCGAAGCCCCAGCAAACGAGGAAGGGGTGGTGCGGGTGCCCTCTGTGGCCTACCCCTTTTACGAGGGGCAGCAGATCGCCCTGCCCTCCGCCCGCCATCTGCCCACGGAGTTTGAGATCATCCATACTCATACCCCCTTAACCCTGGGCGTGTGGGGGCTTAGGATTGCGCGCAATAAAGAGCTCCCCCACGTATCCACCTTCCACACCCATTACGAAAAGTACGCCCACTACGTGCCAGGTCTCGCCGTCCTGGACAAGTACACGGGAATCATCCCTAGGCTTGCCAAGGCCTTTTACAACCGGGTGGAGGTGGTCATCGCCCCCACGGAACCCGTAAAGCGGCTGGCAGAGGGCTACGGCATCCAAAGGCCCATACGGGTCATTCCCACGGGTATTGACAACCGTATCCTGGAGGAAGCGCCCCTTCCCTCCCCCTCCCCCTGGCCCGAGGGCAAACGGCGCCTCATCACCGTGGGCCGGCTCGGGAAGGAAAAGTCCTTTGATGTAGTTTTGAAAGCTGTGGCCGAGTTGGCCCGGGAGGAGGATGTTTTCCTGGTGCACATCGGGGAAGGACCGGAGCTAGAACCCTTGAAGCGCCTGGCGGAAACCCTGGGCATTGTGGACCGGGTTCGTTTCTTGGGCACGGTGCCCTACCGGTACATCGGGGGCTACTACCGGATGGCGGAGCTCTTCCTCTTCGCCAGCGAAACGGAAACCCAGGGGCTGGTGATCTGGGAAGCCCAGGCCATGGGGGTTCCGGTGGTGGCCGTGGGAGCAGAAGGGGTGCTGGAGGGGGTAGTGGACGGCCAAACCGGGTACCTGGTGGCTCCAAAGGATTTCCAGGCCCTGGCCGCCAGGGCCTTGGAGCTCCTGAAAGACGAGGATAAGCGCCGGCGCTTCAGCCTTGAGGCCCGGGCCTGGGCCATGGAACGCTCCGCGGAGCGGATCGCCGAAAAAATCGTGGCCGTATACGACGAAGCCAACGAAATCCTGCGGGTGGAACCCCGAAGGCTCATCTTTCCCTTCCCCCGTCTTCCCCGAAGTAGCCTCGAGGATCACCCAGGAGGTTTTTGACCTGCTGGGCCAAAAACCTTCCCCATCCTCCCTTTAACCTTCGGGGCGAGGTTAGGACCAAGGCCTCGGGTACATACCTGACCCTTCCCATCCGCTTGAGCTTCCAGCCCAAAAGTACGTCCTCCCGGGCCTCCACCTCGGGAAACCCTCCCACTTCCAAGGCGGCCTCCCTAAAAAACATCATGTTGGCCCCGGCCAGGTTGGGCTTTCCCAGGAGGGCCATGAGGTTCAGGAAAGCTCGGTAGCCCCACTCGGAAACCAAAGCCGTCCAGGGAGAAACCCCATAGAAGCGCAAGGGACCGTAGAGGGCCACCGCCCCTTCCCCATGCCGGGCTAGGGTCTGAAGCCACGTGGGAAGGGGAATGGAGTCGGCATCGGTCATGGCCACCCACTCCCCACGGGCGGCCAGAAGCCCTGCCTGGCGGGCGTAGGCTACCCCCTTTTGGGGGCAATACACCACCCGCACACCCAATCCCTCCGCCACCTCCCGGGTGCGGTCGGTGGAGGCATTGTCCACCACGATCACCTCAAAAGGCGGCAGAGTTTGCGTCAAAACCGCCTGTAAGGCCTTGGGCAAAAAAGCCTCCTCGTTGTGGGCGGGAATCACCACACTGATGCGCACGGGTATACTTTAGCGTGTTTCGCTATCTGCCATGGGCCAGGGAGGGACTTTTCGTATTCCTGCGCCTGGTCCTAGCTGTAGGCCTCATGGAGGGGGTACGGAGCGGCTTCTTCGCTGGCCTTCTCCCCTTCTACGCCCCCGAGCACCTGGGGCTTGGCCCCGCCACCTTCACCTTGGCCTTCACCTTTCATCAACTCTCTGAGAACCTCTCCAAAACCTTCGGGGGGCTCCTAGCGGAAAGGGTGGGGTTCGGCCGCACGGTCACCCTAGCGGCCCTCATCGGTTTTCTGGTTCTCCTCCTCACCCCCAAGGCCCACGCCGGCTGGCTTCTTTGGGGGCTCGCCATCCTCTGGGGCCTCACCATGTCCACCCTCTACCCCGGGCTCATGACCCTGGCGAGCCGCATCGCCGTGCCCGGGCGGGAGGCACGGGCCCTATCCTTTACCCTGACCCTGGTGATGCCCTGGGTGGGCATCGGCCTGGTGGGGGTGGGGCAGGTGGCCCAGAAAGAACCCGAGGCCGCCCTCACCCTGCTCCTCGCCGCCCAGGGCGTAACCCTCCTCCTCGCCCTAAGCCTCTTCCCCTTCCGCATCCCCATTCCGCAAGAGGCGCGGGAAGCCTATCCCCTTAAGCGGCTTTTGCTTTTCCTGCCCGCAGCCTTTGGTCAGACCTTCGCTCCCGCCTTGGTTTCCCTCTTCATCCTCCGCTACGCTAAAGAGGAGCTGGCCCTCGAGCCCATTGCCCTGGGAGGGCTTCTCCTTTTGGGGGGAGGCCTGGCCTTCGGCCTTTTGCCCTTTACCGGCCGGCAAGTAGACCGGAGGGGCTACCGCTTCGCCCTGGTGAGCGGGCTCCTCCTCTTGGCCTTGGTGATGGTCCGCCTGGCCTTTACCCCTAGCCTGGGCGAACTTGCCCTGCTGGCTGCCTTGGGAGGCCTGGGCTTCAGCCTTTTCCTGCCCGGGTGGAACGGCTTCCTGGCCAGAAACCTGCCCGAGGAAAACCGGGCAGCCATATGGGGCGGGCTGATGACCGTGGAGGGGCTGGGGGTAGCCTTGGGACCTGCGGTGGGAGGTCTTTTATGGGAAACCTTGGGCATAAAGGCACCCTTTCTCGCAGGTAGCGCCACCTTTTTCCTTCTCAGCGTCTTTTACACGGTTCTTTTCTGGAGGATGCGGTGGAACTGATCCTGGGCCTGATCCTCCTACTCTACGGGCTTTCCGATCTCCTCTTTCGCTTTCTGGGCCTCGGAGCTTACGCCCACGCCTCGAGGCGCACCTCCAAGGTGGCCCTGACCTTCGACGACGGCCCCTCGGAGAGGACGGAGGCTCTCTTGGCGCTCCTGCGCCAGCACGGGGTCAAGGCCACCTTCTTCCTGACCGGGGAACGGGCCAAGGCCCGGCCGGACCTGGTGGAGGCCCTAAAGCGCGAAGACCACCAGGTGGAGGACCACGGGGAGTGGCATCAGGCCTGGGGGCTTTTCCTGCCCTGGGTGGAGTGGAAGCACATGCGCAGGAACCCTGGCCGCTACTATAGGCCTCCCCATGGGCTCCACACCCCTTTTACCCGCCTCTTTGCTCGTCTCCTGGGCAAGCGCATCGCCCTATGGGATCTGGAAAGCAAGGACTGGCTGAACCTCCCCCCCGAGGCCTTAGCAGAACGCCTGCTCTACTACTTGCGGCCAGGCTCCATCGTCCTTCTCCACGACGGGCCGGAGCGAACCCTGAGGCTATTGGAACGGGCGCTTCCGGAAATGCTACGCCTGGGGTACAAGCCCGTCACCTTGGACGACCTTGCCCCCTTACCCCTCACCCCAAGGCTCGCCCTTATCCGGGGACTTCAGGGATTTGAGGAACGGTACAACGCCAAGCATCGGGTGGCCCGGGCGGGATACGGTCCCTTCGACCTCTTCCGGGTGGAGAAGAAACCCTTTCCCGGACCCGACCTGCCCGGGCTACCCCGGGGTAGCCTTGCCTTGGAGCTTCATCTGGAAAGCCAGCGGAGCATGGAGCTTTCCCCCCTCGAGGCCATCCGATACGTACGAGAAAGCCTCAAGAAGGTGGCGGAACGGGTAGCCCAAGACCCCGAAGTGCGCTTGGTCTACGGCTACAGCTACCTGGCCCAGGGGGCCAGGCTCTTTGGCTTCCACACCCATCCCCTTCCTCCTTGGCCCCGTCTCGTGGCCACCCTGAGCAGCGCCTGGTTCTTTTGGCTATACCGGGGGGAGTTACCCAAGCCGGACCGCTCCTGGGCCGAGCTGGCCTATCTCAACCGGGAGGAGGTTTTAAGGCGATTCCCACCGTCCACTCCCGCTTACCCACCCCCGGCACCCGGTGAAGGGCAAACCCCGCCTCCTTAAGGGCGCGGCGAAAGGCCCCTTGGGCGGAGTAGGTGGCAAGCCTTCCCCCACGCCGCAAAGCCCGGTGAAGCCCCTTTAGAACAGGCAAGGACCAAGGCCCCGGGTTCACTCGGGGGCTGAAGGGATCCAGGTAAACCGCCGTGGCCCAGTCCTGGGGAGGCGCCAAAGCTTCCACCTCCCCGAAGAAAATGCGAAGCTCCCCCCAAGGTCCCCGGAAGCAGGCAGCGGGCCAGCCCTTAAGGATTTCCGCAAACACCTCCTCCGCCCTGGGAAGGGGCAGGCGCACGTGGGCGAGGGCCTCCGGGGACAGGGGTTCCCGCTCCACGGCCAGGTAACGGAGGTACACCCCCCGGGCCAAGGCGCTTTCTAAGGTCACGCGGAAGTTCACCAAAAGCCCCAGACCCACCTCGAGGACCCTGGGAGCGGGATGGAGATGGGTGAGGGTCTTCTCCAGGTAAAGCCGCCTGGCCTGGAGCAAGGCTCCCTGCCGGGGATGGTAAGCCTCCCCGTAGGCCGGATGGAAGAGGGTGGGGGTTCCGTCCTGGGTGAGGATGGGCTCCACTCCCGTAGAATAGCCTCCATGGAGCTCACCCTTCTGGACAAGCTTTCGGGAACCCTGGCCAACGCCGCCACCGTGACCCTGGGCACAGGACTTGGCCTTCTGCTCCGGGGCCGGCTCCCCGAACGCATGGCCCGCATCATGGTCCAGGGGGTAGGGCTCACCACTCTTTTTATCGGGTTCTCAATGGCCAGCACCCTGGGAAAAGCCAGGGGCGGGGCCATAGACGGGGTGGTCCTGGGGCTCATCGCCCTGGTGCTGGGAGGGCTTCTTGGGGAGTGGTGGCGGATCGAGGAGGCCCTCGAGGGCATCGGAGAGAAGATCAAGCGGGCGGTAAGGGGCGGGGGAAGCTTCACCGAGGGCTTCGTAGCCGCAAGCCTTCTCTTTTGCGTGGGTCCCATGACCCTTCTCGGCTCCATCCAAAACGGCCTCACCGGGGATCCCAGCATCCTTCTCTTAAAGGCCACCCTGGACGGCCTCTCTGCCATCGCCCTCACCAGCTCCTTCGGCATCGGGGTGGGGTTTAGCGTCCTGGTCATCCTCGGCTACCAGGGAGGCATCGCCCTTCTGGCCGGTACCTTAAGCCAGGTCCTCCCCGACCCCGCCGCCGACCCCCGGGTCCTCCTGGTCACGGGGGTGGGGGGGCTCATGGTCCTGGGGGTGGGGATCAACCTCCTGGGCCTCACCAAGGTGCGGGTGGGCTCCTTTCTTCCCGCCCTCCTCCTGGCCCCTTTGGTCTGGGCTTTGGCCAACTGGCTTTCGTAGGGCTTCCCGAGGGTAAAATGCGGGGCATGGAGCTATCCCCGGAGCTTCTGCGCAAGCTGGAAAGCCTTGCCAAAATCCGGCTTTCCCCCGAGGAGGAAACCTTGCTGCTAACGGATCTTAAGCGGATCCTGGAGTTCGTGGACGCCCTTCCCCAGGTGGGGGAAGCCTCGGAGGAGGAAGCCCAAGGCCGCCTCAGGGAGGATGAGCCCCTTCCTTCCCTTTCCCAGGAAGAAGCCCTAAAGGTAGCCCCGGAGGCAGAGGAGGGGTTTTTCCGGGTGCCCAAGGTGCTGGAGTAGCCATGGTGGACCTGAAGCATCTCCGCCGCAACCCCGAGGTCTATCGGGAAGCCATCCGCCTGAAGGGGGTGGCCCTGGATCTGGATGCCCTTCTAGCCCTGGACGCCGAGGTACAGGGCTTAAAGGCCCAGCTCCAGGAGCTCCAGACCGAGCGCAACCGCATCGCCAAGGAGGTCCCCAAGGCACCCCCAGAGGCGAGGCCCGACCTGGCGGCCCGGGGCAAGGTCCTGGCAGAGGAGGCCAAGAGGGTGGAGGAAGCCCTGCGGGAGAAGGAAGCCCAGCTCTGGGAGCTTCTCCTTAAGGTGCCCCTTCCCCCCTGGCCGGGGGCCCCGGCGGGCCCCGACGACTCGGCCAACGTGGAGATCCGGCGGGTGGGCACCCCCCCGGAGTTTTCCTTCCCGCCCCTGGACCACGTGAGCCTCCTGGAGAAAAACGGCTGGTGGGAGCCCCGGGTGAGCCAGGTTTCGGGAAGCCGCACCTACGCCTTGAGGGGGGACCTGGCCCTCTATGAGCTGGCCCTGATCCGCTTCGCCGTGGACTTCATGGTGCGAAAGGGCTACACTCCCTTGACCCTTCCCTCCTACGCCAGGGAGAAGGCCTTCATCGGCACCGGGCACTTCCCGGCCGCCAGGGACCAGGTCTGGCCCATCGCCGGCACGGACCTCTACCTCACGGGCACTGCCGAGGTGGTCTTAAACGCCCTTCATAGCGGGGAGATCCTGCGGCAGGAAGAGCTTCCCAAGCGGTACGCGGGCTACGCCCCCGCCTTCCGCTCGGAGGCGGGGAGCTTCGGCAAGGACGTGCGGGGCCTCATGCGGGTGCACCAGTTCCACAAGGTGGAGCAGTACGTGCTCACCGAGGCCAGCCTCGAGGCCTCGGACCGAGCCTTTGAGGAGCTTTTGCAAAACGCCGAGGAGATCCTGAGGCTTCTGGAACTTCCCTACCGCCTTCTGGAGGTCTCCACCGGGGACATGGGCCCGGGGAAGTGGCGGCAGGTGGACCTGGAGGTCTGGGTCCCCTCGGAAGGGCGCTACCGGGAAACCCACTCCTGCTCGGCCCTTCTGGACTGGCAGGCCCGGCGGGCGGACCTCCGCTACCGGGACCGGGAGGGCAGGGTGCAGTACGCCTACACCCTGAACAACACCGCCCTGGCCACCCCCAGGATCCTGGTGATGCTATTGGAAAACCACCAGCTCCCCGATGGACGGGTGCGGGTGCCGGAGGCCCTCGCCCCCTACCTGGGCAAGGAGGTGCTGGAACCGTGCGCATAGAGGCGGCCGAGCTGCGCATCCTGGAACTTCCCCTGAAGTTCCGCTTTGAGACCAGCTTCGGGGTGCAGACCAAAAGGACCATCCTCCTCCTGAGGCTTTTCGGGGAGGGCCTCGAGGGGCTTGGGGAAGGGGTGATGGAAAAGCTTCCCCTCTACCGGGAGGAGACCGTGGCCAGCGCCCGCTACCTCCTGGAGGAGGTCTTCCTGCCCCAGATTCTGGGAAGGGATTTGCCCAACCCCGAGGCCCTGGGCCAGGTCCTTAACCCTTTCCGGGGCAACCCCATGGCCAAGGCGGTCCTGGAGATGGCCTTCTGGGACCTCTTTGCCAAGAGCCTGGGAAAGCCCCTTTGGCAGGTCCTGGGCGGGGTGAGGGAGCGGGTGGAGGTGGGGGTTTCCCTGGGCATCCAGCCCTCCATCGCCGACACCTTGAAGGTGGTGGAGAAGCACCTGGCCCAGGGGTACCGGCGCATCAAGCTCAAGATCAAACCGGGCTGGGACTACGAGGTGCTGAAAGCCGTGCGCCAGGCCTTCCCCGAGGCCACCCTCACCGCCGACGCCAACAGCGCCTACCGCCTCGCCGACTTCCCCCGGCTTAGGCGCTTGGACGAGCTCTTCTTAGACTACATCGAGCAACCCCTGGGCTACGACGACCTCCTGGACCACGCCAAGCTCGGGCGGGAGCTCGCCACCCCCATCTGCCTGGACGAAAGCCTAACCTCCTCGGAAAAGGCGAGAAAGGCCATAGAGCTCATGGCGGGAAGGGTGTTCAACATCAAGCCGGCCCGGCTTGGGGGCCACGGGGAAAGCCTCAAGGTCCACGCCCTGGCCCAAAGCGCCGGGATCCCCCTCTGGATGGGAGGAATGCTGGAGGCTGGGGTAGGTCGGGCCCATAACCTCCACCTGGCTACCCTGCCCGCCTTCACCAAGCCGGGGGACGTGAGCTCCAGTAGCCGCTACTGGGAGGAGGACATTGTGGAGGAGGCCCTCGAGGCGGAGGAGGGCCTCATGCCCGTGCCCGAGGGTCCAGGTATCGGCGTGCATCTGAAGCTTCCCATGGTGGAGCGGATCACCCTATGGCAGAGGCACATGTCCGCGAGCTAAAGGGCCCCGAGGAGATGGAGGCCGTGGTGGAGCTCCAGCGGGAGGTCTGGGGCCGCGCGGAAAGCGATCTGGTACCAAGGGGCCTTCTCATTGCGGTTCAGGATGAAGGGGGCCTGGTGGCGGGAGCCTTCGTGGAAGGGCGGATGGTGGGCTTCGTCTTTGGCTTCCCCACCCAAGACCCCACCTTGCAGCACTCCCACATGCTGGGGGTGCTGGAAGCCTACCGGGGCACGGGGGCCGCCCTCCTCCTGAAGCGCTTCCAGCGGGACTGGTGCCTGGCCCGGGGCATCAGGAGGGTGGTCTGGACCTTCGACCCCCTGCGGGGCCCTAACGCCAACTTCAACCTGAGGAAGCTTGGGGCCACCGCCAAAACCTACCTCCCCGACCACTACGGCCCCATGACGGGCATCAACGCCGGGGCCCCCTCGGACCGGCTCCTGGCGGAGTGGGAACTCCTCTCGGAAAGGGTCTACGCCCGCATCTACGCCCCGCCCGAGGAGCCCCGGGTGGACGACCTCCCCCAGGCCAACCGGGTGGAGGAGGAAAAGCCCCTGGAGGCCTTCCTGGACCTCGAGGGCCCCCGCCTCCTCTTCCAGATCCCCGAGGACTGGGGAAGGATCCTGCGGGAAGACCCAGCCCTAGCGCTAGCGTGGCGGGAACACAGCCGCCTGGTCCTGGGCCACTACTTCGCCCGGGGCTACCGGGCCGTGGACTTCACCCGAAACCCCAACCGCTATGTTCTGGCTAAAGACTGAGCTCTGGACCGCCGAGGTGGTCTATACGGGTTTCGGCACCCCCATGCTCCGGGGGGCCATCGCGGTCCAGGGAAAGCACGTGGTGGGCCAGGGAAGCCTGGAGGAGCTTCGGGCGCGCTTCCCCCAGGCGGAAGTGGTCCACAAGGGAAAGGCCCTCTTCCCACCCCCGGTGAACGCCCACACCCACCTGGACCTCTCCCTCCACCCCCTCTATCGGGGCCCCTTTTCCGGCTTCATCCCCCACGTGGTGGCCCACCGGGAAAAGCGGGGGCTGGAAGCAGCAAGGCAAGGCCTGGAGGAACTCCTGCGCTCCGGGGCGGGGGCCTTCGCTGACGTGGTGTTTAAGGACGAGGTCATGGAGTTCCTGCTCCGGGAAAGCCCCCTCCCCGGGGTGGCCTTCTACGAGGTTTTCGCCCCGGATCCCGAGGACGCCGAGGAAGTGTTCCAGCAGGTCCAGGCTAAGGTCAGGGCCTGGCGACGCTTGGAAGGACGGGTGAGGGTGGGGCTTTCCCCCCATGCCCCCTACTCGGTGAGCGCACCCCTGTTGCGGCGGCTCGCCCAGTACGCCAGGGCCGAGGGCCTTCCCCTTATGATCCACGCGGGGGAAAGCCCGGAAGAAGTGGCCTTCCTGCAAAGGGGGGAGGGCTTCTTAACCCAGATCCACAGACGCTTCAGCCGAACCCCCTTTGAACCCCCGGGCCTAACCCCCATCCGTCACCTTCAGGCCCTTGGCGCCTTGGGCCCCAATACCCTTTTGGTCCACGGGGTGCAGGTGGACGAGGAAGAGGTGAGGATGCTGGCGGATTCCGGCACCAAGGTCATCCTCTGCCCCCGGTCCAACGCCCATCTGGAGGTGGGGGAGGCCCCCATCCACCTCTACGCCCGCCACGGGGTGGAACTGGCCCTGGGCACGGACTCCCGGGCCAGCAGCCCAGACCTGGACGTGAAAAACGAGGCCCTTTTCCTCTGGGAGAAGGTGGATCCCCGGCTTCCCATCCGGGCCCTGACCCGGGGAGGGTACCGGGCCCTGGGCCTTCCCACCCCCCGCCTGACCCGGGGAAGCCCCGCCAGTCTGGTACACTCCCTCTGATGCGCCCCTTGGGCCGTGGCCCCCAGCTCAGCTTCCCCTCCCTCTGGGACCAGGAGGTCCGGCATACGGGACCCCTCATCCTCTATAGCGCCTTCACCGGAGCCCTGGCCGGGCTCCTCTTGGCCTTCCTGAACGCCTTGCTTAGAGCCTTGACCGAGGCCTTGGGCCTTTTCTTTGGGTACCTGGCCCCCGAGCCCCCCGGGGAAGGAGGCCTGGCCCAAGCCTTCACCGGACCATCCCTCTGGCCCCTTGCCTTCCTCCTGCCCCTCCTCTTCGCCCTCACCAGCTTCCTGGGAACCGGGCAGGGGCTTGCCGCTTTCCTCCTCCAGGCCCGGGAGGATCGGCCGAGCCCTGCCTCTTCCCACCTGCGGGCCGTGCTGGGAGGGACGCTCCAGCTTTCCCTCTACTCCCCCATGGGGCGCGAGGGTCCCTTTGGAGTGCTGGGGCTTTGGCTGGGCCGGGGGCTGGACCGGCGCTTTCCTCGGCTGGGCGGGGGGCTGGCCTTTGCCGGGCTGGCCGCCGGGCTGGGAGCCAGCCTCCACGCCCCCGTGGCCGGAGCCCTTTTGGCCACGGAGATCCTTTACCGGAGCCTCCTCCTCGAGGCCCGGGCCCTCACCCCAGCCTTGATCGGAGCCTTGGCTGGTTTTGCCGTCTACGGAGCCTTCTACGGCTACACTCCCCTTCTAACCTTCCAGGCCCAGGTGGATATGGGTGCCCTCCCCGCCGGCGCCCTGGTAGGGCTGGTGGCCGCTGCCCTGACCACCCTGTGGGTGGAAGGCTCGCGCTTTCTGGAAGCCCGCATCCGCCCTCTTCCCTACCCCTGGCGCCATGCCCTCCTGGGCCTGGCCTTGGCCCTGGCCCTCCTCCTCCTGCCCGAAGCCTTGGGGAGTGGCCTGGGCTGGGTAGCCGTGGCCACCACTCCCCTTCTGCCCCCCCTAGCCGTGCTGTCCCTCCTTTTCGCCAAGCTCCTCCTTCTCCTCCTGGCCAGCGGGATAAGGGCCTACGGAGGCCCCTATACCCCTGCCCTGGCCTTAGGGGGGCTTTTAGGGGCCTTCCTGGCCCACCTGCCGGGTCCTCTGGCCCTTCCCCCCGAAACCCTGGCCTTGGCCGGGGGTGTGGCGGTGTTGGCGGGGGTGGCACGCGCCCCCTTTGCCGCCACCGTTCTGGCGGCGGAGTGGGGCGGGTACGCCACTTTGCCCCTGGTCCTTCCCGCAGTGCTCTTAGCCTACGTGCTCACCCCCGCCTACAATCCCGCGGAAGGCGTTAGGGAAGAGCAGACCACGGCAGAGGAGAGTCCGTCTGAAACGCCTCCGCAAAGGGAACCCCCGCCTCCCGACCCTGAAGCCGCCGGCGGGCGCGAAACTCCTCCAGGGTAAGGGGCCAGCGGTAGAACTCCTGGTAAAAGGCAAACACCGCCTCGGCCACCTCTTGGGTGGCGGCGGTATCCACGTAGAGCCACGGTCTCAAAAGCTCCTTTCTGGGATAGTGGTAAAGCCGTACTGGCTTCCGGTGCGCTTTCCCCACGAGTTTGGGTATGCGGCAGAACTTCAAGGCGGAAAGGACCGCCTGGTGCGTGGCCCGGTGGTCAGGGTGGACGTCCAGGGGATCCCAGGTGATCACCGCATCCGGCTGGAACTCGGCCATCAACCGAGCCAAGGCCAGGGCTTCCTCCCTGCCCCCGGTGAGAAAGGTATCGCGAAAGGGTAGAAACCGGTACTCGGCCCCGATCAACTGGGCCACATGGGCCCCGTGCCCCTCCCGGATTTCGGCCACCCTGGCCTCCTCCAGCCCTCCGAACTGGCTTGCCAACTCCCCCTTGGTCATCCAGACCAAAAGCACCCGGTCCCCTCGCCGGGCGTGGAGGGCCAGGGTGCCTGCAGCCCCGATCTCGTCATCGGGATGGGCGAACACCGCCATCAGATTCACAACTCCCAGTCTACCCGTCTTGTGCCAACGACCTAAACCCCTTAGCATGGGGCCCAACTATGGTCCGGGGCATCAGGGGTGCCATCACCGTGGAGGAGGATACGCCGGAGGCCATCCACCAAGCCACGCGGGAGCTTCTCCTTAAGATGCTGGAGGCCAACGGCATCCAAAGCCATGAGGAGCTGGCGGCCATCATCTTCACGGTTACGGAGGACCTGTGTTCGGCCTTTCCCGCCGAGGCTGCCCGCCAGATTGGCATGCATCGGGTTCCTCTGCTCTCCGCCCGGGAGGTACCGGTGCCAGGAAGCCTGCCCCGGGTCATCCGGGTCCTGGCCCTTTGGAACACCAACACCCCCCAGGACCAGGTGCGCCACGTATACCTTAGAGATGCGGTGCGCCTGAGGCCCGACCTGGAAAGCGCCCAATGATGCCACCCCACCCTGGCCTCGCCAAGGTGGGGTAGTGACAAACCCCTTTTGAGCGAAATGAGTCCGCGCTAGAAACCCAGGACCTCGGCCCAGGGGGTAGGGGCCTTGGGGCTCACGTAGCCCGTATCCATCTGGGCCAGCTGGAGGCGGCCCGAGTACTCCTCGTTCACCGCATGCCAGTAAGTGTACTCCTCTATGACCCAGATCCCGGATTCCCGAGCCCCGTTGCCGCTGGCCTTTACCCCGCCGAAGGGCAGGTGGGCCTCGGCACCCACGGTGGTGTTGTTGATGCTGGTCATCCCCGCCCGGATGCCCACCTTGAAGAGGTAGGCCCAGTGACGGTGGTTGGTGTAAATGGCGCTGGATAGGCCGTAGGGCGTGGCGTTGGCCACCTCTATGGCCTCCTCGATGCCGTCCACCTTAACCAGGTTGATGGTGGGGCCGAAGATCTCCTCGGTAAACTGGCGCATGCCGGGCCTGGCCTCCCAGACCGTGGGCCAGCCGTAAAGACCAGCCTCGGGGTCGCTCTGGAAGCGGGGGTAGGGGTTTTCCCGGGTGATCCGCCCTTTGCCAAAAAGTAAGGTAGCCCCATCCTCCTGCCCCCAGGTGTAATGCTCCAGCCAGCGCTGGAACAGGCGCTCGTTGATAAAGGGGCCGTAGGTGACCTCGGGGTGGAGAAGAGGGTTTCCCACCACCGTGGCCTCGGTCCTTTCCAGGAAGCGTTTCTTGAACTCCTCGTAGATGGGGGCATCCACCAGGATGTTCCCCGCCGAGGTGCACCGCTGTCCCCCGGTGGCGAAGGCGCTCCACCAGGCCCCCTCCACCGCCAGGTCCAAGTCGGCGTCCCGCATGACCACCAGGGGGTTCTTTCCCCCGAGCTCCAGGGTGGGCCGGATCAGGTTCCGTCCCGCCACCTCCCCGATCCAGCGCCCCACCTTGGTGCTCCCGGTGAAGGCGAACTTGTTGAGGAGGCCCTCGTCCATGAGCTCCACCAACCACTGGCCCGTGGAGTCCTTCCCCCCGCCAAAGACCACGTTGATGACCCCAGGAGGCAGGCCTGCCCCCTCAAAGAGCTTCACGAAGATGTAGGAAAGGGTGGGGGAGTCGTCGGAGGGCTTCCAGACCACCGTGTTCCCGGCCAGCACCGCCGGGATCAGCTTCCAGCTGGGGACGGCGATGGGGAAGTTCCCGGCGGTGATCATCCCCACCACGCCTAAAGGCCTGCGGAAGGTGAAGAGCTCCTTGTTCCGCATCTCGCTGGGCACGGTTTGGCCGTAGAGTCTGCGCCCTTCTGAGGCGAAGAAAATGGCGGTGTCGATGGCCTCCTGGACGTCCCCGCCCGCCTCCTTGAAGGTCTTCCCCACCTCCCTGACCATGAGCCGGGTCAGGGTGGGCTTCTCCCGTTCAAGGATCTTGGCCAAGTTGAAAAGCACCTGCCCCCGCACGGGCGCCGGGGTCTGGCTCCACTCTTTGAAGGCCTCCTGCGCCTTTTGGGCAGCCTTCCTCAGGGTTTCCTTGGTGCCCTCGGGGAAACGGGCCACCAGGTCCTCACGGTCCGAGGGATTCCGCCTTTCTAGAACCGCCCCCTCGTAAACCTCCTCTCCGCCGATGAGGTGGCCGAACTCTAGGACGTTGCCATACTTGCTGGCGAAAGCCTTCATGGTAACCTCCGCCAAGGATTTTACCTGTTAGGCTCAAGGCATGCCGCCCCATCGGGACCCTCTCGTTTACCTACCCCCCTCCTCTGGGCCTGCAACGTGGTGGCCTCGAGGACCGCCATGCAGGAGATCCCCCCTGAGTGGGGATCCTTTCTCCGCTTCGCCCTGGCCCTGCCTTTCTTCTTCCTGGTGCTTCGGAGACTACCCCCGATCCAGCCCCTGGGCCAAACCCTCTTCCTGGCCTTAAGCGGGGTGGCCCTCTTCAACCTGGTCTTCTTCCAGGGCATCCGCCTGGCCCCAGCCTCCGATGCGGCGGCCGTGGCCGCCGTCTACCCTCTCGCCACCGCCTTGGCGTACAGCCTGTACTTCCGTTGGCCCCTGACCCGGCCCCTCCTCCGGGGCCTCCTCTTCTCGGGAACCGGGGTGGTCTGGCTGGCCCTGGTCCACGCGGGCCACGGGAGCGGCCCTCACCGCCTCCTCGGGGACCTCTTCCTGATAACCGCTGCCCTGATGTGGGGCCTTTACAGCGTGGGGGTAAGCCTGGCCGTGCGGAAGCGCACCCCCTAGAGGTGAGCGCGGCCAGCATGCTCCTAGGAAGCCTCCTTCTCCTGCCCTTAGCCCTGACCCGACCCTTCCCCTCCGCAAGCCCCCTGGCCTGGCTGAGCCTTTTGTACACCGCCGTAGGGGGAGCCTTCCTCGCCTTTACCCTGTGGGGAGCGGTGCTGCAGCGCCACCCCGCCAGCCAGGTGGCCCCTTTCATGAACCTCACCCCAGCCCTGGCCCTGGTCCTGGCAGCCCTGACCCTGGGGGAACCCCCGAGCCCCTGGGACCTCCCCGGCCTCCTCCTCATCGCCCTGGGGGTCTACGGGTCGCAACGGGGCTAACCGAACCTGGCCTTGAGGGCCCTTAGGGTGGCCGGGGGCACCAGCTTGGACACATCTCCCCCGTAGCGGGCGATCTCCTTGACCATGGTGCTGGACACAAAGGAATACCGGGTAGCGGCCAGGATGAAGAGGGTTTCCAAGCCCGGCAAAAGCTGGCGGTTCAGGTGGGCCATCTGGAGCTCGTACTCGTAGTCGGAAACCGCCCTCAGGCCCTTGACGATGGCCTGGGCCCCCACCTGCCTCACGAAATCCACCAGAAGACCGGAAAAGGTGCGGGCCTCCACGTTGGATAGGTGGGCGGTGGCCTCCCGCACGATGTTGAGGCGCTCCTCGGCGGTAAAGAGGTACTGCCCCCGCTTGTTGGGGTTTTCCAGCACCGCCACCGTAACCCGGTCAAAGAGGCGGCTTGCCCGCTGGATCACGTCCAGATGGCCATTGGTCAAGGGATCAAAGCTTCCGGGATAGACCACGTGCATCTAAGCCTCCACCAGGGTGAGGGCGTTTTCCCCGTAAACCCGCCGCTCCCCGAAGGGTAGGTGCAGGTCCTTAGGGTGTTGCAGGATGTAAAGCCCTCCCTTCTCCACCAGGCCGCTTTCCAGGAGAGCCTGGAAGGCCTGAACCAGGTCCAGGGGATAGGGTGGGGCCATGAAGGCCACCGTGTAGCGTTCGCCCCGGGCCTTGGCCTCCGGCAGGAAGACCTCTACGGGAAGGGGAACGATCCGGGCCCGGAGCCCCGTGCGGCGGAGGTTTTCCTTAAGAAGGGCCACCGCTTCCTGGTCCTTCTCCACCAGGATGGCCTCAAAGCCCTCGCTGGCCGCCTCGAGGCCCACCGCCCCGCTCCCCGCATAGAGGTCCAAAAACCGCCCCCGCTTGGGGTAGCGCAGGCGCAGGTAGTCAAAAAGAGCCTTCCGCAAGCGCACGGGGGAGGGTCTAGCCGAAGCCGGCACCTTCAAGGGCACCCCCTTGGCCTTGCCGCCCAGGATCCTCACCACGCTTTCTAGCTTAAAGCTCCAGGACCAGGCGGCAAAGCCTGTCCACCCCACCGGAAACCTCTTCCAGGGTGATGAGGAGGTCCAGGTGGGCCAAGGTGGTGGCCCGGCTTTCCGCCCGACCGCTCTCCAAACGGCTCAGGTGGGCCCGGCGCAGGCGATCCAGAAAGGCCGCCACCTCCCCTTCCTCGGACAAAACCCCCTCCGCCAGGGCCTTGTCCCCCGTGGCCAAGGCGGCTGCCATGCGCTCCAAGCGTCCTAGCACCAACCTTCCCGCCTCTAAAAGGTCCTCTTTGCCTTCCGGGCTAAAGGTGAGGCCCTGGGCCCAAAGCTTCGCCGCCTGGCGCACCACCCGGCGCACCAGGTCCCCGAGGTGCTCAAGCTCACTGGCCGCCACGAAAAACCGCACCGCCCGCTCGTCCCGGGTGCGGGTGGAAAGCTCGGCGGTATAGAGGACCACCTCCCGGGTAAGCCGGTCCACCTTGTCCTCCAGCGCCTCGAGGTCCGCCTCGCCCCCTTCCTCCTGGGCCAGGATCCGCACCGCCCGCGCCAGCATGTTCCGCACGGCATCCGCTACCCGGCCAAGCTCCCGCTGCACCAGGGCGTAGGCCAGGCTAGGGGTTTCCAAAGCCTCGGGGGAAAGGTACTTGGGGCTTACGGTGCGGCGGGGAAAGAGACCTTCGGTAAGGCGCAAGTAACGCCCCTGGAGGGGAAGAAAGGCTATGGCGTAGGCCAGGTGGCTTAGAAGGTGGAGCCCCACCACCCCCAGCCCCCCAAGCGGCCCAAGCAGAAGCAAAAAGGGCAGGGAAAAGAGAAAGCGATGCCCCAAAAGGACCACCCCTAAAGCCCATCCCTCCCGCCTGCCCCCCAAGGCCGCCAGAAAAAGGGCTCCCGAAACCCCCACTCCCGCCCCCAGGGTCAAGGCCATGCTCCCCCCCTGTCCCCAAAAGGGCCCAAGGGCCAGGGCCAAGGCCGCCACCCCGTTGGCGGTTCCCAAGAAAAAAGCCAGGACGATCCCCACCAGGTACAGGGCCCATGGACCCGGATTAAGCAGGCTCAAAAGGGGCGCAAAAGCCTTGGCCCCCTGCCCCATCTCCAAAAAGCCCAGGAAAAGAAGGCCCAAGCCCAAAAGGACCAACCCGCCACTTCGGCTTCCCCGGAAAAGGAAAAGGGGGAGGCCCAAGGCCAGCAGGACCTCGGCCACCTCCCTTTGCGCCAGGGCTACCACCCCCACCCAGCCGCTGGCCCCAGCGGTGGCGGCCAGGGAAAGGAGGGCGGCCTGCCCCAGGGAGAAGATTCCCCCTTCCCAAAGCCCCAAAGCTAGGAGGGAAAGGCCAGTGCCGCTACCCGAAAGAAGCCCCAGGAGAAGACCGGAAAATAGAAGGCTCCCCGGCCTGGAAAAGGCCCGGGCCAGCAGGTATCTCTTTCCCTTGACCGAGGAAAGCCCCTCCCCGATCAGGTACAAACCCAAAAGCAAAAGGGCAAGGCCCGCCAGAAAGGCCACGGGAGGAGTATACGAAAAGCCGGCCCAAGGGCCGGCTTTCTGGTCGGGGAGACTGGATTTGAACCAGCGACCCCCTCGTCCCGAACGAGGTGCGCTACCGGGCTGCGCTACTCCCCGTAGCGGAGTTCAGTATAGGGGAGGAGGGCCAAAAGGTCAAAGGGTGTTGACGGCCAAGCCCCAAGCCCCTACACTGACCCTTAACCGCGCCGGGGCGCGGCGAAAACCAGCCCGTTCTCTTATCCAGAGCGGTGGAGGGTACGGCCCTGTGAAACCGCGGCAACCTCCCATCCCTTCCGTTTCATGGCCGGATGCGGGTGGGGCTGGTGCCAAGGCCGGCCCGGGTGGGGGAAACGCCCGGGGACGATAAGAGAGGGGGGTAAGCGCCACGCCCAACCCCTTCCAGGCGAGAGAACGGTGCCTCTTGCTGGAAGGGGCCTCTTTTTGGCCCCTTCCCAAGCGCCTCAGGCGGGTTCTTGGAAAGGAGGCCAAGGATGCGCTTTGAAACCTTGCAGCTCCACGCGGGCTACGAGCCCGAACCCACAACCTTAAGCCGCCAGGTGCCCATCTACCCCACCACCAGCTACCTGTTCCAGAGTCCCGAGCACGCCGCCAACCTCTTCGCCTTGAAGGAGTTCGGGAACATCTATAGCCGCATTATGAACCCCACGGTGGAGGTGCTGGAACGGCGTCTGGCGGCCCTCGAGGGGGGCAAGGCTGCGCTGGCCACCTCCTCAGGCCACGCCGCTCAGTTCCTGGCCCTCACCACCCTGGCCCAGGCAGGGGACAGCATCGTTTCCACCCCAAACCTCTACGGGGGCACCTTCAACCAGTTCAAGGTGACCCTGAAGCGGCTCGGGATAGAGGTGCGCTTCACCTCCAAAGAAGAGCGCCCCGAAGAGTTCTTAGCCCTCACCGACGAGAAAACCCGGGCCTGGTGGGTGGAGTCCATCGGCAACCCCGCCCTGAACATCCCGGACCTCGAGGCCTTGGCCCAAGCCGCTCGGGAAGTGGGGGTAGCCCTTTTCGTGGACAACACCTTTGGCATGGGAGGCTACCTCCTTAGGCCCTTGGAATGGGGGGCGGCGGTGGTGACCCATTCCCTCACCAAGTGGGTGGGAGGGCACGGGGCGGTGATCGCCGGGGGCATCGTGGACGGGGGGAACTTTCCCTGGGACAACAGCCGCTACCCCCTCCTCACCGAGCCCCAGCCCGGGTACCACGGCCTCAGGCTGGTGGAGGCCTTTGGGAACTTGGCCTTCATCGTGAAGGCCCGGGTGGATGGGCTTCGGGATCAGGGGCAGGCCCTGGGACCCTTTGAGGCCTGGGTGGTGCTTCTTGGGATGGAAACCCTTTCCCTACGGGCCGAGCGCCACGTGGAAAACACCCTCCATCTGGCCCACTGGCTTGCGGAGCAACCCCAGGTGGCCTGGGTGAACTACCCGGGCCTCCCCCACCATCCCCACCACACCCGCGCCCAGAAGTACTTCCGGGGGAAACCGGGAGCTGTCCTCACCTTTGGCCTGAAGGGGGGTTACGAGGCCGCCAAGCGCTTCATCTCCCGCCTTAAGCTCATCTCCCACCTGGCCAACGTGGGGGACACCAGAACCCTGGCCATCCACCCCGCCTCCACCACCCACTCCCAGCTCTCCCCGGAAGAGCAGGCCTTGGCGGGGGTTTTGCCGGAGATGGTGCGCTTGAGCGTGGGCCTCGAGCACGTGGAGGACTTGAAAGCGGAGCTTAAGGAGGCCCTGGCATGAGCGAGATCGCCCTGGAAACCTGGGGGGAGCACGAGGCCCTCATCCTCAAGCCTCCCCGCTCCCCCCTTTCCATCCCTCCTCCCAGGCCCCGCATCGCCGTGCTCTTCCCTAGACAGGAAGGGTTTTACACCGAGCTGGGAGGCTTCCTGCCCGAGGTGCGCCTGCGGTTTGAAACCTACGGCCGGCTTTCCCGGCTCAGGGACAACGCGGTCTTGGTCTTCCACGCCCTCACGGGAAGCGCCCACCTGGCAGGCACCTACGACAAGGCCACCTTCCAGAGCCTCTCCCCCCTGGAGAAGGCCTTCGGCCCCCAGGGGTGGTGGGATTCCCTGGTGGGCCCTGGGCGGATCCTGGACCCCACCCTCTACTACGTGATCTCCGCCAACCACCTGGGAAGTTGCTACGGCTCCACCGGACCTCTCTCCCTAGACCCCCGCACGGGGAAGCCCTACGGCAAGGAGTTCCCTCCCCTTACCATCCGGGACCTGGCCCGGGCCCAGGCCAGGCTTTTGGACCACCTAGGGGTGGAGAAGGCCATCGTGATCGGGGGAAGCCTGGGGGGAATGGTGGCCCTGGAGTTTGCCCTCATGTACCCGGAAAGGGTGAAGAAACTGGTGGTGCTGGCCGCCCCCGCACGGCATGGACCCTGGGCCCGGGCCTTCAACCATTTAAGCCGCCAGGCCATCCTGCAAGACCCCGAGTATCGCGCAGGTCATCCTGCCCCCAAGGGGATGGCCCTGGCCCGGGGCATCGCCATGATGAGCTACCGCGCCCCCAGGGGCTTCGAAGCCCGCTGGGGCCAGGAGCCGGAAAAGGGGGAAACCTACCTGGACTACCAGGGGGAGAAGTTCCTTAAGCGCTTCCATGCGGAAAGCTACCTGGTTCTCTCCCGGGCCATGGATACCCACGATGTAGGCCGGGGAAGGGGTGGAATGGAGGAAGCCCTGAAACGGCTAAAAAACCTGCCCTCCCTCTTCGTGGGCATCGACACCGACCTCCTCTACCCCGCCGAGGAGGTGCGGCAGGTGGCCCGCTTAAGCGGAGGAAGGTACCGGGAGATCCGTAGCCCCCACGGCCACGACGCCTTCCTGATTGAAACCGACCAGGTGGAGGCCATCCTGGATTCCTTCCTGCCCTGAAGGGCCCGGCTACTTCCCCACGCAGAAATTCTGGAAAACCCGGGCCACCACCTCCTCGGAAACCTCCTTCCTGCCCCTCAAGGAAGCCAGGGCTTTGAGGGCCTCCTCCAGGGCCAATCCCATGAGATCCTCCGGGAGGTTTTGCGCCTCTGAAAGCCTCTCCTTGGCCATATAAAGGGCCTCGATCTGCCGCTCGCTCAAGAGGTACTCCCCTCCCCCCCTACCCAAAAGCACCTCCCGGATGGCCTCCTTAAGCTGGCCCAATCCCTCCCCCGTCACGCTGGACACCGGGATGAACTCCGCATCCTCCCAAAGGAGGGGGAGGTCCGCCTTGGTGGCCACCTTCAAGGTCCTTGGGGGTAAGGGAGGAAAGGGAGGCCTGGGAGCCGAGCGGTCAGCCACGTAGAGCACAAGATCAGCTTCCTCAGCGATTCTCAGAGCCCTTTCCACCCCTGCCCGCTCCAGGGGGTCCAAGGTATCCCGAACCCCCGCGGTGTCCACCGCCACCAGGGGGATGCCGAAGAGCTCCAAAGGCGCTTCCAGGTAGTCCCGGGTGGTGCCGGGGATAGGGGAAACCAAGGCCCGCTCGTACCCTAAAAGTGCGTTTAGAAGCGAGCTCTTGCCCGCGTTAGGAGCTCCGATCAAGGCCAGACGGGCCCCCCGTTGCGCCAGGCGGGAGGACCTTGCCTGGGCAAGGAGGGCCTCCACCTCCCCAAGGACTTCCCCAATCACCCGCCTGGCCTCCAAGGGTTCCACCCCCTCCTCGGGATAGTCCAGAAGAGCCTGGATGTGGGCGAGCAGGGAAAGAAGCCTATCCTCCAAGGCGGCGATTTTGCGGGAAAAGCTCCCCTCGAGGCTCCTTAAGGCCTGGCGGCGGGCAAGGTCCCCTTCCGCTTCCACCAGGGCCAAAACCGCTTCGGCCTGGGCCAGGTCCAGCTTCCCGTTCATGTAGGCCCGGAAGGTGAACTCCCCAGGACCGGCCAGACGGGCTCCCGCCTTCATCAGGGCCTCCAGGACCCTCCGCAGCACCGCCGGGGAGCCGTGGGTCTGGAACTCGCAGACATCCTCCCCGGTGTAGGAACGCGGGGCGCGGAAGACGAGGAGGAGGGCCTGGTCCAGCACCTCCCCCGTATCCGGGTCCACCACCTCCCCCAGGGTAAAGCGCCCTCCTTTGAGCTTCCTGGGGTCCTTCCCCCGCCACACCCGGCTGGCCACCTCCAAGGCCCCCTCCCCGGAAAGCCGCACCACCCCGATGGCCCCTTTGCCCGGGGGGTGGCGATGGCGCAGATGGGGTCTTTCAGGTTCATGCGTCAGAGGGCTTTTTCCAAGGCCTCGAGGGTCAGGGCCACCTCCGCCTCCCCGTGGGCGATGGAGAGGAAGGCCGCCTCGAAGTTGGAGGGCGGCCAGTACACCCCCCGGTCCAAGAGGCCGTGGAAGAAGCGCCGGAAAAGCTCCGTGTCCGTGCGCTTAGCCTCGGTAAAGGTGCGCACCGGCCCCTCGGTAAAGAAGACGGTGAACATGGAGCCCACCCGGTTCACCGCGTGGGGGATGCCCTTGCGGGAGAGGATATCCTTGAGCCCTGCTTCCAGCTTCGCCCCCACCTCCTCGAGGCGGGCGTAGTACCCGGGGTTTTTCTCCAGAATCTCCAGGGTGGCCAGGCCCGCGGCCATGGCCAAAGGGTTCCCCGAAAGCGTGCCCGCCTGGTACACGGGGCCTAAGGGGGCCACCTTTTCCATGATCTCCCGCCTCCCCCCGTAGGCGGCGGCGGGAAGGCCGCCCCCCAGGATTTTGCCCAGGGTGACCAGGTCGGGCTTGAGGCCAAGCCGCTCCGTGGCCCCACCATAGGCCAGGCGGAAGCCCGTCATCACCTCGTCGGCAACGAGGAGAACGCCGTAGTCCTTGGCCTCGTGCAGGGCCTTCAGGAACTCCTCGGTGGGCACGAGGACCCCAGCGTTCCCCACCACCGGCTCGAAGATGATGGCGGCGATCTCCTCCCCCCGCGCCCGGAGGAGGGCGCGCAGGGCCTCGGGGTCGTTGTACTCCAGGACCAGGGTGAGCTGCGCGTACTCTTCCGGGACCCCGGCGCTAGAGGGCACCCCCAGGGTGAGGGCTCCGCTTCCCGCCTCCACCAAAAGCCCATCCGCATGCCCGTGGTAGTTGCCCCGGAACTTGACGATATACTTCCTCCCCGTATACCCCCGGGCCAGGCGCAGGGCGCTCATGGTGGCCTCGGTCCCCGAGTTCACGAAACGTACCAGCTCCACCTCCGGGTAGGCCCGTTTCACCGCCTGGGCCAGCTCGGCCTCGAGGGGATGGGGAGCCCCGAAGGTCAGACCCTGCTCCGCCACCTCCTTAACCCTCCTGACCACCTCCGGGTGGGCGTGGCCCAGGATCAAGGGCCCCCAGCTCAGCACGTAGTCCACGTACCGGTTCCCATCGACGTCCCACACGTAGGCTCCCTCCCCCCGCACCAGGAAGGGAGGGATACCCCCCACCGCCTTGAAGGCCCGCACCGGACTGCTGACTCCCCCCGGGATGTGCCGTTGCGCCTCGGCGAAGAGCCTCTCAGAAGTAGGCCGCTCCATACCCTAGTAGGTTAGCACCCGCCTCAGGGCGGCGAGAACCCTCCTGGCGCTCGGGCGGTAGTGGTGTTCGATGGCGCTGAAAGGGGGGTAGGGGGCATCGTATCCCGCCACCCGCACCACGGGAGCCTGGAGGTAATCGATGGCTCCCTCAGCGATGCGGGCGGCGATCTCGGCCCCAAACCCTCCGGTGCGCATGGCCTCGTAGACCACCACCGCCCGGCCGGTTTCCCGAACGGCTTCCAGAAGCGTATCCTCGTCCAAAGGGACCAGGGTTTCCAGGTCCACCACCATGACCTCCACGCCTTCCCGAGCCGCCACCTCCGCCGCCTCCAGCATCACCTCCACCATGCCCCCGTAACCGATGAGGGTGGCCGCACCTCCTTCCCGCACCACCCGGGCCCTGCCCAAGGGGAGGGTGTAGTAGCCCTCCGGCACCTCGGCCCGGGCACCCCGGTAGAGCTTGATGGCCTCCAGGAAGAAGACCGGGTCCTCGTCCTCTATGGCGGCGAGAAGGAGGCCTTTGGCCCTTTCAGGGCTCGAGGGAATCACCACCTTTACCCCAGGGGCATGGGCCAGAAGGGCCTCGGGGGAGTCCGCGTGCTGCTCAGGGGTGTGCACCCCACCCCCATAGGGGGCCCGCACCACCACGGGGAGGCCCACCCGACCCCGGGAGCGGTGGCGCCAGCGGCCCAGGTGGGAGAGGATCTGGTCCAGGGCGGGGTAGAGAAAACCCGCAAACTGGATCTCCGCCACCGGGCGCATCCCCCCCATGGCGAGGCCAATGGCCAGGCCCAGGATGCCGCTTTCCGCCAAGGGGGTATCGAACACCCGGCCCTCGCCGTATTTGGCCTGGAGGCCCTCCGTGACCCGGAATACCCCCCCAAGCCGCCCCACGTCCTCCCCGAAGACCAAAACCCTTTCGTCCCGAGCCAAGGCCAGGTCCAGGGCCTCGTTGATGGCCTGGACCAGGTTCAGCACCCTGGCCTTTTCCGCTACCATAGCTCCTCCACGTGCTTCCCTTGCCTCAAGGCCTCCCAGGCCCGTTTCTGGTCAGGGCCCATTTCCTTGTACACATGCTCCACGATCATCTCAGGGCTGGGCTCGGGAGCCTGGTCGGCCAAGGCCAGCTCCCGGGCAAACTCCTCCTCCAGCTCCCTCAAAAGGGCCTCCTCCGCATCCCCACCCCAAAGCCCCGCCGCCTCCAGGGCCTTGCCGAGGCGCAGGATGGGATCCTTGGAGCGCCAGGCTTCCTCCTCCTCCCGGGTGCGGTAGCGGGAGGGGTCATCGGAGGTGGTGTGGGGAGCCAGGCGGTAGGTGAGGGCCTCGAGGAGGGTGGGCCCCTCCCCCTTCCGCACCCGTTCCACCGCCTTCCTGGCCTCCAGGTAAACGGCCACGGCGTCGTTGCCGTCCACCACCACCCCGGGAATCCCATATCCCTCCGCCCTCCTGGCGACGAAGTCCACCCGCATCTGCCGGCTTCGGGGCACGCTGATGGCGTAACCGTTGTTCTGCACCAGGAAGAGGACCGGAGCGTTGAAGACCGCGGCAAAATTAAGCCCCTCATGGAAATCCCCTTCGCTGGTCCCGCCATCCCCGATGGAGGTGGCCACCACCCAGTCCGCTCCCCGGTACCGGCCCGCCAGGGCCAGACCCACCGCCTGGGGAATCTGGGTGGCGATGGGGATGTAGGGATTCACCGCCCGTACCTCCTCGGGAAAGCGCCAGCCCCCGGGGTGGGCCCGCCAGTAAAGGATCAGAACATGGATGGGAAGCCCCCGGGCCAGGAGCAGGGCGGACTCCCGGTAGCTGGGCACCACCCAGTCCCCCTCCCCCAAGGCCAGGGCCACCCCCACCTGGGCCGCCTCCTGGCCCATAAAGGGGGCATAGACCCCAAGCCGCCCCTGGCGCTGGAGGGTCAAGGCCTTCTCGTCGAAAAACCGGGCCCGGCGCATGGCCCGGTAGAGGGCAAGGGCTTCCCCCTCCTTAAGGGGAAGCTCTCCTCTATCCAGGTACTGGACCACCTTGGGTTTCACGCAGGGGAGTTTACCACGGCGGCCAGGCGGTCCAGGGCCAGGGAGATCTCCTCCTTGCTCTTGCAGAAGGCAAAGCGGAAAAGCCCAAGGGGAGGGTCCTCCCGGTAGAAGGCGCTGGCGGGAATCAAGGCCACCCTGGCTGCTTCCACCAGCTGGAAGGCATCCAAGCCGGGAAGCTCGGCCATGAGGAAGTAGGTGCCCTCGGGCTCGTAAGCCTTAAGGCCCATGGACCTGAGCCCAGAAAGGAGCAGGTCCCGCCTCTCCCGGTAGCCTTCCCGCAGGGCCTCGTAAAACCCCTCCTTCCGGGCCAGCCTCAAGGCCTCCGCCACCCCCGCCTGCAGGGGGCTTGGAGCGGAAAAGCTGGTCCACTGACGCATCCCCGCCAGGGTGGGCATGAACTCCTTGGGCCCCACGATCCAGCCCACCCGGTAACCCGTGGCCTCGAGGCGTTTCCCCGCACTGCCCACGGTAAAGGTGCGCTCGGGAGCGAACTCCCTCAGGCGCCTTGGCCTTTGCCCAAAGTAAAGCTCGTCGTACACCTCGTCGGAAACCAGGAAGAGGTCGTACCTTTGGGCCAAGGTTGCCAGGGCCCTTAGCTCCTCCTCGCGGAAAACCAAGCCCGTGGGGTTCATGGGGGCGTTGACCAGAAGCAGGCGGGTGCGGGGGGTGATGGCTTTTTCCAAGGCCAAGAGGTCCAGACGGAAGCCCTTTTCCCCCAGTTCAAGCCGCACCAGCCTGGCCTCGGCCCCAGCCAGGAAGGCATCGGGCAGGTACACGTCGAAGAAGGGCTCCAGGACCACCACCTCGTCCCCGGGACCCACCAGGCTTTGCAGGAGAACATGGATGGCCTCCGTGGCCCCGGAGGTGACCACCACGTTCTCGGGCTCCACCCCGAACTCCTCCGCTAAGGCCTCCCTGAGCAGGGGAAGCCCCGCCGGGGGAGCGTACTGGTCGTAGCGCCCCAAGGCTTTGCGGACCGCCTCGAGGAGGAAAGCGGGCGGTGGATTGGAGGGAAAACCCTGGCCCAGGTTCACCGCCTGGAGCCTGGCGGCCAGCTGGCTCATCTTGGGAAAGATGCTCTCCCGGGCCGCCTGGGTGCGGGGATGCAGGCGCATAGGTAAAGGGTAGCCCAAAGCCTCCCTCGGCTCAACCGGCAATCCTGAGGAGGCTTAAAAAGCTTTCCAGCTCCAGGCTGGCCCCGCCCACCAGTCCCCCGTCCACGTTGGGCCTGGAAAGAAGATCGGCGAAGTTCTTGGGGTTCACGCTCCCCCCATAAAGGATCCGCACCCTCCTGGCGAACTCCTCGCCGTAAAGCTCGGCCAGGGCCTGCCGGATGGCCTGGTGCATGGCCTCAGCGTCCTCAGGGGTGGCGTTATGCCCGGTGCCGATGGCCCAGACCGGCTCATAGGCGATCACCAAGGCCTCGGGACCTGGGGGGTTCAGGCCCTCGAGGCTTCCCCTGAGCTGGGCCAGGGTATAGGGCACCGCCTCTCCCCTTTCCCTCACCTCCAAGGGTTCCCCCACGCACAGGATGGGGGTAATCCCTTCCTCCAAGAGCCTTTTCGCCTTTTCCGCCACCAGGGCATCCGTCTCGTGGTGGTAGCGCCGCCTCTCCGAGTGGCCCACGAGGGTGTAGCGGCACCCCAGATCGGAAAGCATCCGGGCGGAAACCTCCCCCGTATAGGCTCCCTCCCGGTGGGGGGAGACATCCTGGGCCCCGTAGGCCACCTGGGTACCGGAAAGCACCTCCTTGGCCACGGGAAGCATGGGAAAAGCGGGCAGCACCGCCACCTCGGAATCTAAAGGAGGCAGAAGCCTCTTGAGCTCGGCAAGCCAGACCCGGGCCTCCGAGGGCACCTTGTGCATCTTCCAGTTTCCCGCCACCAAAACCCTGCGCATGCCGCCATCCTACAGGAAAACCCCGCCCCAGGGGGCGGGGTTGGAACAGGCGTTCCTACTCCAGGACCTCAATCCCCGGGAGGGTGCCCTTCTCCAGGTACTCGAGGCTCGCCCCACCCCCGGTGGACACGTGGCTAAACCGGTCCTTAAGCCCTAGGCGGTTCACCGCCGCCACGGAGTCACCCCCTCCCACCACGGTGAAGGCTCCCTGCAAGGCGGCCACCGCCCGGCCCACCGCCAGGGTACCCTCGTCGAAGGGCGGTACCTCGAAGACCCCCATGGGCCCGTTCCAGAAGACCGTTCTGGCCCCCTTCAAGGCTTCGGCAAAGGCCTTCTGAGTCCTGGGCCCGATGTCCAAGCCCATATAGGGCACGGGAATGGCGTCCGCAGGGAAGGTGTGGGTTTCCACCCCAGCCTCAATCCGCTCGGCCGCCACCACATCCACGGGCAGGTACACCCTCACCCCCAAGGATTCCGCCCGCCCAAGCAGGTCCTTGGCCAGATCCAGCCGGTCCTCCTCCACCAGGCTTTTCCCCACCTCGCCCCCTAAGGCCTTGAGGAAGGTGAAGGCCATGGCCCCGCCGATGAGAAGACGGTCTATGCGGGGAAGGAGGTTTTCTATGACCCCGATCTTATCGGAAACCTTGGCCCCCCCGAGGACCACCGCATAGGGCTTTTCCGGATCGCGAAGGAGGCGGGAAAGGGCCTTCACCTCCTTTTCCATGAGGAGCCCGGCGAAGGAGGGGAGAAGCCTCGCCACCCCCACCACGCTGGCATGGGCCCGGTGGGCACTGCCAAAGGCATCCAGGACAAAGGCCTCCCCCAGCCGGGCGTAACGGGCAGCAAGGTCAGGGTCGTTCTTCTCCTCCCCTGGCTCAAAACGCACGTTCTCCAGGAGGGCCACCTCCCCCGGGGCCAGGGCCTGCACCGCCTGGTGCGCCTGGTCGGAACCGGGGCTATGGGGCACGAAGCGGACACCGGAAAGGTAGCGGCCCAAGGCCTCCGCCACCGGGGCCAAGGAGTACTTGGGGTCCACCCCCTTGGGCCGGCCCAGGTGGGAGAGGAGGACCAGGGAAGCCCCGGCCTCGAGGAGGTGGCGCAGGGTGGGAAGGCTTTCTTGGATGCGGGTATCGTCCTGCACCACGCCCTCCTGGATGGGGACGTTGTAGTCCACCCGCACCAGGATGCGCTTCCCCCGGGGGTCCAGGTCCTTAAGGGTGCGCATCTAAACCCCCTTCTTCAGCACCAGCTCCACCAGATCCGCCACCCGGTTGGAGTAGCCCCACTCGTTGTCGTACCAGGCAAAGACCTTCACCAAGTTGCCCAGGGCCTTGGTGAGCTTGCCGTCCACGATGGAGGAGTGGGGATCCATCACGATATCCTGAAGGACGATCTCGTCCTCGGTGTAGGCCAGGATGCCCTTCAAGGGCCCCTCGGCCGCCGCCTTGAGGGCGGTATTCACCTTTTCCGCGGTCACCTCCCGCTTGAGAAGGGCGGTGATGTCGGAGATGCTCCCCGTGGCCGTGGGCACCCTCAAAGCGCTTCCGTCGAAACGACCCTTCAGGGAAGGAAGCACCAGGGCCGTGGCCTTGGCGGCCCCGGTGGTGGTGGGGATGATGTTGATGGCTGCCGCCCGCGCCCGGCGCAGATCCTTATGGGGCAGGTCCAGGACCCGCTGGTCGTTGGTGTAGGAGTGGACGGTGGTCATGAGGGCCTTTTCCACGCCAAAGGCCTCCTCCAAAACCTTCATCACCGGGGCCAGGGAGTTGGTGGTGCAGGAGGCGTTGGAGAGGATGTGGTGCCTGGCCGGGTCGTACTGCTCGTGGTTCACCCCCATGACGATGGTGATGTCCTCCCCTTTGGCCGGGGCAGTGATGATGACCTTCTTGGCTCCCGCCTCGAGGTGGGCCTTGGCCCTGTCGGCATCGGTGAACACCCCCGTGGACTCGATGACCACATCCACACCCAGGCTTCCCCAGGGCAGCTCCTTGGGATCCTTGATGGCGGTGGCCCGGATGGCCTTGCCGTCCACGTAAATGTTCTCGTCATCGTATCCCACCTCGCCGGGGAAGCGGTGGTAGATGGAATCGTACTTGAGCAGGTGGGCCAGGGTCCGGTTGTCGGTAAGGTCGTTGATGAGGGCTACCTCCACCCCTCGCCCGTGGAGGATGCGAAACACCTGACGGCCGATTCTGCCGAATCCGTTGATGCCTACCTTCATAGCTTACCTCCCCACGTGGCTCCTCGCCCCCTTGCCCTAGGGGTCAAGAGCTATGGCTTCAGTATATCGGCTTTCTCATAAGTGATTGACGGAACTTGCCTTAAGCAAACCCTCCCCCTTGACCCGTCAACCAGAAAAGCATATTTTTGTTGACGACCACCCTGCGTGGTCCGGGAGGTACGGACGATGAAAACCGAGGTTCTCCCCTATCCACCCCTGGTTAAAACCCTCTGGCCCCACCGCACCCTGGCCCGGGACCTGGCCCTGATCCTGGCGGGTAGCCTTCTGGTGGCCCTGGCTGCCCGGATCAGCATTCCTTTACCGTTCACCCCCGTGCCCATCACCGGCCAGACCCTGGCGATCCTCCTGGTGGGAGCAGCTTTGGGAAGCCGCCTTGGGTTCCTGTCCCTCTTGGCCTACCTGGCGGAAGGAGCCATAGGCCTACCCGTCTTTGCCGGGGGTACAGGGGGCTTAGGCAAGATCCTCGGCCCCACCGGGGGCTTCCTCCTGGCCTTCCCCCTGGCCGCAGGCTTGGTGGGGCTACTGGTGGAGCGGTTCGGCCTGGACCGGAGCTTCCTAGGAACCCTTTTGGCCATGCTGGCGGGCAATGTCCTGCTCTACCTGGTGGGGCTTCCCTGGCTTACCGCCTGGCTCATGGGGGCAGGAAAGTTTGCGGGCACCGGCGCCCTTCTGGCCATGGGACTTTTCCCCTTCATCCCCGGGGACCTGGTGAAGGCGGTGGTGGCGGCCTTGGTCCTGCCCTCTGCCTGGAAGGTCCTGGGAAGGCGCTAGCGTGCGGCTGGCCCTGGCGCATCTTGGAAGGCAGGAAAGCTTACCCAGGCTTTTAAAGATCCTCGTCCCCCTGGTGCACCAGGCCCGGGAGGAGGAGGCCTTGGCCCTCCTCCTCCCCGAGCTGGTCCTGGGGAGGCAAGGGGAAGAAGACCTTCCCCAAGTCCTCGAGGCCCTGGCGGAGGAAAGCCGCATGACGGTGGTGGCGGGCTACCTGGCCCAAGGCCCCAGGAACCGGCTTAGCGTCTTCCCCCAGGGCCCCTTTTACGACAAGGTGCATCCCTTCCTGGCCCTGGGAGAAGAAGGGGACGAGGGCGTTGAGCCTGGGGAAGGCCCCGTGATGTGGGAGTTCCAGGGACGAAGGTTCGGGCTTGCCCTCTGCTATGACCTGGATTTCCCCGAACTTTTTCGCAGCTATGCCTTGATGGGCGCCGAGGTTTTCCTGGTGGGTTCGGCCTGGCCCGGGGAGTACCTGGAGCTTCTTGCGGTCCTGGCCCGGGCGAGGGCCGCGGAGAACCAGGCCTACCTTCTTCTCGCCAACCGGGCGGACACGGGAAGCCCTTCCCTGGCGGTAGCCCCCGATGGGCGCCTTTTGGCCTCGAGGGGGGAGGAAGGCCTCCTCGTGGTGGACCTGGACCTGGGTTTCCTGGAAGAGTACCGCGCCCGCTACCCCATCCTCCGCCACCGCCGGATGGAGGCATACCGGCTCTGGTAAGATGGCCTCCGTGCTGGAGAACCGCCGGGCACGGCACGACTACGAGATCCTGGAAACCTACGAGGCGGGGATCGTCCTGAAGGGAACCGAGGTCAAGTCCCTGCGCGCCGGTAAGGTGGATTTCACGGGAAGCTTTGCCAAGTTTGAAAACGGCGAGCTTTACCTGGAAAACCTTTACATCGCTCCCTATGAAAAGGGATCCTATACCAACGTGGACCCCAGGAGAAAGCGCAAGCTTCTCCTTCATCGCCACGAGCTCAACCGGCTAAGGGGCAGGGTGGAACAGAAGGGCCTCACCCTGGTACCCCTTAAGATTTACTTTAACGAAAGGGGTTACGCCAAGGTGCTCCTGGGCCTAGCCCGGGGCAAAAAGGCCTATCAAAGAAAAGAAGACGACAAGAAGCGGGCCGTGCGCCGCGCCCTGGAGGAGCTATGAGGTTTTTTGCTCTAGCCCTGGTTCTCCTTCCCGCCCTGGCCCAGGCTCCAAAACCCCTCCTGGTGGGGGGTGAGGTGGGCCAGGCCCTTTACCCAGGGGGGCGGGGCGTGGCCTATGGGGAGGCGCGCCTGATAGCCCGGGGCCTGGGGCTTGCCCTGTGGCAAGGGGAAGGCCAGGCGGCCCTGGGCCTGGGAAGCCGCTACAAGGTTTTCCCCCTGGTGGAAAACGAGGCCCAGGCCGCCGCCCGGGGGGCTGCCTGGAAACGGGGACAGGAGGTCTTCGTCCCCTTGCGGCCGTTAAGCGAGGCCTTGGGCCTGGAATACCGGGCCCAGGAGGGCATCCTCCTCCAGCTGCCCTGGGCCCGGCTTTTGGGGGTGGAACAGAGGCCGGGCCGGATCCTCCTTCGCTTCTCCCGGGAGGTGAACGCCCTGTTGGAGGGCAATAGCGTCCTCTTCCTCCTGGCCCAAGGGGAAGGAGCGGGCCTGAGCCAGGAAGCCCGGGGACTTCGCCTCCGCCTGGATACCCCGCCCACTAGGCTCTACTACCCCGGAGGAGGCCAGGTGATCCTGGAGTGGAGCCCCCCAGCCAGACCCAGGCCCACGGTCCTCCTGGACCCCGGCCACGGGGGGAAGGACCCGGGCATCTCGGCAGGAGGGCTTCTGGAGAAGGACCTTACCCTGGACCTAGCCAGGCGGGTGGCCGCCCGCCTGCCGGGTGCCCGGCTCTCCCGGCAAGGGGATGAAACCGTGCCCCTCGAGGCCCGCTTGAGCCTGGCCCAGTCAGCCTCGGTGGTGGTTTCCCTCCATGTCACCCAGGGGAGTGCGGTGAACCTCTACCTGCCCAAGGCCCGCTCCACCCCCTTAGCCCAAAACGCCGAGGCCCTCCTGGCCTCGGCCCCAGCAGAGCAGGCCGCCTTGCTGAAGGTCTACGCCGGCGACCCACGGCGCCTGGCCGAGGCTCTGGAAAAGGCTTTTTCCGCCCTGGGCATTGTGCTGGCCCGGGCAGAGGGTCCTTACGCCCTCACCGACATCCCCGGGGCGGCCGTGGTCCTGGAGGTGGGAGTGGAACGGTTGAAGACCCCTGAGGCCCGCAATCAGGTGGCGGAGGCCATTGCCCAGGCCATCCGCACCTATCTGGAGTAGCCATGCGCCGACTCTTGACCTTCTGGAACCTCCTTGGTCTCGCCTTCTTTACCTTGGGAGCTCTGGTCTACTGGCAAAGCCAAGGATGGCGGGCTTCATCCGCCCTGCCCTTGCCCTCGGAGGAAACCTCGGCCGCAAGCAACCTGCCCATGATCCTCTACCTACCCAACCCGCCCCAGGGCCTCCTGAAGGAAACCCGCACCCTCGAGCTGGCCCCAGGGGATACCCCGGAAAACAAGGTCCTGGCCGCCTGGGCTGAGGCCCTGGGGGCCCCCAAGCCCCGGGCCCTTTACCGGCTGGGCAAGCTTTTCGTGGTGGATCTTCCCGCCGACTTTGCCCTGGGTCTGGATGCCAGCCAGGAAGCCCTGCGCCTCTACAGTCTGGCCTATACCCTCCTTTCCACCTTCCCCCAGGCCCAGGAGGTGCGCTTCCTGGTGGAGGGTGAACCCAAGCCGGGCCTAGCCCATCTGGATCTAAGCCAGCCTTTCCGCCTGCCATGAGGGATACCTGGCGCATCGACCGCCTCGTCCTCCAGGGGTTCAAGTCCTTTGCGGAGCGCATCGCCTTAGACTTCCCGGACCCCATCACCGGGATCATCGGGCCCAATGGCTCCGGCAAGAGCAACCTGGTGGAAGCCTTGCGCTTCGTGACCGGGGCCCGCGCCCATGAGCTACGCGGGCAGGAACTGAGCACCTTTCTCTTCCATGGTGGCGAGGGCCGCCCACCCCAGGCCATGGCGGAGGTCCGCTTGGAGCTTTCCCGGGGAAGGGAAAGGCTCACCGTGGAACGGCGCATCGAAGGGGACCGCTCCCTCTTTCGGGTAAACGGCCGCCCCTTAAGCGCCAAGGCCCTGGCCCTCCACCTTGCGGGCACGGGCCTGGGCCGAGGGGGATACGCCATCGTGGGTCAGGGGGAGGTGGCCGCCCTCCTGGAAGCCCCGGAGGAAGTTCTGCTGGCCCACCTCGAGGAGGCCGCCGGGCTGAGGCCGGTGGCGGAAGCCGCCCGGGTGGCGGAGAAGGAGTTGCAAGAAGCAAGCCGCCTTCTGGAAGAGCGCCAGCGAGAACTCCAGGAGCTTAAGGCCCAGGCAGAACGGCTTAGAGGGGAAGCCCACCGGGCCAGGCGCGCCCAGGCCCTGGACCTCGAGGCCCTTGCCCTTAGGGCAAGCCTCCTGGAAGCCCGCATGGAGGAAGCCCAAGCCGAAATAGCGAAGGCCGAGGAGCGGCTTAGGGCCCTGACCAGGGAGGAGGAAACCCTAGAGAAGGAGCGCCAAGCCCTGGAGAAAAGGCGCCTGGCCCTGGCCCGCGAAGAGGAATCCCTGCGCCAAAAGCTGGAAGCGGTGCGCCTGCGCCTGAAGGAGCGGGAGGGCATTGAGCGGGAGCTTAAGGAACTCGCCCGCCTGCAAAGGGCCCTGGACCGTCCCCCACCCGAAGACCCCGGCCCCCCAGTACCCCCTCCCCCCCGGCCCCTCGAGGAGCTCCGCACCCAGCTGAGGCATCTGAAAGCGGAAGAAACCCGCCTGCTGGCCGCCAAAAAGCGTCACGAGGAAGCCTTCCGCCGGTACCTGGCGGAAACCGCCCGCTACGAGGAACGCCTGAAGGCTTACCAGGAAGCCCTGGCGGAACGTACCCGCTTGGAGGAGGAGCTTGCTGGGAGGCTTGAGGAACTCCGGGACCTCGAGGGGAAAATGGCCGAACGGAAGGGGTTGGAAACCCGCCTCGCCGACCTGCGCGCCCAGGCCCAGGGAGCCCTCAGGGAGGCCGAGCGGCTCAGGCGGCTTCTGGAGGCCGGCAGCGACCTGCTCGAGGGCCCGCGAAAGGTGCGGAGGCTTCCTGGAGTACTGGGGGTGGTGGCGGACCTGGTGCGACCCGAAGCGGGGCTGGAGCTGGCCTTGGAGGTGGCCCTGGGCCCCCGGCTCCAATGGGTCCTCACCCAGGACGAGGAGGCCGCCAAGAACGCCATCGCCCTCCTGAAACGGGAAGGGGGCCGGGCCACCTTCCTGCCCCTAACCCTTCTATCCCCGCCACCTCCCCCCTCTCCCCCTCCCGCGCCCGGCCTCCTGGGACCTGCCTTCCGCCTGGCCCGGCTCCGGCACCTGGGCTTGCCCGAGGAGCAAATCCTCCTGGCCCTCCTGGGGGATACCCTGGTCTTCGCCGACTTGGATGCGGCCCTGGCTTACCGGAAAGCGGGAGGCCGGGAAAGGGCGGTCACCCTGGAAGGGGAGGTGCTGGAGCGCCTGGGGGCCCTTTCCGGTGGGCGGCTAAAGGGAAGTGGGGAAACCCTCCTCTTAAGGCGGCGCCTGGAGGATCTGGAAACCGAGCAGGAGCAGCTCGCCAGGGAGATCAAAGCCTTGGAGGAAGCCTTGGCCTCCTTTCCTCCCCCTCGCCGCCTCGAGGAGGCCCGGGCCCAGGTGGGGGCCCTGCAAGCTAGGCTTCGCTCCCCCCTACCCCTGCCTCCCCAACCCCCCGCACCCCCTCAGGAAACCTGGGAGGAGGCCCGGCTTCTGGCTTTAGGAAAGGAAAAAGAGGAGCTGGAAGGAATCCTGGCCCAAGCGGAGGCCCACGAGCGCTGGCGCCTGCTCTCCCAGGCCCGGGAGGCTTGGGCGGCATCCCAGGAGGAAGTGCGCCGCATCCAAACCAGGATGGAGGAACTGAAGGCCAAGCTCGCCGCCACCCAGCCCCTTCTGGCCAAGGCCCAGGAGCTAGAGGAGCGCCTTAAGGCCGTGCGGGCGGAAAGGACAAACCTCGAGGACCAGCAAACCCGGGCCCTCACCCGGGCTAACGCCCTCTTGAGCGAGCGGGAAAACCTCCGCCTGCTCCTGGCCCGCAGGGAAGCCCTCCTGGAAGAACTGGGCCGGGAGAGGGCCTCCTTCCTCCCGCTAGACCGCCTGCCCGGCACCCCCAGGACCCTCCAGGCCAAGCTAGCCCAGGTGGAGCGGGAACGGGTAGCCTTGGGACCCGTAAACGCCCTGGCAGAAAGAGAGCTAATGGAGTTGGAAACCCGCCTCGAGGCCCAGGTCAAAGAGGTGCTGGAGGCCACGGAAGCCCTCCTTCGCCTCGAGGCCGAGGCCAAGGCTGTGGAACAAGCCTACGGGGAGAGGCTGAAGGAAAGCTACCAGGTTTTCCAAAATGCCTTTCAAAAATACGCCCTAGCCCTCCTCGGGGCCCGGGCCGAGGTGAAGCGGGAAGGCCAAGGGCTGAAGCTGGTGGTGATCCCGGCGGGAAAGCGCACCCAGGACCTCCGCCTCCTCTCCCTGGGGGAAAAGACTCTGGGGGCCCTCGCCTTCCTCTTTTCCTTGGGCGAACTCCAGGGCGGTTTGCCCTTGGCCGTGCTGGACGAGGTGGACGCCGCCCTTGACGAGGCCAACCTCGTCCGCTTCACCCGCTTCCTCAACTCCGGCAAGCAGTTCATCCTGGTCACCCATCAGAAGCGCACCATGGAAGCCTGCCACGCCCTCTATGGGGTCACCGCCCAAGGGGGCGTGAGCCGGGTGTTCTCTATCCGCAAGGAGGCTAGCCATGACCCTAAATGAGTACCAGCAGGAGGCCAAGAAAACCGCCCTTTACCCCGAAGCCTACCGGCTTCTTTACCCCACCCTGGGCCTGACGGGGGAAGCCGGGGAACTGGCCAACAAGGTAAAAAAAATCCTCCGGGACCATGGAGGAAACCTCAGCCAAGCTGCCCGGGAGGATCTGGTGGCTGAGCTCGGGGATGTGCTTTGGTATATAGCCCAGCTGGCCACCGACCTGGGGGTGAGCCTGGAGGAGGTGGCTCAAGGCAACCTGACCAAGCTCCGCTCCCGCCTGGAACGGGGGAAGCTGGGAGGCTCAGGAGATAATCGCTAACGAAAATCACTTGCATCTAATACCTCATTAGGGTATGATGGCCTTTGGCTGGCATATCAGCCGAGGAGGTAAAAGATGGAAGAAACCGTTACCCTACCCCGTTTGAACGAACCCGCCCCGGACTTCGTGGCCAAGACCACGGCTGGAGAGCTTCGGCTATCCGACCTCAAGGGCAAATGGGTGGTGCTCTTCAGCCACCCCGCCGACTTCACCCCGGTCTGCTCCACGGAGTTCCTGGCCTTCGCCCGGCGTCAAAAGGAGTTTGAAGAACTGGGAGTCCAGCTGGTGGGCCTTTCCATTGACTCCATCTACTCCCACCTAGCCTGGCTTAAGGACCTCGAGGAGGTGTCCGGGATCTCCATCAACTTCCCGGTCATCGCCGACCTGGACATGAAGGTGTCCAGGCTCTACGGCATGATCCACCCCGCAGCCAGCGAAACCGCTGCGGTGCGGGCGGTGTTCATCATCGACCCCAACGGCATCCTCCGGGGCATGCTCTACTATCCCCTCACCACTGGCCGCAACATCGACGAGATCCTGCGCTTCATCCGGGCCCTCCAGTTCACCGACCGCACCGGCTTGAACACCCCCGCCGACTGGCAGCCGGGTGAGCCCGCCATCGTGAAGCCCCCAGCCACCCTGGACGAGGTCAAGGCCGACGAGGCCAGGAAGGCCGAGTACACGGAGTACAAGCGCTGGTATCTACGCCTTAAGAAGGCGGAGTAAGAAGGCGGTGTAGGAAAATCCCCCGGGGACCCCACCCCGGGGGGCTTTCCTTAAAGCCTAATCGAAGAGGTCAAAGATCTCCAGGAAGCCCTTTTTCTTTCGGTAGGGCTTCCCCTCCTTGCGGTAGTAGGCCTCCCGCTCCTCCTCGTAGGCTCGCTCCACCTCCTTGGCCTCTGCCAGGAGTTTTTCCAGCTCCCCCTTATCCAGCCACACCCCCCCGCACTGGGGGCAGACGTCGATGAGGACCCCGCGCCTTTCCACCTCCTTCATGCCCACCTGGCAGTTGGGACAAAGGAGGAGGGGCATCTACTCCTCCCTCCGGCCCATGAGAAGGCTGGCATAGTAAAGGATAGTGGCCAAGGAGCTGGCCAAGGCGGCCACGTAGGTGAGGGCTGCCCAGGTGAGCACCTGCCGGGCAGGGGCCATCTCCTGCTGGGAAAGGAAGCCCATGCGCCGCAGGAACTCCAGGGCCCGCCTGGAGGCATCGAACTCCACGGGGAGGGTCACCAGCTGGAATAGGGCCACCGCCAGGTAGAGGTAAAGCCCGAGCTTGGCCAAGCCGATGGCCCCCAGCATCAACCCGCCCACCACCAGGATTGGACCTAGGTTGGTGCCCAGGCTGGCCGCCGGCCACAGGCTAGCCCGCACCCGAAGCCAGGTGTAGCCATGGGCATCCTGGACCGCATGCCCCACCTCGTGGGCGGACACCGCCAGGGCCGCCAGGCTGGGCGAGGCGTAGTTAGGCTCGGAAAGCCGCACCGCCTTGGCGTGGGGGTCGTAGTGGTCTGTGAGGGCCCCGGGCACCGGCTCCACCCGGACGTGGGTGAGGCCATGGGCATCCAGGATGGCCCGGGCCACCTGGGCCCCCGTAAGCCCCCGGCTGTTGGCCACCCGGCTGAACCGGGCAAAGGTGGCCTGGAGACCGCCTTGAATCGCCAGGCTGGCCACGAAGACCAACCCCATGAGCAAGAGCGCCAGCATGTCCATTCCCGTCCACCTCCTTCCGGAGAGTAGCAAAAACCGAGGCCACCCATACAGGTGGTCTCGCCATGCGCCCTTAAGCGCCCCAGCCGACCGGGGATTTCTCCCGTACTGACGACCGGCTGGCCCCATAAGGGGCGGCTACTCCCCGCGGTTCCCTTTATACCAGACTCCGCCCTTTCTGGCAAGGATCGGGACGGGAATGTGCACGGACCCCCTTTACTGTTCCTCGCTCAAGGGTATCTTGTGGGCGGGAGGTGAGGTATGGGCTACGCGCATCCCGAGGTTCTGGTGAGCACGGACTGGGTCCAGGAGCACCTGGGGGATCCTAGGGTGAGGATCCTCGAGGTGGACGAGGACATCCTGCTCTACGAGACCGGCCATATTCCCGGGGCACAGAAGGTGGACTGGCAACGGGATTTCTGGGATCCGGTGGTGCGGGACTTTGTGGACGAGGAGGGGTTCGCCAACCTCATGGAAAGGCTTGGGATCTCCAACGACACCACCGTGGTCCTTTACGGGGACAAGAACAACTGGTGGGCCGCCTATGCCTTCTGGTTCTTCAAATATAACGGCCACCAGGATGTGCGCCTCATGAACGGAGGGCGGCAGAAGTGGGTGGAGGAAGGCCGTCCCCTTTCCACCGAGGTGCCCACTTACCCCAAGGGGAGCTACCGGGTACCCTACCGGGACGAGTCCATCCGCGCTTACCGGGACGAGGTCCTCAAGCACATCCTCAAGGTGAAAGAGGGCAAGGGGGCTCTGGTGGACGTGCGGAGCCCCGAGGAGTACCGGGGGGAGCTCACCCACATGCCCAACTACCCTCAGGAAGGAGCCCTACGGGCCGGCCATATCCCAGGGGCCAAGAACATCCCCTGGGCCAAGGCGGTGAACCCCGATGGCACCTTTAAAAGCGCCGAGGAGCTGAGGGCCCTCTACGAGCCCTTAGGGGTAACCCCTGACAAGGATGTGGTGGTCTATTGCCGCATCGCCGAGCGCTCCAGCCACTCCTGGTTTGTCCTCAAGTACCTCCTCGGCCACCCCCACGTGAAAAACTACGACGGCTCCTGGACGGAGTGGGGCAACCTGGTGGGGGTTCCGGTAGCCAAAGGGGAGGAATAGCTCAATCCTCGGAAGCCTCCCCCAGGGCCTGGGCGGCCAGCCGACGCCCCGTGGGGGTGTCCGCCAACCCCCCCAGGCCTGTTTCCTTGAGCTCCAAGGGCAGGAGGCGGCCGATGCCCGCCATGGCCAGGATCACCTCGTCGGGGGGGATCACGCTCCTTATCCCCGCCAGGGCCATGGAGGCGGCGCTCACCGCATGCACCGCATAAAAACCATTGCGCATCACGCAGGGCACCTCCACGAACCCCCCCACGGGATCACAAACCAGGCCCAGGGTGTTCTGCAGGGCCAAGGCCGCCGCATGGGCAGAGGCCTCGGAGCTTCCCCCGAGAAGCTCGGTAACGGCGGCTGCCGCCATGGCCGCCGAGGAGCCAATTTCCGCCTGGCACCCCCCGCTGGCCCCGGCGATGTAGATCTGGCGGTGGATGATCTTGGCCACCCCGGCGGCCAGGACCATGGGCATGAGGAGGTCCTCGTCGGGGATGCCCAGGTGATCCGCCACGCCCAGCAAGGCCCCAGGAAGCGTCCCGGCGCTACCCGCCGTGGGTGCGGCCACGATTCGGCCCATGCGGGCATTTTCCTCGTTGACCGCCATGGCGTAGGCCTGGACCCGCTTTAAAAGCGGATCCCGCAAGGTATCCGGGGCCTCCCACAAGGTCTTGGCATTCTTCCCCACCATGCCCGCCACGCTGGGGGCATCCGAGGCAAGACCCCTCCGGATGGAATCCCGCATGACGCCAAGGCGCTCCCGAAGCTTATCCAGAATAGCCTCGGGAGCCAGCCCGGTTTCCTCCACCTCCTCGCGGAGCAGGGCCTCCGACGCCCGGCCGGGAAGGGCGGCAAGGTCGTTCAGGGTCAAGGGCATAGCCTAAGTATAGGCTTTGGCCTCGTTTTCACACCTCGGGCCTATGCTAAAAGCCAGGATGGGCAACCCTGGATCCCGCCTCCGCGTGCTGATCGCCGACGACCACCCCCTCTTCCGCTTGGGGCTTAGGGCGGGCCTCGAGGGGGAAGGGCTCGTGGTGGTGGCCGAGGCCCAGGATGGGAAGGAGGCCTTGGAAAAGACCCTGGCCCTGAACCCGGAGGCGGTCCTCCTGGACCTGAGGATGCCCGTATTGGATGGGCTAGAGTGCACCCGTATGCTCCGGAAGAAGGGGTATTCCGGCCTCATCGCCCTCCTCACCACCTACCAGGAGCCCGCCCTGGTGCGGGAGGCGTTTTTGGCCGGGGCCGACGCCTACTTTTCCAAGGAGCTCTCCGCTCCCGAACTCAAAAGGCGCCTTCTCCGCGTGGCCCAGGGGGAGGAAAAACTGAAGCCCCCCGACCTTCCCAGCCTCACCTCGAGGGAGGAGGAAGTCCTCCGCCTCCTGGCCCAGGGGCTTTCCGTGAAGGAGGTGGCCAAGGCCCTGGGCCTTTCCCCGGACACGGTAAAGGACCACCTGGAAAGCCTCTACGGCAAGCTCCTGGCCCGAAACCGGGTGGAAGCCCTGGAAAAGGCAAGGTACCTGGGATTCCTGGCGAAGAAATAAGGAAGGGCGGGCAAACCCACCCTTCCCATAGCCCCCAGTTTACTCGGCGGAGGGTTCCCCTTCGGAAGCCGCCTGAGTAGCGTCCTGGGGAACTTCCGCCTCCTCCTTGGCCACCCGGGCCCTTTCCTGGTCCTGGCCGATGCGCTTGCGGTCGGCGCGGAGCTTGCGGCGGATCTCCCTTTCGGAAAGCTCACGGATGAAGTAGAGCTTGGCCCGCCGGGCCCGGCCCCGCTGGACGATCTCGATCTTCTCGATGAGAGGGGAGTTCAAGGGAAAGATGCGCTCCACCCCCACGCCGTAGCTTACCTTGCGCACGGTGAAGCTGGTGTTATACCCGTTCCGCTTGATCTTGATGACGATGCCCTCAAAGTTCTGCACCCGGGTACGGTTGCCTTCCTTTACCCGGTAGGCCACCCGCACGGTATCCCCGGGCCGGAACTCGGGGAGATCGGTGCGGGCATACTTGGCCTCCACTATCTTAAGCAGCGCTCCTCGGTTCATGTTCTCCTCCCTCCCAGAGGAACCCCGAGGGGTTCATGGGCAACAGACCTAAGTCTAGCCCTCGCGGTCCATTTCCGCAAGCCAGGCCACCTCGAGGGGACCAAGCCTGGCCTCCCGCACCAGGTCCGGCCTCACGGCAAGGGTCTTCCTCAAGGCTTCCTGCCTGCGCCACCGGTCCACCTCCAGGTGGTTTCCCGAAAGGAGAACCTCCGGCACCCGAAGCCCGCGGAACTCCGGGGGACGGGTGTAGTGGGGGTGGTCCAGGAGCCCCCGGACAAAGGAATCCCTCCGGTGGCTTTCCGGATCCCCGATCACCCCAGGAATAAGCCGGGCGGTGGCCTCCAGCACCGCCAAGGCCGCCACCTCTCCCCCCATGAGCACATAATCCCCGATGGAAAGGGAGCGGGTCACAAAGGCTTCCACCCGGGCATCGAACCCCTCGTACCGCCCGGAAAGCAGGACCAGGTGATCCCTCTGGGCCAGTTCTTCTGCCACCCGTTGGGTAAAGGGTTCCCCCGATGGGGAAAGGAGGATCACCTCATCCGCAGGCAGAACGGCCTCCAAGGCGGCCACCGCCACATCTGGGCGGATCACCATCCCCGCCCCGCCGCCATAGGGGGTGTCGTCCACGCTGCGGTGCCGCCCCAGGCCATAGGCCCTGAGGTCCACCACCTCCACTTGGACGAGACCCCGCTCCTGGGCCTTCTTCAGGAGGGATTCCGAAAGCCAGGGGCGTATGAGACCGGGGAAAAGGGTGAGGATACTGTAGCGCATTCAGTCAAAGAGACCGGGGATGGGCTCCACATGGATACCCTCTGCCTCCACCCGCACGTAAGGTGCCTGCAGGGGTACCAGGCGCTCCGTCTGGTCGCGAAGCCTTTCCCCCACGCCCTTGATCACCAGGACATCCTGGGCTCCCGCGTCCAGGATGTCCACCACCTCCCCCATCTTCACCCCCCCTACGTAAACGGGTAAGCCGATAAGGGCAAAATAGTAGTACTGGCCTTCCTCGAGGGGAGGAAGCTCCTCCACCTCGGCATACACCCGGAGGCCCACCAAGGGCTCGGCCAGCTCCCGGCTGGAAACCCCCGCCAGGTGAACCACCAGGTCATCCCCCACCTGGTAGAGATCCTCCACCGCCCGCCAGCCATGCCCTTCCACGTAGACCCGCTCCAGGTGAACCACCACCGGCTCACCCCGGAACTTCAGACCCCCGCGCAGGGCATAGGGGGCACCGAACCGACCGATCTCCACCAAACGCATCCCTAATCCATTATGCCAAAGCCCCGCGGCCTAGCGCACCTCCACCCCCACCTTGCGCTTGGCGTAGGCCCTTACCAGGGTACGGATGGACTCAATGACCCGGCCCTGCTTGCCGATGAGCCGGCCCTTGTCCTCGGGGGCCACTTCCACCACGTAAAGGGGACCTTCCCGGGTACGCCTTTCCTGCACCCGGACCCGTTCTGGCTGGTCCACCACGCTCTTGGCCAGGTACTCCACCAAATCCTTCATGGCCCCATGTTAAGGCAAAAGCGCCGGATGGGTACACCCACCGGCGCCCTCAGGAGTCCTAACCCCTAGCCTTCCTTCCTGAAAACCCCCGCCTGCCTGAGAAGCCTCCGGGCGGTGTCCGTGGGCTGGGCTCCCACGGAAAGCCAGTACTTAGCCCGCTCCACGTCCACCTTCAGCCACTCGGGAGTGGTCTTGCGAGGATCGTAGTAGCCGATCTTTTCGATGTAAGCGCCGTCGCGCTTCCTTCGGCTGTCGGTGACCACGATACGGTAGTGCGGGTTGTGCTTGGAGCCGAAACGAGAAAGCCGGATCTTTACCATTCTTTCCTACCTCCTGAACATTCCCATGAGTCCCCGGCCCTTGTTCTTCTCCAGGGACTTCATTAGGGCCTTGGTTTCCTCAAAGGCCTTGATGAAGCGGTTGATCTCCTGCACGCTGGTGCCGCTTCCCCTGGCGATGCGCTTGCGCCGGGAGGCGTTTAGGATGCGGGGGTCCTTTCGCTCCTCGGGGGTCATGGAAAGGACGATGGCCTCCAGGCGCTTGATGGCCCTATCGTCCACCTGGACCCCAGCGGGCAAGGCCTTACCCACCCCCGGAAGCATGGCGAGGATCTCTGAGAAAGAGCCCAGGCGCTTGAGGTTCTGCATCTGCTTAAGGAAATCCTCCAGGGTGAGCTCCTTAGCGGACTTGGGTGTTTCGGCCTCGAGGCCCGCAGCCCGAACCTTCTCCGCCAGGGTGGCCACATCCCCCATGCCCAGGATGCGGCTCGCCAGCCGGTCGGGGTAGAAAGGTTCCAGGCCCTCGGGGCGCTCGGAAACCCCGGCGAAGTAAATGGGCTTCCCCGTCACGTGCCGGGCCGAAAGAGCCGCCCCGCCCCGGGCATCCCCATCCAGCTTGGTGAGGATGAGCCCCGTGACCCCCACCCGCTCGTCAAAAGCTTTAGCCACCGAAAGGGCCTCCTGGCCCGTCATGGCATCCAGGACCAGGAGCACCTCGTCAGGGTTCATGGCCTCCTTGAGACGGGCAAGCTCCGCCATCAAAGGCTCGTCGATCTGCAGGCGCCCGGCGGTGTCCACCAGGATGAGGTCGCGAACCTCCTGCCTGGCCCTCTCCTCCACCCGGCGGCGGATGGACTCGGGGCTCTCCCCATCCTGCACCTCCAGAACCGGTACCCCGATCTTTTCCCCCAGGATGCGAAGCTGCTCCCGGGCTGCCGGGCGCTGGGTGTCGGCCGCCACCAGCAGGGGCCTCCTTCCCTTCCCCTTGTAGAAAAGGGCCAGCTTGGCCGCGGTGGTGGTTTTACCGGATCCCTGGAGCCCCACCAGGAACCACAGGTTCTGGTTCTTCAGGGTGGGGAAACGGGGTTCCCCGCCCAAGGCCTCCTTCAGGGCCTCGTAGACCGTGGCCAGGACCACCTCCGCCGGGGTGAGGCTTTCCAGGACCTTCTGGCCCAAGGACTTCTCCCGGACACTTTCCACAAAGGCCTTCGCCACCTCCAGGTTCACGTCGGCCTCCATCAGAGCCCGACGGATCTCCCTGAGGGTGGCCTTCAGGTCCTCCTCGGTGATACGGCCCCGTCCCCTTAAGCGGTCTATGGCCTCCTGCAGTCTTCCCGCCAGCTTCGCAAACATGAGCCTCCCGGCCACCAGGCCGGGCCTTAGGATAGGCCAGACCCCTTGAGCGTGTCAACCTCAATTTTTCCCACATTTCTAGTGGCCATGGTTGACGGCCCCGACGGGGAACCCTAGGCTAAGGAAGGTATGCTAGGGGCTTTGCCCTCGAGTCCTAGGCCCTGAAGGCCGCCCAACAGGCGGCCTTCGGGTGAAAGGAGGCCGCCTGTGGAGACGACCCTTTCCCCTCTGCGCCAAGCCCTGCAAGAAGGCGACACCCTGAAGCTAAAGAGGCTTCTGGAGGAAACCCATCCCCGGGACCTGTTGGCCCTTTGGGATGACCTCGAGGGGGAACACCGCTACGTGGTCCTCACCCTCCTTCCCAAGGACCGGGCCGCGGAGGTCTTCGCCAACCTCCCTGCGGAGGAACAGGCAGAGTACTTGAAGACCCTTCCCCCCTGGCGGGTGCGGGAGCTCTTGGGGGAGCTCTCCCTGGACGACCTGGCCGACGCCCTCCAGGCGGTGGAGGAGGAAGACCCCGGTCTAGCCCACCGCCTTAAGGAGGCCCTGGACCCTGAGACCCGGGCCGAGGTGGAGGAGCTCACCCAGTACGAGGAGGACGAGGCAGGCGGCCTCATGACCCCCGAGTACGTGGCGGTGCGGGAGGGTATGACCGTGGAGGAGGTCATCCGCTTCCTGCGCCGGGCCGCCCCCGATGCGGAAACCATTTACTACATTTACGTGGTGGACGAGGCGGGCCGCCTCAAGGGGGTCCTGTCCTTGAGGGACCTCATCGTGGCCGACCCGAAGACCAAGGTGGCGGAGATCATGAACCCCAAGGTGGTCTTCGCCCGCACGGACACCGACCAGGAAGAGGTGGCCCGCCTCATGGCCGACTACGACTTCACCGTCTTGCCCGTGGTGGACGAGGACGGGGTACTGGTGGGTATCGTCACGGTGGACGACGTGCTGGACGTCTTGGAAGAGGAGGCCACGGAGGACATCCACCGGCTGGCGGCGGTGGACGTGCCCGACCTGGTCTACAGCCAGGCCTCCCCCATCGCCCTCTGGATGGCCCGGGTGCGCTGGCTGGTGATCCTGATCCTCACCGGCATGGTCACCAGTTCCATCCTCCAGGGGTTCGAGAGCCTCTTGGACGCCCTGACCGCCCTGGCCTTCTACGTTCCCGTGCTCATCGGCACCGGGGGGAACACGGGCAACCAGTCGGCCACCCTCATCATCCGGGCCCTGGCCACCCGGGACCTGGATCTTAAGGACTGGCGCCGAGTCCTGCTAAAGGAGGGTGCCGTGGGCTTTCTCCTGGGCCTCACCCTGGCCCTCCTCCTCCTGGGCAAGGTGGTCCTGGACGGACAGTGGGCCCTGGTGCCGGTGGTGGGCCTAGCCCTCTTCCTCATCGTCCTCTTTGCCAACCTGGTGGGAGCCCTCCTGCCCTTTGCCCTGAGGCGCCTCGGGGTGGACCCGGCCCTTCTCTCCAACCCCCTCATCGCCACCCTCACCGACGTCACGGGCCTGCTCATCTACCTCACCTTGGCCCGCCTCCTCCTAAACTTGGCATGATGCGGCTACGCATGGTGGTGGAGTGGAGCAAGGGAAGCCCCTTCCGCTATGCCTGGAAGGGGGGGTCCCTGGCCCTGGTGGCTGTGGACCAACCGGCGCCGGTGAACTATGGCCTCATCCCTGGCCTCATCAACCCCGCCGACGGGGAAGAGGTGGATGCGGTTTTCCTGGGACCTCCCCTCTCCCCGGGAACCGAGGTGGAGGGGGAAGTGGTGGGCATGGTGTGGCTGACGGATGGGGATCACAAGATCCTCCTCGAGGCCCAGGGGCAGGGGCCAAGCCCAAGGGAAGCCCAAGAACTCCTCGCCTGGTTCCACCAAAGCCGCAAGCCCCTTCTCCTCAGCCCACAAGAGGCCAGGGACTGGCTGGAGAAGTTGCTCAGAGGATAAGCATAGCGTCCCCTAAAGAGTAAAACCGGTACCGCTCCACCACCGCAAGCCGGTACGCCTCCATGGTTCTTTCGTAGCCTAGGAAGGCGGCCACCAGCATGAGGAGGGTGGAACGGGGCAGGTGGAAGTTGGTGAAAAGAGCGTCTATGACCTGGAAGGCATAGGGCGGGCGGATGAAAAGCCGGGTTTCCCCCATCCCCGGCACCACCTCCATCCCTTCCCGGAAGGCACTCTCCAAGGCCCGGACCACGGTGGTGCCCACCGCCACCACCCTCCGGCCCTCCTTCTTGGCCCGGTTGATGGCTTCTGCGGTTTCCTCAGGGATTTCGTAGGGCTCAGGATGCATCTCGTGCTTCTCGGGATCCCCTTTCACCGGGCGGAAGGTGCCGGGGCCCACGTGCAGGGTGAGGTAGCGGAGCTCCACCCCCGCCTCCGCCAGGCGCCTCAGCAGCTCGGGGGTGAAGTGCAGACCCGCGGTAGGAGCGGCCACAGAACCCGGGCGCCTGGCGTACACGGTCTGGTAGCGTTCCGGAGGAATTTGGGACTTGATGTAGGGGGGCAGGGGCACCTCCCCCACCTCCTCCAGGTGAGCCATCAGGTCCCCCTGGAAACGGAGGAGCCGCACCCCATCCTCCTCCACCCCCACCACCTCCGCCTCAAGGTCCGGAACCACGCGAAGGTCCCGGGGAGATAGAAAGCGGAGCCTGGTGCCGGGCTTGGCCTTGCGGCCGGGCCCCACCAGGGCCTCCCAAAGCCCTAGAGCCCGCTCCCGCACCAAAAGCACCTCCACCCTGCCCCCCGTGGGTCTTTGGGCCAAGAGGCGGGCGGGGATCACCTTGCTCTCGTTAAAGACCAGCACATCCCCAGGGCGAAGGTACTCGGGAAGGTCCCTGACCTGGCGATGCTCGGCCCGAAAGGCCCCTTCCCGGCGGACCACCAGCATCCGGGCCCTGTCCCTAGGCTCCACCCCTTCCTGGGCGATGAGCTCCGGGGGAAGAAAATAGTCGTAGGCCTCGAGGTTCATCGCTCGGTGTTCTTGGGCTCCATGAAGGCATGCGGGATATCGGGAAGGTGCACGAAGCGGTCCACAGCATCGATGAGCTTTTGCGCCGTGGTCTCCCGGAAGGCGATCACCTCCACCCGGATGCCCCGTTCCATGAGGACCTCGAGAATCTCCACAAAGTCCCCATCCCCGCTTCCCAGGACCACCACATCCAGGTGAGGCATAAGCCGCACCATGTCCGCGGCGATGCCCATGTCCCAGTTCCCCTCGTAGATGGGCTTTCCGCCCTCACCCAGCTCCTTCACCGTGAGGTACATGCGCCGCACCCGGTAGCCGATGGTGGAAAGCTTGTAAATGAAGGGCCAGGCGGAGGTATCCCCCTCCTTTTCCACCACGTAGGCGGTGGCCCGCACCAGACGCCTCCCCCCCACGGCGAACCGCAGGAGGCTTTCAAAGTTCACGTTGCGCTCGTAGTAATCCCGAGCGGAGTGGTAAAGGTTCTGGGTGTCCACGAAAACCCCCACCCGCTGGTCAGGATGCTGGCCAAGCTCCATCGGCCTCCATCTTAACCCGCATTTCTAAGGCCCGCCGCCACCCCCAGGATGGAAAGGAGAAGGGCCTTCTTCAAGGCTTCATCCTCCCGGCCCCCAGGAGCGCGGTAGCGGCGGAGAAGCTCTACCTGCACGAAGTTGATGGGGTCCACGTAGGGGTTACGCAAGGCGATCTGTCTTTCCAGGGTCCTTTGGTTGTGAAGGAGAGGGGCCTGGAAGATGCTTTCCAAAAGCGCCACCGTCTTTTGGTACTCCTGGGCGAGGCCGTGGAAGAGGAAGTGTAGCTTTTCCGGTACCAGGCGCAGGTAAAGCTCCGCCACCCCCAAATCCGCCTTGGCCAAGGCCATGGCGGCATTCTCCAGGGTAGTGGCAAAGAAGGGCCACTCCCGGTACATCCGCCTGAGAAGGTCCAGGGGCCAGGCCTCCAGGGCCGTAAGCCCGTACCAGCCGGGCAGGAGCAGGCGCACCTGGGTCCAGGCCATCACCCAGGGAATAGCCCTGAGGTCGCGGATCTCCCGCACCCGGCCGTGGCGGTACACAGGGCGGCTGGCAATGGGGAGTTCCCCAATCTCCCGGATGGGGGTAAAAGCCTCAAAAAAGGGGAAGAAACCCTCCTGGGCCAAAAGGGCCCGGTAGCGGCGCATGCTCTCTTCCCCTGCCCGCCCCAAAGCCTCCCGCCACTCAGGTCTGGGCTCCACTCCCTCCCCCAAGGCCGCCTGGGCGAAGTGAAAGAGGAGTTGTTCCAGGTGGCGCACGGCCAGCTCAGGGTGACTGTACCGGTCCGCCAAGGCTTCCCCCTGCTCCGTGAGGCGAATGCGGTGCCCCACGCTCCTGGGAGGCAGGCTGGCGATGGCCCGGCCCGCAGGCCCCCCGCCCCGGGCAGTGGAGGTACCCCGGCCATGGAAGAAGAAAACCGGCAGGCCGAAGCTTTGCCCCACCTTGGCTAAGGCCTCCTGGGCCTCGTAAAGGGCCAGGTTGGCAGCCAGGAAGCCGGCATCTTTGTTGGAATCGGAGTAGCCGATCATGATCTCCACCCCGCCCCGGCCCCGGGCGTGGGCCAGGAAGACGGGGTTTTGCAGAAGGCGGATGAGCACCTCCGGGGCCCGGTGGAGGTCCTCGAGGGTCTCAAAGAGGGGCACCACATCCAGGGGCAAAGGGGCTCCCGGCCGGTAAAGCCCCACCTCACGGGCGAGAAGGAACACGGAAAGGAGATCCCCGGGGTGGTGGGTCATGGACACCACGTGGGCCCCCTTGTCCCGCCAGGCCCGAAAGGCCCCGAGCGCCACCCGCAGGGCCTCCCCCTGGGGCTCGTGGCCCACGGGAAGGAGGGGACGGGCGCTTCTCAGCTCCTCGGTGAGGAGGGCCTCCTGGGCCTCGGGGGGCAAAGAGAGAAAATCGGGGTGGACTCCTCCCACCCTAAGAAGCTCCGCCGCGGCCTCCAAAAGCTTCCCAGACTCCTCCCGTAGGTCCAGGGGGGCAAGCTCCAGGCCGAAGGCGAAAAGGCGGACCTCGAGGGGACGGAGGAAGGAGGCCGCCACCTGGTCCAGGCCCACGGAGGCCAGGCCCTCCTCCGCCACCCTCAGGGCTCGCAAAAGCTCCTCCGTGCTCACCTCCCCCTTCTCCAGGCGGGCGTAGAGCCTGGCGAAAAACCGCCGGTAGGGCTCCCCGGGGAAACGCTCCGTTCCCTCCCCTCCCTCCCGCACTCCCCTGGGCACGGGAACTTTGGTTTCGGAAAGGGAAAGGTCCCGCACCAGGTTTTCCAGTTCCAGCAAAAACCGCTCCCGGGCCACCTGGCGAGCATATCGGGCGGCAAAGGCGGTCACCTCAGGGGTGACGAAGGGGTTGCCATCCCGGTCCCCTCCGATCCAGCTCCTGAAGCGCACCGGGCTCTTCAGGCGGGGGCGCCTGCCATAGACCTTCTCCAGAGCGGCCTCGAGGCCCTCCACCACCCGGGGCACCGCCTGCCAGAGGGTGGTGGGCAGGTAGTAAAGCCCGCCCTTGATCTCGTCCTCCACCGTGGGCCTGGCCTTACGCACCTCCTCGGTGGCGTAGAGCAGGGCCACCCTGGCCGCCAAGCGGGAACGGTCTTGGGCCTCCAGCTCCTCCTGTAGTCTTTCCAGATGGTGCCTTAGGGTCCGCCTGCGGGTTTCGGTGGGATGGGCGGTAAAGGTGAGCCATAACTCTAGGCGGTTCAGGTGGGCCTCCACCTCTTCCAGGGAAAGCCCCCTTTCCTTCAAGGCCCTGGCCAGGGCCAAGAAGCCCTCGGGCCTCGGGCTCTCCGGGGTTTCCGCCTGGGCCCTAAGGCGGTTCACCCGCACCCGGTGCCTCTCCTCCGCCAGGTTCACCAGGTGGAAGTAATGGGTAAAAGCCCGTACTAGGGCCTCGGCCTCCTCGAGGGAAAGCCCCTCCACCCGCTTCAAAAGGGTGGTCCTCGCTCCTTCGTCCCCCTGTCGTCGGGCCTTGGATAGGAGGCGCACCTCCTCCACCAAGGCGAAAAAACGCTCCCCCGAAACCGCCCGGATGGCCTCCCCCAGAAGGCGGCCCAGAAGGTCCACTTCTGCCCGCAAGAGGTCAAAGGTATCCTCCCTCGCAGGCTTCACGGCTCCTCCCACACGTAAGGACCTATGGAAACCCCTTTGCCGCCTTCGAAAACCAGCTCGGTGGCATGGAAGCGCGCCCTTCCCTGGGCAGCCCGAAAAGGCTGGGGCCTGCCCGTAAGGAAGCGGGCCAGGAAGGTCTCCACCTCCCCACCGATGATGGAGGCATATGTGCCGGTCATGCCCACGTCGGTCTGGTACAGGGTTCCCTTCGGCAGACGCATGGCATCTAGGGTGGGCACATGGGTGTGGGTGCCCAGCACGGCCGTGACCCGCCCATCCAGGTAGTGGGCCAGGGCCATCTTCTCGCTGGTGGCCTCAGCATGCACCTCCACCAGGAGGTAATCCGCCTTCTCCTGAGCTAAAAGGGCATCCAGGGTGCGGAAGGGATCGTCCAGGGGATCCATGAAGATCCGGCCCATCACCTGCACGAAGAGAAGGCTCTCCCCCCCTGCGCTAAGCCGCCACCACCCCCGCCCTGGGGTGCCGGGGGGTAGTTAAGGGCCCGCACCACGGGCTCCCCTTCCAAAAGCTCGTAGACCTCCTTGTGATCCCAAGCGTGGTTTCCCAGGGAAACCAGGTCCACCCCCGCCTCGCGTAGGAGGCGGTAGGAACGCCGGTCCAGACCCTTACCCCGGGCGGCGTTCTCCCCGTTGGCTATGACCAGGTCATACTGGTCCCGGATGTCCGGCAGGTGGAGGCTCACCGCCCTCAGGCCGGGCTCAGCCATCACGTCGCCGATGAAGAGAACCCGCATGGGGGCATTATACGCACCCATGCGGGTCCTTCCAGGTTCAGCCTACCTTGATGTACGCGTACCCCTTGGCCTGAAGTTCTCCCAAAGCCCCCACCCCGGAAGGCACCCATTTAAGGAACTCATCCGGAAGAAGTTTGTCCTTGGGGATGTTGTTCCGGCTAAAGGTGATCTCGCAGAGGTAGTACTCCACTCCAAGCTGGGCGAGCTGCTTCACCCGGCTGAACAAGGCCTCCCGGTCGTACTGGGCCGAGGCCCAGGGGGTACCCTCAAGATCCTTGAGGAAAAACTGCACCCCGGCCCCATGGGCCACCACCACGATCTTGATCTTGAAGGGGTCGTTGTCGTACACGGACAGGTGGTTGCTGATGTTGGTCAGCATCTGTCCAAAGCGGTTGGGATCCCCGAAGTCCAGGTGGTAAACCACGGCCACCGGGGTTTCCTTCTTGAAGTCTTTGTAGGCCAGCCGCTCGTTGGCCCGGGCTCCCAGCAGGGAACCTGCCCCCAGAAAAGCTCCTAACCTCAGCAGAAATCTGCGGTCCATGCTCCCTCCCTTCTATTGGGGGAAAGCATACACCCCCCACATTTCCTCCGTCAAGGGTATAAAGCGCCCTAAGGATAAGCCCAGCCCCTTAAACGGAGGCTGGGCACTTATTTCGGGTTATCCCAGGCTTTCCTCGAGCCGCTACCCTATGCCGTGCGCTTCTGCAATAGATAGACCACCCCGTAGCCGATGGCCGCCAGGATCAGCAAGGGGATAGCGAACCGCAGAAGCTCCCAGATGAGGCCGGAAAGGGCCAGAAGTACCCGGCCCAAAAAGGTGAAAACCCATCCCCCCACCCAGAGGGCCAAAAGCACTCCCACCACCACCAATAGGCCCAAAACCACCCATTCCAGGAGGTCGCGCAGGTTCCGTTCCATACTCTCAGCATACACTGGAAGGGTGGAGCGGTACCGCCTGGAGGAAGGCATCGTGGTGGGCCGGAAGGCCCTGCTCCAAGGGGACCTCCTTTTACGGTTCCTCACCCCCAAGGGAAGCCTGGAAGCCGTGGCCCGCAAGGGGGTGCGCCCCTCGGGGCGCTCGGGCAGGCTCTCCCTGTTCCACCACGTGCGCTTCCAACTTTACACCAAGGGGGAGGGCCTTCCCACCCTTACCCAGGCGGAGCTCCTCGGGAGGCTACACGGCCTGGAGGAACCCAGGCGCTTCCTTCTGGCCTCTTTTCTGGCGGAGCTCTCCTACCGCTTGGCCTCCCCGGAGGCCGCCCCCAGGATCTACCCGGTCTTCATCTCTGGCCTCCGGGGCATCGCCAAGCACGAGAGGCCCCTTCTGCCCCTGGTATGGGCGGGATGGCGGGTGGTGAAGGCGGGAGGCTTAAGCCCAAACCTTCTGGGGCCTGGCCTATACCTGAAGGCAGGCCGCCTCGTTCACGGGTCCGGCCAGCATGGGGAGGAGGGCACCTACCTGGGGGAAAAGGGCGTGGAGGCCCTCCGGGCCATCCTCCATCTCCCGGGTAGTGAGGCCCTTCCCTACCTGGAAGACGCTCCCCTGGAAAGGCTATTCCTCGCCCTGAAACACCATGCGGAAGAGGCCCTAGGCCCCCTTAAGGCCACACCTGCGCTCACCGCAAAGCTATAGGGGCTTGATCTCCAGGATGGTGTAGACCTGGGCTCCCTTCTTGCCCCTTATCTCCACCACGTCCCCCACCTTCTTACCCAAAAGCGCTTGGCCAAGGGGAGACTCGTCCGAGATCTTGCCGCTGAAGATATCCGCCTCGTGGCTACCCACGATGGCCAGGGAAAGCCGCTCCCCGGATTCGGTTTCCAGCTCCACCTGGCAGCCCAAGGCCACCTGGTCGTAGGAGCCATTCCCCTCCACCACCACCGCCCGGGCCAAGAGGTCCTCCAACTGGGCGATGCGGGCCTCATTCTGCCACATGGCCCGGCGCGCCTCGTCGTAACCGGCGTTCTCCCTTAAATCCCCTTCCTCCAGGGCCTGTTCAAAGTCAGCGGAAATCTCCTGCCGCTTGGTGGTCTTCAGGTGATGCAGCTCCTCCTGAAGGCGCCTAAAGCCTTCTGGGGTGAGGTAAACCGGCTTCTTCATTCCTTCCCTCCGTGCAAAAAGGGCACCAGCCCATGGCCATGGGCTGGAGGTACCGCTATTCAGTATAGCAGGCGGGAAGGAAGCGCTCCACCAGGGGAAGGAGCTCCTTGGGGGCCGGCCCCACGGGCAAAAGCCCTACCCCGCTTCCCGCCAGGAGCAACACCCCCTTCGCTTCCTCCCGCTCCCCTCCCCGGCGGCGCAGGGCCTGGTGGGGAGGAAGAGGAGGGAGCGTGGCCAGGGGAAGCTCCCAGGGGTAAAGCCGGGCCCACTCCACCCGAAGGCCCATCTCCCGGGCTACCTGGGCCACCTTTTCCCGGGTGATGCCCTCGAGGCCCCCCTCCAGCAGAACGAGCGCTCCCTCCCGGTAAAGAAGGGGGCTGGTGCGGCTTCCATCCACCACGTACCCCTCGCTGTCCTGCAAAAGCCCTTCAAAGACTCCCTGCCCTTCCGCTTCCTTTTGGGCCAGGCGGTAGGGCAGGTAGTTTCCGGTCTTGAAGCGGCAAAGGTCCGGATGCACCCGGTAAGGGGTGAGGAGAACCCGAACCCCCTCCTCGTAAGCGGCCAGGGGCGGTGGGGAGTAGGGACGGGCCTCGGAAAGCCACACCCCCTCCCCCACGGTGAAGCGGAGGCGGAAGCAGGGAAGGTGGGCGAACCCCTTGGCCAGGGCCTCGAGGTCCTTCAAAAACACTCCATCCCCTGGGTAGGGAAGCCCCAAGGCCAAGGCATGCCGGCGCAGGCGAAAAAGATGCTCCTCCAGCCAAAGGGGTCGGCCCTTTTCCACCCGCAAGGTGGTGAAGACGCTCATCCCGTGGTACAAAAAACCCTCGGGCAAGGGTTCGTGGAAGGGCTCCCCCTTCAGGAGCACCTGCCTCATGCTTCCTCCAAAAACCGGGCCAGAAGCTCCATCCCCCATGGAGAAAGGATACTCTCCGGATGAAACTGCACGCCGTAGGCCCGCCTGCCATCCCAGATGGCCATGGGCACCCCATCTTCCGTCCAGGCCAGGAGGCGCACCCCTCTGGGAAGGTTCCTTATGGCCAAGGAGTGGTAGCGGGCGAAGGGAAGGGGGTTGGGCAGACCCTGAAAGAGGCCTTCTCCCCGGTGGTGGATGGCATGGGCCTCCCCGTGCACGGGGGCTTCCCGGTAAAGCTCGGCCCCCAGGGCCACCCCCAGAGCCTGGTGGCCCAGGCAGACCCCGAGGAAGGGAACGCCCTCATCCAGAGCCCTTCGGGTCCACTCCAACACCCTTCCCGCCGTAAAGGGGTCCTTGGGACCTGGCCCTACCACCAGGTGGCTGAACCCCCGGAGGCTCGGAGGTTCCTCCTGGTCCACCACGGCCACCTCCGCCCCCAGGGCCTGTAGGTAGTCCACCAGGTTGTAGCTGAAGGAATCGCGGTTTTCCAGGAAAAGCACCCGGGCCCTCACTCTCCTTGGAGGAGGGGGCGGGGCCCAGGAAGCCATGGGCTTGGGAGGCAGGGGCTTGACCCCAGGCCGGCCCCGGTTCAGGGCCAGAAGGAGGCTTTCCGCCTTATAGAGGGTTTCCTGGTACTCCGCTTCCGCTTCCGAGGCGATGACGATGCCCGCTCCCGCAGAGAAATACACCTCCTCCCCCACCCTCTGGAAGGAGCGGATGAGGATGTTGAAATCCACCCCCCGGCCCGACACGTACCCCAGGCTTCCCGTGTAAGCCCCCCTTGGCACAGGCTCCAGCTCCCGTATGGTCTCCATCACCGTTCCCTTGGGAGCCCCGGTGATGGTACCTCCCGGGAATAGGCTGGCGAAAACCTGTCCCAGGGAGGCCCGGGTGTAGCCTTCCACCTGGGAAACCAAGTGCATCACGTGGGCGTAGCGCTCCACGGTGAAAAGCTCCTGCACCCGCACCGTGCCCGGCAGGGCCACCCTGGCCAGGTCGTTGCGGAGAAGATCCACCAGCATGGCGTGCTCGGCCCGCTCCTTGGGCGAGGCAAGGAGGTCCTTTTCCAAAGCCAGGTCCTCCGCCTCCGTTTTTCCTCGGGGCCGGGTCCCCGCGATGGGCCGGGCCAGGACCCGGCTACCCACCTTTTTAAAAAGCCTCTCCGGGCTACCCGAGACCACCGCCCAACCTTCTCTCTCCACAAGCCCCATAAAGGGGGAGGGGTTTAAGGCGCGGAGGCGGGCATAAAGGAGGAGGGGATCCACACCCCCCAGGAGCCGGAAGCGGTGGGAAAGGTTCACCTGGTAAACCACCCCGGCCCGGATCCTCTCCTGGACCGAAAACACCCCCTCGAGGAAAGCCTCCCTGGGAAAGTCGGACGCCAAGGGGTGGTGGGGCAAGGGAGGGGGATTGTAAGGAAGGGGCCTCAAGGGGAAGGAAGGGGTTTCCACCAATCGCCCCTCCAGGAGGGCGAATCCCTCGGGGTAGTAGAAAAAAGCGGCCTCGGGAAGGCCAGGAAGGGGCTTGTGGGTGGAGAGGCCCAGGTGCTGGGCAAACTCGTAGGCGAAGAACCCTATCCAGGCAGGGAAATACCCCCTCCCCAGGCCCTTTCCTAGGTAGGTAAAGATATCCAGGGCCTCCCCCACCTCCCTCCCGTCCAGGTAGAGCCGGCCCTCCCACACCTCGAGGCGGTGCGCTGGCCTTAAGCCCAAAAGGGAAAGCCGGGAAAAGGGGGCCCTTATCCCCAAGGATTCCAGCAGGGCTGGCCGTAGGCCCAGGCTCCTGGCGGCGTGGTAAAGGCCCAGCACGGGGCCAAGTATACCGGGCTAAGGGATGGTCTCCCCAGGAAGGCCTACCTCAAGGCCGGGAGCAGGCTCCCCTTTAGTCCACGTTGAAATACCGCGCCTCCGGGTGATGGACCACGATGGCGCTGGTGGCGTGTTCGGGATCCAGCTGGAAGTTCTCCGTGAGGCGCACCCCAACCCTGCTGAAGCCCATGAGCCGGTCCAGCTTAGCCTGGTCCGCTAGGTCCGGGCAGGCGGGGTAACCAAAGGAGTAGCGGGCTCCCTGGTAGCCCTGCTGGAAGAGCTTGCGGATCTCCGTGGCGTCCTTCCCGGCGATGCCCCACATCTGGCGCATCCTCTTGTGCCAGTACTCCGCCAAGGCCTCGGTCATCTCCACGCTGAAGCCATGCACGAAAAGGTAATCCTGGTAGGCCCCAGCCTCAAAAAGGGCCTTGGCCTTCCTGGAAGGCTCCTCCCCCATGGTTACGAGCTGCACCCCCAGGACATCCCTGGCCCCAGCTTCATAGGCGGGAAGCCACTTTTCTTCATCCGCCAAAGGAGGGGCGAAGCGGGGACGGAAGTAGTCCACCAGGCTGAGGCCCCCGCCCTTCTGCCGGGGGAAGGCAAAGCGTTCCAAAACCTCCCCGGTCTCGGGGGAGAACACCAGAAGCTCCTCCCCTTCCCGGGCCACGGGAAAGAAGCCGTAGAGGACCTTGGGCCTGAGCCACCCCTCCTCCATGGCCTCCCTAAGAAGCCTCCGGAAAACCGGCTCCGCTTCCCGCTCCACCAAAGCCTGCCACTCTTCTTGGGTGAGGCCCCTGCGGCTATACCCCCACTGGCCGCGGAAAAGGGCGAGCTTGTTCACGTAATGGGCCAGGGTGGCCAGGTCCAAGTTCTCCTCCACCCGCACCCCGAAAAAAGGAGGGCGGGGAACGAAGGGCGCCTCCCCCACGGGCTTGGCCTTGGGCGCCACCCTGGGGGCTTCCGCCTTGGGTTTAGGGGCTTTTTGGTGGACCGAGGGGGCCTTCCCGCTGGTGAGGGCTTCCATGAGCCTAAGGCCTTCGAAGGCATCCTCCGCGTAGTGGACGTTGGGGTAGATGGCCTTAAGCTCGTCCACATAGGAACGGGTGAGGGCCGCTCCCCCCAGGATCACCGGCAGGGTATACCCCCTATCCCGCATGTACTCCAGGTTCTCCTTCATGACCACGGTGCTCTTGACCAGGAGGCCGGACATGCCCACCGCATGGGGCTGGTGCTCCTCCACCGCCTTCAGGATCGCCTCGATGGGCACCTTGATGCCCAGGTTGATCACCTGGTAGCCGTTGTTGCTGAGGATGATGTCCACCAGGTTCTTGCCGATATCGTGCACGTCCCCCTTCACCGTGGCCAGGACCATCTTGCCCCGACCCTCGCCCCGCCGTTCCATGTGGGGCTCGAGGTGGGCCACCGCCCGCTTCATCACCTCGGCAGCCTGGAGGACAAAGGGAAGCTGCATCTTTCCTGCCCCGAAAAGCTCCCCCACCTCCTTCATGCCCGAAAGAAGAGAGCCGTTGATGAGGTCCAGGGGTTTATGGCCTTCCCGCAAGGCCTCGTCCAGATCCGCCTCGAGGCCCCTTTTCCTTCCCTCCACCACCCGGCGCTTCAACCTCTCCAGAAGGGGCAGGGCCTGGAAGGCATCCTCCTTAAGGACAGCGTCTTCCCGGTGGGTTTCAAAGTAGCCCATAAAGGCCAAAAGGGGGTCAAATCCCTCCCGCCTCCGGTCGTAGATGAGGTCCAGGGCCAGGGCATAGGCCTCCTCGGGAATCTGGTTTATGGGGAGGATCTTGCCCGCATCCACGATGGCGGCGGTGAGACCCTTTTTGCGGGCCTCGTCCAGGAAGACCGAGTTGAGAACCCGCCTGGCCCGGGGCTTCAGGCCAAAGGACACGTTGGACACCCCCAGGATGAACCCCACCCCGGGAAGCCTCTTTCTTAGCTCCTCCATGGCCCAAAGGGTTTCCCTGGCCAAAGGGCGGCTTTCCTCGTCCCCTTGGGTGATGGGGAAGGTGAGGAGATCAAAGAGGAGGTCCTCCGGGCGGAAGCCGTGGTGAAGGGTGAGGCGCTCGTACATGCGCAAGGCCACCCGCACCTTCTCCTCCTGGGTTTTGGCCATGCCCTTTTCGTCGATGGTGAGGACTACCAGAGCCGCCCCGTGGGCCTTGGCCAGGGAGGCCACCCGGTCAAACTTCTCCAGGCCCTCCTCCAGGTTGGCGGAGTTCAGGAGAACCCGTCCGGGAAGGTGCTTGAGGGCCAATTCCATGGCCTCGGGGCTGGTGGAGTCCACCATGAAGGGCACGGTGACCGCGGTGGCCAAGTGAGGAAGGAGCCAGGCAAGGTCCTGAAGCTCATCCCTTCCCGTCCAGGCCACGGAAAGGTCCAGGGCGTGGGCTCCCTCCTCCACTTGTTCCCGGGCCAGGGCCAGGATGCCCTCGAGGTCCCGGGCAAAGAGCATCTCGCGAAACCGTTTGCTCCCCGTGGCGTTCAAGCGCTCCCCCACCAGGAAAACGCTTGCCTCCTGGCGTAGAGGAACCGCCTGGTAGAGGGAGGCCACCTGGGGGGGGAAGGTTTCCTTCCGCTTGGGAGCGGGTTTTCCCTTCACCACCTCCGCCACCTTGCGGATGTGCTCCGGCCCCGTGCCGCAACACCCCCCCACGGCGTTCACCCCGTACTCGGTCACGAACTTGAGGTGCCATTGGGCCAGCTCCTCCGGGGTGAGGTCGTAGACCACCTTCCCCCCCTCGTTCCGGGGCAGGCCGGCGTTGGGCAGGCAGCTCACGAAGCGGGTGGCGTTCTCGGCGAAATAGCGGATCTTGGCGTCCATGAGGTCGGGGCCCGTGGCGCAGTTCATGCCCACCACGTCAATGGGTAGGCTCTCCAAGGCCGCCAGGGCCGCCTGCTCGTCGGTGCCCACCAGCATGGTGCCCGTGGCCTCCATGGTCACCTGCACCTGCAAGGGCACTTCCCTGCCCACCTCGGCCATGGCCTCCCGGGCCGCCAGGACCGCACAGCGCACCTGCAGGATGTCCTGGGCGGTTTCCAGAAGGATCAGGTCCACCCCGCCCCGAAGAAGCCCCCGCACCGCCTCCTTGTAGGCGGCAAACAACTCATCCCAGGAGATCTGGCCCAGGGAGATGAGCTTGGTGCCCGGTCCCAAGGCCCCCGCCACAAAAGCCCCGTAGGGCTCGGCCACCTCCTTGGCGACCCTGGCTCCCAGGTAGGCTAGCTCCTCCGCCTTCTCGCCCAAACCATACTCGGCCAGCACATGGCGCAGAGCACCGAAGGTATTGGTCTCGATCACCTCCGCCCCGGCCTCGAGGTAAGCCCGGTGAATCTCCTGGATGACCTCGGGTCGGGTTAGGTTCAGCACCTCCGGGCAGCCGTAATAGGCCTCTCCCCCGTAGTCCTCCGGGGTAAGGTGGCGCTTTTGCAGCTCGGTACCCATGGCCCCGTCAAAGACGAGGGGTCTCTGCAAGAGGGCCTTAAGGTAAGGGAACTTCTCTGCCCGGGCCTCCTTGTTGTAACCCAGCCGCACCAAGGGGGCATCCCCAAACCCCGCCCCTCCGAGGTGGTGGCGGCAACCAGGGCTACAGGTGTGGACCTCCACCATATCCCGCTAGTGTAGCGAAAAAAGGCGGGCTATGCTAGGCCCATGGACCCCTTCGGCATCCTCTACACGGACCTTTACCAGCTCACCATGGGCCAGGTTTACTTTAGACTTGGCCTTCACGAGAAGGAGGCCCTCTTTGAAGCCTTTTATCGTAAGAACCCCGACTACGGAGCCCACCAGGCGGGTTACACCATCTTCGCCGGGCTAGATCCCCTCCTGACCTGGATGGAGGAAGCCCGCTTCGGCGAGGAGGAGCTCGCCGCCCTGAGCGCCTTGAAAGGCCGGAGCGGGAAACCCCTTTTCGCCGAAGACTACCTGCGCTACCTAAAGGGGATAGGGGGCTTCCAGGGCCTGACCCTTAGGGCCCTTCCCGAGGGCCGAGTAGCCCACCCCCAGGTGCCCCTCATCAGCGTGGAAGGCCCCCTGCTACAGGCCCAGCTCCTGGAAACCGCCCTCTTAAACCGCATCAACTACGAAACCCTCATCGCCACCAAGGCGAGCCGGGTGCGGGAAGCCGCGGGGGAAGCCCTGGTGCTGGAATTCGGGCTCCGCCGCGCCCCCGCCAAAGGAGGGGAGGCCGCCACCCGGGCGAGCCTCATCGGAGGGGCCAACCGGTCCAGCGCCGTGAGCCTTTCCCACCTCCTTGGGCTCCCCTCCTCGGGTACCCATGCCCACAGCATGGTCCAGGCCTTCTTGGCCCTGGGCCACTCCGAGGAGGAAGCCTTCCAGGCCTTTGCCGAGGTCTTCCCCGACGACACCATCCTCCTTTTGGACACCGTGGACACCTTGGACTCGGGTCTTCCCAACGCCATCCGGGTCTTTGAGCGGTTGCGGCGCAAGGGGCACAAACCGGTGGGGGTGCGCATAGACTCCGGGGACCTCGCTTACCTGGCCATACAGGTGGCCCAGGAGCTGGACAAGGCGGGCTTCCCCGACACCCTCATCGTCCTTTCGGGGGACCTGGACGAGCTGGTCATCTGGCAAATCAAAAGCCAGATTCAGGAGGAGGCCCCCCGCTACGGGGTGGACCCGGACCGCCTCCTCAAGCGCCTGGTCTATGGGGTGGGAACCCGGATGGTGGTTTCCTGGGGTTATCCGGCCCTGGGAGGAGTCTACAAGCTGGTGGCCATCCGGGAAAACGGCACCTGGGCCCCGGCCATAAAGATCTCCGATTCCCTGGAAAAGGTGCTGAACCCCGGGCACAAGAAGGTCTACCGGGTATACGACCGCCGGGGCCTGGCCACCGCTGACCTTTTGACGGCCCACGATGAGGAGGTGCGGGAGGATCAGGCCCTGTGCCTGCGCCACCCCACGGACCCCACCAAGCGCCGCACCCTCCGCCCAGGGGAGTTCACCCTCGAGCCCCTATTGGAGGAGGCCTACCGGGGCAGGCGCCTCTTCCCGCCGCTACCCCTGGAGACACTACAGGAAAGGCGGCGAAGGGATGTGGAACGCCTGGACCCCGGGGTACGCCGCCTGGTAAATCCCCACATCTACCATGTCTCCCTCAGCGAAAGGCTCTTCGCCCTGAAGGAGGAGCTGGTGGCCCGCCTGGGCCAGGGGTAGCTCCCTAGGAAGCCTGACGAAGCTTGGCCTCCTCGAGGGCCTTCAGGGGTTGGTCCAGGTGGGGAAGGTCGATTACCAGCTCGCGGACCCCGCTTCCCGGGGCCTCAAACATGAGGTCCACCATGGTCTTCTCCAGGATGGCCCTGAGGCCCCGGGCTCCCGTGCCCCGCTTCAGGGCCCGGCGGGCGATCTCCTTCAGGGCCGCCTGGGTGAAGCGGAGCTCAATGCCCTCCATGCGCAAAAGCTCCTGGTACTGCTTCACCAGAGCGTTCTTGGGCTCGGTGAGGATGCGCACCAGGTCTTCCTCCGTGAGGGGGTTGAGCTGGACAATCAGGGGAGCGCGGCCCACAAACTCGGGAATTAAGCCAAACTTCACCAGGTCCTCGGGGATGACCTCCAGGGGCTCCTCCTTGGCCTTGGTCCGGGTGAAGCCGATGGCCGTGCGCTCCGTACGGGCCTTGACGATGTTCTCCAGCCCCTCAAAGGCCCCGCCCAGGATGAAGAGGATGTTCTTGGTGTTCACGGGAATGAACTCCTGGTGCGGGTGCTTGCGCCCGCCCTGTGGGGGCACGTTGGCGATGGTACCCTCAATGATCTTCAGAAGAGCCTGCTGCACCCCTTCCCCGGAAACATCCCGGGTCAAGGAGGGGTTTTCCGACTTGCGGGCGATCTTGTCGATCTCGTCGATGTAGACGATGCCCATCTCCGCCCGCTCCACATCGAAGTCGGCGTTTTGCAGAAGGCGGAGGATGACGTTTTCCACGTCCTCCCCCACGTACCCCGCCTCGGTGAGGGTGGTGGCGTCGGCGATGGCGAAGGGCACATCCAGGAAACGGGCCAGGGTTTCCGCCAGGAGGGTCTTACCCGTACCCGTGGGCCCGATGAGAAGGATGTTGGCCTTGCCGATCTCCGCCTCCGGGTGGAGGAGGCGCTTATAGTGGTTGTAGACGGCCACGCTTAAGGCCCGCTTGGCCGCCTCCTGCCCCACCACGTACTGGTCCAGGTGGGCCTTGATCTCCTGGGGCTTGGGAAGGCGGGTTGGCCCCTTGGGCCCCCGCTTCTCCTGGCGCAGAAGCTCCTGGGCCCGCTCCACGCAGTCCTCGCAGATGTAGACCTCGGCGATGGGGCTTTCCAAAAGCCGCCCCACCTCCGGCGGGCGCAGGCCGCAAAAGCTGCAGGAGGGTCTAGGCTTCCTCACGGGTCACCACCTGGTCAATAAGGCCGTACTCCAAGGCCTCCTGGGCGGAAAGGTAATAGTCCCGGTCGGTGTCCTTCTCCACCTTCTCCAGGGGCTGGCCGGTGTGCCGGGCCAGGATCTCGTTCAAAAGCTTCTTGGCCTTCAGGATCTCCTGGGCCTGGATGGCGATGTCGCTGGCCGTGCCCCGGACCCCGCCCCAGGGCTGGTGGATCATCACCTTGGAGTGGGGCAGGGCATAGCGCCGGCCCTTCTCCCCGGCGGCCAGGATCACCGCGGCCATGCTGGCCGCCATGCCGATGACGATGGTGGAAACCGGGGCCCGGACGAACTGCATGGTGTCGTAGATGGCAAGCCCGGCATCCACCTCGCCCCCAGGGGAGTTGATGTACAGGCGGATCTCCTGATTGGGATTCTGGGCATCCAGGAAAAGTAGCTGGGCCACGATGGTGTTGGCCACCTGGGAGTCAATGGGGGTGCCCAGGAAGATGATGCGATCCTTGAGAAGCCGGGAGTAGATGTCGTAGACCCGCTCGCCGCGGGCGGTCTGCTCTATGACGTAGGGTATGACCATACCAGTCCCCATTGTAGCGGCAAGCCCAGGGGGAAAAGCCCCCTGGGCCACCATGACGCTCCTACAGGAGCTGGGCCAAGGCCTCCTTTACGGCCTTGTCCTGGATGTAGCCCGCCCGCAAGCGGGCAAGGCCCCTCTCCCCAAACTCCCGCCTGAGCTCCTGCAAGGAGATCCCGTAGGAGCGGGCCAAGGCCTGCAGGTAGGCCTGCCACTCCTCCTCGCTCACCTCGGGTTTGAGTTCCTCCGCCAGGCGCTCCTTGGCCAAGGACCGCTTCACCCGCTTCAAGGCCTCCTGCCTCAGCTCCTCCCGGAACTTCTCGAACTCCCCCTTCTCCTCCAGGGCCTTGAGGTAGGCCTCGAGGGGAATCCCCTGCCGGGCGAGGTCCTCCGCCAGGTGTTCCAGGAGGTGACGCTCCTCCGCCTCCTGCATGGAAGGAGGTATCTCCGCCTCCAACCCCTCGGCGAGCTTCTCCAGGAAGGCCTGCTCCCGCGCCTCCTGGTACCTGGCTTCCGCCTGGCGCTTAAGGCTTTCGCGCACCTTCTCCCTCAGCTCCTCTAGGCTTTCCGCCTCGAGGGTCTTGGCAAACTCCTCATCCAGCTCGGGAAGCTGAAGGGTCTTCACCTCCAGGATCTCGGTGCGCACCTCCCGCACCTTCGTCCCCTTCTCGTTCAAGACGGGGACCATGACCACCTCCCCTGCCCGCTTGCCCAAAAGGGCCTCTCTCACATGGGGAAGGGCCTTGGAAAGGTCAATGGGAAACTCCGCTCCCTCCTCCGTGCGCACGAAGACGTGGTCGCCCTCCTGCGCTTCCCGCTCCACGGGCGAAAGCTCGGCGTAGCGATGGCGGAGCTCCTCCAAGGCCTTGTCCACCATCTCCTCCGTGACCTCCTCCTGGGCTACCTGGAGGTCAAAGCTCCGCCAGTCGGGAAGCCGCACCTCGGGGTAATTCTCCACCTCGGCCACGTAGCGAAAACCTTCCCCCTCGCTCAGCTCCTCCTCCACCACCCTCGCCGCCACGGGCAAGAGGCCCAGCTCCTGCACCGCAAGGGGATAGGTTTCCTCCACCAGGCGCTCCTTGAGGTCAGAGAGGAGCTCTTCCCGCCCGATACGGGCTTCTACCACCTTCAAGGGAGCCTTCCCCGGGCGGAACCCCGGGATCTTCACCCGCTTGGCCACGTCCCTAAGGAGGGCCTGGTACCTTTCCTCCACCTTCTCCTTAGGTACCTCCACCCGGACCTTTACCAGATAGCCGGAACGTTCCAGGATTTCCGCCACGCCTCACCTCGCGCTTCAAAAAGGGGCCCCGCCCTTGTGGTGCGAGGAGCGGGACTTGAACCCGCACGGGTTACCCCACCGGATCCTAAGTCCGGCGCGTCTACCGGTTCCGCCATCCTCGCAAAAGGAGGGCGAGGCCCCCCTTTAAAATACCACCCCTTACGGGGTGGCGGGATTGGGGTGAGCGATGGGACTTGAACCCACGACCCCCGGATCCACAGTCCGGTGCTCTGACCAGCTGAGCTACGCTCACCACGCTCAGCATCCGCCATTCTAAGGAGCTACTTGCCCCCCGTCAAGGCCTGCAGCCCGCCCTCCAGGCTCATGGCCTCGTACCCTTCCGCCTCCAGGTAAAGGGCCGCCACCTGGCTGATCAACCCCTTTTCGCACACCAAGAGCAAGGGAACCTTGGGCAGGTGGTGCTCCCCCGCCTGGATTTTCTCCAAAGGCACCCACTCCGCGGGAAAGGGCAAGGGGGTATGGCGCTTGTCCGCCGGGCGAACGTCCACCACCTTCACCCCCTGGTTCAGGAGGGCCGGCAGATCCTCGAGTTTGACCCTGCGCATACCCTTGATTGTACCAGGCGAAGGCAAGGCCTTTGCGCAAGGTTATGCAGTTAAACCCGGGTACTTTGCATAAGAAGTGGCCTTCTCCTTGGACAACCCGGGCCAAGTATGTTATCCTCGCCCATTGGGTACGCGATGCCGCCGAGAAGAGACCTCAAGAAAATCCTCATCATCGGTTCCGGGCCCATCACCATCGGCCAGGCTGCGGAGTTCGACTACTCGGGCACCCAGGCGGTGAAGGCCCTCAGGGGAGCGGGGTACGAGGCCATCCTGGTGAACTCCAACCCCGCCACCATCATGACCGACCCCGAGCTGGCCGAGCGCACCTACCTGGAGCCCCTCACCCTGGAGTACCTGGAAAGGGTGATCGCCAAGGAGCGCCCGGATGCCCTTCTCCCCACCCTGGGGGGACAGACCGCCTTGAACCTCTCCATGGCCCTTCACGAGGAAGGGATCCTTGCCCGCTACGGGGTGGAGCTCATCGGGGCCAAGGCCGAGGCCATAAGGAAGGGGGAGGACCGGGAGGAGTTCCAAAAGGCCATGCGCAAGATCGGCCTCGAGGTGCCTCGAGGGCAGATGGTGGGGAGTGTGGAGGAGGGCCTCCACTTCGCCCGGGAGGTGGGCTACCCCGTGGTGGTCCGCCCCTCCTTTACCCTGGGGGGCACCGGGGGCGGCATCGCCAGGAACGAGGCCGAACTGAGGGAGGTCCTCGGCCGGGGGCTTCTCCTTTCCCCGGTACACACCGCCCTCGTGGAGGAGTCCGTTCTGGGCTGGAAGGAGTTTGAACTGGAGGTGATGCGGGACCACGCGGACACCGTGGTCATCATCACCAGCATCGAAAACGTGGACCCCATGGGGGTCCACACCGGGGACTCCATCACCGTGGCCCCCGCCCAGACCCTCTCCGACGCGGAGTACCAAAGGATGCGGGACGCGGCCAAGGCGGTGATCCGGGAGATCGGGGTGGACACCGGGGGCTCCAACATCCAGTTCGCCGTGGACCCTAAAACGGGCCGCCAGGTGGTCATTGAGATGAATCCCCGGGTCTCCCGTTCCAGCGCCCTGGCCTCCAAGGCCACGGGCTTCCCCATCGCCAAGATCGCGGCCCTTCTGGCGGTGGGCTACCGCCTGGAGGAGCTTCCCAACGACATCACCCGCAAGACCCCGGCCTCCTTTGAGCCCACCATCGACTACGTGGTGGTCAAGATCCCCCGCTTCGCCTTTGAGAAGTTCAAAGACCTTCCCAACACCCTGGGGGAGCTAAAGGACGAACTCGGCACCCAGATGAAGTCCGTGGGGGAGGTGATGGCCATTGGCCGCACCTTCAAGGAGGCCCTCATGAAGGCCCTCCGGGGCCTGGAGCGGGACGTGCGGGCCCTGGCAGGGGTGCCCACGGAGGACCTGGAGCGGAAGCTCTACCCCAACCCCGACCGGATCTACGCCGTCTTGGAACTCCTCCGGCGGGGCATGCCCATAGAGGACCTATACCAGGCCACCCGCATCGACCCCTGGTTCCTCCACCAGATGCAGGAGATCGTGGAGGCCGAGGAATGGCTGAAAACCCACCCCCCCAAGGACCGGGAGGACTGGCGCTTTTACAAGGGCCTGGGCCTCACCGATGCCCGCATGGGGGGGCTTCTGGGCAGAAAGGGAGTGGAGCTCCGCCAGGAGCGGAAGGCCCTGGGGGTGGTGCCCGTGTACAAGACCGTGGACACCTGCGCCGCAGAGTTTGAGGCCTACACCCCCTACCACTACTCCACCTACGAGGTGGAGGATGAGGTCTGGCCCTCCAGCAAGCCCAAGGTGGTAATCCTGGGCTCAGGGCCCATACGGATTGGCCAGGGAGTGGAGTTTGACTACGCCACGGTGCACGCGGTTTGGGCACTGAGGGAGGCAGGGTACGAGACCATCATGGTGAACTCCAACCCTGAAACGGTGTCCACGGATTACGACACCGCCGACCGCCTTTACTTTGAGCCCTTGACCCTCGAGGACGTCCTGAACCTGGTGGAACACGAAAAGCCCATCGGGGTCATCGCTACCCTGGGGGGCCAGACCCCCTTGAAGCTGGCGGAGGGCCTCGAGGCGGCCGGGGTCAAGCTCCTCGGCACCCCCTTCGCCGCTATCCACCAGGCGGAGGACCGCCACGAGTTCAACCGGCTCTGCCGGGAGCTGGGCATCCCTCAGCCTGAGGGCCGGGTGGCGGCCACCCCCGGGGAGGCCCTGGAGCTTGCCGAGGCAGTGGGCTACCCCCTCCTGGCCCGGCCCAGCTACGTCCTGGGGGGGCGGGCCATGCGGGTCCTCCAGAGCCCTGAGGAACTAAAGCGCTACCTGGAGGAGGTCTACGAGCCCCTTCAGGACAAGCCCTCCATCCTCCTGGATCGGTACCTGGAGGGGGCTTTGGAGCTGGATGTGGACGCCCTTTCCGACGGGGAGGAGGTGATGATCGCCGGGGTGATGGAGCACGTGGAAAGGGCCGGGGTGCACTCGGGGGACTCGGCCACGGTGCTTCCCCCGGTCCACCTGTCCCCTACCGCCTTGGCCAAGGTGAAGGACTACACCCGCCGCCTGGCCTTGAGCCTGGGGGTGCGGGGGCTTCTCAACGTGCAGTACGCGGTGTTGGGGGAGGAGGTCTACATCCTCGAGGCCAACCCCCGGGCCTCCCGCACCGTGCCCTTCGTGTCCAAGGCCATCGGGGTGCCCCTGGCCAAGCTGGCGGCCCTGATCGCCGTGGGCAAAACCTTGCGGGAACTCGGGGTCCGCGACCTGGACCCCGTGCCCCCTTACTACGCGGTGAAGGAGGTGGTCATCCCCTGGCTCAAGTTCCCCGGGGTCATCCCGGTGCTGGGCCCGGAGATGCGCTCCACCGGGGAGAGCATGGGCCTCGATGAAGATCCCTACCTGGCCTACTACAAGGCCCAGTTGGGGGCCGGGCAGAGGCTTCCCTTGCAGGGCAGGGTGCGCTTCCTGGCCGAGGGGCTACCGCCGGGGGAGGCAGAGCGCTTGGAGGAGCTGAAGCGGGCCTACCGGGAAGCGGGCTTTACCCTTTCGGAGGATGCCTACGACCTCCTTATCTCCCCTACCCCTCACCCGGAGCTCCGAAGGGCCGTGGAAAAGGGCCTTCCCTTCATCACCACCCTGGAGGGAGCCTGGTGGAGTTTAAAGGCCATTCTGAGGGCCCGGGAAAAAGGCCCCGAGGCCAGAAGCCTGCAGGAATGGCACGGTATCCTGCAAAAAGCCTGAGGACAAGGAGGCCCAGCAGTGTACAATGAAGACCAATGAAGCTCATCGTGGCCATCGTGCAGGATACCGACGCCCCCGGGCTCACCAAGGCCCTTTTGGAGCGGGGCTTGCAGTCCACCAAGCTGGCTTCCACCGGCGGCTTCCTGCGGGAGGGGAACACCACCTTGCTGATCGGGGTGGGGGACGAAAGGGTCCAAGAAGTGCTGGAGCTGATCCGGGAAAAATGCCGTACCCGCACCCGCCTGGTCACCCGGGGCTTTCCCCTTTCCGAGGCCCCAGACCCATTCCTGGCCCAGCCGGTGGAGGTGCAGGTGGGCGGGGCGGTGGTCTTCGTCCTGCCGGTGGAAGGGTTTTTCAAGGTGTGAGGGGCTAGGCCCTGCGCTTGGGACTCTGCTTCTGCGGGATCCCAGAGGGTTTCAAACCCCTGTGAGCTGGAGAGGGCCCTGGACTCCAGGGCCCTGGCCCGCTAAAGTGTTCGGGATGGAAGGTGAGCTCTTTCTTCTCAAGGACGCCAAAGGCCGAGCCTTCCTGATTCGCCTTAAGGAGGGTGGAGTCTTTCACCACCACCGGGGCACCGTGCCTCACGAGGAAATCCGTAAGGCCGGCCCAGGGGGAAAGGTGTGGACCCACCTGGGAGAGGAACTTTCCGTCCACCACCCCACCCTGGAGGAGTACCTCCTTCACATGCGGCGTAGCGCCACCCCCACGTACCCCAAGGACGCCAGCGCCATGGTAACCCTTTTGGATCTGGCTCCGGGGATGCGGGTCCTCGAGGCGGGCACGGGCTCCGGGGGGCTCACCCTCTTCCTGGCCCGAGCGGTGGGGCCCACGGGACTCGTGGAAAGCTACGAGAAACGGCCCCAGCACCTGGCCCAGGCGGAGGCCAATGTGAAGGCCTTCTGGCAGGTGGAAAACGTGCGTTTCCACTTGGGTAGCCTGGAGGAAGCCTCCTTAGAGCCGGAAAGCGTTCACGGGGTAGCCCTGGACCTCATGGAACCCTGGAAGGTCCTGGCCAAGGCCACGGAAGCTCTTAAGCCCGATCGTTTCCTGGTGGCCTACCTCCCCAACATCACCCAGGTGCTGGAGCTGGTACAAAGGGCAGAGGGCCTGCCCCTTAAATTGGAGCGGGTCCTGGAAGTAGCCTGGCGGGAGTGGGAGATCCGGCTTCCCGTGGCCCATCCCTGGTTCCAGCAGGTGGGGCATACAGCCTTTCTGGTGGTCTTTAGAAAATGGAAGGATTGCTGATCCACGCCTTCCTGCGGGAGCTACGAAAGGAACTTCCCGCTTTAAACCTGGGCCTGGCCTTTCCCGAGGAAGGTAGCCTGGCCATCCTCCTCAAGGGTCAGTCGGGCCGTACCTTCAACCTGGTGGCCCGCTACCGCCCCCCGTCCCCCAGCCTGGCCCTGGAGGAGGGAACTCTCTTGGGAGAGCCCAAGACTCCTTTCCAGCGGCAGATCCAGGCCCGGGTAAAGGGCCCCCTGCTGGAGGCGGAGCAGATCAAGCTGGACCGGGTGGTCCTCTTCCGCTTTGCCGGGGAAAAGGGGTTCGTGGATACCCCACCCGCCACCTTGGTCCTCGAGGCCACGGGGCGGAACGCCAACCTCATCCTTTTGGATGAAGAAGGCGTGATCCTGGGGGTAGACCGCCCCATCACCCGCGAGGTGAACCGCTACCGCCAGGTGAAGCCCGGCCTGCCCTACGTGCCCCCACCCCCTTACGAGAAGCTGGATCCCAGGACCTTGACCCTGGAGGAACTCCGGGTCCTCCTGGGAAAACCCCTTAAGGAAGTGGTGCGACACGTGGATGGAATAGGGCTGGAACTCCTACGGGAGCTGGCCAAAAGGGCGGCCCTCACCCCGGAAACTCCCTTGGACGAGGCTGGCCTGGCCAGGGTTTTCCAGGCGCTAAAGGATCTTGTGGAGAATCCCTCCCTGGGCACCGCTCTTTCGCAGGAACTTCGGGAACGGTGGGCCGAGGAAGAGAAAGAGGCCTTGAGAAAACCGCTTCTCGAGGCTCTAAAGCAGGAGCAGAAAACCCTTTTGGCGAGGCTTGCCGACTACCACCGGGCCCTCGAGCGCCTGGAGGAAGCGGAAAGCTTGCGACAGAAAGCCGATCTCCTCCTGGCCCGGCTTAAGGAGGTACCTCGAGGTATGGGAAAGGCGGTTCTGGAAGGGTTTGACGGCAAACCGGTGGAAATCCCCTTGGACCCCACCCTATCTCCCCAGGAAAACGCCAAAAAGCTCTACGACCGGGCCCGCCGCCTGGAGGAGCTGGCGGAAAGGGCCCTAGAGCTCATCCCGCAAACGGAGGAGAAGCTAAAGGCACTGGAAAGGGAGATGGAGCGGGTCAGGCAGGCGGACCTCCAGGAGCTTTTGGACCTTTCCCGAAAACCCAAGGAGGGGAAGGGACCGAGGCTTGGCCTAAGGTACACCTCCCCCTCGGGCTATCCCGTCCTGGTGGGCCGGAACGCCAAGGAAAACGACCTCCTCACCCGAGCCGCCCACTCGGAGGACCTCTGGTTCCACGCCCAAGGGGTGCCGGGAAGCCACGTGATCCTCAAGGTGGAGGGGAAGAACCCTCCCCTAGAAGACCTCCTCTTTGCCGCCAGGCTCGCCGCTTACCACTCCAAGGCCAGGGGGGAAACCCAAGTCCCCGTGGACTACACCCGCAAAAAGCACGTGTGGCGGCCCAGGAAAGCGGCACCCGGCCAGGTGCTCTACACCCACGCCAAGACCCTCTTCGTGGAGGGGGCGCTTCCTCAGGAAGGAGGCGAAGGGTAAACTGGACCTTTGTGAAAAGGGTCATGTTCCACGCCAAGATCCACCGGGCTACGGTAACCCACGCAGACCTACACTATGTGGGCTCGGTCACCGTGGACCAGGATCTTTTGGACGCCGCCGGCATCCTGCCCTACGAACAGGTGGACATCTACGACATCACCAACGGGGCCCGGCTCACCACCTACGCCCTACCCGGGCCAAGGAGATCAAGGGTGGTGCAGATCAACGGGGCCGCCGCCCATCTGGTGCGCCCAGGGGACCGGGTGATCCTGGTGGCCTACGGCATCTTTGAGGAAGAGGAGGCGAGGAATCACAAGCCCACCGTGGTACTGGTGGACCAGGCAAACCGGATTCTTGAGGTGCGTCGGGGATGAGGCGGCTTCGGCTCTATCTGGAGCTCATCCGCTTCGAGCACACCCTTTTCGCTCTTCCCTTTGCCTACGGGGGGATGCTCCTGGCAGCGGGGGGCTGGCCAGGTTTCCGCACCTTTTTCCTGGTCACCCTGGCCATGGTGGGGGCCAGGACCATGGCCATGGCCCTGAACCGCCTCATTGACTGGCGCCTGGACGCCCTGAACCCCCGCACCCAAGGCCGCCACCTGCCCAAGGGTCTGGTCAAACCCTGGGAAACCCTGTTTCTAGCCCTTCTGGGCCTCCTCCCTCTGGCCTACGCGGGCCTTGCCCTGAACCCCCTCACCGCCCGGCTCCTTCCCGTGGCCGTCTTCTTCCTCACTGTCTACAGCTACACCAAGCGCTTCACCTGGCTCTGCCATTACGTGCTGGGCCTCACCATCGGGGCTGCTGCCGCAGGTGGCTGGATCGCCGTCACGGGAAGCTTCCACCCCACCGCCTACTGGCTCTGGGCAGGGGTGGGGCTTTGGATCGCAGGGTTCGACATCCTCTACGCCACGCAGGACTACGCCTTCGACCGCGCTTACGGGGTAAAGAGCATCCCGGCCCGCTTCGGCATCCCCTTGGCCCTCGGGATTGCCCGGGCCACCCACCTTACCGCCTGGCTGGCTTTCCTCCTGGCCGGCCTTAGCTACGGAGCGGGAAGCCTCTACTTTTTAGGCCTCCTCCTGGTGGGAGGGCTTCTTTTCTACGAGCACCGCCTGGTGAGCCCCGAGGATCTAAGCCGGGTGGACCTGGCCTTCTTCCAGGCCAACGTGGGGGTGAGCCTGGGCATGTTCCTTTTTATCCTCCTGGACCTCTTTCTCTGAGGGCGTTCAGGGGTAGGCTTGGGGCATGGAGGGGATTCGCAGGTCGGCGGAGAAAGCCATCCGGGAGTTTTTGGAGCTTTTCCCCATGGAGCGGGGAAGTCTCTTCGTCCTGGGGGGGTCCACCAGCGAGGTCTTGGGGGAGAAGGTGGGGACGAAGCCCAGCCTCGAGGTGGCCGAGGCCATCCTCGAGGGACTCCTTCCTCCCCTCCTCGAACGGGGGATATGGGTAGCCGTCCAGGGATGCGAGCACCTAAACCGGGCCCTGGTGGTGGAACGGGAGGCCGCCCGGGCCTTTGGCCTGGAGGAAGTGACGGTCTACCCCCACCTCAAGGCAGGGGGGAGCCTGGCCACGGCCGCCTTCCTGCGCTACCGGGACCCGGTGATGGTGGAGTCCTTGAAAGCCCAGGCCCAAGGAGGGATGGACATCGGGGGCGTCCTCATCGGCATGCATCTCCGCCCCGTGGCCGTGCCCCTGAGGCTTTCCCTGCGCCGGATCGGCGAGGCGGTGCTCCTCGCCGCCAAAACCCGGCCCAAGCTGGTGGGCGGGGCCAGGGCGGTTTACACCCGGGAGGAGATGCTCAGGAAGCTGGAAGAATATCGGCAAAAGCTTCCCTGAAAAGGGCCGCCACCCCGAAGGCCTCGTAGCGGTTGTAATAACCCATGAGGGAAAGGCGGAACACCCTGCCCTTCAAGGGCCCCTGGCCCCCGGCGATCACCGCCTGCCTTCGGGCAAAGGCCTCCTTCACCGCCCGGTAGGAAACCCCCTCGGGCAGGTAAAAGGCGGCCACCGCCGGGCTTGGTACCTCGGGTACAGGGTTTAATCCCAGCTCCACCCCAACCCGGTACAGAAGATCGTTCTGCCAGGCCTTTAAGGCCAGGTGTTCGGGAAGCTTGGGCAACACCTCCTCCAGCACCGCCGCCACCGCCCCCACGAGGTTGATGGCCGGGGTCCAGGCGCTTTCCCCCTCCCGCTGGGCCTTGAGCTCCCGGGCGAGGTCCAGGTAGTAGCCCCGGGGACGAAGGCGCTCCAGGGCCCTGGGGCCTAGGGCCACGAAGCCCAGCCCCGGCGGGCACATGAGACCTTTCTGGCTGCCGGAGGCAGCGGCGTCTACTCCCCAGGCCTCGAGGGCCACCTCCCGTACCAGCAAGCTGGTCACCATGTCCGCCCCCACCAGACCCTCGGGGTTGGCCTCCCGGAAGGCTTGGGCCAGGGCGGGAAGGTCCACCATGGCCCCGGTGGAGGTCTCCGAGTGAACCAGAAGAAGCCCTTGGTAACCCGGCCTTGCCACCTGGTCTGGACTTGGTACCTGCCCGTAAGGGAGCTCCAACCGGTCCACCTCGAGGCCCGCGCTTTCCGCAATCTCGGCGAAGCGCTCAGAGAACTTGCCGTAGACCGGTACCAAAACCCTTTCCCCAGGGGCGAAGAGGTTCAAGACCAGGGCCTCCATGGCCAGGGTGCCGCTTCCCGTGAGGATGAGCACCTCGCCCTGGGTGCGGAAGGCTTCCCGAAGAAGGCCTCGGGCCTTGAGAAAAAGCCCCCTGGCAGGCTCAGTCCGGTGGTGCAGCTGAGGGCGGGACAGAGCCTCTAGCGCCTTGGGATGAAGCCGTACAGGACCCGGTGTGAGGAGCCAGTCCATGGCAAGAGCTTAGCGCAAAACCCCCTCTACCAGCCGCTGGGTCATGCGGCCCACCAAAAGCATCAAGCCGTGGAGGATGGCTCCGGGCCTTGGCGGATCCCCAGGCACGTACACGTCCACAGGTACCACCCGGTCCACGCCGGACAGAACCTGAGGACTTCCCGCAAACACCCCTCCCGAAATGGCCTCGTTCCCCACAGCCACCACCCCTTTGGGCTCCGGCATGGCCTCGTAGGTGCGCCTTAGGGCCTCGGCCATGTTGCGGCTCACGGGGCCCGTGACCAGAAGGGCGTCCGCGTGCCGGGGCGAAGCCCCCACCTGGAACCCAAAGCGGCCCATGTCGTTAAAAGGGTTGCCAAGAAGGGCGACCTCTGAATCAGCAAGACCCGTGTCCCCGGCACTCACCTCGCGAAGGGCTAGGGTGGGTAAGCGAAGCGCTGTCCGAGGGAAAGGGGGAGGGCCTGGGTCCAGAAACCCTCCCCTTTTCAGGTCCACCCGCTGGACCAGATCCTCCTTGCGGGTCACGGCCACCTCCAGGGACCTCATCTCTCCCACGGCCTCCGGGTATACCAGGGCACACCGCCCGCATCCCACGCACCGGGCGAGGTCCAGGCTGAAAATCCCTTCCGCCTCGGCAAAAGCCTCGCCCGGGCAAAGATGGATAAGCCCTTCGCGAGCCCTCGGGGTCAAGCCCGCTGGCTTCAGCAAGGGGTAGCCAAAAGCGTGCTGGGGAACCTTCAGGATCTCCTCCAGCTTGCGGGCCAACCTGCCCACCTTAAGCGTGTGCATCAAGCTCATGGCACCCCCTAGAGGTCGCTTCCCGCATAGGACAGGTCAAAGGACTTGTTGCAAAGGGGAAAGTCCGGCAAGCCTTCCCCCCGGACCGCAAGCTCCAAAGCCCGCCAGTTCTTGAAGCTCGGGTCCACCCCCTCGGCCATGACCACCTTCCCAGCCTGCACCCGGACGAACCACACCACCTCACCCCTTCCCGCCTCCACCCGGACCAAGGCCTCACCCTCCCCCGGAGGGGGATCCAGGGCCAGAGGCCCGGCGGGAAGATGGCGAAGGAAGAAAAGGGCGTAATCGAGGGCCTTAAGGGTCTCCTCAGCATACACCTGGGCCCGGGACAGCACATCCCCTCCCTGGCGCACCACGGGGGTAAAGTCGGGGTAAAGGGGGTCGTCCTGCCTGAGGTCCCTCCCCACCCCGCTGGCCCGGGCCGTGGGGCCCACGAAACCCAGGGCCAAAGCTTCGGCCCGGCGCACCCCCCCCACATAGCGCATGCGGTCCAGCACCTGGGGATTTTTGAGGAGCCTGGGCAGCAGGCGGGCCAGCTCCTCCCGGTAGGCGGCGATGGCCTCGAGGTCCGGCTGGCCCTCCCGCCACACCCCCCCAACCCTTAGGAAGTTTCTCCCGTAGCGGTGGCCGGTTAATCGGTCCAGTTCCCCCTGCAGAAGAGCCCGTATCCGCCCTAACTGGGTAGCCCCATAGGCGTAGCCGATATCGGTGAAGAGCCCAGCCAGATGTCCCATATGGCCAAAGGCCCGCTCCAACTCCAGGGCTGCCCGGCGAAGGTACTGCGCCCGAGAAGGGGCCTCCCAGCCCAAGGCCCTTTCCCAGACCTCGGCGAAAGCCATGGCGTGGGCCACGGGCTCACTCCCCGCCCGCTCCACCAGAAGGAGCGCAGCCTCAGCCCCTTTGCCCGGAATGAGGGAGAGCAAGCCCCGGTGCTGGTAACCCAGGCGGATCTCCAGGTTCACGATCCGCTCGCCCAAAACGCTAAACCGGAAGTGCCCGGGTTCGATGATCCCCGCATGCACGGGTCCCACAGGCACCTCGTGGAGGAGGGGAAACTCCCGGAAGGTATAGGGAAGGTCGTGACGCCTGAGGGGTTTCAACCCAGGGTGCCCCACCGGCTCAAAACCCCTCTCCCAAAGGGCCCGTTCAAACCAATCCAGAGCGGGAAACTCGGCGGCCAGGCTAGGAAAGCGCCTCCTCTCACCCAAGAGGAAGGTCTCGGTGAGGCCTAAAGCACCCTTCTGGCCCCCGGGACGCTCTACCCACAGAAGCACCCGGTCTCCATAAGGGAAAAGCGCCACAGGCCTCCCCTCGCGCAGGGCCTCCCTCACTTTCTCCACAGCACCACCTCCAACCCCTTAAACACCTCCACCCCCGGGAACACGCCGAGGATCACCAGGATGCCCAGGAGCAACCACAGGATCCAGAGATCCAAGCCCTGCCCCCTAAGGGGTTTCCCCCTACCAAAGCCCATCTGGGCCATGGGAGAAAGGAGGCCAGCAAACGCCATACCCAGGCCCAAAAGGTAGAGCCCCGCCAGCCCAGGCCAGCGCATGGCCGCCTCCACCGCCTTAAACTCGGCCAAAAATAGGGGGAAGGGAGGCAGGCTCCCCAGGGCCGCCAAGGCCAGGACGTAGGGGATCCCCAAGGCCGGCAGGTGGAAGACCAACCCGCCCACCCGCCCCACCTCCTTGGCGTGCGTGAGGGACAGGATACCGCTGGCCCCCAAAAAGGCCAAGGTCTTGGCCAGGGAGTGGGCCAGGGTATGGAAAAGGGCCAGCCAGGGCAATCCCAGGCCCAAGGCGAAGACCGCCAGGCCCATGTGCTCCATGCTGGAGTAGGCGAGAAGCCTCTTGTATTCCTTCTGTCCAAAGAGGAAGAGGGCCGCAAATAAAAGGGTAAGCAGGCCAAAGGTAAGGAGCAGGCTGGAGGCAAAGGCGAAAAGCCCTGCTGCCTGCATGATGGCGGCGTAGCGGAGAAGGGCGTAAAAGGCCACGTTGAGGAGGGTTCCCGAAAGCAAGGCCGAAGCCGGCCCCGGGGCCTCGGCGTGGGCATCGGGAAGCCAGGCCTGCAAGGGGAATAGCCCCACCTTGGTCCCAAAGCCCACCAAAAGAAGGGCAAAGGCCACCTTAAGCCCCTCGGGATCGGCCTCCCCCACCAGGGACCGAACCTCTCCCCAGTCCAAGGTGGCCCCACCCACCAGGGCGTAGACCAGGATGACCCCGATGAGCCCCATGGCGATGCCCACGCTGCCCAGCATGAGGTATTTCCAGGTGGCCTCGAGGGGACGGGCTCCACCCTTGTGGTAGACCAGAAGGGCCGAGGCCAGGGTGCTCCCCTCCACGAAAACCCAGAGCATGCCCAGGTTGTGGGCCAGGTAGGCCCCATGGGCCGAGGCCAGGAAAAGGGCACCCGCCCAGTAGAAGCGCCAGGCTTCCTCCCGGGCAAAGTAGCCCCGGGCAAAAAGCGCCACCAGGGCGTAGATCAGGTTGGTCAGAAGAAGATAAAAGAGCCCTACCCCATCCAACCGGAAAGGACCCGCTGCCGTACCCAGCAGAAACGGAGCCAGAAGAAAGCTGAGGAGGGGCACGAGAACGGAAAGCCGCACCAGCAGACTGGCCTCCTTGCGGGCCAGGAAGACCACCAAGGGTAAGAGGACCAGAAGATACAGCACCATTACCCCCTTAGAGAGCGCATCCTCGCGGTATCCACATGCCCCATTTCCCCCTTAATGCGGAAGATGAGGATCCCCGCCAAAAACACGGCGGCGAAGGCATCCAAGGCCACCCCCAACTCCACGAAGAGGGGCAGGCCGTGGCTCTCGGAAAGGGCCATGAGGAAAACCCCATTCTCCAGCGCCAGGAAGCCCAGAACCTGGCTTATCGCCTTTTTTCGGCTCACCATGGAAAGGATTCCCAAAAGGACCAAGGCGAGGGCCACGGGCACCCCTTGGGGCAAGGGAGCCTCGGGTAGCACAAAGGCCTTCCCTACCCGGAAGGCCAAGGCGGTGAGGAGCCCTGCCAAGAGGAGGGAGAGGGAAACGGAGAGGTACCCCTCCACCTCGTGGCTTACCTCGAGGCGGTCGATCAGCCAGAACAGGTACCAGGGTATGAGGACCCCCTTAACCGCAAAGAGGGCCAGGCCGGCCAGCACGAAGTGGAACTCCCCTCCCGCGAGCCCGAAGGAAACCAGGGCCAAAAGGACATTCTGCAGGGCGTAGAGCCGGATGATGGCGTCCAGGCTGCGGCGGCTCACTATCAGGAACCCTGTGGCCAGAATGGCCAGGACTAAGGTGTTTAAAAGCGCCATATCGCCCCCAAAAGCGCCAGCACCCCGAAAAGGGTGTTGTACGAAAGAAAGTCCGGAAGCCTCAGGTAGCGAAGCTTTACCCCGTAGGTCTCCAGGTAGGCCAGCGCCAAAACCCAGGCCACCCCCACCCCCAGGAAGACCAGGGGCTTGAACCCTGGCAACAACAAGGCCATCAGCCCCGCATAGAAGAGCATCTTGAGCGACCCGGCAAGCTCGTACAGGGCCAGAAGAGGACCGCTATGGTCCAGAATCTGCGCCTCGTGGATCATGGTGAGCTCCAGGTGGGTGGTGGGATCGTCCACCGGCATCCTGGCTCCCTCGGCCAAAAGGCCAAGGGCGAGAGAGGCCAGGGCCAGGAGCAGCACCAAGCTGTTCTCCACCCCAAGCTCGGGTAGACCGCTCAGGGAAAACCCTTCCCCCAAGAGGACTGCCCCGGCCAAGGCCATAAGGGTCCCGGGCTCCGCCAACACCGTGACCACACCCTCCCGGTAGCCTCCCTGGGCCCCAAAACTGCTGCCCGCATCCAAGGCCGCCAGCATTGGAAAAAAGCGCCCGAGGCCCAGGAGGTAAAGGGCGAGGAGGAAGTCCCCTTTGAAGGTTGGGCCAGGGAGGATGGGCAAGAGGGCCAAGGCCCCCAGGGTTCCCAAAAGGGCCAGGATGGGCCCGAGGAGGAAAAGGGGAGTGGTGGGATGGGGCGCTATCCAGACCTTTCGCCAGAGCTTGATCAGATTTCGGTATTCCATCAGCGGGCTAAGCCCCTCCCGGTGGGTAAGCCTAGCCTTCAGCCACTTGACGCTTCCCGAAAAAAGCGGAGCCAACACCAGGGCCAAGAACGCCGTCATAGCAAGACCACCCCCAGAACCACCACCAAGGTGAGGAGTTGCAGGAGAAGGTAAAGGTGCAGGCTTCCTGACTGCAGGGTCTGCACCCAAGCCGCAAGGCGGGCGTAGATCCGCCCCACCCCGGGGTACACCTCGGCCAAGGGTTCCTCCAGACGGGGATGCTCCCCCACCTGGAGGCGAAGGAAGGGGAAAAGGCGAAGGGCCGGTTCGGCGAAGCCCAGGCCGTTGGGTTGCATCCTGGGGCTGAGGGGCTGGAAACCGCAGTCCCAGGTACCGTAGGCCCGCATGGGCATCCGGAGTAGGCCCCGGTAAAACACCCCAGCCAGAACCCCAAGAAGGATCAAGAGAAGCCCGTTGGGGTAGGTGCGAACCCCAAGGGGGTCCAGGACCAGCCCGGGCACCAAGGCCAAAAGGAGGAGGAGCCCCGCCAGCACCCCAAGACCGAGGCGCATCCCCTGGGTCCAGTGCAGGGCAGCCTCGCCTCGAGGTAGGCCCAAGAAGGCTAGCCCGTATAGGCGCACGTAGAAGTAGAGGGCCAAGGCCCCCACCAGGGCCAAGGCCCCGGCGGCCAGGGGCATCAGGAAAGGACCCTGCAAAAAGCCTTGGTAAAGCTGCCATTCCGCAAGAAAGACCGGGCCAGGAGGCAGACCCGCCCCCACCCCCATTCCCCACAAGGCGAGGGCTCCAAGTCCGGGAGCCTTGCGGAAAAGCCCACCCAAGTGGGAAATCCGCCGCTCCCCCAGGGCTCCTGCACCCAGGAAAAGGAGCCCCTTGAACAGGGCATGGGCCACCTGATGGAGGAAAAAGGCCCCCAGGAGCACGGGCATGGGCTTCAGCAAATAGGCCCCCAAGGCGGCAAGCATGAGGCCCAGGTTCTCTACGCTGGAATAGGCCAAAGCGCCCTTTAGGTCCTCTTCCCCAAGGCCCCGCACCAGGGCATACACCGCACCCAAAAGGCCCAGGAGGAGCAAAACCCACCCCACCCAGGGCGGGGGTGGACCGAACCAGTACCGGGACTGGTACAAGCCAAGAAGGCCCAGCTTGGTCATGGCCCCGGAAAGCAGGGCCGAAACCGGGCTTATGGCCACCGGGTGGGCCTGGGGCAACCAGGCGTGGAAGGGGAAGACGGCTGCCTTCACCCCGAAGCCCAAAAGAAGCCCGGCCCAGACCCAGTCAGCTCCCACATGTCCGTGCCCCAAAAAGGCCAGGTAAAGCCCAGCCCCAGAAAGGCGGCTCGCCAGGAAAAAGGCCCGGGCCCCAGCCAGGGCGTTTGGCCCCTCGAGGGCGATGAGAAAATAGCCCAAAAGGGCCATACCCTCCCACAAAAAGAGGAAGCCAAGCCCTGGGGAAGCCAAGGCCACCCCCGCCATGCTGGCCAGAAAAAGGGGAAGCAGAAGGCCATAAAGGTGCGCCTCACGGGGGTGATGGGCCAGGTAGGCAGGAAGGTAGGGAGCAAGGCCCAGGGTCAAGGCTCCGAGGAGAAAGAGGTAAAGGTAAGAAGCACCCAACCCCGAAGCCCAGCCCATACCCCCCAGCACCCCCCAAGCCAGGCCCGTCATGCCCAGGAAGAGGGAAAGCCCCCGGAAACGCCAGGGGGTCCCGGCGGATAGAAGTGCCAGGACCAAGGGCAAAAAGGTCCAAAGGGGGCTCATTCCTCCTCCCTCAGGGCTTCCAGGCGCTCCCTTTCCGCCTCGAGGTGCCGCTCAAAGATCCGCCGCCCCAGATCTAAGAAGGCGTAGACCTCCGGGTCCCGGGTGCGGTAGTAGACCATCTGCCCTTCCCTCCTGGCCTCCACCAGGCCCCGCTCCCGCAGGAGGGAAAGCTGCCTGGAAAGCACCGACTGTTCCACCCCAAGCTCCCGTTGCAGGGCGGAAACCGAGCGCTCTCCCCCCCGCAGGGCATCCAGGATGGCCAGGCGCAAGGGATGGCCCAGGGCCTTAAAGAACTCCGCCTTGTAGCGGTGGAGGGTGCTAGGCATACTTCCTCCTTTGGCTATATGCATATAGCCACATACTTTCAACCTTAAGCCTCCCCCCCGGTCCTGTCAACAGCCCCACGTGGTATCATGTCCCGCCAGCGGCCCCTTTATGCCAGACCCCATGTTTCGCCTCCGCTACCGAAGCCCAGGGCAGGAAACCCTCCTGCTTCCCCTGCCCCAAAGCCTTCCCGGGCAGAAAGTGGGGGGCCTGCTCCTCTCCCGGCGGCCCGAGGAGGTGTACGAGGCCCAGGGGAACATCCTGGCCCGCTTTTCCCTCTCCGAGGGGGAGGTCCTCGAGGTGCGCTTTCCCTTGAAGACCGAACCCCTGAAGCACCTTCCCCCCTGGGGAAAAACCCTCCTCTTTGAACCCCCGGAGGCCTGGCCCGGCATCCTGGCCCACAAAGGACACAAGGTGGAAAGGGCCTTTGGCTTTCTTCTCTCCGGCCAGCCCCACGCCTGGTACCTGGTGGACGGGCTTCCCCTGGACCCCCTCCTCTACCAAACCCTCCAGGAAAACCCCACCCACCTCCTCCCCCTGGGGGTAGCCCCCAAGCCCCCCCTCTACCTGGGGGGGCACGAGGGGAAAAGGCTTCTCCTCCTAAGAACCCCCTGGCCAGGAGGGGAGGAACCCCTGTGGCAACAGCTCCACCCCCTTGGGTTCCAACCCCTGCCCTTCCTTCGGGGCCTGGCCTTCGCCAGCCTGGGGGTTTCCGCCCTGGGCCTAGCCACCGGCCCTTGGTTCTACCTTCCCTACCTGGGGGCGCTGATCCTGCAGCAGGGGCCTGCCCTCAGAAAGCTTTTCTTGCGCACCCCGCGCCATGTTTTGGAAAGCCTTTTGTTCCATGCCTTCGCTCTTTCCGTAACGGTAAACCCCAGACCGGAGCTCGGCCTGGGGTACCTGGGCCTATTTCTCTGGAACCGCCTTAGGCCTTCCGCCGCAACTCCGAAAGAATCTCCCGAAGAAGCTTGACCTCCTCTGGCGGCTCAGGAGGAGGGGGTGGAGAAGCCTCGGCCTCCTTCTTCAGGCGCCGCTGCACCTCCTGCATGGGCCCCACCACCAGGAAGTAGATGGCCGCGCCCACCACCAGAAAGTTCGCCACGGTGTTGATGAACTTCCCCAAAGGGATGGGCCCCAGCTTGATGGCGGAAAAATCCGGCGCCCCTCCCAAAGCCCCGATCAAGGGGGTGAGGACATCCGCCGCCAAGGGGTTCACCACCTGGCCGAAGGCCCCCGATAACCACGGCCACCGACAGATCCACCACGTTGCCCCGCATGATGAAATCCCTAAAACCCTTCAACATACGTACCTCCTTGCACGTTCTCTAACGCCAAACCTGGTCCGAATCCCTGGACCCATAGCCACCCCACCCGCCCCCTTTGAAAACCTTGTGAAGAGAACCCCCGCCTGAAAGGCCAACCCCGCCCTTCCCCTGTATTCCAGACCTGGCCCACTTTGGGAAATACCCTCACCGAAGGGAGAAGCCCAGGCGGTATATAATGCCCCCGAGCCCCCGATGGGCCAAGGTCAGCCCGAAGGGCTACCTTGCGGGCTCAAAGCGTGGGGCCTAGGAGGTAAAGCATGGCCAAGGTTAGGCTGGAGCACGTTTGGAAGCGCTTCGGCAAGGTGGTGGCGGTCAAGGACTTCAACCTGGAGACCGAGGACGGGGAGTTTGTGGTCTTCGTGGGGCCTTCGGGCTGCGGCAAGACCACCACCCTGCGGATGATCGCCGGCCTCGAGGAGGTCTCCGAGGGCCGCATCCATATCGGCGACCGCCTGGTGAACGACGTCCCCCCCAAGGACCGGGACATCGCCATGGTCTTCCAGAACTACGCCCTTTACCCCCACATGAACGTCTATGAGAACATGGCCTTCGGCCTGCGCCTAAGGCGCTACCCCAAGGAGGAGATCGACCGCCGGGTGAAGGAGGCCGCCCGTATTCTCAAGATCGAGCATCTTCTAAACCGCAAACCCCGGGAGCTTTCCGGCGGCCAGCGCCAACGGGTGGCCATGGGCCGGGCCATCGTGCGGGAGCCCAAGGTCTTCCTCATGGACGAGCCCCTTTCCAACCTGGACGCCAAGCTCCGGGTAGAGATGCGGGCGGAGATCGCCAAGCTGCAACGACGGCTTGGGGTCACCACCATCTACGTGACCCACGACCAGGTGGAGGCCATGACCCTGGGCCACCGCATCGTGGTCATGAAGGATGGGGAAATCCAGCAGGTGGACACTCCCCTAAACCTCTACGACTTCCCCGCCAACCGCTTCGTGGCGGGCTTTATCGGTAGCCCCTCCATGAACTTCATCCGGGCTGGGGTGGAAGCGCAGGGGGAAAAGGTATACCTGGTGGCCCCGGGCTTCCGGGTCCGGGCCAACCCCATCCTGGCCCAGGCCCTGAGGCCCTATGCGGGCAAGGAGGTTTGGATGGGCATCCGCCCCGAGCACCTGGGCTTGAAGGGCTACACGGTGATTCCCGAGGAGGAAAACGCCATCCGGGGCGAGGTGGAGGTGGCCGAGCCCCTGGGGGCGGAAACCGAGATCCACGTGAGCGTGGACGGCACGGTCCTGGTGGCCAAAGTGGACGGCCACGCTCCGGTGAAGCCCGGGGATAGGGTGGAGCTTCTGGCCGACACCTCCCGCCTCCATGCCTTTGACGTGGAAAGCGACCAGACCATCGGCCACGCCCAGGAACGGGAAGCGGTGGCCCGCTAGGAATAGGCCTTTGGGCGGGGGATGTCCTCCCCCGCCCTTATCATGGAAGGGTGAACCGGCGGGATAAGCCCTTCATCATAGGCATCGCTGGGGGGAGCGCCAGCGGCAAAACCACCCTGGCCCGCTCCCTGGCCAAGGCCTTGGGGGAGCGGGTGGCCCTACTCCCCATGGACCACTACTACCGGGATCTTTCCCACGTGCCCTTTCCGGAGCGCCTCCAAGCCAACTACGACCACCCGGAGGCCTTTGACCTTCCCCTCTATCTTGAGCACGTGCACGCCCTTCTTTCCGGGCAGGCGGTGGAGATGCCCCTTTACGACTTCCGGGCCTATACGCGAAGCTCGAAGACGGAAAGGGTCTTGCCCGCTCCTGTGGTGATCCTCGAGGGCATCCTGGTTCTTTACCCCGAGCCCCTCAGGGCCCTTATGGACCTCAAGGTCTTCGTGGATGCGGACGCCGACGAGCGTTTCATCCGGCGGTTGGAGCGGGACGTCCAGGAACGAGGTCGTAGCCTGGAAAGCGTGGTGCGCCAGTACTTGGAAAAGGTAAAGCCCATGCACCTGGCCTTCGTGGAACCCACCAAGCGGCATGCGGACGTGATCCTGCCCGGTGGCGGGCAGAACCCGGTGGCCTTGGAGATGCTCAAGGCCAAGGCCTTGGCCCGCCTGGCGGAGATGGGGGTAGCATGAAAAGGCTCCTCCACCTTCTCCTCCTCCTGGCCCTGGTGCCCTCCCTCCTGGCCCTTCAGCCCCGCTTGCGGGCGGAGCGGCCGGGTCCCGTGGTGCTCCTCCTGGACGCAGAAGCCCTGCGGGAGGAGGCCCAAAGCCAAGGGAAAAGCCTTTTAGAGGTGCTGGAGTCCTACCGCCCCCTGGGGGTCAGAGGGGTAGCCTTCCCGGAACGATTTGTGAAGGATTGGGTGGGGCTAGGGGAGCTTATTTATCGGACCGGGAGGGAACTTTTGGAAGCGGGGCTACCCACCAAACCCAGCTGGTACTACCTCCGGGGCAACCGGGAGCTTCTTGAGCTATTACAGACGGCCTATGACCTTCCCCATGAATGGGTGGGTCCCTGGCTGGGCTTTCCCCTGGACGTCCAGGCCTTCCCCGCCTTCTACCCTTTGGACGAGATCTGGGCGGCCAAGGCTGCGGGCTTTTACGTGGCAGTCCGCCCCATCAACCAGCGTTACCGCCGCCTGGACCCTTCCCTACCCATCGTTCCCAAGGAGGCGGACGCTGTGGTCTTCGCTGGCCTCGAAGCCCTGGGCTACCCCTACCGCCTGGGGGAAGCCCGAGAGCTGATACCGGTGCCCGTGGCCCTCATCGAGGGCACTCCCCAGCCCGGCCTCGCCGCCTTTCGAGACAAGGGCATCCTCCGCCTTTTCAGCCTCCGCTACGAGTGGCAGCTCACCCTAACCCCCGAGGAGGCCGCGGACAAGTATGTGCTGGCCGCCCGGGAACGGGGCCACCAGCTCCTCTACCTCCGGCCCTACCCCTACCGCCAGGACACGGAGCGCCTCCTTAAGCGGATCCAGGAGGGCCTAAAGGCCAGCCACATTCCCCTGGGCCATCCTGGGGTCCGGGAGTTCACGCCAAGCCCCCTCCGCCTGGCCGCCTGGGTGGGGGTGGTATCGGGGCTAGGGCTTTTGGCCCTGGGGCTACCCGTGTACGGGCCGGGGGTGGCCTTCCTCCTTCTTCTCCTGGCCCTGGGGTATGCGGGAAGCCAGGCAGGAGCCCTTCTAGCCGCTTTGGTCTTTCCCGTGCTGGGCTTTCTAGGCCCCAGGAATGGCCTCTGGATGTGGCTTCGCACCCTGGGGTACGCCCTAGCCGGGACGGTTTTCCTCTCGGCCCTGGGCTCTACCCCGGAGACCCTCCTGGGGCTTCAAGCCTTCAAGGGCGTTTCCCTCACCCTCCTGGTGCCTCCCCTCCTGGTGGCCTTCAGCTTCCTGGACAGGAACTACAAGGAAACCCTGACCCGGCTTTTCCTGCACCCCCTGCGCCTGGGGGAAGTGGCCCTGGCAGGGGTGGCCCTGGCCCTCCTCCTCCTGGCCCTCCTGCGCCGGGGCAACGAGGCTCCGGTGGTGCCGGAAGTAGAGCTCAAGCTACGCAGCCTGCTGCAGGACGTGATGGTGCGCCCCCGCTTCAAGGAGGTCTTCGGCCACGCCCTCTTCCCCCTGGCCCTCCTCCTTCCCTGGCCGAAGTGGGTGCAAAACGGCCTCCTCTTCCTGGCTGCTCTCGGGGTGGCCTCCATCCTGAACACCTTCAGCCACTTCCACACTCCCCTTCCCATCTCCTTCTTCCGGGTGGTGAACGGGGCGCTTTTGGGCCTTTCCCTCGGGCTTCTCGGGGTTATGCTGGTAAGGAGGCTTCGGGCATGGTGGTTGGGGTAGCGGGGTACTACGGGTTTAAAAACGCCGGGGACGAGGCCATCCTCGAGGCCATCGCCCGGGAGCTGAAGGCCCGGGGACACCAGATTCTGGCCCTTTCCGGCGATCCTAAACAGACCGCCAAGGAGCACGGGATCCGGGCCGCCCATCGTCTAAACCCCTTGGCCCTTCTCCGGGCGGACCTCTGGCTTCTGGGGGGCGGAGGGCTTTTGCAGGATGCCACCAGCTCCCTAAGCCTTCTTTACTACCTGTCCGTGCTCCGGGCTGCCCGCTTCTTCCGCAAGAGGGTGGTGGTATTCAACCAGTCCCTCGGCCCCCTCACCCCCTGGGGGGAAAAGCAGGTGAAACGGGCCTTGCGAGGCGTGCCCATAATCCTTCGCGACCAAGATTCCTGGGAATACGCCAAGAATCTGGGCCTTTCCCCCGCCTTGGGTGCCGACCCTGCTCTCCTCCTCACCCCGCCCCCTGTAAAGCGGGAAGAGGACCTGGTCCTCGTCATTCCCCGGGCTGGGGTGGACCAGGAAGCCCTCACCAACCTCTACATCACCGCCAACCACCTGGTGCACGAGGGAAGAAGGGTGCTGGTCCTCCTCCTCCAGCCGGGATACGACGACGAGGTCATCGAGATCTTCCGCCTGCACCGGGTGGAGAAGACCGCCGATCCCAGGCGGGTCCTCTACCTGGCAGCCCAGGCAGGATACGTGATCTCCATGCGCCTGCACGGCCTCATCCTGGCCGCGGCCGCCGGCACCCCCTTCGCCGCCCTTTCCTACGACCCCAAGGTGGCCGCCTTCGCCAAGGAAACCGGGGCCTACTACCAGGAGCTCCCCGGCGACCCCATCAAGCTTTCCAAGGCCGCCATGTACGGCCGCTATCCCGACTGGGAAAAGGTGGCGGCCCTGAAGGAAAGGGCCCGGCAAAGCTTTGACCTGGCCCTGGGGGAGGCCAGCCTGGTCAAAAAGACCCACGGACGCGGTTCAAGCGGCCCCTAAGCCCCTGGGCGAAGGTCTCGAGGTCGGAAAGCGCTTCCTCCACCCCCTGCCTCAGTAGAAATTCCCCCGGGGAAAGGCGCTTGAGCACCAGGAAGGGCGGCTGGGAGAGCACCTCCACCCCCTGCCGCACCACCTCGGGGATGAGGCCTTCCTCCAGGGCCTCCGCCTCCAGGTCCGCCAGCCAAAACACCTCCCCCATGGACTTGCGGGAAAGCAAAAGGAGGAAGGCGGCAAAGGCCCCGCGCTCGGAAAGCTCGGCCACCAGCCGGTCCTCCAGGGACTCCACCGCCTCGAGGTCCACAAAACCTTCCCGAAGAAGGTCCTCCAGGTCCAAAGGCGAAAGGGGAAAGCGGGCTTTAAGGCGCACCAGGCGGCTCACCGCCTCCGGGGAAAGGTATCCCACTCCCTCCGGCACCCCTTCCTTCTGGGATTCCGGCGCCAGGATGGCCACGTACGCCCCCTGCTGGCGGTAGGACTTGAGCAAGCTGGGCTCCCCTTCCCCCAGGCGCAGCAGCACCAGAAGCACTTGGCGGCGCCCCAAGGGGGCTTTGTACACCCAAGGCGGGCCACCCTCCAGGAGGAAGCCAAGCCGCCTCAAGTCCTCGGTAACCCCAGGGGGCTCCAAGGCCCTTTGCGGCTCGTTGGGGAAAAGCACCTCCTTGGGATAGGGTGTCACCCGCACCCGCCGCTTCTCCGGCTTGGGATCCCCTGCCTCCTTGGCTTCTTTTCCGGAAGCAGTCGGCCTCGCCTCCCGCCTCTCGGGCTGGGCAGGCTCCCTGGACTCCGTCTGCCCGATCCGGGGGAGGCCCCTAGGGGTGGCCTTGAGCTCCACCTCCTCCCCGCGGAAGTGGAGAAGGATGGTCTCGTTCACGGCAAGGCGGCGCTTTTGATAGTAGGGTAGAAGCCCCCGCACCACCCCCTGTTTCCAGTCCACCTCCACCTCGTACACCTCCCCATCCTCGTCCACGAAGCGCACCCGCTCCTTGCCGAGGAGGTGCTGGCGGAGGGAGACGGTTAGGGCCATGGTGCCCGTTTGGATACAGGTGCTGGTCAACACATAACGTGCGGTCATATCACCTCCCGAGGTCCACCAAGGGACGGGGAATCCCTGAAGTGAGCATATAATACACCTCGTAGGCCACGGCAAGGGTGCGCTCCACATCCCTAAGGGCCCGGTGGGCTTCCCTGGGAGGAAGCTCCAGGACCTGGGAAAGAGCGTCCAGGCCGTAGCGCCTGAGGCCAGGCATGGCCCTTTTGGCCAGGCGGATGGTGTCCACCACCGGGTTCTCCAGGAAATAGCCCATGCCCTCAAGGGCGGGCCGCAGAAACCCCAGGTCAAAGCTGGCGTTTTGGATGACCAAGGTGGCCCCCCGCAAGAGGGGGTAAGCCTTCTCCAGAACCTCCTCGAGGGGAGGAGCCCCCTCCAGCTCCCAAGCGCGAATCCCCGTGAGCCTCTCGATAAAGGGGCTGGGAGGGCGGCTTGGGCGCACCAGGCTCTGAAAGCTTTGGCGCTCTCCCCGCCCCAGCCGCACCAAGCCCACTTCGATCACCTCGTTGAGGCCGGGGGAAAGCCCGGTGGTTTCCAGGTCCAAGACCACCACCGCCTCCCCGGGATGGGGGAAAGGGTAGTGCCACTCCCAAAGCTCCACCTCCTCCCCCAAGCGGAAGCGCCCGTCCAGCAGGGGCCGCACCACGGGCTCCACCGGACCCCTTAGCCCCAGGGCCTCCCCCAGGGCGGGAAAAGGTAAAGGCCTGCCCTCGGCCCTAAGCCTTCGGGCCAGGCGGGTGGCCAGGCGGTGGCGAAAGAAAGCCTCCACTACAAAGCCTCGCCCAAAGGGGTACGGAGGAAAGCCCGGTCGGTAGCCTCCTCAAAAGCCAAGGCCGCCCGCAGGAGGAGTTCATCCCTCCCCCAGGGAGCGAAAAGCTGAAGGCCCACGGGGAGGCCGTCCTCAAAGCCGGCGGGGAGGGATAGGGCGGGAAGGCCCGCCAGGTTAGCCCCCACGGTGTAGAGGTCCTCCCGGTACATGGCCAAGGGATCGGGCCTGCCTCCCAGGGGAAAGGCGGGATGGGGGGTGGTGGGGAGGAGGAAGAGGTCCACCTCCTGGAAAAGGGCCCGGGCCTCCGCCTTAAGCCGCCTGCGGAAGGCCTGGGCCCGGCCGTAATAGGCCTCGTAGTACCCGCTGGAGAGCACAAAGGTGCCCACCAGGATGCGGCGTTTCACCTCGAGACCCAATCGGGCCCGCGTCTCCTCCACCACCCGCCATAGCTCTTCCCCTTCGGCCCGATAGCCGAAAAGGGTCCCGTCGTAACGGGCCAGGTTGGAGCTGGCCTCCGCAGGGGCCAGGATGTAGTAGGCGTTTAGGGCCAGGGGCAAGGAAGGCCAGGACACCTCCTTCACCTGAAGGCCAAGCCCCCGGAAAACCTTCAAGGCCTGCCGCAAAGCCTCCTCCACCCCGGGGCTATTCCCGGAAAGGGCCTCCCGCACCACCCCAAGCCGCAAGGAGGGCAGGGGCTCCGCCAGGGCCTCCTGAAACCGGGGCTTCAGGTCCAGGCTGGTGGCGTCCAGGGGATCGGGACCGGAGATGGCGTCCATGACCAGGGCAAGATCTCGCACCGAGCGGGCCATGGGGCCGATTTGGTCCAGGCTCGAGGCGTAAGCGATAAGGCCATAGCGGCTTACCCGGCCATAGGTGGGCTTAAGACCATAGATCCCACAGAAGGCCGCAGGCTGGCGCACGCTTCCCCCGGTATCCGACCCCAAGGCCACAGGCGCCAGATCCGCCGCCACCGCCACCGCGCTTCCCCCGCTAGACCCCCCGGGCACCCGGGTGGGGTCGAAGGGATTCCGGCTGGGGAAAAAGGCGGAGTGCTCGGTGGAGGAACCCATCCCAAACTCGTCCAGGTTGGTCTTGCCTATGACCAGGGCGCCAAGGGCCTTTAGCCGGGCCACCGCCGTGGCCTCGTAAGGGGGCAGGAAACCCTGCAAAAGCCGGCTTCCCGCCGTGGTAGGGATGCCCTTGGTGACGATGTTGTCCTTAACGGCCACAACAAGCCCCGCAAGGGGAAGGGAAGGGTCCAGGGAACGGGCCTCCTCCAGCACCCCCTGGTTTACCGTGAGGAAGGCTCCAAGGCCTGGGTCCAAGGAGCGGATCCGCTCCAGGTAAACCTGGGCCACCTCCAGGGGAGATATCTCCCCTTGCGCCACCTTGGCGCGGATCTCGTGGGCCAACATGCCCCTACTATAGCCCGAAGTGGAGATCAAGCCAGTCCCGAAAGCCCGGGTAAGCCTCCTCCCCTCCCCTCGGCAAATAGGTGACGTCCCCGGGTTCGTGACGGAACCACGTGTACTGCCTTTTGGCGTAGGCCTTCACCGCCCGGATATCCCGGGCCAGGGCTTCCTCCAGGCTGTACGCACCCTGGAGGTATCCCACCACCTCCTTGTAGCCGATGGCCTGAAGGGCGGTGGGCATGGCGGGGTACCGCTCCAACAGGCGCTTCACCTCCTCCACCAGACCCTGGGCGAACTGGCGCCTGGCCCTTTCCTCCAGCTTGGAAAAAAGCCAGGTGCGCTCGGGCCAGAGAACCAGTTTCCTGTAGGCAAACCGGGGCGAGCGAAGGGGAAAGCGGGCAGGAGGCGTTCCCGTGCGCCTTACCACCTCCAAGGCCCGCACCAGCCTCCTGGGGTTCCTATCCACCCGCAGGGCATCCTCCGGGCTAACCCTGGAAAGCTCGGCCAACAGGGCCTCAAGACCCCTTTCCTCGAGCTCCCGCCAAAGGGCCTCTTGGACCTCTGGATCGGGCGGAGGCAGGGTGGGAAGCCCCTGGGAAAGAGCCCGGATGTAGTACCCCGTACCCCCAACCACCAAAGGTACCTTCCCCCGAGCCAAAATATCGGCGATGGCTGCCTCCGCCAGCTCCACCCAGCGCACCACGCTCAGGGCCTCGGAGGGCTCCAGGATGTCCACCAGGTGGTGGGGAACCCTTTGCCTTTCCTCCGGACTGGGCTTGTCCGTGCCGATGTCTAGGCCCCGATAGACCATGGTGGCGTCGGCGGAAACCGCCTCGAGGGGAAGCTCCTCCCCAAGCCTCAAGGCCAGGAGGGTCTTCCCGCTCCCCGTGGGGCCCGCCAGGACCGGGATCGCCTCCACATCCCTTATGCTAAGGGCATGCTGGAGCGCCTAGACCGCCTGGAGACCCTACGCAAGCTGAAAGAGCTACAGGAGCGCATCGCCGAGCTGGCCTACCAGCTCACGGGGGAGGAACCCGCCGCCTGGACCCCCAAGGTGGACCTCCTCGAGGAGGAGGACCACTACGTCCTCCTCGTGGACCTCCCTGGGGTACGCCCCGAGGATTTGGAGCTTCTGGAGGAGGGAAGCCGCATCATCCTGGCCGGGATCCGCCATCCCCTACCTGGGGTCTACCTCCTGGAGGAACGGCCCATGGGCACCTTCCGCCGCACCCTGGACCTGCCCGGCCCCATCGAGGAGGGTAGCGCCCAGGCAAGTCTGCGCCAGGGGGTGCTGGAGGTACGGTTCAAGAAGCGCAAAGGGGCTCCCCTGCCCCTCTCTCAGTAACGAACCTGGTGGCAGGCTCGGCAACGGGGCTCGTAGTGCTCCTTGGCCCCCACCAGGATCACGGGGTCCGTGTAGCGGGCGGGCTTTCCGTTTACCAGGCGCTGCGTGCGGGTGGCAGGAGCCCCGCACTGGGCGCAGATGGCCGTAAGCTTTTCCACGAACTCCGCCCGGGCCAAAAGCTCCGGCATGAGGCCGAAGGGCTCACCCCGGAAGTCCAGATCCAGCCCTGCCAGGATCACCCGCACTCCCTGGCGGGCCAGATCCTCTGCCAAGGGGAGAAGGCCAGCATCCAAAAACTGGACCTCGTCCACCGCCACCACCTGGGGCAAGGAGGATAGGTACGCTTCGATTTCCCTGGCCTCGCCAACCGGGATAGCCTCCACCCGCTGGCCGTCGTGGCTCACCACCTGGCTTTCGTGGTACCGGGTGTCCAGCCGGGGCTTGAACACCAAAACCCGTTGCCGGGCGATGAGGGCCCGCTTGACCCTGCGGATGAGTTCCTCGCTCTTGCCCGAGAACATGGGCCCGGTGATAACCTCAATCCAACCTTGACGATGCAGTACCGGGGGCATCCTGGCCCAGATTCTACCCGGGCATAGGGTATACTTTCTCCAAAATGGCGGCCTTGGACCGGGTTCGGAGGATGCTGGAGGAAGGCTCTGAGGGGGAGGCCCTGGCCCACGCTTATGACGGGTAGCTAGCGGAGGGAGCGATATCTCAAAACTTGCACTTATCCACCCCCCGCATACCCATGCGCCAGGGGACCACTTGAAAAGGGCCGCCGGGTTCCCTTCGGATGAAGGGTGCCATGACCCAAACGGCCCATTCTCTACTCTGGACCCTCCTGGCCCTCCTGCCAACCCCCCACCTCCGCGAATCCCTCAAAGCGCTTCTTCTCCTCCTTCTCACCGGCCACGGCAAGGCCAGGCCCCAGCACAGCAAGACCAAGTCCCCTTCCGCCCTCTCCCGCTTCCTCAACCGCTATCCCTGGCCCACCCGCGCCCTCATCCGCCTGGCTCGCAAGAAGGCCCAGGAAACCCTCCACCGGGCCAGGCCCAGGCGGGGGCCCAAGCCCAGGCTCCTGGTGGTCCTGGACCTGGTCACCCTGGAGAAGCGGGGCCTCTTCCCCGCCTTGCCCCTCTCCTTTTTCCACGGCAAGTGGGGGCTCCACCTGGTGGTGCTCTATCTGGTGCTGGGAGAGCTGCGCATCCCCTGGGCCTACCGGGTGTGGCGGGGGAAGGGGGAGAAGGCCCTTTCCCTCCTTGCCCTGCGTCTTCTGGCCTCCCTGCCCCCCTGGATGCGCAAGTCCTTCCACCTTCGGGTGGTGGCCGATGCTGCCTTCGGCACCGCCCGGTTTCTTGTGGGGGTGCGGGGGTTGGGTCTGGAAGCGGTGGTGGGGATGCGGCGGGACCGAAAGACGCGGGAGGGGCTTCCCCTCTTTGGGCTCAGACGGCAGGGGAGTCGGGTGCATCTGCGGGGACTTCCCTTTCCCGTGTGGGTGAGCTGGTACCGCTATCCCTTACCCGGGGGAGGGTGGGAGTGGCGGTACGTGGTGGCCACCTTTCCTGCGGGGCCACGGACTGTGCTGGTGTGGGGGCGGCGGCGGTTTACCATTGAGCACTTCTTCCGCACGGTAAAGAGCGAGTTTTCCCTGGGGCGTTTTGGGCAGCGGACGGCCTTGGGGGTGCATCGGTTTCTGGTGCTGTCCTTCCTGGCTTACCTGCTGGCCCACTGGGTGAGGCTAGCTCCAGACGGGAGAGGTCTTTCTTGGCGGGAGGCTGGGTGGGCAGCGGCGCGCCTGCTGCTGCCGGAGGTGGTCTTGCGGGTCCTCATGGCCGAGCTGGGAGCTTTGGGTCTTTGGCCCCCGCCTGCGGGGGGAAGGGGGTGTTCATGCAGGGTATTCGGGAGGTGCAAGTTTTGAGATATTGGAAAAGTGGGGACGATAAAAGCATACCTGCCCCACCCCCCATAGAAGGGCCGGGAATAAGCCGAAGGGGACCGCCACGGGAAACCCCGTTCCTGACCCCAACCAAAGAAGCGGCGAGGCCCTTTAAGGCCTCGCCGTAGACCAAAAACCTGCCCTTACCGTCCCTTGCGGTAAGAATCCCCGTAGCGGCGCTGGAAGCGCTCCACGCGACCTTCCGTGTCCACAAAGCGCTGCTGCCCCGTGTAGAAGGGGTGGCAGTTGCTGCAAACTTCCACGTGGATCTCCGGACGGGTGGAATAGGTGTGGATGACGTTGCCGCAACCGCAGATGATGCGGGCGGGAACCAGCTTGGGGTGGATGCCTTCCTTCACGTTTCGCCTCCTTTCGCACGGTCTTGGCCGTGCGCAAAGCCATCTCTTACTCTACCAGGACCCCAAGGCATCCCGCAACCTTAAGGCGGGGGCAGGCGGCGCCACCTGGGGCCGAAGAGGCGGCGGCGTAGCCGCTCCCAGGCCATCCAGAACACCCCCACCCCCACGCCTAAGACCGCCAGGAGCCAGAGAATCCCCAAAACCCCAAGCCCCACCAGGGCGAAAAAGAGGAGGAGAAGGGGCAGGTACCAGGGAAGCCTCACGCCTTCACTTTACTCCCTAGCTGGACTAGAATGAAGGATGCCCCAGGACAGGGGGGCGGTCGCGCCCGGGAGCCGAACCTCCCGGGTGAGGAAAGTCCGGGCACCATAGGGCAGGGTGCCAGCTAACGGCTGGGCGGGGTAACCCGACGGAAAGTGCCACAGAGAAAAGACCGCCAGCGGCCAGGCCAAGGCCTGGTGCGGGCAAGGGTGAAACGGTGGGGTAAGAGCCCACCGCGCCTCCTGGCAACAGGGGCGGCACGGCAAACCCCACCCGGTGCAAGGCCCAGTAGAGGGGAAGGGCTTGCCCGGCCCGCCACAACCCCTGGGATGGACCGCTTGAGGCCGGCGGCGACGCCGGTCCCAGAGAGATGACCGCCGAAAACAGAACCCGGCTTACGCCCTGTCCTGGGGCTCCCCAAGCTTCGGCTTGGGGTTTTTCTTTGCATCCGGGGTGGGAAATGTGTGGGATGTAGGTGGGAGGTAGTGGAAAACTGTGGGGAATCCGTGCTATACTCCTGGGCAAGAACTCCTCTGCGGGTAAGGCTCCAAACCGGACGCCCAAGCCCAGCCAGCCCCAGAGGGTGGGACCAGGTGGGAAATGCCCTTCGGCGAGTACCAGTACAGCCTGGACGACAAGGGGCGGGTGGTGATCCCCGGCCCCTTCCGGGATTTCCTCGAGGACGGCCTGGTACTCACCCGGGGAATGGAGGGCTGCCTCTACGTCTTTCCCTCGGACCGCTGGCGCAAGATTGAAGAGCAGCTGGTCAACCTTCCCCTCACCGACGCTCAGGCCCGGGCCTTCGTGCGCTTCTTCTACTCCGGGGCCCACAAAACCCGCATGGACAACGCCTCCCGGGTCCTGATTCCCCCACCCCTCCGTCAATTCGCAGGTCTTCAGGAGGGTGGGGAGGTGGTGATCGCCGGTGCCCCGGGACGGCTGGAGATCTGGAGCCAGGAACGCTGGTGGAAGACCATTGAGGAGATCATGCAAAACCCCCCGGCCCCCGAGGCCCTCAAGGGGCTTATCGGATAGGAGACTATGGACGCCATTACCGAGCACATTCCCGTTCTTTACGAAGAAGTTCTAAACCTGCTGCAAGTCCGCCCGGGGCAGGTGTACGTGGACGCCACTTTGGGAGGAGCTGGGCACACCAAGGGCATCCTGGAACGCGGAGGCCTGGTCATCGGCCTGGACCAGGACCCCGAGGCTGTGGCCCGGGCAAAGGCCCTGGGGCTCCCTGGGCTCAGGGTTTTTCAGCGGAACTTCCGCCATCTAAAGGAGGTCCTCCAGGAGGCCAGGGTTAGCCAGGTGGCGGGCATCCTGGCGGATCTAGGGGTGAGCAGCTTCCACCTGGAGGATCCCAAGCGGGGCTTCAGCTACCAGAGGGAAGGCCCCCTGGACATGCGCATGGGGGAGGAAGGCCCCACCGCCTACGAGGTGGTGAACATCCTTCCCCTGGAAGACCTCCGGCGGATTCTGCGGGACCTGGGGGAGGAAAAAGAGGCCCATCGCATCGCCAAGGCCATCGTGGAGAGAAGGCGGAAAGCCCACATCCGCACCACTTTGGAGCTGGCCGAGGTGGTGCGGCAGGCGGTGGGTTTCCGGAAGGCGGGCCACCCCGCCCGCAAAACCTTCCAGGCCATCCGGATGTACGTGAACGACGAGCTGGGTGCTCTGGAGGAATTCCTTAGGCAAGCCGAGGAGGTCTTGGCCCCTGGAGGGAGGCTTCTGGTCATCACCTTCCACTCCCTGGAAGACCGGTTGGTGAAGCGTTTCCTTAAGGAAAGCTGCCTCAAGATACTCACCAAAAAGCCCATCACCCCGAGTCCAGAGGAGGTAGCGAAGAACCCCAGGTCCCGTAGCGCCAAGCTCAGGGCGGCGGAGAAGGAGGTGGCCTGATGCACCGCCAGGGAAGCCTGGGCACAACCCTTCGCTTCGGCCTCCTCTACCTCTTAGCCCTTCTCTTGGTCTTCGCCGTGGGCCACCGCAACCAAATGGAGAAGGCGCACCTGGCCAAGATGGAAGAGGAGCTCGCCAGGTTAAAAGCCCGGGAGGAAACCTTGCTCAAGGAAAGGTGGCAGGCCACCGAGCCCCATCGGGTGCTCTCCTGGGCCAAGGAGAAGGGCTTCGTGCCCATGAGCCAGGGGAGGTGGGCGGAGTGACCGTAGGGGTAAGCCGGGTCTCCTGGGTTTTTCTGGGGTTCGCCCTCTGGCTGGCCCTCTTCGGCTTAGGCCTTTACAGCCTGATCGCCCACCCTCCAAGGCTCTCCGCCCCCCTGCCTCCCGCTACCCCCCTCGAGGCACCCTGTATGCCCAGGATGGCACCCCCTTGGCCCTTGACCTCAAGGAAGGACGCTACTACCCCTTGGGAAAAAGCGCCAGCCAGCTCCTGGGCTTCGGGGAACGGGGCACGGGGAAGGGGCTTGAGGGGCTGGAACGGGATTTGAACGGGGCCCTGGAGGCGGGCCGCTCCTTCACCCTCACCTTGGACCCCTGGATCCAGGCCCTGGCGGAGAAGGCCCTCTGGGAGGGCCTGGCGCGAAGCCGGGGAGCCTTTGGCACCCTGCTGGTCATGGACCGGGAAGGCAACCTCAGGGCGGTGGCCAACGGGCCAGCCTTTGATCCCCTAGCCCCCAGGGGGGATCCCAACCGGGACATCTCCTGGCGGAACCACGCCTTTTTGGTACCCCTGGAGCCTGGTTCCACCATGAAGGCCCTCACCGCCGCCATGCTCCTGGAGGAAGGAGCGGCCAGCCTCACCACCCGCGTGGAAGCCCCCATGCAACGGGTGGTGGACGAATGGACCATCCGGGACGTGATTCCCCACCCTTCCATCCTCACCCTGGCCGAGGTGCTTCGCTACTCCTCCAACGTGGGCATCAGCCTGCTGGCCGAGGCCCTGCCCAAGCAGGTGTTTTACCATTATATGGAACGTCTACACCTCACCGATCCCACCCCCCTGCCCGGGGTCAGGGTGGCTAGCCCAATCGTTACCTCTCCCCGTACCTGGAGCCCCGCCGCCTATGCCAACCACACCTTCGGCCAGGGTTTCCTTATCACTCCCCTTCACCTCACCGCTGCCTTCAACACCCTGGCGGACGGCCTCTACCACCCACCCAAGCTCTTCGTCCAGCAGGAAGGTCAGGCGGAGCGGGTCTTCTCCCCAGCCACCGCCAGGGCCATCCGTCAGGCCCTGCAGGAAGGCATCGCTCCCCGGGCCCACCTGGCGGGGTACCCCTTGGCGGGCAAAACGGGAACCGCCCAGGTGGTGGTGAACGGAAGGTATTCCCAGGAGGTCTTCACCGCTTGGTTTGCCGGCTTCGTGCCTGGGGATGAACCCCTCTACACCGTGGTGGTGGCCGTCCACCATCCCAAAGGGGAGATCCACGGTAGCCTGGTGGCCGCCCCCATTTTCCGGGAGGTGGCCGCCGGGCTCTTGGCGTACCGGGGCGTACCCCCCTATGCTGAAGGGCGGTGAGTGGCTTGTGTATCTTCATCATGTTAGGGAAGTAACGCCGGATTGGGTGGCCAGGGCCACCGGGGGAAAGCTTCACCCTGGGGGGAAACCCGTGCGCGACCTCCACTGGGATAGCCGCAAGACCACCCCCGGCAGTCTCTTCGTGGCCCTGCCCGGGAAGCGGGTCCATGGACGGGAGTATGTGGACGAAGCCCGGGCCAAAGGAGCCCACCTGGTCCTCTCCGACCGTCCGGGACCCGCCACGGTGGAGGTGGCGGACACTCACCAAGCCCTTCTCCACCTGGGAAGAGCCTTGCGGGAGCTTTTCCCCAGCCAGGTGGTGGCGGTGGGAGGCAGCTCGGGCAAAACCACCACCAAGGAAGCCCTGGCCCAAGGCCTGGGGCTTCCCGCCCCTCCCGGAAACCAAAACACGGCCCCGCCCCTCGCCCGTTTCTTCCTGAGGCTGGATCCCGAGGCCCCGGGCTGCGTGGTGGAGCTCGGGGTGGACCGGGTGGGGGAGATGGCCGAGCTCATGGGCCTGGCCAAGCCGCACCTGGCGGTGCTCACCGCCTTGGGAGAGGAACACCTGGAAGCCTTCGGCAGCCTCCAGGGAGTGGTGGAGGAGGAAGTGGGCCTGCTGTCCGCCCCCCAGGCCCTGGTGAGCCTCCAGGCGGCCGAGGTCCTGGAGCGCTTCGGCCTGGGCCGGGGCCTCCCCACTTACGGCTTTGGCGAGGCCACCTTTCGGGGAGAAGACTTGAGGCTTCTCCTTCACGAAAGCCGCTTCCGCTACGGGGCCCTCGAGGTCCGCATCCCCTACCCCGGCATGGGCCCGGCCGTGGCCGCCTTGGCCGCCTTGGGGGTGGCGGAGATGCTGGGCCTAGATCCCAAGGAAGTGGCGGAGAGGCTAGCCCACCTGATGCTTCCCCCGGGACGGATGGAGCGGCGGGAAAGGGATGGGGTGGTGTTCTTGAACGACGCCTACAACGCCAACCCCCTCTCGGTGAAAGCGGGGCTAGCCTGGCTGGCCCAGCAACCCGGCAGGAAGTGGGCGGTCCTGGGAGAGATGCGGGAATTGGGGGAGGAAGCCCTAAGGCTCCACCTGGAGGTGGCGGAAGAGGCAGCTCGGCTTGGCCTTAAACCCCTGTACCTGGGCCCCTACGCCAAGGCCCAGGCCTCCTTAGGCGGGGAAGGGGTGGAAGACCTCGAGGAGGCCGTGGCCTGGCTCAAGGAACGGGTTCAACCCGGGGACCTGGTCTACCTGAAGGCCTCCAGGAGCGTGGGCCTGGAAAGGATTCTGGAGCTATGGGACGCCTGAACGCCCTGCCCCTTCTCGCCCTCCTCAGCGCCTGTGCTCCCCTCCAGGCCACTGCCCCTGTGCTTCCTTACCCGGGCGGCTTCGCCGAGGGAGGGTGGGTGACGGGCCGCTTCTCCGTGGCCCTGCCAGGACCTCCCCTCTTGCTGGATGCTGACCAGCAAAGCCTCTACGCCGCCTACCCGTACCAGCTTCTCATCTACCGGGACGGTCATTGGCAAAGCCTTCCCCTGCCAGGCATCCCCCAATTTCTTAGGGCCTATTCAGGGAAAGTGGTGGTGGGGCTAGGAGAAAGCGTCTACATGGAAGAAGGGTTTCTCCCCTACCCTGCCCGGGACGCCGTCTGGGGCCAAGAAGGGCTCTTCTGGGTGGGGGAAAGGGGGCTTTACCGGGACACCACCCTTTTGCGCCCAGGAACGTTCTCTCAGGTGGTGGCTTGGGGCACCGGGGTGGTGGCCCTGGGCCAGGAAGCCTACTTCTACCCGGAAGGCCTCCTCCTCCCCCTGCCCCAGCTTGTCCGCAAAGCCCAGGCCGGGGCCTGCGGGGTGGTGGCCCTCATGGAGGGCTGGGTCTACCTGGTGCGGCCCGAGGGAGCGAAACCCGTGACGGCGGCTAAGGACTTTGCCGCCTGGAAAGAGGCCATCTACCTTACCCCAGGCCAACGGGTGGTTTCCTGCAAGGAGGTGGTATGGCCCTAGCCCTTCTCCTCTCCTGGTTCCTCACCGCAGTCTGGATCGTGTTCATGAGAAGCCTGGGCCTGGGCAAGAAGGTGCGGACCGATGGGCCCCAAAGCCACCTGGCCAAGCAGGGTACCCCTAGCATGGGGGGTGTGGCCTTCCTCCTAGCGGGTTTTCTGGCCTACAGCCTGATAGGGCGGGACGGGTTCGCCGGCCTTTGGCTCCTGGGCCTGGGCTTCGCCCTCCTGGGGCTTGTGGACGACCTGGGGGGAAACCTCGCCCGGCCCCTAAGGGCCCGCGAGAAGCTGGCCCTGCAGACCCTCATGGCCTTGATCTTTGCCCTTTGGGCGGTGCGGCAGGTGGCCTACACTCCCTGGCCCCTTGCGGATGTGCTGCTCATCCTCATGGCGGTGGTGGGCGCGGCCAACGCCTTCAACTTCACGGATGGCCTGGACGGTCTTTTGGCCAGCGTGGCCGCCGTCCTCCTCCTTCCCTTTTACCCCTACCCCTTTGCCCAAACCCTCCTGGGCACCCTCCTGGGCTTCCTCTGGCACAACGCCCCCAGGGCCAGGGTTTTCATGGGGGATACGGGAAGCCAGGCCCTGGGAGCCATGCTGGCCGGGCTTTTCGTCCTCACGGGGAAGCTTTGGCTTCTGCCCTTGGCGGGCATCGTACCCGTACTGGAGGTGCTCTCCGTGGTGGTCCAGGTCCTCTACTTCCGAAGGACAGGGAGGCGCCTTCTGCGCATGAGCCCCCTGCACCACCACCTGGAACTTTCCGGATGGGAGGAAAGCAAGATCGTCTTCCGCTTCACCGTGCTCACCGCCTTGGCCACGGCCTTGGCCTTCAGCCTGGGAGGAGGAGCATGATCCTGGTCTATGGGCTAGGACGAAGCGGGCTTGGGGTACTGCGCTTCTTGAAGAAGCGGGGACTTCCCGCCCGTTTCTACGACGACCGCCCTCGGGAAGAGGAGGTGCGGGAAGCCCTGGACTTGGGCTTCACCCCGGACTGGAACCTGGAGGGGGACTACCCAGAGGTGGTGGCCGCCCCCGGGGTACCCCTTTCCCACCCCCACCTCGAGGCTCTGAAGGCCCGCGGGGCCCTGATCCTTGGGGAAGCGGAGCTGGCCTACCGTTTCTCCCCCACCCCAATCATCGGCATCACCGGCACCGCCGGCAAAACTTCCACCACCCTCTTCACCGCCCATCTCCTTAAGGGGCAGGGGCTTAAGGCCCTCGAGGGGGGCAATGTGGATCCCCCCTTGGTCAGCGTGGTGGACGAGGCTGAGGTGGCAGTGGCCGAACTTTCCAGTTTCCAGCTGGAAAGAATCCATGCCTTCCGCCCCCGGGTGGCGGTTCTCCTCAACCTTGGGGTGGACCACCTGGACCGGCACGGCAGCGTGGAGGCCTACCACCAGGCCAAGCTGAACCTCCTCAAGAACCTCATCCCTGAGGACGCTCTGGTCTACAACGAAGGGGACCCCAAGGTGCGGCGGGCGGCCCTGGCCTCCCCCGCCCGGCTCTATCCCTTCCGGCCCGCGGAAAGCCCCAGGGAGACCAACCTCCGAGCGGCCCTCGAGGCCACCCGGGCTTACCTGGACCTCCTGGGCCGCCCTTTGAACCCAGCCCTTCTCCAAGAAAGCCTGCGGACCCTGCCCTCCCCACCCCACCGCTTTCAGGTCTTTGCCAAGAAGGGGGAAGTGGTTTTCATCGACGACTCCATCGCCACCCGCACCCCCTCGGTGGCCGCTGCCTTGAAGGCCGCCCCGGCCCCCATCGCCTGGATCCTGGGCGGGGAGGACAAGGGAGCCGACCTCGAGCCCCTACGCCCTCTCCTTTCTCGGGTACGGGTGGTTTTGGCCATCGGTCGGGATGGCCTCAAAATGGCCGAGGCCCTGGGGGGTGAAGTGGAGGTGGTGGCCCTCCCCCAGGCCGATGGGCGGGCCGCCTTGCGGCAAGCGGTGGCCGAGGCTTTGAAGCGCCTGGAACGGGGAAGCGTCCTCCTGGCTCCCCTGGCCGCCAGCTTCGATCAGTTCCGGGACTACCAGGACCGCGCCCAGGCCTTCCGGGAAGCGGTCTACGCCCTAGGAGGTGAGCCTTGGACCCCATCCTCCTCCTAAGCGCCCTTCTCCTCATGGCCTTCGGCCTCCTGGGCGTGGGGGTGGCGGAGCCCAATCTCCTCCCTAGCCACCTCCTCCGCATTGGAGCCGCGCTTGGGGCCATGATCCTGGGCCTTCTCCTGCCTCCCGCAAGGCTCCTTCGCCACGCCCGCTTCCTGCTTGCCGCCACCTTCGCTCTCCTCGCGTTGGTCCTCCTCGTGGGAAGCGGCCCGGGAGGGGTGCGGCGGTGGTTTTACTTGGGGCCCTTTGCCTTCCAACCCTCGGAACTCGCCAAGGTGGTGCTGGCCTACTACCTGGCTTCCTTCGTGGGACGGAAGGGAAACGACTACCCCATCGTGGGGGCCGCAGCCTTGGTGGGCCTCACCGCAGGGTTGGTGCTGGTGGAGCCCGACTTCGCCACCGCCCTCTTCCTGGTAACCCTAGCCGGCCTCCTCTTCATTCTGGCGGGGGTACCCTGGCGAAGGCTCATCATGGTGAGCCTGGCAGGGACCTTGGTCCTAGCCCCCTTTTCCGGGATCTACTTCGCCCGCTTCCGCTACGTGTCCGAGCGCTTTACGGGCTTTGTGGATTACCTTCAGGGTGAGGCCAGCCCCTCCCAGACCGCCTACCAGGTTCTCCAGGCCCAGAAGGCCCTGATCCTGGCCGGTCCCCTTGGCCAGGGTCCTTCGGGAAACCTTCCGCACCTGCCCGAGGCCCACAACGACATGGTCTTTGCCAGCGTGGTCTTCGCCACCGGCTGGCTAGGAGGGTTCATGGTGCTCTTGCTCTACTTTCTGATCTTCGTCCGGGGGCTCTCCCTGGCCCTCAGGCTTCCTGGACCCTTGGGGTTGGTGGCCCTGGGCCTTACCCTTTACCTCACCCTACAGGCTGCTTTGAACATCGGAGTGACCGTGGGATTCCTGCCGGTCACGGGGGTACCGCTCCCCCTGGTTTCCTATGGGGGAAGCTCCCTTTTGGTTTCCGGCTTCGCCGTGGGCGCCCTGATGCGCCTGGCCCGGGAAACCCCAAGGAAGGAGGTGCAACCGTGGTCCTCCTGACGGGGGGTGGAACCGGGGGGCACCTTTTCCCCGCCTTGGCGGTGGCGGAGGAGCTGAGGCGGCGGGGCCTCGAGGTCTTCTACCTGGGAAGCCAAGGGGGCCTCGAGGCCCGCCTCCTCCCCGAAACCTCCATTCCCCACGCCCTGATCCCCGCAGGAAAGCTGGACCGAAGTGCCTTCAGGCCAAAGGAAGCCCAGAAACTCCTCCTGGGCCTTAGGGCCGCCTGGCGCCTTCTTGTTGGGACAAGGCCCAGGGCCATCCTCTCCACCGGAGGGTATGCCGGGTTTCCCGGGGCCATGGTGGGAGAACTTAAGGGCATTCCCGTCCTCCTCCACGAACAAAACGCCAAGCTGGGTCTGGCCGTAAGGCTCCTCGCCCCCATGGCCCGGGGTCTTGCCCTCTCCGTGCCGGTACCCCTTTCCCCCGGACTCGCCCGCAAGGCCCGGGTCACCGGTTACCCCGTGCGGGAGGTGCGCTACCCCAAGGCCGAGGCCAAGGCCAGGCTGGGTTTCCCCCTGGACAAGCCCTTGCTCCTCATTCTCGGGGGAAGCCAGGGTAGCCTGGAACTCAACGAGCGGCTCCCTCCCCTGCTCAAACCCCTAGGCCTCCCTGTCCTTCACCAGGTGGGGGAGCGCTGGCTGGAACGTTACCGGCATCTGGAGGAAGAGGGCTACCGGATTGCGGGGTTCGTGGACACCCCCCTGGCCATGAGCGCCGCGGATCTCCTCCTCGCCCGGGCCGGGGCGGGTACCCTGGCAGAGGCCGCCTACCACCGCCTGCCCGCCTTGCTCTTTCCCCTTTCCCCCAGCCTGGACGGGGGTGCCCAGGCGGCCAACGCCCGAGCCTATCGGCAGGCAGGTGGGGCGGAGCTTGGGGATCTGGCGGGGCTTGCAAAGCAGGTGGAAGGGATCCTGGCCCACCCCGAACCCTACCGGGAGGGCATGGCCCGCCTTTCCCCCGAGGGCGCCGCGGGCAGGCTGGCGGATTGGCTGGAGGAATTCCTATGACACGGGTACACATCATGGGCCTCGAGGGAGTGGGCATGAGCGCCTTGGCCCACCTCTTGCTGGGGGAAGGAATGGAGGTGACCGGGTGCGACCTAGCCCCTGGCCGGCGGGCGGAAAGCCTAGGGGTCCCGGTCCATAGGGGTCACGATCCTGCCCATCTCCAGGAGGAGGACACCCTGGTGGTTCCCACCCCCATTCCCTTGGACCACCCCGAGGTGGAAGAAGCCAGGCGCAAGGGGATGCGGGTGCTGAGGAGGATGGAGCTTCTTGCCCATCTGCTAAGGCAACGATCCTCCTTGGGGGTTACCGGTACCCACGGCAAGACCACCACCACGGGGATGCTGGCCAGCATCCTTCTGGCCGCGGACCTGGACCCCTGGGTGCTGCTCGGGGGCGAGCTTTCCCTCCTACCTGGAAACGCCCGCTTTGGCCTCGGCCCCCGCCTGGCGGAGGTGGACGAGTCCGATCCCCTCTTCCAGGAGGTGGAGGTGGAGGTGGCGGTGGCCACCAACCTCGAGGCGGACCACATCGCCCCCGCCGGGCAAAGGGCCCCCAACTACCACGCGAGTCTGGAGGAATTGGAAAAAGCCATGCGGGGCTTTTTGAGCAGGGCCAAGACGGTGGTGGTGCCCACCTTCGACCCCAGGCTTCTAAGGCTTTCCCAAGGACTCCCCAGGAAGCTTTTCGGGGAGGGAGGGGACCTTTGGGCCGAGGAAGCTGAGCTTGGCCCCACGGGAAGCCGTTTCCAACTGGTGTACCAAGGCCGGACCCTGGGGGAGGCTAGGCTCCAAGTCCCGGGCGTTCACAACGTGCAAAACGCCCTGGCTGCCGCCTTAGCTGCCCTAAGCTTCGGGGTGGAACCCGGGGCGGTCCTCGAGGGCCTGGCCCGTTTCCCGGGGGTAGGGCGCCGGTTCCAGAAAATCGGGGAGGTGCGGGGCGCATGGGTGGTGGACGATTACGCCCACCACCCCACGGAGGTGAAGGCCACCCTGGCCACCGCCAGGCTCCTGGGCCGCCGGGTTCGGGTGCTCTTCCAGCCCCACCGCCTCCTCCGCACCCAGGAACTTTGGGAAGGCTTTGCCGAGGCGCTATCCTCCGCATACGAGGTGGTGGTTCTCCCCGTGTACACCGCGGGGGAGAAGGCAAGTATCTCCCCCGAAGCCCTTTCCCAAAGGATCGCCGAACGGCTTCTGGCCCTGGGGAAATCCGCCCGTTTTCTGGACAAGGAGGAGGCCCTGGCGTACGCCAGGGCCACCGCTACCCCGGAGGACCTCTGGCTCACCCTGGGGGCCGGGGACGTGACGGAACTCGCCTGGAGGCTCGTCCATGAGGGTTGAGCGGGTGCTTCTCAAGGACTACACCACCTTAGGGGTGGGAGGCCCGGCGGAGCTTTGGACCGTGGAAACCCAGGAGGAACTCCTAAAGGCCACGGAGGCCCCATACCGGGTCCTGGGGAACGGCTCCAACCTTCTGGTAATGGACGAGGGGGTGCCCGAAAGGGTGATCCGCCTTGCAGGAGAGTTCACCACCTATGACCTAAGGGGCTGGGTGGGAGCAGGGGTCCTTCTTCCCCTTTTGGCCCAGGAAGCCGCCCGCCAAGGGCTTTCCGGCCTCGAGGGCCTCCTCGGCATCCCCGCTCAGGTGGGGGGGGCGGTCAAGATGAATGCGGGCACCCGGTTTGGGGAGATGGCGGATGCCCTCGAGGCGGTGGAGATCTTCCACGAGGGCCGTTTTCACATCTATCTCCCCCAGGAACTGGGCTTCGGCTATCGCCAAAGCCACCTTCCCCCCGGGGGCATCGTGACCCGGGTCCGCCTGAGGCTGAAAGAACGCCCCCTGGAGGAGATAAGGCGGCGCATGGCCGAGGTGGATGCCGCCAGGAAGGGCCAGCCCAAGCGGAAAAGCGCCGGCTGCGCCTTTAAAAATCCCCCAGGCCACTCCGCGGGAAAACTTATAGACGAACGGGGCCTCAAGGGCCTTAGGGTGGGCGACGCCATGGTATCCCTAGAACATGGCAACTTCATCGTTAATCTGGGGCAGGCCACAGCCAAGGACGTGCTGGAACTCCTAAAGCGGATCCAGGAAGAACTGCCCCTGGAGCTGGAGTGGGAGGTGTGGCCTTGAGGTTTAGTCGGTTTTTCACAGGCGGGGATTAAGATGTGGGGGATGAGGCTTCTGCTGGCCTTGCTTCTCGCCGCCACCTTATATGTGGCCAGCCTGGTGCTCTTCCCCGTGGAACACATCGTGGTGATGGGCAACAAGTATTTAAAAACGGAGGACATCCTCGCCCGCACGCAGCTCCATGTTGGCGAGCCCTGGCTTTGGATTCGCTCGGACCGCCTCCAAAGCCTTCGGCGGGATCCCTGGGTGGCAGAAGTCCGGCTGGAGAAGCCTCGGATAGGAGAGGTTCACCTGATCCTGAGGGAACGGGAACCCCTCCTTCCCCTGGCGGACGACAACGCCTTGGCCACCGACGGGACCGTGCTTCCTGGAGGGGCCCGCATGGCCAAGGGCCCCCAGGTGGAGGGCCAAGGTCCCCTGCCGGTCCAAGACCTCCTGGCCGTGGCCCGCGCCTACCCCGAGGCCACCCGGCTTCGCTACACGCCCGCCGGGTTCTGGGTGGAAACACCCCAGGGCGTGGTCTTTGCCCCGGAAGCCCAGCTTTTAGTAAAGTATGCCCAGGCGGGCGTACCAAAGGGCAGGGTTTACCTGTATTCTTGGGGGGTGAGTGTAAGCCCATGATTATCGCTGGATTGGACGTCGGCACCAGCAAGGTCACCACCGTGATCGGGGAACTGGCCCCCGATGGCGTGCTGGATATCATCGGCGAGGGCAGCGTGCCCTCCCAGGGCTTGAAGCGGGGCGTAGTGGTCAACCTGGAGCGCACCACGGAGGCCATCCGCCAAAGCGTCCACCAGGCGGAGAGGGTGGCCGGGGTGAAGGTGGAGCGGGTCATCCTGGGGGTGGGAGGACCCCATCTCAAAAGCGTGACCAGCCATGGCCTGGCCGCCATCCGCCGGGGCCAAAGCATCAGCGCCGCCGACGTGGAGCGGGCCATAGAGCAGGCCAAGGCCTACCCCTTTGATGCCGATCTGGAGCTCCTGCACGCCCTACCCCTGGAGTTCAAGGTGGACGGCCAGGAGGGCATCCGCGATCCTGTGGGCATGGCGGGAGTGCGCCTCGAGGTGGATGTGCACTTGGTGGCCGCCGGCCGGGGACCCTTGGCCAACCTGCGCCGGGCGGTGGGGGAAGCGGGCCTAGAGATCGAGGCCCTGGTGGCCCAACCCCTGGCCAGCGGTCTCGGTGTGCTGTCCCCCGAGGAGGAACATATGACCGTGCTCCTCCTGGACGTGGGTGGAGGCACCACCGAGGTGGCGGTCTTCCGGGAAGGCCGTCTGGCCCACTCCTCCGTTCTCCCCTTGGGTGGGGATCACGTGACCCAGGACATCGCCCAGCTCCTCAAAATCCCCTTTGAGGAGGCGGAAAGGGTGAAGCGCAAGTACGGGGCAGCCTTGCCGGAGCTGGCGGATCCCGAGCTGGTTCTGGAGATCAATCAGGAAGGAGGGTCCTTGGGCGAGGTGCCTGCCCCCGAGCTCGCCCGCATCATCCGCCCCCGCTTGCGGGAGATCCTGCACCTGGCCCGCCAGTCGGTGGACGAGGCCCTGGGACCCTTGGAGATCAAGGTCAATCGGGTCATCCTCACCGGGGGAAGCGCCCTTCTTAAGGGCTTTGACCTCCTGGCAAGACAGCAGTACGGCCTTCCCGTGCGGGTGGGTAAGCCCCACGGGGTTTCCGGCCTCACCGACGTGGTGGCCACCCCCGCCCATGCCACCGCCGTGGGCTTGGTCCGGTACGCCACCACCTTGCCCCTCACCGCACCCGAGCCCCGGAGGGCCAGGGAAAGAAGGGAACGGCGTGAGGAAAAGACTAAGGGTGAGGGTCTTTGGGCGCGGATCAAGGAGATTCTGAATAACCTGTTCTAGTTCTGGATCTATTTGGGGAGAGGAGGCAGAGATGGAGGGAGCGGTTATCAAGGTCATCGGTCTCGGGGGAGCGGGGAACAACGCGGTGAACCGCATGATTGAGGCGGGCCTCGTGGGGGTGGAGTTCATCGCCGCCAACACCGACGCCCAGGTGCTGGCCAAGAGCCTGGCCGACCAGCGCATCCAGCTTGGGGAGAAGCTCACCCGGGGCCTTGGGGCCGGGGCCAACCCCGAGATCGGGGAGAAGGCAGCCCTCGAGGCCGAAGACCTCATCGCCGAAACCTTGGACGGGGCCGACCTGGTCTTTATCACCGCCGGCATGGGGGGCGGCACCGGAACGGGAAGCGCCCCGGTGGTGGCGGATATCGCCAAGCGGCTTGGAGCCCTCACGGTGGCCGTGGTGACCCGCCCCTTCGGCTTCGAAGGCCCGAAACGCCTCAAGGCGGCGGAAGAGGGTATCAAGCGCCTAAAGGAACGGGTGGATGCCATGGTGGTGGTGCAGAACGACCGCCTCCTCTCCGCGGTGGACAAGAAGGTGAGCCTCAAGGATGCCTTCCTTATCGCCGACCGGGTCCTCTACCACGGGGTCAAGGGCATCACCGATGTCATCAATCTCCCGGGCCTCATCAACGTGGACTTCGCCGACGTGAAAACCCTTTTGGAGGGAGCAGGCCAGGTGCTCATGGGCATCGGGGCGGGACGGGGCGAAAACCGGGTGGAGGAAGCCGCCAAGACCGCCACCCACAGCCCCCTCCTGGAACGCTCCATTGAGGGAGCCAAGCGGCTTCTCCTCAACGTGGTGGGATCCGAGGACCTTTCCCTTATGGAGGCGGCGGATGTGGTGGAGCGGGTGCGGGAGGCCACGGGCAACGAGGATGTGGACATCCTCTACGGGGTCACCTATGACGACCGGGCCCAGGACGAGCTCAGGGTGATCCTCATCGCCGCAGGCTTTGGGGAAAGCACCGTGGTGCCCAAGCCGCTTAGGCCCGTGGACTTCCCGACCCACGCCGACCCCTATAACTTCGACATCCCCGCCTTTATCCGCTACGGGGATGCGGACTACCCCCTAGAAAGGGCAACTAAGAACCTCGAGGCATGGTGGTTTTGGGCATAGACCCTGGCATCACCCATCTGGGCCTGGGGGTGGTGGAGGTGGAGCCCAAGGGCACCCTAAAAGCCCGCCTCCTCCACGGAGAGGTGGTGAGGACCTCCCACAAGGAACCCGCCCAGGAACGGGTGGGGCGTATCCACGCCCGGGTAAAGGGAACCCTTGCCCGCTTCTGCCCCGAGGCCCTGGCGGTGGAGGAGCAGTACTTCTACCGGCAGAACGAGCTGGCCTACAAGGTGGGCTGGGCCCTGGGAGCGGTGCTGGTGGCGGCCTTTGAAGCCGGGGTTCCCGTCTTTGCCTACGGCCCCATGCAGGTGAAGCAGGCCCTGGCCGGGCACGGGCACGCCGGTAAGGAAGAGGTGGCCTTGATGGTCCGGGGCATCCTGGGCCTGAAGGAGGCTCCCAAGCCCAGCCACTTGGCTGATGCCCTGGCCATCGCCTTGACCCACGCCTTCTACGCCCGCTTAGGAGCGGGGAAGCCCTTGTAGACCTCTCCCAAAAACAATGGCCCACGCCATCCGGTTAGAGGGCCGGGCTGGGTGAAGCATCCCCCACGCACCTCAGGGGCCGTCACCGGATGCCAAGCCCTTGCCAGCGTGGCCAGCATCTTCCTTCTCACAGCAGGGAGGGTAACGGTCTCCCCTTACACGGCGGCAATCAACCCCACCCGGTGAATTGGCGGATATTGCCCACGGGACATCCCTCCCTTGATACCCGTGATACAGTTGGCATAGTGGGTAGGAGGTGAACGGTGATATCCGCCTTCAGAAGCGCCCAAACCCAAACCCAGTGGGCCTTGGAGTTCATCCGCCTGGTCATGCTTCTTCTGTGCTTGGTGGGATGGGTGATGTATCCGGTGGAGCTCCTCCTCCTGGACCACTGGACGGAAAGCTGGCAGAGTAAGATCCCCTTCTTTGTAGCCATCCCGGGGTTCATTTTCACCCTATGGGTGCTCTTTGACCGGAAAACCCCCTGGGTGAGGTGGGCCTTCATCCTCACCATGTGGGCTTCGGTGTTCACCGGTCTAATTGGGGCCTACTTCCACTTGCTCTGGAACTTTGAGGGGGAGATGGTTTGGAAGTTTGAGGCTGCTATGAAGGCCATGGCCGGAAGCCGCCCGGTGCTGGCCGCCATGGCCTTCACCCACATGGGCGTGACCGGGCTCTTGTCCATCTATAGGGCGAACTAGGAGGCAAGCATGGTAGAAGCCTTGATCAAGGCCAAAACCGAGGAGGAAAGGCTCCTGGAGTTTCTCCGCGCCGTCTTCCTTCTCATCGCCATGGTGGGCTTTGCCTTCTATGGCATGGAGCACTGGATCTTAGACCACTGGACGGAAAGCTGGCAAAGCAAAATCCCCTTCTTCGTATCCCTGGTGGGCTTTCCCCTAACCCTTCTCATGTTCTTCCACCGGGGCAAGTGGGTACGCTACCCCTTCCTTTTCTGGATGCTGGTCAGCGTGCTCACGGGAATCATGGGCGCCTATTACCACCTGCTCTGGAACGCCCAGGATGCCGAGGTAAATCTGTGGAGCCTTTCCGGCTTCCTCGAGGCCTTCAAGGGAAGCCGGCCGGTTTTGGCGGCCTTGGCCCATACCCACGTGGGCGCCGTGGCCTTTGTGGTGGGGATAACCATGCGGGACTAAGAGGAGGTAGGGGATGAGAAGAACTCTGGTCTGGCTTCTGGTTCTGGTCCTAGGCGCGGCGCTAGCCCAGGCTCCCAAGGTAGACGGCAAGATCGCAGGCGGGGAGTACGCCAAAACCTACAAGCACGAAAAAAGCGGGATCACCCTGTATTGGAGCATCGTAGGGGATACGCTGTATCTGGCCCTCGAGGGCAAGAGCAAGGGCTGGATCGGCATTGGCTTCCTGCCGGAGAAGACCGACAAGAAGAAGGGGGCAGACCAGTACCTCTTCTACATGGAAGGGGGCAAGCTGGTGGCCTTGGACATGTACCAGGTGAAGCGCACGGGAACCCCTGTAGCCGACGAAAAGGAAGGGGGAAAGAACTCCATCCTTTCCGCCGCAGCCAGCTATGCGGATGAAACCTGGGTGGTGGAGTTCAGCCGCAAGCTGAAAACTGGAGAAGCCACGGACGTGGAGATCACCCCAGGTAAAAAGCTCATCGTCCTCCTGGCCCACGCGGGAAAGATGGACCCCAAGGAGGAGCATAAGAAGACCGAGCGCTGGTACCTCGAGGACTTCGTTTTCTAAGGGCTTCTATCCCCTTCTAAGGGCTTCTATCCCCAGGGCCTGGAATCCCCTTCCAGGCCCACTGTCTTGTCAGGGGATAGATACCCTTGACTTTTACAGGCTCATAGGTACCATAAAAGGCATGAATCGACCGCAGCCCATCCAGCCCCTTTATCTCGGTCTTTTTCTCCTGGCAACCCTGGGTCTTTCCTACGCCGTTTGGCTGGCTTCCGGTGTCAGGCTGGTCCTGGCCTTCTGGGTAGCCATCCTCCTAGGACTAGCCCTTTTCCACGCCAAGTTTGGCTTCGCCTCGGGGTTCCGGCGTTTCCTCCTCTCGGGGGAAAGCCGCTTGTTGAGGGCCCACTTTCTCCTCTTTGCCCTCGCCAGCCTGCTTTTCTTCCCCTTCCTGGTCCAAGGGGAGGCTTTTGGCCAGGCGGTGCAGGGGTTTGTGGTACCCGTCGGGATCGCCCTCGCCGTGGGGGCTTTCCTTTTCGGTATCGGTATGCAGCTGGGGGACGGGTGCGCCTCCGGTACCCTCTACCACACGGGAAGCGGGGACAGCCGGGGGATTTTGGTCCTCCTGGGCTTCATGGTGGGCTCTTTGCTGGGGGTCTACCACCTTCCTTACTGGCAAGCCCTTCCCGCCTGGAGCCCAGGTAGTGCCCTCACCTGGTTTCCCTCCCCCTACATGGGCCTGCTCCTCTGGATAGGCCTTTTGGCCTTCCTCTACCTTCTGGTTTCCCGGGTGGAAAAAAGGCGCACGGGCCAGGTGGTACCCCTCTGGCAACGGGAAGCCACCCACCCCCTCTTTGGCCCTTGGAGCCTGGTGGGAGGTGCCGCAGTCCTAGCCTTAGGAAGCCTCCTTATCCTCCTGCTATTGGGCCGCCCCTGGGGGGTAACGGCGGCCTTCGCCCTTTGGGGAGGCAAGCTGGCCCAACTTTTGGGGATCCCGGTGATGGATTGGGCCCTTTTCAACAACCCGGCCTTTGCCGAAAAACTAGAGCAGAGCATCCTTAAAGACTCCACCAGTGTGACCAACTTCGGGGTCTTCCTGGGAGCTTTCCTGGGAGCCACCCTGGGTGGGGCCTTTAGGCTTCAGGACCTGCGCCGCATCCCCTGGACCACCCACCTAGGGGTCTTTCTGGGCGGGGTGCTCATGGGCTACGGAGCCCGCCTGGCGGCAGGTTGCAACATCGGGGCCTACCTGGGAGGCACGGCCTCCTTCAGCCTGCACGGACCCATCTGGGGGGTTTTCGCCCTCTTGGGCACAGCCGTGGGGGTGCGGCTTAGGCCGGCCTGCCGCCTGGAAAACGAAAGCAGGACGGGGAGGAGCCTGCCTAGCACTTGAGGTAGGTGGGAAGGACCTCCTCCAAGGCCCTGGGGGCCGGGAGGAGGTCCTTTAGGGTTTCGGGAAGGGGAGCGGTGTTCCCCTCCTTCAGCATGAGGTACTGGTCCTGGGTGATGGGGGCGAAGGGAAGGCGGGACACCCAGGGAACCAGGAGGTCCATGAGGGGGAGGGGGATGGGCAAAAAGGGCTTGCGGCGGCCCAGGGCCCCCATGGTGAGCTCCAAGAGCTCCCGGAAGGTGTACTCCTTGGGGCCCACCAGATCGTAGGTACCCTCGAGGCCCCCCTCCAACGCCCGGACAAAGGCCTCCGCTACATCCCCCACATACACGGGGCGGAAGGGAAAATGGCCATCCCCAATCAGGGGCACAAAGGGTAAGGGTCCGCAGATGAGACCCCTGAGCACCCGGCCGAAGAACTCGTCCCCGGGACCGAAGATCAGACTGGGGCGGAAGATGGCGTAGCTCAAGCCACTATCCCGCACCAGCTCCTCCGCTTCCGCCTTGGTTTCGTAGTAGCGGCTTCCCGTTCCCCGGCGCGCCCCCAGGGCCGACATGTGCAGGAGCCTTCCCACCCCGGCCCGCCGCATGCCCTCCAGGAGGTTCCTCACCCCCTCCACATGAACCTGCCGGAAGGTCTGGCCCCTTTCCCGGATGATCCCCGCCAGGTAGATGGCAGCCTCCACCCCCTCCAGGGCCGGCACCTCCCGAGTAATGTCCCCAGGGATATGGACCGCTCCCTGGGGAAGGTCCCTAGGGGTGCGGGAAAGAACCAAGGGGGTGTGATCCCCCTCCAAAAGGCGGGAGACCAGATGCCGACCCACAAACCCTGTTCCTCCCACCACCAGAACCCGCATCTAGGCCGCCTCGAGGACCCCTTGGGCTTCCTGCTCCAGGGCTTTCACGTTTAAGAGATAAACCTTGCGATAAGCGGTAACGATCAGGCCCTCGTAGCGCAGGTCGGAAAGGATCTTGGACACCGACTCCCGGGTGGAGGCGGTGGCGTCGGCGATCTCCTCGTGGGAAGCGGTCACGTACAGGCCCCGCTCGTCCCGGTAGGAAGCCGGGGTGTCGGCCAAAAAGAGGAGGTAGCGGGCAATCCGGGCACGAAGCTCACCCGATTGCAAGTGGGCCTCATAGGCCTGCATCCTCCGCATTTGCCGGGCCAGGTTTCGCGCCACCTGTTGCAGCTCCTCGTGCCCCATCCCCCGCGGATCGTACCCCCGCACCACCGCCTCCGTCATGGCCTCAGCCGCATAGCGATACCGCTTGCCCTCCAAGGCTTCCTCGCCGAAGAAATCGCCAGGGAGGACGTGGCGCAGGGTGAGGGTACGGCCATCCGGCAGAAGCTCCACGATGCGCACCAGACCCGACTCCAAGCGGTACAGGGTGTCGGCTCGGTCGCCGGCCAGATAGACCACTTCCTTACGGGCAATCCTTTTCATCCTTCCTCCTCCAAGACTTTGGGCAGGGCTTCCAAACCCTCCACGTACCGGGCACCTAGCCTCTGGGCCGCCTCGAGGCTGGCCCCTGTGCCCCCCACCACCACCTTGGGGGCAAGGGAAGCCAAGGCCCCATCGGGCAAAGCCTCCAGGGATTCGGCCACTAGAACGGAAAGCACCACAGCCCGCGCCCCCAGGGCTTCCGCCAAGCCCTTGAGGTCGGGAAGGGGCGTGTCGGGACCCAGGTAGATGGCGGGAAAACCGCGGCGGCGCAGATGGTAGGCGGCCAGCATGGCCCCAAGCTCGTGCCGCTCCCCGGGGGGGTGGTGACCAGGATGGGTGCCCCCCGGGGGTAACCCGCCAGGTCCAAAAGCTCCTGAAGCCGCGCCCGCAGGAACTGGGTGGCCAGGTGCTCCTGGGCCACGCTCACCTCGCCCCGGTGCCAACCCTCCCCGAGCTCCCGCAACACGGGAACGAGGAGGCTCTGCACCGCTCCCTCGGGCCCCAGAAGGCGAACCCCCCGCCGGAAGGCGGCCTCCGCCCGGGGCAGGTCAGCCTCCAGAAGGGCTTGCTTGACCTCAAGGCCCAGAGCCTCGGGGTGGGTTTCCTGGGCCAGGTACCTGCGTATGGCCGCCTGCGGGGTGGCCCCCTCCTCCAGCCAGCGGCGGATCTGCCTCAGGGCCTCCACCTCCTCTTCCCGGTAAAGGCGGTGGCCCCCAGGGGTGCGCTCGGGACGGGGGAAGCCGTAGCGGCGCTCCCACTGGCGGAGGACCTCCGCCGAGAGGCCGGTCATGGACTCCACCTCGGCGATGGTGTACACCCCGGGCCTGGTCATGCCCTTAGCGTAGCCGGTTGAAAACTTTTTGTCAAGGTATTGTACAACTCTCAGGAGTGTGGGCAGGACAAAAGTCCCATCCCCGTGTTAGGCTGAGAGTAGAGAACGTATGGAGCCAGACTGGAAAGCCCTGGTGGGCCTCCTCCGCCGGTATTCCACCACCTTCTACGTGGGAAGCCTCCTCTTTCCCCCTGAGGCCCGCAAGGGGGCATGGGCAGTGTACGCCGCCTGCCGCCTGGGGGACGAGGCGGTGGACGGCCCGGAGGGCGGGGCGGCGGGGCTGGAGGCGTGGTGGCGGGGGGTGGAAAGGGCCTATGGGGGAAGGCCCAAGGAGGAGTGGGAGAAGGGCCTAGCCTGGGCCCTGGAGCGCTGGCCCATCCCCTTTGCAGCCTTCCAGGACATGCGGGAAGGCTTCCTCACCGACCTAGGTCCCGTGCGCCTCAACACGGAAGACGACCTCATGGGCTATTGCTACCAGGTGGCGGGGACCGTGGGCCGGATGATCGCCCCCATCGCGGGCGGCGGCCCCGAGGTGGAGGCCAAGGCCGTGCGCTTGGGGCAGGCCATGCAGCTCACCAACATCCTGCGGGACGTGGGGGAGGACCTGGAGCGGGGCCGGGTCTACCTGCCCGCGGAACTCCTGGAGCGCTTTGGCGTGGCCCTTTCCGACCTGCCCGAGGGGCGCATTACCCCCCAGTACCGGGCCCTCATGGCCCACCTGGAGGCCAAGGCCCGAGCCCTCTACCGCGAGGGGCTTTCCGGCCTCTCTGGGCTCAGGCTGGGCCGCGCGGCCATCGCCATGGCCGCCCTCCAGTACCAGGGCATCCTGGACAAGCTCCGCCTCTTTGGCTACGATAACCTGCACCGCCGGGCCCATCTGGGAACCTGGGAACGGCTCCGGCTTCTCCCCAAAGCCCTCCTCCTCTCCCGAAACGGGGTTCCGGCTACGGAAGCCTAAGGCCAGACCCCGGTACCTTAACCCCATGTACCTGGTCTGGCACCGGGCCGACCTGCGGCTTGCCGACCACCCGGCCCTCCTCGAGGCCCTGCGCTCGGGACCCCTGGTGGGGCTGGTGGTCCTGGACCCCAACAACCTGGCCGCCGCCTCCCCCAGGCGCCGGGCCTGGTTCCTGGAGAACGTGCGGGCCCTCCGGGAGGCCTACCGGGAGCGGGGCGGGGCCCTCTGGGTGCGCCAGGGTTTCCCCTGGGAGGAAGTCCCCCAGGCGGCGAGGGCGCTTGGAGCCAAGGCCGTCTACGCCCTGAAGAGCTACACCCCTTACGGCCGCTACCGGGACCAGAGGGTGCGGGAAGCCCTGCCCATTCCCCTCCACCTCCTCCCCGCCCCCCACCTCGTCCCCCCGGACCTCCCCCGGGCCTACCGGGTCTACACCCCCTTCAGCCGGAACTTTCAGGGTGTAGACCCCCCTCTCCCCGCCCCGGAGGCCCTGCCCCCAGGGCCGGAGGAGGGGGAAATCCCCAAAGAAGACCCCGGCATCCCCCTGCCCGAGCCGGGAGAAGGGGCGGCTTGGGCAAAGCTCCTGGGATTCCTCAAGGCCAAACTCCCCCGCTACCCCCTGGAGCGGGACCGGCTGGACGGGGAAGGGGGCTCGCGGCTTTCCCCCTACTTCACCCTAGGGGTCCTCTCCCCCCGGCAGGCGGCCTGGGAAGCCCTTAGGCGGGAAGGCGAGGGGGCCAGGAAATGGGTTAGCGAACTCCTCTGGCGCGACTTTTCCTACCACCTCCTCTACCACTTCCCCTGGATGCGGGAACAGGCGCTGGACCAGCGTTTCGAGGCCCTCCCCTGGCAGGAGGACGAGGAACTCTTCCTGGCCTGGTACCTGGGCAAGACCGGGGTGCCCCTGGTGGACGCGGCCATGCGGGAGCTGCACGCCACGGGCTTCCTCTCCAACCGGGCGCGAATGGCGGTGGCCCAGTTTGCGGTGAAGTACCTCCTCCTCCCCTGGCAAAAGGCGGAAGCCTGCTTCAAAGACCTTCTCCTGGACGGGGACACCCCGCAAAACCTCCAGGGCTGGCAGTGGGCGGGGGGCCTGGGGGTGGACGCCGCCCCCTACTTCCGGGTGTTCAACCTGGTGGAGCAGGGGCGGCGGCACGACCCCGAGGGAAGCTGGCTCCGGCGCTGGGCCCCCGAGTACCCCTCGTACGAACCCCAAGATCCCGTGGTGGACCTCCCTCAAGCCCGCAAGCGCTACCTGGAGCTGGCCCAGAGGCTAACCCGAGGGTAGGCGGGGCCACACCTTTTGGAAATCCGGGTAGAGTAGGCTCAGGCCATGTTCCAGGTGCGCGATCCCCAGAAGGCCCTTCGTGCCATCGCCTTTGTGCGCTACGGTATGGCCGCCCTCTTCCTCCTCCTGGCCCTTCTCCAGCCGGAAAAGCTCCTTTTCCTGGGCCTCGCCTTCCTGGCCCTGGCGATGGCCCGCACGGGCTACTGCCCCCTCCTCCGCCGCTAAGATGGCCCCATGACCGCCACCTTGGACCTCAAAAAGGCCCTGCCCGACCTGAGGCGGCTCCGGGAAGACCCCCTCTCCGCCCTCCTGGACTGGGGCCGGACGCACCCCCGGCTGCGCCTGCCCCTGCCGGGCATGCCCCTCCACCTGGTCTTCGACCCCCAAGGGGTGGAAAAGGTACTCCACGCCACCGACCACAAGGCCACCTTCCAGTACCGGGAACTTTCCCGCCTTACCGGGCGGGGCCTCCTCACCGACTGGGGGGAAGCCTACCAAAGGGCCCGCAAGGCCCTCAAAGACCCCTTCTTCCCTCGGAGCGTGGCGGGCTACCGGGGGGCGCTGGAGGAGGAGGCGGAGGCCTTCTTTGCCTCGTGGCGCCCCGGGGAGCGGCGGGAGCTGGACCACGCCATGCTGGCCCTTTCCCTGCGCTTCCTGGGCCGGGCCCTTTGGGGGAAACCCCTCCCCGAGCGGATCGCCGAGTTGGCCCTCGCCGCCCTGGAGCGGGTCGTGGAGCGGATGCAAAACCCCTTCTCCCGGCTGGACCTCCTGGCGGAGTGGCGCTTCCATCAGCAGAGAAGGGCCCTGGAGGAGGCGGCCCTTCCCCTCCTTTCCGAGCCCCCCCTCTCCGCCCTTCCCCGGGAAAGGGCCTTAGCCGAGGCCAAGACCCTCCTGGTGGCGGGGCACGAGACCACGGCCAGCGCCCTCACCTGGAGCCTCTACCTCCTCTCCCACAGGCCGGACTGGCAGGAGAAGGTAGCGGAAAGCGAGGCCCAGGCCCTGGCCGCCTTCCAGGAGGCCCTGAGGCTTTACCCCCCCGCCTGGATCCTCACCCGCAAGGCGGAGGCCCCCCTAGACCTGGGGAACGAGGAGGTCCCCCCAGGGACCACGGTGGTCCTCTCCCCCTACGTGACCCACCGCCTGGCCTTCCCCGAGGGGGAGGCCTTCCGACCCGAGCGCTTCCTGGAAAAACGGGGCACCCCTTCCGGGCGCTACTTCCCCTTCGGCCTGGGGAGGCGGCTCTGCCTAGGGCGGGACTTCGCCCTCTTAGAAGGCCCCGTGGCCCTCATGGCCTTCTTCCGCCGCTTCCGGCTCTCCCCCTTGCCCACGCCTAAGGTTCACGCCGGAGTGACCTTACGGCCCGAGGGAGGGCTTTGGGCCACCCTGGAGGCCGCATGACCTACCTGGAGTTCCACCTCGTCTTTCTCCTTCCCCCCTTGGCCCTGCTCCTCCTCTGGGCCCGGCCCAGGCCCTCGAGGCTATGGGCCTACCTCCTCATGCCCCTCATCGCCCTCCTCTACACCACCCCTTGGGACAACTACCTGGTCTGGCAGGGGATTTGGGGCTACCCCGAGGGGCGGGTGCTCTTCCGCATCGGCTACGTGCCCTTTGAGGAGTACCTCTTCTTCCTCCTCCAGCCCCTCCTCACCGGCGCCCTCCTCTTCCGCCTGGCGGGTGAGCCCCCACGCCCAGGCCCGGGCCTGGCCCGGGTGGTGGGGGGTGGGCTCTGGCTCCTCCTCACCGCCTTGGGGGTGATGCTCTTGGCGCTGGGGGGACCCTACCTCTACCTGGGCCTCATCCTGGCCTACTTCGCCCCTGTCTTCGTGTTGCAGTGGGCCTTTGGGGGGACCTCCTCTTCGCCTGGCGCAAGCCCCTTCTCCTCGGGGTCCTCCTGCCCACCCTCTACCTGTGGCTCGCGGACTTCTGGGCCATTACCCGGGAGGGGATCTGGTGGATCTCCAAGGCCCACACCCTGGGGGTGAAGGCCTGGGGGCTTCCCCTGGAGGAGATGACCTTCTTCCTCTTCACCAACCTGGCCGTGGTGCAGGGCCTCCTCCTGGCCTGGCACCCCGAGGCCCTGAAGCGGCTGCGATGACCCTGGACCCCAGGCGCCCCTTCGCCCGCTTCCTCCGGTTTTTGGTGGAGGCCATGCTCCTCGGAAGCCTCAAAGGGGGCCTGCGGGGGGTGTACCTCAGGGGGGAGGTGCCGGAAGGCCCCCTGGTCTTGGCCATGAACCACCACAGCTTCTACGATGGGCACCTGGTCTGGTTTCTGGCCCGGCGGGCCCGGAGACCCGCAAGCCTCTTGGTGGCGGAGGAAAACCTCAAGGCCTTCCCCGTTCTGGCCCTGGCGGGGGCCCTCGAGGCGGGGCGGGTGCGGGAGGCCTTAAGGCACCTGCAGCGGGGGGAGTGGGTGGCCGTCTTCCCCGAGGGGGAGATGCGCTACCCCGGCCCCCTGGGCCCCTTGCGCCCCGGGGCGGCCTGGCTCTCCGCCAGGGCCAAGGTGCCCCTCCTCCCCGTGGCCTGCCGGGTGGTCCTGCGGGGCTTCGAGCACCCCGAGGCCTTCCTCTGGGTGGGGGAACCCCTTCCCCCGGGGGGCGACCCCGCCGAGGCCCTAGGGGGACTCCTGGCCAGCCTGGACGCCCTCCTGGCCAGGACCCACCCCCGGGAGGTACCCGAGGGCTTCCGGGAGGCCTTGCGAGGGCGGCGGAGCCTGGAGGAGCGGGTGAGGCTCCTCGTGGAGGCCATGCGGCGGCTATGACTCCGTTTCCCGAGTTTGACTTTTTCTTTGGGGTCTTTCTCTTCCTCCTCCTCCGCCTCCTCGCCCTCCTCTACAACCTCCTGCGCCTTCCCCGCCTGGCCCCTAAGCCCACGCCCGCAAGACCCACCGCCTCCCTCCTGGTCCCCGCCCGGAACGAGGCGGGAAACCTGAGGCGCACCCTCCCCACCCTCCTTGGGCAGGGGGCCATGGAGGTCCTGGTCCTGGACGACGGCTCGGAGGACGGCACAGGGGAGGTGGCCCGGGCCCTGGGGGCGGGGCACCCCGGCTTCCGCCTCCTGAAGGGCAAGCCCCTGCCCCCGGGCTGGACGGGCAAGAACTGGGCCTGCTGGCAGCTGGCCCAGGAGGCCCGGGGAGAGGTCTTGGTCTTCACCGACGCCGACGCGCGCTGGGAGGAAGGGGCCCTGGGGGGGCTCTTGGAGGGGCTAAAGGGTGCGGACCTCCTCTCCGCCCTGCCCCGCCAGGAGGCCAGGGGGACCTTTGCAGGGGCCCTGGTCCCCTTCGTGATGGGGGGGCTTTTCTCCTTCCTGCCCCACCCCCTATTGGAAGCCCTCCGGGTGGCCAACGGCCAGGTGCTGGCCTTCCGCCGGGAGGCCTACTTCGCCCAAGGGGGGCACCGGGCGGTGCGGGGGGAGGTGCTCGAGGACGTGGCCCTGGCCAGGCGGGCGCCCCGGTTCCGCCTGGCCCTGGGAGTGGCCCTCTTTTCCGTGGAGATGTACCGGGGCTACCGGGAGGCGGTAGAGGGCTTCGGCAAAAACTTCCTGGAGATCCACCTCAAAAACCCCGCGGTCCTCCTGGGAAGCGCCTTCTACCACCTCGCCCTCTACACCCTTCCCTGGGCCTTGGGCCGCTGGGAGCTGGGGCTTTTGGGCCTTCTGGAGAGGCTTGCCCTCCAGGCCGCCCTGGGAGGCCCCCTCTGGCCCGCCTTCCTCTCCCCCATCGCCCCCCTCCTGCTCCTCCCCGTCTACCTCCGGGCCCTCCTCCCGGGCAAGCGGTGGAAAGGGCGGGCGCTCTGAACCCCACGCGGGCTCCGCTCGTGTGGGGGCCCCGGTGAGGAGCACTGTGGGCGGGGCCTAACTTCTCCGGAAAGGGCCCCTGGTAAACTGCCCTCCATGCGAGCCATCGTCATCGGAAGCGGCGTGGGCGGCCTTTCCGCCGCCATACGCCTGGCGGCCATGGGCCTCGAGGTCCTGGTCCTGGAGAAGCTGGACGGCCCCGGGGGCCGGGCCAGGGTGCACCAGGCCGAGGGCTTCACCTTCGACATGGGGCCCACGGTGATCACCGTGCCCCAGTTCCTGGAAGACCTCTTCGCCACCCGCCCGGGGGAGCCCCGGCTCTACCCCGACTTTTCCCGGGAGGAAGGCCTCCGGCACACCCCCCAGTACGTGGAGATCGTCCCCTTAGACCCCTTCTACCGCATCCACTTCCCGGACGGCACCCACTTCGACTACAACAACGACCGGGAACACCTCCTTTCCGAGATCCGCCGCCTGGCCCCGGAGGACCTCGAGGGCTACCTCCGCTTCGAGAAGGACGCCCGGGCCATCTTCCAGCGGGGCTTCCTCGAGCTTGGCTTCACCCACTTCGGGAGCTTTTGGGACCTCCTCCGGGTGGCCCCGGACCTCCTCAGGCTGGACGCGGTGCGGCCCCTGTTCTCCTTCGTGAAGAAGTACTTCCAGAACCCCAAGATGCGCCGGGTCTTCTCCTTTGAAAGCCTCCTCATCGGGGGGAACCCCCTATCCGTCCCCGCCATCTACGCCATGATCCACTTCGTGGAGCGGAACTGGGGGGTGCACTTCGCCATGGGAGGAACGGGAGCCCTGGTGCGGGGGCTGGTGCGGAAGCTGGAGGAGCTGGGGGGCAGGATCCGCTACCGCGCCCCCGTGCGCCGCATCCTCACCTGGAAGGGCCGGGTGGTGGGGGTAGTGCTGGAAAGCGGGGAGCGGCTGGACGCCGACCTGGTGGTCTCCAACGCGGACTACGTGCACACCTACGGGGAGCTCCTGGCCCCGGAGGACCGCCTTTGGCACGGGGACTGGCGGCTTGGGCGCACCCGGCTTTCCATGAGCCTCTTCGTGGCCTACTTCGGCTTCCGCGCCCAGGGGGACGAGGGGGAAAAGCTCCGCCACCACAACGTCCTCCTCTCCGAGCGCTACGAGGGGCTTCTGAAGGACATCTTCGTCCGCAAGGTCCTCCCCGAGGACTTCGCCCACTACCTCCACCTCCCCACCCTCACCGACCCCTCCCTGGCCCCCCGGGGCACCACGCCGCCTACACCCTGGTGCCCGTGCCCCACAACGGGAGCGGCCTGGACTGGCGGGAACTCGGCCCCCGGTACCTGGAAAAGGCCCTGGGGTATCTGGACGAGGCGGGCTACCTCCCCGGGCTCAGGGACCGCCTGGCCTACACCCACTTCATCACCCCGGACTACTTCCAGTGGACCCTCAATAGCCACCTGGGGAACGCCTTCGGCCCCGAGCCCGTCCTCTGGCAGACGGCCAGCTTCCGCCCCCACAACCGCTCTGAGGACGTCCGGGGCCTCTACCTGGTGGGCCAGAGCTACCAGCCGGGGGCGGGGCTGCCCAGCGTGATGATGTCCGCCAAGATGACCGCCCGACTCATCGCCCACGACCTGGGGCTGGAGCGGGCCCCCAAGGCCCTCCTGGAGGCCCGGGCTTGAACATCCAGGAGAGGAAGCGCAAGCACCTGGAGGCCTGCCTCCAGGGGGAGGTGGCCTACCAGAGGACCACCACGGGCTTTGAGGCGTACCGCCTCCGCTACCAGGCCCTGGCGGGCCTGGCCCTCGGCGAGGTGGACCTCTCCACCCCCTTCCTGGGCAAGACCCTAAAGGCCCCCTTCCTCATCGGGGCCATGACCGGGGGAGAGGAAAACGGGGAAAGGATCAACCTGGCCCTGGCGGAGGCGGCCGAGGCCCTGGGGGTGGGGATGATGCTGGGCTCGGGGCGCGTGGTCCTGGAACGCCCCGAGGCCCTGCGGAGCTTTAGGGTGCGCAAGGTAGCCCCCAGGGTTCTCCTCATCGCCAACCTGGGCCTGGCCCAGCTCCGGCGCTACGGGCGGGAGGACCTCCTGCGGCTGGTGGAGATGCTGGAGGCGGACGCCCTGGCCCTCCACGTGAACCCCCTGCAGGAGGCGGTGCAGCGGGGGGACACGGACTTCCGGGGGCTTCTGGAGCGCCTGGCAGCGCTCCTTCCCCTCCCCTTCCCCGTCCTGGTGAAGGAGGTGGGGCACGGGCTTTCCCGGGAGGCGGCCTTGGCCCTCAAGGGGCTTCCCCTGGCGGCCTTGGACGTGGCCGGGGCCGGGGGGACCAGCTGGGCCCGGGTGGAGGAGTGGGTGCGCTATGGGGAGGTGCGCCACCCGGAGCTTTGCGAGATCGGCATTCCCACGGCCAGGGCCATAAGGGAGGTGCGGGAAGTCCTCCCCGAGATCCCCCTCATCGCCTCCGGGGGGGTCTACACGGGCACGGAGGCGGTGAAGGCCCTGGCCCTGGGGGCCGACCTGGTGGCGGTGGCCAGACCCCTCCTCAGACCCGCCCTGGAGGGCCCTGAGGCCGTGGCTACTTTTCTTGCCGACTACCTGGGGGAGATGCGCACCGCCCTCTTCGCCATCGGGGCCAAGGGCCCCAAGGAAGCCCGGGGACGCATTGAGCCTAGGAGCTCCTCAAATCCATGAGGGCTTTCGGGTAGGGCTCAAAAAGGGCCTGGGCCTCGAGGTAATCCTCCCCAAAGCGCAAGGCCCAGGAACGGAGGAGGGCCAGGGGAGCCTCCAGGGGCACCCGCTCCTCCCGAAAATCCGCCAGCAGATCCAGGAAATGGGCTTTCTCCTTGGAGGAAAGGGCCTTTTTGAAGTACCCAAAGGCATGGAGCAGGGCATCAGCCATGGCCGGAAGGCGGAAAGGATGTCGGGTGGCCCTAAGGAAACCTTCCTCGTAAGCCCTTCGCACCTCGTGAAAAGGCTTTCCCTTAGCCTCGGCCAAAAGCCTCCCCAGGCTTCGAATCTCGGCTTGGTGGTGGGCGTGGAGCAGGAGCTTATACCGGGCGTGGAAGGCCATAAGGCCCGCCAGGTCCCGCACCTCCCTAAGCCGGGCTAGACCAAAAATACGGAAAAGAAAATGGGTCCGGATTCGGGCACTGGTTAACCGTCCCTCATCCTCCTTGGGCAGGAGGGGAAAGGCCTCCTCCACTTCCCGGGCGAAAAGTCCCGGCCCCCTGGCCACCGCCCCACCCTGGTCCGCATAGGCATATACCTTGGCATCCTTAAGGGCACAGGAAGGGGAGCGGTTCTTGAGGATGAACCCTTCCACCCGGCCCAGGGAAGCGAGGAATCCCCGGCTGAAGGCCCGCATTTTCTGGGTGAGGTCCTCTTTCGTGAGGGGCTGGACCATGTGCACCTCCTCACCCACCCGCACCAACCGCACCGTGGGCCTCGGCACCCCCAGGCCGATCTCCACTTCCGGGCACATGGGGATGAAGTCCACATGCTCCCGCAAGGCAGCCACAATCCGATCTGGTATCAGTTCCCCCGAGTAGCGCACGGCGGCAAAGCCCAAGCAGGCGCTCACCACCACTCTGGGCCTTGGCCAAAGAAGCTCCATGGGCTCATTTTCCCATGGCTTCCCTAGACAAAGCGTAGCCCTCGCCATGGAGAAATCTTCGACCCCTGACCCCCAGGAACCACCCCGTGCCCCCCTTTCACGCCCTACCGTACCCTACCTGACCTTCTTACAGAAAAAGGCTGAGGAAGGAGGCCTAAAAGGAGGCCCCCGCCCCCAGAGGGGGCGGGGATAGGCGAGCGTCAGGACTTAGTCAAACTTGTTCTGTTGCAGGAGGCTAGCCGCCTGCTGCACGAAGGGGAGGGCCCCTGCCACCTTGCGGAGGTTAGCCCGGGTGCCCTTGTACCACGGAATGGTGGTCTTGGGATCGGTGTAGCCGGAGACCAAGGAGTTGGAAGTACCCCGCCAGTGGTACATGACCAGGAAGATCATGCCGGGCTTCACCGCATCCGTCACGTACACCATGAAGGTGCCGTTTCCCTCTTCGTTGTAGACCTCCACCAGGTCCCCCGACTGGAGGCCAAGCCGCTTGGCATCCTGCGGGTTGACCTCCACATAGGGCAAGGGGAGGGCCATTGCCTTTTCCGGCAGGTGACGGTCGTGGTAGGCGGTCTGCCAGATGGTCTGGGCCCGCCCCGTGGTGACCCAGAAGGGATACTGCCGGGCCCTTTCCCCTTCCAGGTACTTGGCCACCTCTGGAGGGTAGCCCTCCCAGTCGTCGGTACCGTACCACTTGAACTTGCCGTCGGTGGTGCCGAACTTGTGGGTATAGCGGCGCACGGTACCCACCAGCTTCCCGGTCTTGGGATCCCGGCGCACAGGTGTTTGTATGCCTTGCTGACCCACCTCTTTGAGGAACTTGTAGGTGACCCCCTTGTAGTTCTCGGGCTCCAGCTTGGCCTCGTCCTCCCCGCTCACCCGGTTGTCGCTAAACTCCTCCGCCCCGGCCAGGAAGACCTCCTCATCGGTGTTCCAGTTCTTGCCGAACTCAAACTTGGCGGCCTCCTGGTGCTTGCCCTCGGCCCGATAGAGTTCAGCGATCCGCAGGCCCACCCACTTGAAGATCTCCCAATCGGGCTTGGCCTCACCGGGGGGATCCATGAACTTCTCGTACAGGCGGAGCAGACGGCTATTGCAATTGATGGAGGTGTCGTTGGCCTCACCCCAGGCGGCCGCGGGCAGGATCAGGTGGGCGTCGCGGGCGGTCTCCGTCATGTAAATGTCCTGGACCACCATGAAAAGGGCATCCGGGTCGGAGTAGAGCACGTCCAGGATTTTCTTCACCCGTTCCTGGATGGTCCCGGGCTCCCCACCAGCACCCAGGGCCTTGGTGAGCTTCTCCGTACGCTCGTGGATGCGCTTGCGGAAGACCTGGGCGTTTGGCGTGGACAAGTAAGGATCAGTGGCGATCACCCAGTAGAACTTGCCCTTGCCGTCCACCAGGAACTTGTCCACGTTGACGGGAGGCCCGCCCCGGTAGATGGAGCCCGGGGTGGGGGCAGGAGGCCGCACGTACCCCTCCTGGTGCCCGCCCTGACGGCCACAGCCCGTGCCGGGGCGGCCGATGTTGTGGGTGAGGACCGCCAGCTGCACGATGGCCGCCACCTGATCGTAGTTCTTCATGTTCCAGATGATGCCCTTCTCGTAGATGGTGAGGGTGCGGCGCTTGAACTTGCCCGCCTTGGGCTTGGCAATCCAGTCCGCAGCCTTCTCGATCTGGGCCCGGGGCACCCCGGTGATCCTTTCCACCTGGGCCATGAACTCGGCATAGGGCACCTGAAGCTTGAGGCTCTTCTGCTTGTACTCCTCGAAAAGCTTCACGTCGGTGCGGGCCTCGAGGTAGGCCATGTCGTAGTAGCCCCGCTCCCAGACCACCCGGGCGATGGCATTGGCCAGGATGTAGTCCGTGCCCAAGTTGGGCTGAAGGAGAAGGACCCGGTCCTTAGCCGCGGTTTCGGCGACGGTATAGGAGGAGGTCTTCCGCGGGTCAATCACGATCAGGTACCCGGGTTCCGCAGGCTCCCCTCGGTCAAAGACCCTCTGCTTTTCCGCCACCGTGTTCCCCTGGATGTTGGGGAGCATGTGCTCGGCGTAGAACACCGTGGCGGTTTCGTACGGGTTAGCCCCCCAGAGAACGATGGTGTCGGCCAGCCGGGCGTCCTCATAGGTGTAGTTGAGCTCGTGCACCCCCCGCTCGCGGCTGCCCCAGACCTCGGAGTTATAGGCGGGCCGGTTGTGAATGGCGATGTGCTTCACGGAAAGCGCGGTAAAGAAGAGCTTGCCCGCCCCGTAGTTGTCCTCAAAGCCCTGGCCTGATCCCCCGTGGTCGTAGCACTTCACGGCGAGGTTGTCGTCGTTGCCATCCCGGTCCCGGATACCCTTGATGACCCCGGCCATGAGGGTGAGGGCGTCCTGCCAGGTGATGGCCTGGAACTGGTCTCCCAACTCAAAACTTGCACCTCCCGAATACCCTGCATGAACACCCCCTTCCCCCCGCAGGCGGAGGCCAAAGACCCAAAGCTCCCAGCTCGGCCATGAGGACCCGCAAGACCACCTCCGGCAGAAGCAGGCGCGCCGCCTCCCGCCCAGCCTCCCGCCAAGAAAGACCTCTCCCGTCTGGAGCTAGCCTCACCCAGTGGGCCAGCAGGTAAGCCAGGAAGGACAACACCAGAAACCGATGCACCCCCAAGGCCGTCCGCTGCCCAAAACGCCCCAGGGAAAACTCGCTCTTTACCGTGCGGAAGAAGTGCTCAATGGTAAACCGCCGCCGCCCCCACACCAGCACAGTCCGTGGCCCCGCGGGAAAGGTGGCCACCACGTACCGCCACTCCCACCCTCCCCCGGGTAAGGGATAGCGGTACCAGCTCACCCACACGGGAAAGGGAAGTCCCCGCAGGTGCACCCGGCTCCCCTGCCGTCTGAGCCCAAAGAGGGGAAGCCCCTCCCGCGTCTTTCGGTCCCGCCGCATCCCCACCACCGCTTCCAGACCCAACCCCCGCACCCCCACAAGAAACCGGGCGGTGCCGAAGGCAGCATCGGCCACCACCCGAAGGTGGAAGGACTTGCGCATCCAGGGGGGCAGGGAGGCCAGAAGACGCAGGGCAAGGAGGGAAAGGGCCTTCTCCCCCTTCCCCCGCCACACCCGGTAGGCCCAGGGGATGCGCAGCTCTCCCAGCACCAGATAGAGCACCACCAGGTGGAGCCCCCACTTGCCGTGGAAAAAGGAGAGGGGCAAGGCGGGGAAGAGGCCCCGCTTCTCCAGGGTGACCAGGTCCAGGACCACCAGGAGCCTGGGCTTGGGCCCCCGCCTGGGCCTGGCCCGGTGGAGGGTTTCCTGGGCCTTCTTGCGAGCCAGGCGGATGAGGGCGCGGGTGGGCCAGGGATAGCGGTTGAGGAAGCGGGAGAGGGCGGAAGGGGACTTGGTCTTGCTGTGCTGGGGCCTGGCCTTGCCGTGGCCGGTGAGAAGGAGGAGAAGAAGCGCTTTGAGGGACTCCCGGAGGTGGGGGGTTGGCAGGAGGGCCAGGAGGGTCCAGAGTAGAGCTTGGGCCGTCTGGTGCATGGCACCCTTCATCCGAAGGGAACCGGGCGGCCCTTTTCAAGTGGTCCCCTGGCGCATGGGTATGCGGGGGGTGGATAAGTGCAAGTTTTGAGCCAAGCGAAGAAGGGGATACTCAAGACGGTCCTGGGTGCCCCGGTCCAGGCTCCAGACCGTGAGGGCGTTGGTGCCGCCCCGGATGGAGTAGTTGCCCCGGTTGATGGGGCTATCCTTGGCGGGAACGATGACCACATTGTACTGGCGGCCGTCCTTGCCCACGGTGACCGCGTGCATGGTCTCCGTGTAGCTCTGACCGGCTAAGGGAGGCTGGGCCCGGGAAAGATCCAGGCCGAAAGCGTTCTGATCAGGCTTCAGACCGCCCTGCTCGCCCACCGGCCAAACGTACACCTTGTAGCCACAACCCACGTTGCAGTACTGGCACACCGTGTTGTGCACCCGAGCGTTCTTGGGAGGAATGGGAAGCTGGTCCCTTCTAGGAATAAGCGCCATACCCTACACCTCCTACACGTTCTTAACCCGGCCCCAGATGAGACCGGCCACGGCCACCGCGTAAATATCACCCTTGCCGTCTATGCGCAAAGGAATCTGGGGAAGCCAGGAGCTGGCCAAGCCCTGGTAGGTCTGCCCGGCCTTGGCGGGGTCGAACATGGAGTAGTGGCACCGGCAGATGAACCTCTCCCCCTCGTATTGGATAGGGCAGCCCATATGGGTGCAAAGGCCCGAGAAGGCCACGATGTCCCGCCCAGGCCCCACGCCTCCAATGGCCGGCTTGCCCAGCTTAACCAGGATGGCCGGGGCGGAGGCATCGGGGTAGTTAAAGGTGATGGGCTGACCCGTTTTCACCTGAGCAACGTTGGCCACCTTCACCGCCGGGTACGTAAGGCTGGGTGCATATCCCCACTGGGCCTTGCCCCCTGCGGCGAAGAGGGCGGCGGCCGCCGCCGTCAGCTTGACAAACCGCCTACGCGACAAGGTTTGCGTCATAGCCACACACCTCCTTGGGTGCAGTTGAAAACTATCAAATACAAGGGACTTTTGTCAATCCCTTTTGACATCTGTCCATATACCCCCAAAGGGTATTGGGTTGTCTCCGCCCTCCCGATGGGCCCTCACAGGCATCAGGAATCTCCCGTTTGGCATAAGCATCCTTTCCCAAACGAGGGACCTTTGCTAAAGTATAACCTGATGGCTTGTGATCCAGCGCCCGGCCGCCCCAATGTGGCCCTTAAGTTGACCGAAGCCCTGGCGCATCCCGCCAGGCTAACTATCGTCCGCCTCCTGGCGGAGCTTCCCGACGAGCACACCGCCTTTGACCCTCGCTGCGGCACTGCTTACGGGGTGTGCTTTTGCCATCTGAAGGAGAAGACCGGGCTTTCGGGCCCCACGGTAAGCCACCACCTCAAGATCCTTCGCGAAGCCGGGCTGGTGGAGGGCGTGCGGGTGGGGCGTTGGACCTATTTCCGCCTTAAGCCAGGGGGCCTCGAGGCCCTAGCCCACGAGCTCCTTCACCTGGCCCGCCAAGCGGAGAGGGCCGCCGCCAAGGCGGGGTAAGCGCTTGTCTAAAACCCCCACCCCTGCCACCATGAGGGCATGGGAGAGATCCGGGTGGGTACCGCCAGCTGGACGGACGAAACCCTCCTCGCCTCCGGGTGGTATCCTCCCGAGGTACGCCACCATCCCGAGAAGCGCCTCCGCTACTATGCGGAGCACTTTGACACCGTGGAGGTGGACAGCACCTTCTACGCCCTACCCCGGCGGGAGGTGGTGGAGAAATGGGCCGAGAGGACCCCAGCGGGCTTTCTCTTCCACGTGAAGGCATTTTCCGCCTTTACCGGACATGGCCTCGACGCCGCCACCCTTCCCAAGGACCTTCGCTCCCTTCTCCCCAAAACGGAAGGCCACCTGGCCCAACGGGAAATCCCCCAAGAGGTTCTAGAGGAAGCCTGGAACCGGTTCTTCGCCGCCATCACCCCCTTAAGGGAGGCCGGCAAGCTGGGGTACCTGCACTTCGGCCTTCCGCCCTGGACCGAACCCAAGCCCCGCAGCTTTCGCTACCTGGAGCACCTGGCAGAAAGGACCCAGGGCTACTGGGTGGCGGTGGAGTTTCGCAACCCCAGGTGGTACGTGGCCTGGGGATTCGTGAGGAAGGAATTGGAGCGGCTCGGCCTCATCCACGTGAGCGTGGATGCCCCACCCCATCCCGAGGCCCCACCCCGGGTCCTGGAACCCACCCATCCCGTGGCGGTGCTCCGATGCCATGGAAGAAACGCGGAGTCCTGGAAAGGCCCCCACCAGAAGCCCTACGAGCGCTTCAACTGGCGTTACTCAGAGGAGGAGCTTCAAGACCTGGCCCAAGCCACCCTGACCCTTGCGGAGAAGGCCGAGACGGTTTTCGTCATCTTTAACAACAACTACGGCACCCAGGGCGTGGAGGCAGCCATGGGGCTTAAAGGCCTCCTGGGCCTAGGGCCTCCTCCCTGGGCCAAGAAACTGCTTTAACCCCTGGTGTTTCATGCTACCTTGAGGGGGATGGCGCGCCCTCCCCTGTCCGAGGCCCAGGAGGACTACCTGAAGCAGCTTTTCCTCCTGGAGGCGGAGCGGCAAGGCCCGGTGCCCACCCAGGCGCTTGCCGAGCGCTTGGGGGTTAAGCCCCCTTCGGTCACGGAGATGCTCAAAAAGCTCACCGCCTTGGGCTTGGTGGAGCATGCCCCTTACCAGGGGGCCCGGCTCACCGAGGCCGGGCGGCGGATCGCCCTGGAGGTCTTAAGGCACCACCGGCTCCTCGAGGCCTACCTGCACCAGGCCCTCGGCTACGGTTGGGAAGAGGTCCACCAGGAAGCGGAACGGCTGGAACACGTGATCAGCGAGGCCTTTGAGGAAAGGATCGCCGAGCTCTTAGGCCACCCTCCCTTTGACCCCCACGGGGACCCCATCCCCACCAAGGACCTGGCCCTGCCGGAAGCCCCAGCCCTCCCCCTCTCCCAGGCCCCCTTGGGGAAGGCCCGGGTGGTGCGGGCCCTGGCCCAGGACCGGGGCACCCTCAACCTCCTGGCCAAGCTGGGCCTGGTTCCCGGAAAGGTCCTGAGGGTGGTGGAGAAAGGGGACGGGGTGGGCATCGAAATGGCCGGGGAGGTCTTCCGCCTTCCCGAGGAGCTGGCCCAGGCCGTTGGGGTGGAGGCCCTTCAGGAAAGGGCCCCGTAAACCAGGGTGCGGAAGGCCAGGCCAAGCCGCTGCCCAAGCCGGGAATAGAGAGTCTTTTCCGGCTCCAGCACGGAAAGGAGATTGGGGGCCTGGGTGAAAAGCAAGGCACTCAGTTCTAGGGCGGGATCCGCCAGGAAGTAGGTGCCGGCAAACCCCCACCAGTAGAAGTCCCCGGGGCTTCCCGGAGCCAGACCCCCAGGGCCCAAACGCACCGCCACCCCCAGGCCGAAGCCGTAACCCGGGCCTGGGGTGTACTCCAAGCCCCGCCGCAACCCGGCTTCGTAAAGGGGACCCAGATGGTCCTGGGTCATGAGGCGGCACAGGCTCGGATGCAACACACCCCGGCCCGTGCGTAGGGCCTCCAGGAACCGCAGGTAGTCCCAGGCTGTGCTCACCCCGCCCAGGCCCCCCGCATACCGGGGGGGCTCCGCTTCCACGGGGATGAGGCGGATGGACCTGCCCGTTTCCGGGTCCTGGGGAAAGGGCTTTGCCAGACGGGTGGGATCCCTGGCCCAAAAACCCGAGTCCCGCATCCCCAAGGGGGCGAACACCCGTTCCTCCAAGAGCTCCGCCAGGCTCCTCCCCGCAAGCACCTCCAAAAGATGTCCAAGCACATCGGTGGAAAGCCCATACTCAAAGGCCTCTCCCGGCTGAAAGCGCAGGGGCAAAGCGGCCAGGCGCTCAAGAAACTCCTCCCGGGAAAGGTCAAACCGGTCCACCCCCGCCTCCAGGTAGAGCCGTTTCACCGGGGAGCGGAAGAAGACCCCGTAGGTGAAGCCCGCCGTGTGGCGCAGGAGGTCGTAGACGGTGAGGGGACGCCTAAGGGGCTCTGGCACCACCTCCTCCCCTACCTCCCGCCCCACCTTGAGTCTGGCAAACTCCGGCAGGTATTTCTCCACCGGGTCCAGAAGGGAAAGGCTGCCCTCCTCCACGAAGATGAGGGCCAGGGCGGAAACCCATGGCTTGGTCATGGAGTAGATGCGGAAAAGGGCGTCCTCCCGCATGGGAAGAGCCTTTTCCGGGCCCATATGCCCTCCCATGCCCTGGTAGACCACCTCTCCCCCCCGGGCCACCAGGGCCACGTATCCGGGAAGAAGGCCCTCAGCCACCTGCCTATTCAAAAAACCATCCAGCCGGGAAAAATTCATGGTGCCCCCTTGGAAACCGAGCCCCCCTACCCTCAGGCGGGAGCAGCCCCCACCGTTCTACCCCCGTCCACGAAGAGGACCTGGCCGGTGATGAAGCTGGACTCATCGGAAACAAGGAACAAGGCGGCGTAGGCCACCTCCATGGGCTGGCCGGCACGGCCCAAGGGGGTAGCGGCGATGGCCTTCTCCCGCACCCTCTCCGGCACCTTAGCCGTCATCCGGGTCTCGATGAACCCCGGGGCCAGGGCGTTCACCCGGATCCCGTACCGCCCAAGCTCCAGGGCCAGGGTGCGGGTAAGCCCCACCACCCCCGCCTTGGAAGCCGCATAGTTGGCCTGCCCCAGGTTGCCCAGGTACACCCGGGAACTGGTGAGCACAATGGAACCAGGGTTCCGCTCCCGCATGGCCTCGCTGGCCGCCTTGGCCACCAGGAAGCTCCCCGTGAGGTTCACCCGGATCACGACCTCCCAGTCCTCCAGGGGCATCTTCCAGTGGAAGTTGTCCCGGGTAATGCCCGCATAGTGCACCACCCCGTCCAGGCGGCCCATGGCCTGAAGGGCCTCCCGGAACCCCCTCTCCACCGAAGCAGGGTCGGCCACGTCCATGGGAAGGGCCAAGGCCCCCGTGGCCGCTGCCGCCTCCTTTAAGGGCCCTTCCTCTAGGTCGCAGGCCACCAGCCTGGCGCCCTCCCGGGCGAAAAGCTCCAGGGTAGCCCGGCCGATCCCGTGGGCCGCCCCCGTGATCAGCACCACCTTGTTCTTTAGCCGCATCCGCCACCTCCTGTGTCTGGCGACCGAACGGTCGGTAAGTTCACCCTACCCCGTGGCGGTGTTTCCGTCAAGGACTTCTTCGCCTCACCCCAGCCGCCAGGCGTAGTAAGGGGTTTCCACAAAGGCCGGAGGCCCTCCCAGATACACCCTAAGCCCCGGAAAGATCAGGGTTTCCCCTTCCCACTCAAAGGCCAAGGGGTCCACCGGCAAAGGGTAGTGGAGAACCCCTTCCCGGGGCAGGCCAAGCCGCAAGCGCTCAGGCAGGGAAAGCTGACCCACCAGGAGGTAACGGGCTCTCTTGGGTCCGGATTCCGTGTAAAAGGCCACCTCCTCCCCAAGGTCCAGGAGGAAAGCCCGGCCCCGGATGTAGAGCCTAGCCCTATCCGTCCAGGTAGACATGGGGCCTCCCCATGAGGTGGGCCACCCGCACCCCTGTACCGTAGAGGTTTTGCAGAAGGGTTTCTGTGAGCACCGCTTCCGGCCTTCCTTCCGCCAAAAGCCGTCCCCCTTTCAACACCGCCACCCGTCCGGCCAAAGCCGCCTGGTTGGGGTCGTGAAGGACGGAAAGAATCCCCATTCCCTTGACAACCAGGTTTTGGAAGAGGGCCAGAAGGCCACCCTGGTATTCCAGGTCCAGGAAGGTGGTGGGTTCGTCCAGAAGGAGGTAGCGGGGCCTAGCCGCCAGGGCCCGGGCCAGAAGAACCCGCTGGCGCTCCCCGCCGGAAAGGCTACCCAGGTACCTGCCCCGGAAACGGGAAGCCCCAGTAACCTCCAAAGCCCACTCCACCGCTTCCGCATCCTCCCGCCTCTCCCGCCCCCAAAGGCCCAGGTGGGGAAGCCTTCCTAAGCGCACCACCTCCTCCACCAAGAGCCCCTCCGGGTAAAGGCCTCCCTGGGGCAGGTAGGCGAGGAGGCGGCCCCGGGCATAGCTTCCATGGGCCGGAAGGGGCTTTCCCTCCAGAAAGACCTCTCCCGCCCTGGGCCGGAGGAGCCCCGCCATCACCCTTAGGAGGGTGCTCTTCCCCGATCCATTGGGGCCCAAAAGGGCCACCCACTCCCCTGGCCTTACGGTCAGGTCCACCCCCAAAAGGGCATAGGGCCCCACGATTCCCTTGGCCTCAAGCCCTTCCACGCCGCCTCCACATCAGGTAGAGGAAGAATGGCCCCCCAAGAAGCGTGGTCACCACCCCCACGGGAAGCTCCGCCGGCCGGGTAAGGGTGCGGGCCAGGAGGTCCGCCACGGTTAGGAGGACCGCCCCTCCTAGGGCGGAAGCGGGAAGAAGCAGGCGGTAATCCTCCCCCAAGAGACGCCGGAGGAGGTGGGGGTGATGAGGCCCACGAAGCCGATGATCCCTGCCTGGGCCACGGCGGCGGCCACCAAGAGGCTCGCCGCCAGGAGGAGGAGGAGTTTCAGGCCCTCGAGGGGTAGCCCCATACTCCGGGCCACCTCCTCCCCCAGCTGGAGGGCGTTCAACACCCGCCCCAGAAGCAACAGCGGGGGAAGGGCCAGAAGGAAAAAAAGGACCATGGCCTTCACCGAAGGCCAGCCCATGAAGGCCAGGTTGCCCAGGGTGTAGGCGAAGACCGCCCGCACCCGGTCGGCATCCTGGAGCATCAGGTAGGTGGTGGCCCCGGTGAGCACGCTCCCCACCACCACCCCCGCCAGGACCAGCTCCCCTGTCCGGGCCGCTCCCCCTGCCAGCACCAGGGTGAGGAAGGTGGCGGAGAGGGCCCCGAGGAACCCGAAGAGGGTGGCGGAAAGGGGCAGGCTTTGGAAGATGGCGTGCTGGGCAAAGGCGGGGGCCAGGCCCCCCAGCAAGCTGGCCAGAAGGGTCACGGCGAAGGCTGCCCCCGCCGCGGAGCCCATGAGGTAGGGGTCGGCCAGGGGATTGCGGAATAACCCCTGGAAGCTGGCCCCCGCCACCCCCAAGGCCGCCCCCACCAGCATCCCTCCCAGCACCCGGGGCAGGCGCATTTCGGTGACGATGGGGTTGGCCTCGAGGCCCAAAAGAGCCCGCACCACCTCCCCTGGGGAAAGGGCCACCGCCCCCAGGCCCACCCCTAGGAGCAGGGCCAGGACAAGGAGCCCCACGAGCCAAAGGAAGACCAGACTCCGCTTGAGGGCCAGGGGAAGGGCCTGGACCATGGCCTAGCGCCCGTGGAAGCAGTCCACCAGGAGCCTAAGCCCCTGGGCCACCCGGGGACCTGGGCGGGAGAGGAGGCTATCCTGACCCCCGGTAAACACGCAGATGCGCCCTGTCTGCACCGCCTTCACCCGGCTCCAGCCCGGCCTGGCCCGGATGGTTTCCAGGGCACCCGGGTAGGTGGCCACGATCACCTCGGGGTTCTTCTCCACCACGAACTCCGGGGCGATCTTGGGGAAAAGGCCCAGCTCCTTGGGAATGATGTTCACCCCCCGGGCCTTTTGGATCAGAACCCCGATGAAGCTCTCCGGACCCACGGTGTAGGGGGTGGGGTCGATCTCGTAGTAAACCCGGGGCCGGGTCTTGGCCTTGGCCGCACGGGACTCCTCCTGGTACACCTCCCGCTGAATCTGGGCCACCAGGCGCTCCGCCTGGGCCTCGAGGCCAAGAAGCTTCCCCAGGGTGCGGGTGGTGCGGAAGATATCCTCGTAGGTCTCGGTGCGCACCGCATACACCGTTAGGCCCGCCCGCTCCAGGGTTTCGTACAAACGCCCGTACTTGGAAACCAAAACCAGGTCCGGTTTCAAGGAAACGATGAGCTCGGGGTTGGGGTTGTAAAGCCCCCCCGCCTTGGGCAGGCGCTTGACGCTTTCCGGCCAGTCGGAAAAATCGTCGGTGGCCACGAGGCGGTCGCAAGCCCCTAGGGCGCAGACCGTTTCCGTCGCCGAGGGCAACAGGGTGACGATCCGTTTGGGCGGCGCCTTGACGGTGACCGTGCGCCCCAGGTCGTCGGTGAGGGTTAGGGGAAAAGCGAAGGCCAGAGCGAAAAGAACCGAAAGAACCGCCAGAACTCTCCTCATGCCTACCTCCCTAAAGCCGCTAGGGCCAGGCCCGGGGGAGGTAGGGAAAACCCCTGCCGGAAAGCGGCAGGGGCGCAAATGGCTTTGCAAACCCCCATCGCTCCCCCATCCGCGTGAGGTGCCCGCCTCGGGGTCTGGCGGGCGGCCCTGGCAGGTATTCGGGCTTCCGGCCTGGGAAGCTTAAGCCCAAAGCGTGGCCGGTTACCGTTGCGGGACAGCGCCGGACTTGCACCGGACTTCCCCACTTTAAGCCTGGACTACGCGCCCAGGCACCAGGGCAACGGACCTGGCTTTGAGGCCCTAGCGAGCCTTAAGGCCAGGCTAAGCCTAACGGGGCAAAAAGGCAAGGGCTTGACACGTCCGGGGACGGGTGATTTACTTAGTCCCGAGAACGAACTAAAGGGGCAAGGGAAAGGAGCTGGGATGCGCAAAGGGGACACGCAGGAAATCCGCAGGCTCAACCGCCGGGCCATCCTGGCCCACCTGAGGCGGGGCCCCCTTACCCGCGCGGACCTTTCCCGGCTTACCGGTTTAGCTAAAAGCGCGGTAAGCCGCCTGGTGGATGAGCTTTTACAGGAGGGCCTTCTGGAGGAAGGGGCCTTTACCTCTCCCCCCGTGGGCCGGCCCGGCACCCTCTTGCACCTGCGCCCTGGCGCCCGCTTTGCCCTAGGCGCGGAACTGGGGGTGGAGGAAACCGTCCTTCTGGCCCTGGACTGGCGGGGGGAGGTTCTATGGGCCAAGGAATGGAGCCACCCCCGGGAGGCCGGTCCCAAGGAACGCCTGGAACGGCTTCTGCAGGAGGTTCTTCCCCATGTACCGGGGCCCTTGGGCCTGGGGTTCACCCTGCCTGGGGTGGTGGTGGAGGACCGGCTCCTCCTGGCCCCCAACCTGGGCTGGAAAAACCTAGACCTCCGGCCCCTGCTCTCCCACTTTCCCCTGCCCACGGCCTTGGAAAACGATGCCAAGGCCTCGGCCCTGTCCGAGGTCTTCTTTCACGGAGAGGCCAACCTCGCCTACCTGGTGCTCAGCACGGGCCTGGGAATCGGGGTGGTATCGGATAGCCGGATCCTGCGGGGAGCGGGTGGAGCCGCTGGGGAGCTGGGCCATTGGCTCGGCCAGGGGCACAAGCCCTGCGCTTGCGGCCGGGTGGGGTGTTTAGAAACCGAACTAGGCCTTGGTGCCCTCTTGGAGCATTACCGGTTCCTGGGTGGAAAGACAGGGGACCTCGAGGCCCTGCTCCAGCAGGCCAAGCAGGGGGAGGCTTTGGCCCTCGAGGCCATCCACCACTTGGGCGAGGCCTTGGGCCGCTTCCTGGCCAACCTGGCTGTGGCCTATGACCCGGCCCGGGTGGTCATAGGGGGCAAGGCAGCCGAATTTTTCCCCTACCTGGAGCAACCCTTGCGCCAGTCCTTGGCGGCCCATGCCTTCCTGGAAGCCCATCGTTCCTTGCCCGTGCAACCTTCCCTTTATGGTCACCTGGCCCCGGCGGTGGGAGGGGCCAGTCTCTTTTTGGTGAGGTTTTTCGAGCTGGGCGGCCTGTGGGCGGAAAGCCCACGTCGCAATGGAGGTAGATATGAGGAAGTGGCTTTTGGCGATCGGCGTGGCCCTGGGGCTTAGCGCCCTGGCCCAGACGGGCAAGCTGGAGATCTTCTCCTGGTGGGCAGGGGACGAAGGTCCCGCTCTGGAGGCCCTCATCCGGCTCTACAAGCAGAAGTACCCGGGCGTGGAGGTGATCAACGCCACCGTAACCGGCGGGGCAGGGGTGAACGCCAAGGCAGTCCTGAAGACCCGCATGCTGGGCGGTGACCCGCCCGACACCTTCCAGGTGCACGCCGGACAGGAACTCATCGGCACCTGGGTGGTGGCCGAGCGCATGGAGGACCTCACCAGCCTCTTCCGGCAGGAGGGTTGGCTCCAAGCCTTCCCCAAGGGCCTCATCGACCTCCTTTCTTACAAGGGGGGCATCTGGAGCGTGCCCGTCAACATCCACCGCTCCAACGTCATGTGGTACATCCCCGCCAAGCTGAAGGAATGGGGCGTGGCCCCGCCCAAGACCTGGGCGGAGTTCCTCGCCACCTGCCAGACCTTGAAGCGGAAGGGCCTCGAGGCGCCCCTGGCCCTGGGCGAGAACTGGACCCAGCAGCACCTTTGGGAAAGCGTGGCCCTGGCCACCTTGGGCGCGGACGGCTGGGCCAACCTCTGGAGCGGCAAGCTGAAGTTCACCGACCCCAAGGCGGTGGCCGTATGGGAAACCTTCGGCAAGGTGCTGGACTGCGCCAACAAGGACGCCGCAGGGCTTTCCTGGCAGCAGGCGGTGGACCGGGTAGTCCAGGGCCAGGCCGCTTTCAACATCATGGGCGACTGGGCCGCCGGCTACATGAGCACCACCTTGAAGCTCAAGCCTGGCACGGACTTTGCCTGGGTCCCCTCCCCCGGCACCTCCGGGATCTTCATGATGCTCTCCGACTCCTTTGGCCTGCCCAAGGGAGCCAAGAACCGGCAAAACGCCCTCAACTGGCTTAAGCTGGTGGGCTCCAAGGAAGGGCAGGACGCCTTCAACCCCCTGAAGGGCTCCATCGCTGCAAGGCTGGACTCCGACCCCGCCAAGTACAACGCCTACGGCCAGTCGGCCATGAAGGACTGGAAGACGAACCGCATCGTGGGCTCTTTGGTGCATGGGGCGGTGGCACCCGAAAGCTTCATGAGCCAGTTCGGCACGGTGATGGAGATCTTCTTGCAGAGCAAGAACCCGCAAGCGGCGGCCAACGCTGCCCAGGCCATCGCCAACCAGGTGGGCTTGGGCCGTTAGAACCCCTCGGTCCGTGGGGGCTAAAGCCCCCACGGACTTTTCCCGAAAGGCTTTATGCGCGACCGGATCACGGCCTTTTTGGTCCTCCTTCCCTCCTTGGCGGCGGTGGGCATCTTCGTCTACGGCTTCATCGGGCAAAACCTCTGGGTTTCCCTCACCGATTGGGGGAAAAACCCCGCCCAGGCCCTGGCCCTCAGGCCCGAGCTCCGCTTCGTGGGCCTGGAAAACTACCGTGAGCTCTTCACCGGCTTCGTGGACGTGCGTTTCCGCCAAAGCGTGGTCAACCTCATCTTCTTCACCTTCTTCTTCATGGGGGGAAGCCTGGGCCTAGGCCTCCTCCTGGCCATGGCCCTGGACCGCGGGCCCAAGGGAGAAGGCTTTTTCCGCACCGTCTTCCTCTTCCCCATGGCCCTCTCCTTCGTGGTCACCGGCACCATCTGGCGCTGGCTCTTACAGCCCCAAGGCGGGGTCAACGTCCTGCCCACCCTCTTTGGCCTACCTCCCTTCCACTTTCCCTGGCTCACCACCCGGCAGCAAACCTGGGTCTTTGACTGGAACCAGCTGCCCTTTTACACCGCCTTGGCGGTGGGCCTAACCCTCTTGTACGTGGCTTGGAAAGCCCACCGGGAAGGGGAAAGGAAGCGGCTTTTCTGGAGCCTGTTGTCCAGTGGAGTCCTCCTGGTTTGGGCCTTCACCCTGGGCAGGACCACCCACCTTCTCCCCTATCCCGAACCCCACGGCTTCAGCCTAGCCCTGGTGGGGGTCATCCTGGCGGCGGTGTGGCAGATGTCCGGCTACACCATGGCCCTTTATCTGGCGGGTCTAAGGGGAATCCCCGTGGAGGTGCTGGAAGCGGCCAAGGTGGACGGGGCCAGCGAGTGGCAGACCTACCGGCACGTCGTCCTTCCCCTCCTCGCCCCCATCACCCTTTCCGCCATGATCGTCCTGGGGCACATCGCCCTGAAGATCTTCGACCTCATCTTCGCCATGGCTGGGTTGGATTACGCCCCCACCGATGTACCCGCCATCTACATGTACCTCCTGGCCTTCCGCGGCAACCAGTTCGCCAAGGGGGCGGCCATCGGCATACTCCTTTTGCTTTTGGTGGCCTTGGTGGTCATCCCCTACCTGGTAAGCCAGCTTCGGAAGGAGGTCAGGCGCTGATGGGCCGCTTCTTCCTGTACGCCCTCTTACTCCTCGCCACCCTCCTCTTTCTTCTCCCCGTCTATCTGGTGATCCTCACCGCTCTGAAGGAACCCGCCAAGATTACCCTGGACACGGTCTGGCACTGGCCGGACCCTGTGTACTGGGAGAGCTTCAAAATCGCCTGGGATGCCTTCCGGCCCAAGTTTCAAAACAGCGTGGTCTTGGCCCTCTCGGCCACGGCCCTCTCTGCCCTGGTGGGAGCCCTCAACGGCTACGTCCTGGCCAAGTGGCCCTTTAGGGGTTCCAACCTCTTGTTTGCTCTCATGCTCTTCGGGATGTTCATCCCCTACCAGAGCATCCTCATTCCCCTTTTCCAGTTCGTAAAGGCAATAGGCCTTTACGGCACCCTATGGGGCCTCATCCTGGTTCACGTGGTCTACGGCATCCCCATCGTCACCCTTATCTTCAAGAACTACTACAGTGAAATCCCCGATGAGCTGGTGGAGGCTGCCCGCATCGACGGGGCAAGCTTCTTCGGCATCTTCCGCCACGTCATCCTGCCCCTTTCTGCCCCCGCCTTCGTGGTGGTGGCCATCTGGCAGTTCACCCAGATCTGGAACGAGTTCCTCTTCGCTGTGACCCTCACCCGGCCGGAAAGCCAGCCCATCACCGTGGCCCTGGCGCAACTGGCAGGCGGTGAGGCGGTGAAGTGGAACCTGCCCATGGCCGGGGCCATCCTGGCCGCTTTACCCACCCTTCTGGTCTACATCTTCCTGGGGCGGTACTTCCTTCGGGGACTCCTGGCTGGCTCGGTGAAGGGGTAGACTCCTGCCATGCGCGCCTGGGTGCAAGAACGCCTTCCAGGCCCCATGACCCTTGAGGAGATCCCCAACCCCACGCCGGGCCGGGGAGAGGGGTGTTGAAAGTGGAGGCGGTGGGTCTGAACTTTGCCGGCCACCTCATGCGGCTTAGCGGATACCTCACCCGGATTCATCCGGGGCCCTATAGGCAAGATCGTCGTCCGCCTTTAGTCCAAGCCCAGGAGGTACCGCACCGCCGCCAGGTCAAAAAGGGCGTGGCCCACGCTCTTGAAAAGCACGGGGTCCCCTTCTGACCGCTTGCCCAAAAGGGCTTCCCTTAAGGTCACCACTGGCTTAGAAAGGCCCTGAAGCTCCCCGGCCTCCACAAGGGCATCCTCCGTATCGCAATAAACCGCCGCCCGCTCCACCAAGGCCCCGGGCACCTCCCGCATCTCCGGGCGGAAACTCCCCACGGCGGCGATGAAGGTGCCTTCCGGCACCCTCTCGGGCAACACCGGGGTAGGGCTCGAGGTGGCCGTGACGATGAAGGCCACCTCCTCAGGCACCTCAGGGGCCACCCATTCCTCCGCCTCGAGGCCCATACCCCTGGCCTTGGCCAAAAGGGCCTCGGTCCGCTCCCTGCTCCTTCCCCGGATCCACACCCGGCGCAGGGCAAATCCCTCGGCGAAGGCCTCGAGGTGGGCTTCCCCCTGAACCCCAGGCCCCACCAAGAGCAGGGCCCCCTCTCGCCTAGGGGTGAGGAGCCGGGCGGCGAGGAGGGAAAGGGCAGCGGTGCGCCTTTTCGTGATCTCCTCCCCCGGCAGGTGGAAAACCTCCCCGGTATCTAGCCGCTTGGCCCAGACCTCCGCCTGGACCGAAGGGCGGCGATGGGCTTCCACCGTGACCAGCTTGCAAAGGGCCACCTCTTGGTCTGCAGCGGGCATTACCAAAAACTGCCCCCCTGGAATGGGAAGGACCTGCCTTCTCGGAACCTCCGCTTTTCGGAGGAGCACCCTCTCTATAGCCTTAGAAAGCGCCAAATAGCCTGCCATGCCTTTAGAATGCCTCACATGCAGGCCCTTCTCAACACGGTTCTTCCCGTGGCCCTGGTGGTCTTCTCTGGGTATCTGTTGGGAAAGCGCATTCCCATGGACCTCACCACCCTAAGCCGCCTTACCCTCTACCTCCTGGTGCCCGCCCTCATCTTTGACGCCATGTACCGGGCGGAATACTCCCGGGAAGGCTTGGTGGGCCTTGCCTTGGGCTTTACCCTCACCTACCTCCTCCTCTTTCTGGCCATCACCGGGATGGCCAGACTCCTGGGCCTCCCCCCCGAGGCCGCCAAGTCCCTTCTCGTCTGCAGCCTGTTCCCCAACTCCGGCAACATGGGGCTTTCCCTGGTCTACTTCGCCCTAGGAGAAGAGGGCCTGAGGCGGGCCGTGGTGTACTTCATCCTCTCCAGCGTGGTCATGTTCGGCCTGGGGCCGGCCTTCATAAGGGGAGGCAGCCTCAAGGAAGGGCTCCTTTTCACCCTGCGCCTGCCCCTCTTTTACACCCTCCTTCTGGGCCTGCTGCTAAAAGCCCTTGGGGTAAGCCTTCCCTTCCGCCTGGACGAGGGGGTGCGCCTCATGGGCCAGGCGGCCATCCCCGTTCTCCTCCTCACCCTGGGAATGCAGATGAGCCAGACCCGCTTCCAGGTGGGGGCCTTTGAGGGAGTGGCCAGCAGCCTGCGGCTCCTCGTGGCCCCCCTTCTGGCCTACGGGGTGGGGTTTATCCTGGGCCTTCCCCGTCTGGAGCACCAGGTCCTGGTCCTGCAGTCGGCCACCCCGGTGGCGGTGAACGCCTTCCTCCTCACCCGGGAATTTGGAGGGGAAGCCCTGCGGGTGGCCAGGAGCGTGGTGGTTTCCACCTTCCTAGCCTTCCTGACCATTCCCCTTTTTCTCCTCCTCATCGGGGTCCGGTAGCCTGGGCGTCCCCAGGTCCAGCTGGAAAAGAACCCCACCCGCCCAAAGCCCCACCAGGCGGTGGTAGCCCTCGCTCAAGGGAAAGGAAACCCGGTAGAAGCCCACCTCCTCCAGAAAGAGGGTTTTCTCCTGGAGCAAAGCCTCCTCCCGGAACCACTTAAGGTGAAGGTAGCCCGGGGAAGGAAGGCGCTCCACCCTGAGGACCAGGATGACCTCCTCCGTGCCCTTCTCTAGGCGGGCCACCACAAAAGGCCTTTCCGGGGGCAGGGGTTTGCCGGGGTCCAGGGGCAGGAAGGTGTAGCGGCAGCCCGCAAGGAAAAGGAGGAGCGCCACACCCCCAAGCCAGCCGAAGATCCTCATCTCCCCTCCCCGGCGGTGCACAGGGCGAGGAGGGCGATGGCCGCCGTTTCCGCCCGCAAAATCCTCCGGCCCAGGAAGATTGGGGTAAAGCCCTTTTCCTGCAAAAGCTCCACCTCCTCCTCCGCAAATCCCCCTTCCGGTCCCACGGCCAAGGCCAGGGGCTTCCCAAGGTCCAGCACCTCCTGAACCAGGCTTCTTGCTCCCAGATGGGCCACCATACCCTGCTCCACCTTCGGAAGGGCGTTCAGGGGAATGGGAGGCAGGACCTCTGGCACCCTCAGCCTCCCCGACTGCTTGGCCGCCTCCACGGCGATGGCCTGAAGCCTTTTCAGTTTCCCCTCCCCCATCTCCTTGGGCACGGAGTGCCGGGTAACGAGGGGTTGGATGCGGGTGACCCCGAGCTCCGTGGCCGCGCGCACCACCTCGGCAAGCTTGTCCCCCTTTAAAAGGGCGGGGTAAAGGGCCACCTCCACCCCCACCTCCCGCTCCGGACGCCGTTCCTCCAGGATGCGGTAGCGCACCGGCGGCCCCAGCTCCACCACCTCCGCCAGGGCTTCCCGGTCCACGTCGAAGACGGTGAAGCGATCTCCCACCTTGGCCCGCAACACCTCCAGGAGGTGCCGGCTTTCCCTTAAGGGAAGCTCCCCGGTAAGGCCTGGGCTGTAGGCGCGGTGCGGGCGCATGGCTCAGATCCCGTAGGCCAGCAACACCCACTCCCCTTCCCTCTCCTCCTCCAGGAGGGAAAAGCCTTCCCTGGCCATGGCCTCCTTCACCAGGGTGGCCTTTTCCGCCAGGATCCCCGTGAGGAGAAGCCTCCCCCCAGGGGCCAAGGCCTTTGGATAAAGGGGGGCCAGCTCCCGGTGAAGCTCCGCAAACAGGTTGGCCACCAGGAGATCAAAGGGCCCGTAAGGCAGGGCTTCCTCGAGGCTACCCGGGAGGAAGCGGACCCCGGCCCCGTTTCTTCTGGCGTTCTCCTCCGCCTGGGGAAGCACGGTTTCGTCAATATCCACCCCCAAGGCCTTGCCCCCCAGCTTGGCGGCGGCAATGGCCAGGATGCCCGAGCCCGTACCTAGGTCTAGCACCCTTTCCCCAGGACGCAGGTAGCGGGCCAGGGCGGAGAGGGCCAGGCGGGTGGTCTCGTGGTGCCCGGTGCCAAAGGCCATGCCGGGCTCGATCACCAAGGGTATCCCCTCCCCCTCCCAGGGGTGCCAGGGAGCCAGCACAAGGAAGGGCCCAGCCCACACAGGCTTAAGGTCCCGCCGCCAAGCCTCTAGCCAGTCCTCGTCGGGAAACTCCTCCCATACTCCCCCAAAGGGGAGGTCCAGAGGAGCGGGGAAATAGGCCCACACCTCCCCCTCCCGCTCCTCGAGGCCCCGGGCCCCCCGGTCAAAGAGCTCGGGGATCAGGGGGTCCAGCTCCGCCGCCGTACCCTTCAGGCGGTAAACCCACACCTCGCTATTCTACCCGGTAGCGGCAGCAGCTCCCCCCTTCGGCGATGCGCTCCTCCCGAAGGAGGGGTAGGCCCAGGAGCTCCTGGTAAGCCAGGAGTTCGCTTTGGCAAAGGGCCTCGTGCTCCCGGGAGAGGGCCAGCTTGGGGCAGCGCTTCTGGCAAAGGTACAGCTTCCCCCCTTCCTCCACCACCTCCGCCTCGTAGCCCTGCTCCCTCAGGAACTGGGCCAGGCGGGCCAGCCGCTCCCTCAAGGGCAAAGCCCCTAGGTTCAGGGGGGCGAAAAGACTCCGGTTCCTTTCCAGAAGCAGGCGTACTACCCCCTCCTGACCCAGAACCTTTTCCGCTTCTCTAAGCACATCCCCACAAAGGGAAGCGTAGGGAGCCTCCCTGTCCTGGGCTATGTACAGGCGGTAGGGCCGGCCCCGGCCCAGGCACTTCCTCATCTCCGAGCGCACCAGGCCCCGGGCCTCGAGGTCCTGGAGGTGCTTCAAGATGGCCACCCGGCTCACCCCAAGGGCTTCGGCCAGCTCCTTGGCGGTATAGGGCCTGAGCCTCAGGAGGTCCAGAACGCGTTCCTTGGTGCCTTCCAGAACAAGGGCCATATCAGGCCATGGGCAAGGCGATGAAGGCTTGCACGCTGAGGGCGGCGGCCAGCTCCCGGGCCGCCTTGCGGAAGGCTTCCGCCTCGGGACCCTCGGGGGCCTCCACCAGGATGGGCCGCCCGCGGTCGCCGCTTTCCCTAAGGGGGAGGGTGAGGGGGATCTCCCCCAGGAAGCGGGTCTTGAGCTTCTCCGCAAGCCGCCTTCCCCCCCCTTCCCCGAAGATGGGGGTGGGCTTGCCGCAGTGGGGGCAGAGGAAGTGGCTCATGTTCTCCAAAACCCCCAGGACGGGCACCTGAACCTTCTTGAACATGTCCGCAGCCCTCTCGGCATCGATCAGGGCCACCTCCTGCGGGGTGGTCACGATCACCCCACCGGAAACCTTGGTGAGCTGGGTGAGGGAAAGCTGCACATCCCCGGTGCCCGGAGGAAGGTCCACCACCAAATAGTCCAGCTCCCCCCAGTTCACGTCCTCCAGGAATTGCTTTATGGTGCCGTGAAGGATGGGCCCGCGCCAGATCATGGCCTGACCCGGGGGGACGATGTTGGCGATGGAAAGGACCTTGAGGCCAAAGGCCTCGAGGGGGAGGATCTTGCGGTTTTCGTCCACCTTGAGCCTCTGCCCTTCCAGCCCGAACATCTTGGCCTGGCTGGGCCCGTAGAGATCGGCGTCCAAGAGGCCCACCCGGGCCCCCTCCTGCAAGAGGGCCAGGGCCAGGTTGGCGGCCACGGTGCTCTTGCCGACACCCCCCTTGCCGGAGCCCACCGCCACCACGTGCTTCACCCCAGGGATGGGGTACTGCTCGGGAGCCCTAACCCCACCGCCGAAACGCACCCGTACCTCCTCCACCCCCAAAGGATGAAGGGCTCGCTTGATGTCTGCCTCTATCTGGCCCTTTAAGGGACAGGCGGGGGTGGTGAGGTTGACCAGGAGGTCCACCCGGCTTCCCTCCAGCCTCACCTCCCCCACCATGCCCAAGGAAACCAGATCCTTGCCCAACTCGGGGTCCATCACCGTGCGCAGGGCCTCGAGGACCCGCTCTTCCGTAAGCGCCATACCGGGCTCAGGGTATACCCGGATATGGTTTTGGGCAAGGGGGAGACTCACAGTTTTCATCAAAACCCTCCCCAGGCCTGGGCTAATATGGGTTCGCATGTACCCCGAGTGGCGGAAGCAACCCTTCTTTGAACTCCACCTGGCCTGGCTGGTTCAGGGACCCAGGGGCTACGACCTTCTCTTCAAGGTCAACCCCTATAGCCTTTACAAAACCCGCGAGGAAGCCCTGGAGGCCGCCAAAGCCCTTCTAAAGGGAGAAAGGCTGGACCAGGATCCCAAGGTGGGAAGGAACAAGGCTCCCGTACTCCTTTCCCCGGAGGACCACACCCGCTTCCTGGTCCTTTTGGAAAGCGGCAAAGCCCTTTTGCCCCTGGACCGCTATGCCCTTTTGGGAGAGATCTCCTTGGTGGAAGAGCGCCTTCTCCACCGGGCTCCCTTCCGGGACCCCAGCAACGTCCTCTATAGCCTCAAGGACCTCCCCGTCCGGCTCTTCCACACGCCCGTCAACGACCCCGAGGCGGATTCAAAGGAGGTATCCCAGGGAATCCTCCAGCTGGAACCTGAGGGGATACGGGTGGGGGAAACCTTCCTGGCCATCCCCGGGGAAACCCCGATAGAGGGCCTGGCCTACGAGGATGCCTTCTTCGACCTGGGGGAGGGCCACTACTACCTCTATGCGCTTTCCGGTTCCACGCCCTCGTAGAGTCTAAGGTGCCCTCCAAGAGGGCCAACCGGGCCCTTTCTGGGCCAGCATCCCCTGAATGCACCCACCCAGCTTGGGTAAACTATCGGAAGCATGGACCTACCCAAGGCCTACGACCCCAAGACCGTGGAACCCAAGTGGGCGGAGAAATGGGCGAACCACCCCTTTGTGGCCAACCCCAAAAGCGGCAAGACCCCCTTCGTCATCTTCATGCCGCCCCCCAACGTGACGGGAAGCCTGCACATGGGCCACGCCCTGGACAACTCCCTACAGGATGCCCTCATCCGCTATAAGCGCATGCAAGGGTATGAAGCGGTCTGGCTCCCCGGCACGGACCACGCGGGCATCGCCACCCAGGTGGTGGTGGAAAGGCTTCTCCTGAAAGAGGGCAAGACCCGGCATGACCTGGGCCGTGAAGCCTTCCTGAAGCGGGTTTGGGAGTGGAAGGAGGAATCGGGGGGCACCATCCTAAAGCAACTCAAACGCCTTGGGGCCAGCGCCGACTGGAGCCGGGAGGCCTTCACCATGGACGAAGTCCGCTCCAAGGCGGTGCGCTACGCCTTCAGCCGCTACTATCACGAGGGCCTGGCCTACCGGGCCCCCCGCCTGGTCAACTGGTGCCCCCGGTGCGAAACCACGCTTTCGGACCTGGAGGTGGAAACCGAGCCCACCCCGGGAAAGCTCTACACCCTGGCCTACGAGGTGGAAGGCGGCGACCGCCTCGCCATCGCCACCGTAAGGCCGGAAACCGTATTCGCTGACCAGGCCATCGCCGTCCACCCCGAGGACGAGCGCTACCGGCACCTTGTCGGCAAAAAGGCCCGCATCCCCCTCACGAACATCTGGATCCCCATCCTGGCGGACAGCGCCGTGGAGCGGGAGTTCGGCACCGGGGCCCTCAAGGTGACCCCAGCCCACGACCCCCTGGACTACGAGATCGGGGAACGGCACGGACTGGAGCCGGTTTCCGTCATCAACCTGGAAGGACGTATGGAGGGGGAACGGGTGCCCGAGGCCCTGCGGGGCCTGGACCGGTTCGAAGCCCGGAAAAAAGCGGTGGAGCTCTTCCGGGAGGCAGGCCACCTCCTGAAGGAGGAAGACTACACCATCCAGATGGCCACCTGCTCCCGCTGCGGCACGCCCATTGAGTACGCCATCTTCCCCCAGTGGTGGCTTTCCATGAAGCCCCTGGCGGAAAAAGTCATCCAGGGCCTAGAACGGGACGAGATCGCCTTCGTGCCCGAGCGCTGGAAGAAGGTGAACATCGACTGGCTGAGGAACGTCAAAGACTGGAACATCTCCCGCCAGCTCTGGTGGGGGCACCAGATCCCCGCCTGGTACTGTGAGGACTGCGGGGCGGTGAACGTGCCGCACCCTGAGCGCTACCTGGAAGACCCCAAGGTTTGTGAGGCTTGCGGAGGCCAGAACCTCAGGCGGGATGAGGACGTCTTCGACACCTGGTTCTCCTCGGCCCTTTGGCCCCTTTCCACCCTGGGTTGGCCCGAGGCGACGGAGGACCTCCAGGCCTTCTACCCCGGGGACGTCCTGGTCACGGGCTACGACATCCTCTTCCTATGGGTGAGCCGCATGGAGGTCTCCGGCTACCACTTCCGGGGGGAAAGGCCCTTTAAGACCGTGCTCCTGCACGGCCTGGTTCTGGACGAGAAGGGGCAGAAGATGTCCAAATCCAAGGGGAACGTCATAGACCCCTTGGAGATGGTGGAGCGCTATGGGGCGGACGCCTTGCGCTTCGCCCTCACCTATCTGGCCACCGGGGGACAGGACATCAGGCTGGACCTCCGCTGGCTGGAAATGGCCCGGAATTTCGCCAACAAGCTTTACAATGCCGCCCGCTTCGTCCTCATGAGCCGCGAAGGCTTCCAGGCCAAAGCGGAAGAGCCCACCCTGGCCGACCGCTTTATGCAAAGCCGTTTAAGCCGGGGGGTGGCGGAAATAACCCGCTTTTACGAAGCCCTGGACCTGGCCCAAGCGGCCAGGGAGATCTACGAGCTGGTCTGGAGCGAGTTCTGCGACTGGTACCTGGAAGCCAGCAAGCCAGCCCTGAAGGCGGGGAACGCCTTTACCTTACGCACCCTCGAGGAAACCCTCGCCACCCTCCTGAAGCTCCTCCACCCCCTCATGCCCTTCCTCACCAGCGAGCTCCACCAGGCCCTCACGGGCAAGGAGGAACTGGCCCTCGAGGCCTGGCCCCAACCCAAGGCCACGGACGAGGAAGCCGAAGCTCAGTTTGAAGCCCTCAAGCAGGCGGTAACGGCGGTGCGGGCCCTGAAGGCCGAGGCCGGGCTTCCCTTGGCCCAGGAGGTGCGGGTCTACCTGGAGGGGGAAGCTACGCCCGTGGTGGAGAACCTGGAGGTTTTCCGCTTCCTGGCTCGGGCCGAGCTGTTACCCGAGCGGCCCCACAGGGCCCTGGTGAAGGCCATGCCCAAGGTGACGGTGCGCATGCCCCTAGAGGGCCTCCTCGACGTGGAGGAGTGGAGGCGTCGGCAGGAGAAGCGTCTGCAAGAACTCCTGGCCCTGGCAGAAAGGAGCCAGAAAAAGCTTTCCGCCCCCGGCTTCCGGGAGAAGGCTCCCAAGGAGGTGGTGGAGGCCGAGGAGGAAAGGCTGAGGGAAAACCTGGCCCAGATCGAGCGCCTCCGGGAGGCCCTCAGCCAAATAGGGTGAGCCGGGGATCTTGGGCCTCTCCCGGAGCCTCGGCCACCGCCTCGGCCCGGCGCAGGTTCAAGGTGACGAAGGGAAAGGTTTCCAAAGGTTCCAGGTTCACGACGGGTTCGTGGGGGTTGAGGACGTAAAGCTTGGCCTCGAGGAGGGTCTGGAAGGGCTTGGCCTGGGAAAGGTGGTCGGAAAGCCGCACCCCCCGGGGAAGCAGGAGCTCGCCCGAAAGAAGGTAGTCCCCAAAGAGAAAGGCCAGCTTGCGCCGCTCGAGAAGGCTTGGGCTGGTGCGGGGCTCGCTGGGTTTCCCCCCCGCCACCCACTGGATCCGCTCCTTGCGCAGAGCCAGGAAGCTGGTGCTGGCCTTGAGGTCCTTGGCTTCCGGGGGATGGGTGTAGCCCGGGGTGTAAAGGAGGGCACCGGTGACGGGAAGATAGGGCCTCTCCTGGTTCAAGAGGTCGGCGGTGCCCGCCCCGGGCACCAGGTAGATGAGCCCGTAGACCCGGTAAGCCTGGGTGTAGATCCTGGCCTCATGTACCTCTCGGGGCTGCTTGTACATCCTTCACCCCCTATTCGGCAATACATGTGCCCTATCGGGCAAAGCCGCCCAGTAGGCCAACAGGGCCTCGCTGAAAAGGGGGGCATGCCCTCGCTGATAGGCGAAGAGGAGCCTCTGCCCCACCAAGGCCCTAAGCCGCTCCTCGTCCGTGGGGAGCATGGGCGGAGCCAGGAGCCTGGCCCGGGTACCCGCCCCCAGGGCCACATACACCGGACCGCGGGGAAGCCCCACGGGGGTAGGGGGTATCCCTAGCCAAAGGGTAGCTTCCTCAGGGCTTAATAGGCGAAACCCCGCCCTCTTCACATACTCCAGGCCCTCGGGGTTATCCTCGGGAACGTATACCCCCTCCCCCATCCTGGCCCGGGCCAAGGCCTCGGGCAAAGGAATGGGATAGGCAAAGGGCTCCATCCCTCCCTCCAGCTCCCCGGGCTCCCGGAAGTCCAGGGCCTGGGCCTCATAGGACACGGTACCGTTCCAGCGGTTTTCCACCAGTAAGACAGCGGCTTCCAACTCCGAGGGCATAGCGGCCGCCCGCTCCCCCATGCGCCAGGCCACCACCCTAACCCCCTGCAGGCGGAAGGCGAGGTGCTTTCCCTCCCCCATGGAGCGGATCTCCTCCGGGGAGCCTTGGAGAAGGAAAAGGGGCTCGGGATTCCCTTCCCCAAAGGGCTCTAAGGCCAGCAAGGCTCGGTGAAGGTCTGGAAGGGACGCCAAAGGGGGTAAAAGCCCTACAAGGGGCACTTCCCGCACGGGGTCGGGGAGGGAGGCGGCAAAGGCCTCCACCCGCTCCTTAAACCGGGGGAAATGGGCCTCATCCACGGCAAAGCCCGCAGCCTCCCGGTGGCCCCCATAGCGGAGAAGAAGGTCCTCGGCACTCCTTAAGGCCTCCACGGCGCTGATGGGGGGGAGGCTTCGCACCGTGCCCTTTCCCTGAGCCACGAGGAAGACCGGGCGCAAGGTGGCCTCGAGGATCCGGCTCGCCACGATACCCATCACGCCCGGATGCCCCTCCGGGTCGTGGAGGACGATGGCCTTGGCCTCGGGATCCGCCTGGGGAAGGAGCCTTTTCAGCATCTCCTCCTCTATGGCCTGGCGGCGAGCGTTCAGCCGATTGAGCTCCTCCACCAAATCCCTGGCCTCCTCCTCGTCCTCCGTGAGCAGGAGCCTAAGGGCTTTCTCCCCCTCCCCCAGGCGGCTTGCCGCATTGATGCGGGGAGCGATGCGGAAGGCCACCTCCACCGCCTTCCCCGTGTAGCCCACGTTTTCTGCAAGGAGGCGAAGCCCCAAGGAGCAGGAGTCCTTAAGGCGCTCAAGCCCTTCCCGCACCAAGGCCCGGTTCCACCCCCAAAGGGGAGCCACGTCGGCGATGGTGCCCACCGCCGCCAGGTCGGCATACTCCAGGGGCGGGGGCAGGCCCAGCCGCTCATGTAAGGCCCAAAGGAGCAGGAAGGCCACCCCGGCCCCCGTGGGGTGCTCCTTAAGGTCCGGGGTGTAGGCGGGATGGAGAATGACCCCCGGAGGCGGGGTATCGCGGGGCGTGTGGTGGTCGGTCACCAGAACCTCCACCCCGTTCTCCACCAGCTCCCGAAGCTCGGCATGGTTGGCGATGCCGCAGTCCACCGTCAGGAAGAGATCGGCGGCTTCCCGATGCTCGGGGAGGCGCTTGGGGTGGACTCCATACCCCTCCTCGAGACGGTGGGGGATAAAGGGATGCACCTCCGCCCCCAAAGCCCTAAGGCCCCGCACCAGGATGGCAGTTCCGGTGAGGCCATCCGCATCGTAGTCCCCGTGGATGCGGATGCGCTTCTTCCCCTCTAGCGCCCAAAGGAGAAGCTCCACCGCCTCCTTAAGGCCGCTTAGGGGAAGAAGGCCCAGGGAAGGCCTGAGGTCCACCGGGCGGCGCACCCCCCGGTGCCAGTAGGCTAAAGCAGCCTCCGGCCCCACCCCAAAGGCCTCCATCACCTCCCGCCACTCCTTCAAGGGCGGCAAGGGAAGAAGACGCCAGCGCACCCGGTCCTTCATATAACCCCCTAAGCCTCCCTCCCCCATCCCCCAAAGTGGGGATCGCTACACCTCTTCCCGATCGGGGATTCTGGGAATCTCCTCAATGCGTTCCCGCTTTAAGGCGTTGACCTCGCCCTGAAGCCGCCGCACCTCCCGGAGAAGGGCACGCCTTTCCCCCACGCCCCAAAGCCAAAGAACCAGGGCATACACTCCCCCCACCAAAAACCCCAGGGCATAGACCCCCGGAAGAAGGTAGTAAAGGGGCCAGGAACCCAAGGGCGTGGGCACCTCCAGGAAGGGGAAGGCCAGGTACAGGTAAAACCCCGCTCCCGCCACCCCCAGGGTGACGAGGAGAAACACCCAGTGGGCCAGCTTCATGGCCTTAGAATACCCCCTCTTTGTAGTCGGAAAGGCGCACCCGCCCCTCGTACAGGGCCTTGCCTAAAAGGGCGCCCTCCACCCCCAGGCGCTTTAAACCCAGAAGGTCCTCCGGGCCAGCAATCCCCCCGCCTGCGATGAGCTCATGGGGCCAAGCCTGCCGCACCCGGGCCACCGCCTCCAGGTCCAAGCCCTTCAGGGTCCCATCCCGCCGCACATCGGTGTAGATCACCGTGCGCACCCCCAGGGCTTCCCAACGCCCAAGGAGGTCCAGGGCGGAAAGGGAAGTGGCCTCCTGCCACCCTGAGACCACCACCTCGAGGCCCCGGGCATCCAAACCCACCGCCAGCCTAGCAGGCCCCACCTCCGCCAACATGGCCTCCAAGAGGGCAGGATTCTTCACCGCCACCGTGCCCACCACCACCCGGGAAGCCCCCAGCAGGAGGATCTCCTGGAGAACCTCCAAGGAACGCACCCCACCCCCCACCTCAAAGGGAATGCGTATCTCCTGGGCGATCCGCCGGAGGGCCTCGAGGTTATCCCCCTTTCCCAGGGCCCGGTCCAGGTCCACCAGGTGCAGGAGCCTGGCCCCCTCTTCCTGCCAGCGCAAGGCGGCCGCCACCGGATCCCCGTACTGGGTCTCCCGCCCCGGGTCCCCCTCGTAAAGCCGGACCGCCTTGCCCCCCTTCAGGTCCACGGCGGGAATCAGCAACATGGGGCTATCCTTACACATTTAGACATGATACCTAGGGTTCTTGGCTACGGAGTGGACACCTTCCGGGTCAACCTGTATTGGGATGAGGGACGCTATCAGTTGCCGGAAGGTCTGGAGGCCGCCCTTGATAATCTCAAGGACTTGTATCGTCAGAACCCTGGTGCGGCCATTTTGTGGGGCGTCGATGCCTATTTCCCCCTTCCTCGTTTGGATGGTTCCGTGAATATCATCTCTGGAGACCTTCCCCTTTATGAAGCGGCTTTGGTCCAGCCTACTCGTCATTACGCTTGGCAGTTGAGCTTCGCTAACCTCCTGTTCGTCCGCCTCTCGGCGGTCCGGGACACTACCCGCCGGGCTTCCTTCCCTGCGGTGGTGGTGGAGATCACGGGTACCTACATGATGCAGGCGGGTAGGGATGTCCGGCGTGTGGTGGATTGGGTCATGGAAGCCGCCACAAACCTGGTGGGTACTCGTCCGTCAAGGGTCCAGGTGTCCCGTGTTGACCTTTTCGCTGATATCGAGGTGCCCCATGGCGCCTTCCATGTGGAGGACATAGCTCGGTTCACTAGCCGGGCTCGGTCCCGGTCCATGTGGCTCGCTGAGGGGCAGGTCCCCGCCGAAGGCGGGGCCGCCCCCAGTGGGGGGCCCATGAGTAACACGCCCCCCGCTATTCAAGTTCCTGCGTCCCTCGGTGAGGCCCCTGCTACCATGTCCGTTCATCTTCGGGGTCATACCTGGTCGGGCTTCACCTTCGGGCGTGGCCCCCTGCTGGCTCGGGTCTATTCCAAGACCCTTGAGGCCAAGACCAAACCCGCTTCCCGCTTGCTCCTCAAGGCGTATGAGGAGGTTCACGGTGCCCTTCAGGGGGAGGTCGTACGGGTGGAGTTCCAGCTAACCCCGGAGGTGTTGGCCGAAATGGTGGTGCCTGGGGATGGGGTGGATGTGCGGGATTGGGACGTGTTTGGTCCGTCTATCCCGGCGATTTGGGCGTATCTCACTGAGTCGTGGCTTGTGTTGCGTGATAAAGCCACTTACCTCAACTACTCCGTTTTGGGAAATGCCCCTGTGGATCCGCTTTGGCGGTTGGTCCAGGGTGCTTTTCGTGAGGGAGGTGATACGGGAAAGGCGGTTAGAGTGAAGTGGCAAGCACAGGTGGATGTCCTTTCGCTGGCCAAGCAGGCTCTTGGGGCCTATCTGACTGCTCTAGCGGCGGTTGGTAAGGCGGGTAAAGTCAACCTCCTCAACCCCTTCATTGCTCTTTTCCGTGTCCTTGCTGGTACTGCTGAAGATCGCAAGCGGTTCGTTGAGGAGGCTAAGGTGTCCTACTTCAAGGGTGTGGAAACAAAGCAGGCTCGCTTTGGCTACATGCCTGAGCGCATGGCATACGGAGGTGTGTGATGTTTGACGGCGTTCCGGTTAGCACGGTGGATCTCTTGGTCCTTGGTGTTTCGTCCGGTGTGCGGAAGGACGGCGTGGCCTATGCCCGTGTCCTGGTTGCCATGAGCCCCCAGATGCCTAACGTGCGGGGCCTGGAAGCGGTCTACCTGGAGGCCGATCCATCCGTGGAGGCTTCCTTCAAGACCCTCCCCGCCGTCTACCGCCTGCGCCTTCGGAAGGGTGCGGTGCGGGGTTATGGCACCCGGCGGGATGAGGTGCGGGAAGTGGTCGTGGGTGCTGAGCTCATCGGCACCCTGGCCCTCAAGGAGGCTCGGGAGGTAAAGAGTGCTTGACCTTCAGGCCCTCATGCCCTTCTTCCAGGTCGTTGCCTTTGGCCTCGGCCTCATTGGTGGGGCTCTGGTGGGGGGTGAGTGGTGAACCCGTCTGCCTGGTTCATCTGGACCCTGGCCTTTACGGTGGTGCCCTTCTCCCTGCTAGCGGCCTACCGCTACATGGGCAGGCTCTATGGAGGCTTCTAATGTGGACTGGACTCCGGTCTTTCAGGCGTTTTGGTGGGGGTTCGGTGCGGGTCTGGTGGCATCGTTCCTCCGTAATCTCCTCAAGCGGCTTTAGGGACAACCGGGGTGCTAACCCCGTAGAGGTCCAGAAAGGAGGTGAGTAGCGTGGAGTTCGAGCCTTCTCAAATCGCTTCCCAGGTTACCAACTATATCGGCCTTGTGGCTGCGGCTGGCGTCGGCGTGCTGGCTCTGAGCATTGGGCTCTCTGCGGCTTGGCGCTATGCCAAGAAGTTCCTGAAGGGGTAGCCCTATGAGGAAGGCCCTCCTGCTGGTGGCTCTCCTGCTCCTGGCAGGGGGGCCTGTCTACTCTAGCGGTGTTATCGATGTGGACTATGCTCCCGTGCGGCAGACGGTGTCCATGGTGCTGCGTACGTCCAGCAGTACTGAGATTGTGCAGCTGGCATCTGGGCAATTGCGTAACTCAAAACTTGCACCTCCCGAATACCCTGCATGAACACCCCCTTCCCCCCGCAGGCGGAGGCCAAAGACCCAAAGCTCCCAGCTCGGCCATGAGGACCCGCAAGACCACCTCCGGCAGAAGCAGGCGCGCCGCCTCCCGCCCAGCCTCCCGCCAAGAAAGACCTCTCCCGTCTGGAGCTAGCCTCACCCAGTGGGCCAGCAGGTAAGCCAGGAAGGACAGCACCAGAAACCGATGCACCCCCAAGGCCGTCCGCTGCCCAAAACGCCCCAGGGAAAACTCGCTCTTTACCGTGCGGAAGAAGTGCTCAATGGTAAACCGCCGCCGCCCCCACACCAGCACAGTCCGTGGCCCCGCAGGAAAGGTGGCCACCACGTACCGCCACTCCCACCCTCCCCCGGGTAAGGGATAGCGGTACCAGCTCACCCACACGGGAAAGGGAAGTCCCCGCAGATGCACCCGACTCCCCTGCCGTCTGAGCCCAAAGAGGGGAAGCCCCTCCCGCGTCTTTCGGTCCCGCCGCATCCCCACCACCGCTTCCAGACCCAACCCCCGCACCCCCACAAGAAACCGGGCGGTGCCGAAGGCAGCATCGGCCACCACCCGAAGGTGGAAGGACTTGCGCATCCAGGGGGGCAGGGAGGCCAGAAGACGCAGGGCAAGGAGGGAAAGGGCCTTCTCCCCCTTCCCCCGCCACACCCGGTAGGCCCAGGGGATGCGCAGCTCTCCCAGCACCAGATAGAGCACCACCAGGTGGAGCCCCCACTTGCCGTGGAAAAAGGAGAGGGGCAAGGCGGGGAAGAGGCCCCGCTTCTCCAGGGTGACCAGGTCCAGGACCACCAGGAGCCTGGGCTTGGGCCCCCGCCTGGGCCTGGCCCGGTGGAGGGTTTCCTGGGCCTTCTTGCGAGCCAGGCGGATGAGGGCGCGGGTGGGCCAGGGATAGCGGTTGAGGAAGCGGGAGAGGGCGGAAGGGGACTTGGTCTTGCTGTGCTGGGGCCTGGCCTTGCCGTGGCCGGTGAGAAGGAGGAGAAGAAGCGCTTTGAGGGATTCGCGGAGGTGGGGGGTTGGCAGGAGGGCCAGGAGGGTCCAGAGTAGAGAATGGGCCGTTTGGGTCATGGCACCCTTCATCCGAAGGGAACCCGGCGGCCCTTTTCAAGTGGTCCCCTGGCGCATGGGTATGCGGGGGGTGGATAAGTGCAAGTTTTGAGATAACCCTTTCACTCGCCCCGACATAGATACGGACGGGGATGGCTGGCCCGACTGGGTGGAGTGGTATGAGGCTAATCGCCGGGGAGTACCCTGGCCGGACGTGATCAACAACCCCCAGGTCTACCCTGACCCTAACGCTGACCCTGACGGGGACGGCTTTCCCACCTGGCAGGAGGTATCCGTAGGCACCAACCCCTATGATCCTGCGTCCCATCCTCAACCTCGCCCTAACCCTGGCACTCGCACGGATACCGACGGGGATGGCTGGCCGGATGCGGACGAGATCGCCCAGGGCACGGATCCTCGGGACCCCAACAGCAAGCCCACTGGTATCCCCCCCTTGCAGGACACGGATGGGGACGGCGTCCCGGACGTGGAGGAGATCGCCAAGGGCACTGACCCTTATAACCCGGACGATAAGCCTCAGCAGGATGCGGATACATGGCCTGGCGGCCCTCCTCCCGGTGATCTGCGCCCTGTCGAGTTGCCCCAGCGGGAGGCTCTGGAGAAAAAGAATTTGCCTGAGCTCAAAGAAGAGATATGGCAGTCTTTCCAAGAGAACGTGACCCAGCGTTGGCAGGAAGCTCTTCAGGAGTTGCGGACAACGGCGGCCCAGCGGTTTCCCTTTGCCATTGTTTCATCCTTCCGCTTCCGTGTTGAGGGTGGCTCTGCCCCCTGCGCCTTTACGGTTCCCATAGGTCCGTATCAAGCCCAAATGGACATATGTTCTACCTCTATCTGGCAAGCTGCCACCGCTTTCCGCCCCATCCTGGGGGTGCTGGTCTGGATGAGCGCCGCTTTGCTCCTGATCCGGAGGGGCCTGGATGTCCAGAAGTGAAACCCCTCACAAAACCCTTGCGCTTTTTCCCCTTGCGCCCCTTAGTTGCTCCCTATCAGGGGCGGGGTGCCGTCAAGGGCGCAAGCCCCGGAGGGCCGCCCCCATCCCATCGCGCACGTTTACCGGACGGAAGGAGGACGGGGTTTGCATATGCGGTAGGGGGCGGCCCGGAGGGGTCCTCTGGACCCTTGACGGCGGGGTCCCCGCCCCCGGATACCCTGGCTTTGGGGGCGCAAGGGGAAAGCAGGGAAAGGGGAGGTGAGGTATGGGTGCCCTGATCTCTGGCCTTCTAGAACTCCTCCAGTGGCTGGCCGCCACCTTCGCCCGCCTGGGCGGGTGGCTCGTGGATACCGTCCAGCGGGTGGCCGCCTGGATCTGGGGTGTCCTGGATTACGCCCTCACGTGGCTCTGGAATGCTGCCGTTGACGTCATCATCTGGACCTTCAACGCCTTCTTCTGGGTTCTGGGCCACGTCCTGGAGTTGCCCATACTCGCCTTGACCCTTCTGGTCCGTATCCTCCCCCAAATGCCTAGTGATTGGGTCTTTGTTGATAACGTCCTCATCCCCGCTTTCAACGTGGCTAATCAGATACTCCCTATCTCTGAGGCTGTTTCTATTCTCAGCCTTTGGCTCTCCTTCTACAGCCTTATGGCCGTCTGGCGCATCATCACCTTCATTCGGGGAGGTCGCTAGTGATTGAGGCTTTCGTGGGCATCCCTGGTAGCGGCAAAAGCTACGCCCTCGTCCTCAAGGGCCTTGAGGCCCTTTCTGCTCCCTCTCCTCGCCCCGTTTACGCTAACTTCGGTTTCATCCGGGAAAACGTCTACCACTACCTCCGCCGTCGCAAAAAGCTTCCTCACCGGGAGGCCGTCCTCAGGACCGATCTCATCCGGGAGATACGGGACTACTCGGACCTCCTCAACGTCCATGATGGCGTTCTCCTCTTTGACGAGGCCCACATGTGGCTTCCCTCCAGACAGTTTGACCTTATCCCGGTGGAGGTCATTGCCTTCTGGTCCCAGCACCGCAAGGTGGGCGTGGATGTCTATCTAGCTACCCAGCGCTACGGGTCTGTGGACGCTATCGTCCGTGAGCTGGTGGCCTTCGTCTACTGGGCTCGTCCTGCTCCGTTCTGGCTCCGTGTTCTCCTCATCCCCTGGGCTCGGGGCCGCAAGGTCCTCCGCTACACGTCCATCATGGATGAGTCCCTGGGCATGATGCAGAAACAGGCCAAGGGCATCTTTGAGGGCGTGGCTAGGAACTCCGTGGTTATCCTGGACCCCTTGGCGGCCGCTTGCTATGACACCTACGCCATCTTCGAACCCCCCATTGTCCGGCTCCAAAGGGAACTGGACCCCAAGAAGCGGGCCATCTTCGACCGCATGGGCCTAGCCTGGGACGCTTCACGGGTCCGTGGCCGTAGGGATATGCCCCGTGCCGTGGATGGTGCCCCCTATCTCACCATGGAGGAACTAGCCCATGCCTACCGCCATGGCCTCAAGCCCCACGAACTCCTTCGCAAGAAGTGGGAGGAGTGGGTAAGCTCTTCTCATGACGAACCTGCTGGTTCTCCTGCGGTCCTTTCTTCTGAAGATACTTCGGATGCTCCGCTTGACTGGTCCCGTTTCGCCTGGGGTGGCTAGGTGCCCCAAATGTGGCATGCCTCATTCCTTGGCCCTCCAAGTAAAGCAAGGCAAGCGCTTTTGCCCTCACGTGGCTTACTTGGGGTGCCCCTATGACCCCCGCCGTGGCGTCTACCGCCAAAGGCGCTAGAATGCTTGCGGGGCGGGCTGAGTGGTCGAGGGCTATCCTGGCCCTTGTGGTCGTCTGGTAGACTGGCCCCATCCCCATAGGCGTCGTTGAGGTTGGCCCTTAGTGGTCGGGTGTAAGAGTGCCATAGGGGAGGCCCGCCCCGTATATGTATGCGCTTTTTCCTGCGAGGCCTTCCACCGATAAGCCTGGTTTTATGCACGATGAGCGCATTTGTAGGCGTTGACGTATCTGCAAGGTGGCTCGATGTTGCCCTTCCCTCTGGGGAAGTCCTCCGGGTGCCGAACCCTGAGGGTATCCCTTCCCTTCTCGAGGCTCTCCCTCCCGGTGCTTCCGTTGGCCTAGAGGCCACCAGTACCTACTACCGCCCTTTGGCCTACGCCCTCCACCAGGCAGGCTTCTGGGTCTACGTCCTCAACCCTCAGGCAGTCAAAGCCTATGCCCGGTCCCTCTTGCGTAGGGCCAAGACCGATAAGGCGGATGCTAGGCTCATCGCTCGCTTTCTTGCTGAGCGGCATGTGGACTTACCCCTTTACACCCCCTTGGAGGACTCCCTTGTCCTGCTCTCCCTTCTGGTTCGCTTTTCTGAGGCCCTAACCTCTGACCGGGTGGGTGCCCTCAACCGGCTTCATGCCTGGGAGTACGTTGTGCCCGGTGTATCGGGCATCCTGGGATATGTCCCCCGTACCCTCCGGGGGCTCCGGGAGGAGGTCATGCAGAAAGCCCTTGAGGTTGCCCAGGCTGACCCTGTGGTGTCCCGGTGGCTGGACTCTCTCACCACGCTTCCGGGTTTCGGTCACGTTCTCGCTCTGAAGGTTCTCGCCTACTCTGGCGATATGACCCGCTTCCGTTCGGCTCGGGCATATGCGGCCTTTACGGGTTTGACCCCCAGGATTTACCAGTCTGGGGACGCCCCGGAGAAGTCGGCCATCTCCAGGGTAGGCCCTTCCCGCCTCCGGTCTGCCTTTTACATGGCGGCCCTATCTGCATACCGCTTCGATGCTGAGCGTAGGGAGTGGGTGGATAGGATGGTAGCTAGAGGTAAACCAAAGAGACTTGCACTCACGGCTTTGGCGGCCCGTCTAGCACGTGCGGCGTGGGCTGTGTGCGTCAGGGGGGCTTGACAAATCGCCGTTGAGGTCTACCAGCGCCCTCAGGGCTTCCTCCAGATCAGGGCTTTTCATGAGGCTGGTGCCGATGAGCACGGCGTCGAAAAGCCCCTCCAAGGGTTTCAGCTCCTCCCGGCGGGAATAGCCCGACTCCGCCACCAAAACCCCGCCAAAGCCAGCCTCTCGGGCCAAGCGGCCAAGCCTTGGGGCCGCGGTGAGGTCTATCTGCAGGGTGGTGAGATTCCGGTTGTTGATGCCCACCATCTCCGCCCCCGCCTCGAGGGCCAGCTCCAGCTCCCTTTCCGTGTGCACCTCCACCAGGGCATCCAGGCCAAGGCGCCTCGCCTCCTCCAGGTAGACCCCGGTGAGTTCCCCCAAAACGGCCACGATAAGGAGAACCGCACTGGCCCCATAGGCCCTGGCCTCCTGGAGCATGAAGGGATCCACCACGAAGTCCTTGCGCAAGAGGGGGAGGTCCACCGCTTGGCGGACCCTAAGGAGGTCCTCGAGGCTGCCTCCAAAGTAATGGGGCTCAGTGAGGACGCTGAGGGCCCTGGCCCCGCCCCGCTGGTAGGCCTGGGCAGCTGCCGCGGGATCCAGCGCCCTTATGGCCCCTTCCGAGGGGCTTGACTTCTTCACCTCAGCGATCACGGAAAGCCCTGGCTGAAGCAGGGCCTCCCGGAAGGAGGGCACCGCCTCGGGAGCAGGGGGAAGGGGATAGGGAACCACCTCTTCCGCCCGCCTGCGGGCAATCTCCCCCAGAACGCCGGGAACCCTACTCAAGTGGGGGCGCATGCCCTCGTTATACCACGCCTTCATACGATGCCTTTTTACGTGTAGGGTAAGGATTGTGCGAGGGGTGGCCCTGGCCTTGGGAGGTGGCGGTGTGCGCGGGTACGCTCACCTGGGGGTGCTGGCGGTTTTGGAGGAGGCCGGAATACCCATCCGAGGCCTTGCGGGAAGCTCCGCCGGTGCCTTGGCAGCCGCCGCCTACGCCTTCGGCCACAAGGATCCCTGGAGGGTTCACGAGGCCATCTTTGACCGGGAGATCGCCGGGCTCCGCCAGGGGGGGAACCTCCGCACCCTGGCCAGGCTCTTCACCGCCTTCCGGCGCCCTCACCTTTTTGAAGCGGAAAGGATCGCCCTGGGGTTACAGCGCCTCTTCGGAGAGGCCCGCCTCGAGGCCAGCCCCATCCCCTTAGCCATCCAGGCGGCGGACCTCCTCACGGGGGAACGGATCGTCCTTCGCCAGGGACCAGCGTGGAAGGCGGTTCTCGCCAGCATGGCTATTCCTGGCCTTTTCCCTCCCGTGCCCTGGGAGGGAAGGCTTTTGGTGGATGGGGACGTGGCGGAAAAGGTGCCGGTGCGGGCAGCCAAGGAGCTTTTCCCCAAGGTGGTGGCGGTGGACGTGTCCAACCCTCCACCCAAGGAAGGGCCAAAAACGGCCCTGGAGGCAGCGCTTCTAGCCGGGGAGGCGAGCCGCAGGCGCCTTAAGGACCTTGCCCTGCAGGAGGCTGACCTGGTCATCGCCCTAAATCCTCCCATGGCCATCGGCACCTTCGACCACAAGGCCCTCCCCTTGGTCTACCAGCTCGGGCAGAAGCGGGCCAGGGAACACCTCGAGGGGATCAAAGCCCTTTCCCGGGTCCGCCTAAAGGATGTGGCCCGGGCCCTGAGGCTTTCCCAATAGAAACTACTTTCTGGCCAGCAAGGCCTGTTCCGAACGGTACCAAAGGTACAAAAACCCAAGGGCCCCCAGGAGAAAGAGCAGAAAACCCCCTGGCCAAAGGAGGAGGCCCATCACCCCCAAAAAGAAGAAAAGGGCTCCCCCCAAACCCACCACCCGCAAGGGTGTGAGGGGCTCCTCCCCTTCCCTCCGCCAGCTGGCCTCCGCCTGAAAAAGAAGCCATAAACCGCCTCCTAGGGCCAAGGCCCAAAGCAGGGAGTGGGACGCCCGGGGCAATACCCAGGCCAGAAGGAGGAGCACCCCTCCTTGAAGAACCAGGAGGAAACCCGCGTAAAGCCTAAGCCCACGAAGGCGCAGGGAAGAAGGAGCCTTCGGATCCAGGAGGGCCTCCAAAAGCCCCCAAAGACCTTCTTTGCGCTCGGGAGCAGGCATGGGCCTAGTGGTGCAGGACCCGTTGCAGGAAGGCCCGGGTCCTTTCCTCCTTGGGGGAAGAGAAGATCTCCTCCGGCCTCCCCTCCTCCACGATCTGACCCCCGTCCATGAAGATCACCCGGTCCGCCACCTCCCGGGCAAACCCCATCTCGTGGGTCACCACCAGCATGGTCATCCCTCCACGGGCCAGGTCCCGCATCACGTCCAACACCTCCCCCACCATCTCCGGATCCAAAGCGCTGGTGGGCTCGTCAAAAAGCATCACCTTGGGCTCCATGGCCAAAGCCCGGGCGATGGCCACCCGCTGCTGCTGGCCCCCGGATAGCTGCCCAGGGTACTTCCTCGCCTGGTCCAGGATCCCCACCCGCTCCAAAAGCTCCAAAGCCTTCCGCTCCGCCCTCTCCCGAGACCAGCCCCTCACCCGCATGGGGGCCAGGGTGATGTTCTCCAGCACCGTCATGTGGGGGAAGAGGTTGAACTGCTGAAAGACCATCCCCACCTCCCGCCGCACCTCCTTGAGGGCCCTTTCGTCTTTTACCCTGTGCCCGTCCACCACCACCTCGCCCTCCTGGAAGTCCTCCAGGCGGTTGATGCAGCGGATCAGGGTGCTCTTCCCCGAACCCGAGGGGCCGATGATCACCAGCTTCTCCCCAGGGGCCACCTCCAAGTGAATGCCCTTCAACACGTGCAATGAACCGAACCACTTGTGCAGGTTGTGGATACGGATGATGGGGTCCACCGCCTTCATTTTCGCACCCGTTGCATGGCGTAGACCAGGAGGAAAAGGGCCAGACCGAGGGCATCCGTAAGAAGGCCCGGTATCACCAAGGTGAGGGCCGCCGCCATGAGCAGGGCCCTCTCCAAAAGGGTGGTGCGCTTGTGCAGGAAGCCCACCAGGCTGGCGCTGAAGGCGGTCATGCCCAAAAGGGCAGAGAGGACGATCCAAGCCCCCTCCAGGACGCTATCCACCCCGAGGAGGAGGAGCTTGGGGCTGAAAAAGAACATGTAGGCGAGGAGGGCGGTGCGAAGCTCGTACACGAAGCCCTGAACCGCCGTCTTCCAAAAATCGGATCTGGCGATGGCGCTGGCCGCGTAGGCGGCCAAGGCCACCGGAGGCGTGGAGTCCGCCATGATGCCGAAGTAGAAGACGAACATGTGGGCGGCCACGGGCGGCACCGCGTAGCCCGCTTTCTCCGAAAGCTGAAGCACCACCGGCACCACCAAGGAGGCCATGACAATGTAGTTGGCGGTGGTGGGGAGGCCCATGCCGAGAAGGAGGCTGGTGAGCTGGGCCAGGATGAGAACCAGGATCAGATTCCCCCCCGATAAGCGTTCCACGACGTCCGTGAGGCCAAAGCCAATCCCGGTCATGGTGACGATGCCCACGATGACCCCCGCGGTGGCGGTAGCCAAGGCGATGCCCACCATGCCCCGAGCGCCCGCCTCGAGACCCTCCAGGATGAGCCTTCCCCCCCTAAGCAGGCCGAAGCCGAGCCCGGTTCTCGCCCGATAGGCCCGCCACACCTCCTGGACCAGGATGAGAACCAGCATGAGGAAGATGGTGTTCAAGGCTGCCCGCTCGGGGGTCAGGCGCAGGGCCACCAGGGCGTAGACCAGGTAGACCAGGGGAAGAAGGTAATGGAGGCCCGAGCGCAGAATAGGACCCACGGGGGGTAGCTCCGACCTGGGTACCCCCTTGAGGCCCAGCTGGAGGGCCTCGAGGTGCACGGTGATGAAGAGGGTGGCATAAGCCAGGAGGGCGGGGATGACCGCGATCAGAATGAGCTGGCTATAAGGGATGCCCAAGAACTCCGCCATGATGAAGGCCGCAGCCCCCATGACCGGAGGCATGAGCTGCCCGTTGGAGGAGGAGGCCACCTCCACTGCCCCAGCCTTCTCCGGCGGATACCCCACCCGCTTCATCAAGGGGATGGTGAAGGTGCCCGTGGTGACCACATTGGAAACGGAACTGCCCGAAACCACCCCCGTAAGGGCGCTGGCCACCACCGCCGCCTTGGCGGGCCCCCCGCGGAAGTGGCCCAACAGGGCGTAGGCCACCTGGATGAAGAAATGCCCCGCCCCAGCTTTTTCCAGAAGCGCGCCAAAGAGGACGAAGAGAAACACAAAGGTGGCAGAAACCCCCAAGGGTACCCCCCAGATGCCCTCGGCGGTGGTGTAGAGCTGCCCCATGAGCTGCCCCCACTGGCTGCCCGCATGGAGCTGGAGCCAGGAGGGAAGGGTAAAGGGTAGAAGCCCCTTGGGCCCGGTAAGGGCGTAGAGGACAAACACCGAGGCGATGATGGGCAGCGCAGGCCCCACCACCCGCCAGGCAGCCAGGAAGAGAACCAAAAGGGTCAGGGTCCCCATGAAGACATCCCGCTGGCTGGGGATACCCCCCCGGAGCTGGGTGATCCCGTAGTAATCCCAGACCACGTAAAGGGCCCCGACTACTCCCAAGAGGGCCATGCTCCAATCCAGGAGGGGGATACGCTCTCGCGGTCCCCGCCTCCCCGGGTAGGCCAAAAAGGCTAGAGCCAAAGCAAAGGCCAGGTGCACCGCCCTAAGCCGCATGGGGTCCAGGGTACCCAGCTCGGTGGCCCAAAGCTGAAAGAGGCTCCAAGCCACCCCCAGGCCGAAGAGCACATACCGGCCCGCTCCCTTGAGCCTTCGCCCCCCTAGCTCGGTTTCCTCCACCAAAAGCGAGGCGTCCTTCTCCATGCTTCCTCCAGGCAAAGGGGGCCCCAGGCGGGGCCCCCTGGGCTCAGCCAAGAGCCTACTTGAGGACTCCTACCTCCTTGTAGAACCGCTCCGCACCAGGGTGCAAGGGAATGGGCAGGCCCTTCACCGCCTTCTGCAGGCTGAAGAAACGCTCCAGGTTGGGGTGGATCTTCTTGAAGGCCTCCTGGTTGCCGAACACCGCCTTCATGAACTTGTACACGGTATCGGCGGACAGCTTCTCCGAGGCAATCAACATGGCCTGCACCGCCACCGTGGGCGTGGTGACCTCCACTCCCTTGTAGGTGCTCCCAGGGATGTTGAAGCCCACGTAGAAGGGGTACTTCTTGGCGATGGCCTGGACCTTGCCCAGGTCCACCGCCACCAAGGTGATGGGCGTGGTGAGGGCCAGTTGCTGGATGGCGCTAGCCCCTAGGCCCACCGTGTAGAAGAGGGCATCCGCCCGCTTATCCTGCATGAGCTGGATGCCCTGGGTGGCGCTCACCCGGATGGCCTGGCCCAGGTCCTCAAAACGGAGGTTGTAGGCCTCGAGGATCTGCCTCGCGTTCTGCTCCGTCCCCGAGCCCACATCGCCCACCACCACCCGCTTACCCTTGAGGTCCGCCACGGTGCGGATGCCCGCATCGGCCCGGGCCACGATATGGATGACCTCAGGGTAAAGGGCCGCCAAAGCGCGGATGCCCTTCACGGGCTTCCCATCAAAGGCAGCGATGCAACATCCCTGATAGGCGTAGTAGGCGATGTCGTTTTGCGCTAAGGCCAACTCGAACTCCCCGGCAGCGATGGCGTTAATGTTGGCCACGCTGCCCCCGGTGGAGCGGGCGTTGGCCCGAATGCCCACGTTGGCATCGTTCACCAGCTTGGCCATACCCGTGGCCACGGGAAAGTAGACCCCCGTGGTGGCCCCCGAGCCGATGGTGACGAACTCCTGGGCTAGGCTCAAGCCCAGGAAGGCGATCCCTGCCAATAACGTATTCCTTAGCCGCATAACCTTACACCTCCTTTATGCCGCAGGCAGTATACCCGTAGCCCCTTCCCCTCCACAAGCCCTACCTCCCCGCCACCTGGAGCCTCTGCTCCAAAAGGTTTGTGAAGAAGGTGAGCACGGTGGTCAGGAGGAGGTAAATGGCCGCCACCGCCAGGTAGACCTCCACCGGCCGGAAGGTGGCCGAAATGATGCGTTGCCCGGAAAGGGCCAGCTCGGTAAGGGCGATGACGCTGGCCAGGGAAGAATCCTTGAGAAGGGCCACCACGTTGTTGACCAAGGGAGGTACCACGATGCGCAGGGCCTGGGGCAGGACCACGAAGCGCATGGTGTCCGCCGGGGAAAGCCCAAGAGACCAGGCGGCCTCCCACTGCCCCTTGGGAATGGCCTGGATCCCGGCCCGGACCACCTCGGCGTTGTACGCCCCCACGTTGAAGGAAAGGGCGATGAAGGCCGCCCAGTAGGGGGTGAGAACCTGCTGGGCCTCGGGCCAGAGGGGCTGAAGCAGGAGGGGCAAGGCATTGTAGGCGAAGAGGATCTGCACCAAAAGGGGCGTGCCACGGGTAACCCAGATGTAAAAGCTGGCGGGAAGCCGCACCCACAAACGCCGGGAAAGGCGGAACATCCCGGCGAACACCCCGATGACCAGCCCCGCCAGGCCGGAGATCAAGGTGAGCTTTAAGGTGATCTCCGCACCCAAGGCCATGGCCTGGCCCGCGGAAGCCGCCCGGTCAGGTCCAAAGCCGGTGAGGAGGAAGTAGCGCTCCAGCACCGCACCCAAAAGGGCGAACAGGCCGAAATACCCCCCAAGGAGGAGGGCCAGGAGCAAAAAGACCCGCAACCAAGATGGCATCTTCACGGCAGGAAAAGGGCCCAGGGCAACCCCCTCACCCCGGGCCCGGGGTTAGCTTACTTACAGCGCACGTCCTCGCCGAACCACTTCTTGCTGATCTGGGCGTAGGTACCGTCCTTCATCAGGTCGGCCAGGGCCTGGTTAAGAGCCTGGAGCACGCTCTTATTGCCCTTGGCCACGGCCATGGCCACCCTTTCCTGGAAGACCAACTCTCCCAGCTGGAGGGTATTCTCCAGCTTCCGCTCCTTGATGGCCTCCTTGGCCACGAAGCGGTCCGTAATCCACGCGTCCAGGCGGCCCGAAAGGAGGTCCTGAAGAGCATCGGGATCCTTCTGGTAGGTGCGGACCTGCTTGATGCCGGGAATCTTCTGAGCAGCTTCCATGTAGGTGGTGCCGATCTGCACCCCCACCACCTTGCCCTGAAGTTCCTTAGCCGTCTTGGGGCCTCCCTTCTTGCTCACGATGATGCCGCCCGTGCAGTAGTGGGGGTTGGTGAAGTCCACGGCCTTGGCCCGCTCCTCGGTGATGCCGTGGGAGGCGATCACGAAGTCAAACCGGCCCTGGTTCAGCTGGATGAGAAGGCTGTCAAAGGCTTGGGTGATCCACACGGGCTTCAGCCCCAGCTTTTTAGCGATGGCGTTGCCCAGGTCGATCTCAAACCCCGTGAGCTGGTTCTTCTCGTCGAAGTAGTTAAAGGGCGGGAAGGCCCCCTCCGTACCGATACGGATCTCCCCAGAGCGCTTGATCTGTTCCCAGGTGCGCACCTGAGCGAAGGCCACGGTCAACCCCAAAGCCACAAGCAAAAACAGGATCCTCCTCATGCTCATCCTCCCTGGTGCACGGGCCGATTATACCGGGTGCGCCCAAGGGGTCAAGGGAAGGGGGTGGTATCAGGCCCAACGCACCCAGACTACCCTCCCGGTGACGGGGTGCTTGAGGGCTAGGCGCACCCCGTAGGCGTAGCTCCCCGGGCGGGGGGGGCGGTAGAGCGCCTCGTACCCCTCCGGTCCCCCCTCCATGGGCACCACCTCGAGGTGGCTGCCCGCCCGGCGCACCACCAGCTGCACCTCCAGAAAAGGCCGTAGGGCCTCAGGCACCTCCCCCTGCACGTGGGCCCGCACCCGCATGGGGGTGCCGTTCAGGGTGAGGTCCCCCGGAACCTGCGCCCGCAGGCCCAGGCGCTCCAGGGCGGGAAGGGCCTGGTGGAACTGGGCGAGGAGGGCGTGTTGCCCTTGGGCCACCGCCGCCCAGTGCGCCCCCCGCTCGTAGCGCTCCAGGTACTCCCGCACCATGCGGGCAGCGCTGAAGTGGGGACCCACGGTGCGCAGGCTTTCGTGGACCATGGAAAGCCACCCCGAGGAGTAACCCTCGGGACCCTTGGCGTAGAAAAGGGGTAGCACCTCCCCCTCCAGCACGTCGTAAAGAGCCTGGGCATCGGCCATATCCTGGGCCTCCTCGCTCTCGTAGACCCGTTCATCGCCGATGGCAAAACCGTTCTTTCCGTTGTAGGCCTCAGCCCACCAACCGTCCAGGACGCTCAGGTTCAAGACGCCGTTCAAAGCCGCCTTCATCCCGCTGGTGCCCGAGGCCTCCATGGGCCTCCGGGGAGTGTTGAGCCAGACATCGCTGCCGTGGACCAAAACCCGGGCCAGGTACATGTCGTAGTCCTCCAGGACCACCATGCGCTCCTCGAGGCCGTACTCCTTGATCTTGGCAAAGAGCTCCTGGAGATAGGCCTTGCCGGGCTCGTCCTTGGGATGGGCCTTGCCCGCAAAGACAAACTGCACGGGATAGGGCCCCTGGAGGATGCGGAGGAGGCGCTCGGGATCCTTGAACAGCAACACGGCCCGCTTGTAGGTGGCGAAGCGACGGGCAAAGCCAATGGTGAGGGCCTCCGGGTCCAGGACGCGCTCCGCCTGGCGGAGGCGGCTGGGGCTTTCCCCATTCCTGCGGCGTTGTTCGTAAACCCGAGCGCGCACCTCCCGCACCAGCTCGGCCCGGAGGTCCTTGTGGATGCGCCAGAACTCCTCTCCCAGACCCTCCACCTTCCAGGTGGCGGGGTCCTCGGGCCGCTTCAGCCACTCGGGGCCGAAGACCTCGGCGTAGTGGCGGCGAAGCCTAGGATGGAGGAAGGTCCAGGTGTGGACCCCGTTGGTGACGTGGCCGATGGGCACCTCTTCCTGAAGAAGCTCCGGCCAGAGGTGGTGGAACATCTGCCGGGAAACCTCCCCGTGGAGGCGGGAAACCCCCCCGGCCTGGGCGCTGGTCCTGAGGGCCAGGTTGGACATGGAGAACACCTTGCCCCAGGGCTTCTCCTCGAGGCCCAGGGCGAAAAAGGCCTCCCTGTCCACCCCCAGCCTCTCCCAGAAGCCAAAGAGGTATCGTTCCACAAGCTCCAGGGGGAAGGCGTCGTGCCCTGCGGGCACCGGGGTGTGGGTGGTGAAAAGGGCCCCGGCGCGGGCCAGCTCCAGGGCCACCGGGAAGGCATGCCCCTCGGCCACCAGCTCCCGCACCCTCTCCAGGCCCAAAAAGGCCGAGTGCCCTTCGTTCATGTGGAAGACCTGGGGGTTAAGCCCTAAAGCCCGTAGCAGCCTGATTCCCCCGATCCCCAAGACCATCTCCTGCTGGATGCGCGTCTCCAGGCCGGGAGCGTAAAGCCTGGCGGTGATGGCCCGGTCCTCTGGAAGGTTTTCCGGGAGATCGGCGGTGAGGAGGTATACGGACACGGCGCCCACCTGCACCCGGAAGGCCCCAAGCCAGACCGTGCGCCCCGGGAACTCCACCCCCACCCTAAGGGGGCGGCCCTCCCGGTCCTGGACGGGCAGAAGGGGCAGCTCTTCCGGATGCAAAGCCTCGTACACCTCCACCTGGGCCCCATCGGGGGTAAGGCGCTGGTGGAAGTAGCCCTCGTGGTAAAAGATCCCCACCCCCACCAGGTTCAAACCCAAATCGCTGGCCGCCTTGATGTGATCCCCGGCCAGCACCCCTAGCCCACCCGCGTAGATGGGCAGGGAGCTATGGAAGCCGTACTCCGCGGAAAAGTACGCCGTGAGGGGTCCCCTCTTCGCCTCCCGCTCCTTGAGGTAAGCCTCCAAGGCCGCCACCACCGCCTGGACCCGGGCGGGATAGGTGCCCTCCGCCAGGCCCTCGAGGCGGGCGGGGTCCACCTCCAGGAGCAACCTGACCGGGTTGCCGCGGAAACGCTTCCAAAGCGAGGAATCTATCTCCTGGAAAAGCTCTGCCGCCTCCGGATTCCAACTCCACCAAAGGTTATAGGCCAGCTTCCTCAAACCCCTAAGGGCCTCGGGAAGCTCGGGCATGGCGGTAAGACGCCCCAGCACCTTCATGGGGTGGATTATACCCTTCACCGAAGCCGCCGCCAGAGCTCTGGGCTGAAAAGGAGGACCACGGGAAGGATCTCTATCCGCCCCGCCCACATCTGGAAGATGAGGACGACCTTGGAAACAGGATGGAGTTCCGCATAGGAACCCATGGGGCCCACCGTCCCAAGCCCCGGCCCGATGTTGCCGATGGCCTGGGCGCTGGCGGTAAAGGCCTCCACAAAGCTCCCCTCCAAAAGCGCCAGGGTCAGGGTACCGAAGCCAAAAAGAAGGGTGTAAAGAAAGATGAAGACGGAAACCTGCCGCAAGGCCTCCTCGGAGACCACCCGGTGTCCCAAGCGCAGGGGAAGGACCGCCCTGGGGTGGAGGGTGCGGGTGATCTCCCGCCTTAGAAGCCCGAAAAGCAGAAGCCAGCGCACCACCTTGATGCCCCCCGCCCCCGAGCCCGCGCTTCCCCCCACGAACATGAGGAGCACCAGGATGGCCTGGGCGGGCACCACCCACTGAGCGAAGTTCACGCTGGCGAAACCCGTGGTGGTCACGATGGAGATCACCTGGAAAAACGCATGGCGGAGGCTGGCCTCGAGGCTATACAGGTGGTGGGTGTAGAGGTAAAGGGAAAGCAGTAAACCCGCAAGGAGCACCAGCAGGGCATAGGCCCGGAACTCCGCATCCCTGAAGAGGGGTTTGACCTCCCGTCCGAAGAACAGCCGGTACTGCAGGAGGAAGTTCACCCCCGCCAGGAACATGAAGAAGCTTCCCAGCCACTGGGCCAGGAGGGGGTAGGCGGCAAAGCTTTGCGGGTTCGGGCTGAACCCTCCCGCCGGGATGGTGGTGAGGGCGTTGGCCAAGGCCTCAAAGACGGGTATGCCCGCCCACCAGTAGGCCAGGAAGGCCAAAGCGGTCAGGGTCAGGTACACCCGCAAGACCGCCTGGGCGGTATGCCGCAACCTGGGGGTAAGCCTTTCCTTCTCCACCCCTGTGCTCTCGGCGAAAAAGGCCTGGCGGCCCGCTACCTGAAGCTGGGGAAAGACCACCAGGAAAAGCACCACGATGCCGATACCCCCCATCCACTGGGTGAAACTTCTCCAGAGAAAAAGGCTCTTGCCAAACTGCCCGAAATCCGAAAGCACCGTGGCCCCGGTGGTGGTAAAGCCGGAAACCGCCTCAAAAAGAGCGTCCAGGTAGTTCAGCCCCCCCGAGATCCAGTAGGGTATGGCCCCCAAGGCGGGCACCAAAAGCCAAAGCAGGGCCACGGCGGCGAAGACCTCGGCCCGGTGCGGCTGGGCCTCCGCATGCCCCACCCCCTGCAGGGCCTTGCCCAACCCCACCCCCATCACCGCCCCCAGGAGAAACCCCCGGGCGTCCTCCTTAAAGCCCAGGGCCAAGAGGGCGAAGGCCAGCATGAGAAGGCCAAAGCCCTGGTAGGTAAGGCCCAGGAGGTAGAGGCTGGAGCGAAACCCCTGCCTAGCCGACGACACGGGCCACGGCTTCATCCGCCACCTCCCGGGCCACCACCAAAAAGAGCCGGTCGTTGGGCAGGGCCTCGAGGTCCTCACGGTAGAGCATCACCCGATGGTCCCGCTCCAGGGCCACCGGGGCCACCTGGGGCGTGGCCAGGGTGCTCAGGTACCGGGGTCTGAAGCTCTCTGGAAGCTCCACCTCCAGGAGCTCGATGTTCTCGTCCATGGTGGACACGTGCTCCACGTTCTCGGGCCCCAAGTAGTCCAAGACCGCCCGCACCGCCGCCTGGCGGGGAGTGAGGGGCAGGTCTATGCCCACCTGCTCAAAGAGCCTGCGGGTTTCCGAGCGGGACACCCGGGTGATTACCTTCCCCACCCCAAGCTGCTTGGCCAGGAGGGAGGCGAGGAGGTTCTTCTCGTCGTTATCCGTTACCGCCACCACCGCATCGGCTTCCTGCAATCCCTCCGCCTCCAGAAGCTCCAGATCGGTACCATCCCCTTGGATGATGAGGGCACCGGGAAGCTCCTGGGAAAGCCACTCGCACCGCTCGCGGCTGGGCTCGATGATCACCACCTCGAGGCGCCGTCTTAGAAGCTCCTGGGCCACCATGAAGCCCACATTGCCCCCGCCGATGACCATCACCCTGCGCACGCCCCGCCCCGTGGCAAAGCAGGCCTCCAGCTCAGGGAAAGCCTTTAAGGTGGTAACGAAGAGGATCTTGTCCCCGGGCTCCAGGATGACCTCCGGATACCCCGGGTGGGCAAAGCTCCAGAAGGCCCCGTCCCGCACCACCCCCACCACCAGGACGCCCTCCGGCCAGGGGAGCTCGGATAGAAGCCGGTGGGCGTAGGGCCCCCCCTCCTTCACCCGGTACTCCACGAAGCGGAGCCGCCCCTCCGCCAGCACCTCGGTGTCCACGGCCCCAGGAACCAGGATCACCTCCACGATCTCCCTGGCCATGGCCCTCTGGGGCCAGAGGACCTTGTCGATGCGGGTACCCAGAATCTCGGCGGTGCGGGGATCGGTGAGCACCTCCATGTACCCCCCCTTGCCCACAAAGCACAGGGTTTCCTTGGCCCCAAGGCCCTTGGCCAGAAGGGAGGCCAGCAGGTTCACCTCGTCGGAATCGGTGCTGGCAATGAAGAGATCCGCTCGGTCCACCCCGGCCTCCCGAAGGGCGTCGGGGTCCGTGGCCCCACCCAACACCACCTTCACGTCCAGATGGGCAAAGCGCTCCTTGGCCTGGGGGTTGCGGTCCAACACCACCACCTCGTGGGCCTTTTCCAGGGTGCGGGCCAGCTCCCCGCCCACCTCCCCGCCCCCGGCGATGACGATGTACATACCGCTCCTATCCTAAGCCTGGACCCCGTAAAGGTCGTAGGTATCCGCCCGGGTTATCCGGACCCGAATCCTCTCCCCCACCCGGGCCGTGCCGTCGGTCTCCACGTAGACCACCCCGTCTATCCCCGGGGAATCCCGATAGCTCCGGCCCACGGCCAAGCCGGGCTCCGGGAGCTCGTCCACCAGGACCTCGAGGGTCTTACCCACGAAGCCTTGGTTCTTTCGCAGGCTGATCCCCGCCTGCACCTCCATGAGCCTGGCCTTCCGTTCCTCCTTGACCTCCTCGGGGACGTGACCCGGAAGGGCGTTGGCCTCAGCCCCCTCCACGGGGGAATAGGTGAAGACCCCCACCCGGTCCAGCTCTGCCTCCTGCAAAAAGTCCAGGAGGATCTGGAAGTCCTCTTCGGTTTCCCCCGGGAAACCCACGATGAAGGTGGAACGGATGGCGAGCTCTGGGACCACCTCCCGCCAGACCTTGAGGGTCTTCAGGTGGCTTTGGTACCCCCCAGGACGGCGCATGAGACGGAGGATTCTTTCGGAAGCGTGTTGCAAGGGCACATCCAGATAGGGAAGCACCTTGCCCTCGGCCATGAGGGGAAGAAGCTCCCGCACGTGGGGGTAGGGGTAGACGTAGTGAAGCCGTATCCAGGCTCCAAGCTCCGCCATATGGGAAAGAAGTTCCTTAAGCTCCGCCCTCACCAGGCGGTCGCCCCAGAAGCTTTCCCGGTGGTGGAGGTCTACCCCGTAAGCGGAGAGGTCCTGGGCGATGAGGAGGAGTTCCCGGGTGCCCGTGGCCACCAGCCGGGCGGCCTCCGCCAGGACCTCCCCGGCCTCGCGGGAGCGCAAGCCTCCCCTCAGCTTGGGGATGATGCAGAAGCTACAGCGGTGGTCGCATCCCTCGGAAAGCTTCACGTAGGCGTAGTGCCGGGGGGTGAGCTTCACCTGGGGCGGGATGAGGTCCAAAAGGGGGTTGCGGGGTGCGGGCAGCACCTCCTGCACCGCCTCCAAGACCCGCTCTACCTCCCCCGGGCCGGTGACTTCCAGCACATTGGGGTACCTTTCCCGGATCACCTCGGGCCTGGCCCCCAGGCATCCCGTCACCACCACCTTGCCGTTTTCCCGCAAGGCCTCCCCGATGGCCTCGAGGCTCTCCTCTATGGCCGGGGTGATGAAGCCGCAGGTGTTCACCACCACCAGCTCCGCCTCCTCATAGGTGGGACTGGTCTCGTAACCCAGGGCTTTCAGCCGGGAAAGGATCTGTTCCGAATCCACCAGGGCCTTGGGGCAGCCCAGGCTCACAAAGCCGATCTTCGCCATAGACCTCCAGGAGCCCAACCAGCCCGAAGAGGCATCTTCGGGGCTCCAAGGGACCAGTATAGCCCCCTTCCCAGCCTCCTGCGCTGGGGCATCAGGGTGCCTCGAAGCGGCGGGTAAGGGGCTTCCCTGACTCCCCCAAGGGCCCCAGGTCCTTGCCGTCCAGAAAAACCCGCACCGCCCCGGGATTCCCCGAGCGCACCTCCACCGGTAGGTCAAAGGTGAGCTCCGCCCCCACCTCGGGGATGCCCTCGTATAGGCGCTTCCCCCCCTGGGTGACCCTGAGCCAGCTCCGGCCCTCGAGGCGAAGCACCAGCTTCCCCGGGGCAATCTGCGGCTGGGGATTGGAAGAGGAGGGCTCAGGGGAAGGCTTGGGAACCAGGCGGTACCTCAAGGAGAGGTCCCGGTCCAGGTTCACCTCCTCCTCCACCGGCTCGTACCCGGGTAGCTCCAACCTAAGAAGGCGCCTGCCTCCTTCCAGGGGTGGCGAGGCCAAGGGCGTCTGGCCCAGGTAGAAGCCATCCAGGTACACCCGGGCCCCCGGGGGCTCGCTCACCACCCGAAGCCCATAGCGCTCCGGCGGCTTGGGTGGGGGCTCGGGCGGCAGGGTCACCGTCCGCACCGGCGCCGGGCGCAAGACCAGGTAAGCCCCGTACCCCAAGGCCCCCAAGAGGATCAAAACCAGCAGTATAGGCCAGGGGAAGGAGCGGCGGGAGACCGGCGGGGGGGGAGGTGAGAAGGCGGGGGCCAAAGGGTAGAGGGCCAGAAGGGGCTCGGGATCCAGCCCCAAGAGGAGGGCGTAGCGCCGGAGGTAGCCCCGGGCCAGGGCCGGCTCGGGGAGCTCCTCAAAACGGCACGCCTCGAGGGCCTCCAGCACCTTGGCCTTCAGGGCCAACCGCGCCGCCGCCTCCTTAAGGGAAAGCCCCTTCTCCTCCCGGGCCCGCCTCAGCCTTTCCCCCAGTTCGCACACAAGGCTATTCTAGCCCGGCCAAGGCCAGGGCCACCCGGGCCGCCAGGCGGGCGTTTTCCAGGAGAAGCCTCTCGTTAACCCGGTCGGTCTCCCCTTGGGAAAGCTTGGAAAGGCGCCTTAAGAGGTAAGGCGTAAGGGCCTTGCCAAAAATCCCCTCCCTGGCCGCTTGGTGGTTGGCTTCCTCCACCCAAAGGGCCACCTCCTCGTAAGGCAGGCCCTGGGAAACGGGGTTCACCAGGAGGACCGCTCCCAGGCCCAGCTCCCGGGCCTTGCGGAGGACGAGGGCGGCCTCGAGGGGGGTTTCCACCCGGGCGGGCACGGGAAAGGGGGAGGAGGGAGAAAAGAAGGCGGGCAAGCGGTCCGTGCGGTAGCCCACCACGGAAACCCCCAGGGTTTCCAAGCGCTCCAGGGTAGCCCTCAGGTCCAGGATGGCCTTGGGCCCCGAGGAAACCACCAGGATGGGAGTGCGGGCCAGGGCCAGAAGATCGGCGCTCTCGTCAAAAGGCTCGGGATGCACCCCCCCGATCCCCCCGGTGGCGAAGACCGCTATCCCGTGGCGGTGGGCCAGGTGGACCGTGGCCGCCACCGTGGTTCCAGCGCTCCTCTTCTGGACCATAAGGGCAGGCAGGTTCCATAGGCTGGCCTTTTCCACGCCCCCTTGAGCCAAGGCCTCCATCTCCTCTTGGGAAAGGCCGAGGCGCACCTCTCCCTGCACGAGGGCGAGGGTCTTGGGAGTGGCCCCCTCAGCCCGCACCGCTTCCTCCAGGGCCTTAGCGGTGCGCAGGTTCAGGGGGTAGGGCAACCCGTGGGTGAGGAGAGCGGACTCCAGGGCCACCAACGCTTCCGCCATGGGGGAAGAATACCACGCCTCACACTTCCGGCCACACCAAGACCTCCTCCCCCACCTGGAGCCCGTGGAAAAGAAGCAGCTCCGGCGCAAGGCGGATCTCCACCCCAAGACCCTCCGCGCCCTCCACCGGAAGGAGTAGCTCCTTCTGGGCCTTCACCCTTACCCGCTGAAAGGGGCCGTAATGTCCCCGCCAAGCGGAAAGGAGCAAGGCCTCCACCTGCGCCCCCTGGCGCCCCAGGGCTATCCGAAGCCGAGCCGTGCGCGGCACCCGGGGAAACACCTCCACCAGGCGCAACCGGGCCAGGTGGCCCAGGCGCCTCAGAACCTCTCCCAAGGGCAGGGTGAGCCGGGAGGCCAGGTCCAAGGGGCTTTGGCCACTTCCCACGGCCAAAAGGAGGGAAAGCTCCACGGGGTCCAGGGTGCCTTGGACCGCCTGGGCCCGGGACCCAAGCCGAACCAGGTCAAAAAGACCCACCTCCACCCGCTCATCCAGAAGGCGGATGGCCTGCAAGAGGTAAACCTCTAGGGGCCCTTCCAAAGAGCCTAAGGGAGGGCGCACGGAAAGCAGAAAGCGAAAGCGCCCCTCCTTCAACGCCAGCACCTCCAGCAAGGCCTCCCGCCCCACCTTCTCCCCAAACACCGCGTGGACAGGCCGGCCCTGCTCCAGGTACACCTCCCCCCTCCCGCCCTCCGCCTCCACGGCGAAAACCCCCGTCTTTCCCCCCTGGGCCAGGAGCTGCAGCCAGTCAATGGGACCTAAGAGGCGGAAATCGCCTTCCATAGGGAACCGAGGTAGCCCTTGCCGAAGAAGTGGACATGGGCCAGGAGGTAGTAAACCTGGTACCGGGGCAGGGCCTCCTCCACCTCCTCCGGAATGGGGTAAAGAGCCCGGTAAGCCTGCCAGAAAGCCTGGGGAAACCCTCCGAAGAGGCGCATCATGGCCAAATCCACCCCCCGTTCCCCCACGAAAAAGGAAGGGTCCAGCAGGGCCGGTCCCTCCGGGGTAAAGCGGACGTTGCCGTGCCAAAGATCCCCGTGCAGGGGTGCAGGGCCCTCGGCGGGTAGAGGCCTTTGAAAGAGAGCTTCCACCCTGGGTCCAAGGCCCTCGAGGCGGTCCCAGGTGGCCTGCAAAAGGGGCTCTATGCACCGCAAAAAGAAGAACTCCGTCCAGTCGCTCCCCTCTCCACCAGGCAAGGGAAAGGTGCCTAAAAACTCTGCCTCCGCCCAATACGAGGCCTCGCGCTGCCGGTGTAGCTCCACCAGCATGCGGGCCAAGCCTTCCCAATCAGCGGGTCCTTCCGGTAAATACTCCAGGACTAGCCCCTCCTCCGCCGCAAAGAACACCCGGGGCACCCGCACCCCCCGCTCGGCCAGGGCCCTAAGCCCCCGGGCTTCCGCGGGGAAGAGGCCTGGAGGAGGGTTGGGCGCCAGTTTCACCACGTAGGCCCCCAGGCGGTACACCCGGGAAATATCCCCGCCGTAAAGGGGCTGAGGCACACCCTTGGCCTCAAGCCCCGCCCGTTCAAGGAGTTTCCCGGGGTCCATCCTCCCCCAAAAGCTGGTCCAGGAAAGCCCTGGCGGCAGCCTCCACCATCCAGTAAACCTCCTGGCAGTCCGCAAGGTCCCCATGGTACGGGTCCGGCACCTCTCCCCCGCTCAGGTAGTCCAGGAAAAGGCGCACCTTTCCCCTGGCCTCGGGGAAGCGCCTTTGCACCTCCGCCAGGTTCTCCCGGTCCATCACCAGGATGTGGTCGTAACGCCGGGCATCCTCTCGGGTCATTTGCCGGGCCACATGGGGGAAGTAGGCCCCCTCCCGCTCCAGCACCTTGCGGGCCCTGGGATCCATGGGCTCCCCGGTGTGCCAGGCCCCCGTGCCGGCGGAATCCACCTCAAACCGGGCCTCGAGGCCCCGCTCCCGGATGAGCTTGCGGAAAGCCCCTTCCGCCAGGGGACTTCGGCAGATATTCCCCAGGCAGACGAAGAGCACCCCTAAAGGGCGATCCATGCCTACCATGATAAGCGGGTCCTCAGTAAGGAACCTCCGCCACCACCTCCGTACCCTTTCCCGGCTCTGAACGCACCTGGAAACGCCCACCCCGGGCCTCTACCCGTTCCCGCATCTGGGTGAGGCCGAACCCGCCTAAACCCTGAGCCTCGGCGTTTTGGAACCCCTTCCCGTTGTCCCGGACCACGAGCCTGGCCCCTCGTTCCCCCAAGGGAAGGAGTTCCACCTCCACCCGGGTGGGCTTACCGTGCTTGGCAGCATTGGTGAGGGCCTCCTGCAAAACCCGGAAAAGAACCAGCTCGCTGGCCTGGGAAAGCCCCACCCCCTCCGGCAGGGAAAGCTGCACCCGAAAGCCCGCCTGCTCGGCAAAGGCCTGGGCGTAGCGGCGCACCGATTCCAGGAAGCCGTAGCGCTCCAGGTCAATGGGTCTTAGGGCAAAGATGCTCCGGCGCACCTCCCGGATCTGCGCCCTAAGGGTTTCCTTCACCTCGTTCAAGGCCTTTAAGGCGGTTTCCTGATCCTTGGAAAGGAGCCTTTCCGCCAAATCCAGCTTCAAGGCCATGAAGGCCAGGCTCTGGGCGATGCCGTCGTGGATCTCCCGGGCAATGCGGGTGCGCTCCTCGTTGATGGCGAGCTCCTCCGCCCGGAGGTAGGCCTGGGCGTTGCGCACCGCCAAGGCCACCTGGGAGGCCAGGAAGGAGAGGAAAGGGATGCGCCGGGAAAGGCCCTTGCCCTTGAGAACCAGCACCCCCACCGTCTCCCGGGCCTTTAAGGGCAGGGCCAAGGTTTCCTCGTCCACGAACACCGGCCCCTCGAGGCTCCCCTTCCAAACCCCATCCGGCAGGAAAGGATGGGAGGGTAGAACCAGGTTCCGCACCACCCGGGGCACCAGGAACCCTTCCTCGTCCAGCAGGAGAACCCCGCCCCCTTCCGCCTCCGCCCAGGCCTGGATCCGCTCCAGAAGCCCTTCCAGGAGGCGGTCCAGGTTGGCTTCGGCCTTGAGGGCCTGGTCCACCTCAAAGAGGGTCAGGCGGTCCCGGCTCCGGGCCACCACGGATTGCAAGGCCCCCGCCACCTCGTGGGCCAGCACCTCCAAAAACACCCTTTCCGGCTCCGGAGGGCAGGCCTCCAGGTGCCCCTTCAAACCCGGAAGCTCCACCCGCACCCCCCCGCATTCCTCCCCAGCATGCACCCCCTCGGCCTCGAGGGCCACGGGGTACCCCAAGGTCTCCCCCAAAGCCCGGGCGATGCGGGAGACCGCCTCCTCGAGGTTCTCGCTCTCCAAGGCCTCGCGGAACACCCGCCCTGCCGCCAAAAGGCGGCGGTTCGCCTCCTCCAAGGCCCTTTCCGCCCGCACCTTTTCCAAGGTCTCCTGGGCGATCCACTCCAGCACCGCATAGGTGACCAGAGGGCCCACCAGGCCGTAAAAGCCGAGCCGTAGCCAGAGGAGGCTATCCACGTGCCGGTAGGGCAGCAGGGCCAGCTCAAAGACCACCACCACCGCGGCGATCAGCGGTGGCAACAACCCCTGGGCCAGGCGTACCAGTCGGTACAGGCTGTGGCTAGCCATCCTTTCCCTTCGTACCCTCCTTTTTCAGGGGGGAGGCTATCGCATACCGGCTTTGGTGCAGAAGCCCCCTGAGAAGCTGCACCTCCCCCGGGGAAAGCCGGGCCTTGTGGAAGATGCGGCGCAGGCGGCGCATGGCGTAGGGGTGGCGATGGGGGTCGGTGAACCCGATCTCCAGCACATACCGCCCCAAGTCGGCGAAGAATCCCTCCAGAGCCGCCACATCCGCCAGTTCCTCCTTGGATACCGTACTGCCCTGCTGCAACCAGGCCTGGTAAAGCTCGTAGGCGAAGACCACCACCGCCTGGGCCAGGTTCAAGGAAGGCTGCTCGGGAGCGGTGGGGATGGTGCCGATGAGGTGGGCCAGGTCCAGCTCCTCGTTGGTGAGGCCAAAGGTTTCCCGGCCAAAGACCAGGGCAACCTCTCCCCTTACGGAAAGCACGTGGGCCGGCACCTCGCGGGCCGTCACCACCGGGGCCGGGTACAGCTCCCGGGGTCTTCCCGTGGTGGCCACCACGAAGCTCACCCCCTCGAGGGCCTCCCCGAGGCCTCCCACCGCCACCGCCCGGTCCAGCACCTCCTCAGCATGCACCGCCAGCCAGTAGGCCTCCCGGGCCCATGGAGGTCCCACCCGGGGCGAGGGATTCACCAGGTAAAGCCGCGAAAGGCCAAAGTTCCGCATGGCCCGGGCCACCGCCCCCACGTTCATGGGCTCCTGGGGTTCCACCAAGACGATGCGCGTGCGTTCCAGCACAGCCTCCTCCTCGAGGTCCTCACTGCCCGGGTGGGGGGGTAGGGGAAGCCTCCTCGTTAGAACCCGGGGGGTAGTCCGTAGGCCCCACCCCAACCGGAGGGGCTTCCTGAGGAAGCCCAATTCCATCCGAGGGTGGAGCCTGCAGAGGAAGCACGGGTACCTTCCCCTGGGGGAACCAGACCTTTACCCCTTCCTGGGAAGGCTGCCCCGAGAGGAGATCCATTCCCACCTGCACCAGGCCCGCAGGCGGGGGGAAGTCCCCGCCAGGGCGCCCCCTCAGGGCCCCCGCCACAAACTCCCGCCAGATGGGGGGGTTGACCACGGAGCTGGAAGGCTCCCTCCCTCCCATGCGCAAGGGCTTGTTGTCGTCCCGGCCCACCCAGACCACCGCGGAAAGCCCGCGGGTCACCCCGGCAAACCAAAGGTCCCGGGCATCGTTGGTGGTGCCGGTCTTTCCCCCACCACCCGCCCGGGGATGCGGGCCCCTTTGGCCAGGCCCTTCTCCCCCAGGTCGTAGACATAGCCCTTCAGGAGGTCCCACCCCTGGTAGGCCACCTGGGGATCAAAGAGCCGCCTCCGTTCCGGAAGAGCCTGGTAGAGCACCTGCCCCTGGGCATCCTCCACCCGCTTCACGTAGAGGGGAGTAACCCGGTAGCCCCCGTTGGCGAAGGCGGCATAGGCCGCCGCCAGGTCCACCGGGGTGATGGAGGCGCCCCCGATGGCGATGGCCAAGGTGGGATACTTTACCGCAAAACCCGCCTGGGAAAGCTTTCTCGCCACCTTCTCCACCCCTACGGCCTGAGCGGTGTAGATGGCGGGCAGGTTGAGGGAGAGGTCCAGGGCATAACGCACGGTGATCTCCCGGTTGAGGAAGGTTCCGGAAAAGTTTTTGGGCCGCCAAACCCCTCCCTTCTGGCTGGGATCGGGAAACTCCAGGGGGCGGTCGGGAACCAAGGTGGCCTGGGTCCAGCCCTCCTCCAAGGCGGTGGCGTAGACGAAGGGTTTGACCGCACTCCCGGGGTTGCGCAGGGCCCGGATGGCCCGGTTGTACTCATCCCCCTCCCGTCTAATCCCCCCACCAGGGCCAGCACCTCCCCCGTTTCCGGGTCCAGGCCCACGATGGCCAGCTCCGCCCCCTCCGGTAGCCTGGCTCCCTTGGCCGCAGCCTCCGCCGCCCGCTGCATGGCGGGGTCCAAGGTGGTGTACACCTTAAGCCCTCCCTCGCCGTAGACCTTTTCCTTCCCGAAGCGGGCCTCGAGGAAGCGGCGCACCTCGAGGACGAAATGGGGGGCCATCCGGTAGTCCAGCTGCCTGAGGATGCGGGCCTCGGGATCTATCAGCCTAGCCTCCTGGAGGTTCCCCTCCCCGTCGTAGCGCACCTCCCACCCCTTGGGGGCAAGGGGCTCCCGCCAGGCAGCCTCGGCCACCTCCGGACTCACCCAGCCCTCGGCCACCATCTGGTCCAGAAGCAGGCGCATCCGCTCCCGCACCCCCTTCAGGTCCTGGTACCGGGCGTTGGGAGCCGGGATCAGGGAGGCCAGGTAGAGGCCTTCCGCCAGGGTCAAGGCGGCAGGGTCCTTACCGAAATAGGCCTCCGCCGCCCCCTTGATGCCCACGGCATTGCCTCCCCAGGGCACCACATTCAGGTACATCTCCAGGATCTCCTCCTTGGTGTAGCGCCTCTCCAGCTCCAGGGCCAAGGCCCACTCCTTAAACTTGCGCTCCAGGGAACGGGCCTGGGCCAGCTCCTTGAGGAGGGTGTTTTTGATCACCTGGGTGGTGATGGTGCTCCCCCCTGAAGATCCCCCCGCAGAATGGCGTAGAGGGCCCCAACAAGGCGCACGAAATCCACCCCGTAATGCTGAAAGTACCGACGGTCCTCCGAAAAAACCACCGCCGCCACCGCCGCCGGGGAAACCTCAGAAAGCCGCACCAGGCTCCGGTGGATGGCCCTTCCCTCCTCCACGCTGGCGATCTGGGCCAAGGGGGTGCCGTCCCGGGCGTAGAGGGTGGAGGTGGCAGTGAGGCGCAGCCGATCAAACTGGGAGAGGTCGGGAAGCTGGCGGGTGTAGGCGTACGCCAGATACCCCAGGGCCAGCCCCGCGCCCGCAAGAAGTCCGGCCAGGGACAGGAGGAGGAAGCGGAGCACCCGCACGGCCCTCAGTTTACATGGGCCTACCCCAAACCCAAAAAGCGAAAGAGCTTGTCCCGGGTGAGGGGTTTTTCTAGGGCCTTCACCCGCACCACCTCGGCGGTGGTCCGGTGCTTCTCAGAAGGCTCTATGAGCACCGCCAAGGGCACCTCCTTAAGCCGGCGCACATGCCGGATGCGCGCGGCCACGGCAAAGGGATCCACGTCCAGATCCTGGTCCAAAAGCACATACCTGGGCGTATGGTCCAACAGCCAAAAGAGGCCTTCCCGGGCTAGGTCAAAGTGGCGGACGGGGATGCCCCGCTCGGAAAGCACCAAGTCCACATAAGCCCGCAGGGCATCGTTGCGGCTTAATAGGAGAAGCCCCGGATAATCCGTCGCCACGGGGCCAGTTTATCTAAGGGTTGCGAAAAGGATGTGAAAAAAATTGGCTGGGGCGCGTGGACTCGAACCACGACCGGCGGATCCAAAGTCCGCTGTCCTGCCATTAGACGACGCCCCAGCGCACAAGGTGCCTGCCCTAACGGGCAAAGCCACCCAGATTGTAGGGCAAAGAGGACCTCCCGTCAAATCCCCTTTGTTTGGGTTGGCCTCGGCCAAGCCCAGATGGGATCATACGTTAAAGAGAACGTAGAGGACATCCCCATCCTGGACCTCGTACTCCTTGCCCTCGAGGCGCACCCAACCCCTTTCCTTGGCCCTAGCCCATCCCCCAGCCTCCACCAGCCTTTCCCAGGGGATGACCTCAGCCCGGATGAACCCCTTCTCCATGTCGGAGTGGATCTCCCCCGCTGCCTCCGGGGCCTTGGTTCCCCGGCGCACCGTCCAGGCCCGTACCTCCTTCTCCCCTGCGGTAAAGAAGGTGATAAGGCCAAGGGCCCTGTACCCCGCCTGGGCCAGGCGCTGGAGGCCGCTCTCCCTCAAGCCATAGGCGGCGAGAAGTTCCTGTGCCTCCTCTGGGGAAAGCTCGGCCAGCTCCGCCTCGAGCCGGGCGGAAACCACCACCACCTCTGCCCCCTCGGCCTTGGCCTTTTCCCGCACCACCCCCACGTGGGGGTTACCTTCCCCCTCCGGTAGGTCCTCCTCACCCACGTTGGCCACGTAGATCACCGGCTTGGCGGTGAGGAGGGGGGTTTCCTTAAGCAGGCGGCGAAGCTCGGCATCCTCTCCTTGCTCTCGGTTTAAGAGGAAGGTGCGGGCGGGCTTCCCCCCTTGCAAGTGGGCGTAAAGGGCCTCCGCCACCTCGAGGGTGGGAATCAGATCCCGGTTGGCCCTAGCTTCCTTCCTAAGCCGCTCAAGCCGCCTTTCCCAGGTGGCGAGATCGGCCAGGAGGAGCTCGGTTTCCACCACCTCGGCATCTTCCAGGGGATCCACCCGGCCCATCACGTGCACCACATCGGGATCGGGAAAGCACCGGAGCACGTGGGCGATGGCCGCCACCTCGCGGATGTGGGCCAGAAACTGGTTGCCAAGGCCTTCTCCCTTGTGGGCTCCCTTGACCAGGCCCGCGATGTCCACAAACTCCACATGGGTGGGGACAACCGGAGGCCTCCGATCCCCCTTGGCAAAGACCTCCTGCAAGGCGTAAAGCCTTTCGTCCTCCAGGGATACCACGCCCACGTTCTTGTCGATGGTGGCGAAAGGGTAGTTGGCCGCCAAGGCCTGCGCCCGGGTTAGGGCGTTAAAGAGGGTGGACTTGCCCACATTGGGTAGACCGACGATTCCCACAGCCAGCATCTCGACCTCAAAAAAAGCCCCAGCTAGGGGCCTCTTTTCATCCTATCACATCCCTTGCGTATGATGGCAGGGTATGGACCTGGCCGCCCACATTGACCACACCCTCTTAAAACCCACCGCCACCCCGGAAGAAATCCTGAAGGTGGCGGAGGAAGCCCTGGAATACGGGTTTTTCGGCCTCTGCATCCCTCCATCCTATGTTCCCTTGGTGCGGGAGCGTTACCCCCATGCTCCTTTTCGCCTGGTCACCGTGGTGGGCTTTCCCCTGGGCTACCAGGCCAAGGAAGCTAAGGCCCTGGAGGCAGCCTTGGCCATCGCCCAGGGAGCCGATGAGGTGGATATGGTGATCCACCTGGGCCGGGCCGCGGCTGGGGACTACCCCTACATCGAAGAGGAGGTCCGCGCGGTGCGCCAGGCAACGCCAAAGGCTGGGCTCAAGGTAATCCTGGAAACGGGGCACTTTACCCCGGAAACCCTAGAAAACCTGGCCGAGGCCGCCATCCAGGGCGGGGCTGACTTCTTGAAAACCTCCACCGGCTTCGGACCCCGGGGGCCAGCCTAGAGGACGTGGCACTCCTGGTGCGGGTGGCCCGAGGCCGGACCCAGATCAAGGCGGCAGGCGGCATCCGCGACCGGGACACTGCCATCAAGCTCCTCGAGGCGGGGGCCACCCGGCTGGGAACCTCCAGCGGGGTAGCCCTGGTGCAGGGAGAAGGCGGGGATGGGTACTAAAAGGCGGCGGGAAAAGCCCACCCTGGCCGGGCTTCCCGGCTATTTGCTCCTCCTGGTCATCCTCCTCCTTTGGCTCTTCCAGGAGCTCCGTCCGGGCTTCCCCCCCCAGGCGGAAGCGGGGGGCGTGGAGGTCTACTTCATGCCCCAGGAAGGGGAGGCCGCCAAGGCCCGGCTCATCGCCCTTATGGACGGGGCCAAGGAAAGCCTGGATGGGGCCTTCTACGAGTTTCGCGACCTGGAGATCGCCAAGGCCCTGCTCAGGGCCAAGGAGCGGGGGGTGAGGGTGAGGCTCTACGGGGAAAGCGACTACCGAAACGACTTCCGCCGCTACCTGGTGGGTGGGGCCTTAGGCCAGCAAGGGGAAACTCCCCGGGTGCCCCAGGCAGCCCTACGGGAACGCATCCGGCCTTTGTCCCTGGACTGCGAGGAAATCGTGGGGATTCCCGTGTGCTTTGACGAACGGGAAGGCTTCATGCACCACAAGTTCTTGGTGGTGGACGGGCAGGCGGTCTGGACGGGAAGCACCAACATGACCTGGAACGCCTTCGCCCGGAACAACGAAAACAGCCTCCTCCTACCTTCTTCCACCCTGGCCCAAGGCTATGCCCAGGAGTTCACCGCCCTCTTCGAGGGCATCAAAGAAGGTCTGGGGAAACCCGTGGCCTTCCACCTTTCCCCGGAAAAGGGCATTCCGGCCGAGGGCACCGCCTACTTCAGCCCGAAAGGAGGTGCTTTGGGCCGGGAGGCCATCTTGGAACGGCTTAGGGCTTCCAGGACGGAAATCCTGGTGGCGGCCTTCGTCCTCACGGACCGGGAGGTGGTGGAAGCCTTGGTCCAGGCTCAGAGGAGGGGAGTGGGGGTCCAGGTCCTCCTGGAAGCCCGCAACCTTGGGGATAGCCGGGAAGACGACCTCCTGCGGGCCGGGGTGGCGGTGCGGAAGGACGGCAACCCCTACACCCTCCACCACAAGGTGATGGTGATCGACGGAACCTTTGTCATCACGGGAAGCTACAACTTCACCGCCAGGGCCTGGCAGGTGAACAACGAGAACCTTCTGATCCTGCAAAGCCCCGCCCTGGCGGAACGCTACCGGGAGGAGATCCTAAGGCTATGGCGGGAAGGGCAACCCCTTTAGTGCTGACCCTGGCCTCGGGAAGCCCTAGGCGCAGGGCGCTCCTCGAGGCCCTGGGCTTTCCCCTTAGGGTGGTGCCCCCTAGGGTGGAGGAAGCTGGGGAAGACCTTCCCCAAGACCCCAGGGAGCTGGCCCTAGCCCTGGCCCGGCGCAAAGGGGAGGAGGTGCCGGGGGAGTGGGTGCTGGCGGCGGACACCGTGGTGGACCTGGACGGCCGGGTTCTCGGCAAACCCAGGGATCGGGTGGAAAACCACCTTTTCCTCCGCCTCCTTTCCGGCAGAACCCACCAGGTCCACACCGCCATTTACCTGCGCACCCCTCAGGACCTGGTGGTGGAGGTGCACACCGCCCGGGTGCGCTTCCGCCACTTTTCCGAGGAGGAAATCGCTTGGTACGTGCAAAGCGGGGAAGGGCTGGACAAGGCCGGAGGCTACGGAGCCCAAGGCCTGGGAATGGCCCTCCTGGAGGGAATCGAGGGGGATTTCTACACGGTGGTGGGCCTGCCCGTGGCCCGGGTCTTTGTCCTCCTCTGGGAAAGGGGGTTTAAGCCGTGAGGGAAGTGGCCTTGCGGCGAAGCCTCTTCCTCTTCCTCCTGGCCTTGGGCCTGGCCATGGCGGCCCTAACGCGCCCCCTTGCCCCCCGCCTCGCCCTCACCCTTTCCCCCCTCACCGCCCCCCTGCCCGCCCTGGGCCACCGCCTGGGGCAGAACCTGCGGGCTGCCTCCGCCTTTCTCCTAAACCGCCAGGACCTCTACGGGGAAAACCGCGCCCTGAAGGCCCAGCTCGCCCAGTTGGAAAGCGAAAACCGCAGGCTTCGCCTCGAGGTGGAGCGCCTTTCCCGGGCCCTCAGGGTGCGGGCCTCGCAGGCCCCAGGGGTGGTGGCGGTGGCCCCGGTGGTGGGGGAGGATCTCTCTGGCCTTTACCGCCGCCTGATCCTGGGCCTAGGGGAGCGGGATGGCCTCCGGGTGGGCATGCCGGTGACCGCCCCGGAGGGACTGGTGGGGCTCATCGTGGAGGTGGAGGAACGCCGGGCCCTGGTGCGCACCCTCCTGGACCCGGAAAGCCAGGTGGGCGTGCGGCCGGAAAAGGTCCCGGGGCGGGGAGTGGCCCGGGGTGTTCCCCCTGACCACCTGGTGGCGGAGTTTCCCCCCACGGTCCAGGTGGCTCCGGGAGATCTCCTGCTCACCGGAGCTCCCTTGGGCCTTTTCCCGGACGGGATCCCCGTGGGCCGGGTGGAACGCATCGAGCGCGTCCAAGGCGGTTTAAAGCTACGGGCTTGGGTCAAGCCTCTGGTGGAGCTTTCCCTACTGGAGGAGGTTATCGTGCTGAGGCCCTTATGATGGGGATCCTTCTCCTCCTCACCCTTGTGCTCTCCGGATTCCTAGGAGCCCTCTGGCCCCAGGGGTTGATGGCCCCTGACCTCTTCCTGGTCCTGGCCCTCCTTTATGCCCGTAGCCTTCCCTATTACCTGGGCCTCCCTTGGGCCTTTTTTCTTGGACTTGTGCAAGACCTCCTGGGCTACGGGCTTTTGGGCCTCCATGCGGTGGGGCTCCTGAGCGCCAGCTACGCCTTCTATGCGGCAAGCCGCCGGCTGGCCCCGGGAGAGACCCCTGGGGTTCTCTTTTCCTTTTTGTGGGCCTTTTTGGCCAAGTGGGCGGGCTACTTTCTGGTGGCCTACTGGCTCCGCCTGGAGCTTCCTTCCCTCTTGCCTCTGGACCTTCTCCTCGAGGGCCTCTTCACCTTCCCCTTGCTCCTCCTGGCCTGGCGCCTTCTGCCCTCCCCCCGACGACCATGACCGGCCGGCTTTACACCCTCATGCTCTTCTTCCTCCTGGCCTTCGGCCTCCTGGCCTTAAGGGCCTGGCACCTCCAGGTGTTGGAGCACGAACGGTACGCCCTAAGGAGCCAGGGCAACTACCTGAAGACCGAGGGCATTCCCGCCCCCCGGGGCCGCATCCTGGACCGCAAGGGGCGGGTGATCGCCCAGGACCGGCTGGTGGTGGACCTGGTGTACGAGGGGGGCGAGGTGGCCTTCAAGGAAAGGCTCCTCCCCCTCCTGGGCTTGCAGGAACTCCCCAAGGTCCAAGGCCCCACGGTCCTCAAGGCAGGGGTACCCGAGCACCTTCTGCCCACCCTGGCGGAGATCACCGCTGGGCAGAAGAACCTCAAGCTGGTGGAGCGCATCGAGCGCTCCTACCCCAATCCCATCTCGGGTCCCGTGCTGGGGTATGTGCTCCAGGCCAACGCCGAGCAGGTGAAACGGGGATACAGCCCCGACGAGCAAGTGGGCCAAGCGGGCCTGGAAGCAGCCCTCGAGACCTACCTCCGGGGCAAGCGCGGGGTGAAGGCGGTGGAGGTCAACGTCCGGGGCGAGCGCCTCAGGGAAACCATCCTGGAGGAACCCACCCCCGGACAGGATGTGGTCCTCACCCTGGACCTGGACCTCCAGCGAGCGGCGGAAAAGGCCCTGGAGGAAGCCTTGGCTGACATCAATGCCGGGCGGAAGTCCAAGGGTCTTCCCCCCGCCACTCGGGTCAAGGGAGCCATCGTGGCCGTGAATCCCAAAACGGGGGAGGTTCTGGCCATGGCCAGCGCCCCCTCCTTCGATCCGAGCCTTTTCGCCAAGCGGCCCGTACCTCAAGAGGTCCAGGCCCTTCTTAAAGACAAGGACCTTCCCCTCCTGAACCGGGCGGTGCAACCCTACACCCCGGGTTCCACCTTCAAGTTGGCCACCAGCTATGCCCTGCTAGAGGAAGGGTACGTGACCCCCTCTACCACCTTCCGCTGTAGCCCTTACGTGGTCTTTGGGGGCCAGGTACGGCGCAACTGGGCCACCTGGGACATGGGCCCCATGACCGTGAAGGAGGCCATCGCCTGGAGCTGCAACACCTGGTACTACCAGGCGGTGGCCCAGGATCCCCTGGGGGTAGTGGACCGCCTGGCGGCGAGGGCCCACCTTCTGGGCCTAGGGGAAGCTACCGGGCTGGAAATCGCCGAGCGAACTGGGCTTCTCCCCACCCGGGCTTGGAAGCGACAGACCTTGAAAGAACCCTGGTACCCGGGGGAAACCCTTTCCCTGGCCATCGGGCAGGGCTCCCTCCTCACCACCCCAGCCCAGGTGGCCAGGATGCTCTCCACCCTCGTCAACAGCGGAGAGAAGCCCACCCTTCACCTGGTCAAACGCCTCGGCCCAAGGGAGGTTAAACCCCGTCTTGAACCGGTTCCCGGGCGTTTCTGGACCATCCTTCAAGAGGGCCTACGAAAGACCGTGAAGGAGGGTACCGCCCGCCATATCCTCGGGAACTTTCCCGTACCCACCGGCGGCAAAACGGGCACCGCGGAAACCCCAGGCAAGCGGGCGGGCCTCGAGCACGCCTGGTACATGGGTTACGGCCCTGCTGAACCCGGCTCCCCCTACCCTCCCCTGGTGGTGGTGGCCTTCTTTGAAAACGGCGGGGAGGGAAGCCGCGTGGCCCTTCCTGCGGTGCGCAAGGTAATGGCCGCCTACTGGCAGGTGGAAGAAGCCCAGGCCAGGTAGAATAGCGCCATGCGCCTCCGCGCCACCCCCAAAGCCCTAGCCCTGCGCCTGGATGGGGGCGAAACCCCAGAAGAAATTCAAAACCTCAAGCTGCCAGAAGATCTTCCCCTCGAGGTGGAGGTGGCCGGGCCTGTTTCGGGACCAGTGCTCCAAACCCTCCTGGAGCTAGGCCGGCCCCTTACCCTGATCCCTCCCAGAAACCGCCTTCCCGTCGGTACCCTGGTCCTCAGCAAGACCCTGCGTTCCGGCGAACGGGTGGAGCACCCCGGCACGGTGGTGGTCCTGGGGGATGTGAACCCGGGAGCCGAGGTGGTGGCCGGCGGGGATGTGATCGTGGTGGGCAAGCTGCGCGGCCTCGCTCATGCCGGGGCTGGCGGGGACGAGGAGCGCTTCATCTTTGCCCTGGAGCTGGCCGCCAAGCAGGTGCGCATCGGCCCCCATTTGGCCCAGGCGCCAGAGGAACAGGAAACCCGGGGCCCCGAGATCGCCCGGGTCCGGGAAGGAAAGATCGTGGTGGAGGCTGCTAGAAAGCGATAGTTCCCGTTTCCACCCCGTAGCGCTTCAGCACCACATAAATAATCCAACCCGACACGGCCACGTACAGCCATATGGGCACCAGTACCCTAGCCCAACGCTTGTGCAGGACGAACTCCCCCTTAAAAGCCCGCCAGATCACGTAAAGGGCCAAGGGGCCATTGATAGCGGCCAGTAGGGTATGGGTGATTAGGAGGAAGTAGTAACCGCCCCGCCAGGCCTCCGGCCCCCCGTAGGTGGTGGTGCCGTGAAGGGCCCATTTGGCAAGATAGAACACCAGGAAAAGGAGGGCTAAGGAAGTAGCCGTCAACATGGCCCGATGGTGGGCCACCCTGTTCCCCTTCTTGATCAAGACCACCCCTGTCACTAAGGCCAACCCGGAAAGCACGATGCTCCAAACCGCCAGCAAGCCCAGAAGCTCCTTCACCGCTCCCCCTCCCCTAAACGCTCGCCTAGAAGCCGCACCGGCTCCAGCTTTGCGGTACGCGCGTAGCTATAGCCCTTCAGATAATCCTCTTCTTGGCCCAAAAGCTGGTAGAGCCTAAGGTAGGCCACAGCCAACAGCCCATCCCGCTCCCGCCCTGGGGGAAGCCGGTGGAGAAGCCTGACGATCTCGCGGAACCTGGGGACCTGGCTGGCCTCGAGGGGAGTTCCCCTCAACGCCCGGGCCAAGTCCGCCAAGGTATCACCGTTAGGCCTCATAGCCCCCAGGAGTGTACCACACCCTGCCCCTAGGGAATACGCCGGCTGGTGCGGTTCCCAGCGGCATCCACCGCCAGCAACACAGCCCCGGCCGGCACCTCCGCGGAAAAGGCCACCGTAGCCTCCTTGGGGAGGGAAAGGGGATTGTAGCGATCGCCTACCTGAACCACCACCCGGTCCACTTGGACGTTGTCCTCCACCCGTCCATAAACCCGGTACAAGTTCCCCTCCCGCTCCACCCGCTCCAGCACGATGCGAGGGGGCGCTGCATCCAGCACCAGGGAAACCCGCTTCCCCCCACGGTTACCCCGGGTATCCTCCGCCTCCAGGAGAAGCTCCACCTTCCCGGAGGCGGGGGCCTGCAAGCGGAAACGAAACTGAACCAAGCGCTTACCCGCTTCCTCAGGGGGCAGGACCTCTTGCCCATTCACCTTTACACTCGCCACCCCCGAGGGATCAAAGGCATAGCCCTGCACCCTAACCTCCCTTCCCGGGGCCACCGCTCCACCCAAGGGCTCGGTAAGCCCCATCTCAGGGGGGGCGGTGTCGGGCCTGGCGCAGGAGGAAAGAGCAAAAATAATGAGGAGAGGATAGAGGAGATGCGCACGCATCTCCCCTATCCTACAGGGTAAGCGCACTTCAACGCAGAATCACACCTACGCGCCCCGCAAAATACGGCCCCAAAATTGGGGTGGGGAAGAGCACATGCGCACCAAGCTGACCCTCAAAGTAGGGATTAATGGCAGGATCGGGTAGTTGCATCTCCACCCCTACAAGCCCATGGGGGTAGATTCCAAACACCGTGCCACCTAAGGCAATCGTTGCCCCCACGCCAAGCCCATAGTACCAGCTCATTCCTATGCTCGAGTAACCAGGCAAGGAAGCCTTTGCCAGGATCAAAGCGGCATCCCCCGCAATACCAAAGAAACCAAACCCGGCTCCGAGGCGGAGATTAGCGCTTTGATACTGGAGGCCAAGATACGTAGGGTAACCAGAATAGAAACCAACCCCTGGCGTCTGAGCAAAGCCAACAGATAACGCAAACATTCCTAACAAGCCCCAAAAAATTTTCCTCATTGCTGGCACCTCCACTTTAAGGTTAGGGAAACCGCCGATAGATGTCAAGTAGTATATAAAGAATTTATCCTCACATAGCCCTCCGTCAGATCACACCCCCATGCCACGCCTTCCCCCTTCCCCTCCTGAAGGTCCACCAGGATCTCCACCTCCTCGGAACGCATGGCTTGGCTCGCCACTTCCCGGTCAAAGGGGAGGGCACCCCCGGCGTAAAGGGGCATGCCCTGGAGGAAGATGTGGACCCTAAAGGGGTCGAAACGGGCCCCAGAGTTGCCGAGGGCAGCCAGAATCCTGCCCCAGTTGGGGTCGTTGCCGTAAAGGGCGCTCTTCCAGAGGGCGCTTCCCGCTACAGTTCTCGCCGCCCGCCTCGCCTCCTCCTCCGTGGCCGCTCCCACCACCCGCACGGTCATGAGCTTGGTGGCTCCCTCCCCATCCCGGGCGATCTTCCTCGCCAGCTCCTGGGCCACTGCCTCCAGGGCGGGGGAAAAGGCCTCAAGGGGGACTGCACCATAAGACCCATTCGCCATCACCAGGGCGAGATCGTTGGTAGAGGTATCCCCATCCACGGTCACCTGGTTGAACGTGCGGTCTACGATACCCCGCCAGGCCTCCCTCAAGGCCTCCTGGGGTAAAGCGGCATCCGTCACCACGAAGGCCAGCATGGTGGCCATGTTGGGATGGATCATCCCGCTGCCCTTGGCGATACCCACGATCCTCGCCCCCCCTACCTCGGCCTCCGCCACCTTGGGAACTAAGTCGGTGGTAAGGATGGCCTCGGCAAAGGCATCGGCATAGGGAGCAAGTTCTATCTGGGGCAAACCCGCCTCTACCTTCTCCACGGGAAGAGGAACCCCGATAACCCCCGTGGAAGCGGTCAAAACCTCCTCCGCGGAAAGCCCCAAACGCAAGGCGGCCGCCTCCGCCATCCGCAGGTCATCCGCGAAGCCCCTTTCTCCGGTGGCGCAGTTGGCGTTACCTGCGTTGGCCACCACTGCCCGCAAGGTCCCGCCCTGGGCATAAAGGGCCCTACCCCGGTGGATGGAAGGGGCTGCAGCCCGGTTCTGCGTGGCCACATAGGCCCAGGAAGCGGGAAGACCAGAAACCAGCAAAGCCAGATCGGGCTTGCCGGAAGGCTTGATGCCCGCCCGGGTAGCCCCGGCGCGAAAACCCCGGGGGAGCCTCACGGCCATAGGCCCTCCTTGGGAAGTGCGGTCTCCTCAGGCAGACCCAGCATCCGGTTCAGGTTCTGGACCGCCTGCCCCGCCATCCCTTTCACCAGGTTGTCCAAGGCCGAAAACACCATAACACGCCCCGTTCTAGCTTCAAAAAGAGGCTTCACATCCACCCGGTTGGAAGCATAGGTGCCCTTGGTTTCCGGCAAGGCCCCTGTGATCCGCACAAAAGGTTCCTGGGCGTAGAAGTCCTGGTAAAGCTCGTCCAAGGCCTTTTGGTCCCAGTCCCCTTCCACCGCCGCCTCCGCCGTGACCAAGATACCCCGGGTCATGGGCACCAGGTGGGGGACGAAGGAAAGGCGCACCTCCCCTAGGGGCCCATGGGTGCGCACCGGGCGCCCCTGGGCCACAAGGCGGCCCAGGTTTCTTTCCATCTCCGGAATATGGCGGTGAACACCCCCCACCTTGTAGGGCTTAAGGTTCTCGTTGACCTCGGCAAAAAAGGTACCCTCCCCTTCCCTGCCCGCCCCGGAAACCCCGCTTAGACCCACCACAAAGGCCCCCCGCAGGGCACCTTCCGCCGCCAGAGGGGCCAGGGCCAAGGTGGTGGCCGTCACGTAACATCCGGGATTGGCCACCAGGCGCGCCCCCCCAAGCTCTTCCCGATGCAGCTCGGGAAGGCCATAGACCGCCTCCCGGTAGAGCTCTGGGCTTTTGTGCGGGATCCCGTACCAGGACTCGTAAACCTCCGGGGGAAGCCGGAAGTCCCCGGAGAGGTCTATGACCCGCTTGCCCTCCTCCAAGGCCTTGGGAGCAAGCTCCATGGCAAGCCCATTGGGCAAGGCCAAAAAAACCACCTCAGCCTGTTCCAGCACCTCTTCCAGGGTGCCAAAAAGCCCCTCATCCCATAGCTGGGGCCAGGCAGCGGAAAGGGGTTTGCCCTCGTGTTTGCGGCTGCTAAACCCTACCAGCTTCACCCCGGGGTGGGCCTTAAGAAGGCGGATCAGTTCCCCACCCCCATACCCCGAGGCCCCGATGATCCCCACCCTTACCACAGCGCCTCCAAAGGGATATTGGGGAAGGCCAAGGGAGCCAGTTTTTCCCCAGGAGAAAGCCAAAGCTGCTCCCGGTAGGGGTCGCCCGCAGGACCCCGGAACTCCTCGAGGGAGAAGCGGTAAGGCCGGACCATACCCCTAGCTTAGCAGGCGCAGGAGGACGGCCTTAGCGGTGTGGAGACGGTTTTCCGCCTGATCAAAGACCCGGCTACGGGGCCCGTGCACCGCCTCCTCGGTGGTTTCCTCCCCATAGTGGGCCGGAAGGCAGTGGAGAAAGACGCCCTGGGGCCGTAGCAGTTGCAAAAGCTCCCCGTTTACCTGGAATGCATTGAAGTCCCTGAGCCGCCTTTCCCGCTCCGCTTCCTGGCCCATGCTGGTCCAGACGTCGGTGTAAAGGGCATGGGCTCCCAAGGCGGCCTCCTTGGGATCATGGGTAAAGAAGGCTCCCGCCTTCTGCAAAAGGCCTGGATCCGGCTCGTACCCTCTTGGCGTGGCCACCCGCATCCTAAGACCCACCAGGGGAGCCACCTCAAGAAGGGAGTTCAACACGTTATTGCCATCCCCCACCCAGGCCACCTCGAGGCCCTCCCAACCTCCGAAAACCTCCTTCAGGGTGAGGAGGTCCGCCAAAGCCTGCAAGGGATGGGCCCGGTCAGAAAGGGCGTTGATCACCGGGATGCGGGCGTGGCGGGCGAGTTCCTCCACGGTCTCGTGCCGGTATACGCGGGCCGCGATCCCCTCCACGAAGCGCTCCAGGTTCTTGGCTATGTCCCTCACGGGCTCCCGCTCGCCGATGCCCACCTGTTTCTGGTCCAGGTAGACGGCATGTCCTCCCAGGTGAAGCATGGCCACCTCGAGGGTGGTGCGGGTGCGCAAGGAGGGCTTCTCAAAGAGAAGGGCCAGGACCTTCCCCTTAAGGTCCTCCCCGCGGTAGCGCTCCCTTTTCAGCCTCTCCGCCAAGGCCAAAAGGGCCTCGATCTCCTGGCGACCGTGGGCCGAGAAGTCCAAAAGATCCTTGGGCCGGGTGAGGGCGTCTCCCACCATGAGGCTTATAGGATACCCCATCCTTGCAAACTTATGCAACCCCGGCCTCCGGTTGACACGGGATGAGCCCGCGGGCTAGCATCCCCTTAGCCTCCGAGCCCGGAGAGACCCCCAGGGCCTTCCGGGCCGGGCTTATGGCCCCGGGGTAGCGGGGGCAACTCCGCTGCCTGCCGTGGTTGCAAAGGAGGTGGCAATGACCAAGTCCGGATGGCTTCTCTGGATTTTAGCCGTGTTCCTTGGGTTAGGCCCAGCCTGGGCCCAGCCCAAGCAGGTGCGGGTGGTAGCGGCCGCCGACCTGCAGTACGCCCTAGCCGACGTCGCCAAGGCCTTTGAAGCGAAAAACCCTGACATCCGCGTGCTTCTCTCCTTCGGTTCCTCGGGTAAGTTCTACACCCAGCTCACCCAGGGCCTCGAGGCCGACCTCTACTTCTCCGCCGAAAAGATCTACCCCGAGCGCCTCGAGAAAGAGGGCCTGGCGGAGCCCGGCACCCGCAAGCCTTACGCCACCGGGCGCATGGTCATCTGGCTGGACCGCAGGCTGGGCTTAAACCCCAACCCCGAGGCCCTCAAGGACCCCCGCATCACCCGCCTGGCCATCGCCAACCCGGTGCATGCCCCTTACGGCCGGGCCGCCGTCACCCTGTTGGAACACTACGGCCTCCTAAGGCGCCGGGCCGATGCCCAGGTCCCCGGCCTAAGCAAACCCTTTTCCACCCTTTCCTGGGAAGAAATCCCTTGGGAGAGGCTTACCAGGGGTGTGGAGGCCTACTGGGATATCACCCCCTTGCGGCAAGGCAAGCCGAACTTTGAACTGGTCTATGGCGAGAACATCTCCCAAACCGCCCAGCTGGCCCTGACCGCTACCCAGGCCGGCATCCTGGCCCTGTCCCTGGCGGTGCACGAAAGCCTCTCCCGCCCTGGCGTGTACTGGCTCGCCCCTTTGGAAAGCCACCTCACCTTGGAGCAGGACTATGTGATCTTGAAAGGTCGCAGGCGCCCCGAGGTCTTGGCCTTCTACACCTTCGTGGGAAGCCCTGAGGCGCGAGCCATTTTTAAGCGCTACGGCTTCCTTCTCCCGGGGGAGTAGATGCCGGAGCCCCTCTTCTGGACCTCCCTGAAGCTCTCCCTGGTGGTGGCGCTGGTCGCCTCCCTGATCCTCCTCCTTCTGGGAGTTCCCCTGGCCTGGCTTCTGGCCTTCCGCCGCTTCCCAGGCAAATCCATCCTGGAAGCCATCTTCCTCTTACCCCTGGTCCTTCCGCCCACGGTGCTAGGGTTTTACCTCCTCCTCTTCCTGGGGCCGGAGGGGCTTTGGCGCAAGCTTACCGGGCTTTCCTGGGCCTTCCGGTTCGAGGGGCTGGTCTTCGCCAGCGTCCTCTTCAGCCTCCCCTTCGCCCTCACCGCCTACCGGGAGGCCTTTTTGGCCCTAGACCGGAACCTCTTGGAGGTAGCCCGAACCCTAGGGGTCCCCCCCTGGAAGACCTGGGGACGGGTGGTGCTGCCTTTGGTCTGGCCTGGGTTGCTCTCAGGGACCCTTTTAGCCTTCGCCCACACCCTGGGGGAGTTCGGGGTGGTCCTCATGGTGGGTGGTTCCATCCCCGGGAAAACCCAGATGGTGAGCATTTACATCTACGACCTGGTGCAGGCCCTCCGCTTTGAGGAAGCCTCCAAGGCAGCCTCGGTGCTCCTTTTCCTCAGCCTGGCCATCCTGGTGGCGGCAAGAACCCTGGAGGCCCAGGGGCGAGCATGGAAGTCCACTACCTGATAAGGAAACCCATCCTCCTCGAGGTCCGGTTCCACATCCAGGGCTTCACCGTGCTCCTGGGGGAAAGCGGTGTAGGTAAGACCACGCTTCTCAAGGCCCTGGCGGGTCTGGCGCCTGCCGAGGGAAGGCCCTACGGCGGCCTTCCCCCCGAAAGACGGCCCGTGGGCTACCTGCCCCAGGAGCTGGCCCTCTTCCCCCACATGACCGCCTGGGAGAACGTGGCCTTTCCCCTGGCGGGAGGGAACCGGAAGGCTAGGGCCCTGGCCCTCTTGGAGCGGGTTGGCCTCGAGGAGCACGCCCACAAACGCCCGAGCCAGCTTTCCGGCGGCCAGAGGCAACGGGTAGCCCTTGCCCGGGCTTTGGCCAGGAACCCGGAGATTCTCCTTCTGGACGAACCTACCAGCGCCCTGGATCCCCTCACCAAGGACCAGGTTCTGGGGGAGCTGGTGGAACTCATCCGCCAGGAAGGAATCCCCACCCTGGCGGTGAGTCACGACCCCATCCTGGCCCGCATGGCCGACTGGCTTGTGGTGATGGGGTCAGGAACGATCCTGCAAGAAGGCCCGCCCGAGGAAGTGTACTCTGCCCCAAGCCAGCTTCCGGTGGCCAGGCTCTTGGGTTACGAAAACCTATTCCCGGCCCGCATAGAACCTGGGGGTGTGGAGGTCAACGGGGTCCATCTCCGCCTTTCCCTCCCCCCCTGGGCCCGGCCCGGGGAAACCGCCTGGGTGGGCATCCGGGCCGAGGAGGTCATCGTGGTGCGCCAGGACCGGCCCCCACCCCCGGAAAACCTCCTAGAAGGTGTGCTGGTAAACCTTCACCCGGAAGGCCTCGCCTACCGGGGCGTGTTCCAGGGATCCATCCGCCTGCAGATCCTGCTCCCCAGGCACGTCCAAGCCCGGTTGAACCTGCGCCCCGGGCAGAAGCTCCAGGTGGTCCTTAAGCCCCATTACCTTCATCTGATGCCGGGCCAAGTGGACTAACCCCTCCTCCCCCAGGCCAAACTTGTTGGTAACCCCCTTCAGGAAAAAGCGGGCCCGGTCCCGGGAAAACCCCAGGGCCCAGGCCAAGGCCCCCACCCTCGGGGGAACTCCGTTTCCCACCGCCCACAACACTGCCTTTTCCCCCGGAAGGAGCCGTAGGCCCACCCGCCCCCCAAGGCCCGAAACCAAGGTCCTAGGATCATCCCTACGGGTGAGGAAGGCCATGCCCCGAGGGTCATAGGCCCTAAGCCCCCAAGGGGTGACCCAAAGAAGCACCTCGCCCTTTTCCATCTGGTCCAGCCCCGCCAGGGCCAGACCGTGGCCTTCCTTCCAGTACACCTTCCAACCCGCTGGGCCAAGCGCCCCGTGCACCAGGGCATAAAGCTGCAAACTTTCCGTGTACACCACTGCTTCCAAAATCCTACCCTCCTTTCGCCCAAGGAGCCTTCGCCTAACTCAAGCGACGATCTTCTAGGGCAAAAGGAGGGGAGCGGGGAGAAAAAGCCCTTCCCTGGGGTTCCGGATAGCCGGGCACGGGGGCGACTCTGGCCCGCAGCACCCGCACCAGGGTAGGAGGCGCCACCTCCCCTATCGGAGGCATGCCCGGAGCCACCTGCAGGCCGCAGAAGAGGGAGTGGTCCACCTCCCTCTCCTCCCCAGGGGCCTGGCAGAGATCCGTCCGGAGGCCGGGGTTCTGCACCTGCATGAGGTACATTTGCAAGGCCACCCCGGTGGAGGCGGTGAGGGTGAGGAGGAGGTAGAGGAATACCAGAAACCCCCGTACGGAACCCCTCGAGGGCATGGCTGCAGTATAGCCTTCCCCCTCAGGTAAAGTGAAGGGGTATGGCCGTGCGCGGCACCAAGGATCTTTTCGGCAAAGAGCTAAGGCTCCACCAGCACATCGTGGCCACCGCCCGCCGGGTGCTGGAGGCGGCGGGGGCTTTGGAGCTCATCACCCCGGTGTTTGAGGAAACCCAGGTCTTCGAGAAAGGGGTGGGGATCGCCACCGACATCGTCAGGAAGGAGATGTTCACCTTCCAAGACCGGGGAGGGCGTTCCCTCACCCTGCGCCCGGAGGGCACCGCCGCCATGGTACGGGCCTATCTGGAACACGGGATGAAGGTCTGGCCCCAGCCCGTGAGGCTCTGGATGGCAGGGCCCATGTTCCGGGCAGAGCGCCCCCAGAAGGGGCGCTACCGCCAGTTCCACCAGGTGAACTACGAGGCCCTGGGCTCGGAAAGCCCCATCCTGGATGCGGAGGCCGTGGTGCTCCTGTATGAAAGCCTTAAGGAGCTCGGCCTAAGGCACCTCACCGTCAAGCTGTCCTCCGTGGGGGACCCCGAGGACCGGGCCCGCTACAACGCCTACCTGCGGGAGGTCCTCTCCCCCCATCGGGAGGCCCTCTCCCAGGACTCCCAGGAGCGCCTGGAGCTCAACCCCATGCGCATCCTGGACTCCAAGAGCGAGCAAGACCAAGCCCTCCTCAAGGAGCTCCGGATCCGGCCCATGCTGGACTTCCTGGGGGAGGAAGCGAAGGCCCATCTGAAGGCGGTAGAACGCCATCTGGGAAGGCTTTCCGTGCCCTACGAACTGGACCCAACCCTGGTGCGGGGCCTGGACTACTACGTGCGTACCGCCTTCGAGGTACACCATGCGGAGATCGGGGCGCAGAGCGCCCTGGGGGGCGGGGGAAGGTACGACGGGCTTTCCGAGCTCCTGGGGGGGCCACGGGTACCTGGGGTGGGTTTCGCCTTCGGGGTGGAGAGGGTGGCCCTGGCCCTCGAGGCGGAGGGATTCGGGCTTTCCGAGGAAAGAGGCCCGGACCTCTACCTCATCCCCCTCACGGAGGGTGCGGTGGCCGAGGCCTTTTACCTGGCGGAGAGGCTGAGGCCCCGCCTGCGGGTGGAATACGCCCTTACCCCCAAGAAACCGGGCAAAGGCGTGGAGGAAGCCTTGAAACGAGGTACCGCCTTCGTCGGCTTTCTGGGAGAGGATGAGCTCAAAGCGGGAGAGGTCACCCTAAAGCGGCTTTCCACGGGGGAGCAGGTTCGCTTACCCCAGACGGAAGCGTTGGGCTTCCTTCTTTCCGCCCTGGCGTGAGAATCCGTTAAGATTTGGGGGATTATGCGCCGTACCCACTTCGCCGGAAGCCTAAGGGAAGAACACGTGGGGGAGGAGGTGGTCCTCGAGGGGTGGATAAACCGCCGCCGGGACCTGGGGGGGCTCATCTTCCTGGACCTCCGGGACCGCGAGGGTTTGGTCCAGCTGGTGGCCCACCCGGAAAGCCCCGCCTACCAGGAAGCGGAGCGCGTCCGCTCGGAGTGGGTGGTGCGGGTGAAGGGCACCGTGCGCCTCCGCCCGGAGCCCAACCCCCGCCTGCCCACCGGAAAGGTGGAGGTGGAGCTTTCCTCCCTCGAGGTCCTCTCCGAGGCCAAAACACCCCCCTTCCCCGTGGACGCCGGCTGGCGGGGCGAGGAGGAAAAGGAGGTTTCCGAAGAGCTCAGGCTCAAGTACCGCTACCTTGACCTGCGCCGGAGGAGGATGCAGGAAAACCTGCGCCTCCGCCATCGGGTCATCAAGGCCATCTGGGACTTCCTGGATCGGGAGGGCTTCATCCAGGTGGAAACCCCCTTCCTGACCAAAAGCACCCCGGAAGGGGCCCGGGATTTCCTGGTGCCCTACCGCCAGCAGCCTGGCCTCTTCTACGCCCTCCCCCAGTCGCCCCAGCTTTTCAAGCAAATGCTCATGGTGGCGGGTTTTGACCGCTACTTCCAGATCGCCCGCTGCTTCCGCGACGAAGACCTCCGGGCCGACCGCCAGCCCGACTTCACCCAGATGGACCTGGAGATGAGCTTCGTGGAGGTGGAGGATATCCTGGAGGTTAACGAAAGGCTCATGGCCCACGTGTTCCGGGAAGCCCTGGGGGTGGAGCTTCCCCTCCCCTTCCCCCGCCTCACCTACCAGGAGGCCATGGAGCGCTTCGGCTCGGACAAACCCGACACCCGCTTCGGCCTGGAGCTCAAGGAGGTGGGGCACCTCTTCCGGGAAAGCGAGTTTCGGGTTTTCCGGGAAGCGGAAAGGATAAAGGCCCTGGCGGTGCCCAAGGCCCTTTCCCGAAAGGAGATCGCCGACCTGGAGGAGCTGGCCAAACGCCATGGGGCGGGGGGCCTCGCCTTTGCCCGGGTGGAGGAGGGAGGATTCGCAGGCGGGGTGGCCAGGTTTCTGGAGCCCGTGCGGCAAAGCCTCCTGGAGGCCACGGAAGCCGGCCTGGGGGACACCCTCCTCTTCGTGGCCGGGCCCGCCAAGGTGGCGGCCACCGCCTTGGGGCAGGTGCGGCTTAAGCTGGCGGAGATCTTAGGCCTCCCCCGGGAGGGCTTCCGGTTCCTCTGGGTGGTGGACTTCCCCCTTCTGGAGTGGGACGAGGAAAGGGGCCAGTACACCTACATGCACCATCCCTTTACCAGCCCTCATCCCGAGGACCTACCCCTCTTGGATGCCGATCCTGGGAGGGTGCGGGCCTTGGCCTACGACCTGGTGCTGAACGGCACCGAGGTGGGAGGCGGGTCCATCCGCATCCACGACCCCGCTCTTCAGGCCAAGATGTTCCAGGTGTTGGGTATCGGGGAGGAGGAGCAGCGGGAAAAGTTTGGCTTCTTCCTCGAAGCCCTCACCTACGGGGCCCCACCCCACGGCGGCATCGCCTGGGGCCTGGACCGCCTCCTGGCCCTTATGACGGCCAGCCCGTCCATCCGCGAGGTTATCGCCTTCCCCAAGAACAAGGAGGGCAAAGACCCCCTCACTGGGGCCCCAAGCCCGGTGTCCGAGGAACAGCTTCGGGAACTCGGCCTCATGGTGATCGCCCATGGCTAGGATTCCCTACGTGATCGTGGACGCCTTCGCCTCCACCCCGGGGGCCGGGAACCGGGTGGCCATAGTGCTGGACGCCCGGGGCATGAACCTCGAGGAGATGCGAAACCTGGCCCGGCACCTAGGCGAACCGGAAACCGCCTTCGTAATGGAAAGGCAAGAGACCCTGTTCGCCGTGCGCTTCTTCACCCCGTCGGGAGAGGTGGAGTTCTCCGGCCATGCCGCCATAGCCCTAGGCCTTACCCTGGTGCGCCTGGGCCTGGCCCCCGAGGGCAGCAAGAGGCTTTTCCTGCACACCCCCACGGAGGCCCTGCCGGTGGAGATCCTGTACGAGGCCGGGGAACCCAAGAAGGCCCTGGTGAGGGGCCCCGCCCCGAGGTTCCGGGATCTCCCCCCCTACCAGGTGCTCAAGGAGGTCCTCGAGGCCCTGGGCTCGGATGAGCGCTACCTGCACCGGGGTCTGCCTTACGGCATCGCCTACACCGGGCTTTGGAGCCTCTTCGTCCCCCTCATCGCCCCCGGGGTGGTGGATACCCTAGAGCCAGAGATGAAGGCCCTGGCCGAACTTTCCCACCAGCTGGAGGTGGCCACCGTCCATGCCTACGCCCCCATGGGACCAAGGAGTTTCTACGCCCGGGACTTTGCCCCCATCCTGGGCATTCCCGAAGACCCGGTGACAGGCTCCGCCAACGCCGCCCTGGGCGCCCTTCTGGCCCGGGCAGGGGTGGTGCCCAGGCGGGAAGGCCGGGTGGCCCTCACCATCTACCAGGGCCACCGCCTGGGCAACCCGGGCGTGGTGGAGGTGGTGGTGGAGTACAGCCCCACGGGCCAGCCCTACGGGGTGCAGATTGGGGGGGAAGCGGTCCAGGTATCCGCTGGGGAAGTTTGATGGTGCGACTGGTCTTCGTGGACGTGGACGGTACCTTGGTGGGCAAGGAGGGGGTGCCGGAGTGCGTGTGGCCAGCGGTGGAGGCCTTAAGGGCCAAAGGCATCCGCCTAAGCCTCATCACCGGTCGGCCGGGCCGGGGGCACGCCCTGGCTTACGCCCGCAGGCTGGACCCCGCAGGTCTCCACGTGTTCGAGTCTGGGGCAGTGGTCCTGGCGTTGTCCCGGGATCCTCACTCCCCTCCCGCTCACCCCCTCCTGGTGGAGGCCCTGCCCCAGGAGGCGGCCCGGGAAGCCATCCGCCTGGCCCGCAGGCTGGGGCTTCCCCTCGAGGGCTACACCGCCGACGGGGGCTTTTTCGTAGAGGGGGATAGCCCCCTCCTAAAGGCCCACCAGGAACTCCTGGGCGTGGTGGCCGAGGAAGCGGACCTGCTAAGGCTTCCTACCCCCCTGGTCCGCCTCCAGGTGCTGGCCGAGGCCCAAGCCCCCCTGGGCGCCCTCATGGACCCTTTGCCCCAGGACCTCCAGGCCCACGTGGCGGAAAGCCCCAGGATGCCCGGGGTGCGGTTCGTATCCCTGACCAAGCGGGGCGTGAGCAAGCTCTCGGCCGCCCGCTTTGTGGCGGAAAGCTACGGCCTGACCCTGGCCCAATGCGCCATGGTGGGGGATGGGGAAAACGACCTGGAACTTATCCAAGGAGTAGGCCTGGGCATCGCCATGGGGAACGCTTCGCCCCAGGTCAAGAAAGCGGCCCAACGGGTGGTGGCTCCCGTGGAGGCATGCGGCCTGGCGGAGGCCCTTGCCAGCCTATTGCCCAGTCAAAGGCCTTAAGGGAATGGCTTAAACCGCGCCCATACCACCCGCCCATCCCGATAAACGCCTGTCCCTTCCACCCAACCTGGAGCCAAGCTGGGGGTAGCAGACCCGAGCCCCGGGGGCAGAGCCAAGAAGCGCTTTCCATTCCGGTCCGCCGCGAGAATCCCTTGGAAAAGGAGCTGGCAAACACGGGTGCCAGGCCTCGGGAACCTCTGCGCACGCGGCAGGCTGTGCCTTCAAGCAGGGAAAGGCCTTCCCCCGTTGAGCAGGCCTCTAGGGCTATAGCCAACACACCGCGAGGTCATGCCCTTCACCCCTCAGGTTCAGGGTAGGGAATGCAGGCAAGCGCCAGGTAAACCCCTCGAGGCCCTTTAGGATATAAGGGTATGCGGGCCTTTATTGATGAGATCGCCAGATACGAGGGACAGGAAGTGGAGCTCAGGGGATGGCTCTACCAGAAGCGCTCCAAGGGAAAGATCCACTTCCTCATCCTCCGGGACGGTACCGGCTTTCTCCAGGCCACCCTTTTTAAGGGGGAGGTACCGGAGGAGGTCTTTGAAGAGGCGGGCCATCTCCCCCAGGAAACCGCCCTCAAGGTCTATGGCCTGGTGCGACGGGACGAAAGGGCCCCAGGGGGCTTTGAGCTTTCCGTGCGCGGCCTCGAGGTGGTGAGCCTCCCGCAAGCGGAGTACCCCATCGGCCCTAAGGAGCACGGGATCGACTTCCTCATGGACTACCGGCACCTTTGGCTCCGCCACCGCCGCCCCTTTGCGGTGATGCGCATCCGGGACGAGGTGGAAAGGGCCATACACGACTTCTTCGCCGAGCGGGGCTTCCTACGCTTTGACGCCCCCATCCTCACCCCAAGCGCCGTGGAGGGCACCACCGACCTCTTCCAGGTGGACCTCTTTGATGGGGAAAAGGCCTACCTCTCCCAGTCGGGGCAACTTTACGCGGAGGCCGGAGCCTTGGCCTACGGGAAGGTCTACACCTTCGGCCCCACCTTCCGCGCAGAGAGGAGCAAAACCCGCCGCCACCTTTTGGAGTTCTGGATGATTGAGCCCGAGGTGGCCTTCATGACCCACGAAGAGAACATGGCCCTGCAGGAGGAGTTGGTGAGCTACCTGGCAGGGCGCATTCTGGAGCGCAGGGCAAAGGAGCTGGAGATGCTGGGGCGGGACCCCAAGGTGCTGGAACCCGCCGCAGAAGGAAACTACCCCCGCCTCACCTACAAGGAAGCCGTGGCGCTGGTAAACCGGCTAGCAGAGAAGGACCCCGATCTATCCCCTCTTCCCTACGGGGAGGACTTCGGCGCCCCCCACGAGGCCGCCCTAAGCCGCCAGTTTGACCGGCCTGTCTTCATAGAGCGCTACCCCGCCCGCATCAAGGCCTTTTACATGGAGTCGGACCCGGAGGATCCGGAACTGGTCCTCAACGACGACCTCCTTGCCCCCGAGGGGTACGGGGAGATCATCGGGGGTAGCCAGAGGATCCATGACCTGGAACTTCTACGCAGGAAAATCCAAGAGTTCGGCCTCCCAGAGGAGGTCTACGACTGGTATCTGGATCTGAGGCGCTTTGGTAGCGTGCCCCATTCGGGTTTCGGATTGGGCCTCGAGCGTACCGTGGTCTGGATCTGCGGCCTCGCCCACGTGCGCGAGGCGATTCCCTTCCCCCGGATGTACACCCGGATGCGGCCCTAAAGGCCCGCTAGCTCCAGGAAGTACCGGTGAAGCCTGGGGTCCTGGGTAAGCTCGGGGTGGAAAGTGCTGGCCAAAATCTTACCCTGGCGCACCAGTACAGGTAGGCCCTCTAGCTCCGAAAGCACCTCTACTCCTTCTCCCAGGCGGCGGAAGGCGGGAGCCCGGATGAAGACCCCGTGGAAGGGCCCCAGGCCCCGAATCTCCAAGTCTTCCTCAAAGCTCTCCACCTGCCGGCCAAAGGCGTTGCGCTCCACCGCCACGTCCAGCACTCCCAGCCGGGGCTGTTCGGGGTAGCCTAGAATCTCCCGGGCAAGCCAGATGGCCCCGGCGCAGGTGCCAAAGAGGGCAAGGGAGCCCTCCCCCACCCGCCTTCGCACCTCCTCTTCTATGCCATACTCCCGAGCCAGCTTGCCGATGGTGGTGGACTCGCCCCCCGGGATCAACAAAGCGCTCACTCCTTCCAGGTGCTCCTTCTTACGCACCTCCTTAGCCTCTATCCCCAAGCGCCTAAGCGCTTCCTTGTGTTCACGGAAATCCCCCTGTAGGGCCAAAACGCCAACCACGCTCCTCATCCTGGACCTAGGCCCGGGCCCTGTCAAGGGAAGCCCGCACCAGGATAAACCCCAGTAGCCCCGCCAGCAGGGAAGCGGAGAGGATCCCCACCTTGGCCTGGTCCAGCAGGCCCTCCTCAAAGGCCAATCCGGCAATGAAAAGGGCCATGGTGAAGCCAATGCCCGCAAGGAAACCCACCCCTAGGATGGCCTTCAGGTCCACCCCTTCGGGTAAAACCCCAAGTCTCAAGCGCAAGGCGAGCCAGACCAAAAGCAGGATTCCCAGGGGTTTACCCAGCAAAAGCCCCAGGGCCACACCGAGGGCCACCGCTCCGAACTCTAGGCCCGTCAACGCCACCCCGGCATTGAAGAAGGCAAAGGTGGGAAGTACCCCGTACGCCACCCAGGGATGCAGGGTGTGCTCCAGGCGGTGCAGGGGGCTTTGGGCCTCTCCCACCTCTTCCTCCAAGGCCTCCAGTTCCCCTTCCAGGGCCTCAGGATCCGTTTCCATGGCAGCTCCCTGAAAAGGCCTGCCCCGCCGCAAAGGTATGGCCAAGGCCAGGAGCACCCCGGCCAAAGTGGCGTGAAGGCCGGACTTCAGAACAAAGTACCAAAGGGGCAGTCCTAAGAGCAGGTAAGGCCACAGGTACCAAATCCCCACCCGGTTCAGGAGAAGGAGTACCCCTAAGGTCAGGGCTGCCAGGAGAAGGTAGGTTCCCTCGAGGCCCCCCGTGTAGAAAAGGGCGATGACCAGAACCGCCCCCAGGTCATCCACAATGGCCAAGGCGGTGAGAAAGAGCTTTAACCCCAAGGGCACCCGGGGTACCAGAGCCAACACCCCTAGGGCAAAAGCGATATCGGTGGCCATGGGCACGCCCCATCCCCGGGCCTGGGGCAGGCTGGGATTGACCATGAGGTAGAGGACAGCGGGAAAGGCCATACCTCCCAAAGCCCCCGCCAGGACTAGGCCCGCTTTACGAAGCTCCTTCAGCTCCCCGGAAAGAATTTCCCGTTTGAGCTCCAACCCCACCAGCAGGAAGAACAGGGCCATCAGAAGGTCGTTGACCCAAAGGAGGAGGGGCTTTTCTAGGGAGAAACCGCCAAAGCGCAAGCCTACCGGAATTTCCCGCAAAGCAAAGTACGCCGCGGCCCCTGGGGAGTTGGCCAACACAAAGGCGAGAAAAGCTGCCAAAAAGAGGACCAAACCCCCCTTGGCTTCGCTCTCAAGGAACTGCTCCAGAAGTCTGGGATACCTGGGCCTGGGCATGGAATGACTATACACGGCTCCACAAAAGACGCAGGCTGTTCACCGTCACCAACACCAGCGCCCCGTTGTCCGCCAGCACCGCAGCCCAAAGCCCCGTGTACCCCAGGAGGGTGGTGAGGAGGAAAAGCCCCTTGAGCCCCACCGCCAGGGCCACGTTCTGGCGGACCACGCCCAGGGTCAGGCGGCTTAGACGGAAAGCCCGGGGCAAGGCCGCAAGGCTTAGAAGGCCCACGTCCGCTCTCTGCAAGGCCGCTTCGGCGCCCTCGGCCACCGCCAGTCCCACCGTAGCCCGGGCCAGGGCGGGGGTGTCGTTGACCCCGTCCCCCACCATGGCCACCCTGCCCCTTCCCTCCATCTCCTCCACCAGGCGGAGCTTCTCCAGGGGGGAAAGACCAGCCCGGACCTCCTCGGAAGCCAGCCCCAAGGCCGTGGCCAAGGCCAGGGCGGAGGCCTCCCGGTCGCCGGTGAGCAGGACAGGCTTAAGGCCCAGCTGGCGTAGCTTGGCCAAAGCTTCCCGAGCCTCGAGGCGAGGGGTATCCTGGAAGGCCAAGAGGGCCAGGGGAGCCCCTTCCCTAACCAGGAGGGAAAGGCTTAGGCCTTCCTCCGCCAAGGCCTTCCCCTGGGCCTGCACCCCAGGGGACAGGTCCCAGGCTTCTGGCCGCACCAAGCCCACCTCCCGGCCCTCCACCCGGGCGAAGGCCCCGAGGCCCGGCACCGTCCGGTGCTCCTCCGAGGGCAAAGCCTCAGGACCCGAAGCCTCCCGCACCGCCCGAGCAAGGGGATGGGAGGAGCCTTCCGCTACCCCTTTGGCTAGGGCCAAGGCCTCCTCCCTGGAAACCCCAAAGGTAACCACCCGCACCAGGGTGGGCTTTCCCAGGGTCAGGGTTCCCGTCTTGTCCAAGGCCACAAAGCGCACCCCGGCCAGGCGCTCCAAGGCCGCCCCGCTCTTAAAGAGCACCCCCGCCCTGGCCCCCCGGGCTACCCCCGCGGCGATGGCTGCCGGCACCGAGACCACCAGGGCGCAGGGACAGGCGATGAGGAGAAGGGCTAAGGCCTTGTACACATGCCCAAGGAAATCCCCCTGAAAAAGGGGAAGGACCAGGGCCACAAAGCCTGCCAAGGCCAGGACCGCCGGGGTGTAGCGACGGCTAAAGGCATCCACCACCCGCTCCGCCTGGCTTTTCTTGAGAAGGGCCTCCTCCGCCAGGCGTTCCATCTCCGCCAGGAAGCCCTCCTCGGGAAGGCGCTCCACCTTTACCACCAGGCTTCCCTCCACCACCAGGCTGCCCCCGTAAACCCGATCCCCTGCTCCCTTGGGCCTAGGCAGGGGCTCCCCGGTGAAGGCGGCCTCCTCCAAGGAAGCCTGCCCCGACACCACCACCCCGTCGGCCGGTACCCGCTCCCCCGGGGGCACCCGCACCAGGTCCCCCACCCGCAGGGCACTTAGGGGCACCTCCTCCAAGCCGCCTTCCCTCAGGCGGTAGGCCCTTCGGGGAAGAAGCTCTCCCAGAGCGAAAAGGGCCCGTCTGGCCTGGGCCACGCTATAGGCCTCCAATACCTCCCCCACGAGGAAGAGAAAAACCACCACCGCCGCCTCGGCCTCCGCCCCGATGAGGAGGGCTCCCAACGTGGCCACCGTGACCAGGGCCTGCATGCTGAAGGGGTTTTTCCGAAAAAGGGACGCCGCACGGCGGGCAAGGGGGAAAACCCCCACCAAGGCCGCCAGCCCATAACCCCAAGGGGCTAGTCCGGGAAAGAGGAAGGAGGCTAAAAAGGCCGCCAGGAGAAGCCCCCCAGAAGCCAAGGCCCAGCGCCAGGGTCCCAAAACACCCCTGCTCGTTTCCCCCTCGGGCTTCAAGCGATAGCCCAAGGCGGAAACCGCCTTTTCCGCCTCCTTCTCCGCCCCGGGAACCTCGAGGTGCAGGTACGCCTTACCGCTGGCAAAGCTAACCTGGGCCTGCACCACCCCAGGTACCCTGGAAAGGGCTTTCTCCACCTTTAAGGCGCAGTCGGCGCAGTCCAGACCCTCCACCCGGAACACGCGAACCCTGGGAGCCTCCATGCCCCCAGGGTAGCATCGCTTGAATGGACGTTCAAGTATTCTCTAGCGCGTGCTCCAGGGCTCCTTCCAGCAGCCTCTCCACGTGGTGGTCCGCCAGGCGGTAATAGACCTGCTTCCCCTCCCGGCGGAAGGCCACCAGCCGGGCCTGGCGCAGAAGCCTGAGCTGGTGGCTCACCGCGGAAACCGAAACCCCGGCAAGGAGGGCCAGATCGCACACGCAAAGCTCCTCCGCCGCCTTCAACGCCAGAAGAAGGCGCATCCGGGTGGGGTCGGCCAAAGCCTTAAGGAGGAGGGCGGCTTCCCCTAGCACCGCCCCCTCGGGCAAGGCCGCGCGGGCCTTCTCCACCCGCTCAGGGTGGATCTCGTACACCCCACACACTGCCCGCGCCATGGCCTTACCCTTACCCTGGGCTTCCCTTACCAGCCTCGCTTGGCCAGGCGCTCCTCTTCCCTAAGCTGGTCCAGGTTGATGCCCACCATGGGCTCGCCCAGGTCCTCGGAAACCTCGGCCAGCACCTCGGGATCGTTGTAGTGGGTCACCGCCCGCACGATGGCCCGGGCCCGCTTCTTGGGATCCCCAGACTTGAAAATGCCACTTCCCACGAAAACCCCATCCATGCCCAGGTGCATCATGAGGGCCGCGTCCGCGGGGGTGGCGATGCCGCCAGCGGCGAAGTTCACCACGGGAAGGCGGCCGTGGTCGTGGACCCACCTTACCAGCTCCAAGGGAGCCCCGATCTCCTTGGCGTAGGCCACGAGTTCGTCCTCCCGGAGGGACTGGACGTAGCGGATCTGCTTCCACATGGTGCGGGCGTGGCGCACCGCCTCCACCACGTTGCCCGTGCCCGCCTCCCCCTTGGTGCGGATCATGGCCGCCCCTTCAGCGATGCGCCTCAGGGCCTCCCCCAGGTCCCGGGCCCCGTTCACGAAGGGCACCTTGAACTTCCATTTGTCAATGTGGTGCTCCTCATCGGCGGGGGTGAGGACCTCAGACTCGTCGATGAAGTCCACCCCGATGGCCTCGAGGATCATGGCCTCCACGAAGTGCCCGATCCGCACCTTGGCCATCACGGGAATGGACACCGCGGCCATGATCTCCTTGATGACCTTGGGGTCGGACATGCGGGCCACACCCCCCTGGGCGCGGATGTCCGCGGGAACCCGCTCCAGGGCCATCACCGCCACCGCCCCCGCCTCCTCGGCGATCACCGCCTGCTCGGGGGTGGTCACGTCCATGATCACCCCGCCCTTGAACATCTCGGCAAAGCCGGTCTTGATCTGGAAGGTACCCTTCTCCATCCCGTCCTCCATCCTCCAGCTTACCGCCCGGCGGGTCAAGCCCAAAGAAGCCGGGGGCCCAAAGGCCCCCACGGCGCTAAGGCCCACCTAGGGCAGATAGGCCAAGGGGTTGCGGGCCACCCCGCCCACCCGCACCTCAAAGTGCAGGTGGGGCCCGGTGGACCAACCGGTGGACCCCACGTACCCGATCACCTGCCCGGCTTCCACCCACTGGCCCGCCCGCACGGCGATGCGGGACATGTGGGCGTAAAGGGTTTCCACCCCTCCACCATGATCCAGCACCACGTGGAAGCCGTACCCCACCGAGCTCCAACCCGCCACCTCCACCTGGCCCGCCTTGGCGGCCACGATGGGGGTGCCGTAAGGAGCAGCCAGGTCGATCCCCGTGTGGTAGCGCTGGAAAGCTCCCCGCTGGCCGAAGTAGGTGGTGATACGAAAGTCGGAAAGGGGCCAGCGCATGGCCCCTTCCTGGTAGCTCACCCGCCGCACCTGGGGCTGCTGGGCCTGGGCCCGCCGCGCCTCCTGGGCGCGCTGTTGGGCCAAAGCCTGCTGCCTCCTGCGTTCCTCCGCCAGGCGCCTCAGCTCCTCCTGGCGGCGCCGCTCGGCCTCGAGGCGGGCTTGGCGCTCCGCCTCCTGTTTGGCCAAAAGGCGCTGGTACGTGGTTTTGGCCTGAATGCCGGGCAGGAGGACCAGGTCCCCTGGCTTCAAATCCAAGGGATCCTTCACCCCATTGGCCCGGGCCACCGCCACCGGGGAGAGGCCGAAACGGGCCGCCAGGTCCACCAGGGTCTGCCCCTCGGACAGGGATACCACCAAGCCCCTAGCCCCTTTGGGAATGTAAAGGACACTCCCCGCCACCAGCTGGTCTAGGCTTTCTAAGGAAGGGTTAGCGGAAACCAAGTCCAGGACGCTTACACCATAACGGCTCGCCACTCCCTGCAGGGTATCCCCCGGGCGTACCCGGTACACCTCCACCCCCGGGGGTACCCGGGGGGAACGGTCCTCCACGGCCGCCAAGGGGATAAGTAGCCTCTGCCCCACCTGCAAGCGGTCGCTTTGCAGGTTGCTGGACCACAGGATGTGCCTTGGATCCACCCCATAACGAGCGGCAATCTGCACCAGGGTATCCCCGGGCTTCACCTCGTAGAGCACCCACCCCTTTTTAGCCGCCTGGCCCACCTCCACCGTGTTCTCGGGAAGGGGAAGGGGGCTAAGAATAGGGAGCTTAGCAAAGGCCAGAGAGGAAACCAATAGGCATAAACTTCCCCACCATATTCCCCGCAACGCTCACCTCCCAAAAAACCCCGCCCAAACCTCGCGGGGATTATACCAGGACCAAGCAGGGAAAACGCAAGGGGCACAAGGCCTTGGGGGGCGGAAAGCCCGCCCCCCAAGGGAAAATCCCGCCTAACGGGCGGCCAAGGACGCCAGAAACTCCTTGTTGTTCTTGGTACGCCCCAAACGGGCCAGGAGCATCTCCATGGCCTCCGCCGGGTCCATGTCCGCCAGGACCTTGCGCAGAAGCCACATCTTGTGCACCACCTCCTCGCCCAAGAGGAGCTCCTCCCGACGGGTCCCGGACTTCAGGATGTCGATGGCCGGGAAGATGCGCCGCTCCTCGAGGCGGCGGGAAAGGTGGAGCTCCATGTTGCCCGTCCCCTTGAACTCCTCAAAGATCACGTCGTCCATGCGGCTTCCCGTTTCCACCAGGGCGGTGGCCAGGATGGTGAGGCTTCCCCCACCCCTTATGTTCCTGGCCGCTCCCAAGAAGCGCTTGGGGAAGTAGAGGGCAGCGGAGTCCAAACCGCCCGACAGGGTACGGCCCGTGGGCGGGGTTACCAGGTTGTTGGCCCGGGCCAGGCGGGTGATGGAGTCCAGGAGGATCATCACGTGCCCCCCATCCTCCACGATGCGCTTGGCCCTCTCATGGACGAACTCCGCCACCCGGATGTGGTTCTGGGGAGGTTCATCAAAGGTGCTGGCGATGACCTCAGCTCCCTGGACGCTTTCCCGGAAGTCCGTGACCTCCTCGGGGCGCTCATCGATGAGGAGCACGATCACCTTGATGTCGGGTTCATTCTTCAGGACCGCATTGGCGATCTTCTTGAGCAGGGTGGTCTTGCCCGCCTTGGGCGGGGCCACGATGAGCCCCCGCTGCCCCCGGCCGATGGGGGCCAGGAGGTCGATCACCCGGGTGGAAAGCTCATCGGGGGTGGTCTCCAGCCGGATCTGCCGGTCAGGGAACTGGGGGATGAGCTCGTCAAAGCGGGGCCGGTTCTTGGCGGCCTCGGGATCCAGATCGTTCACCGCCTCCACCTTGAGGAGGGTGCCGTAGCGCTCGTTCTCCCGCGGAGGCCGCACCCGGCCCACGATATAATCCCCGCTCCTCAAGGCATACTGCCGGATGAGCCCCGCAGAGACGATGGCCACCCTGGATTCCAGGTTGTATAGGTTCTCGGTGATGAACCCATAGCCATCCGGGCTGATCTCCAGGTAACCCTTGACCAGCTGCAAACCCTCCCCTTGGGTCTGCCGCTCCAGGAGGGCCATGATGAGCTGGTCCTTCTTCATGCGCTTGTAGTTCTCAATCCCCGCTTCCTGGGCCAGCAGGTGGAGCTCCGGAAGGATCTTGGCCGAAAGCTCCTGGTAGGTGAGGGGCGCTTCTTGTTGGGTATCCGCTTTTCTCCTCATGGCTTGACCTTCTCCCAGTCCTCCATAAAGCGTCTAAGGCCTATGTCCGTCAAAGGATGCTTAAGGAGCTGCTTGAAGACCGCATAAGGCATGGTGGCGATGTCCGCCCCCAAAAGAGCCGCCTCCGTCACATGGCGGGGGTGGCGGATGGAGGCGGCGATGACCTTGACCGGCAGGTTCTGGACCTGGATCAGCTCCACGATCTCCCGCAAAAGCTCTCCCCCGTCCCAGGAGATATCGTCCACCCGGCCCAGGAAGGGGGACACATAGGCCGCCCCCGCCCGGGCTGCCAGAAGGGCCTGGTTGGCGGAAAAGATCAAGGTCATGTTCACCTTCACCCCTGGGTGGAAAGGCGCTTACAGGCCTTCAGGCCCTCCTCGGTGGTGGGCAACTTAACCACAATGTGGGGGTGGATGGCGGCAAGCCGCAGGCCCTCCTCCACCATGGCCTCGGCCTCCAGCGCGGTCACCTCCGCCGACACAGGCCCCTTCGCCACCTCGCATATGGCCCGTAGGTGGGCGAAGAGAACCTCCTCGGTCAGCTTTGCTCCTCGGCCCGCATACTCCTTAGCCACCAAAGTGGGATTGGTGGTAACCCCGGAAAGTACCCCCCAGGCAGCGATCTCCCGTATCTCCTCCAAGTTGGCGGTATCCAGGTACAGCTCCATGAGCACTCCTTTTGTCGGGAAGTGGACCGGCTTAGCTTGATTCTAGCAGACCCAGCCCAGGCGTTGTCAAGGAAGGGGAGGGCTGCTAGCATGGGCTTAGCCGCCAACGGGGGATTTTACCCCAGGGGGCATGAGCTGTAAAGGCGAGGATGGGGAGAGTACCCCTTTCCGATAGCCTAGAGCGAGCCGGGGAGGGTGGAAGCCCGGTGGTGAGGAAAGGCGGGAAGATCACCCCGGAGCCGCGGGAGGAAAAGGGCCGGTCCCTGAGTAATGCCCGCCGGGTGCGCCCGTGATCGCGTGGCAATGAGGGCCTGGAAGGTTCTTCCAGGAAGCGCGGTGGTACCGCGGAAGCCGTTAGCGCTTTCGTCCGCGCCCCAAGGGCGCGGGCGTTTCTTTAGGGAGGAGCGTATGTTCAAGGAGGTCGGTGAACCCAACTTTCCCAGGCTGGAAGAGGAGGTTCTGGAGTTTTGGAAGCGGGAGAGGATCTTTGAGAAAAGCGTGGAGAACCGTAAAGGCGGGCCCCGCTACACCGTCTACGAGGGTCCCCCCACCGCCAACGGCATGCCCCACGTGGGCCATGCCCAGGCCCGAAGCTACAAGGACCTCTTCCCCCGGTACAAGACCATGCGGGGCTACTACGTGCCCCGCCGCGCCGGCTGGGACACCCACGGCCTGCCGGTGGAACTGGAGGTGGAGAAGAAGCTCGGGCTAAAGAGCAAACGGGAGATCGAAGCCTACGGCATCGAACGCTTCAACCAAGCCTGCCGGGAGTCGGTCTTCACCTACGAGAAGGAGTGGGAGGCCTTCACCGAGCGCATCGCCTACTGGGTGGATCTCAAGAACGCCTACGCCACCCTGCACCCCACCTATGTGGAAAGCATCTGGTGGAGCCTGAAGAACCTTTTCGACCGGGGGCTCCTCTACCGGGACCACAAGGTGGTGCCCTACTGCCCCCGGTGCGGCACGCCCCTTTCCTCCCACGAGCTCTCCTTGGGGTACAAGGAGATCACCGACCCTTCGGTCTACGTGCGCCTGCCCCTTAAGGAACCGGGGAGGCTGGGCCTGGAAAAGGCCAGCCTCCTCATCTGGACCACCACCCCCTGGACCCTGCCCGGGAACGTGGCCGCGGCGGTGCACCCGGAGTTCACCTACGCCGCCTTCCAGGGGGAAGGGGAAGCCCTCCTCTTGGAGGAAAACCTGGGGAAAAAGCTCCTGGGCGAGGAAACCCCCATCCTCAAGACCTTTTCAGGGAAAGAGCTGGAGGGCCTCCCCTACGAGCCGCCCTATCCCCAAGGGGTGGAGCGGGGCTACTTCGTGGTCCTGGCGGAGTACGTGAGCCGGGAGGACGGCACGGGCATCGTCCACCAGGCCCCCGCCTTCGGGGCGGAGGACCTGGAAACGGGAAGGCGTTACGGCCTCCCCCTCCTCAAGACGGTGGACGAGGAGGGCAAGCTTCTGGTGGAGCCTTTTAAGGGCCTCTTCTTCCGCGAGGCCAACCGGGCCATCCTGAAAGACCTCCGCTCCCGGGGGCTTCTTTTCAAGGAGGAAAGCTACCTCCACAGCTACCCCCACTGCTGGCGCTGCTCCACCCCCCTCATGTACTACGCCACGGAAACCTGGTTCATTAAAAACACCTTCTTCAAAGAAGAACTCATCCGCAAAAACCAGGAGATCAACTGGGTCCCGCCCCACATCCGGGAGGGTCGCTACGGGGAGTGGCTAAGGAACCTGGTGGACTGGGCCCTAAGCCGCAACCGTTACTGGGGTACGCCCCTTCCCATCTGGGTCTGCGACACCTGTGGGAAGGAGGAGGCCATCGGCAGCTTCCAGGAGCTCAGGGAAAGGGCCACCCACCCCCTCCCCGAGCCCTTCGACCCCCACCGGCCCCACGTGGACCGGGTGGAACTCCGGTGCACCTGCGGGGGCACCATGCGGCGGGTGCCCTACGTGATCGACGTCTGGTACGACTCCGGGGCCATGCCCTTTGCTTCCTTGCATTACCCTTTTGAAAACGAGGAGGAGTTCAAGGAAGCCTTCCCCGCGGACTTCATTGCGGAAGGCATTGACCAGACCCGGGGCTGGTTCAACTCCCTGCACCAGCTTGGGGTGATGCTCTTCGGCTCCATCGCCTTCAAAAACGTCATCTGCCACGGCCTCATCCTGGACGAAAAGGGCCAGAAGATGAGCAAGTCCAAGGGGAACGTGGTGGACCCCTGGGACATCCTCCGGGAGTTTGGGGCCGATGCCCTTAGGTGGTACATCTACATCTCTGCCCCCCCGGAGGCCGACCGCCGCTTCGGGCCCAGTCTGGTGCGGGAGGCGGTGCGGGATCACTTCCTCACCCTCTGGAACGTGTACAGCTTCTTCGTCACCTACGCCAACCTGGACCGGCCGGACCTCAGGAACCCGCCCCCTCCGGAGAAGCGCCCCGAGCTGGACCGCTGGCTTTTAGCCCGGATGCAGGACCTGATCGGGAGGGTGACGGAGGCCCTCGAGGCCTACGACCCCACGCAAAGCAGCCGGGCCCTGCGGGACTTTGTGGTGGAGGACCTCTCCCAGTGGTACGTGCGCCGGGGAAGGAGGCGGTACTGGAAGAACGAGGACCCCTTGGACCGGGAGGCGGCCTACGCCACCCTGTACGAGGCCCTGGTCCTCATCGCCAAGCTCTCCGCCCCCTTCACCCCCTTCCTGGCGGAGGTGCTCTGGCAGAACCTGGTGCGCTCGGTCTTCCCGGAAGCCCCCCTCTCCGTGCACCTCGCCGACTGGCCGGAGGTGGATCCCCACCTGGTGGACGAGGAGCTGGTGGCCAAGATGCGCGCCGTGCTCAAGGTGGTGGACCTGGCCCGCTCCGCGCGGGCCAAAAGCGGGGTTAAGACCCGCACCCCTCTTCCCCTTCTCCTCCTCACCGCACCCAGCGCCTTGGAGCGGGAGGGCTTAAGGCACTTCGCCCCCGAGATCGCCGAGGAGCTAAATGTCAAGGAGGTGCGGGTTTTGGAGCCTGGGGAAGAGATCCTCTCCTACCGGGTGCTTCCCAACCTGAAACTTTTGGGGAAGAAGTACGGCAAGCGGGTGCCCGCCCTCCGCGAGGCCTTGGAAAGGGAGGCCTCGAGGGTGGCCAGGTCGGTCCTGAAGGGGGAGCCCGTGGCCCTAGAGGTGGAAGGGGAAACCCTGGTCCTCGCCCCGGAGGAGGTGCTCCTGGAGGCCCAGGCCCCCGAGGGCTACCTGGCCCTGGAGAAGGACGGGTACGTGGCCGCCCTGGAGGTGCGGGTCACGGAGGAGCTAAGGCTTGAGGGCCTGGCCCGGGACCTGATCCGCCATCTGCAGCAGACCCGCAAGGAGATGGGCCTCAAGGTTTCCGACCGCATCCGGGTGGGCTACGAGGCGGAAGGAGCCTACCGCGAGGCCCTCGCCCGCCATGGGGCCTGGATCGCGGGGGAGGTCCTGGCCCTGGAGTTCGGGGAAGGCCTCTTCCCCGGCCACGAGACCCGCCTCGAGGACGAGGAGGGGCGGGTGCGCTTCAGCGTGGCGAGGCTGGGATAGCCGCAGGGCGGAGGCCACGGGAAGGACCCTTGGCCTCGAGACCTACCTGCGGAGAGATGGCAGGTCCGGGCGTGAACCTAGAAGAGGGTTAGCGGGTGGTATAGTAGGCCCCGTGCTGGACCCGAAGACCCTCCTCGAGCCCCTAGGGCTGGATGCCCTTTACGTGACCCGTCCCGAGAACGTGCGCTACCTATCGGGCTTTCCCCACCCCGAAGACGCCCAGGTCCTCGTTACCCACGAAGGAGCCTTCCTCCTCACGGATCCCCGCTACCCCGAGGCGGAGCGGGAAAGCCGCATCCCCGCCAAGGTGCTGAAGCGCGAGGAAAAAGAGGAGGTCTTCAAGGGCTTGAAGGGCCGAGTGGGCTTTGAGGCGGAACATCTCCCCTACGCCGCCCTGGAACGCCTCAGGGAACTGGCCCCCGCGGAGTGGGTACCCACCAAGGGGGTTATCGAGCGGCTCCGGCTCAAAAAGACCCCGGAAGAAGTGGAAAGGATCCGCAAGGCCCAGGCCCTGGCGGAGGAAGCCCTGGCCCACGCCCTTACCCTGCTCAAGCCAGGGGTTTTGGAACGGGAGGTCGCCTTGGAAATAGAGTTCTTCCTGAAACGACGGGGTGCCGAGGTGGCCTTCCCCCCCATCGTGGCCTCGGGGGTGCGGGGAGCCCTGCCCCACGCCGGGGCCTCGGAGAAGCCCCTCGAGGCGGGGGAGCTCGTTACCCTGGACCTGGGGGCCAGGGTGGAGGGGTACCACTCGGACATGACCCGCACCGTGGCCTTGGGAAAAGTGAACGGGGAGCTCAAGCGGACCTTTGAAGCTACCCTGGCCGCCCTGGAGCGGGTTCTAGAAGTTCTGGGCCCAGGGAAGAGCACCAAGGAGATGGACGCCCTCGCCCGGGAGGAGCTTAAGCGCTTTGACCTGGACCGCTACTTCGTCCACTCCCTGGGGCACGGGGTGGGGCTTGCCGTGCACGAGGGGCCGGGGCTTTCCCCCTACATGGAGGAGACCCTGGAGCCCAGCATGGTGGTCACCGTGGAACCCGGGGTCTACCTGCCTGGGGTGGGCGGGGTGCGGATTGAGGAGCTCGTCCTCATCACGGAAACGGGCATAGAACTCCTCTCCCGCTTCCCCCGGGGCTGGCGGGAGGTTTAGGTGCGCGCCCTCATCCTGGCCCTCCTCCTTTCCAGCGCCCTGGCCCAGACCTACACCGTGCAAAAAGGGGACACCCTTTTCCGCATCGCCAAGGCCCACGGCCTGAGCGTGGCCGAACTCAAACGCCTGAACGGACTCCAAGACGACCTCATCCGCCCAGGGCAGGTCCTGCGGGTAGCTCCTGAAGAACCCTCCCAGGAGCCTGGGGAGAAGGCCCGGGTGTTCCAAGAAGGCCTGGCGGTGTGGTACGGCCCAGGCTTCCATGGAAAGCGCACCGCCAGCGGGGAGCACTACGACATGCACGCCCTCACCGCCGCCCACCCCACCCTGCCCTTCGGCACGCGGGTGCGGGTCACCAACCTGAAAAACGGCCGGAGCGTGGTGGTGCGCATCAACGACCGGGGGCCCTTTGGGGGAAGGTACATCATTGACCTCTCCTACGCCGCCGCCAAGGCCATCGGGGCCCTTTCCGCCACCCGGGTGCGGCTGGAGGTGCTGGAATGAGGCGCTACGGCTTTCACCTCTCCATCGCCGGCAAGAAGGGGGTGGCGGGGGCGGTGGAGGAGGCCCAGGCCCTGGGCCTTTCCGCCTTCCAGATCTTTGCCAAAAGCCCGAGGAGCTGGAAGAGCCGCGCCCTCTCCCCCGCCGAGGTGGAAGCCTTCCGGGCCCTCAAGGAGATGGCCGGGGAGCTTCCCGGGGTGATCCATGCCTCCTACCTGGTGAACCTGGGGGCGGAAGGGGAGCTTTGGGAAAAAAGCGTGGTGAGCCTGGCGGACGACCTGGAAAAGGCCCGCCTCCTGGGCCTGGAGTACGTGGTGGTCCACCCCGGCTCCGGAAGTCCGGAGCGGGTGAAGGAAGGGCTCCTTAAGGCCCTCCGCCTCGCCGGGGTACGGGATAAACCCAAGCTTCTCGTGGAGAACACCGCGGGAGGCGGGGAGAAGGTGGGGGCGCGGTTTGAGGAACTGGCCTGGCTCATAGAGGGCACCCCCTTAGGGGTCTGCCTGGACACCTGCCACGCCTACGCCGCGGGCTATGACGTGAAGGAGGCCCCGGAAGCCGTCCTCTCCGAGCTGGACCGCGCCGTGGGCCTGGAACGGGTGCCCGTTATCCACCTCAACGACTCCGTGGGGGGCCTGGGAAGCCGCATCGACCACCACGCCCACCTCCTCCAGGGCCAGATCGGGGAAGGGCTTAAGGGCGTGCTCCTGGACCCCCGCCTTACGGGCAAGGTCTTCATCCTGGAAACCCCCAGGAGCCCGGAGGAGGACGCCTGGAACCTAAAGGTTCTCCGCGGCTGGTTGGCAAACTTAGAATAAGGTTGGTTGCGGGAAGGAAATCTCTAACGGCCCAGCCCAGACCCAACGAGGTGGTGGAATGGACATCCAAACGATGGAAAACTGGCTGTGGAGCGCTGCGTGCGCCATCCGTGGCCCCGTGGATGCCCCCAAATTCAAGGATTACATCCTGCCGCTAATTTTCCTGAAGCGGCTTTCGGACGTGTTTGAGGACGAAATTGCCCGCCTGAGCGCTAGGTTTGGGAATGAAAAGGTAGCGCGCGACCTCGTCGAGAAAGAGCGCCAGCGCGGGAACGTGACGCTCGTGCGTTTTTACATCCCTGAAGAGGCCCGCTGGGAAACCATCCGCCGCCAGACCGTGGGCCTTGGCCAGTTCCTCACCGACGCCGTGCGGGCCGTGGCGCGGGAAAACCCTCAACTGGCCGGCGTGATAGATATGGTGGACTTCAACGCCACCGCCGCCGGTCAACGCATCGTTTCCGATGAACATTTGAAGGCTCTCATTGAGGTGCTTTCCCAGCACCGCTTGGGGCTTGTGGACGTGGAGCCGGACATCCTGGGCCGCGCCTACGAGTATCTGCTCCGCAAGTTCGCCGAAGGGCAAGGGCAGAGCGCAGGGGAGTTCTACACCCCCCGGGAGGTGGGCCTCCTCATGGCACGCCTGCTGGAGCCGGAACCGGGGATGTCGGTCTACGACCCGGCCTGTGGGTCTGGGGGGTTGCTCATCAAGTGCCACCTGCGGCTGGTGGAGAAGTACGGGCAGAAGGACCCCTCGGGCCATCTGGACCTGCCCTCCACCATCGCCCCCCTCAAAGTTTTTGGCCAGGAGATCAACCCGGCCACCTTCGCCATGGCGCGCATGAACGCCGTCATCCACGACATCGAGGCCGACATTCGCCCTGGGGATACCATGCGCCAGCCCGCCTTCAGGGACGGGAGCGGCCGCCTGCAAACCTTTGACCTGATCACGGCCAACCCCATGTGGAACCAGAAGTTCCCCCAGGAGCTCTACGAAAACGATCCCTTTGAGCGCTTCCGCTACGGGGTGCCGCCCTCCTCTTCCGCCGACTGGGGCTGGCTGCAGCACATGCTGGCTTCCCTGAACGAGCGCGGCCGCATGGCGGTGGTGCTGGATACTGGGGCGGTCAGCCGCGGCAGCGGCAACCAAGGGTCCAACCGGGAGCGGGACATCCGCAAGGCCTTCGTGGAGGCCGATCTGATTGAAGCCGTGATCCTTTTGCCCGAAAATCTCTTCTACAACACCACCGCGCCGGGGGTGATCCTGGTGATCAACCGGCAGAAGCGCCATCCGGGCGAGATTTTGCTCATCAACGCCAGCCAGCTATTTGCCAAAGGGCGCCCCAAGAACTACCTGACCGAAGAGCACATTGAGACCATCGCCGAGGTCTATCACCGCTGGGAAGCGCGCCAGGGGCTTTCGGCCATCATCACCCGCGAAGAAGCGGCCCGCAACGATTACAACCTCTCCCCCAGCCGCTACGTGAGCACAAACGGCAAGGAGGAAACCCTGCCGCTGGAGGAAGCCCTGGTGCGCTTGGAGGAAGCCGAAGAGGAGCGCGCCCAAGCCGAGCGCGCCCTGCGGGAGGTCCTGCGCGCCCTTTTCCCAAGCGAAGCTGCGAGGGAGGCATGAACGTCAAGGTCTTTCGCGAGACCAACTTCAAAGACACCAAACTAGGTCCCCTGCCTGAGGAGTGGCAGGTGGTGAGGTTGGGAGAGGTAATGATGTCTGTTCCAAAACAGAGCCGTCGTATCTATGTGCAAGACAACCAAATGTATAACTTGCTTTCAGTAGGACTTTATGCGCAGGGAGTTAAAGTAAAGGAACAGGTCCTTGGTAAAAAGTTGAGGACTAAAATATGGTATCGTGTAGAACGTGGCGACTTCCTGTTGCTCAAAATTTGGGCCAGGAAAGGCTCTTATGGGTTTCTAAAAGTTGATGTGTTTAATTCCATTGTAAGCGCAGATTACCCCATCCTTCGCGTTGATGAAAAAAGAGCTATTCTAGACTTTATAGAGCTGTACTTATCGCAGTCGTGGGTTTGGGAAAAATTGGGCACTATTGCAAAAGGTACCACGAATCGTCAGCGAGTCCACGAAAAGCAATTTCTTTCATTGATTGTATCGCCTCTCCCCCCTCTCCCCGAGCAGCAGGCGATTGCTCAAAACTTGCACCTCCCGAATACCCTGCATGAACACCCCCTTCCCCCCGCAGGCGGGGGCCAAAGACCCAAAGCTCCCAGCTCGGCCATGAGGACCCGCAAGACCACCTCCGGCAGCAGCAGGCGCGCCGCTGCCCACCCAGCCTCCCGCCAAGAAAGACCTCTCCCGTCTGGAGCTAGCCTCACCCAGTGGGCCAGCAGGTAAGCCAGGAAGGACAGCACCAGAAACCGATGCACCCCCAAGGCCGTCCGCTGCCCAAAACGCCCCAGGGAAAACTCGCTCTTTACCGTGCGGAAGAAGTGCTCAATGGTAAACCGCCGCCGCCCCCACACCAGCACAGTCCGTGGCCCCGCAGGAAAGGTGGCCACCACGTACCGCCACTCCCACCCTCCCCCGGGTAAGGGATAGCGGTACCAGCTCACCCACACGGGAAAGGGAAGTCCCCGCAGATGCACCCGACTCCCCTGCCGTCTGAGCCCAAAGAGGGGAAGCCCCTCCCGCGTCTTTCGGTCCCGCCGCATCCCCACCACCGCTTCCAGACCCAACCCCCGCACCCCCACAAGAAACCGGGCGGTGCCGAAGGCAGCATCGGCCACCACCCGAAGGTGGAAGGACTTGCGCATCCAGGGGGGCAGGGAGGCCAGAAGACGCAGGGCAAGGAGGGAAAGGGCCTTCTCCCCCTTCCCCCGCCACACCCGGTAGGCCCAGGGGATGCGCAGCTCTCCCAGCACCAGATAGAGCACCACCAGGTGGAGCCCCCACTTGCCGTGGAAAAAGGAGAGGGGCAAGGCGGGGAAGAGGCCCCGCTTCTCCAGGGTGACCAGGTCCAGGACCACCAGGAGCCTGGGCTTGGGCCCCCGCCTGGGCCTGGCCCGGTGGAGGGTTTCCTGGGCCTTCTTGCGAGCCAGGCGGATGAGGGCGCGGGTGGGCCAGGGATAGCGGTTGAGGAAGCGGGAGAGGGCGGAAGGGGACTTGGTCTTGCTGTGCTGGGGCCTGGCCTTGCCGTGGCCGGTGAGAAGGAGGAGAAGAAGCGCTTTGAGGGATTCGCGGAGGTGGGGGGTTGGCAGGAGGGCCAGGAGGGTCCAGAGTAGAGAATGGGCCGTTTGGGTCATGGCACCCTTCATCCGAAGGGAACCCGGCGGCCCTTTTCAAGTGGTCCCCTGGCGCATGGGTATGCGGGGGGTGGATAAGTGCAAGTTTTGAGATTGCGTATGTCCTTCGGACGGTGCAGGAGGCGAAGCGGGCGACGGAGCGGGTCATCGCCGCCTTGCGCGAGCTGAAAAAGAGCCTGATGCGGCATCTCTTCACCTACGGGCCCGTGCCCATCAGCGATGTAGGGGCGCAGCATGCTGCGCCCCTACAAGACACCGAAATCGGCCCCATCCCCGCACACTGGCAGGTGGTACAGCTGGGGGAGGTTGCGTTGCGCATTTTTGGTGGAGGGACTCCGTCTACTAGAAACCCCGATTTCTGGAATGGGACAATACCATGGACCACATCCGCAGAAATCCAGAACGAAGAGATTGAGCTCCGCACATCTCGGAGAACAATAACGGAAGCCGGGCTGAGGAACTCTGCCACAAACGTTGTTCCGAAGGGGAGTTTGCTTATAGGAACACGCGTAGGTGTTGGAAAGAGCATTGTTACCACGTTTGATGTAGCTCAAAACTTGCACCTCCCGAATACCCTGCATGAACACCCCCTTCCCCCCGCAGGCGGGGGCCAAAGACCCAAAGCTCCCAGCTCGGCCATGAGGACCCGCAAGACCACCTCCGGCAGCAGCAGGCGCGCCGCTGCCCACCCAGCCTCCCGCCAAGAAAGACCTCTCCCGTCTGGAGCTAGCCTCACCCAGTGGGCCAGCAGGTAAGCCAGGAAGGACAGCACCAGAAACCGATGCACCCCCAAGGCCGTCCGCTGCCCAAAACGCCCCAGGGAAAACTCGCTCTTTACCGTGCGGAAGAAGTGCTCAATGGTAAACCGCCGCCGCCCCCACACCAGCACAGTCCGTGGCCCCGCAGGAAAGGTGGCCACCACGTACCGCCACTCCCACCCTCCCCCGGGTAAGGGATAGCGGTACCAGCTCACCCACACGGGAAAGGGAAGTCCCCGCAGATGCACCCGACTCCCCTGCCGTCTGAGCCCAAAGAGGGGAAGCCCCTCCCGCGTCTTTCGGTCCCGCCGCATCCCCACCACCGCTTCCAGACCCAACCCCCGCACCCCCACAAGAAACCGGGCGGTGCCGAAGGCAGCATCGGCCACCACCCGAAGGTGGAAGGACTTGCGCATCCAGGGGGGCAGGGAGGCCAGAAGACGCAGGGCAAGGAGGGAAAGGGCCTTCTCCCCCTTCCCCCGCCACACCCGGTAGGCCCAGGGGATGCGCAGCTCTCCCAGCACCAGATAGAGCACCACCAGGTGGAGCCCCCACTTGCCGTGGAAAAAGGAGAGGGGCAAGGCGGGGAAGAGGCCCCGCTTCTCCAGGGTGACCAGGTCCAGGACCACCAGGAGCCTGGGCTTGGGCCCCCGCCTGGGCCTGGCCCGGTGGAGGGTTTCCTGGGCCTTCTTGCGAGCCAGGCGGATGAGGGCGCGGGTGGGCCAGGGATAGCGGTTGAGGAAGCGGGAGAGGGCGGAAGGGGACTTGGTCTTGCTGTGCTGGGGCCTGGCCTTGCCGTGGCCGGTGAGAAGGAGGAGAAGAAGCGCTTTGAGGGATTCGCGGAGGTGGGGGGTTGGCAGGAGGGCCAGGAGGGTCCAGAGTAGAGAATGGGCCGTTTGGGTCATGGCACCCTTCATCCGAAGGGAACCCGGCGGCCCTTTTCAAGTGGTCCCCTGGCGCATGGGTATGCGGGGGGTGGATAAGTGCAAGTTTTGAGGTAGCTATCAATCAAGATTTGACAGCATTTATCCTTAATGAAGAAGTTGTTACTCCGTACTTTTTGGTTTATTTGCTAAAAGAGGAACGTTATCAAGCTTGGTTCGCCAACAACAAGAAAGGCACAACGATTAAGGGAGTTCCACGCCAAGAGCTTGTTGGTATCAAGATTCCCCTCCCTCCCCTCCCCGAGCAACAAGAAATCGCCCGCATCCTGCGGGCGGTGGATGAGCGCATCCAGGCGGAGGAGGCCTATGCCCGCGCGCTGGACGACCTTTTCAAAAGCCTATTGAGCGAGCTGATGACCGGGCGGCTTCGGGTAGCGCCCGACTCAGCAACGGAAACAGAACCCGTAGGGACAGGCCAGCCCGGGGTAGGGGCAAGGTACCGCCTCGCCCCTACGACGTCCACCACCGAAGAAACAAAGGGGGGATGATGCCCTACGATCCGAACCGCCACCACCGCCGTTCCATTCGCCTGAAGGGGTACGATTACACCCAACCGGGCGCGTACTTCATCACCATCTGCACCCACGAGCGGGCACATCTCTTCGGCGCCGTGGTGGAGGGAGAAATGCAGAAGCTGATGAACCGGAGCGCACCCCCTCGGGAGGACCCGCCATGAGCCTCTCCTCTGAGCGCCATAACGTGCAAAACCCCCTCATCCGCTACGCCAGGGAAGCGGGATGGGAATATCTTCCGCCTGAAGAGGCGCTCCGCCTGCGCGGCGGCGAGGCCAAGCCCTTCCTGCACGCCGTGCTGGTGGAGCAGCTTCAGCGCCTCAACCCCGCCGTGGTGACCAACCCCACCAAAGCCGAGGAGGTCGTCCGCCGCCTGCTTTCCATCCGCGCCGATATTGAAGGCAACTATGAGGCCTGGGAATACCTTAAGGGTCTGAAGACGGTGTTCGTGGAAGCCGAGCGCCGTGAGCGCAACCTGCGCCTGCTGGATGCGGACCGCCCCGAAGTTAACCGCTTCCACGTCACCGACGAATTCCCTTTCCGGAGCGGCGCCCACCGCATCCGCGCCGATGTGGTCTTCTTGATCAACGGCATTCCCGTCCTCATCGTGGAAACCAAAGGGGCCACGCGGTTGGAGGGCATCGCCGAGGCCTTTGACCAAATCCGCCGCTATCACCAAGAAGCCCCCGATCTGATGGCACAGGCCCAGCTCTTTGTCCTCACCCAGCTGGTGCAGTTCTTCTACGGGGCCACCTGGTCGCTTTCGCGCAAGACCCTATTCAATTGGCGCGAAGATGTGGGGGCGCATCGCGATTCGTCCCTAGGATCCGATTTTGAAACGCTGGTCAAAGCCTTCGTTGCGCCGCGCCGCGTCCTGCGCGTGCTCACCGATTACATTCTCTTTGCCCGTAAGGATGGCGAGCTGAGCAAGGTCATCCTGCGCCCCCACCAGATGCGCGCCGCGGAACGGGTGCTGGGACGGGCGCGCGACCCTGAGAAACAGCGCGGACTGGTCTGGCACACGCAGGGCTCTGGCAAAACCTACACCATGCTCACCATCGCCCGGAAGCTCATGGAGACGCCCGAGTTCCAGAACCCCACCGTGTTGCTCATCGTGGACCGCAACGAGCTGGAGCAGCAGCTTTTCCAGAACCTCGAGGCCCTCGGCTTCGGGCACGTTCACCTGGCCACCTCCAAGCGCCACCTGCGCCACCTGCTCCAGCGCGATACGCGGGGCCTCATCGTCTCCATGATCCACAAGTTTGACGACATGCCCGCCAACCTGTGCACGCGGCGCAACGTCTTCGTTCTGGTGGACGAAGCGCACCGCTCCACCGGTGGCGACCTGGGCAACTACCTGATGGGTGCCCTGCCCAACGCCACCTTCATCGGCTTTACGGGCACACCCATAGACAAAACCGCCCACGGCAAAGGGACGTTCAAGACCTTTGGCGGCGACGACCCGCAAGGCTACCTGGACAAATACTCCATCCGCGAGTCCATAGAAGACGGCACCACCGTGCCGCTGCACTACCAACTTGCCCCCAACGACCTGATGGCCGACCGCGAGGCCATGGAAAGGGAGTTTTGGACGGTGGCTGAACTGGAGGGCGTGGCCGATGTGGAGGAAATCAACCGCGTCCTGGACCGCGCCGTCACCCTGACCAACATGCTCAAGAACCGCGACCGGGTGGACAAAATCGCCGGCTTCGTGGCCGAGCATTTCAAAAACTACGTCCAGCCCATGGGTTATAAGGCCTTTCTCGTGGCCGCCGACCGCGAAGCCTGCGCCTTCTACAAAGAAGCCCTGGACCGTTACCTGCCACCCGAATGGAGCGCGGTGGTCATCAGCGCTGCGCACAACGATCCGCCGCACCTCAAGCGCTTTCACCTCGGCGAAGAAGAAGAGCGTCGCCTACGCCAAGCCTTCCGCAAGCCGGGGGAAAACCCGCAGATTTTCATCGTCACGGAAAAGCTGCTCACCGGCTACGATGCGCCTATTCTCTACTGCATGTACCTGGACAAGCCCATGCGGGACCACGTGCTCTTGCAGGCCATCGCCCGCGTTAACCGCCCTTACGAGAGCGAGGAGGGTCAGCGCAAAACCACCGGCCTGATCCTGGATTTTGTCGGCATCTTTGAGGACCTCGAGCGGGCCCTAGCGTTTGATTCACAAGACGTGAGCGGCGTGGTGCAGGGCATCGAGGTCTTGCAAGCGCGCTTCCAGAAATTCATGGAGCAGGCCCGGGCCGAGTACCTGACCTTGACGGGCGGAAAGGAGGGCGACGAAGCCATAGAGGCGGTGTTGGAGCACTTCCGCGACAAGGAAACGCGGGAAGTATTTTACCGCTTCTTCCGCGAGCTGGAAGAGCTTTACGAAATCCTCTCGCCCGACCCATTCCTGCGCCCGTACCTGGACGATTACCAGCGCATGGTGGAGACGTACCGCCTGCTCAGTGCCGCCTACGAGCCGCACGTGCCGGTGGATAAATCCTTCCTCCGCAAGACCGCCGAAATCGTTCAACGGCATAGCCGCACGAACGCAGTTCACCAACCTAACGCCACCCACACAATCAGCCCCGCGGCCCTGCTGGCCCTGCTGCAGGAGGGAAAGCCCGAGACGGTCAGGGTCTTCAACCTCCTCAAGGAGCTGCACCGCTTGGTGGACGAACAGGGAAGAGCGGCTCCCTATCTGCTTTCCATCGGCGAGCGTGCCGAGGAAATCCGCCGCCGCTTTGAGGAGCGGCAAATGGAATCGCAGGAGGCCCTGCGTGAACTGGAAGAACTGGTCAAGCAGCTGAATCAGGCGCAGGCCGAACGGGCCTCCAGCCCTCTTTCCCCCCAAGCCTTTGCTGTGGAGTGGTGGTTGCGCACCCATCGGGTGGATCCCCCACAGGCGGCACAGGTGGCGCGGGAAATGGAAGCGGCCTTTGCCGAATACCCCCACTGGATGATCAGCCGCAAACAGGAAGGCGATCTGCGTACTCGCCTGTACGAGGGGTTGCTGAAGATTGGCGTTTCGGAATCGGAAGTGGTCGCTTGGGCAGATGCCCTTCTAAGCCTGCTGCGGAGGGCAGCGCAATGAGAAAATCCCCTTCCGAGTGGCAACCGCTGGAACAGGCTGTGCCTTCCGATATCTTCCGCGCCGAGGTGGAAGCTTGGGCGCGGCGCCTGGGCGTGACCCCGCGGGAGATCCACATTCGCCCCATGAAGCGCAAATGGGCAAGCTGCTCCTCGAGGGGGCGCCTCACCTTTTCCACCGACCTCCTGCACCAACCGGCGGAGTTTCGCCGCGAGGTGATTGTGCACGAACTGCTCCACCTAAAGTTACCCAACCACGGCCGGCTGTTTAAGGCCCTCCTCAAAGCGTACCTGAAGCAGGACTTTTAACCGAAGAAAAAGCCGAAGAAAACCCTGCGGGCCAAGCGCAACACCTCCTGGATAGGCCCCCGCAACACGGTAAGGATCAGAAGAAAGGAAAGCCAGGCATACTGCTCCAGCCGCCAAAGAAGGGGTTGCCAGGAAAGGGGAAGAAGGCTTTGCAGGATCTTGGAGCCGTCCAAAGGGGGGATGGGCAGAAGGTTGAAGACCGCCAGGACCAGGTTGATGGAACTGGCGAAAAAGGCCGCTAGGGCCAAAAGCCCCGTTAACGTCTGCCCCTCCCCCCTCAGGGTCAGCACCACCCCTAAGGGGTCCAGGGCAAATAGCCCCCGCACCAGAAGGGCAAAGAGCACGGCCAGAACCAGGTTGATGACGATCCCGGCAATGGAGACCACAAAAAGCCCCAGGCGGTAGGGGCGGAAGGCCGGGGGATAGATGGGCACGGGCCTGGCCCACCCAAACCCCACCAGGAGAAGGAGCACCGTGCCCAAGGGATCCAGGTGCCTTAAGGGGTTAAGGGTAAGCCGCCCCTGGCGCTTGGCGGTGGCGTCCCCGAAGAGGTAGGCGGCGTAGGCGTGGCCCAGCTCGTGCAGGACCAGGCTAAACACCAAGGCGGCAAAGGCCAGTACAAAGGCCAAGGGGTCCTGCTGCAAAAGTCCGATCATAGCCCAAAAGCCCTGTAGAAGGTTTCCAAAAGCCCTGCAAGTCCCCGGATCACCGAGCCCGTGACCCCAGTAAAGGAGAGAACCAGGAAGATCAGGATGAAGCCCAGGGGTCCATAGGCCGCAAGCTGGTCCAGAAAGCGCCGGGCCTCATACCCGCCCACCGCATACAGGGCCTTAGCCCCGTCCAAAGGGGGCACGGGGAAAAGGTAGATGGCGGCGTGGAGAAGCATGAGCCTTTGGGCCAGCAAAAGCCCTTCGCCGAAGGGATAGGGCAGAAAGCGGGCGAAAAGGCCATAGAAGAAGGCGGCCACAAAGAACCCCAGAGGCCCCATGAGGGCCACCATGGCCCCTTCCTCCCGGGAAGGTTCGTGGGCACGAACCGGGGCCAGCCGAAGCCCAGAAGGACCAAGAGGACCAGGCCCAAGGGCTCCAGGTGGGCCCGGAGGTCCAGGGAAAGAAAACCATAACGTCGGGGGGCGGTCTCCCCATATCGGTCCGCCAGGTAGGCTTGGAACAGGTTGTGGACTACCAGGCCAAAAACAGCGAAGGCGAAGGCCACCAGGAAGACCGGGGGGTCATTGAGGTACGGAAAAAGACCCATCGCCTATCAGTCTACGCGCTAAGGCCAGTTCCTCTTCAAAGGTCCTTACCTCCCCCCGAGCCCGCGCCTCGGCCACCTGGCGCAGGATCTCCCCCACCTTAGGACCCGGCTTCAGGCCCAGCTGCAAGAGGTCCCGCCCCATGAGGACCCGCCTTTTTTCCATTAGCCAGCCCTCCTTCTCGGGGAATAGGGCCAGAAAAACCCCACGCAAGGGCTCTTTTCCCAAAATTTCCTTGTCCGCCTCTTCCCAGGAGCCTTTGAGCAGCAGAGCCAAAACCTCCTGCAACCGCTTGGGAAGCCCCAAGGCCGAGGCCTTTTCCAGAGGGTTTTCCTGGAAGTAGAGGAGAAGGAGGAGGCGGGTTTCCACCCTCGCTCGCCCAGGCGGGAACCCTTCCTCTTCCAGGGACCCCCACCTGAGCCGTAAAAAGGGGTCCTTGGGTGGAAGCTTTAGCCCATAAAGGGGGCCCAAAACCCCAAGCTCCTCTAAAAGAAAAAGGGCTTCCAGGAAAGTCTCCTCCTCCAGGGTCAAGAAGAGTTCGTCGCGGAGGCGGCTTTTGCTGGCGGTCCTAAGCACCTCCGGCAGGAGGGCGGGAGGCAGGGCCTTCAAGGCTTCCTCGGCGAAGCGGAAGGCGAGCCTGGCCGCAAGGCGCGCCCCCCGGACGATGCGGCTCGGGTCCTCCACGAAGGAAAGGGGATGAAGGGGACGTAGAAGGCGGTTCCTTAGATCCTCGAGGCCCCCATAAGGATCCAAAAGCTCTAAGGTGGCCAAGGACAGGGCCATGGCGTTCACCGTGTAATCCCGCCTCTCCAGGTCCTTGGCGATGGGGGCCGGACGCACCTGGGGTAAGGCGCCGGGATAGGGGTAGACCTCCTCCCGGCTTTCCGCCAGGTCCACGGTAAGGCCGAAACTCAGGTGCACCCGGGCGGTACCAAAGGCATAGTGGAGGCCAAAGCTACCCCCGAAGCGCTCCGCCAAAAAGCGGGCCACCTCCCCCACCCTGACCCCCGGTTCCAGAACCAGGTCCAGGTCGGGGCCCGACCGGTCCAAAAGGGCATCCCGCACCGCCCCCCCCACCAGGTAGATCCCTTGCGGGAACACCTCCCTAAGGGCCAGAACCACCCGCCTGGCCCCTTCGGGCAAGGCTTCCAGGATCCGCTCCCCCAGGGGCTTCTCCAAAGCGGGCCTCTTGCGGTAGAGGTCGGTACGGGTGAAGATTCCAAGAAGCTTAACACCCTCCCCCAACCTCTCCCCCACCAGGACCCTTCCCCCTCCCGTCTTCAAGTGGGGCTCCACCTCGGAGAGAGGGGTCTTTGGGGGAAGGACCAGGGCCCGGGCCAAAAACCCCTCCACAGGGTGCTCGGCTAAGCCGAGCCTTTCCGCCTTCCTGAGGTCCCTTCTCCGGGCCAGGCCCAAGACCCGCACCCTTCCCCCCTCCAGGGGCTCCACCACCGGCATGGCCCCGTACCCCCGCTCCTCGAGGGTCCGCAGGGCTTCCCGCACGGTGGTGGGGCGCAGGGTTTCCACAGGCGCGGACATGACTTCGGCTAGGGTGGGCTCGGGCTCCAGGTACTGGGGAAGGCTTTCCAAAAGGCGCCGCACCGCATTGCGTACCCCCCGCACCCGGGCAAAGGCCGCCCGGGGGTGCCCCCCACCTCCCACCTGGGAAAGCCAGCGGCCCACATCCAACCGCTCCCGGCTCCGGGCGATGAGGAGGACCTCCCGGGCAAGCCGGAGGACCAGGAGAACGCCATCGGCCTCGTGCAGGTCCAAAAGAGCATGGGCAAGGGGGGCCAAGGCCGGCACATAGCCCTCCTCCTGAGCCCGGGCGAGGAGGAGCCGGAACCCCTGCCGTTCCACCACCTTGGCAGTGCGGATAAGGCTCTTCAGAACCTCCCGGGCCTCCGCTCCCAGCTGGGGCCGCACCCACTCCCGCACCCGGGGGATCTCCGCCCCCTGCTGGGCTAAAAAGTGAGCGGCCTCGAGGTCCAAGGGGGTGGTGGAGGGAAAGCTGAACCCTCCGGTATCCTCCCAGATCCCCGTGTAGGCCAAGGTGGCCTCCAAAGGCGTGAGGGTCAGGCCTCGCTCCCGGATTAAGGGAACCAGGAGGCTTACCGTGGCCCCCACCTGGGCCGCCCTACCCCCCACCGCGGGCACATCCCCCGGGGCCCGCGGATGGTGGTCATAGACCTGGAACGGCACCCGCCCCACCAGGGCCTTAAAGGGACCGATGCGCTCGGGCCGGGCGTTGTCCACCAAGACCACCTCGGTCACCCTTTCCACGGGGATCTCCGCAGCCGGAACCAGATCCAGACGATCCTCCAAAAGGGGGGCGATTTCCTTCAAGGGCCCCTCGAGGCCCCCAATCAAGGCCAGAACGCTTCCCGGAAAGAGCCTTCCCGCCAGGACCATGGAACCCAGAGCGTCAAAGTCCAGGTTCTCGTGGGCTACCACCACCCGCACACCTTCAGCTTACTTGACGATAAAAACGGGCCTTGTTAAACTCAGGCTTGGCACTTGGAGAGGTGCCCGAGTGGCTGAAGGGACACGACTGGAAATCGTGTAGGCGGGCTTAAACCTGCCTCGCGGGTTCGAATCCCGCCCTCTCCGCCAAAAGTCCCCTGCCCTTCAGGGCAGGGGATTGTCTACTTGAACGACCCGCCCCTTCCTCCTGGCCTCCTCGGCCAGGAAGGTGAGCCGGTGGGCCAGCACCGCTTCGGCGAAGGGCTCCAAAAGCCCCTCGTCCCCCCGGGCCACCGCCTCCAAAAAGGCCCGCGTGAGCCCCTGGTCCCCACCCCCGTGCCCCGTGCGGATGGAACCCTCCCGCTCCGTCTCCAGGTCAATCACCCGCTCCCCCCGCACAAAGGGGTAGACCCGCAGGTACCGCCCGTCCCCAAAAAGCTCCCCCTCCGTGCCAAAAATGCGCGTCTCCCGAAACCGCATCCGGGATAGCCCCTCCACGTGCAGGCTCGCCGTCTTCCCGTCCTCGTACTCCAGGGCCACCACCTGGTGGTCCGCCACGTCGTTTCGCCCCAGGTACACGCACTCCCCGTAGGGGCCCTCCGCCAGGGCCCTCTCCAGGTTCTCCCTGGTCACCGGGTAGGCCACCACGTCCAGGGGCCACCCCCGCTCCCCCCTTTGGTAGCTCTCCAGGTAGATGCGCCGGGCGGAAAAGGGGCAGGCCCGCTCCACCTCCTCCGGGCAGAGGAGGCAGCGGTCGGCCGCCCCCTTGGGCCTCCTCTCGGGGCGGAAGTGGTAAAGCCCCCCGAAGGAGGCCACCCGCCGCACCGTCCCGGGCAGGACGAAAAGCAGCCAGTCCAGGTCGTGGATGCTCTTGGCCAGGAGGAAGGGGCTGGACTCCGCCTCCTTCCGCCAGTTCCCCCGCACGAAGCTGTGGGCGTAGTGCCAGTGGCCCACGGGCTCCAGGTGTTGCACGGAAACGGGCTCCCCGATGGCCCCCTCCCGCAGCAGGCGCTTCAGGGCCTGGGCGTAGGGGGTGTAGCGCAGGACGTGGGCCACGGCCACCATCCTCCCGGTGCGGGCCTTGGCCTGGGCCACCTCCCACACCTCCTCCCAGGTGGGGGCGATGGGCTTTTCCAGGAGGAGGTGGTAGCCCTTTTCCATCAGGGCCACCGCCGCCTCCTTATGGAGGCGGTCGGGCAGGGCCACCACCGCGGCCTGGGCCAGCTGCGGCTTCTCCAGCGCTTCCCGCCAGTCCCGGAAGGAGTGCTCCACGTGGAAGGCCTGCCGGAAGGCCTCAAGCCGCTCGGGACGGGGGTCCGCCACCCCCAGGATGCGGGCGCCCAGGGCGTGGGCGTGGCGGGCGTAGGCGAAACCGCGGTTGCCCGCCCCCAGCACCAGGAGGGAAACCGGCATGCTTCCAGTTTAAGCGCCTCCTTCGTGCGAACAGGGGGCATGGGGGTTAAACGCTTTTCCCCCCTCGCTACCGAGGGGGGAAGCTTTGCAGCCTGGAGCTGGTGGAGCGGAGGGGATTCGAACCCCTGACCTCCCGCTTGCAAGGTCTGCGATTCACCCCCACTTCACCCCAGGTTATCGATTGCCAATCGGCAAAGGGACGTTACGGAGGCCACGAAAACCTCCTTGGGAATGGACCGAAATAGGCACCCTTCCTACCGGATAAGGGGTAAATAAGGGGTAAGACGGGAGATGCGTCCTGGACGAGGCTCCCAAAGGGGGGAGGGACTGCCAAGTGGCAAAGGGATTCCGTGCGTGGGGGCTCCCCGGGCACATGACCACCTGCTCCCCCGGGTCTCGTACCATGTTCCCGTGAGGGGGGACCCGTGCATCACCCCATTGGCCAAGGCCCTTGAGGGAATCCCCGGAGGTGAGGAGGCCCAGGCTTTGCTGGTCCTGCTCCCCTTGGGGGACGCTCCCCTCCCCAAGACCATCACCGCCTCCCTGGACGCCCTCGCCAAAGCCCATGGGGATTCCCTTCCGAAGGAGGCCTTCCCCACCCTCCTGGACCACGCCTGGGACTGTGCCCCCCTCATGCGCAAGCTGGCGGCCCGCAAGGAGGCCCCGCCCGAGGTCCTGGACCGCCTGGCCCAACACCCCGAGCCCACGGTGCGGGCTCTCGTGGCCTTCCACCCCAAGGCCCACCCGGAGACCCTTACGGTCCTCTACCGGGACCCCACCGTCCCCTGGTGGGTCCTGAGGGGCCTGGTGCGCAACCCCAACACCCCCAGGGAGGTCCTGGAGGCCATCGCGAGGGCCAAATGGGGCAGGGAGATCACGGAGAGGGCAAGGGTCCGCCTGGATGCCACACCGGGAGGAAACCCCTGACTTCCCTCGAGGGCCAATGCGCTTGCACCACTTTCTAGGGGATCAGGGGATACGAAACACATCGCCCCCCTCTAAACCGTATGGGCCTCCGCGAGGACATTTGTCCTCATAAGGGTTTGCAAGCGGATAACAATTCGTTTGGGTATAATCCCACCATGGAGCACACCAGGAAACCACAGGATATCCCAAGCCAAAGAACACCTTGTGCACGAAAAGCAGACTTTTGGACACTGGATAAACTGAGGTTTCTTGAGAAATACTTACCGGCTTTCATCAAGGCAACACAGAGAGCTAAGCATCGCTACTATATAGACGGGTTCGCAGGCCCCGGGAAGAATCTTGTGGGGCAGAAAACATATTTGGGATCGCCCCTGATCGCACTGGAAGCATGCCAAACCCCGCCAGGATTCGATAAGCTCTTCCTCGTTGAAAAGAGCAAGGAAAACTTCCGCTGTTTACAAGAAGAAGTTAATAAGTATCCTGCAGAAGTCAGAGAAAAAACCATTTTGATCAACGACGATTTCAACGAAGTGGTAGACAATATCCTTCGGGAAATACCGATCAGGGCACCAACCATGTTCCTGCTAGATCCTCATGGCCTGGAACTTTCTTGGGACACGATCGAAAAGATAGCTCAACGTGAAAAGGCCGACATTTTTATCCTCATAAGCGCTAGCGGCGTAAACAGAAACATCAAAAACGCCTCGGCACACAACACAATAACCAGGTTTTTCGGCAATGAGGGGTGGAAAAATTTAACCTCCAGCAAACCATCCTTCTACAGTTTCGCAGAACTGTATCGAAAGCGACTAGAAGAACTCGGCCTTGAAGGAACAGAACTTTTTATTGTGGCACGCAACAGGAAGAACTCCCCGATGCACATTCTTGCTTTGCATTCCAAACACAAGATAGCTCTAAAAATAGCAAATGACGTAATTGAGAGGTTAGAGGAGGAAAAACGGGGTAGGAATCTTTTCCGATACTGAGATTGCGCTTGCGGATAAGGCAGGTGAGGTATTCTCAAGCCGTACCTTCTCCGGCACCATGGGAAACTCGTCCCACGTGCGCCCGTCCAGCAACCTGCCCCCGCTCCCGGGTGTCCTTCCTCCCCATTGCTTGAAGAAAAAGGGGACGCCTGCGCTGACGCACTGGTCCCGTATCGAGCGCACCCACTCAGGCTTCATCGGGCGGTGTTTAGGCCCAGACTCTCCCCCAACGATAACCCAGTGGATGCCTGTCAGATCCAGCTCTAGCGGCCCCAACAGGGGTTCGCAGGAAAGAAAACGGACTTTCGCTGGAACCTGCCGAAGCAGGTCTGCGCGGTAGGCGTAACGTTGGTTCTCCACAGACACCCCTATCCAGACATTCTCCGGCCAAGGAAGGAGTTCCGGCACAGTTTCCACAAGTCGCTCCGCCCTCTTAGTCAAAACCTGATAGGTGTGCCAGGGAGTGTCGCGCATAACCTGAAAAATGGCCCTCAGAAAGAAAAGCGGCATCTCCTCGTGAAAAAGGTCGCTCATGGAGTTGACAAAGACCCTTCTAGGTTTGCGCCAACGGTAGGGTTCCAGCAACCTCTTGGGGTGCAGCGTGAAACGGAATCCGTTGGGGAACTGGTGGCGAAACCGCTCCGTTATCCTCTCGGCATAGCAGAACTTGCACCCAGGGCTCACCTTGGAGCAACCAGTTGTAGGATTCCAGGTTACATCCGTCCACTCTATAGCGGTTCGCAGACTTGCCATGAGCTAGAGTCTAGAGCATAAATACCCTACTAGGGGGGAGAAAGCCACATTCAAGCAAACCCTCAAAGATCACCGCCTCCCGCACCGCCTCCAGGGGAAGCCCGTAGTCCTCCGCCAGGGCTTCCAAGCTCTCCCCGCTGTCGTACCGAAGGGCCAGCACCCGGGTCTTCACCCCCGCCACCGTGGGGGCCCCGAAGGCCACCCGGGGGTCCAGGACCACCCGCTCGCTCCGCACCTGTCCTGCCACGGGCGGACGGAAGCGCACGGGGAAACCCCCCTCGTCCCGCTCCACCCGGGAGAGGTAGTCCCGCAGGATGGCCTCGAGGGCCATCTGCCCCGCCCGGGTGAGGGCCAGAAGGCCCTGGGGATCCTCCAGAAAGATGTCTCCCAAACCCGCCTTGAGGTCCAGGAGCAAGGGGCGGGCCACCCCCAGGCGCTTCCGGGCGTAAGCCACCATCTGGCGCACCTTGCCCATGGTGATGCGGTGCTCCTTCCGCAGGGCTGCAAGGACGTTGGCCTCCACCAGGTTGTGGAAGGAAAGCAGGGGACCGCCCTCGGGAGTCGCGATCAAGGGCTCAGACCACCCCTGGCCCCCATGCACCGGGTAGCTCCGCCCCCGCACCCAGGTGCGCAGGGTGGCCTCGGGAACCCCCAGGTACCGGGCCGCCTCCCGCAGGGTGTACAGGGGCCGGTCCCGAGGGTCCAGGGCCAGGACGCTGGCGATGCCCTTAGCTCCCGCCCTCATCCCCACTAAAGTACCACAGGAACATCGAGGAACACGGGAGCAGGACTCCATGAGGCCATCCCCAAAAGACGAGGGGACCCCCCAAGGGAGTCCTCCGGCCACCAGAGGGCTTGCCACAAAGGAGGCCCGCTTCAGGGTAGCTTGAGTATGTCAGAGTGTGGCAAGTTAGGGGCTTTGGCGGCTCTGGATGCCGAAGTAAAAGCCTAGGACCGCGCCGAAGATGCCCACTAAGGGGGAGAGCACAATGCCTGAGAGCTTTAGTAAATCGTCCAAGGTGTGAACCAGGGGCCACCCCTTTATGAGTAGGGCTAAGGTGATGCCCACTAGGGCCAAGACTAGGATGAAAGCAAGGGCAACCCGGGTCCATTCCTGGGGCACCCTCGGGTCGAAGGGGCGCGTTGGGGGTGGCCCCAGGTCGCTTTCGGGTACCCCTGGAAGGCGGATTTCCTCTGCTTCCTTGCCACTCTCGGAAGCCATTTGGATCCCCCTAGCGGACCACCACCTCCACCATGGACCCGTCCGGACGCCGCAGAAGCACCTTGCTCCCCTTCTCCACCTCCTCCACAAAAAACTTGCTGAGCTGCAAGGCCCGCTGCACCGCCACCGTCTGGTTGGTCCCCTCGTGCTCCGCCAGGAAGCGGATGGCCTCCAAGTCCCGCTCCGTGAGGTTCATGCTGACCCGCTTCACATTGGCCGCCATCTTTTTCCTCCTCCTGTCTGCCTGGTATGTGAACATCAGGCATACGCAATGTACCCTAGAGGTATCTATGGTGCAAAATGGGAAAGCTATGGCTTCCCATCGGCTGGAATGGGTCATAAGAACTCCTTTGGGGTGGAGAAAAGGACATAAAGGGGGGAACTCCTAGTGGGCCAGAAGTTCTCCCCTCATCGGAACCGGTCCTCCGTGTACGCCCTCAGGGGGCGCACCCGTCCCGCCTCCCAAGGGTAGCGGGGCCGCAGGCGGTCCAGGGGGAAGGCCGATAGCCGCCCGAGGATGTGGGCCCGCTCTTCCTCCGTGAGCCCGAAAAGGTCAAAGACAGCCTCGTCCACCTCTCTTAACCTTCGGAAGAAGGCCTCCTGTACCCCGGCGAAGGAACGGGCTTTCGCCTCATAGGTCGCCAGGAGTTCCTTGTAGTCCGTGGGCACGAAAAGCTTCTGGAGTTCCTCGCTTCCCACCCGCTCCGTTTCGACCGAGGTCAGCATCAGGTACACGAACCGGGCCAGGTCTGGGTCCTTCAGGTCAAGGCGGTCAAAGAGGCCCGCCTGGAGGACCGTGCCCTCCACCCGAAGCTCCTCCGGGGAAGGTGCCCCCTGCCACTCCGTGAAGTTCAGCCCTAAACCGGGGGCGCGCAAGGAAAGGCCCTCCCGGGCCTGCATCCGCTTCTCCACCTCCGCCAGAAGCCAAGCCCGGGGGTTGTCCCGGGACACCCCGGCCAGGCGCTCCAACTCCCTGTAGAGCTCCCCAAGACGCCCCAGGGTTTCCTGGTTGGGTTCCTTGGGCCAGGGAAGGGCCTCGAGGGTCCGGGGGTAGATGTGGGCAAAATAGCCCTGTATGACGCCGCTACGCAATCGCAAAACGTAGTACCAGCGCACCAGAGAGGAGTTCAGGTAGGCCGCTAGGGCTTCGCCGAGGTGCGCTTGGGGAACACCTACAATCAGCGTATCAAGCGGTACCGGCTCACCTTCTTTGTTCCCAACCAGGGCTCCGAAGGGTGACAAAGCGATATTGGCAACGGCCAGGTACGCGTCTGGGGGGTTTGCGTTACCCCAAAGGCTCAGTTTCCCGTAGGGCCTTCCCCTCACCGCCTCCAGGTCCACGTAGCCCACGGGCTCCCCGGAGTAGGCCACCGCCAGCCCCCGCCCGGCGATGACCAGCACGGGATCGGCCCCGGTGGGCCCCTCCGTGACCTCCACCCCGCCCCGCTGCACCCCGTAGGTCCACCAGAAAGGCTTTGGCCGCCTCTCCCGGGTATACTGCGTGACCATGGCCTCCGTGAGGGGCACGTACCGGCTTCCGTTGGGGTAGAGCTTGCGCAAAAGGGGAGCGTCCCCTTCCCGCAAAAGGGGGAGTAGGTACTCCCCGTAAAGATCCTTTGCCTCCCGGTTCTCCCTTGAGGCGGGATTGACCTTCTCGTCAAAGAAATCCCCGTAGGGAATGCGGGCCACCTCGTGGGGCTCGGGCTCCTTGGGCCAGGAGGAGGGTACCCAGAGCTCGATTTCGTCCTCGGGATTGGCAGGGGTGCGCTCCACGATGAGGACCATGGGCACCCGGGCCGCGTCCCAGATGGGCTTCTGCCTGCCCTCTTCTTCCACGAACTCCAGCCACACCAGCTTCCTAAGGGCGTACCCCTTCCCCGGCCACAGGAGGGACCACACGGGGGCTGCGGCTTCGCTGGAGGCGTATCCCCCAGAAACCACCATCCCCAGCTTTCCCCCCTTTCGCACCCAAGGTGTTGCCGAACCTTTCGAACCCTTGAGGGCCCTCCACAGGAAGAGGAGGCCCGTGTCCCCGTTCTGGCCCCAAACCTCCTCGTAGAGGTCCTGGATAGCCGGGCCGTACTTGGCCCGTTCGGCCCGGATGTACGGGGGATTGCCCACCACGTAGTCCCACTCCCCAGTGTCCCGGGCTCGTTCCCCTTCGGACAGGTGTTCCTCTCCAATGGCTTGGGCTACGTCCCGGTCGTCCAGGAGGCTGTTGAGGTTGTAGACGTTCACCCGGTGCTTCCCCTTGGGGTCCAGGCGCAAGAGCCCCCAGAGGAGCTGGAACATGCTGATGTAGCTGGCGAAGGGGTTGAGGTCAAAGCCCCAGATGGAGGCTCCCAGAGCCTCGGGGTCCGGGGAGACCCCCCGCCTCCGGGCGTCCTCCACCCGGTGGTGCAGGTAGCGCACCAGGAAGGAGCCCGAGCCGCAGGCGGGGTCCAGGACCCGGGGGTACTCCTCGGGGTGGGCCAGGGCGGTTTCTCGCAGGATGAAGTCCACCACCTCCTTGGGGGTGTAGAACTCCCCAAGGCGTTTGCGTTTGTCGGGTGGGAGGAAGCTCTGGTAGATGTCCCCCAGAATCTCCTCAGAAAGCCCGGAGAAGTCGTAGGCGTTCACCCGCAGAATAAGCCGCTGGAGGGCCAGGTCCATCTCCCCATTGGTTTCCAGGACCCAAGCAAAAGTCTCCTCCTCGAAGGGCTCCCGGTAGGCTTCCGACAGGTCCAGGGAGGCCACCCGCACCAGGGCCGTGGCCCGGTCGGTGAGGAACTCCACGAACTCCCGCCACCGCTCCGGTCCCCCATTGGTTAGGCGGCGTTTGGTGAGCCCCAGGTCCTCCAAAAACCGCAGGAAAAGCACCCGGGCGATAAGCGCCGCAGCAGAGTCCGCGGCGAAGGCCTCCCGGATACGAGGGTTGGTGGGGGCTTCTGACCCTTCCACCTCCCTCCCGTACTGGTCTGCGAACCGGGGCAGGTGCCGCTCGAAGAGGGCCTTGAGCCTTTCCGGGTACTCCCCTTCGATACGAGCCAGAGCCCGCCGCCGGGTGTCCTCGTGCGTTCCCTGAAGTTGCTTTCGGGCGTCCTCCAGGCGCTCCCGGTATTCCCGGTAGCGCCTCTCCAGGGCCTTCAACGCCTGCTTCGCCGCCTCTTCGAGTTCAGCAAAGGATGCCTTGAGATCCTCCTGGAGCTTCCTCGCTCCCTCCGTGTCCAAGGAGATGTAGGCATAGGGAAGCTTCCCTGCTACCAAGGTCTTCCAGAGTTTCCCGTGCTGGGCCTGCTCCCAGAGGATGGAGGCCAGCTTCTCCCGCAAGGAGGCCGTGGTCTCCTGGGTGAGGTCCAGGGTGAGGAGAACCTTCCCCGTGGCCTCCCGAAGCTGAAGGTGGCGGGGAGTAAGGAAGAGGACGTAGCGGGTGAGGCCCGTAACATACTTGCGCTTGTCCTGCCAAAGAGCTTCGTTGTCCCTGGGGTTGACAATATGGCGGTCCTCCAGCTTGAAGTCCCCCACTACCCAGGGGTCCCCATGGGCATCTAAGAGCACCAGGTCTGGGTAGCCTCCCCCCAGGCGGTCCTCCGTGACCACCTTGGTCCGGGGATAACCGAGGAGGCCAGAAAGGAAGGCCTGGAGGTCTGGATTGTAGGACCGCTCGGGCCGTGTGAAGTCCAGGGAAAGCCAGACGCTCAAGGGGTCAGTAGCAGGACGGGACATCTCCCCAGGGAGTCTACCATCCCCAAGGGGTGTTCCCGGTTTTCCGGGAACACCCGGGATTTTCGGGAACGGGATCTTTGCCTTCGTTATGGGCAAAATGGCCCTTGTTCCCGATGTTCCCGGTTTCTGCGAGATAAGACCCCCTAGGGCTCCGCAGCTTCCGTAAGCCCTAGGGGGGTTGACGGCCTCAGTCCGTTGTATCCTTAGGCCGTGAAGCGCACCTTCACCGCCCACCTTTGGCAGGAAGGGGACCTCTGGGTGGCCTAGTGCCTGGAGGTGGATGTGGCCAGCCAGGGGGCCACCGAAGAGGAAGCCCTGGCCAACCTCAAGGAGGCCCTGGAGCTTTACTTCGAGCCTCCGACCCCCACCCGGGTGCCCGTGGCGCAGAAAGTGGAGGTGGAGCTTGGGGCCGCTTAGGCCCCTGCCCTTCCGGGAGGTGAAGCGCCGCCTCGAGGCCGCGGGCTTCCAGCCCCATTCCCAGCGGGGAAGCCACCTGAAGCTCGTCAAGGAAACCCCCCGTGTTCCCGGAAGACCGGAAAGGCCCTTCGGGACCAGGGAGTTGTTCCCGGTGTGCCCGGAAGAGGAGGCTTACCGGAAACGGGGAAAGCGCCCTCTGAGAAATGGCAAACCCCTCTTGTTCCCGATGTTCCCGGTAAATGGACATGGGGCGTTCCAGGGCTTTGTGATACCTTGGGTCTAAGGGAAGGGGGGATGTCCATGGGAAGCCAAGGAAGGGCAAATGGGGGTGTCGCTCCCTTGCGTTTGCGCGTGGAGGGTTTCCGCTCCGTGCGGGAACAGGAAGTTGCCCTCGGTCCCATCACCCTTCTCTACGGCCCCAATGGGGCGGGGAAGTCCTCCCTGCTCTACGCCCTCTTTGTCCTGAAAAACCTCCTTTTGGCCCCCAACCAGCCGCTACCCTCCTTCTTCAACCTGGGCTTCCTCAACCTAGGGGGGTTCAGGGAGGTGGTGTACCGGAGGAACCCCCAAGGAACCCTGGCCCTGGCCCTGGAGGTGGAAGAGGCGTGGCAAGGGGAGCGGCTGCGCCTGAGGCACGGGGTGGCCTTGCGGGAACCCAACTGGGTGGAGTTCGCTTACACCGCTTGGGCGGAAGAGGATGAAAGGCCCCTCTTGCAAGCCCGTGTGGAGGCCAGCCTCCCCTATCCGGGGGGCGCTCTAGCCCCGGTTCCCTTCTCGTACAAGGGCACCTCGTTGCAGCTTCGCTGGAACGGCTTGGCCTGGACCCTGGAGTCCACCCCTTCCCCCGAGGTGGCCGCGGAGGTGCAGGACCTCCTGGCCCATCTCAACGCTCCCCTGGAGCGCTTGCGCCGGGTGGCCTTCGCTCCCTTGGGGCGGGGGTTTACCCAGCCCCAGTACCAGCCCGCTTCCTTCAGCGGCTTGCCCCTGCGGGAGGGGGAGGTGGCCACGGTTTTGGTCCAGGATCCAGAGCTGGAACTCAAGGTGAGCGCTTACCTGGAGGAGATCGCGGGCCGCCAGCTTCGGGCCCGGCCCCAGGTGGGCACCTCGTTGTTCGGTCTGTGGGTGCTGGATACGGCCACCAAGGTCGCCCACGAACTGGTCAACGAGGGCTTTGGCGTCAACCAGATGGTCCACCTGCTGGCCCAAGCCCTCTACCGGGACACGGAGACGCTCCTGGTGGAGGAGCCTGAGGTCCACCTCCACCCCAGCCTGGTCCGCCGCCTGGCCCGGGAGCTTGCCCGCATCGCCCTGGAGGAGGGCAAGCGCTTCGTCCTCTCCACCCACAGCGAGGCCCTCGTGAGCGCCTTCCTGGGCCTGGTGGCCGAGGGTACTTTGCCCCCGGAAGCTTTGGTCTGCTACCTGGCGGGGAAGGAGGCTGGAGAGACCCGCTTCCAGCCCCAGAGGGTCACCCCCGATGGCCGGGTGGAAGGAGGGCTCCTGAGCTTTCTAGAGGGGGAGCTGGAGGACCTGAGGACCCTCCTGAGCGTGCGGCGTGGGTAAGGGGATGGCAGGGCGGATCCTTGCCCTGGACGAGTGGCTCTTTCACGACCTCTGGGGAGAGAACGGCCCCGAGCGCCTGGGGGAAACCCTCCACCTCTTAGAGGCCATCCTAGCCCAGTGCGACCGCATTCTGTTTCCCCCAGGTAGCCCCTGGGCGGAGAAGGCCTTCGCCTTAGCCAAGCGGGGAGATCCTCCAATCAGAGTGGCGGCAAGGCTTCTCTTCGGGGGCTTCCTCTGGAACGCCGAAAAGACGACCGTGCCCGATCATGAGGGAAACCTGGGAACCCAAGGGAGCTCCATCCCCCAGGAGGATCGCTACCTGGTAAAAGCGGCCTTGGCGTCTCGGGCAGAGGTCCTGGTCACCACGGATCAGGGGCTGCTTCAGGCCCTGAGGGCAACGAACCTGTTGCCCGTGAAGGAGCGTGGAGAGTTTCTCCAGGAGTACCTGGGAAAGGGTGTCTCCTGATGCCCCGCGTCCCGGGCCATGAGGAAACCTTGCAGAACGCCCCCCATGCGCCCACTGGCATTTGGGACGGGTCACAGGATGACCCCTCGCAAACACCTAGGGGGTATACCTCGGAATTTCCGGGAACACCGGGAACAGAGGGGATTTATGCCGTGCTGAAGGGCATTTCTGGTGTTCCCGGTAAGTTGGGTGTTCCCGGAAAACCGGGAACACCCGGCGTCCCCCGAGGTCATGAATGAGCCCGGGGCGCACACGGCTTCCCGCTAATCTTTAGGAAAACCCTTTCTCCTTGGGGAGGGGGCTATCCCAAGGTCTTCCGCCCGGTGGCCCGTGCGTAATTCACGGGCGAAGCCCGTATCTTGCGGGTCAGGGGGTCAAGCTCGATCTCCCCCGGCCACGCCAGGGCCCCAAACTCGGGGTCGGGGCGGGCCTGGGCGAAGAAGGCGGGGTCCCGTGAACTCCCCCGGGGAGAAGGCCACCTCTCCCTCCGTGCCGTCGTCGAAGCCCAGGAGGAGCCGGTAGCCCCCCAGGGGCTCTGCCCTCGCGATCCGCCTCACCCCCACACCCGCACCTCCCCCACGGCCCGGTGGAGGGCAAAGTCCCCCTTCTCCAGGGTGCGCCGCTCCGGAGGGCACCCCAGGGTCTCCACCACGTAGCTCTTCCGGGGGGTGAGGCCCAGGAAGCGCACGGGGTACGGGGGCATCTCCCCCTCCCGGGCCGCCACCACCGCCAGCTCCCCCGGCTCCGGCTCCTCCCCCTCCCGGTACACCACGAACCCCTCCCGGTGCCGGAGGGCCCGCAGGTCCTTGGGGTCCACCTCGGCCCCCGGCAAGCCCAGGACCAGGTAGTCCCCCGTGCCCCACACGGGCACCTTCAGGAGGGGCACGGGAGGGGCCCCGGGCACCTCCTCGGCGGTGAGCCCCGGCACCGCCACCCCCGTGGCCTGGGCGAACTCCTCCGGGGTCCAGCGCAGGGCCCGCATCAGGGCCGTAAGCCGCCCGTAGGACACGTTCTCCAGGTTGATCAGCCCCTTCTCCAGCTTCCACACGTACCCGTCGGAAGCCTCCAACACCTGCGCCACCTGCCCCAGGGTCAGCCCCAGCTCCCGCCGCCGCCTCGCAATCGCCTCCGCCGCCCGTTGCCTCGCGCTCTCCACCATACCCCCCAGAGTTTACCACTTGGCAAAAGAAGGGGGGTGAGAGGGGGGTAGGAGTAGAGTGGGGTGCCTCCTGGCGGGGAGGGCCAGGGGGGCCCAGCCTGGGGGCATGGACTCCCCCATTTGGGGGATGTACGGGAAGCTCAAGTAGGGTATTTTCGGTTTGCAAGGAGGGGGTGATGCACAGGAAAGGGCTTACGGTAATAGAACTCCTGGTGATCGTGAGCGTGTTGGGGATCCTCCTGGGCTTGGCAGTCTCCAATCTCCTTGGCTTCCGCCGCCACCTAAGTCTGGAGGACGCGGTGAATTTACTCTCACAAGACATCCAGACATGCCGCACCAACGCCCTTTCCTGGGGAGACAGCTGCCGTCTGCGCTTCATGGGAAACCAGACCTATGTCATGGAACGAAAGACCTCCCCCACGGATTACACGTTGGTGCTGACGCGTAACCTATCCAGCCCTGTGAGCATAAGCAACGTCCCTGCCGGGGCTTGGTTGGAGTTCGACCCCCGTACTGTGCTCACGTACAGCGCGGGCTTCCCCCTGGCAAGCCCCGGCATTGCTGCCCCTGAGATCCGCCTGACTAATGGTAGCAAGACCTTCCGCCTCCTCGTTTCCATGGTGGGGGCGGTAAAAACAGCGGCTCTGTAGAAGGAGGTGGCATGAGGAGAGCCCACGGCATAACCCTGGTGGAGGTCCTGGTAGCCCTCGCCGTTCTAGGGCTAGTGGTAGGGGCGTTTACCAGCACGGTGGTGTCCAGCCTGCGGATGAACAGTGACGACCGGATCCGGACCAGGGCCATCGCTGCCGCTGAGGTTTGGCTGGACCGTTTCCGGGCTAAGAGCTTAGACTTCACGGCCTTCACGGGAGGGCGTGAGTACAGCTATGGATACGACTATGCTGGCGATTCCACCTTCGTGGCAGCGGGGGACCCCGACCCTTCGGTCTTGAACCAGGAGTGGGGACCTTTCAGGTTCAGGGTGCAGGCACGATCGTTCTCCAGTTCCCCCCAAGTGTGGACCGTGACGGTAACCACGTGGTACCGCAAGACGGGAGGAGGTGAGTCCAGCTTTGTTCTCAGCACGCTCATCAACCAGTAAAATGGGGTTCACCCTCATCGAGATTTTGGTGGCTCTGGCCATCCTGGGGATCCTCTTCACCCTCACCCTGAGGGCGTTCTCCGAGTCCCTTACCTTTAAGCGCCATGAGGACCTTCGCCTGAAGACCCAGCAGAATCTTCGGGCCGCCCTGCACTACATCACTCAGGATCTGCGTTCGGGATCCTACCTTCATGTTTGGCATCAAACCCCCTGCGACAGCACCAAGGCCTGCAGCAACCACCAACAGGTGGCCGTGGTCACCCTGACCGGGGAGTCTTCCCCAGTGGCCGAACCCCCTGGCAACAGCTTCACCAACTCGGCGGAAACAGGTATCTGTGACGCAAGGGCCTTCCAGGATGGGGATCTGGCCCTCCTGTACAACGGCGGGGAGTACCAGCTCTTACGCATCACCCAGCGGCAGCTTCAAGCCAACTACGCCCAACCCTGCTCAGGACCGCCCAACCCCAACCGGGATAAGGTCCAACACAACCAGGATAAGATCTCTGGACAGTGGACCACCAGCGCTTACCTCTTCAAGGTGGATCTCGCCACCTATGTCATCCGTGAGGATCCCCTGGAACCGGGGCTTAAAGTGCTTTACCGTATGACGGGCTACGACGGAACCGGCACCGCGGGAGCCGGCATCGTGGCCTTTGGTATCACGGACCTGCGGGTGTGGTACGGGGTACCGGAGGATCCCAACGCCCTCTCTTCCCGCCTGGTCTTCTACCCCACCCTGGAGGACGCGGCCGCTGCCTTCAGCACCCAGGGTTACGGGGCAACCCCTGACAGCACCAAATACATCGGCGGCCTGGTGCGGGCAGTGCGCATCACCCTGACGGGGACAAGCCCCGGCAACCTGCCGGGGAAGGGCACTCCTGACACCCTTTCGGTGACCCAGACGGTGGAGCTCAGGAGGTAGGGATGAGGACAAGCGGTGTCGCTTTGCTTGCGGTACTCGTGGTGGCTGCGGTGATGGCCTTGGTGGGCAGTATCCTCTTCATGGGCACCATCGGCGACCTGCGGCAAACTCGCTCCAGCCTGCAGGCGGCGCAGGCTCGCGCCGCCTCCGAGGCTGGCCTGACCTATGCCCGGTACGCTCTCGAAGTCGCCCGCCCCAATATCAAAGCCTTCCTGGCTCCCAAGATGAACCTCACGGCCAATCCGGCCACCGACTGGGTTCTCCCCGAGAGCCAGTGGGCTAGCATCGCCAGCGGCATCCAGAGCATCCTCAACTCGGGGTACAGCACCTTGCCTTCCGGCGCCATCGACCAGGGCCAGGCCACGGTCCAGTTCACCGTGGCGCGGTTCCGCGGCCACACCAAAGGGGCCACCGCTCAGGCCTACCGGGCGGACTACGTGGTGGTGGCCACAGGTCGGGTAGGGAATGCCGTGCGCCGCACCGAGGAAAAGGGGTTCTTTGAGGTCCAGCTTGGCCGTCCATCCCTCTCCCAGTGGCTCTTTCTGGTGGACGATGCTGGCGGACAAAACGGCTTCTTCCCCACGGGCAGCGTCTTCAACGGCCCGGTGCACGCCAACCACAACTGGGGATTCTGGGGGCGCCCGGTCTTCAAGGATGTGGTGAGCACCAGCGACAACGGGGCCTGGTACTGGCACCTCTCGGGAGATGGATGTACGGGACCCGGAAAACTGTGGGTTCAAGGTGACTCTCGCCCCCCTTGCACCGTACCCGATTTCCAGAAGGGGTTCCTCAGGAACCAGCCGGTGATCGAGCTGCCCACCTCGACCCTTTCCCAGCAACGGGCCGCCCTGGGGATGGACCCATCGGATACCACGACCCCTTCTAGCCGGGACATTTGCTTCGCCCTGGGGCTCCACAATCCGCCCGCCAAGAACTGCAACAGCAACCCCTCCGTGCCCAACGGGGTCTACCTGGTGAACGACGGAAGCCAGGTCAAGGGAGGGATCTACGTCCAGGGGAACCTGGATGAACTGGTGCTCCAGGCCACCGGCACCGGGCAGCAGGTATATCGCTTCAAGCAGGGCAGCAACACCTGGACCATCACCGTGGACTACACAACCAACACCACCACTCTGGTGAAAAACACCACCACCGTGGGCGTTTATACGGGTGTCCCCAACGGCCCTGCTCCCCTGGGCACGGGGGGACCCACGGGCCAGATCTACGTCACCGGAAGCATCGGTAGCCTTAAGGGACCTGAGCGCACCGCACCTTTGCCTTGCGGCAACGATTACCCAGGGAACGCAGATCTCTGCCCGGACCACCCTCCCCCATCCCAGATCCCGCCTGCCCTGTCCAAGGAAACCCAGCTTCACATCACGGCGGTCAACAAGGTGGGCATCACTGGGGACCTGGTGTACGAGTGCGATCCCACGAAGGTGAGCGATGCCGCTTACCTTGCCAGCCGACCGAGGTGCGCCCTGGGTGCGGGCCAAACCCTGCCCACGGTTCTCGGGGTGATGTCCCAAACCGATAACGTGGTCATCGAAGACTCCCCTATCAAGGCCCCCAGCAACCTCTATCTCTGGGGGTCGTACCTCTCTGGCACCTCGGGGAAGGGCTTAGCGGTGGAGAACTATTCTGGCCGTGGGAAGCAGGGGAAGCTCCGGCTTTTTGGAGGCCTCATCCAGTCCGCGGATCAGCTCCGGGGCACTATCGACTCCTCGGGTCGGCTCATCTCCGGCTACATCGAGACCTACGATTTCGACCTGCGCTTCGCCGACAGCGCTCTAGCCCCGCCCAACTTCCCCACGGTCAGGACCTTTGACGTCCAGCGGATCCTGGCCACGCCCCTCTCCTTCAGGGAGTTCTAGTGGTTCATTTGGGGGTAGGGGGCCCCAAAGCGGAGCCCCCCGGGGCCAGGCAGGCAAACCTCAGGCCTCGCCTTTGGCGTTGAGGGTAGGGAGGATTTCCAAGCTCACCCGGGCCCCCTTGGCGTGCACCCCCTCTTCCGTGGGCAGGAGGGCGAGGACGGTGTACCCCTCCGCCCGGGAGCGCTCCACCAGGTCCACCAGGACCCGGCGGACGCGGGTGCGGTAGGGCTCCTCCAGGTGCTTGAGGAGGTCGTACAGGGCCGTCTCCAGGTCCTCCGGGGTCTCCCCCCACACGATGAGCCCGGGGACGCCCTCCGCCCCCTCCACCTCCGCCCGCAAGGCCCGAAGCAGCTCCTCCCCAAAGTCGTTCACCGTCATGCTACCAGGGGAAAGCATGATCAAAGACATGATACCTCCTCCAGAAGGAAAACGGGGATTTCGTAAACTCCCGCCGTCGTGGTCAAGACCCGCCGCACTTCCAGAGTGCGGAACGAGGGAAAGCGTTTGGCGATCTGGACCATAAGCTCGGTCAACGATACCTCGTCCGCCACCAACCTTCCTCCGGGGAAAAGCTCTTCTCCATTTACGGTTACACGAAGCTTGACCGGGAAAACCTCCTCTTCCCAAAGGCGTTTGGCGAGAACTTCCGCTTCCCACATCTCCGCACAGAAAACCCCGCCTGAGGTCAGGCGGGGCTTAAGAGACCCGAGATCAGGCCTCTACTACCCAAGGTTCCAACTCTCGCCGGAGGTAGGCTACTACCTCATCGGCAAACTCCACCCCAAGGTCTAACTGGTACGAGGCGGCGTAGGGCGCCACCCCGTCCATGAGGAGTTCCACGAACTCCTCACCTTGGGGACCCCAAAAAACCCTCACTTCCTCCCTGACCTTTTTTACCCTCTCTCGAAGGAGGTATGTATCGTAATCCACCTCCAGGTCCACCTCTGCGGTGGGGTCCACCCCCACCTCCAGGAAGGCGTCCACCGACAGCTCTCCCCCCGCCTCCAGCGCCCCCCGAAGCTCCTTGGAAAGACCCGCCTTCTCAGCGGCTTCCTTGGAAGACAAGCCGTGCTTCTTGATCAAGGCAAAGTAGCGCCGCACGGCCTCCGCCTCCCGCCAGGAAAGCCGGAACACCCCGACCTCCCTGGCCCGAAGCTCCAAGAGGAACTTGCGCACCTCGGCCACGAGGTAAACCATGGGGTTCACCTTCATGGCCTTGCCCTTGAGCCTCCTCGCCACCTTTATCCCCTCCAGAACCCCCTCCTGGAAGGCGGACTCGGGATCCTTGAACCCCAAGACCTGCACCTCCCAGGCCACGGGAGCCTGGAGGAGCCTGTAGACCTGCCAATCTCCCCCTTTCCTCTCCGCAAAAACCTCTTTTACCTCCCGGTAAGTGAAGAAACGCCCGTACCGGACGACCTCCTCCACCATCCGCCGCCAACCCGTGGGCTGACGGCAAAAAGGGCGAGCCTCGAGGCCCAGGACGCGGTGGAGCTCCTCGGGGTTGTAAACGTCCACCTCCACCCCGTCCAGAAGACCCAAGACCTCCTCCTCCGGAAGGTAGACCGCCTCCACTCCCCTGGCCTCCGGGTCCAGCTGGACCCAAAGGGCCTTGAGGGCCCGCCGGGAAACCCGGGTCTGGTGCGCCCAGTCCCCAGCTACCTCGTTCTCTTCCTCCTCCTCTACCACCTCCTCCACAAGCTTCCGAAGTTCCCGAAGCGCCGCCGCAATGCGGGGCTCGGGAGCTTCCAGATCCTCCCACCTGTCCCCCTTGAGCAGGGGAACCTCCTCCCCCCAAGGCATCCGCACCTTGGAAGCAGCCTTAGCCAAAAGCCTCGCCGCCCGGTCCAAGACCATCCGCTTGACCTTGTGGGCCACCGGGCCCACAAGGTAAACGACCTTGCCCTCAGCCACCAGGTAGGCCGCCTTCCAGAGGGCAGCTTGGGAAAGCCCTTGCGGGCCCACCCGGAAAACGGCCTCCTTCGGCAAGTCCTTGGCCTGGACCACCACCACCACCCGCCGGGCCACCTCCTCGGTGACCCGGAGCTTGGAGGATCCCCCACCCCGCTTCCACCCGTACCGCTCCGCAAGCCTCCGGGTGGCCTCCGCCAGGGCCATGAGAACGACCCTGGCTTCGGGGGAGGTGTCCCCCTCGATCTCCCACCCGCCTCCAACCCAGGCCAGGTGGGCTTCTCCGATGAACTCCTCCTTCTCCGCGGGGTTGGCACGGAGAAGGGCCCCCAGCACCGCCAGGGCCTCCTCGGGCGTCTGGGGGACACGCCCAAGGGCCGCCACCACCGCCTCTACCCACTTCCTTGCCATAGCACCTGTATTCTACCATGGTGGTTGTATGGTAGGATAAGGGCACCGGGGTCAAACCCGGCCACCGCCATACCCGCCTTGCTCATAGCCGCCCGGGGTGCCCTTCAGGGGCACCCCGAAGGCGTGTAGGATGGGATCATGGTCAGGTATGCCCTCATCGGTGCGGGAACCGTGGTCCTCGCGTCCCTCCTCGGGATAAAACCTGATCCGTGGGCCCTGCACCTCTACCTGGTGGGCCTGACCTGGGACGTGTGGACCACTCTCCGCGGTCTGGAAGTTGGCGCAGAGGAGATGAACCCCCTAGCACGCCTCTTCCTGCGGTTAGGGCCTTGGGGCTTGCCTCTTTTGAGCTTCCTCTTGGCCGCCGTGCTCTCCGGGCTAAGCCAAGATCCCTGGAAAACCCTGCTCTTCATGGGGATAACCCACCTGGCGGCGGGAACCGGCAACTACATGGGGATCCGCCGGGCAGGGTTTTCCCTGGGGTGAGGGATGCCCTTCCTCGTTTACCCCCTGATCGGCCTGCTCACGATCTACACCCTGGCCCTAGGGCTGGGCCAGCCCGAAGTGTGGAAGGAGGCCTGGCCCTGGGCCCTGGCCTACTACGGGACTACCCTGGCGGGAGACCTCTGGACCACCCTGCGGGGCCTGGAGCGGGGCTACCGGGAAAGCAACCTGCTCTACGCTAAAGCCCTCCAGTTCGGCTCCTGGGGCATGCCCCTGGTGGACCTGGGGCTCCTCTCCCTGAAGGTCGTCTTTCTCACCCGCCTCACCGGGGATCCCCTCCTCTCCTACCCCCTGGCCCTGGCCATCGCAGGGCACGGGCACCTGGTGGGGTTCCTGTGGAATCTGGGACAACTCACGAGAGCACAACCCTGATTTCAGCGAAAACCCCCAGGTCTTCCAATCCGACCAAGAGGTGCCGTGGACTTCCCTTTCGGGAGCGGTTAACGCGGTTAACAAGGAAGGCTTCGGCCAGGGCGTCCCCCACGGTGCTTTCGATGACCCGCTGGAGGTCGCGGGCCCCGAACCTGGGGTCGCAGCGGGAAGCCAGATGGGCGTACACCCCCTCCTCCACCTCCACCTGAAGGCGCAACCCATTCGCCTCCTGCCAGCGCCTCAGGTATGCCCAAAGGTGGCGCTTGGCGATCTCCCGCAGGGTGGCCTCGTCAAAGGGACGGAAGGCCACCACCACGTCCAGGCGGTTCACGAACTCCGGCCTCAGCCCCAGGTGCACCAGGCGCTCCCGAAGCTCCCCCTCGGGGATCTCCTGCCCAAGAAAGGCTTCTTGGGACAGGAGGTTGGTGGTGAAGACCAGGATGGCCTCGTGGGCTTGCGCTACCTGCCCCTGGGAAAGCTCCTGAAACCGCCCCTCGTCTAAAAGCTGGAGCAGGGGGTCAAGGACCAGGGGGTGCGCTTTCTCCATCTCGTCAAAGAGAAAGACCCCCTCCGGGTGCGCCGCCAAGTCCCGGTAAAGCCTCCCGGGTTCCTCGGAGCCCACGTATCCCGGGGGGGATCCCACCAGGGCCGTGGCGGCGAACTCCTGCCCGAAGGCGTTCATGTCGTAGCGAACCAAAGGACGCCTCAGGGCCTCGGCGAGCGTCTTCGCCAGCTCGGTCTTCCCTGTGCCCGTGGGCCCCGCCAGCATCAGGGAAAGGGGCTTCTCCCTGCGGGTGAGGCCTGCCGCCTTCCGCTTGAGCCCCCGGATCACCGCTTCCACCGCCCGGTCCTGCCCGATCACCCGTTCCTTGAGAAGGGCCTCGAGGCGAGGAAAGTCCCTGAAAGACCCGTCCTGACGCACTTCCTTGGCCCGCGTTTCCCTCACCTTCGCATGGTATTCCGCTCCCTCCCTAGTCCAACCCCGGCCTACCCTGTACCCGCGAAGGGTGGACCAGACCCCCAGGGTGAGGAGGACCAAGGCTCCCCCTAGGGCCCATTCGGCTACCCCTCTGGCCGAACCCAAAAACAGGGCCAGGAACCACCCCAGCGTCCCCAGAAGGAGGGCGGCAAAGAGGATGCTCGCCAGGGCCGCCGCCCCGGTGCCGAACCACCGGGGCCGACCCGTGCGGAAGTAGGCCCAAAGGAGAAGAAACACCAGGAGCAGGACCAGAGCCTCAGCCCGCCGTTCCAGGGCAAAAAAGCCCCCGCTGGCGAGGGCCAGGAGCAAGTAAACCGCCTCCCCCCCGATCCGGGGCAACGGCTTTCCCCGCCACACCACACCTCACCCCCTAAACGGAAGTCTAGCCCTCCGCCTTGGGAACGGGACCAGACACCGCGTGGAGGCCGTACCGGAAGGTCAAGGGACGGAGGTCCAGGAGGAGCCGCGCCACTTCCACGGCCCGTGCGAGGCCCTTACGCTCCCGCACGGCCAGCAGCGCCGTCAGCTCCCCCAGGTGAGCCGTGTGGGCGATGGCTACCAGGGTTGCCCCGGGTTCCCCCTTGGGGTCTATTCTTTCCTCGGAAAGGAGTTCCCATATTTGCCTCCAGCCCCCTGCGGGAGGGCCATACACTGTGCGCTTCTCCAGGCTGGGATGGTGGGTGTACCCGAAGGCCAACCAGGCAGCCTCCTCCAAGTCCCCCTTGGTCAGGACCTCCATGACTTCCAAAAGCTGCCGGGTGTAAAGGGCTTGGGAAGCCAGGATGAGGGAAAACCCTTCCCGGTGACTGCCCCGAAGGAGAAGCCCCGCACCCGCATAGGCAAGGTCCTGCCTAACCTTCTTTTCCTGATTCCGATCGAGAGAGACCGTTACCATTTTGAGATTCCCCCCCTTTCTCCAGGGCTAAAAGCAGGGAGTAACCCAAGAACCCTCCGCCCATAGCGGTTATGAGCCCAGCTAAGGCAGCAGTTTCCAGACCCCATCCTGCCCTTGCCGCCCGTTCCGCTCCCCAAATCCCAAAGAGCAAGCTTCCGGCAAAATCCAGGGTCAGGGCCAAAAGGGGCGGCAAGGGTACCCGCCAAGAGCCGTAGGCGGCCAGGATCGCCACAAGGGGGTAAAGAGGATGATCCAAAACCCAAAGGGGCAAGCCCAGGAGCAAGTCCCGCAGAATTCCTCCTCCAACTGCGGCAAAGAAACCGATCAGCAAAACAGCCCCAAGTCCTCTCCTCCGAAACTGGCTCCCGGCCCCCAAGGCAATGGCCGCCCCTACAAGGTGTTCAATCCCCACTATGAAACCCCCCTTGCCAGGAAACAGCCCCATCCTTTCCCAAAACGACTAGAACCTGGCCTTTTCGGTCCCGCAATTCCAGGGGAACCATCCAGGCCTCAAACCCCCGCCGGGCCAGAAGCCCCCGGCTGCCAAGGAGATCCTCTGTACCGGGATACGGGACCACCTTACCCTTATAAGGTTCCCATCGCGCATACCCCCCAAGAGCTTCAAACAAGAACAGGTTCTCCCCATAGGCAACCCATCCCAACGGGTTTGCCCGCCAGAAGACCTCCTTCCACCCCTTCAACAAACGCTGTGCCTCCTCCACGATTTCCCCAGGAACACGGGCCTCCTTATTTCCCAAGAAGGTCTTTCGCAGTCTGATCTCCGTATACACGTAGGCCAAAGGCTCCATCCTCATGTCCCACTTCCCCATGTTCTACCACAGTTGTAGAATATCACTGAGCCGAAAGGCTCAGGGGGAAATCTCCCATCTGAAATCTCAAATCTCAGGAGGCAGGTATGGAAAAAATCTCATGGACCAGAGTCGTCTTTGGGGTCGGCCTTGGACTCACCCTTTTGGCAGCCGCGTTGCCTACCCTCTTCAATCTCCTCGGCCTTTAGCCCCCCCTGGCCTCCCGCTGATCCCAGCGGGAGGTTTTCGGTTTCTTCAGCGCCAGACACCGCGCCTTTCCCGCCGGGCTTCCTCCTGGGCTTGGAGGAGAAGGGAGGCGTAAAGGCCCTGCCCTGTGGTCCAAGCGCAACCTCGCAGGACCAAAAGGAGGTTGATCTGGTCTAACTTTATTTCTCCCACCTGGAAGAGAGGTCTGGGAAGCAAGAGGCTTTCCTGCCAGGGAATGTAAAGGTAACCCCGCATTCTCTGCGGATCCCCTTCCAGCTCTAAATAGGCTTGAGGTCTCACAAGTTCCTGAACACAAAGCTGGCTTTCCTGCCCCCTTGATAGGAGAGTGGAGAAGAAAAGCTTTCTCCTCCTCGCCTGTTCAGTTGCGGGGGATCCTTCCCTATGGTAGGGAAGCTCTATGCCCTCCAAAACTACCCTATGCCCGGTCGTCAGAACCGCTACATTCGGTGGATCTACCCTTTGGACCTCCAAAGGACCGTACAAGGCCCCTTGAGGCGTCAAAGAAGCCAAGGCTATCGCACCTAGTGCCAGAAGGACCGCACCTTTCATGCTCGCACCCCCTTCATGCCGATTAGGAAGAGAGAAAGAAGGATCAAAAGGTCGCCCGGGGAAAGAACCCTCCCAGGCAAAGCAATCCAGTCCCCCAGGGGAAAAGCTTCCCCGAGGTAATGCAGGCCGTCGTTCAAGCGCTCTGCCGTATGGGCAAGACCTGCCTTTTCAAGGGCTATGGGATCCACAGGCATTCCCCCGTGAAGGAAGATGGCAACGGCATTCAAGGTGGCACCAAGGGTCAAGGGGTAAACCGCCCCTTCCTTTCGGTTCAAAACCCCCCACAAGGCCACCAAAGCGTAAACCGCTCCTTGCACAGGTACTCGCAACAAAACCCCCCCGATCTCCACAGCTAGGGCAAGAAAACCAAGAAGGAAACCTTTGAGGGCTACCGGATGGAAGCGGAACCCCAAAAGGTGCCCCACATACCTCAGGGCAACCCCCATTCCTAGAGCAACCATCGCCGCCAGGGTCATGCCACGGTCACTAAGTACCGTTTCCGCTCCCGCCAGTCGGGGTTTCTTGCCCAAGCTCGGGCAAAGGCCTCCACCACCCTGGGATCAAACTGCCACCCCGCTAGGTCCAAAAGCTCTCGCATGGCCTTCTCTGGTTTTTTGGCCCTCCGGTACGGGCGATCCGAAGTCATCGCCTCGTAAGCATCGGCCACGGCCACAATGCGGGCCAGCAGGGGGATTTCGTTTCCAGAAAGACCCTGGGGGTACCCCCGGCCATCAAAACGTTCGCGATGATACAGGACCACGGGGATCACATTCCCCAAGTAGTGGACCAAGGGACGGAGGAGCATTTCACCTAACTCCGGGTGACGCCGCATCCAGGCCCACTCCTCCTCGGAAAGTGTCTGCTCTTTACGGAGGATCCTGTCAGGCACCCCCACCTTGCCGATATCGTGAAGCCTAGCTCCCCGCTCCAGAAGCTCCAGTTCCCTTTCTTCAAGACCCATCTCCCGTCCCACATCCGTAGCGATGGCGGCCACACGCTCGGAGTGGAAGGCCGTATACGGATCTCTGGCTTCCAAAGCCCGCACCATGCCCAATACCATTGCGTCCACCGCCTCTGTGAGCCGCACTTGGTAAAGCCACATCCTCCAGGCGTAAACCACAGGAAGAACCATCAGCAAAACACCCCATCCCCCCCAACCCCCTAAAGGAGAGGTTTCGTAGACACGGGCCATCAAAATAGGCCACCGGAGAAAGGCCCAGATAAGCCAGGGCGAAACCTTGGTAGTTGCGCCGCCAAAGTGTCCTGGGGTTGTAACCAAGAAAAAAGAAAAGGATCATCACCGCCAGGGTATTTACCAAGAAGTATGCCACGACCGCTCCCGGGAACCCCTCCCAGGCGTGGTAAAGCAGACTTGCCACCCCAGCAGCTAGCCCCAGTTGGGAACGGTTGAAAACTTCCTTCAGAAAAACAGGACGCTCCCGCGGCCAGTACCCAAGGGCTCCCGCAAAAAAGGCCCAGCCCGGCGGGAGAACCATTGCACTGGCCAGGGAACCCACGAAACCCATAGTCACCCGTCCTACAAGGGGCAAGGGCACGGTCAACAGAGAAAAGAAAAGGGTGAGGAGGGTGAAAAAAAGAAAGTCCCCCAACAGCGCCAGGGAAACGGAGAAACCCACACTCCCTACAAAAGCGACCGCCAAAAGGAAAACCAAAAGGACGTAAGCCTGTACCCGCCTCATTCGTTTCGCCTCACAAAGACTGCCCGGGGGGTCCCCCCGGGCAACCCAACTGCTGTCACCAAACCCAACCGCCGCCCGCGGCTACCGCCATAGCCACTAGGCCTAGCGCCCAAACCAGGGAACGGAAAACCTGGCGGTTCACTCTTCCACCCCCTTTCACATCCAAGATACCAGAAACACCTATAGTAGGAAATCCAGCCGTGGAGCAATCATCACACTATCGGGGTGCGAAAAGGGCCGCACCCCTTGGTCTACTGCAACACCGCCTCGGGCGCGATTCCCCGGGCGAGGGCCTCGAGGCGGGCCGCCTCCTTCTCCACGCTGTAGGCGATGCGGGCCATCTCCAGGTTGGCCTCGGCCACCCGCAGCACGGCCCGGGCGCTCCGCACCGCCTCCTCCTGCTCCTTGGTCTTTGCCAGGAGTTCCGCCTGGCGGGCCTGCTCGTTCTTGCCCTCCAGGCCCTCCCGGATGGCCCTGGCCCGGGCGTCCTCCAGGGCGTCCAGGGCGGCCTCGTAGGCCAGCTTGGCCTCCGCGTGGGCGGCGATGGCGGCGATGAGGGCCTGGGCTCTTTGCCGAAGAGTTTCCGTGTTCATCCCTCCTCCTTTCAGAAAAACTCCTTTCTCAAGGCCTCCGCAGAGTTGTCCTCGTCCTTGTGGATGAGTTTTTCCAGGGCGTAGACCTGACTAGCCAGGGTGCTGATCTGTTCGGCCAGGGGCTGGAGGGCTTTGGCTACCCTGTAGCGCTCCTTGCCCTTGGCCTTACGGAGGTGGTTGGCCTCCAGGAGCAAGAAGCGGGCTGAGGACTCCAGAAGCTCCAGAGCTTTTCCCAGAGGGTCTTTCATGCTTTTCCTCCTGGTCAAGATGCTCCTGTGGGCCCCCGCTCCGGGGGGGCGGGGCGTCTGGGGAGGAGGAAGGGGGTGTTAGCCTGCCTTTTCCTTTTCCCCGTCCCACGCTCCTGCCAGGGTGTCTAGCTCTTCCATTTTTCACCTCCTTCAGAACAGCAGAGGGCCAAAGACCTCCAGGTCCGCCCCCCTGGCTGCCTCCTCTGGGGCAAGCCTGGCCTCCCGCCTCAGCCTCCGGTAGGCGGCCACCCACTCCCCTAGCTCCTGCGCCTCCTCCTCCGTCCGCCCCTCGAGGGCCTGCTCCCAGGGGTCGGGGTGGGCCAGGGGCTCCCCGGGCACCCGGCCCGTGCCCTCGCAGGCCGGGCACTCGTCCCAGAGCTCCGCCGGGTCCCACAGGCCCAGGAGGGGAAGCCGGGGCGGGCCGCCCTCCAGGGGGCGGAAGGTGGGCAGAAAGCCCTCCCCCCGGCAGACGGGGCAGACCTCCATCCGGAGGCTTTTGACCTTGATTTGGACCTGTGCTTTTTCCGTCTGTACCATGGCACAAAAGCCCGAGGGGGCCTAAAGGCCCCCCCTTTAGCCGCCCAGCACCCTCTCCAGGTCTCCCCTGGTGGGGAAGGCCAGGAGGCGGCTTTCCGGCCAGCGCTCGCAGAAGAAGAGCCCGAGGAAGCCCCGGAAGGGGGTGATGGACCCCAGGACCAGGGTCGCGCCGTCCGTGAGGTCCGGGTCCGCCTCCGCCTCCTCCAGGAGGCCGTCCACCTCCAGGGGCATGAGGCGGAGGCCTCCCCTCTGGTGGGCCTCCTCGAGGGCCTTCCTGAGGGCCGGGCTCTTGACCCGCTCCACCCGGACCATGGGCCCCGCCAGGTACTTGGGCAGGAGGGCGGCGAGGCCGTACCTGTTGGCCTCGGCGTCCTGCCAGCACCCCGCCAGGGCGTTCAGGGCGCTCAGGTGGAAAAGCCCCACCGCCGGGTAGTCTGGCCCTCCAGGTACGGGTTCGAGGGGCACGGCTACCCGCTCCACACCACCCTCCCGCTGCCGTCCACGAGAGCCCCCTGCAGGGGCTCCACCTTCCCCTCCTCCACCACCCGGTAGCCGTACAGGAGCTCCTCGTCGTCGGAGAGGACGATGACCTCTCCTTTCACCAGGAAGTGGGAGAGGAAGAGGGCCTCGGCCACGCCGCCCCCGTTGTAGACCGCTCCCAGGGTGAGGAAGCCGTCTTTGTCCAGGTAGGGGTCGTCGCTGTTGAGGACGGCCCCCACCCCCTCGGGGGTGAAGGCCTCCTTCAGGTGGGGAAGCTCCTTCTGGAGGAGGGCGGCGAAGCCCTCCCGGGTGCCCTCCTCCCCGATGGCCCTCTCCCGGAGCTCCAGGATGCGCTCCATGTCCCGCACCCGCTCCGGGCGCACCTCCAAAGCCGTCAGGTACAGCACTTCGTAGCCCACTCCAAGCCTCCTTTTGGGTATCTTCAGGCCGTGAAGGCCCTTCCCTTGTTCCTGGCCCTTTTCCCCCTGTGGCTCCTGCCCCGCCTGCGGCGGCCTGCCCTCGACCTCCGCCTCCCCCTGGCCCTGGCCTTCCTCCTCCTTTGGAGCGAACTCGGGGCCGAGGTGGCCCTGGCGGCCCTGCCCGGCATGTCCGCCCTCTTCGTGGGCGGGGAGCTCCTCTACCGGAGCGGGCTCCGCCTGCCCCGGTGGGGCTACGGTTACCGCTGGGCCGTACTCCTCACCCTGCCCTGGGCCCTTGGGCTCTGGGCCCTTTGGTTTGGCGTCCTCGAGGGCCAGCTGGACTTTGCCCTGGAGGGAGGGGTCTTGGCCCTCCTGGGCTTTTTCCCCTTGAGGCACCGCTTGGAGGAGGGGTGGCGGGCTCTTTCGGTAGGGGCTGACCCCTAGTTCTCCTCCTCCGGCGTCAGGGCCACCAGGCGGTCCCCGAAGCGCTCTACGAAGTCCTCGAGGCTCCTGGCCTCCTCCTCCGTCAGCACCGCGATGTGGGTGATGGGGTTGTAGTCTTCGCTGTCCAGGTTCACACCGTACACAAACCGCCTCATCCTTCACCTCCGCACCAGGTAGTAGCTCCCCGTGGGGCTCTTCCGGGCCAGCCCCTCTTCCTTGAGCCAGGTCCTCAGGCTCTCCCAAACCTCCTCCAGGGCCTTCGGCAGGTAGCCCTCGCACTCCCGCTCCGCCTGGAGCAGGTTGAGGAGGGCCACCGCCTGCTCGGGGGTGAGCTTGAGTTCCCGCATCGGGCACCTCCCAGGCGGCTTCCGGTTCGGGGAAGAGGGGTATACGCTTGTCTCCTTTCATCCCTTCCCGGGCCGCTTTTTTCCAAGATTCAGGCAGAGGTAGGGAGAGAAGGACCTGGGCTAGGGCGGGGTCCGCCTGGAGCTTACGGGCCACCAGGACTTCCGCCTTCCGCCCCTCCTGTCCTTCCAGAAGCTCCTGAAGGAGCCTGCTCCCCAGGAAGGGGAGGCCGAAGGCGGTCTCCTCCAAAAGTCCCTGGAGGATGCGGTTGGCCCGAGCCTGAGGTGTTTTGGGCAACACTTGCAGGCGCATGGGAAGCTTCCCGCCTTTTCGCCTTTCAGACTGGGGGAGGGCCTGGGTCAGAAACCCTGGCGCACCAAAGGTTTCAGACAAACCTCTCCTTGGCCCAAGGCCTCCCCAGGCCCTCCCCCGTCTTTTTAGAGGCGGATGCGGTCCAAGGAGAGGACCATAGCCACCGCCTCCTTGCGGTCTTTAGGCACGCGGGGGAGGAGGGTGGCGAGGGTTTCTAGGGGAATGCCCCGCAGGTCTTCAGGCCGAAGGACTTCCTTGCGGATGCTCTCTGCGGGTTGGTCGAGGGCAAGGGCCACGGCCAAAACGAAAGCTTGCTCCAGCTGAGGGTGATCCCGAAGGTGCCCATCGTAGGAGTCCACGAGTTCCCGCAGGCGCTTTTTCAGAGCTCCCCAACGCTCCAGCACCTCATCGGACTTGAGGGGGGAATAGGAGGGTGCGGTGATTTGAAGGCGGCTTTTCCCCTCACCAAGGGCAGCGAGAACCACTTCGGCCATGGCTTGGCGGACATTTCCGTTGTCCACGAAGTCCAGGGCGTGGGTGAGGTCCTTAGCGAGGTTAAGGCGGGCTCGGGTGGTAGCGGGCAAGGAGTCGGAGTCTTGGGATTTCGCCTTGGATCGTTCGTAAACCAGCTCCAGGCCGCCGTATCCCCAGCGCAAGCCGTAAACCTTGTAGCCTTCGGCCTCCAAGTTTTTAGCGGTGGCGGCGATGTTTTCTGGGTCTGGGCTTACGGGGCGGCTATGCCAGGGCTTGTCCTCCACATGGATGGGGACGCCTGCGGCCTCAGCGAGGCGGGTCATGTGCTGGAGTTGAAGGCGGTAGACCACATCCCGGGAAACGTAGTGGGGGTTGCCTTCCAGGTCGTGGACCACCACACCTCCCGCCTGGCGGTATTCCTCCTCCGTGAAAAGGAAGCCCTTTTGGCTCTTGTGGCCTTCCAGGTAACGAAGAACACCATCGGGCTCCCAATGGAAACCAAAGTGCCGGAGGACTTCCTCCTGGATCTCCTCGGGAAGGCGAACCAGAAGAGCTATCTGTCGGTAGGTAAGTTGCCCTTTCTGGAAAGCTTCTTTGCCTCTGGAAACGAGCTTGTCCCTTATGGCTTGTCGGAGGGCCACGTAAGCTGGGGAGCGTCCCAGGCGTTCTGCGGCCTCTTCCACTCCCAAGAGGTCAGCGAGGCGGGCCACGCCTTCGGCTTCCTCCAAGGGGGAGAGGTCTTCGCGCTCCAGGTTTTCCACCAGGGCCACCACGGCGGCTTCCTCCCGGGGAAGAACTTTGACGGGCACGGGAGGCACATCGTGGCCTGCTTCGTGGAGAAGCCACAGGGCCCTCAGTCTACGGCCACCCCCCACCACGTAGTAGGTGCCCCCCTCCTCATAAGCCACCAGGTTTTGCAAGACTCCCACTTGGCGGATGGAATCCGCCAGGGCGGCGATGCCTTCTTCTGTGAGGACCTGGCGAGGATTTTCCGGGGCTAGCTCAAGCTTCTCCAAGGGAACCTCAACAGTCATGGCACCTCCTTTCACCTCCAAGACCGGGACGGGGGGCTTGCCCCCCCGTCCCGTTTTGTTTGTTCAGCGGGTTTCCAGGTACTTCCAGACTTCCAGAAGGTGCAGGAAGGCTTCCCTGGCCCTAGGCAGGTCCACCTCTTGGGTTTCAAAGGAGCCATCTTTGCCGATGCGAACGAGGAGTCCTTTTTGGGGGCGGAGGCCTTCCCACCACTCCAGGGCAAGGGCGTATCCCCCCAGCTGGAGGGCGTATTCGGGGTACAGGGCTTTGGAGGTCTTGAAGTCCACGAGGGTGCGGTCGGAGAGAACGAGGTCCACCTTGCCCGCGTACCCCAGCGGGGGATGGGCCACGATTTCCTCGGAGAGGAGGAAACGCCTTGGGGTGGTTTCCCACCATTCCAGGAAGCGTTCTACTGCCCTTTGGGCTTTTGGGTCCTGAGGGAGTGAGCGGGGTATACCTCCGAGGAAAGCTTCAATCCAATCGTGGACTTCGCTTCCTGTATTGGCAGCGCTTCGGGCTTCTTTGCGGTGAAGGCCAGCGGCTTCCTGGGTGAGGTAGAGCAGTTCTTCGTGGGTCATGCCCGGAGCGTAGTTGTTGAGGATGTGTTGGGCCATGAGGTCCATGGCCCAAGCTTGCAGCCTGGGTTTACCCAGGAGGGAAAGGATGCGGGTAACGGAAGGTAAGGTGCGTTCCTCGCCCTGAGGAGAGGTGAGGCGGTATTCGTGACTTTGGGGATCAAAGCGAAGGGTGTACCCCCTCCGGTTTCTGAGTATGGGTTCAGCGCGGTTCATGGGGTTCTACCATGTAGTAAACCTTGTTTTCCAGCACCTTGTACCAGGCCACTCCGTGCTGCCCTCCCTGGGAAATCCTGCGGTATTCCCTCAAGCTTCCACATGGGGCGTAGGGGAAAGCACGAGCGGTAAACCCCAGGAAAACGGGTGTGCCCAGGGAACGCAACTGGTTTTCTGCCAAGACTTCCCAGCTGGACTTACCTGATTTAGAAGGGTACACCTTGGGCCTCCAAGGTGAAGAACTGGTACACCTTTTTCGCCCGCTTGATGGCCTCTGCCTCGGCCTCTTGGGGATGGATGCGGGTGCCGTGGAGGAGGACGAGGCCGTAGACCTCACCGGGGGCATCCACCACTTCCACTCCCCACTCCACTCCTTCGTCAAAAGCCTGTGTGTAGGCCCGGAGATGCCCGTCCCCGAGGGGGCCTATGTAGGCCACCTTGCGGTCCTCCCCCAGGTCCACGAACTGGCCGGGAGCCTGCCGGAGGAGATCGCCCACCACAGTTTCCCTTTGGGCTATAAGGAGGAGGCGAGCGTAAGCCTGGGAGGGCAGGGGGAGAAGCTCCTGGAGGAAGATCAGGGCGGTTGCCGAAGCGATCCACCAGGTTTTCTGTGGAAATGGGTTCACTCACCTCCTCTTCCGCAAGGGGGAGGAGATGGGTGATGGAGCCGTGGGTCTTGGTGTCAAGGTTTACGCCGTAGGGTATCCACTTCATGTTTCCTCCTTTCGCGCACCGCCAGGATGTGCTTGCAGGGACGGGTGCGCCCATGCGTAAACGCTGGGCAGGTGCAGATGCCGGGAGGATCTTTTACCTCGTACCACCCTCGTCCGCTTTGGGAGCGCACCCGGTAATACCCAGCGCCGAAGTCCAAGATCACTCCGTTTTTGGCCAAAAGCTTTGCCCGTTCCACGACCCTATTGGGCGTCTGGCTCACGTCTACCTCCGAAGACGGACCGGGCTGCTTCCAGAGCCAGGGGGCCTTGGTGCAGGACCATGTGGGCCATCCGGGCCTTTCCCGACCAGACCTCCAGGCCGAAGGCTTGCTGCTGGGGGTCAAAAAAGGCCACCAGGGCGTCACCCCGGGCAGGAGGGAGGGGAAAGTCCCTCTCCTCCTCGTAGGTCACCCAGTAGCGGTACACCCCGTCGGGCTCCAGGTAAAGGAGGCGGTTGCCCACCCGAGCGACCGGAACAAAGGTGTCTTCGTAGGGGCAGAGGAACAAGGGGACTCCTTCGGGGGCTTCACCAAGGTTTTCGTAAACACCCTGGGGACGAGGAGAGTGCCCGTAAAAGATGAGCTTCATGGTTCCTCCTCAAAGGATGCGTCCTCCTCTTCTTCGTTTTCCTCCAGAAGGAGCCGTTTGAGTTCCTTTAGAGCCTTTTCCGTGGGTTGCCCATCTTTGAGGGGAACCCAGACTTTTTCCAGTTCATAGAGGTAGCGGCCCACTCCGAACTTGACTGCGGCTCGTTTGAGGGCATCAGAAAAGGCGGATTTGAGGGAATCGCCTTCTCCCACGTCCTCCTTAGTGACACCCAGGACTGTGAGGCGGCAACGGACTTCCACCAGGCGTTCCCGTCGTTCTCCCCGTTCGGAGCGCACGGTATAGGTGTGGTCTGCGAGAATTTCGTAGGCGTCGTGCCACCCCTCGGGACCCACCGCCTCGTCCAGGCGGTCCACTACGGTGCGGGCGTCCACGTAGGCCACCACGAGGCCGCGGGTCCGGTCCTTGTTGGTAGACTGGACCTTCCAGCCCACCTTGCTTGGGGGAAATGGAGCCTTGAGGATCCGGGAAACCTCTTGCCAGTTCATCTTCCCTCCTTTCGCCTTTCAGACTGGGGCGGGGGTTTATCCCCCGCCCCGCCCCCTAAAGCCGGTGTACCACCCTGCCCTCGCGGTCCAAGGCTTCCAAGTAGGCCACCTGGCCCCGCAACCGGGCATACAGCCAAGCCACAGCTGCGGGATGAAGCTTTTCGTAGATTTCGTTTCCATCTTCTGTGACCACTTGGTACAAAACAGCCCCTTTCCGAAGCAAAGCGGACTCGTCTAGGAACACAGGGGAAGCTCCTAAGACCTCAATCCATCCCGTGTGGTGCTTCACAACCACGACCAAGGCGTCAGCGAACATTCCTTTTCACCTCCTTCGCAAGGTGCTCAGACGCTGTGCTCTCAAAATGGAGGTGCAACCGTTGCTCCAAGTACCAAGAAAACTCTTCCCCCTCCTCCTTTCTCAGAAGCCACGCGATCTCCACGTCCACCGCTCCCCGGTCCCTAGCCTTCCGAACCTCCTGCACCGCCTCCGCCAAGGACCGAACCCGCTTCACCTCCACCCGCTCACCCGCTAAATAGGTGGCCGAAACCGCCACCACCTCCGCCTCCTCCCGCCAAAACTCCCGCAACCGAATCACCTTCCCACCTCCCTTCTCATGAAAGCTCTCATCTTTACCCTCCACAGGAGAGACGATGAGAGGTAAATTCTCATCGTAGAGAGTGCCCTTAGAAAGCCATCTGTTCTCGGTTATCCGGGAAGGAACCCACTACTGACCGAGATTGACTCTATGGTGAAGGATGAAAAGATGAGATACCCTCTCATCCTTCACCATGATTTGCGATGAGAAACGGACTGAGATCATGAGGTGAAGGATGGTGAAGGATGAGAGCCTCTCATCCTTCACCCGAGAACGCCGTGTTTAAGGGCGTTTTTGCCACGGTGAAGGATGAGAGGGGGGTTTTCCCTATTCTCATAAAAAGGACCAATACTTCCATTTCAGGTAGCCACCATTAGCGATGGAGAAAAGTTGAGCGCACTATTATCAAAGTGGACAGGCCCCCTCTGGTCACGAGGGGGCCTGCGGTTACCAGTCCAGGGAGGCGATTTGGGCGAGGCCGGAGACGGCCTCGGTGGTTTCCCTGCCGTGGTAGCCGATGGAGGGGTGGTAGGGGAGGTGCTGGCCGGGGGTTTCGGTGAAGAAGCGGCTGGGGCGGACGGGGCCCCGCTCGCCCACCTGGTAGGTGGTGAGGTAGAGGTTTTCCTTAGCCCGGGTGAGGCCCACGTAGTGGAGCCTGCGTTCCTCCTCCAGCTGGGCGGGGTTCTGGGCGCTTCTCCAGGAGGGGAAGACGCCCTCCACTAGGCCCACCAGGAAGACGCTGTGGAACTCCAGGCCCTTGGAGGCGTGCAGGGTCATGAGCCTCACGCCCTGGGGCTTCTCCAGGTCCCCATCTTCCATCTCCAGGAGTATGTCCTGGAGGAAGGTAGCCAGGTCCCCCTGGGGAGTGTGTTCGGCGAAGCCCCGCATGGCGTTCGCCACTTCCTCCGTGTTCATGTAGCGTTCGCTTGCGGCTTCCGTGTTCCCCTCGGCCCAGTCCAGGAGGACGGGCCAGAGGAACTCCCGCCACCGGCGAAGCCAGGCTTCGGTCTCCCCGGCCAGGGCCAAACCCCGGGCCTCGGCGATGCGCCGGGCATCCTCCACAGCCTGGAGGAGTTGCCGCCCCTCAGGCACGGGAAGGAGGAGCCTGGGGTCCTCGGCGGCCTTTTGGGCCTTCTTGGGGCCAAACCTGGGCACGGTGGCGGCGATGGCCTCCGCCAGGGCCAGGGTGTCCCCGGTGGCCGCCCGGAGGAAGTGGAGAAGGAGCTTGACCTCCCGGCGCTCCCAGAAGCCCACGCCTCCCACCACGGTGTAGGGGACGCGGAACCGGCGCAGGGCGGCCTCCAGGGGACGGGAGAGGGAGAGGGAGCGCATGAGGACGGCGATCTCCTCGGGGGGCACCCCGGAGGCGAGGGTCTGGGCGGCGGCCTCGGCCACGAAGAGGGCCTCGGCCTCCCGGGTTTCGGCGGTGACCTTGAGGGGGGGTCGCCGTCCCGGAGGGCGGTGAGGGGGAGGTCTTCCCGGTGGTGGTTCTGGCGGATGACCGCGGTGGCGGCGTCGGTGATGCCCCGGTGGGAGCGGTAGTTGAGGGGGAGCTTGTAGACCAGGGCGTGGGGGAAGTGGCGCTTGAACTCCAGGATGAGGCGGTAGTCGGCCCCGCGCCAGGAGTAGATGGCCTGGTTGGGGTCCCCCACGGCCATGAGGTTCTCTTCCCCGGTCAGGAGGAGCCTGACCAGTTCAAACTGGACCAGGTTGGTGTCCTGGTACTCGTCCACGGTGAGGAAGCGGCAGCGCTTTTGCCAGTCCCGCTGAAGGGAGGGGTCGGCCTTGAGGTCTTCCACGGCGGCCAGGAGGAGGTCGTCGAAGTCCAGGTAGCCCCGGGTTTCCTTCCACTCCTCGTAGCGTTCCCAGACCTGGGAGAGGTAGGGTTCAAAGTCGGCGTACTGGCTTGCGAGGGTTTCCCGGTCCCAGCGGGCGTTCTTGGCCCGGGAGATGGCCCCGTGGGCGGCCTTGGGGGTGAGGCGGTGGGGGGCTTGGAGGTCTTCCAGGAGGTTGCCGATGAGTTTGCGCGCGGTATCGGCGTCCAGGACCTTGAGGTCTTTGCGGCTTTGGCGGAGGACGGTAGCGGCGAGGCTGTGGAAGGTGGAGATCCACAGGCGGCTGGCCTCGTCTTCGGGGAGCATGTGGGCGAGGCGTTCCCGCATTTCCCCCGCGGCCTTGCGGGTGAAGGTGACCAGGGCGATTTCCTCAGGGGAGAAGCCTTCCCTCACCAGGCGGGCGGCGCGGTGGGTGACGGTGCGGGTCTTGCCGCTGCCGGGTCCGGCGATGACCAGGGCGGGCCCGAAGGTGTGCCCCACCACCGCCTGCTGTTCGCTGTTGAGCACGCATCACCTCCTACTTCAACCATGGTAGTCAAAGCCACGCAAGAAGGGGGGATTAGCCCCCCCCTTCTTGCCTGTGGTCAAGATACGGGCTTCGCCCGTGACCTAGCGCCGCTTGCGGGGAGTGATCACGTCCTCCTCCTCTTCCTCGGCTTCGGCCTCCTCGTTAGGGGGGAGAAGGACCAGCTTGCCGTTGAGGGGGAGAGCGTCCAGGAGGACGGTGATCCCCTTCTCCGAGCGGAAGGCCCGGCCCACCTGGACCCAGTAGGTGCGGGTCTCCCCCTCGCTGTCCTCGTACTCCCGGGTGGTGAACGCCCGGAGCACTTCCCGCTCTGCCTGCTTGCCCTTGCCGTTCTTCATCCTTCACCTCCTTTCACCTCTCCGACCGGGACGGCGATGCCGTCCCGTCTTGCTAAATCCACGCTCAACTTTTCTTCAGCCGTGATGGTGGCTGCCCGAAATGGAAGTATTGGCCGTTTTTATGAGAATAGGCAAAAACGGCCTCTCATCCTTCACCCACGGTAGGAATGCCCTTTAGAAGGGCATTTCGTAGTGAAGGATGAGAGCCTCTCATCCTTCACCATCCTTCACCTCATGGTTCCACCCCCTTTCCTATCGCAAAACCGGGTGAAGGATGAAAGGGCATCTCATTTTCTCATCCTTCACCGAAGAGTCAGTCTAGGATATCTGCGGGTTCCTTCCGGGATAACTTTGCTAACCCCCCTTCTGTGCGTTTTCTTCTTTCATGAGAATCGCCCCCTCATCTTTCCCTGTGTAGATGAGAGTTCTCATGATGCCACGATGGTGCGGATCCAGGGGGGAGGTGTGGGGGCGTGGGGTTGGAGGAGGACGGCGAGGAGGGGGACGGGTGTGGGGGAGGTGGGCCAGGGGGTGAGGCCGTCGGTGAGGGCGACGATGAGGTCGGGTGGGGGTTTATGGGCGAGGGCGGCGTGGATGCCGAGGGTGATGTCGGTGCCGCCGCCTCCGAGGAGGTTGATTTGTTCTTTGCGGAAGACCTTTTGGGCGGTGTGGACGGCGGCGTCCACGGTGTAGACCCTGACTTCTTTGACCCTTTGGAGGATGCCTTGGACTTCGGCGAGGGCCTGGCCGAGGAGTTCTTCGTCCATGGAGCCGGAGGTATCGATGACCACGGCCACCCGGGGTTTGAGGCCGTAGGTGCCTGGGAGGATCACGGGGTGGTAGGTGCTGGCCCGGCGGTGGGGGCGTGTGTAGGTGGCCCGCTGGCGGGCGGCGAGGTCGGCGAGGCTCTTGCGGAGGGTGTTGCGGAGGACGCTGCGCCAGTCCACCTTGGGGTTGAGGTAAGCTTCTGCCCAACGGCGCACCCCGGCGGGTACGGTGCCTCGTCCCTTGGCCTCGTAGTCCCGGATGGCTTGGGCGGTGGCCTGGCGGGCCACCTCCAGGTTGGCCCCTTCCACTCCTCCGGTGGAGGGAGAGGGGTTGCCCAGTTCCCAGTCCCCGGGATCCCCTCCTGCTCCTGTTCCGTGTTCTTGTGGGGTTTTGGGCCTTTTCTCAGGCGGGAAGCCCAGGAGCAGCTTCAGGTACTCCTCTGCCAGAAGCCCTGTGGGAAACCCGTACATTTCGGGGAAATGCCCGGCGTAGGGGTGATTTCCCCGGGGAAGGTCCACCCCTGCGGTCTGGGCGTCGTCGTTGATTTCCAGGTCCAGGGCGATTTTGGAGAGGTAGGGGTGGCGCTGGTGGAGGTTTTCTCCCCGGGGTCCCGGGTGTTCCCGGAGGAGGTGGTGGACCTCGTGCCAGAGGAGGCCCACCACCTGGGTGTCGGTGAGGGCATCCAGGAAGCAGGGATTGTAGTAGAGGCGGGCGTGCCGGTCGACGGCCATAGTTTGGAGGCGGTCGGTTTCCACGAGGGTGAGGAGGTAGACGATGGGGTAGAGGTAGGGGAACCGGGCCGCAAGGGCGGCCCTTGCGGCCCGGAGGCGTTCCCCGTGGGGTGTGGTGGGGTTGATGTACATGGTCACCTCCGCATTTCTGCCACCTTTTGCACGAGGGGAAGGAAGCGTTGGGCGGCCTCGGGGAAGGTCCAGGTGGGCTTGCGTTCCTCCCTGGCCCGTTGGTGGGCGCGGATGAGGCGTCCTGCGGCGGGGACGGCGATGTCGGCGCGGCCTTCTTGGGCGGCGTGTCCGAGGACACGCCAGGCTTGCTTCCACCGCTCCTCGCTCCACTCGCTGACCACGAGGGAGGCCACGCTCATGAGGGTGGCGTAGGCCCGGTCATCGCGGGAGGGGAGGAGGGAGGGGTTGTGGAGGACCTCTTTGGGGTCGGGGAGGTCCAGATCCAGGAGGAAGGTCATGAAGGCGTACCCCGCCTTACCCACGGCTCCGGCCACGAGGGTGCTCTGGACGCTTTCTCCGAACCCGAGGGCGCGGGCGGTACCCAGGGCTTGGGCGGCCATGGTCCAGGTGCGGTAGGAAGGCCAGGCTCTTCCCCTACCTTCACCCTGGGGGAGGTGGTAGGCGTGGGTGGGGTTGCGTTCCAGGTAGAGGGCCACCATGTCTCGGGCCCACTCTTGGTGGGCGGCGAGGGTTTCTGGGGGTGGCGGGGGCGGCAGTTTGGGGTAGATGGTGTCCCATCCTTCCCGGAGGCCCTGGGCCCACTCCTGGGGGGTCAGGTTCCACTCCAGGTGGAGGAGGCGGTTGGCTATGGGGGGTTCCAGGTCAAAGCCGCCCACGGCGATTTCGGCGGGGTTAGCGGCGGCGGCGATGCGGGAGGGGATGGGGGTATCCCCGGCCACTCTTTCGTTGATGACCCGGAGGAGGGCTGGGCGGACGTCCTCGGGAGTGGAGGAGAGTTCGTCGAGGAAGAGGATGCTTTCCCGTCCTTTTTCCAGGAGGCGGGTGAGCCAGGGGAGAGGGACCAGGCTCACCCGTCCTTCGTGGGCCACGGGGAATCCCCCGAAGTCGGTGCGGTCCCGGGTGGCACCGATGAGGACTTCCAGGTGCCACCCGAGCCGCCGGGCCAGGTGGGTGAGGGTGGCGGTTTTGCCTGTGCCTGGGGGTCCCCAGAGGATGATGGGGACGTCTCCCACGAGGGCGGTGTAGAGGGCTTCCACTTGTTCTCGGAACATTTCAATCCTCCAGGAGGTGAGCCCGGCGGCGGGCCAGGCTTCTGGGGTTTCCGCGGGGCTTTCTGCGGTCGCGGTGGCGTTTGCCCCTCTTGCGGAACTCCAGGTAGTCCTGGAGTTCCTGTGGGTTGAGCTTGATCCTGGGCATGTTATTCCACCGCGACCCAGCCTTTGGGACCGGGGGCCAACACCAGGGCTCCTTTAGGGGGGTTGGGGGTGACTACGACGGTCACTCCGGCAGGCAGGTCTTCTTCTGGGACAAGTGTGCCCTCACAGAGGGCCTGGGGATGGGCGTAGACCTGTCCTTCCAGGAGGGCCAGGTGCTTCATGCCGGTTTCGGAGAGCCTTTTGCCTTGGTGCCTTGTCTTTCCGCCTAGGAAGTAGAGCATGGCTACCTCCTTTCACCTTTCGGACGGCCAGGGGCACTAAAGGTGCCCCTGGCGTTTGGATTCGCTAGAAGGATTTTCCTCACCCTCCCCCGGAGGAAGCGCCAGCTTCCTGGGCGGAGGCCTTCCTTCAGCCACCTCTCCAGGGTGGTCTGCTTGAGCTCGAGGCGCTGAGCGGCTTCTGCCAGCCCTCCCTGGGCTCGTATGAAGGTCCAGAGGTACTCCTGGGGGTGGAAGGTGTCCGCGTAGGTCCCGCACCGGGGACAGGGGCGGGTGAACCATCCGTCTCCCCAGTCGTAGGGGAAGCCGCACAGCACGCGGGGAGGGCCTCGAGGACCAGGGTTTGCCCGGCATCATGGGTTAGCCGGGCGGCCTTCCGCGTGCCGTTGCCCCCTCCCTCCCAGCGGTGAGATCGGGACCCAGGCACAGCTCCTAGAGAGCCGTTCGGCTTGCGCCCACCTAGGCGGCTTCGCCTTCCAGACTGCCAGGGGCACCTTTGGTGCCCCTGGCGTGTTTCGGTTCACCATAGAGTTCGCTCCCTCTGGGCCGCGATGACTCCCCTCCCCCCAAAGGGGGGAGGGGTGCGGGGGGAGGGGGGATACAACCTCCCTGATTACCCATCCGCATCAAGTTTCCTTTGGCTCCTCAAGCTACCTTCTCCTCTCCTCACCCTCTTGTGTTAGGAATGCTTTCCTCAAGGAAAATCTTTTCTTTCGTTCCTTTGCCGGGATTTTTCTTAGAATGATGCGTTTGGGGTAAACGGGGCGAAGGTTGTTGGGGGCGGGGTTTTGACTTGGGGAATGGGAGTTTTTGATGTGGCGGGGGGATTTATCCCCTCTTGCTGTCAACCACGATGCCATCGGGGTCTTCTTTTCTGAGAGCCTGATCGATGGCGGCGGTGAAGTCGGGGTAAACTTTGTAGACGCCTTTAGCGAGTACGGCGATGCCTACCCGAAACACGGGGCGGGTGAGGCGTTTGCCGGTTTCCAGGTCCGGGTATCCCAGGAGGGGTCGGAGGACGGGGTTTTCCAGGACATCCCGCAGGTCTTCCCCGTGGACGGTGGCTACGATGTCCACACCCCTCCGCCTGGCGGTTTCCAGCACCTCCACGTCCCCGTGGTAGCCGATCTCGTCCACCACGATGGTTTCGGGGGAGTGGTTGGTGATGGCCTGCAAGATGATGTTGGCCTGCTTCCGGGGGTCTCCCACCATCATCCTCCGAGCAGACCCGATGATGGGGTGAGGGACTGCACCGTCCCCTGCAATCTCGTTGGAGGTGTCCACGATAACCAGGCGGGCCTTCAGGGTTTTGGCTTTTTCCTCTACGATTCCCCGCAGAAGCGTGGTCTTCCCTACTCCGGGAGGACCAATGATGAGGGTTGAGTCCCTGCCTCCTATCCAGTCCCGCAAAGGGGTGGCTATGCCTGGAATAGCCCTGCCGAACCGGATGGTGAAACCGATAGGCAGGTCATCCGCATCCCGGATTACCGAGATACGGTGAAGTGTCCCGGGTATCCCCGCCCGCCCGTTAGACCGGAAACTGCCCACTTTGGCATAGAAGTAGTCAATATCCCCTTGGGACACCTCTCGGTGCAGCTTCTGCTCTCCCCGCACCCGCACTACCAGGGGCCGCCCCAAGTCCATCGCCACCTCTTCCACGCCCTCAATGTCTTCCTGCAGAATGGCCCGTATCCAGGCGGGAAAGTAGGAAAGAAGCCGCTCCGTCCCTATCCGTTCAGCTTCCTCTATGTGCCGAAGGGTCTCCTCTTTGGGGCCCCCCACCCCCAAATGAACCGCTTTGGGGCCCCCCACCCCCAAATGAACCTCCTTCAAGCCTTACCTCCTTGCATCAAACGGGGCCCTGAACGGACCACCCACCGCCCACCCTCCTTTTCCACCAAACCTTTCTCTTCAAGGGCCTTCAACCGCTTGTAAACCGCTGCTTTACTCACTCCAAAGATCTCCACTAGCTCCTTCGCCGTCCGGGGAGTTTGCAACACCCTTAGGTAGTCTTCGTGGGAACCCTTGGATTGCCGAAATGACCCCGTTTCCTCTTCGTTTACCTCTGCTCTCCCTTCCGCACTTTCAGGCTCTTGCGAGTTTACCGAAACATCAAGGAGAAAACTTTTGGTTTCCGCTTTGGGGCCCCCTACCCCCAAATGAACCTCCCCTTGGGAAACCCAGGTGACAGCGTTTTTTTGTCCTTCAAGGAGTTCCCCAAGCACCTTGGCAATGACAAAAGTGGACACGGGAACGAACAAGGAAGAAAGGAAGACCTCAACTTCCGCCACTCCTATTCCTGCTCGCCGCATGGAGAAGTAGTTGCCTACCCACACCAGGCCAAGGGCTACCACCGCCCCCCACGATGCCCATCGCGATCCCCGAAGGAGAGAGTTGGAAAGCAACGACAGCAGGAAGGCGCTCATCTCCAAGGCCGCCGCCAGACCCACAGCAAACCATCCAGGAAGGTTTCCCAGGGTGAGCCTGTACCACTCGCTCAGGTGTCCCGTGGACATCACCAGGGCAAAGGCGTAGGACACCACCAAAAGCGTGGCTAAAAACCCCCTCACATCACCCCTCCTCTCCAACGCCAGTAAACCCGCAAAACCCGCTCCACATAGCGCACCGTGGAGGCGGGGATCCGCCCCGAGCGCACCGCCCCCAGCCCCGCGTTGTAGGCGGCCAGGGCCAGCCGCCAGTCCCGGGTGGCTAGCCAAAGCTCCCGCAGGTGCTTGGCCGTGGCCCAGAGCGCCCAGTCGGGGTCAGTCCTCCACTCCGGGGGGGCTCCCCCGGTGGTCCGGTGCCAGGTGCCGGGCATGAACTGCCCCAGGCCCACCTCCCCCGCCCGGCCCACCGCCTGGGGGCAGTAGCCGCTCTCCACCCAGACCACCGCCGCCACCAGGTAGGGGTCCACCCCCCAGGCCAGGGCGTGCCGCCAGGTGAGGTGCCAGAGGTCCTGAGGTACATACCTACAGGCCAAAGCGGGAAACAGTAACCCTAGGAAAATAACCCATCCCCTTTTCATTCCCCAGGTTTACCTGTGGTCGGTTCTCCCGAGGTTGCCTCGGTCAACTTCTTGAACTCCCCCACGTAGGCTAGCTCCTCCAGGGTTTCCAGGTGAGTAAACCACCTTTCCCACAGAAGGGGAACACCCCAAGCCAACAGGATGGCGTATGGGGTGTACCAGAGATTGAGAAAGAACACCAGGGGCACCTCTGCCCAAAGGAGTACCCTGGCCCAAAGGGGAAACTTCATCGCCCACCTCCCAAGATGCCCAATCGCCGCATCACGTGAAGCCTCATGGCCACCTCGAGGTCGTACCTGACCTCCCTGCCTGCCTGCATAAGGGCTAACCCGTAGTCCCGCCACAAACGGGCTTCATCGGGAGTCATCTCCCGCGTCCTACCCTCCAGATCAGCAATTCCAGCCACCAAAGGCCCTATCACACCTTTCCTCCCATCCACCACCACAAACGACCCCTCTATCTTCAGGGGCCAGGGGTGAACCTGGTACAGCTTCCCCCCTAACCCGCTGAACACCAGAAAGTAACTCCCCGGATCCCTTGAGGCTTCCAAAGAACCCACCAAGTAAACCCCCCCTTTTCCCTCCCGCAACCGCCTCCACACCGCCTCCATCAGGGGACGCTCCCGAAACACGGGGGCCACCAAAATAACCTCCCTCCCCCTCTCCACAAAGGAAAGAAACGCCTGCCATTCCCATCCAGACGCCTCACTCAAACAACCAGTCCAGCCCAGAGTCCCCAGAACGAGGAGAACGACTCCCCTGGGTCCCAGAAACCTCTGGAGAAACACCTTTCCTGTTCTCCCTTTCCGCTTTATCGCCTTTGTCCCCACTGCCCTCGCCCTTAGCCTTTTCCACCACCATTTCGGCACCTTTTGCGCTTTCGCCTTCTGACTGGCTATCCCACAGGTATTCTACCACAGCAGGCAGTTTCACACTCTTTATTCCCTTTCTTTGGGTGTTCTTGAGAGGCATTAGTTCCCTCACCCTTGGGGCCTCGGGGCCGAAAATTTCCTTGAAAGCTCCCTCGGGGATGGTAAGGGTAGCTTCTTCAAAGTAGGCCAAGGGAAGGTCTACCTGTTCCCCCAAGCCCTGTATGTGTTCGCGATGCTTCTTTACCCAGTCCACAAGCTTCCATGCCAAACCTAGGCGCTCCAATCCCCTTACCGTTTCCACCGGAAGAACTTCTAACCCTTTGGGCGTGATGGCAATGGCCTTCTCGTTCTTCTCAAAACGCACCCACCCTTGCCTCTTCCACTCTGGGAAGAAGGGAGGTGTACCCAGGGGTTCCGGTAAGGTTTCCCGGTTCACCTGTACCTTGGTCAACTCCAGGGTGTGAGGGTTCCTTCCCAGGTGTACCCGGTACTCTCCGTTTACCACAGCTTCCGCCCACTCTCGGAAGCGGACCAAAGGAGTGGTTTCTTCTTCGGAATCCACAGGGAAGAGGTGTTTTTCCACCTCTGCCATGACTTCATCGGGTTGTTCCCGCAAAGCCCCTAAGTGTTTCCCATAAGGGTAAAGAGGATTGCGGTGGCCTCCTATTTGCGGTTCATCCACCCGGGGCAACCACACTTTCACCGGGTAGATTCCTGGACCAAAGACGAGTCCTTGGCCCTCCGTAAACTCGTTCATCTCCATAGGAGCCAGGAAAGGACGGGCCACTTCCTTCTCTGCCACCTGAAGCCGTGGATCAAAGATAGGTATGGCTCCCTTCCACCCCTGAGCTACCGTGCGCTCGTAAGCGGTGGTCTGCCCCAGGAACTCAGACAGGTAAATGCGGTCCTCAATGGATATGGCGTAGGGAAAGATTACCCAGTGCCCCAGGTTGTTCAAGATGGCCTTGAACTCCGGCTCCCCGTAATCCTTGATCCCCTGGTGCAGGTTTTGCAAAGTGAGAATGTAGGCGATACGCCTCTCCCGCACCGTCGCCAGCATCACGTCCATCCCCGGCAGATAGCCCAGGTTCGCCCACTCGTCCAGGTAAATGATCACAGGCACCGGGCACCGCCCCCCATGGTTCCGAGCTTCCCGCAAGAGCGTGCGGTTGATATACCGCACAATCATCTGCAAGAAAACCTGGCCCACCCCTTCCATCAGCTGGTCCTGCGGTATGCCAATGTAGAAAAAGGTGGGCTCCCTAGCAATCCGGGCAACATCGATTTCCTCTTCCTCCCCTCCCCTCCCCGTGGCCCTCTCCAAGCGAGGGTCATCAAAGGGCTGTAGCTTCCCCAGGAGACCCGCAACTAGCCCCGTCTTTTGGTTAGGGGTGAGGTCCAGGAAAAATCCGATCTCTTCCTTGGCCCGGTCATCCCCCAGGCTTTCCACAAACTCCTCCACCGCCTCCGGTCCTCGCTTCAGCAAACGCACCAAGCGCCCCAAAGAGCCGGAACCTACGGTGGCTTCCAGCCGCAACAGCGTGGAGAGGATGGCCCGTTCCTGATCCTTGTAGTAGGTCATGGCGGTAGCCCTTTGGTCGACGGGAATAATCCCCTCGGCGATCTCCATAGCCACCAAAGGGTCCGCGGCATCACGAAGCAGGGGAAGTTTCTTGGAGCCCAGGGTGTAAGGCAGGAAAAGCTCTATCCGGTGCCCGGCGTTTTCAAAGAGGGGGATAAACCTGGGAAACCCCTGGGTGTTGGGCCACTTCAAGTCCACTACCACCACGCTGTTGCCGTCTAAGGCGTCCATCACCAGATTGGGTTCGTAAAACCGGGAAGTTTTCCCCGCCCCCGGCTGACCCAGGACCAGGGTGTGGGCAAAGCGGGTCCTGCTGGGGTACCGCAGGGGCCTACCCTCGTACAGGCCCAGCCACCCACTCCTTTCTCTGCCGTGAAGATACCGCCCCAGGTCCGCTTTCTGGGCATAACGGGAGGTGCCAGGAGCTTTCCTGGGTTTTTCGCTCATCTTAGCCCTTGCCAGGGCAGCCAAGGGCACCAAAGGGAGAAGGTAGTAAGGGAGGTTCTCGTCAAACCCCGAAACCACCCTTTCCTGATACCACCGATTGCATGCCCGGTCCCCCAAGCACCGAACAAGGCTCACTCCTCGCGCATTGAGTTCCTGTGTGGCCTGGATCACCCCCCGGACAAAGGTCCAAATCCCGTATCCCATCCCCAAAAGGATGGCGAGAACGCTTAGGAGAAACACCAAAAGCCACCTTCTCCGAGCCGCTTCGTCCATGGCGCTAAATCCTCACCGCAGAAGCTACCCGGTTCAAAGTGATGGAAACGCCAATCAGTATCCCCAGGATGGTCAGAAGGTACATGAAGATGCCCACAACGCCGGTTACAATCCAGCTGGCAAGGGAAGTCAGCATGTTGTTCAGCGGGGCCAACACGGTATTCATGGCGTTGCCCACCGCTTGTGCCGCACCGGAAACTGCCCCGGCAAACCACTCCCTGATGTCATCCCACTTCTTTTGAAGCGTGTTCTGCGCAACCTGGTTTTCCACCTGGTTGCCGTAGTTTTCCACCTCACTCCGTAGCTGGGCAATAGCCTGCCGTTGCTGTTGCCGCACAGATTCCGCCTCTGCCATGATCTGTTGCAGCTGTTGCTGCATTTGCGCCACGCTTGTGTGCTGTAAGAGGCGAAGAGATGCCCCAAGGACCACAGGAGCAACGATGCCCAGCAATAACCCCGAAAGGTAAAGGGAAAGGACGGCCCTGAAAACGGCTGGTACACCCAGAGCCATTGCGGTAGCGGCCAGCGGGAGAAGCACGATGGCGAGGTAGACCATGACCCCGGAAAGCATCATCGCTCCCACATAGGGAGCCGTAAGCAGAAGGGCCCCCTGCCCCATTTTGCTTACACTCGTCTTGACCGCTTGGTATGCTCCGGCTCCTCCTATACCCCGAGTGGTGCCCCCTAGCTCCCCCTTGGCTACCGTGCTTGCCCTCACAGCCGCTCGCGCCCCCGCCAGTCCCCCGCGAAAAACATTCAGCGCAAAGCCTCCCACAGCAAAGCTTCCTATGGCAACCAAAGCATTGCGGACTGTGTCCCGAATGTCCAGCAGGGCTTGCCCCACACTGTCTGCAACCGGCCCCAAAGCCCTCTGGGCAGCCACCCGGTGCCCGTTTCGCCAAGCGTCGTAGAGGGAACTCTTAAAGGCGGCCCCTTCTGGACGTGTAGCCAGATTGAACAGCAATAGGGCCACCATGGCCCTTACGAAAACGGCTTGCGCCGCCATCCGGTTGCCCCACGCGAACAGCGCCAAGGCCCACACGAAGGCAAAAACAATTGCCGCCCCTGCCGCTCCCGTGAACCACCCCTGAAGCCCCATTCCTTGTACGGTAGCGATAAACTGGCCGATGAAGTAGCTGTAGTCAGGAATACCCGGAAGGTTCATCCTTCACCCCCTACCAAGAGAGACTTCCCCCGTCGGGGAGGTTATCCGCCATGTCCACCAACGACTGAAAACGCTCTCCCAAAACCCTCAGTTCGTTTTCCGCTTCCCTCGCTCCCTCCTCAACGGCTACCGCATACGCCTGTAGCTCGTACTCGGCTTCGCCCGAATCCTTTTCCGCAAGAGCGGCGATCTCGTCGTACAACCCCACCAAGGACCCATTGGTGTAAAGCTGCGCCTGAACCTGCTTTTGCAGGAAGTCAACCAAGATGGGACTCGTGGCCGCCTGGAGCCTCAACAGGTACGAGATCCCCTCTACGGTAGCCTCCATAACTTCTCTCGTTGATGCCGCCGTTTTTGCCTTATCCACCAGCTGATCCGCCACACCTGCTCGCACCACCCCTCCCGTGGTCTGCTCCGCCTCCTTTGGTGTGACCACTTTTGTTACCAAGCTAGTTAGCTCCCCTATCGTCTCGTTGCTCTTTTTCAGTTCCTCCGAAAGGTTGGACGTGGCCTGTATGGCCGCCACACGCTTCCCGATGTCCTTGACCTCCTCCAGGTAGTCCCCCAAGAAACCCCCCGCGATAGTGGGGTTGCTCTGGGCTTGTTGGACCAAAAGGTCAGGGGGGCTCCCTGTGGGATACCGTCCCGTTAGGGGTATATGCCTCACCTTTGCATCCTCTAGCATCGCCCTGGCAATCGCTCTTCGCAAAAGCTGCGGTGCCCGCCTTACCTGCTGAGCGGCATCGGCGATTTGGTCCACAAACTGGTTCACCCCCGGTCCTATGTACCACCCCAAGGACTGCATAAAGCCCTCAATGACACCTATGCCTGCTTGGATGGCAAAGTCCTGCACATAGTCCTGGAAGTTCTCCGCTATCCAGCGGAAGTTGCCGTACACGCTCCTCAGGGTGCAAATCCAGTCCCAGTTACCGCCAAAGTTGAAGTCATAGGTAGCGCTGCAAGCGCTATTGAGCACTCCCCCAAGGGTGTCCCAGAACCCGTTGGCTTTTGCTGGAAAAGCTCCTGGGACAAAGGTCAGGACTGCTCCCACAAGAATGGCTTTCGCTCTCATGCTTCCCCCCGAGCTAGGGCTAGAACGGCATCTTTCGGATTCCCGTAGCGCTTGACAGCCTCTTCTCGCCTCCTTTTGTCGTTATTGTCTGTTGTGTAGCTCCAGTATTCCAGGGGAGAAACCCTTACTCTCAACACGCCCCCCTCGAGGCCCGTTCCCGTCCTGAGGACTACCAGCACATCCGAATACTGCCCCTTTTTGTATTCCAGCTTCTTGTAAACCTCTTCAATGGCTCGCTCAGGTATGCCAAAAAGCTTCATGATGTGTTCCTCCTGTTCCGAGGCCCGGAGAAGGTAGTGATAGTACGTGTTGCTCACGATCCCTTGGGCATACCCCGAGGTAAAGTCCTTCAGTTCCTGCGTGATGGCGTAAATCGCCGCTCCGAAGGTCCGGCTCCGCCGGTAAAGGTTCTCCACCACCCCCGCCCCGTACTTGTTCTTCAAAAGCGCCCACGCCTCGTCTAAAACCACCAGCTTGGGCCCCTTCTTCTTGGTAATCTTTTTCCAAATGAGGTCCGAAATGAGGAGGAGGCCCACCTGAGTCAAGGGGCCGTCGTTTCCCAGCCTGCCCGTTTCAAAGTAGACCACCTGGTTGTCCAGGTTCACCTGGGAAGGGCGGTCAATGAGACGCCCGTACACGGAGTCTCCCGTCCAGTTGTCCAGGGCCAGGGCAAGGCGCTGGGCGATTTCCTTCTCCGAGGGGCCCATGGGTTTGCCGTTCACCTGTTCCATGGTGCGGAGCTTGCGCACCACCGTGGAGAGGGTAAAGGGTTCCAGGTACTTCTGGCCCCTTTCGTCCTCCTGCTGCTGCATCAGGTAGGTCTGCTCCACGGCGGCCATCCAGATGGCCTCCTCTACCATGGCCTCCTGTTCGTTCAAGGGAGGAGGTATCATGGCCCGGAAAATAGCCCGAATCAGGTCTCTCTTTTCTTCCGAGGGAAAAAGCTCCCCTTCGGACAGCTCAAAGGGGTTGACGCTGGTGCCCTCTACGGGGTCCATGACCACCACGCTCCCTCCTAAAAGTTCCACCAGGAACGCGTAGTTGAAACCCCGGTCCACGATGATGACTTCCACCCCCCGGAGGGCCACCTGACTGATGAGGGACTGCACGAAAAAGCTCTTACCCGATCCGCTTCCCCCCACCACAATCCCGTGCTTGGCCGGGAATCGGTCAGAAAACAGGTCAATCTTTACTGGTACGCCCCCTGCTCCCTCATAGATAGCCATCGGCCTGTCCAAACCCCTCCAGGGGGACCACGTGGGCATCAAGTCTGCGGCGTTGTCTTCCAACAAAAGGGTCTTGTAGTACGGCACCTTGCCCGAACCCGGCGATAGGCTCACCCACGCCTCAAAAAAGTCGGCCACAGGAATACCTCTAGCTCCCCCCACCTGAGCAAAACGCCCCCTCGCCGCCGGTATCCTTTTTTTCAAATCTCGCAAACTCTTTTCGAGAAGGACCAGGTGCAGGCTAGTTTCAAAAAAGTGGCGGCTTTCCCCCTGGGCTCTCTTTAGTGCCTCTTCGTAGTTTTGTGCTTTGACAAACACCGAAGGGTCCACCACCGTGTCCGAGCGGGCCATGGCGCTAGCCGTGCGGTGCCCCGTGCTTACCTTACGGACTTCCCTCTCCCAAGGCTTGTGGTACCAATCCGCTATCAGGTAGAACTCCCCTTCGGTGCGCAAAAGCGCGTCCGCGATCCCAGGCCACGTGGAATCGGGGGAGGAAGCCATGGCTACACCGCCCACCCACCGCTCTCCCAAGCGGATGTAAAAGGGGTAAGCGTTGTCCACCTCCGTTTGCGCCACCTGTCGGGTCAACCCCCGGTAGTCAGGCGTCCCGTAAGGGGCCCTGGCCCTCGGAGGCTCGTACTCCGGGGTGGGCTTGTCTGGGTTGAACCACCGCCACAAGGTCTCAAAGAGACGCTTGTCGTCCGCCGGTACAGCCTTGATCCCCGCCCCTGCCAGCTGGACCACCACCTCTTCCCGGTACGCCAAGGCGAGGTCTTTGGCCTCCTGGTACTCCCGCTCGGAAAACATTCCCCGTATCCTCCCTCGAGGAGGGGTCAGGGACAAAAACCCGTAGTACCGCCAGGTGCGCAAAACCCCGGCTTCCGCGAGTTTACGGAAGAGTTTGACTTTTTCTCCAAAAAATAGCTTACCTAAGGGGTGAACAAAAGTGGCCTCTTCCTTTTCTATTTCTTGCAGGTAGCCCTCTGCTTCTTGCCTGGCTTCCACGAGTAGGCGGAACCGTTCTCCCTCAGGCACCGTGAGCCGTAAAAAGGTGGCAAAGCGCTCAGCGAAGTCCAGGAGATCCCGATCCGAAAAGAGGAGCATGACCGGTAGCTGAAGTTCAAACCCCACCTCCAGCCTTCCCTCTCGGGTAAAAAAGATGCCGTCCTCCAACTCCCAATGGGGAAGCTCATCGGCCAAGGGCAAGGTCTTCGTACCCAGAACGCTCATTGACCACCTCCGGTTCGGCAAGCCCAGCCCGAGAAAGTGTCAACGGAACCTCCCTCTGCGGCTCCGAAGGATAGTAGACATCCGCCTTCGTAATGAACCGAATAAACCGCCACCCCACCCCATACCCGTAGTTGTCATTCACCCAAAGGCTCACCTTGTAAACCAGCACCACCGCAGCAATGGAAACCAGTCCTCGTATCCAAATGTTCGCCACCAAAATCTGTACCACCTGAAGGGCCAAAAATCCCCCAAACAAAGAGGCCATCACCACCCCCAGGGGAAGCCCAAACAGGGTCAGGCTCGTGTCCAAGCGCGGTACCTTACGCCTGATCCGCTCCCTCTCCACCTTACCCCCCTCCATCAACACATGAGGGGAGGGAAAGCACCCCCCCTCCCCTCACGTTCCTCAACCGCCTCAACTTCTTAGGCGCACCCTGTTGCTCCCAAAATAGCGTTCCCCAAAGCCTTGGCCGCCAAGAGCAAAGCACCCCCCGCAATGGCCGTGATGATGAGCCCCATGGAGTTCCGGTTGCCGATGATAAGCCCACCAAATCCAAGGGCCAGCATGATGATAGCCAAAGCCGCCCCAAAGGGTCCCGTGACCGCATCCACAACTCCACAAATGATGCCCTGAATGCGGTTCATGGGCCCCGCCAGGGGGTTGCTACCTCCACCGCCGCCCGCCAAAGCCAGCTGGGTCCCCATCGCCATCAAAACCCCAACCGCCATCCCAGGGGACAGCCTAAAAACCCGCAACCAGTCCTTCAGCCACATCTTCACCTCACTTTCACAACACAGTTTCTCCGTTTCTACCTCAGTTGTCAATACCCCCAGCTGTGAGGTAATATTCTCTCGTGGAAAAGGAAAGGCGAGTGGACAGGGAAGCGATCAAATCAGCGCTCAAGGCAAAGTACCCGGATATGCCTGAGCCGGGAACGGCACCTTGGACGGAGTTTCTAAGGAAGCTGAAGGAGTCGGCTCCCGAGGACTACCGTTCGGCGCTTCTCCTGGGAGGAGGGGTAACCCAAGCCCTTCAGAAAGAAATCCAACGGGCTCAGCGCCGGGATGCTCTAAGAAATCTCTTCACCCGTTTTTTCCTCAGGGATCACCCCACAGGAAAAGTGCCAGACAAGCGCAAGATCGGCCTCCTGATCTTCCTCCTCGTAGGAGGACTCTTCAGTGCAGCCTTCTTCCTGGGGAACTCCCCCAAAAAGGAGGCGCGAGGGGGGGGACTGGGTGCGGGAGTGGTTTCAGGGCTAGCTTCATCTGGGAACTCTTCGGGGTCTTCGATCCCTAAGGTTTCTGTTTCCCCTCAAGAAGTCCCGGGAAACACCTCTGAGCCGGTCAGTTCCTCTTCTACCTCTGAAGCACCTTCGCCGGGTTCCTCTTCCCTGGGAAGCTCTACCTCGGGAAGCTCCGCCACACCCTTTCCGTCCACGGGTTCTCCTACACAGGGAGAAGGCATGGGAAACGTAGGTCAGCAGAACACCTTAGGTAATCTTCCACCACCTCCTCCTCCGGTGTACGGTGGAGTAGCAGGAGGAACCGTACCTCCTCCACCAGACGCCTCCCTAAGTACCCAAGGTGCACAGGTGGTAGGCCCGCCTCCCATGGTGTTGTATGCCAATCCCGGTATGCCTACAGGGACCGCTTCTTCTCCTCCGGGATTTGCCGGGTCCACACCGCCCCCTTCCGGACCTTCTGAACCTGGGGTGAGTTCCTCGCAGGGTTCAGGAAACACAGGAGAGATGGCTGTTTTCCAAACTCCCCCTGGCGGAATGTTGGTCGTACAGAGCGCTCCTGCAAGCGGTATGCAGGTAGTTAGCGAAACACCCTCCCCTTCTGGAGTAGGGGAAACTCCCACTTCTCCTGTCCCCATGGGTCCCATGGGACCTCAGTTCCCCCAAGGAGGTGGCAAGTGAGATTTCACGCCCTTGCCCTCTTCTTGTTGAGCATGGGTTTGGCCCAAAACCCAGATCCCTGGATCGTTTATCAGCGTCCTTCCTCTCCTCCAGTTCTACCTCCGGCAACACCTCCTGCTTCTTCTCCTCCTTCCGCCGTTCCTGCCCTTCCCTCCAGTCTTCCCACCAACCCTTTGCCTTTTGGGGGCTTGCCCTCTCCTTCCTCTGCCTCTCCACCTTCTGGTGAGACCCCTTACTTACCCGGCACTTTGTTGAAGGGCCGTCTTCTCACGGGGGTCTACCTTGTTCCAGGGAAGTTTGTCCCCGTAGCGGTAGAACTGGAGGACCGAGCGGTGTTGGTGGGTCAAGCGAGGTTTGATCCCACAGGACGCATCTGGATTGACCTGACCACCGCCGTAAAGGAAGGGAGCGTAACCCCTGTTAGGGCAGTGGCCCTGGAGGCCTCCGAAATTACCCAAGGGCTTCCCGCTAAGGTGGGAGAAGAAGCTCCTACCCTGTTAGCCGACCTGGTTCGCGGAGCTTTGGGGGGCATATCCGATTTTGTGAAGGCTTCCCTGGAGGCCACTCAGGTCATCACTCTTCCCGGAGGAGGGCAGGCGGTGCAGCGTTCTACTCCTCCTCTGGAGCTTTTTCTGCTTGCCCGGGCTGCCAACCTTGTAGCCTTACCTCAGGACCAAACGGCCATTATCCGCACGGTGAAGGTGGAACGTGACACTCCTCTCTATGTCCTCTTCCTTTCCGGTTCTGACGCCGGGGCTAGCGAAGAAACTTCGCCTACCCCTAGAAGGTAGGGTTCCTCATTCCATAGAGGTCCCCGCCCATAAGGGCAAGGACCGCCTTGTCCTTTCGCTTTACCTTTCTCCTCAAACAGAGGAACTATCCCCTCCCCTCTTGTACCACCTGGCTCTCACCGCTCAAGCCGTAAGCCTCCTTCAGCCCGAAGTCTGGGAAATCCCCGTGTACGGGGATACCTTCACCCCAGATGCCTACCTCCTCTTCCCTTGGGGGCCAGCCTGGCTCGAAGTGGACACAGGCCATTACGCCCAGGAAGTGGTGAAACAAAAGCTTCGCGCCTTCACGAAGAAAAACCCCCTTTACTGGGCTTCCCCTAACCAGGCTCGCTTGAAGTGGGTACAGAACCTTGCGCATAAGCTGAAAACGCCTCTAACCCCTCTTTGGCTACCTCCTCTGGAATGAACTCCACCTCAGGGTACTCTTTGAGGAACCTTCCGAACCTTCTCTTGGGAGCAGGCAGGAACCAAAAGGTTCCCGCTGTTTGCTTCACGTACCTGGCTATCTTAGTGTAAAGGGCACGGATCCCCGAAGGGGTGTACCCTCCCCACTTGGCAGCCAGGAAGACCTTTTGTTCCGTGGGGCTCTCCAGGACCATGACTTCTCCTATCCGCCCTTTCAAGCGAAATCCCTTCTCTTCCAGTACCTTGACCAGGGCGTACCGCAAGAGGGCATTCCTGGCTCCCTCAGGACTAGGTGTATACCGGGTGAAAGCAAAAAACCCTTCCCGCCCCGTGCGATCGAGCACCAATACTCTTCCCCAAAGGAAACGCTCCTCCCTCAGTCCCGTCACCATCCCCTCGCTCAGCGGTAAGACCCCGAAAAACCTAGCCTGTCCTACAGGATCCCCTTCGTATTCCCGATAGTTCAGCGCGAGAAAACGCCTAGCCACCGCAGACCTCCTAAAAACCACAGGTGTCCCGCATAGAAAGCGTAGAAAAACCACCAGGGCGCCCTTCTGCCTTCCATACGCTCCCGCAAGAGGAAAGCCCACAGGGGTACAGATAGACCCGTCAAAACCATCCCGTAAAGCGGCCACCCCATGAGCAGGGCGCTTCCTCCGTGGGCCACCGCTGCCCAGCCCCATCTCCCTTGGGACAGCAGGTAAGCCGCTATCCCCGTCAGGGGATACTCGGTCAGAAGGCCCATGATCCCTCCCAGCCAAGGACTCTTCCGCACCGCTATCACGCCCGCCAAGAGGGCCACCAAGGCGTTCAGGGGCCACAAGAGGGGAAAACCGAAGGCCAGCGCATACCCCGGCTGGGCTAGAAGCCCGAACACCCCTAGCCGCCAGAGGTACTTCCCCGTGGGCACCCCGTGGGAGAGGTTGCCCACCAGGAGAACGAGAAACCCACCGAACACCAGCCTCCCCGGCAGCCTGCCCCATCCGGAGGGGTCCACCTGGTAGGCCAGGTGGTCCACCACCATGAGGCCCACCAGGACCCACTTCGCCCCCTCGAGGCTCACCGGACAACAACGGAAAAGTACCCTCGCAACACCGCTACCACTTCCGGGCTTTCCACAATCAGCCACACCACCCTCCCGCGCTCCATCTTCCTAGCCAGAAAAAACCGCCCGTCAGCCAGAATGAACATCCCGCTGAAAGGCGTCCCTCCTAACCTCACCACCCTCGCCCCTTGTGCCCATTTGGGAGGAGCTTCCGTCCCTAACACCAAGGTCACCTTTTTGGTCCGCAAAGCTTCTCCGACCTGTTCGGGAGGAAGTCCTACCACAAAAGCCTCTCTCACCCGGTTCACCACAAACCAGTACGCTTGGTCTTCGTCCACTTCCCTCACTTGAGGTATACCCTGAGCTACCGCTAATCCCAACCAGATTGCTATCCAGAACAACACAAAAGCCCTCACCGCACCTCCTCCTCCCGGCGGGAAGCGTCCGCCACATACCGGGTGGCCAGGTTCACCACCAGGGCCACCTTGCTGGACACCGGACCGTCAAAGGTCAGCCAGAGCCAGCGGTCCGGGGTGGAGTACCCGGGGGCGAACAGGTAGGGGCGTCCCCCGGACCACACCAGGGGCAGGCCCAGGATCACCCGGGCCAGCTCCGGGCTGTCCCGCTCCCCCCCACCCCCACCACCTTGAAGAGGTTGGGGTCGTTCAGAACCTTGAGTTTTTCCTTCAGCTTCCGGGCCGTGCCGCTGTCGGTCACCACGTAGGCCCGGGTGATCTGCATCCCCCCAGGGGGGCAGGTGTAGATGGGCACCCCCCCGTAGGAGATGTTCTGGCAGGCACCCCCCTTGGCCACGAGGACGAGGTAGTCCAGGATGGCCTCCACCCCGGCCCCCGAACCCACGACCATGATGTCCCCCCGGTTGAACCCCTGCAGGACCTCGTTCCAGGAGGCGGGGTAGAGCATCTCGTCCGGGAAGCCGCACATCTTCAGGGTCAGGCAGAGGACGCACTTGGTGACCTTGTACACCCCCCGGAGGACCAGGCTGGGCTGGCTGAAGTCCAGCTGGGAGAGGCTTTGGGGGTTGCAGCTCATCACCGCCCCCACCTGCTGGAGGTTGTTGCTGATGCCTCCCCAGTCCAGCCCCGCAAGCCAGTCGAACTGGGCCAGGGCCGGACTCAGGGCCACCGCTAGCGTCAAAAGGAACCGCCTCATCCTTTCACCTCCCCAAAAGGGGCCGGTACAGGGCCGAAAGGTCCGGCCCAATCCCCCCCAGGTCCCCCAGCACCTTGTAGGGGGTGCCCTTGACCCCGGGCACCTCGTACCCCTCGGGCACCGAAACCCAGCGCCAGTGCGTCCTTTCCGCCACAAACGGCAGGGTGTAGGGGGCCACCCCCAGGGGTTGGGCGGGGCCCTCCAGGGGCGGGGAGGGGTAGGCCAGGGCGCAAGGGGGGCAGTACTCCACCCGGATGTCGATGGTGATGGGCACGTGCCAGTACACCACGAGCCGGGACAGCTGGCTCCAGGCCCAGCCCACCCAGTTGCTGGCGTTGATCTGGCTCAGGTCGATGTTGCGGATGTCCGGGATGTTGGTGGCCTCCAGGAGGTTCATGGCCTGGAAGAAGGCGGTGTACCCGAAGGCCTCGTAGACGGGAAGGGAGGAAGGGGGAAGCCACCGCTTGGCCTCCTCGAACTTCCAGAGGCCCGGGGACTCCTTCGTCCCCTTGATGGGCTCGTTCTGGGGCCGGTTGCCCATCAGCTGGGCCACGTCGTTTCCCACCTTCACCGCCCAGTCCACCTTCATCAGGGCGTTGGCGGCGCAGTCCGCCACCTGGTCCAGGCTCCCCGTGCATTCCTTCAGGACCGGTATCCCCTGGGTCAGGGCGCGCAGGGGGCTTTCCACCAGGCGCACCAGGCCCTGCTTCAGGGTGTCCGCCAGCCCCGGGATGCCGTAGAAGGCCCGGGAGTTGTACAGGGTCCTCGCCGAGCGGTAGAAGTGCACATGGTAGTAGACCTTCTCCACCTCGCTCCCCGCCTTGTCGATGAGCCCCTTGTAGGTGTTCCACATGCCCTCCAGGGTGTTCCAGAGGGCCTGGGGGTCCCGGGGCACCAGCTCCGTGTACACCGGGGCCACCACCGCCCCCCCGTTCAGGAGGTGCCCCTGCCAGGGCACGGGGAGGTACACCTTGGGGGCTCCCAGGTTCTGGAAGCTGTTCAGGCCCAGGGAGGAGAGGAAGCTGGCGGGGTCATTGGGCCTGGGTTTCAGGAGGATCTCCGCCACCTCCCGGAGGTACTCGGGGTAGTACTTCTGCCAGGCGTGCTCCATGGCCGCCCTCACCCGGGCGTCGGCGGCGTCCCAGTTGAACCAGAGGGGCCTCGAGGGGTAGCCGGGGGTGCGGAAGACCTCCCACCCCTGGATCACCACCTTGAACCCGGGGATGTACATGACGGGCAGGATTTCCAGGCCCAGGCCGTCGCAGAAGTCCTCCTTGGGGATCTGGGGGACGGGCAGGTACCTGTCCAGGCTGTGGAGCCCCGCGGAGGCCATCTTTCCCGGGTCAAAGGGGGTGAGCTTGCCCAGCATGGCGGTGTCCAGGCTCTCGGAGGGGATGTTCAGCTTTACCTCCGGCAAGGGGGGGTTCAGGTCCGGCCCCCTCAGCCCGAACCCGCAGTAGGCCAGGTAGAAGGCGGGGTTGTTCAGCTGGGTGATGACCCGCCAGTAGTACCGCTCCTCGAACCGCTGCCAGGCCTTCCGCAGGTCCCGGGCCACCTCCCGGGTGGCCTCCAGGCTGGACAGGGGCAGGCGGAACTCGTGGGCCTGGGCCTCCGCCCAGGGGAGCCGGTCCTTGCACTGGTTGGGGTCCTTCTGGGGGTCGCACGGGCCCTTCTGGTAGTCCCGCCATCGGTCCTTCCTCAGCACCTCCAGGTAGGGCCACCGCCCCTTCAGCACCTGCTCCAAGCGGTAGTCAGGCTGGGAAAGCAGGTACTTGGTCCAGTCCTCGTACTTGGGCCCCGGGGCCTGGGCCAGGGCCAGGGCGAGAAAGGGTAGCAGAGCCAGCCCGCGCATCCGTCACCTCCCCTTGATCTGGCACCACTGGGCCAGGGGCTTGTACCACTCCTGTGCCTCGGACCTGCCCGTCTGGGCGTAGGGGTTGCGGTCGGGGAGGAGGCTGCGGGTGATGTAGGTCACGTAGGGGTCCCCCTCCACCGCCTCGATCTCCTTGCCCTGGGGCATCAGGTACCCCTCGAGGCCCGGTATCCGGTACCGCTTGCCCTCCGCCGTCACGAAGCCCCCCGGCTCCACCGGGCGGTCGTTGTCCGCGGCCAGGCGCCAGGTGACCTGCCAGCGGGAGAGGTACCAGTACGCCTGCCAGGAGGTGATTTGAACCGTGGCCTTCCAGGGATAGAGGTCTGCAGTATAGGAGAAGGAGTACGTTTCCATTTCCCCCCAAAACACCTCCCTTACCGTGACCCTGGCACGACCCCGGTCCTGGTTCTGGCCGTCCCTCACCCCGCACCCATAGACGGTATCCGGGTAGTTGCTGGAAAGGACAGAGCACCCCCTGAACCAAAGGGTTTCCGGGCCTCGCCCCACGTCCGCCACAAAGGTTCGCCCCTCAGGACTCGAGTACCAATACTGGCTGAACGCACCGGTCCTCCCCACCGTTTGGGTCGTGTCCAGGCTCCAGGTGGTGGTGGCTTGGGCATACACCTGGGCGTAGCCCCGGTTCCGCCCCTGGGTGTCCGTAGCGGGCTCCACCCGGGTCCAGGCGGTGGGCGGGGGCGAGGGGAGGATGATCCGCACCTCCTCGGTACCGTTTCCCAGATCGAAGGTGTCGGAGCCGCTCCAGTCCCTCCCGTAGGTCCGGTAGCCCACATACCCCACCCCGCCCAAGGCGGTCTCCTTGAACTCCACCCGGGCCTTCAGGTTGGCCTGGGAAATGCACCCGTACAGGTAGGCCCGGGCCTCGGGCAGGCCCTGCACCGCGGGCACCAGGGCCAGGGTTTGGCCCAGGCAGTCCGGTCCGTCGGGCCAGTCGGGCCGGTCCACCAGGTACCGCCCCGCCATGGCCGCCCCCTTCTGGCTGGCGTTCTGGGGGGGCCAGATGACGGCCAGGCTGTCCTTCTTGTCCAGGGAGGGCTTGGGCAGGACATGGAAGCGGCTGTCGTTGCGGTACGTGGTAGGGCAGTAGCTCTGGGCCGTGCCCTCGGGCACCACAAACCGCACCGGTCCCCCCACCCGGGCCTGGTACTCCTGGGCCAGCTGGAAGGTCCAGGGGGACACCTCCGGCACGAAGACCCACAGCTCGCTCCCCCGCACCTGCCTCCCGTAGAAGGCCCTCAGCTTCGCCATGGAGTCGATGAGGGTCTTCCGGGCCAGGTCCCGGTCCTGGGGGCCGATCCCGGCGAAGATGCTCCCCCCGGAAGGGGGCCGGTAGCCCTCCATCCCCGGGTAGCGGTAGCGCTCGGGGCTTCCCCCTGGGGGCCTGGCGGTGAGCCACCCGCCCGTTTCCACGGGCACGGGGTTGTCCGGGCTGGGCTGCCAGGTCTTGGTGCCCTGGGGGGGCCAGACCGCGTACTCCACCCGGTAGCGGTAGGGCTGGCTGTTGTAGTACTCCGTGGTCACGCCCGCCTTACCCCTGAGCCGGTTCTGGCTGTCGTAGAGGTGGTAGACCTGCCCGCTCGGGTAGCTCCCCGGAACGAACCCCTGAAGGGCGAAGGTGTCGCAGCCTCCCACGCAAAGGTAAAGCCTGCCGTTCCAGCCCAGGGACTGGTAGACCGTCCCCTGGGTGGGGTTGGTCCCGCTTTCCAGGTAAAACTCCACCCGCACCCGGTAGCCCTCCTGGGCGTTGCCCTCCAGGTAGCCCCGCACCTCCGTGGTGGGCCTGGGGCCGTCCAGGAGCCCCACCTGGGCCAGGGCCAGGCCAAGAAAAAGGAGAACCGCTGACCCCCGCATCACCGCTTCCCCCATCCGTGAAGAGCAGGCGGACGAACCCAAAGCTCACCAGAATCAACCCTGTCCAGAACCAATGACCGCCCAGGGGCAGAAACCCTGCCCCCACAAAAACCTCGGGAAACCTCCATACCATCATGGGTACTGCCTCCCTCTCTGGAACATGGGGTCAATCATCAGGAGGGTCTTCAGGGTGGGCACGATGCCCGTGGGGGTTTCCACCACGGCCAGGCACCGCCTGCCCTCCTGGGTGTCCTTGTAGAGCCGGCAGGACTGGAGGACCTGGTTCCTCTCCTCCTCGGGCACCCCGGGGTAGTCCCGGTCCGAGGGGTCGTAGTACTTGCGGGGGATGAGCCGGTCCAGGAGGAGGTAGTCGTGCCGCCACCCCTTCACCATGAGGAAGGTCTTGATCTCCACCTTGGGGCCGATGTCCGCCCCCCGGCTGTTCTGCCCGCCGAAGCAGAAGGTGATGAACCCCCCGCAGAGCCTGCCCGTGTAGAGGAGGCCGCTGAGGATGCTGGGCACGTCCGTGAGGATCTTGATCTCCCCCGCGGGGTCCGCCCGCTGGCAAATGCCCAGCCAGTTGCAGTCGTAGAAGTACCCCTGGGCCGCCCTGGCCAGGGCGCTCCGCACCGGGTCGTTGAGCTCCTTGGCGTAGGCGTAGGCCCGCATGCTGGCGGTGGCCCGCTTGTGGTCCTCCTGGATGCGGTCGGCCAGGGCCTGCAAGACGGCATCGTAGCTGGTGCCCGCCCTCTGCTCCCAAGAGATGTAGGCGTAGGCGGTCCGCGTGGCGCTCACCACCTGGCTCTTCACCTGCCAGTAGCGGGTGTTGGGCACCTCCTGGCAGTAGCTGGGAGCGGTGTAGGAGGGGGAAACCTGGTAGTACTGGTAGTAGGTAACGGTTTGCCAACTGCTCCCGTTCCACTGCTGGGTGGTGCACTTGAAGTTCGCCCACTGCTCCCGCCAGTAGACCAGGGCCTCGGCCCGGAAGGTGTGCTGGCCGTTGTCCCGGTCGTCCAGTTCACGGGTGCTGGTGTTTACCGAAGGACACCCTTGCACCCACTGGCCTCCGTTCGGCCCCTTGAGGGGAGGGTCGTACCCGGGGGTGCCCCAGGCCACGTCCCTGACCGCCAACTGCCCCCCGGACCAGGACACCCGCACCCAGGCGGTGGCCGAGGGGCTCGTGGTGCCGGCGGTAACGGTGAAGCTTCCCGTCCGGGTCAGGGCGTTGGGGGTAACGGCGAGGCTCAGCTGGGGCATGTACAGGGGAAGCTCCTTGTAGTCGGGGGGCGTCATCTGCACCTGGCAGGTCTGGGCCAGGGTCAGGGAAAAGAGAAAGGCTCCCAAGGCTAGGCTTCGCATACCCACCTCAGGAGCTATTATACCGTAGTCAATCTACGGACCAGATGGGAGTTTGTAGGTAATAGTGAAGGAAGCCGTCTGCCCAGCCTGCACCGCCACCGTACCCCCGGGAGGATTGGGATTGTACTGCATCCCGTTCACCACCACGGCGTAGGCGGTAATCGTGTAGGTACCTGGGGGCAGGGTAAGCACCTGGCTCCGGGTTACCGTCTGGTCCCCACTCGGCCCAGACACCACCACATAGCCCTCGGTCCCCGGAGGAGCCCCCTCAAACAGGATGGAGAGGGCCAGCTGGCCGGTGGTGGGGGACACCTGCACGCTCAGGGTCTGGGTGCGGCTCACCCCGCCCCCCTCGGCTTTCACCACCAGGCTGTAGGTACCCGGGGCCACACTGGCGCTAACGCTCAGGACCAGAGGCACGTCCGTGGGGCCGTTCGGGCTCACGGGTCCCCCGGAAAGACTGAACCCCGCAGGCGGGTTGACCAGGGAGAAGCTGACCTGCCCGCTGAAGCCGTTCTGGGGGCTGACGGAGGCGATGAGGGTGGTGCTCTGCCCCTGGGACAGGCTCACACTCTGGGGGGAGAGGGAGAAGGTGAAGTCCGGCTGGGGCACCACGAGGGAGAAACCTGCGCTGGCGCTGACGCCTTGTCCCTGGGCGGTGAGGGCGATGGGGTAGGTGTCCGGAGCCACGCTGGCCCCCACCCTCAGGGTGAGGGTCGCCTGGGTGGTGCCGTTCACCTGCAGGGTGGTGGGGCTCAGGCTGATCCCGTCGGGTGCGCCCTGCAGGCCGAGGCTCACCTGGCCCTGGAAGTTCTGGGCGGTCAGGGTGGCCCGGAGGGTGGCGGCGGCTCCCCTGGGAACGGTGAGGCTGGCGGGCTCAAGGCTGAGGCTCAGGGACGCTGGCCGGTGCTCGTAGACAATCCGCACCTCCGCCTGGCCCCCCGCCTGCACCTGGACCGGGGAACCGGACACCTGGGGGACATAGGTGTCCACCGGGTCCGCTTCCACGAAGTACACCCCTGCGGGAAGGGTGAGGAGACGGCTCTCAAGGAGGGAAGCCACCGTGGTCCCATTGCCATCCTTGACCAGCACTCGGGCCTCGAGGCCAGAGGGGAGTCCCTCCACACGCACAAGCAACTCCCCTGTGCGAACTTCCTTAGTGTAGGTCACCGTTTTGGAAATCACCCCTCCCGGTGAGAGAACCACCACCTCCTGCGTGGGTGTGGGGACATATCTCTCCCCAGCCCACCCCACAGGTTCCGCCCGTAGCAAGTAGGTTCCGGCAGGAAGGCTAAGCTGCCGTGTGCCTTTGATGGACTGGTCAACCCCCTCTCCAGAGATCCGAACGCTTGCCTCTGCTCCCTGCGGCAGTCCCTCCACCACCACCACTAGAGTCCCCGGAAGGGTATCCCGGTCCAAAGCGTACACCACCCTCACCCGGCTTTCCTTCCCATACTCCACCTTGGCGGGAGAACCCTCCACGGAAGGAACAAAAACCTCCCCCGAGGACAACTGCACCGGATCAGCCTGGACCTCGTACATGCCTTCGGGCAACTCCAGCACCCCAGAAGCCGTCAGGGTTTTGTCCGAAGGCACAACGCGCACCCGAGCTTCCACTCCCGATGGAAGCCCACTCACCTCCACCGCCAACCTGCCGTTCAGAGAACCCTGTACGCTGGTGCACGCTGTAAGCCCTAACCCCAAAAGGCTCAGGGCCAAAAACCACAACCTCACCATTGGTACATCACCCCCACGCCAAACCGGGACACGATAGGACCAGACCCCAACGGGTAGGAGTAAACCCCCTCCGCCACCAGGGACAACCCGCTCAGCAAATCCACCTTGAGCCCAAAAGATCCCTCGCCATAGGTGAAGCCCGGGCCAAAAAACCCACGCCCCAGCCCCAGACCTATCCGGTACCCCACGCCTTCCCCCTCGTGTCGGTAACCCAAGGAACCGGAAAGGTACGGGCCAGGATTGCCCAAGGCCCCCAACAAGCGCACAGAAAAGCCCCCGGAGGTAACGTACTCCCCCACGCCAAACCCGGAACTTAGGCCTGAAAGGTAAAGGCCCACTCCAAACGGCTTGGGCTTGCGCACCCTAGGCACTTCCTCACGAAGCTTCCGCACCTCTTCCCGAAGAGTCTTCAGCCCCTCCTCCAGACTCGTCACACGCCTCTCCAGTGCGGCTAGATTTTTCTCTAGCTCCCCCACCTTACCCAAACTCGCTTCCAAAGCAGCCACCTTGGAAGCCGCTTGGGACAACGAAGAGGAAAGCGCATTCCACCTTTCCTCAAGCGTCCTGCGATCACCCTCCCGAGCTTGGTTCCAGGCTTCCTCCAGGGCTTTGACCTTGGCATCCAAATCACGCAAGGCTCCCGCCAAAGCCGAAAGCTCTTCCCGCTGGTCCTTGAGGGCCTTATACACCAACCCCTCAAGCCCAGAAAGCCTGGCGTAAGCCTCTTGCAGTTGTCTCAGCGCTTCTTCTCCCGCTTCCACCCCCTTGCCCGCCAAGGAAGAAAGCTCATCCCTCAGGGAAGCCAGCCTCCCTTCCATTCCCGTCAGCCTGTCCGCCAAAGTGTTCGTCCCCTGACGAGCTTCCTCCACTCCCTCCTGAAGAGCCTTTACCGCTGCCAAAAGTCCTTTCAGCCGCTCTATGTCCTCCCGGGTAAGCTCCCTCAAGTCCTTCAAGCGATACTGGAGAATCAGCCGCCACAGCGTCACCGCCGCTTGGGCCCGGCTGAACTGCCCGTCAGGACGAAAGGTTCCCTCAGGAAACCCATACAGAAGCCCCTCGTTCGCTAGCTGCTCGATGGCCTCCCTAGCCCAATGCCCCTGAGGAACATCGGAAAACTGCGCCCACCCCAGGGCACTCAAAAGCATCCCCAAGAGAAGAACCCTCCTCATTTCACCTCACCCCACCGCTGGCTCAGCATCACCTCACGACCGCTTCCCACCACCGTAGCCGTCCAAGTAAGCTCCAGAGGAGGGGTTCCCTTCTCCACAAGAAGAGCTCCCCGCTCCGTTTCCCCAGGCATCAGCCGCCCCGGAACCGCCGCTCCCTCACGCCAAAGCAGCCGGAAGCTGTAAGGCCCACCAGCTCCCCGCAAAGAAAGACGAGCCGTGTCCAGGATCACAGGATCCCGTCCCGCGTTGTAGATGCGGTACTCCAGCAACAACCCCTCCCCCGCTCGGGTAACCGTAAACTCCCCCTGCACGGGAAGTGCCACAGGAGAAGAGGCCGCACGTGAAGCCGCAGACTTCTGTTCCGGCAACGGAGGTTCAGGGTTGTCCGCCTTGGGATAACGCACCCGGTAGCGGTACGTGCTGAAGCTCCGCTCGTCAATGACCAGCCGGAGCATGAACACCCTTCCCCCCGCCGTCACCACCAAATCCGTGGTCCCCGCCCGCTTCGTGGGCCTCAGGTAGATGCTGTTGCCAAACACCCGAAGCTCAAACAGGTCCGAACGAGCAGAAACCGCCTGCTCCACCTGCTCGTCCACATCCACCACCGTCAAAAATCCCGGCGTGAGCACCACGATACCCGGACGGGTCATCAAATCCCGCACATCGTAAATCCGCTCCACGTAAGGGCCAAGTTGTGCCAGGGCTATGCTCCAAAGGGCCAACACCCAACCGAGAACGCGCATCACTCCTTACCTCCTCACCGAAAGCGGTAGGTCTTAGCCAAGGTCTTGTCCGCCACCACCACCTCTAGCCTGTATTCCCTGCCATCCCGAAGCATGATCCAGAGCTCCCCCTGCCCCTCCCGAACCAAGGGACGGAGCAGAACCAAGGTGCCTTCCAAAACCGCCACCTGGACATAGGGCCACCCTGTGGCTACATACCTCACCTCCTCCCCAAAACGAAGCACCGTTGTCCCGTAAGGAACCAGCTCCACCTTTGCCGTTACCCTCATGGGCGGGCGAACCCACCCTCCCCCCGCCGCCCAGGCCAAGCTCCCTATCGCCAACACCACTACCCAAAGGCGAAAAAAGGTCATCTCGCAAAGATTATACACCGTAGTTGAAATCTCGTGGATTGAACCTGTGATATACTCTACTTGATCCGAAAGGAGGGGATGATGAGGAAGGTTGTGGCAACCTTGGCAGTGTTCGTGGCTGTGGGAGTCCCCGCTTTACGGGCGTGGAGGGGGGAACTTCCCTTCCCTAACGTGGAAGCGGCTTGGGTTTTCGTCCTGCTAATGGTGGCGGCTGTAGCGATGGCTGCCACCGAAAGGAGGTAGGCGGTGAGGAAACCCGAACTCCCACCCGGTGACCCCCACGTCATCGATGTGGAGTGGAGGGAGATTGAGGAAAGGCCGAGGAAAGGCTTCCACCAAGCGGTCAGGGAATGGGCTCTGACTGTTCTGGTGGTGGCCGGAGCCATCGCTGGCTTCTGGCTGGCGATGGGCATTCTGGCCTACCTGCTGGGTTTCTGATCGCAGAAGCCCACGGACCGCCCTCGACCTCGAGGGCGGTTTTCAGGTTTCCTCATCCAGGGCAAGGGCTAGGAGGTAAAACAGGAAGGCCCCTAGCCACCCCAGGCTTTCCCAAAGGAACCGGATGAGAAAGAAGAAGACCCCCATTCCATGCAACAGGATGGGGGATGAAGCGGGAAAGCGCCTTTAGTTCGCCTTGAGCGTGCCCAAACGGGCCTTGGCCTCCTCGTAGGTGGGGCGGTCCACGGGCGTACCCCGCTCAAAGGCGCTAACGATGGACTCATACACCGTACGAGCTTCCCCCAGCCGTCCTAGGCCCTCAAGAGCCTTCCCCCGCTCTAAAACCACCCGCCAAAGGGCCGGGAGGCTCACCAAGGGGTTCAGCTCTCCACGCCAGGTTTCCCACTCCTTGAAGTAAACCTCCGCTTCCGAGAGGGCTTCCTCGTAGGATTTCGCAGCCACAAGTGCCCGCACCAAGAGTTCCCTCCCCCGAAGCTTCTGGGGGAGCCGGGAACTTAGGCGAAACCGATCGGAAACCGGGGCTGCCTTTTCCACCAGAACCCGTGCATCCCGCACAGCCTTCTCGGGAGTAAAGCGCAGATACGCCTCTGCCCTCCCGTACCCGTACTCCCACACGTCCCTCCCCTGGCGGTCAAAGGCATAGGGGTACAGGGCCCGCAGGCCAAGGTTGAAGTAGCTGGCCGCTACTGAGTAGTCCCCTGAGGCCAGATAGTAGCGCCCGTAGAGGTAGTAGAACTCCGGCCCCACCTCCGCTCCCCGACGCTCTCTGGACAGCTGGTCAAAAGCAATCTCCCTCACCCGAGGATCAGGGCTCACCAAGCGCTCCTCCGAAACCGAAGGCAACGCCGTTCTCTCGCGGTAAATCCCGCTCCCCGGCAAGACCTGACCCAAATCCACCTCGCCTAACGGATTGCCCGTTAGGGTAGGAGCACACCCAGCAAACACCCCAACGAAAACCAGGAAAAAGACCCGCATTTCCCCTCACCTTCCTAGAAGTCCCAGGTCAAACCCCAAGGCCACCACCATCAAAGTCGCCACAAAAACTAGTCCTGCGATCACGCTCCAGGTCACCACCGCATCCCGGTACCGTCCCCGAACCCAAGAAAGCCACACCTGCCCCCCATCTAAAGGAGGCAACGGGATAAGGTTGAACCAACCCAGGATCATGTTCAGGACAGTCCAGAAACCCAGAGCCTTGACCACACCACCTTCCACCATCTCCGCACCCCCCCGGAAAAAGGCCACGAACCCCATGTCCTCCCGGCTCAACCCACCCGAAAAAAGAAGGAACAGGTTCTCCCCCAAAATCCACGGGACGAGAAAAAAGGTGCTTATCCCCCTAACCAAAACCTCTCCGTTTCCCGTAAGTATCCCGGCCAAGACCAGGCCCAGAAAAGCTCCCAGGAAAGAGAAGAGAGGTCCTGCCAGGTAAACCCGGGTTGCTTGCCAGGGGGAAGCTGTGGAGAAGCGTTCCCCGGGTTTGACAAAGGCGTAGAGGGGCAAAAGCCCGAGGCGGTACTCGGTTTCTCCCACCCGCTTGCGCCAAACCCAAGGCGGACCGCCCAGGGCCACCGTTGCCACAGGGAAACCCATCCACTTTAGGGCCCACAGGTGTCCCTGTTCATGCACCACCAAGGCCAAGTAGAGGATGAGGAGCACGACCAAAAGCTCAAGCACTCTTCACCTCCATTCCCATGTAAGGAGGTGTGGTCTCCCCTCCTCCATGTTTCCGGCCTTCGGGGAGATACTGAACCATCCGTTTGACCACCTCCCCCAAGACCTCCGGCTCAACGCCAGCCTCCATGAGTTCCAGAAGCAAGAGAACCTCGGACTCATCCGCTTCCCCCTTCAACCGCACCGCCGCTTCCAGCACTTTCACATCGCCCAGGGGAAGAACCCGCTCCACCAAACCCTCTAGCTCCCGCCAACCCGCCCTGGGGGCTTTGCGGTTGGGAAACTTGTAGGCGTAGGGGCTCCTCGCCAGGATAATGGCGTAGGCTCCCGCCTCCCCCAAACGCCCCTCCCGCACCCAAGCCCCGTACCGGGCGAACTCCCGGTCCAAAAGCACCTTGAAACCCATGGTGAGGGCTTTCGCCAAGTAGCGGTCCCCCGAAATCCAAACCTCGGCCACCTTACGCGCCACCTCCGGTTGTTGCCTCAACTTCACCCTCGTCATGCCTCCCCTCCTTCGGCATCTCAGGCCCAGGAACCACAAACCCTATGCCCAATCTCTCCAGCATAAGCCGGTGTTCCCTCAACCACCGCACCGCGAAAGACAGGTCCTCCCAACTCACCTCCTTTCCTAGCCTCCTGTGCAAAAGCTCAAGCCAACGAGCTTCCGGCCAACTTGCCCGGCGTTTGAGGTGGATGGCCGCCTCCGCCCCCACCGCGTCCCCCTGGCGGGAAAAAAGCTCCACCAAAGGGTCCAGCTCGCGCCATCCCCCTGCAGGGCGCTCAGGCTGGTCCTTGTAAAACCAGGGGGATTTGACCATCAACCCCGCCAGCACCGCCGCCTCGCACGTCCGCCCCCGCTCCACAAGCTCCAAAAGCTTCCTCATCTCCCTCCGCCACAGCACACCCACGGCCCCTAAAAGCCCCAGGGCCAAAAACGTTTCCCCCTTCCGCAGTAGGGAAAGGATCTCGAGAGAAAGATTCTCCACAGGCTTCAAGACAGCACCCTCCCCAAGACCCCCGCCCAAAACGCAAGCTTGGTCCCCAAGCTCATAAGCTTCTCAGAAAGGTAAACCGCAGCACCCTGGGGATCCCCTAGAACCCAGGACGCCCACCTCATGGTCGTTGCTACAAATCCTTCCACTTCCCGCTCCAACCAAAGGGCCCAGCTTTGCAACCAGGCTTCCACCTCCTTCGGTGCCCAAAGCCAGTATCCCAGGACGAGTACCCCTGCAACTCCCAAGGCCCAGCGAAGGGGCACCCTAAGGAAGCTCCCCACCACCAATCCCGCCATGAACGCCAGGCTCATCGAGAAAAACACCTGCTCATACGGAAGCTGCCCTGGCATAGCTTTCCCCCCTCAACAGACCAGCGTACCTTGCCAACCCCAGGGCATCCAGAGCATGAGGGCGGTCCTTTCGGGACATTCGCCTGAGCTCGTCCAAAAGAGGGCCCCACCCGTCCAGGTACAACCGCAACCAAATCCCCCTGTCTGTGGGGTCCAGCCCCGAGGGAGGATGAAAACCGGGGATCCCTTTGAACCCTTGCGGAATCCGGGGAGCCATCTCCTGCTTCCAGCGGGGAGACACCGTTTCCGCCCCCAGGGCAACAAACGCTCCCACCAAAGCCACAGGAACCAGCGCATGCCGTCCCGGTCGTTTGCCCCGCACGCTCCACCCTTCCACCAAAATCACCTCCGCCTCCAAGAGAAGAGGGTGGAGTTCTCGCAAAGCTACACGCACAGCCTCTGTGGCATCTTCGGGTAAGCGTAGAACCCCCATTTTCCCTGGGGGAACAAGAGCGTAACCAAGGTGCTGTCCCGGATCAATCCCCAAGACCGAGAGCTTTTTTGACCCTTCCAGCCCAACCCTCATACCCTCTAAACCCCACGATGACCTCGTAATCCGAATCCCCCCGCCAAATCACGGTCGTGGGGGTGAGCTTAGCACCGGAAAGAGCGGCCTGAACTATACCCTTTTGCACCCAACGCTCGGCTTCCTCTTCCGTCCAGCCTTCCTCCTTCAGACGCTTCACCCAAAGGTCAAACGACCCCTGGTGTTTGGTCACCGGCACGTAGCGAACAAAAGGTACCAAATCGGCGTCTTGAGAGAGAGCTTCTTCCAAGCGCTGACAAAACGGACAAAGAGGATCCATAAAGAGTAAAACAAAGGGGGGTTTGCGGTAAGGCCAGGCCTCCTCCAGAACCCAGGAGGTGGGAACCACAGGAGACCGCGCGGGAGAGGTCAGAATCCCCCATGTCAACCCTATAGCCAAGAGAACCACCCCGAGAAATACTCGTTTAAGCCACCGGGGCATTCGTTACCTCCTCTATGGCTTTGGAAGCCCCTATGGAGCCATACTTCCGCAAGATGCCTACCGCCTGAGCCACCTCCACCATGCCCCGCCATCCTCTTCCCTGAGCGGCTGTTCCAAGCACCTGAAGAACCGAAGCCTCCAACCTGCCCCCGGCCAGCATCAGAAGCTCCACAACGGGCAAGCGATATTTCCCCTCTATCTCGGAAAGCACCCTCTCCGCACCTCTTCCCCTGAGCAAACCCCCCTCGTAGCTGAGCTCCGCTCCCAACAACCCAGCCCAGCTCAAGAGATGCCCCAACTCTTTGGCCTCGCGCTCTCTCAACATCCCTCACTTCAACGGTAGCATAAGAAACTTCCCTGGTAGAAAACAGGGCGACAAAACCCCCTATCCCCCTTTTGAAAGATCCGCGCCCTCCAACTCCTCCTCAAAGATCACCCCAGGGCTCTTGACCACTTCCTCCCGCTTCAGGTACAGGAGGAAACGCCTTCCCTCCTTCGTGTGCCTCACCTCCACCTCTATCCCCAATGCCCTCAGCGAGGAACGGAACCGCTGCACCAACCGCCCAAACGCCACAGGAGATGAAGGCCATCCCTTGGGACGAAACTTCGTCCCTTTGTAACCCACATGCTCCTCCAATGCCTCCAAGATCTCCTGGGAAAAACCCTCCAAACTCCCCCTCACCTGCACCAGGCTCACCAAAGTTGAGATGGCCTGGTTTTCGTGAACCGCCGTGACCTCCAAGGCCTCCCGAGAACGCTCGTAAGCCGCAAGAAACTTGTGGTGCAGATTCAGCGGAGAAAGCGCACGGTATACAAAACGAGTAAAATCCGCCATCCGGGGCAAATGAGAAAGCGTCTCCTGAGAAGCCAACCCCCAGGCCACCAGGTTCAACAACCCCCCCAGAATCGCCGAGTGCAAACGAGTAAACTCCCCCCAAACCTCCTCCTCCGGCTTACGCTCGTCCTCCGGCACCCGCACCAAGCTCACAGCTAATGACCGATCAATGAGGTCTGGTTGCGTCATGGGGTCAACCACCGAAGTCAGCACCACAGGACGCGCGTACTCCGCTACCTCCTCCTCCGCATCCGTAAAAAGCCGCCGCGCCACAAACCCCTCCCCCGTGGCTAAACGGCAAAGCGTGTCTGAAAGGTCCAAGGAAAGCTCAGAAATGTTGTCAAAAGCTAGGATCCAGCTCCAGCGGGCAGCCACCATGAGGTCCTTGGGGTCGCGTTTGGGAATGGCGCGAAGAGGAGCACGACCGGGATCCACCAGCATTTTCAAGAGCTTGGCCGTGGTTGACTTTCCAGCCCCTCGTTCCCCCTTGAGAAGCAGGGTGGGGTAAGGTCCCCTGGGGTTCAGGGTGCCCAAAAGCCAAGCCAGGAGGAGCGTAAAAGCCTCTTCTCCCTCTTCCTCATCTGGAAGGTTCAGAAGACGCCTGAGGAGCAAGGGATCCCCGTTCTTGTCAGGGAGAGGCAGAGGTCCAGCATGAGGGGAACGGACAAAACGAACGGGAGCCTCCTCAAGAGGAAGGGTATCCCACCCTCCAGGGTAAATGCGCACCACAGGCAGACCTTCCCCCAGGTCCAAGTAAATGTCCCCCCGTAGCCGGCCACCCGAACGAAAAGGGGAAACTCCGGAGCCTGATCCCCGTCAGCCTCCAGATGCAACACCAAATCGCTCCATTCGCTTCCCCGAAGCAGCACCCCCTCAGCCCGCATCTGGCCCAAAGCCCATGCCCGAAACCGACCATCCCTCACCCGGTACGAGCGTCCCCCAGGAAGGTCAGCAAAAACCTCCCGATCCTCCGTTCGCCAAAGCGATACCCTAGAACGCAAAAGGGAAAGCGCCGCATCCAGTTTGGAGCCCCCTTCAGACCTCGAGGGACTAGAAGATGACCTCCCGCCCGCCCGGTCAAGGGTCATCTCCCCATAGGTCCTACCTCCCCGGTCCTCGTCCCACTTTGGACGGTACAGGCCGGAAAGGCGGAACAACCGGTCTGCCTCGCCCTTGTCCCCCCGAGTAAAACGAAGCAAATGGGAAGCCAACGCCAAGTCAGCCTCACTCTGCGAGGGATAGCGCTCTTCCCATTCTCCCCGCCATAAGGCCTTCACCTCAGGGTGGGCCTCCAAATAGCGCACAAAGGCTTCCGGCAAAACCCTGGCGGCCAGGGAACGCAAGCGTTCCTCGGAAGCCTCCCGCAAGACACACTTTCCTTCCCAGCATCGTTCCGTCAGGGTGAAAAAGCGACCTCCAGGGGAGGAATAGACGTAGATCTCCACTCCCACACCTGACGGGAGCAAACCTCGGGAAGCTACAGGAGCAAACTGCCCCCTAAACAGAATGTGGACACCCTCCCCCGAAGGACTCCACTCCGTGTAGCTCCCCAGCGCCTCTATGATCTCAACAACCTCCTCGGGAACCCCCTCCCTCCCCTTCCAATCCAGGTCCACCCCGTGCAGGTCCCCGCCTAAAACAACGCCCACCCCGTCAAAACGCTTGGCTAAAACAAGAGCCTCCTCGTAAGTAAGCCACCCCTCCGGATTTCGCACCGAGGCTCTTCCCTTGCCGTTGTAAGGCACCTTGGTGCGCTTACCTCCGCGCTCTTCGTACCGCCACACCACAAAACGCTTGCCCAACGCCGCCCAATCAACACTCACGGCATACCTCCAAAACACAAACCACAGCGCTCCCGCTTCTACCCAACAAAACCCTCAACTCCCGCAAAACCTCCTCCAACGCCAAACCCTCCCATACCCCCACCAAACGCAAGTCCTCCTCCCGCCCCGTGGGAGAAATCAGAAGCCCCACTTCGCCCGGAAGCAAAACCACCTCCACCCGCTTCATGAAACCGCCTCCAGGTAGCTTTCAGCGAAACGGTCTAGTTCTGCCAGAGAAAACACGAGCATCCCCCGGGGGCCGGGAATGGAGCGGGGACGCAAACGGCCTTCCCGCACCGCTTGACGCACGGCTGCCTGGGAAAGTCCCAGATAACGCGCGGCCTCGGGTAGGCTAAGATAGCGGGGAATCACCCGTACCTCCAGAGGTTCCGTTCCCTCCATCCCCATGAGCTCCGCTAGAACATCGCCCACCCCCCGTCCCGTGAGCTCCGCCAGCACCCGTGCCAGTTTGGCTATGACAACTGGACGGCCCTGACGCTGGCCCATCTCCAAACGCCACACGGTGGCTTCCTCCACCCCTGCCCTCTGGGCCAACTCCCGGCGCGATAAACGAGCTTGCTCACGCAAGCGGCGCAAAACCTCTCCTCGCATACAATCATGCTATCTTTGTCTTGTCATTATGTCAATACACCCCTCAAAGTGGATATCCAAAATGGCTTTTCTTACCGCTCGGAAAATGCAGTAGTATGCTCCTATGTCCCTGGTTTGGGAGGGTTTAGACCCGAAGTCGTTATCTCAGATGAAGCCCAAGGAGTTCGGATCCTTCCTCAGGGAAGTAAGGCAAAGAAAGGGGCTTCGTCAACACCAAGTGGCCGCGAGGGCGGGGCTACATCCCGCCTACATCTCCAAGGTGGAACTGGGGGAGCGGGACATCCGCCGTATGAAAGCTACCACTGCCAGCGCCATCCTTAGGGCCTATGGGTTGAGTGAAGACATAATAGACGCACTTCTTCGCTTCTGGAGAAAACCCCAATCGCTCCCCGAACCCCCCGAACCCGTTTCTGAGAAAGAGGAGGGAGAACCCTTATATCCCGTTACTTTGCCCATCGTGGATGCAGGAGCAGGATCACCCTCGTGGGACGATGCCCGGGAGTTCGTCACCTTGTTTTTGCCGGAACTCAAAGGCAAGCGAAACCAAATCTTCGGCATCCGCATCGTGGGAGACTCAATGGAACCTCTCCTTTACGAGGGGGACGTGGCTGTGGTCTGGACAGAAGGAGGATACGACCCTGGCGCTATCGTCGCTATAGGCATCCCTGGAAACGGAATTGTGGTCAAACAACTCTATTACGCACAAAAAGGCGAACCCCTCATGCACAGCCTAAACCCTCGTTACCCAGATGAGCCATTACCTGAAGGGGCTAAAATATGGGGCCCCGTCATTCAGATAATCCGAAGCCTCCCCAATGGGAAACCAAAGAAAAAGCTTCTGACCTAGTTGGGCCTCTACTTCACCTTCCTCCCATGCGCCGGGGCCTCCTCCTCCAAACGCCGCACAAACCCCTCCAGCTCCTCCACCCGGATCAGCGTCCGCTTCCCCGCCTTGAAAGCCCTCAGCTCCCCCCGGGCAATCCAGTCCCGCACCTGCTTCTGCGACACCCCCAGCGCAAACGCCGCCTCCTTCACCCCCACCGCCAACCGCGAAAACCCACCCGCCCCTAAATGCCCTTCCAAAAACTCCCTGGACATCTCTCTCGCCTCCTTCACCTACTAAAGTAGAAAACACCTACCCCCGCTGTCAAGCGGTATCCTCTTCCCATGCCCCGCCGTCCCAAGGGTGAAGGATCCGTGCGCTACCGCAAGGACCTCAAGGCCTACGAGATCCGCCTCACCGTGGCCGGGAAGAGGAAGAGCGTCTACCTCAAGGGCCCCAGGAACCGGGAAAACGACCGGCGGGCCGATCTCCTCCGCCGCAAGCTGGCCCTGGCCTACGGCCTCACCCCCCTGGAAGGCTCGCCCCCTCCCCTCCTGGACTGGCTGGAGGCCCACACCGAAGCCCTCGCCGCCGAAGGCCGCCGGGACAACACCGTCTACAACTACGTCCTCTACCTCCGCCTCGTGCGCCTCCACCTGGGTAATCCCCGCCTGGACCAGGTGACCCCCGAGGCCCTGGAGGCCCTCTACCGCCGCCTGGCCGCAGAAGGCTACTCCAAAAGCGTCATCGCCCACGTGCGCAACTTCCTCCACAGCGCCTACGAACGCGCCCTCCGCTACGGACGCACCCCCCACAACCCCGTGGACCTCGCCAAGCTCCCCAGGCTCCCCTCCCGTGAAGCAGGCCGTGAACTCGGCGAAGACGAACTCCAGCGCATCCTCCAGGCCGCCCAAGGACACCGCCTCTTCCCCGTCTTCTACCTGGCCGCCGCCCTCGGCCTCCGCCGGGGCGAAATCCTCGGCCTCACCTGGGACGACCTGGACCTGGAACGGGGCGAGCTCCGCGTCCGCCGGGCCCTCGTCCCCAACCACATGACCGGCAAACCCACCCTCGGCCCCACCAAAACCCCAGGCTCCCAACGCACCCTCCCCCTCCCCGAAGAGGCCCGCCAGGTCCTCCTGGCCCACCGGGAACGCCTGGAAACCGAAGGCCTCTACCACCCCCAGGGCCTCGTCTTCCCCTCCACCACCGGCACACCCCTCCGCCCAGAAAACCTCCGCCGCATCTGGCTGGACATCCTCCAAAAGGCCGGGGTCCCCAGGGCCCGCCTTCACGACCTCCGGGCCACCTTCATCACCCGCATCATCCGCCAAACGGGCAACCCCAAACTCGCCGCTGCCCTGGCCGGACACCGAAGCCTCACCACCGCCCTCCAGCACTACGCCAAGGTCTCCCAAGACGACCTCAAGGCCACCCTCCGCTCCCTCAAGCTCTTGCCATCCGGCAACCCCGAGAAGGAGGATAAGGGGTAAACAAGGGGTAAGACCAAAGGAAAGCCCCGGGGGCTTCCCCGGGGATTTCTTCGTCCCCCAGCCTGGTGGAGCGGAGGGGATTCGAACCCCTGACCTCCCGCTTGCAAGGCGGGTGCTCTCCCTCTGAGCTACCGCCCCAAGCCTAGGGGAGTATAGCCCAAAAGGGGGGGCTTACGCAAAGGGCCTTCGCCCCCTATAATCGGGAAGGCGTGCCGAGCCAGCCCGCGGGCAGGGGAAGGTCCCGCGGGAAGTAGGTCGGTGCGCCAACGGAACGCCAAGCCCAACCTTCCCCGAACGGGAGGAATATGCCTGTGAACATCAGCGTCAAGGAGCTTCTGGAGGCAGGGGTCCACTTCGGCCACGAGCGCAAGCGCTGGAACCCCAAGTTCGGCCGCTTCATCTACGCGGAGCGCAACGGCATCCACATCATCGACCTGCAGAAGACCATGGTGGAGCTGGAGCGCACCTTCCGCTTCCTCGAGGACCTGGCCATGCGCGGGGGCACGGTGCTCTTCGTGGGCACCAAGAAGCAGGCCCAGGACATTGTGCGCATGGAGGCCGACCGGGCGGGGATGCCCTACGTGAACCAGCGCTGGCTGGGCGGGATGCTCACCAACTTCAAGACCATCTCCCAGCGGGTAAACCGCCTGGAGGAGCTGGAGAACCTCTTCGCCTCCCCGGAGATCCAGGACCGGCCCAAGAAGGAGCAGGTGCGCTTAAAGCACGAGCTGGATCGGTTGCACAAGTACCTTTCGGGCTTCCGCCGCCTGAAGCGCCTTCCTGACGCCATCTTCGTGGTGGACCCCACCAAGGAGGCCATCGCCGTGCGGGAGGCCCGCAAGCTCTTCATCCCCGTGGTGGCCCTGGCGGACACCGACTCCGACCCCGAACTGGTGGACTACATCATCCCCGGCAACGACGACGCCATCCGCTCCATCCAGCTCATCGTCTCCCGGGCCGTGGACCTCGTCATCCAGGCTCGAGGCGGGGTGGTGGAACCCTCCCCCTCCTACGCCCTGGTGGAGGAGGCCGAGAAGGCGGAAGCCCAGGTCCAAGGGGAATCCGACTTCGGCGAGGACGAGGTGGAAGCATGAGCCAGATGGAACTCATCAAGAAGCTGCGCGAGGCCACCGGGGCCGGGATGATGGACGTGAAGAAGGCCCTGGAAGACGCCGGCTGGAACGAGGAAAAGGCCGTCCAGCTCCTAAGGGAGCGCGGGGCCATGAAGGCGGCCAAGAAGGCGGAGCGGGAGGCCCGGGAGGGCATCATCGGCCACTACATCCACCACAACCAGCGGGTAGGGGTGCTGGTGGAGCTCAACTGCGAGACCGACTTCGTGGCCCGGAACGAGGTCTTCCAAAACCTGGCCAAGGACCTGGCCATGCACATCGCCATGATGAACCCCCGCTACGTCTCCGCCGAGGAGATCCCCGCGGAGGAGCTGGAACGGGAGCGGCAGATCTACATCCAGGCCGCCCTGAACGAAGGCAAGCCCCAGCAGATCGCCGAGAAGATCGCCGAAGGCCGTCTGAAGAAGTACCTGGAAGAGGTGGCCCTTTTGGAGCAACCCTTCGTCAAGGACGACAAGGTGAAGGTGAAGGAACTTCTCCAGCAAGCCATCGCCAAAACGGGGGAGAACATCGTGGTGCGGCGCTTCTGCCGCTTTGAGCTGGGGGCATAGGCCATGCGGGAAACCGGGGCCCTTACCCAAAGGGGCCCCGGTTTTGTTAAATCAGGTTGTGGGGCCAGATAAGCCATGAAGTACAAAAGGGTTCTCCTTAAACTCTCCGGCGAGTTTCTGACCGCAAATGGCTTCGGCATTGAACCCGAGGCCACCAAGGCCCTGGCCAAGGAGATCAAGGCCGCCTACGACACGGGAGTCCAGCTGGCCATCGTGATCGGGGCGGGGAACCTCTGGCGGGGAGCAAGGCAGGGGGTGGGTATGGACCGGGCCACCGCCGACTATATCGGCATGCTGGCCACCATCATGAACGCCCTAGCCCTGCAAGACGCCCTGGAGTCCCTAGGAATCCCCACCCGGGTCCAGACCGCCCTCACCATCACCCAGGTGGCCGAGCCCTACATCCGCAGGCGGGCCTTGCGCCACCTGGAGAAGGAACGCATCGTCATCTTCGGCGGGGGGACGGGCAACCCCTTCTTCTCCACGGACACCGCCGCCGCCCTAAGGGCCCTGGAGGTGGGGGCCGAGGTGGTCCTCATGGCCAAGAGCAAGGTGGATGGGGTCTACTCCGACGACCCCCGGAAGAACCCCAACGCGGTACGCTTTGACGAGCTCACCTACCTGCAGGTCTTGAACCGGGGCCTGCAGGTCATGGACACCACCGCCATCACCCTGTGCATGGAAGCGGGGCTTCCCATCGTGGTCTTTGATATCTTCAAACCCGGCGCCCTGGTGGGTATTATCCAGGGGGAAAAGGTAGGTACCTTGATCCACACCTGAAGGAGGTGCCATGAACCTGAAAGAGCTTTACGCGGAAACAAGGGCGCACATGCAAAAGAGCCTCGAGGCCCTGGAGCACAGCCTGGCGGGCCTTCGTACCGGGCGGGCCAACCCCGCCCTTCTCCTCCACCTCAAGGTGGAGTACTACGGCACCCATGTGCCCCTGAACCAGATCGCCACCGTAACCGCCCCCGACGCCAAGACCCTGGTGGTGCAGTCCTGGGACCAAAACGCCCTGAAGGCCATAGAGAAGGCCATCCGCGACTCGGACCTGGGCTTGAACCCCAGCAACAAAGGGGACGCCCTGTACATCAACATCCCCCCCTCACCGAGGAACGGCGTAAGGAGCTGGTGAAAACCGCCCGCCACTACGCCGAGGAGGGACGGATCGCCATCCGCAACGTTCGGCGCGAGGCCCTGGAAAAACTCAAGAAGCTCTCCAAGGAACTCCACCTCTCAGAGGACGATACCAAGCGGGCGGAAGCCGAAATCCAGAAGATCACCGACGAGTTCATCGCCAAGGCCGACGAGCTTCTGGAGAAGAAGGAGCAGGAGATCCTAGGCTAGGAAAGCCCCTTAGGACCCCGTTTTGTTGGCTGTGGACGGCTTACCCAAATCGTATGGGCCCCTTACCCGGGGGCCCACGGGGAGGGAGGGGTGATGGAGGGCAGGGACGACCTGCCCACCCGGGTCCTCTCCGCCCTGGTAGGGGTTCTTTTGCTCCTATGGGTGCTCTGGGGGGGACTCGCCCTCATCCTGCCCACCCTGGTCTTCGTCCTGTGGCTGGGGAGCCTGGAGCTTAGGGACATGCTGGCCAAAAGGGGCATCCGGCTGAACCTGCCCTTCCTGGTGGGCGGGGGGGTACTCCTCTTCCTCTTCTCCTTACCCCAGCTCTACTGGCACTTCCCCCAGGTGCCCTGGCGGGAGGTGGCCCTGGGGCTTTTCCTGCTGGGGAGCTTCAGCCATGAGCTGCTCAAGGGAGCCGACCTCACCCGCTTCGCCTTCACCCTCATGGCCTTTTTGTACCTGCCCTGGAGCCTGGGGTATGTTCTCCTCCTGCGGGAGATCCCGGACAGCACCCTGGGCCTTTGGACCCTTTCCCTGCCCCTGGTGGCCAGCTTCGCCACCGACATCGGCGCCTACTTCGTGGGCCGGGCCTTGGGGCGGCAAAAGCTGGCCCCGGAAATCTCCCCCGGCAAGACGGTGGAGGGCTCTTTGGGAGGGATTGCGGTAAGCTTCCTGGCCCTGGCCCTCTATACCGGGCTGGTGCGGGAGGTCTTCCCCTTCGGCCTCTTGGAACTTTGGCTTTTCAGCCTCCTCCTTTCCCTGGCTGCCCAGCTTGGGGACCTGGTGGAGTCCATGTTGAAGCGGTACTGTGGGGTGAAGGACTCGGGGCACTTCCTTCCCGGCCACGGCGGCCTTCTGGATAGGATTGACAGCCTTCTCTTCACCTTCCCCCTCACCTACTTTTTGGTGGTGCTCTTCACATGAAACGGGTGGTGATCCTGGGCTCCACGGGTTCCATAGGGCAGCAGGCCCTCGAGGTGTGCCGCTGGCGGGGCTACCGGGTGGTGGGGCTTGCCGCCGGGCAAAACCTGGAGGAGCTCTCCCGCCAAATTCAAGATTGGAGGCCCCTCCTGGTGGCCGCCCACAAAAGCCTCCACGGGGAGCTAAAGGCTCGCTTCCCCGGGCTAAGGCTTGGCACCCCGGAAGAGGTGGCCTCCTTGGAAGCGGAGGTGGCCGTGGCCGCCATTCCGGGCCTTGCGGGGCTTGCTCCTACCCGGGCTGCGGCCAGAACAGGAAAGCGCCTGGCCCTGGCCAACAAGGAGGCCATGGTGGCAGCGGGGCCCCTCCTCTGGCAGGAGGTGGAAGCCCAGGGGGCCGAGATCCTCCCCGTGGACTCCGAGCACTCGGCGCTTTTCCAGGCCCTTTTGGGGGAAAGGCGGGAGGACGTGGCCGAGCTCATCCTCACGGCAAGCGGAGGGCCTTTCCTGCGGGAGCCCGAGGACCTCTCCCAGGTCACCCCGGCCATGGCCTTAAACCATCCCCGCTGGCGCATGGGCCCCAAGGTGACGATAGACTCCGCCACCCTCTTCAACAAGGGCCTCGAGGTCCTCGAGGCCAAGGAGCTTTTCCGCTTTCCCTTAGAGAAGATCAAGGTCCTGGTTCACCCCCAGGCTTATGTCCACGGCCTGGTCCGCTTCGTGGACGGGAGCCTCAAGGCCCAACTGGGCCCCACGGACATGCGCCTTCCCATCCAGTACGCCCTCACCTACCCCGAAAGGGCGGAAACTCCTTTGCAGAACCTGCCTATCCCCGGGGTGCTGGAGTTTTTGGAGCCGGACCTAAAGCGCTTCCCCGCCCTGGCGGTGGCTTATGAAGCGGGCAGGCGGGGCGGGGTGGCCCAGGTAGCGGTTTCCGCCGCCGACGAGGTGGCGGTGGAGGCCTTTCTTGCCGGAAAGATCCCCTTTACTGAAATCCCAAAGATCCTGGCCCAAGTCCTGGAAAACACCCCTTCCCTTCCCCTAACATGGGAGAACCTCTTCGCCGTGGATACCTGGGCCCGGGAAGAGGCCAAGAGGTGGGCATGAGCCTGTTCTGGTTTTTGATCATCATCGGCGTGAGCATCTTCGTGCACGAGCTGGGGCACTACCTGGCGGCACGGGTCCAAGGGGTGCGGGTCAAGGCCTTCAGCCTGGGCTTCGGCCCCGTCCTTTTCCGGCGGCAAGCCTGGGGAACGGAGTGGCGGCTTTCCGCCATTCCCCTGGGAGGGTACGCGGACATCGAGGGCCTCCTCCCCGAGGAGCGGGGCCGGGGGTATGATGCCCTTCCCTTCTTGGGGAAGCTTTGGGTCCTTTTGGCGGGAGTGGTCATGAACGTCCTCCTGGCCTGGGGACTCCTGGCCTACCTCTTCAGCACTCAAGGGGTGCCGGAGGCCACGGGAAGGGCGGTGATCCTGGAAGTCCTCCCGGGGAGCGTGGCGGAAGCAGCGGGGCTACGGGCCGGGGACATCCTGGTGGCCGTGGACGGGATACCCCTCACCCAGGCCCAGGGGATTGAACGGGTGAAGACCCCAGGGGAGCACACCCTCACCGTGCGCCGTCAGGGACAAGAGGTCACCCTCTCCCTCACCTGGCAGGAAGGCACGGAGCGGCTTGGGGTGGTGTACCAGCCCGAGGTGGCCTTCCGCCGGGTGGGGTTCTTGGAAGGACTGGGGCTGGCCGTGGGCCGTACCCTGTCCTTCGGACCCCAGATGGTGAAGGCATTGGTGGGAGGGCTTTTGGGGGTGCTGGCCGGGAACCCGGATAGTGGGGTGGTGGGCCCCTTGGGCATCGTGGCGGAAACAGGCCGGGCAGCCCAAGAGGGGCCTTTCCGCCTCCTGGAGCTTACCGTGGCCATCAACCTCTCCCTGGCCCTTTTCAACCTTTTGCCCATCCCTGCCCTGGATGGCGGGCGCATCCTCCTCCTCTTCCTCTCCCGTTTCCTCCGCATCCGCCCCGAGCAGGAGGCGATGGTCCACTACCTGGGCTTCGCCTTCCTCATCCTCCTGGTCATCCTGGTCACCTTCCAGGACCTAAGGAGGCTTCTCGGGGGCTAGATGGAGGCCACGGTCCTCATCCCTGCCTACAACGAGGAGGCCACCATCGCAGGGGTGGTGCGGGTGGCCAAGGAGGCAGGGTTCCCCGTGGTAGTGGCGGACGACGGCTCAGAGGATCGCACCGCCCAGGAGGCCGCCAGCGCTGGAGCCCAGGTGGTGCGCCTGCCCCACAACCGGGGTAAGGGCGGGGCCATCGCCGAAGGGCTCAAACGGGTGAACACCCCCTTGGTCCTCCTCCTTGATGCGGATCTTCTGGGTCTTGCCCCGCACCATTTGGAGTCCCTGCTGGACCCTGTGGCAGAGGGAAAGGCGGAGATGACGGTGGGCATCTTCCAAGGGGGAAGGCTCTCCACGGATCTCGCCATGCGCCTCACCCCCTTTCTCTCCGGACAGCGGGCCCTGAAGACGGAGGATTTGCGAGGGGTGCAGGGCCTCGAGGGTGCCCGATACGACTTGGAGCTCCTCCTCACCCGCCACGCCAAAAAGGCGGGCTGGCGGGTCCTCTACCTGCCCCTTCCTGGGGTGAGCCAGGTGATGAAGGAGGAAAAGCGGGGACTTCTACCGGGATTTCTCCACCGCCTGCGCATGTACCGGGAAATCCTGCGCTACTACCTCAAGGCCAAGGCTTAGGGCCCCTGCCTGGGCGTAAGGGCCTGCGGAAGCCTTAAAAGCTCCACCCAGGCCTCCCCGGTGCGGTAGGCCACCACCCCGAGGCCGGGAACCAGGAAGATCTCCTTGAGATCCGTACCTCCTTTCTCCGTGGTGTAGGCTACCCGCACCCGGTAGGCGTTGAAGGCCCCGGCCTTCACCCTTACCCCTTCGATTCCCTCCACCCGTGCGGAAAGGGCCACCCGCTGTCCACGAAATTGGGCGCTTCCGCCCCAGGAAAGCCCCAGGTCCAGCCTCGAGGGGTAGAGGAGAAGGGGGGGCGTAAAGGGAAAGTACCCCTCGGGCAGACCCACCCCCAGGAGAAAAAGCCCCTCGGTTCCCCCCTTGAGCCGGTCCTCACGGAAGACCCGCCCCTCCTTTAGGTAGCGGAGGCGATACCCCTCCTGGGTGGGGAGGAGCTCCTGCTGGGTGCCATCGGAGTACAGGTACCGTCCCCCTCCCTGGGGAAAGACCTGGCCCAGAGCCAGGGAAAGGAAAACCGGCACCGCCCAGAGGAACCGCCAAAGTCCCCCGCCCTTAGCGCCTCCCATACCCTTACTCCGCCTCTCCCAGCTCGTGCCCGCGCCGGGTGGCGGCCTCCACCGCCTCGTAGAAGGCGGCTCTTAAGGAACGGGCCTCGAGGGCATGAAGGCCGTGGATGGTGGTTCCCCCGGGGCTTGCCACCTCGTCCTTGAGCTGGGCGGGATGACGGCTTTTCAAAAGCTCCCCCGTGGCCGCCAGGGCCTCCGCCGCCAGGCGCAGGGCCAGGGCCCGGGGCATACCCATCTTCACCCCAGCATCGGCCAAAGCCTCCGCCACCACCGCCAAATAGGCGGGGGCAGAAGCGGACATGGCGGTGAAGGGGTCAAAGAGGTGTTCGGGGATCTCGTACACATCCCCCACGGTGGCGAAAAGGGTGCGGGCGAAGTCCAGGTCCCCGGCCTCCCGGGCCTCCCTTAAGGCGGTGAGGGCGGTGGAACTCTCCCCGATCACCGCCGCCAGGTTGGGCATGGCCCGCACCACCCGCCGGGTATCCAGCCTGCGGGAAAGGACCGCCGTGGATACCCCGGCCATGATGGAGATGTACCCCACCCCGGGGTGGGCGATCTCCGGGGCCAGATGGGGAAAATCCCGGGGCTGGACCGCCAAAAGCACCCTCTCCGCCTGGGCGAGTTCCTTAAGGGCCAGAGGACGAAGGCCAAAGGCCTCGGCCAGCTCCCGGGTACGCTCCGGGGTACGGCCCACCACCCCCACCTCCCCGGGCCTGAGGAAGCCCCGGTCCAAGGCCCCCTTCAGGATGCTTTTCCCCATCTTGCCCAGGCCCACGAACACCAGCTTCATGATCTAGAGTTTACCTTCCGCAGGCGCAGGTAATAAAACCCATCCAAGCCTCCCTCCGGGGCCACATAGATACCCAGGCCCGACCGCAGTACGGGGAAGGGGCAGGCTATGGGCTCCGGCTCAAACTCCGGGTGCTGGGCAAGAAAGGCCCGGGCCACCCCTTCCCCCTCCTCCTCCGTCAGGGTGCAGACGCTATAGACCAGCACCCCTCCCTCCTCCGTGGCCCGGGCGGCGGTCTCCAGAAGCTTAAGCTGCAGCTCCGCCATGCGCCTCGGGTCTTCTGGAGCTAAGCGGTAGCGGAGCTCGGGATGGCTCCGGAAAGTGCCGGTTCCGGTGCAAGGGGCGTCCAGAAGAACCTTTTTGGCCTTCTCGGAAAGGGGTTCCGTCAGGTCCTGGGTGCGGTAGGCCACCCTCAGGCCCAGCTTCCTCGCCGTTTTCTCCCCCGCCTCCTGGCGCCTGGGGTTAAGGTCGTAGGAAACCACCTCCGCCCCCTTGGCGGCCAGGTAAAAGGCCTTAAGCCCCGCACCCCCGCACAGGTCCAGCACCCTTTCCCCCGACTTGGGCTCCAAAAGCTGCGCAGCGAACAGGGAGGCCGGGTTTTGCGGCTGCAGGCCCAAGGCGGAGAAATCGGTCTTGGGACCTTCCCAGACGTAGCTGTCCGGAAGGGGCCCCGGCCTCAACCCCTCCACGGGGCGGTACGCGGTGACGAAGAGGGGAGCGGGCTCGTTGAACCCTTCGGCGAAGGCCACCTGGCCGAAGAATTCTTGCCAGGCTTGGCAAAGCCAGCCGGGCAGGCTGAGGCGTACGCACTCCGGGGCCTCCCGCAGGCTTAAACGACGGAGCACGGCGTTGACCAGGCCGGCAAGGCGAGGAGAGGCCTTCTTGGCCTCCTCCACCCAGGGGCTCACCCGGGCATGGTCCGCCTTGCCAGACAGCCACTCCCAGGCCCCCAGGCGCAGGATCCAGCGCACCTGGGGAGGAAGCCTCTCCGGCTTCCTGAGGTGGGGCTCCAAGAGAAAGTCCAAGTACTTCAGGCGGCGCAGGACCCCGTACACCAGGTGGGTGGCGTAGGCCTTGTCCCGCTCGGACCAGGGCAGACGGTCTAAAGTCCGGTCCAGAAGCAATTGGGCCCGGCCACCCCGCTCCACCTCGAGGAGGATGCGAACGGCCAGGGCCCTGGGGCTTTCCGGCCTCAAGACTCCAGGGGATGGGCCTTGATGCTGAACTTAAGGGCGGTCCGCTCCTCGTTCTCCAGGTCCAGCTTGACGAAGGCCGGCTTGACCACCAGGTCCAGGTTGTCGGGGGCGATGTACCCCCGGGCGATGGCGATGGCCTTCACCGCCTGGTTCACCGCCTGGGGCCCGATGGCCTGCACCTCCACCTCCCCCTTGGTGCGCAAGAGCGCCGCGATGGCGCCGGCCACGGAGTTGGGGCGGGACTTGGAAGACACGCGCAACGTTTCCACTTTGACCTCCTGAAAGCTCTTGGGCCACCCCGCTTTGGAAGGACATGGGCGGCTTCAGGCCCATGGTAGAGCAAAAGGGCCCCATGTGCAACTAGGAAGCCAGAACCCGTTCCTCCAGGCCCTTAAGAAGGCTTTCTATGTTCTCCTGCATGAGCTTTTGCACCAGCTTCTGCAAAAGCCCCCCGAAGATGGGGATGGTGAGCTCATAGGTCAGGCTCAGGACCACCCGGGTCCCCTCCCCCTCCGGCAGGAAGACCCAGGTGCCCTCGTACCGGTCAAAATCCCCTTCCGGGGAGTAGAAGCGGTTCCTCAGGTTCTGGTCGTCCCACTCCTCCTCCTCCAGCCAACGCACCTTCTTGCCCATGGCCACCGCCACCCATTCGCTTCGGGTGCGGTTGCCCTCCTGGGAGAGCACCTTGAGGCTTTCCACCTCCTTGAGGTAGGGCTTCAAGCCCTCCAGGTCCTTGGCCAGGGCATACACCTTTTCCGCTGGCGCCTTGATCCAGCGTTCCGCGCGCACCTCGGGCATGGGCTCTTTTTACCCGCTTTCCTCCTCCTTGACAAGCCGGTAGGCCTCTAGCGCCACGGAAAGGGGAAAACCCCGGCCCTGAAGGAAGCGCACCGCCTTGGCCTTGTCCTGGCGGCGGGGGTAGCGGCGGAGGACGTTGAGCGCGGCCTCCAGGCTCTCCTCCTCCCCATAGGCGGCAAGGACTTCCTCCACCACCTCCTCCGGAACCCCCTGGGCTTTCAGGAGAAACCGGAGCTTATGGGGGCCGTACTTCCGCCTGCTGGCCACGAAGGTTTCCGCAAAGGCCCGGTCGTCCAGATAACCCAGCTCCTCGAGGCGGGCCAGGGCTCCCTCCACCTCCCCTTCGGGAAAGCGGCCGAGAAGCTTCTCCCGCAGGCGGGCCCGGCTCATGGCCCTTTGGGAAAGGAGCCTTAAGGCATAGGCCAGGGCCTCAGCCTTTTCCATACCCATAGGGTACGCTAAAGCCCATGCGGGTCTTCGCCATCGCCGACCCCCACCTCTCCCGCCTGCACCCCAAGCCCATGACCATCTTCGGTCCCAACTGGCAGGGCCACCCGGAGGCCTTCTTCCGGGGCTGGCGGGAGGTGGTGGCGGAGGGGGACCTGGTAATCGTCCCCGGGGACATCTCCTGGGCCATGCGCCTCTCGGAGGCCCTGCCGGACCTTTTGGACCTGGCCGCCTTGCCCGGCAAAAAAGTGCTCCTGAAGGGGAACCACGACTACTGGTGGCCTTCCATAACCCGCCTGAGGGCCGTTTTGCCCGAGGGCATGTACGCCCTGCAAAACGATGCCCTGGTCCTAGACGGGGTGGCGGTGGCGGGAAGTAGGGGCTGGCAGTACCCCCCCGCCGCCCCGGAGGACGAACGGATCTTCGCCCGGGAGGTGGAGCGGCTCAAGCTCTCCCTACAGGACCTCAAGGGCAAACCCTACCGCCACCTGGTGGTGGCCTTCCACTTCCCCCCCTTCGGCCCCAAGGGGGAGGCCACCTCCCTTTTGGAGCTGGCCGCGGAGGCCAAGCCCCAGGCCATCGTCTACGGCCACCTGCACGGGGCCGACCCGGAAAAGCTTCCCAAGGAGTACCAGGGCATCCCCCTCCACTTGGTGGCCGCCGACGCCCTGGCCTTCCGGCCCAAGCTGATCCTGGAGGTAGGATAAAGGGGTGATCACCGCCTTCGTACTCATCCGTGCCCGCGGGGACCGGATCGCCGCCTTGGGCGAGGCCATCGCCGAACTCCCCCAGGTGGCCGAGGTCTACTCGGTTACGGGCCCCTTCGACCTGGTGGCCCTTTTGCGCCTGAAGGACCTCGAGGAACTGGACGATGCCGTCACCCAGGGGATCCTGGCCCTGGAAGGGGTGGAGCGCACGGAAACCCTCCTGGCCTTCCGCGCTTACCCCAAGAAGCTCCTGGACCAGGGCTTCGCCCTGGGCGGGGAGTAGGCCTTAAGGCCTTGGTTCCCTCACCCCTGGGCTTCCTCCTGGCCCTCCAAGGAGGGCTACTCCTCCTTGGGGCTTCGGGCATGCTCCTCTTGGGCCTTCCCTTTGGCCAGGCGGGCCCCAAGGAGCTTTTCTATGCCCTGGGCCTCTTCCTGGCCTTGGCCGCTTTGGAGGAAGCCTTCCGACACCTTTTCCCCGCTTCCTTCCGGGAGGCGGAAAGCCTCCACCGGGCCTTGGGAGAGGCCCTGCGCCGGGCCGGGGTAGGACCTGCAATCCTCCTTCTCCTCGCCCTCCTTTCGGGGGTGGCGGAGGAGGTCTTCTTCCGAGGGCTTCTGCAAAGCCTCCTCATGGCCTGGCTGGGGCCCTCGGGGCTCTTCTTTCAGGCCCTGGTCTTCGCCCTTCTTCACCCCGCCCCCAGGCGGGCCCTTGCCTACCCGGTATACACCGGGCTTGCCGGGCTCCTTTTCGGGCTCACCTACCTTCTCACCGGAAGCCTTCTTCCCAGCATCCTGGCCCACTTCCTCCACAACGCCCGGGGGTTCTACGAGATCTCAAGAAGCTAGAAAAGCTTAGCGCAAAACCCCTTCCCCGGCTAGAACCAGGGCCACATTCTCCGCCCAGAACCTGCTACAATAAAGACATAGCTATCAAAACCCGTCCCTGGCCGGTATGAAGGAGGGCGTCCATGAACGAACTGGAGCGCATCCGTCGCCGTCAAGACCTCGAGGCCTACCGGGCCCTGAGCTGGGAAGGCTCCTTCGCCGACTATCTAGGCCTTCTCAAGAAGGACCCCAGGCCCTTGAGGACCAGCTTCCAGCGGGTCCACGACATGATCCTCTCCTACGGGGTGGAGGAGTATACCCTCTTCAGGGAAAAGCTTCTCCATTACCGCTTCTTCGAGGACCCCTTCGAAGGGGGAAAGGACGCCATCTTCGGCCTAGACAAGCCCCTCATGCGCCTGGTGGCCACCTTAAAGGCTGCCGCCCACCGCCTGGGGCCGGAACGGCGGATCCTCCTCCTCCACGGTCCCGTGGGCTCGGCCAAGAGCACCATCGCCCGGCTTCTCAAGAAGGGCCTCGAGGCCTACAGCCGCACGGAGGAGGGAAAGCTCTTCACCTTCTATTGGAAGACCAAGGAAGGCCCCCTTCCCTGCCCCATGCACGAGGAGCCTCTCCTCCTCCTGCCCAAGGAGATCCGAAACGAGTTTCTCGAGGAGCTTAAGCACCTCCATCCCGAGTACCCTTACCCCCTCGAGCTGGAGGGGGATCTCTGCCCGGTATGCCGCTTCCAGATGCGGGAGGCCTTGGCCCGCCACGGTGGGGATCTAGCCAAGGTGCTGGAGGAGGAGATCGTGGTGCGACGCCTGGTCCTTTCGGAAAAGGACCGTATCGGCATCGGCACCTTCCAGCCCAAGGACGAGAAGAACCAGGACTCCACCGAGCTCACCGGGGACATCAACTACCGCAAGGTGGCCATCTACGGCTCCGACTCCGACCCCAGGGCCTTTAACTTCGACGGGGAGCTCAACATCGCCAACCGCGGCCTGGTGGAGTTTATCGAGATCCTCAAGCTGGACGTGGCCTTCCTCTACGACCTCCTCACCGCCAGCCAGGAGCACAAGATCAAGTCCAAGAAGTTCGCCCAGACGGACATCGACGAGATCATCCTGGGGCATAGCGTCTCCGGAAACACACCAATCCTGTACCGCTACCGGGGCATCCCCGGGTGGACGACGCTCCAAGGCCTTTGGGAAAGGTTCAGCCACGACCCCACGGGACTCGAAGTGCTCGCACACGACTTCTCGTCCGGCAAGACGCGCTGGACCCCTGTGCGCTCGATCTTCCGGCACCGGTTTACGGGCGAGATGCTCAGCACCTCCCAGAAGTGGGGCGTGGTGGAAACGACCCCCAACCACTCCCTCTACGACCGCGACGGACGGACTTTTTACCCGGTGGAGCGGCGCGAGATCGCGGCGGTGCGCCGGATCGATGTGGATCTCGCCTTAAAGGACGAAGGGGCACTTGTGGATGTCGTGGAAGGTGTTGACGGCTTCATCCGCGAAGACGTTCGTGCAGCGGTGGGAAGCGGACTCCTGACGCGCCCCGCCCGTCCCGGGTGGGCAAGGCTCGCCCTCCCACGGCACGCAACAGAGATCCGAGCGGTTTACCACCCGGTTCAGGACGAGAGCGCCCTCAAGGACCTCCTCACCGTCCTCCTCTGGTACGCCACCGAGGGCCACGTGAACGGCAAAAACGGCGGCGTCGTGATTAGCCATGGGGACCGGAACGAGTTGGAACGGGTCCGTAGGGCTTACGCCCGCATCACCACCGCACACGGCTACATCGATGCCGGCGCCAAGACCGATTCGGCATGGCGACTCTACCTTGGTTCACAGGCTATCGCCGTGCTTGCGCGCCACCACTGTGGTGAACACGCAACCTCGAAGAGGCTCCCAGACTTCCTCTTTCGGTTGCCAAGGCCGCTTCTCGAACACGCCTTTGACGAACTGATGCGCACCGACGGTTCCCGTAAGCTCTCCGCAGAGCTCGACCGGACCGCATCGGCCGATTACCGTTCCCGCTTCTTTGAGTTCAAGACCATCTCGCCCATGCTGGCCGCCCAGGTCGGCACCTTGGCGACATTACTTGGTTACGACTATAGTGTCTACCGACAGGAGCGACCCGGTCGGCTTCCGGCCTACCGGATCCGGTTCGTTTCAGGGGATGGAAAGCGAGGGGGCCGCCACCGCCGCTTCCAGGCCCGAGTGCACTCCCGAAAGGCATTTGCGGAGTGGGTCTACGACATCGAATGCGAGGGCCTCCACAACTTTGTCTGCGGCGTCGGAAACGTTGTCTGCCACAACACCAACGAGCCTGAATACCGTAAGCTCCAAGCCAACGAGTACATGGAGGCCCTCCGGGACCGCACCATCAAGATCGACGTCCCCTACATCCTTCGGGTTTCCGACGAGGTGAAAATCTACCAGCGGGACTTCAGCAAGGTCAGAGCCAAGCACATCGCCCCCCACACCCTGGAGATGGCCGCCACCTGGGCGGTGCTCACCCGGCTGGAGCCCCCCAAGCGGGCGGGGCTCACCCTCATGCAGAAACTCAAGCTCTACGACGGCAAGCTCCTTCCCGGCTGGACGGAGGAGGCGGTGCGGGAGCTCATGGCCGAGGCCAAGCGGGAGGGCCTCGAGGGCATCAGCCCCCGCTACATCCAGGACAAGATCTCCAACGTCCTGGTCACCTCGGAGGAACCCTGCATCAACCCCTTCATGGTGATGAATGAGCTGGAAGAAGGCCTCAAGCACCACTCCCTGATCTCCGACGAGAAGACCCGGGAACGCTACAAGGCCCTTCTGCAGGAGGTCAAGGCCGAGTACGCGGAAATCGTGAAGAACGAGGTGCAGAGGGCCATCGCCGCCGACGAGGAGGCCCTAAACCGCCTCTTCCACAACTACATCGACCACGTAAAGGCCTACGTCCTGGGGGAAAAGGTGAAAAACCCCTATACCGGTGCCCCCGAGCCCCCCAACGAAAGGCTCATGCGCTCCATAGAGGAACGCATCGAGATCCCCGAGTCCCGCAAGGACGACTTCCGCCGGGAGATCATGAACTATATCGGCGCCCTGGCCCTGGAGGGGAGGCAGTTCACCTACAAGGACAACGAAAGGCTCCGCCGGGCCCTGGAGCTCAAGCTCTTCGACGACCAGAAGGACACCATCCGCCTCTCCGCCCTGGTCTCGGGGGTGGTGGACCCGGAAACCCAGGCCAAGATCGACGTGGTCAAGGCCCGCCTCATCCGCGACCATGGCTACTGCGAGCACTGCGCCAGCGGGGTTTTGGAGTTCGCCGCCTCCATCTTCGCCCGGGGTGAGCGATGAGGCCCATTGAGCGCGACCTTCTGCGCTTTAAGGAGATCGTTCGCGGGGAGGTGAAAAAACGGGCCCGGGAGTTTTTAACCCGGGAGGAGCTCTTCGGCCAGGTGGAAGGCCGCCTGGTCTCCATCCCCCTGCCCCAGCTGGAGCTTCCCAAGATCGTCTACGGGGAGCCCCTGGGGGAAGACCTGGGCCTTGGGGGTCCGGGGACGGAAAGCCTGGGCCCTGCGGGCCACGTGCCCGTGGCCGAGCTGGAGCTGGAGGAGTTCTTGGATCTGGTGGGCGAGGCCCTGCGGCTTCCCCGGCTCAGGCCCAAGGGGGAAGGGGAGGTTACGGAGGAGGCCTTCCGCTACACCACCATCGCCCGCAAGGGGCCGAGGGGCCTGCGCCACGTGCGCCGGACCCTTAAGGAAAGCCTCAGGCGGGCCCTCATCACCGGGGAGTACCGTCCGGATGAGCCCCTTTTGGTCCCCGAGCGGGAGGACCTCCGTTACAAGGCCCCGAGGAGCAAGCCCAGGCCCCACGCCCAGGCGGTGGTCCTCTTCGCCCTGGACGTTTCCGGAAGCATGCGGGAGGAGGAGCTTAGGCTGGTGAAGACCCTCTCCTTCTGGATCACCCTCTGGATCCGGCGCCACTTCCCCCGCCTGGAACGGCGCTACCTCCTCCACGACGCCGAGGCCTGGGAGGTAACGGAGGAGGAGTTCTTCCGGGCCCGGGAAGGCGGGGGTACCCGGCTTTCCAGCGCCCTCCTCCTGGCGGAGGAGATCCTGAAGCCCTACCCGGAGGCCTTTTACAACCGCTACCTCTACCACTTCTCCGACGGGGAGAACTGGCAGGGGGACACCCCCGTGGCCCTCGAGGCCCTAAGACGCCTCCTCCCCACCCTGGCCCTCTACGGCTACGCCCAGGTGCAGGGGCCCTACGGCCAGGGGCGGTTTCTGGAGGACCTGAAGGAAGCCCTGGGCAAGGAGGAAGGGCTGGCCACCACCGAGGTACGGGGCAAAGAGGATCTGCCCTTGGCCCTTAAGAGGCTTTTGGGAGGTTAAGGGATGCGCAAGGAGCTAAGGCGCTGGGCCGAGATCCTGCGGGAAAGAGCCCTGGCGGAAGGGCTTTCCTTTCCCCCGGTGCTCTTTGAGGAGGTGGGCCCGGAGGAGATGGCCATGCTGGCCGCCTACGGGGGCTTTCCCCGGCGCTATTCCCACTGGCGCTTCGGTAGTGAGTACCTGCGCTACCGGGAAACCTACCGCTATGGCCTCGGGCGCATCTACGAGCTGGTGGCCAACACCTACCCCGTGCACGCTTACCTCCTTAAGGGCAACACCCTTCTCGCCCAGAAGCTGGTCATGGCCCACGTCTACGCCCACGCCGACTTCTTTCACAACAACCTGGCCTTCAAACCCATCCCCAAGGACATGGAAGCGGAGATGGCCCACCATGCGGCCTTCGTGGAAAAGGCCATGGAGCGGCATGGGGCGAGAAGCGTGGAGGAGTTTCTGGACCTGGCCCTTTCCCTGGAAAACCTCATCGATCCCCACGCCCTCTACATCCAAAGGCAGGCGGGGGAGGATAAGGAGGAAAGACCCCCTGACCGCCTCCAGGTGCGCCCCTACCTGGATCCCTACGTGAACCCTCCTCCAGCGCCTCCCAAGGAAGCCGAGGAGGGGGCAAGCCCCATCCCCCTCCCCCCCAGGCCCACCCGGGACATCCTGGGCTTTCTGGCCCGGCACGCCCCCTTGGCCCCCTGGCAGAAGGGCATTCTGGAGATCATCCGGGAGGAGAGCCTGTACTACGTTCCCCAAGCCGCCACCAAGATCCTCAACGAGGGCTGGGCCACCTACTGGCACACCCGCCTCCTCCTCCCCCTTCTCTCCCCGGAAGAAGCCCTGGAGTTCGCCGAGCTCCAGGCAGGGCTTCTCGCCCCACACGGCTTTAACCCTTACCGCCTGGGCTACCTGCTCCTCAAGGAGGTGGAGGAACGCTGGGATAAGGGGCGGTTCGGCCCGGAGTACGAGGCTCTGCCCCTAGGGGAGCGGCTCACCTACGAGAGGCCCACCGGCCTAGGGCTCAAGCAGCTTTTCCAGGTGCGCACCGTCCACACGGACCTGAGCTTCCTGGATAGTTTCCTGACCCCCGAGTTCGCCCTCAGGCAAAGGCTCCTCAACCCCGAGGACCTTCCCCGCTTCGCCGAGGCCAAGAAGGCCCTCCTCTTCCGCCTCACCAACGGGGGCTACCCCATCGTGGAGCTGGTGGACGCCAACTATGGGAACCGAGGAGAGCTTCTTCTGGAACACGCCTACGAGGGCGTGGAGCTGGACCTGAAAAAGACCCAGGCGGTGCTGGAGAACCTCTACCGCCTGTGGGGCCGGCCGGTGCACCTGAAGACGGTGGTGGGGGAGAAGGAAACCCTGCTTTCCGCGGGAAGCTAGCGCAAAACCCTCAGATAACCAAGAAGAAGGGCCTCGGAAAGCTCCCCCAGGTGCCGGGCCACCAGGCGCCCCTGCCGGTCAAAGAAGAAGGTGGTGGGAAGGCCCTGGGTCTTCAGAACCTGGGAAAGCTGGGTTTCCGGATCCAGGAGAACCCACTCAGGGGCGAGCCCCTCTTCCTCCAGAAAGTTCCGAACCACCACCGGCCCCTCCCCCTGGCTGGCGAAGACGAAGCGCACCTCGGGGTTTTCCTGGCTCAGGCGCACCATCATGGGTAGCTCCCGCCGGCAAGGAGGGCACCAGGTGGCCCAAAGGTTCAGGACTAGGGGCTTGCCCCGGAAGTCCTGCAGGTTCACCCGGGTACCCCCCAGGGCGGTGAGGGTGAGGGAGGGCAGGCGCACCTCCTCCCCTCCCCGCTTCTGCACCAGGAAGACCCCAAAGACCAAGCCCGCCGCCAAAGCGGCCAACAGGGCATACCGCCAGAGGTTCTTGGGCAATACCATCAGCGTGTACCCTCCCGCAGCCAGGATACCCCAAAGGGGGTCAAACCCCCCTTGCCACACATAGAGGATGGAAAGGGGATCCCGGGCATAAATGGACGCATTCTCCAGAACGAAACCGACTCGGGCCCCAAGAAAACCCACAAAGATAGCGTTGTAGGCCCACAGAGGAAGCCTTCGGTCCACCCTTCGGGCCAGGACCTCAGCCACCGCCACCATGGCCAAAAGGGCCAGGAACACCTGGAACCTGGCCCAGGGAATGGCGAAGGGCCCTACCTGCACCGCATCCATCAGCGAACCAGGGGGAAGCCCTCCCTCTGGATGGCCAGGATCCCGCCCTCGAGGTTGTAGAGGTTGGTGTACCCCTTCCGCTTCAGGTACTCCGCCGCCTGGCGGCTGCGGTTGCCGCTACGGCAGTAGAGGTAAACCGGCTTGTCCTTGGGAAGGGTATCCGCCCACTGGGCGACGGCCTCCACCGGGAGGTTGATGGCCCCGGGCACGTGCCCCTGGGCGAACTCCTCTGGGGTACGCACGTCCACCACCACCGCCCCCTGGTCCACCGCCTGGTAAAGCTCCTGGGGACCGACGTTTTGGTAGCTGCCCTTGGGCCCGCAGGCCGCCAGGGCCAAAAGGGCGAAAAACCCGAGGAGGGCCCGCCGGGTCATGTTAGGCGCTCACCCCCACCGCCTTGCGGATGGCCTGGAGGAACTGGGAAAGGGGCTGGGCCCCGAGAATCCTCTCCTTGCCGTGGTTCACGATGGTGTCCGGCACCCCGTGGATGTGGTAGCGGCTGGAAAGCTCGGGAAACTCGTTGGCCTCGATCATCTCGCCCCACACCTTGGGGGAAGCGTAGGCCATGCGGTGGGCGGTGCGCACCGCCTGCGGGCAGTAGGGGCAGGTGGGGGTGACAAAGACCTGGAGGACCACCTCCTGGGGAAGGTTGTTAAGCTCTTGGACTACGTTTTCCGGAAGCCCGTGCCCGTCCCGCCCCAACATCTCGATGTCCTCGAGGAGGCTCGCGAACTCGTACCCCGCCGGGATACCCCGGTAGCGCAGGTTGATGGCCTCAGAGCCCTTCTCCCGCAGGATCAGGGTGGGAGGGTCCTCCACCCTGTACTCCTTGGCCTTCTCCTTGCCCTCGGGGGTAGCCAGGTCGTAGACCACCAGGTGAAGCCTATCCGAAAGGGCGGCCAGCTCCTCCAAAAGCTGCTTGGTTTCCTTGCAGTACAGGCAAGGCTCCTTACCTGGGGCGATTAGCGTAGAGGTGTCGGTGAAAAGCACCAGCTCCACATCCCGCACCAGGTTGGAAAGCCGCTCGCGTACGATCTCCTGCTCCTTAGGTCCCAGTAGCGCCATCGTTTCCTCCCAGATACCCCCGTAGGGGTACATCCTTTATTGAATATAGCAGATGTTTCCCGTAAAAGATAGACCTCCGTGAACGCTGTCCCCGTTGACACCTAGTACCCCCATAGGGTATTTTGGCGGTGTGGGGACAATGGTCCCATACCGGAGGTAAAGCCATGGTTTTCAGGCAAATCTACGAGGAAGGCTTGGCCCAAATGAGCTACCTCCTGGGGTGCGCCGCCACCGGAGAGGCCCTGGTGGTGGACCCCAAGCGGGACGTGGACACCTACCTGGAGCTAGCGGAAAGCCTGGGCCTGCGCATCACCGCCATCGCCGAAACCCACATCCACGCCGACTACCTCTCGGGGGCCCGGGAGCTGGCCAAGGCCACCGGAGCCACCCTGTACCTCTCGGACGAAGGGGACGAGAACTGGAAGTACAAGGGGCTGGAGGGCTTCTCCCATGTCCTCCTCAGGGATGGGGATGAGTTCAGGGTGGGGAATATCCGGGTGAAGGCCGTGCACACCCCGGGCCACACCCCGGAGCACCTTTCCTTCCTGGTGGCGGATGGGGCGGTGACGGACGAACCCCTCCTCTTTCTCACGGGCGACTTCGTCTTCGTGGGGGACATCGGCCGACCGGACCTTCTGGAGGAGGCCGCGGGCATTAAGGGGACCGCTCTACCCGGGGCCCGGCGCATGTTCCAAAGCCTCAAGACAAAGTTCCTCACCCTTCCCGACCACGTGCAGGTCTGGCCAGGCCACGGGGCAGGTTCCGCCTGCGGCAAGGCCCTGGGGGCCCTTCCCGCCACCACCGTGGGCTACGAGAAGCGGCACGCCTGGTGGGCGGAGTACCTGGAAAGGAACGATGAAGAAGGCTTCGTAAAGGCGCTTCTTGCCGGACAGCCGGAAGCCCCCACCTACTTCAAGGAGATGAAGCGGCTCAACCGGGATGGCATGCCCATCCTGGGAGGCATCCCCCACCCGGGCCGCCTCACCAAGCCCCAGTTTGACCGGTACCTGCGGGAGGGGGCCATCCTGGTGGACACCCGGGACAAGTTCGCCTTCGCCGGGGGGCACATCCGGGGAGCCATCAACATCCCCGCGGGCAGGAACTTCTCCACCTGGGCCGGGTGGCTTCTTCCCTACGACCGGCCCCTCGTCCTCCTGGCCCACCCTTCCGAGGTGGAGGCCCTGACCCGGGCCCTGATTCGCATTGGCCTGGACGAGGTGGTGGGGTATATCCCAAGCCTCCAGGGGTATGCGGATGGAGAGCTGGAAACCGTACCCCAGATCACGGCCCGGGAGGCCAAGGCCCTCTGGGAGCGGGGCGAGGCGGTGATCCTGGACGTGCGGGGCCGGGACGAGCACCTGGCCGGGCACATCCCAGGGGCTTTGAACCTCCACGCCGGGCGTGTGCTGGCCCACCTGGACCGGCTACCCAAGAACAAGCCCCTCATCGTCCACTGCGTGGGCGGGGACCGCTCCAGCACCGCCATCAGCGCCCTCTTGTCCCATGGCTTCAGGAACGCCCTGAACCTCACCGGGGGGATTAGGGCCTGGCAGGAAGCCGGCTTCCCGGTGGAAAAGGGTGAGGAGCTGGTAAACGCCTGAGCGTAGGGCAGGGGGACTGGGGTTCTGCCCCAGTTCCCCAAACACCCCAAGGAGGTAAACATGTACGAAGCCGAGGTCAAGGACCTGAACCCAGAGGAAGCCAAAAAGCTCTACGACCAGGGCGTGGCATTCATCGATGTGCGGGAGGTGGAGGAGTACGCCCAGGCCCGGATTCCTGGGGCAGGCCTAGTGCCCCTTTCCGAGTTTATGGCCCGCTACGGGGAGATCCCCAAGGACCGGCCTGTGGTCCTCTACTGCCGCACGGGAAACCGCTCCTGGCAGGCGGCCGCCTGGCTTTCCGCCCAGGGCTACGGGAACATCTACAACCTCGAGGGGGGCATCGTCCGCTGGTACAGGGCGGGACTCCCCGTGGACACCAGCCCGGTGGAGGTGGGCTACACCGCCACCCCGTACCAGGAGGTGGGCCCCCACGAGGCGGAAAAGCTTCTAAGCGAAGCCTTGGTGGTGGACGTGCGGGAACCCTGGGAGTACGCGGATGGGCACGTGCCCGGGGCGGTGAACATCCCCCTTTCCTCCCTGCCGCAACGGCTTAAGGACCTGCCCAAGGACCGGCCCATCCTCCTGGTCTGCAACTCCGGCAACCGCTCGGGGGTGGCGGCGGACTTCCTGGTGGGCCAGGGCTTCCCCGGGGAACGGGTGTACAACCTCGAGGGGGGCACCTACGCCTGGATGGGGGCGGGCCTTCCGGTGGAACGATGAGCCTTGCCCTTTTAGGCGCGCTTCTCATAGGGCTCTCCCTGGGGCTTCTGGGCTCGGGAGGGTCCATCCTCACCGTACCCGTGCTGGTCTACCTCCTGGGAGAGCCTCCTAAGCAGGCCATCGCCGAAAGCCTCCTCATCGTGGGGGGAATCGCCCTTTTGGGGGCCGTGCCCTATGCCCTAAGGGGCCTGGTGGACTGGCGCAATGTGCTCTTCTTCGGCCTTCCGGGCATGGCGGGCACCTACCTGGGGGCTTGGCTTTCCCGCTTCGTTTCCGGGGAGGTGCAGCTTCTCACCTTTGCCCTGGTGATGCTTCTTGCCGCCTACTTCATGGCCCGGCCAAGCCCCCTGAGGGCCCAGGGCCATGGGGGCCGCAAGCCCGGGAAGATCCTCCTGGACGGGCTGGCGGTGGGGGCCCTCACCGGCTTCGTAGGGGTGGGGGGAGGCTTTCTCATCGTGCCCGCCCTGGTCCTCTTGGGAGGGCTTCCCATGCACCTAGCCATCGGAACCAGCCTCCTCATCATTGCCCTCAAGTCCTTTGCTGGGTTTTACAAGTACCTCCACCTTTTACCCGAGCTGGGACTGGCCGTGAACTATGAGGTGGCCCTCCTCTTCGTGGGGGTGGGGACCCTGGGAAGCTTCCTGGGCGGCCGGCTGGCGGTGCGGCTACCCCAGGGAGGCCTGAGGCGGGGGTTTGCCCTTTTCCTGGTGGTGATGGGGATTTTTATCGTGGGCCAGAACCTGGTCCAAGGGCATTAGACTGAAGGGGTGCGCTTCCGCACCCTCTTGGCCATCCAGGCGGAGGTCAAGCCGGATTTCTACCGCACGCAAGAAGCCTTCCGCGAGCGGATCTTCTCCCTCTTAAGCCCCCTCGAGGGCACCCCCTCCCCCCGGCTTGCCGCCTTCCCCGAGCTCTTCGGGCTCCCCCTTCTCCTGCATCTGGAAAGGGATTTCCACCCCCAGGAGCTCCTCACCTCTCCCCTCTCCCCCTGGAAACGGGCGCGGAAGGCCTACGGGGTCGTTCACCGGACCATGGCCGAGGCCGCTAGGGCCTTCGGCACCTATCTCTTGGCGGGCACCCTGCTCTCCCCGCCCTATGAGGAGGAGCTGGCCCGGGGGCGGTTTGCCCGCACGCCCCTTTTCCAGAACCTCGCCCTTTTCCTCAACCCCGAAGGCCGCCTGTTGGCCCAGGTGCCCAAGATGGAACTCACGCCCCCGGAGCGCTGGCTCAAGCGGGGCACCTTCGGCCCCCACCTGGTGGAAACCCAGGCGGGCAGGGTGGGCATCCTCATCTGCCTGGACGGCTTTTTTGAGCGGTATCTGGCCCGGTTGGACGCCCTGGGGGCGGAAGTCCTCCTGCAACCCTCTGCCAACCCCGCCCCTTGGGACCGCCCCTGGCCCTGGGAGGGATCCCGAAGGGAAGGAGAGGTCTGGAGGGCTTCCGCCCAGGAGAGGCTCGTGGGCCGGGAAAACCTCCGATTCCTTTTAAACCCCATGCTGAACGGCAAGATTCTCGGCCTCACCTTTGAGGGGCAAAGCGGCATCTACGCCCCCGGGGAGGCCCTGGCCTTGGCCCCTGCCCCAAGGGGGGATGCCGCCCTCCTCCTAACCCTATAGGCGCTCGGGGAAAAGGGCGATGGGATAGGAACGGATCAGGGCCTTGGCGAGCTTTTCCCAAGCCTTGTCCTTCACCCCTTGGGCCAGCTCCTCCGCCACCTCCTCCAGGGGGTAGCGGCCCGGGGGTACCAGCCTTTCCAGGAGGATCACGTGGAAGCCAAACTCCGTCCCCACGGGAGGGGAAACCTCCCCGGGCTTCAGGGCCAGCAGGGCCTTTTCAAAGGCGGGGATGTAGGTGCCTTCCGGCTCGCAGCCCAGATCCCCCCCGGCTTCCTTGGAGCCAGGGTCCTGGGACACCTCCTTGGCCACCTGGGCGAAGGCCTCCCCCTTGGCCAGGCGGGCCAGGACCTCTTTGGCCGCCTCGAGGGTGGGCACCAGGATGTGCCGGGCGCAGTAGAGGGCGGGGTGGCGGTACTCCGGGGAAAGGAGCCATAGGGCCTTCAAGGCCGCGGGAGAAACGCTAAGCTTGGCGCGGTAGTGAGCCTCCAGGGCCTCGAGGGCCATGGCCTCGGAAAGCAGGGTGCGGTAGGTGGCGAGGTCGGGCACCCCTGCCCCCTCCAGGGCCTTCCGCAGGGCCTCTTCCTCCGGGAAGGCCTTCACGAGCTCCGCCACCCGGGCCTCCACGCTGTCGGGCAGGGGCCAGAACCCCTGGCGCCGGGCCAGGAGGAGAAGGGCGCGCTCCTCCGCCAGGGCCTCCAGGTAAGGGGCCCGGTACTGGGCGAGAAGATCGCGGGTTTCCTCCGAGTCGGGGAGGCCAAGCTGCCGGAGTGCGCTTTTGACGAAGAGGCCAAAGCGGAGCTCAAACTGGCTCTTGGTGATGTGTTCGGGCCCCACCTGGGCCACCACGGGATCTTCCTGGGCCCGGGCAAAGGGGGATAAGCTTAGGCTTAAGGTTAGGAGGAAAAAAAGGAAGCGCATGCCCCATGCTAGCATGGAGGGCGTGAACGACCTCATCCTCCAGGCGGCCCGGGGCAGGCCCACCTCGAGGCCCCCCGTCTGGTTCATGCGCCAGGCGGGGCGTTACCAGAAGGAGTACCAGGAGATCCGACGGCGCTACACCCTACCGGAGATTGTGCAGAACCCCGAGGTCTGCGCCGAGGTTACCCTTTTGCCCGTGAAGCAGCTTGGGGTGGACGCCGCCATCCTCTTTGCGGACATCACCACCCCCCTCTATGGGATGGGGGTGAAGCTGGACCTGGTGGAAGGCAAAGGCCCGGTCATCCACCAGCCCATCCGGGATTCCAAGGGGGTGGAGGCCCTAAGGCCCCTGGAGCCGGAAGAGGCCGTGCCCTTCGTGCTGGAAACCATCCGCCTCCTGAAAAAGGAGCTTAAGGTGCCCCTCATCGGCTTCGCCGGGGCTCCTTTCACCCTGGCCAGCTACCTCATCGAGGGCGGGCCGAGCCGCCAGTTCAGGGAAGTCAAGGCCTTCATGTACCAGGAGGAAGCCCTCTGGCATCAACTCCTGGAGAAGCTCACCCAGGCTATGGCCCGCTACCTGAAGGCCCAGGTGGAGGCGGGGGCCGAGCTCCTCCAGGTCTTCGACTCCTGGGTGGGGGCCTTATCCCCTGCGGACTACCGGCGGTACGTGAAGCCCCACATGGCCAAGCTCTTCCAGGAGCTGAGGCTCCTTGGGGTGCCCGTGATTCACTTTGGGGTGGGGACCATGGGCCTTCTTAAGGAGATGCGGGAGGCCGGGGGGGATGTGATCGGCCTGGACCACCACACCCCCCTTCCCTGGGCCCGGGACCTCTTGGGGAACACCCCGGTCCAGGGCAACCTGGACCCCGTGGTCCTCTTCGCCCCCAAGGAGGTGATCCGGCGGGAGGTGGAGAGGATCCTTGCGGAAAACGCTGGCCGGCCCGGGCACATCTTCAACCTGGGCCACGGAATCCTGCCCGGCACTCCGGTGGAACACGTGCGCTATGTGGTAGAACTCCTCAAGGAAAAGGAGGGAGCGGCATGAACGTACTCCTCATGGCCTACGGCACCCCCTACACCCCGGAAGAGATCGAACCCTACTACACCGACATCCGCCGGGGAAGGCACCCATCCCAAGAGCTCATCAAGGAGCTGGAAGAGCGCTACGCCGCCATCGGCAAAAGCCCCTTGAACGAGATCACCCTGGTCCAGGCCATCAGGCTTCAGGCCCTTTTGAACCTCGAGGCCCCCGCCTACCCCAAGCGCCTCCTGGGCCCCTTCGGCCCCCGCATCCCCCAGGGGCCGGCCCGGGTCTACGTGGGCACCAAGCACTGGCATCCCTCCATCGGGGAGGCCATGGCCGCCATGCACGAGGATGGGGTGAGGCGGGCGGTGGCCATCGTGGCCGCTCCCCATTACTCCTTAAGGAGCGTGGCCGAGTACCAGGAAAAGGTGGAAGCCGCCCTAAAGTCTCTGCCCGAGCCCATTGAGATGGTCTGGGTGGAAAGTTACGAGGCCCATCCCAGCTTGATCGCCGCCTACGCCAAAAGGCTCGAGGAGGCCATCTGGCGGCTCAAAGAGCCCAGGAAGGCCGCCTACGTCTTCACCGCCCACTCCATCCCCCTCTCGGCGGTGGAGCGGGGCGACCCCTACCCGCGCCAGGTGGAGAGGACGGCAGAGCTCATCGCCCAGAGGCTTGCCCTGCCCCGGTTCAGCGTGGCCTACCAGTCCGCAGGGCGCACCCCTGAGCCCTGGCTCGGCCCCGACATCAACGAGCACCTAAGGGCCCTAAGGGAGGAAGGTTTTGAGGAGGTGGTGGTCCAGGCGGTGGGCTTCCCTGCGGACCACCTGGAGGTCTACTACGACCTGGACCTCGAGGCCCAGGCCACCGCCCAGGAGGTGGGACTAAGGCTCATCCGGGCCCGGAGCCTCAACGCCGACTTGGACTATATCCACGTTCTAAAGGAGCTGGTGGAGGCAGCGTGGCTCAGGTAGCCGTGGTGGGCGGGGGCTGGGCGGGGCTTGCCGCCGCCCTTGCCCTTAAGGAGGCGGGGGTGGACTTCCTCCTCCTGGAGGCCACCCCCAGGCTGGGGGGCAAGGTGCGCACCCACAAGGGGGAGGGGTTTTTGGTGGAAGGGGGCCCGGACGCCAGCGTGCGCTACAAGAAGGAGGTCCTGGAGCTTGCCGAGCGCTTCGGCCTCACCCCCATTGGCACCCTTCCCGCCAAGCCCGCGGCCTACATCCTGCGCAAAGGAAAGGCCCACCCCCTTCCGGAGGGTCTTCTACAGATCGTCCCCGGAGACCTTAGGGGTCTCTACCGCACCTCCCTCCTCTCCTTTTCCGGGAAGCTCAGGGCGCTTTATGACCTTTTCCTTCCCCGGGGAACCAAGGAGGACGAAAGCCTGAGGGAGTTCGTGGAAAGGCGGCTCGGCCCGGAGGTTTTTGCCGCCCTGGTGGCACCCCTGGCGGGGGGCATCTACGGGGGGGAACCCGACGAGCTTTCCATGAAGGCTGCCTTCCCTCAGCTTCTGGATTTGGAGCGGAAACACCGGAGCCTCATCCTGGGGGCCATGCGGGCTCGGAGAGCACGGGGAAGCCGGGAAGGGGGAAGTCTCTTCTTCTCCTTCCAGGAGGGGCTTTCCGCTCTAACGCGGAGGCTTGCCGAGGAGGTGGCGGGGAAAACCCTCCTGGGCACCCCGGTCCTGGCCCTCGAGCCCCTGGGCGGCCGCTACCGCCTCCACACCCCTAGGGGACCCCTGGAGGTGGAGGCGGTGGTCCTCGCCACCCCCGCCCCCGTGGCGGCCCACCTCCTAAGACCCTTCCTCCCCGAAGCCACGGCCCTTCTCAAGGGCATTCCCCACACCCCGGCGGCCACGGTGAGCCTGGCCTTTAAAGAAGCGCTTCCCGTGGCAGGGCACGGCCTCCTCATCGCCAAGGGGGAAGGCTACAGGGCCAGGGGGTTTACCTGGACGCACCAGAAATGGCCCGGGAGGGCCCCGGAGGGGTTTAGCCTGGCCAGGGCCTACTTCTCCGGGGAGGTGGCGCGGCTTTCCGAGGCAGAGCTTGCCCGGGTAGCCCTGGAGGACCTCCGCCGTTTCCTGGGCCAGGAAGTGCGGGCGGAGCGCACCTTCGTCTTCCGCTTCCCCGAGGGGATGCCCGCCTACCGGGTGGGGCACCTGGAGCGCGTAGAGCGGCTGGAAATGGCCCTAGTAAAGGCCCCAGGCCTCTTCCTGGCGGGGAACTACCTGGAGGGGGTGGGCCTCCCCGAGGTGGTGCGCTCGGGGCGCAGAGCGGCGGAGAGGGCCCTCGGGTACCTGGCCCTCACCCCCACCCCCTAGGCAAGGACGGGGGATCCCGTTAGGATGGACCAAACATGGTCCTGCCCTATCCGGTTATCGCCTTGGGATCCGTCCTCTTGGGCCTCTGGGTAGGGCTTTTGGGCTACACCGACCCTTACATCCTCCCTTGGTTCATGGTCTTCACCGCGGCCACCGCCAGCGTGTACGGGCTCGGCTGGGGCCTTCTTGCCGCCGGGCTCTCCACCCTCCTCCTGCTCCCCTTCCCTGGGTTTAACCTGATGGCCCTGGCCCTGCTCCTCCTCTCCGCGCTGCTGGCGGACGGGATCGGCCAGAGCCTGCGCCGGGCCCACCGCCGGGCCAAGGCCCTGGCCCGAAGCCAGAAGCTCTTGGCGGAGGCCCTCGAGGCCCTGCCCCAAGCTCCGGACCGGGAGGCCCTTCTCCGGACCCTCCCTGAGCGCCTGGCGGCCTTAGGGGAAGGGGGGCACGTGGGGGTCTGGGTGCCCACCCCTCAGGGCTTCCGCCTCTTGGAAAGCGTCCCTCCCCTCCCCCTCCAAGAAGTACCCGCCAGCGGGGTGCTGGGCCGGGCCTTCCGGGAGGGGCACCCCGCGTATGTTCCCGACGTAAGCCAAGAGCCCGGCTACATCCCCGCCCCGGGCCTGCGCACCCTGGCGGAGCTGGCCCTGCCCCTCTGGGAACGGGGGGAGGTGGTGGCCATCCTGAACCTCGAGCGGGATAGCCCCTTTGCACCGGAAGAGGTGGAGGGCCTTTCCCGCTTCGCCCAGGCGGTGAGCCTCCAGCTGGACCGCCTGGTGGACCTGGAAGAGCGAAGGCTCATGGCTGAGCTCGCGGAACGCCTGCAGAGCGCCACCCGCCTGTCCGAGGCCGGGGAAAAGGCCCTGGCCCTGCTCCTCCAGGCCTTGAACCTGCCCTCGGGCACCCTCTGGGAGGCCCGCGGCGGGCGCATGGAAGCCCTGGCCCACCAAGGGGTGGAGGAGCCCACCCTCCTCCGGGTGCTGAAGGAGGGGCTCCCCTACGGGGTGGGCCTGGCCTGGCAGGTGTACGAGACGCAAAGCCCCGTCTTCACCGCCCGCTACGCGGAGGAAAACCAGGTGGTGCCCGCCCTCAAGGCCCTGGGCTGGCGCACCTTCGCCGCCTTGCCCATCCCCTCCCCTGGCGCCCCCAGAAGCCGCCGGGTGCTGGTGGTGGGCCAAAAGGAGGAGCGGCCTTGGCGCCAGGCGGAGGTGGAACTCCTCCTCCTCTTCTGCCGCACCCTGGGGCTGGGCTTGGAACGTTTGACGGAGAAAAACCGCCACCAGGGGGTCAACCAGCTTTTCCTCAACCTCCTCCAACACCCCCCGGAAGACCTCTACCAGCCCCTCCTGGAAGAGGCCATCCGCCAGGTGCCGGGGGCGGAGGCGGGAAGCCTCCTGGTGTTGGAGGAGGGGGTGTACCGCTTCAGGGCGGCGGTGGGGTACGACCTGGAAGGATTGCAAGCGGTACGCTTCACCCCCGAGGCCATGCTTCTTTGGTACAGCCGTCCTCCCGAAAAGGCCCGCCGAGGGGAACCCCGGGTCATGAGCACAGAGGAGCGCCCCATTGCGGAGATCAGCCACCAAACGGCGCCGGAAGAGGTCATCGACCGGGCGGGCCGCGCCCGGGAGATCCAGGCCAACCTCTGCCTGCCCATCCCCTATAAGGGGGAAATCCTGGCCTACCTGAACCTGGACAACCTCCACGACCCCAAGGCCTTCGGGGAGGATTCCCTGGGAGCCGCCCACTTCTTCGCCGCCCCCCTCGCCACCCTGCTCCACGAAAGCCGCACCCGCAAGCTCCTGGAGGAGGCCGCCCTTACCGACCCCCTCACGGGCCTCGGGAACCGGCGGGCCTTCGACCGCTTCCTCCTGGAGGAGCTGAGGCGGGCTGAGCGCTACGGCTATCCCCTTTCCCTGGCCATCCTGGACCTAAGGGGCTTCAAGGGGGTGAACGACCGCCTGGGCCACGCCGTGGGCGACCTAGCCCTCATAAAGGTGGCGGAAGCCCTGCAAAAGGAAAGGCGCAACGGGGACCGCCTCTTCCGCTGGGGCGGGGACGAGTTCGCCGCCATCTTCCCCCATACCCCCAAGAATGGGGCCATCGCCGCCGCCTTCCGCTACGCCCGGGCGATAGAGGGGCTTTGCTTTGACGGGCTTTGCCTGGGGGTGAACATCGGCGTGGCCGCCTACCCCGAGGACGGGAGGTCTGCGGACGAACTCCTCTCCACCGCCGACACCCGCATGTACCAGGCCAAAAACCTGGGCCTCCCGGTCATGGCTTGAACTTGAAGCCGGGCGGGAGGCGTGTATACTGGAGTAGCCCTAGCCATGGAGCGCACACCGGGCGGGCGCATCGTTTGGCCCCTGCTTCCCCTCCTGCGGAAGGGGCTTTCCGGCCTGGGGGAGTCCCTGCAACTGGTGGCGGAGGCCCTCTCGGCCCAACGGGCCTACCTCTTCCGCTTGGAAAGGCGGGGCGAGGCTTGGTTCGCCTCTCAGCTGGCGGAGTGGGCAGCCTCTGGCGTTTCGCCCCAGCTCCAGAACCCCGCTTTGCAGAACCTGCCTCTGCGGGAGGCGGGGTACGGGCGCTGGCTGGAGCGCTTCCTGGAGGACCAGGCGGTGGCAGGCCCCGTAGCCTCCTTCCCCGAGGAGGAAAGGCCCCTCCTGGAGGCCCAGGACATCCAAAGCCTCCTGGTGGTGCCCATCCGGGTGGAAGGGGAGCTCTGGGGCTTCCTGGGGGTGGACGACTGCCAGCGCCCCCGGGCCTTCAGCCCGGAAGAAGAGGCTTCCCTCCGGGGACTGGCGGAAGCCCTAGCCCGCACCCTGGAGCTTTGGGAACAGAGCCGTTGGCTAAAGCAGCTGGTGGAGGCCTCTCCCTTCTACCTGGCCCGCCTGGACCGGGAAGGTCGCCTCCTCTACGCCAACCCCGCCCTCCGGGCCGCCTTCCCGGACCCCCCCTCCCTCCCCCTGGCGGAGGCCTTGGCCGTCCCGGGCCGCCCCCGCACCCACACTTCCCGGGGCATGCGGGCGGTGGAGTGGACGCTCCTGGCCGTTCCGGGCCCAGGAGGTGAGGTGCTGGAGATCCTCGCCTTAGGGGTGGACGTGACGGAAAGGGAGGAAGCCCAGGCCAAGGAGGCGCGTTGGAGCACCTTCCGCAAGAACCTTCTAAAGGTCTACGAGACCCTCATGGCCGAAGGGCTTTCCGACTCCATCTTCGGCCTGATCCTGGACGCCGCCTTGGACACCCTCCCCAGCGCCCAGGCGGGGAGCGTCACCGTGCTCATGGAGGACGGTTGCTACCACTTCGTGGCCGCCCGGGGCTACGACCTGAGGACCCTGCGCCAGGTGTGCCTGCGCCCCGAGGAACCCCTCTCCCTGACCGGCCACCGGGAGGCCCAGATCTTTACCTGGAAGGACCTGGAGCGCTTTAACGCCCGCTTGGACGAGAAAAGGCGCAAGGTGATGGAGGAAGCCGGTAGGGTGCGGGAGATCCAGGCCATCCTCTCCGTCCCCGTGTACCTGGCGGGGGAGCGTAAGGCCTTTTTGTACCTGGATAACTTTGAGCGGGAGGATGCCTTCACCCCCTTGGACCTGGAGCTGGCCCAGGCCTTCGCCAGCCAGCTGGGGCTTCTCCTTAGAAGGCTGGAGCTCGAGGGGAGGCTACAGCACCTGGTCTACCACGACCCTCTCACCGGCCTTCCCAACCGCCTCTTCTTCCTGGAGAAGCTGGCCCAGGCCCTAAAGGAGGTTGGGGAAGAAACCCATAGCCTGGCCGTCTTGTACCTGGACCTGGACGGCCTCAAGCTGGTGAACGACCTGGAGGGCCACGCCGCCGGGGACGAGGTGCTGCGGACCATGGCCGCTCGGCTAAGGGCCGCCCTCCGTCCCCGGGATCTCCTGGCCCGGCAAGGTGGGGACGAGTTTTTGGTCCTCCTCACGGGGCTCAAGGCACCCGAAGAGGCCGCGCGGGTAGCGGAGCGGCTTTTAGAGGTGGTGCGCCTGCCCCTGCCCCTGGGGGGCCGGGTCCACCACCTCTCCACCTCCATCGGGATCGCCCTAGGGGAACCCGGCCTCTCCCCAGGAGAGCTCCTGCAGAGGGCCGACCTGGCCCTCTACCGGGCCAAGGGGGAAGGGAAGGACCGCCTGGCCTTCTTCGAGGCCCACCTGCAGGAGGCCCTGCGCCGGGAGATGCGCCTCTTGGAGGCCCTGCGGGAGGACCTGGAGCGGGGGGAGGGCCTTTGGCTCGCCTACCAACCCATCGTGGATCTCAGGACCGGTAAAAAAGTGGCTCTAGAAGCGCTTCTCCGCTGGCGGCTCGCCCCCCCTGCGGAGTTCGTCCCCTTGGCGGAGCGGCACCGCCTCATGCCCGAGCTGGGGCGGTGGGTGCTGCGCCAGGTCTGCCGGGAAAGGGAAAGGCACGGCCTGCCCGTCCACGTGAACGTAAGCCCCCAGGAGCTTTTGGACCCCGGTTACCCCGCTCGAGTGGCGGAGGTGTTGGAGGAAGCGGCCTGCCCCCCGGAGGAACTGGTCCTGGAGGTCACGGAAACCTCCCTCATCCCCGACGAGCGAGGCAGGGACGCCAACAAGGCCCTCGCCCTCCTCCGGAAGCTAGGGGTGAGGGTCTTCCTGGACGACTTCGGCTCCGGCTACTCCAGCCTGGAGCGCCTCTCAGCCCTCCCCGTGGACGGGGTCAAGCTGGGCCAGGCCTTCACCCGGGCCTTGGGAAGCCCCCCGGACCCGGAAAGCCCCGCCGCCCGGCTGGTGGCCGCTGTCTTGGCCTTGGCGCGGGCCCTGGGCCTCACCGCCATCGCCGAGGGCATCGAGGACGAGGCCACCCGCGACTACCTGCGGCGCCTGGGCTTCCCCTTGGGCCAGGGTTACCTCTGGGGGAGGCCCGAGCCCCTGGCACCCCTATAATGAAAAGAAGCGTGCGGCTGAGCGAGCCCTTGAAAATCACCCTCGTCTACGCCGTGTTCTCCCTGGCCTGGATCCTAGGTAGCGACCGCCTCCTCCTAGGCCTCTTCCCCGCCGCCGAAGCGCTTACGCGGTGGCAGACCGGAAAGGGCCTGCTCTTTGTCCTCCTCTCCTCCCTGCTCATCCACCTCCTGGCAAAACGCTGGGAGGAAAGCCACAGGCAAGCGGCGGAAACCCTGGAAGTTGCGGAACGACGCTTCCGTCTCCTCTTCCAGGCCCATCCCCTGCCCATGTGGGTGTACGACCTGGAGAGCTTGCGTTTCTTGGAGGTAAATCAGGCTGCCGTGGAAAAGTACGGCTATACCCGGGAAGAGTTCCTCACCATGACCATTTTGGGCATCCGGCCCGAAAGGGAACGCACCAAGCTCCTAGAGGACCTAAAAAACCCGAGGCCTCCCCTGCAACACTCGGGCCCCTGGACTCACCGCCTCAAGAACGGGCGGGAGATCCAGGTGGAAATCTTCTCCCATCTCCTTGAATGGGAGGAGAGGCCTGCGGTGCTGGTGGTAGCCCTGGACGTAACCCAACGCCTTCAGGCTGAGGCCACCATGCGCCTCTTGCAAAATGCCCTGGAAGCCGCCTATGAAGCCGTGGTCCTCACCGACCGCTCGGGACACATAGAGTGGGTGAACCCCGCCTTCACCCAGCTTACTGGCTACACCCTGGAGAAAGCCCTGGGGAAAAACCCCCGCATCCTGAAGTCCGGTGTGCAGGACCAGGCCTTCTACGAGAATCTTTGGGACACCATCCTCTCCGGAAGGGTGTGGGAAGGGGAAATCGTCAACCGCCGCAAGGACGGCACCCTTTACACCGAGCACATGACCATAACCCCCGTAAGGGAGGGCGGGGAGATCCGTCACTTCGTTGCCATCAAGCGGGACGTCACCGAAGAAAAGGCCCGGGAAAGAGCCTTAAGGGAATCGGAAGCCCTCTTCCGCACCCTGGCGGAAACCGCCCCTGCCCTCATCCTCATGTGGCAGGAGGAGCGCCTTACCTTTGCCAACGAGGAAGCCATCCGCCTCACCGGCTACACCCGGGAGGAACTCGCTAGCCGCCCCATCTGGGAGTTTGTCCACCCCGCTGACCGAGCTATGGTCCGGGAACGGGGTCTGGCCCGGCTCCGGGGGGAAGCCCCTCCCAGCCGCTACACCTTCCGCATCCTCACCAAGGAGGGGGAGGTGCGCTGGCTGGACTACTCCGCCGCCCGAGTGGAGATCGGCGGTAAGCCCGCCATCATGGGCGTGGGCCTAGACATCACCGAGGCCAAGGAACGGGAACTGGCCCTCGAGGCCTTCGCCCGGGTCAGCATAGCCCTGCGGCAAAGCGAGGAGCTTAAGGAAATGATGGAGGCCGCTTTGGATGCGGCCCTGAAAGCCTTGGAGGCCCCGGTGGGTAGCATCCTCCTCTATGACGCTGACACCGGCCGATTAGAGGAAGCGGCGAGCCACGGCTGGCTTAAGGAGATCCCCACGCCGGAAACCCTGGGGGAGGAGGGCCTGGTGGCCCGGGCCTTCCGGGGTGAGGTGGTGGTGAGCCCGGATTTGAAGCGGGATCCAAGGGTACGCCCCGGAGCCAAGCCCTTGGTCCCCGAAGGGTGGAGCGGGGTGGTGGCTCCCCTCCTGGCGGGGAAAGAACCCGTGGGCACCCTCACCCTGGCCTGGCCCCACCCCCGCACCCCCACGGCCTCTGAGGCGAACCGGATCCTCCTCTTGGTTGAGGCCATAGGCAACGCCGTCCGCCGGGCGAGCCTACGGCGCAAGCTGGCCCTGCGGGTGGAGCACCTCGAGGCCCTGCGGGCCGTGGACCAGGCCATCGCCGCCTCCCTGGAACTGGAGCCCGCCCTAGAGGTCTTCTTCAATCAGGTGATGCGCCTCCCCCTGGAGGCCGCAGCCCTCTTCCTTTATGACCCGAAGGAAAAGGTCCTGGAGCTCCGGGGCCTGCGGGGGTTCTACACCCCCAAGCGGGCGGTTCCCCGGCGCTTACTCTTGGGCCAAGGCCACGTGGGAAGGGCCGCCCTCACGGGTGAGGTGGTCTTCGTTCCCGACCTGGCCCAAGACCCTGGGACCGAGCCCGAGTTCACGCTAAAGGAGGGGCTGGTGGCGGAAAAGGCCTACCCCCTCTTCGCCAAGGGGCGGCTCCTTGGGGTTCTTGCAACCTTCACCCGTAGACCTTGGAACCTTGCACCTGAGGACGAGGAGTTTTTGGAGTCCTTGGTATCCCAGGGGGCCGTGGCCCTGGACAATGCCCTCACCTTCCAGGACCTTCTGAAAAGCCAACGGGAACTGGAGGCCGCTTACGACCTGACCCTTTGGGGCTGGGCTAAGGCGGTGGAGTTAAGGGACCAGGAAACCGCCGGCCACACCGAGCGGGTCACGGAGCTCACCCTGCGCCTCGCCCGCGCCCTGGGGGTGCCCGAGGAAGACCTGGACGACATCCGGCGGGGGGCCATCCTCCACGACGTGGGCAAGCTGGCCATCCCCGACGCCATCCTCCTCAAGCCCGGCCCCCTCACCGAGGAGGAGTGGACCATCATGAAGAAGCACCCCGTCTACGCTTACGAGTGGCTTTCCGGCATCCCCTTCCTCAAAAAGGCCCTGGAGATCCCCTACGCCCACCACGAGCGCTGGGACGGCTTGGGCTACCCCCGGGGGCTGAAGGGGCAGGAGATCCCCCTTGCCGCCCGCATCTTCGCCGTGGTGGACGTGTACGACGCCCTGACCTCCGACCGCCCTTACCGGAAGGCTTGGTCCAGGGAAAAGGCCCTGGCCTACATAGAGGAGCAAGGAGGCCAGCAGTTTGACCCCGAGGTGGTGGCGGCCTTCCTGAGGTTGATGGCCGGGGAAGAGCATCGCCTGTCCTAAGGGCCGATGCGCGAAACTTACCCGGGAGAAGGCGAGGAGGCATGACCCCGGCTTTTTGGGGGCCCCGTCGTAGCCCAAGCCAAGACAGAGCACTTAGACCCAGCCCAGGAGCCGCCGGGCCTCCGGGGAGAGGCGGGCCGGAGTCCAGGGGGGTCAAAGGTAAGCTCCACCGCCACCTCCTCTATGCCCGGGATGCGGCTTAAGGCCTGGCGCACCGCCTCCCCCATACTGTCGTGCAGGGGGCAGCCCGGGGTGGTGAGGGTCATGCGCACATAGGCCCTGGGGGGGTCCACCTTGAGCTCGTAGATGAGCCCCAGGTTGACCACATCCAGGCCCAGCTCCGGGTCATAGACCGTCCGCAAAAGGTTCCACGCCTGTTCCTCCAAAGGGTTCATCGCCGCATCACCTCCCAAAGGGCGTAAACATGGGGGAAAACCCCCAAGAGGTAGGCCCAGCCCGCCCCAGGAAAGAGGGGAAAAAGGAAGGCCCCAAGGGCCAACAAGGCCCCTGCCCCATACCCTGCACCTTCCGGGAGCATTTCCTTAAGCAGGGGCACCTTTTCCTTCCCTGCCCTTGGGGCATACCGGTGGGTCCAGACCAGAAAGGGCAGGATCTTGTAAAGCATCCCCGTCACCATCAGCCCCACGAAGCCCAAGGCAAACCAAAGAGCCGCCCATACGGGGTTAAAGGGCAGGGCCAGAAGGGCCAGGCCCAGGAAGAAGAGGCCGAGGAGGTAGTGCCGCACCCCGATATCCAGGGCTTTTTTCATGCGGTTTTTGAGGATGCGCCAGGTGTCGTAGAGGGCCAGGGCGTAGGAAAGAAGAAGGAGGAGATAGCCCAACCTCTCCCCCATGGCCAAACCCAGGAGCCCCAGGTTGGCCGCCCAAAGAAAGAGTCCCAAAACCCGCTCGTCCACCCCATGGGTGAGGGTGAACATGGAAAGAAGCTTGTACCCTACCCCCAGGATGGAGAGGAGAAAGACCCCGCCCAAACCGGCAAGGAGGTGCCAGGTGAGCCTTTCCGGATCGTAAAAGCCGTAGCGCTGGGAAAGGGCCTGGAAAAGCCCTAAGAGGGGGGTGAGGACCAGGTAGAAGACCACCCAGGCCAAGGCGGTGGCCACCCGGTTCCAGCGGGGAGCCTGGCGGAAGGTGAGGTAGGCGTGATAGGCGAAAAAGAGGAGGGCGAAAAACGCCAAGCCTCCTCCTACCGGAACCAAGGAAGGGGCCTGAGCAAAGCCCCAGGCCAGGAGCACCACCCCCAAGCCCCAAAGGGCCATCACGGGATAGCCCCACTCCGGGCGGTACAGGGGCGCCTCGAGGACCACCGGCAAGAGCTGGTGCATGGCCCCAAGAAGCACCCCCACCCCGAAGCCCAAAAGGAAGAGGTGGGCCACGGCCAAGCCCCAAGGATGCCGGGGCATGAAAAGGGCCTCGGGATGAAGGGCAAATAGGAGGCTTGCCGCTAAGAAAAAGGCCTCCCCCAGAAAGACGAAGCCAGCGGGAATGGAGAGGGGGATCACGCGGTTATGGGCGGTGACCAGCATCGGCTTAATCCTGAACTACCCGCTCGGAATCGGCCATGACCCAGGTCAAGCCCTAGCGGCCCGGGGGCAGAAGGGTGAGAAGGTCGCCTTCTCGCAAAGGGGTGGCCAGGCCCTGAAGGTAACGCACATCCCGGCCGTTTAGAAGCACCGCCCACCGGGGCCTAAGCCGCCAGAGGGTCTTAGGCTCCAGCCAAAGCCCCACCTCCTCCTCGGCGGCCAGGGCCTCCAGGGCCAGGTCCCTTAAAGCGGGGGTTGCGGTGAAAACCTTGTGTAACGCCTCCCCTACGCTTCCCGCCCTTAAGGAAAGGGGTCTGGGCAGGGCGGGGTGGGCCAGGCCCAAAGCCTGGAAGCGCACAGCCGCCTTCCCCTCCCTAAGGGCAAGGGCGGCGTCAAACCCTTTCCGCATCACCTCCTCCTGGGCGGAGAGGTAGATGAGCCAGGGGCGCACATCCCGCACCCTCTCCGCCACGTACCGCCCCACCTGGGCGAAGGAAAGGCCCACGTACTCCGGGGGAATCCAGGCTCTCTTGGGGCCCAAGCCCCCATGCCAGAGCCCCGCCCGGTATACCTCCCGGGCGAACTCCTTGGAGGTATCCACCCCGATGGCGCGGGCCAGCCAGGCGGAGAAGAAAGCCCGCCTCGCGTAAAGCTCCTCCTCCGGCACCCTTCCCTCCCAGCCCAAGGCCCGGGCGGTTCCGGGGTGGCGGCTTAGGTGGTCGTAAACCCCAGCCACAAAGGAAGCCGCTTCCTCAAGGAGCCTTTCCGCATCCAGGCGCATGGCCCGTTTCTCCTCCTCCCCAAGGCCGCCAAAGGCGAGAAGGTCGGCAAAGACCTCCTCAGGCAAAGGCGGCAGGTCCAGGACAAGGGCTTCCTCGCGCAGCACCACCCTTTTCACCCTCCCCTCCTTTCCCTTTCCTCCCGCATTTTCCTCAGCATATCCCCCGTGACCACCCGCCTGTGCATGGCACAGGCGAAGACCAAGGTGGCCAAAAGCTGAAGCCCACCGGACACCGCAAGCCAAGGGCGCAGGCCCTCTTGGCCCAGGAAATAGAGGGGCTCGAGGACGAGCCTTAGGAGCAGGCCAGCGTTGAGAAGAACGAAGGTGAGCCCCTCGAGGCGATCCTGCCTCAGGCCCCCGGGCCTGGGCATCATCCAGTAGGCCACCCCCATGACCATCTGCAGGAAGAAGCCCACCAGCCCCGCATGCACGTGGGAGGGGCGAAAAGGGCCTTGCAGGCCGGGAAAGAGGTAGAAGAAGGTGCCCAGCCAAGCAGTGTAGACCAGGTAAACCAAGGCCGCCCGCACGAAGAGGTAGTGCCAAAAGCCCATGGGTCCCTCCTGGGAAACCGGCCCCCAGGGCCTAGCCTCCCTTGCGGATCAGGATCCTCACCTGCCCCGGGCCCAGGTCCTTGAGGAGGTAGGCGTGCCCCTCCTCCTCGAGGCGGGCCAGGAGGTGCACCGGACGGCGCACGTGGTGGACCAGAAGCTTCTCCCCAGGCCTTAGCCTGGCCAAGGCCTCCAGGACCCGCATCATGGGCAGGGGGGGCTCGAGGTTCTCCTCAATGAAAACCTCCGCCTGGTAGTCCCGCCAGTCCTCCTCGCTTAAGGAAGCAGGACCCGCGACCACCCCCTGCCCTTCCCTCACCCCCTGGCGGTAAAAGTGAACGCGGTAGTGCCTCTCCCCAAGCCGCTCGCACCAGGCCAAAAAGCCCTGCTTTCCCAGGACCTTGTAAAGGGGAATGGGTTCAAAGAGCACCTCCAAAACCAGCTTCGTTCCGGGTCCCACCTCCCGGGCCGCTGCCATGATGGCCTGGAAGGGCTCTCCTCCCTGCTCCAGAATGGGCCGCACGTCCAAGTGGAAGCCAAGGGGGGCGGATAGCCAGGGAGGAGGTGGGGTGCCAAGAAGGCTTTCCACTTCCCCCACCGGCACCTCCGGCCTGGCCTCCACCCCCAGGGCCCGGTTGAGGCGGGCCACCAGCTCCTCTGGCTCCAGCCCCCCGATCTTGGCCGCCTGGGCCACGGTGACCAGGTTGGGCATAGTCTTGCGCAGAAGGGGGTTTTTGAGCTTCTGGAAAGCGGGGCTGGCCTCCGCCAGGACCTGAAGGAGCTGGGGCCAGCGCCGCAAAACCTCGGCCACCTTCATCTCAGGCCGGACTACCTCTTGCCGATCCGCACCCGCCATACCTCCGGGCCCTCCTCGAGGTACGCCCAGTCCACCTGCCCCGGCCTTTCCGCCATGAACTGGTAGTAAAGGGGCTTAGGGTCGTGGTCATTGACCAGGACAAAGCTTTCCCCGGCCTTTAGGCTGTCAAACAAGGCAAAAATCCTAGGGTGCCGTTCCCGTGGGGGTAAGGTGCGCACATCCAGCTCCATGGCCCAAGCTTCCCTCGTCTTCTCCCTATCCGCCATGACCTGGGTCAAGGGAAGACCCGGGCAAGGATGCCTTGCCCGGGAGCTTTCCCTATCCCACCCTCGCTATCGCATGCCTTCCGACCTTCCAGCTTATGAAAAGCCCTCACCAGGGCTCCCACCCTGGCAGAGCCAGGGTGGGGTGACCTCAGCAGGGCTTCTCTGCCCCCTTGCGGGCGTAGTAGTACCAGTTCAGGAAGAGGTTCAGGGCGTAGAAGACCATGAGGCCGTAGAAGAAGGCGGTGAACCCCCCGGTGGCCTTCTGGGTGTAGCCGGCCAGGGTGGAGAAGAGGAAGGGCCCGTAGGCGGCGATGGCCGCGGTCCAGCCGATGACCCCTCCCGCCTGCCTGGGCGGGAAGATCATGGGCATTTGCTTGAAGGTACTGGCGTTCCCCACCCCACTGAAGAAGAAGACCAGGAGCATGGCCAGGACAAAGAAGGGGAACTGCTCCAAGGAAGTGGGCCGGGTGAAGAGGGTGACCAGGAGAGCGGAAAGGAAGATGCCGACGGCGGAAACCTGGGTGACGATGGCCCCGCCATAGCGGTCCGAGAGGGGCCCGGCAACGATGCGGGCCAGAGAACCCACCAATGGACCCAAAAAGGCATACTTCAAGGGATCGGGCGCCCCATCAAACTTCCCGTATACCTCCCGGATCAAAAGGGGAAAGATGGCGGAAAACCCGGAGAAGGAGCCGAAGGTCATGACGTAGAGGCTGGTCATGATCCAGGTGTGCTTGTCCCGGAAAATATCAAACTGCTCCCGGAAGTTGGCCCGCACCGGGACGCTTCTCAGGTAGACCCAGGCCAGCCAAGACCCCACTAGGACGAAGGGCACCCAGAGGAAGGTGGCGTTCTGGAGCCAGATGGGCTGGGAAACCCCGGGCTGGGGGGTGAAGGTCTGGGGCCCACCCAGAAGGGAGCCGAAGAGGGCGAAGCCGATGACCCAGGGAGTCACGAACTGGACCACGGAAACCCCGAAGTTGCCGATGCCCGCTTGCAACCCCAGGGCCGTCCCCTGGAGGCGCTTGGGGAAGAAGTAGCTGGTGGAGGGCATGAAGCCGGAGAAGTTCCCCCCGCCGATCCCCGCCAAAAAGGCCAGAAGGAGAAGGACCCAGTAGGGGGTATTCGTGTTCTGCACAGCAAAGCTCCAGCCCAGCAAGGGTATGAGCAAAAGCAAGGTGGAGAAGGTCACCAGGTGCCGGGTGCCCAGGATAGGGGGCAGGAAGGTCCAGATGATGCGCAAGGAGCCCCCCGCAAGCCCCGGCATGGCCGTGAGCCAGAAGAGCTGGAGGGTGGAAAGCTCAAAGCCCACCTTGGGAAGCCGGACCACCAGGGCGCTCACCACGAACCAGGCGATGAAGGCCAGGGTGAGGTTGAAGGTGGTGATCCAGAGGGTGCGCCAGGCCAAGGCGGAATCCCAGCGCTTGGGATCCTCGGGGTTCCACTCGGGGATCCAGGTACCCTTGTAAGCCTTTAGCATGGGCGGTCTCCTTTCAGCTCAAACTCGTTCCTCAGGTGCTTGGCCTCCTCCTGCAAAAGCTGCAAAACGGTGAGGTGCATCCAGAGGAAAGCGATGGCCGTGAGGACAAAGAGGACAAAGAAGGTTGTCTGGGGCACACCGGTCCAGGCCTGGGCATAGGCGAAGAGGGGCGGCAGGAAAAAGCCCCCCAAGGCCCCCAGCATGCCCACCAACCCCCCCACCGCCCCCACGTCCTTAGGGAAGTAGGTGGGGATGTGTTTATAGACCGCCGCCTTACCCACACCCATCCCCACACCGATCAGGAACACCAAGGCGGTAAAGAGCCAAACGTTCATGGTGAACTGCATGACCTCCTTGCTCCCCTGCTTGGTGTAGAGGACGATGTGCCCTTCCGGCATCATGAGAACCCCAGTGGCCAAGAGGATGATGCCAAAGGTCCAGTACATGACCCGCCGGGCCCCGAAGCGGTCGGAAAAGTAGCCCCCGAGGGGCCTCAACAGGCTTGCCGGGAAAATGAAAAGGGCGGTGAGCAAAGCGGCCTCATGGAGGGGAAGGCCAAAGACGTCCACGTAGTACTTGGGAAGCCAGGCGCTCAAGGCCACGTAGGCCCCAAAGACCACCACGTAGTAGAGGCTGAAGCGCCAAACCCTTATGTACTTAAGCGGTGTCAGCATCTCCAAGAAGGGCCTTCCCTGTCCCGGGCGCTTGTCCTTCCGGGGCGTGCCGAACCACATGAGGAATCCCATGAGCACGAGGAGCACCGCGTAAAGAAAGGGAATGAAACGCCAGCCTCCGGGGATTAAGCCCCCCAGGTATCCCGCTGCCGGAACACTGGCGATGAGGGCTGGGCCAATGAACTTGGTCACGCTGGCCCCCACGTTTCCCGCCCCAAAGACCCCCAGGGCAAAGCCCTGCTGCTCCTTGGGGAACCAGGCGGAGTTCCAGGCGATGCCCACGCTGAAGGCATTTCCCGCAAACCCCACCAGGAAGGCGTAGAGGAGAAGCTCCTGGTAGCTTCCCGCCCGGGACACCAGATAGGCGGGGATGGCGGTGAAGAAGAGCATGAGGGTGAAGACCAGCCGCCCCCCATACCGGTCGGTGAGGATGCCGGCAAGAAGCCGCCACAGGGAGCCGTTCAGGATGGCCACCGCTGAGAGCCAGGAAAGCTGCACATCCGTGAGGCCAAACTCCTTACGGATGGGCACCCCCAGCACCCCGAACATCAGCCACACGGCGAACATCAGGGTGAAGCCGAGGGTGGAGAGCCAAAGGACCCGAAGCCGTTCGGGACGCTCTTTCTCCAGTTGAATGGGGTCGTGGACCATAGCTCACCTCGCCAACTTGCGCACCCAGATGACGATCTGCCAAGGCCTCACCACGTAGCCCAAGGGCACCGTGATGATGTGGACGAGCCGGGAGAAGGGGAATACCGCCAGGAAGACCCAGAAGTTAAAGACGTGAAGCTGGGTCCAAAAAGGGAGGTCCGCGATGAGTTCCGGCCTGGGTTGCAGGGTAAGGATGGACCAGAGGTAGGGGGTCATGACCGCGGGGAACCAAAAGCTCCCGTAGCGGTAAAGGAGGGCGGTGAGGACCCCCGTGAGGGCTGAGAGGAAGACCACCACCAGCACCGCGTAGTCCATGGAGGTGGAGGCCGCCCGCACCCGGGCCACGGAGATCCGCCGGGCCAGGAGCACGTAGGTGCCCACCAGGGCCCAAAGCCCGAGGCCAAGCCCGGTAATCTCCAGGAGGTAGAGCCTCAAAGGCACGGCGTTCCAGAGAAGAAGCCCTTTGGGGAGGAGGAGGGCCAGGAGGTGGCCCAAGAGCACGATCACCAAGCCCCAGTGCATGGCCACGGAGCCGAAGAAGAGGCGCTTTTGCTCCAGAAGCTGGCTGGACTGGGCGGAAACGGAAAAGGGCCTGTAGACCATGCGGTAGGCGGTGACCGCCACCGCCAGGGTGAGGGCGATGTAGGGGAAGACGCCGAAAAGAAGGGTGTTCCAGTTCATCCTTCACCTCCTTGCCAAGACCCCTTGCAAGGCTTCCTGGACCCCCTCGAGGACCAGGAGATAGGGGTTCTTGGCGTCTAAGGTCTTCAAGGTCTTATGCATCTCCTCCAGGGCCTTGGGCAGGATCTCCAGAAGCTCGGGAAGGGGGTTTTCCGAGCGGGCCAGGTAGCGGAGGACGTTGGCCAGATGGTCGGGAAGCTCGCTTCCCGGGTCCAGGTTGATCTCCCGAAAGGCCCGCACCAAAGCGGCCAGGAGCTCTCCCCGCTGGTAGCTTTCCCCGTAGACGGCAAAGCCCACATAGGGAGCGGTGGTGGGGGTGAGGTCCAGGGTGCGGGTGTAAAGCTCCTCCCACTCCTCCAGGGAAAGCTCCTCCACCTGGCGCAAAAAGCGCTCCAGCTTCTGCTTGGCGGGGCCCCTAGAGCACTGGATCCAGCGCCGCCAGAGTTCCTCCAAGCGCCCCGGCATGGGGTAATCCAGGGCCAGGGCCAGGGTTTCCAAAAGGGTGGCGTTGCCCATGGCTTCCTCCTACTCCCCCCTCAAGGGCGGCTGGATGTAGCCGAAGCCGGTCTCCCCCTTGTGGGCCAAGGGATCCTTCCACACCTCCGCCGCCATCTCCCGGTGGTAGGGGGGCAGCACGAAGCGCTCCTCCAGGGTGGGCAGGGTGGTGAGGCGGTAGATGGCCTCGGCCTCCTCGAGGGTGAGCCCCGCATCCTGCAAGACCTTCTGAGCCTTTTCCGTCACGCCACCTTCCAGGCTTTCCTGCCTTTTCAGGATGCGCACCGCCAGCATCTTCTTAAGCGCGGGCACGATGAGGCTTTCGTTGCCGGCGGCGAAGAGGTTGGCCAGATACTTCACCGGCATCCTTGCCTTTTCCAGGCTCTCGTACACCTCAAAGTCCAAGTCGGTTTCGGGAATATCCAGGCGCACCAGCCCCCCATTCCCCTGGCTGGCCCTTAAGGCCTTCTCCAAGGTGGACACCACCGGGGAAAGGGGCGGAACGTAGAACATCATGGCCAGGGTGCGGTACTCGGGGTGCAGGGGGAAGGCCAGCCCCCAGACCTTCACGAACTTGTAAATAGGGGAGTTCTGGGCGGCCTTGATCCAACCCTCGTCAATCCCCTCAGCCTTGGCGGCAGCGATGACCTCCGGGTCAAAGGGATCCAGGATGATCCCAAGCTGGGACTCCACCAGCTTCTCGTCGGGCACCATGGCCGCCTCGGGGATGCGATCGGCATCGTAGAGGAGGACCCCCATGTAGCGGATCCGCCCCACGCAGGAGTGGGCGCAGGCGGGGGCCTGGCCGGTTTCCAGCCGGGGGAAGCAGAGGATGCACTTCTCGCTTTTGCCCGTGGCCCAGTTGTAGTAGACCTTCTTGTAAGGACAGGCGGCCACGCACATCCGCCAGGCCTTGCATTTGTTCTCGTTGACCAGGACCACCCCATCCTCCGCCCGCTTGTAGATGGCCCCCGAGGGGCAGGCGGCCACGCAGGAAGGGTTCAGGCAGTGGTTGCAGATGCGGGGCAGGTACTGGAAGACCACCCCCTCGATCTCGGAAAGTTGGGCCTGTACCTCTGGGTCCAGCCCCTTTAGGTTGGGATCGTTTTGGGCGTAGAGGGGGCTTCCCCCCAGGTCGTCGTCCCAGTTGGGGCCGGCCTCGGGGGTCATGGGCTCCCCCGTGATCATGGAGATGGGGATGGCGGTGGGCTGATCCTCCCCTTCCGGGCTGGTGAAGAGGTCGTTGTAGCGGAAGGTGTAGGGTTCGTAGTAGTCGTCCAGGGAAGGCAAGGCAGGGTTGAAGAAGAGGCGGAAAAGTCCCTGGGTGCGGGAGTGCAGGCGCAGGTCCAGATGGCCGTCCTTATACTCCCAGCCCCCCTTGAAGCGCTCCTGGTCCTCCCAGCCCGTGGGGTAGCCGGCACCGGGCCGGGTTTCCACGTTGTTCCACCACATGTACTCCGCACCCTTGCGGTCGGTCCAGAGGTTCTTGCAGGCCACGGAGCAGGTGTGGCAGCCGATGCATTTGTCCAGGTGGAAGAGCATGGACATGTGGGCTCTAACCTTCATGGCGTTCCTCCTTTACCACTCTGGGGGCCGCTCCAGCTTGCGCACGAAGACCCAGGTGTCCCGGTTCACCCCCACCGGCCCCCAGTAGTTGAAGGCGTAGGTGAACTGGGCGTAGCCCCCGGACATCAAAACGGGCTTGAGGCGGGCCCGGGTGAGGGAGTTGTTCATGCCCGCCCGCTTGCCCCTAAGGGGGCTCTTGGGAATGCCCACCGTGCGCTCGGTGGCGTGGTACACGAAGACGGTTCCCCTGGGGATGCGGGCGGAGACGATGGCCCGCTGTACAAAGACCCCGTTGTCGTTGAAAAGCTCCACCCAGTCGTTGTCCTTGATGCCCAGCTCCGCCGCATCCTTGTCGTTGAGCCAGACCGGGTAGCCGCCCCGGGAGAGGGTCATCATGCGGTGGTTCTCCGAGTAGGTGGAGTGGATGGACCACTTCCCGTGGGGGGTGATGTAGTTGAGGAGCTTGCCCTGGGCCTCCTTGGCGCTCTTTTCCGTTTCCTGGAGCATGAGGACGTCCGGCCGCGGCTTGTAGGTGGGCAGGTGCTCCCCAAAAGCCAGGTAGTTGGGGTGATCCAGATAGAAGTGCTGCCTGCCCGTAAGGGTGCGCCAGGGGATGAGGCGCTCCACGTTTAGGGTGTAGGGGCTATAGGCCCGGCCCTGGTTGATGATGGCGCTCCAGGTGGGGGTGGTGAGCTGGCGACGGGGCTGGGCCACCAGGTCCTTGAAGGCAATGCGCACGTGGCGGTTCCCCTCGGCCAGGTCGGTGAGCTTAACCCCGGTCTTCTTCTCCTCGTCCAAGAAGGCCCGGTAGGCCAGTTCCCCGTTGGAAACCGGGTCCAGGAAAAGGATGGCCTCGGCCACCTGGCGGGCCTCCTCGAGGCTCGGCCGCTTCTCCCCCTGGAAGAGCCGGGGCTGGCGCTCGGCGAGTTCCCGGTAGAAGTCCTCCACGGGGATGGTAAGGCCGTGCATCCCCACCCCCACCTTCTCCACCCCCGGCCCCAGGGTGACCATCTTCTCGTAGAGCAGGGTGTAGTCCCGCTCCACCACCCGGAACTTGGGCATGGTCTTGCCGGGAATGGGCTCTACCTCCCCTTTCTTCCAGTCCCGGTCCTCCAGCTGGGCCAGCTCGTCCGGGGTGTCGTGCTGCAGGGGAATCATGACCAGGTCCTTCACCGGGGTGGGCAGGTGCACCCGTGCCAATTCGGATACCTTCTTGGCGATGGCCTTGAAGATCTCCCAGTCCGGCTTGGACTCCCAGGCAGGGGGCACGGCGGCCTGCAGGGGATTGATGAAGCTGTGCATGTCGGTGGTGTTCAGGTCGTCCTTCTCGTACCAGGTGGCGGCGGGGAGGACGAGGTCAGAGTAGAGGGCGCTGGTATCCATGCGGAAGTTGAGATCCACCACCAAATCCAGCTTCCCCTCGGGGGCCGGCTTGCGGTAAACCACCTCCTGGACCTGCCCCTCCGCCTTCTCCTCCGCCACCAGGTTTGTATGGGTGCCCAGGTAGTGCTTGAGGAAGAACTCGTGCCCCTTGGCGCTGGTGCCGATGGCGTTCCCCCGCCAGATGAACCAGACCCTGGGCCAGTTCTCGGGGGCGTCGGGGTCCTCCACCGCGAACCTAAGCTCTCCCCGCTTCAGGGCTTCCACCACGTACTGGACGATCTCCGCCTCGGTCTTGGCTCCCCTGGCCTCCGCCTCCTTGACCACCTCCAGAGGGCTCTTGTTGAACTGGGGGAAGAAGGGAAGCCACCCCTTGCGCACCGCCCGCACCTGGTGGTCGATGGTGTGGTCGGAAAGCCCCTGGGCCGTCTTGTCGTAGGCGGAGAAGCCCCGCTCGTAGCGCCACTGGTCGGAGTGGACGTAGTGGAAGCTCGGGGTGTTCTGCTGCCTGGGGGGATAGCCCCAGTCGGTGGCGAAGGCAATGGGACCCCAGGAGGCCTGGTTGGCCAGCTTCTCCTGGCCCACGTAGTGGGCCAGGCCCCCGCCGTTCACCCCCACGCTTCCCGTGAGCATCAAAGCCACGATCCCCGCCCGGTACATGAGGTTGTTGTGGTACCAGTGGTTGATGCCCGCCCCGATGATGATGAGGTTTTTCCCCTTGGTCTTGAGGCCGTTTTCCGCCCAGGAGCGGGCGTACTTAAGGAGGGTATCCCGGTGGATCCCGGTCCACTTCTCTTGCCAAGCGGGGGTGTAAGGCTGTTCGTCCTCGTAATCCCTGGGGTAATCCCCCGGAAGACCCCGCCCCACCCCGAACTGGGCCATGAGGAGGTCAAAGACGGTGGCCACCGCCACCTTTTCCCCCTCCTTGGTCACCACGTACTTGACGGGCACGCCCCGCTTGAGCTTTTGGTCGGAGGCGAAGTCGTCAAACTCCAAGAGAAGGACCTCGTCCTCCACCCCCAAGAGGCTCAGGTGGGGGTTTAAGGGCTCGCCGGTTCTGGGGTCTTCCAGCTTCAGGTTCCACTTACCCTTCTCCTTCTGCCAGCGGAAGCCGAGGGTTCCCCCGGGCATCCGGGGGCCTTTCTCCTCATCCCAGAGGAGGAGCTTGAAGTCCCCGTTCTCCTCCTCGGCGTACTCCGAGAGGCGGTTCGCCCTGAGGTAGCGCCCGGGGCGGCCATCCCGAATCTCAATCAGGAAGGGGGCGTCGGTGTACCGCTTCAGGTAGTCCAGGAAGTAGGGCACCTCCCGCTCGGCGTAGTATTCCTTGAGGAGGACGTGGTTCACCGCCATCCAGAAGGCCCCATCCTGGCCGGGGTTGATGGGAATCCACCAGTCGGCGTACTTGGAAACCTGGGAGAAGTCGGGGCTGAAGACGGTGAGCTTGGCCCCTGCATGCCGCACCTCGGAGATGAAATGGGTGTCCGGGGTACGGGTCATGTTGAGGTTGGAGCCCATGACGGCGATGAAGCGGGCGTTGTACCAGTCGGCGGACTCGTGAACGTCCGTCTGTTCTCCCCAGATCTCGGGAGAAGCGTTGGGCAGGTCGCAGTACCAGTCGTAAAAGCTCAGGGGCACGCCGCCCAGGAGGGAGAGGAAGCGGCTTCCAGCGGCGTAGGAGATCTGGCTCATGGCGGGGATGGGGGAGAACCCGATCACCCGGTCCGGCCCGTAGCGCTTCACCGTGGAGACCACCGCGGCGGCGATGAGCTCCAAAACCTCATCCCAAGAGGCGCGGCGGAAACCTCCCTTGCCGCGGGCCTTCTGGTAGCGCTTGCGCTTATGGGGATCGCTCTGGATGGCCTCCCAGGCGGCCACGGGGTCCGGGTGCTGCTTCCTGGCCTCCCGCCAGAGGTCCAAAAGGGCCCCCTTGGCGTAGGGGTACTTCACCCGGATGGGGCTATAGAGGTACCAGCTGAAGCTGATGCCCCGCTGGCAGCCCCGGGGCTCGTAGGGGGGCAGGCCCGCCTCGAGGCTCGGGTAGTCGGTGGCCTGGAGCTCCCAGGTGACGATCCCGTCCTTAACGAAAACCTCCCACGAGCAAGACCCCGTGCAGTTCACCCCGTGGGTGGTGCGCACCCGCTTGTCGTGTTGGAACCGGTTGCGGTAGAACTCCTCCCACTTCCTCTCCGCTGGGCTTTCTATTTCCTTAATCCAATCCTTCATGTTTACCTCCTAAGCTGGTCTTGGATACGCTCCGCCAGGCTCTTGGGCCTCAGCTGCCAGAGGATGGCCTGGTAAAGCAGCAGGAGCCCCAAAAGGACCAACCCCGCCACCAAGAACCGACCCAGGTACAGGGAAGCGGGCCTTGGCACCTCGTTGGCAACCTGCACCAAAAAAGCGGCCAGGGCTGACGCCTCCACCTCGGTCAGGGGCTTGCCCTTGTAGGCTTCCCGCATCACAGGGAAAGCGGGGTTTTGTAATAGGGCCGTAAGCCCTGCCTCGCCCCCTAGGCGCTTGGCGGCATCCGTGAGGTCTTTCCCCATAGACCCCCCGCCCAGGAAGCCCACCCCCGCCACCGTGTGGCAGGCTTGGCAGGGCGCCCCACCGTTTTGCAGGGCTTTTTGCCCCAGGTACAGGGCCCGGCCCAAAGCGGGATCCCCTCGGACCTGGGAAGCGGGCGCCTTGGCCTCGGCTTGCGCACCCGATAAACCCTTTAGGTACTGGGCGATGGCCCGGACCTCGGCCTCGGACACCTGGGGCATGGGGGGCATGACCCCGCTATAGGTCACCCCGTTTACCTCCAGCGGGCCAGAAAGCCCCTCCCGCACCACCTTCACCACATGGGCCTCGTCCTGCACCTTGGGGTTCCCCGCTAAGGGAGGGATGGCCCCGGGGATGCCCTGCCCCTCTGCGCCATGGCAGGCCGCGCAGTACTGGCCGTAAAGGGCCTGCCCGTCCTGGGCTAGCGCCAGGGAAAGGGACAGGAGCAAGGCCAGGGGAAAGAAGCGTTTGCCCTTCATCCTCACCTCCGGCTTCCAGTGTGGGAAGGGGATCTGGCGCCCACTTTTCCTCCCCGGGACATTCGTCCTAAAAGAAGCCCCCTATCCTGGAAGGGGATGAGGCCCTTAGCCCGGCTACGGCTAGACCCCAAGGGGGTGGCCACGGTCCTCGAGGCCGACCCCTCCTTGGGTCTGGAAGGGGACAGCCTCCCTTGTGCCCTACTGGTCCAGGGGCAGGACCCCTTCGGCCGCCCCCTCTGCGCCCGCTGCCCCGTGCAGCGGGAGCTCAGGCGGGGAGCCTACCGGGCCAGCACCCCCCTTCTCCTCAAAGGAAGGCGGCTGCGTTGCCAGGGGTACCGAGAAGGGGAAGGTTTTTTGGTGGAGCTTCACCCCGAACGGGCCGAGCCCCCGGACCTACTTCTAGAGCTCTCCCTCCTCACCCAGCACCTCCTGAAAAACCCCGAGAGGTTCCCCGAGGCCCTGGAGGACTTCCTCCGCGCCCTCCGCCAAGCCTTGGGGATGGAAGCCGCGGAGCTTTTCCTGAGCGACCCCGAGGGGCACCACCTGATCTTGACGGCCTATGAGGGCCTGCATCGGGAGGCTTTCCTGGAAAGGCCCTGGTTCCAGTTGGGGGAAGGGTACCCCGGCCTCGTGGCCCTGAGGCGGGAACCCTTCTTCACCCACGCCCTCCCGGAAGACCCTCGGTATCTGCGGCAAAAGGTCAAGCAGCTGGGCTACCAGACCTACATCTGCTACCCCTTAGAGCTTCCCCAGGGGCTCATCGGGGTCCTGAACCTGGCCTCCCGCAATCCAAACCTGGACCACCAGGAGCCCCTGGAAACCCTCTCCCGCATCGGCCCCCTCTTCGCCAGCACCCTGTATACCCTTCTTACCCGGCTGGGAGAGGTGGGCTTACAGGCCCTCCACCAACATTTCTACCGGGGCGAAGTTTCCGAGGCCCGGTTGTCCTTCCTGCAGGAGATTCGGCGCCTCACCCAGGCTACTGGGGTCCGGGCGGTGGCACGGGAAGGAGAGCGGTGGGAGGTGGGCCTGGTTCCCGCTTGCGCCATGCGGGATTGCCCCGCCTGGAAGGGGAGGGTGATGGGCCACAAAAACGGGCTTCCCGAATGCCCCGAAGCCCAGGGGCGGCCCAGGACCTGCCTGCCCCTTTGGGCCCGGGGAGAAGTGGTGGCCATGGTCACCCTATTCCACGCCCGTCCCCCCAAGCCCGCCACCCGTCCCGCGGCCCCTGCCCTGTGGTTCTCCAGGCTGGCGGTTCCCTTTCTCTTCCCTTCCGCAAACCAGGAAAAGGCCGATTCCCCGGAGCTGGAAATCTACGCCCTGGGGCAGTTCCGCCTACGGTACCGGGGAAGGGAGCTCACCCCGAAGCATTTCGGCCGGAGCGGGGCCTTCCAGCTTTTCAAGTACCTTCTGGCCAACAAGGACCGGGCCCTCTACGCGGACGAGCTTTGTGAGGTCCTGTCCCCCCATCTGCCACCCGAAAAGGCCCGGCAGGAGCTCTACACCTTGGTTTACCACCTGCGCAAAACCCTCCCGGGCATCGTGGAGCGGGAAGGGGAATACTACCGCCTGAAACTGCCCCAGGATCGCTTCTTGGATTTTGAGCGTTTTGAGGAGCTGATGCGCAAGGCCGACCTCGAGGACGGGCTTTCCGCCTTCAAAACGCTTCGGCAGGCCCTGGACCTCTACAAAGGCCCCCTCTTCGGGGACGACCCCTACGGGGAGTGGGCGGAGGTGGAGCGGAACTACCTGCAGGACCGGGCCCTTGCCGGCCTCCTACGTCTTGGGGAGTTGGCCGAAGCGTTGGGCTACGTGGAAGTGGCCAAGGAAGCCTACGCCCGGGCCCTAAAGCTGGAGCCCTACTTGGAAGACGCGCAAAGGCGCCTGGCCCTCCTCAGGGGGTAAGGGATGGACCTCAAGCAGGTTCCCCTCTTCCGAGACCTGGCCCTCGAGGACCTCAAGGCTTTGGAACACGAGGCCCGGGCCAGGCGGCTAAAGCGGGGGGAGGTGCTCTTCCTCGAGGGGGAGCCTGTGCGCTCCCTCTTCGTGGTGGAAAGGGGCCTCATCAAGGTATATAAGCTGGACCCTGAGGGGCGCAAGCAAGTGGTGCTCCACCTGGAAGGCCCAGGACGGGTCCTGGCCGAGGTGGCCCTCTTCCTGGACCGGCCCACCTACCCCGCCAGCGCCGAGGCCCTGGAGGACAGCCAGGTCCTGGCCATTCCCAAGGAACGCTTCTTCCAGCTGGTGGAGGCCCGCCCTCCCTTGGCCCGGGCCCTCATCCGCTACCTGGCCCGTCGCCAGGGGCAGCTTCTCCACCTTCTGGACCGCCTGGTCTTCCATGAGGTGCGGGAGCGGCTTTGCGAGTTTCTCCTGGACAAGCTTGCCCAGGAGGGGCAGGGTTTTCACCTGCCCACCAACCCCGAGCTTGCCGCCCTTTTGGGCACCGTGCCCGAGGCGGTTTCCCGCAACCTAGGCCAGCTCTACCGCCAGGGTCTGATCCGCTTGAGGGGGCGACGGGTGGAGATCCCCAACCCCGAGGCCCTGGGGGAGTTGATCAAGTGAAAGTAGTTATCGTTTGTAATTTGTAAAATCCGAGCGGAATACTTGACATTACCCCGGCCCCGGTTTAGCCTAGCTCCAGGAGGTTCGGTTATGCTCTCCCTAGCCCAGCTCTCCCCTGGCCACCGGGCCCGTATCCTCCGGGTGCCCCCGGAAAAGAGGCGGCTTCTCGCCTTGGGGTTAAGACCTGGGGCGGTGGTGGAGGTTCTCCTCAAAGCCCCTATGGGAGACCCCCTCGAGGTCCGGGCGGGGGAAACCTACCTGCTGGTACGCCAAGCAGAGGCTAAGGGAATCCTGGTGGAGGCCCTGATCGCCCCAAGAACCCCATGAACTGCCCCCGGTGCAACCCAGATAGCGCCACCCTGGAGGCCCCCTCCGCCCGCACGCAGCGCTGGGCCTTGGTGGGTGGGCCCAACACCGGAAAATCCTCCCTCATCAACGCCTTGGCGGGAAGCCAGCTCTCGGTGGGCAACTGGCCGGGGACCACCTTGGAGCGCCTTTCCGCCCACCTGGACCTGGGAGGAACCCAGGTGGAGCTGGTGGACCTGCCCGGCACCTACAGCCTTCTGGCTACCTCGCCCGAGGAGGCCCTGGTGGTCCGCGAGCTCCTGCAGCACCCCCCGGACCTGGTCCTCAACGTCCTGGACGCGGGCAACCTGGAAAGGAGCCTGGTCCTCACCCTGGAGCTCATGGAGCTTGGGTTGCCCATGGTCCTGGTGGTCAACCTCCTGGACGAAGCGGAGGCTAAGGGCTTAAAGATTGACCTCGAGGCCCTGGAGGAAGCCCTGGGGTTACCCGTGGCCGGCACCGTGGCCAGCCGGGGCCAGGTGGCGGACGTCTTGGCCAAAGCGAAGGTGGCCCGCATTCCCAGCCCCAAGGTGCGCTATCCCGAACCCCTGGAGAAGGCCATAAGCCACCTGGGTCCTTGGATACCCAACCGGGCCCTGGCCCTTTTGGCCCTCATGGGGGAGGAGAACCTTCCCCTGTCCCAAGGGGCGCTGGGGGCCCTCCGGAGGGAGCGGGAAAATTTGGAACGCATGGGCCACGACCCCTACCTCCTGGCCCTCGAGGCCCGGTACGCCACGGCGCAGGAGGTCTACCAACGGGCGGCCCGCCGGACGGGAAACGGGGCCCCCCTTACCGAGAAGCTGGACCGCCTGGTCCTCCACCCCCTCCTGGGGTTCCCCTTTTTTCTCCTGGCCCTGTTCCTTACCTTCCGCTTCACCTTTAACCTTTCCACCCCCTGGGTGGACCTGATCGGCAGGGTCCAGGAGGTCCTCGCGGGATGGGCCCTGGCCCTCCCCATCCCTTCCCTGGCCCGATCCTTTCTGGCGGAAGGGCTGGTGGCCGGGGTGGGCACGGTCTTGGCCTTCACGCCCCTCCTCTTCCTGCTCTATCTGGCCCTGGCCTTCTTGGAGCTATCCGGTTTCCTGGCCCGCATGGCCTTCGTGGCCGACCGGGCCATGCAGTGGGCGGGACTGCCCGGCAAGGCCTTCATCCCCCTGGTGCTGGGCTTCGGCTGCAACGTGCCGGCCGTCTACGCCACCCGCACCCTCTCCCACCCCTTAGACCGCCTCAGGACCGCCCTGGCCATCCCCTTCATGGCCTGCGGGGCCAGGCTTCCCGTCTTTACCCTTTTCGCCTTCGTCTTCTTCCCCAGGCAAGCCCCCCTTGTGGTCTTGGGGCTCTACCTCCTGGGGTTGGTCACGGGGCTAGCCACCGCCCTTCTTTTGGGCAAGGTGCTACGGGCCGAAAGAGGGGAGGGGGCCATGGAGCTTCCCCCCTACCGCTTCCCCCCTTGGCGGCTCCTCTTCCGCTTGGCCTGGGCCCGGACCCAGAGCTTCGTGCAAGGGGCGGGGGGACCCATCCTGATAGCGGTCCTAACCGTCTGGGCGCTTCTCCACCTCCCCTTCCCAGGAGGAAGCCCCTATGCCTTCTTGGCCCAGGCCCTCACCCCCTTCTTCCGCCCCTTGGGCCTCGAGGACTGGCGGTTGGTGGGGGCCCTGATCCCGGGGTTCATCGCCAAGGAGGTGGTGGTGGGCACCCTGGGGGTCAGCTTCCTTGGGGCAGAAGGCCTTAGCCCCTTGGGCTTTGCGGCGGGGGTAAAAGAGCTTCTTGCTGGCCTCCTTTCCGCCTTAGCCGGTACCCTTCAGGGCCTCGGGTCCCTCTTCCTTCCCTTCCACCTGAACCTCGTCCCCGAGCCTACCCCCCTCCAAATGGCCCTCAAGGGAGCGGTCTCCCCCTCGGGGGCCTTGGCCTACCTGGTCTTCGTCCTCCTTTACACCCCTTGCGTGGCCACCTTGGCCGCACTCCGCCAGGTGGCGGGCGGGAAGGCGGCCCTGGCCGCCGTGGTCTACCAGCTTTCGGTGGCCTATGGGTTGGCCTTTTTGGCCAGCCGGGTACTCCCATGATGGCCAAGGCCCTGGACCTCCTCGCTTCCCCCAGGACCCCCCGGGAGCTGGCGGGGGCGCTGGGGCTAAGCCTCGAGGCCACCCTCCTCCTCCTGCAACAGCTGGAGCGAAAGGGCTATGTGCAACCCCTCCCCTGCGCCACACGCTGCGGGGCCTGCGCCTTCCGCAACCTCTGCCCCGGGCCCAGCGAAACCCCCTGGGTACGGGTCTCGGTCAAACAGCCCGCTCCACGCTTTAGCCCTTAACCCACTAGAACGCGTTAATGCCTTTGCCCACCAAGGCCACAAAGCTCTTCAGGAGCAGTCGGATCCTTTCTCCGGAGCTCCCATGACCTGGGTCATGGTCAGGACACCCATATCGGCCTTACCATCAAATCATGGCGATGGGCAGGCATTTCTTTCAGGCTCAATACGGGAAACTTGTACATTATGACAAAGAACGCTTTAACCCCATCTTCCTGGGAGAAGGGGCTCATCTTAGAGTGCTGCTCACCGCCTTGCTCCCGGGTCAGTTCATCCCTTTGCACACGCCTGGGGTGGACCTGGCACTTTTGGTCCTCCGGGGAAAGGGATGGCTGGTAGTTGGGGAAAGCGAAATAGAACTCGGCCCTGGCAGTGTGGCTCTGGTACCCCAAGGAATCCGGTGGAGCATCCATGCCACCACCAGATTGGTACTTTTCCAAGTAGTGTCTCCGCCACCCACGGAAACTGATCACAGCGAGGTGCAAGACCAGTTAATGAGGGGGGTGCTCTGAAAGAATGCCTAGGGCTACCTTCTTTCAAGGTAAGCTGCTGATGCGCCCCGGGGGGAAAGTTCAGATCCTGGACCTGCAACCCGGAGAAGAGGTTTCCCTAGAAGTCTGGAAAGGTGAAGATGTCCTGGTCGCTCCCCTTCGGGGGAGGTTGCAGCTTCTGTTTTGGCGGAAGGCAGTGGAGGTGGAGGTCGGAGAGGTAGCGCGCCTGCACCGCGGAAGGCTTGCCCTAAAGGCCCTTGAGAGGACAAGGGCCCTCTTGGTGACCCTGGGAGTTTCTCCCGACATCCTGGCCCAAGATCACGAGCGCCTTCTGGCCCTCCTCGAGGCCCTTCCCACGCGGGAAGCGACAGAGACCCTAGCCCGGAAGCTGGAGGAGCACATCGCCAAAGAGGAGGCCCTCTATTACCCCACCCTTTCCCCGGGCAAGCTAAAGGAGCGACTTCTAGAGCACCGGCTCTTAAGGGAGCTACTGGCAGAGCTTCTCACTGCCCTAAAGGAAAACCGGCCCACAGAAGGCATCGTCCAGAGGTTCAAGGCCGCTCTTCTGGCCCACTCCGAGGCGGAGCTGGAAGAATAAGGGGTCCTTCGCGAAGGGACGTGCCGGGTACCAGTTCCCGTAGGAGAATCCGTACTCCTGGCTCCCGAAAGAAATAGGTGTAGGCCCAATCCAAAAGGACCAAGAGGCGGTTGCGGAACCCGACGAGTTCGGCAAGGTGCACTAAGGCCCAAAGGAGCCATGCGGGAAGGCCATAGAACCCCAAGGTGCCTATCTGGGCCACGGCCCGGTTACGCCCGATCACCGCCAGCTGACCATGGTCCCGGTAATGAAAGGGCAGGGGCTCCTTCCCCCGCATGGTCCGCACCAGGTTGAAGGCCGCATGCCGGCCCTGCTGCAGGGCCACAGGGGCTAGCTGCGGCCAAGGTAGGCCATTGAGATCCCCCACCACATACACCTCGGGGTGTTGGGAAAGCCGCAGGAAAGAATCCGTAGGCACCCGCCCCCTGGAGTCCACGGGGAGGCCCACAAGGGCATTCCCCTTAACCCCCACCGCCCACAGGATCAGATCCCCCCCCCAAACGGGCCCCACCCTGCAAATGGACCCCTCTTGGAAATACCTCCGCTACCTTCGCCTCAAGCCGTACCTCCACCCCTAAGCGTTCCAGGGTCCTCAGTGCATAGCAGGAAAGGGCCGGGTTAAAGGAAGAGAGGAGCTGCTCTCCAGCCTCCAAAAGGACCACCTGGGCTTTGGGCACCTCCGGGTAGTCCCGGGGAAGTACATGGCAGAAAAATTCCGCCATGGCCCCGGCAAGCTCCACCCCTGTAGGCCCACCCCCAACCACCAAGACCTGGAAGGGTACCCTCCTACTGGCGGCCTCTTCCAAGCGGTAAAGTAGGGTATACCGGATCCTAAGGGCATCCTCGAGGGTCTTCAAAGGGTAGGTATAGGCTGTGACCCCGGGTATCCCCAGGGAGTGAGGTCTACTCCCCGTGGCCACGATGAGGTAGCGGTAGGGAAGCCTTTCCCCACCGGCCAGCAGCAAATAACGGCCCCTTAAGTCCACTGCCTCGACCTGGGCTAGGAGGAAGCGGCCTGCCTTCACCAGGGACCGCAGGGGGTGGGCCACGGCGGGAGCCTCCAAAAAACCGGTGGCCACCTGGTAGAGGAGAGGCTGAAACAGGTGGTGGTTTCTGGCGTCCACGAGGAGGTAGGGAATTCCGAAGCGGGCCAAAACCCTACTTGCGGCCAGCCCCGCAAACCCACCCCCAACAACCACCACTTCGGGTTCCATCAGACAGCCTCCTCTAGAATCCGGCGCTTCACCTCCGTAATCAGCTGGTTTACGTCAATCCCCCTGGGGCAAGCCTCGGTGCAGTTATGGGCGTTCCGGCAACGCCATACCCCATTCCTCCCCCCCAGCCAGCCCTTAACCCGATCGGCCAAACCCCGGTCCCGGGAGTCGAAGAGGAAACGATGGGCCTGGACGATAGCAGCAGGGCCAATGTACTGGCCGTTAACCCAGTATACGGGGCAGCTGGAGGTGCAAGCAGCGCAGAGAATGCAACGGGTGCCCTCCTCATACCGGGCCAGCTCCTCCGGAGCCTGGAGCCTTTCCGTAGCCGGCGGTAGCTCATCATTGATAAGGTAAGGCTTCACCGCCCTGTAGCTAGCAAAGAAGGGCTCCATATCCACCACCAAGTCCTTCAGAGGGGGTAAGGCCCTCAGGGGTTCCACGCTTATCCTGGGGCCCAAGTCCCTCACCAAGGTCTTGCAGGCTAGGCGGTTTCGCCCATTGATGGTCATGGCATCAGAGCCACAGACCCCCTGGCCGCAGGAGTAACGGAAGCTCAGGGTGCCATCCACCTCACCCTTAATCCTTAGCTCAAAACTTGCACCTCCCGAATACCCTGCATGAACACCCCCTTCCCCCCGCAGGCGGGGGCCAAAGACCCAAAGCTCCCAGCTCGGCCATGAGGACCCGCAAGACCACCTCCGGCAGCAGCAGGCGCGCCGCTGCCCACCCAGCCTCCCGCCAAGAAAGACCTCTCCCGTCTGGAGCTAGCCTCACCCAGTGGGCCAGCAGGTAAGCCAGGAAGGACAGCACCAGAAACCGATGCACCCCCAAGGCCGTCCGCTGCCCAAAACGCCCCAGGGAAAACTCGCTCTTTACCGTGCGGAAGAAGTGCTCAATGGTAAACCGCCGCCGCCCCCACACCAGCACAGTCCGTGGCCCCGCAGGAAAGGTGGCCACCACGTACCGCCACTCCCACCCTCCCCCGGGTAAGGGATAGCGGTACCAGCTCACCCACACGGGAAAGGGAAGTCCCCGCAGATGCACCCGACTCCCCTGCCGTCTGAGCCCAAAGAGGGGAAGCCCCTCCCGCGTCTTTCGGTCCCGCCGCATCCCCACCACCGCTTCCAGACCCAACCCCCGCACCCCCACAAGAAACCGGGCGGTGCCGAAGGCAGCATCGGCCACCACCCGAAGGTGGAAGGACTTGCGCATCCAGGGGGGCAGGGAGGCCAGAAGACGCAGGGCAAGGAGGGAAAGGGCCTTCTCCCCCTTCCCCCGCCACACCCGGTAGGCCCAGGGGATGCGCAGCTCTCCCAGCACCAGATAGAGCACCACCAGGTGGAGCCCCCACTTGCCGTGGAAAAAGGAGAGGGGCAAGGCGGGGAAGAGGCCCCGCTTCTCCAGGGTGACCAGGTCCAGGACCACCAGGAGCCTGGGCTTGGGCCCCCGCCTGGGCCTGGCCCGGTGGAGGGTTTCCTGGGCCTTCTTGCGAGCCAGGCGGATGAGGGCGCGGGTGGGCCAGGGATAGCGGTTGAGGAAGCGGGAGAGGGCGGAAGGGGACTTGGTCTTGCTGTGCTGGGGCCTGGCCTTGCCGTGGCCGGTGAGAAGGAGGAGAAGAAGCGCTTTGAGGGATTCGCGGAGGTGGGGGGTTGGCAGGAGGGCCAGGAGGGTCCAGAGTAGAGAATGGGCCGTTTGGGTCATGGCACCCTTCATCCGAAGGGAACCCGGCGGCCCTTTTCAAGTGGTCCCCTGGCGCATGGGTATGCGGGGGGTGGATAAGTGCAAGTTTTGAGTTAGGAGAAGATCAAGCACCCGATCCCAGGGCATCGCTTCCAGGGTGTACCTAGCCCAGTAAGGATCCTTGCCTACATCCCGTCTAAGGATGGCCACCTCCACCCTCATGGCTTCTCCAACAAAAAGCGGTGATAGCGGAATAGGAGGCCGCGTCTTTCCTGTCCGAGGAGGCGATATCCGTATTTGGAAGCCCATGCGGGCATCTCGTAGGGCGCGTAAATGTCCCGGGAAAGGAGTTCGAGGACCGTTCCCGAAGGAAGGCTTTCCATCACCTCCCTAGCCCGGATCAAGCCCAAGGCACAAGGGGTTTTACGGTTATCCAGACGACGAAGAGGCCGCACCCTAAGGTCATCCAGGCTGCACACGCCTCTTACGGGCGAGCACTGGCGATATAGAGGGCAGGTGATGAAGATGGCTACAAGAGCCAGAATGAGGCCCAGCTTGAGGGCGATAAGGCTAAAGGGGAAAAATCCCCAGGCCTCTAAGGGGATTCTGTAGCCAAAGGCCATGAGCAGCCCCGTAAGTAGTAGAGTGGGAAGGGCCAAGCGCACCGTGAGGCGGAATCGCTCCAGTTGCCTTGCCCCAGCTACCACCGCTTCCACAAAAGGGTATCGCATGCCTACCGGAATGTTCACCGTGAGGTTGAAAAGCGCTCCTCCCAACCAAAGGCCAAAGGCGGCCAAGTGCAGGGCTCGCAAGGTGAAGGACCAAAGGCCTTGGGTATCCCGCTCCGCCCAAAACAGGGTAAGGACTAGGGAAAGCCCCAGGGCTAGCCACGGTCTACCCAGCCAAAACGCTAAGCCAAGAGACGCTTGTGTAAGGGAAATAAGTCCCCAAGCGTGGCCGAGATAAGGGAAAAGCGCAAGGGAAGGACTAAGAAGAGCAAGAGCCAGACCCAAGGGCTGGGCCAAGCTTCTCCAGGCTGCTTGCTCCCCTGCTACGAAAGCCTGGGCCTCCGCCCCTAAATCCTTTTCCTCGCGTAGGTAAAGGGTATGCCAAGCGCTGAAACCCAAGGCTAAAGCCAACAGCCAAAGAAGAAGCCAGCGTAGTAAAAGGCCAAGAGGGGTAAGGCCTAGATGTAGGCCAGTAAAAACCGCCCCCGCCAAGGAGGCTAGGGATATGAGGGTAAAAGCCACCTTGGGCAGAAAGGGTACCTCCTGTCGTACCTCCACCAGGCCTGGCATTAGGTTCCCTCCAGTACGTGCACATTGGGTAAGGTCTGGGCCCACCGGCGGTTTTTCTCAATGTAGACCTTCCAATGCTCGGGCACGTCCTCCTCGGGGTAGATGGCGTTCACCGGGCAGGCGGGGACACAGGCCCCGCAGTCGATGCACTCGTCCGGGTGGATGTAAAGCTGCTCTCCGGCGTCGTAGATGCACTCCACCGGACAGACCTCCTGGCAGGATCGGTCCTTCACGCCGATGCAGGGCTCGCAGATCACGTGGGGCATGGTTCACCTCCGAGGACCAGCTTCGCCCCTCCTCCCGGGACCGTCCATGACCGGGGTCAAGGGGACAAGCGCCCTTAGAGCACCTTGGCCGGGGAGGAAACGGGGTACCCTAAGGACATGATCCGCCTGCGCGCCCCCCTTCCCCCCTACCTCCTCTGGACCCCGGAGGGGGCCAAGGTCTACCTGCCGGACCTCAAGGGGAGAATTCTGATCTTGATGCGAAATCCTGCCCTGGCCCAGGCCCTGGCGGAGCGGCAGGAAGAGCTCCGGGAGCTTGCCGCCCAAGCCTACCTCCTGGCCCAGGCCCCCGCCGCAAGCCCCCTCCCGGTCCTCCTGGACCCGGGGGGCCAGCTCCTTGCGGCCCTCCCCGAGGAGGGGGTTCTGGTGGCCGACGCCTACCTGGAGGTCTACCACTTAGGCCCCGTGGCCGATGCGGAGGAGGTGCTGGCCTGGGTGGGCTTCGTGGCCGCCCAGTGCCCGGAGTGCGTGCTGCCGGAGGCGGCATGGACCTGAGGGTCAAGCGGGTCTACGACCCCCCTTCCCCCGAGGACGGGGTGCGGGTGCTCGTGGACCGCCTCTGGCCCCGGGGGCTCAGCAAAGAGGGGGCCAAGGTGGACTGGTGGGCCAAGGAACTCGCCCCCTCCGACGAGCTCCGCCGCTTCTTCGCCCACGACCCCGAGAAATACCTGGAGTTCCTCCGCCGCTACCGGGAGGAACTGGAGGGCAACCCCACCTTGGAGCGGTTGCGGGCCCTGGCCCAGCGGGGGAGGGTGACCCTCCTTTTCGGGGCCCGGGAAGCCCGGTACAACAACGCCACCGCCCTGGCGGAGATCCTCAGGGAAAATCCGGGGGAAGCCGTGTAATACCACCCCACCCCGGCTCGCACCGGGGTGGGGGCTCGGTAAAAGGGTGTCCAAGGCTCTCAGTGGAAGAAGGCAGCGAACGGTTGGTTCAGCGTGGAAGGGTATAAGGCTCCCTAGGCGGGGGTGAACCTTCAGGGGAAAGGCCTACCTGGGGTCCCCCGAGGCCTTGACGGTTAGGGGTGCCGGGCTTATCATTTAGGAGTCCTAAGGAGGTGAAGCATGAGGAAGATTTTGGGAATCCTCGGCGCCTTGGCCTTAGGCCTCCTGGTCCTGGCCCAGTACGGGGGAGGGGCGACGCAACCCACCTTCCCCTACCCCGAGGGCCACCGGCTCTGGACCCACGTGAAGAGCATGGAGCTCAGGCCCGGCCACCCCCTCTACGAGAGCTTCGGCGGCCTGCACCACATCTACGTGAACCAGGCGGGGCTAAAGACCTACCTGGAGGGCAAGAGGACCCCCTTCCCTAAGGGCACGGTCATCGTCTTCGACCTCCTCGAGGCCAAGGCGGAAGGGAACGCCCTCCTGGAAGGCCCTAGGAAGCTCATCGGCGTTATGGTCAAGGATCCGGACCGCTACCGGGACACGGGGGGCTGGGGGTACTACGCCTTTGGCCCGGACAAGAGGCCCCTCAGCATCGACCCCCAATCCTGCCACGCCTGCCACCAGGGAGCCGCCCACACCGACTATGTATTCAGCGCCTTCCGGCCCTAAGATGGGAGGGTGGAGGCTTCGCCAAGCGAACAGCAAGGGGAAAAACTCGTAACCTTGCTAGAGCGCCTAGCCCAGGCGGAGCGGGCCCTCCTCACCCGAAGGGCACACCGCCTGGGCCTCACCGCCCTCCAGGCCCAGCTTCTCCTCCACCTCTCCGAAAGGCCCTACGGGGTAGTGGCCCTGGCCGAGCTCCTGGCCCTTACCCCAGCCACGGTAAGCGAAGCCCTTACCACCTTGGAACGCAAAGGTTTTCTCTCCCGGGCTAAGGATCCGGGGGACGGCCGACGGTGGCTCCTCAAACCCACGGAAAAAGGGCTTAGGATGGCCCAGGCCCTGAAAGGTTACGCAGGGCCCCTCCACCAAGCCCTGGGGAAGGTATCCCATCAAGAGGGGCTCCTTTTAGGGCTCACGGAGTTATTGGCGGAGCTGGTACGGCAAGGAACGGTACCCGAAACCGGCCTTTGCCTTACCTGCCGCCACCTACGGCGGGAAGAAGGGTTTTTTTGCGCCCTTCTTAGCCTAGCCCTCACACCTTGGGACCTCCGCCTTGCCTGCCCGGACCACACACCCGCCTGACCCCCTTTATCCTGCCGCGGGAACCCTGCCCCGTTCCAGCCAGGCCGGGGGTACATAAACGCACCGGGGCTCGCTTTGCAGGTAGTCCCCGGTTTCCGCCCAGGCCCTGGCCCGGCTCCCCCCGCACACATAGCGGTACTCACAGACCCCGCACTTCCCCTTCAGGCGGTCCTTATCGCGCAGCGCCTGGAAGAGGGGGCTATGCCGGTAGATTTCCAGAAGGGGCCTTTCCCGCACGTTCCCCGCATAGACCGGCAGGAAGCCTGAGGGAGCCACGTCCCCGGTGGCGGACACGAAGACAAAGCCGTTTCCGTCCGTAACCCCCAGCCGCGAGTGCTCCATGCCGTCTTGGAAATACTCCCGGTACATGCTCTCCCCCGCCGCCAGGGCCCGGTCCTGCGCACCCGCTTCCCGCCGCTTTTGCAACACCACCCGGCGAAAGTGGTGGGCCTCGGTGGTTTTGACGTGGAAGGGATAGGAGAGGGCAACCTGGTAAAGCCAGTGGAGCACCTCCTCAAACTGCCGGGCGGAGAGTTGCCTGAGAAGGGCTCCCCGCCCTACTGGAACCAGAAAAAAGAGGCTCCAAAGGACCACCCCCTTCCCGGCTAGCAGATCGGGCAAAGCCTGGATCTCCGGCCAGTTCTCCCGGGTCACGGTGGTGTTCACCTGGGTAGGAAGCCCCGCCTCCTTGGCCCAGTCCAGGGCCGCCAGGGTCCGGGCAAAGGTGCCTTCCTCTCCCCGAAAGGCGTCGTGGCTCTGGGGGCTAGCCCCGTCCAGGGAAAGGGCCAGCCGGGTCACCCCGGCCTCCTTGAGCTGGAAGACCTTCTCCCGGGTGAAGAGGGGGTGGCCGCCGGGGTGAGGCCCACCTTCAGGCCCAGCTCCCGGGCCTTTTGGATGAGGGAAAGGAGGTCGGGACGGGCCAAGGGGTCCCCTCCGGTGAGGAGCAGGAGGGGCTTGGGGCGGTAGGTGGCCACCTCCTCGATGAGTCGCAAGCCCTCGTCCGTGGAAAGCTCCCCGGGCAGGGGGTGGGGCATGGCGGAAGCCCGGCAGTGACGGCAGGCGAGGAGACAGGCGTTGGTCACCTCCCAGGCGACCAGATAAGGGTACTGGGCGAACTCGGGACGCTCCATAGGGCCAAGCTAACCGGAAGACCCCTTGCCAGCCATGACCGGGATCAAGGCCAGGCGGGGAGCGTTTGGATGCTCCCCGCCCTCAACCCAGGAGGCTAATAGATGTCGTAAGCGGTGTTGTACACGTTGAACTTGCCCGTGGGGGTGCGCACCCAGTCCCCAGTGATGCGGGCCTTCTCCTTCAGGGTGAGGGCGTCGTAGACCACGATAAAGGTGGGGGTGTCCTTGGCGCCCCAAGCGGAGACCCAGATCTCGGTCCCGCCCTTGTTGAACTCGGGATGCACCATGCGGGCCTTGAGCTCCTGGGCTTTCGGCACCTCCCAACACTTGGTAACCTCCAGCTTGCGCTTGTCTATGGCGCAGAGGCTAGCCGCCGCCTGGGGGCTTGGGCTCATGGGGAAGTCCACGATGACCCAGGGGCTGTTGGGGTGGGTCTTGATGAAGAGGGTGCCGGCGTAGGGGAGGGTGATCCGCTTGACCACCTTCCAGGCGTACTGGGGATGCCTCTCGGGATCCACCCCCACCACGGTCACCTCGGGGCTGCCGATGTTCCCCGTAGCCCAAACGGGCCCGTAAGTGGGATGCTCCCAGTTGGAGCCCCGGCCCGGGTGGGGCCTGACCCCCGCCTCCACCTCAGCGGTGAACTCCCGGGTCTTGGTATCGATGACGATCAGCTTGTTCAAGGCGTTGGCCGCCACGATGAAGTAGCGCTTCAGAGCCCAGCCCCCATCGTGCAGGAAAAGGTCGGTGTCGATCATGGTGATGGGCAGGGGCCGGCCCTTCTTATGCAGATTGGAGTAGTCCACCAGCCAAGTCTGGCCCGACTCCTTGAGGTTTACGATCCACTCGGGGTTAAAGTGGCTGGCCACGATGGCCGCCACCCGGGCTTCCGTCACCAGTTCCCCGGCCCCCTTGGCGTAGGAGATGGTGGAGACCATCTTGAGGGGCTCGAGGGTCAGGCCATCCAGGACCACCATGGTGGGCGGCCAGTAGCACCCCACCACCGCGTACTTGTCCTCGTAACCCTTAAACTTGCTGGACTCGATGGAACGGGCGTCCACGCAGGGCTTGGACTCGGCCACCACCTGGGGCGGGTTCATCCAAAGATCGATGAGGCTCGCTTTCCCATCCCGGCCGATGGCCATGAAGTAGCGGCCCGTGGCCGAGGAGCGCAGGATGTGGGTGGCGAAACCCGTGGGCACGATGGCGACCAGTTCCTTCTTGTCCCCGTCGATGATGGCCACCTGACCGGTATCCCGGAGCACCTGGCCGAAGAAGTTCTGCCAGTTGCGGTTATGGAGCGGTTTGGTGGGCCGCTTTTCCGGAGGAACCTGCACCTTCCAGGTCTTCCGGATCTCCTCAAAGGTGGGGACCGGAGGCGCCGGGGGCTGCTCCAAAAGGAAGCGGGCCACAAGCTCGATATCCTTTTCCTTAAGAATCCCCTGCCGTCCCCAATCGGGCATGCCCCCAGGCAGGCCGCCGAAGATCACCGCCTTCAGGTACTCCACCCCCTTTTCCGCCATCTTCTTGGGGTCAAGGGCGGGACCCGTGGCTCCCTTCCGCAACACCCCATGACAACCTGCGCAGCGGTCAAAGTAGATTTTAGCTGCCTCCTCCTTTTCCACCGGATTTAGGGGTGCCGGAGCCTGGGCCAAGGCCAAAGCCCCTACCAACAGAAAGCCTAATAGGTCTAACCTCATCCTCATGGCTTTCACCTCCAGCAACTAGGATAGAGAACTCCGAGTAGTACAGATGTCCTATGGCCAAAGTCCCTACAAAACTCCGCGCTGAAACAAGGAAACCGGACCCCAGATGGGGTCCGGCACGGGAAGGAAAGCCTAATGGGCGTGCTCCTTCTCGTGAAAGGTGGTCACCACCCACCACATCCCTTGGGGAATGAATAGGTAGACCATGGAGCTGAAGGCGATCAGGTACTTCCAGAAGGGGTCCAGGTAGGGTGGCAGGATCATGCCCAAAGCCCCCAGGGCCTGCAAGGCGGCGAAGAGGTAGGAGAAAGCAACAACGGCAGGCCTCCCCAGCATCCGCCCCAGGGCGTAGAACATGGCGTAGAACCCTGCGGCGGAAACCATGAGCATCCCATAGAGCATCAGGTCCCGCACCGCCTCGCTAGTCATGGGCCCCCACCTCCTTGGGCACCTTGGCCTCGCCCTTGCCGATGGTCGCCACATCCCAGAGAAGGACCAGGTAGCTCACCAGGAAGAAGACCCCAAAGACGAAGCGCCAGACCATGCCGTTTTGGAACCAGGGATGCTGCTGGGCGTCTATGTAAGCCTGCCAGGTGCTGCCTCCGATGGCCCGCTCCACCATGGTCTGGGTGAAGCCAGCCACGGTCATGGCCGCGGACATGCCAAAGATGCTCACCACCATCAGCACAAACGCCCACTTCCAGAGCTTAGAGTCAAAACGGGGAAGCTCAGGACGACGCACCTGGTGAAGGGCCATGTAGATCACCGTGAGGATGGCGGTAACGTACGCCCCAAAGAAGGCCAGGTGGCCGTGGGCCGGGGCCAGCTGGGTGCCGTGGGAGTACAGGTTGATCTGGGGCAGGGTCTGCATGAACCCCCAGACCCCGGCGCCGATGAAGTTGCCGAAGGCTTGGGCGATGGCCCAGAAGAGGGCGGGCTGGTTCACGGTCTGCATGCGGTGGACTCCAGCGTCGTAGACGGCGTGGACCACCATGGCCACCAGGGGTATGGGCTCGAGGGCGCTAAAGAACCCCCCTAGGCCCAACCAGTACTCCGGGGTGCCGATCCAGAAGTAGTGGTGCCCAAGGCCCAGGATCCCGGTGCCGAAGACCAAGGCCACCTCCAGGTAAAGCCAAGTCTCCACGATGCGCCGGGGGGTACCCAAGAGGTGCATGAGGGCCATGGCCATGATGGAGCCCACCAGCACCTCCCAGGTGGCCTCCACCCAAAGGTGGACCACCCACCACCAGAAGTACTGGTCCATGGAGATGTTGGGGGTATAGTGCATGCCGGCGGTGTAGAGCCCGGCCAGGGCCACCAGGTCGAACATGAGGACCGCCACCACCCCGGTGATGCGCTTGGCCTTGAGGGCGGTGGCCACCACGTTGTAGAGGAAGACGGTCATCACCGCAACGATGCCGAAATCCGCCCAGCGGGGGGCCTCGATGTACTCCCGGCCCTCGGTGATGAACCATAGGGTAAAGGCATTGCCCGGCCCGTACTGCACGAGGAGGTAGACCAGGACCACGATGCCCACCGCGGCGATGAGGGTGAAAAAGGCGAATCGGGCGAGCCGGATGCCCACCACCTCCCGCCCGAGCTCCAGGGGCAAGAACCAGTATACGCCCCCCATGAAGCCTAAAAGGAGCCAGACGATCATGGCGTTGATGTGGAGCATCCGGTTGGTCACGAAGTTAAGCTTGCCGTAGAGGAAATTGGGGTCTAGGTACTGCCAGGCCGCCAGCAGACCGAAAAGAACCTGGGCCCCAAAAAGGGCCAGGGCCACCCAGAAGTACCAAAGGGCCAGCTTCTGGGACTCGTAGAGTTTTCCTTGCGGTACAGCTTGGGTCATGGGACACCTCCTACTGCGCCCCGGCGAAGCGGTCGGGGAAGCCGTTGGTATCGATGGCTGACATCCACTTCAAGAAGGCCACCAAAGCCTTAGCCTCCTCCTCGGTTAGACCGAGGTTGGGCATCCGGCGGACAAAGGTGGGATAGCGGTTTGGGTGTTGAAGCCATTCCGCCATGGCCTCCTCCTTGGTGGCCTTGCCGGTCATGCCCTTGACCATGGTCTCCCACTTGGGATCCAACCAGGCGCGGGTGAGGTCCGGAGCGAAATAGGCCCCGTTGCCTAAAAGGGTGTGGCAGTCCATGCAGTTGCGGCTTTGCAAGGTCATCTTGCCCTTGTTGACCAGAGCGTAGGCCTCCTCCTCGCTCCAAATCTTGCCGAAAAACCCCACCTCCTCCCCAATGACCGGGATATCCCGGCGCTTCTCGTAGTCCCGCTTGAGCCCAATGGTCCTGTTGATCACGGTATAGGCTGGCACCCGGGCCGAGCCTTCCCGGATCTGGTTCAGGGAATCAATGGTCAAATAGACCAGGATCCCGGTCATGATGAGGGAACTAACCACGGCAGCGTTGCGCCAGAAGCGGGGCTCGAGCCACCCGGACCCTCGGGAAAGCCATAGGGTGAGGATTACGGTGGCGAAGAGGGCTCCGATGGTGGTTTCTATCCAGCCAATCTCCATACCTTAACCTCCTTTCACCTCCAGCTCATAAACTCGGACCTATAGGGCGCCTTTTCCATGACTCAGGTCAAGGGCAAAAGTCCCTGGGGACACCCGCCTGGCTCCGTGTCGGCGCAGGGATTCCTGGGAAGCCGTCGAAGCGGGCTCGATTATTCTTGCGACACCTGTCCCAAATGGGGATAACCCTTGATGCCAGTCGAAGCCAATTCTTTAGGGAAAGGGTATTTTGAGGCCTATGAAGGTGGCTTTTCTCGGCCTGGGCTTCCTCTTCGTCGGGCTGGGTTTTTTGGGGGCCTTCCTCCCCCTCCTCCCTGCCACCCCTTTCTTCCTGGTGGCGGCCTACCTCTTCTCCCGAAGCCACCCCCGCCTCGAGGCCTGGCTTCTCTCCTTACCCCAGGTGGGTCCCCTGGTGCGGAACTACCGGGCGGGCCGGGGCATCCCCCGAAAGGCTAAGCTCCTGGCCACAGGCATGGCTTTGGGGGCCGCAACCCTCAGCGCCTACGGCCTGCCCCACCCCGCGGGCCGGGCCCTGGTCCTCCTCCTCGTGGGCTACGGCCTCTACTTCCTCTGGCGGCGGGTGCGGACCTCGCATTAGGAGGAAATCCCCTGCCCGAAGGCTTACCATGAGGCCATGGCCCTGCGTAGCCTCCTCAAGCGGGAAGAGTCCTACGCCCTCCACGCCCTTTTGCTCCTGGCGGAGGAACCGGGGCTTGGCGCGGCGGAGATCGCCAGGAAGCTCAAAGCTCCCCCCGCCTTCATGGCCAAGGTCCTCTCCAAGCTGGCCAAGGCGGGCCTGGTGGAAAGCCGCATGGGCCGAACCGGGGGGGTGTGGCTCCGGGTTCCCCCAGAGGAGGTCACCCTCCTCAAGGTGATGGAAAGCCTCTTCGGCCCAGTGGCCCTGGACCTCTGCGCCACCCTGAGGCGCTGCCCCACGGAGGAAAGGCGGGGGTTCTGCCACCTCAAGCCCAACCTGGTGCGTCTAAACCAGGAAATCCGTAGGGCCTTTGCCAGCCTCACCCTCAAGGACCTCCTGCCCGAAGCACCCAAGGAGGCTTGATCTAGGTCATAGCGAGGAAATCCCTAAGAGCCCAAGGCTAAGGGGTATGGAAGGGATCACCCTGAAGACCACAGTGAACGAAATCCTTAGGCACTTCCCCGAAACGGTAGGGCTTCTAAGCGGGCTTGGCCTGGACACCTGCTGCGGTGGGGCAGAGCCCCTGGAGGAGGCGGCCAAGGCCGCAGGCCAGGACCCGGAGGCCGTGCTCCGGGCCTTGGAGGCTTTCTTGGAGGAGGAAAAGGCATGAACCTCCGGGAGAAGGCCCGCTACGGAGCGGTGCGGGGGGTGGAGCTCCTCGCCGACCACCCGGAGGTGCGCCTGGTCCTCTTTAGCCTGCAACAGGGGCAGGAGGTACGGGGCCAAGGGGAGCCCAGGGTGCACCTCGTCTGCCTCGAGGGGGAGGGCATCTTGTGGGCTGGGGAACGGAGCCTCCCCGCCACCCCCGGTACCCTCATGGCCGCAGAGCCGGGGGAAGCCCATGGGGCCAAGGCCGGGGAGGGAACCTTTTTGGTGCTTGGCATCATCACCCCCAGGCCATGATCCCGGCGAGCCGGCTCGCCCTCACCGCGGCCCTCCTCTGGTTCTTGGCCGCTAGCCTGGTGGGCCTGCTCCTAGGCCTGGGCCTCCTGCCCTATACCTGGCGGCCCGCCCACGCCCACATGCAGCTTCTGGGCTTCGTAAGCCTTATGATCTACGGGGTAGCCTACCATGCCCTTCCCCGGTTCCGGGGGGTGGTCTTTCGCAGACCGGGACTGGCCCTCTTCCAAGTGCTCCTGGCCAACCTCGGACTTCTGGGAATGGTCTTGGCTTGGGGCCTGGGGCTTGGGATCCATGTATGGGGGTTCTTTGCTTTCCTCTCGCTTGTGGCGGGAAGCCTCTTTGTCCTCCTCATGCTGGAGGTACTCTGGGGCTAAAGGGTCTTCGGACCACAGCTTGGAGAGCGGTATGCGCGCAACCGGTGTTCCCCTTAAGACCATAGCCCTCCCCACGGAGCACGGGGGCTGGGGGTTTACCCTAGAACCCATCCTCCTGGGCCTATTCATCTCGCCAGGACCCCACACCCTGGGGCTGTTCCTCCTGGGTCTTTTCGGGTTCCTGGCCCGGCACCCCTTGAAGCTGGTTTACCAGGACCTAAGGAAGGGCAAGCGCTACCCCCGCACCGCCCTAGCCTCGAGGGTGGGCGGGATCTATCTGGCCCTGGCCCTTCTGGGCCTTCTCCTTGCTGCCTGGACCGCCCGAGGCCCCTTTCTCCTACCCCTTCTCCTCGCCCTCCCCCTGGGGGCCTACATGCTCTGGGCGGATGCCTCAAACCGCTCCCGGGACCTTTTCCCGGAAATCGCTGCTGCCTTGGCCATGGCCTCCTTAGCGCCAGCAGGGGTTTTGGCAGGTGGCTTGGAGACGGAAATCGCCTTGGGGAGCTTTTTGGCCTTGGCCCTAAGGGATATCGCCGCCCTCTACTATGCCCGCACCCAGGTGCTCAGGGCCCGGGGAGGAAGCCCCAAGCGCTACCCCGCCCTCCTGGCCCTTTGGGCCTCCTTCCTCCTCGCCCTTTTTCTTCAAGGCCAAGGGCTCCTTCCCGCTCCCACCACCCTCGCCCTTCTCCTCCTCGCCCTTTACGGAAGCCTGGCCCTCTTGAAACCCCCGGTGGCGGCCCGGATCATCGGCTGGACGCAGATGGGCTTTGGCCTTTTGGTGGTCTTGGCCACCGCTATAGGCTACACCCTTCAAGGCCTTCCCACGGCCCTGCTGGGTGTCCCTAGCCTCCACCGCCTCCTGGGGTGGGCCCTGGTGGGGCTAGCCTTCCTAACCGGGCTTTACCTCTTCTTCCGCCGGGAGGTACCCCGGGAGGTACGCCTTCTGGTAGGGCTTTACGACCTGAACGCCCTCTTGGGCCTTCTCTACTTGGCCTTCGTTTGGAAGCCCCTTCCCCATCCCTTCCTGGCCCTCTTGGGGGTGGCCCTCCTCCACCTCCTTCTCCGAAGGCACCACCCCTGGCCGGCAGCAGGGTTCCTCCTCCTGGGATTTCTCCTCCTCTGGCACTGAGGCCCGGATGGTGGGGAAGACCCCCTTTGCGGCGGCGGAGCGGTTGCACAATGAGAGCATGAGGCAAGCCTGGGGTCTTGCCCTTCTGGTCCCCTTTGGCCTGGCCCTTTACGCCCTCTTTGGCAAGGAACCGCCCCTCCGCTGGGCCGAACCCGTGCAGGCCCCGCCCGCGGGCCTGCAGGAGGTCTACGCCCGGGCCCACCCCGCCGTCCTCCGCATAGAGGGCCCCGAGGGGAGCCGCGGCACGGGCTTCTTCTACGCCCCGGGCCTGGTCCTCACCGCCTACCACGTGGTGGCGGAAGGAGGCCCTTACACCCTGGTGCTCGCCAACCGGGAGCGGGCTGCCGCCACCCTCCTCGGCTTCGCCGAGCCTTTGGACCTGGCGGTCCTCCGCACCGAGGCCCAGGCCCCCGCCCTCCTGCCCTTGGAAACGGGAAGGGCCCCGCGGGTGGGGGAAGCGGTGCTCCACATCGGCAACAGCCGGGACCAGTTCATCGCCCCCCGCTACGGCCGCATCACCCGGCTTGGGGTGAGCCCCTCCCCCTTCCTGCCCCAGGGCCTGGGGGAGGCCAGCCTTCCCCTCGCCCCCGGGGACTCGGGGGGACCAGTGCTGGACGGGGAGGGGCGGGTGCTGGGGGTGGCGGTGGCCATCGGCCAGACGGAGGAGGGCTTCCGGAGCTTCTTCACCCCCCTCTTGGGCCGACAGGCGGTCCTGGCCGCCCTGGAGCGCGGGGAAAGGAGCTACTGGCCCTACCTGGGCCTAAGAGGCCCCCGGGCCCTGACCCCAGAGCTGGCTCGGGAGCTGGGCCTCCCCCCGGGGGGTGTGGTGGTGGGGGAGGTGGTGCCGGGCGGGGCCGCCCACCGGGGGGGGCTAAGGGGGCTGGAGGCGGGCGGGGTGCCGGACGTGATCCTGGAGGTGAACGGGGTCCCGGTGAACAGCTTTGAGGACCTCCTGCGGGAGGTGCGCCGCTACCAGGTGGGGGACCGGATCCGCCTTAGTGTGCGCCGGGGTGGGGAGGTATTCCAGGTGGAGGCGGAGCTCGCCCCCTTTCCCGGAAGGTGATCCTCAGCCCATGAGGTCCCGGTAAGCGGGGATCCCCGGTGCGCTTTCCGAAAGGAGCACCGCCCGGAGGATGGCCCGGGTTACGGCATCGGCGGCGTAGGCCCCAAGGCGGAGAAGGGTATAAGGGCCCACCCCATTCCCCTCCCCTTGGGCCAAAGCAAAGACCAGATCCCCATCCAAAGGCGTATGGGCCGGGCGGATGGCCCGGGCGATCCCGTCCTGGGCCATGATGGCGAGCCTTTTGGCCTGGGCCTTGCTAAGGGGGGCGTCGGTGGCCACCACCGCCAGGGTGGTGTTCTGGCCGAGGAGGAAGGGGTAACGGTAGTCCTCCGGGCTTCCCTGGTAGCGGGAGCGATCCGGGATCAGGGCCCTCTCCCTTTCGGTCAGGAAGTCCTCCCCGTAAAGCCTCCCCGTCCAGGGGTCAAAGGGACGGCCTAGGCTATTCACCGCCGCCAGGGCCATGACCCGGTACCCCTCCTCCAGGAGGTACCCCGCCAGGCCCACCCCGCCCTTCACCCCTCCCGCCACCGCCCCGGTGCCCACCCCCACGCTCCCTTCAGCCACCTCCTCCCCTGCGGCTAGGGCCGCCCGGTAGCCTGCTTCCGCCCCCGGTGCCCGGTTCACCCTTCCCCGGCCCAGGTCGTAGAGCACAGCGGCAGGAACAATAGGCACCACACCCCCCGGGGTAGGGAAACCCTTTCTCCTTTCCGCCAGGAAGCGCATCACCCCCTCGGCCGCCGCCAGGCCAAAGGCGCTTCCCCCTGTGAGCACCACCGCCTGCACCCTTTCCACGGTGTTTTCCGGCAGGAGCAGGTCCGTCTCCCGGGTGCCGGGGGCTGCCCCCCGCACATCCGCCGCCGCCACCCACCCCTCCTCCCCCAGGACCACGGTGCAGCCGGTGAGGGCCTCGAGGTCGGTGAAATGCCCCACCCTCAACCCCGGCAAAAGGGCCGCCTTACCCTCCAAGGCTTCCGCCATAAGGCCAGTATCGGGTAGGCTAGGGAGCAGAGCAAGGAGGGAGTATGTGGGAGTACCTGATCCACGGCGAACCTTCTCCTAAGGTCCAGGCTTTTCTGGAAGGTCTGGGGAAAGCTTTGGAAGCCCAGGGGTTTCACCATAACCCTAAGGCCGAGGCCCCCAACCTGGTGCTGAACGCCATTTCCCCGGAAAACCCTAAGCCCTACCGCCGGCGGGCCCAGGCCACCTTCGTGGCCTCGGTGCTGGAGCTTCCCAGGTTCCCCGAAGACCCCCTGAAGGAGCTCTACCCCTACCTGGTCCGAGCTCTTTCCAACGTGCTCCTGGCCTATGTGCCCCACCAGGGGGTCAAGTTCCTCACCCTGGAGCTCGGGCACTACGACGAGCCCAACGGGGAAGGGTTTTACGAGAGGGTAGCCGGGCGCCTTAAGCCCATCGCCTGCAGCCGCCTGGTCATCCACAACGTCTTTCACACGGACCTCGAGCCCGAGCTTTGGCAAGGGGATGCGCTCACGGAAAGCATGTACCGGGCGGGGAAGAAACTCAAGGAATGGGACCTCCTTCCCGCCCCCTTCCCCATCGAGGAGATCCTCTCCCCCGAGGACCTGCGGCATGTCAAGCGGCTTTACGGTATCGGGGGACTTTCCTATGGCAACCTCTCCGTGCGCAAGGATGAGCGCCGCTTCTGGATGTCCGCAAGCGGGGTGGACAAGGCGAACCTCAAGGAGATCGGCCGGGACATCCTCATGGTGAAGGACTACGACCCTGAAGAAAACGCCATCCTCCTCTCCGTTCCCCCCCACGTGGAACCCCGGCGGGTCAGCGTGGACGCCATCGAACACTGGATGATCTACCGGGAACACCCCGGGGTGGGAGCCATCCTGCACGTGCACGCCTGGATGGAAGGGGTGCCCGCCACCCCCTTCAACTACCCCTGCGGCACCTACGAGCTGGCCCAGGCGGTGGCGGAAAAGGTACGGGAAGCTCCTGACCCCACGCGGGCGGTGGTGGGCCTGAAAAACCACGGCCTCACCATCACCGGGCGGAGCCTGGACGAGATCATGGAAAGGATCGAGGGCCGGCTCATCCGCACCGTGCCCATGACATGAAGGCCCTCCTCTACACCCCTTCCCTGCCCCGCTTCTTCGCCGCCAGGGCCCTGGGCAAGCGCTTTCCCAAGGGGCTTCTCCCCTTGCGCCTGGTGGAGGTGCCCCTACCCGAGCGGCAGGGCTTCGTAAAGGTCAAGGTGAGGCTAAGCGGGGTCTGCGGTTCGGACCTGGCCCTTCTCTACGGGAAAAGCCCCCCTTCCATCAGCCCCTTTTTCTCCTTCCCCGCTGTCCTTGGCCACGAGATCCTGGGGGAGGTAGAGGGAAGCCTGGTGGCGGTGAACCCCCTCCTCTCCTGCACTGACCGCGGACTTCCCCCCTGCCCAAGGTGCCAGCAGGGCGAGGAGGGCCTATGCCAAAACGTGGCCGAAGGCCCCCTAGCCCCCGGGATGCTGGGCTACAACCGGGACCTGCCCGGGGGCTGGGGGGAGTGGGTCCTGGTCCGGCCCGAGAGGCTTTACCCCATTCCCGAGGGCGTGCCCGAGGAGCGGGCGGTGCTCGCCGAGCCCCTGGCGGTGGTGGTGCGGGGCCTCAAGAAGCTTAAACCATGGCCAGATGAGATCTTGGTGCTAGGCATGGGCACCCTGGGGCTTTCGGCCCTCAAGGCCCTTAGGGCCCTGGGGTTTTCCGGAAAAGCCTACGCGGTGGCCAAGTACCCCCGCCAAGCGGAGCGGGCTTTGGTCTTCGGAGCGGATAGGGTCTACGGAAGCGCCAAGGAGGCCCTGCTGGAGCGGGCCAAGTGCTACCGCTACCTCCTCTTTGAAGGGTACCGGGGTGGGTACGAGGCGGTCATTGAAGCCTCGGGGAGTGGGGCAGGTTTCCGCCAAGCCCTTACCCTGGCCCAGGAGGGAGGCAGGGTGCTCCTCTTGGGGGCTCCGGGCGTGGACTGGGCCGACCTCTCCCCCTTCTGGTTCAAGGAGGTGGGCCTGGTGGGCAGCTACACCTACACCCATGAGGAGTTCGCCCAGGCGGTGGGCCTATTGCCGGAGCTAAAGGGATTGGAAGGCCTCATCGGAGGCATCTTTCCCCTCGAGGCCTGGCCAAAAGCCCTTTCCGCCAAGGGCAAAGCCCTATTCCGGCCAAATGTGTCCTGAGGGGGAGTATCCCCTGGCCTGAGGGGCTACACTCCAGGGAAACCCTTAGGGGGTGGGCATGGCCTGGGAAGAGGAACCCTTCTTGGCGGCAGGGGAAAGGTTTCGGGCCCTCCTGAAGGAGGTCAAGCGGGTCATCGTGGGCCAGGACCACCTCCTGGAGAGGATGCTGGTGGCCCTTCTCGCCCGGGGCCACCTCCTGATCGAGGGGGTGCCGGGGCTGGCCAAGACCCTGGCAGTGAAGACCCTGGCCCAAGCGGTGGGGGGGAGTTTCAAAAGGATCCAGTTCACCCCCGACCTGGTGCCCGCCGACCTCCTGGGAACCCGCATCTACAACCCCAAGGAGGGAGAGTTCAGGACCGAGCTCGGTCCCATCTTCGCCCACCTCCTTCTGGCGGACGAGATCAACCGGGCCCCGGCCAAGGTGCAGTCGGCCCTCCTCGAGGCCATGCAGGAGCGCCAGGTGACTCTGGGCAAGGAAACCTACCCCCTGCCCAAGCCCTTCCTGGTCCTGGCCACGCAAAACCCCATAGAAAGCGAGGGCACCTATCCCCTGCCGGAGGCCCAGCTGGATCGCTTCCTCCTCAAGGTGGTGGTGGGCTACCCTGCCTTCCACGAGGAGCTCCTCATCGTGGGGCGCATGACCACGGGGGAGGAGATCCAGGTGGGCCAGGTGCTTTCCCTGGAGGAGGTTTCGGAGCTTTCCCGCTTGGCCGACCGCGTCTACATCCACCCCAAGGTGGCCGAGCACGCCGTGGCCCTGGTCCAAGCCACCCGGGACCTGGAAAGGGCGGGGCTTAAGGACCTAAAGCCCTTCGTGACCTACGGGGCCAGCCCCCGAGCCTCCTTGGCCCTGGTCCAGGGGGCCAAGGCCCTGGCCCTGGTCCGGGGGCGGGCCCACGCCTTGCCGGAGGATGTGCGGGACCTGTACCTGGACGCTCTCCGCCATCGCGTGATCCTCTCCTACCAGGCCCTGGCGGAGGGCGTGCGGGTGGAAGACGTGCTGGAAGCCATCCTAAACCGCCTTCCCCCGCCCTTTGTACCCCTTCACGACCCCTATGGAGACGCCCGAAGCCCTCTTGGCCCGCCTGGAGCTTAAGGTGGTGCGTCCCCTGGACGGGCTCCTCTTCGGGGACTACCGGGGGGTGTTCTACGGCAAGAGCCTGGAACTCGCCGAGATCAGCCCCTATGCCCCGGGGGACGAGGCCGAGCGCATTGACTGGCCCGCCACCGCCCGGACCGGGGAACTCCACGTGCGCCGCTTTCGCGAGGAGCGGGAGCTTACCCTATGGCTCCTCCTGGACGGAAGCCCCTCCATGCGCTTTGGCTCCCGTAGGCGAGAAAAGTACACCCTGGCCCTGGAGCTGGCCCTGAGCGTGGCCTACATCGCCCTGCGCCACGGGAACCGGGTGGGGGCTATCCTGCCCTCAGGCCTCCTGCCCCCCAAAGGGGGCAAGGCCCAGGCCCTCCTCCTGGCCCGGGAGGCCCTTAAAGGCGGGAAGGCGCTTCCCCTGGGGGAGGCCTTGGGGCTTCTGGAGCGGGTGGCCCGGCGCCGGAGCCTGGTCTTCGTCTTTTCGGACTTCCTGGATCCTTTCTTTGCCCCCTGGGCCCGCTTGGCTGCTCGGCACGACTTGGTGGCAGTCCTGGTGGAAGATCCCCTGGAGCGGACTTTACCCCAGGCAGGGGTGCTTTCCTTCTTCGACCCGGAAACCGGGGCCCAGGTGGAGGTGAACACCTTAGACCCAAGGGTGCGGGAAGCCTACCGCCTCCGGGCGGAGGCCCTTAGGGCGGGCAGGATGCGGGAGATCCTCAGAGCCGGTGCCGATCTCCTCCTGGCCTCCACGGAGATGGACCTGCTCCCCCTCCTCCTGGGCTTTGTGGAAAGGAGGCGCAGATGGTCTTCAAAAGCCCCGAGGGCTTCCTCCTAGGCCTTCTCCTCCTGGGGGCCGGCGGGCTTTTCCTCCTCCTGGGGGAGCGAGCCGGAAGGCGGCGGCTTCTTTCTGCCCTGGACCCCGGCTTCGCTCCCCGGCCTAGGCCCTTGGGCTGGCCCTTCCTCCTGGCCCCTCTCCTCCTCTTCCTGGCGGCGGGCCGGCCCGAGGCCCCCCTGCCCTGGCGGGAGAACCTCACCCAGGCCCTGCTGGTGGTGGACACCAGCCACTCCATGGCCGCGGACGACGAGGCCCCCACCCGGCTGGAACGGGCCAAGGCCCTGGCCCAAAGCTTCCTTCGCGGCCTGGACCCCTCGGTCAAGGTGGGGCTGGTGAGCTTCGGACCCCAGGCGGTCCTGGTCCTCTCCCCTACCCGGGACCGCCAGGCCCTCCTCAAGGCCCTGCAGGGCCTCAAACCCGGGGGGACCACCCCCTTGGGCCAAGGCCTCCTCCAGGCCAAACGGGTCCTGCGTCCAGAAGGCCCCGAGCGGGACCTGCCCCAGGCCAAACCCCCTGCCGCCCTCCTTCTTTTCTCCGACGGGGCCGCCAACGTCGGTCGGGATCCCCTCGAGGTGGCAGGAGAGCTCTCCCGGGCAGGCCTCCCCGTCTTTGTGCGTCCCCTGGGCGACCCCAAGGGAGCGGTGAGCCGCATCGGGGAAGGGCTTTACTTCGTGCCCACCAACCCCACAAGCCTCCTGCGCCTGGCCCAGGCCACCGGAGGCCAGGTGCTCGGTGAGGATTTCCAACCCCTCTACCGGGCCCTCCGCCCCTACCGCGTGTGGCGAACCCAGACCTTAGACCTCACCCAGGCCCTGGTGGTGGCCGGATTTCTATCCCTTTCCTTCGGCGCTTACCTGAACCTGGCCCGGGAAGGGAGGTGGCCGTGAGCCTGCAGACCCCCGAGGCCCTAAGCCTCCTCATCCTTCTGGCCTTCCTGCTCCTGGGCCTCTATCCAAGGCGCCCTAAGGCACGCCTACCCCATCCTTTGGTCCCCCTGCTCCAGCAAGCAGCCCGGGAGTCCCGGGGAGTCCTTCCCTGGTTGCCCCCGGCCCTCTTTTTCCTGGGGCTTCTCCTCCTGGTCTTGGCGGCCACCCGGCCCCTATTGCCCCTCCCCGGCCCGGCGAGCCGAAACGTGGTGATCCTGGTCATGGACGTAAGCCGGAGCATGATGGCGGGCGACCTGAAGCCAAGCCGCCTCGAGGCGGCCAAGGAAGCTGCCCGGGTCTTCCTCCGCGAGGCGCCGAAGGCCCTGAGGATAGGGCTGGTGGCCTTTAGCGGCTACGCCCAGACCATCCACCCCCCCACCACCGACCGCAGGCTCCTGCGGGAAAGTCTGGACAGCCTGGAGTTCGGCCGCTCTACGGCCATCGGGGAGGGAATCCTGGAGGCCCTGCGCAACATCCGCGAGGCGGGGGGTGAAGGGGAAATCCTCCTCCTGACCGACGGCAGGAACCGCACGGGCACCGACCCCGTGGAGGCGGCGACCGAGGCCGCCAGGATGGGGGTGCGCATCTACGCCGTGGGGGTGGGGGTCCCAGGCTGGACCCCGGGCCCCGAGGACCCGGTGAGCGCCTTTGGCTTCTTCGCTGGGGCTTACGAGGTGGACGAGGAACTCCTCTGGTCCCTGGCAGAGTTCACCGGGGGGCGGTATTACCTGGTGGCCTCGGAGAGGGAGCTTTCTGAGCTTTACCAAAAGCTCGCTCGCTCCGTGCGCCTCGAGGTCAAGCCAGGGGAGGCGGCTGGACTTCTGGGAGCCCTGGGAGGGTTTTTGGCCCTCTTGGGGATGGCCTTGCGGCGCTACCTCTCCCCCGCTTAGGAGCCACCAAAGGGGTTAGGAACGGGCTCCACCGGGAAAAGCTCCTGGGGCTCACCCCCAGGCACCGGGAGCATGCGGAAAAACTCCCCGTTCAAGAAGAGGTACACCTGCGGCTCGCAGGCCCCTTCCCCTGGAGGGGGAAGCTGTACAGGTAAGGCCGCAGGCCGAGCCTCGGGTGCCCGAAGCATCCAAGCCGTCCCCACCCCCAGAAGACCCCCTAGGCACAGGCCCAGCAGGAAGGGTTTCATACCTCCAAAGTAGCAGGCCAAGCCCCGGGAGAAGAAAGCCAGACCACCTTCGTGCTAACCTACCTCAAGGAGCGGCTATGGTGAGGGTCATCTACCACCTGGCGGTGAGCCTGGACGGGGTGGCGGTCCATCCCGCAGGGCCGGGTTGGCTCCTGCCCTTTGCCGAAGCCGCCGAAGCCTACATCCCCAGGCTTCTGGCGGAAGTGGACGGCCTCCTCATGGGAAGGCGCACCTATGAGGAGGCCCTGGCCCTGGGATGGGTCTATGGGGAAAAGCCCGCCTTGGTGGTGAGCCAAAGACCTGACCTCAGGGGCCCCGGCATGCAGGTGCCAAGCCCCGAAGCCCTCTTCCCCCAAGCCACGGCCATGGGCCTCACCACCTTGTGGCTTGTGGGGGGGCCCACCTTGGCCAAGGCCCTCACAGCGCACCTGGAAGAGGTGCGGCTCGCCTACTGCCCGGTAGTCCTGGGCCAGGGAAGGGGGTTTCTAGATGATTTCTTGGAGTTAACGCTCCTGGACACGGAAACCCTTCCCCAAGGCGTTCTCCTCGCCCGCTACCGACCGCGGCGCTTTCTCACACAAGGGGCGTAAGATATAGGACGTGTACGCTATCCGCGAGGGCCTGCGGCAAATCCTCCGCCATCCCACGGCCAGCCTCGCCACCTTCTTCACCGCCCTCGTATCCTTCGCCCTGCTCTACTTCCTGGGCCTTGTCCTTTGGAACCTGGAGCGGGTAGTGCATACCCTGGAGCGGGAACTGGAAGTAGCGGCTTTCCTGAAAAGCGGTGCCAACGTGGAAGCCCTCCTCACCGAGATCCAGGGCTGGCCGGAAGTGGGCGAGGTGCGGCTCCAAAGCAAGGAAGAAGCCCTGGCCCAGCTGGTCCTGGACTACCCCTATTTGGCCGAGGCCAAGGACCTGGTGGAAAACCCCTTGCCCGACACCCTGCGCCTAAGGCTTAAGGATCCGGAGGCGGTGCGCAAGGTAGCGGAAAGGCTACGGAGGCTTCCGGGTGTGGAAGGGGTGGAGTACGGGGGGGAGCTCACGGAAAGGCTGGTCCAGGTGCTATCCGGAAGCCGGCTGGCCATGGGGGTCCTGGTGGGGCTCCTTCTCCTCAACACCTTCTTCAGCGTCATGGGCTCCATCCGGCTTTCCTTAGAAAGCCGCAAGGAAGCCCTGGGCATCATGCTCCTGGTGGGGGCCACCCGGCGCTTTATTCAGGCTCCCTTTATGGTGGAAGGAATACTGCTCACCCTGGGAGCAAGCCTCCTGGCGGTGGCCTTCGGTAGCCTTCTCTACCGAGGCCTGGCGCAGGCCCTCCAGGGGCTCCTTCCCTTCCTCCCCGTGCTGGGGGTCAGGGACCTCTGGCAGACGGGTCTCATGGTCCTGGCCCTGGCAATGGTCCTAGGAGCCGGTGGAGCCCTCATGGCCACCCGGGCCTATCTGAGGGAAGTTTAGGATGCGTCTTAGCTGGCTTCTCCTCCCCCTGCTTTTGTGCCCAAGCCTTCTCCCCTGGGCCTTGGGTCAGAACGTGCCCGTCCAGGAGCGCACCGTGCGCAACCTGGAAAGCCAGCTGAACCGGGCCAAGGCCCTCGAGGAGCAAAGCCAAAGGCGGATCCAGATCCTAAACCAGGAGCTTTCCCGCCTCTCCAGCCGGGTGGAGAACCTGCTTAAGGAGAAGGCCCGCCTGGAAGGGGAGATCGCCCGATTGGAAAAGGAGCGTGCCACCTTAAGCCGGCAGATCGCCCAGCTGAAAGAGGAGATCCGCCGGACAGAAGGGCGCATCGCCCAACTGGAAAAGGACCTGGAAAGCCTCAAGGAACGGCTTCAGGCCCTGATGCGTAGCCTTCACCGGGAAAAGGCGGGCCGCTACTTACCCCTCCTCAGGGCCCAGTCCTTCACCGACCTGGCGGTCCGGGCCCGCTGGGTGGGGTACATCTCCAAGCGGGATGCGGACCTGGTCCGCGCCCTCCAGGCCACCCTGAAGGCCCTAAGGGAAGAACGGGAGCGCCTAAGCCTTCTCCTCACCGACCTCACCGCCAAGGAAAAGGCGCTCGGGGAAACCCAAAGGGCCCTCGAGGGGCAGAAGAAGGAGCTGGAAACCACCCTCTCCAGCCTAGAGCAGGAAGCCCAGGGCAAAAGGGCCCTCCTGCGGGAGGCTTTACAGGAAAGGCAACGCCTGCAAGCGGAGCTTGCCCAGCTCCAGGCCCGGGTCCTGGCGGAGAGGCAACGCCTCCTGGAGCTCAAGCGCCAGGAGGAGGAACGGCGAAGGCAGGAGGAGGAACGGCGAAGGCGGGAAGCCGAGCGCCGCCAGGCCGCAGCCCAGCCAGCGCCCCGGGAAGCCAGCGTGGTGGTACCCCTCCTCCCCTGCCCGCCACCGTGGGCCGGTTGGCCTTCCCTGTCCCCGGGGGCAGGATCCTGGTGCCCTACGGGCAGGAAGGCCCGTTCCAGGTCATCCAGGGCCCCGCCCCGGGAAGCCCCGTGCAGGCAGCCGCCGAAGGGTACGTGGCCGGAATCCTCTATCTGCCCAACCTGGGCTACACCGTGATGCTGGTGCACACGGAAACCCTCTCCACCGTCTACACCAACCTGCAGGAACCCCTGGTGCAGGAAGGGCAAAAGGTAGAGCGGGGCCAACTCCTCGGCCACACCGGGGGCGGCCTTCTCATCCGTCCGGAAGAGCTGGAGTTTAGGGTGGCGGTACGCATAGGCGGAGAGACCCGCTTCGTGGATCCCTCCGCCTATTACTAAAGGCCTTGGCTATGCGGGCTCAATCAGCCCGTAGTTGCCGTCCTTGCGGCGGTAGATGACGTTGATCTCGTCGGTCTTGGCGTTGCGGAACACGAAAAAGTCGTGGCCCAAAGCCTCCATCTGGAAGGCCGCCTCCTCGGGATCCATGGGCTTCATCTCAAAGCGCTTGACCCGGACGATTTTAGGACCCTCCTCTTCCTCGGGTTTGCGAAGGGCCTCGAGGTCCTGAATCTCCGGGGGTGGGGGCCCCTGGTAGGAGTGGCGCTTGCCGATGAAGCGCCGTTCCTTATACCGCTTGAGCTGGGTTTCCAGGCGGTCCACCATGCGATCGATGGCCGCGTAGAGGTCCTGGTCCTCCTCCTCCACCCGCACGAGCCCCCCGGGGAGGTCCACCTGCACCTCGGCCTTGGCCTTGCGGGCCACGTGATTGCTACCCGCCAGGGAAAGCACCACCTTGGCCATGAGCTCCCCGTTCTGGTAGCGGTCCAGGCGGGAGAGCTTCCGCTCCACGTAGTCCCGAATGGCGTCGGTGATCTCCAGGTTACGGCCGATGAGTTTGTAGACGTTCATACGCCCTCCTTTCCGCCCCGGTCAGGGCTTTCCCTTACCCTTATGCTACCACCTTCCCCCGGACGTTCGTCCCGCACCACCTGCCCGGCCTTCAGCATCACCACCCGGGCCGGATACGCCTCCAGAAGTTCCCGGCTATGGGTGGCCACCACCACCGTGGCCCCCCTTTGGTGGGCAGCTTTAAGGATATCCAGTACCTGCAGGGCGTTTTCCAGATCCAGGTTCCCCGTGGGCTCGTCCGCCAGGATGACGGGAGGGTCCAGAAGCAAGGCCCGGGCGATGGCCACCCGCTGGGCCTCACCCACGGAAAGTTCCTCGGGAAAGGCCCTTTTCTTGTGGGAAAGCCCCACCCGGCGCAGGGCCGTGGCGATGCGCTCTCCCCATTCCCTCTGGGGAACCCCCTGCACCCGGAGGACAAAGGCCAGGTTTTCCTCCACGGTCATGTCGGAAAGGAGGCGGTGGTCCTGGAAGACCATGCCGATCCTGCGGCGGTGGAGGGCCACCTGGTCTCCCTTGAGGAGCTTTAGATTTTGTCCGGCGAAATACACCGCCCCCTGGGTGGGAAGAAGCCGGCGCAGGATGAGGGAAAGCAGCGTGGACTTCCCCGCCCCCGAGTGCCCCACCACGTAGACGAACTCCCCCTTCTTCACCTCGAGGCTCACGTTGTAAAGCGCCTTGGTCCCCGTGCGGGGGTACTCCAGGCCCACCCGGTGGAAGGCGATCATGTCCCTACTATACGGAAGGCGGGCCAGACTTTCTTCTCATGGAAAGGCGCTATAGTGGGAATAGGTGAGGGAAGAGATGAAAAAACGCGCATGGCTCATCGCAGGGCTCGGGGTGGTCCTGGCCCTGGTCTATGCCCAGCTTCCTCGTCCCCAGGCGGAAAACCTCCTGCAAAACCCCAACGGCCAGGCCCTCCTGGAGGTCTACCAGAGGATCCAGCAGGACTACCTGGAGCCCCTTTCCAAAGACAAACTCAACGCCCTCCTGGAAGGGGCCATCGGGGGTATGGTTTCCGCCCTGAAGGACCCCTTCACCAGCTACTCCCCGCCCCAGCGGGCAAGCCTAAGGCAGGAGGACCTCAGGGGGGAGTTCTTTGGCATCGGGGCCACCCTTTCCCCCGCCAACCCCGACGGGACGGGGGCGAAGATCGAAGGGGTGATGAAGGGCCTTCCCGCCCAGCGGGCAGGGATGCGGGCCGGGGATGTGATCCTCGAGGTGGACGGGGAGGATGTGACCGGCCTCCCCCTCCAGGAGGTGGTGGCCAGAATCCGTGGCCGCGAGGGCACCAAGGTCACCATCAAGGTGCGCCGGGAGGGCACCCCCGCCCCTCTGGTCTTCGAGCTTGTCCGGGAAAAGGTGGAGATCATCTCCGTCTCCACGGCCAGGATCGGGGACGTGGGCTACATCGCCCTGGAGACCTTCGCCAACTTCAAGGTGGAGGACCAGCTGAAGAAGGCCATCGACGAGCTCAAGGCCCAGGGGATGAAGAAGCTCATCTTCGACCTCCGGGACAACGGGGGAGGGCTCCTGGACCAGGGGTGCGCGGTGGCCAGCGCCTTCCTCAAGGAGGGCCCCATCGTCTACACCCGCACCAAGAACCTCACCCGGGTCTGGTGTGAGGCCTCGGGGAGGCCTTTGTGGGACGGCCCCATGGTGGTCCTGGTAAACGGGAACAGCGCCTCTGCCAGCGAGATCGTGGCCGGGGCCCTCCAGGACTACGGCCGGGCCAAGGTTATCGGGGAGAAAACCTTCGGCAAGGGCGTGGGCCAGACCCCCTACACCCTGGCCAACGGGGGCGAGCTCACCCTGGTCACGTTCGAGTGGCTCACCCCCAAGCGCCGGGCCATCAACAAGGAGGGCCTGAAGCCCGACATCGAGGTGAAGGACACCCGCTTCCCCACTCCCTTCTCCCTGCAAGGGGCCGGGGCACCGCCGGGGGCCGAGATCAGCGTTACCTTAAATGGCAAGACCGTGAAGGTGAAGGCCGACGCCGAGGGCAAGTTCACCTACGCCGAACCCCAGCGCCAGCGGCCCCTCCCCGAGGACCGGGGGCAGGCAGTCTTGGACCTGGAGCAAGATGCCATCCTCAAGCGGGCCCTAGAGGAGCTTAACGCTGCCCGCTAGCTGGGAGGAAGGCTAGGGGGGCCGGGCAAAACCCGGCCCCCTTCAACCCTACTTCACCACCGCCCCTGGGGGGATATCCCCCTCCACGGTGACCAGGGTGAGCTTATCCCCTTCCGAAGCCGCCAGGATCATTCCCTGGCTCTCCACACCCCGGAGCTTGGCCGGTTTCAGGTTGGCCACCAGCACCACCTTCTTCCCCACGAGCTCCTCGGGGCGGTACCAACGGGCGATGCCGGAAACCACGGTGCGCTCCTCGTTCCCCAGGGAAAGCCTAAGCACCAAAAGCCTATCGGCGTTGGGGTGCTTCTCCGCCGCCACCACCTCCGCCACCCTCAGCTCCACCTTGGCGAAGTCCTCCACGCTGATGGAGCGATCCTCTGCCATAGCCTCCTTCATTGCGTCCTCTCCAAAACCCCTGGCCTCCTCCCTGGGAGCCTCCTTGGGAAAGAGAACCCCTGCCTCCTGGGGAAGGGGAAGGGGTTCCGCCAAGCCCCAACGCTCCGCCTCCTCGAGGCGCACCTCCTCCCTCAGCCCCAAAGCTCGGCGCAGCTCGGCCATCTTGTCCGGCATGGCCGGGGTAAGGAGGATGGAGGCGATCCTCAGGCCCTCCACCACCCGGTAAAGCACGGCCCTAGCCTCCCTCGGATCCTCCTTGAATAGCTCCCAGGGACGTTTTTCGTTAATGTAGCGGTTCAGGGCCTTCACATAGGCCATAGCCTCCTCGAGGGCCACGTGGAAGCGGAGGTCCCGCACCAGACCCCTTAGGCGTCCTGCAAGCCGCGTGCCCTCCTCCAGCACCTCCCCGGGAACCGGCTCGGGGATGCGCCCTTCCGCGAAACGGAAGAGCATGCCCCGGGTCCGCTGGAGAAGGTTTCCCAGGTCATCGGCCAAATCCGCCTCGTACCTGGCCCTCAGGGCCTCCTCGCTCACGGGCGTATCCTGACCGTAGGGGATTTCCCGCAAAAGGTAGTACCGCACCGCATCCCGGCCATACTTCTCCGTGAGGGCAAAGGGGTCCACCACGTTCCCCAGGGTCTTGCTCATCTTCCGCCCATCCGGCCCCAGCAGGAACCCTCCCACGTTCAGGTGCCGGTACATGGGAATCCCTGCCGCCTTCAGCATGGTGGGCCAGAAGACCGCGTGGGGCTTCAGGATGTCCTTGCCGATCAGGTGCCAAGCCTGCGGCCAGAAGGTGGCGTAGCGGGGGTCATCGGGGTAGCCCAGGGCGGACACGTAGTTGAGGAGAGCGTCAAACCACACGTAGGTCACGTGGGCCTCATCCCAGGGCAAGGGGATACCCCAGGGTACCCGGGCCTTGGGCCGGGAGATGGAAAGGTCCCCGATGGGCTCCGAGAGCATGGAAAGCACCTCGTTTCTATACCCTTCGGGCCGGATCAGGTCAGGGTGGGTCTGGAGGTAGTCAATCAGCCACTCCCGGTACTTTTCCATGCGGAAGAAGTAGTTCCCCTCCCGCCTCCTCTCCACAGGCCGGCCGTGAATGGGACAGAGGTCCCCTTGAAGCTCCTTCTCCGTGTAGAAGCGCTCGCAGCTTACGCAGTAAAGCCCCTCGTACTCCCCGTAGTAGATGTCCCCTGCCTCATAGACCCTTTGCAACACCCTTTGCACCACCCGCTTGTGCCGCTCCTCGGTGGTGCGGATGAAATCGTCGTAGGCGATGCCCAAAAGCTCCCAAGCCTTGCGGAAGCGCCGGGATACCCGGTCCACAAAGGCCTGGGGCTCCTCCCCTGCCCTCTGGGCTGCCCGGTAGACGGTCTCCCCGTGCTCATCCGTACCGGTCAGGAAGAAGGTTTGGTACCCGTCCAACCGGTGCCAGCGGGCCAGGAAGTCCGCCACCACCGTGGTGTAGGCGTGGCCCAGGTGGGGTTCCGCGTTCACGTAGTAGATGGGGGTAGTGATGTAAAAAACCTTTTCCATCCCTCCTCCAAGAAAAACCGGGGCATGCGCCCCGGGCGGGAAGGTCCTTCCCGCCCTAGCCCAAAGGCATGCCCTTCATGACCTCCATCTTAGCACCCGGCCCCTAGGGGAGGAGCTCCTCCACCCCCATGGGGCCCGCCACCAGGGCCCGGGTGGCGAGCCCCACGAAGATCCCCGTTTCCACCACCCCGGGGATCGCCAAAAGGGCCTTGTGGAGGCCTAAAGGATCCCCAATGGGGCCAAAGCGCACATCGGCGATGAGGTGGCCCCCGTCAGTGAAATAGACCTCATCCCCGTTCATCCTCAGCTCCGGCTCCCCCCCAAGGGCGCGGATGGCCCTTAGGGTGGCCAGGTGGCCAAAGGGCACGATCTCCACCGGCACCACTCCCCGGCCCAACACGGACACCTTCTTGGTGTGGTCGGCGATGACGATGAACTCCTTGGCGTTGCTCTCCACGATCTTCTCCCGCAAAAGAGCCCCGCCAAGACCCTTGATGAGGGAGAGGTCCGGAGCGATCTCATCAGCCCCGTCAATGGCCAGGTCCACCCCCTCTGGGGGAAGATCCAACAGGGGAATCCCCTCCCTCAGGGCCAGGTCCTTGGTGGCCTCCGAGGTGGGAACCCCTTTAACCCCCCTAAGCTCCCCTTCCCGGAGGCGCCGGGCCAGCTCCAAGACGGCATACCGGGCCGTGGACCCCGTGCCCAAGCCCACCACCATGCCATCCTGCACAAAGGCCACCGCCGCATGGGCAGCCTCTTTCTTGTAGCTTTCCAAAGGCCTTTCCATCCTCAAGACCCCCTCAGGGCCCGCAGGGCCTCAGCCACCTCCTCGGCGTGGCCCTCCGGGGATACCTTGCGCCAGACTTGGGCAATCCGGCCCTCGGGATCAATCAGGAAGGTCTGGCGTAAAACCCCCTCGTACTCCTTACCGTAAAGGTTCTTCTTCCCCCAAGCCCCGTAGGCCAGGATGACCCCCCGCTCGGGATCAGCCAGGAGGGGAAAGTTCAAACCGTACTTCTCGGCGAAGCGCTTATGGCTTGAAATGTCGTCCGCCGACACCCCGAGCACCACGGCCCCCAGCTCCTGCAGATCCCCCATGCGGTCGCGGAAGCCGCAGGCCTCCTTGGTGCAACCCGGGGTGTCGTCCTTGGGGTAGAAGTAGAGAACCACCCATTTCCCCCGGTAATCGGAAAGCCGGTGAATCCGCCCCTCCTGGTCCGGCAGGGCGAAATCGGGCGCAGCAGTTCCAGGCTCCATGAGGGCATCTTACCCCAAGCCCCCGGAGCGGGGATAAGAGGGCGCTAAAGTTTGTAGCCGAAACGGCGGAGAAGGTCTTTGCGCCAGGCCACCTCAGCCTCGTCCTCCACCCCCAGGGGCTTAAAACCATCCATGACCCCCAGGATGGCCCTTTGCTCCCCCTCCTCCGCCACCACCACCTTGAGGGGATTGGCGGTGGCGGCATAGATGCGCACCACCTCCGGGCAGGCCTTCACCGCATGGAGCACGTTGATGGGGTAAAACCCCTCCCCTAAAACGATGAGGAAGCTGTGCCCCGCCGCCAGGTTGAGGAGGTTCTTGACTGCAAGCTCGGTAAGCTGGGGATCGGTGCCCGAGCGCCGCACCAGGCGCTTGCCGCTGGCCTCGGAGAAGGCAAGGCCGAACTTTATACCTGGCACCGCCGTCACCAAGGCCTCGTGCAGGTCCTCCACCGTCTTAATGAAGTGGGCCTGGCCCAGGATGACATTCAGGTTTCCCGGCTTCTCGATGGAGATTACCTTGAGTTCCATGCTTTCATTTTACCCGTGGCCCAGCTTCCACCCGGCGAAGCCCTAAGGGTGTAGCATAAGGCCCATGGATGTGCTGGAAAAGGCCGTGGCGGGAGAAAGGCTTTCCGAGGCGGAGGTCATAGCCCTCTTTGACCTGCCCCTTCCCGAGCTGGCCGCCGCCGCCCATGAGGTCCGTTTGCAGAAGACCGACCCCGAGGTGGTCACCTTCTTGATAGACCGCAACATCAACTACACCAACGTCTGCACCGTGGCCTGCGCCTTCTGCGCTTTTTACCGCACCCGGCGGCAAGAAGACGCTTACACCCTCACCTACGAGGAAATCGCCAGGAAGGTGGAGGAACTCTACCAGGTGGGGGGAAGGCGCATCCTCATGCAAGGAGGCGTGAACCCCGACCTGCCCTTGGAGTGGTACCTGGACCTTCTGCGCTACCTGAAGGGCCGTTTCCCCGACCTGCGCATCGATGCCTTCAGCCCCGAGGAAATCCTGGGGCTAGAACGGCTTACCGGACTTAAGGCCGAGGAAATCCTGGAAAAGCTGATGGAAGCTGGCCTGGATGGGATGCCGGGGGCGGGGGCGGAGATTTTAGTGGACGAGGTGCGGCACAGGGCCGCCCCTGCCCGCATCCGGACCGCCGACTGGTACCGCATCGTGGACGCCGCCCAGGCCCTGGGGCTTTACACCCTGGCCAGCATGGTGATCGGCTTCGGGGAAGGCCCAAAGGAGCGCACCCTTCACCTCTTAGGCATCCGCACCCAGCAAGACAAGGCCCTGAAGCAGTACCGGAACGGCTTTGCCGCCTTCGCCCTCTGGACCCTGCAGGTGGAGCACACCCGCCTGAAGGGGAAAGCCCCAGGGGCCACGGCCCACGAGTACCTGAAAACCCTGAGCGTGGCCCGGCTCGCCCTGGACAACTTCGCCCACCTGCAGGCCTCCTGGCCCACCCTGGGGTTCAAGGTGGCCCAAGCGGCGCTTTACTACGGGGCAGACGACTTCGGTAGCACCATGCTGGAGGAGAACGTGGTCTCGGCGGCAGGGGGGCACGGGCGCACCCACGCCACGGTGCGCCAGATCGTGCGCCACATCGTGGACGCAGGGTTCAAGCCTGCGGAGCGGGACCCCCTCTACCGCATCCTGCGCTACCCGGACCCCGAGGCCATCCTGGCCGAGGAGGAGCCGGTGGAGCTCCCCCTGGCCTGACACCCTTTTCCGCCGAACCCCCTGCCTCACCGAGACGGAGGAGGTGGCCACCCTTCCCACGGACCCCCAGGGGGACGGGGTCCGCGTGGGGTGGCCTCAGGGGCGCTGCCCCTGGCGGTAAAGATCAAAGCCGGTGTAAAGGGCGGCCTGGTAGGGCTCGCCCTCCTGGGCGGCATCATAGCCGTTCCAGCCGTGGCGCACCCGGAGAAGCCGCAGGGTACCCGCCCAGTAAAGCTTGTCCCCGGAGCCATTGGCGTAGAGGAGGTACCGGCTGCAGGTGTCGCCCAGCACCGTATCTCCCCGGCTGAAGTGGCCGTTGTTGTCCTCGTCCCGGTAAGCCACCACCTGGTAGCTGCCCTCGGCGGCCACGGGGAGAAGCTCCATCCAGTAGCCCCGGAGGAGGCTCGGGTCCTTGATCTCCAGCGGGTTGGAGTAGTCCACCTGGCCCTCGGAGGTCAGGCCCACCAGGGCCAACCTCAGGCCCGAGGCCACCTCCTGCCAGTCCCCCTGAAACCCGCCCGTCACCTTAGGACCTCCAAAACCAGGGATAAGGCCACACGCAGCCAAGAACAGCAGCCCTGCCCCTACGGGGAAGATCCTCGTCAACCCCACGGTTCACCTCCGGAGGGGAGGCTACCCCCCGGAGGTTAACAGGCGGTAAACGATCCCCTCCCCAGGGCACCTCTCCCGGCGAAGCCAGGGCAGCGTCAGGCCGGCTCCTTCTGGAAGAGCCCCTGCCGGACCTCCTCCAGGATCGGCGCCAAGGGGCGGCCCGCCTCGAGGGCCCGCACCAAGGCGCTTCCCACCACCACCCCGTCGGCCACCGCCGCCTGGGCCGCGGTCTCCCGCCCCGAAACCCCGAAGCCCACGGCCACGGGCAAGGAGGTTTTGGTCTTGATCCGCCGCACCAGGTCCCGCACCTCCTCGGGCAGGCGCTCCCGCTCCCCGGTGACCCCGGTGACGGAAACCGCATAGATGAACCCGGTGGCGTAGCCCACCACGGTTTCCACCCGCCTATCCGTGGAGGTGGGGGCCAGGAGAAATACCGTTTCCAGGCCGATCTCCTGCGCCAGGCGCACCAGGGAGGGGTCCTCATCGGGAGGAAGGTCAGGCAGGATGAGGCCCGTGGCCCCCGCCTGCTTGAAAAGGCTAAAGAACCGCTCCGGCCCCCAGGCCAGCACGGGGTTCAGGTAGGTCATAAGGAAAAGGGGCTTTTCGGTGAGGGCCCGCACCTCCCGGAAGAGCTCCAGAACACCCTGAACGCTCATCCCCTTCCTCAAGGCCTCCTCGCTGGCCCGCTGGATCACCGGGCCGTCCCCCAGGGGGTCGGAGTAGGGCAGGCCGATCTCCAAAAGATCGGCGTAGGGCAGCACCTCCTTCACCGCCTGCAAGAACCCTTCCCGGCTGGGGAAGCCCGCGGTGAGGTAGGGGATTAAAGCAGCCCGGCCCTCGGCCCTGGCCCGGGCAAAGGCTTCCAGCGTGGTCATAGCTCCCCTCCCAGAAGGCGCATCGCCTCGGTCACATCCTTATCCCCCCGGCCCGAGAGGTTGATGACCACGATCTGGTCCTTCTCCATCTCGGGCACCACTTTGGCGGCGTGGGCGATGGCATGGGCGGACTCCAAGGCGGGGATGATCCCCTCGAGGCGCGCCAGGAGCTTGAAGCCCTCCAGGGCCTCCTCATCGGTGACCGCCGCATACTCGGCGATGCCCTGGTCGGCGTAGTAGCTGTGCTCCGGCCCCACCCCCGGGTAGTCCAGGCCCGCGGAAACGGAGTGGGCCGGGGTGATCTGGCCGTCGTGGTCGTAGAGGAGGTACATGTAGCTCCCGTGCAAGACCCCCCGCTTTCCCGCCCCGATGCTGGCGGCATGGCGCCCGGTGGAAAGCCCCTCCCCCGCCGCCTCCACCCCGATGAGCCTTGGGCGCTCCCCTTCCGGCAGGTAGGCGAAGGGGGCGAAGAGGCCGATGGCGTTGGAACCCCCGCCCACGGCGGCGATGAGGGCGTCGGGGTAGCGGCCGAAAAGCTCCAGGCTCTGGGCCTTCACCTCCTCGCCTATCACGCTCTGGAACTCCCGCACCATCATGGGGTAAGGGTGGGGGCCCACCACCGAGCCCAGGATGTAGAAGGTGGTGCGCACATTCGTAAGCCAGTCGCGGATGGCCTCGTTGGTGGCGTCCTTCAGGGTGCGGCTCCCCGCGGCCACGGGCCGGACCTCAGCCCCCAGGAGCTTCATGCGGAAGACGTTTAGGGCCTGCCGCCTCACGTCCTCCTCCCCCATGTACACCACGCATTCCAGGCCAAAGAGAGCGGCCACCGTGGCCACGGAAACCCCGTGCTGCCCAGCTCCGGTTTCGGCGATCACCCGCCTTTTGCCCATACGCCGGGCCAAAAGGGCCTGGCCCAGGGTGTTATTGATCTTGTGGGCCCCGGTGTGCAGGAGGTCCTCCCGCTTCAGGTACACCCGGGCCCCACCCCAGTACTCGGAAAGCCTCTTGGCGTGGTAAAGGGGAGTGGGCCGGCCAGCAAAGGTCTTGAGGTAGTACTCAAGCTCCGCCAAGAATGCCGGGTCCTTCTTGGCCTCCCGGTAGGCGGCCTCCACCTCCTCCAAGGCCGGGATCAAGGTTTCGGGAACGTACCTACCTCCGTAAGGACCGAAGCGTCCTCGAGGGTCGGGCAGGGGAAAGTCTGGCAACCTCAACATACTTGCTCCGAAAATGGGCGCCCTAGCGCCGCAAAGCCCATCCATCCTACACGCCGCAAGCCCTTAGAGCCAAGGTCAAGAGGGCCTGTAGCGCCCATGCCGCCACTTGTAGGCAAAGGGGGTGCGGACCCGCATGAGCTTAGGGTAGACCCCTTCGGGCCAAAGGGCAAGTAGACTCAAAGGCATGGGTCATGCGGAAGCGTACCTTGAGATTGCGGTTTTGGACAAGGGGTTCGTGCGCTTGGTGGAGGTGATGGGAAGCGATGCCTCCATCGTCCAGGCGGCCAGGGTTTCCTACGGCCCCGGCACCAAGACGGTGCGGGAGGACGCCGCCCTCATCGACTACCTCATGCGCCACCGCCACACCAGCCCCTTCGAGATGGTGGAGTTCAAGTTCCACGTGAAGGCTCCCATCTTCGTGGTGCGCCAGTGGTTCCGCCACCGCACCGCCAGCGTGAACGAGATCTCCGGTCGCTACTCCGTCCTTAAGGAGCAGTTTTACGAGCCACAAGCGTGGCGGAAACAAGCCCGGCGGAACAAGCAAGGCTCCGAGGGGGAGCTTTCCAATGAGGAAGCCTCCCTTCTCCTCAAAGACGTGGAGCGGGAAGCCTACCAGGCCTACCAAACCCTTCTGGAAAAGGGGATCGCCCGGGAGATGGCCCGCATGGTCCTGCCCCTAAACCTCTACACCGAGTTCTACTGGAAGCAGGACCTCCACAATCTTTTCCACTTCCTGGCCCTGCGCCTGGACCCCCATGCCCAGTGGGAGATAAGGCAGTACGCCAAGGCCATCGCCGAAATCGTCAAGGCCCATGTGCCCCTGGCCTGGCAAAGCTTTGAGGAGCATGTATTAAAGGGAGCCCATCTTTCCCGTACGGAGCTTAAGGCCCTCCAAGGGCTTCTCACCCCGGAGCTTTACGAAAAGGCCCTGAAAGAGCTTGGTTTATCGGGTTCCAGGCTCCAGGAGGCCCTGGGAAAGATCTTTAACCCAGGCCTTCCAGACTGACCCCACCCGGCCACCCGCCCTAGGAGGCCAGGGTTTCCAGACGCTTTCCCGTGCGTTCCTCTATGAGCCTGTACAGCTCCTCCTCCGTCAGGGTGGGCACCCCTAAGGCCTTGGCCTTCTCCAGCTTGCTCCCTGGGGCCTCCCCCACCACCAGGTAGCCCGTCTTGCGGCTCACGGAGTCCGTCACCTTGGCCCCAAGGCGCCTTAGGAGGGCCTTCACCTCCTCCCGCGGGCGGGAAAGCTCCCCGGTGATGACGAAGGTAAGGCCCTTTAAAGCCTCCTCCCCCCGTTCCTTGGCCTCCATCTCCACCCCAGCCTCCTTGAGGCGCCTTATCAGGTCCCGGAAGGCAGGGTCCTGCAGGGTTTCGTAAATCCCCCGGGCGGTGAGTTCCCCCACCTCCTCCACCTGGAGGAGTTCCTCCAGGGTGGCCTCGAGGAGGCGGTCCATGGTGCCGAAGTGGGCCGCCAGGTTGCGGGCCAGCACCTCCCCCACCCCCGGCAATCCCAGGGCATAGAGGAGCCGCTCCAGGCCCCGCCCCTTGCTCTCCTCAATCTGGCGCAGGAGGTTTTGCGCACTTTTCCTCCCCATGCGCTCGAGGCCCACCAGGTCCTCCTCCTTAAGCCGGTAAAGGTCAGCCACATCCTTCACCAAGCCCTTTTCCAGGAGCTTCTCAATGAGCTTCTCCCCGAGGCCCCCGATGTCCATGGCCTTACGGGAGGCGTAATGGCGGATGGCCTCAAAGCGCTTGGCCGGGCACAAGGGGTTGGGGCAGCGGTGCACCTTGCCCTCCTTAACCAGGCGGTGGCCGCACTCGGGACAGGTTTCCGGCCAGCGAATGGGCCTCTCCTCCCCGGTCCTCTTCTCCTTCAGGACCCTGAGGACCTCGGGGATCACCCCCCCCGCCTTGTGCACCAGGACCCAGTCCCCGATGCGCACATCCAACTCCTCGATGTAGCTTTCGTTGTGGAGAGTGACCCGGCTGACCTCACTTCCCTCTATGAAGACGGGCTCCAAAATACCCACCGGCGTCACCCTGCCCGTGCGTCCCACCTGGAAAACCACCTGCAGCAGGCGGGTTTCCTTCTCCTCCGCGGGGAACTTGTAGGCGATGGCAAAGCGCGGGGCTCGGGCGGTGTACCCCAGTTCCCGCCAGAGGGAAAGGTCATCCAGCTTCACCACCACCCCATCCGCCTCAAAGGGAAGGCTGCGCCGCTCCTTCAGCCAGTCCTGGTAGATCCTTTCCACCCCCTCTGCCCCTTTAGCCCGGGCGAAGCCGTGCTCCACGGGAAACCCCTTCTCCCTAAGCCAGCGAAGGAGGTCCAGCTGGGTCTTGAGCCCGCTCTCCTCCAGGCCAAGGCCCAGGGCGTAGAAGGTGGTCCTGAGGCCCCTCCTTGCGGTGATCCGGGGGTCCTTCTGCCTGAGGGAGCCGGCGGCGGCGTTTCTGGGGTTTTTGAAGATCTTCTCTCCTTTTTCCTCCAGCTCCTCGTTGAGGCGGAGGAAGGCCTCTATGGGCATGTACACCTCGCCCCGGACCTCGAGGCGCTCCGGTACCCCTTCAAGCCTTCGGGGAATGGTGGGGATGGTGAGGAGGTTTTGGGTGACCTCCTCCCCTGTTTCCCCGTCCCCCCGGGTGGCCCCCCAGACCAGGATCCCTTCCTCGTAGTAGAGGTTCACGGAAAGGCCATCCACCTTGTGCTCCACCGTGTAGGGGAAAGGCCCCTTCCTGCCCAGGGCCCGTTCAATCCGTTCCTCAAAGGCCCTGACCTCCTCCAAGGTGAAGGCGTTATCCAGGGAGTACATGCGGGTGGGATGGCGGATGGGGCGAAAAGTAGCCTCGAGGTAGCCTAAGGGCTGACCGAAGGGCTTAGCCCCCACCTGCTCCGTGGGGGAATCCGGGCTTTTGAGCTCGGGAAAGCGTTCCTCCAGCTCCTTAAGCTCCCTCAAAAGCCGGTCGTATTCGGCATCGGAGATCTCCGGGGCATCCAGGACGTAGTAACGGTAGTTGTGGTAGCGGATGAGGTCCCGGAGCTCGTTGATCCGTTTGCGAGCCTCCTCCAGGGTCATGCCTTGAGTTTACCGAACCGGGTATAATGCCCTACGGCGAAATGCCATAGGAGGTGGCAGATGAAACGTATGGTGGCCCTTTTGGCGGTATTGGCCCTAGGTTTAAGCCTGGCCCAGGTGCGTGTGGGGATCGCCTTTGATGCGGGCGGCAAGTTTGACCGCTCCTTCAACCAGTCCGCTTGGGAAGGAGCCCAGAAGGCAGCCAAGGACTTCGGGGTTAAGCTCTTCGACTTCGAGCCCGCCGACCCCTCCCAGGTGGGCCAGGGCATCCGCACCTTCGCCGAGGAGGGCTTTGACCTGGTGATCGGGGTGGGCTTCGCCAACGAACCCGCCATCACCGCCACCGCCAAGGAATTCCCCAAGGTGAACTTTGCGGTGATCGACGCCGTCCCCGGGGAAGGTAAGCTGCCCAACGCCGTGGGCCTGGTCTTCCGGGAGCACGAGGGAAGCTTCCTGGTGGGCTACATCGCCGGCAAGATGAGCCGCACCGGGGTGGTGGGCTTCATCGGCGGCATGGACATCCCCCTCATCCACAAGTTTGAGGCAGGCTTCCGGGCCGGGGCGGAGTACGCCTTCAAGGAGGACAAGATCCAGGGCAAGGTCCTGGTGGGCTACGTGGGCAACACCCCCGCTGCCTGGAACGACCCCGCCAAGGCCAAGGAAATCGCCGCCAGCCAGGTGCGCCAGGGAGCCGACATCATCTACGCCGCCGCCGGTGGTTCAGGCCTGGGACTCATCGACTACGTGAAGCAGGCCAAGTGCCTGAAAGAAGGCGGAGCCGTCCGCTTCGTGCGGAAGGCTGACCCCTACGCCAAGGTGCCCAAGTACGCCGACTACACCAAGACCTGCGGCACCGACGGCACCAAGGCCACGCCTCTCTTCTTCATCGGGGTGGACGCCAACCAGAACTACCTGGGGGACACCGACAACAATCCCGCCACCTTGAACCACGGCCTCACCTCCATGATGAAGCGGGTGGACGTGGCCACCTACGAGGTCATCAAGAGCGTGGTGCAGAAGGCCTTCAAGGGTGGGGTGCGGGAGTTCGGCCTGGCCAACAACGGGGTAGGCTACGCCTTGGACGAGTACAACAAGGCCCTGATCCCCGCTGCGGTGGTGAGCAAGCTGGAGGTTTTGAAGCAACAGGTCATCAAGGGCCAGCTCAAGGTGCCTGAAAAGCGCTAAAAAAGGGCTCTCTAGGCCGGGGAGTTCCCCCGGCCTTTTTGTATACTCCGGGCGTGGAGGCTAGCGGAACCATCGCAAAGGCCCTGGTGCTCAAGGACATCACCAAGCGCTTCCCCCTGGTCCTGGCCAACGACCACATCAGCCTGGACCTGAACTGGGGCGAGGTCTTGGCCCTGGTGGGGGAAAACGGGGCGGGGAAGTCCACCCTGATGAAGATCGTCTACGGCCTGCAGCCGCCGGACAAAGGGGAGATGTGGGTGGACGGCAAGCCCTACCGGCCCAAGAGCCCCCTGGACGCCATCGCCCACGGCATCGGCATGGTCCACCAGCACTTCATGCTGGTGGAGCCCTTCACCGTGCTGGAGAACCTGGTCCTGGGCCTCGAGCCGGGAAGCCCTCTATACCTCAATCTGGACGAGGCTAGGAAGCGGGCCACCGCCCTCATGGAGGAGCTGGGCTTCCAGGTACCCCTGGACGAGCGCATCGAGAACCTTCCCGTGGGCTTGCAGCAGCGGGTGGAGATCCTCAAAGCCCTCTACCGCCAGGCCACAATCCTCATCCTGGACGAACCCACCGCCGTTCTAACCCCCCAGGAGGCGGAGGAGCTTTTCCGCTTCCTCAGGGCCTATGTGGCCAAGGGAAACGCCGCCATCTTCATCAGCCACAAGCTGAAGGAGGTGCTTTCCGTATCCGACCGGGTCACGGTGATCCGGGACGGGAAGGTGGTGGGCACGGTAAAGACCGGGGAGACCTCCCTGGAGGAGCTGGCTCGGATGATGGTGGGAAGGGAGGTGGTCCTAAGGGTAGAAAAAGGGCCTGCCAAGCCGGGCGAGGTGGTGCTGGAGGTGGAGGGCCTCGAGGCCGCCCCCAGGCTCAAGGGGGTGAGCTTCCAGGTGCGCTCCGGGGAGATCGTGGGCATCGCCGGGGTGGAAGGGAACGGCCAGACCGAGCTGGTGGAGGCCCTGGCGGGCCTGCGCAAGTACCGGGGAACGGTGCGCTACCTGGGCCACCCTCTTCCCCACCTGGCTCTCAAAGTACGGGAGGCAGGCGTGAGCCACATCCCCGAGGACCGGCTTGCCCGGGGGCTGGTCCTGGACTTCTCCGTGCGGGAGAACGCCATCCTGGGGGACCAGCACCGGAGGCCCTTCCGGGGGTTCTTGGGGTTTTTAGATGGCGAAGCGGTGGAGACCCACGCCCGCCGCTTGGTGGAAGACTTTGACGTCCGCCCCCGCTCCACGGAACTTTCCGCACGGCGGTTCTCCGGGGGCAACCAGCAGAAGATCGTGGTGGGCCGGGAACTCCTAAGGGACCCCAGGCTCCTCATTGCCGCCCAGCCCACCCGGGGCGTGGACGTGGGGGCCATCGAGTTCATCCACCAGCGCCTGGTGGAGGCCCGGGACCGGGGCCTGGCGGTGCTCCTGGTCTCTGCCGACCTTTCCGAGGTGATCAGCCTCTCCGACCGCATCCTGGTCATGTACGAGGGGCGCATCGTGGGGGAACTCACCCCGGAAGAAGCCAAGGAAGAGCGCCTGGGCCTCCTGATGGCGGGCGTGCCCGCCTAGTCGCCGCGGAACTCCCCGGCCACCCCACCCAGGACCACCACTTCCCCGGTCTTCAGGGCGTAGCGCACCCGCTCCCCCCGCACCACACCCCTTTCGTCCCGGCTTTCCACCTTCCCATACAGGAAGGCGTACCCTTCCTTTTCCCTGAGAAGCGCCCGCTCAGCCTTGGTGGTGCGCCTGCCCTGGGTAAGCTCCACCCCTCCGAGAAGCCAGATCCGGTCCTCGTCCAGAAAATAGCGCAAGGAGCCCGCCTTGCCCGAAAGGGGCTTTTCCCCTTCCCGGCGCACTTCCAGAGGACCCTCCAATAGGGCCTCCCCGGTATCGTTTTGGTAACGGAGCCTCTGCCCCTCCACCCGCACCTGCCCCTGGGCCAGCGCCACCTTTCCGGGGGCCGGCCTTAGCTCCAGCCGGCCTTCTTCCTCCAGGTACCGGGCCTCTCCCCCGGAGAGGAAGAGCTCCTCCACCCCACCCCGCTCCACCACCGCCAGGGGCCCCCTGGCCTCCACCTCCTCCCCCAGGCGCACCTCCACCCCCTTGGGGTCAAAGAGGACGAGGCGGAGGTAGCGGTCCCCTTTCCCTTCTCCAGCCCTTCGCAAACGCATCAGGTAGGGATGCCCCTCCTGTTCCCAATCGGGGTTATAGGCCACCTCCACCCTTTCCCCCACCTTCAGCCCCTCCTCCACCGTGCTCCCCGCATCCCTGAAAAAAGCCTGATCTCCCACCTGGACCCTCTCGGGGGAAAGGGCCTGCAGCTCCCCCACCAAGAGGTCCCCGTAGTCCGCGTAGAAGAGGCTTCCCTCCTCCTCGCTCACCCAGGCCACCACTCGCTTGTCCTTGCGGACCAGCTCCACCTCGGGGCGGAAAACCTCCTGGGCTAGGGCCCAGAGAAGGACCGCTCCAACGGCACTTCCCAGGAGGCCGAGGCGGAGGCAACCCATACTTAGAACCTACTTCTCCCCTAGCTTTTTGAACTCCTCCACGGGCAAACGGAAAGGCTTTCCATAAACCCGCACCTGGCGGCGATTTACGTTATGCTGTAGGGTGCTCCCCGAAAGCCTGAAGCCCTCTTTTTTATTCTCGCTCACCGCCGGCCTGCCCAGCACCAAGGCCTCCCCGGTGGTGTCGTCGTAGTAAAGGCTCTCCCCGGTGGTCACCAGATCCCCATCCTGCAGGCGTACCCCTCCGGTGGCGATGAGCCTTTTGGACCCGGTGAGGCTCCGCACCTCCTTGGCCCGAATCACCAAATCCCCTTCCTTGCGCTTGCGGACGAGGACCACCTCCTTGGGGTCGGTGAAGACCGCCAGGCCCTTCTCCTCCTCGTAGTAGACCAAGGCGGCCCGCCCCTCTTGGTTGCCGCTCTTAAGGAGGGCATTTTCGCTGCTGGAGGTGTCCGTGTCCACCTGAAAGGTCATGCGGCTGGCCTCCACCTCCACCGGGTCCTCCCCGGGCTTGGGCTCCTGGCGCATGCGGGCCGGGCCCAGAAGCTCCCCCTCCCCGGTCTTCTCCCGGTAGACCAGAACCGGTCCCCTGGCCTCCACCCGGCCCCGGCGCACCACCACCCCGCCCTCAAAGCGGGCCTCCCGCTCCCCTTCCGCCTCCTGCATGGTCTTGCCCTTGGGTGCGGTGAGGGTGGCCTTGGGGGAGCGGATCTCCAGGTCCTTCACCCGGCCCCTCACCTCCCCCTCAAAGGTCCAGGGGCCGTAGCGCAGGTCCCCCGAAAGGCGCCCCCCCTCCACCTGGATGATCCGGACGTTGGCAGCCGCTAAGGCCAAACCCAAAAGGGACAACCAAACCCACCTTCTCATGAGCTACCTCCTTCCACGGTACAAGGACCAAAGGTGCCACCCGCGGGCAACTCAAACCGCGGGCTTTCCGCTTCTATGCGCTCCATGCCGAAATCCGAGCGAAAGCCCTGGGCCTCTCCCCTCAGGTTAGGGGCCTCGATCCGCACCCAGGGGGCAAAAAACCCCTCCTTCTGCCGGATAAGGACCTCTCCCCTGCCCGGGGCGGAAAGCTGAAGGCGGAAGCATCCCTTCAGGATCTCCACCCGGGCGAAAGGAGCCCGCAGGTTATCCCCTGGCTCCACCGCCACCTCGGGGGCGAAAAGGCGCAGGTCCAGCCGGTCCTCCACATAGCGTTCCCCCTTAAGCTCCCCCTGGATGCGGAAAACCCCCCCCTCCTCCACCATCTCCTGGGCGGCGAACCGCCACTCCACCCCCTCCTCCTCGGGGAAAAGGTAGAACTCCACCCCCTTAAGGCGCACGCCTTCCGTGGGCAAGGGCTTGGGCTGGGGCCGGAGGAACCAAAAAACCACACTGAGAACGACAAGAAGGAGAAGGAGGAGCCGCACCACCTTCCCACCTTACCCAAGGCCCCTTGAGAAAGATGACAAGACCCGCAAGCCCTTTCAGCCTAAGACATCCCGCGGGTTCCCCCGCACCCGCAGGTTCACCCAGGTCTTGCGCAGGCGCAGGAGGAGCTTCAAAGGGCGGTAGAGGGGGGAAAGGGGCAGGGTGTAGGCGGGAAACCGGACGCGCCTACCCCCAAACCCCTCCTTGAAGCGCCATATCCCCTCCGCGTGGCTACCCTCCGGGGTCCTGGGCACGCCCCAGAGGTCGTAGATGCGGTAGCCGCGTCCGATCCCATGGCGGATGGCCGCCAGGTGCATGCCCATGGGCGCCTTGGCCTCGGGGTGGCTGCGGCTGCTTCCCCCATAGAGGTAGTCCACCTTACCGGCGAAGGCCACGAAAAGCCCCGCCGCCAAGGCTTCCCCCTCCTTACGGGCCAAGGACAAAAAGGCCTCCCCGTAGGGCTGGTTCATCTCCCTAAGCACCGCCTGGTAGTACTCCCTTGCGTGTTGCAGGAGCTTGGCCCGGCGGTTGGTTTCCTCAAAGAGGTGGAAGAACTCGGGAAAGGCCTCCTCCCCCTCCACGCTGAGCTCCGTGCGCTTGAGGGCTAGGCGGGCGTTGCGGCGGTGCATCTCCTTCATCCCCCTGAGGAGGGCTTCTTCCCCTTGGGTGAGGTCCAGCCATAGGGAATAGGCGGGCTGGACGGATTCCTCGAGGAGGAGGCCAGGAAAGGTGGGGGGAGGTTCCTCCGCCGGCAACCCCGCCTCGGGCTCGAGGACCAGGTGGGTGCCCCGGACCCCCTGGGCCAGGGCCTTGGCCACCAGGGGCAGGTCCTCGAGGCGGGCCAGGGCAGGTCCCCTAGGGACATAGGCCAGGCGGAGACCCCCAGGCAGGGGGCGCAGCAGCACCTGGGCCGCCCCCAGAAGCCCTTCCTTTCCGTAGACCGCAAGCCGCCTGGGCACCCAGCCGGAAAGCCGCTTCACCTCCCCCCAGCCCCAGGACTGCAAGGCGCTGGTGATGGGGAGGCTGGAAACCATCAGGTTCCAGGCCTCAGGATCGGTGATCTCTAAAAGTTCGGCCACCCCCTAAGCGTACAGGGCCTGGGCCAGCTCTTCCAGGAGGCCGTTCCCCTCCAGGGGTAGCCGCTTCTCCTCCAGATAGGCCTCCAGGTGGGAAGCCAGGCGGGGGTCCTGCACCCGGGCCGCCCGCTCCCTTAAGGACACCAGGGGCCAGCCAAAGGCCAGGTGGCCGAGGAGGTCATAGAGGTCGTATTCACCGGGAAGAAGGCGCCGCAAAAGGGCCTCGGTCCAGCCCTTGGCCAAAAGGTTTTTGAGAAGGGCACGGCGGCTTGCCGTCTTTCGCCAAAGGAGCTTGAAGCGGGCCTCTTCGGGCAAGGCGTGCCGCAAGCGGCTACCCACCTCCTCGAGGCTATTTACCCGCTCCCCGCCGGGCAGCACATACCCTTCCCGAGCGAGAAGGTTTTCCACCACCTCCTTGAGCCGGCGGCCGGAAACGGGCTTCTCCAGGAAGAGATCCGCCCCCAGGGCCCGGCCCAGCCCCTCCAGCTCCTTGCCACCCCCGGTGAACAGGATCACCGGCACCTTGGCCAGGCGGCGCACCGCCCGGATGCGCCCCAGGAGGGTGAGGCCATCCATGTCCGGCATCATGATGTCCAAAAGGATCAGATCCGGGGTTTCCCGGCGCAGGTACTCCAGAGCGGCCTTGGCGGAATCCGCCAGCACCACCTGGTGGCCGGCCCCGGAAAGAAGGAGCTCCAACAGGTGCCGGATGCGGGGGTCATCGTCCACCACAAGCAGCCGCGCCACAGGGGCCATGCTAAGGGAAGCGCCTTTCCCCTGTCTACGGGAAGCGGTAGGATGGAGAGCATGAGGATCGCCTTCCAGGGAACGGAAGGAGCCTATAGCGAGGAGGCCCTGCTCAGGAGCTTTCCCGGCTCCACCCCCATAGGCTTTCCCACCTTCCACCAGGTCTTCGAGGCGGTAGAAGCCGGGGAGGCGCAGCTCGGGGTGGTGCCCGTGGAGAACACCACCGCAGGGAGCATCAACCAGACCTACGACTTGCTTCTGGAAAGCGACCTCCACGTGGTGGGGGAGATCATCCACCGGGTGGAGCACTGCCTCCTCGCTCCCGAGGGCACCGAGCTCAAAGACCTCAAGGCGGTCAAAAGCCATCCCCAGGCCCTGGCCCAGTGTGACGGCTTCCTAGCCCGCATGCGCCTTACTCCTATCCCGGTTTTTGATACGGCGGGGGCAGCCCGGTCCCTGTCGGAGGACCCCGAGCCCAGGGTGGGGGCCATCGCCAGCCGGCGGGCCGCGGAGCTTTACGGCCTAAAGGTGCTGGCGGAAAACATTGAGGATTACCCCCACAACTACACCCGGTTCTTCGTCATCGGGCGGGAGGAAGCCCCTAAGGGGGAAGGTCCCCACAAGACCAGCATCGTCTTCGCCGTGCGCCACCGGCCCGGAGGGCTTCTGGAGGCTCTTTCCGTGTTCGCCGAGGCCGGGGTGAACCTCACCAAGCTGGAGTCCCGGCCCAGGCGCGATAAGCCCTTCAGCTACCTCTTTTACCTGGACCTCGAGGGCCACCTGGAAGACCCTGGGCCCGCCCAAGCCCTTCTGGGCCTGCTCCGGCGGGCGGCCTTCCTCAAGGTTCTGGGCTCCTATCCCGCCTACCGCAACGGCGCCTAACCGGGGCGTACGTCCACCACCCGCTCCCCGGCGGCCCGAAGCCGGTCAGGGACACCCTCCACATCCTCCCCCACCACCCTCAGGACCAGGCGCTGGTACCCGTTCAAATGGGCAGCAGTGGCGATGGAAACGATGTTGGCCGGGGGAACCGCCCGGGCCATCTGGGCCAGAGCCCCGGGGACATCGGGGATGTCCACGGTGATGCGCAAGCCCCCCATTTTAAGCCCCAATACCTCAATAAAGGCCCTCAGGACATCGGTCACGGTGATGATGCCCACCAGTTTCTCCCCGTCCATCACCGGAAGGCCGCCGATCTTCTTCTCCTCCATCAAAAGAGCTGCCCTCTCCAGGGGGGCGTCGGCCTCCACGGTGATCACCGGCTTGGCCATGACCTCCTGCACCGTGAGCTTGGAGAGGAGGTAGTTCATCTCCCACACGGAGAGGGTGGTGGCCTTGGAGGGCATGGCGTCCTTGAGGTCCTTGTCGGTGACCAGGCCGATGAGCTTCCCGTCCTTCACCACCGGCAAGCGCCGGAAACCCTTGTTCTTCAAAAGATTGATGGCTTCCAGCACCGGGGTATCCGGGGCCACGGTGAGGGGGTCCTTGGTCATCCAGTCCCTGACCAGCATGGCTTCACCTCCGGCTTTTAGTCTACCCCGAGACCTAAAGAAAAATGTCCCCACCCGAGGTTGGGTGGGGAAGGGAGGGCCGCCTTAGCGCAGGTTGACCCCGATCACCGTGCGCCCAAAGCGGCCCGGGCCGCCGAAGGGATAGAAGTACTCCCCATCCAGGAAGATCCCCGTGCGGGCATCCAGGAGGAACTCCACTCCCAGGGACAGGTTAAGCCCCACGTCGCCGGAGCCGGCAAAGTACCCAGCAAGCCCCCCACCAAAGTAGGGGCGTACGCCCCTGAGGTCCCGGTCCAGCTGGCCCAGGTCGGGCTTGAAGAGCACCTCGCCCGCTGCCAGGAAGCTGGGCCCACCGGGGAAGAGGTCCACGAAGCCCCGGAAGGCCAGGTTGCGCTCCAAGGGCGCCTCGAGGCCCAATCCCAGCCCCGCCGGGGGCAGGGAGAGGCGGAAGGACACCGCCCGCTGGGCCAAAGCTCCCGTGCCTAAGGCTAATAGTGCCAAAACCCAGAACGCCTTGCGCATAATCCACCTCCGCCATGCATGGTACCCCCACCGGGGGCAAAGGGGAAGAGAGGCTTCTCTCACATCTCCTTCACCCTACGGCCTTAGGCTCTAGGCTATGAAGCGCTTCTCCCTTGCGGCCCTCCTCCTGGCCTTCGGCGCCCTCCTCACCCCCATGCTGGCCCAAAACAGGAGTGTGGCCACTCGGATAGGGTTCGTGGACGCTGATGCCTTGGTGCAGGCTCACCCCGACTACAAGAAGGTGCAGGATCTCCAGGCCCAGGCCCGTAAGGAGCTGGCCCCCCTGGAGGAAAAGCTCAAGCCCCTGGACCAAAAGGTCCGCTCGGGACAGGCCACGGCCAAGGAACGCCAGGACTACGAAGCTCTCCTCAAGACCTACCAGGACACCCTGAAGAAATGGCAGGACCGGCAGAATCCGGTGCTCAAACCCATCCTGGAGGAGGTGGACCAGGCCATCGCCAAGGTGGCCAAGGCCCAGGGCTTCGCCGTGGTCATGAGCCGCCAGGTGGCGGCCCAGTCGGGGCTGGTGGTCTACGCCGACGAGGACACCGACCTCACCCAGGCGGTGATTAGAGAGTTAAAGAAGTAGCCCTCCAACCTCAGGCCCGGGGGAAGTATGCCCCGGGCTTCCCTTTTCCCCTCCACGCCACCAGGTTATAATCCTTCCGATGGCGAAGCGGAAACCGGCTAGGCTCAGCCGAAACCGCGACCTCGAGGCCCTGGGTACAGTGGCCTTGGGGGCGGGGGTCTTCTTCGCCGCTCCCCTTCTACCCTTGCCCACAGGGGCCTTCGGGTCCTTCCTCCGGGAAACCTTCTACCAGGCGCTGGGCCTACCCGCCTACCTCTTTCCACCAAGCCTTTTCCTCCTGGGGACCTTCCTCTTCCGGAATAAACCCCTAAAGCCTCTTCTTCGCCACCTTCTTTTCCTTTACCTCCTGGCCTTCGCCCTCCTTCCCCTTCTGGGACCCCTTTCCGGCCGGATGGGCGAGGAAGTGCGCTCCTTCCTGGAAGCCAAGGTAGGGGCCTTGGGCTTCCTCCTTCCCCCCATCCTGGCCTCCTTGGTCCTGGACCTCTGGCGGCGAAAACCTCCTTTTCACCTCCTTCTCACCGGCCTGCACCTGGGGGTGGAGGGCGTGCGCCGGATCCGCCACCGCCTGAAAGCCCTTCTTCTCAGGCAAAGGATCGGCCTCCTCGCCCGCCTTTACCCGGAACACACCGCCCTAAAGGCCCTGGCGCAGAACCTCTCCTCTGCGGAACTCCCGGGGGTGGAAAAGGCTTTAAGGGAGTTCCTGAAGGAACGGGCCGCCGAGCTGAAGCGGCAGATGGAAGAGGACCAAAGGCCCCTGGAACCCCGGCTCCAAGCCCTTCTCCAAGCCTTGAAAACCCCTGTGCCCGGGGGAGGTCCCTTGCGGGATGCCCTGGAGGAACGGCGGGCAGCCCTTCTCCTCGAGGCCCAGGCCCTTTTATCCCGCTTGAAAGCCCTTCTCACCTTTTCCGCGCCCAAGCCCAGCGTGGGAGGCCTGGTCCAGGGCCTAAGGCTTCGGGAAGAGCGCAAGGCCCGTTGGGAGGAGCTTTCCGGTTTGGTCCAGGACCTCGAGGGGCGCTACGAGGAACTTTCATCTTGGCTATCCTTCCTCTCCCGTCATCCCGAGGCCCAGGCCGAGGGGCTGAGGGCCCTGCTCACGGGGAACCCCCCGCCCGTGATTTCTCCCCCACCCCCTGCCCCTGAGCCGGAACCCTTTGACCTGGACCTGGTCTTCCCCGAACCTTCCCCAGCCCAGGTCCAGCCGGACCTCCCTTCACCGCCCCGCTCCCGTCCCCAGAGCACGGCCCTGGCCCTCCCCACCCTGGACCTCCTGGACCCCCCGGAGCCCAAGGGAACCGCCCGGGGCCTGGAGGAGGAGGCGGAAAGGCTGAAGCGCACCATCGCCGACACCCTCAAGCACTTCGGGGTGCAGGCGGAGGTGGTGGGCCATGCCCGCGGCCCCTCCGTGATCCGCTACGAGCTTCTGCCTGCCCCCGGGGAGAAGATCAGCCGCATCCAGAGCCTGCAAAACGACCTGGCCCGGGCCCTGGCGGTGGGGGCGGTGCGCATCGAGGCCCCCATCCCTGGGAAGAACACCGTGGGCCTCGAGGTGCCAAACCCCAAAAGGGAGCTGGTGCGCTTTTCCGAGGCGGTCCTCTCCCCCGCCTTCCAAAACGCCAAGGCCCTTCTGCCCTTAGTCCTCGGCAAGAGCATCGAGGGGGAGATCTGGGTGAGGGATCTCGCCAAAATGCCCCACCTCCTCATCGCCGGCTCCACGGGAAGCGGCAAGAGCGTGGCCATCAACGTCCTTATCGCAAGCCTCCTCTTTAAGCACCTCCCCACCTCCTTGCGCTTCCTCCTCATCGATCCCAAGATGGTGGAGCTCACCCCCTACGAGGGCATCCCCCACCTGGTGCGCCCCGTGGTCACCAGCCCCGAGGAAGCCGCCGGGGTCCTGCAAGGAGCGGTAGCCCACATGGAACGGCGCTACCGGCTCCTAAGCGGGGTGGGGGCCAGGAACCTGGAACAGTACAACACCAAGATGGAACGGGAGGGCGGGGAAACCCTTCCCTACCTGATCATCGTGGTGGACGAGCTGGCCGACCTGATGATGACCGCTCCCAAGGAGGTGGAAACCGCCATTTTGCGCCTGGCCCAGATGGCCCGGGCCACGGGCATGCACTTAATCCTCGCCACCCAGCGGCCCAGTGTGGACATCCTCACCTCCCTCATCAAGGTAAACATCCCCGCCCGCCTGGCCTTTGCCGTGTCCAGCGGCTTCGATTCCCGCACCATCCTGGACACCCAGGGAGCGGAAAAGCTCATCGGCCAGGGGGATGCCCTCTTCTACCAGCCCGGGCTCACCAAGCCCGTGCGCCTCCAGGTACCCTACCTATCCGAGGAGGAAGTGCAACGCCTGGCTGGCTTCCTCAGGGGCCAGAGCTACGAGGACCGCTTCGCCGAGGCCTACGGCCAGGACTTTGAGCCCCCCAAGGGGCCGGAAGGCGCGGGCCCCGGCGAGGTGGACTTCTCGGATCCCCTTCTCAAGAAGGCGGCGGAGATCGTGGTGGAGGAGGGTTACGGCTCCGTAAGCCGCCTGCAGCGCCGCCTTTCCATCGGCCACGCCCGGGCCGGAAAGCTGATGGATGCCCTCGAGGCCATGGGCATCGTGGGCCCCTCCAAGGGTTCCAAGCCCCGGGAGGTTCTCGTTAGCAAAGAGCAGCTCAAGGATTTCTTCGGGTAAAGGTGTGCTATCATAGCCCCTTGTGGAAACGGTGCCGGGCGGGCGCTGGGTGGCGGAAATCTACGGCTGCGACCTGGATGTCTTGGAAAACCCCAAGATGGTGGAGGCCGCCCTCCTGGATGCGGTGATGCGCTTGGGGGCACCCAGGGGCTCGGCCCAGTCGGTGGTGTACAAGTTTCATCCCCAGGGGCTCTCGGCGGCGGTGGTGAGCCCGGTGGCGGCGGTGATGATCCACACCTGGCCCGAGGACAACGCCTCCGCCACCCTGGACCTCTACTTCTACCGGGATGGAGTGGACCCCGAGGAGGTCCTGAAGGGGCTCTCCCGGGCCTTCGGGGCCAAGGAGGAATCGGCCTTCCGCTACTGGCGGGGAACGGAACACGCCATCAAGCGCCGGGCCTTTGGTGGTCAGCAAGGAGGTTGAAGCTATGGACTACGGCATGTACTTTTTTGAGCACATCACCCCTTACGAAACCATGGTGCGGCGCATGGAAAGGGTGATCGCCTCCGGCCGCACCCGGTACCAGGACTACTTTCTCTTTGAAACCGAGGGCTTCGGCAAGGTGCTGGTCCTGGACAAGGACGTGCAGAGCACCGAAAGGGACGAGTACGTCTACCACGAAACCCTGGTCCACCCCGCCATGCTCTCCCACCCCGAGCCCAGGACCGTGCTCATCGTGGGAGGCGGGGAAGGGGCCACCCTGAGGGAGGTGCTCAAGCACCCCACCGTGGAACGGGCGGTGATGGTGGACATCGACGGGGAACTGGTGGAGGTGGCCAAGCGCCACATGCCCGAATGGCACCAGGGAGCCTTCGAGGATCCCCGAACGGTCCTGATCATCGACGACGCCCGGGCTTACCTGGAGCGCACCCAGGACACGTACGATGTCATCATCATCGACCTCACGGACCCCGTGGGGGAGGACAACCCCGCACGGCTTCTCTACACGGTGGAGTTTTACCGTCTGGTGAAGGCCCACTTGAACCCCGGAGGGGTCATGGGGATGCAGGCGGGGATGATCATGCTCACCCACCACCGCGTGCATCCCGTGGTGCACCGCACGGTGCGGGAAGTGTTCCGCCACGTGCGGAGCTACAAGAACCACATCCCGGGCTTCTTCCTCAACTTCGGCTTCCTCCTGGCCTCGGATGCCTTTGACCCTGCGGCCTTCTCCGAAGGGGTTATCGAAGCCCGCATCCGGGAGCGGCAGCTGGCTTTAAGGCACCTCTCCGCCCCCTACCTCGAGGCCATGTTCGTCCTGCCCAAGGACATCCAGGAGGCAGTGGAAACGGAAACCATGGTATCCACCGATGCGAACCCCTTCTACCTCACCCCGGAGGGCGAGGCCCGTCAGTCCCCCTACCGGGGCTAAGGGGGCCTCTCTCAGGGTTTCTCACTGGGAGCGTGGTAGAGTAAACCCATGCAGCGGGCTATAGTTCTCGTAGTGGTGGCCCTGGCCCTTCTCGGCTTGGGCTGGATCCTTTGGGGTCCCAAGGGGAAAGCCGGGCTGGACCCCGCCCAAGGTGCCCGCTTCGCCCTGGGCGACCCCAATGCCCCCGTGGTGGTGGTGGACTTTTCCAACTACCTCTGCCCCCACTGCCAGAACCACGCTTTAAACGTCCTCCCCCGACTTAAAGCCGAGTACATCGACACCGGTAAGGTGCGTTACCTCTTCCGCGACTTCCCCTTCCCTGGCCAGGCCAACGTGATCCGGGCCAGCGAGGCCGCTGCCTGTGCCGCCGACCAAGGGCGCTACTACGAGTACCACGAGGTCCTCTTCCGGGCTGCCCCTAATTGGGGAAACCTGCAGGGGAGCGTGCTGGACCGCTACTTGGTGGATCTGGCGAGGCAGATGGGGCTGGACGAGAACACCTTTAGCCAGTGCCTTTCCTCCAATAAGCACCGCGAGGGGGTCCTGGCCGACCAGAAGCTGGCCTCGGACCTAGGCCTCACGGGTACCCCCACCTTCTTCATCGCAGGGGAAAAGCGCACGGGCTTCCTGCCCTACGAGGAGTGGAAGACCCTCTTGGACAAGGCCCTGGCAGAAAAGAAGTGAACCTTTCGGTGTAGGGGCAAGGGAGGGTACACCCCCTTTGTCCCATGTTGGTCTGTTACCCTGGAAGCCATGGAAGCCCTCTGGGTGGCCGCTGCCTTTACTCTGGGCCTCTTAGCCAGCCGCCTGGGGCTTCCTCCCTTGGTGGGCTATCTGGGGGCAGGCTTCGCCCTGCACAGCTTGGGCCTAAGGGAGACGGAATTCCTGCATCATGCCGCCGAGATCGGGGTCCTGCTCCTCCTCTTCAGCGTGGGGCTAAAGCTTCGCGCGCAGGACCTGCTGGAACCCCGGGTCCTGGGGGTGGGAAGCCTTCACCTCTTCCTCTTTAGCCTCTTGGCCGCCCTTTGGCTGAAACACCTTCCCCTGGCCTTGGCCCTGGCCTTCTCCAGCACGGTGCTGGTGGCCAAGGTCCTGGAGGACAAGAAGGAACTCACCACCTATCATGGCCGCCTGAGCATCGGCATCCTGGTCCTCCAGGATCTGGTGGCGGTGGGCCTCCTCACCCTTTACGGGGGTAAGGAGGTGAGCCCGTGGGCGGTCCTGCTCCTCCTTTACCCCCTGGTTCGCCACGGGGTGGCCTGGCTTCTGGAAAGGAGCGGCCACGATGAGCTCCTCGTCCTCTTCGGCCTCGGGCTGGCCCTTCTGGGAGGGGAAACCTTCCGCCAGGTGGGCCTTTCCCCCGAGCTGGGAGCCCTTCTCATGGGCAGCCTGCTCTCGGGCCACGCCAAGGGTACGGAGATGGCCCGTGCCCTTTGGAGCCTCAAAGAGGCCTTCTTGGTGGCCTTCTTCCTGGACCTCGGCCTAAAGGAGGGGTTTCGGAGCGTGGATATAGGGCTCGTGGCCAGCCTGCTCCTCCTCTCCTTGCTTAAGGCCCCTCTCTTCTTCGCCCTCTTCCTACTCCTTGGCCTCCGGGCCCGGACGGGCTTCGTGGCCGGGCTCTACCTGGCCAACTACTCAGAGTTTGCCCTCATCGTGGGGGTGGTCTTGGAACGGGCCGGCTACCTGCCCCTTAACCTCAGCACCCTGGCCGTGGTCGTGGCCCTCTCCATGGCCCTCTCCGCCCCCTTCGCCCGGTACAGCCACGGCCTTTACAAGCGCCTCGAGCCCTGGCTTTTGCGTCTGGAGCGCAAAGGAGGGCATCCGGACCAGGAACCCGAGCGCCTGGACGGGGCCACGGTGCTCATCATGGGGATGGGGCGCACGGGGGGAGCCGTCTACCGGGTGCTGGAGGGAGGGGGGGAGCAACCCGTTGGCCTGGATGCGGATCCGGAGAAGGTGGAGCGCCACCGGGCCAAGGGCAGGCGGGTGCTCTACGGGGATGCGGAGGACCCCGAGCTCTGGGAGCGCTTGGACCTCACAGGGCTTAAGGCGGTGGTCCTGGCCCTGCCGGACCTCGAGGCCAAGCTCCTGGCCGCCCGTTGGCTGAAGGAGCGGGGCTTTAAGGGGATCCTGGCCGCCACCAGCTTCCACCTGGAGGAAGACCCCGTTCTGGAGGCTGCCGGCGTCACCCTCCTCTTCCACCCCTTCCGCGAAGCCGGGGAACGGCTGGCGGAGAAGGTACTGGAAAGGCTGGCTATAATGGGTGAGGTGAGCCATGGCCGGTCATAGCAAGTGGGCACAGATCAAGCGCAAAAAGGCCGCCAACGACCTCAAGCGCGGCAAGATCATCTCCAAACACCTGCGGGCCATCCAGGCGGCAGCCCGCGCCGGGGGAAGCCCCCTCCCCGAGGTTAACGTCCAGCTCCGTAACGCCATCGAGGCCGCCCGGGCCGACGACGTTCCCATGGAGAACATCGAGCGCCTCCTGCAGAAACTGCAAGGGGGCGGGGAAGGCGCCGAGCAGTACGAGGAGATCGTCTACGAGGGTTACGCCCCGGGCGGGGTGGCCCTTCTGGTCTACGCCCTCACGGAGAACCGCAACCGCACCGCCGGAGAGGTGCGCCACGTCTTCAACAAGCACGGGGGCTCCTTAGGGGCCAGCGGCAGCGTGGCCTGGCAGTTTGAGCGCAAAGGCGTGATCGTCTGCCAGAACTCCGAAGCGGCCCAGGAGGCAGCCATAGAGCTTGGAGCCCTGGACCTCGAGGAGGAAGGGGAAAGCCTCACCATCTACACCGACCCCGCCGAGGCCTACCGCATGGCTGAGGAGCTTAAAAGGCGGGGCATTCCCGTGGAGGCGGTGGAGGTGGTGCAGCATCCTCAGAATACCGTGGCCCTGCCTCCTGAGGAGGCCGCCAAGGTGATGCGCCTGGTGGAGGCTTTGGAGGACCTGGACGACGTGCAGCACGTCTACACCAACCTGGACCCTACGAGCCTCCAGGTGGAGGCCTAACCGAATTCGCCTTCCGGCCCGGGGTTACCCCGGGCCGGTTTGCTCACTCTTTCTTGCGCTTCTTCTCCTCCCGCATGAGCCTTCGGCGCTCGGCCCGGGAAAGGCCAGGCTGGGGCGGCGTGGTGGGGCGCTTCTTCTCCACGCCAAAGGGCCGGGCTTCCCCAAGCTGCTCTCTTCGCAAAGCATCCTGGGGAGCGGGCACGGGCACGTAAGGAGCCTCCCGTACCGGGCGCACCGGCTCCGCCTCCACCTTAAGGCGGAAGAGGAACTTGGCCACCTCCCCCTTGATGAAGCCCACCATGTCGTTGAAAAGCCGGGTGGCCTCGATCTTGTACTCCTGGAAGGGGTCCTTCTGGCCATAGCCCCGCAGGAAGATGCCCTGACGGAGCACGTCCAGGTTGTGCAGGTGCTCCTTCCAGGCGGAATCCACCACGTTGAGGATCACAAAGCGCTCCACCGCCCGCATCAGGGGAGGGGAAAGCTCCTGCTCCCTGGCCTCGTAGGCCTTTAGGGCCGCCTCCACCAGGCGCTCCACGCCCTCTTCCGGTTTTAAAGTGCGAAGCCCCTCAAAGGGGAAGTCCGCCAGCTGGGGCACGGTGTCCAGGAGAGCAGCTTTCAAGGCATCCAGGTCCCAGTCCTCGGGGTGCACCTGCGGGTTCAGGAAGTTTTCCGCAATCCCCGCCACCGTCTCCTCCACCATGCCCAAGGCCGCCTCCTTCACCTCCTCGTCCTTCCCCAGAAGGATCAGGCGGCGCTGGGCGTAGATCACCTCCCGCTGGCGGGCCATCACGTCGTCAAACTGCAAAAGCTGCTTGCGGATGGCGAAGTTGCGGTCCTCCACCCGCTTCTGGGCCCTTTCGATGGAACGGGTCACCATGGGATGTTCGATGGGCTCGGAGTCGTCAAAGCCCATGCGGTCCAGCATGGCGATGACCCGGTCCGAGGCGAAAAGGCGCATGAGGTCGTCGTCAAAGCTCACGTAGAAGCGGCTTCCCCCCGGGTCCCCCTGGCGCCCGGCCCGGCCCCGAAGCTGGTTGTCGATGCGGCGGGACTCGTGCCGCTCGGTGCCCAGGATGAAAAGCCCTCCCAGTTGCCGCACCCGTTCCTCATCAGCCTTGCACTCTTCCCGGATCTGGTGGATCTTTTCCTGGAGCTCTTCCTTTATGCCCAACTCCTGGGCCAGGGCCCGGGCCTCTTCCTCCTGACCCGCCACCATCTTCTTGATGAAGAGCTCCACCTTCCACTCGTACCGGTCAAAGCCCTCCTTTTCCAAAAGGGCTGCCGCCAGGTACTCGGGGTTGCCCCCCAGCTTGATGTCCGTGCCCCGGCCAGCCATGTTGGTGGCGATGGTGACCGTCTTGCTCCGGCCCGCCTGGGCCACGATCTCCGCCTCCTTGGCGTGGTGCTTGGCGTTCAGCACCTGATGGGGAATGCCCTGGCGCAGGATGCCCAGGGTGTGCACCGCCCGCTTTAAGCCTTCCCAGGCGGCCCGCAGATTCCCCTTCTGGGGGATGAGCCCCTCAAAGGCGGCCAGGTCCTCATCCTTAAGCTGGGTGGGCTTTTCCAGAAGCTTCCTCAGGCGCTCCCACTCCTCCCCCTGCTGCTTCTGGCTGGCCTTCTTGAAGAGCTCCAGGCGCATCTCCAGCCTGGGCAGATAGAGGCGGGGCTCCTTGAGCATCTGGGAAAGTCTTTCGGACTTCTCGATGCTGATGGTGCCCACCAATACGGGTTGGCCCCGTTCGTATTTCTCGGCGATCTCCTCCACCACCGCGTAGAACTTGCCCTTCTCCGTGCGGTAGACCACGTCGGGGAAATCCTGCCGGATCATGGGGCGGTTGGTGGGCACCACCACCACGTCCATGCCGTAGATCTCCTGGAACTCCTTCTCCTCGGTTTTAGCGGTGCCGGTCATGCCGGCCCGCTTCTCGTAGAGGCGGAAGAAGTTCTGGTAGGTGATGGTGGCCAGGGTCTGGTTCTCCCGCTCGATCCTCACCCCCTCCTTGGCCTCAATGGCCTGGTGGAGGCCCTCCCCATAGCGCCGCCCCGGCATGAGGCGGCCCGTGAACTCGTCCACGATGATGACCTGGCCGTCTTGGACGATGTAGTCCCGGTCCCGGTGGTAAAGCTCCTTGGCCCTTATGGCCTGGATGAGCATGTGGGCAAGCTCCATGTTCTCCGGGCTGAAAAGCCCCTCCACCCCCAGGAGCTTTTCCGCCTTGGCGATGCCCTGGAGGGTGAGATGGACGGAGCGGTTCTTTTCCTCAATGGTGTAGTCCCCCGTGGGCTCCTTGCGCACCCCAGGCTCTGGAGGAAGGCCACGTTCCAGCTTCTTGGCGATCTCCGCCATCTTGTAGTAGAGGTCGGTGGCCTTCTCCGCCGGGCCACTGATGATGAGGGGGGTGCGGGCCTCATCGATGAGGATGGAGTCCACCTCGTCGATGATGGCGTAGTGCAAGGGGGTATCGTGGCGGAGCACCAGCTGGTCTGGACTGATGGCCATGTTGTCCCGAAGGTAGTCGAAGCCCAGCTCGGAGTTGGTCACGTAGGTGACGTCGGCGAGGTAGGCCTTGCGACGCTCCTCGGGGGTGGAGCCGTGCTGGATGACCCCCACCGTAAGGCCCAGGCCCCGGTACACGGGCCCCATCCACTCCGCGTCGCGGCGGGCCAGGTAGTCGTTCACCGTGACCACGTGCACGCCCTTGCCGGTGAGGGCGTTTAAGGCCACGGCCAGGGTGGCCACCAGGGTCTTGCCCTCCCCGGTCTTCATCTCCGCGATCTTGCCCTCGTGGAGCACCGCCCCGCCGATGAGCTGCACGTCAAAGTGGCGCATGCCCAAATAGCGCTTGGCGGACTCCCGGGTCAAGGCGAAGGCCATGGGGAGAAGCTCCTCGAGGCTCGCTCCCCTCTCGTGCTTCTCCTTGAGCTCCGCATAGGCCACGGCCAGGTCAGCGATCTTCTCCACCTCCGGCTCCAGCCGGTTGGTGGGCTCCACCACCTGCTTGTAGTAGCGGGCGATCTCCCGCTCGTTGTTGTCAAAGAGCTTCCGTATGAGGCCCAGCATCCTAGGGCCGATTGTACTCCCCTTTTGGATGAGAAACCCTCCTGAGGGCCCGCATGCAAAGCCCCCTATAGCCGGCGGAAGGGCATAACCATCGCCTCCTTAGGGCCCCCACCACAGGCCACAGCGGAGCATTTAAGCCTCCTCGAGGGGCCAGTAGGCGGTGGCCCCAAGCGACAGGGGGCTTGGGGGAAAGCCCGCCTGGTGGCGCCTCCAGGCCGCCAGGGCCACCATGGCCCCGTTGTCCTGGGAAAGGCCTTTGGGAGGAAAGTACACGGTAAGCCCCGCCTCCTGGAAGCGAGCCTGCAGGGCCCGGTTGGCGGCCACACCTCCCGCTACCAGAAGCACCCTGTGGCCCGTGTCCTGGGCAGCCCGGATGACCACCTGAGCCAGGTGCTCCACCGCCGCCTCCTGAAACCCCCTGGCCAAGGCTGGAGCGGGATGCCCAGCCTCCACCAGCTGCACCGCCTTCGTCTTTAGGCCGGAGAAGCTGAACTCGTACCCCTTCTGGTCCTTGAGGGGAACGGGGAAGGGCACTTTCTCCCTGGCTTCCTGGGCCAGGCGCTCGATCTCGGGTCCCCCAGGAAAGCCCAGGCCCAGAAGCCTCGCCACCTTGTCAAAGGCCTCCCCAGCGGCGTCGTCCCGGGTGGCCCCCAGAAGGCGGTACTTTCCCAGGCCCCGAACCTCAAAGAGGTGGGTGTGCCCTCCCGAGGCCACCAGGGCCAGGAAGGGAGGCTCTAGCCCCTCGGGCCAAGCGGCGGCGATGTGGGCCTCGAGGTGATGGACGGCGTAGAAGGGCCGCCCCAGGGCCCAGGCCAGACCCTTGGCGAAGGTGTACCCCACCAGCAGAGCCCCGATGAGCCCAGGGCCACGGGTAGCCGCCACCAGGGAAAGGTCCTTGGGCCCTATCCCCGCCTCGGCCAAGGCCCTTTCCGCCAGGGGGCGGAGGACCTTAAGGTGCTCGCGGCTCGCCAGCTCCGGCACCACCCCGCCATAGGCCTCGTGCAGGGCCACCTGGCTGGCCACCAGGTTCACCACCACTTTCCCGTCCTTCACCAGGCCTACCCCTGTGTCGTCGCAGGAGGTGTCAATACCCAAAATCCACATGGCTATCCTTCCAGCCAGGAAAAAGCCCTGCCCCCTTTCCAAGGACACTCCAGAGGAAAGCATTCGCCACTTCCCTCGTCAAAAAAGGTAACCCGGGCTGCCCTCTCAGGCGATACCCTTTCCCTGTCGTATCCGGGCACTCCCAAGGCACCTTGGCTGGCGTCGGCCTAAGCCCCATGCCACCCCTACCCTAGCAGATGCCCAGGGACCGGACTAGGCTAAGGACAATGCTCTGGCTCCTCCTTCCGGTGCTCCTCCTCGTATACCTCCTTTACCGGGCGAAGAGGCCCAGGGTGCGCCCCTGGGCCGGGGTATGGCTTTGGCAGAGGGGCAGGAAGAAGCGCTTTCGGCCCTGGCTGGACTTAAGGCTTTTCCTCCTTCTCCTGGCAGCCGCCTTGATGGTCCTGGCCCTCGAGGATCCCCCCTTGGGGCCCTCCCCCATGGTCTTCGTGGTGGACACCTCGGCCAGTATGGCCTCCCGGGAAGGGGCCAAGACCCGTTTGGACCTGGCCAAGGAAAGGCTTCTTCCCCTCCTGGAAAGAGCCCCGGAGGCCGTCTTGGTGCGGGCTGGGGAAAGGCCGGAAGCCTATGGCCCCGCCCCCGGCATCGCCCTGAGAACCCGGCTCCTGGCGCTGGAGGCCAAGGACCGGGAGGCCCGGCTGGAGGAGGCCATCGCCCTAGGGCGGAGGCTTCTAAAAGCTCCGGTGCTGGTGGCCACGGATGGCCCCCCGCCCCCTGGGGCGGAGGGGTACATCGGGGTGGGAAGCCCCAGGGAGAACCTGGGGATCGTGGCCGTGGCCCAAGGGTTTCTGGCCTTAGGGAATAGCGCAAGCCGCCCCCTTGTCGCCCAGGTGGAGGTAGGTGGCAGGGTGGAAGAGGTGCGGGTTCCGGCCCGGGGCTTTGCCCAGCTGGAAAACCTTCCCCCCACCTTTACCGCCCGGCTCCTGAATGGAGGTGTCCTGGACTTGGACGACGAAGCGGGCTTCGGCCTAAAGCGGATCGGGGTGGACTACCCCAAGGCCCCTGCCTTGGAAAGGCTCTTCCTCCTTCTGGGGGCGGTTCCTGGGGAGGAGGTGCGGGTGCGCATCGGGGTACCCCAGGGGCTTCCCGACAGGCCTACCCTCTATCTGGCCCCTTCCGGGGGAAACCCTACCCTGGTTCTCCTCACCACCCCCCACCCCCTACTGGAAGGAGTAGCCCTCTTGGGGGAGAGACTCCCCCCACCCCCCAAGCCCCCCGCCCCCTGGCAGCCCCTGGTGGAAGGGGAGGATGGGGTGGGCCTCGTCTACTTGACGGAAAGAGGCCTGTACCTGCCTCCCTTGGCCGCCCTCCAGGAGCGCCCCTTCTTCCCCCTCCTGGTTTACAACTTCCTCAAACCCTACCGGGAGGTGCGCGCGGGCCTCCTTTCCCCCGGAGAAACCCTCCTGCCCACCCCCGGGCCCAGCTTCCTTCCTTCAAAGCAGGGAGGGGCAGGCCGGTTCCTCGCCCTCCTCGCTGCCTTGGTGCTCCTTCTCGAAGCCTTTCTCTTCCGCCCCAAACCCCGGGCCCAGGAAGCATAATGGGCCCATGCGCTTCCGTCCTTTTACCGAGCTGGACCTGGACCTCCTCAACCGGGTGGCGGGAAGCCGGCCCTTGAGCCTGGGTGCTGTGCGCTTTTTCGCCCGCACCGGCCACTCCTTCCTGGCGGAAGGGGGGAGGAGCCCATGGGCTTTGCCCTGGCCCAGGCGGTGTGGCAGGGGGAGGCCACCACGGTCCTCGTCACCCGGGTGGAGGGCAGGAGCCAGGCCGTCCTGGAGGGCCTCCTGGCTGCGGTGGTGAAAAGCGCCTACGACGCCGGGGTTTACGAGGTGGCCCTGCACCTGGACCCCACACGGGAGGACCTTCAAAGAGCCTTGCAGGCCCAGGGCTTCGCCATCGGGCCCCTGGTGCTGGCGGTGCGGGTCCTGGGGAGCCGGGGGCAAAGGGGGGAAACCCGGGGCGTCCTAGAATAGGGACCATGAACCGGGTTCTCATCGGCATCCGGGGAGAGCCTACCCCCGAGGGGATGGAGCGGATCCTTAGGGCGTTGCGGGACCTCGAGGGCACCTCCCAGGTCCAGGCCACCGGCCCCACCCAGGTCCTGGTGGAGTACGACCCTCAGGTTCTCACGGTGATGGACCTTCTCCGCACCATCCGGGAACAGGGCTTCCTGGCAGGCATGCTTTAGCGTCCCCAAGAGATAGACTGGTACCCGAGGTGCCCCATGCTGGACTTCTACGCCCTGGAAGACCTCCTCACCCCGGAGGAAAAGGAGATTAGGAAGGCCGCCCGCCGCTTCCTGGAAAAGGAGGCCCTGCCCTTTATCCGCGACTGGTGGGAGGAAGGGGTCTTCCCCACCCACCTCATCCCCCGGTTCGCGGAGCTGGGCTTCCTAGGACCCACCCTGCCCCCGGAGTACGGGGGGGCAGGGGTTTCTAGCGCCGCCTACGGCCTCATCGCCTACGAGCTAGAAAGGGTGGACTCGGGGCTCAGGAGCTTCGTGAGCGTGCAGAGCTCCTTGGTCATGTACCCCATCTACGCCTTCGGGAGCGAGGAGCAGAAGCGGGAGTTCCTGCCCAAACTGGCCCGGGGGGAGATGGTGGGCTGCTTCGGCCTCACCGAGCCCGACGGGGGGTCGGACCCCTACGGCAACATGAAGACCAAGGCCCGCCGGGAAGGAGACATCTGGGTGCTGAACGGCACCAAGATGTGGATCACCAACGGCAACCTGGCCCATATCGCCATCGTCTGGGCCAAGGACGAGGAGGGGCGGGTTCTGGGCTTCATCGTCCCCACCGACACCCCAGGCTTCCAGGCCCGGGAGGTGAAGCACAAGATGAGCCTAAGGGCCTCGGTGACCAGCGAGCTCATCCTGGAGGAGGTGCGGGTGCCCGAATCCCTGCGCCTGCCCAAGGCGGAGGGGCTCAAGGCCCCCCTCTCCTGCCTCACCCAGGCCCGCTTCGGCATCGCCTGGGGGGTCCTGGGGGCCCTGGAGGCGGTCTATACCGAGGCGGTGGAGTTCGCCAAGAGCCGAAGCACCTTCGGCGAGCCCATCGCCAAAAAGCAGCTGGTACAGGCCAAGCTGGCGGAGATGCTGGCCGACCACACGGAGGGGCTACTTCTCGCCTGGCGCCTGGCCCGGCTCAAGGACGAGGGGAAGCTCAAGCCGGCCCAGGTTTCCCTGGCCAAGCGGCAGAACGTGATGAAGGCCCTCAAAGCAGCCCGCCTGGCCCGGGACATCCTGGGGGGAAGCGGCATCACCCTGGAGTACCACGCCATCCGCCACATGCTGAACCTGGAAACCGTCTACACCTACGAGGGCACCCACGATATCCACACCCTGGTCCTGGGGCGGGAGGCCACGGGGCTGAACGCCTTTTAGAGCATGATCATCGCCTTTACGGGGGATCCCTTTCTGGCCAAGGAGGCCCTCCTCCAGGAGGCTTCCCTTCGGGGCCTCACCCACTTCACCGAGCCTACGCCCGAGGCCCTGGCGGAGGCCCTAAGCCCCGGGCTTTTCGGGCAAGCCGGGGCCATGCTGGACCTGAGGGAGGTGAGCGACGGGGAGTGGAAGGGGTTAAAGCCCCTCCTGGAAAGCGCCCCCGAGGAGGTGGCCGTGCTCCTCCTTGACCCCAAGCCCACCACCGCCCGGGCCGCCTTCTACCGCACCCGGGAAAGGCGGGACTTTCCTACCCCGAAGGGCAAGGACCTCGTCCGCCACCTGGAAAACCGGGCCAAGCGACTGGGGTTCAGGCTACCCGCCGGCATCGCCCACTACCTGGCCTCCCTGGAAGGGGACCTCGAGGCCCTGGAACGGGAGATGGAGAAGCTCGCCCTCCTTTCCCCGCCCCTCAGCCTGGAAAAGGTGGAAAGGGTAGTGGCCCTAAAGCCCCCCGTGAGCGGATTCGACCTGGTGCGGGCGGTTTTGGAAAGGGATGCCAAGGCCGCCTTCCGCCACCTTAGGCGGCTAAGGGAGGAGGGGGAGGAGCCCCTAAGGCTCCTTGGGGCCTTCGCCTGGCAGTTTTCCCTTCTGGCCAGGGCCTGGATGCTCCTCGAGGAACACCCCAGGCCCACCGAGGCCGACCTCACCCGCCTCGAGGCCCACCCCTACGCGGCCAAAAGGGCCCTGGAGCTGGCTCGAGGCCTCCCCAAGCAAGCCCTCGAGGCCAGCCTGGACGCCCTGATCCAGGCGGAGCGCCGGGCCAAAGAGGGCAAGGATCCCTGGCTGGCCCTGGAAAGAGTGGTCTACACCCTCCTTCACCTCACCCCGGCAGAACCTGCGTGACACCCCCCAAAGGAGTCCTACAGGGAATTCTTCCCTAAGGAGTTGACCCGCGGGTCAGTCCTGGGTTAGCCTCCTTGCATGCTCAGCCCAGACCTGGTAGAAACCGTCCTACGGCAAGCCTTGGAGGGCGGGGCTGACTTCGCCGAGATCTATGCGGAGCGTTCCCGGAAGCGGCGCATGACCGTGCGTTCGGGCCGCCTGGAGGAGGCCATCTCTGGCCTGGACTACGGAGCGGGCCTCCGCCTCTTCTTTGGCACCGAGGTGGTCTACGCCTACACCAACCAGCTCACCCGCGAAGGCCTCCTGGAAGCCCTGGAAACCCTCCTCCGGGCCAAGGGAGCCCTGGGGCAGGTGGACGAGCGGGGTGCCGGGGGCCTGGACTTCCGCAAAGCTTCCCCCAAAGGCCTCCACACCCCCAAGGTACCCTACGGGGAAAAGGACAAGCGCTACCGTCTGGAAAGGCTTCTGGAGGCAGAGGCCGGCGCCAGGATCGCCCCGGAGATCAGACAGGTGGAGGCCAGCCTCCAGGAGTGGGAGCAAGAAGTCCTGATCGCCAACACGGAGGGCACGTGGGCCGAGGAAAAGAGGGTCCGCACCCGGCTTTTTGTGCTGGCGGTGGCCCAAGAGGGCACGGAGGTGCAGACGGGCTACGCGGCCCCCGGCAAGAGCGTGGGCCTGGAACTCTTTGACCTCTTCCCCCCCAAGGAGGTGGGGGCCAAGGCCGCCCGCCAGGCCCTCACCAACCTGCGGGCCAAGCCCGCCCCCGCCGGGACCATGCCCGTGGTGGTGGGAAACGCCTTCGGCGGGGTCATTTTCCACGAGGCCCTGGGCCATCTTTTGGAAACCACCAGCGTAGCCAAGAAGGCCAGCGTCCTGGCCGATAGGCTTGGGGAGGAGGTGGCAAGCCCTGCGGTCACCTACATCGACGATGGCACCCTCCCCCACGCCTGGGGTTCCACGGAGGTGGACGACGAGGGCCGCCCCACGGAGCGCACGGTGCTGATCGAAAGGGGCATCCTCAAAAGCTACATGGTGGACCGCCTGGGCCACCTTCTCACCGGCTATCCCATGACCGGCTCGGGCCGCAGGCAGGACTACACCTTCGCTCCCACCTCCCGCATGCGCAACACCTTCATCGCCCCGGGGGACAAGGAGGTGGAAGACCTCATCGCCAGCGTGGAGTTCGGCCTCTACGCCAAGGAGTTAGGAGGTGGACAGGTGAAGCCGGGCTCCGGGGAGTACAACTTCGCCGTGCAGGAGGGGTACCTCATCCGCAAGGGGCGCCTCGAGGAGCCGGTGCGCGGGGCCATGCTGGTGGGCAAGGGGCCGGAAACCATCCGGAAGGTGGTGGCCGTGGCCAAGGACTGGGAAAACGCCCCCGGGATGTGCGGGAGCCTATCGGGGATGGTGCCTGTGGAGGTGGGCCAGCCCCATGTGCTGGTCTCGGAGATCGTGGTGGGGGGTAGGGCATGACGCTGGAGGAAGCCAAGCGCTACCTGTTAAGGCGCGCAAGGGAACTGGGCCTTCAGGCGGAGGTCCTCTTCCAGGAGGAGCGGGAGCTTTCTTTAAGGGCCCGGCAGGGCATCCTAGAGGAGATCAAGGAGGCCCGCCAGGGGGGAATCGGCCTCCGGGTGGTGGCCCAGGGACGCATGGGCTACGCCTACACGGAAGAGCTTTCCCAGGAGGCCTTAGAGTGGGCCCTATCGGAGGCCAGGGATAACGCCCTTCTTGCCGACAAGGAAAGCTTCATCCCCCCGGGCCAAACTCTGGGAAGCCACGATCTTCTGGGGGAGGGCCTCTCCGCTCCCCTGGAAACCAAGAAACAAAGCGCCCTGGAACTGGAAAGGGCCTTGCGGGAGGACCCCCGCACCCGAAGCGTCCTCATGGGGAGCTACATGGAAAAGGAGGTCCGGGTGGCCCTCTCCAGCACCTTAGGGACCGAGGGTGCCTTCCGCACTGGGCTTGCTGGGATGGGGGGGAGTCTGGTGATGGGGGATGGCCCAAGCCTCAAGCAAGGTTGGGACTTCAAGCTGGCCAAGGAGTTTCACCTCCTGGACCCCGGCCGCACCGCTTTGGAAATCCGGGAGAAAACCGCAAGGCACTTAAACGCCAGGCCCCTTCCCACCGGCCGCTACCGGGCCTACCTGGAGCCCAAGGCCATGGCAGGGCTTCTCCTGGTGCTTTCCCGCTCCCTTTCCGCCAAAAGCGCCCTCGAGGGCAAAAGCCGTCTCTTAAACCGGCTTGGGGAACGGATCGCCTCAGAATGGGTCACCCTGGTGGACGACCCCACCCTGGAAAAGGGCCTCCTTTCCCGCCCCTTTGACGCCGAGGGTACCCCGGCCCGGCGCACGGTGGTGGTGGAGAAGGGAATCTTCAAAACCTTCCTGCACAACGCGGAAACCGCCAGAACCCTGAGCCAGGAGAACACCGGCCACGCCTTCCGCACCTACCGCGGGATTCTGGACGTGGCCCCCACGAACCTTTACCTGGAACCGGTGGGCAACCTGCGCCTGGAAAAGGGTGTCTTGATAACCGAGTTCATGGGCCTCCACGCCGGGGCCAACCCCGTGAGCCTGGACTTCTCCCTGCAGGCCCTGGGGCTTTGGGTGGAGGAGGGGGAGGCGCGGTACGCGGTGGAAAACTTCGCCGTGGCCGGGAACCTCCTGGAGCTCCTTCAGGCCATCGAGGGCCTGGGGGACCGGCTGGAATGGGAGGTGATGGGAGCCGCCTTCGGAAGCCCCTTGGTGGCGGTGGCGGAGCTTTCCTTTGCCGGAGCCTAGCGTAAAGCAACTAAGCTGAAGGCATGGCTACGGTCACCATCAGCCCCAAATACCAGATCACCCTACCCGCCGAGGTTCGGCAGGCCTTGCTCCATCCCGGGGAAAAGCGCCTGGTGGAAGTGGTGGGGGGAGAAATCCGCCTACGCTCCTGGCGCCCACCGGTGCGACAGCTTGTGCGGGAACTTCTCCAAGCCTATCCCGAGGAAGCCGAGGCCGTGGGAAAGGCCACGGGGCACGACGCGGTGGGCTATATCCGGAAACTGCGCAAGGGATGATCAGCCTGGACACCAACATCCTCTTCGCTGCCCTGGACCGCCAAAACGCTCAACACGAGAAGGCCATCTCCCTGCTGGACGAGCTATCCCGGGAGATTCTTTTCGTTAGCCCCCCGGTTTACGTTGAACTTCGCGCCGGGCAAGGGTGGCCCCCTGAGCTCGAGGTGGTGCCCTGATGCCCAAGGGAAAAATCTTTGTGACCCGCAGCCTTCCGGAAAAGACCTTGGACCGTTTACGGGAAAAGGGTTACCCGGTGGAGGTCCACGAGGGGCTTTTCCTCCCTCGGGAAGACCTCCTCAAGAGGGTAGAGGGAGCGATAGGCCTCATCCCCACCGTGGAGGACCGTATCGACGCCGAGGTGATGGACCGAGCCCCGGAACTAAAGGTCATCGCCTGCTACAGCGTGGGGGTGGATCACGTGGACCTCGAGGCGGCCAAAGCCCGGGGCATCCGCGTGACCCACACCCCCGGGGTGCTCACCGAGGCCACCGCTGACCTCACCTTGGCCCTGCTCCTGGCGGTGGCCAGGCGGGTGGTGGAGGGAGTGGACTATGCCCGAAGGGGCCTTTGGCGGGCCTGGCATCCCGAACTCCTTCTGGGGATGGACCTCCAGGGCGCTACCCTGGGCATCGTGGGCATGGGCCACATCGGCCAGGCGATGGCCAAAAGGGCCGAGGCCTTCGGGATGAAGGTGGTCTATACGAGCCGTGCTCCAAAGCCCCTCCCCTACCCTCACCTTTCCCTGGAGGAACTTCTGGCCACATCCGACATCGTGAGCCTCCACACCCCCTTGACCCCCGAGACCCACCGCCTCATGAACCGGGAAAGGCTTTTCGCCATGAGGCCGGGAAGCATCCTGATCAACACCGCCCGGGGAGGCCTGGTGGACACGGAGGCCCTGGTGGAGGCCTTAAAGGGACAACTTTTCGGAGCCGGCCTGGACGTCACCGATCCCGAGCCCTTGCCCCCAGGGCATCCCCTTTACACCCTGCCCAACGCCGTCATCACCCCCCACATCGGCTCGGCAGGAAGGCGAACCCGGGAACACATGGCGGAGATGGCGGTGGCGAACCTCCTCGCCGTTCTGGAAGGCCGAGAGCCCCCAAACCCGGTAGTATGAGTCCCATGAGCTTTCTCATCGGCGTCCTGGGGGGAGGCTTCGGCGGCCTTGTGGGGCTTGGGGGAGGCGTGGTCATGATCCCCCTCATGGTGGGGGTTTTCAAGCTTTCCCAGCACAAGGCCCACGGCACCAGTCTGGTGGCGGTCTTCTTCACTGGGCTCATGGGAGCCCTCACCTACGGGCTCCAGGGGTCCTTGAACCTTAAGGCCGCCTTGTTTTTAGCGGCCACCGCCATCCTCACCGCCCGCCTAGGGGCCCGCTACGCCCACAGCCTGCCTGAGGCGGAACTCAAGCGGGCCTTCGGCCTCTTCCTCCTCCTGGTGGCCTTTCTGCTCCTCCTGAAGCCCTACCTGGCCCCGGTGGGCTTGGTCCGTGGAGAGGCGTTGCAGGATTTGGCCCTCTTGGTAGCCGGGGGCCTCACCGGCTTCCTCTCGGGCATGATGGGGGTGGGAGGAGGGACCATCATGGTCCCGGCCATGGTCCTGGTCTTGGGCATGGACCAGCACACCGCCCAGGGCACGAGCCTCCTCGCCATGGTACCCGCCAGCCTGGTGGGAGCCTATACCCACTACCGCCTGGGCAACGTGGATACCCTCCTAGCCCCTGGCCTGGTACCTGGGGTGCTCTTAGGTACCTTTTTGGGAGGCGAGGCCGCCCACTTTCTACCCGAGGCTACCTTACGCCTGGTCTTCGCCATGGTGCTCTTATGGACTTCCTGGCGGTATCTCCGTCCCTCCAGCAGGAAACGGTGACCTTTTGCACTATTCCTCGAGACCAAGGTGGTCTACCGTAAAGGGGAAAGGAGGTGGGCAAATGCAACGCTGGCAGGATTGGGCCAATCTTGTCCTTGGCGTTTGGCTCATCCTTTCCCCGTGGCTTTTGGGCTTTAGCGGCACCCCCGCCGCCATGTGGAACGCGGTCATCGTGGGGGTAGTGGTGGGGCTTATGGCCCTCATGCACCTCCGGGGTGGCCCCATGTGGGAAGAGTGGGTGAACGTGGTCCTGGGCATCTGGCTCATCCTCTCCCCCTGGATCCTGGGGTTTAGCGGCATGGGAAACGCCATGTGGAATGCCCTTATCGTGGGCATCCTGGTGGGTGTCCTGGCCCTAAGCATCACGCGGGAAAAACCCCGGGCAGCCTGAACTCCGATCCGGTGCTTCAAACCTTCCGCCTAGGATGAACCCTAGGCGGGTTGGCCTCTTGCACCACTTGGGGACAGGAGGTAAGGTAAGGTCGGCCTTTAAACCGGTCCCGTGAGGCCGGAAAGGAGGAGAGATGGAACGATATAAGGACGGCCATTGGGAAAAGCCAGGCGGAGGCTTCGGCCTCCGCTTCTTTTTGGAGGTGCTTTGTGCGCTTTAAGGCAGAGCTCCTGAACGCCGAGGAGGTGCGGCGGGCTCTCCACCGCATCGCCCACGAGATCGTGGAGGCCAACAAAGGGGTGGAGGGCTTGGCCCTTGTGGGCATCCACACCCGGGGCATTCCCTTAGCCGAACGCATCGCCCGCTACATCCGGGAGTTTGAGGGGAAGGAGGTACCGGTGGGAATGCTGGACATCACCCTCTACCGGGATGACCTCTCTGAGATTGGGATCCGGCCCCAGGTGCGCCAAACCCGGATCCCCTTTGACCTCACAGGCAAGGCCGTGGTGCTGGTGGACGACGTGCTCTACACCGGCCGCACCGCCCGGGCCGCCCTGGACGCCCTCATGGACCTAGGCCGTCCCCGGCGCATCTACCTGGCGGTCCTCGTGGACCGGGGGCACCGGGAGCTCCCCATCCGAGCCGATTTCGTGGGCAAGAACGTCCCCACGGCCAAAAACGAGGTGGTGAAGGTGAAGGTGGAGGAAGTGGACGGGGAGGACCGGGTGGAGCTTTGGGAAAGGGAGGAAGCATGAGGCACCTCCTAGATTTCCAGGGTTGGACTCGAGGCCAGGTGGAAAGCCTCCTGGACACCGCCCGCGTGATGGCCGAGGTCCTGGAGCGCCCGGTGAAGAGGGTGCCCGCCCTCCGGGGCTTCACCGTGGCCACGGTATTCTTTGAGCCCTCCACCCGCACCCGCCTCTCCTTTGAGCTGGCGGCCAGGCGCATGTCCGCGGATGTGGTGTCCTTCGCCGCCCAGGCCAGCAGCCTGCAGAAGGGGGAGAGCTACAAGGACACCCTGCTCACCCTCGAGGCCATGGGCATAGATGCTTACGTGATCCGGGCCGACGCCGCCGGGGTGCCCCACCAGGCTGCCCGGTGGGTGAAGGGGGTGGTGGTGAACGGAGGGGATGGCCGCCGGGCCCATCCCACCCAGGCTCTTCTGGACGCCTACACCCTCCTGGAGGCCCTAGGGAGCCTGGAGGGGAAGAAGATCGCCATTGTGGGGGACATCCTTCACTCCCGGGTGGCCCGCTCCAACGTGGAGCTCCTCCCTCTTCTCGGGGCTGAGGTGTGGGTGGCAGGCCCCCCCACCCTCCTCCCGCAACGCCTTCCCGGGGCCCGGCTCACCCCCCACCTGGACGAAGCCCTGGCGGAAGCGGATGCGGTTATGGTGCTGCGGCTCCAGAAGGAGCGCATGGAAGCCGGTCTCATCCACCTCCAGGACTACATCGCCCACTACCAGGTGACGGAAAGACGCCTGAGAAAGGCCAAACCCCACGCCCTCCTCCTCCACCCTGGCCCCATGAACCGGGACGTGGAGCTGGAAGGCACCCTGGCGGACTCGGAAAGAAGCCTGGTGAACCGCCAGGTGCATAACGGGGTGGCGGTACGCATGGCGGTGCTGTACCACCTCCTGGTGGGAAGGGAAGGATAAAAGACCCCTTTGAAGGGAGAGGAAAGCATGCTGCTCATCAAGAATGTCACCCTGGTAGACGCCTTGGGGGAACGGGGTCCTGCGGATGTGCTCATCGGGGAAGGCAGGATCCTCAGCCTAAGCGGTGGGGAAGCGGAAAGGATCTTGGACGGGAAAGGCCTCCTCTTGGCCCCCGGCTTCCTGGACCTTCACGCCCACCTCAGGGAACCTGGCCAGGAGGTGAAAGAGGATCTGGCCAGCGGGCTTTTGGCCGCCGTGCGGGGAGGATACACGGATATCGTTTCCATGCCCAACACCACACCTCCCGTGGACACCCCGGAGGCCGTGCGGGCCCTGAGGAAGAAAGCCCAGGCCCTGGGGCTTGCCCGGCTCCACCCCGCCGCCGCCCTGACCCAGGGCCAGGAGGGAAAGGCCCTCACGGAAGCCGGGCTCCTTAAGGAGGCCGGCGCTTCCCTCCTCACCGACGACGGCCGCACCAACGAGGACACGGGGGTGCTGGCGGCGGGCCTTTTGGGGGCCGCGGTCTTCGGCCTCCCCGTGGCGGTGCACGCGGAGGACACCTCCTTGCGCCGGGGCGGGGTGACGAACGACGGGCCCTTGGCCGACCTCCTGGGCCTTCCCGGAAACCCCCCGGAGGCGGAGGCGGCCCGCATTGCCCGGGACCTCGAGGTCCTGCGCTACGCCGTACGCCGGAGCCAAAAGAAACCCCACCTCCACATCCAACACCTCTCCACCAAGCGGGGCCTGGAGCTGGTGCGGGAGGCCAAGCGGGCGGGGCTTCCCGTCACCGCCGAGGCCACCCCTCACCACCTCACCCTCACCGAGGAAGCCCTGCGCTCCTTTGACCCCCTCTTCAAGGTGGCCCCACCCCTCCGCACCCAAGAGGATGTGGAAGCCCTCATAGAAGGCCTTCTGGAAGGCACCTTGGACGCCCTCGCCACCGACCACGCCCCCCACACCCAGGCGGAGAAGGAGATGGACCTTCTCAGGGCCCCCTTCGGCATCCCAAGCCTCGAGGTGGCCTTCCCCCTCCTCTACACCGAGCTTCACCTGAAGCGAGGCTTCCCCCTAAAGCGCTTGGTAGAACTCTTCACCGACGGTCCCCGAAACATCCTGGGCCTAAAGCCCATCCATCTGGAGGAAGGAGCCGAGGCCAACCTCGTCCTTCTGGACCCCAAGGAGGGCCCCGTGGACCCCAGGGGCTTCGCCTCCAAGGCCAAGTTCTCCCCCTGGGCGGGGTGGACCTTGGGGGGGTGGCCGGTTCTCACCCTAGTGGAAGGGCGGGTGGTGTACCAGGCGTTAGAATAAGAGCGTGCTGAAAAAGCTTCTGGAAGCCGATCCACTGGCCTGCGCCTGGAATGGGTGGGGGGGCTTCCCCTTTGGGAAGCCCAACCCACCTACCGGCACCAGAAGGCTGTGGACCGCGTTCGCCAAAGCATCCGCCCTAAGGAGGGCTCCTCGTGCCCTTGCATCCACGTGGCCGATGTGTACGTCCGCTTCCCTGAAGGCTCCTACAAACGGCCCGATATCGCCCTCTTTTGCCGGGAACCCGATGAGCTGGACGAGGCTATTACCCTCCTGCCTGAGGCGGTGGTGGAGGTGGTGAGCCGGGGTTATGAGGCCAAGGGTCTGGAAATTGCCCCCGGTTCTACCCCTCCCAGGGGGTTAAGGAGGTGGTGATCTTTGACCCCCATACGCTCTTGGTCCTGCACCTCCGCCAGAATGGAGCCTGGCGGCATGTGTCCCTGGTGGAGCTGGAACTCCTTTGCGGTTGCACCCTCACCGCCTAGGGACCCAAAGCTCCTTCAGGCTTCTCACCCCCTCCGCCTCCATAAGCTTCAGTAGGCCCTTCAGCACCCGGCGGGGGAAGAGGGGCCCCCCGTAGACGAAGCCGGTGTAGACCTGCACCAGGCGTGCCCCGAGCCTCAACCGCTCCCACACGTCCCGGGCGTCTTCCACTCCCCCCACGCTCACCAGGGTGAGGCCCTCCACCCCCGAAAGATGCCGCAGCACCTCTAGGGCCCGTTCCTTCAAGGGCCTCCCTGAAAGCCCCCCAGCTTCCCTGGCCAGGGGGCTTTTGAGGTTCGGGCGCTCCAAGGTGGTGTTCACCGCCACCAGGCCCTCGAGGCCATGCCTCAAGCAAAGCTCCACCGCCTGGTCCATGGCTTCAAAGGTGAGGTCCGGAGCCACCTTAAGGAGAAGGGGCTTTCGGGTGGCGGGGCGGAGCCAGGAAAGAAGCTCATCCAAAAAGGGACCTTCCTGAAGGGTGCGTAGCCCCGGGGTATTGGGGGAACTCACGTTGAGGACGAAGTAGTCCCCGTAAGGCTCCAGGACCCGCAAGGCTTCCAGGTAGTCCTCCGCCGCCCGCTCCAGGGGGGTATCCCGGTTCTTCCCCAGGTTCACCCCCACGGGGAAACGAAGCCTCCTTTCCCGAAAGCGCTTAAGCTTCCTGGCCGCCTCCTCCGCCCCCCCGTTGTTGAAGCCCATGCGGTTAATGAGGGCATGGTCCTCCACCAGCCGAAAAAGCCGGGGCCTGGGGTTCCCTTCCTGGGCTCTTGGGGTGAGGGTCCCCACCTCAGCGAAGCCGAAGCCCAAAGCCCACCAGGCCCCCAAAGCCCGGGCATCCTTATCCATCCCCGCCGCCAGACCCAAGGGATTGGGAAAGCGAAGGCCAAAGGCCTCCACCTCGAGCCTGGGATCCTCCACCCCCAGGAAACGGGCAGGCACCTCCAAAAGGGGCCCTCGTTCCGACCAGAAGGAAAGAAGCCTTAAGGTGAGCTCGTGGGCCTCCTCCGGGTCCAGGGCGAAGAGCAGGCGATGCATACGGGCCCATGGTACCTTGACCCAGCCACTCTTTCCAAGGTATACCTAGCTCATGCGTGAGGGCTTCCGTATCGGCTTGAAGAGCCTTGTCCTAAGCCTCGGCTTTCTGCTTGCCGCCTGCTCCTTTACCGTTACCGTGACTCTCCCCGACCAAACCTTCAGCGCCCAAGCCCTGCCCAACACCCAGGGGAAAATCCTTTACCCAAAAAATCCAGCCACCTTCAACCCACCCCCTGTTTCCCCCAAGAGCGTGCTCATCCAAGGCACCCTCGAGGCCGATCAGCCCTTAAACACCACCCTAACCTTCTACGTGCGTCTTAAGGATCCCAAAACCGACCCCGGTTGCATGGACCTCAGCATCTCCAACATTCCCGCCTACGCTTGTAGCATCGGCCCCGACGACGAAGAATCGGGAGAAGCTTTCTTTAACAACTCTTCGTCTGTCCCCTTAACCCTAACGGGCAGGAACCTCACCCAGGGCATCGCCCAGGGCCAGTTCTGGCTGGGCCTCGAGATGCAGGGCCTGCCCCAGGGCCTGGTGAACTTTGCCCTCAAAAACCTCAAGGCCACGGTGACGGTGGGCTTTTGAAAAGCCAAACCCACTCCCGGGGGTCTTTGTTCCTCCGGGTTTTTTCTTTGCCCCTGCCGGCGCTATGATAGGGACTAGATGAAGGACGTCTTGCGTCTGGAACTTCCCGTACTTCCCCTGAGGAACACCGTGATCCTCCCCCACACCACCACCGGGGTGGACGTGGGTCGCCCCAAGAGCAAAAGGGCGGTGGAGGAGGCCCTGAACGCCGATCGTTACATCTTCCTGGTCACCCAGAAGGACCCTGAGGTGGACGACCCCACCCCGGAGGACCTTTACGCCGTGGGCACCTTGGCGGTGGTCAAGCAGGCCATGCGGCTGCCCGACGGCACCCTGCAGGTGATGGTGGAGGCTAGGAACCGGGCCCGCCTGGTTTCCTACGTGGCCGCCCCCTACCTGAGGGCCGTGGGAGAAGTGCTGTCCGAGCCTCCCCTGCAGGACCCAAGCCTCGCCCGGGTCCTGGTGAACGAGGTGCAGGAGGCTTTTGAACGCTACCTGCAAAACCACAAAACCCTGCGCCTGGACCGCTACCAGCAGGAAGCGGTGAAGAGCACCCTGGACCCCGCCATCCTGGCGGACCTGGTGGCCCACCACGCCACCTGGAGCCTCGAGGAAAAGCAGGAAATCCTGGAAACCCCGGAGGTGGAGGAAAGGCTTAAAAGGGCCCTGGCCCTGCTTCTTCGCGACCTGGAACGCTTTGAGCTGGACAAGAAGATCGCCGCCCAGGTCAAGGAGCAGATGGACCAGAATCAACGGGAGTACTACCTCCGGGAGCAGATGAAGGCCATCCAGAAGGAGCTCGGGGGCGGGGAGGATTTCCTCTCGGAGATCGAGGAGCTCCGGGAGCGCATCGAGAAAAAGGGCATGCCCGAGGGGGTCAAGGAAAAGGCCCTCAAGGAGCTTAAGCGCCTGGAGCGCATGCAGCCCGGCTCCCCCGAGGCCACGGTGAGCCGCACCTATCTGGACTGGCTCCTGGAGGTGCCCTGGACCGAGGCCGAACCCGAGGTGTTAGACATCTCCATCACCCGACGGGTGCTGGAGGAGGACCACTACGGCCTCAAAGACGTGAAGGAGCGCATCCTGGAGTACCTGGCGGTGCGCCAGCTTACCCAGGGGAAGGAGGTCAGGGGTCACGCCCCTATCCTTTGCTTCGTGGGGCCCCCGGGGGTGGGCAAGACCTCCTTGGGCAAGAGCATCGCCCGTAGCATGAACCGCAAGTTCCACCGCATCTCTTTAGGTGGCGTGCGGGATGAGGCGGAAATCCGGGGTCACCGGCGCACCTATATCGGAGCGCTTCCCGGGAAGATCATCCAGGGGATGAAGCAGGTGGGCGTGGTAAACCCTGTCTTCCTCCTGGACGAGATCGACAAGCTCTCCTCCGATTGGCGGGGGGACCCGGCCTCCGCTCTTCTGGAGGTCCTGGACCCCGAGCAGAACCACACCTTCACCGACCATTACCTGGATGTGCCCTACGACCTCTCCAAGGTCTTCTTCATCACCACCGCCAACACCCTAAGCACCATTCCCAAGCCCCTTCTGGACCGAATGGAGGTCATCGAGATCCCCGGCTACACCCTGCCGGAGAAGCGCGCCATCGCCCGTCACTTCCGCTGGCCCTTCCAGGTGAAGGAAGCGGGCCTCGAGGGCAAACTGGAGATCACCGACCGGGCCATCGAGCGTATCGTGCAGGAGTACACCCGGGAGGCGGGGGTGCGCAACCTGGACCGGGAGCTTTCCAAGGTGGCCCGCAAGGCCGCCAAGGACTACCTGGAAAGCCCCTGGGAGGGCGTGCGGGTGGTGGATGCCCAGGACCTCGAGGCCTACCTGGGGGTGCCCAAGTACCGCCCGGACCGGGCGGAGAAGGCTCCCCAGGTGGGGGTGGCCCAGGGCCTGGCCTGGACCCCCTATGGCGGGGCCCTCCTCACCATCGAGGCCGTGGCCGTGCCGGGCACGGGCAAGGTGAACCTCACGGGGAACCTGGGGGAGGTGATGAAGGAATCGGCCCACGCCGCCCTCACCTACCTGCGGGCCCACCGGGAGGAGTGGGGCCTGCCCGAGGGCTTCCACAAGGACTTTGACCTGCACATCCACGTACCGGAAGGGGCCACGCCCAAAGACGGCCCCTCCGCCGGCATCACCATGGCCACCGCCCTGGCCAGTGCCCTCACAGGGCGCCCCGTGCGTATGGACATCGCCATGACCGGGGAGATCACCCTGAGGGGCCGGGTTCTCCCCATCGGCGGGGTGAAGGAGAAGCTCCTCGCCGCCCACCAGGCAGGCATCTTCCGGGTGGTCCTCCCCAAGGAAAACGAACCCGAGCTCAAGGAGGTGCCCGAGGAAATCCTCAAGGACCTGGAAATTACCTTCGTGGAGGAGGTGGGGGAGGTGCTTAGGCTCCTCCTCCTCCCCGCGGCGCCCCCGCCCGTGGCCCCTGCCGACCGGCCGCAACCGGGTGCTGGAGCCTAAACCTCCACCAGCTGCCCTAAAGGGGCCAGCACGCGGCTGGTGCCCGGGGCCTTTCGGTAGGCCTTCAGGGCAAGCTCAGCCAGCCCCTTGGTCCCCAACCCCAGGCGGTACACGCCCGGGAGGAGGAAAAGAAGGTAGTCCAGGGGCCTTTGCGGCAACACAGCTCCCCAAAAGTCGTAGGCTCTGACCTCCACGGGCAGGAAGTAAACCCCCTTGTCCCCGGCGAAAAACCGGAGGGGAAAGGCCTCAGCGTCCACTCCCACGCCGTTGGGCAGGTGCTGGTACACCTGTCCCTGAAGGTGCAGGACCGCCGGCTCATCCAGCACCAAGGCCACCTCCACCGCCTCCCCGTCCCAGGAGATCAGCTCCAGCTCCTCGGGGAGGTCGTCCATGGGTACCGGAGAGCCCAAGCCCATGAGCTTCTCGGGCGGTAAGAACTCACTCCGGGGAAAAGCGGGGTCGGCCATGAAGCGGCGCCATCCCAGCAAGGATTTGGCCCATACCCCGGTTTCTAGGGGCCGCCTGCTGGCCTGGCGATGGTACGCCTCCGCCACCGCATCCCCTGTTCCATGGAAAAAGTCCGCCAGGCGCCCGTGCAACCTGAGCCTTTCCCCGGGAGCAATGCCCGAGCAAAGGTAGCGGCGGAACTGAGGCTCGGCCAGGCGGTACCGGCCCTCGGTAAAAACCAGCCACCCCCGGTGCTCCAGCTCGTCCAAATGGGCCTCGACCCCCAAGGCCTGCGCCACCTCCGGCGGGAAGGAACCGGGGTGCAGCGACAAGGCCTCCAAGGCCCTCCGGGCCGCCTCGGGCAGGTGGCGAGCCTCGAGGGCCACCATGGCCCGCACCCGCTGGGGCAAGGCCTCAGGGTCGTCCAGGGCCAGGAGTTCCTTGAGGATCTCCGGGCGGCCGCCGCTTTCCAGGTAAAAGCGGGCCGCCCGCTCGAAGGAGAGGTTCCGCAAGTACCCCCTGCGCACCTCGCCCCAGGCCAGCCGCGGCACCTGAAGAACCCGGGTAATCTCCGCCGGGAAGCGGGTTCGCAGGGCCAGCAGGAACGAAGGGTCCTCGCCAAAGGCGCTGCGGGCCACCACCAGGACCTGGCCGGAGGTGGGGCGGAGCCTAAGGGCCTCCTCCTTTCCAGGGAGGGGGTCACTCAGGTAAAAGACCCCAAGGCCGCTTCCCAGCCCCTCCCGGAAGGGAAGGCCCAAGCTCTCTGCTAGGGCCCGGGCCAAAGCCTTACGACCGGATCCCGGCGGCCCCATCAGCACCACCAGGGCCGGAGGACGCACCTCCTTGAGCCTTTCCGGAAGGGGCAAGGCCTCCTTGGGGACCTCCAGGCGCGCCCTCACCGCCTGCAGCCACCCGGTGAACTCGGGGGAGAGGTCCTCGAGGCCCTCCATCACCTCCCCTACCCCGGGGCTCCGGTCCAGCTCCACCCCAGGGGGGAGCTCCAAGACCCTACCCCTAAAGGCCTCCCTCCCGAAAAACCCCCGGAGGTGGGTGAGCTCCACCCGGAGGTTCTGCAAGGCCGCCCCGTGGCCCCAGAGGAGGTCGGCCAGCTTCTCCCTGCGGGTGGGCCCCTCGAGGGCCAGGTAATAGAGGATGCCTAAGGCCTTCCGCCGCAAGGAAAGGGGCCCCGAGGGTCCTTCCGCCCGGGCAGGGCCGTATAGGGGCAACCGGACCTTCATCGCTCTCACCCTCGTTAATCCAACCGTTAAGAAATCTTTAAGGAGATCCTCACCTTCTACCTTAAGCTTAACGCCCTCAAACCAACCCCGTGTCAGAAAAGCACATGGCCCCCTTAACGCTCCCTTAACGCCCCACGGGAACCTATACCCTTAGCCTGGATCCGGCTATCCTGGACAAGCTACAAGAACCCGGGGAACCCGTATCCCTGGCCCTGGAGCCCGGTCCCCTGCCCCAGGTCCTTCTTTCCGCCCGGCCGGTGGTGCGGGAAATCGTGCGCACCCTCACGGAGGAAAGCCTGGCGGTGGTCCTCCTGCCCCTGCCCGCGGTGTTGCCCCCGGGGGCGGAGCTTCCCCTCCGGGCCCAGGTGCAGGGAGGCCCCACCCGGGTCTGGGCCGAGCTGGAAGGGCGCACCTATGCCCTGAATCCCCTGGAGGAAGGGCTTTACGGGGCTTACCTCCCCGTGGAGGGCCAGGGGAGCCTGGAGCTGAAGGTGGTGGCCGAGCGGGGTGAGGAGCGGGCCGAGGCCAGGGCCTACCTCACGGTGCGCCCCGGCCCCCTGGCCACCCTCCTCGCCACCCCCGCCCTCTTGGACCCCGGGGAGGAGGTGCGCCTCGAGGCCCGCCTCCTCCGCCGGGCAAACCGGGTGGAGGTGCGCCTCGGACCCCTCATCGTCCCCTTGGAACGGGTGGACGACCTCACCTTCCGCGGCACCCTCCTGGCTCCCAAGACCCCAGGAGCCTACGAGCTGGAGCTCTACCTGGACGGCACCCGCACCGCCACCGCCCGCATCCGGGTGCGGGACTAGGGAAGCTCCTCCTTGCGGTTGGCGTTCAGGAAAACCTGGGCCCCGAAGCGCTCCACCACCGCCTCCGCCGGGATGTAGGTGGCCCCCAACACCTCCATCACCCGCCGGAGGAGGAAGTCCCCTTCCCGAAGCTGCCTTTCCACCTGGGGGAGGCAATCCTTGTGATAGAAGGCCATGAGGGGCTCCAGGTGGCCTTCCGGGTTATAGGCCACCACCACCGGGTGGGGGGAGGCCAGGGCGCGCTCATAGAGAAAGGCCCAGTACCCCGGGCTCAGGAAGGGCAGGTCCGTGGCCGCCACCGCCACCCAGGGGTAGCGGGCGTGAAAGAGGGCGGAGTGCAGGCCGGAAAGGCTATCTCCCCCCGGGAGGAGGTCGGGATAGACGGGCACCTCGAGGCCCGGATAGGGCCGGTTGGCCACGACGAAGCGCTCCCCCGCCCCCTGCAGGCTATCCAAAACCCACCGGATCAGGGGCTTCCCCCGATAGGGGTAAAGGGCCTTGTCCTCCCCGAACCTGCGGGAAAGCCCCCCGGCGATCACCACACCCGTGTACACCCCCTAGCCTAAAGCCTCCGCTAGCCTCTCCGCCAGAAGGGGCGCATAGAGAAAACCCGTGGAACCGAGGCCCGTCAGGGCAAAGCCGCCCTCCACGGGGAAGAGGTAGGGAAGGTCCGTACCCTTGGGCGAAGCGGGGCGGTCCAGCCGGAAGCGCACCCCCCGCCAGGCGGAGGCCACCCGGGGGCGGTAGCCCAGAAGGTCTTCCGCGCCCCTTAGAAGCCATTCCACCTCCCCTTCCGTGGGCGGGGGAGCCTCGGGATCAGAACGATGGGGAAGGTAGCTTCCCCCTAGGGCGCTTCCCGCCAGGTAGACCCGGTAGCTGATGGCCCGGGGGAAATAGTCCAGCAGGAGAAGGACCAAGCCCGGGATATGCCACCCCTCCAGCCCCAAAAGATGGGCCCCCTGCCCACCCCCCGCGTAGACCAGCACCTCCCCCCTTATCCGCCCTCCCCCCTCCAGCCAGAGATAAGGCGGTTCCCAGGCCAGCACCCGGGCCCTGAGGAGGGCAAGCCCTTCCGAAAGCTTTGCCAGAAGGGGCCTGGGTTCCAACCAGAAGGCCTCTTCCAGCCAAACGCCCCCTTCGTCCCAAGCGTGCCTGAGCCCCCCAAGCCGGGAGGCCACCTTTCCCCGCTCCCCTTCCGGCACGGGGCGGTAGACGCCCAGGTGCAGGGGCACGAAGCGGCCGTAAAAGCGCAGGGCCGCCTCGAGGGCCTCCTCCCCCCGGTTGGCCAGGGTGAAGCGCTTCCCCCGCAAGGGGTTCACCAGGGCCACGGGGGAGCGGCTCGCCTCCCCCAGGCCCTGGGCCACCACCCGCACCCTAAGACCCCTTTCCTTGAGAAGCCAGGCGGCGGTAAGCCCCGCCACCCCCGCCCCCAGGACCACCACCTCGGCTTCCTCTACCATCCCCGGCTGGGCTCAGAAGCGAAAGCCCTCCCCCTCCTTCCGGCATAGCCCCCTGGCCGCCAGGCCCTCCAAAAGGGCCCGGGCCTCGGCCTCAGAAAGGAAGGGGAGCAGATCCTCCGGGCGCAATAAGCCCCCCTCCGCCAGGCCTCCCGCATGGCCAGGCGCTCCAGGGCCGCCCGCGAAAGCCCCTGGGCCAGAAGCCTCCCCTGCCAGCGGAATAGGCCCAGATACAGGGAGTAGGAAAGCAAGGCCGCCAGAAGCAGCCCCCAGAGGGCGAAGCGGGAGGTGGCATACACGAGAAGAAAAAAGGCTAGGGCGCCGCCAAAGGGCAGGAAGTGCTGGCGCATACCGTCCCCTCAGGCCACGGGCAGGGGGATGGGGGCAGGCTCCCTGGCCCCCACCACCTCCCCAAAGAGCAGGTGCGGGGTAGCCTGCTTGATCTCCACCTGATAAAGCCCCGGGGTGGGAGCCTGGTGGGCGGGAACCAGCACCGGATGGTTCCCCCGGTCGTGCCCCTGCACAAAGCCCTCCTCCTTGGCCACCCCCCGCACCAGCACCTCCACCGTCTTCCCCACCCACTCCTGGTTGCGGCGGTAACTCCACTCCTTCTGCTTTTCAATGAGGCGCTGTAGCCTTTCCACCTTCACCTCCCGGGGCAGGTCCTGGAAATGCTTGAAGGCCGGGGTTCCGGGCCGGGGGGAGTAGATGAACATGTAGGCCTGGTCGTAGCCCACCTCGTCGTAAAGGGAGAGGGTTTCCTGGAAGTCCTCCTCCGTCTCCCCAGGGAAGCCCACGATGATGTCCGTAGAAAGGACAGCGTCTGGCAAAACCTCACGGATCCTCCGGATGCGCTCCAGGTAGTGCGCCCGGCGGTACTCCCGGGCCATGCGCCTAAGCACCCGGTCGGAGCCCGATTGCACCGGAAGGTGGATGTAGCGGGTGATGGCGGGGGTCTCGGCGATGGCCTCTAGGATGTCGTCGGTGAAGTTCACCGGGTGGCTGGTGAGGAAGCGCACCCGGGGGATGCCCATCCCCCCCACCAGGCGGAGGAGCTCGGCAAAGCTGGGGAAGCCCGGCTGGTCCTTGCCGTAGGAGTTCACGTTCTGGCCCAGGAGGGTCACCTCCACCACCCCCGCCGCTTTCAGCTGCTCGATCTCCTTCAGGATCAGGTCCGGGTGGCGGGAAACCTCAGGGCCCCGGGTGGTGGGGACGATGCAGTAGGTGCAGTGGTGGTTGCACCCGCGGATGATGGTCACATGGGCGGATAGGGCCCCCTTAGGGGGCGGGGGGATGTAGTCCAGGAGGTCCTCCTTGAAGGTGAGGTCCCAGAAGCGCTCGTTCCCCTTCAAGGCCTCGGGCAAGGAGGTGAGGGCCCCAGGGCCTAAAAGCACGTCCACGCCGAACTTGCGGGCCATCTGCTGGCCCTCGTCCAGCTGGGCCAGGCAGCCCATGAGGCCGATAAGAAGGCCCCGGCGCTCCTTCTCCTTGCGAAGCTGGCCTAGAAGCGAGCGAACTTTCTCCACGGGCTTGCCCCGCACGGCGCAGGTGTTCACCAGGACAAAGTCCGCCTCCTCCACGCTCTCCACCAGCTCCCACCCCAGGCTGACGAGCTCGCTGGCCACCAGGTGGGAGTCGTACTCGTTCATCTGGCATCCGAAGGTGATGATGTGCGCGCGCATAAACCTCCTGGGGCGGTCGGGGGGATCCCGGGCCCCGTGGTCTTCAGTGTAGCAACCTCGAGGCCCTCAAGGCCAACCCTGATCCCTGGGTTTCCCCTCCAGCCCCCCAAAGGCCACACCCCCCGGCCACGCTACCGGGGGGGTGAAGCTTTGCCTTCCCAGGCTGGTGGCGGCGGTGGGACTCGAACCCACGACACCACGATTATGAGTCGTGTGCTCTGACCACCTGAGCTACGCCGCCACGGGCGCACCAGGCATCCCCCATCTTAGGGGAGGTCCCGCCTAGGGTCAAGGCTCAAACCCGATGTGATCCATGAAGGCGGGAAGGATCTCCTCGGCGAAGAGGTCCAAGAAAGCCCTCACCGCCCCCAGGCTCACCCCTCCCGTGAGGTCCAGGTCCGATTCCACCCACACGGTTCCTCCCTCGTCCAAAAAGGCCCGGCTGAGGCGGCGGTCCCGATTCCAGGCGTTCACGGCCTCGAGGTCCGGCACCTCCTCCAGGGTAAAGCCAGCGCTTAAGGTCAGGACCCCGCACCGCTCCTCCTGGCAGAAATCCAGGTAGAGCCAGACCTTAGTCAGGCCAGCCATCTCCAGACGGAACTCCTGGGCACCCGTCTTCTCGTAGGCAAGACCCGCCTGCTTGAGGATCCCTTCCACCTCGGCCGGGGTCAAGCCCTTGACCACGGCCTGCCCCAAGGCCAATCCCAAAAACAACAATCCCGCCAGCAATATCCTCATAAAACCCCTCTTCCGTCCCGGTGGACCTGTAGGCGACCTTGCAGGACACCCCTAGCCTACACGATCCCCTTCTCCTTCAGAAAACGCCCCTCCCGGAAGCGCTCCAAGCGGAACGGGGTTATGTCCAGGCTCCTCGCCTTCCCGTGGACCACCTGCTCCGCCATGAGCCTCCCCACCATGGCCGCCTGCTGCACCCCGTGGCCGGAAAAGCCCGCCGCCACCAAAAGCCCCTCCTCCACAAAACCCAGGATGGGGTTGTGGTCCGGGGTCACCTCGTAGTAGCCCCACCAGCTGGCCTTCCGGTCCAGGGCGAGCCCCTCCAGGAAGGGAAAGCGGAAAAGGCCCGCCTCGAGGGTGGGCCCAAGCCACTCCCAATCCATCCCCTCGGCGAAGCCAGGGGGCTCAGCGGGATTGGAGCGGCCCAGGAGCACCCTGGGCCCCTCCGATCGCAGGTAAAAGCCCGTGGCCAGGTCGATGGTGAGGGGGAAGGCGTGGGGGAAAGGGGCGGGGGCCGTGGCATAGACCATGCGCCGCACGGGGTGGATGGGGATCTCCAGGCCCAGCCTCCGCCCCACCTCCCCTGTCCAGGCCCCCGTGGCCAAGAGCAGGAAAGGGGCCTCATACCGCCCCTTGGGGGTCGCCACCCGCCAAACGCCCCCCTTCGGCTGCGCCCCAAGCAGGGGCTCGAAAAAGCGCACCTCGGCCCCAAGGCGCCTGGCCTCCCGCAAGTAGTAGGCGGTCACCCCGTGGGGGTCAATGATCCCGTCCATGGGCCCGTAGGTGGCGTAGGCCAGGCCCTCCTCCCGGAAGGGCACCAGGGCTTGGGCCGCCTCGAGGGCGAGCTTTTCCACCGGCACCCCCAAAGCCCTCTGGGTGGCCAAGGCTTCCTCCTGGACCTCCCTCAAGGCCTCGGGCACCAGGAAAAGGTAGCCGATGGGCCGGTAGCCGGCCTCCGGGATCCTTTGGTACTCCAGGATGGAGTGGTAGGAAAGGAGGACGTTCCAGGGCTCGGAGAACTGCACCCTGACCCCAGCGGCGCTCCGCCCTGTGGAGCCTTGGGCGAAGGTGGCCTCCTTCTCCAGGACCAAAACCCAAAGCCCCGCCTCCGCCAGGCGGTAGGCCGAGGCCGCCCCCACGATCCCCGCCCCCACCACCAGGACATCGGGCATGGCCCCAGTCTAGGACACTTTTCCCCGGGGAAAGGGGTATGCTATGGCCCGGAGGTCAGGTATGGCCTACAAACACATCCAAATCCCAGAGGGCGAAAGGATCACCATCCAAAACGGGGTTCTCCAGGTGCCGGACCAGCCCATCATCGGCTTCATCGAAGGGGATGGGACGGGGCCAGACATCTGGAGAGCCGCCAGGCCCGTCTTAGATGCCGCCGTAGAAAAGGCCTACGGGGGAAAGCGCAAAATCGCCTGGGCGGAGATCTACGCCGGGGAAAAGGCCAACCAGGTTTATGGGGAGCCTGTATGGCTACCCGAGGAAACCCTGGACTTCATCCGCGAGTACCTGGTGGCCATCAAAGGGCCCCTCACCACCCCGGTGGGCGGGGGCATCCGCTCCATCAACGTGGCCCTAAGGCAGGAGCTGGACCTTTACGCCTGCGTGCGCCCCGTGCGCTGGTTCCAGGGGGTCCCGAGCCCGGTGAAGCACCCCGAGCTGGTCAACATGGTCATCTTCCGGGAGAACACCGAGGACATCTACGCTGGGATTGAGTGGCCTGCAGGCAGCGAGGAGGTGCAAAAGGTCCTGGACTTCCTCAAGCGGGAGTTCCCCAAGGCCTACGCCAAGATCCGCTTCCCCGAAACCTCCGGCATCGGCATCAAGCCCGTGTCCAAGGAGGGCACGGAGCGCCTGGTGGCCGCGGCCATAGAGTACGCCATCAAGGAGGACCTGCCCAGCGTCACCCTGGTGCACAAGGGCAACATCATGAAGTTCACGGAAGGGGCCTTCCGGGAATGGGGCTACGCCCTGGCCCGGGAGAAGTACGGGGCCACGCCCCTGGATGGCGGACCCTGGTATGTGCTGAAAAACCCTAGGACCGGCAGGGAGATCGTCATCAAGGACATGATCGCCGACAACTTCCTGCAGCAGATCCTCCTCCGCCCCGACGAGTACTCGGTAATCGCCACCTTGAACCTCAACGGGGACTACATCTCCGACGCCTTGGCCGCCCAGGTGGGTGGAATCGGCATCGCCCCCGGGGCCAACATCAACTACCAAACGGGGCATGCGGTCTTTGAGGCCACCCATGGCACCGCCCCCAAGTATGCGGGCCAGGACAAGGTGAACCCCTCTAGCGTCATCCTCTCGGGGGAGATGATGCTCCGCTACATGGGCTGGAACGAGGCAGCAGACCTCATCATCCAGGCCATGGAGCGCACCATCGCCAAGGGGCTCGTTACCTACGACTTCCACCGCCTCCTTCAGGCCGAGGGTAAGCCCGCCACCCTCCTTAGAACCAGCGAGTTCGGCCGCGCCCTGATCGAACACATGTAGGCCAGGCCCCTGCCCTACTCCAGGGCAAAACGGGCTTCCAGGTTAGGGAGGTCCGCCTCCAGGAAGCGGAGGCGGACCTCGGTGTTTAGGGGAAGGGGCTGGGCCAGGGCCACCTGGGCGCCGAGGCCCAGCTCGGGGAGGAGGAAGGTCCCCTGCCCGCCCCGCCTCTCCACCAAGACCCCCGGCCCCTCGTAGCCCTCTTCCAGGAGGTGGACCAGGGTCCAGTGGAGCTTGCTCCTGCGCTCCGCCTCCCGCACCAGGTCGGCCACCGCCTCCGCCGCCCCCACCCTTTCCAGAAGCTCCCCTTGGGAAAGGGGCTTTTCCCCCTTGAGCCAGGCCCTGAGCTGCTGGTGGGCCACCAGGTCCAGGTAGCGCCTTAAAGGGCTCGTCACCTGGGCATAAAGGGGAAGGCCCAGGCCCCTGTGGGGTGCGGGCACCGCCTTGAGCTGGGCCCGCTTGAGGAGCTTCCTCTGCTCCCACATGGCGGCCAGGCCCTCCCCTTCCACCCTGCGGGAAGGGGCCTCCTGGGTGGCGAAGGGGAAGGGTAGGCCCTCCCTAAGGGCCAGGTGGGCGGCGGCGTAGCCCGCAAGGAGCATGGCCTCCCGCACCCAGAGGCGGCTCTCGTAGGGGGACAAGGGGGTGAGGCGCACCCGCCCTTCCTCCAGGCGCACCTTCACCTCGGGGAGGCTCAGGTCCAAGGCCCCCTGGGAAAGGCGCTTCCGGTGAAAGGCCTGGGCCAAGGCGGCCAGGGGCCCCAGGGCGGGTTCCCCCAGGGCTTCCCGGTAGGTGAGCCGCCTAACCCGGACCCAGGAAGGGTAAAGCCGCTCCTCCAGAAGCTCCCCCTCCTCAGAAACCCAAAGCTCAAAGGTGAGGGCGGGGGAAACCTCCCTTAGGCCCAGGCCCAGGCGCTCGGTGGCGGCCTGGGGCAGCATGGGCACCGTGCCCTCGGGGAGGTAGAGGTTGGCCCCGCGGCGGAGGGCCTCCAGGTCCTGGGGGCTCCCCGGGGGCACCAGGGCGGCCACGTCCGCCACGTGCACCAGGAGGCGGAAACCCCCTTCCACCTCTTCGGCGTAGACGGCGTCGTCCGGGTCCTGGCTCCCCTCGTCGTCCACGGCGAAGGCGAGGAGGTGGGTGAGGTCTTCCCGGGCCTCCTCCGGCAGGGGGGGCAAGGGGAGGTCTGGGGGGTTCAGGGGAAGGCCCAGGCGCCGGGGATGGGCGTTTTCCCACCGCCAGAGGCCCAGGCGGAGGAGGAGGGCGTGGGCGGCCTCCGGGGTTTCCGGGAGGGCCAGGGCCCTGAGCAGTCGGCTTTCCTGGCGCTCCCCAAGGGCCAGGGCCTCGGCCTCGGCCAGGAGGGGGCGGTCCTCCTCAAGCCACCTCCCCTCCTTGAGCCTCCCCACCGCCTCCTGGAAGGCCCGCTCCCGCTCCTCCCTAGCCCTTTTGGCCCGCAGGAGGGCGGCAAGCTCCTCGGGGGTTCGGGCCCGCACCCGGTCCCCCTCGAGGGCAAACCGCTCCCCCCTTTGGGCCAGGAGGTAGGCCCCGTAGGCGGTTTCCGGGGTGTAGGCGCCAAAAGCCAGCTCCGCAAGCTCCTTCAGGCTCACCGCCTGGCCCTGCAGAAGTTCCCAGGCGGCCTCCTCCTCCCCTGCGGGCACCTCGAGGTCCAAGGAGGCCGGTCCGGGATGGAGCCAAAGGACGTCCTTGGGGCGTACCCGGGCCCGCTCCCCCCCGGGAAGGGTGAGCTCCAGCCGGTCCCCCTTCTCTTCCGCCAGGGCGGGCTTGCCCTTGTAGACGACGAGCGCGGCCACGCCCTCCAGGATACGCTAGGCGGAGGTATAGTGGGCGGCGTGGAGTGGGATCTCGCAGATCTCTATGCCGGCCCCGAGGACCCCAGGCTGGAAGGGGACCTGGCCGAAGCCCTGCGCCTGGCGGAAGGGCTGGACCCTCAGGACCTCCTGGACCCCAAGGGGGCGGAAGCCCTCTTCCGCCGCTACGAGGAAGCCCTGGAGAAGGCCTACCGGCCCCTGAACTACGCCTCCCTCTACTTCGCCACCCGCACCCAGGACCCGGTGGCGAAAGCCCTCCTGGACCGGGTGCGAAACCGCTACACCGAGGTGCGCAACCGCCTCCTGCCCCTGGAGGTGGCCCTGCGCAAGCTCCCTGAGGAGGCCTTCCAGGCCCTCCTGGACCACCCCGGCCTGGCGGACCTCCGCCACTTCCTGGAAAGGCAAAGGGCCTACGCCCCCCACACCCTTTCCGAGCGGGAGGAAGAGCTCCTAAACCTCAAGGGCCTGGTGGGCAGGAGCGCCTGGAGCCAGTTCTACACGGAGTACACCGGCCGCTTCCGCTTCCGGGTGGGGGAAAAGGAGCTCACCGAGATGGAGGTGCGGGCCCTGAGGCGGGACCCCGACCCCAAGGTGCGCCGGGAGGCCCACCGGGAGCTATACGGGAAGCTCCTGGCCGAGGCCCCCACCCTGGGCGCCGTCTTCAACGCGGTCTATTTGGACTATCTCCAGGACCTGCGCCTCCGGGGCTACCGCCACCCCCTGGAGCCCGTGGCCCTCCGGGACGAGGTGGAGGTAAAGGACATCGAGGCCCTCCTCGAGGCCACCCGGGCCCACTACGGCCTGGTGGAGGCCTACTACCGCTGGAAGGCCAGGCGCTTGGGCGGGGAAAAGGTGCCAAGCCCCGACCTCCTCGCCCCCCTCACCCGGGAAAAGCCCCAGGTGCCCTTCGAGGAGGCCAAGGCGCTGGTCCTGGAGGCCTTCCGCCGCTTCTCCCCCGAGGTGGAAAGGATCGCCCGGGAATTCTTTGAGAAGCATTGGATCGACGCCTACCCCCGCCCTGGCAAGCGGGGCGGGGCCTTCTGCTCTGGGGGGCTTCCCTCCACTCACCCCTACGTCCTCCTCAACCACACCGACGACCTGGACGCCGCTCACACCCTGGCCCACGAGCTGGGGCACGGGGTGCACTTCTACCTGGCCAGGAAGCAACGCCTCCTCAACTTCGGGGCCTCCACCCCCCTGGCGGAAACCGCCAGCGTCTTCGCGGAGATCCTCCTGGACGACCTCCTCTTGGAAAGGCTTTCCCAGGAGGAAAAGACCCTCCTCCTGGCAGAAAGGGTGGAGGATGCGGTGAACACCCTCTTCCGCCAGGTCATGTACACCTTCTTCGAGAGGCGGAGCCTCGAGGCCCGCAAGGAAGCGGCCCTCTCCCCCGAGGCCTTCCACCGGATCTGGCAGGAGGAGCAAGAGGGGCTCTACGGGGAGGCGGTGGCGTGGACCGAGCTGGACCAAGCGGCCTGGGCCGGCATTCCCCACTTCGTCCACTACCGCTTCTACACCTACAGCTACGCCCTGGGCTACCTGGTGGTCCTGGCCCTTTACGGGAAGTACCGAGAGGAGGGGGAAGCTTTCGTGCCTAAGTACCTGGGAATCCTCGAGGCGGGGGAAAGCGCTAGCCCCAAGGAAATCCTGGCCAGGGCCGGGGTGGACCTGGGCTCCGAGGCCTTCTTCCGCTACGGCTTCGGGGTCTTGGAGTCTTGGCTTAAAGCCCTGCCCTAGGCCACAATAAGGGGATGGACCTCGTCTTTCGCCCCGGGCGCTACCCCTACCTCACCCAGGACCTTCCCGGCGTGGGGGGTATGATCCGCCTTCTTCCCCAGGACTTCCAGGTGGAGGAGGTGCCCGCCTACCTGCCCAGCGGGGAAGGGGAACACCTCTACTTCCTCCTGGAGAAGGAAGGCTTAACCACGCGCCAGGTGGTGGAGTTCCTGCGGGACGAGGTGGGGGTCCCGGAAAAGGAGATCGGGGTGGCGGGGCTTAAGGATAAGCGCGCCCAAACCCGGCAGTGGTTCTCCATCCCCCGCAAACACGAGGATGCCCTCTGCTTGCTGGAAAACCTTAAGGGAACCCGGCTTCTGGAAGCCAACCTGCACACCAACAAGCTGCGCACGGGGCACCTCAAGGGAAACCACTTCCGCATTCTCATTCGCGGAGCTCACGGCGTGGAACAGGCCCGGGCCATCCTGAAGACCCTCGAGGCCAAGGGCATCCCCAACTATTACGGCCCCCAGCGCTTTGGCCTCGAGGGGCAGAACCCGGTCAAGGGCTACGAGCTGGTGAAGAAGGGCAAGGGAAGGGGAAACCCCTGGCTCAAGCGCTTCCTGATTGGAAGCCTGCAAAGCCTCCTCTTCAACGACTGGGTGGCCCTGAGGATGGAAAGGGGGCTTTACGACCGGGTCATCCCCGGGGACTGGGCCAAGAAGCACGCCACCGGGGGAGAGTTTCTGGTGGAACGGGAAGAGGAAGTGGAAAGGTCTTTAAGGCTCGAGATCAGCGCCACGGGGCCCCTCTTCGGCAAGAAGTACCCGGAGGCCCGGGGGGAGGCCCGGGCCCTGGAGGACGAGATCCTGGCCCGCTATGACCTGAAGCGGGAAGAGTTCCGCGCCCGCCGGGGGGCAAGGAGGCCCATCCGCATCCCCCTTACGGAGTGGACCCTGGAGGAAACCCCAGAAGGGCTTTGGCTAACCTTCTTCCTGCCCAAGGGCAGCTACGCCACCAGCCTCCTCAGGGAGGTGATGAAGGTGGAGGTGGATGCTCCGGAAGAGGAAGAAGCCCTGGGGAGGGCTAAACCCTCCCCCAGCCCCGGGTAGCCCTTAGAAGCGGTAGCCCACCTTGAACTGGGCCGCCAGCTTATTTCCCGCAAGGCCTAGGTCCCCACCTAGGAAGAAGGGAACCCCCAGAGCAGCCTTGAGGTCGTACTCGGCATCCGCCCGGAAGTAAAGGCTGGTGTTGCTAAACTGGAAGCCAGGGATGACCACCCCAAGCCCCACGCCCCCCCTCAAGCCCTCGGCCAGGGGGTAGAGGTAGCGGAAGAGGAAGGCCCCGTTCCAGTTGCCGTTCACGTCATAACCCACGTCCAAGGCCGGCCGCACCTCCCCCACAGGGGGCTGGAAGAGCTGGCAGTGCCAGGAGGCCTCGAGGCCAAAGCCCTGGGTACCCCCTACCGCCGCCAGGGAGGGCTTTAAGTTCTCCACGGAAAACTGCGCCAAACCCAGGCCGAAGGCCACCACCCAAACACCCAGAATCCTCCGCATACCCATACCTCCCCTGTGCATGCTACCCCATATCCATGGCTCTTTGCAAGCTTTTGTAATTGGCCACCACATTTGAGACACCTTGGGGAACCGACTCCCCCCATATCTTAGCCAGGAACTCCAAGGGAGCAAGGCCACCCAAGGCCCTGTGGGGCCTTCTGCGGTTGTAGTGGTCAAGGTAGGCATTGAGCTCCGCCTGTAGTTCGCTCACCCTCGTGGGCAAAGCTCGGGTATAAAACTCCTCCCTAAAAGTCCGTTGCAACCGCTCCACGTGCCCGTTGAGCTTGGGGCTCCGGGGAGGCAGCACGAAAAGAGCAACCCCCAAACGTCGGCATGTCTCCTCAAACTCCGCCATGAACTCGCTACCCCCATCCACCTGTACCGCCCGGATGGGGAAAGGCGCCTGGGCCACCAGTCGGGACAGAAACTCCCCCGCTAGCCTCGCCGTGGCCCGGCTGTGCACCTCCCCCAGGGCATAGCGGGTAAAGAGGTCCACCGCCGAAAAGTGCCGCACCACCTCCCCCGGTCCCAGGCTCACTATCAAGGTGTCCACCTGTACCAGGTCCCCAGGGGCTTGAGCTTCGTATCCCCGGGGCTTACCCCGGGCGTAGGGTCTCCTAGGTCTTCCCCTGGCCTTCCCTCTCCCCCTCCGGGCCAGAAAGCAGGCCACCCTCTCCACCCGTCCCCTCCCCTCCAAATAGGCCAGAATCCGGCCCACCGTCCGTTCCCCTAGCCGGAAGCCCTCCTGGCGCAAGGTGAGCCAGATGGGCCACCGCCCCCAGGTGGGGTTCTCCCTCCTCAGCTCCTCCACCCGCGAAAGAAGCTCGGGCCTCCAGTGCACCTTTCCCCGCAGGCGCCGGGGGCGGCGGGACTTGGGCTTGAGTCCGGCTAGCCCCTTCTCCCTCAAAGCCCTTTCCCAACGGTAGTAGGTGGCCCGGCTGATGCCTAAAAACTCCCGAATCTCTTCCCAGCTCCGCTTGCTCTCCCGCAGGGCTTTCACCAACTTCACCTTGCGAAGGCGTTCCTGGACATCCGGGTCGCCTGCCCCCGCTTCGGCCAGTCTTGTCCCTTGGCTAGCCCCTTGCCCTATCGCTCGGCCAAACGAGGTAAGCTGCATATGGGGAACCTCCGCTACAGGGTCGGTTCCCCATCTTTTTATCCCATTCAGCGTCTCACATGTGTCTGTCCAGGTTCAGCTTTCCCCTAGGGAAGCTCCAGAGAACACCTTATACCCCCTATCCTTAAGCACCTCACCCACCGCCTCACCTATTCCCCGGACCAGGATGGGAGGGGAACCCAGGTTGAGCATGACCAGAAAGCCTGCCACATACTCGGCTAGCTCCTCCGGGGCCATGGAGGGCCCACCCGTGCGGCCATAGCCCGGGAGGTCCAAAAGATAGAAGGTATACCCCTCCGGAAGATCCTCGGGCCAGGCCCTTGCCTCCTCCGCCAGGAGGAGCACCCCTGGACCCCTTCCCACCCGGTCGAAAACCAGGTTGAGCCCGTAGAGGTGAAGGTACCCCGTCCGCCTCATAGGGCAAGGCCTCCGGGCAAGGGCCGAAAGGCTTCACCGCTGAGGAAATCCGCCACCAGGTCCACCACCTCCTCCCTGGCCTCCCAGGGCACCAGGTGGCCCGCCTCCTCCAGGGTGAAGCGCAAGGCCTCCCCCTTGGCGAAGTCCGCCACCTCCTTGCCGTAAAAAGGCGGGGTAAAGGCATCCCAGGCCCCCTGGACCACCAGGATCCGGGCTTCCGTGCCCCTAAGCCAGCGGCGCTCATCGGAAAGCCCTTCCATAAGGGCCAGCCAAGCCCGCACCCCTTCCTCCGAAAGCCCTTCCTTCCAGGCGGCGAAGATCTCCTCGCTCCCCACCGCTTTTGGGCCGAAGAAGAGGGCCCGGCCCACCTGGGCAAATCCTCCCGTTCCCCGGGCCTCGAGGCCCAGCCTTAAGGCCGCAAGCTTGGCGGAAAGAAGGGCATCCCGCCGCAGGATGGGGGAAAGGAGCACCAGGCTTCTTGCCCCCTCCTGGAAGGCCACCTTCAAGGCGGCAAGGGCCCCTTCCGCAAAGGCGATCAGGTGAGCTCCTTCCTCCGAGGGAAGGTCCAGGAAAAACTCCAGCCCCGCCGGGGGGGAAAGAAGCCCAGGGAAAAGCCGTATCTCGCCCACGCCCCCTTTATACTCCAAGGCATGGAAGGAAAAACCATTCCCCAGCGGGAAACCCTGGATGCCACCTTGGGGGTGCGCTACCTGAAGCTGGAAAAGGAAGAAGTGGTGGCCGAGCTGGTGGTAACCCCCAGGGTGCACCAGCCCTTCGGCTTCCTCCACGGGGGAGCCACGGTGGCCCTGGCGGAAAGCGTGGCCAGCGTGGGCGGGTTCCTGAACTGCCCACCGGGGCATGCCGCCTTCGGCCTGGAGATCAACTGCAACCACCTCCGCAAGAAACAAACAGGGGTGATCCGCGCCGTGGGGAAACCCCTGCACGTGGGACGCACCACCCAGGTGTGGGAGGTCAAGGTCTACGACGAGGAGGAGAGGCTGGTGGCGGCAAGCCGCTGCACCCTGGCGGTGGTGCCCTTAAAACCAGGAACGTAGCCAGCGAAGCCAGTTCTCACCCAGGAACGCCTCGTCCCCTAAGGACCAAAGGTCTCGGTGGCGGTCCAACCCCAGGGGAACCGCCTCGAGGCCAAACCCCCCGTCCCAGTCCGTGCCCAGGCCCACCCCCTTGGGGCCCAGGATGGCTTCGGCATGAGCCTTATGGCGGAAGAACGCCTCCAGGGGTAGCCTGGGGTCGCCCCTCTTCCAGCCGAGTTCCAAAAAGGCGTTGAAGGGCACCAAGCCCAAAACCCCACCCCGCTCCCTTAGGACCTCCATAAGCCGGTCGGAGAGGTGACGGGGGGAAGGCACCAGGGCCCGGGCGTTGGCGTGGGTGGCGCAGACCGGCCCCGAGAAGACCTCCAGGGCCTGGAAGGCCGCCTCCTCCGCCAGGTGGGAGAGATCCAGGGCCATGCCCAGGCCCTCCATCTCCCTCAAAAGGGCTTTTCCCAAGCCGGTCAGGGGGGCCTCCTCGGCGTTGCCCCCTGCGTAGGCATTCCGGGTGGCCCAGGTAAGGGAAAGCATCCTGAGGCCCCTTTGCCGCAAAGGAACCAACTCCTCAGGGGAGGCGAGGGCATGGGCACCTTCCAGGAGAAGCACCAGGCCCGGGATACGGTCCTCCTGGTGGCGGGCGAGGTGTGCCTCCAGATCCCTTCCGTGGCGGAGGATCCTCACCCATCCCTTGGCCTCCCAGGCCTGGTACAGGGCCAGCTGGGCGTACACCTCCTCCTGCCAGTCCTCGAGGGCCCCTTCCCCGGGGTCCACGAACAAGGTGGCAAAGGCCACCGCCACCCTGGCCTCCCTAAGGCTTTCCAGGGTGACCAGGGGGGTGTCGGGGTGGGGGTCCACCTCCCTGAGCCGCTCTAGAGAAAGGGAGAGGTCCCGCCCCAGGATCCGGGCGTTGTAGGCCAAATCCAGGTGGGCGTCCACCATGACGGGGTCCATAGGCAAACTCTACAATGGGGATCGTGCGGCCTTCCGAGCTTCCTCCCCTTCCCGAGGCCCCCGGGGTTTACCTGTGGAAGCAAGGGGAAGAGGTCCTCTACGTGGGCAAGGCCAAAAACCTGAGGGCCCGGGTGCGAAGCTACTTCCATGCGGAGGGCAAGGCAACCCGCATCGCCCAAGAGGCCACCGCCCTGGACTTCATCGCCACCCGGGACGAGGTGGAGGCCCTCCTCCTCGAGGCCAACCTCATCAAGGCCCACCGCCCCCCCTACAACGTCCTTCTCAAGGACGACAAGCACTACCCCTTCCTAAAGCTCACCCGCGAGCCCTTCCCCACCCTCCTGGTGGTGCGGCGGGTGGAGGAGGATGGGGCCAAGTACTATGGTCCCTTCCCTGAGGCCAGCGCCCTAAGGCGCATTAAGACCCTAATCGACCGCCTTTTCCCCTTGCGCAAGAACTCCGGCTACCCCATGAAAAAGAGACGCTACCCCTGCCTGAACCACAGCATGGGCCGCTGCCTGGCCCCTTGCGTGGGTCTGGCCGACCCCAAGGCCTACCAGGAGGTGGTACGCCAGGTGGAGGCGGTGCTGGAGGGGAAGGTGGATGGGCTCCTGAGGGGGCTGGAAGCCAAGATGCGTGAAGCCGCACAGAGGTTAGAGTTTGAGCGGGCAGCGGAGATCCGGGATCAAATGGAGGCTCTAAGAGCTTTCTTCTCCACTGCCCAGCAAGCCTTTGACCCGGAGATAGGGGATCTGGACTTCTTGGGCTTGGCCCAGGCAGGGCCTTTGGCGGTGGTGCAGCTCTACCAGGTGCGCTCAGGGCGGATCCTGGGCCGCATCAGCCGGGTGGTGGAAAAGGAGGAAGCGAGCCCTGAGGAAATCCTCTGGGCCTTCCTGCGGGATTACTACCTGGAGGCTTCCCCCCTACCCCCCCTGGTCCTGCTGCCCTTCCCCCTGGAGGACCTGGAAGGACTGGCAGCCCTCCTTCACCGCCGCGCCGGGCGGAGGGTGGAGCTGAGGGTGCCCCAAAGGGGAGAGAAAGCGCGGCTTCTGGAGCTGGCGGAGAAGAACGCCCGCCTGGCCCTGGAGACCGAGCTCAAGCAACGGGAAAGACGGGGGGACCACCCGGCCCTAAAGGCCCTACAGGAGATCCTGGGGCTATCCCAAAGGCCCTATCGCCTCGAGGGCTACGACGTAAGCCACCTCCAGGGGGAGGCCCGGGTCTTTTCCATGGCCGTCCTGGAGGGGGGTAGGCCCAAGCGGGGGGAGTACCGCCGGATGCGCCTCAAGGCGGGGAACGACGATTACGCCGCCATGGAGGAGGGGGTCTACCGGCGCTTCACGGGAAGCCTCAAGGACCTGCCCCTCCCCGACCTCCTCCTCATCGACGGGGGCTTAGGCCAGGTGCGGGCAGCAGCCCGGGCTTTGGAAAGAGCAGGCCTGAGCCTCCCCCTGGTGGGCCTGGCCAAGAAGGAGGAGGTCCTCATCACCCAAGAGGGCCGGGAGATCCGCCTGCCCCTCACCCACCCCGCCCTCCAGCTCCTCATCCACCTGCGGGACGAGGCCCACCAAAACGGCCTCCGCTACCACCAAAAGCGGAGGAGCCAAGAGCTTTTCCGGGTCCTCGAGGGCATCCCCGGCATCGGGGAGGCCCGGAAGCGCCTCCTTCTGGAGCGCTACGGGGGGCTTAAGGCCTTAAAGGAAGCTCCTTTAGAGGAACTTGCCCGCCTGCCGGGCATGAACCGCAAGGCGGCGGAGTCCCTGAAGGCCGCTTTGGAAGGGGGCCTGGGGTAAGATAACCCCCTGATGGTGCGCCGCGCCCTGGAAGAGGCCATTCACCACGCCCTCAAGGAGATGGGCCTGGACCTCCGCCTCAAGGTGGCCCGGGCCCCCAAGGACAAGCCTGGGGACTACGGGGTTCCCCTCTTCGCCTTGGCCAAGGAGCTCAGGAAACCCCCCCAGGCCATCGCCGAGGAGCTCAAGGCCCGCCTGGACCTTCCCCCTTTCGTGGAAGAGGCCATCCCCGTGGGGGGGTATTTGAACTTCCGCATCCGTACGGAGGATCTTCTCAAGGAGGCCCTGAGGCCCAAGGAACCCTTCCCAAAGAGGGAAGGTCTGGTGCTCATCGAGCACACCTCGGTGAACCCCAACAAGGAGCTCCACGTGGGCCACCTGCGGAATATCGCCCTCGGGGACAGCCTGGCCCGCATCCTGGACTATGCGGGGCGAAGGGTCCTGGTCCTGAACTACATTGACGACACCGGCCGCCAGGCGGCGGAAACCCTTTTCGCCCTAAGGCACTATGGCCTGGCGTGGGACGGGAAGGAGAAGTACGACCACTTCGCCGGCAAAGCCTACGTGCGCCTCCACCAGGACCCCGAGTACCCCAACCTGCAGTGGGGCATAGAGGAAATCCTTCACGCCCTGGAGCGGGGGGAACTCAGGGAAGACGTCAACCGCATCTGCCTGGCCCAGATGGCCACCATGAAGGCCCTGAACGCCCACTACGACCTCCTGGTCTGGGAATCCGACATCGTTCGGGCAGGGCTTCTGGAAAAGGCCCTGGGGATCCTGAAACAGAGTCCCCACGTCTTCCGCCCCACGGAGGGCAAGTATGCGGGGGCCTTGGTCATGGACGCAAGTCCCTTCATCCCCGGTCTGGAAGACCCCTACTTCGTCCTGGTGCGCTCGGGGGGAGCCGCCACCTACTACGCCAAGGACATCGCCTTCCAGTTCTGGAAGATGGGCCTTTTGGAGGGGTTGTACTTCCAGCCCTACGAGAACCCCTACTACCCAACCCTGAGAACCAGCGCCCCTGAGGGGGAACCCTACACCCCCAGGGCCAGGGAAACCATCAACGTCATCGACGTGCGCCAAAGCCACCCCCAGGCCCTGGTGCGGGCGGCCTTGGCCCTGGCGGGGCACCCCGAGCTGGCGGAGGGTGCCTTTCACCTGGCCTATGAAACCGTACTGCTGGAAGGCAAACAGATGTCCGGGCGCAAGGGCCTGGCGGTGAGCGTGGATGAGGTCCTGGAGGAAGCGGAAAGGCGGGCCCTCGCCGTGATAGGGGAGAAAAACCCCGACCACCCCGCCAAGGAGGAGGCGGCCAGGATGGTGGCCCTGGGGGCTATCCGCTTTGCCATGGTGAAGACCGAACCCAGGAAACAGATCGATTTCCGCTACGCCGAGGCCCTTTCCTTTGAAGGGGATACGGGCCCCTACGTCCAGTACGCCCACGCCCGGGCCCACAGCATCCTCCGCAAGGCCGGGGAGTGGGGGGAGGCAGACCTCGCCCAGGCCACCCCGTACGAGCGGGAGCTGGCCCTGGCCCTTTTGGACTTTGAGGAGGCGGTGCTGGAGGCTGCCGAGGAAAAAACCCCCCACGTGCTGGCCCAGCACCTGCTGGACCTCTCCGCCAGCTGGAACGCCTACTACAACGCCAAGGAGGAGGGCCGCCCCGCCACCCCGGTGCTCACGGCACCCCCGGGCCTGAGGGAACTTCGCCTTGGCCTGGTGAAGAGCCTGCAAGAAACCCTGAAGACGGGGCTTTCCCTCCTGGGTATCCCCGCCCCTGAGGTAATGTAAGGGCATGCGCCTCGTCCTCGCCGCCCTCCTCCTTTCCCTCTTGGCCCTGGGCCAGCGCTTGGTCTCCCCCGAGGAGGTGGCCCGAAACCAGGTGATCCAAAAGGCCCTGCCCGCGGTGGTGCGGGTCCAGGGCTCCCCCACCGCCCCTGGGGAAAACCAGGTGGTGGGCACGGGGTTCTTCGTGAGCCCCTTCCGGGTGGTCACCAACTACCACGTGGTCCAGGACTTGGCCGACCTCACCGTGCGCCTGGCGGACGGGCGCACCTTCCCTGCGGAGCGCTTCGCCGTGGATCCCGGGATCGATATCGCCCTTCTCACGGTACGCGGCCTCCAGGCCCCCCGGGTGCTGGCCTTCAGCAAGACCCCTAGCACCAGCCTTCCCCTGGGCATGGGGGTGGTGCTGGTGGGGTTTCCCTTTGGCCAGGGACCCTTGGCCTCCTACGGGATCCTTTCCGGCATAGGCCCCCTCGAGGTTCCCTCCCCCGACCCCAGCGTGGGAACCGAGGTGGGGGAATACCTCTTCACCGATGCCCCCCTCACCGTGGGCAACTCAGGAAGCCCCCTTCTGAACCTGCAGGGGGAAGTGGTGGGGGTGGTGGCGGACGTGGTGGGGGGCCCTCGGGGGTGGGAGGAATCGGGGTGGCCATCCCGGCGGATCTGGTGGCCCAAAGCGTCCAGGACCTGGAACGGTTCGGCATCCCCCAGCGGGGCTGGCTGGGGGCCAGCCTGGTCAGCCTGGACGAACTCCCGCCGGTTCTCCTCAGGGCGGTGGGCCTCACCACCACCCAGGGGGCCATGGTGGACCGGGTGGATCCCGGAAGCCCCGCAGCCCGGGCCGGCCTAAGGGGAGCCCAGCGGGACGCCCAGGGGAGGCTTTTGGCCCTGGGGGATGTGATCCTGGCGGTGAACGGCAAGGCCGTGAAGGATAAGGCGGAGGTGGTCCGCCTCATCGCCCGCTACCGCCCTGGGGACCGGGTGCGGCTAACCCTTTGGCGGGAAGGACGGAGGCTCGAGGTCACCCTCACCATGGTGGCCCGGCCTGCGATCCGTTAGGCCACCTTGCGGAGGTAAGCGTGTACATCGCTATAGAAGGCCCCATCGGTGCAGGCAAAACCACCCTGGCCCGGCTTCTTGCGCAAAGGCTCGGGGCCGAGCCCCTTCTGGAGGTGGTGGAGGAAAATCCCTTCCTGCCCCTTTTCTACCAGGACCGAAAGCGCTACGCCTTCAAGACCCAGGTCTTTTTCCTCCTTTCCCGCTACCGGCAGCTTTCCCGCCTTCGGGAAAGATCCCTATTCGGTGGGGTGGTGGCCGACTACCTTTTTGACAAGGACGCCATCTTCGCGAGCCTCAACCTGGAGGGCCCCGAGTGGGACCTTTACTTGGACCTTTACCGGGAGCTTTCCCTGAAGCTTCCCCCGCCCGACCTCACGGTCTACCTAAGGGTCTCGGTGCCGGTGCTATTGGAACGCATCCAGAAACGGGGCAGGCCCTTTGAGGAGGGGATGGACCCCGCCTACCTCGAGGCCCTCTCCGAAGCCTACGAGCGCCACTTTGCCCGCTACGCCCATCCCCTTTTGGTCCTCGAGGCGGACCAGCTGGACTACAGCCAACCCGGCCCCGACCAGGACCGGGTGGTGGCCCTGGTGAAGACCCGCCTTGCCCAGGGCGGCAGGACCGCCTAAAGAAGGGTCCAGCATGTATCTGGCCATCGCCGGCAACATCGGTAGCGGCAAGAGTTCCCTCACCGCCTTGCTCTCAGAGGCCTTCGGGCTGAAGCCGGTGTACGAGGCGGTGAGCGAAAACCCCTACCTGGAGGACTTCTACCGAGATATGGGGGCCTACGCCTTCCACTCCCAGGTCTTCTTCCTGGCGAGAAGGGTGCGCCAGCACCTTCTGGAGGTGAACGGGGCGAGGGCCGTGGTGCAGGACCGCACGATCTATGAGGACGCCCTGGTCTTCGCCCAGAACCTTTACCGGGAAGGCCACTTGCAGGAGCGGGACTGGCAGACCTACCTGGACCTCTTCCAGAGCGTGTCCCCAGCCCTTAGGAAGCCCGATCTTCTCATCTACCTCCGGGCGAGCCTACCCACCTTGAGGGAGCGGATAAAAAAGCGGGGAAGGCCCTTTGAGCAGAACCTCCCCGACCGCTACCTTCTCGGGCTCAACGCCCTCTACGAAGAACTTATCGCCTCCTGGGACCTCTCCCCTGTCCACGTGGTGGAGGCGGACCGGATAGACTTTGTGGAAAAGGCGGAGGACCGCGATAGCCTTCTTGCCGCCCTCCGCCTGTGGATCCGGCCATGACCCTCGAGGAACTCTTCGCCCCCTTTGGCCTTCCGGTGTACCCTTCGGGAAGCCACAAGGCCCCGCCCCTAGAGGTGCGGGGGATCACCCTGGACTCGAGGCGGGTGGAACCCGGCTATGTCTTCGTGGCCGTACCCGGAGTTCCCCTTCCCCACCGCAAGCCCTTGGACGGACACGACTTTATCCCCCAAGCCTTGGCCAAGGGGGCCATCGCCGTGGTGGGGGAACAGGAGCTAAGCCTTCCCGTGCCCTATCTGCGGGTGGGGGACGCCCGGGAGGCCTTGGCCCACTTGGCCCGCCGTTTCTTCGGCGAACCCGACCGGAAACTGGCCCTCTTGGGCATCACCGGTTCCAAGGGGAAGAGCACCACGGCAAGCCTCCTTCACCACCTCCTGCAAGCCGGCGAAAAACCCGCCGCCCTCCTCTCCACCGTGGGGCTGAGCCTGGGAGAGGAGGCCCGCCCTAACACCGGCCATTTCACCACCCCCGAGGCCCCCGAGGTGTACGGGTTTTTGCGGGAGGCCGTGGAAAGAGGGCTGGAAGCTGCTGTGCTGGAGGTTTCCAGCCATGCCCTGGCCCTGAAGCGGGTGGAAGGGCTTACCTACCCCATCGGGGTCTTTGTGAGCTTCTACCCTGACGACCATCTGGACCTGCACGGCACCGCCGAGGCCTACTTTGCCGCCAAGGCCCTATTGGTGGAACGCTCCCACCTCGCCGTTTTAAACACCCGCCTACCCCACCTGAAGCAGCTTCTTCCCAGGCCCCACCTTCTCTTCGGGCCGGGTGGGGAGGTGTGGGGGGAGGGCTTGCGGGAAGGGGAGGAAGGCCTCCGCTTTACCCTGCACACCCCCTGGGGTTCGGGGGAAGCCTTTTTGCCCATGCTGGGGCGGTACAACCTGGATAACGCCCTGGCCGCCAGCGCCGCCGCCTTGGCCTATGGGATTTCTCTGGAAAAGGTGCTTCAGGGCCTCGCCACCTTTAGGGGAGTGCCGGGGCGGATGGAGGTGGTGCAGGGAAAGCCCTTCCGGCTGATCATCGACTTCGCCCACACGGGGAAAAGCCTGGAGGAAGCTTTAAAGACCCTGCGGGCCACCACCCGGGGAAGGCTTCTTCTGGTGGTGGGGGCTGCCGGGGAACGGGATCCGAGGAGGCGGGAGGATATCGGGCGGGTGGCGGCAAGGCTTGCCGACAAGACCTTTTTCACCGAGGAGGACCACCGCACGGAGGACCTCCGGGCCATCCTCGAGGCCCTGGCCAAGGCCGCCAGGAAGGAGGGGGGCCTTTACGAGATCATCCCCGACCGCAAGGAGGCCATCTTCCGCGCCCTTTCCGAGGCCCGGGAAGGGGATACTGTGCTCCTGGCCGGCAAGGGGCACGAGCGCACCCTGGAAAGGGGCACCCTGGCCCTGCCCTGGGACGAGAAGGCGGTGGCCCTGGAGGGGCTTAAGGCCCTGGGCTTAGGTGGAGGCCAGTATCCCTAGGGAAGCCACCCATTCCTCAAAGGCCCTGAGGCCCCTATGGTACATGGCCTCCCGCTTCTCCTTCTTGGCCATCCTTCCCTCCACCGGAGGGACCAGCCCCCAGTTGGCGTACATGGGCTGGAAGCCTTTAGGGTTGGCGGTGGCCAGGAAGCGAACCAACCCCCCCAGCATGCTCTCCTCCGGCGGGGCCACGGGTTTTAACCCCTGGTAGCGCCGGGCGGCGTTCAGGCCCGCCAGGAATCCTGTGGCGGCGCTTTCCAGGTAGCCCTCCACCCCGGCCAGCACCCCGGCGGCGAAAAGCCCTTCCCGCTCCTTAAACTCCAAGGTCTCCCGAAGTAGGAGGGGAGCGTTTAGGTAGGTGTTTCGGTGCATCACCCCGTAGCGCACGATCTCGGCGTTTTCCAGGCCCGGGATCATCTGGATGAGCCGCTTTTGCTCGGGCCACTTAAGACCGGTCTGGAACCCCACCAGGCTCCACATCCGCCCCGCCTTATCCTCCTGGCGAAGCTGCACCACGGCAAAGGGCTCCTTGCCGGTCCTTGGGTCCTTGAGCCCCACGGGCTTCATGGGGCCAAAGAGGAGGGTTGGGTAGCCCCTTCGGGCCAGCTCCTCCACGGGCACGCAGGCTTCAAAGAACTCCCGCTTTTCCCACTCGTGGGGGGTGTGCTCCTCCGCCTCGAGGAGAGCCTGGTAGAACCGCCGGTACTCCTCCTCGGTCAGGGGGCAGTTGAGGTAGTCCGCTTCCTGCCCGTAGCGCCCGGCCCGGAAGCACTTTCCCAGGTCAATGCTTTCGTACAGGACGATGGGGCTTGCCGCATCAAAGTAGCTCAGGAAGTGGTCGCCAAACCGGCGCCGTATGGCCTCGGAGAGGGCGTCGGAGGTAAGGGGCCCCGTGGCCAGAATGGCGAGGCCCTCAGGGATCTCCGCCACCTCCTCCCGCACCACCTCCACCAGGGGATGCCGGGTAAGCCTCTCCGTGATGTACTGGCTAAACTCCTCCCGGTCCACAGCCAAGGCCCCTCCTGCGGGCACCCGGGCCCTGAAGGCCGCCTCCATGACCAGGCTTCCTGCCCGGCGCATCTCCGCCTGCAATAGTCCCTTGGCGTTCGTGGGCCCCTCGCCCCCCAAGGAGTTGGAGCAGACGATCTCCGCTAGCTTTTCCGTGGCGTGGGCCGGAGTCATGCGCTTGGGGCGCATCTCATAAAGGCGCACGGGAACCCCAAGCCGCGCCAGGGTCCAGGCGGCCTCGCTTCCCGCCAGGCCTCCGCCCACCACCGTTACCCGTTCCATCCTTTAGATGGTACCATCCGGGTTGGTTTGGGAAAAGGGCGAGGGGGGGTAGAATGACCCTATGGCGGTGCGGCACCGGTTTAAGGTGGAGGAGGTCTTGGCCCTTTCGGCCCCGGGGCCGGAAGCCCGCCTGGAGTTGCTGGAAGGCGAGGTCTACGAGATGGCGCCCATCTCCAGCGAGCACGCAGGGCTGCTGAACTGGCTCCTGCGGACCCTGGCCGCCCGTACCCTGGGCCAAGCCCACATCCGGGTGCAAAGCCCCCCCCTTTACCTCTCCCAGGCGGAAATCCTTTGGAGCCCTCCCCTATGAGCCTGGCCAAGCGCATCATCCCCTGCCTGGATGTCCACGCGGGCCGCGTGGTGAAGGGCGTCAACTTCGTAAACCTCCGCGATGCGGGCGACCCCGTGGAAGCCGCCCAGGCCTACGACGAGGCCGGCGCCGACGAGCTGGTCTTCCTGGACATCTCCGCCACCCACGAGGAGCGGGCTATCCTCCTCGAGGTGGTGGCCCAGGTGGCGGAAAGGGTCTTCATCCCCTTAACCGTGGGAGGAGGCGTCCGCTCCTTGGAGGATGCCCGGAGGCTTCTTCTGGCCGGGGCCGATAAGGTGAGCGTGAACTCGGCCGCGGTGAAGCGCCCCGAGCTCATCCAGGAGCTTTCGGACCACTTCGGCTCCCAGGCGGTGGTCCTGGCCATTGACGCCCGCTGGAAGGGGGACTTCCCCGAGGTCCACATCGCTGGCGGACGCATCCCCACGGGGCTTCACGCGGTGGAATGGGCCCTTAGAGGGGTAGAGCTTGGCGCTGGGGAAATCCTTCTCACCAGCATGGACAAAGACGGCACCAAAGAAGGCTACGACCTCAGACTCACCCGCATGGTGGCCGAGGCGGTGAGCGTGCCGGTGATCGCAAGCGGAGGGGCGGGGAAAAAGGAGCATTTCCTCGAGGCTTTCTTGGCCGGGGCCGACGCCGCCTTGGCCGCCAGCGTCTTCCACTTCGGCGAGATCCCCATACCCGAACTCAAGCGATTCTTGGCCGAACGGGGCTTGGAGGTGCGCCTAGATGGACCTGTCCCAAGTGAAGTTTGATGAACAGGGCCTGGTACCCGTGGTGGTACAGGATGCCAAAACGGGTGAGGTCCTGACCCTGGCCTACGCCAACCGAGAAGCCCTGGAGGAAACCCTCAGGACAAGGCGGAGCACCTTCTATAGCCGGAGCCGAAAGACCCTATGGCGCAAGGGGGAGACCTCGGGGAACCTCCAGGAGGTGGTGGAGGTCCTCCTGGATTGCGATGGGGATGCGGTGGTCTACCGGGTTCTTCCTCACGGCCCCGCCTGCCACACGGGGGAACGAAGCTGCTTCCACCGCCCCCTCCTTTCCGGTGAACCCAGCCTGGGCTTTGTCCTTTCCCAGGTCTACGCCACCATCCAGGAGCGGCTTAAAACCCTTCCCGAGGGAAGCTACGTGGCCAAGCTCCACCAGGCGGGCCTGGACCGGATCCTGAAGAAGATCGGGGAGGAGGCCGGGGAGGTCATCATCGCCGCCAAGAACCAAAGCCCTGAGGAGGTGCGCTGGGAAGCCACGGATCTTCTCTTCCACCTCCTCCTCGTGCTGGCGGAACTGGGGCTCACCCCGGAGGACCTGGCCAAGACCCTCTGGGAGCGGCACCGGACCCCAGGCGGCCCTGCGCCCAGTTAAGTACCCCCCTTCCCCCCGGCCCAGGGTCCGCCGGGCACCAAAGCGGTCAGGCTTCCAGCTTAGCCCAAACCCTTATGATGGAAACATGGAAATCGAGCGCCGGCTGGTCCTCGAGGTGGTGCGGGTAACCGAACAGGCTGCCCTGGCGGCAAGCCGCCTGGCGGGCAAGGGGGATAAGGAAGCCGTGGACGAGGCGGGCACCCAGGCCATGCGCCGGGTCCTGAACGAGCTTCCCATAAAGGGGACGGTGGTCATCGGCGAAGGTGAGATGGACGAGGCCCCCATGCTGTACATCGGGGAGGTCCTGGGCCAAGGGGGCGTGGAGGTGGACATCGCCGTGGACCCGGTGGAGGGCACCACCACCGCCGCCAAGGGCCTGCCCAACGCCGTGACCGTGATCGCCATCAGCGAGAAGGGCGGCCTCTTCCACGCCCCCGACATGTACATGGAAAAGCTCATCGTTCCCCCCCCGGCCGCGGGACTTGTGGATCTTTCCTGGCCGGTTTCCGCCAACCTGAAGGCCTTAGCCCTGGCGCTCCAGCGCTCTGTGGAGGACCTGGTGGTGGTGGTCCTGGACCGCCCCCGCCACGAACGCCTCATCCGGGAGATCCGGGAGGCAGGGGCCCGGGTGAAGCTGATCTCCGACGGGGATGTGATCGCCGCCTTGGCCGCCGCCATCCGGGGCACGGGGGTGCATGCGGTGATGGGGATTGGCGGAGCCCCTGAAGGCGTTTTGGCCGCCGCCGCTTTAAAGTGCCTGGGCGGGGAGATCCAGGCCCGCTTCACCCCGCAAAACGAGGAGGAACGAGCCCGGCTCAAGGCTATGGGAGGGGACGAAAACCGCATCTACCGCACCGAGGACCTGGCCCCGGGAAGGGAGATCGTCTTCGCCGCCACCGGCATCACCGACGGGGACATCCTCCAGGGGGTGCGCTTCTTCGGGGGCGGGGCCAGAACCCATTCCATCGTTCTGGGCCACGCCACCCGCACCGTTCGCTTCATAGACTCCATTCACCTTTTTGAAACCGGAGCCCGGGTGACCATTCGGGTTTAGACTAAGGGCGTGCCCCGCTGGTACGCCCAGGAAGAAGCCCTAAGGCTTGCCCTGGATTTCTTCCAGGGCGATGAGCTTAGGGCCTCCGTGTTCCTCCACCGCTACGCCCTAAAGGACCCGGAAGGCAGGTTCCTGGAAGCCACCCCGGAGGAGATGTGGCAGCGGCTCGTCCAAGGAGTCACACGGGTGGAAAAGGGAGCCACGCAGGAGTTCTCCTGGCTTTTCTCCGACTTTCGTTTTGTCCCCGGGGGACGGATCCTCTTTGGCCTGGGAAACTGGCGCCGGTCCACCCTGTTCAACTGCTACTACATCCCCATCCGGCAGGACTCGGTGAAGGGGATTACCCGCTTCCTGGACGAGGCCGCCCGTACCTTCGCCTACGGGGGCGGGGTGGGGAGCAATGCGGATGCCTTGAGGCCCAAGGGGGCTAAGGTGGGCAACGCAGGCATGGAGAGTTCGGGGGCAGTGAGCTTCATGGAGCTCTTCTCCACCCTGGCGGGGGTCATGGGGGCGAGCGGAGGGAGGCGGGGAGCCCTTATGCTCACCTTCTCCGACCGGCATCCCGACCTCCTGGACTTCCTTCGGGTCAAAACCGACCCCGAACGAAGCCGGGTGCGCCACGCCAACCTCTCCCTAAGGGCCACGAACGCGTTTTTACAAGCCGCTTTGGCCGACGAACCCTGGACGCTTTCCTTCCCCACACCCCGAGAGCACATAACCCGCGCCATCCGGGCCAAGGAAGCCTGGGACCTCCTGGTGGAGGCCGCCTGGCAAAGCGCCGAACCCGGCCTCCTCTTCTGGGACCGGGTGCGCACCTGGGCCACGGCCCAGTACGGAGGGATGGAGGTGGAAGGGGTCAACGTCTGCGGGGAGGTTCCCATGGAACCCTATGGGGCCTGCAACCTGGGAAGCCTCAACCTGGCGGCCTTCGTACAGGAGCCCTTTACGGACAGGGCCCGGCTGGATTGGGCGGGCCTCGAGGAGGCCACCCGTTTGGCCGTACGCTTTTTGGATGCGGTGGTGGATCTGGGGAAGAACCGCCACCCCGTGAGGGCCCAACGGGAAGCCTCCTTAAGAAGCCGGCGCATTGGCCTTGGGATCATGGGCCTGGCGGACACCCTGGCCATGCTGGGGCTACCCTATGGTGCGGAGGAAAGCTTAAAGTTTGCGGAAGAGGGGATGCGCCGCATCAAGGAAGCCGCCTACTGGGAAAGCGCCCGCCTGGCAAGGCAAAGGGGTTCCTTCCCGGCCTTTGACCCAAAGGAGCACATAAAAAGCTCCTTCATCCAGTCCCTGCCCGAAGCCCTCATCCAGGCGGTGGAAAAGGGCCTGAGAAACGCCGCCCTTCTCTCCATCGCCCCCACCGGCTCCATCTCCATCCTGGCGGGGGTGACGAGCGGCATAGAACCCATCTTCGCCCTCACCTACCTGCGCCACGCCGGGGGACAGGTGTTTCTGGCGGAACATCCCCTCTTGAAGCGGTACCGCAGGGAACGAGGAGGCGAGGTGCCGGACTGGCCCACGGCCCATACCGTGGATCCTTTCCAGAGGGTGCGCCTTCAGGCCGCCTTGCAACGCCATGTGGACCAAAGCATCTCCTCTACGGTGAACCTCCCCCGGGAAACCCCCAGGGAGGTGGTGGAAAACCTCTTCCTCACCGCCTGGAAGGAGGGGTGCAAGGGCATCACCGTCTTCCGGGAGGGAAGCCGGGAGGAAGTCATCGAACCCCTACCCCCGGTGGGGGTCTGCACCTTTTGTCAAGCGGCATGACCCGCTACCGCATCGCCACCCGGCCTTACTTTCCCTACCCGGGGGAGCGCCTGGCCCGCAGGAAGGGCCTAGGAGGCGAGTTTTACGAGCTCCGTCCCTATGCCCCTGGGGACGAAATAAGGCGGGTCCACTGGCGGGCTTACGCCAAAACGGGAAGGCTCTACACCCGCCTGGAAACCGCACCCGAGCGTAGCCGTTTCCGCATCTACCTGGACGAAAGCGAAAGCATGCGCCTCTTGGGCAAGCTGGCCTATGGGGAGGAGGTGGCGAGGCTCCTCCTGGGAATCGCCCGCCAGGAGGACGCCTTGGCCCGGCTGGAACGGGGCAGGCCGGAAGCCCTTCGCCCGGGCCGGGGCACCCTGGTCCTCATCACCGACGGGCTAGACCCCTTGCCCTGGCCCAGGATCCTTCCGAGGAGATTGGTGCTGGTCCAAATCCTGGCACCCCCGGAGCTAGCCCCGCCCCTCGAGGAAGCCCTCCTCAAGGATGTGGAAACCGGGGAAATCCTACCCGTGGGGCCGGAGGAGGTAAGGGCGTACCAAAAGGCCCTCGAGGGGCACTTAAAAGCCCTTCGCCTCCTCGCCCTTCTTCGGGGCCGCTACGCCCTCTTGAAGGTGGGAGAACCTCCCCTTCCCGCCCTCCTCCGCCAGGGAGTGGTGGAGCCCCTTTAAGGGTCCTTCCCTCCTTGGAACGGACCCGGTGCCTATGGGCCTCTCCAACCTCTCCCCGTCCCACAGCCTATGCCCCACCACGTTCAGCCTTCCCTACTTACCCCGCGCCCGGGGCACCCCCTGCCTCTCCCCACGCCGGACCCAGGGATGAGCACTGGGTTCCGAGGCGGGTTGGGGCCGGGCACCAGGGCGAGGTTTACGCCGTGGGTTCGGCAGGGGGTAAGGGCTTCGCTTCGTGGCCCGGTTGCCCTAGTTGCCCTGGGGGCCCTGGGCCAGGGGGGTAAACTCCTCAAGACCCAGGTCCCTTAGCCTTCCCGGGTCCACGCTTCCCTTCTCCCACCCCGCAAGCCGCCAGTAGGTGCGCACGCCCTCCTGGAAGGCCCCGGGGTCCAGATGGGCCTCGGGATTTCCCTTCCGGAAAGGCTGGAAGAAACGCTCGGGTAGGCGGTCCTCCTCCGGACCGATCCCCTCCCGTAGGTTGAAAAGCCGGGTGAGCTGAAGCGTCCTCTCCCCTACCTCCAGCATCTCCTTAGGGGAAAGCCGCCAGCCTGTGGTGGCGTAGATGGCCTCCTGCCACTCCTCTGGGGTCCAGGGCACAAAGTCGCACATCACCAGGCTGTTCACGAAGCCCCGCTCCCTCGTCTTGGTCCAGAGCATGCGGATTTTGGCCTCGGAAAGGTCCTCTGGGGGAAGGGGCGCAAAGTCTTCCCCATAGAAGCGAAGCTCCTTTAGGGCCTTCCCCTCCTTGGCGAAGGCGGTGTCGTGCAGGTTGTGGTTGTGGTCGGCTCCCGTTGGGCTCACCGCATACCCTACCCCCAGGGCCCGCTTGTACCGGGGGTCGTGCATGGGCACCTCCTGGCCCTTCACCTGCATGGCCAGCTCCGGATGGCCGATGGCCTCCGAAAGCCGCCTGGACCCCAAGGCCAAGAGCTCCCCAAGCCGCCCTTCCCTCCGGGCCAGCCTCTCTATGGCAGCGATCAAGGCGTCCCCGTTGCCGAAGCGGAGCCCCAGACCCTCATCGTCCAGGTAGCCCTTCTCCGCGGCCTCCATGGCCGAGGCGATGGTCACCCCCACCCCGATCACGTCCAGACCGTACTGGTTGCAGAGGGTGTTGGCCTTGGTGACCGCGTAGGGGTCCACCACCCCACAGGTGGAGCCCAAAGCCCCCAGCCCCTCGTACTCCGGCCCCCCGTACTCGGGGCGCACGTCGTACTTGCCGGTGCCCTCGATCCGCACCACCTGCTTGCAACGGATGGCGCAGGCGTAGCAGGTATCCCGACCGATGCGGATGCCCAGGGCATCCAGGCTAGTGCCGTCCAGGGCCTCGGCTCCTTCCAGGAAGCCATCCAGAAAGTTATGGCTGGGAAGAACCCCCCTTAGGTTAAAGGGCTTCACCGTGCCCACGGTACCCATGGTGACCAGGCCCGCGGCCCTTTCCATGCGTTCCCCCGCCATACGCCGGGCCAGGGTGGAGAGGAGGGCGGGATCGTGGTAAGTGGGACGGGTATCCTTTCTGGCCCGGGCGGAGACCGCTTTCAGGCGTTTGGCCCCCATCACCGCCCCCAAGCCCCCTCGCCCGGCGAAGTGGGCCAGGTCGTGGATCACGTTGGCGGTGAGAACTTGGTTTTCCCCTGCGATGCCGATCTGGGCCACACGGGTGCTGGGGCCATGCGCCGCCTTGAGAAGGGTTTCCACTTCCAAGGGGTCTTTACCCCAAAGATGGGAGGCGGGGTGAAGGGCCACCTCGCCACCCTCCACGTGAAGGTATACGGGTTCCTCCGCCTGCCCCAGGATCACCAGGGCGTCCAGGCCGGCGTTCTTCATCTCGGCGCCAAAGAACCCCCCAGCCTCCGCATCCCCATACCCTCCGGTGAGGGGGCTTTTGGCGGCCACGGTGTTGCGGCCCGACCCCGAGATGGGGGTGCCGGTGAGGATGCCGGGGGCAAAGATAAGGGCGTTTTCCGGGCCCAGGGGATCCGCTCCCCTGGGCACATGCTTCAAAAGAAGGTAGGCGGAAAGAGCCCTGCCCCCAAGAACGCTGCGCCAGAAAGCCTCGCCGTAGCTCTCGTACCAGATCCGTCCCGTGGAGAGGTCCACGAAGGCCACGCGGTCGTGATAGCCCTTGGGCATAGCTAAAGTTTAACCCCTGGGGCTAAAGCCCCAGGGGGAAAAACCCCACTTGCGCTAGCGGGTCTTCCCCGCCAAAAGGTCCTCGGCCAGCTTCTGGGCCTTGTCCAGGGCGGACTTGGGATCCGCCTTGTTCAAAATGGCCTCCTTGATGGCCTGGCCCAGGATGTCAAAGCGGATCTGCTCCCACTCCGCCAAAGCCGGCTCAAACTTAGCGTAGCGGCTTTGGCGCACGATGGTGGCGAAGTCGGGGTTCTCGGTAGCGTAGGTCTGGTAGACCGCATCCTTCAGAGCTCCCTCGGTCACCGGCACGTACCCGGTGGCGGTGGCGAAGACCGCCTGGGCCCTGGGGGAGAGGACAAACTGCAGGAAGTCCTTGGCCACCGCCTGCTCCTCCTTGCTGGCCTGGCGGAAGACCACCAGGTTGGTGCCCTGGACCAGGGCGAAGCCCACCTGGCCGGAGGTGCGGCCCGGCAGGGTGGCCACCCCTAGGTCAAACTTAGCCCCCTGGCGGTAATAGGTGTAGCCCGCGGAGGTATCCACGCTGAAGGCGTAAGGGCCGGAGCCCAGGTTCTGGTTGATGTACCCGGAGGTAATGGCCTTGGCCCAACCCTCCCTCACCCCGTTTTGCAGGAGGGTGAGGGCCTCCACCGCCTCCTTGGAGTTCAGGACCAGCTTGCCGTTTTTCAGGTAGCTTCCTCCAAGGTTGAAGAAGAAGTAGGCGAAGGTGGAGGCGTCCGGTTGGAACCAGTAGACCGGGCCCCCTTCGGCCTGGGAGAGCTTCTTGCTTAAGGCCACGAACTCCTCGAGGGTGATGGGCACCCTGGCCCCGTGCTTCTTGAGGAGGTCCTTGTTGTAGTAGAGGACCTGGATGCTCTTGTTGAAGGGCACCCCGTAGACTACCCCCCCGAAGCGCACGGCGTTCAGGAAGGCCAGGTTCACCCCCTGAAGCTTCACCCCCAAGGACTCAATGGGCAGAAGGGCCTTGGCCTCGAGGTACAGGGCGATGTTGTTCTCGTAGGCCTGGGCCATGGCCGGAACCTTCCCCGCGGCGAAGGCCGCCTTAATCTTGGTGGAGAGGTCCCGGTAGCTCCCCTGGGGTACGGGGCGCACGCACCGCCCCTGCTGGCCCTTGTTGAACTCCACCACCAGGTTCTCCAAGGCGGCCTTGGGCGCCCCTCCAGTGAAGCCGTGCCAGAGCTCGGCCACCACCTTGGCCTTGGCGCACTGCTCCTTGATGACGTCCTCGGGCTTGGCCTGCTGGGCCAGGGCCAACCCTAAAATCACCATCAGCAAAAGCGTTTTCCTCACCTCACACCTCCAGGCAGAGTATACCGCGTCCATTGTCAGGGGAAATTCAAACTCACTTGAGCCCCGAGCGGGCGATGCCCTGGATGAACTGGCGCTGGGCGAAGAAGTAGCCCAGGATCACGGGGAGGATCACGAAGGTGCTGGCCGCCATCAAGGCCCCATAGTCCGAACCCGCCTCGGAAACAAAGGCCTGCAAGCCCAGCTGCACCGTGCGCATCTCCGGACTTTGGGTGACGATGAGGGGCCAGAGGAGGGCGTTGTAGGCCCCCAGGAAGGTGAAGATACCGTAGGACACAAGCCCAGGGAGGCTTAAGGGCAGGGCGATGCGGAAAAGCTGGGTCAGGTACCCCGCCCCGTCGATGCGGGCGGCATCAAAGAGGTCCTGGGGGAGGGAAAGGTAAAACTGCCGCAGGAGGAAGATGCCGAAGACCGAGGCCAGCCAAGGGACGATGAGGGCGTAGTAGGTGTCCAGCCAGCCCAGCCGGGCCAGGAGGACGTAGTTGGGGATCAGAAGCACCTCCCCCGGCACCATCATGGTGGCCAGGATGAGCACGAACACCGCCTCCTTGCCGGGAAAGGGAATGCGGGCCAGGGCAAAGGCCGCCAGGGCCGCCAGGAAAAGCCCCACCGCCACTTGGGTCAACGCAGTGAAGAAGCTATTGAAGAAGTAGCGCCCCCAGGGAGCCGCATGCCAGGCTTCCAGGTAGTTGTGGAACACGTAGCCCAAGGCCCCGGGCACCGCATTCACCCACTCCAGCCGCCAGTACTCCCCCTGGGAGCGGATGGCGTCGGGGGGCAAGGGGGCCTCCAGAGGGACCTCCTTGGGCCAGAGCACCACCAGGGGCAAAAAGCGGAAGGCCTCCTCCGTGGTGTTGGTCAGCCGCACCCGCCAAGCCCCTTCCCGATACACCACCTCCACCCGGGTGCCGTCGGCCCGGGGATCAAAGAAGGCCCCAGGGGTGCGGGGTACCAGGGCTCTGGGCGGATGCCCTTCCCTCCCAGGGAAAACCAGCTCCACGCTCCTTCCAGGTGCCAAGCCCCCCCATAGAGGGCTATCCCCCAGCCGGGCCGCCTTGAGCCAGTTCGCCGGCTTCATGCGCTCTGGAACCCAGATAGGCTTGGCCTGCAGGGCCTCCTGGGGGCTTTTCAGGCTGGTGGCCAGCATCCAGTAGAAGGGGAAGGCCATGACGAGCCCCCCCAGAAAGAGGAACAGGTGCACGAACAGGACACCGGGCCTAAATCTCATAGTTCACCCGCCTTTCCAAAACCCGCCTTTGAACCAAGGTGAGAACCAGGATGAGGAAAAAGGTCACCATGGCGATGGCGCTGGCGTAGGAAAAGTCCGAATCCCGGAAGCCCTTGTTGTAGAGGTAAAAAGCCAGGGTTAGGGTATCCTGCAGCACCCCGCCCGTGGGGGTCAGGACGTAAACCTGGGTGAACACCTGGAAGGCCCCGATAAGCCCCAAGGTGAAGAGGAAAAAGGTGGTGGGGGAAAGAAGCGGCCAGGTGATAAGCCGGTGCTTCTGCCAAAAGCTCGCCCCATCCAGCTCCGCCGCCTCGTAATACTCCTTGGGAATGGCCTGAAGCCCGGCCAGGAGGATCACCACCTGGTATCCCAGAAAATGCCACACGCTCATGACCATGATGGCCACAAAGGCCAGGCTGGGCCCCGCCCAAAACCCCTGGGGCTGAACTCCCAGGGGCTCAAGGAGAAGGGCAAAGACACCCTTGGGCGTGTTCAGCCAGTCCAGACCCGGGGTGCGCAGAAGCCAGTTGAGGAAACCGAATTCCGGGTGGTAGATCCACCGCCACACCGCCGCCGCCGCCGTGAGGGCGGTGATGTAGGGGAGAAAGTAAAGGGTGCGGTAAAACCCCAGGAAGGCCACCTGGGCGTTCAGAAGGATGGCCACCCCCGTGGCCAGGAAAAGGCCCACCGGCACGGTAAAGATCACGTACCAGAAGGTGTTCCCCAAGGCCTTCCAGAAAAGAGGGTCTTGGAGGAGGATACGGTAGTTCTCCAAACCGGAGAAGGCCGCCGGGCGAAGGAAGTTCACCCGTTCAAAAAGGCTCAGATAAAAGGCGTAAAAGGTGGGGAAAACATGCCAGACCAGAAGGAGGGCTAAGGCCGGCCAAACCAGGGCCCAGCCGTAGAGGGCTGCCTGCTCCTTTTCCCTAAGGCCCCGGCCAAACAAGAGGGCAAACAAGAGAGGAGCCAAAAACGCCAGGGGTGGGAGCCAGTACGCAAAAAGCCCCAGCCCCAAAAGGACATGGCGCCAACCAAAACGAAGCCCCCAAAGGACGAGAAGGGCGTAAAGCCCAAGCCCCACCCCCACCCAGGCCCCCGGGAGAAAGCCGAGCCGGAAGGCGTACACACCCAAGGCAAGGAGTGCCCCCAAGGACAGAAGGGCATGAAGGGGAAAGGTCCGCATCCCGTGCCGGAGTATATAGGATGGAAGGGTGTGGACCCTCACCCTGGACACCGCTACCCCCTACCTCTCCTTGGGCCTCTTCCGCGGGGAAGAGGGGGTGGGCCGTATGGTGCGGCTGGGCCGTAGGCACGAGGAAGCCCTGTTTGGCTTACTGGACGAGCTCTTAGGGGAAGTGGGCGTGGAGCGGGAGGAGATCGGCACCCTGGTCCTGGGGGAGGGTCCGGGCTCCTACACGGGTCTTCGCATCGCTTTGGCCGCAGGCATGGGCATCGCTTTAGCCCACGGAGCCAGGGTGTTTGGGGTAAGTTCCCTCCTCGCTGCCTCCTGGCCCCATTTGGAGGAAGACGGGCCTCCCCTAAAAGCCCTTTTCACCGCCAGAAACGGGCTCTACTACGGGGCCACCTACGCCAGGCGTGAGGGGAAACCCCTTGTGCTCGAGGCCCCCAGGAAACTCAAAGCCCAGGAGATCTCACGGCTCCAGGGTAGCCACCTTCTCCTGGACGCCCCCCCTGACCCTAGGGCCCTTTACGAGCTTTTGCCCTTTGCCCGGGAGGGGGTGGAGCCCTTGTACCTTTAAAGCCTCCCTGCTAGTCCGCCGCCACTCCTGGCAGCCGGGGCAGGCGGTACTGGTAGCTGGGAAGGGGCTCCCGGAAAGCGGCACCCCTAAGCTTCTCCGCCATCAGCACCAGGTTCTCCCCAGCGATGCGGGCGTCTTCCAGGAGCTCAGCGTTTTCCCTAAGATTTGGGGTTCCCCGGTGGTGGGCGTAGACCAAACCCAAAGGGGCCAGGACAAACCCCATATAGGAGAGGGGTAAAAGCATCTGCGCAAGCGCCTGGCTCGCCCCCTCCTCCTCCGCCACCGCCAGGAGAGCCATGGGCTTGCCCAGGTTCAAAAGCCCTTGATTCTCCATGGAGGTCATGCGCTCCAAGAGGGCCTTCATCCGGGCGGAAACGCTAAACCAGTAGACCGGGGTGGCGAAGACCACAGCGTCTGCATTCAGGATTTTCTCCGCCACCTTGCCAAACCCATCCCAGGGCCCCTGCACGCAGGTATCGGGGCCGCAGGAGGCGGGGTCCAGGGAGTAATTCCCCGCACAAAAAGGAAAGGGGTGCTTCACCAAGTCCAAGCGCTCGGTGACCGCTCCCTTACCCCTGGCCGCTTCCAGAACCTCGTCCAGCAACGCTGCCGTAAACCCGTCCGTCCGTGCCGATGCGTTGACGCCGAGCACGCGTAAGCCCATAAATATCACCTACACACTAAACCTCCTTTAGCATAGCATGCGCACTCTAAGGCCGCCAAGCTCCGGCCACGAACTCCCCCATCCCCCGGGCCCGCACCGGGTAGCCCCTAAGGGTACCCTCCCCCGCCACCGGGCCCTCCCAGTAGGCCACCCGGGTGGTGCGGGAGAGGATCTCTCCTTCCCGGAAGAGGGAGCGGAGGGTAAGGTCCAGCTCTGGCCCCACAAGGCGCCAAGCGAGGGTGTAGGTGCGGCCCGAGGGGCTTGTCCAGGCCTCGAGGGGCACAAAGGCCAACTCCAGGGCCTCCACCCGCCCTAAGGGATCCACCCGGCTTCCCAACACCTGGACCACCTGGCCTTCCCGGCCCTTTACCTGGTAGGCCATGAGCTCAGAACCGTCCGAGAGGTGGAGGCCGAACCAGTCCCAAGTGGCGGAGACCCCGGAGAACTGCTCCCCCCACTGGTGGTCCAGCCAAGCCTCCCCCTGCACCCCTTCCTCCAGGACCCGGCCCCGGACCTCCACCCGGGTGTAGGACTGGTAGTACATGCGTCCGGTCTCCGCCGTCCCCGAGTAGCCAGGCGGGTGGACCACCGGGGACTTTAAGGGAAGGAAGGCGAGATCCACGGGTCCCGCCAGCAGGCGGAAGCCCTCCCCCTCCCTATAGAACCGCCAACCGGAGACCTCCAGGTAAGGGCCCGGTTCCGCCCGCCCTCTGGGGGCGAAGAGGTCTTGGTCGGAGACCTCCAGGAAGCGCCTTTCCCCTGTGCGCAGGTCGGTGAGGGCCAGATGGGCGGCGTGGAAAGCGCCAAAGAGGCTTCCCGGCAAACCCAGGATGCGGTAGGAGGGCGGGGCGTAGGCCCTGAAAAAGGCGAAGTGGAAGGCGTAGGGCTCGGCCCACCCCGAAGCGTACCACCACTCCAGCGGGGCGGGTTTAGGGTCCCAGTCCCCGGGGTCAGGTAGGTTTTCCGGGACCACGGCCAAGAGGGCCGGGGCACAGGCGGTCAGCACCAGGGCCAGCCATCCGATGCGGCGCATGGTTCCAAAATACCTCGGGGAAAGACCCCGGTGTGTAGCCCTTTCCGGGGTAGACTGGGGCCCGGGCATGACGGACACCCACGCCCACCTGGACTTCCTGGAGGAGGCGGAGCTCGCCGAGGCCAAGGCCCACCTCCCCGAGCTCAAGGCCGTCCTCACCCTGGGGGTGGACCCCAGCCGCTGGGAGAGGACCCTGAGCCTGGCGGAAGGGAACGTCTACGCCGCCGTGGGCCTCCACCCTACCTCCGCCCACCTCCTCTCCCCCGAGGTGGAAGAGGCCCTAAGGCACTACGCCCGCCATCCCCGGGTGCGGGCCATTGGGGAAAGCGGCCTAGACTATTACTGGACCCCCGAAACCCAGCCCGCCCAGCTCAAGGCCCTGGAGTTCCAAGCAACCCTGGCCGAGGAGCTCGGACTACCCTTGGTGCTCCATGTGCGGAGCAAGGATGGACAAGCGGAGGAAGACCTGGCCACCTGGCTCCTCGCCCACCGACCCAAAAGGGTGGTCCTCCACGCCTTCGGCGGGCACCCGGCCCTCGAGGCAGCGGGCCTCGAGGTGGGAGCCTACTTTAGCTTCGCAGGCCCCCTCACCTACAAGAAAAACCAGGCCCTCTGGGAAGCCGCCCAAAGGCTTCCTTTGGCCCAGCTCCTGGTGGAAACCGACACCCCCTTCCTGCCCCCAGAACCCCACCGGGGAAAGCGCAACCTTCCCCACTACGTGCACCACACCCTGAACAAGCTTGCGGAGGTGCGGGGGGTGGCCTTGGAGGAAATAGAATCCATCACCGATCAGAACGCTAAAACCTGCTTCCGCTGGACATAGCCCCCGCCTTCTGCTTGCGGATTTCCTGACCCCCATGGGTCAGAATGGAAGGTGGTATGAGAAAACTTCTTTTCCTTCTTTTCCTCCTCCTTCTACCCGCCCTGGCCGCCCCCAGGCTGGTGGTGGAGCCGGACGATGGGGTTAAGCCGCTACTGGACCTCATCGCCTCGGCCCGGGAGGAAATCCTGGTGAAGATGTACCTCTGGACCCCAAGCCGCCTGGACGTGGTGGACGCCTTGGGAGAAGCCGTGGCCCGGGGCGTGAAGGTTAAGGTCCTTTTGGAGCGGGAGCCCTCCGGGGGACGGGTGGACCTCACGGTATTCCAGGCCCTGAAGGAACGGGGAGTAGACGTCAAGCTCACCACCCCCTTCCGCTTTGTCTTCGTCCACGAGAAAAGCCTGGTGGTGGACCGCAAGCGGGCCTGGGTGGGCACCATGAACCTCACGGGAAGTTCCTTCACCGCCAACCGGGAGTACGCCCTCATCCTGGACGATCCCAGACAGGTGGCGGAGGTGGTGAAGGTCTTTGAAGCGGACTGGGAGGGGAAAAGGCTGGATCTCTCCCAGGCGCTTCTGGTCTGGGCTCCAAGCCGTACCCTGGGCGGGGTCAAGGAGGGCAACGCCCGGGAAACCCTCCTCACCCTGATTCGCAGGGCCAAGAAAGAGGTTTTCCTGGAGCACCAGGCCATGGCCGACCCCGAGGTGGTGGCCACCCTCAAGGAAACCTTGGCCAGAGGGGTCCGGGTCCGCCTGGTGGGAAGCCCCCAGGAGCCGGGGGACACCTACTTCCTGGCGGGAGCGGAGGAGCTAAGGCAGGCCGGGGCGGATCTCCGCTTCCTACCCGATCCCTACGTGCACGCCAAAGCCCTGGTGGTGGACGGGGAGGTGGCCCTTCTGGGAAGCCTGAACCTGAGCGCCAATTCCTTAAACGCCAACCGGGAGCTTTCCGTGCGCTTCACCCACAAAGAAGCTCCCGAGGCCTTCGCCAGGCTCCTTTCCGTTATGGAAAGGGACTTCCAGGCAGGCCTTACCGAAAACCCCTTTGCCCTACCGCCCCTGGAAGGGGTCATCCCCTGGCAAGAGGCCCCGAAATACTTTGGCCGTATAGCCACGGTGGAAGGGGTGGTTCAGCAGGTGGAAGACCGGGGTACCGTGGCCTTCCTCCGGTTCGGACCCGGGGAAAGCGACCTGAGGCTGGTGGTTTTCCCAAGGAGTTACGCCCTCTTCCGGCAACCCTTCCCTCAAAGCTACCTGGGTAAGAAGGTAAGGGCCAGGGGGCGCATCGTGCTTTACGCCGGCTACTACGAGATCGTGCTAGAGGATCCCTCGGCCCTCGAGGTGCTGGATGGAAGCCCTTAAGGCCCTGGGCTACGAGATAAGCCCCATAGAAGGAGGCTTCTACGGGGAGAAGCGCCTGGGGGGCGTGGTCTACCAGGTCTTCTACTCCGAGGCAGGGGACGTGCGCCTAAGGCGCCTTCGCTTCCTGAGGGAGGAGGCAAAGCCCTTAAACCTGGCCGGGGTGGCAGGGGAGTGGGCAGCCCGGTACCAGGTGGAGGAGAACTTCTTCGCTGTGGCGAACCCTCAGGACCTCCCCAGCCTGGTCCTGGCCTTTGAACGCCTTGACCTAGGGGGAGAAACCCCCTAAACTCAAGGGCAATATGCGTCTGCCCCAGGGCAATGACGCCTAGACGGGGGGCAAGGCCATCCGGCCCCCCCGGTCCCCCATGGCCGGGGGGGTCAAACCTTAAGAGGAGGGAGCATGCGGGTTCTGGTGCGGAACTTGAAGAAGCATGTGGGCGAAGAGGTGGAGCTTTTGGGCTTTCTCCACTGGCGGCGGGACCTGGGCAAGGTGCAGTTCCTATTGCTCCGGGACCGAAGCGGCATCGTGCAGGTGGTCACCGGAGGGCAGAAACTCCCCTTGCCGGAAAGCAGCCTTCGGGTAAGGGGCCAGGTGGTGGAAAACCCCAAGGCCCCAGGGGGCCTCGAGGTGCAGGCAAAGGAAATAGAGATCCTCTCCCCTGCCCTGGAGCCCACCCCGGTGGAAATCCCCAAGGAGGAGTGGCGGGCAAGCCCCGACACCCTTCTGGAATACCGCTACGTCACCCTAAGGGGGGAGAAGGCCCGCGCCCCCCTCAAGGTCCAAGCCACCCTGGTGCGGGGCTTCCGCCGCTACCTGGACCGCCAGGACTTCACGGAGATCTTCACCCCCAAGGTGGTGCGGGCCGGGGCCGAGGGCGGCTCGGGGCTTTTCGGGGTGGACTACTTTGAGTATCGGGCCTACCTGGCCCAGTCCCCCCAGCTCTACAAGCAGATCATGGTGGGGGTGTTTGAGCGCGTCTACGAGGTGGCCCCGGTCTGGCGCATGGAGGAGCACAACACCAGCCGCCACCTGAACGAGTACCTCTCCCTGGACGTGGAAATGGGGTTCATCGGGGGGAGGAGGACCTCATGCGGCTTGAGGAAAACCTCCTGCAGGAGATGCTGGAGGAAGCCCTTTCCAGCGCCGGAAACGAGATCCGGCTCTTGGAAGCCGAGTGGCCCTCCTTCCCCAAGGAAATCCCCCGCCTGACCCATGCCGAAGCCCGGAAAATCCTGAAGGAGGAACTGGGCTACCCCGTGGGCCAGGACCTTTCCGAGGAAGCGGAGCGCCTCTTGGGCCAGTACGCCAAGGAGCGCTGGGGTTCGGACTGGCTCTTCATCACCCATTACCCCCGAAGCCTTCGTCCCTTCTACACCCACCCCGAGGAAAACGGCACCACAAGGAGCTTTGACCTCCTCTTCCGGGGCTTGGAGATCACCTCCGGGGGCCAGAGGATCCACCGCTACCAGGACCTGGTGGAAAGCCTGAAGGCCAAGGGCATGGACCTCGAGGGCTTCCGGGGGTACCTGGAGGTCTTCAAGTACGGCATGCCCCCCCATGGGGGGTTCGCCATCGGGGCGGAAAGGCTCACGCAAAAGCTCCTTGGCCTGCCCAACGTGCGCTACGCCCGGGCCTTCCCCAGGGACCGGCACCGGCTCACGCCCTAGGCCCCGTTGGGGCTTGCGCCCCAACGGGGACCCCAGAGAAGCCTTGGAAGCCTTGGTTGCGCCATTTTCCACCCTTGGGGCCCCCATCGCGGCCTAAGCCGCGATGGGGTGCTTAGAACCGATCAAAGAGGATGGCCCGCTTGACCTCTTCAATGAGCTGGGTCACGGGGATCTCCCGGGGGCAGGCCTCGGTGCAGTTGTAGGCGGTGCGGCACCGCCAGACCCCGCTCCCCGAGCCCAGGGCCTTGAAACGTTCTCTCTTCCCCCGGTCGCGGGAGTCAAAGATGAAGCGGTGGGCCTGAACGATGGCGGCAGGACCCAGATACGTCCCGTTTACCCAGAAAACCGGGCAGCTGGTAGTACAGGAAGCGCAGAGGATGCACTTGGTGCCGTGGTCAAACCGTTCCCGTTCCTCAGGGCTTTGCAAACGCTCCCGCGCAGGGGGCGGCTCGTCGTTGATGAGGTAGGGCTTCACCGCCCGGTAGGCGGCGAAGAAGGGCTCCATGTCCACGATGAGGTCCTTCTCCACCGGCAGGCCCCGGATGGGTTCTACGGTGATCACGTTCCCCAGGTCCTTCACCAGGGTCTTGCAGGCCAGGCGGTTTCTGCCGTTGATAAGCATGGCATCGGAGCCGCAGATGCCGTGGCCGCAGCTCCGGCGGAAGGCCAGGGTGCCGTCCTGGTCCCACTTCACTTTGTGGAGGAGGTCCAAAACCCGGTCCCAAGGTTCGGCCTCCACCTGGTAGGTGTGCCAGGTGGGCTTCTGGTCCTTGGCGGGGTCAAAGCGGAGGATCTTCAGGGTTACCTGCATGGCGCCTCCTAGTAGGTGCGGGCCTTGGGCTCAAAGCGGCCCAGGACCACGGGCTTGTAGCGGAAGGTCACCTTGCCGTCTTCCACCTTGTAGGCCAGGGTGTGCTTGAGCCAGTTGGCGTCGTCCCGCTCGGGATAGTCCTCCCGGGCATGGGCCCCGCGAGACTCGGTGCGGTTCAAAGCGGAGTGCACCAGGGCCTCGGAGACCTCGAGGAGGTACCCAAGCTCCAAGGCCTCCACCAGCTCGGTGTTGTAGGCATCCCCCTTGTCGTCAATGGAGATGTTCCGGTAGCGGTCCATGAGCTCCTTCAGGATCTCCACCTGCTTGGCCAAGAGCTCCCCGGTGCGGAAGACGGAGGCGTGGTCCATCATGCTCTGCTGGAGCTCAGCCCGCAGGACGGCGACCTTCTCTTTGCCGGTAGAGTTCTTGAGGTGCTCGATGCGCTTGCGGCTTTCGCCCAGGTGCTCCTCGGTGAGCTCGTGGTAATCGGCATCCTTGGCGAAGCGGGCGGCGTGGATCCCCGCGCGGCGGCCGAAGACCACCAGGTCCCCCAGGGAGTTGGTACCCAAACGGTTGGCCCCATGCAGGCTCACGCAAGCTGCTTCCCCAGCGGCGTAAAGCCCGGGCACCACGGTGTTGTTCTCGTCCCGGATGACCTGGCCCCAGAGGGTGGTGGGAACCCCTCCCATGGCGTAGTGGGCGGTGGGCATCACCGGCACCGGTTCCTTCAAGGGGTCCACCCCCAGGTAGATGCGGCTGAACTCGGTGATGTCGGGAAGCTTCTTCTCGATGACCTCGGGGGGCAGGTGGGTGAGGTCCAGGAGCACGTGGTCCTTCTTGGGGCCCACCCCCCGGCCCTCCCGCACCTCCAGGTACATGGCCCGGGAAACCATGTCCCTGGGGGCCAGGTCCTTGATGGTGGGGGCATAGCGCTCCATGAAGCGCTCCCCCAGGGCGTTCCTCAGGATGCCCCCCTCCCCCCTGGCCCCCTCGGTGAGGAGGATGCCCAGGGGGTAAAGCCCCGTGGGGTGGAACTGGTAGAACTCCATGTCCTCGAGGGGCAGCCCCTTGCGGTAGAGGATGGCCTGCAGGTCCCCGGTGAGGGTGTAGGCGTTGGAGGTCACCTTGTAGATGCGGCCAAAGCCCCCCGAGGCGATGACGATGGCCTTAGCTTGGAAGAGGTGAAGTTCCCCCGTGGCCAGCTCGTAGGCCACCAACCCCTTGGCCACCCCGTCCTCAACGATGACATCGGTGACGTGGAACTCGTTGTAGAAGGTGATGTTGTGCTTCACGCACTGCTGATAGAGGGTCTGGAGAATCATGTGCCCGGTGCGGTCGGCGGCGTGGGCCGCCCGGTGCACCGGGGCCTTGCCCCAGTCCTTGGTGTGGCCGCCAAACCGGCGCTGGGCGATCTTGCCGCTCGGGAGCCGGTCAAAGGGAAGGCCCATGTGCTCCAGCTCCAGGACCGCCTCGATCACCTCCTTAGCGAAGACCTCGGCGGCATCCTGGTCGGTGAGGTAGTCCCCTCCCTTCACCGTGTCGAACATGTGCCACTCCCAGTGGTCCTCCTCCACGTTGCCCAAGGCCGCCCCTATCCCTCCCTGGGCCGCCCCCGTGTGGCTTCGCGTGGGGTAAAGCTTGGTGATCACCGCCACGTCGGCGCCTTCCCTGGCCGCATAGAGGGCCGTAGCCAGGCCCGCCCCACCTGCGCCTACCACGATGACCTCGTGTCTGTGGGCCATACTAGTTCACCCCGAAATCGTGATTGAAAAGGGAAAGGCTTCCCAGGAAGAAAAGAAAGGCGATGAGGCTGTAGAGCACCACCTTGGTCCAGAAGCGCCTGGACGGGTTTCGAATCCAGTCATCCAGCACATACCTAAGCCCGTTGGCCCCGTGCAAGAGACCTAAGGCCAGGATCAAAAGGTCGTAGATCTTCCAAGTGGTCTGGGAAAGTCTCTTGGCCACGTACTCGTAGTTGATGCTGTTGAGGTCGGTGATGACGGAGTTCATCCACATGTGGCCGATGAGCAAGAAGACCAACACCACCCCGGAGATGCGCATGAAGACCCACCAGTAAAGCTCCAGGTTGGTGCTGGCCTCGAGGAGAGCCTCCTCATAGCGCTTGGACTTAATCGCCATGGCCACCCCCTAAAATGCCCCCTCCAATCTTCAGCAGGAAAGGAAGGTAGAAGATCACGAAAAGAACCCAGACCCCGTACCAAAGCTGCCGCTGGTAGCGCACCCCCCAGGCGGTGAAGTCCATGAGGATGATCCTGAGCCCGTTGAACCCGTGGTAAAGCACCCCAGCGATGAGAAGTAGGAGCCCGATCTGGAACACCGGCTGGTGGTAGAACTTCATGAGGGCGTTGGACACCTCCGGACCCCACATGGCGCTGGAAATGTTAGCCACGTGGAGGATTAGGAAAACCAGGATGCCGAGGCCCGAAATCCGGTGCAGGTAAAACGCCCACTGCCCTTCTCTTCCCCTGTACATGGCACCTCCTTGCCGGGGATATCATACCACCTTTCTTAACTCAAAACTTGCACCTCCCGAATACCCTGCATGAACACCCCCTTCCCCCCGCAGGCGGAGGCCAAAGACCCAAAGCTCCCAGCTCGGCCATGAGGACCCGCAAGACCACCTCCGGCAGAAGCAGGCGCGCCGCCTCCCGCCCAGCCTCCCGCCAAGAAAGACCTCTCCCGTCTGGAGCTAGCCTCACCCAGTGGGCCAGCAGGTAAGCCAGGAAGGACAACACCAGAAACCGATGCACCCCCAAGGCCGTCCGCTGCCCAAAACGCCCCAGGGAAAACTCGCTCTTTACCGTGCGGAAGAAGTGCTCAATGGTAAACCGCCGCCGCCCCCACACCAGCACAGTCCGTGGCCCCGCGGGAAAGGTGGCCACCACGTACCGCCACTCCCACCCTCCCCCGGGTAAGGGATAGCGGTACCAGCTCACCCACACGGGAAAGGGAAGTCCCCGCAGGTGCACCCGGCTCCCCTGCCGTCTGAGCCCAAAGAGGGGAAGCCCCTCCCGCGTCTTTCGGTCCCGCCGCATCCCCACCACCGCTTCCAGACCCAACCCCCGCACCCCCACAAGAAACCGGGCGGTGCCGAAGGCAGCATCGGCCACCACCCGAAGGTGGAAGGACTTGCGCATCCAGGGGGGCAGGGAGGCCAGAAGACGCAGGGCAAGGAGGGAAAGGGCCTTCTCCCCCTTCCCCCGCCACACCCGGTAGGCCCAGGGGATGCGCAGCTCTCCCAGCACCAGATAGAGCACCACCAGGTGGAGCCCCCACTTGCCGTGGAAAAAGGAGAGGGGCAAGGCGGGGAAGAGGCCCCGCTTCTCCAGGGTGACCAGGTCCAGGACCACCAGGAGCCTGGGCTTGGGCCCCCGCCTGGGCCTGGCCCGGTGGAGGGTTTCCTGGGCCTTCTTGCGAGCCAGGCGGATGAGGGCGCGGGTGGGCCAGGGATAGCGGTTGAGGAAGCGGGAGAGGGCGGAAGGGGACTTGGTCTTGCTGTGCTGGGGCCTGGCCTTGCCGTGGCCGGTGAGAAGGAGGAGAAGAAGCGCTTTGAGGGACTCCCGGAGGTGGGGGGTTGGCAGGAGGGCCAGGAGGGTCCAGAGTAGAGCTTGGGCCGTCTGGTGCATGGCACCCTTCATCCGAAGGGAACCGGGCGGCCCTTTTCAAGTGGTCCCCTGGCGCATGGGTATGCGGGGGGTGGATAAGTGCAAGTTTTGAGTTAAGGAAACCACCGTCTGGGGCTTATTTCCTCCCCATCCATACCCCATCCCCGTATAAGAGGCGCATGCAAGGGAGCTTCCCTCCACCTCCCCTCCCCCCTTCCCTAGGGCCACCCCCAGGGGGAGCAAAAGGGGGTTTTCCCGCCAGGGGACAAGGTATTGACAGGGGGGGAGGGGGGGGCATAATGGGGGGCGTGCCGCGGGGGGATACCCCGGGGGGCACGGGAAGGAGGTGGTCAGGATGGAACTCTTTGGATTCGGACCGCATCTGATGGTGGACGGCTACGACGCCAATCCCGAAAAGCTCCGGGACGCCGAGCTGGTGCGCCGCGTTCTGGACGAGCTCCCCGAGGAGATGGAGATGACCAAGGTGCTTCCCCCCTTCGTCTACAGCTACGGCCCCAAGGGGGAGGACGGGGTGACCGGGGTGGTGATCATCGCCGAAAGCCACATCGCCATCCACACCTTCCCCAAAAAGCGCTTCCTTTCCATCGACATCTTCTCCTGCAAGGCCTTTGACATGGCCCAGGTGCTCAGGAAGCTCACCGCGGTTTTCGAGATCGGCCGCTACGAAACCTACATGATCAACCGGGGCAAGGAGTTTCCCAAGGACCCCGAGCTGGCCCGGAAGATCGTCCTGGGGGAGCGGGAGTACCTCGAGGCCCGGGTGAGTTAGGAAAACTGCCCCCCTTTCCCGGGCTTGCCCCGGGGTTTTCATTTTGGGCTCATCCTTCCTCTCTAGCTTATTAGGAGGAGGCTTAGGTATGGTGCGCAAGCTACTCACCCTGGTTCTTCTGGGATTCGGCGTGGCCTTAGCCCAAGCCCAGGGCTTTCGCGGTCTTTCCCTAGGCACCCCCTATCCGGAGATCGGGGTGCAACCCGGGGAGAGCGTCAATCTGACCCTCACCCTCAAGAACTATGGTCTCCCCCCGGGGTGGTGCGGGTCCAGGTGGCCGAGGCCCCGCAAGGCTGGCAGGCCAGCCTCATCGGGGGGGGTCGCCTGGTGCGGGCGGTGTATCTGGCCCCGGACGGGGAGGCTACCCTTACCCTTCGCCTCCAGCCTCCCAAGGAGGTGAAGCCCGGCACCTACCGCTTCCTGGTGCGGGCTGAGGGGCTTGGCCATACCGCCAGCCTTCCCATCGGCCTGGTGGTGGGGCAGGGCCTGCCCCAGAGGCTTAGCCTCGAGGCGGAGCTCCCCATTCTCAAGGGTCCTCCCACCAGCTCCTTCCGCTACCGGGTGACCCTGAAAAACGAGTCCGACCGCGACCTCTTGGTCTCCCTGGAGTACGAGGCCCCCAAGGGTTGGCAGGTGACCTTCACCCCCGCCTTCTCCAGCCAGCAGGTGACGAGCCTGCCCATCAAGGCCGGGGAGAGCAAGGACCTGGACGTGGAGGTCTCCCTGCCCAAGGACACCAAGGCGGGCACCTATGGCCTCACCTTGAGGGCAGCCGCCGGGGAAGCCAAGGCGGAACTGGCCTTGACCCTCGAGGTCACGGGCCGGCCCGAGGTGCGCTTCACCACCAAGGAGGGGCGGCTTTCCGGACAGGTGGTGGCGGGCCGGGAAAACTCGGTGAAGCTGGTGGTGAAGAACGAGGGCAGCGCCCCGGCCAAGAACCTGTCCTTCAGCGCCATGGAGCCCTCGGGCTGGGAGGTGAAGTTTGAGCCCGATAAGCTGGACACCCTGGACCCCGGCCAGGAGCAGGAGGTAACCGCCCGCATCAAGCCCTCCCCCAAGGCGGTGACGGGAGACTACATGGTGACCCTAAGCCTCTCTGGTGACGAGGGCCTCTCCGAGAGCCTGGATTACCGGGCCACCGTGGTGCGCTCCAGCCTCTGGGGCCTGGTGGGGGTGGGCATCATGGCCGTGGCCCTCCTGGTCCTGGGCTTCGCCGTGAACCGCTTTGGCCGGAGGTAGCATGGCGGTCATCGAAACCCATGGCCTCACCAAGCGCTACGGGCGGGTGGTGGCCGTGGAGGACCTGAACCTGGAGGTGCGGGAAGGGGAGGTCTTCGGCCTCTTGGGGCCTAACGGCTCGGGGAAGACCACCACCATCCTCATGCTCCTGGGCCTCACCGAGCCCACCCAGGGGGAGGCCCGGGTCCTGGGCCTGGACCCCATGCGCGAGCCCCTGAAGGTGAAGGCAAGGGTGGGCTACCTCCCCGACCAGGTGGGGTTTTACGGGGAGCTCACCGCCTGGGAGAACCTGCGCTACACCACCCGCCTTTTGGGCCTCCCCGAGGCCGAGGCTAGGGCCCGCATAGAGGAGGTGCTCAAGCGCATGGGCCTGTGGGAGGTGCGGGACCGCCGCGTGGCCGCCTTCAGCCGGGGGATGCGGCAGCGCCTTGGGCTTGCGGAGGTGCTCCTGAAGAGGCCCAAGGTGGCCATCCTGGACGAGCCCACCCTGGGCCTGGACCCCGAGGCCGCCCGGGAGTTTCTGGAGCTCATCAAGGGCCTGAAGGTGGAGGGCATCACCATCCTCCTCTCCAGCCACCTCCTGCACCAGGTACAGGAGGTCTGTGACCGGGTGGGGCTTTTCCATAAGGGGCACCTCGCCCTTTTGGGCACCGTGGAGGAGTTGGCGCAAAGGGTGTTGGGGGGTGGGTACGAGATCCTGGTGGAGGCCACTCCGGGCCTCGAGGACCGCTTCCGCGCCCTGGACGGGGTGACGCGGGTGGAGGCGGAAGGGGGGCGCTACCGGGTCCTGGCCAGCCGCGACCTCCGCCCCGAGCTGGCCCGCCTGGCGGTGGAGCACGGCGCCCTCCTCAGCCTAGAACTTCGCCGCCCCAGCCTGGACGAGGTCTACGCCCACTACTTCAAGGAGGTGGCCCATGCGGCGTGAAGGCTCCCCCTGGACCGGGCTTTGGGCGGTCTTCTTCAAGGAGATGGCCGACCACCTCACGGGCTTGAGGATGCGCATTCTGGAGGGGTTAATCCTCCTTTCCGCCTTGGCCGCCGTGTACACCGGCACCCAGACCCTGCGCCAGAGCGTGGGGGAGGACCCTTACCTCTACCTCAAGCTCCTCACCACCGCCCAAGACCCCCTGCCCTCCTTCGTGGGCTTCCTCTCCTTCTTCGTGCCCCTGGCGGCCATCGCTTTGGCCTTTGACGCCGTGAACGGGGAGTACGCCCGGGGAACGCTTTCCCGCATCCTCTCCCAGCCCATCTACCGGGACGCCCTCCTCTTCGGCAAGTTCTTGGCGGGGCTCGGCACCCTGGCCGTGCTCCTCACCGCCCTCTTCCTCCTGGTGGTGGGCCTGGGCCTCTTCACCCTGGGAGTGCCCCCCGGAGGCGAGGAAATGGGCCGGGCCTTCCTCTTCCTCCTGGCCACCTTGGCCTATGCGGGCTTCTGGCTGGCCTTGGGCCTCCTCTTCTCCGTCCTCTTTCGCCAGCCGGCCACCGCCGCCCTAGCCGCCATCGGGGTCTGGCTCTTCTTCGCCGTCTTCTTCCCCATCCTCACCGACCTGGCGGCAAGCGCCCTTCTCCTTCAAGCCGACCCCTTTGATCCGGAAAGCCAGCTTCGGCAGGCTAACCTGGCCCTCTGGATCTCCCGCCTCTCCCCCAACACCCTCTATGCTGAAACCCTCACCGCCGTGCTAAACCCGGCGGTGCGGTCCTTAGGCCCCATCCTCATCACCCAGCTGGAGGGAGCGGTGCTGGGAACCCCCCTTCCCCTATCCCAAAGCCTCCTCCTGATCTGGCCCCAGCTCACCGGGCTCATGGCCCTGGTGATCCTCCTCTTCACCTTGGCCTACGTGGCCTTCCAGCGGCAAGAGGTGCGCGCCTAGAAAACCCCGCTGGGGCCAAGCACCCCAGCGGGGATCCCGGAAACTCTAGCCCTCCAGCCACTCGGTGGCGTAGGTGTTGGTCTTGGGGATGACGCAGAGGAACTCCACCGGCTCATCCCCCTCGTTCACATAGGCATGGGGTGTGTCCGGGGGGATGTAGACCGCCTGTCCAGCCGCCACCTCCCTCACCTCGTCGCCCAGATAGATCTTCATGCGCCCCGAGAGTACGTACTGCTCATGCTCAATGCTGGGGTGCTTGTGCTTGGGAATCCTGCCCCCCGGCAGGATGGTGAATTTGCGGGTGATGAAGTGGGGGGCTCCATCCTCGGGGCCAATAAGCACCTGGATAAAAGCCTTCTCCCCCCGCTCCACGGGACGGGCCTCCACGCTGGCCGCCTGCTTGACCACGGGCTTCATGCCGACCATTGTAGCAAAAGGCCCTCCACTTCCTCATCGGTGACCTCGCCGAAGTCCATGTAGTAGGCCCCCACGGCGGCGAAGTCCGGCGGGGTGGAGAGGGCCACCACCTCGGCTTGATCCTTCAGCCTCTCCACCGTATCCGGGCTGGCCACGGGCACCGCCACCACCACCCGCCGGGGGTTTTCCGAAAGCACCACGGCCAAGGCCGCCTCCATGGTGGAACCGGTGGCGATGCCGTCGTCCACCAGCACCACATCCCGGCCCGCAAGGGGCACCTTTGGCCTCACCTTACGGTAACGCTCGGCCCGCTTGCGGATCACGTCCTTCTGCCGGGCCGCTTCCCGCTCCAGGTAGCTTTGATCAGCGTACTGGAGGGCATAGGGCTTCAAGACCATGCCCCCCTTTTCCCCCACCGCCCCCAGGGCGAACTCCGGATTTCCCGGAGCCCCCACCTTGCGCACCAGGACCACATCCAGCTCTCCCCCCAGGCCTTTCGCCACCTCATCCGCCACCACCACCCCGCCTCGAGGGATGCCCAAAACCACGGGGCGTTCTAGCCCCAAGGGCTTCAGGGCTTCCACCAAAAGAGCCCCAGCGTGCCTGCGGTCGCGGAAGCGCATAGGAAACCTCCTTATCCATGCTACACCGGTCCATGGTCTTGAACGCGGTATAAAGTTTTTGGTAACCTGGGCCCCAAGGAGGTCAGTATGGATCAGGTAGGCTCTAGACCTTGGCTCGCCCACTACGATCCTGGGGTTCCCCCAGAGGTGGAGGTGCCCCCCATCCCCTTGTGGCGCTTCCTGGAAAATAGCGCAAACCGTTACGCCCAGCACGTGGCCCTGGATTTTCTGGGCAAAACCCTTACCTATACGGAGCTATGGGAGAAATCCCGGCGCTTCGCCGAGGGGCTTAAGGCTCTGGGGGTGAAGCCTGGCGACCGGGTGGCCATCATGCTCCCCAACTCCCCCCAGTTCGTCATCGCCTTCTACGGCACCCTTCTAGCGGGGGGCGTGGGAGTCAACGTGAACCCCCTCTATACCCCAAGGGAGCTAAGGCACCAGCTCAAGGACTCGGGGGCGGAAACCCTGGTCATCCTGGACCACCTCCTGCCCCGCTTCCTGGAGGTGGAGGGGGAAACCCCGGTGAAGCGCACCGTGGTCACGGGCATCAAGGACTTCCTCCCCTTCCCCAAGAACCTCCTTTACCCCTTAAAGGCGAAGCGGGACAAGCTCCCCCTGGGATTTCCCAAACGGGAAGGATTCCACGCCTTCCTGGACCTCCTGAAGCATCCCCCCGCCACCCCCCATCCCGCTGATCCTGAGGATCTGGCCCTTTTGCAGTACACAGGGGGCACCACGGGGATCTCCAAGGGGGCCATGCTCACCCACCGGAACCTGGTGGCCAACGTCCTGCAGATCGATGCCTGGGATTCCACCTCCAAGGAGCTCCTGGGCAAAGGAGTGATGCTGGGAGCCCTGCCCTTTTTCCACGTCTACGGCATGACTGTGGCCATGAACTACGGCATCTACTCCGGTTACAAGATCGTTCTCCTGCCCAGGCCAGAGATCCACGCCATCGTGGAGGCCATTGAAAAGCACCGGGTCACCCACTTCCCCGGGGTGCCCACCCTCTACGTGGCCTTCAACCACTTCCCGGGAATCGAGAAACGAAACGTAAAGAGCATCCGCATCTGTCTCTCCGGAGCCGCTCCCCTGCCGGTGGAGGTGGCCAAGCGCTTTGAGGAGATCACCGGGGCCCGGCTCATCGAGGGCTACGGCCTCTCCGAGGCAAGCCCCGTGACTCACTCCAACCCTGTCCAGGGAGAAATCAAAAAGGGCTCCATCGGCATGCCCCTGCCCAGCGTGGAGGCCAAGGTGGTGGACGAGGAGGGCAAGGAGGTGCCCCCAGGCGAGGTGGGCGAACTCGTCGTCCGAGGCCCCAACGTCATGAAGGGCTACTGGGACCGCCCCGAGGAAACCCAAAAGGCCCTTAAGGACGGCTGGCTCTTCACCGGGGACATGGCCAAAATGGACCAAGACGGCTACTTCTACATCGTGGACCGCAAAAAGGACATGATCATCGCCGGGGGCTACAACATCTACCCCCGCGAGGTGGAAGAGGTCCTCTACCAGCACGAAGCCGTCCAGGAAGCCGCCGTGGTGGGCGTGCCTGACCCCTACCGCGGGGAAACCGTGGCCGCCTTCATCGTCCTCAAGGAAGGGTATAAGGGCAAGGTCACGGAAAAGGACATCGAAGCCTTCTGCCGGCAAAACCTCGCCGCCTACAAGGTCCCCCGCATCATCGAGTTCCGCGATAGCCTCCCCAAAACCAGCGTGGGGAAGATCCTCAGGCGGGAACTCCGCGAGGAGTTTGCCCAAAGGCGGCCTTAGGCCCGCGCCCGGGCCACCGCCTCCCTGAAGACCTCCACCGCCCGGTCCACCTCGGCTTCCGTGGTGTAGCGTCCCAGGGAGAAGCGCAAGGAGGCCCGGGCTTCCCTGGGGGAGCGTCCGATGGCCAGAAGGACATGGGAGGGCTCGAGGCTCCCCGCGGAACAAGCCGAGCCCGAGGAGACCGCCACCCCCATGAGGTCCATGGCCAGGAGGAGGGCCTCCCCGTCCGCACCCTTCACCGTCACGTTGACCAGCTTGGGAAGGCGACGCTCGGGATGACCGTTGAGCTCCACTCCTTCCACGGAAAGCAAACCCGCCTCGAGGCGCCGCCTCAAAGCGAGAAGCCGGGAGGACTCCTCCGGCAAGATCCTTAAGGCCTTCTCCAGGGCCACCGCCATCCCCTGGGCCAAGACGGGGCTTTGCGTGCCCCCCCGTCTTCCCCCCTCCTGCTTGCCCGGCACCAGGGGAAAGAGGTCCAACCCCTGGCGCACCAAAAGAGCCCCAATCCCCTTCGGCCCATAGAACTTGTGGGCGCTTAGGGAAACCAGGTCCGCCCCCACCTCATCCACCCGGAAAGGCACCTGGCCCACGGCCTGCACGGCATCCGTGTGGAAAAGGGCCCCGTGGGCGTGGGCGATCTCGGCCATCTCCCGGATGGGGTAGAGGGTGCCAAGCTCGTTGTTGGCGGCCATGACGCTCACCAGGATGGTGCCGGGCCTCAGGGCCTCCTCCACCTGCTCCGGGTAAACCAGGCCCAAGCGGTCGGGCCTGAGCCGGGTCACGGCAAAGCCCAGGCGCTCAAGGAGCCGCAAGGCCCCGAGGACCGCGGAGTGCTCCACCTCCGTGCTCACCACATGCCCCTTCCCCTTGGCCAAGGCCACCCCTAAAAGGGCCAGGGCATCCGCCTCGGAACCCGAACCGGTAAAGACCACCTCCCTGGGGCGCACCCCTAGGAGGCTTGCGATCCGCTCCCGGGCTCCCTCCAGCACCCTCCTGGCTTCCTGGCCAAAGCGGTGGATGCTGCTCGGGTTGCCGAAGATTCCCTCCACCTCGCGCATGGCCTGCTGGACCTCGAGGTCCAGGGGCGTGGTGGCGGCGTAGTCCAAATAGACCGAAGCCAAGGTTTCCTCCTTGCCCTCCATTCCCTTTGCCAGGGACAAGCCCTGGCAGCCCTTCCCAAGACCCCTTGCCTAGCCTGCGGGCTGAAGCTGAATCAAGCGCTTGGCCTCGATGAGCTTCCGCTCCTCGATGAGGTCCTTCAAGGTGGTGCTCCCCAGAACCTGGCGCATGGCCAGATCCACCCGCTTCCAGAGGAGTTCGGTGGAGCACTGCCCCACCTTGGCGCAGGACTCCGGGTCCTCGATGCAGGAAACCGGGGCCAGGCTACCCTCGAGGGCCTCCACCACCTCGAGGGCCGTTACCCTCTCGGGAGGCCGAGCCAGGCGGTACCCTCCCCTGGCCCCCCGCACGGAGCGGATGAACCCCGAACGCCTAAGCTGGGCCGCGATCTGCTCCAGGTAGTGCTGGCTGATGCCCTGGGCCTCCGCCACCTCCTTGAGGGGCACCGCCTCCGGAGCCTTGAGGCCGATCTCCACCAGGGCCCTGAGGCCGTACTGGGCCTTCGTGGACACCCACATGCCCCCAGTATAGCGCAAAGGCTTTATTTCCCCACGGAAAATGCGGATTTCACGAAGGTAAGGCCGAACAGGGCCGCCTGCAGAAGCACGATGCTGGCCCCGCTGGGCCAGTCCAGAAGGAAAGAAAGGAAGAGGCCGAGCACCGTGGAAAGGGAGGCCAGGAGGAGGGAAAGAAGGGTGAGCCCGGAAAAGGTTCGGCTCAAGAGCCTGGCCGACGCCCCGGGGATCACCAAAAAGGCCGCCACCAAAATGATCCCCACCACCTTCACCGCCAGCACCAGGCTCACGGCGATGAAGCCGGAAAGGAGGTAGTCGTGAAAAACCACCGGCACCCGGTCGGAAAGGGCCAGTTCCCGGTCAAAGGTGGCGTAGGCCAAGGGCCCCCACAGGGGAAGGAGGAAGAGGGCCAGGAAGAGGAGGAGGGCCATGGCCCAAAGGTCCGCAGGCCCCACCGCCAAAAGGGAGCCGAAGAGGTAGCTCATGGCGTCCCCCACGTAGCCCTTGGCCTTGGAAAGGAAGACCGCCCCCAGGGCCACGGAGAGGGCGAAGAGGACCCCGATGGCCGTGTCCTCGGAAAGCTCGGTCCGCTCCTTGACGAAGGTGATGGCCATGGCCACCAGGAAGGTGAAGGGAAGGGCGAAGTAAAGCGGCTCCCCCTCTAGGAAAAGCCCCAGGGCCACCCCAGCGAAGGCGGCATGGGCAAGCCCATCCCCCAGGAAAGAAAGCCGTCTTTGCACCACGAAGGGGGAGAGGAGCCCGGAGAGGAGGCTCACCAAAAGCCCCGCCAAGAGGGCCCGCTGAAAGAAGGGGTAAGCGAGGGCTTCAAGCACGGCTTCCCTCCACGAAAAGCCCGTGGGCGTGGCCCAGGTGGCCGAAGGCCTGGCGGAGGCACTCCTCGGTGAGGGCCCGCTCCGGCGGACCAAACCCCACCACCCTGCGGTTCATCACCAGGACATGGCTGGCGTGGTGGGCAGCCTCCCAGTCGTGGGTGATCATGAGCACTGTGGCCCCAGACTCCTGCTGGTAGGCCTCCAGATACCGGTAAAGGTCCACCTCCCCTACCCGGTCCACCCCGGTGGCGGGCTCGTCCAGAAGGAGGATCCTCGGCTTGCGGATGAGGGCCCGGGCCAGATAGACCCGCTGGAGCTGCCCCCCGGAAAGCCGGCCCAAGGGGCGGAAGGCAAGGTCCTCCGCCCCTACCCGTTCCAAGGCGGAAAGGGCCTCCTCCCTCTCCTGGGAGGTCAGGCGAAAGGGCCAGCGCCGCCTGAGGCCCGTGGCCACCAACTCCACGGAGAGGGCCGGGAAGGAGCGGTCAAAGGTCTTGATCTGGGGCACGTAGCCGAACCACAGAGGATCCGTCTCCCTCAAGGGGCGCTCCAGGACCCGCACCTCCCCCTGGAAGGGCACGAGGCCCAGGAGGGCTTTCAGGAAGGTACTCTTTCCCGCCCCGTTGGGGCCAACGATGGCCACAAAGGCCCCCTGGGGTACCCTAAGGCTTACGCCCTCCAGGGCCCTGAACTCCCCAAAGCGCACGGACAGGTCTTGGACCTCGAGGGCCAACACACAATAACAGTAATCCATTTTCAATAGCTCGTCAAGCCCGGACCACGGCCCAGGATCCCCTGGGCCAGCCTGGAAACAACCGGGGCCCACCTTTTGACCCAAGCCACAACGGGGTGCTTAAAAGCTGTGCTCCTCGGCGGGGAACCCTCCCTCCCGCACCTCCTGCACGTACTGGGATAGGGCCTCGAGGAAGAGCCTTTCCCCCTCCAGATACCGCTTCACGAACCGGGGCTTGAACTCCCCGTAAAGCCCCACCACGTCGTGGAAGACCAGAATCTGGGCGTCCGTGTGGGAGCCGGCTCCGATGCCCACGGTGTGGATGGATAGCCTCTCCGTAATCTCCTTGGCCAGGTCCTTGGGCACCATCTCCAGCACCACCCCGTAAGCCCCCGCCTCCTCGAGGGCCATGGCCCCTTTTAGGATGCGCTCGGCCTCCTCGGGGCGCCTCCCCTGCAGCCTGTAGCCCCCAAGCTGGCTCGCCGTCTGGGGGGTGAGGCCCACGTGGCCCAGGACCGGCACCCCCGCCCGGCTGAGCCCGAAGACGATCTCCGCCACCTCCTCCCCACCCTCCAGCTTCACCGCATCCGCCCCACCTTCCTTCAGAAGCCGTTCCGCGGCGAAAAGGGCCCGATCCAGGGTGGCATAGGAAAGATAGGGCAGGTCCGCCACCAAGAAGGTGTCCGGGGCCCCCCGCCGGGCCGCCTTGGTGTGGTGGAGCATCTCCTCCAGGCTCACGGGAACCGTGGAGGAATAGCCCAGCACCACCATGCCCAGGGAATCCCCCACCAGGATGGCGTCCACCCCAGCCCGCTCAGCTAGGCGGGCCGTGGGGTAGTCGTAGGCGGTGAGGTACACCAGCCTCTGGCCCTTGGCGTGACGGAACTCCTTAACCGTCCGGCGCATGGGAATAAGGCTATCATGAAAGGGCGTGGAAGTGCACCCGGACCTCGCCCTAAGGCCCAGGACCCTGGACGAGTACATCGGCCAGGAGAGGTTGAAGAAGAAGCTGAGGGTGTACCTCGAGGCGGCCAAGGCCCGGGGGGAGCCCCTAGAGCACCTCCTCCTCTTCGGGCCCCCTGGCCTGGGCAAGACCACCCTGGCCCACGTGATCGCTTACGAGCTTGGGGTGAACCTGCGCGTCACCTCGGGGCCCGCCATAGAGAAACCCGGCGACCTGGCCGCCATCCTGGCCAACTCCCTGGAGGAAGGGGACATCCTCTTCATCGACGAGATCCACCGGCTAAGCCGCCAGGCGGAGGAGCACCTCTACCCGGCCATGGAGGACTTCAAGATGGACATCGTCATCGGCCAGGGGCCGGCGGCCCGCACCATCCGCCTGGAGCTTCCCCGCTTCACCCTGATCGGGGCCACCACCCGCCCGGGCCTCATCACCGCCCCCTTGCGGAGCCGCTTCGGCATCGTGGAGCACCTGGAGTACTACTCCCTGGAGGAGCTGGCCGAAGGGGTCAGGCGGGATGCGAGGCTTCTAGGGGTGGCCATTACCGAGGAGGCCGCCCTGGAGATCGCCAAAAGAAGCCGGGGCACCATGCGCGTGGCCAAACGGCTTTTCCGGCGGGTGCGGGACTTTGCCCAGGTGGCAGGGGAGGAAACCATCACCCAGGAAAGGACCCTGGAAGCCCTAAACGCCTTGGGCCTGGATGAGCTGGGCCTGGAGAAACGGGACCGGGAGATCCTGGAAACCCTGATCCTGCGCTTCGGAGGCGGCCCGGTGGGCCTGCAGACCCTGGCCACCGCCGTCTCCGAGGATCCAGGTACCCTGGAAGAAGTCCACGAACCTTACCTCATCCAGCAGGGGCTCCTGAAGCGCACCCCCCGGGGCCGGGTGGCCACGGAACGGGCCTACCGCCACCTGGGCTATCCCCCTCCCGTGGAACCCCTTCTCTAGGCCATGGTACGGGCCACCCTGGAAGAACTGGACCTGGCGGAACTCCTGAGGGTCCTGGCCGACCACCGCAAAAGCGCCGTGGTGACCTTCCGGGGGCGCCTTTACGGCAGGATCCACCTCCTCCACGGGCGCATCCTCTACGCCCGCACCGAGCCGGGACCCCACCTGGGGGAGTACCTGGTGCGCCTTGGCCACCTTTCCCTGGAGGAAGTTCAGGAGTTGGTGGAGCGCCAGGGGCGGGAAAACCCTGGCACTCCCTTGGGGGCCCTGGCCCTGGAGCTGGGCCTCATCGGGGAAGAGGAGCTAAGGGAGGCCCTCGAGGCCCAGGTCCTGGAGGCCCTGGCCACCCTGCTGGGGGAGAAGGAAGGGGAGATCCTGGCCGAGCCCCTCGAGGAGGGAAGCCAGGTGGCTTTGCCGGAAACCCTGGAAACCAAGGCCACCCTTCTGGAAGCAGCCCGGCGCCTGGACGAGTGGCGCCAGGTCCAGGTGGACCCCGACGAGGTCTTCCACCTGGTGGAGGACCCCACCCACCATCCCCTCACCCCCGAGGCCTGGACGGTGTTGGAACTCTTGGACGGGGTGCGCCGGGCGAGAAGCGTGGCCCTGCTATCCGGCCTTCCGGAAGAGCAGGTTTACCACATCCTCTTTGAGATGAAAAGCCGGGGGCTGATCCGCCCTTCCACCCTGCTTGCCGACGACCCCCTGGTCCTAGTGCTGGCGGAAAGCGGGGTGGTACGGCGGCTTCTCCTCTACCTCCTGGAGGCCCACCGGTACCGGGTGCAGCTTGCCCTGGACCTGGAGATGGCCCTGCGCCTTCTCAAGGAAAGGCCCAAGGCCATCATCCTCCAGGGGGAAAGGAGCTTAGAAATGGCCCGAAAACTCCGGGCCCACCCCGAGGGCAAACTGGCCTCCCTGTACGTGGTGAGCGAAACCCCCCCGGGGCTTCTCTTCCGTCCCCTCAGGGTTTTGCATCTTCCCAAACCCTTAAAGGCCCAGGAGGTGCTTAAGGCCCTGGCCCCCTTAAGGCGGGGCGGGGCCTAGTTGGGCCGCCTTCCCTCCCGCAGGATGGCCTCCGCCCGCTCCCGGTAGGCCAAGAGGGCCTGGTGCCATTCGTCGGCGGGATGGACATGGGGCAGCACCGCCTCCGCCCGGGCCAGAATCTCCTCAGGAGAGCGGTAGCCCAGCTGGACCAGGGTGTCCACCACCATCTCCTGGGCCCCCACCCACTCCCGGCTTCCCTCCTCGGAAACCTCCGCCGCCTTCCGGTAGTGGGCCAGGGCTTCTTCCAGGTGCATCAGGTCGTAAGCGATATGGCCCAGGATCAGCTCTCCTGCCGCCTCCGCCCCCTGGTGCATGGCCCTTTGGGCCATTGCCTCCGCCTCCTGGTACCGCCCCTGCCGGTACAGGGCCTCGGCCAGGTCCGCCAAGGCTTGGGCCCGGTAGGGGTAGCCCTCTTCCCGCAAAAGGGCCCCCAGGTACTCCTCCGCCTCCAGGTAGGCCCCCTGGTCCAAGGCCGCCACCGCCATCTCATGAAGAACGTATCCCTTCTCCGGACCCTCAGCCCTGGCCAAGGCTTCCTGGAAGGCCGCCATGCCCTCGGGGTAACGGCCCAGGCGGAGCAGGATCTGCCCCTGCAGAAGGGGGGTGCCATAGGCCTTGTGGCCGCTCTCCTCCTCCAAGGCCAAAGCCCTCTGCACCTCCTCCAGGCCCCGGTTGGGGTTATCCAAAAGGAAGTGGGCCCTGGCCAGAAGGTAGTGACGGGTGGCGGCGTCCTCCACGGGCTCCTCCCCCACGGCTCCCGAGGCCTCCTCGAGGGCCAGAAGGGCTCTTTCCCCCTCCCCCGCCTCCAGCCACATGGCGGCGGCATCCAAAAGGAGCCAGTAGCGCTCCAACCCCAGGGCCAGCTCCGCCCCCCTTTCGTAGGCCAAAGCCGCCTCCCTGTAGCGGCCGAGCCTTTCCAAGGCCCTTCCCTTAAGCCCCTCCGCCCGCCAGGCCAAAAAGGCGGGAAGCCCCTCCTTAAGCGTTCTCAGAACCTCTTCAAACCGGCCCAGGTAGAAAAGGGCCTGGGCCTGATGGTAGCGGGCCCGGGGGTCCTCCGTGGGAAGGAACAGGGCCAGCACCTCCCTTTCCCCCCGGCCCTCGAGGGCCAGAAGCTCCCCCAGAAGGGCCCGGTACAGGGGGTCGTACTCCAGCCCCCCAAGCTCATAGGCCTCCTCCAAGGCCCGGTGGGCCTTTTCCAGCCCCTCCTCCCCGTAGAGGCTGTGCACCTCCGCCAGGAGCAAAAGGGCCTCCCGAGCCTCCCCCCTGGAGCCGAACAGGGCCTTCCGGGTAAGGCGCTCAATGGCGGTATCGTAATCCCCCTGGTGCAGGGCCTCGAGGACCCCCTTCATTGCCGCTAAAGGATACCACACCCCTCAGTCCTCTCACCGCAAAGGCGCTACCATAGGACCAGGGAGGTAGACCTTGCCGCAGCGGATCAACCCCTTCACCCTGGTTTTCTTGCTCCTTCTAGGCTATCTGGCCTATACCGCCTTCACGGGCCCCCCAGCTCCAACCCTTCCCTACACGGAGTTCCGCACCCTGGTGCGCCAAGGCAAAGTGGCGGAGGTTACCCTGGAGGAAACCCGCATCCTGGGCACCTTGAAGGAACCCGAGCGCTTCCCCACCCCCCAGGGAGGAAGCCAGGTGGCCAGGCGCTTCGCCGTGCCCTTGCCCCCGACCCAGGTGACCGACCCCGAGCTTCTCCGCTTTCTGGAGGAAAACGGGGTGAGGATCGTCACCAAACCTCCCTCCTTGTGGCCCCAGTTCCTCCTCTACCTGGGACCCACCCTCCTCCTCATCGTCTTCTTCTGGTTCTTCTTCATGCGGGCCCAGGGTGGGGCCGGGCAGGTGATGCAGTTCGGACAGAGCCGGGCCAAGCTTTACGGGAAGGAAAAGCAGGTCAACACCACCTTCAAGGACGTGGCCGGCCACGAAGAGGCCAAGCGGGAACTCATGGAGGTGGTGGACTTCCTCAAGAACCCCAAGAAGTACCTGGAGCTGGGCGCAGAAATCCCCAAAGGAGTTCTCCTGGTGGGCCCTCCCGGAACCGGCAAGACCCTTCTGGCCCGGGCTGTGGCGGGGGAAGCAGGCGTACCCTTCTTCTCCGTCTCCGCCAGCGAGTTCATGGAGATGTTCGTGGGCGTGGGGGCAAGCCGGGTGCGAAGCCTCTTCGAGGACGCCCGAAGGAACGCTCCCAGCATCATCTTCATCGACGAGCTGGACTCCATCGGCCGCAAACGGGGGGCAGGCATCGGGGGCGGCCATGACGAGCGAGAGCAGACCCTGAACCAGATCCTTTCCGAGATGGACGGCTTTGAAAAGGACACCTCGGTAATTGTTCTGGCCGCCACCAACCGCCCGGACATCCTGGACCCCGCCCTGCTGCGCCCCGGGCGCTTTGACCGCCAGGTGGTGGTGGGCCTTCCCACCCTGGAAGAGCGCCGGGATATCCTCCTGGTGCACATGCGGGGTAAACCCATCGCCGAGGAAGTGGATGCCCTAGAGCTGGCCCACCTCACCCCGGGCTTCTCCGGAGCCGACCTGAAGAACCTGGTCAACGAAGCAGCCCTGCTGGCGGCCCGGGATGGTGCCAAGAAAATCCGCAAGGAGCACTTCCTGAAGGCCCTGGACAAGATCGTCCTGGGCCTCGAGCGGCCTGCCCTTAAGCTTTCCGAGGAGGAGAAGAGGGCCGTGGCTTACCACGAGGCCGGGCATGCGGTGGTGGGCGAGGTTCTGCCCCACGCGGACAAAACCGAGAAGGTCTCCATCGTCCCCCGGGGCATGGCCTTGGGTGCCCGCTGGAGCAAACCGGAGGAAAGGGTTTTGGTTTCCAAGGACCACCTCATGGACGAACTGGCCGTCCTCATGGCAGGCCGGGTGGCGGAGGAACTCTTCACCGGCACCGTGACCACCGGGGCCCAGGACGACTTCAAACGGGCGACCCAGATCGCCAAACGCATGGTCCTGGACTGGGGTATGGGGGAGCACTTCCGGAACATCGCCTGGGGTTCGGACTCCGGCCCCATCTTCCTGGGTGAGGAGATCGCCAAGAAGAAAGACCACTCCGAGGAAACCGCCCGCCTCATCGACCAGGACATCCGCAAGGTCCTGGACGAAGCCTACGCCAAGGCCCGCCAGGTCCTCATGGAGCACGCCCCCGCCATGCACAAGATCGCCGAGGAACTCCTTAGGGAGGAAACCATCCCCGGGGAGCGGGTGCGGGCCATCCTCAAGGAAACCCAGGCGGTGCAAAGGGCCTCGGAGGAAAGCGCCTAGCAAAGACCGGCAAGAGCCTTTTCAGCCTCCAAGAGAAGGGCCTGTTTCCTTTCCTCCCCCCAGCCCAGGAGAGGGGCCATGAGGTCCCCCACCCGGGGCAGGGCTTCCTCCGCCCGCTTCCGGTCCAGTAGGGCCAGGCCCATCCTGCGGGCCAGCACGTCCAGGGGCTTTTGGGCAAGTTCCTCCCTCACCGCCCACACCACCTCCCCCTCCAGGTAGGGAAGCCCGGGGAGAAGGGGCCTATCCCCCAGGGCGGCCACCTGGAGGGCCAGGGTGCCGTAGTGGGCGTAGAGGTGTTCGGCCACCCCCTCCGGCAGGGGCAGGGGAGGCCTGGGCCCTGCCCCCAGGAGGGGGGTGCGGTGGCTCTCCGAGGGGGGAAGGGGCAGGGAGAGGTCTTTTGCCAGGCGCTCCAGGAGGTCCAGGGCCATGAGGCGGAAGGTGGTCCACTTGCCCCCGGTGAGGGTGTAAAGGCCCTGTTCCTCCAGGATGAGGTGGTCCCGCACCAAAAGCCTCGTCTCCCCCTTCCCCACCAGGGGCCTCAGGCCCGCCCAGGCGGCCAGGACCCGGCCCGAGAGATCCCCCAGGTAGGGCCTTACCTCCTCCAGGAGGTAGGCCACCTCCTCCTCCCGGGGCAGGGGGCAGGCGGTGGCCTCAGCGGGGAGGTCGGTGGTGCCCAGAAGGGCCCGGCCCTGCCAAGGCAGGAGGAAGAGGACCCGGCTGTCCCGGGTCCGGGGCAGGAGGAGGCCCACCCGCAAGGGGTAGTCCAGGACCAAGTGGGTCCCGTTGGAAGGGGTGAGGAGGGGGGGAAGATGGGGGTCGAGGAGGTGGCGCACCCGGTCCGCCTGGGGGCCGGTGGCGTTCACCACCGCCTTGGCGTAGACCTCCACCTCCTTCCCCGTGAGCCGGTCCCGCACCACCGCCCCCCTTACCCTTCCCCCCTTCAGGAGGAAACCCGTGGCCTCGGCGTGGTTCAGGGCCACCGCCCCCCGCCCGATAGCGGAGAGGATGAGGGCCAGGTTCAGGCGGTAGTCGGCGAACTGCCCATCCTGGTAGAGGATGCCCCCCAGGGTGGGGGGAAGGCCGGGGAAGAGGGTCTGCACCTCCTTGGGAGGAGCGTAGCGGCTTGGGGCCAGTCGCCTCCTTCCCGCCAACAGGTCGTAGAGCTTGAGGCCGAGCCCATAGTAGGGGATCTCCAGGGGGCGGAAGAGGGGGGTGAGAAGGGTTAAGGGCCTGGCCAGGTGGGGGGCGAGCTCCATCACCACCCTCCTCTCCTTAAGGGCGTCCCGCACCAGGCGAAGCTGCCTGGGGTCCCGGTGCCGCACCGCCAGCTCCAGGTAGCGCACCCCCCCGTGGAGGAGCTTGGTGGAGCGGCTGCTGGTCCCCGCCCCGAAGTCCCCCGCCTCCACCAAGGCCGCCCTTAGGCCCCTTAAGGTGGCCTCCCACAACACCCCGGCCCCCGTGGCCCCGCCCCCGATCACCAGGAGGTCCAGGGGCTCCTTAAGGCGTTCCCAGAGCTCCTCCCGGCTTGGGGTCATCCCTCCTCCCTCGCCCAGCCCAAAGTCCGCTCCACCGCCCGCCGCCACCCTTGGTGCAGGGCCTGCCGCCGTTCCAGGGACATACGGGGAGGAAAGGAAGCCTCCAGGATCCAGGCCCTCTTCACCCCCTCTAGGTCCAAGGCTCCCGCCCCCACCCCCGCCATCAGGGCCGCCCCCAGGGCGGTGGTCTCCGTGACCCTAGGTCTCAGGACCGGCACCCCCAGGAGGTCCGCCTGGATCTGCAGGAAGAGATGGTTCCCGGCCATCCCCCCGTCCACCCGGAGTTCGGCCAGGGAAACCCCCGCCTCCTCCATGAGGGCCACCACGTCCACTACCTGGAAGGCCACCCCCTCCAGGGCCGCCCGGGCCAGGTGGGCCCTGGTGGTCCCCCGGGTGAGGCCCAGAATGGCCCCCCGGGCGTAGGGGTCCCAGTAGGGGGCCCCCAGGCCGGTGAAGGCCGGGACCAGGTACACGCCCCCACTATCCGCCACCTCCCGGGCCAACGCCTCCACCTCGCCGCTCTCCCGAATGAGCCCCAGACCGTCCCTTAGCCACCCCACCACCGCCCCCGCCATGAAGACGCTCCCCTCCAGGGCGTAGCTGGCTTGGCCCCTTACGCTCCAGGCCACGGTGCTGAGGAGGCCCTTCGGGGAAGGGACGGGCCGCTTTCCCGTGTTCAGGAGCAGAAAGGCCCCAGTCCCGTAGGTGCACTTCCCCTGGCCCGCCGCCAAGGCCGCCTGGCCGAAGAGGGCCGCCTGCTGGTCCCCCAGCACCCCGCGGATGGGGATGGGGGCCCCGAAGAGCTCCGGGAGGGTCGCCCCAAACTCCCCATCCGAGGGGCGCACCTCGGGCAGCATGGCCGGGGGGATCCCCAGAATCCCCAAAAGCTCCTCGTCCCAGGAGAGGGTGTGCAGGTTAAAAAGCAGGGTGCGGCTGGCGTTGGAGGGATCCGTGGCGTGCACCCTTCCCCCAGTGAGGCGGTAGAGGAGCCAGGTGTCCACGGTGCCAAAGAGGGCCTCGCCCCGCTCAGCCTTTTCCTTTAGCCCAGGGACGTTCTCCAGGAGCCAGCGGAGCTTGGTGCCGGAGAAGTAGGGGTCCAAAAGAAGCCCGGTGCGCTCCCGGAAGAGGGGCTCCAAGCCCTGGGCCTTGAGCTCCTGGCAGAGGGAGGCCGTGCGCCTATCCTGCCAGACAATGGCGTCATAGAGAGGCTTCCCCGTGCCCCTTTCAAACACGAGGGTGGTCTCCCGCTGGTTGGTGAGGCCCAGGGCCACCACCTCCCGGGCCTCCACCCCCGCCCTCTGGAGGACCTCCTGGGCCACCCCAAGCTGGCTTTCCCAGATCTCCAGGGGATCGTGCTCCACCCAGCCCGGCCTCGGGTAGAGCTGGCGGAACTCCCTCTGGGCCATGGCCACAGGCCTCCCCTCCAGGCTGAAGAGGAGGGCCCGGCTGCTGGTGGTGCCTTGGTCCAAGGCGAGGAGGTATCTCATAGGACCTCCCGTAAGCTTTGGGCGGTCTCCTCCGGCAGGGCGTCCACCACGAAGGTGCCCGCCCCAAGCTCCGTGCCCGCCAGGAACTTGAGTTTATCCTTGGCCCTTTTAGGGGGATAGAACTCCACGTGGAAGTGAAAGGTGCGCTCCTCCCCCAAGGGGGCGGCGTGGAAGACCATCACGTAGGGGAAGGGCTCCCCGAAAAGGGCGTCGTAGCGGGCCACCACCCGGCCCAGAAGCCGGGCGAAGGCGGCCATCTCCCCTTCGGAAAAGGTCCAGGGCCCCGGGTGGCGCTCCCAAGGGGCCACCCAAACCTCGTAAGGGTAACGGGCGAAGGGGGGCACGAAGGCCAGGAAACCCTCCTCCTCGTCCACCCGGTAGGGCTCCAGGTGGGGGAAAAGCTCCAGGAGCACGGGCCTTTCCCTAAAGGCCTGGCTTTCTCGCTCCAGGATGGGGGGCACGAAGGGGTAGGCGTAGACCTGCCCGTGGGGATGGTGGAGGGTCACCCCCACCGCCTCCCCCCGGTTCTCGAAGGGCATAACGAACCGGATCCCCTCGAGGGCGTAGAGGGCCTGGTACCGCTCCCGCCAAACCCAGGCGAGGAGAAGCCTTTCCTCCTCCGGGAGGGTGGCCAGGCTTCCCGTGTGGCTTGGGGTATAAACCACCACCTCGCACCGGCCCAAGGCCCTCTCCGCAGGAACGGGAAGTCCTTCCGGGGGAGGGGTGGGGCGTGGCACCAGGGAGGGAAACCGATTCTCAAAGACCGCCACCTGAAATTGGGCAAAGGGGATCTCCGTGGGGAAACCCCCTTCCCGGCTGGGGCACAAGGGGCAGTGCTCCTGGGGAGGCAAGAAGGTGCGCTCCTGGCGGTGGGCGGCGTAGACCACCCACTCCCCCCGCAAGGGGTGGTAGCGGAGGTGCGGGCTTGGGGAGATGGACCTCGCCCCCTCCGGTACGGAGGGCTCCTCGGCCACGGGCAAGACCTCTACCTCGAGGGGATGAAGCCGGTAAAGAATCAGCTCTCGCCCGTCCCTCTTGCGATGCACGTGCTTATAAAAGGAAGGCATAGTCCAAAACCTCCTCCCCCACCCGGAAACGGTAGGGGCCAAGGGGCTCCACCTCCTTATCCCGGCTCAGGTAGGCCCAAAGCCTTTCCCTTTCCTCCGGGGAAAGCCAGGAGGGCGGGTCGGAGGTAGCCTTGAAGCCCGTGATCTCCCCCATGGCCTCCTGCAGCCGCATCTCCTCTGGGAACAGCAGGGAGAAACGGCTCCGAAAGAAGGCCACGTCCGGGTCCACCTGGACGTTTTCCCCAAGCCACAAGCGGTGGAGGGTGGTGCGGAGGGCATTCCTTAGCCCCGGGCCCGTGGGGTCCTGTAGCCAGTAGGAGCGGTCCTCGTTGTCCCAGTAGGGGGCCACGTCCGGACCCACCCTGAGGCCATCGGCAAGCCCCAAGGAGGCCAGGACGGGAGCGCCGCAGAAGAGAAGGTAGGCCTCCCCTGCCTCCTCGCGGATCCGCTCCATGGCCTTACGGTACCGCACCTCCCCCTCGGCCCCGGGTAAAGCGGCAGCGTAGAGGAAATCCAGCTTCAGGTAGTCGTACCCCCAGGCCCGCACCTCGCGCACCAAGCCCGCCACATGGTCCAAAACCTCCTCGTTGCCCGAATCCAGGGCGTATAGGGGCTTCCCCCAGTTGAAGCCCGCGGGGATGGGCCTTCCCTCCCCGTCCCGCAGGATCCACTCGGGGTAGGCCCGCACTAGGGGGCTATCCGGCGTCACCAAAAAGGGAGCCAGCCATAACCCCGCCCTGAAGCCCTTTTCCCGGATCCTCTCCGCCAAAAAGGCCATCCCCCGGGGGAAGCGCCCGTTGGGTTCCCAGTCCCCGAGGGCCCGCTGCCAGCCGTCGTCGATCTGGAAGACCTCAAAGGGAAGCCCGGCCACTTCCTCCAGCACCTCGAGGAGCAAGGCCTCGTGGATCCGGTTGTAGAAGCTATACCAGGAGCACCACAGCCTGGGGGGTCCTTTAGAAAGCCGCCTGGGAAGGAGGCGGGCGTAGGCGGCGAAGACCTCCGCCTCTGGACCGTAGGCCAAAAACCAGCGCCCCTCCCCAGAGGCGTACCGGCCCAAGAGGAGGTCGTCCCGGCCCAAAACCCTGGCCCCCAGGTCCAGGGTCCCCAGGAGGAGGACCTCCCCCCCGGGAAAGCGCAGGGCCCCCAGGCCGCTCCCCCACCAGGCCCCCGCCTCTAGGAGGAAGGGGTCGTCAGCCTGAGGCCTACGGGCCTCGGGGAAAAGGGGCTTCGGGGGAAAGTTTAGGTCCACCCAGGTGGTGAGGCTCCAGCTCTGCCAGCCGTGGCGGAAGAAGCGCTCCGAGACAAAGGGAGCAAAGACCCGCACCTCCCGGCCCCTCAGGAGGTAACCCCCGGGAACAGGCCCAAAGACCTCCCCCAGGACCGGCACCTCGAGGCGGCTTTCCCGAAGAGGATCCGAGAACTCCAGCCGCATGCCCCACATCCCCCCTAGGAGCTTCCTGCCCCCGGCATTTTACCCTTCGCTCCGTAAGGGAAGCGAAAGGCTAAGGCTAGGGCCAAAAGCGTAGCCAAAAAGGGTGGACCCGCCATAAGGAAGCGGAAGGCAGCCTCGGGGCGTGGGCCCGGCACCTCCCCGCTCACGTAGCCGAAGAGGGGGGTGAGGAGGGCAAAGGAAAGAGCCTGCAGGGGTCCGGAAAGGCGGTTGATGAAGCCGTACACGCTATACGGAAAAGACCAAGCGGGCCAAGGCAAAGGCGCCGGCGGCCAGGCCCAGGTGGTCCAGGTAGTAAAAGGCCAGGTAGGTGCCGAAGGTCTGGCCCGGCAGGGTCAGGCCCAAAGCCCCCAGGGCATAGGCGATAGGGGCCGGGATCACCAGGCCACCCCCAGGGGCAGGATAGGCTCCAGGTACTCCACCTCGAGGACATGTCGGGACCAAAGCCTTTCTCCCTCGTAGGCTTCCCCCACCAGGCGGTAGGTACCAGGGGGAAGCCGCCTCAAGGCCTCCTGGAGGGGAAGGTAACGGGCCTGGGCCTCGAGGGAGCTTTCCCAAAGCTCTCCCAGGCTGAAAAACCGCCGGGCCTCCCCTGGGGCCAGGGCCACCTCCTCCTCAACAAGGGGAAGGCCACCCGGGCCCTCCAACCAAAGGCGCACCCTAAGCCTCAGGGGCCGGTCCAGGTCGCTTATGAGCCAGGCCTCCTGCAGGGGAGGCCCTCCCACCTCCATCCTTTCCCGGTAGGGAACCAAGGAGAGGAGAACCGGGCTGCTGGCCTCCTTCAGGGCGTAGTAGCCCTTCTTGGGCACCCGCTCCACGTCCACCACCGCCCAGGTGATCCCCTCCCAGGGCTCCACGAACATGAACTGAAAGTAGCCCACCACCCGCCCCTTGCCCCGCCGGTAGGCGTGGATGGCGAACTCCAAAAGCCTTGCCTGGTAGGCCTGGGAGTTCTCCACAAACTCCTCCAGGGACCCCCCCACCTCCACCCCCGCCACCCGGAAGGTCTCGTGGGGCTGGAAGTTATGGTAGGCGTAGACCTCCCACCTGGGGGGCCAGGCCGCCTCCCCCAGGACCCGGCGCAAGAGCTCCGCCCGGGGCAGAGCCTGGGCCCCGAACTCGGAAGGAAGGGGGGCCCCGGGGAGGGCCAGGAAGTCCCGCAGGTGCCCCCAGTACCACCCAGGGTAGGGGTGCTCGCGGAAATCCGAGGCCTCCTTCACCGGGCGGGTGGGGTCTTCGGCCCTGAGGGCAGCGGCCAAGAGAGGGCCTAAGGTATGGCGGTTGTGGGTGGGCTCGTTCTGGGCGCACCAGAGGTAAAGGGAGGGATGGGCCCCCAGCACCTCCACCATGGCCCTTGCCTGGCGCAAGGCCTCCTGGGCAAAGGCCTCGTCGGGGGCGTACCCCCACTGCAAGGGGAAGTCCTGCCAGACCAGGATCCCCTCCTGGTTGCAGGCCTGATAGAAAGCTGGGTGGGTCACGTGAGCGTGGACCCGCACCGCGTTCAGATTGGCCTCCTTGAGGAGGGCCACGTCCTTCCGGGCCAGGGCCTCGCCGTAGCCGGCAAGCCACTGGGTGGGGATGATGTTGGTCCCCCTCAGGAAAAGCCTCTTGCCGTTTAGAAGAAGCCACCCTTCCCCGTCCAGCTCCACGGTGCGGAAGCCAAGAGGAGCCCTTAGGCTTGCCCCCAGAAGCTCCGCCTCCAGGCGGAAGAGATGGGGGAACCCCCGTTCCCACACCTCCCACAGGGGCATCCCGGGCAGGTCCCAGACCACCTCCTGCCAGCCCCGTCCCCCTTCCCCCTCCAGGACCAGCCTCCGCTCCAGGGCCTCCCCAGAGAAGTTCTCGGGGAGGATCCTGAGGGCCACCTCCTCGCGGAAGGACCTGGGGGCATCCACCAGAAGGCGCACCCATAGCCGCCACCCCCCGGGCCGGGGAAGGAGGCGGTGGGTGAGGGCGAGAAGAGCCACCTCCTCCCGCATCCAGACCTCCACCCCGCCCCACAGGCCCCCCGTTCCCCGCTCCTGGCCCCGTTCCGTGGTCCCCCCGGGGCGGCAGTCGTGCTGCCCAAAGACCCCCTTGATCTGACGCTTGAACCGGGGCCAGACCCCCAGGGGCTCCTTGGGGGCGGAAACCCTAAGGAGAAGCTCCCGCCCAGGGGGAAGCTCCAGAAGCCAGGGGAAGAAGTACCCCTCGTGCCGTCCCAGACAGGTGCCATCCAGCCAGGCCTCCTGGTAATAGTCCCCCAAGGAGCGGAGGAAGCGCCTAGGCCCTCCCTCGGGAAGGGAGAAGCGGTACCAGCCCACCTCCGCCTCCAGGCCCTCCAGGCGTGCGCCCTCCGGCCCCACGGACTCACCCAGGCTCCACTGGTGGGGAAGGGCCACCTCCCGCCAGCCCTCCTGGGGTAGTTCCGCCGGGGTCCTCGCTTCATGGGCCAAAAACCAAGCTCTTTCCCACCTCATCCCTCCACCTCCAACAGGGCCTCCCGGAAAGGAGGCAGGAAAACCCGCCCTCCCTGGGACGGGTAGACCTTCCCCTCCACCCGGGCCCCCCAAAGCCTTCTCCCCCAAAACCGGATGCTCACTCCCTCCCAGGGCCAGGGGTACCCCCCCTCCCATTCCCAAAGGAGGCGGTAGCCCCCCTCCGCTGGAAGTAGGCGGAACCGATCCAGCCGATAAGGCCCCTCCCCGTCCCCCTCATCCCAATACAGGCGGCCTTCCGCACCGCCTTCCCCCGGGTAAAGGTGCAGGGCAAGGCCCCCTTCCTCCAAGAGGGGCAGGATGGACCCGGCCCGCACCAAAAGGGGAATCCGCTTTAGGGGAGCCGGAAGCTGCACCCGGGCGGGGCCCTCCAGGACTCCATCCTCCTCCCAGGGGTACCACCCGCCCTTGGGCAAGGGCACCTCCTTAGCCCTGGCCCCTTCCTCCAGAACCGGGGCCACCAGGAGGTCCCTTCCCAACAAGAAGGCCTCCTCGAGGTCTGCCCCACCGGGCTGGCCCCCTTGCAGGAAAAGGGGCCAAAGGAGGGGAAGCCCCTCCCGGCCCGCCCGATAGGCCAAGGTGTAGAGGTAAGGAAGAAGTCTTTCCCTAAGCTTCATAGCCCAGCGCACCCCCTCCAAGACCTCCTCCCCAAAGCGCCAGGGCTCCCGGCGCCTGGTCCAGCGGGCGGAGTGGAGGCGGAAGAAGGGGGTGAAGGCGGCAAGTTGGAACCACCGCACATAGAGCTCGGGGGAGGGGTTTCCGCTAAAACCCCCGATGTCCGAGCCCACGAAGTACACCCCGGAAAGGGAAAGCCCCAGGAGAGCCCGCAAGGTGGTCCTCAGGCCCTCCCAGGTGCTCTCCACATCCCCAGTCCAAGCCCAGGCGTAGCGCTGCACCCCGGCAAACCCCGCCCGGGTGAGGAGGAAAGGCCGGCGAAGGGGGGCATGTTCCCGGAATCCCTCAAAGCTGGCCCGGGTCATGAGGAGGCCGTAGAGGTTGTGGGCCAGGGTGTGATCCCCCCCTTGGCCCTCGAGGGTATGGCGGACACTTCGGGGAAAGGTGGGCTCCCCCCAGGCGGCGAAGAGAGCAGGCTCGTTCATGTCTAGCCAGAAGCCGGAAACCTCCGTGTCCAAGAATCCCTTAAGCCTCTCCCCCCACCAGGCCCGGCTCCTGGGGTCGGTGAAGTCGGGGAAAGCAGCAAGGCCAGGCCAGACGGGGCCCAGGAAAACCTCCCCCGAGGGCAAACGGCAGAACACCCCCTCCCTTAGGCCCTCCTCGTAAGGGGAAAATCCCTTTTCTCCCTTGATCCCAGGATCCAGGATGGGCACCGTGTGCACTCCCCTTTCCCGGAAGGTCCGCACCATGCCCCCTAGGTCGGGAAAGCGCTTTTCATCCAGGGTGAACACCCTGTATCCCCGCATGTAATCGATGTCCAGGTGGACCGCCTTCAGGGAAAGGTCCCGCTTCAGGAAACCCTCCACCACCTCCTCCACCTCCTTCTGGGTCTTAAGCCCCCAACGGGCATAGTGGAAGCCCAGGGCCCAGCGGGGCGGCAAGGGCGGAAGGCCGGTGAGGCGCACATAACGGGCCAGGGCTTCCTCCAGGGGCCCGGGGATCAGGTAGTAGCGGAAGGTTCCGCCAAGAAAGCCCACCAGGGCCTCACCTTCCCGCAGGTCGGCAAAGCCATCCGCAGGGTTCTCGTAAAAAGCCAGGTATCCTCCCTCGGGCTTTAAGGAAAGCCAAAGGGGCACCGAAAGGTAGAGGGGATCCTCCCCAGGGCCGTAGCTTCCCCCAGGGTCTTGGTTCCAGAAACGGAAGACCCCACCCCGGCGGTCCAAGGGGTAGGCCCTTTCCCCAAGGCCAAAGACCCTCTCTTCCGGGGCCAGGTGCACCCGGTGCCGCCAGGCCCTCCCCGAGCGCTCGGGGTAGGCCTCCTGCCTGAGAAGCCTTCCCGCCCCATGCCACAGGGTCAACCCTTCCTCCCCCACCGCCAGGGCCAGACGGGGGGTTCTAAGGAGGCAGCCTCCCTCCTGGCGCTCGGGCTCAAAGGGGGAGGCTTCCCCCGCCTCCGCCAGGGCGTAAGGAGGCACCGCCTCGCCGGGAAACCAGGTGAGGCGGAGGAGGTCCTCCCCCAGGAAGACCGCTTCCAGTTCCACCTCCTGGAAACGCACCCTCACCCCGCCGGGAATGGCCTTTAGTCCCATGGGCTTCCCCACCCCTTGCCATGGGAGGAAGGAGGCCTTGGGCTCCCACCGATCCCGCTTCCTGGCGTACTGGATGGCCAAAAGGAGAACCCCAGGGCCCAGAAGGGCCACCATTTCCACCGCATTCCAAAGTTTCTTCAGCAAGCCCTTTCGCGGTGCACCCATAACCTACTCCCAAAGCACCCGCCTGGCCTCGCACCCCTCCAGGAAAGCCCACACCCTCTCCGGGAGCACCTTGGGCCTGCGCCAGAAGTCCAAAAGTCCGTTTTCCTCCTGAAAGGTGTCGTAGAGCTGGGTGTAGCAAAACCCGCTCAGGAGGCTTTCGCAGGCCGCCTCCAGATAACGGAGCACCCCCTGCAAGAAGGCCTCCTCCCCCTCCACCTCCCGGTACCCCCAGCCCGGGGTGGAGCCCTTGAGCCCTATACCCCCGAACTCGGAGAGGAAGGGACGCATCCCTTCAGGAAGAGCATCCCAGGAAAGGGGCCGGCCCATGGGGGCCAGGGGAAAGGGCTGCTGGCGGTAGCGGCGGGCAAGGACCTCGGGGGGAGCGTAGTCGTGCACGGTGTAGAGGTCCCAAAAGAGACCATGCTCAAAGCCGTCGTTGTCCACCAAGAGAGGCATGGGGTCCAGGGAGCAGGCCAGGAAAAACACTCCCTGGAGGAAGGAGCAAGCCTCAGGCCCCCAAGGCCAAAGGCCCCAGCTCTCGTTGAAAAGGACCCAGGCCACCACGCTGGGGTGGTTGTGGTCCCGCTCCAAGGCCGCCACCAGCTCGGCCAGGTAGCGCCGGGCAGCCCTGGGAGAGAAGTGGAAGAAACTTGGTATCTCAGCGAAGACCAGTATCCCAAGCCGGTCCGCCAGGTGGAGGTAGCGGGGGTCCTCCAGCTTCTGGTGCTTGCGCACCCCGTTAAAGCCTAGGGCCTTGGCCAAGAGGATGTCCTGCCTGAAGGCCTCGAGGCCCGGCGGGGCTAAGTGCCCCTCCGGCCAAAGCCCCTGGTCCAGGGCCAGCTTGGGGAAGTAGGGCTCCCTGTTGAGGAAGAAGACCCCTTGCCAGGCGGAAACTTCCCTTAAGCCCCCGTAGGAGTAGACCTCGTCCAGAACCCGCCTTCCCCCAAGGAGGCGGAGGCACAAGGGGAAAAGCACCAGATTCTCCGGGCGCCGGAGGAAAGCCCCGGCCTCTCCCTCTAGGGGAAGCCCCAAAAACCCCCGGGCAAGCCCGCCCACAAGGGGAAAACGGGCTTCCAGCCAAGGCGTTTCCTCAAAGGGAACCTCCCCCCGCACCCACGGGAAAAGGGCCACCTCCACCGCATCCCCTTTCCCCACAGCCTGGACCTCCAGGTGGAAGCCCAGGGCCTCGAGGTCCGGGCGGAGGCGAAGGGAGGCGATATGGCTTTCCGGAATCCATTCCAGCCAAACCGGCTGCCAGATCCCCGTGGTCCTCGGGTAGAAGATGGCCTCGGGCTCCCCCAGGGCTTGCTTGCCCCTAGACTTTTCCGGATCCGAGGGGTCGTCCTCCGCCCGCACCAGGACCTCTAAGGGCCCCCCCAGGAAGGAGGTGAGCTCTAGGCCGAAGGGGGTATGCCCCCCTTCGTGTTCCAGGACCCGGGCCCCATTCAGAAAGACCTCCGCCCGGTAGTCCACCGCCCCAAAGCGCAGGAAAAGCCGAAGACCAGGCCTAGGCTTTACCCTTAGGACCTTCTGGTACCAAGCCATCTGCACCCAGGGCTCGCCCACGCCGCTACCCGGGGACTCGGGAGGAAAGGGTACCCGGATGGTACGGTCGAAGCGCACCTTCTTGGGGTCCTCGGCCTCGTTCAAGGAGAAGTTCCACGGGCCCTCGAGGCTCTTCCAACCCGGACGCTGGAGGGTGGGCCTGGGATGGTTGGGGTCCAGCTTCATAGGGTCCTACTCCTTGATCTCATGGGGGAAAAGGGCCGCGAGGAAGTAGGCCAGCAGGATGGCCACCCCCGGGATCACCGCCAGCAGGAAGCGGAAGGCCAAGCCCGGGTTCGGCCCGGGGTTTTCCCCGCTTACGTATCCGAAAAGAGGTCCAAGAAGGGCGAAGGAAAGCCCCACCAAGGCCCCCGAGGCCCGGCCAAAAAGTCCCACCAGGCTGTAGTAGGCTCCTTCCCGCCGGGTGCCCGTCCTCTCGGCGTCCAGGTCAATGACCTTGGCCATGACCACCTCCCCCGTGACCCGCACCCCAGCAAACCCTACCCCCACCAAGGCTCCCACCAGGATGGCGGGAAGAAGGCTTTGGGGAAGGAAAAGGAGCAAAGCCGCCACGCCCATGAGGAGGTGGGCGAGCCGCCAGGCCCTTTTGCCCCCCAGGGTCCTTGCCAGCCGGCCCCAGAGGAAGACCGAGGGCAGGGCCACCAAGAAGACGGCGGCGAAGAGGAAGGTGGTGGCCCCTTCCAGCAGGCCCAGGCTGTGCTTGGCGTAAAAGGCCATCCCCGTCTGGATCACCGTGCGCCCGAACTCAAAGAGAAGCCCTACCAAAGCCGCCACCCAGAAGGCCCGGTTGGCCAGGGCCAGCCAGAAGGACTCCCTTAGCCCCAGGCTACTTTCCGCCCTGGGATCCTCCTGGATGCCCGGGAAAAACCACAAGAAGGCCATAAGAGCAAGCCCAGCGAAGAGGAGGGCCATGCCCAGAAACCCCACCTGGGCGTAGACCAAGGGGGCCACGGCAATCCCCAGAATGAGGCCAAACAGCTCCGTACCCCGCTTCAAGGCCGCGGCTCCCGCCCTCTCGCCAAGGCCCCGGAACATCTCCGGGAAGAGGGCCCCGTAGTTGGTCCAGACCACGGTGGCCATGGTTTCATAAAGGAAAATGCCCGCGGCAAAGTAGTAGGGCAGGACCTGAGGGGAGCGAGCCCAGTCCGGCACCCAGAAGACCAGGAGGTAGAAGAGGAGGAAGAGGGGAACGCCCACAAGAAGCCAGGGCCGCCTGCGGCCCAGCCGGGTCTTGGTGCGGTCGGAGAGGTGGCCGAATAGGGGGTCATTGATGGCGTCCCAGAAGGCATACACCGTGCGAGCCAGGGCGTAGAAGGCGGCGGAAAGGCCAAGCTTCTCCAGATAGAAGAAGGCCAGATAGGTGCCGAAGCTTTCGGAAACCAGGGTGAGCCCCAGCTGCCCTGAGGCATAGCGCCACCCTTTCACGGCTCCCCCCAAAGGACCTCCCGCACGGCCCGCCAGGTGAGGGGGTAGAACTCGGCAAGCACCCGCCGCACCTCCGGGTGGGCAAGGGCAAAGTAATCCGCCTCCCGCGTCCGCCAGTCGGGAAGGGCGCGGCCCTCAGGGGTGGGGAGGGCGCTGTGGTGGACCAGGTAGTAGAGGCCTGGGGGAAGCTTGGCCAAGTCCAGGTAGAAGCCAAGCCGCTCCTCCGGGGGAAGGCCATAGGGGTCCAGGAAGTGCACCCTGGGGAAGGGCACCTGAGCCATGAGCCTTTCCAGTTCGGGCAAAAATACAGGCGGGACCCCCAGGCCCTCGAGGCTCTCCGGGATCAAGGGCACCAGGCGGTATTCCTCGGCTAGGCGCACGTAGATCTCCGCCAGGTCGGGGCGGAGGACCGCCCCCTGGTGGGTGTCCAGGTGCGTGGGGGAGAAAAGCCTTTTTGCCGCCTCAATCTGGGCCTTTAGCTCCCGCTCCACCTCCTCGAGGCGGGCATTTTGCCAAAGAACCTCCAGGGAGGCTGGGAGATACCCCGCCTCATCCCGAAGGCTTTCCCCGGGTGTGAGGGGCCGCATCCTGGGGGCAGGCCACTCGCTGGTGAGCACCAGGTGCACCCCGAGATCCTCCCCCCTGACCCCGCTGGCCCAGGCCCCCGGCACCATCACGCTCCCCGTGGGAAATCCCAGGGCCTGGTAGGCTCCGTTTTGCGCATGGGTCAGGCCCAGGTCATCGTGATGCAGGAGGAGGACCCGCCGCCCAAGAAGCCCAAGCCGCTCCAGAAGGTCCATAAAACCCCCTTTCCCTTCGGATTCCATCCTAGCGCACCCCCAAGGAAAAAAGCAAAAAGGGGCTTGGCCAAGCCCCTCGAGGGGTTCAGCCCCTTACTCCAGAGCCAGCTCCACCAACTGCCTTAAAAGCTCAGGGTAAGGTAGACCCCCGGCAGCAAAAAGCCTGGGGTACATGCTGGTGGGGGTGAAGCCGGGAATGGTGTTGATCTCGTTGAGATAGACCTCCCCTTCCGCCAGGAAGAAGTCCACCCGGGCCATGCCCCGGATACCCAAAAGCCTGTAGGCTTTCAAGGCCAGCTCCTGCACGGTTTCCTGGGTACCGGGGTCCAGGGGTGCAGGGATCAAAAGCTCCGCCCGGCCCGGGGTGTACTTGGTTTCGTAGTCGTAGAAGGCCGCCTGGTAGCGCACCTCCCCCACGGGGCTCGCCTCGCCAAAGATGTTCCCCAGGATACCCACCTCCAGCTCCCGCACCCCCGAAAGCGCCTGCTCCACCACCGCCTTCTGGTCGTGGCCAAAAGCCTCGGCCAAGGCCTCCTCCAGCTCGGCGTAATGCTCCACCCGGCGGATGCCGATGCTGGAACCCGTGTTGGCGGGCTTCACAAAGAAGGGCGGGTCAAAGGGGATAAAGGGGCGCTCCCCCGGATAAAGGGCCACCCAGGGGACCACGGGAATCCCTGCCTGGGCCAGAACCCTTTTGCTTAAGTCCTTATCCATGCAAAGGGCGCTGGCCGCCACCCCCGCCCCCACGTAGGGCTTACCCAGGATTTCCAAGAACCCCTGGATGGTGCCGTCCTCCCCCACCTTCCGTGAAGCAGGGGGAAGAACACGTCATACCGGCTCCATTCCAAAGGAGGTGGAAAAGCGTGCCGGCCAATAGGGGCCACCTTGGCCCTAAGAGCGGCAAAAGCCTCCTCCCCAAGGAGCCATCTGCCGTCCTTGGCGATCACGGCGAGCTCGGTGGGAAAAGGTATGTGCTCCAAAACCCCTTGGGCGGAAACCAGGGAAACCTCATGTTCAGGGCTTCTCCCCCCGGCCATGAGGAGGACCTTAGGCGCGGCCATGTCTAAAGCTTAGCCCTTTTCCCCCAAGCCCTGGGAAAAATCCAGGCCGTTAAAGCGGCCCGCACAGGGAGGAAGCCCTTCCTTCACCCAGCAGAGCACGGCTTCCTTAGCCGCCTCGAGGACCCGCTCCACCACCGGCCACTCCTCGGGAAGGAAGGGGGAAAGGACATACTCTGCCCCAAGCTCCCGGGAAGGGGGCTTGCCGATCCCTAAGCGCAGGCGGTGAAAGGCCTCGGTCCCCAGGGCCTGGGCAATGGAGGCCACCCCCCGGTTTCCCGCGGGGCTACCCCCCGCCTTGAAGCGCAGGCGGCCCAGAGGCAGGTCCATCTCATCGTGGACCACCAGAAGGCGCTCCGGGGGGATCTTGTAGAAGCGCACCAGGGGAGCCACCACCTGGCCGCTCAGGTTGTAGTAGGCGAGGGGTTTGAGGAACAATCCCTTCTCTCCCTCCACCTCCACCTCGGCCAGGAGGGCCTCCCCCCTCTCCCGAAACTCCAGGCCCAGCCGGTCCAGGACCATAAAGCCCAGGTTGTGGCGGGTCCTGGCGTACCGCTCCCCTGGGTTTCCCTGGCCCACCACCAGGAACATTCCTGTCCTCCGCAAAAAGGGGGCGAAAACGCCCCCCTTCCTTCCGCCACAGGCCAATTCCCTTCCCGGGGTCCCCGCCCGTCAAGTACAGGGCGGTGCTACTCCTCCTCTTCCCTCTTGCCCTTCTTGATCACCTCGGGCTCAGCAGGAGCCTCGGTAGCTTCCACCGCAAGCTTTTCCACATCCTCGGGAGGTACCACCGCAGCGATGGTTTCCTCCGGAGAGATGGCCAGCTTAACCCCCTCCGGAAGCTTGATGTCGGCGGCGTGAAGGCTATCCCCGATGCCCAGACCCGAGACATCCACCTCGATGAACTCGGGGATGTTCCTTGGGGAAACCCGCACCAGGATGTCCCGGTGCACCTCCTGCAAAACACCCCCCTCCCGCACCCCCTGGGGCGTGCCCACAAAGCGCAAGGGGATGTACATCTCTACCGGCTCGTCGGAGAGCACGTAGAAGTCCACGTGCTCGGGGCGGCGCCGGCGCTTGTCCAGGTTCACCTGGCGCACCAAGGTGGGCAGTTCCTGGCCGTCGGGGAGTTCCAGGACGATCACGTGGTGGATGGAAGCCTGACGGAAGACCTTGTCGAACTCCCCGAGCTCCACGTAGACCTTACGGTTCAGGTGCTTATTGTAGATGACGCCGGGGAGCTTCCCCGCCCGGCGCAAGACGGCGGGCTTCTCCCCTTCCCGGTACTGGGCCTTCAAACGGTATTCCATGTCTCCTCCTCAACCTCCCAAAAGGCAAAGGCCCCCTAGGGGCACACTATGGGAAAGCTTATCACACCCCCAGGCCCTCTTGCCACCTCAGATCAAAGCGCTCACCGACTGGTTGGTGTGCACGTGCCGGATGGCCTGGGCCAAAAGCTCGGCGGTGGAAAGCACCGTGTACCCTCCATCCCTCAAGGGGATGGTATCGGTGAAGATCACCTCACGGATGGCGGGATGGGAAAGGTTTTCCCGGGCCTCCCCCACCAGAACCGGATGGGTGGCCATGACCACCATCTCCGGCAAAGCCCCAGCCAGCAGGAGGGCCTCCACCCCCCGCCTTATGGTCCCCCCGGTGGAAACGATGTCATCGATGATCAAAGGCCTCTTTCCCCCCACCTCCCCGATCACGTAGGTGACGGAGGTTTCCTTGGGACCATGGCGGCGCTTGGCCAGCATGGCGAAGGGCAGGCCCAAGCGTTCGGAAAGCCGCCTGGCCTCCTCCGCCCGGCCCGCATCCGGGGAAACCACCACTCCGTTTTCCGTATAGCCCTTTTCCTGAAGGTAACGGGCGAAGAGGCGTACCGCCGAGAGATGATCCACGGGGATATCAAAAAACCCTTGGATCTGGGAAGCGTGGAGATCGATGGCGATTACCCGGTGCACTCCCACGGTTTCCAGGAGATTGGCCACCAGCTTGGCGCTCACGGGCTCGCGGCCCTGAGTCTGCTTATCCTGACGGGCGTAACCGAAGTAGGGGATCACGGCGTTGATGCGGCCCGCAGAGCTCCGGCGGGCGGCATCCGCCAGAAGGAGGAGCTCCATCAGGTGGTCGTTCACCGGGGGACTGGTGGGCTGGATGAGGTAGACGTCATCCCCCCGCACGCTTTCCAAAAGACGCACCCTCACCTCCCCGTCGGGGAAGCGGTCCACCACTGCCTCTCCCAAGGGAACCCCTAGGGCCTCCGCCACCCGCCGGGCCAGGTCGGGGTGGGCATTCCCCGTGAAGAGCTTGATTTCCATGGGCCCCTCCCCTTTCAGTATGCCAAAAGGGCTTGGGCCAGGAGGCCAAGCCGCCTCGAGGCCTCCTTTAAAAAAGCCTGGAAGTCCCTGGCCGCCTCCTCCCCCGCCCCATCGGTCACGGCACGGATCAAGGCCATGGGATGCTGGAAGCGCCAGGCCACCATGAGGGCCGCCGCCCCCTCCATCTCCACCGCCTGGGCCCCGTGGAGCCGGGCCAGCCTCCTGGCTTCCTCCCTGTCCGCCAGAAACCGGTCCCCCGTGGCCACCACCCCCCGCCGGGCGGGAAAGCCCAGGGCGGAAGCCGTCACCTCAGCCTGGGCCAGAAGGCCAGGGTTCGAGGGGAAAAACCGTACCCCAAAGGCCGTCTCTCCTGGCTCCCGACCAAAGGGGGTCAGGTCCACATCCCACTGCACCGCCTTCTCGGCCAGAAGGAGGTCCAGGGCACGAAGGGAGGGGTCCAGACCCCCCGCTACCCCCAGGAAAAAGCTTTCCCTGGGAGCAAAGCGGGTAAGGACATGGGCCACGGCCGAGGCCGCCGCCACCTTGCCTACCCCGGTTTCCGCCACCAGCACCCCGGGGGCCTGGTGGAGGGGAAAGGGGGCCTCGAGGGCCTCCCTCGCGTCCAAGGCCTCCCTTAAGGCCTCCGCTTCCTCGGGCTCCGCCGCAAAGAAGGCGATCACCTTTCCTCCAGGGGAAGGGTGGCCTGAACCCTCAGTCCTTCCCTCAGCACCTTCTCCGCCCAGGCCTTGGCCCCTTGCAGGTCGTGGTCCCGGTAGTTGCCGCACTCCTTAAAGCTAGCCCCGGGAATGGGTCCCTCGTGCAGGAGAACATCCCTTAAGGCCCGCTCAAAGGCCAACAAAACCCTTTCCTCCTCCAAAGGGCCTTCCACCACCAGGTAAAACCCCGTGCGGCACCCCATGGGGGAAAGGTCGATGACTCCTTCCAGGTGGTCCCGCAGGTACCCCGCCAAGAGGTGCTCGAGGGTGTGCAAGGCCCCCGTGGGCAGGGCTTCCCGGTTGGGCTGGGCCAGGCGCAGGTCATACTTCTCCACCAGGCCACTCCCCACCGTTTTCCTCCCCGCCAGGCGGACGTAAGGAGCCTTCACCTTCGTGTGGTCCAGGGCAAAGCTTTCCACCTCGGCCATGGGTTTATCCTACCCTGCTAGACTGGCTTCCATGGTCCTGGTCCTGGACTTCGGCTCCCAATACACCCGCCTCATCGCCAGAAGGCTCCGTGAGCTTCGGGTCTTTTCCCTGATCCTGCCGGGGCGGGCGAGCCTGGAGGAAATCCTTAGACACAAGCCCCAAGCCCTAATCCTCTCCGGCGGACCCAACAGCGTCTTTGATCCCGATGCCCCCCGTCCCGATCCCCGGGTGTTCACCCTCGGCCTTCCCACCTTAGGCATCTGCTACGGGATGCAGCTTCTCGCCCAGGAGCTTGGGGGCAAGGTGGAGCGCGCGGGACGGGCAGAGTACGGCAAGGCCCTCCTCACCCGCTACCAAGGCCCCCTCTTCAAAGGCTTAGAGGGCGAGGTCCAGGTCTGGATGAGCCACCAGGACGCGGTGACCGAGCTTCCCCCCGGGTGGCGGGTGGTGGCGGAAACCGAGGAAAACCCCGTGGCGGCCATGGAAGCCCCCGACGGCCAGACCTTCGCCGTCCAGTTCCACCCTGAGGTGGCCCATACTCCTAAAGGGATGCAAATCCTGGAAAACTTCCTGGAGATCGCCGGAGTAAAACGGGACTGGACCCCGGAGCACGTGCTGGAAAGCCTGGTGGAGGAGGTGCGGGAGCGGGTGGGACAAGACCGCGTTTTGCTGGCGGTTTCCGGCGGGGTGGACTCCAGCACCCTGGCCCTCCTCTTGGCCAAGGCCCGGGTGAACCACCTGGCGGTCTTCGTGGACCACGGCCTCCTGCGCCTGGGGGAACGGGAGGAGGTGGAGGGGGCCCTTAGGGCCCTTCGGGTCAACCTTCTGGTGGTGGAGGCCCAGGAGCGCTTCCTCAAGGCCCTTGAAGGGATGGAGGACCCGGAGGAAAAGCGCCGGATTATCGGTCGGGAGTTCGTGGAGGTCTTCAGCCAGGTGGCCCGGGAAAAGGGGCCTTTCCGCTTCCTGGCCCAGGGCACCCTCTACCCCGACGTCATCGAGTCCGCCGGGGAAGGGGGGGCGGCCAAGATCAAGAGCCACCACAACGTGGGGGGCCTTCCCGAGGACCTCCAGTTTGAGCTCCTCGAGCCCTTCCGCCTCCTCTTCAAGGACGAGGTGCGGGAGCTAGCCCTCCTCCTCGGCCTCCCCGACCCCATCCGCCTGCGCCACCCCTTCCCGGGGCCGGGCCTGGCGGTGCGCGTGCTGGGGGAGGTCACGGAGGAAAAGCTCGCCATCCTCCGGCGGGCGGACGACATCTTCGTAAGCCTCCTCCGGGAATGGGGCCTCTACGGCCAGGTGGCCCAGGCCCTGGCCGTCCTCACCCCTGTGCGGAGCGTAGGGGTCGCAGGGGACGAGCGGAAGTACGGCTACGTTCTGGCCTTAAGGGCTGTGACCACCGAGGACTTCATGACCGCGGACTGGGCCAGGCTCCCCCTGGAGTTTTTGGACGAGGTGGCCAGGCGCATCACCCGCCGGGTGCCGGAGATCGGCCGGGTGGTCTACGACCTCACCTCCAAGCCTCCCGCCACCATAGAATGGGAGTGATGGGCGAACCCGCCAAGGCCCTAAAGCCCCTTTCCCTGGAAGAGTACCTGGCATGGGAAGCCCGGTCTACAACCAAGCATGAGCTGGTGGAGGGCCTGCCTTACGCCATGGCCGGGGCCAGCCGGGCCCACAACCTGGGGGTGAGCCACCTGCACTACCGGGGTGGACCTGGAGCCCCGCCCCGGCTAGACTGGAGGGGAAAGGAGGCAAGGTATGCCCACCTTTATCGTCCTCAGCTCCCTCACGGACGACGGTGCCGAGACCCTGGTGAAAAACCCTGAGCGCATCAAGGAGGTGAACCAGGAGCTGGAGCGCGACTTTGGGGTCAAGGTGGTGGCCCAGTATGCGGTCTTGGGCCCTTATGACTTCGTGAACATCGTGGAGGCGGAGGATGCCCTGGCCGTAGCCCGGGCCATGCTCCACCTCTCGGCCAGGGGAAGCGTCAAGACCACCACCCTCGAGGCCATCCCCGTGGCCGACCTCATCGCCAAGCTCAAGTAGTGGAGGTCCTGGAAACCGCCGTCTACGCCGAGGATCTGGAGAAGGCCCGGGCCTTTTACGAGGGGGTCCTGGGCCTCCCCTGTTTCCAGTACCAGCCCCCGCGCCACGCCTTTTTCCGGGCTGGGCAGGGGGTCTTTCTGGTCTTCAACCCAGAACACACGGAAAAGGACCAGGCCTTACCTCCCCACGGGGCCAAGGGAAGCGTCCACGTGGCCTTCCGGGTGGAGGAGGAAGAGCTTCCCCGCTGGGCGGAAAAGCTCCGGGAAGCGGGCTTTCCCGTCTGGTGGGCGGACTGGCCCAGGGGGAAAAGCCTTTACACCCGCGACCCCGCGGGAAACCTGGTGGAGCTGGCCCCGGCCAGAATCTGGGGCCTAGAATGAGGGCATGGCCACCCGCTACCGCTTCGGGGTAGAGGCGTTTGAGCGCCTCTTCCAGGGGGTAAAGCACCTGGAGCTCCTCAAGGGGGAGATTTACGAGATGAGCCCGATTGGTCCTAGGCATGTCTTTACCGTGGCTCGGCTGGACAAAAAGTTCCAGGCTCTTTTGGGGGAGGAGGCCGTCGTCACCGTGCAGTCCCCCCTGCGCATCCCGCCCTATTCCGAGCCCGAACCAGACCTCCTGGTGCTGAAGCCCCCTTTAGAAACCTATGCGGAACGCTTCCCCGAGCCCCAGGACGTCCTCCTCCTCATCGAGGTGGCCGATACCAGCCTGGAGCACGACCGGGCCAAGCTCGCCCTCTACGCCGAGGCAGGCCTTCCCGAGGTCTGGATCGTGAACCTCCAGGAAAACCTCCTGGAGGTCTACCGCGAACCCCAGGGAAGCCATTACCGCCTGCGGGAGCTGGTGCCTCCCGGGGAGGCCAAGGCCCCCCTGGCCTTCCCCGACCGCCCCGTCCCCTGGTCGTGAAGCGGGTGGAGCTTTTCACCGACGGGGCCTGCCTGGGCAACCCCGGTCCTGGCGGGTGGGCGGCGCTTTTGCGCTACGGCGGCTACGAACGAATGCTTTCCGGAGGCGAGCCCTGCACCACCAACAACCGCATGGAGCTCACCGCCTTGCTGCACGGGCTTAGGGCGCTCAAGGAACCCTGTGAAGTACACCTCTTCTCCGACAGCCAGTACCTGGTGAAGGCCTTAAACGAGTGGCTTCCCGCCTGGGAAAAAAGAGGAATGCGGAAGGCGGACGGCAGGCCCATAGAAAACCGCGACCTCTGGGAAGCCCTTATGCTGGAGCTCAAACGGCACCGGGTGGTGGCCCATTGGGTGCGTGGGCATGGCGGCCACCCGGAGAACGAACGGGCAGACCGGGAGGCCAAGCGCCAGGCCCAGCGGCAAAAGGCCCTGTCCCAAACCCCCTGCCCCGCTGAGGGGGCTACGCTTTTTCCCCGATAAGCAGAAAAACGTTATACTAAAGCCATGCTAGGCCAGCCCACGAGCCGCCTTGAGAGCAAGCTTCGCCCGGAGGAGCGGGAAGGTCCCGTCTACAAAGCCAATAAGGACGCCTGGGTGGCCCTGGTGCGGGACTTCAGGGAAAGCTTGGAGCGGGTGCGCCAAGGGGGCGGGCCCAAGGCCGTAGAGCGGCAGCACAAAAAGGGACGCCTCACCGCCCGGGAGCGGATCGCCAGGCTTTTGGAACCGGGGACGGAGTTCTACGAGCTCATGGCCTTTGCCGGGTGGGGAATGTACGAGGAGTGGGGCGGGGCCCCCGCAGGCGGGGTCATCACCGGCCTAGGGCAGATCCAGGGCCAGACCTGGATGATCATCGCCAACGACGCCACGGTGAAGGCGGGAGCTTTTTTCCCCATCACCGCCAAGAAGGTGATCCGGGCCCAGACCATGGCCCTGGAAAACCGCATTCCCACCCTGTACCTGGTGGACTCCGCCGGGGTTTTCCTACCCCTCCAGGACGAGGTCTTCCCGGACCAGGACGACTTCGGCCGCATCTTCTACCTCAACGCCCGCATGTCCGCCCTGGGCATCCCCCAGATCTCCGCCATCATGGGCAACTGCGTGGCCGGGGGCGCCTACCTCCCCGTCATGACCGACGTCCTCATCATGACCGAGGGAAGCGGCCTCTACCTGGCGGGCCCAGCCCTGGTAAAGGCGGCCATCGGGCAGGAGGTGACGAGCGAGGAGCTGGGTGGGGCCCGCATGCACTTTGAGGTCTCGGGCACCGTGGACTTTTACGAACCCAGCGACGAAGCGGCCATCGAGAGGATCCGAAAGCTCATCGCCCTCTACCCGCCCCCCAGGCTCGCCCCCTGGGCGGAAGGACGCAAGGAACCCAGGGAACCCCTTTACCCCGCCGAAGACCTCTACGGCCTCATCGCCCCCGACGGCAGCCGCCCCTACGACCTTCGGGAGGTGATCGCCCGCCTTGTGGACGGCTCGGAGTTCCTGGAGTACAAGGGGGGGTACGGGGAGACCCTGGTCACGGGCTTCGCCCGCATCGGGGGCTTCCCCGTGGGCATCGTGGGCAACCAGCGCCTCATCCTGAAGAAGAAGGGACGAATCGAGGTGGGTGGGGTGATCTACGCGGAGGCGGCGGACAAAGCGGCCCGGTTCATCCTCGAGGTCAACCAAATGAACATCCCCCTCCTTTTCCTCCAGGACGTGACAGGCTTCATGGTGGGGAAGGAGTCGGAGCAGGCGGGGATCATCCGCCGGGGAGCCAAACTGGTCAATGCCGTGAGCAACTCGGTGGTGCCCAAGATCACCCTGATCCTGGGAGGCTCCTTCGGAGCGGGAAACTACGCCCTGGCGGGCAAGGCCTACGCCCCCCGCTTCCTCTTCGCCTGGCCCAGCGCCAAGTACGCGGTGATGGGTGGGGCCCAGGCGGCCAAGACCCTCTTGGAGCTGGAGGTGGAAAAGCTCAGGCGGGAGGGGAAGGAACCCTCGGACGAGGAGCTAAAGGAGCTTTACGAGCGCATCAAGGGCCGCTACGAGGAAACCCTGGACCCCCGGTACGCCGCCGCCCGGCTCTGGGTGGACGGGGTGATCTTCCCCCACGAAACCCGGAAGTGGCTCATCCGGGCCCTCGAGGCCTGCGCCCTGAACCCCGAGCGGGAGCCTTTTAGAGTGGGGGTGTTCCAGGTCTAAGGCCACCCCACCCTGGAAGCGTCAGGGTGGGGGCCCCGGCAAAAGGCCAAAAGGAGGGTCCATGGAAAAGGTGAAGTGGGTGGAGTGCCCCAGGGACGCCTGGCAAGGGTTTTCCCGCCCCATCCCCACCGAGGAAAAGGTGGCCTTTTTACACCGACTGCTGGAAGCGGGGTTTCGCCATCTGGACCTGACCAGCTTCGTCTCCCCCAAGTGGGTACCCCAGATGGCGGACGCGGAGGCGGTCTTGGCCGCCTTGCCGCCCCCGGAAGGGCGCACCTATTTGGCCATCGTGGCCAACGAAAAGGGCCTGGAAAGGGCGCTAAAGGCCCCAAACCTCACCCACGTGGGCTACCCCTTCTCCCTCTCGGAAACCTTCCAGCGCAAGAACACGAACCGCTCCATTGAGGACTCCTGGCCCCTGGTGGCGGAGATGGTGCGGGCCACGGAGGGGAGGCTTGGCCTCGTGGTCTACCTCTCCATGGCCTTCGGCAACCCCTACGGGGATCCCTGGAGCCTGGAGGCCGTCCTGGAAGCCATCGGAAGGCTCCGGGCGCTGGGGGTGCGGGAGATCGCCCTGGCGGACACCTACGGGGTGGCGGAGGCAAGCCGTATCCAGGAGGTGCTAGGGGAGGCCGTGGCCCGCTTTGGCCCCGAAGGCCTGGGGGCCCACCTCCACGCCCGGCCCGAGGGGGTCTTGGCCAAGGTGGAGGCGGTGCTGGGGGCGGGGGTGCGCTGGCTGGAGGGGGCCTTGGCGGGGGTGGGGGGCTGCCCCTTTGCCGGGGACGAACTGGTGGGCAACCTGCCCACGGAAAAAGTGCTCCCTTATTTGGAAGAAAAGGGCTACGCCACGGGAATAGACCTAAACGCCCTCCCCGAGCTGGCGGGGGAAGCTGCCCGTCTAAAGCTCTTGTATGGCTAGGCGGCCCGTTTCAGGTAAATGCCGGGGTCGGCGGGGTTGGCGATGGCGTTCACCCGGCGGAGGAGTTCCTCCGGGGGCAGTTCCAAGAGGGCGGTCATCTCCCCTGGGGAAACCACCGCCTCGTAGAACTTCCTGGCCCCAAGCCCCAGCAAAAGGCTAACCAGTTCCGAAAGCGCCTCTTCCCCTCCCTGAAAGGCGGGGCCGAAGGCGTCAGGGGTGAGAAGGTCCTTCTTACCCCCGTGGATGAGAAGGGCGTACCGGGCCTGGTGCCGGCGGTCCTGCCAGTCGGTGAGGAAATAGACCTTGGCCTCGGGGAAACGCACCCCCTTCAGGGCCTCCTTGAGGGCCTCGAGGGTAATCCTGGGAGAAGCGCGCAGGCCAACGCGTTCCATGGGAACAGCTTACAGCCATCCCCCGGGGACAGGAGTCCTCAGCCCAGGAGCTTGCGGGCGTAGATGATCTGTCCCGCATGGTGCTGGGCATGCTCCACCAGGTGGTGGAGGATATGAGCCCTGGGAGCCTTAAGACCCTGGGTACCCACCGGAACCTCCTGGCCGAGCTCCTCCTCCCGCAGGCTCTGGAAGGCGGAAAGGAGCCTAGCCCAAGCCTCCCGGAAGCGGGCCTCCACCACCTCCTTGGCCTCGGGCTCCCCTCCTAGCTCCCACTCCCGCCCCTTTCTGGCCCAGTCGGGAAGCTCCTGGGGGAAGGCGTAGGAAAGAAGCCGCAAGGAGCTTCCGGTGATGTGGCGCACCAGGCCCCCGATGGGGTTCAGCCCCTCCTTGGGCCGCCACCAAAAACCCTCCTCGGAAAGGTCGAAGGCCCAGCGGTCCAGGTGGAGCTCCACTTCCTTAAGGCCCTTGATCCAGGCGGAAACGGCCGGGAAAACCCCGGGTTCTAGGGCTTGCAGGAAAGGCGCAAGACTGGCCATAAGAAGAGCTTACACTAACCCCTGTGGAAGCTTTTGGTCTTCTCTTCCTTTCGGGCCTGGCCCTGCTGCTCGCCTACCGGTTGCGGCAAGCCTCTCCCAAGACCCGTTGCCCCCGATGCCACCTGCCCAAGGCCCTGGCAGAGGAGGTGGCCCGGTACCGGCGTCACTGCCCCCAGGTGGCCGTGAGAGCCTGTCCCTTCGACCCCAGAAGGGGTGTCTACCGCCTGCGCCGATGAACCCGGTGGAAGTCCATTGGCTAGCCCTCGAAGCGGACTTGGCCGACTACCTGGCCAGGAAAGAGATTACCCCCTCCTGCCGTGCGGGATGCTTTGCCTGCTGTCATGGCCTGGTGACCCTTTCCCGCCTGGAAGGGGAAGCCCTTCTTCCCCACCTCAACGAGGCCCAGCGCTCCAGGCTCCTTAAGGAAGGCCCCAGGCGGCTTACCCTTCTCAAGAACGGCAAGAACGACCCTCATTTCCCAAGCCAGTTCTTTCTAACCCGCACCCCCTGCCCCTTTCTGGAAGAGGGCCTCTGCGGTGTCTATCCCTGGCGTCCGCTTGCCTGCCGGGGGCTTCTCACCCAAGGCGACCCCGGGCTCTGCGAACCCGAGGCGGACCTGCAACAGGGCCATTTTCTTTCCGCTCCCTGGCGCATGGCCCACCTGCGCATGGAGGCAGTTTGGGAGGAGGAAAAAAGGCGGTACGGCTTCCTGGTCCTTGGGGAGCTAGCCACCCTTTTGTACCTGCTTCTTTCCGGGTTCCCTGGGGAAAGGAAGGAGGCGGAAACCCTCCTGGAGGCGCTGGGGATCCTGGGGGGGCGGTGTGGGTTCCAGGTGGTATAAAAGCGGCCCGCAGGCCGCCTTTGGCGGAGGGGGCGGGATTCGAACCCGCGAGACCCCTTGCGGGGCCTACCGGTTTTCGAGACCGGCCCGTTCAACCGCTCCGGCACCCCTCCCTGAGCCGGGCGAAGAAACCCTTTAGGAGCTTAGCACACTCCCCTTCCAGGACGCCACCCCTGAGGCCTTCCCCCTGGCCGAACCGGGTCAAGGCCCCCTCCTTCAGATTCTCCACCCCGTAGACCACCTCCACCCCGGCCTCCTTCAGGGCATGAAGGCACATGCGACACGGCTCCAGGGTCACGTAAAGCCTTCCTCCCCGGGCCCCACGGCCCACCTCCCTAAGGAGGAGCATCTCCGCATGGGCCGTGGGGTCCCGGGTAGCCTCCACCTGATTGTGAGCCCTGTACACCCTTTCCCCCACCACCAAGACCGCCCCCACCGGTACCTCCCCCTCCTGGAAGGCCCGCCTGGCCTCCTCGAGGGCCAAGGCCATGTACCGCTCCTCCTCGGAGGGAGGATAGAAGCCCAGCACCTCCACCACCCGCTTACCCTCCGCCCTCACCGGCCAAAGGGGCTTGAGCTCCTTAGGTACCCCTTTCTCCCCCAAAAAGTCCACCAGGCGCTTTCTCCCGTAGGGCATGGCCAGGTAGTCTCCCGGCAAGGGGCGGCGGAACCCGAGGGGAAGGGGCAGCCTGGGCGCGGGGGGAAGGAGAAAAAGGGTACCTCCTTTGCGCCTGGCCGTGTAGCCGCCGGGCAGGGTGGCCACCTTGCCCCCTAAAGCCTCCTCCAGAAGGGCGATAAGCCGGGCCTCAGGCCGGAGGTCTAAGGCCTCCAGCATCCAGCGCAAAGCCCTCCGTCTAAGGGCCCCAGGAGCCTCCAAAAGAGGTACCGCCCGGTAGGCGGGCACGAAGAAGCGGGGATCGGGTAGGAGGCGGGCTTTGGCCTCCTTCTCCAGGTGAGCCTCCTCCTCCATCCGCACCTGGGCAAAGCGGGAAAGCGCCTCCTTGGCCCCAGGAAACCGCTCCTCCACAAGGGGAAGCACCTTAAGCCTCAGGTAGTTGCGATCCCGGGAAAGGTCCTGGTTGGAGGAATCCTCCCGCCACGCTTCCCCCAGGGCCTTGAGGTAGGCCCTTAACTCCTCGCGGCGAAAGGCCAGAAGGGGGCGGACCACAAGCCCCTCCTTTTCCCGGATACCCAGGCCCCGGGCCGTGCCCTGAAGGAGTTTGAGGAGCACGGTTTCCGCCTGGTCGTCCAGGGTATGGGCGGTGAGGATGGCCTTGGCCTTCACCTCCTTGGCCACCCGGTGCAGGAAGGCGTAGCGGATCTCCCGGGCCACCGCCTCGAGGTTCTCCCCCCGTTCCCTGGCCACCCTGGCCACCTCCACCCGCTCGGCATAAAAGGGAAAGCCAAGCCTTTCCGCCAGGGCCTTCACAAAGGCCCTATCCTCCCTGCTTTCCGGGCGCAGGGCGTGGTCCAGATGGGCCACCACCGCCTCCCGCCCAGCCCGCTTCACCAGGTGGGCCAGGGCCACGGAATCCCCGCCCCCGGAAACCGCCAGCACCAAAGGGTCCCGGGGCGCAAGCCGGGCCAGGCGCTTCTGGAAAGCTTCCTCCAATTCCTGCGGGAAGCCCTCAGGCAAGCCTGGCCACCTCCGCCTTCAGGGTAGAAAAGCAGCAACGCCCCCTGGGGTTGCGCTGATCACAGGCGCATCGCTTGGTCCTGACCCCTTCTTCCACCTGGGCCACCGGGTCCTGTCCTTGGCGCAAGGCCTCTGCCAACCCTTCCCGGGTCCAGTCGAAGCAGTAGCAGACAAGGGAGGCTCCCTTATCGTAGATGGGGAAGCGCACCTCTTCCCGGAGAAATACCCCCTCCTGGCCGTAGTAGACCACCGGGCAAGCGGGATCCTGGCAAAGGTAGTGGGGGCTAGCCGGGTCCATTCGCGCCAGGGCCTTCCCCGTGAGGAAGTTCTTCACCGTCTTCAAGGGCACCTCGAGGCCTACCTTTCCATTCTGCGGGCAAAGCATACCTCCACTTTATCCCCGGTATCCTGAGGGCATGAAGCTTCGCTTCCGCCAGGATGGGCCCTACGTGTTGGACTTGCCCGAAGGAACTCCCTTCCGGCTCAACGGGGAAGAAAGGCGCCTGGAAAGGGCCAAGCTGGCCCTTTGCCGCTGCGGCCATTCCCGGAACAAGCCCTTCTGCGACGGAACCCACAAGGAGGTGGGGTTTCAAGCGGAAAGGGGGGAACTGGAAATAGAGCCCTAGAGGTCAGTCCTGGGGCGCAAGCCCTCCGGCAAGTCCAAGCGGCCGTGGAGGGTGGTCAGGGTAGGGGTTGAGCTGTGGCGGGCGAAGGGAAAGGCAAGGTCATCCACGTGGGAGTGAATGATGTCAAAACGGTCCGTCTCCAAGTAGACCTCCTCCAACATGGCCATGTGGAGGGCCAGACCATCCCTGGCCCCCGTAAGGCGCAACCCTCCCTCCGCCATAGGCACCAGGCGGGCACTGGTGCGGGAGTCCGCTGAGGCAAAGAGGGTAACCTCATGCCCGCGGCGCACCAGTTCCTCCACCAGGGCATGCACTACCCGCTCCGTTCCGCCATAAAACTTGGGTGGAACAGCCTCGTAAAGCGGCGCAATCTGAGCGATCCGCATGGCCCAACCCTCCTTTTGTCTGGTGGATACGGGAACCGGCTAGCCGCCCGAATCCCTAGCCGGACGGCCTTGCCCTGAACTTTCATTTTAGCAAAGCCAGTCCTAAGGCCCTAGCCCTTCCCGTCCCCAACCCTCCTTTGCCAGCGCTTAAGCACCTCTTGCCGGCTTGGCTTCTCCTCCCGCAAGGCCTGCTCCTGGGCCAAGGCCAGCATGACCTGGGGAAACCGCTCCAGAGACTCCAAAGCCTCTTGGGCCGCCTCCTGGTAGGCCTGAAAAAGGGCCTCCTCCAGAAAGTCCGTAGCGGGGTCCACCCAGCTTTCCGCCTCGGTTACTTCCTCGGCAGCCAGGTAAAGGGCCCGCTCCAGATCGTAGGCCAGCCGGGCCAGGTCCATAAGGGGCAGGCCCCGGGCTTCCTTTCCCAGGGCAAGAAGGAAAACCTCCCCTTCCACCTCCACAAAAGCCCCCAGGCCGCGGTTTAATAGGGGTACCCCATCCCCCTCCCCCTCTACCTCCCGCAAGGCCCGGTGCAGAAGGGCAAGCCGCACCCCCAGTAGCCGGACCAGAGCCTCGAGCTCTCGGAGGGCATCCGCCATCAGACCCAAGGCCCCTTGCCCCACCGGATGGTCCTGTAGCCGGGCCAGGCCCTCTCCCGCCAGCCTTAAGGCGTAGGCAAACGCCTCTTGGGGCCGACCGGAAGGCAGGGTGCCGGTAAGGGCAAGAACCCGCCGCTCCCGGCCCCGTTCCCAGTAAAGCCCACCCCCGGGCTTCAGGATCCAGGGGAGATCCAGGTGGGAAAGAAGCCGCTCCGTCCGGTCCAGCCAGCCATCCTGGACCAACCCCACCTGGAGCCAAACCCCTTCCCCCGCCGCTAGACCCGGGCGGAGGAGTTCCAAGGCCTCGGGAACCGGGCCCTGGTAACGGCCCCGGTAGTGGGCCCTGAGGCTTCGGCCCTCAAATCCCTGGGCAAGCCGCCTCAAGAGCAGGGTGTAGAAATCGGGGTCCTGGGAAAGCTCAAAGAGGTAACCCCCCGTGCCCCGCACCTGGGCAAAAACCCCAGGCCCCTCCCTTTCCGGGCGGAGGGCGATGGGCAAAAAGGCCTCTTGAACTACCCCCTCCCCCTCGAGGCGCAAGAGGGTGAGGTACAAGGGGGGGTCTTTCCGGAAACGAAGGGCATCCTTAAGCTCCACCCTTACAGGCCTCGAGGCCAACCAAGCCCGTTCCTTAAGGGCCTCCCCCAAGGCCCTTAAAAAGGCGGCCCGGGCCGTTTCGTCCACTAGGGTATCTATGAAGAGGCTCTCCACCCCCCCGGAAAGGGGGATGAAGGGCAGGAGGACTTCCACCGCATCCTCCCCGGATGCTGCCCAGTCGGGAAGGTAGAGGCGTTCCACCTCCTCTTTGGGCCTTAGGGCGAAGAGGCTGAAGCCGTGGGGCCCCAAGGCCAGGCGGTAGCGGCCCTCCACCGGGGGAAAAGGGTTCTGGGAAAAAAGCTCCACCGGGACCTGCCCCTCGTACCCCTCCAAGGGCAGGTCAAAGGCCTGGGTGTAGCGGGAGAGGTTCGCCACCACCAGGATCCTCTCCCCCTCATACTCCCTCTCATAAGCCAGGATGCGCCGGTTCGTCACAGGCAGTAGGCGCAAAGCCCCCCGGCCGAAGATCTTGGCGTACCGGTGGCGGATGCCTAGGAAGCGGCGGATGAAGTTAAGAAGGGAGTGGGGATTCTCCTGCTGGGCCTCCACGTTCACAAACTGGTAGCTGTAAGGCCCCTCGCTCACCGGAGGCAGAAAGAGGCGATGGTAGGGAGCGCGGGAAAAGCCCGCATTCCGGTCCGCCGACCACTGCATGGGGGTCCTTACCCCGTTGCGGTCCCCTAGGAAGGGGTTATCCCCCATGCCGATCTCGTCCCCGTAGTAGAGGATGGGGCTTCCCTTGAGGGTGAAAAGGAGGGCGTGGAGAAGCTCAAAGCGGCGCCTATCCCCGCCCAGAAGGGGCATGAGGCGGCGGCGGATCCCCAGGTTGATCCGGTACCGGGGATCGGGGGCATAGACCTCCCACAGGAACTCCCGCTCCTCCTCCGTGACCTTCTCCAGGGTCAGCTCGTCGTGGTTGCGCAGGAAAAGGGCCCACTGGGCAGCCTCGGGTATGCCTTCCGTCTCCTGAAGCATGGCCTCGATGGGCCCCCGGTCCTCCCGGCGCAGGGCCAGGAAGAGCCGGGGCATCAGGGGGAAGTTGTAGGCCATGTGCACTCCATCCCCCTCGCCAAAGTAGGGCAGGGTTTCCTCGGGCCACATGTTGGCCTCGGCCAAGAGGACCTTGCCGGGGCCATACCGCTCCTCTAAGGCCTTGCGCAGGCGCTTCACCGCCTCGATGGTCTCAGGCAGGTTCTCGCAACTGGTCCCCTCCCGCTCGTAGAGGTAGGGGATGGCGTCCAGACGGAAGCCATCCACCCCCAGGTCGGCCCAGAAGAACATCACCTGGTGCATGGCCCTTTCCACCTCGGGGTTATCCCAGTTGAGGTCGGGCTGGTGGTGGTAGAAGCGGTGCCAGTAGTAGGCCCCGGCCACCGGGTCGAAGGTCCAGTTGCTGGGCTCAAAGTCCTGGAAGATGACCCTAACCCCCTGGTACTTCTCCGGGGTGTGGCTCCACACGTAAAAGTCCCGCAAAGGGCTACCCGGCTTCCTGGCCTCCTGGAACCAGGGGTGGTCGATGGAGGTATGGTTGAGAACCAGTTCAACGATCACCCGCATCCCCCTTTCGTGGGCTTCGTCCAGAAAGCGCTGGAAGTCCTCCAGGGTCCCGTGGACGGGAAGGATCTGGTAGTAGTCCGAGATATCGTACCCGTCGTCCCGCAGGGGAGACTGGAAGAAGGGCATGAGCCATAGGGTGTTGACCCCCAGGGCCTCCAGGTAGGCAAGCTTCCTCCTCAGGCCCTCAAAGTCCCCGTAGCCGTCGTCGTTGGCGTCAAAAAAGGAACGCACGTGGAGCTGGTAGATAACCGCATCCTTGTACCAAAAGGGATCCACGATCCCCAAGTATGCGCCCCTAGAGGTAAGACTTCAAGTAGGCCAGGACCGCCTCCACATCCTTAAACCGCCCTTCCGCCCGGGTGGGCCCCGGGCCCACCTTAAAGGTCAGCCCTTTCCCCTCAAGGGCCTGGAAAGCGGACTCATCGGTGGCATCGTCCCCGATGTAGACAGGGGTGTGGCCGGGATGTCTTTCCAAAAGCCGCAACACCGCCTGGCCTTTGCTGGTCCCCTTAGGCTTGATCTCCAAGACCTTCTTCCCCGCAAGGGCCTCGAGGCCCAAGGCCTCCAAAAGCTCCCGCTGGGCGGCAAGCCACCCCTCCAGGCAGGCCCGGGCTCTTTCCTCATCCTCCGCCCCCCGGTAGTGGAGGGCCAGGGCAAACCCCTTATCCTCCAACCAAACCCCCGGGCAGGAGGGAAGTACCCGCCGCAGGGGGCCGAGGTCCACAGGAAAAAGGGGATGGCTTTCCCCACCCACCTCGCCTTCCTCCAAGCCATGCCCCCCCACCACCCTCAGGCCCGGAAGGGGTAGGAGCCTGGCCAGATCCTCCACCCGCCTCCCCGTGATCACGTAGAGGGGGTAGCGGACCATGAGCGCCCTTAGAACCTCCAAGGCCTCGGGGTGGGGAAAGGCCTCCTCCGGCCTAGGGGCGATGGGCGCCAGGGTGCCGTCGTAGTCCAGGAGGAAAAGGGGCTTTTCCACCCTCATCCCACCCCTTCGGGACCCCTGCCCCAAATGAACCTCCAAGGAGGAGAGGAAACGATCCGCCCAGCTTTGGGCATCCAAAGCCTCCACCCTCGCCTTCAACGCCCTAAGCCTCTCCTGCCGCTCCCCATAGGGCATGCGCAAGGCCCTATCCAGGGCGGCAGCCATGCCATCCAGGTCGTAGGGGTTCACCAGGAGGGCCTCCTTGAGGTACTCCGCTGCCCCGGCCAGGTTGGAGAGGACCAATACCCCTTCCGAGGAGGTGTAGGCATACTCCAGGGCCACCAGGTTCATCCCGTCCCGCAAGGGGGTGATGAGGGCTACGTCGGCGGCCCGGTAGAAAGCGGCAAGCTCCTCCTGGGTGTAGGTCTGATAGAAGTAGCGGAGGGGCACCCAGTCCTCCCGCAGGAAACCACCCAGGATGCGCCCCACCACCTCGTCCACCTGGCGCTTGAGCTCGCGGTAGGCGGCCACCTGGGTGCGGCTTGGGGTGGCGATCTGGAAAAAGGCCACCCGGCCCCGCCAGTGGGGGTAGGCCTGGAGGAAGCGTTCAAAGGCCAAAAGCCTTTCCCGGATCCCCTTGGTGTAGTCCAGCCGGTCCACCCCCAGGATCAAGCGGTCCACCCCGGCCAGGCGCCGTAGGCTCCTGGCGTAGGCCCCCACCTCTGGGCTTTGCGAAAGCTCGTGGAACCGGTGGGTATCGATGCCTAAGGGATAGGCCTCCACCCGCACGGTGCGCTCCCCCACCCGCACCCCGTTCCCCTCCACAGAAAAGCCGTAATAGGCAGCGGTACGCAGGAAGTTCTCCGCATACTCCCAGGTATGGAAACCCACCAGGTCTGCCCCCAGCACCCCCTCCACCAAGGCCCTTCCCCAGGGAAGGATGCGGAAAACCCCGCTGGAGGGCCAGGGAATGTGGAAGAAGAAGCCTATGGGGCCTTGGATCCTCTCCCGGAGCAGCCCAGGGAGGAGAAGGAGATGGTAATCCTGCACAAAGACCGTATCTCCCTTCCGGTGAACGCGGGCTACCGCCTCGGCAAAGCGGCGGTTTACCCGCAGGTAATCCTGGAAATACTCCCGTCTTAACTCTATCTTCTCTAGGAAGTAGTGGCAAAGGGGCCAGAGGATCCGGTTGGAAAACCCTCCATAGTAGCCCTGCCATTCCTTCTCGCTGAGGAAAACCCTTTCCAGCCGGATCCCGGTTTGCCTGGGCTGGGTCATGCGACCCCTTTCACTCCACTCCGCCGCAGCCACCCAGGTCCCTCCCCGGGCCTCGAGGACCGGCAACAAGGCGGTGGCCAGCCCCCCCACCGCGGGGACTAGGCCCTCGGCGGTCAAACGGAAGGGGGCACGGTTGGCCACGATAATCAGACTCACGAAAGTCAGTATAAACCGGGATCGGAAACTTATTCTGGATTCTATACACGATCAGAAGGATCTGTCTGGAAATCCTTCCACATGCCGTCCCGTTGCGGTAGACTCCGGGCATGTGGTGGAAGGAAACCGTGGTCTACCAGATCTACCCCAGAAGCTTCCAGGACACAAACGGGGATGGCGTCGGCGACCTCGAGGGCATCCGGAGAAGGCTTAATTACCTGAAGTCCCTGGGGGTGGGGGCCATCTGGCTCTCCCCCTTTTACAAGAGCCCCATGAAGGACTTCGGCTACGACGTGGCCGACTACTGCCAGGTGGACCCCATCTTCGGCACCCTCGAGGACTTTGACCGCCTCCTCAAGGAGGCCCATGCCCTGGGGATTAAGGTCCTCATCGACCTGGTGCCCAACCACACCTCGGACCAGCACCCCTGGTTTTTGGAGTCCCGCGGTTCCCGGGACAACCCCAAGCGGAACTGGTACATCTGGAAAGACCCTGCTCCCGGCGGAGGACCCCCCAACAACTGGCAGAGCTTCTTCGGGGGCCCCGCCTGGACCCTGGACGAAAGGACCGGGCAGTACTACCTCCACCTCTTCCTGCCCGAGCAACCGGACCTCAACTGGCAAAACCCCGAGGTGCGGGAGGCCATCTATGAGGCCATGCGCTTTTGGCTTAAGCGGGGGGTGGATGGTTTTCGGGTGGATGTCCTTTGGCTTTTGGCCAAGGACCCCCTCTTCCGGGATGAGCCAGGAAACCCCGAGTGGCGGCCCGGGCTTCCCGACCGTCTCCGCCACGACCACCTCTTCACGGAGGACCAACCGGAAACCTACGCCTATGTGCGGGAAATGCGCCAGGTTTTGGACCAGTTCAGCGAGCCAGGCGGGGAACGGGTCATGGTGGGGGAGATCTACCTCCCCCTCCACCGCCTGGTGCGCTACTACCGGGCGGGCTGCCACCTTCCCTTCAACTTCAGCCTGATCACCGAGGGCCTACCCCACTGGCGGCCTGAGAACCTCGCCCGCCTGGTGGAGGCGTACGAAAGCCTCCTTACCCCCTGGGACTGGCCCAACTGGGTCTTGGGCAACCACGACCAGCCCCGGCTGGCCTCCCGCCTGGGGGAAGCCCAGGCCCGGGTGGCGGCCATGCTCCTCTTCACCCTGCGGGGCACCCCCACCTGGTACTACGGGGACGAGCTGGCCCTGCCCAACGGGGAGATCCCCCCAAACAAAGTGCAGGACCCCGCCGCCCTAAGACAGAAGGACCGCACCCCCGCGGGCTACCACAGCCTGGGCCGGGACCCCGAGCGCACCCCTATGCCCTGGGATACCTCCCCTTACGCGGGTTTCTCCACCGTGGAGCCTTGGCTTCCCCTCAACCCCGACTGGCCGGTAAGAAACGTGGCGGTCCAGGAAAAAGATCCCCGGTCCATGCTCCAGCTGGTGAAGCGCCTCATCGCCTTACGCCAAGACCCGGGCCTGCTCCTTGGCTCCTACCGCACCTACCGGGCAGGGAATGGGATCTACGCCTACCTGCGGGGCGAAGGCCTTCTGGTGGCTTTGAACTTCACGGACCGGGAAAGGGCCTTGGAGCTACCGCAAAAGGGCCAGGTGGTCCTCTCCACCCATCTGGACCGGGAGGAGGCTGTGGGAAACATCCTGCGCCTGCGCCCAGACGAAGGCGCCGTGATCCGGTTAGGCTAAGGTCGGGATGCGGGAGGATCCCTTCGCCCCTTTGGCTGAGGCCTACGAGGCCTGGTACGAAACTCCCTTGGGAGCCTTCGTCATCGCCGAGGAGGAAAGGGCTTTGCGATGGCTCCTTCCCCCGGGGGAAAGCCTCCTCGAGGTGGGGGCGGGGACCGGCTACTGGCTGAAGCGCCTCCCTTACGCCAAGAAGGTGGGACTTGAACCCTCCTTGGCCATGCTGCGGGTGGGGCAAAAGCAGGTGCCGGAAGCCACCTGGGTGGCGGGCAGAGGGGAGGCCTTGCCCTTCCCGGAAAAGAGCTTCGACGCCGTGCTCATCTTCACCGTGCTGGAGTTCGTGGAGGATGTGGAAAGGGTCCTCCTCGAGGCCCGAAGGGTCCTAAGGCCTAGAGGAAGCCTGGTGGTGGGGATCCTGGAGGCCCTCTCCCCCTGGGCAGCCCTATACCGCAGGCTGGGAGAACAGGGCGTTACCCCTTGGGCCCAGGCCCGTTTCCTCGCCCGTGAGGACCTGGAAGGCCTCCTAGGTCCCCCCGAGGTGGAAGGGAAAGCGGTCTTCCTGGCGCCCGAGGCCAAGCCTCCCTTTGCCGAGGCGGACGGGGCAGGGAAGCGTGCGGGTAACCGCGGCGCCCTATACTTGGGAAGATGGCGGTAAAAGTCCTCTTCGCCCTCTACCCCCTTCTGCAAGGGGATTACCGGGCCGTGGAAAAGGCCCTTTCGGCCCTGGAGGAAAGCGGGGTGGTGTACCGGGTCCTGCCCACCCACTCCGAGGTTTCCGGGGAAGAGGGGGCCGTTTTCCAGGCCCTCCAGGCCGCATATCTGGCCGCGGCAGAGGAAGGGGCCACGGTGATGTGGGCCCTTTTCACCAACGCCTGCGAGGCCCGCGATCCCTTCCGCTCCCCTGAGCGCATCAAGCGCTTTCCCCCTTCGGAGATCACCAGGAAGGCCCTGGAGGGCCTAGGGGCGAGAAGCGCTTTGGACATCGGCACGGGAACCGGGGTCTTCGCCGAGGCCTTCGCCCGCCTGGGCCTTTTCACCGTGGGGGTGGACCCCAGGTCCGATCGCCTCGAGGTGGCCCGAGCCAAGGTGAAGAAAGCCCATTTCCTGGAAGCCCACGGGGAAAACCTCCCCTTCCCAGCCCAAAGCTTTGACCTGGCCTTCTTCGGCCTGAGCCTCCACCACCTGGACCCTATCCCCGCTTTGAGGGAAGCTGCCCGGGTGGCCAGGCGGGTGGTGGTCTTGGAATGGCCCTTCCGACAAGAAGAGGAGGGCCCACCCCTGGAGCACAGGTTTTCTCCTGAACAGCTTAAGACCCTCTTCCAGGAAGCCATAGGCCTCCCTCCTAGGCTATGGACCGAGGCCACCTACACCCTGGCTATTTTAGATCAACCTTGAACTGTCCCGGTACCAGGGCTAGAATGGAAGGGCCCTCAAGGGTGAAGGAGGTAAGGCATGGCCCGCAAGATTCTCTTTCTGGTGGGGGACTTCGTGGAGGATTATGAGGTCATGGTGCCCTTCCAGGCCCTGAAGATGCTGGGGTTTGAGGTGCACGCTGTATGCCCGGGGAAGCGCACCGGCCAGCGGATCCGTACCGCTGTGCATGACTTTGAGGGTGACCAAACCTACTCGGAAAAACCCGGTCACAACTTCACCCTCAACTACTCCTTTGACGAGGTGGACCCCACCCAGTATCACGCCCTGGTGGTTCCGGGAGGACGGGCTCCCGAGTATATCCGCCGCGAGCCCAGGGTGCTGGAGATCGTCCGTCACTTCTTTGAAACGGGAAAACCCGTGGCCGCCATCTGCCACGGGCTTCAGGTGCTCACCGCAGCCGGGGTGATGAAAGGGCGCAGGGCTACCGCCTATCCTGCGGTGGGGCCGGAGCTGACCCTGGCCGGGGCCCAGTATGAGGAGGTGCCGGTGGACCAAGCGGTAGTCGACGGCAATCTGGTTACCGCGCCCGCCTGGCCCGCCCATCCCACGTGGTTGGCTCAGTTCCTGGAGGTCCTAGGGGTTCGGGTAGAGGGGGTATAGGTTTCTCCAAGACTACAAGACTTCGGCCAGGCCCCTGGGGCCTGGCCTTTTGGTGCCGGGGGCGGGACTCGAACCCGCACGTCCTTGCGGACAGCAGATTTTGAGTCTGCCGCGTCTACCGGTTCCGCCACCCCGGCGCGCGCATCCTAAGGATAAGGCCCCAGAGGAAAAGCGTCAACGCCACCCCCACCGCCCAGTCCCCGTAGCGGACGTAAAGGGTACGGCCCTCCTTCAAGCTGTAGGGAGCCAGGAGGTACCCCTCCTGGTGTGGGGGAATCTGCGCCACCACCCGGCCATAGGGGTCTATGCTGGCGGTGATGCCGTCGTTTCCCGCCCGTAAGAGCCAGCGCCCCGTTTCCACCGCCCTAAGCCGCCCCAGGGCGAAGTGCTGCTTGCCGCCGAAGGAGGGACCATACCAGGCATCGTTGGTGAGAAGGACCAGCACCCCCGCCCCCTCCCCAACCAAGGTGCGGGCCACGGAGGGAAAGGCGGATTCGTAGCAGATCATGGTCCCGTAAGGGCCGAGGGGAGCCAGCCGGTCCCCTGGCGTACGGTCCGCAAGCTCCCCTAGGCCAAAGGCCTGGAAGAAAAACCCGTACACCTCTCCCAGGATCTCCCGGAAGGGAAAACGCTCCCCAAAAGGCACCAAGCGCACCTTGTCGTAATGGCCCAGGACCTGCCCCCCCTGGTATAGAACCGCCCGGTTAGGCCCGTAAAGGTTGAGGCCGGTGAGGAGGAGCCGGTCTTGAAGCAGGCGGTTGACTTCCTCGGGGATCCGCCACACCGCCGTTTCCGGCCAGACCACCAGTCTCGCCTCCGGGTACTGGGCCAAAGCTTCCTTGGTAAAACGAAGGTAGACCTCCTGATCCAACTCCCCTTGCACCTTGGCCAGGGGGTTAACGTTCCCCTGAACCAGAAGGGCCCTTTCCGGCCCTGCTTCCGGGGGCAAAGGGAAAAGCCACAACACCCCCCAGAGCAGAAGAATCCCGTAGCGCCGCTCCCTAAGGCCCCAGGCCACCAGCAAAACCCAAAGGGAAAGGAGGTAGACTCCCCCCCAGGCGGCCAGCACCCGCCCGGGAGCCTCCACCAGGCTGTAGCCTAGGAAACCCCAGGGGAAGGCCAAATCCCCTTGTTCCGTGAGCCATTCCCACACCACCCATCCCCCCACCCGGGTAAGGGGCGTGGGGGTCAGGGCGAAGAGGAACCCAAAGGAAAGGGCCTTGAGGAGCACCAGGGGCACGAAGGGCACCACCCCCAAGGGGCCGAAGAGCTGGGCGAAGCTTTGGGGAAGCCAGATAAGGTGGAGGCCCCAAAACCCTAAGCCCATGAGAAAACCCGTGCGAAAACCCCCCTGGAGGAGGAAAGCCAGGACCAAAGGGGCGAAAAAGCCCAAGGGGAAAGGGGGTAAGGTTAAGGCCAGGAGGAAACCCAAGAAGAAGGACCGCACCCCCTTACCATAAGGGGTTCAGGGTGGGTTGCCACGGGGTCCTCCTGAGGTCCATGAGAGAATGAGACCATGCGGCTCGGGATCCTCTCCGACATCCACGCCAACCTGCCGGCCCTCGAGGCTGCCCTCGAAGCCCTGCGGGATGAAGGCGTGGACGAGGTCCTGGTCCTGGGGGACCTGGTGGGCTACGGCCCCCATCCCAAGCAGGTCATCGGCCGCCTTCTCAAGGAAGGGCTTCCCGCTATCGCCGGGGCCTGGGACCTGAGGGTGGCCTATCCCTTGCCGGGAACCTTGCCCGAAGGGGTGGGCAAGGCCACCTTGGAATGGACCCGGTCCCAACTTTCGGGAAAGGAGCTAAACTACTTGCGCTTCTTGCGTCTTTCCCACCGCAAAACTTATGAAGGAAAACGCCTGGTGGCCTTCCACGGTACCCCTGGTAACCCCGAAAGCCACCTGGACCTCCTGGGCCCGGCCAACCAGCTTATGCCCCTTCTGGAACGGTACGGTGCCGCGGTTCTCCTCCTGGGAGGGCGTCACCTGCCCCTTTCCCGCCGGGTGGGCATGGGTCTTGTAGCCGATCCAGGGAGCGTGGGCCTAAGCCTAAGCGGGGAGCCCGGGGCCGATGCCATGATCCTGGACACGGGAACTCTCGAGGTCCACTTTCTCAAGGTGCCCTACGACCTAGGACCCCTCATCTTTGACCTCCGGGCCTGGGAACTTCCCCCCGTCCTGGAAAAGGTCTACCGCACCGGACGCTTCCCCAAGGAGGACTGAGGCCTCGACCCGAATCCCCTCATCGTGATCCCTTAGAAACCCCTCAATCCCCAAGCCAGCCCGGTAAAGGGCATGGAGGGCCGTGCGGCGCACCAAGGGGTGGGGATCCCGGGCTGCCTCCCGCAGGAGATCCTCCCCCAGGCCCAGGTTGCTCAGGACAATGAGGGCATTCCGGGCCATGTGGGCCCTCCCCGGACGAGCGAAAGCCGTGTCCCCGTACCTCCTTTGGAAAGCCCTTCCCGAGAGGCGAAGGAACCCGGCAAGGTCCGGGTGGGCCAGCTCTGGCTCCGGCCTAAAGCCCCGCCACACCCGGCCAAACCGCTCCCAGGGGCAGATTTCCTGGCAGAGGTCGCATCCCAAAAGCCACTCCCCTATCCCCGGCCAAAGCCCAGGAGGTATGAAGCCCTTATGTTCCACGGTGAGGTAGCTCACACAAACCCGGGCATCCAAGGTGCCATCCCCCAGAAGGGCTCCCGTGGGGCAGGAGGCAAGGCAACGGGTGCAGCGCCCGCAGCGGTTTAGGTGGAGAGGAAAAGCCTCCACTTCCAAGGAGGTGAGAAGCACCCCGATGAAGGCATGTACCCCAAACCCCGGGGAAAGGAACATACCGCTTTTCCCAACCCAGCCCATCCCGGAAAGGGCCGCCAGGGTGCGCTCGGGGATGGGACCGTGGTCCACGTAGCCCTTGGCCTGTACCCCCAGGCGCTGGGCCAGGGCCTCGAGGGCCTTCAGCTCCTCGCCAAGGAGCAGATGGTAGTCCCGCACCCAGGCGTAGCGGGCCACCCGACCCACCCGGACTCCCCCCTTGGGCATCCCGGGGTCGGGGTAGGCATAGGGGGCGAAGACCACCAGGGCGCTTCGCGCCCAGGGAAAGCGGTACTCCAGGTGGAAACGGGCCTCCACGCCTCGTTCCAGATAGGCCATTCCCCCGTGCCGTCCCTCGGCCAGGAAGCGCCGGAAGCGGCTTTCGGCCTCCTCAGGTAGAGCCAAGGGCGCCCAGGCGTAAAGGAGTCCCCGCTCCCCAAGGGCTTCCTCTAGAAGCGGGCGGACCTCCACGGCTTCACTTTAGGGCAAAGGCCGAGGGGAAGCCGGTATAATCCCCGGCATGGAAGAGGTGAAGATCGCCCTCCTGGGCGGAGGCACCGTGGGTAGCGCCTTTTACACCCTGGTCCAGGAACGCCTCGAGGACTTCCATGCCCTGGGCTTCTCCCCTCGGTTTCTGGGGGTACTGGTGCGGGATAGATCCAAGCCCAGGTCCATCCCCGACGAACTCCTGCACACCGAACCCCTGGACCTCCTCCAGGCGGACGTGGTGGTGGAAGCCATGGGTGGGGTGGAGGGCCCCCTTAGCTTGGTCCACCCTGCCCTGGAAGCGGGCATTCCCCTCATCACCGCCAACAAGGCCCTTCTGGCGGAGGCCTGGGAGGCCTTGCGCCCCTTCGCCGAGGAAGGGCTCATCTATCACGAGGCTAGCGTCATGGCCGGCACCCCGGCCCTTTCCTTTTTGGAAACCCTCAGGGGAAGCCGGCTTGTAGAGCTCCACGGGATCCTGAACGGCACCACCCTTTACATCCTCCAGGAGATGGAAAAGGGGCGGACCTATGGGGAAGCCCTCCTCGAGGCGCAACGTATGGGCTACGCCGAGGCGGATCCCACCCTGGACGTGGAGGGCCTAGACGCCGCCCACAAGCTCACCCTTTTGGCCAGGCTTCTTGTGGACCCTGTTTTTCCCTTCCCAGAAGTGAAAACCCAGGGCATTACCCGCCTCACCCCGGAAATCGTCCAAACCGCCCAAGCCCAAGGAGAAAAGGTACGCCTGGTGGCAAGCCTCTACGGGAAGGGTGGGCGCTGGCGCGCGGCGGTGGCCCCCAGGCGCCTACCGCAGGACCACCCCTTGGCCCGGGCTCAAGGCAACATCCTATGGGTGCGGGCAAGGCCCTTGGGCGAGGTCTTCGTGACGGGACCGGGAGCCGGGGGCGGGCCCACGGCCAGCGGCCTCCTTGCCGACCTCTTCCGCTTCCTCTCCGGGCACCTGGGCCACCTGCCCGCCCCGGCCCCAAAGCCTCCCACGGAAGAGGGAACCCCCTTTCCCGGGGTAGAATAAGGGCGTACCCTTTCTGGATCCCTTCCACCCCGTGAGGGATGAAGAACCTCAGGGCCGGGTACATCTTCAGCTCGGAGACCGGATTCCGGTTTCCCAGCGGGGCCGTGCTCTCTCCCGACGCCGTCTTTGAGATCCGCTCCTGGAGCCAAAGCTCTTAGGAACGCCGGCAAAAGGCCCAGGCTTACCTGGCCCAAGGGGCACGCCTGGTGGGGCTTGTGGACCCCTACGCCCATCAGGTGGAGATCCTCCGTCCTGATAGGGACGAGAGGTGCCAAGACCCGGAATCCCTCCCCTAGGACCCAGAGCTGCCTGGCTTTGCCCTAAAGGCCCAGGGACTTGGCCTGTAGGGCCATCCCGCCCACGCTCCGCCGGAGGAAAATCCCTGCCACACCGGGTTCCTCCACCCCCGTTAGGACATACCTGGAACCCTTGACGGCTTAGCCCCCCAGGGGGAAACATATCCCCATGCGGTTTCCCCTCATCGAACGGTACCGGGCCTACCTTCCCGTGTCCCCGAACACGCCCGTGATCTCCCTTTTGGAAGGCTCCACCTCCTTGATACCCTTAAAAGGCCCTGAGGAAGCCCAAAGACGGGGCATACGCCTCTACGCCAAGTTCGAGGGGCTAAACCCCACGGGAAGCTTCAAGGACCGGGGCATGACCCTGGCGGTTTCCAAGGCGGTGGAGGAAGGAGCGAAGGCGGTAGCGGCTGCCAGCACGGGAAACACTGCCGCCAGCGCCGCCGCCTACGCCGCTCGTGCGGGGATAAGGGCCATCGTCATCCTGCCCGCGGGCCACGTGGCCCTGGGCAAGGTGGCCCAGAGCTTGGTCCATGGGGCGCGGATTATCCAAATTGAAGGCAACTTTGACCAAGCCTTGGCCCTTACCAAGGCCCTCACCGAGGCCTATCCCGTGGCCCTGGTGAACTCCTTGAACCCCTACCGCCTGGAAGGCCAAAAGACCCTGGCCTTCGAGGTGGTGGACGAGCTGGGGGATGCCCCTCAGTACCACGCCCTGCCCGTGGGCAACGCCGGCAACATCACCGCCCACTGGATGGGCTACAAGGAATACCACGCCCTAGGCAAGGCGAGCCGCCTCCCCCGGATGCTGGGCTTCCAGGCAGCGGGCGCCGCCCCCTTGGTCCTGGGGCGGCCCGTGGAGAAGCCGGAAACTCTGGCCACCGCCATCCGCATCGGCAACCCGGCCAGCTGGCAAGGGGCCATGCGGGCCAAGGAGGAATCCGGCGGGACGATAGAGGCAGTGACAGACGAGGAAATCCTCCTCGCCTACCGCTACCTGGCCCAGGAGGAAGGGATCTTCTGCGAGCCCGCCTCCGCCGCCGCCATGGCTGGGGTGTGGAAGCTCCTCAGGGAGGACCGGTTGGACCCGGGAAGCACCGTGGTCCTCACCCTCACGGGCCACGGCCTCAAAGACCCGGCCACGGCGGAAAAGGTGGCCAAGCTTCTGCCCCCGGTGCCCGCGAGCCTCGAGGCGGTGGCCCAGGCTGCGGGGCTTTTGTGATAAGCTTGGGCCATGCCTGAAGCCAAGGACGCCCGCAAGAAGCCCAAGGAACCTTTCCCCGGAGCCTACTACCTGGCAGGGGCCATCACCATCGCCCTCATGCTTTTCTTCATGGTCCTGGGAGCCACCCTGCCCCCGGGGATTGCGGGGTTCCTGGTGGCCTTCGTCCTGGGCCTCACCGTGAACCCCAAGTACGTCCCCTTCTTTCTCGTGGCGGGGCTCTTCTCCGCCGTCATGGGCTTTTTGGGGCAGGAGCCCCAGGTGGCCTGGGGTGGGGTGGCCCTGGTTCTTTCCCAGGTGCTGGTCAAACGCTTTAACTGGACCTGATGAACCCTAACCGCCTATCCCAAAGCCTGGCTCTCCTGGGTGTGGCCGCTTATGCCTATTTCCTCTTCCTGCGCCCCAACCAGGAGGGAATGGCCCTGGCTGTGGGCCTCTTCGTGGGCACCATGGGCGTCGCTTATGGGGAGAAGCCCTTTCTTGTGCCCTTCTTTGTGGGGCTTTTCGCCTTGCTCTTCCTCCTTCAGCTCCTCTTCGGCCACCCCATCCCCTTCCTCACAGGGGGTGCCCTGGGGGTAGGCCTTCCCTACCTGGTCTACCGCTTGCGAAAGCCCGCCAGGTAAAGGAGGGCTCCAAGGAGCATCCCCTCTCCCAGGGCCGGCAGATAAAGAAGGAGTTCCCGGACATCCAGGCGCAGGTAGAGGAGGAGGGGCCAAGGGATGAGGGCCCAGGCCAAGCCTGGCCTGCCGTACCCCGCCGCCAGGAAGATTCCTGCACCCAAGCCTCTCAGGTAGGCCAGCCACCCCGAGCCCATCTCATTTTGATATACAAACCAAATAAGATTGGCCCAGATCCCCAAAGCCCAAAGGGGAAAGCGGTTCTGCCAGCGGAAGGCCAGGAAGAGGAGAAGCAAAAACCCCAGCACCTCAAGCACGGGCCACCTCCCGGGAGCCATGGGCCTCGAGGTAGGCCACCAGGACCTCCAAGGCCTTCTCCACCGCCTCATCCAGATCCTCGCCAGGGATGACGGGGATCCCCTCCTCCTGAGCCCAGCGGAGGAGGTGCTCCTGGATGAGGCGGATCTCGGCGAAGTGGGTGAGGTATTTCTCCTGCGGGCGGGCGTGGGCCGTCTCCCGGTCTCGGAGGAGAAAGCGGTCCCGGTGAAGCTTCTCGTCCTGAAGCACCACCAGCATGGGCACGGTGAGGACCCGCTCCCGGTAGGGATGCTCCAGGTAACGGGGAACCACGTGAACCCCTTCCAGAACGATGGAGGTACCCTCGAGGGCGCTTCGCTCCTGAATAGCCCGCAGGCCCACCGCCACCCGGGCCACCTGGTCCAAAAAGCCCCGCATCACCCGCACCTCATGGCTTTCCTCCCCGCTCAGGTCCGGCAGAAGGGCTTTCCAGGCCTCAAAGGTGGAACGGTGCAGGGTGGGAAGGAGGTCCTGGGAAAGGGAGGCCCGGAAGACCTCCCGCACGGCATCGGAGGGAACGATGTGGGTGATGCCCAAGCGGTAGGCCAGGGCCGAGGCCAGCACGCTCTTCCCCACCCCAGTCACCCCACCGATGAGGATGTGCACCGGGCGGGCGCTTCGCCTCAGGCTTCTAAGGAGCAGGTACCGCCTGGCCACCTCCTCCCCCGCTTCCTTGAGAAGGGCCTGGTACACCCTTTCCCGAAGCTCATTCCGCCGGATCACCCTCCGCCCCTCCTGGCGCAGGGCCTTTTCCATCTCCCGGGCCAGCCGGTAGGCCCGCTCAGGGGAAAACCCAATGCCCATGAGGGACTGGGCCAGGATGCCTTTGGAAAAGGGCATGCGGGGTTCGCCGCTTTCCTCCTCCACGAAAAGCTCCCCGGCGAAGGCCTGGCGCTGGAGGTAGCGCCTGCGAGCCCCCTTGCCCAAGGCCCGGCCCACCACCTGGGCCACCACCTCCTCCAGGCGGCGGGCGGAGATCTGCCTGACCCCTTCCTGCCTGAGGTACCCTTCCACTTCCTTGGCCAGGTCGTGGGCTTCCTTCAAGGAAAAACCCGCCTCCTCGAGGCTCCTCGCCAGGAGCCCTTTGGAGAAGGGACGCCGCTTCCTCCCCTGGAGCACCAGGATCTCCTCAAAGGGCAGGGTCTGCCTGGAAAGGCTATCCGCCACCTCCTCCCCCAGGGCCCGGGCCACCTCCTCCAGGAAGACCTTGCGCAGGAGCCTAGGGGGCACGGCCAGCTGCCCTTCCGCCTTCAACCGCTCCTCCACGGTGTGGGCCACGGCCTGGGCAGCCTCGAGGGGCACCCCCAAGGGCAGAAGGGCCTCCACCAAAAGCCCTTTGGAAAGGGGCCACCGGCCTCGCCTTAGGCGCACGAAAACCTCAGCCACTCTCTGGCATCATAGCATCTTCCCTTCAGGAAGGGGCTTTCTGAACCTGGACAGACACATGTGAGACGCTGAATGGGATAAAAAGATGGGGAACCGACCCTGTAGCGGAGGTTCCCCATATGCAGCTTACCTCGTTTGGCCGAGCGATAGGGCAAGGGGCTAGCCAAGGGACAAGACTGGCCGAAGCGGGGGCAGGCGACCCGGATGTCCAGGAACGCCTTCGCAAGGTGAAGTTGGTGAAAGCCCTGCGGGAGAGCAAGCGGAGCTGGGAAGAGATTCGGGAGTTTTTAGGCATCAGCCGGGCCACCTACTACCGTTGGGAAAGGGCTTTGAGGGAGAAGGGGCTAGCCGGACTCAAGCCCAAGTCCCGCCGCCCCCGGCGCCTGCGGGGAAAGGTGCACTGGAGGCCCGAGCTTCTTTCGCGGGTGGAGGAGCTGAGGAGGGAGAACCCCACCTGGGGGCGGTGGCCCATCTGGCTCACCTTGCGCCAGGAGGGCTTCCGGCTAGGGGAACGGACGGTGGGCCGGATTCTGGCCTATTTGGAGGGGAGGGGACGGGTGGAGAGGGTGGCCTGCTTTCTGGCCCGGAGGGGGAGAGGGAAGGCCAGGGGAAGACCTAGGAGACCCTACGCCCGGGGTAAGCCCCGGGGATACGAAGCTCAAGCCCCTGGGGACCTGGTACAGGTGGACACCTTGATAGTGAGCCTGGGACCGGGGGAGGTGGTGCGGCACTTTTCGGCGGTGGACCTCTTTACCCGCTATGCCCTGGGGGAGGTGCACAGCCGGGCCACGGCGAGGCTAGCGGGGGAGTTTCTGTCCCGACTGGTGGCCCAGGCGCCTTTCCCCATCCGGGCGGTACAGGTGGATGGGGGTAGCGAGTTCATGGCGGAGTTTGAGGAGACATGCCGACGTTTGGGGGTTGCTCTTTTCGTGCTGCCTCCCCGGAGCCCCAAGCTCAACGGGCACGTGGAGCGGTTGCAACGGACTTTTAGGGAGGAGTTTTATACCCGAGCTTTGCCCACGAGGGTGAGCGAACTACAGGCGGAGCTCAATGCCTACCTTGACCACTACAACCGCAGAAGGCCCCACAGGGCCTTGGGTGGCCTTGCTCCCTTGGAGTTCCTGGCTAAGATATGGGGGGAGTCGGTTCCCCAAGGTGTCTCAAATGTGGTGGCCAATTACACTTTCTTGACAGCCTTTTTCCCAGCGTGCTATCCTGACTTACGGCTTGGCGCCGTAGCCAAGTGGTAAGGCAGAGGTCTGCAAAACCTCCATTCGCCGGTTCGAATCCGGCCGGCGCCTCCAAAGTGTGGGCGCGTAGCTCAGGTGGCCAGAGCACTACCTTGACACGGTAGGGGTCGGTGGTTCAAGTCCACTCGCGCCCACCAACCCCCCCGGGAGGCATCCCGGGGGCTTCCTTATAAACGCACCACCAGGGCCTGAGGCTGGAACTCGGCTTCCTCCGGGAGAAGGCGCCGCTTCTTGGCCCGGCGGTACACCGCATCCCACATGCGGCAGAAGGAGCAGACCGCCCCCGTGGTGGGGTAGCCGCACCGCTCACACTCCTGCAGCCGCACCTCCTCGGCTCCCTGCAGGCGGGGCCGGATCCTATCCAGAAAACCTTCCAGAAAGCGCAGCTTGGCCCCCGGCATCTCCCGCTCCACCAGATTCAGGGCCTCTTTGTAAAGAAGGCTCTTGGCCCCCTTGGCGTTGGGGCACTCCTCGTGCAGGTAACGGATCTCCCTCAGGAGGGTGTAGGAGAGGACCTCCCGCTCGCTGAAACGGAAGAAAGGCTTGACCCGGGCAGCGAGGCCCGGGCGCTCGGGAAGCACCGGCCCCTGGCGGACCAGAGCGTCCTCCTGGGGGTTCAGGAGGTTACCGAAGAGGACCGCCGCCTCGTCGTCCAGGTTGTGCCCGGTGGCCACCACCCTGAAGCCCCCCTCCACCGCCACCTGGTTGATGATGTACCGCTTGGAAAGGCCGCAGGCAGAACAGGCCACCCGCCCCGAAAGCTCCGCGAGCTCCGGCACGCCAAAGCCGTAGGCCTGGCGGAGGTCCACCACCCAAAGTTCCAGGGCCCGCTCCTGGGCAAAGGCCTGGGTGACTTGAAGGCTCCTTTCCGAGTATGCCCCGATGCCAAGCTGCAGATGGAGCCCCACCGCCTTATAGCCCAGCTGCCAAAGCACATCCCAGAGGGCCAGGGAGTCCTTGCCCCCGGAAACCGCCACCAAAACCGGCTCGCCCGGTTGGAGCATCCTGTGGCGGCGGATGGCGCGCTCGGTTTCCTTGACAAACCACTCCAGGTAGTGCTCCTTGCACAGGGAAAAGCCCCTGCTCCGAAGCTCCACCTGGGCTTTCTGGCCGCAAACCTTACACACCATGGCTGCTTTCACCCCCCGGAGATGGCGGAGAGGACCTCGAGGGTCTCCCCTTCCCCCACCCTCTCCTCCAGGGTGAGAAGCTCCTCCCCCCGGATCACCACCACCGTCTCCGGGTTCAAGCCCAGCTCCAGGAGGATCTCCTTCAGGGGCCTATCCCCTTTTACCTCCACCTCCTTGCGCTCGGGAAGGCGCAACACCAGCTTCATCCCGCTAGTGTACCAGGTGGGGGCGCACCAACTCCGTGAGCCTTTCCAGGGTAAGGCGGTTCCGCTTCTCTATCTCCTGCCTCCTGGGAATCTCCGGGTAGGGCACCTCGGGATCGTGCAGGGTGGGGGTAAGGGGGTTGCCAAGCCTCGCCTCCCACTCCCGAAGCCACCCCTCCGGCAGGCGCTCGGGAAGGGGAAGACCATGGAAGACGTGGTAGAGGAGGGCCCAAATCCGCACGGTGGCGTCCAGGCTGTACCCACCCCCCAGGGTGAAAAGCACCCTCCCCCCCGCATAGGCCTCGGCGTACTCCAGGATGAGGGGGAAGATGCGGGCATAGGCCCGGGTGGTGAGAAGAAGATCGGCCAAGGGATCCAAGAAGTGGGCATCGGCCCCTGCCTGCACCACCAGCACATCCGGGCGGAAGGTGGAAAGGGCCCAGGGCACCAGGACCTGGAAGACCTCCAGGTAGCTTTCGTCCTCGGTAAAGGGCTCCAGGGGCAGGTTGAGCTTCCTCCCCACCCCCTCTCCCCGCCCGATCTCATGCACGTGGCCCGTTCCGGGGAAAAGGTAGCGCCCCGACTCGTGGAAGCTCAGGGTCAGGACCTCCTTCTCCTCGTAGTGGATCCACTGCACCCCATCCCCGTGGTGGACGTCTATATCCAGGTAGGCCACGCGAAGCCCAGCACGGGTCAGGTGGCGGATGGCCACGGATAGGTCGTTGTACACGCAAAAGCCGCTGGAGCGGTCGTACTGGGCGTGATGTAGCCCTCCGCCCAGCTGGAGCACCCACTTCTCCCCAGCCAGGATCCGCCGAGCTCCCTCCAGGGTACCCCCCACCAGGATCCTAGCCGCCCGGTCCATGCCGGGAAAGAGCGGGGTGTCCCCCGTGCCCAAGCCGTAATGCTCCAAATCGGGCACCCTCTCCCCCCGGGTTGCCGCCTCCACCCGCTTCACCAAGCGCTCGGAATGTACGGAAAGCACATCCTCCCGGGTGGCCTCTTGTGGAACCAGGGGTTCACGCCACACCCCCAGGGCTTGAAGAAGGGAGGTGAGCATCTCCAGGCGCACCGGGCTGAAGGGATGGCTGGGACCGAAGTTGTACAGGCGATACTCGTCCCGGTAGATCACCATGGTTTCTTGGGGGGCCAGAGCACCTCAAATCCCTCCTGGCGTAGCCCCTCCGCAAGAAGGTGGGTTTCCAAGGTATTCACCCGCACCACCGCCCGCACCCTATCCCCATTCTCTGGATACGAGAGGAGGGAGTGGATGTTGATCCCCCGGCCCGCCAAAAACCCCGTGAGCCGGGCCAGTTCTCCCACGCGGTCGGGAAGGCGGACCTCGAGGCGGCCCGAGGGCTCGGTGACCCCGGTGAGTTTAAGGAGAGCATCCAGGAGGTCTATCCCCGTGACGATCCCCACCAAAACGCCATCCTCCAGCACGGGCAGGCAGCCGATCTTCCTTTCCCGCATCACCCGGGCGGCCTCTTCCACGGGATCCAGAGGGTGGGCGGTGACCACCTCCTGGGTCATCACCTCCGCCACGCGGGTGCACCCGGGGCAAGGCCCCTTGGGGTTAAGGTGACTGGTGGCCAGGCGGATATCCCGGTCGGTGATGATCCCCACCAGCCTTCCCTCCCCCATCACCGGCAGGTGACGGATGCCCTTCTCCAAAAGGAGGCGGTAGGCCTCCTCGAGGGTCACCCCGGGCTCCACCGTCACCACCGGGAAACGCATCACGTCTTGGACCAACATGAAAAAGTATACCCCGACGGGATCCGCCGGGGCCTTCTCCCCAAAACCTACAAAATGTCGTCCCGGATGCAGGCCTTGAAGTGGCCGGGGGCCACCTCCTTAAGCTCCGGCACCACCTGGGCGCACTCGGGGAGGGCGTAGCGGCAACGGGTGCGGAACACGCATCCGGAAGGCGGATTGATGGGCGAGGGAATATCCCCCTGAAGGACGATCCTCTCCCGCTTCACCGTGGGGTCGGGGATGGGCACCGCCGAGAGCAGGGCCTCGGTGTAGGGGTGCTTGGGATTGCGGTAGAGCTCCTTCGAGGAGGCAATCTCCATCACCTTGCCCAGGTACATCACCGCCACCCGGTCGGAGATGTACTCCACCACCGCCAGGTCGTGGGCGATGAAGAGGAGGGTCAGGCCCAGCTCCTCCTTAAGGTCCTGGAGGAGGTTCACCACCTGGGCCTGGATGGACACATCCAAAGCGGAAACCGGCTCGTCGGCCACGATGAAGTCCGGGGCCACCGCCAGGGCGCGGGCGATGCCGATCCTTTGCCTCTGGCCGCCCGAGAACTCATGGGGGTAGCGGCGCATGTGGTCCGGGGAAAGCCCCACCAGCTTAAGCAGCTCCGCCACCCTTTCCGTGCGTTCCTGGGGCGTCTTGCCGATCCCGTGGATGATGAGGGGCTCGGCGATGATGTCCCCCACGGTCATGCGGGGGTTCAAGGAGCTGAAGGGATCCTGGAAGATGATCTGCATCCGGCGGCGGTAGGGGCGAAGTTTGTCCTTGGGTAGGTCCGTGATGTCCTGCCCGTCAAAGAGGATGCGCCCCCCCGTGGGCTCGATGAGACGCAAAAGGGTCCGGCCCACGGTGGTCTTGCCGCTCCCCGACTCCCCCACCAAGCCCAAAACCTCCCCCTTCTTGATGGCGAAGGAAACCCCGTCCACCGCCTTCACGCTCCCCACCACCCGGGAGAGGACCCCGCCGCGGATGGGGAAGTGCTTCTTCAGGTCTCGGATTTCCAGGAGGACATGGTTGCCGTTCATGCCCACACCTCCCGGATCTCCCGCCAGCGCACGCACCGCACCTGGCGGCCGTCACCCGTGTCCTCCAGGGGGGGAATCTCCCGGTCACAGAGGCCTTCCACGTAGTGCTTGCACCGGGGATGGAAGGCGCATCCCGGGGGCAGGTACAGGGGGTTCGGCACATTGCCGGGGATGGCCTCGAGGCGCTCCCTCCGCTCCGCCGCCAGGTCCAGCCGGGGCACGGAGTGCAAGAGTCCACGGGTGTAGGGGTGCAGGGGCTCCTTGAAAAGGGGTACCACATCCGCCTCCTCCACCGCCCGCCCCGCGTACATCACCACCACCCGGTCCGCCATCTCCGCCACCACCCCCAGGTTGTGGGTGATGAAGAGGATGCTCATGCCAATCTCCTCCTGAAGCTTCTTCATAAGCTCCAGGATCTGGGCCTGGATGGTCACGTCTAAGGCGGTGGTAGGCTCGTCAGCGATGAGAAGGGAGGGATTGCAGGATAGGGCCATGGCGATCATCACCCTTTGCCGCATCCCCCCGGACATCTGGTGAGGGTAGTTGGCAAGCCGCTTCCTGGGCTCAGGGATGCCCACCAGGTCCAGCATGTGGGCTGCCAGCTCCATGGCCTCTTTACGGCTTTTCCCCTGGTGGAGCATGATGGCCTCGGCGATCTGGTCCCCCACCGTATACACGGGGTTTAAGGAGGTCATGGGCTCCTGAAAGATCATGGCGATGTCGTTGCCCCGGATCCTCCGCATCTCCGCCTCGGACAGCTTGGCCAGGTCCCGTACCTCCCCGTCCTTGCCGCGGAAAAGGATCTCCCCGGCCACGATCCTACCCGGAGGCGTGGGAATGAGCCGCATGATGGAGAGGGCCGTCACGCTCTTCCCGGAACCCGACTCCCCCACCACCGCCAGGGTTTCCCCTTTGTCCACATGGAAGGAAACCCCGTCCACCGCCTTCACCACCCCGTCATCGGTGAAGAAGTGGACTTTAAGGTCTCTCACCTCCAGTAGCCGCTTTTCGTCCATGCGTACTCCTTTGGGCACTGCCGTCTAAACACCTCATCCGTTATACGCCATACTAGGTTAAAAGAGAAGACCCTACTGCCTCCGCCTGGGATCCAAGGCATCCCGCAGGCCATCGCCCAAGAAGTTCCAGGACAGCACGGAAAGGAAGATGAAGAACCCGGGCCATAGCACCCAGGGCCGATCGGTGAAGGAGGCAAATCCCCCCTGCTGGGCCGCCTGCAGGAGAAGGCCCCAGCTGGTGTAGGGCTCCGTGACCCCAAGCCCCAGGAAGGAGAGCCCACTTTCCCCCAGGATGAAGCCGGGAATGGTCAGGGAAAGGCTTACGATCACGTAGCTGGCGGTGGCAGGCAGGATGTGGCGGGCGATGATGCGCCCATCCGAAGCCCCCAAGGCCCTGGCCGCCTGCACGTAGTCCATCTCCCGCACGGACAGGACGATCCCCCGCTCCACCCGGGCCAATCCCCCCCAGCCGATGAAACCCAAAAGCCCCACCACCAGGTAGAAGGTGAGGAGGGGATCGATGTGGGTGGGAAACACCGCCCTCAAGGAGATGAGGAGGAAAAGGCTGGGGATGGCGGCGATGATCTCCACGGTGCGCATGATGAGGTCGTCAGGATCGAGCCTCAAAGGCTCCCGGAAAACCTTCCAAAGGATAAGAAGGGCCCCCCCCAACCCCAGGACCAGGACGAACCCATCCACCGCCAGGGAAAAGACACCCTTGCCGGGGCTGAGCCGCACAAAGGACCAGGCTAAGAACAGAACGCCAGCGGCCACAGCCAGCCAGAGAAAAAGGCCCACAAGCCCAAGCACCCAGCTCCAGCCGCGCCAGGCTCGAGGGGGGAGGGAAAGGGCAAAGGGCCGCCCCGAAAAGTAGCCGGCGATACCCCCCAGCAAGAGCCCCAGGGCGAAAGAAACCAAAGCGGAAAGGATGCCGATGGTAAGGGATACCTGCCCCCCGTAGACGATCCGGCTGAAGAGGTCCCGGCCAAAGTTGTCCGTACCCATCAGGAAGATGCGCCCCGGGGGATCCACCCCAAAGAGCCTCAGGTCGGAGCGGAACACCTTGAAGACGGTGTAGGGCTGGTCGGGGGTTCGCACGAAAAAGCGCAGGTAGAACTTGCCCTGCGAAGGATCCTCCTCGTAACGGGGCTGGAGGGTTACCGGATCAATGCTGCGTTTGGTAGCGTAGACAAAAGGCCGGCTAAGCCTTCCCGTCTCGGGGTCCAAAAAGTGGATTCGGGTGGGCGGGTGGTTCCCCTTGGGGGGATAAAGCTCATAGTAGTTGGGATCGTAGGGGCTGAAAAAGCCGGCCAAAGCGGCCATCAGGTAGAGCACCAGAAGGATACGCCCGCCCCAGACCGCCAGGCGGTGCTTGCGAAACTGGCGCAAAACCAGCTGGGTTCGGGTGGGAGAAGGCGAAAGGCGTTCCACAGATCACCCCTATTCGTAGCGAATCCTGGGATCCACCCAGGCCAGGAGGAGATCGGAGATGAGATTGCCGATCATCAAAAGGACCAGGCTCACCGTGAGAAAACCGGCGATCACGTAACTCAAAACTTGCACTTATCCACCCCCCGCATACCCATGCGCCAGGGGACCACTTGAAAAGGGCCGCCGGGTTCCCTTCGGATGAAGGGTGCCATGCACCAGACGGCCCAAGCTCTACTCTGGACCCTCCTGGCCCTCCTGCCAACCCCCCACCTCCGCGAATCCCTCAAAGCGCTTCTTCTCCTCCTTCTCACCGGCCACGGCAAGGCCAGGCCCCAGCACAGCAAGACCAAGTCCCCTTCCGCCCTCTCCCGCTTCCTCAACCGCTATCCCTGGCCCACCCGCGCCCTCATCCGCCTGGCTCGCAAGAAGGCCCAGGAAACCCTCCACCGGGCCAGGCCCAGGCGGGGGCCCAAGCCCAGGCTCCTGGTGGTCCTGGACCTGGTCACCCTGGAGAAGCGGGGCCTCTTCCCCGCCTTGCCCCTCTCCTTTTTCCACGGCAAGTGGGGGCTCCACCTGGTGGTGCTCTATCTGGTGCTGGGAGAGCTGCGCATCCCCTGGGCCTACCGGGTGTGGCGGGGGAAGGGGGAGAAGGCCCTTTCCCTCCTTGCCCTGCGTCTTCTGGCCTCCCTGCCCCCCTGGATGCGCAAGTCCTTCCACCTTCGGGTGGTGGCCGATGCTGCCTTCGGCACCGCCCGGTTTCTTGTGGGGGTGCGGGGGTTGGGTCTGGAAGCGGTGGTGGGGATGCGGCGGGACCGAAAGACGCGGGAGGGGCTTCCCCTCTTTGGGCTCAGACGGCAGGGGAGTCGGGTGCATCTGCGGGGACTTCCCTTTCCCGTGTGGGTGAGCTGGTACCGCTATCCCTTACCCGGGGGAGGGTGGGAGTGGCGGTACGTGGTGGCCACCTTTCCTGCGGGGCCACGGACTGTGCTGGTGTGGGGGCGGCGGCGGTTTACCATTGAGCACTTCTTCCGCACGGTAAAGAGCGAGTTTTCCCTGGGGCGTTTTGGGCAGCGGACGGCCTTGGGGGTGCATCGGTTTCTGGTGCTGTCCTTCCTGGCTTACCTGCTGGCCCACTGGGTGAGGCTAGCTCCAGACGGGAGAGGTCTTTCTTGGCGGGAGGCTGGGTGGGCAGCGGCGCGCCTGCTGCTGCCGGAGGTGGTCTTGCGGGTCCTCATGGCCGAGCTGGGAGCTTTGGGTCTTTGGCCTCCGCCTGCGGGGGGAAGGGGGTGTTCATGCAGGGTATTCGGGAGGTGCAAGTTTTGAGGTAAAGGTCCTGGTTGGCGATGGCGTCCAGGAAAAAGGGGGTAATACCCGGCCAGGCCATAACCACCTCCACGAACCCCGCTCCCGAGATCAAGCTGGGAAGAAGCCCGCCCAAGGTGGCCACGAAGGGAATTACTGCGTTACGAAAGGCGTGCTTGTAAAGGACCACCCGCTCGGCCAAGCCCTTGGCCCGGGCCGTGCGGATATAGTCCTGGGATAACACCTCCAGCATCTGTCCCCGCATGAGGCGGGAAAGCCCGGCGATATCGTTGGCGGTGGCCACCAGCACAGGCACCACCGCATGCCAGGCGATGTCCAGGATCTGGCGCAAGGGCGGCATCTGTTCAAAGCCGCTGCTAGTCATTCCGGAAACCGGGAAGATAAGGGTACCCGTGCGGAACTTGATCTGGAGAAGCACATAGATGGCGATAAGCGCCAAGAAAAAGCTGGGCACGGAAAGCCCGATATACGCCAGAAAGGAAAGGATCCTGTCCCCTAAGGAGTACTGGCGCACCGCCCCGTAGACCCCGATGGGAATGGCCACCAGGTACAGAAGAAGGGTGGAAGGGATAACGATCACCATGGAGTTCACCACTCGAGGCCAGATCACCTCCAGCACCGGTGCCTGATAGGCAAAGGAATAACCCAGGTTCAGGTGCAACAGGTTATCCATCCAAAGCAGGTACTGCTCGTAGATGGGGCGATCCAGGCCGAACTGGGCCCTAAGGCGGGCGATGGTTTCCGGGGTCACCTTGGGGTCCAGCTCCAGCTGGGTTAGGTAATCCCCAGGGGCCAGCTGGATGATGAGGAAGGCCAGGAAGGTAGCCCCGAAGAAGGTGGGGATCAGGTACAGGATACGACGAAGGATGTATGCGGTCATGGCTTCCCAAAGTATCCCCGGGGCCGATAGACCCCGGGGATACCCTACGGCTAGCTCATTTCTTGATGAAGGTCAGCTCCAGCTCCCGCTGGCCCCAGATGCTGCTGATGATGGCCTCGGGGTGCTCCCCACCCAGGCGGTTGTTCCAGGCGGGGTGGTAGTTGGGCCCTGCGATGTAGATGACGGGAAGGAGCTGGACCTCGATCTCCTGCATGCGGTAGCCGATCTCCACCCGCTTCTTGAAATCAAGCTCGGTGCGGCCACGGGAGTAAAGGGCATCCAGCTGGGTCTCTCGGGGGTCGATGCACTGACCCGACTTGTTCCACATGTGCAGGTTGCCCTTGCAGGGCACCACGTTGGAGCCGAAGGGCCAGTCCAGCCCGCCGCCGGAAAGCCCGATGATGATGGCGTCAAAGGGCCGGTCAGGGCCAGAGGAGAGAAGTTGCCCCACCAGGGTGTTGAAGTCAATGGCGGTGAAGTTCACCTTCACCCCCACCTTCTTGGCCTCGTCCACGATGAGCTTGGCGATCTGTTCCCGCTGGGCGTTGCCGGCGTTGGTGGCGAGGTTAAACTCCAACCTGCGGCCCCGGCTGTCCACCAGGTAACCCTCCCGGTCCTTGCGGGTGAAGCCCAACTCGGCCAGGAGCTTGGCAGCCTCCTGGAGGTTGTACTCGTACTTGGGCACCTTGGGGTTCACCCACTGGGTGAGCACGGGGTAGACGCTGGTGTACATGGGGGTGCCCAGGCCGCCGTAGACGATGTCGATCACCGCCTGGCGGTTCACGATGTGGCTCATGGCCCGACGGAACTTGTCGGAGCGGAAGAGGTTTTGCTTGAAGGGATCCGAGGCCTTGTTCCAGTTGAAGACCATGAACTGGCTGCTGGCCACCGGGGAAGCGTTCACCTTGATGGTGGCGTCCAGGCGCCCCTGCTGGATGGCCTGGCGGATCTGGGAGATGTGGTCCACGGTGGCAGGGGCCATGAGGTCGATGTTCCCCGCCAGGAACTCCGCCAGCTGGGCGTTGGTGTCCTTGACGATCTTGATCTCGTAGCGGTCCAAGTAGGGCAAGGGATTCCCCGCCTCGTCCTTGTTCCACTCCCCAAAGACCGGGTTGCGCTTCAGCACCAGGCGCTCACCGGGGCGGTAGCTCTCGATGAGCCAGGGCCCGCCGGACACGATGTTTTCCGGCTTCTCGTTCAGGGTCCACATCTTCTTGATGCCCTCGGCGCCATCCTTCTGGTAGACGGGCCCAAAGATGTGGGCCGGCCAGGGCTCAAAGCTGGCTACGGCAAAGGCTTCCGCATCCGTCTTGGGGTAGATGAAGCGGATGGTGTAGTCGTCAATCTTCCTAAGGGTGATGGGCTTGCCGTCGATGAAGAAGGAGTCGTAGCTGTTGGACCCCACCGCCTTATCCGTGTGGATGCGCCAGGTCATGATCCAGTCGTCGGCGGTGATGGGCTTACCATCGGACCACTTCATGCCCCGGCGGATCTTGAAGGTGATCTCCAGCTTGTTGGGGCTCACCGTCCAGGACTCCGCCATATAGGGGATCCAGTCCCCGGTGGTGGGGTCGCGCATGACCAGACCCCTGGCCCCGGAGATGATCTCCGGAACGTTCCCTGCCTCTGCGGTAATAAAGGGGTTAAAGGTGCGGTAGTCAGAGATGACCGCTGCCCGCAGGGTGCCGCCCCTCTTGACCTCAGAGGGCTTGGCCACCGTCCACTTCTGCGGCCAGACGAAGGTCTGGGCGCTGGCCACTCCTGCCAGGGCTATAAGGCCAACCACAACTGCCAGGGCTTTTCTCATATCGCCTGCCTCCTCTGCTACCTTACGCTGGACAGGGTACCCGGTTATTCTGGACTCTGTCAAGCGTGTCACCTGAGCTCCCCCTTTGAGTTCAGACAAAATGGGGCTGTATGAGGAGCTTGCCGTTTGGACCGGAGGCTTTACGCCCCTTCGTGAGCCCTCTGCTGGATGCCTGGCTGGAGCGCCACGAGGAGAAGGTAGCCCGGTTGCTCTGGGCCATCCTGGCCTCAGGTTCTGCCCGCAAGAGCGATTGGGCCAGGGCCTACCGCCAAGAGGCCACGGAGGAAGCCAACTACAAGGCCATTGACCGACTCCTTCCCCTCCTGGAACCCCAGCGCTACCTCCTGCGCCTCCTGGACCCCAAGACCCCCTTCCTCCTGGTGGACCCCACGGAGGTACCCCGTCCCCAGGCGAAACGGACCCCCTACGTGGGCCGGCTTTCCGACGGCAAGACCCTGGGCTTTTGGGCGGTGGTGTTGGCCCAACCCTACGAGGGCCGGGCGGTGCCGGTGTACGTGGGGAGCTACTGGGAGGGGAAGCCGGAGGGGAGGAACCGGACGTGGGAGGATTGGGTGGAGGCGGTGCGGGAATACGTGGAGGAGGAGACGGTGTGGGTATTTGACCGGGAGTTCTCCTTTGCGGGGTGGCTGGAGGTGCTGGAGCGGGCGGGGGTGAGGTATGCGGTGCGGTTGAACCTGGGGACGAGGCCGCGGTTGGAATGGAGAGGGGAGCGGTTGGTGCCCTGGGTGGATCGGGGGCGGGAGGTGAGGTACGAGGGGGTGAGGTACCGGGGGGAGGTGGAGGTGAACCTGGTGGGGGTGTGGCGGGAGGGGATGCGGGAGGCGCTTTGGGTGATGGGGAACCTGCCTCCGGAGGAGCTTCTTGGGGTGTACGAGGAGAGGATGAAGATGGAGGAGGGGTTCAGGGACCTGAAGGGGCACATGGGGTTTGCTGGGGTGATGAGCAAGGGGTGGGAAGCGATGGAGAAGACGCTGGCCCTGGTGGCGTTGGCCTACGGGGTGGGGCTTTTGGTGGGGGAGGAGGCGCGGAGGCGCCTGAAAGGGGGGGCGCGAAGGGAAGGCGGAAGTGGGGGGTATACTCGGGGCTCTTTGTCCTCTTGAGAGGGCCTGTGCGCTTTTCCCGGGAAGAATGGGAAGGGATCCTGCGCCAAGCCTTGGAGGTCTGGTGGCACAGGCTATTTCCTGTTCCCCCTCATCCCCAGGAGGTAAAGGATGTCCGAACTTAGAGGGGGAGCTCAGTGTCACCCCTTTAGCTTGACCCCGCTGCCAGCACGTGGAAAAATCCCCTCCATAAGGAGGTGGTGATGAAAGCCGTGGTCATGGAGGCTCGAGGGGGTCCAGAGGTCTTAAAGGTAACCGAGGTACCCACGCCTGAACCCGGTCCCAAGGAAGTAAGGATCCGCGTCAAAGCCGCAGCCCTCAACCACCTGGACATCTGGGTTCGCAAGGGAGTGGCCAGCCCCAAGCTTCCCTTACCCCACATCCTGGGAGCCGATGCCTCGGGGGTGGTGGACGCAGTTGGGCCTGGGGTAACGGGCTTTGCCCCTGGGGACGAGGTGGTGGTGAATCCTGGTCTCTCCTGCGGCCACTGCGAGCGGTGCCTGGCAGGGGAGGATAACCTCTGCCCCAAATACGAGATCCTGGGCGAGCACCGCTGGGGGGCCTATGCTGAGTACCTGGTGGTACCCGAGGTGAACCTCCTTAAGAAGCCCCAAAACCTTTCCTTTGAAGAAGCCGCTGCCATCCCCCTGACCTTCCTCACCGCCTGGCAGATGGTGGTGGACAAACTCCAGGTGCAGCCTGGCGAGGATATTCTGGTCATGGCGGCAGGGAGTGGGGTTAGCGTGGCCGCCATCCAGATCGCCAAGCTCTTCGGGGCCCGGGTCGTCGCCACCGCAGGCTCGGAGGAAAAGCTCAGGAAGGCCAAGGAACTGGGAGCCGATGAAACCGTGAACTACACCCACCCCGACTGGCCCAAGGAGGTACGCCGCCTAACGGGCGGGAAAGGTGCCGACAAGGTGGTGGACCACACGGGAGCCCTTTACTTTGAGGGGGTGATCCGGGCCACGGCCAATGGGGGCAGAATCGCCATCGCCGGGGCTTCCTCGGGATACGAGGGCACCCTTCCCTTCGCCCACGTGTTCTTCCGGCAACTTTCCATCCTGGGCTCCACCATGGGCTCCAAAAGCCGCCTTTTCCCTATCCTGCGCTTTGTGGAACAGGGAAGGCTAAAGCCCGTGGTGGGGCAGGTGCTTCCCTTGGAGGAGGCTGCGGAGGGACACCGCCTCCTGGAGGAGCGGCGCATCTTCGGCAAAGTGGTGCTACGGGTGGACTAGTCCTCTCCGGGAGCAAGACCCCACCTCCATAGCGAGCTGGCGGATCATGGGGCGGAGATTCCGGGATGGGGTCAAGACCTTTGTCCCTAACCGGAAGCCGCCGCCCATAGGCTTTCCTTAAGGGTAGAATGCAGGGCGAGGTGAGGCCATGGAGCACACCGACGTGATCATCATTGGCGCGGGCCCCGCTGGGCTTTTTGCGGGCTTCTACGTGGGCATGCGGGGGCTTTCCTTCCGCTTCATCGACCCCTTGCCCGAGCCTGGGGGGCAACTTTCCGCTTTGTATCCGGAGAAATACATCTACGACGTGGCGGGCTTTCCCAAGGTGTACGCCAAAGACCTAGTGAAGGGGTTGGTGGAGCAGGTGGCTCCCTTCAACCCCATCTACAGCCTGGGGGAGCGGGCGGAAACCCTGGAAAGGGAAGGGGATCACTTCAAGGTGACCACCTCCTCCGGGAACACCTACACCGCCAAGGCGGTAATCATCGCCGCCGGGGTGGGTGCCTTTGAGCCCAGGCGCCTGGGTGCCCCTGGAGAAAGGGAGCTCGAGGGCAAGGGCGTCTACTATGCGGTGAAGACCAAGGCCGAGTTCCAGGGCAGGCGGGTCCTCATCGTGGGAGGTGGGGATAGCGCCGTGGACTGGGCCCTGAACCTTCTGGGCACCGCTAAGGAGATCACCCTGATCCACAGGAGGCCCCAGTTCCGGGCCCACGAGGCCAGCGTGAAGGAGCTCTTCAAAGCCCATGAGGAAGGGCGCCTTACCGTGCTCACCCCCTACGAGGTGCGGCGGATCGAAGGGGATACCCAGGTGCGCAAGGCGGTGATCTTCCACAACGGGACCCAGGAGGAAAAGGAGCTAGAGGTGGACGCCGTGCTGATCCTGGCGGGCTACCTCACCAAGCTGGGGCCCTTGGCCAACTGGGGGCTGGAGCTGGAAAAGAACAAGATTAAGGTGGACACCACCATGGCCACCAGCATCCCCGGGGTCTACGCCTGCGGCGACATCGTCACCTACCCGGGAAAGCTTCCCCTGATCGTGCTGGGTTTTGGCGAAGCCGCCATCGCCGCCAACCACGCCGCCGCCTACGCCAACCCTGCCCTCAAGGTGAACCCCGGCCACTCCTCGGAAAAGGCCGAGGAGAAAGCCCCGGCCTAAGATTCCTCCCCGCTTCTCACGGGCCCCGGGGTAGCCCGGGGCCTGGCTTTGTCCTAAGATGGGGGCATATGCGGGTTGCCCTTTTCATTGACGGATCCTACATGTACCTGGCCACCAAGCGCCTGGGCTGGAACGTGGACCACCGCCGGGTGCTGACCCAGTTCGCCACCCCGGAGCAGCTTTATAACGCTTTCTACTATGTGCCCATCACCGATCCCGAGGACGAGCGTCAGCAGCGCTTCATCGACGCCTTGGTCTTCATGGGCTACACGGTGCGAAGCCGCTTGGTGCGGGGGGAAGCCCGGTTTGAGGCCATGATGGCCACGGACCTCCTCACCACCGCCCCCCGCTGGGACCGGGCCATCGTGGCCAGCGGTTCGGGAGAACTGGCCCACACCTTCAGCGCCCTGAGGGCCCTGGGGAAGGAGATCCACCTCCTCGGCGTGCACGAGCTGGCGGACCTCGAGCTCCGCAACCAGGCGGACCGCTTCCTAAACCTCCCCGAGTGGCGGGAGGTACTGGAGAGGACCCTGGGGGGCCGCCGCACCTACGCGGGCTATCCCGTGGAGGCCACGGTGGAGGTGCCCCCCGCCCCGGTGGAAGACGCCCAGTCCTGACCTATGCCCCCGGGCCCCTGGCTAGTGCTTCTGGCAGCGGGCCTTTTCTACCTGGCCCTTCCCATCCCCCCTACTCTACCTCCCTCCCCAAGCCTCAGGGACCTTCTCCCCTACCCAAAGGAAGAGCGGGAGGCTTGGGTGAGCCTCCACCTGAGCTTGAAGGCCAGCCTACACCTGCTCTTGGGGGAGAAGGCGGCCCGGGCCTACGACCGCCTGCTCCGCCTCGAGCTCAAAAACCAGCGTTCTGGTAAGCGCGCTGCATACCCAGAAGCTAAAAGCGCCCTCCTGGCGGCCAGGCACTGGGTGGAGGCCATCGGCCAGGCCAGGCGGGGGCAGAGGGTGGACCTCGAGGGCCTGCCCGCCGCCCCCCACCATGTACTTCCCTACGCCCGGGAGATCCGCGCCGCCGCCTCTGCCCTCGGCATCCCCTATGGGGTGCTGGCCGCCATTGTGGATAACGAGCAGTACGGAGGGGACAAGGCCTTGGGGCTTTCCCGGGGGGTGCGGGAAGCAGCGGACGGCTTAGCCCAAGGTCTGGCCGAAGTCCAGGGCCACGCCCCCTTGAGCCGCACCCTGGGCCTGGCCCAGATGAGCTGGGAGGATGCCCTCAAGCAACAAGACCGCCTGCGCCTTTTCGGGGCCTGGGATCCAGCAAGACCCTTCCCCAAGACCGAAACCGAGGCCAGGAAGGCCCTCGAGGATCCCTACCTGAACCTCCTCTTCACCGCAAGCCGCCTCAGGGGCTACTTCAACGCCCTTCTCGGCCTCCCCCCACGGGATACCCGCCTCCTGGATGACCCCTGGCTCTACTACCTGGGCCCCGCTTGGCACAACTACCCCTTGCGGGCCCAGAACCTGGAAACCTGGGAGGATAGCTTCCATGGCTTTTTCAAGGGCCTCCTCTACCAGGTGGTCCTGGAAGGACGCTGGCACCTCGAGGGGTCCATCCTCATCCCCCTCAAAGCCTGGGGGCCTGGGGCACAGGATCCCCCTCCCTCTTCCCTCCCCACCCTCACGCCCTAGATCCGTTCTATCCAGGGAAGGGGCTCCCCGGGAGGCAGCACCGGCCACCTTCCCTGCCACATGTGGTGAAGGATGGCCTCCACCGCCTTTTCCGCCTCCTCCACCCAAAGGCTGGGGTAAAGGGAGCGCTTGGCCAAAAACTCCTCCCGGTCAAAGACCTGGCAGGTATGGTCGGCCCGGCACTTCACGTCCAGCTCGAGGTCGTACTGGCGAAAACCCCTTCCCGTCCACTCCGCTGGGGTCTGCACGTTCCAGTAATACTCCAGCACCCGGCCCTCCCTCACATCCGGTCCCCCGGAGTACCAAGCCCCAGGGAAAAAGGCCACATAGGCATTGTGGTCCAGCACCACCGCCTTCCCCTTGGCCACGTGGTGAAAGGTCCCGCCCTGGGGCAAAAGGGTCAGGACGCCTTCGGGTCTCACCTCCACCACCCGGGCTTCCCAGAAGTAGTGGAGCACATCCCCGGGAAACTTCCAAAACTCCACCCGAACGCGGTCCCCAGGGGCAAGCGGCCAATCCATATAACCCAGCCTCCAGCCAGACGGCACCCCGGTTCACCAGGGGTCCAGGGCTGGGAAAGGCCAGCTCTACTTCTTGGTGCTGATGCCCAGGACCTTATAGAGGGCGCAGAAGCCGGTGACCGCCGTGAAGAGGAGGACCACCCCCACGATCCCCAGGATCCAGTTCCAAGGGGATGCCGACTGGAAAGCGAAGTAGAAGAGGACCAGGGCCAGGATAAAGCGAATCACCCTATCGGTGGTGCTCTCGTTTACCGCCATGGCTCACCTCCCCTTTTAGTGTATACATAAGCGGGCGGGGCGTTTGGCCTTAGTCCTCCCTTGTGCTAAAATAGGCCCTTGGCATGGGCCGTTAGCTCAATCGGTCAGAGCGGCCGGCTCATAACCGGTTGGTTGCAGGTTCAAGTCCTGCACGGCCCACCAGCTCCTTAACGTCCCGCCTCCAAAAGAGGCGGGAAACCTGTTTGTACTGCAAGCGTACAGCAACGCCACGGGGGCTTTTCCTGGCAGAATCTAAGGCATGGATGCCCTACAAGCCTTTCAGGTTCTGGACCTACGGATTGGCCGCATCTTGAAAGCAGAACCCCACGAGAAGGCCCGGAAGCCCAGCTACAAGCTCTGGATCGACCTCGGGCCCTTAGGGATCAAACAGAGTTCTGCCCAGATCACCGAGCTTTACCGCCTCGAGGACCTGGTAGGCCGCCTGGTGGTGTGCGCGGTGAACCTGGGCACACGCGTGATCGCGGGCTTCCCCTCCGAGGTTCTGGTCCTGGGGGCTAGGGATGCCGAGGGCCAGGTGGTCCTCCTCACCGTGGAGCGGGAGGTACCCCTGGGGGAAAGGGTCTTCTAGCGGGTCCGGGTCACCTTGGTGAGGTGCCGGGGCCGGTCCGGATCCAGGCCCCGGGCCCGGGATAGGGCCTCCGCCTTGGGGTAGAAGGCCTGGGCCAGGAGGAGGGGGGTTACCTCGGGTTCAGAGGCCACGGGAAGCGCCAGGGGGGAATCCGCCAGGGCCAGGGCATCGGGTTCCGGGGAGAGAACGAGAAGATGAACCCCTTTCGCCTTTAACCCCTCCAGGGTGGAAAGAAAGGCATCCAAGGCCTCATCCTTTTGCACCAAGGCCAGTACCGGAAAACCCGCTTCCAAAAGGGCCTGGGGACCATGGAGGAACTCCGCCGCCGGAAACCCCTCCGCGTGCAGGGCGGCCACCTCCTTGAGCTTCAAGGCCCCCTCGAGGGCCACGGGGTAGGTGAACCCCCTCCCCAGGACGAAAAGGTTTTCCGCATCCTCCAGGTAACCCAGTTCCCCCGAGGCCTCCAAGGCCCGGTGCAGGGCCTCGGGTAAGCCGGGAAGAACCTGGCGCAGGCGGGCTTCCTCCACCAGGTGGGCCAGGAGGTGAAGGGTGGCGGCCAGCATGGCGAGGAAGCTCTTGGTGGCGGCCACCGCCTTCTCCTCCCCGGCATGGAGGGGAAGGACCACCTCGGCCACCTGGGCCAGGGGGCTCTCCTCCTGGTTCACCAAGGCCACGGTGAGGGCTCCCTGGGAGCGGTAGGCGCTAACCGCCTCCAAAAGGTCGGGGCTTTCCCCGCTTTGGCTAAAGGCGAGAAAAAGGGAGGGAAAAGGTACCCGGGGCCTGGCCCGGTAAAGGGTGAGGACGGAAGGGGCCAAGGAAAGAACCGGCCACTCCAGGCGGGCCTCGAGGAGGTACTTGGCAAAAAGGGCCGCATGGTCGGAACTTCCCCGGGCCACGGTAAGGGTGAGGGCCGGGGGGCGCTTCCTCAGGAAGCGGGCCAGGCTCCTCACCTCGTCCTCGTTCTCCCTAAGGAGGCGCTCTATGACCTTGGGAGCCTCCTCCGCCTCGGTACGCATCCAAGAGGCCATAGGTTCACTATAGGGCACGGGAAGCCCCCTCCTGCCACCTGGTCCTTCCCAGAAGGTAGTGGTATACTTCCACGGATGGACCGCATCGTCATCCGGGGGGCACGGGAGCACAACCTCAAGAACATCAGCCTGGAGCTCCCGCGGGGCAAGTTCATTGTCATCACCGGGGTTTCCGGCTCGGGCAAGAGCACCCTGGCCTTTGACACCATCTACGCGGAGGGGCAGCGGCGCTATGTGGAAAGCCTCTCCAGCTACGCCCGCCAGTTCCTGGGGGTCATGGACAAGCCCGAGGTGGAAAGCATCGAGGGCCTCTCCCCCGCCATCTCCATCGACCAAAAAACCACCAGCCACAACCCCCGCTCCACCGTGGGCACGGTGACGGAGATCCACGATTACCTCCGCCTCCTTTATGCCCGCATCGGCACCGCCTACTGCCCAGAATGTGGCCGCCCCATTGAGAAGCAGTCCGCCAGCGAGATCACCGACCGCCTCCTGAAGAACCCCCCAGGCACCCGGGCCATCCTCCTGGCCCCCCTGGTGCGGGGGAGGAAGGGGGAGTACCGCAAGCTTTTCCAGCAACTCATGAAGGAAGGCTACGCCCGGGTGCGGGTGGACGGGGTCATCCACCTCCTGGAGGAGGCCCAGAACCTAAACCTGGAAAAGTACGAGAAGCACGACATTGATCTGGTGATCGACCGAGTGGTCCTTAAGGAGGAGGAGCGCCCCCGCATCGCCGAGGCGGTGGAGCTCGCCCTCCTGAGGGGCGAGGGGCTCATGCGGGTCCTTTACCCGGATTCCGGCCAGGAGGAGCTCTTCTCCGAGAAATTCGCCTGCCCCGAGCACGGAAGCGTCCTGGAGGAGCTGGAGCCCCGCATCTTCTCCTTCAACGCCCCCTATGGGGCCTGCCCTGCCTGCTCAGGTTTGGGTTACAAGCAGGAGTTCGACCCTGAGCTCATCGTGAACCCCGAGCTTTCCCTGGCCGAGGGGGCCATCCTGCCCTGGGCCCGGGGGCGGGACACGGGGCGAAGCTACCTTTGGGACCGGCTCCGGGCCTTGGCGGAACACATGGGCTTTGACCTCAAGACCCCCTTCAAGGACCTGCCGGAGGAGGCCCAGCAGGCCGTGCTCTACGGCCTTCCTGAGCCCTTTGAGGTGGTCTTCCGCCGGGGAGGCAAAGAAACCTTCCGGGTGGAGGTCCACTACGAGGGGGTCATCCCCTGGCTGCAGAAGCGCTACCAGGAAGCGGAGTCCGAAGGGGTCAAGGAGGTGCTGGAAGGCTTCATGTCGCAGAAGCCCTGCCCCGTGTGCGGCGGTACCCGCTACAAGAAGGAGGTGCTCTCCGTAAGGGTGGCGGACAAGAACATCGCCGAGGTTTCGGCCCTGCCCGTTCGCGAGGCCCTGGAGTTTTTCCGGAACCTCGAGGCCCATCTCTCCCCCTTCCAGGCCCAGATCGCCCGCCCCATCCTGCGGGAGATCGCGGAGAGGCTGGGCTTCCTGGTGGGGGTGGGGCTGGACTACCTCACCCTGGACCGGGCGGCCAACACCCTCTCCGGAGGGGAGGCCCAGCGGATCCGCCTGGCCACCCAAGTGGGAAGCGGCCTCACCGGGGTGCTCTACGTGCTGGACGAGCCCAGCATCGGCCTCCACCCCAGGGACAACCAGCGCCTCATTCAGACCCTAAAGCGCCTCCAGAGCCTAGGCAACACCCTCATCGTGGTGGAGCACGACGAGGAAACCATGCGGGCCGCAGACTGGATCGTGGACATGGGGCCGGGAGCCGGCATCCACGGAGGAGAGGTGGTGGCGGAAGGCCCCCTGGAGGCCATCTTGCAAAACCCAAGGAGCCTCACCGGGGCCTACTTAAGGGGGGAAAAGCGAATCCCCGTGCCCAGGGAGCGCAGGAAGGGGAACGGCAAGTGGCTGGTGCTCAAGGGGGCCCGGGAGCACAACCTGAAAAACATCACCTTGAAAATCCCCCTGGGCCGCTTCGTGGCCGTAACGGGACCTTCGGGTTCGGGGAAGAGCACCCTGATCCACGACGTCCTCTACGCTGCCTTGGCGCAAAGGCTCATGCGGGCCAAGATCACCCCGGGGGCTTTTGAAGTCCTGGAGGGCCTGGAGCACCTGGACAAGGTGGTCGAGATCGACCAGTCCCCCATCGGCCGCACCCCCCGCTCCAACCCCGCCACCTACACCGGCATCTTTGACGAGATCCGGGACCTCTTCGCCAAGACCCCGGAGGCCAGGAAGAGGGGGTATGGCCCGGGCCGCTTCTCCTTCAACGTGAAAGGGGGGCGGTGCGAGGCCTGCGGCGGGGACGGCACGGTGAAGATCGAGATGCTCTTTTTGCCCGACCTCTACGTGCCCTGCGAGGTGTGCAAGGGCAAGCGCTACAACAAGGAAACCCTCGAGGTGAAGCTCAGGGGCAAGAGCATCGCCGATGTCCTGGACATGACCGCCGAGGAAGCCCTGGACTTCTTCGGGAACGTGCCCACCATCGCCCGCAAGCTCCAGCTCATGGTGGACGTGGGTCTGGGCTACATGCGCCTGGGCCAGCCCTCCCCCACCCTTTCCGGGGGCGAGGCCCAGCGGATCAAGCTGGCCACGGAGCTGGGCCGCAAGGCCACGGGCCGCACCCTCTACATCCTGGACGAGCCCACCACTGGCCTCCATTTTGACGACGTGGCCAAGCTTCTCAACGTGCTCCACCGCCTGGTGGACGCCGGCAACACCGTGGTAGTCATCGAGCACAACCTAGACGTGGTGAAGACCGCGGACTGGGTCATCGACCTAGGCCCAGAAGGGGGCGACCGGGGCGGGGAGATCGTGGCCGAGGGTACCCCGGAGGAGGTGGCCCTCACGGGTAGCCCCACAGGGATCTTTTTGGCCAGAATCCCCGAGATCGCCGAGCGGCTGAAGGTGGCTGCGGACTAAGCCTTGGCTTTGGCGGATTTCCTGGAAACCTGGGCAGGCTGGCTTCGGACCAAAATCCCCTCCAGGGCCAAGGACAGAGACTTCTCCATCTCCTCCCCAAAATCCCGGTTAGGGGTGTAAGCCGCCCAGCGCAAGGCGGCGAGGAAGTAAAGGTCGGCCAAGGTGCGGCCCATGCGCTCCAGGGAAAGGTCCTGCCGCACCACCCCTTTTTCCCGCAAGGGCTTCAGGACCTCGGCGATCAAGTCCCCTAAGGGCAGGGCCAGGAAAGCTGCCTTGGCCCGAACGGGATCGGGGTTTAAAAGCTCGTAAAGAAGGGGCAGGAGGAGGTCCTTTTCCCCCTGGGTAAAGGCCGCAAGCCGCTGGAAAAGGAAAAAGAGCACGTTCAGGGGATCTTCCTGAGCCAGGCGCCGCCTCACCTCCCCTCTGAGGTCCGCTAGAAGCAGGCTTCCATACTCCAGGAGCACGGCTTCTTTATAGGGGTAGTAGTTGAAGAAGGTACCCCGGGACACGTGGGCGGCCTTGGCGATATCGGTGGCGGTGGTTTCCCGGAAACCCTGCTGACGGAAAAGGGCCATGGCTGCCTGGAAGATGCGCTCCCGGCGCCGCTTTTTCTGATACTCCCTCACGGTCATGGGGGTAGTGTACTCCTGTATAAACTCAAAGTTCAATCGCTTTTTGCGCCCAATCCTCTAAAGCCTTAAGCAGGGATAACCCCCCCAGGGTGGTATAGACCTTGGCCTCCCGGTGGAAGGAACCATCCGCCACCTGGTAGCCCTGCCTTATCAAGGCCTGGGCCACCTCCCCGTTGGCCGCCACCCGAGAGGGAAGCCTGCCCAACTCCGCCAGGAAGAGGTGGGCGTTAAACCCCAGAAACACCGCTTCCAAACCCTCCCACACCTCCTCCACGAAGGCCACGTAGGAGGGATCCTTGGCCATCCGGTCCGGCCTCCTGGCCCCCGGGATGAGTAGGGCTAACGGGGAGGGGGCGGCGGGAAAGGCGTAGGTGGGGGTCCAGACGGAGCCTGCCAGGGCGGGGGTTCCCTTACGGCCCTTGGCCACGGTGTAGGCAGGATATTGGAGACGGCGGGCCCCCTCGAGGGCTAGGGCCGCCTCCAGTTCGGAGAACTCGGGGAGGAGCAAAATGGCCAACACTTTAGACCATTATGGCAGAAGCCGGTACAAAAGAAGAGCCGCCTCCCCCCGGGTCACGGGATCGGCACCCGGAAGCTTGCCCTCCCCCAGCGCCTGCAAGAGCTGGTTCAGGGTGAAGCGCTTCAAGGGCTTTTGCAGTTCCTCCCGGAAAAGCTCCCTGGCCTTCAGCACCACCCTGAGGCGCTCCTCAGGCCCTTTCGCCCGGTAGTAGTGCTCCAGGTCGGCCAAAAAGTCCCCTAGGAGAATGGGTTCGGAGAGCCCCAAGGAACCTTTCAGGTAGTAGGGTCCGGCGAAGAGCCCCCGCCTCAGGAGGGCCACCGCCTCCCGGTACCCTGGCCTCTCCGCCTCCACCCGGCCTCCCTCCGGGGAGGAAAGCCTGGCCCCCCTCTGGGCAAGCCGCCTGCGCAGGGCCTCGAGGCCCTGCGCGCTTGCGGCCAGCTCGTGAAAGTCCGCCAGGGGCACCTTCGTAAGCCCTGCTTGCGGGGCCTTCCGCAAGAGGGCGGCCGCCACCCCTGCCGCCTCCCCCAAGGCCATCTGCAGGGGCACCACCCGGGCGGAGAAGGCGGCCGCACTGTCAAACCCCGCCGCCTGGGAAACCACCAGGAGGTTTCTAAGCTCCCGGGGCACCAGGCTACGGAAGGGCACCCCGTAGGGCGCGGGGGTGCCCAAAAGGTAAGGGGTTTCCCCCGGAAAGTAGGCCTGGCCGTCTAAAGGGTACCCCCCCAGGGCCACGGCGTCGGGAAAGGTCCGGCCCAGGAGAACCTCTTCAGCCCTCAGGCGATAAAGGGCTTTCAGGTGGCGGCTTTCCCGGATGTAGAGGCTAGGGGCCACCCCAGCCAGGCGGGCGGTGCCAAAGAGGAGGGGATCCTTCTCCCGCAGGTAGGCCACCACCCGCTCGACCTCGAGGGCCGCCTCCAGGCGCAGGCGCTCCAGGTTCAAGGGGTCCACCCCTTCCACGCCGAAGAGAAGGAGGGCGTTGACCAGCAGGCTCCCGTCCTCCTGACGAGCCAGGTTGAGGCCCCTGAGGGCGTAGCGGCTAGGGTCGGAGGCCACATACCCCCGTGCCAGCCCCCCAAAACCCCAACCGCTCCTGCCCCAGGCCCCGGCCCCCGTGCGCTGCACCTGCCCTTCGTAGTTGAGGGCCAGCAAGACGGCACCCCAGGGCACCCCCTCCAGCCGGAACACCAAGGTGGCCGCCATGCTCCTTTGGTCCAGCCCCGTATCCTCCCGTCCCATGGTGAAGCTGGCCCCGGCGCGAAAGGCGAGTTCCGCGGTATCGGTGGCATCCACAAAATAGGGAGCCTGAAGGGGGCCCTCGGGGATCGCCACCAGGGCCAGGCGGCTTGCCTCCACCTCCACCCGGTCCAAGGGAGTCTGAAGCCGCACCTCCACCCCCGCCTCCCGGAGCATGGCCCAAAAGGCCTCCTCCGCCCGCCTCACGTCAAAGGAGGCTTCCTGCCCGATGCGGCGGTAGAAGTCGCGAAACAGCCCTCCCTGGAGGAGGCCCTCCCGGTCCTTGGCCAGGTCCAGGGTAGCCAGCCACCCTTGGGTGAGGACCCCCCCTATCCCCTGCCCCGGTTCCAGCAGGAGAACCTTTAGACCCTCCTGGGCCGCGGCCACGGCTGCCGCCACCCCTTGGGGGGTGGCCCCGTAGACCACCAGGTCGTACTGGGCAAGCCCCAGGCCGAAGAAAAGGAGGAAGGCTAACCACGCGCGCATGCCGCCTCGAGAAAAGGCCCCGGGGAGGTTCCCAGCGGCCCGTCCTTCACGATACCCGCTCAGGGCAGGGCTTGCTTGGCCTCCTGGTACTCAGCCAAAAGCCGGACCACCACCTCCTTGGCCGAGGGGATCTCCCGGATGAAGGCCACCCCGTGCCCGGCGGAGTAGACCTCCTTCCAGGCCTTGCCCCCACCCTGGCGGAAGCGCTCCAGGGACTCCCGCAGGAAGTTGGCGGGTACCCCGGTAACCTCCGGGGTGTACTGGATGTCCTCAGGAGTGGCCCTCAAAAGGGCTTCCTTGTACTCCAAAGGGGCCTCGGACTCCAGGGTGGCGATGAAGCGGGTGCCGATGTAGGCCCCGTCCCCTAAGGCCAAAGCGGCAAGGAGTTGCCTTCCCGTGGCGATGCCCCCAGCGATGAGAACGGGTACCCCGAGCTCCTCCCTAAGCCAAGGCCCCAAGACGAAGGGGCTTATTCCCCCAGCGTGCCCCCCAGCCCCGCTGGCCACGGCCACCAGGGCGTCGGCCCCAGCCTCCACCGCCTTTCTCCCGTGCCTTAAGCCCACCACATCGCACCAGACCACTCCGCCATAGGTCTTGACCTGCTCCACCACTCGGGTGGGGTCCCCTAAGGAGGTAACCACCAGGGGCACCTTGCGCTCGGCCACCGCCTCCAGGTCCTCCTCGAGGCGGGGGTTATCCTTCAGGATGAGGTTCACCCCGAAGGGAAGCCCTGGGGGAAAGGTCTCCAAAAACTCCCGAAAGCCGGCGTGGGTGCGGAAGTTGAGGCTGGGGATAACCCCGATGGCCCCGGCCTCGGCCACCGCCTGCAAAAGCCGGGCCCCAGAAACCAGAAACATGGGCGCGGCCACGATGGGATAACGGATACCCAGCATGCGGGTAATGGCGGTCTCCATGGGGGAGATTTTACCGGGTTCAAGGATAATCATGGAGTGGAACCGGAGCGCTCCCTAAAGCTTTCCATATGGGAAGGCGTCTTGGCCATCCTCTTCCTCAACTGGAGCACGGGGGTGATCGTCACCGGGTATGCCCTGGCCCTAGGCGCTTCCCCCCAAGCCCTAGCCCTTCTGGGAGCCCTTCCCTTCCTGGCCCAGCTCCTAACCCCCCTGGCCCTTTTCCTGAGGGGAAGCCGCAAGGCCCTGGCGGTGCGCCTCAACTTTTTGGCCCGGATGCTCTTCCTGCCCACTGCCCTGGCCGCCTTTTTGCCGGAGGGCTTAAGGGTACCGACCCTTCTTCTTTTCGCCGGCCTCTCCCAACTTCTAGCCGCCCCGGTGGGGGTCCTCTGGCTCTCCTGGATGGCGGACCTGGTGGCCGAGGAAAGACGGGGACGCTACTTCGGCTTCAGAAACGCCCTCTTGGGCCTGGTGGGCACCTTGGGGAACCTCATGGGGGGTATGGTGGCTGACCGCCTTCCCCCGCCCCTGGGCTACCAGGCTGTTCTCCTTGTGGGGGTGGGGGCCGGGCTTCTTTCCGTCTTGCTTCTCCGCCTCCAAAGCGAGCCTTCGGAATCCCCCTCCCCTCCCGCCCGAAGGGCTCTCGGGATCGCCTGGCAGGACCTAGCCTACCGGGGCTACCTGGGCCTGGTTTTTCTCTGGTACGGGGCGGTCATGGTGGGAGGGCCCTACGTCATCCCCTACTTCGTCCAGGTGGGTGGCCTCTCCATGACCGAGGTGGGTCTTTGGACGGTGATCTCCGCCTCAAGCGGCCTCCTCTTCGGACCCATGTGGGGCCGGATGGCAGACCGGGAAGGTCACAAGGCCGTCCTCTTCCGCACGGCGATGGTGGCAGCCTTGATGCCCCTCCTCTGGCTCTCGGGGTCCAGGGCCTTTCCCTGGCCCGTATGGCTTTCCGCCATTGCCGATGCCCTGGCCTGGAGCGGTCTGGGAACCGCCTTGGCCAATGCGGCCTTGGCCCATGCCCCCAAGGAAGCCAGAAACGGCTACCTGGTCCTCTTCTGGTTGGCCCTGGGCCTGGGAGGGCTTTTGGGAAGCCTGCTGGCGGGAAGCGCCGCCAGCCTGGGCCTGGGACCAAGCCCTTACCACTTCCCCATCCTCCTTTCCCTAGGCCTACGCCTCGGGGTAGCCCTCCGCTTACGCAGACTCTAACCCCTTGCGCCGCATCTCCCCCCAGACCCCCCGTTTCCGCCAGACCTGGAAGGTGGCGAGAAAACGCTCCCAGGCCAGGATCTGGCGGTAACCCAGGCCCTCGAGGACCGCCAAAAGAAGGAGCGCCAGGCGGTCTCTTAGCCGGGGATAGCGCTTGAGGAGCAAGGTCTCCATGCCCACCGCCAGCTGGGAAAGGAGCACCCCATAGGCCAGGGCCAGGAGAAAGAAGAGAAAGGCAAACTCCGCGTTGAAAAGACCCAGGAAGTAGAACACGGGAAGAAGCAGATACCCCAGGACCTCCACCACCGGGGCCAGGGCCTCGAAGAGGAGGAAATAGGGCATGGCCACGAGGCCCAGGCGACCATAGCGGGGGTTAAAGAGCATGGTCCGGTGGAGCCAAAGGACCTCCCAAAGGCCCCGGTGCCAGCGATTGCGCTGGCGGCGGAGGGTCCTCCAGTCCGAGGGTACCTCGGTGTAGCAGATGGGGTCAGGGGTGTAGAGAATGCGGTAGGGCCGCCCCTCCTCCTGGGCCCGGCGGTGGAGACGCACCACCAGCTCCATGTCCTCCCCCACGGTGTCCGTGCGGTACCCCCCAGCCCTCAGGGCCTCCTCCCGGCGGAAGAGGCCAAAGGCTCCCGAGATGATGAGCAGGGCTCCCATGGCGCTCCAGCCCGCTCGGCCCATGAAGAAGGCCCGGGCATACTCCACGATTTGCATCTTCTCCAGAAAGCCCCGGGGAAGGTGCAGGGCTTCCACCACGCCTTCCCGCACCACCGCCCCGTTAAGGGGCCGTATGGTTCCCCCCACGGCCAGGACGCGGTCGTCCTCCAGGAAAAGCCGGCTCGCCCGAAGGAGGGCCTGGGCATCCAGGAGGCTATCCGCATCCACGGCGCAGAAGAGGGGGTAGCGGGCTAGGTTGAGTCCAGCGTTTAAGGCGTCGGCCTTGCCCCCGTTTTCCTTGTCCACCACGATGAGGTTGGGGTGGACCAGGGAACGGTAAACCGCACGTATGGGCTTGGTGGCAAGCGCCCGGCGGTAGATCCATTCCACCTCCACCAGGCGGAAGGCCTCCTTGAGCACCTCCAGGGTGCGGTCCTTGGGCCCGTCCGCCACCACGATCACCTCAAACTCCGGGTAATGGAGGCCCAAGAAGGAACGCACCGAGTGGGCGATGGTCTTCTCCTCGTTGTAGGTGGGCACCAGGATGGACACGGGCAGGTAGGCCTCCCGTTCCAGCAGATCCTTCAAGGAAAGCTCGGAAAGCTCCCGGGCGTAGCGGGCCACCATGCGCAGGCCAAAGAGAGCGAAAAGGGCGTAGAGAAGGTTTAGGAGGGCGAAGTACCACAGGACTAGAACCTGGTAGGCGAAGAAAAGGATGGAGAGGAGCTTCATGCCGCCTCCCGCAACACCTGTTCCGCCATGGCCCGCCCGTAGGCGTCGGGGTGCTTCTGGGCCGCGCGGGCCAGGAGCTCCCGGTCCATAAGGGCCAGCCCTTCCGCCGCCGCTCGGCGCACGTAAAAGGAAGGGTCAGAGAGGGCTTTCCAAAGGGCTCTACGGGCCAGGTCGTTTCGGAGAAGGGCGAGGAGGCGCGCCGCATGGACCCGCAGGAATTCCCTTTCATCTCGGAGAGCGGCGAGGAGAACTTCCTCCTTACCCCAGGGCGGATGACCCAGGCGCCAAAGGGCCCGCATGGCGGCCGCCTTTAGCTCGGGGTCGGGATGGTCCAGGAAGGCCAGGACCTCTTGAGCCAAGGTGCTCAGCCGAAGCCTGCCGATGGCTTCCAGGGCCGCCCAGCGCTCCTCCAAAGCCCCCGTCCGCAACAGGCGCTCCACCACCGGGGGTGCCCGGTCCTCCAAGAGGAGGAGCACTTCCAGGAGGGCCCCGCGGGGTAGGTCCGCCTCCAGGAGAGCCGCCGCCAACTGTCCAAGCCCCTCCCCCTGGGCCACCCGCGCCCCCGCCCGTGCGGCCGCCAAGCGCAACACGGGATCCAGATGCCGCAGGTAGGGCAGGATGAGCTCCAGGGTTTCCGGCAAACGGGCCTGGGCCAGGGCCTCGAGGGCCTCCAAACGGGCCGACCGGGAGGCCAGGCGGCTGCGCAGGATCCGCCCCCAAGGGGTTTGGGCTTGGCGAAGCCAGGCTTCCAGGGTCTCGGCGAACTCCCCCCGCAACATCTCCCTTAGGCTCAGGAGGGCCTGCAGGGCCGGCCTGGGCCAAGGCGGAGGAGGTGGGGCACCCTCGCCGAAAAGAGCCTGGGTGAAGCGGGAGAGCCAGTCCTCGTACGCCTTACGGTCTTGCACCTCCCTGGCCTGAGTATAGGCGTGGTACACCAGGATGTATGCCGAAAGCACCGCCAAGGCCAGTCCCGTGAGGAACAGGGCCTGCCACAACGCCCGCTGGGCCTCGGGGTAACCCCACAGGTTCCAGAGCCGCCCAGAGAACACCAGGACCAAAGCTCCCAAAGCCAGGGCCTCGAGGACCACCAGCCCAAAAACCAAGAGGGCGTACAGCCTTTCACCGCGCCGCCACATGGCCCTCTAGCCTTTTCAACAGCTCCCCCGGACTAAAGGGCTTGGTGAGGTACACCTGAGCCCCTAAGGCCAGGGCTTCCAGGGCCTTCTGCTCCTGTTTTAGGCCCGATAGAACCAGCACAGGAGTGTCTTTTTTGAGCTCGTTCCTCAGCTGGCGGAGCAGGTCCATACCCGAGCCCCCGGGCAGGTTAAGGTCCAAGACGATGGCGTCCCATTCCCGCACCAAGGCCTCCTTGGCGGCGGCGTAGCTGGCCACCAGGGTGGCCTCGTGCCCCGCCCGGCGCAGGGCCAGCTCCAACACCTTGGCCACGGCGGGATCGTCCTCGACCACCAGGATCCGCACAACCACCCCCTCTCTTCCTGTAGGTTAAGGTGGCCCTGTGAAAATCCTGCGAAAGCTAAGGCCCCTGGGAAAGGGACCTCAGAAGGGCGGCCACCTCTGGATCGGGCTGAAGGCGTAGCTCCTCCTGCAAAAGCCCTTTGGCCTCCTCCCTTTTGCCCTGCTCCAACAACGCCTTGGCCAGGGTGAAGCGGGCAAGAGGGTTTTACCATCGGGACCCACCTAACCCAAGGCTTTGAAAACCCCGTGAAAGGCTAGGGGCGGGGGGCCATCACCACAAGGAGGAGGGCGGGACTGGCCGACTCGTTCCGCACCCCGTGGGCCTCCCCCGAGCGGGCCAAAGCCGCCATCCCCGGGACCAAAAGGGCCTCCTCCTCCCCGATGCGCACCACCACCTCACCCTCAAGAACGTAGTACACCTTATCGGAGCCCTCGTGGGCGTGCACCTTCTGGGCCTGGCCCGGAAGAAGGGCGTAAAGGTCAAAAAACATCTTATCCGAGGAAAAGACGGGGATTTTCGCCATCTTTTCCGGGTTGTACTGAACCAGACTCTTCAGGTCCTTGATCTCCATGCCCTCAAGTCTACTTGACGGGAACGAGGCGGCGCACTAGACTAACCTTTGCGCGCCGGGGAGTAGCGCAGCCTGGTAGCGCACACGCTTGGGGTGCGTGTGGTCGTCGGTTCAAATCCGGCCTCCCCGACCAAAACCCCCCGCCCACACGGGCGGGGTTTTGTTTTTGAGGCTCCCTCGGGGTCTACGAGGGGCGGCTTAGGCCCGGCCCACGGTGCCCATCAGCGCAAACTTCTCCCGGATCACCTGCTTGAGGTAGTCCCGGCCCCTGCCGATGATCTTGCGGGGGTCAAACTCCTTGGGGTTCCCCACCACCACCTCACGGATCCCCAGGGTCATGGCCAGGCGCAGATCGGTGTCGATGTTGATCTTGGCGATGCCATTGGGAATAGCCTTTTGGATGTCCTCGTCGTGGATGCCCGTGGCCTCCTTGAGCTCGGCCCCCGTGGCCAGGAGCTTTTCCTTAAGCCAGGTGGGAACCCCGCTGGCCCCGTGGAGTACCATGGGGATAGAAACCCGCTTGCTGATCTCCTCGAGGCGCTTATGGTCGATGTAAGGGCGCCCCTTGCCCTTGTAAGCCCCGTGGCTGGTGCCGATGGCGATGGCCAGGTAGTCAATGCCCGTTTCCGCCACGAAGCGCTCCGCCTCCTCGGGATCGGTGAGGAAGGCCTCGGCCTCGGACACTTGGATGTTGTCCTCAATACCCTGAAGCCGGCCCAGCTCCGCCTCCACGCTCACCCCGACCGCGTGGGCCGCCTCCACCACCTTCTTGGTTTCGGCCACGTTCTCCTCAAAGGGATGGTGGCTGGCATCGATCATCACGCTGGTGAAGCCCGCCCGCAGGGCTTGCATCACCATCTTGAAGTCGGCCCCATGGTCCAGGTGAAGGACCACGGGCACCCGGGTACGGCTGGCCATGTCCTTCACCAGGTTGGCCAGGTTCTCCATCCCAGCGTACTTCCTGGCCCCGTCGGAAACCTGGATGAAGACGGGGGCCCTTAGTTCGTCGGCCACCTCGAGGATGGCCTGGGTGATCTCCAGGTTGTTGGTGTTGAAGCTGGGAACCGCATAGCCTTCGCGCCGCGCCTTGTCCAAAACCTCCTTACCTATCGCCAAGGGCATAGAGCACCTCCTTTAGCTCCTTAAGGTTATCAGCCACGGGCCGTTGGTTGAAAAGGGCGCTTCCCGCCACGGCCACGTCCGCACCCGCCCGGTACACCTCGGCCACGGTATCCCGGTTCACGCCACCATCCACCTCAATGAGGCAAGAAGGGTTCAACCTATCCCGCATCTCCCTAAGCCGGCGAAGCCTTCCCGTGGAAGTGGGAATGTACCTCTGCCCCCCGAACCCCGGGTTCACGCTCATGAGGAGGGCCAAGTCCAGCTCGGGCAGGAGGGGCTCAAAGGCCTCGAGAGGAGTGGCGGGGTTGAGGGCCAGCCCCGCCTTCTTCCCCAGCTCCTTCACCCTCTGCACCGCCCGGTGGGCGTGGGGGGTGGCCTCGAAGTGGACGGTGATCACATCTGCCCCAGCGCTGGCAAAGTCCTCCAGGTACCTCTCCGGCTGCACGATCATGAGGTGCACGTCCAGGGGCAGGGAGGTCACCCGCCGCACCGCCTCCACCAGAAGGGGGCCGAAGGTGAGGTTGGGGACGAAGACCCCATCCATCACGTCCAGGTGGATCCAGTCCACCCCTGCCGCCTCGGCTTCCTCGATCTGGTCCTTCAGCCTCGCCAGGTCCGCCGTGAGGATGGAGGGCGCAAACTTGAGCATCCTTTCCCCCTAGGCCACCCGCAGGTGCCCCCGCTCGATGGCCAGCTCCCGCATCTTAACCAGATAATAGGCGATGATGAGCTGGGTCAGGGCCAGGGGATAGCTCTGCCCCGCCTTATCCCAGAAGGTACCCACCAGGCTGGGGTCAAAGTGCTCAGCATGGTGGCCCAGATGGTCCCAGATGATGCGTTCAAAGGCCTGGGCTCTTTCAGGGGTCACGTTGCCCGTGATGTCCAGGATGTCCGCCTCCTTCCGGGCTTCCAGGCGGATCAGGGCCTCGTCCTCGTAGGCGGAGTGGAGCACCTCGGAAAGGTCCAGGCGGGGCAGGGTGTGCTTGAGGGTGATCCTTACGTTCAGGGTACTGGGGTTTTCCGGATCGTAGCCGGCGGGCCGGTAAAAGCGCACGAGGATGTCCGCATGCTCCTTCTGCGGCCAGATAAAGGCCCGGGAGTCGGGCATGCGCCTTTCGATGTCCGCCAGCACCTCCTCCGGGGTGTAGCCACGCTTGGCCACATCCCGCTTCACCTTCCATTCCCGCCTGAGTTCCTCCTCGGGGTCCAGGTACACGGTGAGGTGGTAGCGGCTCCTCAAGGCCGGGGAAAAAAGGGTAAGGAGCCCTTCCAGGATCACCACCCGGGGAATGAGCCTGCCCTCCTCCTCCACCGCCCGGGGGGCAGGGATGTAGACCGGCGGGTCAAAGGTGCCCGTGGAGTGGTTGTACACCGGCTTCAGGATGGGTTCCCCCTCGGAAAGAAGCCTCACGTGCTGCTCCATGATGTCCATGTAGTTGCACTCCGGGTTCAAGGGGGTGATGCCCAGCTCCTTGCGCTGCTTGCGGTCGTACTTGTGGTAGTCGTCCACGCAGATGTTGGTGGTGCGCTCCACCCCCAAGAGCCGGGCGATCCCCGCAGAGATGGTGGTCTTCCCCGCCCCGGAGTCTCCGGCAATCCCTAACATGAAAGGCCTATGGGGCATCTTCCTCCTCCTTTCCCTCCTCCCTAAAAACCGAGCTGGCGTAGATGTCGTCGGCGGTGATGGTCATGAGTTCCTCTGGGGTCACCGGCCCCGCCTTCTGGTAAAGCCGGTAAGCCTGCCTGAGCTTGAAGCGGTCCAGGGCGTTGCGCACACTCCGGGCGTAGGCGAAGTTGGGAAGGCGCATGCGGCGTTCCAGGTACTCCAAGAAGGCCTTTTCCGCCTCCTCGGCGAAGCGGTAGCCCTGCTTCTCCAGCATGAGCTTACCGATCTGGAAGAGCTCCTCGGCGCCATAGGGGGGAAACTCAATGTGGTGGGCGATGCGGGAGCGCATCCCCGGATTTAAAGCAAAGAACTCCTCCATGCGGTCCTTGTAGCCTGCCAGGATCACCACCAAATCCTCCCGCTGGTTCTCCATCACCTGGAGGAGGATCTCTATGGTTTCCTGGCCGTAGTCCCGCTCGTTTTCCGCCCGGTAGAGGCTATAGGCCTCGTCAATAAAAAGAACGCCCCCCATGGCCCGCTTCAGGACCTCCTTGGTCTTAGGGGCGGTGTGGCCGATGTACTGGCCCACCAGGTCATCGCGGCTCGCCACCACCAGGTGGTCGCGGCGGATGTAGCCCAGCTTGTGCAGGATGGTAGCCATTCTCAAGGCCACCGTGGTCTTGCCCGTGCCCGGAGGGCCCACAAAGGCCATGTGCAGGGTGGGGCGATCGGCGGTAAGCCCCAGCTCCCGGCGGAGCTTGTCCACGGAGAGGTAGGCAGCGATCTCCCGGATCCGCTGCTTGACAGGCCGAAGGCCCACCAGCTCCCGATCCAGCGTTTCCAGAACTGCTTCAATCTCGGGGTTTTTCACCACCGCCAGGTTGCGGCCTTGGGTTTCCTGCATAACCCTCCTTGATTTAGCTAAGGGGCCCCGGGCACGGCCGGGACCCCCAGACCCTTGGGACTACTCCTGGTAACGCTCGCCTTCCGGCCTCATGGTGGCGTAGGCCTCGAGGGTGTACTTGAGCCTGCGCCCATCGCTCCAAAGTTGCCGGTGCAGACGGAAGCCAGGCTCCTTCTTGGGCCGGTGGGCGATGAAGGAGACCCTCTGCGCCTGCCACATGGGGGAGGGGTCGTAGCCATTGATTTTGATGTAGTGGTTGGGAAAGGCCTCGCGGCACTTCTGGAACTCGTACATGGCTGCCGCCGCATCCTCCAGGTCAAACATGGGCAGGCCCCACATGTTCCAGTAGACGTTGTAGGGGCTCGGGTCGTCGGTGTACTCGATGGCAACCGCCCAACCGTTTCGGATGATGTACTCGATCTGGGCCCGGATCTCCTCGTCCGTCAGGTCCGGCAGGTAGGAGAAGGTACCTTGGGTAATCCGCATCGTCACACGCTCCTTTCCTCGTTAGTTGCTGGGGGTGGGCAGGACATCCGGGGTGTCGGTGGAGGCGAAGTCAAAGGTCACGCTGCCCCAGGTGTCCAAGGCCGCCGCCAGGGCCGGGGAGTGCTGGGCCGCCTTCTTGAGGATCTCGGGGCCTTCCGCCAGGATGTCCCTGCCCTCGTTGCGGGCTTTCACCATGGCCTCGAGGGCCACTCGGTTGGCGGTGGCCCCCGCCTGGATGCCCATGGGGTGGCCGATGGTGCCGCCCCCAAACTGCAGGACCACGTCGTCCCCGAAGAGGGAAAGCAGGAGGTGCATCTGGCCCGCGTGGATGCCGCCCGAGGCCACGGGCATCACCGCGGGCAGATAGCCCCAGTCCTGGTCAAAGTAGATGCCCTTCACGGGGTCGGCCTTCACGTACTGTTCCCTGAGGATGTCGTAGTACCCCCGCACCAGGTTGGGGTCCCCCTCTAGCTTCCCCACGGCGGTACCGGCGTGGATGTGGTCCACCCCCAGCATCCGCATCCACTTGGCCAGGACCCGGAAGTTGATGCCGTGGTTTTTCTGGCGGGTGAAGGTGGCGTGGCTGGCCCGGTGGAGGTGGAGGATCATGCCGTTTCTATGGCACCAGTTGGACACGGACTGCAAAGCGGTGTAGCCCATGGTGAGGTCCACCATGACGATGATGGAGCCAATCTCCTTGGCAAACTCCAGCCTTTCGTAGACATCTTCCATGGTGGGAGCGGTCACGTTCATGTAGTGACCCTTGCGCTCCCCAGTGACCTGCTCCGCCTTCATCACCGCCTCCTGGGCGTAGAGGAAGCGGTCCCGCCAGCGCATGAAGGGCTGGGAGTTGATGTTCTCGTCGTCCTTGGTGAAGTCAAGGCCTCCCGCCAACGCCTCGTAGACCACCCGGCCGTAGTTCCTACCGGAGAGACCCAGTTTGGGCTTCACCGTGGCCCCAAGGAGGGGACGGCCGTACTTGTTCAGCATGTCCCGCTCCACGGGAATCCCGTGGGGAGCCCCCTTGAAGGTCTTGAGGTAGGCCACGGGGATGCGGAGGTCCTCGAGGCGAAGGGCCTTGAGGGCCTTAAAGCCGAAGACGTTCCCGATGATAGAGGAGGTCATGTTGGCGATGGAGCCTTCCTCAAAGAGGGCCAGGTCGTAAGCGATCCAAGCGAAGTACTGCTCGGGGTTCCCCGGCACCGGCTCCACCCGGAAAGCCTTGGCCCGGTAGCGGTCCAGATAGGTAAGGCGGTCGGTCCAGACCACGGTCCAGGTGGCGGTGGAGGACTCCCCAGCCACCGCAGCCGCCGCCTCCTCGGGCTCCACCCCAGGCTGAGGTGTCACGCGGAAGAGGGCAATGGTATCCGTATCCTTGGGCTCGTAGTCCGGGTCCCAGTAGCCCATCTGCTTATACTCCAGGACCCCGGCTTTGCTGTACTTACCTTTTCCCGCGTATCCTGCTGCCATTTTCACACCTCCTAATAGGCCACGGGGCTGAGGCCCCGAAGCTTTTCAAGCTGGTGCCAGGCTTCCACCTTCCTCAGGGTGCGGGTGGTCCCGCGGATCACCAGGCTTTCCGTCCAAGCCCGGCTTTCCCCGTAGCGCACGCCCCTCAGGAAGGGGCCGTCCGTGATGCCGGTGGCGGCGAAGTGGGTGTCCTCGGCGGCGCAGAGCTCATCCAAGGTGTACACCCTATCCAGGTCGTACCCAGCATGCACCACATTCCAGCGCTCTTCCTCGCTTTGCGGGTCCAGGCGCATCTGCATCCCTCCCCCTAGGGCCCGCACCGCCACCGCAGCGATTACCCCCTCCGGGGTGCCCCCGGTGCCCATGAGGACATCGATACCGGTATCGGGTAGCACCGCCGCCAAAGCCCCACCCACATCCCCATCGGTCTGCAGGCTGATGCGGGCCCCCGCCAGGCGGATTTCCTCAATCAGGCGCTGGTGACGGGGCTTGTCCAGGACAAACACCGCAAGCTCCCGCACCTCCTTCTTCAAGGCACGGGCGATCTCCTTGAGGTTGTCGGCCACCGAGGCCTTCAGGTCTATGGCCCCCTTGGCCTCGGGCCCCACCACCAGCTTGGCGGCGTAGAAGGCCGGGCCCGGGTTGAAGAGGGTACCCTCGGGAGCGGCGGCGATCACGCTGATGGCCCCCGGGCGACCCAAGGCGAGAAGCCTCGTGCCCTCCACGGGGTCCACAGCCAAGTCCCAGAGGGGACCTTCCCCCTGGCCCAGAACCTCCCCGTTATAGAGCATGGGGGCCTTGTCCTTCTCCCCTTCCCCGATCACCACCCGACCGCGGAAGTCCGGGCTGTTGAGGAGAAGGCGCATGGCCTCCACCGCCGCCCGGTCGCCCCCTTCCTTATCCCCCCGGCCCACATAGCGGGCCGAGGCCAAGGCAGCCGCCTCCGTGGCCCGCATCAGGTCCAGGCCCAGGTTGCGCGTGGGCATAGCCATGCGCTTACCTTAGGGGGGAGTTTTTATTATTGCAATCATATGTTTTCGGGCATACCATAAGTCCATGCTCATATCTAAAAACGCTAAACTGCCTAACCCCGCTGCATTACGGGTTTTCGTCACGGTGGTGGAGGAAGGAGGGGTGGGCCGGGCAGCCCTGGCCCTGGGCATCACCCAGCCGGCGGTGAGCCAGTACCTGCGGGCTTTGGAGGAGCAGGTGGGGCATCCCCTCTTTGAACGCCAAGGGCGGCACCTGGTGCTTTCCCGGGTAGGACAGGCCCTTCTGCCCGAGGCCAGGCGGGTGGTGCAGGCCCTGGAGGAGTTCCAACGGGTTTCCCAGGCCATGGGCCGGCTGGAACTGGGAGAGGTCACCTTGGGAGCCGCCACCACCATGGCCACCTACGTGCTTCCCCTTTTCCTGAAGAACTTCCACGACGCTCATCCCGGGGTAAGGGTGCACGTGGAAAGCGGCTCCTCTGAGCGCCTAGCGGAGCGCCTGCTCATAGGGGAAGTGGAGTTCGCTGTGCTGGAGGGTGTGGAACACTGGGAAGGCTACGAGCGCCACCTTTTTTACGAGGATGAGCTGGTCCTCATCGTGCCCCCTGACCACCCTTGGGCTGGACGGGAAACCATACCGCCGGAGTGGCTAAGGGAAGAAACCCTCATCGTGCGTAAGCCTGGCTCCATGACCTGGCGGGCCCTGGAGCGGGCCTTTGAGCAGGCGGGGCTGGAACTCAACCCCATCTTCTACACCGACAACAACGAGGTCACCAAGCGCCTGGTGCTGGCGGGGGCCGGGGTGGGGATCGTGAGTCGGGTGGTGGTCCAGCCCAACCTGAAGGTGGGGAACCTCCGGGCCTTAAGGCTGGCTGCGCCCGTGGGGGAGATCCGCCGCTACTTCTGGCTGGTGCACCCCAAGAACGTGGCCAACCCAGCAGCCCGGACCCTCATCTCCCTGCTTCGCTCTTAGTGAGGCGCATGGCTAGGGCCAGGGCCACCACCATGAGGGAAAGAAGCCCCAGCTCGGCCAAGACCGCCATGAAGGCGGGGTCCGCCAGGTCAAACTTCTCCACGGCCTCCGCCGTCAGAACCAGGATGCGGCGGATGGCGGCGATGAGGCCGATGACCAGAAAAGGGGTGGCCTCGAGGGTCCCTTCCTTAGCGAAGCGGAGAAGGGTATAGAGGATCTCCGCCAGCATTAGGGCTAAAAGCACCCGGTCCAGAAGCCCCAGGGCCACCTCCCCGTAATCCCCCCTCATCAGGTGGTGCACCCCTTCCACCAAGGTGGAAAGGAGCAATACCGCCGCCCCGCCGGCGATGAGAAAGCCAGCGAAGAGGTAGATTACCGTTTCCGTTAGCTGGAGAAACCGGTAAGCGTCCCGCTTCACCGCTTTAGTCTACATCGTTGAGGTAGGTGAAATCCCCCTGCTCCTCCAAAAACTTCTGCATCTCGTAGGGGGAACGGATCCCTTCCTCCCCTGGGAAAGGACCTTCCATCCAGTGAGGCGGGGCCTCCGGGGGCGGAACCTGGAAGCCGTAGAGGTAGTAAAGGGCCCAGTACCCATGGGCATCCTTCAGGACCACCGCATCACCATACCCGTCCTCCAACACCTTCACCGCCCGCTTCCTGGCCTCCTGGTAGGGCATTTCCGAGTAGTCCATATCCGCCTCCTACTTGGACTCGTTAATGAAAAGCGTGTAGCCATTATCCTCAAGCCAACGGGCCTGGTCGTAAGGGGCACGGAAATCCTCGGGGGAAGGCTTGGGCCCCTCCACCCAGTCTGGGGTTTCCTCGGGATCCGGGGCCTTGCGCCCGTACCAGCTGTAGAAGTAGTAGAGGGCGTAGTATCCTCCCTCCCCCTCGAGGACCAAACCCTCCCCCAGCCCATCCACCAGAATCTTCAGCGCCTTGGCCTCCGCCTCCCGGTGGGCTAGCTGCCGCATAACACCTCCGTCATCACCAGGTAATCGGTGGTGATCCGGTCCCTGGCCATGGGGCGGAACACCCGGTTGGCGAACTCCACGTGCAGGGGATGGTCCCGGTAGAAGGAAACCACCTCCGGCCCCTCAAAGAGAACGGAGAGCCAGTAGCGGTAGCGGGCCCCTTCGGAAAGGGCCTCCCCGTAGCGAAGGCCACAGACCCCGGGTATCTGAAGCAGAACCTCCTCGGCCTTCTTGACCATCTCCCGCACCTCCTCGGGGCTCGCCTCGGCGTTGAACACAATCAGGTGCTCCACCATCCTCTCACCTCCTCCAGGTAGGAAAGGTCCACCACCACCCTTCCCCCGGCCCTTGGCCCCTGGAGCACAGGCGCAGGGTTCCCGGGCTCCCCCAGGTGGGGAAGAAGGGCGTGGGCTTCTCGGTAATCCTGGTCTAGGGTGTAAAGGCTCGGGGTGATGAGCACAGGGAAACCCGCCCCCAGGGCGCTCAGGAGGCCATTAAGGGAATCCTCCACCACCACCCCCTCCTCCGGGGCCAAGCCCAGGCGCTTTTGGGCCAGGAGGTAGATGCCGGGATCCGGTTTTTTCCTCTCCACCGCATCCCCGGCCAAAACCAGGGAAAACCAGCCGGAAAGACCCGTGCCCTCCAAAAAGGCCTCGGCGTTTTCCGGGCTGGTGGTGGTGCAAAGGGCCAAGGCTACCCCCGCCTCCTGGGCCTCGAGGAGAACCCGGCGCACCCCTGGGCGCAAGGTGACCCCTTCCTCCCGCAAAAGCTTCAGGTAAAGCTCCGTCTTGTACCGATGGACCTCGGCGATCTCCTCCCAGGAAAGCCCAGGCGCCCTAGGGGTTTCCTCCAGGGCCCGCTTCAGGCGCTCTTTCCCCCCGGTGGTCCAAAGGAGGCGGGCGTAGGTTTCCTGGTCCCAGTAAAGGGGAAGGCCAAAGTAGTCAAAGGCCCGGTTGAAGGCCTCCCGGTGGAGTTCCTCGGTTTCCGCCAGGGTGCCGTCCAAATCCCAAAGAAGAGCCTTCAGCTTCCCCACCATAGGCGCATCCGGGCCATGACCAAGTCCTTCAGGCCCTCCTTCACGGCCGCCATCAAGCCCAGGTAGTCTTCCGCTTCCACCTTCCTGAGAACCGAGGCCGCCTCGAGGGCCAAATCGGCATACAGGTTGATCTTGCGAATCCCCCTCACCACCAAAGCCCGGTACGCCTCTGGGCTCAGGCCCGAAGCCCCATGGAGGACCAGGGGCACGGGAAGGTTGCCCAGCTCCTCCAAAAGGAGCAGGTTCAGGCGCACCGGTCCCTTGTGCAGGCCGTGGCGGGTGCCAATGGAGACCGCCAGGGCGTCCACCCCGGTTTCCTCCAGGTAGCGCCTGGCTTCCATGGGATCCGTGTAGGCCACCGGTTCCTGGGAAACCTCCCCCCCGTAGCCTCCCGGCACCGCCCCCACCTCCCCTTCCACCGTGGCCCCATAGGCCCGGGCCACCTCCACCGCCAAGCGGGTCAGGCGGATGTTCTCCTGAAGGGGCAGGTGGCTTCCATCCAGCATCACGCTGGTGAACCCGAGCTTTAAGGCTTCCACCACCTCCCCCAGGCTTTCCCCATGGTCCAGGTGCAGGGCCACGGGCACCCCGGCCTCTTCCGCTAAAATCCTAAGCCCAGGAGCCAGCGCCCTTAAGGGCGGCCCTCCCAAATGGGGAGCCACGCTGAGGATGACGGGAAGGCCCAGGGTTTCCGCTCCCTCCAGGACGGCCTCGGCCCACTCCAGGCCCACCACGTCAAAGGCCCCCACCGCCCGGCCCTTCTCCGGCAAAACCTCCCGCAAGGTGGCCAGCATCCCTCCCCCTAACCTCCAAAGACCATGCCCTCACCCCGCATTCCCAAGAAGCGCGGGACAACCCCATGGACGTCCACCCGGGCGCACTCGGCCACATCCTCCCCCAAACCCACCCCCACCAGGGCCTTGGCGGCCTCGCTGCTGGAAAGGACAGGGAACGAAGGATTCTCCGCCAGGAAAAGGGCCAGATGGGCCATCTCCCCTTCCGGGGAAAACCCCAGGGCCTTCAGGCGCTTTCCGATGACCCCAGCAGTATAGAGATCGTCCAGGGCCATCTGGCCCTCCTTCCCCGCGCAGACCAGGTGTACCTCCTCCCCGGTTTCCCTGGCTTTCTCCGCCACCGCCCGGGCATTTTGCAAGGAACCGAGAAGGATGTGCCTGGCTCCCAGGGCAGCGTGGGCGGCCCGGGTGCCGTTGGTGGTGGCCATGACCACAACCTTACCCAACACCCCATCCACCTCCCGGGGGGAGTTGCCCAGGTCAAACCCCTCTGGGGGAAGCCCTCCCACCTCCCCGGCCAGGACCTCCCCATCCTGGCGCAAGGCCCGGGCGGCCTCCACTCCCTGGGCCAAAACCAGGGCCGTGGCCCCAGCCTTGAGGTAGAGGGCAGCGGTGGTGGTGGCCCGAATGACATCCACCACGATGGCTGCGCCACCGTAAGCGCCGGGGCGGGGAAGCGGGTCCACCCGAAATCTCATAGGAGCTCTTCCAAGGCCTCCGCCACCCCCTCCGGGGTGAAACCCAGCTTCTCGTAAACCTCGGGGTAAGGGGCGCTGGCCCCAAAGCGGTCTAGGCCCACCACCTTCTGGGCGTAGCGCTCCCAGCCCAGGGTCGCCCCTGCCTCCACCGCCAGGGTGGGGAGGCCGGGGGGAAGCACCTCCCTCCGGTACGCCTCGGGCTGGGCCTCAAAGAGCTCAAAGGAGGGCAGGCTCACCACCCGCACCCGGCGGCCCTTTTCCGCCAGGAGAGCTTTGGCCTTCAAGGCCAGGTGCACCTCGCTCCCCGTGGCCACGATCACCCCTTCGGGCTCCTCGGCATCCTCCAGCACGTAGCCGCCCCGGAGGAGCCCCTTGGCCTTCTCCGGGGAAAGGAGGGGCACCGCCTGCCGGGTGAGGATGAGGGCGGTAGGGCCTTCCTTCCGCTTCAAGGCCACCTGCCAGGCGTAGAAGGTTTCGTAGGCGTCCGCGGGCCGGATCACCCAAAGGCCCGGCATGGCCCGGAGGCTCATGAGGTGCTCCACGGGTTGGTGGGTGGGGCCATCCTCCCCCAGGGCGATGGAGTCGTGGGTGAAGACGAAGACCGTAGGGGTGCCCATGAGGGCTGCCAGGCGGATGGCGGGGCGCATGTAGTCGGAGAAGACCAGGAAGGTACCCCCGTAGGCCCGGTAGCCCCCGTGCACGTTCAAGCCGTTCAAAATGGCCCCCATTCCATGCTCCCGAACCCCGTAGTGGATATAGCGCCCCGTGGGGTTTTGAGGGGAGAAGTCCGCCATCCCCTGGGCCTGGGTGTTGTTGGAGGGTGTGAGGTCGGCACTCCCTCCAAGAAGCTCGGGCATCCTGGGGGCGATGGCATCCAGAGCCTTACCGCTGGCTGCCCGGGTGGCCACGGGCTTGTCAAAGGCTGGGGGTTCCTCGGGAAGGGAAGGGAGGCCGCCCTTTAAACGGCGCAAAAGCTCCTGGTGGAGATCGGGATAGGCCCGGGCATAGGTTTCCACGAGTTGTTCCCAGGCTTCCTGCCAAGCCCTTCCCTTCTCCCGCATGTCCATGTGCCGGTAGACTTCCTCGGGCACTTCCAAGGGCGGGTAGGGCCAGTCCAGGTTTTTGCGGGTGGCCTCCACCGCCTCCGAACCCAAAGGCTCCCCGTGGGCCTTGTGGGAGTCCTGCTTGGGGGAACCGTAGCCGATGTGGCTCCGCACGGCGATGAGGGAGGGCCTTTCGTCCAGCTGAGCCAGGCGGATGGCGTGGCGGAGGGCCTCGAGGTCGTTGGCATCCTCCACCCTAAGGGTGTGCCATCCATAGGCCCGGTAGCGAGCCAGGACATCCTCGGTGAAGGCCAGGTCGGTGGAGCCGTCAATGGAGATGTGGTTATTATCCCAAAACACGATGAGCTTGGAAAGCCTCCAGTGGCCTGCCAAGGAGCTGGCCTCCCCGGAAACCCCCTCCATCAGGTCCCCATCCGAGGCCAGCACGTAGGTGTAGTGGTTCACCACCTCGTAGCCCGGGCGGTTGAACTCCGCGGCGAGCTTCCTCTCCGCCAAGGCCAGGCCCACGGCGGTGGATATACCCTGGCCCAGGGGGCCAGTGGTCACCTCCACTCCCGGGGTGTGGCCGTACTCGGGGTGGCCCGGGGTCTTGGAGCCCCACTGGCGAAAGCGCTTCAACTCTTCTAGGGAAAGGTCGTAACCCGTGAGGTGTAGGACGGCGTAGAGGAGCATGGAGCCGTGCCCGGCGGAGAGGACGAAGCGGTCGCGGTTGGGCCAGGTGGGGTCCAAGGGGTTGTGGCGCATGACCTCCCGATAGAGGAGGTAGGCCAGGGGAGCCATGGCCATGGGCATGCCGGGGTGGCCGCTTTTGGCCTTTTCCACGGCATCAATGGCCAGAAACCGTATGGCGTTCACCGAAAGGCGGGTGAGGTCCTTGGTCTCGGTCATGTTGTCTCCAGGGTACGCCCCCGTGAAGGAGGGCACAAGCGGAGCCAGGGGGCCCTACTATAAGCCGAGGCTTATGTAGAACCCCGTTTCCCCGGTGAAAGACTATATCCTCTTCCGCCCCCGTCCCTCCTCCTTGCTGAGGCTCCGGGCCGGCTTTCAGGGGTCAGCCCGTAGCCGTGCCACAATCGGGTTCATCCACGACCGTCTTCGCGCCACCTTCTCAGGGACCGGGTAGGACACTTCTGCCCCAAGGGCTTCGGCCGTATAGGGTGGGCGGCTAGAGCCTCCCCGGGTGTTTCCCCAACGGCCCAAGGGCGGAGGATCTCTTTTAAGGTGATCCAGGCACCGGTCACCACGGGCTTGTCCAGCATCACCTCGGGATCCCGGATGAATCGGGCTTCCCTATATCCTCCGGTATACCACCCTGAACCTCTCGGTAGGGGATAGCAAAGGGGTGCACTAGGACCAGCCGCTTGCCTTGGCCCCCCAGGGCTGCTAGAATCCTCTAGGTGTGGGCGCCCGTAGCTCAGCAGGATAGAGCGGGGGCTTCCTAAGCCCTAGGCCGGGGGTTCGAATCCCTCCGGGCGCACCAAGGCCAGAACGCAAAGCTTCCCCCCTCGGTAGTGAGGGGGGAAAGCTTTTGACCCCCATTTTTGACCCCCAAAGGAAAGTGAAGGTGCCCTCCTGACCCCCAAAACCTGGAGCCTGACCCCTAAAGCCTGACCCCCGCCCCTCCCCGGGGGCGGGGGCTCCTCAGGCCCGGGCTACGCCTTGGGCCGGGGGCGGGAAAGCAGGTCCTCGGGGTCCACTACCCAGGCTTGCCGCTCATGCCCCAGAAGATGGCGGTAGACATTGAGGGTAATGCTGGGGTTGGCATGCCCCATGCGCTCAGATACCAGCTCAAGGGGCGCTCCATTCGCAAGGAGGAAGGAGCCGTAGCTATGGCGCAGGTCATGCACCCGCAAGCGGGGGATGCCCAGCCGGGCGGCGATCTTCCGAAGGGCGTGATTGAGCGAGTGAGGGTTCAGGGGCCGGGAGGGGTCTTTGCCCGGGACCACCCAAAGCTCCTTGGCCTCCTCGGGCCGGAAGCCCTCCTCCAAGAGGGCCTCCCACCGGGCCCGCAAGCGCTCCAGGGTGCCCTTGGGCACCGGGAGGGTCCTCCGGGCGGAAGAGGTCTTGGGCTCGGTAAGGGTGCCCTTGCCCCCTAAGGCGGTCCAGGCCCGGCGGATGGTGAAGGTGCCCGCCTCAAGGTCAATGTCCCCCCACTTCAGGGCCAGGGCCTCCCCGGCCCGCAAACCCAGGGCCAGGCAAAGCCTGAGGGCAAGCCCCACCCCGGGGGTGGGCCAGGCGTCAAAGGCCCGGAGGAGGGCTTCCGCCTCCTCGGGCTCCAGGGCCCGGCCCGCCTTGGTGCGGGTGGGCGCTTCTATCCGGATGGCGGCGGTGGGGTCCCGGGCGATAACCTCATGGGCCAAAGCCTCTTTGAAGACGGCCCGCACCCGCTCCAGCACCTTCTTGAGCGTCCTGGGGGAAAGCCCCTTTTTCGCTAAGGCGTCCAGCATCCGGCGGATATCCAAAGGCTTGACCGCTTGCAGGCGGAGGGGGCCTATGTAGGGGAGGGCATAGGCAATCTCACGGCGGTAGGCCCTTAGGGTAGTGGCCCCCCTGGTCAAGGCCTTGCGGCCAAGCCACTCCTCCGCGGCCTGGGCAAAGGTCATGGCCGAAGGCTGGGGAAGAAGCCCCTTTTGGGCCTTGAGCTCAAGTTCCCTACCCTTCTTCAGGGCCTCTTCCGCGGTACGGCCAAACACACTCACCCGCCGCAACCTCACCCCGCCTTCGTCCTTCACATAGAAGCGGTACTCCCACCGCCCATCTTTCCGCTTCCGAGGCTTCCCGCCGCGCTTAGGCATCCTCCCCCTCCCGCAAGTAGCCCAGGGCCTCGAGGCCTGCTTCCACCACCCGCCCCCGCTCCTTGGCGGAAAGGGCCTTGAAGAGGCGCAAGGCGGCCTCTTCCCCGCGAACATAAACCCTCAAGCCTGCTTCCCCCGGCCCCAAGGGCTCCTGGCCCAGCCGGGCGGCCAGCACTTCCTTGGGCGGGCGGTTCCGTATCAAATGCTCCCCTCTTGGCATGGCCTCATGCTAATCCTTCCGGGTTTATGTGGGTAGCCCCCACATAGGTTGTTCGCGAAAGTATTCTTTCGCGAAGGATAGGGAATCCCCCCTTCCGGGCGCAGGCGCTTGGCAGCGGCAATAGGCTATACTTGAGCAAACCACCCCCGCTCCCGGGGGTAGAAGGGCGCTAGAGCCCAGGGGGAGGCCGGCAGCGGCGGCTTGAGGAATCCTGTTCCTCGCCCGCCGCTTGCCGGGCGAGGGGAAAGGAGGAGGGAGAGGGTGGTTCCGGCCATCCTTCTTAGGACCGCGCTCGGCGCGGTCCTCCAGATTGTGGGGCTGCCAGTGTGGGTGGCCACGCTGGCAGCTATGGGACTCGGAACCGCCGTGCTCGCAAGCCGGGCGCGGCGGTAAGGCGAGAAGCCACCACCACCACCACCCGGCAGCCTACCGGCTGCCGGGCTCCGCTTTGCCGCACAGCTCAACGGCCCGCCGCACCGCCACCGCCCCGGCCCGGAGCTCCTCCTCCGTGGGCGGGCGCAGGAAGAGGAGCTGGATCCGGAGGAGGAGGCGGTGAAGGGGAGAATGGGGGCGGGAGCGTGCCCAACCGCGAAGCTGGTCTCCCAAGGCAAGGGCCAGAGGAAGAACGCCTACCGGGGGCAGGACCAGGAAAAGGGGGATAGCCACCAGGGCGGCAGCGGCGAAGAGCACGGAGCCGCAGGCCCAGCTCCAGTCGGTAACCTCCTCGGCCAGGTAGCGGTAATCGTCCTCCCAGCGCTCCCCGTCGCACCAGCGGGCCACGGCCTCGAGGACCCGGTGCTCGAGGGCGTGGTGGCGGAGAACCTGAGGAAAGGGTTGCAGAACGGCGGTCCAGAAGGCGAGGACAAGGAGCGGCATTAGAGCGTACTCGGGGCGGGACGGCCCCGCCCACCAGAGGGTGCTGAGGGCGAAGAGGGCAGTCAGGAGCAGGAGGAGGTTGGGGTTCTCGGAAAAAGCGGAGGTGGAGCGCACGGTGGCCGCTGCCTGCCAGCCCTCCTTCCCCTTGCGCAAGACAATGCGGACGGCTTTTCCTTCGCTCAGGATCACCTCGCCGAAGAAGCCCCAGAGGCGCGCGCCGCCCGTGAGGGCCACCGCCCGCTTGGGGCTCCTCTTCTCCAAACCCTGGGCCTGCATGGAAGCATCATAGCCCTGCAGTCGGTCTCCCCGGCCCAAGTGTCGGTGAAGTCCTACGACACCTCAACGGTGTCCGCCGCCTACTCCGGCCCCCTGCCGGGCACCCTGTGCGAGGACGGAAGCTGCCGCCAGGTCGCCCCCGGGGCCTACACTGCCCCCGCTTCCCAGCTCCTCCGCACCTACACTCAGACCCGCACGGAAAGTTGCCCCTCCGGCTACACCGGGAGCGTCACCGTCACCGAAACCTGGCAGGACTGGAAGGTCTGGAGCCCGGACGTGGTGGGGGTGTCCTCGAGGGGGACGGCGGGGTTCACCTCGAGGGTGGAGAGCCGGCTGGTGAACACGAGCACACAGAATAACTGTGAGTTGATAAGAGAGCCACCAGAGCCGCCCACACAAACCACCCAGACGACAGACCCCAGCAACCAGACGACAGACCCCAGCAACCAGAGCACGAACCCCAGCAACCAGAGCACAGACCCTTCGCAATCCACGCTAGATCAACCCACTACCACGCTAGATCAACTTACCACGTTAGATCAACTTACCACCCAAACAAACACGGATGCCTCCCAAAGCAACGGGAACCAGGACGACGGAGGTGGGGAGGGAGGGCTGGACCTCCAGGTCACCAGTAGCGGAACGGGCAAGTGGATCTGGCTCCCTCAGCCAATGCCGGAGAAGGGCTTGTCCACCGCCTCTGGCAGGAAGCGCTGGTCGGAGAGGAGGAAGGAGGAGATCGCAGAGAGCCTCCTTACCCGGCGCTTCCTCTGGTGAGCCCGCCCTCATCTTCAGGCGGGTACCATGTTCTTGGAGGTGAGGAAGCAGATGGTTCAAGTGGCGCGCATCCGTTGGCTGGTCCAGATGGGCGTTGCCCTGAGCATCCTTGGGGCGCAGGCAGCCTCGGCCATCACCTGGCAGGAGGGCTGGAACCTGGTGGTGCGAGTGGAGCGGGGGGACCAGGAGGCGGCCAAGTACCTGATCGACGCCTACAACCAGGGGGACCCCGACGCGGGCACGGCCATCGGGGTCCTCTACCTGAACGGCGTGGCCTACCCCAGGGACCTGGGAAGGGCCAAGAGCTACTTTGACTGGGCCCGTTCGCGGGGAAGCGGCTGGGCCAGCGCCATGCTGGTGGTGCTCCACGGGAACGGGTATGGCGTTCCGGCGGACGATAAGCTAGCCTTGACCTTCGCGGACGAGGCTGCGCAGAGGGGGTACCCCGGGGGCAGAACCCTCCAAGCCCGGGGAACGTTGCTCGGCTTGAGGGGGCGTCCTTCACAGGAGCAGCTGGCGGCGAGCGCAGCCGCCATCCAGGCGGGTGCGGCCCAGGGGGAGCCCATCAGCCTCTCCGCCCTGGCCCGGCTCTACTTCACCGGCTTCCCCCCCGGCAACATCCCCAAGGACTGGGCCAAGGCCCGGGCGCTTTGGGAAGAGGCCATGGGCAAGGGCTACCTGCTCGCGGGGAACTTCCTCATTGCCATGTACTACTACGGCTACGGCGGGCCTGCCGACCAGGCCAAAGCCATCGCCTTAGCAAAGCGGCTGGCGGGGCTGGACCTCTTCGGGGAAGCCTTTCTCGCCACCGCCTACTACTTCGGGGTGGCCGGGGAGCCTCAGGACCCGAAGAAGGCATGCCCCTTGGCCCAGAAGACCCGTGAGTACGTTCAGGGTATGGCCATCTACGCCCTCTGCCTCCTCGAGGGGCACCTGCCGGGCGGCCGGGCCCAGGGCTACGCCTGGCTCCTGAAGGCCGCCGCTGGTGGGAACGACCTGGCCAAGTCCCTGGCCCCGGAGTGGGAGAAGCGGCTGACCAAGGAAGAGGTCGATGAGGCCAAGCGCCTCCTCCCTAACCTCAAGTAGGCGCTCCCCCCTCGAGGGCCTCCGCCCCTACCTGCTCCATCCCCTGGCCCTGGCCCCGGGGGGGCTCTTCCTCTTCCGGGCGGGGTTGGGCCTGGTCCTCCTGCAGGACCTCCTGCGGATGCTCCCCTGGTGGGGGGCCTTCTTCTCCGACGGGGGCCTCCTCTCCCGGGACCAGGTGATGGGCCTCTCCCCTCCCCGGGTGCCCCTCTTCTTCGGGGGGGAGGCGTGGAACGCCGCCCTCTACGGCCTCCTCATCCTCCTGGCCCTGGCCTACACCGTGGGCTTCCGGGCCCGCTGGACGGGCCTCCTGGCGGGGGTGCTGGCCCTGGGGCTCATGGACCGCAACCCCTGGCTCTGGAACACGGGGCACCAGCTGGTGCCCGCCTTCCTGCTCCTCTCCACCCTCCTGCCTCTGGAGGCGGGCTACGGGTGGGACCGGGCCCTCCTGCGGCGGGCTCCGCCCCCCGCCCTGGTGAGCCTGGGGGCCCTGCCCTTCCTGCTCGTCCTCTTCGCCGCCTACCTGGTGAACGCCGCCGCCAAGGACCTGGGGAGCTACTTCCTCCGGGGGGATGCGGTGGCGGGGGCCCTGGTGAGCTCCCACGGCTCGGTGCTGGGGGTGCTGCTGATGGAGCGGCTCCCCGGGCTCCTGCCCTGGCTTTCCCGCTACACCTTCCTGGTGGAGGCGGGGGCACCCTTCCTCCTCTTCCTGCCCTTCTGGCCCCTGAGGCTCTTGGGAGTCCTCCTCCTCATGAGCCTGCACGTGGGCTTTGCCCTCTTCCTGGACGTGGGCCACTTCCCCTTCGTCATGCTCTCCGCCCTCTCCCTCCTCCTCCCGCCCCAGGTCTTCGCCCGGCTCCCCGCCCCCAGGCTCCCCCAGGCGGTGGTGCACTACGACGGGGCCTGCGGCTTCTGCAAGCGGGTGTCGGAGGTGCTTCGGGGGCTTCTCCTGGCGCGGGCGGAGATCGTCCCCGCGGAAGGGGAGGCCCTGGCCCTGATGGAGGCCCGGCGGAGCTGGGTGGTGGAGGTGGAGGGGCGTCGGTACACGGAGGGGCGGGGCTTCCTGGGCCTCCTCCTGGCCTCCCCCTTCCGCCCTCTGGCCCTCCTCTGGCGGCTCCCCGGCTTCCCCTGGCTGGCGGACCGGGCCTACCGCCTGGTGGCCGACCGCAGGCCCTCCCCGGGGTGGACCCTAGCCCACCTGCCCCACCGGGAGCTCCGCCCCAACCCCCTCCCGGCGGTCCTCCTGGCCCTGGCCTTCAGCGGGGTCTACGGCTACCTGAGCTGGAAGGGCCTGGTGGAGGCCTACCGGGGGGTGCGGCCCGAGGTGTCCACCACCCTGGGGAGCCTGGGCCTGGACCTGCGCTGGGGGCACTTCGCCCCCACGCCCCCAGGCCGCAAGGACTGGGTGCAGGCCCAGGGGGTGACGGTGGTGGGCCAGGTGGTGGACCCCTGGCGCTGGATGCTCCTGGGGGAGGCGGCCTACCGGGAGGAGGTTCCCCGCTTCCCCGTCCTCCTCTCCGGGGGGGAACACTGGCGCAAGTTCTGGTGGGGGACTTGGCGGGGCAAGCCCGCGGATGAGGCCCGCATGGAGGCCCTGGCCCTCTACCTCTGCCAGGCTTGGAACAGGAGGCACGGGGGGGCGGAGCGGCTCCACACGGTCACGGTCTACTGGGGCACCGCAGCCCCCCAGGCGGAGAGGCCCCGCCTGAAACCCATGCGCAGCGAGGTGTGCCCGTGAAGGGGAAGGTGTCTTTGCTGATCCTGCTTTTGGCGCTGACGGCCCTGGCCTTCGGGGTGGGCTACGTGCTGGCCGCCCGCTACCAGCGGGGCCCGGGAGCCCCCGCCTACCGCCAGGGCCAGGGGTTGGCCTTCCTGCCCCCCGCCCTGGCCTCGGCCCTGTGCCGGGCCTCGGAGGGGCAGGCCCTCTGCCTGCGGGGGTACTTCGCCGCCCGCATCCCCCAGGAGGTCCAGGGCCTCCCCGAGCGGTACTGCCAGGGGCTTTCCGGCCCCGCCGCCCGGGCCTGCTCCGAGGTGATGGGCCTGCGCCTGGTGATCTTCCCCTCCTCGGTGCGGCTGTGCGAGCGCCTGCCCGACCCCGAAGCCTGCGCCCGCTACGTGGGCCGGGGGGCCTACGCCCGGGGAGGCGAGGCCAGGGTCAAGGAGGAGTGCGGGAAGGTGCGGGGCCCCCTGCTCTTTAACTGCCAGGTGGGAGCGGCCATGGAGATGGTGGAGCGGCGGCCCAAGGAGAACCTCCAGGCCGCCTGGCGCCTCTGCGAGGGGGCCAACCCCGACGGGGCGGTGTGCACCGGGGCCCTGGGAAGCGCCCTGCTCTCGGCGGTCAAGGACAGGAAGCGGGCGGAGGGCCTCTGCCTGGACCTGCCTCCCCTCCAGGCCGCCCGGTGCGCCGCCGGGGTGGAGGAGGCGGCAAAGGAAAGGCGCTGAGGGGTTGAGAAAGGGGGCGGGGGACACCCCCGCCCCCCTCCCCGTTGCCCCTAGTTTGTAGGCCAGAGGTTCTCCTGGGTTTCCACCTGGAAGCGCCAGGTCTTCTCCCACACCTGGGAGCCGATCCGAGCCTTCAGGTAGACCTCGTACTCGGCCCCGGGGGTGAGGGGCTCGCGGGGAAGGACGATGACCGCCCCCAAATCGTTGAGTATCGAGAGGGCCGCGTTCCGCCAGAAGTCGCGGTCATCCCAGTACTGCAGGCTCCCGTAGGCGCAGACCGGGTTCACCGCCCCGTCGGACACCCTCACCAGCCTGGCCTCCAGGACCTCGGTGTCCGCCCGGGCGAAGGTCATGAGGGTGACGGGGAAGCCGAAGGGCCGTAGCCCGCTGGCGTTCCAGTCGATCCCCGGCTGGCTGAAGAAGGGGCGCTGCCTGGGAACTTCGGGGTGGAGGCAGGGGTAGGCGGGATTGGGGTTTTCGTAGCCGTCGAAGGAGGCCACGGGTACCCGCATCCCCGGGACGGGGAAGGGCACCTCCTGCACCCCAGGGTTCGGGGTCGATGAGGAGGAGAAGTAGGGGAGGGTAGCCCGAGTGTGGCCGAAGATTACCCCGTTCCAGGGGAGCACGTCCCGGTAGATGCCCGAGCCCACCTGCAGGGACCAGGGGTAGATGAGGCCGAAGCGATGGAAGGGGGCGGCGATCCACCAGTTGACCGGGCTTTGGTCCGGAGACCAAGAGGCTCGCCCGTTCTGTAGACCAAGGCTCCCCCATTCGTTGCCCACCCGCCCCGCACTCCGGCCCTCCCCGCTGGAAAAAGGTTGGGAGAGGTCCTCATCGTGGGGGAGCCTACTGGCACCGTTCATCACGCTGTACCGGCTGTGGAGCCAGCCCCGCCAGGCCCACTCCGGGTCCTCCTCCACGCCGGGGAGCCCGGCCCGGGCGCGCCACTCCCGCAGGGCAGCCACCGCCCCCTGCCCCTCGCTGGGAATGCGCAGGTACACGGGGAAGGTCCACTCCCTGCCCTTCTCGTCCACCGCCACCAGCTCCCACTTGAAGGGCCCCTGGGGCAGGGCGTCCTGGGCCACGCTGAGGGTGAAGGTGGCCTCGAGGTTGGTGGCGGTGAGGGTGAACCGCTCCCGGGTGTGCTCCACCCCGGGGTAGCGGGTGGCGTCCCAGCCGGGGCAGTAGCTCGTGCCCTTGGCGCAGGGGTCGGCCAGGCGCAGGTAGACCTCAGCACTCTCCGCCCCCTGGGCCAGGCGGACCTTCACCTGGCGGGTCTCGCCGGGGCGGGCCTCGAGGAGCTCCCCCGTCCCGGCCAGGGCCTCCACGGGGGGCCTGGGGGTCTGGACGAGGTTCTGGCAGGCGGAGAGGAGGAGGGCCAGAGCCGAGAGGGCCGCAAGGGTTAGCCGGGGCAAAGGCAAGAGGCTTTTCCTGCGCATGCTGTCATTTTACGGCTTCTTGTTTTTGGTCCACTTCTTGGAGTTTGGGAGGCTCATCTGCAGGAATAGAGAAACCTGGAAGAGCATTGGAGTTCCCAAAGGCCCTCAGATGCGGCTACTTGCTGTGATAAGATAGCTACATGGAACGGGTGCCCCTCCGCCTCCTCAAGAACCGTCTGGGCTTTTACCTGCGCAAGGTGCGCCAAGGGGAGAGCCTGCTCCTGACGGACCGGGGGAGGCCCGTGGCCCGCCTGGTACCCGAAGGCTCAGGCCTCGAGGCCCGCCTCCAGGCTCTGGCCACCTTGGGCCTTCTAGACCTGGGGGAGGGGCGGCTTCCCGACCGGGAGCCTGTGGCCTATAGCCGGGCCAGCGTGGCGGATCTCCTGGTGGAGGAGCGGTAGTGGCCCCGGTGGTCTACCTGGACACCAGCGCCCTGGTCAAGCGCTACGTGGCCGAGGCGGGCAGCGACGAGGTGCGGACCCTCCTTCGCGGGGCTGAGACCGTGGGCACCGCGGCGGTGGCCCAGGTGGAGATGGCCGCCGCCCTGGCCAAAGCGGTGCGCACGGGAGCCCTGGCGCGGGAGGAGGGCCAAAGCGCCTTGGGTGCGTTCCTGGAGGACTGGCCCCGCTTGCACCGCCTGCGGGTGACCGATCTCCTCCTGGAGATGGCGCGGGACCTGGCCTGGCGGGAAGGTCTGCGGGGCTATGACGCCACCCATCTGGCCGCGGCCCTTCTCTGGCAGGAGGCCTTAGGAGAGCCTGTCCTCATGGCCACCTTTGATGTGGGGCTTTGGCGGGTGGCGGCAAAGTACCTGAAGGTATGGCCTCCGGATATGGCTTAAGGGATGGGGTGTAAGGTGCCTTCCCCTTGGCAAACCAGCTCCGCGCTTCGTCTCCACGGGATGAACGTGCTGGAGCGCTTGCCGCGAAACGAAGAAGCCAGGTAAACCCCACACCCCTCGTTCCACCCGTTGTTAGGTGCCTCCGTCGCGGTTGGGAGCCGTGATAAGGTTGGGTTCGAGCCTCCCGTACCCCGATTTACCGTGAAAACCTAGCATTGATCGCAACCGCAGATATCCAAGCCTCCGCAAGGACGAGGCTCATTCATGAGCTCTTTGCGCATGACGCATGTAAAGTAGGCGAGGGCCTCACCGGAAAGCAGGGGATGATTGAAGCTCCCGAGGGCTACGGTTAGTTTCCGCTCCTTTTTCCTGATTATTTCTGTGATGTAGAAAAACTCAAAGTGCACCCTGCCCGGCTTTGGAGGTGCAGAAAAGGGAGTTGGCAACCCAACACCCCCTCGAATTCCAAGGGAACTACGAGGAACATCGAGCCAAAGGGACTGCAACTTAAGCATCACCGGTATCCAGTACTGTCCGTGACCGCGCCAGTGAGTGTAGGTATAACCCCAGACGCCTTTGATCTCGGCCAGATGAACTGTGGGGCGCGCGGGAGTAATGTTCACAACCACTTTTAGGCTGGATAAGCTGGATGGTGTGCTTCCAGATAAGCGATGTGTGGCTATAACCTCAATAATCTTGCTTTCAGCCAAGTGCCATGGCACTCCTAACTTGCTCCACACTCCTGGAGGGAGGCAACCCTGGTCATCCAAAGTGGCAGTCGATGAAGTGGGGAGCAAAAGACCATGGGCTTTAGCAGGCTCTACCACGATGTCGTCTATATTCAGACCAGCCAGAAGGGTATAAGTTCCTCCGCTGACTTCGTAAAGACCAAACGGCATATACACCTCCTAAAGCAACTCGCGGAAGCCACCGATAAGTCAACGCAAAAGCATATTCCACGAAGTTGCTTCGGTGGAATACTACCCTACATCCGACAAAAAAGCAAGACTCTCCAGACAACGGGTGTGGGTCAAGATAATCCTACGAAGCTACGACATTAGGGGAAAAACCTCAGGCCCCAAATCCAAGGGCGCTCCCCTGGGTGCAGGCGAAGAGGTGGTAGGAGGAAGGCGCCCTCACCGTTTTGGCGCCTGAGGGGTGGATGGGAGAGGGTTCCGAGTAGGCCAGTCTGGCGGCCTCGGTTAGGGGCTCCCCAGGATTTCCAGGACAGGCTGCCAGGCCTCGAGGTCCAGCCTCCCCCTCCGCACCCCAGCCTCGATCCAAGCGGCCAGCCCCTCTTTGGGAGCGTAGCTGGCCTTATGGTAGCGCTCCAAGAAGGCTTCGGGAGTTAGATCAGCCCAGCGCCAGAGCTCGGCCTCCAACACCTCCCCCCCTTGGGCCAGAGGAGGCAGCGGACCGCTTCCAGAAGCAGGCCGCAAGCCTCCCGTTCCCGTCCTTCCACCAAGCCCAGGAGGGCTTGGCACCCCCCCAAGTGGAGGGCTTGGGCTATGGGTTTTCCCCCTTACGGAGGAGCCGGGCTTGCTCCCAAACCTCGCGGCGCAGTTCCTCGTCGCAGCCGCTCCTGCCCTCGCCCCGGGCCTTTAGGACCACTTCTATCCGGAACCCATGCCTCCTCCTTCGTCCCCGCGTCTTCCGGGGCAAAGAGTTTTTCGCGAAAAACCGGAGGCCTTCCCCGGCACGGAGGAGGAGGAGAGGGAGGAAGCCCTCCGGCTGGCCCAGGTTTTCTTCACCCACGAGGCGTTCGCCCCTTTCCGGGAGGGCCCTGTGGCGAAGGAGGTTCCCGTGGCCCTAGAGGTAGAGGGGGTGCGCCTGGAGGGCCGGGCCGACCAGGTGGGGGCGGACTGGGTTTTGGACTACAAGACCGACCAGGAGGTGGACCCTCGAGGTCTACCGCCTCCAGGTGATGGCCTACGCTTGGGCTTTGGGCAAGCCCAAGGCCTACGTGGCCGACCTGCGGAAGGGCGAGGTGATTTTGGCCGTGGAGAACCCCGAAGGGGAGGCGCTCCTTCGCTATAAGAGGCTGTCGTAAAAGTCTTGTATCCTTGAAGGGTGTAGAGGACACGCCCATCCTACCCCAGCAGCCTCGGCAATGAGGAATGGGCCATCCTTGAGCCCCTGATCCCCGCCCCCAAGCCCGGGGGTCGCCCGGCCAAGGTGCCTCGCCGAGAAATCGTCTTTGGGACCCCCACCCCAAAGGAACCGCAACTACTTCCGCAAGTGGCAGAAAGGTCAGCCGAAGGCTAGCTTGTAGGGGTTTGGGAAAGGGCAGCCCAAGCCCTGGTCCGGCGGGACCGGGAGAGGGAAAGGCGGTGCGCCCTGGTGGTGGAGGGCCAGTCGGTCAATACCACGGAAAAGGGGAGCCCCGAGGGGACGACGGGGCCAAGAGGGTGAAGGGGCGGAAACGCCAGGTGGTGGTGGATACCCAGGGGAGGATGCTCCGGGTGTACGTTTACCCGGCCAACGTACACGACCAGTGTTGCAGGCCCTGGGTTAGAGCTGGAGGTGGTGGCCCATCCTTACGCCAGGCCATGCCCGAAACCAAGCCGTTGCCCGAGCGGTGGGTGGTGGAGCGGACGTTGGCGTGGTTGGGGAGGAACCGGAGGTTGAGCAAGGATTACGAGCAGCATCCTTCCGTCAGCGAGGCGTGGTTGTACTTGGGCATGCTACGCTTGCTGGTGAAGCGGCTGGCGAGGGCCGCGTAAGGTGCGGTGGGGGACTTTTACGACAGTCTCTAGCTCGGGGAAGGGGGGCGTGCCGAAAAGGGATGGATGACAAAGAAAGCCCAGGGGCCTTGGTCAAGGGCGCAGCCCGTATCTTGGGGGCCCCGGGGGACAGCTTCTCCCGAGGCCTTTCCTGTAGACTGGGGTTAGGGATGGCCAAGATGGCAAAAGCGAGCTCAACCCTTTCCAGGGATCCCAGGACCGACGGCTTCGTGGTTCTGTTGCCGCGAAAGCCCGGAAAGCCCCGCCTGCCCGAGCCTGTGGTGCCCCGGGAGGGCAAGGCCACCACGGACTACCTCAAGGAAGCCCGCAGGTAAGCGTGCTTTTCCTGGAAACCAGCGGACTGCTAAAGCTCCTGGTCCAGGAGGCTTTTTCAGAGATCGCCCGCGAGGCTTTCTTGGCGGCGGATAGCGTGGGGGCTTGTGCCTTTGCCTTAACGGAAAGCACGGGCGTCCTGCACGCCATGCACCGGGACGGGCGCCTCAGCAGGCCCCAGTTTCGCAAGGCATTGCGGGAACTCTATGACCTCTGGGAAGGGCTTACCGTGGTGGTGCCTGGGTACGCCACCTTTCAAGCCGCGGCGGAGCTTTGCGCCAAGGAGCCCTTGAAAGGCGCGGATGCGGTGCACCTGCAGGCGGCTTTGGATCTCCAAGCCCTTGGCGCACGGCCTCTTTTTCTGACCTTTGACCGGACCCTCTACCGGGTGGCTAAGGCCAGGGGCTTGGCGGTGGTGGCGGTTCCTTCCTTCGACAGCTGAAGGAACTTGGGGTAGGGCAGTCCCGAGCGGGACCCCTCGAGGCAGGGCGTGGACAAGCCCGTGCGCGTATGCGGCCTTCCCCGTGAGGCCCTGCTCATCCCAGACTCCCAGGACCACCGAGCGGTTCTGGCAAGCCTGAGCCTTTCGGGAGGGGCATCTGTGCCCTACCTGGGTCACGAGCGCAGCCCGTGTCTTGGTTACGGACGCAGCCCGTATCTTGACGAACCTGTGGAGGTGATCCATGACGCTGGAAAGGGAGCTCAGGGAGGCCTTCACCTGCCTCCGGGGGGTACTCTAGTGCGGCTTGCGGCCCTTGAGGTAGCATGAAGGGGATGCAGGCCACCTTGCCCCCTAAGGTGCTGGAGGCGGCCCGCCGGGTGGAGGCCCTCCTGGAGGAGGCTCAGGCCCGGGGGGTGGTGCGGAGGTGGAGCCTCAGAAGCCTCAGCGGGGAGCCCCTGCCCGGGGTGGAAGGGATCGCCTTCTACGGGCGGGAGGTTTCCCCGGAGGAGATCGACCACCTCCAGGAGGCCTTCCTGGACCTGGAGGACGAGTTGGACCTGGGAGTAGCGGTGATCCTCGTGCCCCATGACTGAGGCGGAAGCGCGGCGGGTCAGGGCTGGGGAAGACCTGGCCCTGGCCTTTGCCCTTTCGGAGAAAAGCCCCCGCTGGGCAGCGGTGGTGCTCTTCTATGCGGTACACCACGCCCTCCTGGCTTGGGCCCTGGAGCGCTTGCCCCAAGCCCCCACCCCTCAGACCTACGCCCAGGCCCAGAGCCTTCTGAAGCGGGCAGGGCTTCCCCGGCAGGTGCGCAAGGCCTACGAGCGCCTCTTGGGCCTGAGCTGGCAGGCCCGGTACGATCCCAAGGCGGAAGGCAAAGCGCTTTGGACCACAGCCCGGATGGAGTACGCCCAGGTGGAGGCCTTTCTCTTGGACGCTTGAGGGGCCAGGGATAGGCTCAGAGGCCCCAGCGGCCACCCGGGAAGGCACGGGAGGTGAGGGAGACTTTCGTGCTGCCCAAGACACCAGAGGGAAAGGCTAACCGCATCCTGCAGTGGCTCCAAAGGGGAAGCCTTCTTCAGACGCCCCTTCTTGGGCCCAGGTTCCCCCAGGAACTCCTAGATTGATGGCCTAGAGGCTCCAAAGGGAACCCATCCTAGCCCAGATCCTTCCCCCTTTTCCCCGGGATGCAAGCAGCTTAGGAGTTTGGGGGGCCTTCTGGCCCCCCGGGAAAGTTTGGGAGGTGCCAGATGAATGACTTCAGGCTCACCCCCGAGCAGGCCGAGGCCCTCCTCAACCTTCTCCAGGCGGAACTGAACTCATAGGAAGCAGGGGAGGTGGGGAGGGGGAGTCGGAGGAGAGACTGGGAGAGGAGGTAGCCCTTGCCGAGGTCCGGGCCCGTGAATGTCAGGAAGAGGGCGAGGGTTAAAATCTCGGGTAAGCAAGATGGTAAGTCAGCCGTCAGGCTACGTTCTGGGGATGCTCGCGGTCGGGTCGCATAGCATGCCCCTTTTCTCATACCCAGGGGGTGCAGATCAAGTAGCAAACGAAGGGATAGGGATAATGTATCCCCCCGACCGCACGTTGCATCCAAGCCAGAGGGCTTGGCTACGTTGCAGATTTGGCCTGGAGGCCACACTAGCGGAGACTGGAGGGGGGTCTCAATGCCCAGAGCTTGGTGCGGGCCTCGGGAAGCGTAGCCCTTAGGGGGCTACCGCATGGACCTTCAGGGCTTGCAGACCTACTTTACCCGCGGGGGGCTGCCCGTTATCCTCCACGTGACCCGGCCTGAGCTGTACTGAGCGGTGGGGGTGGTTCTGGTGGAGGGGTTTCTGGCCAGGGGCTTGTCCTGGGTCATCTCCGTATCCGCAGCCGTTTACCGTTCAGTACAGAGAAGGCACCCACCATCTCCGCTCCGTGCTCCCTCAGGGCCCAGGCCACTCGGTTCTCCTTTTCCAAAGGAGGCAGCCCCTCCAGGCGAAGGAGCAAGACCCCAGTGCTGAGGAGCCCCTGGCGAAAGACTAGCTCCCCGAAGTCCTTATCCGTGGTGAGGAGTAAAGCCCCTTCCTCCCGAGCCAAGGCCAAGACCTCGGGGTCTTTTATGCCTGGGCGCATCTCCGCCACGTAGAGAACCTCGTGCCCTTCTCCCCGGAGCCTGCCCACGATGGGGGCGTCTACCCCCTCATCCGCCAAGAGCTTCATGCCGCCTGCTCGGGGTAGAGGTAAGTCCGCTCCCCTCCTACTGCTTCCGCGGCGTAGAGGAGGGCCGCCCGTAGACCCTCGGGGGTGAGCCGGGGAAAGGCTTGGAGGATATCCTCGGGGGTTTCCCCTGCCGCCAGACGGCGCAGGATCTCCTCCACGGTGATGCGGGTGCCCGCCACCACGGGCTTGCCGCCCATGATCTCCGGGTCCACCACGATGGCCCCTTCCATGCCCTTCTTATGGTAACCCAAGTTGCCACCTACCCCCCGGCCTGAAAAAATAGCGGCCGCTATGCTGCAACAGACTATAGCGGCCTTCTGCATTATAGGTCAGCCCGCAGGGCTACCTTGCTGACGCGCTCAAGGCCATGGGGCACAAAGGTCAGCCGTAGGCTATGTTCCTGACCCCCAGACCAAGGTGCCTACCAGCGCCATCCTCACCCTAGCCATCCTGGCCGCCTTGGAACTGGGCGGCAAGCACAACAAAGCCCTGGCCTTGGCCAAGGAGCTCCGTCTCTTCAGCCATATCCCCTCCCCCAGCCGCTGGAACGTAGCCTTACGGCTGACCAACCGCCGCCTCCATCGGGCAAAGGTCTATCTCCTCCCTCTCCTCCACCTGCTGTCCCAGGTTTGGAAAAGGCTCCATACCGCCCAGAGCTATGCCTTGGATACCTTCCCCCTCCCCGTCTGCGAAAACATCCGAGCCCCGAGGTCCCGCTTGGCCCCGGGGAAGGTCTACCGGGGCTATATCCCCAGCAAGCGGGTCTTCTTCCACGGCTATAAGCTCCACCTCCTGGTGGACGACGGCAAGTTTGTCCATGAGGTGAACCTGACCCCGGGAAGCCTTCACGACCTCGTCTCCCTACTCCTCCTTCCCCTGGATCTTCCCCAGGGAGCGGAGCTCTACCTGGACCGGGGGTACGAGAGCCACCTCTATGAAGACCTCCTCCGGGAGGCGCAGGGGGTGGTTCCCATGGTGATCCGCAGAAGGAACAGCCGGCGGTACGTGCCCTGGTTGCAGTACCTGGCCATCGTGGGGCGGAGGGTGGTGGAAACGGTGGGCAGCATGCTCCACCATCTCTTTCCCCGCCGGATCCATGCCGTCACCCCGGAGGGCTTTGTCCTGAAGGTCTTCCTCTTCGTCCTGGCTCACAACCTCAGGCTCAGCGCACAGAAAATCGCCTAGGTGGCAACTTGGGTTATCCTGAGATTCGTGCGGGTTTTGCTCTACGATGGCCTCGAGGTCCCACCCCACCTGGAGAAGCGCCTGGAGCGGGTGCTGGAGGACCTGAGGGCAGACCGCCCCGAACGGGCGGAGGTGAAGAAGCTCTCCCCCACCCCCTACTTCCGGGCCAAGCTGAGCGAAAAGGACCGCCTCCTCCTCAAGCTGGTCCGGGCCAACGGGGAAGGGGCCTGGCTCGTCCTGGAGGTCATCCCCAACCACGCCTACGAGCGCTCCCGCTTCCTGCGGGGGGCGGCGGTGCGGGAGGAAGCCCTCCGTCCCCTCCCCGAGGAAGTGCGGGAGGCGGAGCCCGTGCGCCACCTGGAGGCGGGGGCCACCCGCTTCCACTACCTGGACAAGCCCCTTACCCTGGACGAGGCCCAAGAGGCCCTCCTCCGGCTACCCCCGCCCCTGGTCCTGGGCGCCGCGGGCTCGGGGAAGACGGCCTTGGCCCTGGAAAGGCTCAAGCGAGAGGCGGGAAGGGTGCTCTATGCCACACAAAGCCCCTTCCTGGCCCAGGAAGCCCGCCGCCTCTACTTCGCCCACGGCTACGAGAACCCCTACCAAGAGGTTGAGTTCCTCGCCTTCCGGGACTTCTTGGAAACCTTTGGGGTTCCTGAGGGCAGGGAGGTGACCTTCCGCGATTTTCAGGCCTTCTTTGCCCCCTACCGCAGAGCCCTGGCCTTCACCCATGCCCACGCCCTTTTCGAGGAGTTCCGGGGGGTGCTCCTGGCCTCCCCGGAGGGCCCCCTTTCCCTGGAAGCCTACCTGGCCCTAGGGGTACGGCAGAGCCTCTACCCGAGGGAGCTTAGGCCCCAGGTCTACGAGGTCTTCCGCCGCTACCTGACCTTTTTGGAGGAGAGGGGGCTTTACGACCCCAGCCTCCTGGCCCACCGCTACCGCGGCCAGGGGCCAGGTGGAACCCCTTTACGACTTCCTGGCGGTGGACGAGGTGCAGGACCTCACCCTGGCCCAGCTGGACCTCCTTCTGAGGAGCCTCAAGGCCCCTAGGCACTTCCTCCTGGCGGGGGACAGCCACCAGATCGTCCACCCCAACTTCTTCTCCTGGGCGGCCCTGAAGACCTACTTCTTCCAGGAGGCGGAGCGGGGAGAGGAGGCCCTGGAGCGCATCCGGGTGCTGCGGGCCAACTTCCGCAACGCCCGTAGGGTGGCGGAGCTGGCCAACCGCCTCCTCCGGCTCAAGCAGGCCCGCTTCGGCTCCGTGGACCGGGAAAGCACCTACCTCTGCGAACCCAGGCTGGACCGGGAGGGCAAGGCGGTGCTCCTGCAGGCCGAACTCAACCTCCTCAAGGACCTGGACGCCAGGAGCCAAAGGAGCGCGGAGGTGGCGGTCCTGGTCCTGCGGGAGGAGGACAAAGAGCGGGCGCGCGCCCAGTTCCACACCCCCCTCCTCTTCTCCGTGCGGGAGGCCAAGGGGTTGGAGTACCCCAAGGTCATCCTCTACGGCTTCGTGGCCGCGGCCCCCGAAGCCTACCGGGAGGTGGCCCGCGGGGTGGACCCCGCTGACCTGGAGGGGGAGCTCGTCTTCCGCCGGGCCAAGGACAAGGCGGACAAGAGCCTAGAGGAGTACAAGTTCTTCACCAACGCCCTCTACGTGGCCCTCACCCGGGCCGTGGAGGAGGTGATCTGGGTGGAAGAGGACCCTACCCACCCCTTCCTGCGGCTCCTGGGCCTCGAGGCCGGGCGGGAGTTCCGCCTGGAGGCCCGGGAGACGAGCCGGGAGGAGTGGAGCCGGGAGGCGGCCCGCCTTGCCCAGCACGGCAACCTGGAGCAAGCACAGGCCATCCGGGAGGCCTTCCTGGGGGCCAAGCCTGTGCCCTGGACGGTTTGGGACCGGAAGCGTCTGGAGGAGGTCTTGAAAAACCCCGCTGACCTCAAGGAAAAGGCCCGTAGGGAACTTTTGGACCTCGCCCTCTTCCACCGGAACCTCCCCCTCCTGCAGGCCCTGGCCCAGGCCGGCCACCGCCCGGCCCAGGAACTCCTCTCCCCCTGGTTTCTGGACCGGCCCCGCCTGCCTTGGGAGGTAGCGGCGGAGACCACCGCCCGCCTCCTCCGCCCCTACGGGGGCAAGGGGTGGAAGGAAATCCTCTGGGACGTGCGCACCTTCGGCCCCGATTTCCGCACCCCCTCGGGAGCCACCCCCTTGATGCTGGCCGCCCAGGCGGGAAACCTGGAGCTAGTCCACGCCCTTCTGGAAGCGGGGGCCGACCCGGAAGCCCGCGACCCCTTCGGCCAGACCCCCTTCCTCTATGCCCTCCTCCGGGCCCTCGAGGACCCCGGCTTCGCCCGCGGGCCCTTCCCCACCCTGGTGGAGCTCTTGGGTCCCACGGCGGTGGACCTTCAAGTCCCAGAGGAAGGGGGCTTCCGCCTGGTGCGCCTTTACCCCAACCACCCCGAGTTCTGGGTCTTCCTGGCGGCCCTGGCCCTAGCCAAGGGCCTCCGGGCCAACTTCCACCTCAGCGAGAGGGCCCGGCCCTACGAGGGCCTCACCTCGGCTTACCTGGCGGAGGCCCTGGGCCACCTGCCCCCTGGCCTCCTCCCCCGCACCCTAGCGGCCAAAGAAGGAGAGGAGGCGCGCCGCACCTACCTGAACGGGGTCTTGGGCAGGAACGAGGCGCAAAGCAGCTACCGCCCGGCCCGCAGGCTCTTCCTGCGGGTGGCCCGGGGCCGCTACCTGCCCAACCCTCACCTGCGCCTGCGGGTGCGGGAGGGGGAAGAAGAGGTCTGGAAGCCCCTACGAGAAGTGCTGGGGTACGGGCTTCTGGGTCTGGAGGAGCTTCGATAGCCCCGTCGGGCAACGGCCAGAGCCGTCGCGCACTAAGTCCAGAAAGGCAGACTTTTTCGACTTTCCCTTAGTGCTCCATCCCCACCTGCGCCGGCACGCCCAGGTCAAAGGCGTGCTTCACCTTGCGCATCTCGGTGACGGTGTCCGCCAGGGCCAGCAGGGCCTCAGAGGCTGTCGTAAAAGTCCTGAAGTGCTACCCCGAATTTGGACCACCCCAAGAGAGAGGCCAAGGGGTGTAGCCTGGGGGGAGCAAGATGCGCAAGTGGTCGGCGAAGGACAAGGCGAGGATCGTGTTGGGGTTGGTATCCGGCCAAAGGAGCGTGGCCGAGGCCTCTCGGGTTCAGGGGGTGGCGGAGTCCGTGCTCTACCGCTGGCAGCGGGAGTTCCTGGAAAACGCCCATGCCGCTTTCACCTCCGGCTGCAGCGAGCAAGAGGCCCGTATCCGCGAGCTGGAACGCTTGGCCGGCCAGCTGGCCTTGGAGTTGGAGGTCCTAAAAAAAGCCTCCGCACTCTACCGGCAAAGGAAAGGCGGCGGCTGGTGATGGCCTTGGGGGAAGCCTATCCCCTCCGCCTGCTCTGTCGCCTCCTGGAGGTTCCCCGCAGCGGTCTCTACTACCGCCCCAAGGGCCTTGGGGAGGAGGAAGAGAGGCTTTGTGCACGGTTGCGGGAGTTGGCGGGCACCTGGCCCCGCTATGGCTACCGCCGCCTGGGGGCGCTCCTGCGGGAGGAGGGGTTTAGGGTAGGGGACAAGCGGGTGCGCTCCTTGATGCGGGAGGAAGGCTTGCTCCTTCCCCGGCACCCTCCCAAGCTCAAGACCACTTTCCCTGGGGTTCTTGCCCTAGGGGAAGGGTTCAACCTGCTGCCTGGGTTTGAGGTGAAGGCGCCCGACGAGGTGTGGGTAGCGGACCTGAGCTACGTGGTCCTGGGGGAAGAGACGGCTTACCTGGCGGTGGTGATGGACCTTTACACCCGCCGGGTGCTGGGGTTGTCCTTGGGGCGGAGGCTTTCCCAGGGACTGGACTGGCCTTGGCGGCCTTGGAGCAGGCCTTGCGGGAGGGGGTGCCGCGGGTCCATCACTCGGACCAGGGGGTGCAGTACACCTCCAGGCGGTACGTGGAGCGATGGGTAGGGCTTGGGGTAAGGCTGAGCTATGCGGGGAGGGGGAGGCCATGGGAGAACGGGCATGCGGAGCGGTTGATCAGGACCATAAAGGAAGAGTGGGTGGACTTGCGGGAGTACCGAACCCTAGAGGAGGTGCGGGCATCGGTGGAGGCCTTTGTTTTTGAGGTGTACAACCGCAAGCGCCCCCATTCTGCCTTGGGGTATTTGACGCCTGTAGCCTTTGCGGAGCGTTACTTGAACGGAGGTGAAAATCTGACTAAACTGGGTGGCGGAGTGGTCCAAATTTAGGGTAGCAGTACAACGAGGTTGGTCTCCAGTTCCCGCAGCTGGGCGTCTTCCTCAGGACTCAGGTGGATGCGCAGAGGGGCTGGCATGAGGAAAGTATAATAACCCAAGTTGCCACCTAGGCGATTTTCTGTGCGATGAGCCTGAGGTTGTGAGCCAGGACGAAGAGGAAGACCTTCAGGACAAAGGGTCGTGTCAAGATTTATGTGTATGTGTAGATGTCTGTGTACGCGGGGCATACCGCTCACGTAGCATTTCCTCCAGCACCTCTCGTACCTCGCCAAAGCCTTTCCATCGCTGCACAGCCCACCTCCCCTCTTGACCCTCTACCTCCAGGTACAACAGCTTGCATACCGCCTCAGGCCGGGGAAACTTATGGTCCCGCACCTTCGTCCCCCTTCTCACCTCCCGCATAAACCTCTCCATCAGGTTGGTGCTCCGAAGATAGGGCCAAAGCACCTGCGGGTACTCGTAGAACCGTAGCATGATGTGCGCCCCTAATTTTGAACTCCTCCTGTCTCTTTGCCATGGGAAGCCCCCAAAGCCTCCCGCAAAGCCTCTTCCGGGGTCCGGTATCCCAGCCCCGAGTGCAGCCGTCCCTCGTGGTAGTATCTGATCCGTTCCGCAATCACCCCCTTCAGCTCCTCTAGCGTTCGGGCTTCCAGGAAGAGGTCCCGGTTCTCCCCCTTAAAGCGGGAGAAGAAGGACTCCACCACCGGGTTCCCCCTCGGCCCCATCAGGCTATACGAAACCCTCTGCCCGTCCTCCAGAAGAAGCTTCCCCACCCACTCGTGGCTCAGAAAAGCTCCCCCCTGGTCGTGGTGGATGAGAGCCCAGGGCTCCCGGCCCGTTTCCCTGAGAATCCGCTCCTTGGCCCCATCCCATACCCCCAGGGCCAGCTCCGCCGTAGGGGAAGGCCCCATCCCCCAGGCCAGCACCGCGCGGGTGGTATGGGCAAGATAGCCTGCGGCTGACCCAGAATGGGCAGAAACCAAACCTTGCCTCCTCCGTAGGGCAGCAGGGTGAAGTCGGTGTACGTCACGCGAAGCGTAGGTTCTGCAGTTCAAAGGGCTTGGGTTCCCTTTCCCGCAAGAGGGAAGCCCGGAGGTCTGCCCGCTCTCCCGCAAGAAGCACAATCTCTAGGAGAGGGTTGGGTTTGGGTTGCAAGCTACGCTGCGCGTGACCCTCAGGCCCCGCTTCAAAGCCAGGTGGAAGTCGTTCAGTAGCCGGCGGATGCGCTTGCCATTGACCCGCATCCCCTTCCGTTTCAGCTCCTCCTGGATCCGGCGGTAGCCGTACCGGGGGTGCTCCTGCAGCACCTGGGTGATCAGAGCCAGGGTCTTCTGGTCCTCTTCCTCCCTCTTCCTATCAGCCTCTACCTTCTGCCGGCCGTAGTAGTACCAGGTGGCCCGGGAGATGTCTAGAGCACTCAGGATCCTGGGCAGGGGAGCCAGCCCTTGAGCCGTCAGCCGCCTTGCGGCTATGTTCCAGGCTTGCTTGGCCAAGGCGATGCGCTCCCCAACAGGCATCTTGGCTACCTCCCCTGCCCTAGGGTCACGCACAGCGTAGCTTGGGCTTTTTTAGGAGGGCGATCTCCACCTCTTTTTTCCCAATGAGCTGCCCAAGATAGCCCCCTCGGGGCTGACCCAACTCGCGGATCTTCTTCTCGTACTCCTTCTCCGGGGTCTTCTCGGAAAAGAGAGAGGCTCCTTTGGTCATGAGCTCAACAAGCTACGGGCTTTGCCCGTGACCCCGGTACTTGTACACGGTGTTGGGGTGGATGCCGTACGCGCGGGCAATCTCCACGGCGCTTCTCTCCCCTTTCACGACTTCCAGAGCGATCTGAAACTTTACCTGTGGCGTTAGCGGCTTGGCTTTCTTCATCCTGTCCCCCTTGACCCTCAGCCTAACTTCTACTGGGCGTTTAGTCTAGAGGGCGCGTATCCAGCGGTACCAGCTCACCCACACGGGAAAGGGAAGTCCCCGCAGGTGCACCCGGCTCCCCTGCCGTCTGAGCCCAAAGAGGGGAAGCCCCTCCCGCGTCTTTCGGTCCCGCCGCATCCCCACCACCGCTTCCAGACCCAACCCCCGCACCCCCACAAGAAACCGGGCGGTGCCGAAGGCAGCATCGGCCACCACCCGAAGGTGGAAGGACTTGCGCATCCAGGGGGCAGGGAGGCCAGAAGACGCAGGGCAAGGAGGGAAAGGGCCTTCTCCCCCTTCCCCCGCCACACCCGGTAGGCCCAGGGGATGCGCAGCTCTCCCAGCACCAGATAGAGCACCACCAGGTGGAGCCCCCACTTGCCGTGGAAAAAGGAGAGGGGCAAGGCGGGGAAGAGGCCCCGCTTCTCCAGGGTGACCAGGTCCAGGACCACCAGGAGCCTGGGCTTGGGCCCCCGCCTGGGCCTGGCCCGGTGGAGGGTTTCCTGGGCCTTCTTGCGAGCCAGGCGGATGAGGGCGCGGGTGGGCCAGGGATAGCGGTTGAGGAAGCGGGAGAGGGCGGTTGCTTTGCCCGTAGGGCAAACAGATTTGCGTAAGCAAGAAGGGGACTTGGTCTTGCTGTGCTGGGGCCTGGCCTTGCCGTGGCCGGTGAGAAGGAGGAGAAGAAGCGCTTTGAGGGACTCCCGGAGGTGGGGGGTTGGCAGGAGGGCCAGGAGGGTCCAGAGTAGAGCTTGGGCCGTCTGGTGCATGGCACCCTTCATCCGAAGGGAACCGGGCGGCCCTTTTCAAGTGGTCCCCTGGCGCATGGGTATGCGGGGGGTGGATAAGTGCAAGTTTTGAGTTACACGACCGGCCCGCACCTACAGGGCCACCTTGGCGTTGCCCCTGAGGGGCTTGCGGTAGGCCAGCCCGGAGGGCCCTTGGGCTAAGAATCGCTTGAGCACATCCAAGACCGTGGTGCAGTTCTGATGGAAGGGGGCGGCGATCCTAGGGGCGGTCCGCAAGGGTCGCGTTCTCCTCGGGAGTCAGGCGGATGGGAGTTGCCATGAGGGGACTCTAAGGGGTGGGTACTTAGGATCGAATGGGGCGGGAGTTATGTAGCTCGCATACCAAGTCCCCTATCCGGCCGATGCCCTCGTCAATTTCCTCCAGGAGAAGGAGAAGGTCCAGGTGGGTCAGGGTGGAGGCGCGGGTTTCTTCCCGGCTTTTTAGGCGGGCGAGGTGGGCCTCCCGTGAGGCCTCGAGGGCTTCACGGAAAGTCCTCCTTTCGGCAAGGGTCCTCTCGGCTAACGCGGCGTTGCTCGTAGCCAGGGCAGTCAGGGCAGCATCCAGGCGTTCAAGGATCAGAGCGGACAGGTTCGTGAGCTCCTTCCTGCCCTCGGGGCTAAAGGTAATTCCCTGGTCCCACAGGCGCTGGGCCTTTCGCAGCATCCGCTTCACTAGGTCTGCCATATGCTCCAGCTCGCTGGCCGCTTTCATCAGGATGAGCGTTTTGTTCTCCTGCGGAAGTGCCGAGATGTACAGCAGGACCTCACGGCTCAAACGGTCTACCTTGTCCTCCAGCGCCATAAGCAAATCCTCCGTACCTGCGTCGCGGGAAAGGGCCTCTACAGTCTTTGCCAACATGCCCCTGGTGGTGTCACCGATACGGGAAAGCTCCCGAAGGGCCAGCGCCTGTGCCAGCGGGGGATCCTTGAGAGCCTCGGGCCTCAGGTACCTCGGCGCCACATCATGGCGCAGAGGGTAGAGGGTAGAGGCCATTCTCCAAAGGCTAGGGTATAACGCAGGAAACGAAACCAGCGCGAGGAAGTGATAGACCACATGCGTGGCCAAAGCAGAAAAGTGCCAGGGCACCCAGAGAAAGAGGCCTGCCACAAGAAGCCTATGTATGCCAAGAACTAAGGCCAGGCGTAGGGATGGCAGGGTCGGGTGGACCAACAGGGGACCCGTACATCCCACACCGCCCCCTAGGATCAAGGCGGACGTACCCAGGGCATCGAGGCCTAAAGCCTGCAGGCTAGTCGCGAGCAGGGCCACGAGGTTGGCTGATCCGATCAGAAAGCCAAGGACAAGCCCGATGGTGAAGTGGATCGCTAGGGGGCTTTCCATGAGCCACGGGCTCAGACTCATGGCCTTCTCCTGTGCCAAGCCTATCCCTAGGAAGAGCAGACCTAAGCCGAAGAGAACGCGGGCCAGGGGGCTGCCTTTAGCCCGCAACAGCACCTCCAGCAACAGGGCCAGGGCTAGGGCAGTAAAGGCCAGCGGGCGGTTTCCCAGACCGACTAGCGCCACCACCGCCGTAGCCCCTAGAGTACCCCCTAGCGCCAGAAGAGCTGCCTCATAGGCCCCAAGCACACCAGCCTGATGGAGGGCTCGCCCGAGAAGAGTCAGCCCCGTCCCACTTCCCGTAAAAAAGCCCAGTCCCCCCGCAAGAATCCCTAGGCGAAACCCCCTGAAGCGGGCCAGGAGACGCCGTCCCCGCGGCCCCACCAGCACCGTAGCCCCATCCGTGAGTAGGGCGTTTCCGAAGTATAGGAGAGCGAGGCTACCGAAGAGGTCCACGCTCATCCACGTGCTCCCAGGAGGACATAGGGGTGGTCGCCGATCAGGCCGTCCACGCCCATCCCTACCAACCGCTGGGCAAGTTCGGGGGCGTTAACCGTCCACACTACCACCGCAAGCCCGCGGGAGTGCCAGGATTTGACCCGTTCCGCGCTCACGAGGGAGTAATGGGGGTGGATGGCTGCAATGGGCAAGCAGTCCACCAAGGAAGCGGACTCATCTTCCGCCACCAGGAAGGCCAAAGGGACCCCAGCCCGTGCTCTGGCTAGGACCAGAAGAGCCGTGGGGTCGAAGCTTGAAACCCACACCCGGTCCCTGCCCCTGAGGACCCGTGCTAGGGCCAGAGCCTGGAGGCCCCCCATACCCGGGATGCTCTTCAGGTCCACGTTGACGAACCGGTCTCCAAAAGCTGCCACCAACTCGAGGACCTCTTCCAACCTCGGGGTTTGGGGTTCAACGGCTATCAACTCGTCAAAACCGAGCTGCCAAACCGGCCCCAAAGGGGTCTCGAAGTCGTGCCGAACCGCAAAGATGCCATCCTTCGTTAGATGGACGTCCAGTTCCACGCCGTCTAGCCCTTCCTCTAAGGCTCGGCGGAAACTTGCAAGCGAGTTCTCCTTGGCCAAGGACGGGGCACCGCGGTGCCCAATGAGCAGGGGGCGCCTAGTGTTAGCGGAAAGCATCTTCCTTCCCTCGTACGCGCTGAGCATCGATTGCCTGTTGCGAGCGGGCCAGGCTCCAAGCGGCTTGATCAAGCCGCAACGCCAGCGCCACATAAAGGGCGTCCACAACTGCCAGGTGGACAACCCGGGTGGCCATGGCTTCTACCCGAAAGGCGGCCTCCCGTACCGGAGCGACCAGGGCTACCGTGGCCTTGTCCACCAGCAGACTCCGAGCAAAGGAGGTCAGGGCGATAATACTCGCCCCTGATTGCGCCGCTTCCCTAACACTGTCCAGAAGTTCCCGGCTTCTGCCTGTGTGAGAAATGAAAAGTGCTACCTCACCCCCTTTCATCAGACTGGCCGCGACAGCCTGCATGTGGGTTTCCGGAGCCATGAAGACCGGAAGGCCGATTCTCAGAAAACGATAGTAGGCGTCAAGGGCCACGGGCACGCTGGATCCTACACCAAAGATGCCCACCCGTTTAGCAGAGGCCAGCAGCTCCACCGCTTGTGCAAAGGTCTCCCCGTCTATCCCTGCCAGAGCTTCCTCGAGGGCTTGCACTTCCGCTTGAAACACCTTACGCAGGACCGTCAGGGGGCTGTCCTCGGGGTGCACGTCCAGCGATGGAGGAAGGGAAGAGAAATGCCCCACTTCGAAGGCCAGGGCCACCTTAAGCTCCCGGAAGTCCTTCAGCCCCAGCTTTCGCGACAGGCGGGTCACCGTAGCCGTGCTCGTTCCCGCCTCCGCAGCGATCCTCCGTATCGAGACCTGGACCATCTCGTGAGGCCGTTCCAGCAGCAAGCGCGCTACTGCCTGCTCCTTGGCCGGCAGGGCAGGCAACTGTGCCCGTAGCTGGGCCATTATCCCAGGAGGTAGCCGCGCAGTTCCCATAAGTCCTTCACCACAAGTACGCCACCCTGGGGTAACGAATCCAGCAGAGGATCACCCACAGAAGTGGCCCCAGAAAGGACCAGAGCCGCCATAGCCCCAGCGTTGAGGGCAAAGGGGATGTCCACCTCCAGCCGATCGCCCACGTAGAGGCAGCCTGCAGGATCCACTCCCATGCTCTCGGCCACCCTCTTAAGAAAGCCTGGATCAGGCTTGCCGAAGATCCGCTCTGGCCTTCTCCCTGTGGTGGCCTCCAGCAGGGCCAGGAGGGCGCCAGCATCGGGAAGATGCTGCCCCTCCGTGGGGCAGGTGGGGTCGGGGTGGGTGGCCAGAAAGGTCGCTCCATGCTCCAAAAAGTAACAGGCTTTTCGCAGGCGTTCGTAAGAGAGGGTTTGATCGAAACCAACCAGGACGGCATCGGGCAGCTCCTCCACCACCTGGATCCCGTGGCGGCCAAGCTCCGCCGCCAAGGAAGGGGTTCCCAGGACATATACTGCCGCATCGGGGTAAAGCTTCGCCATTTCCTCACCGGCCGCGCGGGCACTAGTGTAGACCTGCTTAGAATATACTGGGATACCGGACCGCTGCAGCTGCAGGGCGTGGTCGCGGGCACTATAGGCGGAGTTGTTGGTGATAACCGCGAGGGGAATGCCTTTTTCTTGAAGAAGGGAAACCAGCTCTGAGGCCCCTGAGATCGCTTTTCGCCCCAACAGGAGGGTGCCATCTAGATCGAAAAGACAAGCGGAATATGAGACCATCTGAGTCAAGTATACGATTTTGTCACGCCATAGTCAACTTACACGAAACTTATTGACAAGCGGGGGGCTCAGTCCTAAACTGGTATACAAACCAGGAGGTGGTAGGACTGTTTCAGCGACTAGTGGCACGTTTACCAAAGGCCTTGGCAAGGCTTGAGTGGCTTGAAGGATACGGCCTCCTCCTCCCCGCGGCCCTCTTCCTCTTGGTGTTTGTCCTTTACCCCGCCCTCCAGGCTATCCTCCTCTCTTTTCAGACAGAAAACCCGTTTGGTCGAGGCCGGGCATGGGTGGGGGTGGTGAACTACGTGGATATTTGGCAGGACCCCCGGTTCTGGGCCAGCGTGGTCATCACCATACGCTTCGCCGTGATGGTGGCAGTCCTCGAGGTGGTTTTGGGCCTGGTGGCTGCGCTGCTCCTGCAGTACGCGGTCCCCGGAATAGCCCTCTTCCGCACCATCTTTTTCCTGACCACCGCCGTGTCCACGGCAGTGGCAGCCATCGCCTGGGGATGGTTCCTCCACCCCGTTGGGGGTCTGCTCAACCGGGCCCTTGAGACCATAGGGCTGCCTCCTCAGGGCTGGCTCACCACTCCCGAGTGGGCCCTTTACAGCGTGGCTGCGGCCACCGCCTGGCAGGCGATCGGGTTTAACGCCATCCTCCTCACGGCCGGGCTTCAGGACATTCCCGAGGAGATCTACGAAGCCGCCAAACTGGATGGGGCCAGCGGGTCCGTGGTCCTGCTTAGGATCACGCTTCCGCTGCTGTCCCCGATCCTCTTCTTCGTGGGTATCCTGGCCTTGGTCCGGGGTTTCACCGCCTTCGGCCAGATCCACCTGCTGACCCGGGGTGGCCCATCGGAGGCGACCACCGTTTGGATCTATCGGGTTTACCTCGAGGCTTTCTCTAACTTCCGCTTCACCTACGCTGCCGCGGAGGCGGTCTTGCTGTTCGCGCTCTTGGTGATTCTGACAGGCCTTCAGTTTCGCTTCCTGGGAAGGAGGGTCCACTACGGATGAAGATCTGGCGGCTGACCCCCTTGTACCTACTGCTCACCGTCTACAGCATGTTCATTTTGTTGCCCCTGCTCTCGCTCTTCTCGGCCAGCTTCAAGACCGCACACGAGGTCTTTGACCCCAACCTCATTCCCCTCCAGCCTACGCTAGAAAACTACCAGATGGCCTGGACAAAGTTTCCCATCGGGCGGTTTCTCCTGAACAGCGCGCTAGTGTCCATCTCGGTAGCCGCGGGCCAGGTGCTGACCTCGGCTCTGGCTGGCTACGCCCTCGCTAGGGTAAGCCTGCCAGGACAACGCCTCCTGTTTGGGTTCGTGGTCACCCTGCTTCTGATCCCTGGTGAGGCTACCTTTTTACCCCTCTACGATCTCGTCACCGCCCTGGGTTGGTTGGATACCTACTGGGCCCTGATCGTACCCTTTCTAGCAACGCCTTTGGGCATCTTCCTAATGCGACAGTTTTTTCGCTCCTTGCCGCAGGACTACTTTGATGCCGCCAGAATTGATGGGGCGGGGCACCTAAGAATCCTGTGGTATGTAGCTCTCCCCTTGGCTCGGCCCGTACTAGGGGCGTTGGGTGTACTCTCCTTCATTTCCGCGTGGAACATGTACCTCTGGCCTTTAGTGGTCACGCGTTCGACAGAGATGCAAACGGTGCAGATCGGTGTGAACATGATTCTGAACGAAGAGGCTGCGCGCTGGAATGTAGTGGCGGCAGGGGCGGTTATGGCCTTGCTGCCTACCTTGGTGGTTTTCTTGTTTGCCCAAAGGCAGCTCGTTCGGGGTATCACTCTGGGCGGCCTGAAGGGATGAAGGGGGTGGACGGAAATGCTGAGAAGAGGTTTTTCGGTGGCAGTTCTAGCGGTGTTGTGCTCGTACGGATTGGCCCAGAAGGTGGTTATCCAGTTCTGGCACTCCATGGGCGGTACCCTAGGGGAGGCAACGCAGGAGCTCGTAAACCGCTTCAACGCCTCTCAGGACAAGGTGGAAGTCAAGGCCCAGTATGCAGGTACCTACGACGATGGTATCAACAAGCTTCTCGCTGCCTTGCGCTCTAAGAATCCGCCACATCTAGTCCAGGTTTACGACATCGGCACGCAGATCTTGGTAGACTCCCAAGGAGCTATACCGGTTCAGGATTTCATTCAGCGGGATCGCATCGATCTTAACCGCTTTATTCGCCAGCCCTTGAATTACTACACCGTCGGGGGAAGGCTTCAATCGATGCCTTTCAACTCTAGCACACCCCTGGTCTATTTTAACCTGAACGCGCTGCAGGAAGCGGGGATTAAACCCAAGCAGGAGTGGACGTTCGAGGAGCTCGCTGATGTGGCCCGCAAGCTGACCAAGAGGGACGCAAGCGGCAAGGTAGTGCGTTATGGGATTGCCTTGGCTGACTATGGTTGGTTCCTCGAGCAGATCTCCTACAACAACGGGTTTTACTACTGCAACAACGAGAACGGAAGAAAAGCGCCTGCCACAGAAGTGAACCTCGACAACCCCGCTGTGGAGAAGTATTTCAACTGGTTCCTTAGCCTGTACAAAGAAGGGGTGCTCCTCTACGTGGGCAGGCGGACAGCGGACAGCCAAAGCGCTTTTGCCACGGGGAAGGCGGCCATCACCTTTGACTCCACAGCGGTTCTGGCCGGGATAACGCGCACGGTGGGGGGCAAGTTCCGGATCTACACGGGCTACTTCCCCTACTTCCAGGAGTTTGGGCGGACGGGCGTGTCCATCGGGGGCGCCAGCTTGTGGTTGATGAAGGGTCCTAACCCTCCGGAAGTGGAGGCTGCTTGGTCCTTCATCAAGTGGCTAGTACAGCCCGAACAGCAGGCGCTCTGGCACCTCAAGACCGGCTACTTTCCCTTGCGAGTGGAAAGCCTCGAGCTCCCCGAGGTCAGGCGGGTGCACCGCGAGAACACCAACTACACCACTGCCATCCAGCAGCTCCGCACTTCCAAAGTGTCCAACGTAACGGCGGGGTGCCTCATGGGCAGCTTCCCCGAAATCCGCCAGTTGAGCGAGCAGGCTCTGGAAGCCGCTATGCAGGGCAAGCCGGTGAAGGAAGCCTTGGCCGAGTACAAGCGCCGGGCGGACGCTTCCTTGGAGCGCTACAACCGGAGCGTGGGTAGGTAGTTCGGTGATGCGACGCTACCTCCTCGCCTTGGACCAAGACACCACCAGCAGCCGGGCCCTCCTCTTCAGCCTGGAGGGGAGGCCTGTGGCCATGGCCCAGAGGGAGTTCCGCCAGCTCTACCCGAGGCCGGGCTGGGTGGAGCACGATCCCCTGGAGATCTGGGAAAGCCAGCTTGGGGTGGCCCAGGAGGTCCTCCAGAGGGCGGGGGTGGAGGCCCGGGAGGTGGTGGCCCTGGGCCTCACCAACCAGCGGGAGACCACCCTCGTGTTTGAAAGGGGCACGGGGAAGCCTCTCTATGACGCCATTGTCTGGCAGGATAGGCGCACGGCCTCCCTCTGCCAGGAGCTCAAGGCCCAGGGCTTGGAGCCCCTCTTCCGGGAGCGCACCGGGCTTCTTTTGGACCCCTACTTCTCCGGCACCAAGCTCCGCTGGCTCCTGGAGAACGTCCCTGGGCTAAAGGAAAAGGCTGAGCGGGGCGAGGCCCTCTTTGGCACCGTGGACACCTGGCTCCTCTACCGCCTCACTGGGGGAAGGGTGCACGCCACGGATCCCTCCAACGCCAGCCGCACCCTGCTTTTTAACCTGCACACCCTCTCCTGGGACGAGGAGCTTTTGGGGATTCTGGGGATCCCCCCGGCCATGCTGCCCGAGGTGCGCCCCTCGGATGGGGAGTTTGGGGCGACCCTCCCGGAGCTCTTCGGGGCCCCCATCCCCATCCGCGGGGTGCTGGGGGACCAGCAGGCGGCCCTCTTCGGCCAGGCGGCCTTGGCGGCGGGCCAGGGGAAGTGCACCTACGGGACTGGGGCCTTTCTGCTCCTGAACACGGGAAAGCGGCCCGTCCCTTCCCCGAAGGGCCTCCTCAGCACCGTGGCCTGGAGCGTAAGGGGCCAAGCCAGCTACGCCCTGGAGGGGAGCGTCTTCATGGCGGGGGCGGTGGTGGGGTGGCTAAGGGACGGTCTGGGGCTCATTCGGGAGAGCGGCGAGGTGGAGGCGTTGGCCCGGGAGGTGGCGGATAGTGGGGGCGTGTACCTGGTCCCGGCCTTCACCGGCCTGGGGGCCCCCTACTGGGACCCCTACGCCCGGGGGGCCATTCTGGGCCTCACCCGGGGGACCACCAGGGCCCACCTGGCCCGGGCGGCCCTGGAGGGGGTGGCCTTCCAGGTAGTGGACGTGGTGGCCCTCATGGAGGAGGCGGGGGTTTCCCTGGCCGAACTCCGGGTGGACGGGGGGATGGCCGGGAACCATCTCTTCCTGCAGATCCAGGCGGACCTCCTGGGGGTGCCGGTCCTGAGACCTAGGGTCACGGAGACCACCGCCCTGGGGGCGGCCCTGATGGCGGGGGTGGGGGCGGGAGCCTTGGACCTAGAGGGGGTGAAGAGGGCCTGGATCCTGGAGGCTTCCTTTCCTCCCCGTATGTCCCTGGAACGGCGGCAGGCCCTGCACCAAGGGTGGCGGCGGGCGGTGGAGCGGACTTTGGGCTGGGCGAGGGAGGAGGGATGACCCCAAGCCGGGAGGAGCTCTGGGAACGCCTTAAGGAGCCCCTGGACCTCCTGGTGATCGGGGGCGGGGCCACGGGGGCCGGGGTGTTGTGGGAGGCCACCTTAAGGGGCCTAAGGGCGGCCTTGGTGGAGGCGGGGGACTTCGGGGCGGGGACCAGCAGCCGCTCCACCAAGCTCCTCCACGGGGGGGTGCGCTACCTGGAGCTGGCGGTGCGGCACCGGGACCCCAGGCAGCTTCGCCTGGTGCGGGACGCCCTTAAGGAGAGGAGGGTGGTGATGGAGCTCGCCCCCCACCTGGCCAGGCCCTTAACCCTTCTCACCCCCCTCTTCCGCCCCCTGGAGATCCCCTACTATGGGCTCGGCCTCAAGCTCTACGACCTGTTGGCGGGAAGGAGGCGACTGGCCCCAAGCCGCTACGCTCCTCCCAAGGAGGTGCAGACCCTCTTCCCCGGCCTTCCCCCCACCCTGGGGGGCATCCTCTACCAGGATGGGCAGTTCGCCGACTACCGCCTGAACCTGGCCCTCATCCTCTCCGCTATCGGGCGGGGGGCGGTGGCCCTGAACCACGCCGAGGCCACGGGTTTCCTCCTGAAGGGGGGAAGGGTAAGGGGGGCGGTGGTGCGGGACCGGCTCACGGGGAAGGAGGTGGAGGTCTACGCCAAGGCGGTGGTGAACGCCACCGGCCCCCAGGCGGACCGGGTGCGCCACCTCCTCGACCCCCATCTTCCCCCCCTCCTCACCCCTTCCAACGGGACCCACTTGGTCCTGGACTACCCCTTGCGGGTGGGCCTCCTCCTGCCCCGGACCCGGGACAGCCGGGTCCTCTTCCTCCTGCCTTGGCAGGGCCGGGCCCTTCTGGGCACCACCGACCTCCCCGCTGAGGCCACCGCCTGCCCCCTGCCCCGGGAGGAGGAGGTGGCCTACCTCCTGGAGGAGGTAAGGCCCTACCTGGGGGATCTCTCGGGCCGGGTCCTGGCCGCCTGGGCGGGCCTGAGGCCCCTGGTGGGGAAGGGGGAGACGAGGCTTTTGGTGCGGGACCACCTCATCCTGGAGGAACAGGGCCTTTACACCCTCACCGGGGGCAAGTGGACCACCTTCCGCCTCATGGCCCTGGACCTCCTGGAGCGCCTGGCAAAAGACCTCTCCCTGCCCCTTCCCCCCTCGGAGAGCCACCGCACCCCCCTCCTGGGGGCAGGGCCCAGGCCTCCCCTGCCCCTGCCGGAGGGGGTGGCCGAACACCTCTACGCCCACTACGGCACCCTGGCCCTCGAGGTGGCCGCCTTGGGGGATAAGCCCCTTCTCCCCGGGCTTCCCTACCTGGAGGGGGAGGTGGTGTGGGCGGTGAGGGAGGAGCTTGCCCAAAAGCCCCTGGATGTCCTGGCCCGCAGGATGGGCCTGGCCCTTCTGGACCGGAAGCGGGCGGAGGAAGCCCTGCCCCGGGTGGGGGACCTCATGGCCCCTCTCCTGGGCTGGGGGGAGGAGGCGAGGCAGGCCCAGCTGGAGGAGGCTAGGCGGGCCCTACCGGGGCTGTGCTAGAGGAAAACAGGGGCAATCTCTCTGCGCAGCCCGGACGCAACGGGTGCTCTACCGTTACCTTAGCTTCACCAAAGCAGGAACCCCGTTAAAATCCTTCCGCAACCCGGGGATGGCGGAAAGTCAAGTCGCGATTTTTGTGGGTTTCTCTTCCACACCCTAGAGCGGGGCCATGTCCATGTAACTCAAAACTTGCACTTATCCACCCCCCGCATACCCATGCGCCAGGGGACCACTTGAAAAGGGCCGCCCGGTTCCCTTCGGATGAAGGGTGCCATGCACCAGACGGCCCAAGCTCTACTCTGGACCCTCCTGGCCCTCCTGCCAACCCCCCACCTCCGGGAGTCCCTCAAAGCGCTTCTTCTCCTCCTTCTCACCGGCCACGGCAAGGCCAGGCCCCAGCACAGCAAGACCAAGTCCCCTTCTTGCTTACGCAAATCTGTTTGCCCTACGGGCAAAGCAACCGCCCTCTCCCGCTTCCTCAACCGCTATCCCTGGCCCACCCGCGCCCTCATCCGCCTGGCTCGCAAGAAGGCCCAGGAAACCCTCCACCGGGCCAGGCCCAGGCGGGGGCCCAAGCCCAGGCTCCTGGTGGTCCTGGACCTGGTCACCCTGGAGAAGCGGGGCCTCTTCCCCGCCTTGCCCCTCTCCTTTTTCCACGGCAAGTGGGGGCTCCACCTGGTGGTGCTCTATCTGGTGCTGGGAGAGCTGCGCATCCCCTGGGCCTACCGGGTGTGGCGGGGGAAGGGGGAGAAGGCCCTTTCCCTCCTTGCCCTGCGTCTTCTGGCCTCCCTGCCCCCCTGGATGCGCAAGTCCTTCCACCTTCGGGTGGTGGCCGATGCTGCCTTCGGCACCGCCCGGTTTCTTGTGGGGGTGCGGGGGTTGGGTCTGGAAGCGGTGGTGGGGATGCGGCGGGACCGAAAGACGCGGGAGGGGCTTCCCCTCTTTGGGCTCAGACGGCAGGGGAGCCGGGTGCACCTGCGGGGACTTCCCTTTCCCGTGTGGGTGAGCTGGTACCGCTATCCCTTACCCGGGGGAGGGTGGGAGTGGCGGTACGTGGTGGCCACCTTTCCCGCGGGGCCACGGACTGTGCTGGTGTGGGGGCGGCGGCGGTTTACCATTGAGCACTTCTTCCGCACGGTAAAGAGCGAGTTTTCCCTGGGGCGTTTTGGGCAGCGGACGGCCTTGGGGGTGCATCGGTTTCTGGTGTTGTCCTTCCTGGCTTACCTGCTGGCCCACTGGGTGAGGCTAGCTCCAGACGGGAGAGGTCTTTCTTGGCGGGAGGCTGGGTGGGCAGCGGTGCGCCTGCTTCTGCCGGAGGTGGTCTTGCGGGTCCTTATGGCCGAGCTGGGGGCTTTGGGTCTTTGGCCTCCGCCTGCGGGGGGAAGGGGGTGTTCATGCAGGGTATTCGGGAGGTGCAAGTTTTGAGTGTAACGCCTGAATGCCCATTCCTCTTTGGGGCCCCTACCCCCAATGAACCGCTGTGACCCTGAACCCACATTCCGCACCCCTCCCACCTTCCCGTAGGATTTCGGGGTGGCAGAGACTCCCGACCTGCAGGTGTACGACCTCGGCCACCTGGGCCTGGTGGCCGGCATCCTGGACCGCATCGGATTGGTATCCCTGGTGGACAGGCGGGTAGGTCCCCGCCCGGGGGAGAAGGTGAGCACGGGGGTTGCCCTGAAGGCCGCGGTCCTCAACGCCCTGGGCTTCCTCTCCTCCCCCCTTTACCTCTTCGGTCACTTCTGGGAGGACATCACCCCGGACCTCCTCAACGACGACCGCATGGGGGATACGCGCCCTCTAGACTAAACGCCCAGTAGAAGTTAGGCTGAGGGTCAAGGGGGACAGGATGAAGAAAGCCAAGCCGCTAACGCCACAGGTAAAGTTTCAGATCGCTCTGGAAGTCGTGAAAGGGGAGAGAAGCGCCGTGGAGATTGCCCGCGCGTACGGCATCCACCCCAACACCGTGTACAAGTACCGGGGTCACGGGCAAAGCCCGTAGCTTGTTGAGCTCATGACCAAAGGAGCCTCTCTCTTTTCCGAGAAGACCCCGGAGAAGGAGTACGAGAAGAAGATCCGCGAGTTGGGTCAGCCCCGAGGGGGCTATCTTGGGCAGCTCATTGGGAAAAAAGAGGTGGAGATCGCCCTCCTAAAAAAGCCCAAGCTACGCTGTGCGTGACCCTAGGGCAGGGGAGGTAGCCAAGATGCCTGTTGGGGAGCGCATCGCCTTGGCCAAGCAAGCCTGGAACATAGCCGCAAGGCGGCTGACGGCTCAAGGGCTGGCTCCCCTGCCCAGGATCCTGAGTGCTCTAGACATCTCCCGGGCCACCTGGTACTACTACGGCCGGCAGAAGGTAGAGGCTGATAGGAAGAGGGAGGAAGAGGACCAGAAGACCCTGGCTCTGATCACCCAGGTGCTGCAGGAGCACCCCCGGTACGGCTACCGCCGGATCCAGGAGGAGCTGAAACGGAAGGGGATGCGGGTCAATGGCAAGCGCATCCGCCGGCTACTGAACGACTTCCACCTGGCTTTGAAGCGGGGCCTGAGGGTCACGCGCAGCGTAGCTTGCAACCCAAACCCAACCCTCTCCTAGAGATTGTGCTTCTTGCGGGAGAGCGGGCAGACCTCCGGGCTTCCCTCTTGCGGGAAAGGGAACCCAAGCCCTTTGAACTGCAGAACCTACGCTTCGCGTGACGTACACCGACTTCACCCTGCTGCCCTACGGAGGAGGCAAGGTTTGGTTTCTGCCCATTCTGGGTCAGCCGCAGGCTATCTTGCCCATACCACCCGCGCGGTGCTGGCCTGGGGGATGGGGCCTTCCCCTACGGCGGAGCTGGCCCTGGGGGTATGGGATGGGGCCAAGGAGCGGATTCTCAGGGAAACGGGCCGGGAGCCCTGGGCTCTCATCCACCACGACCAGGGGGGAGCTTTTCTGAGCCACGAGTGGGTGGGGAAGCTTCTTCTGGAGGACGGGCAGAGGGTTTCGTATAGCCTGATGGGGCCGAGGGGGAACCCGGTGGTGGAGTCCTTCTTCTCCCGCTTTAAGGGGGAGAACCGGGACCTCTTCCTGGAAGCCCGAACGCTAGAGGAGCTGAAGGGGGTGATTGCGGAACGGATCAGATACTACCACGAGGGACGGCTGCACTCGGGGCTGGGATACCGGACCCCGGAAGAGGCTTTGCGGGAGGCTTTGGGGGCTTCCCATGGCAAAGAGACAGGAGGAGTTCAAAATTAGGGGCGCACATCACACCACGGGCCTGGATGCAGTGATCAACGTGGTGGCCTTCAGTTACGGCCAGAGGGAGCAGGTGTACTGAAGCCCTACCCCATCGCTAAGGGCTGACCCCCGGGCAAGTCCTGGGAGTTGCCTTCAGGAGGTCGAGAAGCCGGGGAGTTGTCACTCAGCTGGGAACCGGCTCCTTAAACCTGGATCACGAATCTTCCGTAGGAGGCCAGCGCTTGATCCGCACTCATCAACCTCACCCCCTCCACCATGGCTTGGGCCAGCAGAATGCGGTCGAAGGGGTCGCGATGATGCCACGGCAGGCTTTGGACCGCCATGGCGTGCACTGGTGTGATGGGGAGATGGGTGAACCCCTCTTCCTCCACCACCTCCACGAAACCCTCCGGCATCCGCAGTTTGCCCAGAGAAGCCTTTACGGCAAGCTCCCAGGTGGTTGCGGCACTCACGAATACCTGGTCGGCCCCCTCAATCAACCGGCGGGCCCTGCGGCTCAGCCTTCGGTCATCGGAAAGCCACCACAGCACGATGTGACTATCGAGAAGTAGGTTCAACCGGACCTTCCTCCATCATCCGGGCAATCTCGGCGTTGGGTTCATCGAAGTCCGGGGCGATCCAGACCTTCCCTTTCCAGACTCCTGGAACCCGCTTGGGCTTGGGAGGGGTGTCGGGCGGCACCAGCTTGGCCACCACCCGCCCATACCGCCCAATAAGGATGACCTCGCCTCGCTCAACCCGCTGCACCAACCGGGAGAGCTGGGCCTTAGCCTCGGCAATGTTGACCAGTTTCTTGTTCCGATCCGCCGTTCTAGGCATCAGCAATCTCCCCTCCCTCTAAGGATAGAAGACATAACCATAGTTGGTCAATTTTTTGAACCCCTCTTTCAGCGTCCTCCCGGCCACCTATGGAAGAGGGTGTAGCTCCGGATGAGGTGGTGCTGGGTCTGTAGGTAAGCGCACCGCGCCTCCACCCGCTCCCAAAGCTCCTCCTCCGTCTGCACCTGCCCGTTGGCCACCACCGCATCCACCAGGGACCACACCCGCTCCACCGGCTGCAGCTCGGGAGAATAGGGGGGTAGGAATACCAGACCCACCCCTTCAGGCACCCGCAGCTTGGGAGAGATGGGCCACCCTGCCCGGTCTAAAACCACCAAGACCACCTTCCCGCCCCTCGGGCCCGGGCAAACGCCTCCAGAACCACCCCCAAGCTTTCCGTGTCCACCGAAGGCAATAGACAGTGCTCGTTCTCCCCCGTGCTGGGCCGCACGAAGGTGTAGATGTAAAGCCAAATGTAGCGGGGCCTCTCCCAGACCAGGGGGGGCTTGCCCCGCAGGGCCCACACCCGGCGGCGGATGGGCTTCAGGCCCAGGCGGTGGGCAAGCTACGCTGGCGCGTGACCGTCGAAGGCCCACAGTTCTACGAGAAGCCAAGGGAAGAGGTAGTGTAGAAGGACCAGGGTCAGGAGGAGCTTTTTTAAACCCCTCCCCCACCTCCGGGTCCTGCTCCCGGTGCCGGGGGTGTAAGGGGGCAAAGCCCAGCTTCTTCATCCAGCTCCAGGCCCGCCTGGGGTCCACAGGGCGCCCCAGCCTCTCGGAAAGCCACTCCGCGGCGAGGGCCTGCCAGCGGGCTCGTTCCACTGGGTCCTCTGTTTCCCTGGTAGAGGGCGTGAAGGTTGTCGGAGTGGGGAGGGTTCTTCAGCTCCAGCCTGGGGCGGCGTTGGTGTTTGGCCAGGTGCATGATCCCATCCTAGTGGATGGGGTCATGGGGAGTTCTTATAAGGCCTCCCGCCACTTTTCCGCTTCGGCTAGAACTGCCGCCACCCGCTCCCGCAGACCATAAAGATCTATGGAGACCTCCCCCTGAGCAAAGCGCTCCCGGAGAGCCTCCTCCCGCCCCGCCCGCTCCTTCGCTTTTTGCAAAACCTCCCGGATCCGCTCCCTGCGCACCACCACCACCCCATCCCCATCCAAGACTAGGTAGTCCCCGAGGCGCACCTCCACCCCAGCCACTCGTACAGGCCGACCCAGCCCCAAAACTGTTTCCCGCCTGGCCCCTTTGGGGCTGAGGAAGCGGGCCCAAACGGGCAGGCACAAGGACTTCAAAGCATCGGCATCCCGCACCGCTCCATCCACCAGAAGGGCCACCGCCCCCTGGGTCTTGGCCTGGGTCGCCAGAAGTTCTCCCACCAGGGCCACGGGTTCGGGCTGAGGCATGGCTACCACCAGGACCTCGCCCGGGCGCAGGGCGGCCATGGCCGCATGCACAGCCAGGTTATCCCCCTGGGCGCAGAGGACGGGAAAGGCAGGCCCCGCCGCCTTGGCCCCCTCGGGTAAGCGCAGGAAGGAGGCTTCCAGCAGACCCTCCCGCCCCCCTGCTTCGTAGACCGTAGCCGTGCCCAGTCGGACCAGTTCTAAGACCTCCTCAGGCGTCAGCATTTCCACCTCCTAAAGACCCCCAACCACCTGGGGCAGGACCCGTTGGAAGGCCTCGGCCCGGGCAATATCCGGCCGCCCTGAGATCCTGCGGGCGTGATTGGCCCGGTGCTCCGCTCGCTCGGCATAGTAGCGTTGCAGGTATCCCTGGGAAGCGAAAATCTGCATGGCCGCAAGTTTCTTATCCCAAACAAGTGTAATGTCCAAAAAGAGGTTGGGCACAAAACCACAGAGTTCGGGTTGGTGGGGCTCAAAAAGGAGGAACTCCGGGGGGCGCACGGTCTTGAAAGCGCTGGCTACCCCAGACCCTGTGGCCAGTTGCCGGGCCCGCTCTGTGGCTTCGTAGGCTACAGGATGGTCCGGGTTAAAGGGGTCGTGGGGGGTGTGGGTGATGAGGACCTCCGGAGCAAAGTCCACCAGGATTTCCACCAAGTGTTCCTGGGCTGCTTCGTCCACCCGTAAGGGGTAATCCCCCAAGTCCAAGGGAAGGAATTCCGCCCCCAGGATCTCCGCCGCCTGGCTCGCCTCCTGATGCCGGATGGCCTTGACCCGCTCCAGGGTCTGGCCGGCCTCCTTCCAAAGCTCCCCCGATTCCCCCCGCTCCCCGTAACTCAGGGCCACCACCAGGGCCTTTCCTCCTTGGGCCACGGTGAGGGCTATCGCCCCCCCGGCCCGCCACACAAAGTCCGCCGCGTGGGCGCTCACCACCAATAGACGCTTCACCGCACGCCCCCTTCGGCCAGGAGCGCGGGCACGGTCACCGCCCAGTGGCGCACCTCAGCCTCCCCGAAGCCCGCCTCCAAAAGGCGGTCGGCGAAAAGGGCCAAGCCTTCCTCCACCGGTGGGTTTAGAGGCTGACCCAGGTCAGTGGAGAGGAAGTTTTTCTCTGGCGGAGTCTCCCGTAGAGCCTGGAAAAGCCTTTCCCAAGGCACTTTCCCCGTCAAAAAGGGAACAAGGCATCGCTCTAGGTAAGCCCCCCAGTCGGCCAGGAGGCGTTGATCGGAAAGGGGAAGGTCCTGGGTAGGGTAGTCGGGGTGGGTCACCACCACCCAACGGACTCCCTCCTCAAGAGCCGCCTCCACCACCCTTAGGATCTCCTCCCGGGAAAGGTGTCCCGTAGCCAAAACCAACCCGTGCCGGGCCACCACCTGAAGGACTGCTCGTACCTTCGGTAAAAGCTTACCCGAAGCATCTACGAGACCTACGGGTGGGGGGAGAAGCCCGGCCTCCCCAAAGACCGTCTGCAACTGGGCCCACTGGGGACGCTTCCCGGGGGGAAGCCCTGCCACCTCCTTGGCCTCGTTGGCGGCGTCCACCGTGGGCAACCAGATGAAACGCGCTCCCGAGCGGGCCGCCACCTCCACTGCCAGAGGGTTTAAGCCTCCCACGGCGTGGTTCAGGACTAGGCCACCCAGGACCTCCACCCCGGGAACCGCCTGGCGCACCACCGCCGCCCGCTCTCCCGTGGGCACAAAGTGGGACTTCAGGAGGAAGCCCTTGAGGCCCAGCTCCCGAAACCGGCGAGCCAGTGTCAAGTCGTCGGTCTTGCGGGGAAGTAGGTCGGGTGCCACGTGCACGTGGAGGTCATACCCGCCCTGCACCAGGGCCCAGGCGCGGGGGCTTGGGCTCACAGTACCCCTCCTTGGGTCTGGCGCAGAGCGGCCGTCACCCCTTCCAGATGAGCCCGCATGGCCCTTTCCGCCTCGGCCTCGTCGTGGGCAACCACCGCCTCCACAATGCGGCGGTGCTCGGCCAAGGACTTCTGGGCCCGCCCCGGTACCAGGATGGTCCGGAACTGGTGGCGCACCCCCTGAGCGCGAAGGGCCTCTATAAGGCGGGTAGCCGTGCGATGGCCAGCGATTTCCACCAAGGTCCTGTGGAGGGCACTGTTGAGTTCCGACATCCCCAGGAGGTCCCCTTCCCCCAGGCGCTGTTCCATTTCTGCCAAGATTTTTTGTAACCTCGCCACGTCCTCCTCTTTGGCTTTTCTGGCGGCGTGGCGGACCACCAGGCACTCCAAGGCCATGCGGGCCTCGAGGATCTCCAAGGCATCCTCCTCATCGATGGCCCGTACCCAGGCCCCCCGGTAAGGTTCGCTGTCCACTAGCCCCTCCTGCTCCAGGCGGGCCAGGGCGGTGCGGATAGCAGCCCGACCCAGACCGTACCGCTCCGAAAGCTCCTTCTCCACGAGGCGCTGTCCTGGGAGGAGCTCCCCCTTCAGTATGGCCTCCCGCAGCCTCATGTAGGCAGTCTGTCCCTCTGTGCGCTTTTCCACCGTCGGCGTTCTCATCCCTCGCCCACCTCCACCGGGGGTACCCCATAGGTGTGGAACGTGGGGACCGTCTGCAGACCCCAGGCTTGCCCCCTCTTGCGCTCTTCCTCGTTCCAACGGATGGGCTTCCAGTCGGGGGCGAGGAGCAACCTGGCCCCGGGGGAAGCAATCTCAAACCGGCACCCCCCAGGCTCGTACACATAGAGGAAGAAGGTCTGCTGGATGGCGTGCTTGTGGGGCCCAGTCTCAATGAAAACCCCGTGCTCCAGGCAGATGTCCGCTGCCCGCAGCACATCCTCTCGGGTATCCACGGCGTAAGTGAAGTGGTGGAGTCTGCCCCGGGCTCCCAAGTGGTCCTTGGTGACCGCCACATCGTAGGTTTTGTTGTTGCAGGTGAGCCAGGCCCCTTGCTCGCCCCCATCGCTGAAGATGATCTGCTCGGTTACCTTCATTCCCAGGTACTCCTCCATGAAAATCCGTACCGCCGCCACGTCTGCGGCCAAAAGGTTGACGTGGTCCAGACGCCGCAGGTTCACCCCCCTGCCAGGAAAGCGGGAGGCCTGGTTTTTCAGGGCCGGCCGGGTTGCTTCCGTAGGGGTGTACCAGCGGGTCTCGTAGAAAAGCTCTACCAGGTGGCCATCCGGGGTGCGGAAGCGGTAGGCAAGGCCATGGCCCAGATCGCCCTCCGTCCAGCCCTCACCAAGACCTGTAGCCTCCAGGGCCCGCACCCGCCGGCGTAGAGCCTCCGGGCTTTTGGTACGGAACGCCAGGTGGCCCAGCCCCGGCCACTTGCTGGCCGTGAGCTTCAGAGTGTGGAACTCGTAGTCGTCCCAGCCCCGGAGGTAAACCGAGTCCCCCTCCTGGCCGCTCACCTCCAGGCCCATAACCTGGGTGAAAAAGCGAAGGCTCTCCTCAGGCCTTGGGGTAAAGAGTTCCAAGTGGGCCAAGTGGGCCAGGTCACCGTAGGGCCAGCGGGCGCACTCCTCAATGACAACCTGCTCCATATCGCCTCCTGCCTAGAGGGTAGCTCAAGGTCAACTTTTTTGTCAACAATTTTGTCCTGTTAAGCGGAACTGGGCTTTCACCATAACGGAACATCCCCCTGGCCCTTCTCACCCCGTCTGCTCTACCCTGGTTCCGAGGAGGAAAATATGGTGCCGACACCCGCCCAAGTGCGGCTGTACATTGGAGGCCAGTGGCGTGAAGCCACCGGAGGGCGTACCTTTTCCCGGGTTGGCCCCTTGGGGCAAGGAGTGGCTTCGGAAGCAGCTGCTGCTGGGCTGGAGGACGCCCAAGCCGCGGTGAGGGCCGCCCAAGAGGCCTTCGTCAGCTGGCGGGAAACCTCCCCGAGCCTGCGCCGGGATCTCCTCTGGAAGGCAGCTGAGGCCCTCGAAGCTCGGGCTGAGGCTTTCATGGAAGCCATGGTGGCAGAAACAGGGGCCACCCCTGGCTGGGCTCAACTCAATGTCCACCTAGCGGCAGGGATGTTCAAGGAGGCTGCCGCCCTCACCACCCAGATTACCGGGGAGGTCATCCCCTCCGACCGTCCCGGCACCCTGGCCTTTGCTGTGCGCCAACCGGTGGGGGTAATCCTGAGCCTAGCCCCTTGGAACGCCCCGGTGATCCTGGGAGTACGGGCCCTGGCCACCCCCCTGGCCTGCGGGAATACCGTGGTCTTCAAGGGATCAGAGCTTTCCCCCCACACCCACGCTCTTATTGTGGAAGCCCTGGAGGAGGCTGGGCTTCCTCCCGGGGTGGTCAACTTCCTCACCACTGCCCCCGAGGAGGCCCCAAAGGTGGTAGAGGCCCTCATCGCCCATCCTGCGGTACGCAGGGTCAACTTTACTGGCTCCACCCGCACTGGTCGTATCATCGCCGAGCTGTGTGGTCGGCACCTCAAGCCGGTGTTGCTAGAGCTGGGAGGCAAAGCCCCAGCCATCGTGCTAAGGGATGCCGACCTCGAGGCCGCTGCCAAGGCCATCGTCTTCGGGGCCTTCGCCAACCAAGGCCAGATCTGCATGTCCACGGAACGCGTGGTGGTGGAAGAGGCCGTGGCCGAGGCCTTGGTGGCCAAGCTGGCGCAACGGGTCGCCAACCTCCCCGTGGGTGACCCGAAGCAAGGTCAGGCAGCCCTGGGTTGCCTGGTGGACCCCAAGGCGGCAGAGCGAGTGGCCAAGCTGGTGGAGGAAGCCCTCGCTCAGGGGGCCAAGCTGGTGGTGGGGGGCAAGAAGGAAGGTCCCTTCTTCTGGCCCTCAGTTCTAGACCACGTAACCCCCAGGATGCGTGTCTACCACGAGGAGTCCTTTGGCCCGGTGGTGGCAGTGGTCCGGGTGGCAGATGAAGAGGAAGCCATCCATGTGGCCAACGATACGGAATACGGTCTCTCCGCTGCCATCTTCACCCAGGACATCGCCAAAGGACTGCGGCTAGCCAGAAAGGTTCAGTCGGGTATCTGTCACATCAACGGGCCCACAGTGCATGACGAACCCCAGATGCCTTTTGGAGGCGTCAAGGCTTCCGGCTATGGCCGCTTCGGCGGGCGGGCTGGGATCCAGGAGTTCATCGAACTGCGTTGGATCACGGTGCAGACGGAACCCCTGCAGTACCCCTTCTAGGAGGAAAGCTATGAAGACCCGTAGGTCGTTTCTTGTTCAAGGTGTGGCTGCTGCCGCCAGTCTGTTGGCAGCAAGTCAGGCCCAGACCCGAACGGTGCGCATCGGCTACAGTATCTCCAAGACTGGCCCCTACGCCACGGGGGCAGGCATCACCACTCTGCCCAACTACCGCCTCTGGGTGGAAGAGGTAAACGCTGCCGGGGGCCTCAAGCTGGCCACGGGCTCTGCCCGCATCTCCGTGGTGGAGTACGACGACCGTTCCAGCCCAGAGGAGGCCATCCGCAACATAGAGCGCCTCATCACCCAGGACAAGGTGGATTTCGCCCTACCGCCCTGGGGAACGGCCATGAACCTAGCTGTGGCCCCCGTCTTTGCCCGTCATGGCTATCCCCAGGTAGCCGTCACCAACCTAAGTGAGAAAACCCCTGAGCTGGTGCGCCGCTGGCCTAGCTACTTCTCCTTGCTGGGCCTACCCTCCCAGTACGCCGAGGCCCTGGCTCTCCTCCTGCGCAACCTGGTCGCAGGGGGAAGGATTGGGCGCCGGGTAGCGGTGGTCCACACCGATGACGAGTTTGGGCTGGAGCTTTCTGGGGCTTTCCGACGAGCAGCACAGAAAGAAGGCTTAGAGCTGGTTTACTTCCAAGGCTACCCTGCAGGCTTCAGCGACTTCCAGTCCCTCCTCAACGCAGTAAAGGGGCGGAGCCCAGATGCCTTTGTGGCCTTCAGCTACCCTGCGGAAACCCTAGCCCTCCCTGAGGCAGCGGCAGTGGTGGGGTTCAACCCCGCGGTCTTCTTCCTCGGGGTGGGCACCGCCTTTCCCATCTTTCGTCAGCGCTACGGGGCCAACGCCGAGGGCATTATGGGCCTGGGTGGGGTGGTGCCCAACCAAGCATGGCGCACCTACCTGGAACGGCACCGGGCCGTGACCAACCAGGAGCCGGACCGCTGGGCCAGCCCCGTCACCTATGTCTCCCTCCAAGCCCTTCGCGTCGCTATAGAGAGGATCGGTAAAATAGACCGGTTCCAGATTATTCGCCTCCTGCGCCAGGAAACTTTTGACACCCTGCTGGGCCCCTTGCAACTGGAGGGAAACGTCTTTCGGAGCAACTGGCTGATCGGCCAGTGGCAGGGAGGAGAGTTCGTGGCCCTTATGCCTGAACGTCCTGGGGCACTGGCCCCTAGGGTGCCCAAGCCCACCTGGAACCGCTGAAGCCTATGTCCATCCTGGACGCCCTGCTCACCGGGGCCATCGCTGGCGGGGTTTATGGCCTCCTGGCCCTAGGCTTTGCCCTCCAGTACGGGATAGCCCGCATCCTCAACCTAGCCTACGGGGAAGGCGTGGTCCTAGCGGGCATCACCACCGCCTTGCTCTACCAGGGCCTTTCCCTAAGCCCCCTCATTGCCCTATTCGTCCTACCTTCCCTTTTCGCCTTGGGGAACTTTCTCCTCCACCGCCTGCTCTTCCTGCCTCTGGTGGGGCGCACCCTGGCCCTGGACGGGGAAAAGGAGGGGCGCCTCATCCTTCTTACCTTTGGTCTCTCCTTCCTGATCCAGGGATTTTTGGCCGCCGAGCTAGGCGGGCAGCTCTTCAGTTACAGCTACCTGGGCCAGGGGGTATCCCTGGGCGCCACCACCGTGGCCCTCAACCGACTCCTGGCCTTCGGAGTGGCCTTGGCCCTGGTAGCCCTAGCCCACTTGGTCTTCACCTGCACCCGTCTAGGGATAGCAGTGCGGGCTTTGAGCCGGGAGCCTGAGGAGTCCCTACTGGTAGGCATTCCTGCCACCCGGTTAAGCACCTGGGCCTTCGCCTTGGGAGGAGGGGTGGGAGCAGCAGCCGGGGTCCTTTTGAGCACGTTCCATGCCCTTACCCCCGCCTCCGGCCCCGAGTTCACCCTCAAGGCCCTGGTGGTAGTCATCCTGGGGGATTAGGGGGCGCACCAGGGGCTCTTCTGAGCGGAGTGGCCCTGGGCTTGGCCGAGAGCCTGGTAACCCGCTTCGTTAGCCCTGGGCTCAGCATGACCGCGGTCTACGGCCTCTTTGTCCTAGCTGTCCTGTACCTGAGGGCCAATCGGGAGGTGGCCCGGTAATGAAGGTCTACTTCATGGGCTTTTTCTTTCTGGTCTTATCCCTCCCCTGGTGGGGCGGGGAGTACCTGCGCTCCCTAGGGCTTTCGGTACTCCTGTACGCCGCCTTAGGCGCCGCTTGGTCCACCTTCACCGGACCCGCCCGGCACCTGAGTCTGGCCACTTCGGCCTTCTTTGGGTCCGGGGTGTACACCGTGGCTCTGCTCCACGAGCTGGCCCCATGGCCACTTCTGGTAATCCTAGCCTCTTTCCTCGCCACCCTCTTGGCCCTCGGGGTAGGCCTTGCCACCCTTAGGCTTCAGGGCATCTACTTTACCGTCTTTACCTATGGTCTGGCAGAACTGGTACGACAGCTGGTGACCTGGGCCCAGCGCAACCTAGGAGGGTCGGTGGGAAGTTACGTCTTTGTGGAAGTCAGCCCCACAGCTCTGTACTACGCACTAGCCCTACTGGCCTTTTTGGCTTTGGGGCTCGGCCACCTGTTCCTGAAAAGCCGTTTCGGCCTAGCCCTGATGGCTATAGGCGATGACGAGGCTGCTGCCCGGCACGTGGGGGTCCGGGTGTTTGGCCTGAGGATGGCAGCCTTTGCCACTAGCGCAGGCCTTATGGGCGCTGTGGGGGCGGTGGTTGCCCCCCGCTGGGTCTATGTGGACCCTGGCTTGGCCTTTAATCCCAACCTTTCCTTCCTCACCGCCATCACCGCCCTTCTGGGGGGTCTTCGGCACCCTTCAGGCGCCTTTTTGGCGGCCCCTCCCCTGGTGCTGGTCTATGACCTCCTGAGCGGGCCCTTCCCCCACCACGCCACCGCTCTTTTAGGGCTGGCCTTCATCCTCTTGGTCTACTTTCTGCCTCGGGGACTCCTAGGTATGTTCCGAGAAGCCCCCTCATCCACTCTCCCATCCCAGGTGGATCTTGAGATCAATCCTTTACCCCTCCCCCAGATGAGCGCAGGACCAACCCCCCTGCTGGAAGCCAGGGGCCTGCACAAGGCCTTTGGTGGCCTCGTGGCTGTGGCAAGGCTGGACTTAGAGGTCCGCCCCGGGGAAACCGTGGGCTTAATAGGCCCCAACGGCTCGGGCAAGTCCACTGTCTTAGGCCTCCTGGCAGGCACCCTTAGACCCGAAAGCGGTCATATCTTTTTCCTAGGGCAGGAGGCCACAGGCAAGCCCCCCGAGCTCCTGGCCCGGAGGGGCCTAGCCCGCACCTTCCAGCAGGTACGCCTTTTCCCCTCCCTCACAGTCTACCAGCACGTCTACCTTCCCCTAAGCCTGCACAGGCCCAAGGGGGCCCGGGAAGCTGCCTGGCACTACCTTGGGGCCTTAGGCCTAAGGGAAAAGGCCCACCACTTCCCCCAAGCCCTCACTTATTTGGATCAAAAACGTCTAGAACTGGCCCGCGCCCTCGCCCTTTCCCCTAAGCTTGTCCTGCTGGATGAGTGGCTGGCAGGCCTAAACCCAGCTGAGCTACAAGAAGCCATCGCCCTCCTCAAAGCTCTCAAGGACCAGGGAGTAGCCCTAGTGGTAGTGGAACACCTGATGCCTGCAATCCGCGCCCTTTGCGACCGGGTCTATGTGCTCTCCTTCGGCGAGGTCATCGCCCATGGAACCCCAGCCGAAGTCTTACAGGACCCCAAGGTGGTGGAGGTTTATTTAGGGGTGGAACATGCTTGAAGTCTACCAGTTGGGAGTAAGCTACGGAAACCACCGGGCTCTGGAAGGAGTGGACCTCTTCCTAGCACCCGGGGAAGTGGTGGCGGTGCTGGGGGCCAATGGAGCAGGCAAGAGCTCCTTGCTCAAGGCCCTCCTGGGGTTGGTTCCTGTCCGGGGCCAGGTGTTCCTGGACGGGGAAGAGGTGACCCAACTCATCCTCCAGGGCAAAACCGAGGCCCTCGCTATCCGGGGCCTGTCCCTTGTGCCTGAACGGGGGGGCGTCTTCCGCACCCTCTCCCTGCGGGAAAACCTCCTCCTGGGCAGCTACCGGGGGGGCGAACCTCCCTGGGAGGAGATCCTGGTCTTGTTCCCCCACCTGCGGGAACGCATGCCCCAGTGGGTGGGCTCCATGAGCGGGGGCGAGCAGCGCATGGTAGCCCTGGCCCGGGCCCTGGCCCAGCGGCCCCGCTACCTCCTCCTGGACGAACCCACCTTGGGCTTGGCCCCCTTTCTGGCCCGGAAGATCCTGGAAACTCTGCCGGCTTTCACTGCCAGGGGAGTTGGGGTGCTTTTGGTGGAGCAGAACGTCGGCCTGGCCCTGGGAGTAGCCCAGCGGGCCTACCTCCTGGAACAAGGGCACCTGGTGAGGGAGGGGACCCCTGAGGTTCTTCTCGAGGATCCCAGCGTGCGTCGGGCCTACCTTGGGGGCTAGCCCTCTCCCCCTCGGCACTCCCCTAGGGGCTGGGGCTGAACAGCCTCCTCCAACACCAGGACCCGCAAGCGCTCCGGGGAGGTACCCAGCACCTCTTGGAAGATGGCCTCCGCCTCTCGGCGCAGGACCTCCCGCTCCTCTAAGGTGAGGGGAACTCCCCTGGAGACAAGGATTTCCAGCATGGGCATTCCTGACCTCCTAGATAAAACGCAAGCTAAGGGCCCTTGTCCCAGAGGCCACTAGGGTGAAGAGATCCCCTGAGGCCGCAGGTAGCACCGGGGCCCAGGCTCCTGACATAACAATGTCCCCAGGCTCCAGGCCGACGCCGAAGGCGGCCAAGGCATTCACCAGCCAGGCCACGGCCCTAGCCGGGTGGCCGAGGCAGGCTGTCCCTACGCCCTGGGCCAGCGGCTCCCCATTCCTGTGGAGGACTAAAGCCACGGAGGAAAAATCCTCCTCCAAAGGGTTCTTCTCCCAAGGGGCCACCACGAAGGCCCCGAAGGAGGCGTTGTCGGCAATGGTGTCTTCAATACGGATCCGCCAATCGCGGATGCGGGAGTCCACAATCTCCAGGGCAAAGGCCACCGCCTCCGTGGCCACCAGGACCTCCTGGGGCGTCACGTAGGGCCCCTCGAGGCGCCTCCCAATCAAAAAGGCCAGCTCCCCCTCCACTCGGGGCTGGAGGAAGAGCTGGTGGGGCACCTCCACCCGTTCCCCCACCCCGAGGAAACGGCTTGCCCAGAGGTTGCCAAAGTCGGGCTGGTCTACCCCCAGCTGCTGTTGCACCGCCTTGGAGGTGAGCCCGATCTTCCGGCCCACCACCCTGTCCCCCTTGGCCTGGCGCAGGCGGCCCCAGGCCTCCTGCACCCTGTAGGCCGCCTCTATGCCGATAAGGCCCCGCTCGGAAAGGGGCTCCACCGGCTTCCTCTCTTCCCAAGCATGCTCCAGCTCTTGAGCAAAGGTTTCCAGGTCCATGGTCATCGGTTGGCAAGGCAGACGTTCTTGGTTTCGTAGTAGAACTCGTAGCCGTAGTGGCCGCCTTCACGACCAATGCCCGACTGTTTAGCCCCGCCGAAGGGGACCCGTAGGTCCCGCACAAACCAGTCGTTCACCCAGACCGTACCCACCTCCAGGGCCTCGGAAACCCGGAGTACCTGACCCACATCCCGGCTCTGGACGATGGCGTTCAAGCCGTAGGGGGTGTTGTTGGCCAAGGCGATGGCCTCCTCCTCGGTGTCAAAGGGCAAGACCACCACCATGGGCCCAAAGATCTCTTCCTGACAAACCCGGTCCGAGGGCTTCACGTCCACCACCACCGTGGGCTCCAGGAAGTAGCCCTTGTCAAAGGGATGAGGTAGCTCCGGCTGCCTGCCCCCCGTGAGGATGGTGGCAGTCTTTTGGGCAATCTCCACGTAGGCCATCACCTTTTGCAGGTGCTCCTCGGCGATAAGGGCCCCCATCCGGGTCTCGGGATCCAGGGGATCCCCCACCTTGAGGGCCTTGGCCGCAGCCACTAGCTTTTCCACAAAGGGCTCGTAAATGGAGTGCTGGACCAAAAGGCGGGAACCCGCCAAACACACCTCCCCCTGGTTGAAAAAGCTGGCCCGCAAGGTGACCTCAACTGCCCTCTCCAGGTCAGCGCTTTCAAAGATCAGGTTCGGGGCCTTTCCCCCAAGCTCCATGGAAAGGCGCTTCAGGGTGTCGGCGGCGTTTTTCATGATGATTTTGCCGGTAGTGGTCTCTCCGGTGAAGGAGATGAGGCGCACATCAGGATGCCGGGTGAGGAACTCCCCAGCGGAGTCTGGGCCAAACCCGTGGACCACGTTTAAGACCCCCGGAGGCAGCCCCGCTTCATGGGCGCACCGGGCGAGAAGCCAGGCCCCCAGGGGGGTGAACTCCGCGGGCTTCAGGACGGCGGTGTTGCCGAAAGCCAGGGTGGGGCCAATCTTCCAGGTGGCCAGCATGGAGGGCATGTTCCAAGGGGTTATGAGGGCCGCCACCCCCACGGGGAAACGGAGGACGTAGTTGACGTAGCCATTCTCCATAGGGTAGGCCTCGGAACCGTGGGTGACGGCGAAGTCGGCGAAGAACTCGATGTTGTTGGCCATGCGCTCCACGTACCCTAGGCGGTTCTCGTGGATAGGTCGCCCCACATCCAGGGTTTCCAGTACCTCAAACACCGGCTTGTACTCCCGGATCTTTTCCGCAAAGCGCCGCAGGTAGGGCCTCCTTTGGCTTGGGGTAAGGCGGCTCCAATTCTGGAAGGCTACCTTGGCGGCAGCCACCGCGGCCTCCACTTCCTTGGCCCGGCCCTCAGGGGCGGTACCGATCATCTCCCCTGTGGCGGGGTAAACGACAGGGAAACGGTTTTCCCCCGGCACGAACTCTCCCCCAATGTAGTGGGCCACCTCCAGGGGCAAGTCAAAGGGGAAGCTCAGGGCCTTCAACCTTTCTAGCGTTTCCTGATAAAGTTTGGGTCCCACCATATGTTCCTCCCTACTCCACCCGAGCGAGGAGAAGCGTCCCCTCGCCCCAAAGCTCCAGCACCCCTGGTTCCAAGGGGACAGCGGGGGCCGGAGACCCGAGGAAGACCACCTGCCCCGCCTTCAGACCCCCTACCCGCTCCGCCAGCCAGGTGAGCCGGGCTCCTGGGTCCCCAAGGGCCTCCAGGGAGCCTTCCGCCACCTTCTCCCCGTTCAGGTAAAGGCGAAGGCTTCCCTTAGGTAGATGAGAGAAGCGCTTTTTCCCCAGGAGGAAACCACCCCCAGAAGAGTTGTCCGCCACCACCTCGGCCAGGGTGAAGCGGTACCCTTCCCAAACGGAGTCCAGGATATCCACAGCCAGGAAAAAGCCCCCGATGGCCGCATAGGCCTGGCCTAACCCGGCTCCGGGAGAAAGGTCCGCCTTGAGAAACACCGCTACCTCAGGTTCCGCTCGGGGCTGAAGGAAGCGGGAAAAGGAAACACCCTCCAGGAGCATTCCTGGGCACACCCGGCCAAAGATGGGCTCCCCAATCCCCATCTGTCGTTGCTTAGCCGGGGAGACTAGGCCCAGCTTGAATCCCTTAAGAGGCCCGGGGAAGAGGGCCTCCTGAATGCGATAGGCCTCCTCAAGACCCACCCCCCAGTCTCGACCACCTTGAAGGAGGTGGCCTATGGCCCGGGCCTCGCGCACTGCCTCCAAAAGGAATTGAGCCCTGGGGCTCACCGCTCCTCCCGATCGACCATGAGCACCCCGCCCACGGCCCAGTTCTCCTTAGGGACCTCGTAAAGGATGAGGCGGACCTCCTCCTTGGGCTCGCCTAAGCGGCGGGCCACCATCTCCGTTAGGAGGCGGGCTAACTCCCGCTTCTTTTCCAAAGACCTTCCCTGCAACAAAGTCACCTTCAGTACCACCATACGTCCCCCTAGTCCGATAAGCCCCTGGACTCCTTCTCCCTGAGCTCCAGGGCCACCCGAAGGATCCAGTCCTCCTGCCCAGCCACTGCCTGCCGCCGTCCCAGCTCCAACAAGATGGCCAAGGGATCCACCCCCAGTTCCCGCCCGATGCGCTTAGCGTGGAGAAGGAAAGTGGAGTAGACCCCGGCATAGCCGATGGCCACCGAGTCCCGGTCCGGATAGGGCTGGAAATGCAGGAGGGGGCCCATCACGTACTCCGCTGCATCCAGGAGCCTGAAAACGTCCAGGCCTGGATTAAGCCCCGCCTTGTCCAAGACTGCGGCCAGCACTTCCGTGGCTGCGTTTCCTGCCCCCGCCCCGTAGCCCCTCAGGGTCCCGTCCACCCAGTCAGCCCCTGCAGCCAAGGCCGCTAGAGTGTTGCCCACGGCCAGACCAAGATTGTTATGGGCGTGGAAACCCACCTTGGCCTGGGTAAGCGCTCCCTTCAGGGCCCGCACCCGGGCATAGGCATCCCCAGGGAGCATAGCCCCAGCAGAGTCCACGATGTAGACCACATCCGCCCCGTAACCCTCCATCAAAAAGGCCTGCTCTGCCAGAAACTCCGGGGGGCGCATGTGGCTCATCATGAGGAAGCCCACCGCCTCCAGGCCCATCTCCTTGGCCATGCCAAAGTGCTGCTCCGAGATGTCTGCCTCGGTACACTGAGTGGCGATGCGCACCATATGAATGCCAGCTTCCAAAGCCTCTTTCAATTCCTTGCGGGTGCCGATCCCGGGCAGGAGCAAGGCCGCCACCTTGGCCTTCTTGACCACCTCCCGAACCACGTGGATAAGCTCGAGCTCGTTCACCCGGGAAAAGCCGTATTGGAGAGAACTCCCTCCCAGACCGTCCCCATGCGAAACCTCGATGGCGTAGACCCCGGCTTCATCCAGAGCCTTGGCGATGGCGCGGACCTCCTCGGGAGTATACTGGTGGCGGTGGGCGTGGGAGCCGTCCCGCAGGGTGGTGTCCACCACCATTGGGGGCTTGGCCCCCTTCAGGCTCCAGCTCATGCTCTCACCTCCTCCACGCTCCTGCCTAGAAGGTGCTGGGCGAAAACCTCCCCTACCCGCCGGGCAGAAGCGGTCATGATGTCCAGGTTTCCCGCATATTTGGGTAGGTAGTCCCCCGCTCCCTCCACCTCGAGAAGCATGGAGACCACCGTGCGTTCCCCCCAGGGAGTGGGAAGGAGCTCAAAGACCGGGTCTGCCTTGAGGTGGTACCCCGGCACATAGGCCTGCACTTCCTGCTCCATGGCGCGGACACTGGCCACCACCGCTTCCCGGTCCACCTCTCCCTTGGGGATCACCCGCACAGTGTTCGTCATGAAGATGGGGGGCTCCGCGGGGTTCAGAATAATGATGGCCTTGCCCTCTTCAGCCCCTCCGATGGCCTCCAGGCCCCGGGCAGTGGTGAAGGTGAACTCATCTATGTTCTGCCTAGTCCCTGGCCCTGCAGAACGGGAAGCTACAGTGGAAACCATCTCCGCATAGCGCAAAGGGACCACCCGGTGCACTGCGTAGACCAGGGGAATGGTGGCCTGCCCTCCGCAAGTGATGAGGTTCACGTTGTCCTTGTCCAGATGTTCCTTGAGGTTCACCGGGGGGACCACATAAGGACCCCGGGCCGCTGGGGTGAGGTCTATGGCGATCTTCCCCGCCTCACGCAACAGCTTGGCATGGCGCACATGGGCCTTGGCGCTGGTGGCGTCAAAAACGATTTGGATCTCCGGCCTCTCCAGAAGGTAGGCGATTCCCTCAGAGCTTGCCTCCAGGCCCAAGGCCCTAGCCCGAGCCAGCCCCTCAGAAGCCGGGTCTATGCCCACTACCGCTACCAGCTCCATGTGCCTGGGGTTCCTTAAGAGCTTGTACATAAGGTCCGTACCGATGTTGCCAGATCCTAGGATCGCCACCTTAACTTTGTCCATGTGTCTCCTCCCATATAGCCAAGCCGCTCGGAAACCCGATGGGTCACCTCCAGAACGCTCCTTCGGTACTCTTCCTTGAGCTGCTGGAACCGGTAAAAGGGTACGGAGAGGCTTAGAGCAGCCACCACCTCCCCCGTGTGGTCCCGGATGGGGGCCGCCACACAGCAGAGCTCCGGGACCACCTCCTCTATGTCGTAAGCGTACCCCCGCTCCCGCACCGCCTGGAGCTCAGTTTTAAGCTCATCCAGGGTAGTGATGGTGTTGGGGGTGAAGGCGGGCATGCCCTGCTCGGCCATAATCCTTTCCACCTCCTCCCAAGACCGAAAGGCTAGGAGTACCTTGCCCACCGCGCTGCAGTGGGCGGGGAGCTCCACCCCAACCCCCGTATTCACCACCCGCACCGCCCGGGTCCCCTCCAGCTTCTCCACGTACACCACCCGGCCACACTCCAAGACCGCCAGGTGGGTGGTCTCCCCAAAGCGGGCCACCAGTTCCTCCATGGCTCTCCGAGCTTCCCCCCGCCAGGAACTGGTGGAGAGGAGTACCTGGGAGAGGGCTAGGATCCGCCAGCCCAACCGGTACCTTCCCTCCCGGGTCCGCTTCAAAAATCCGATCTGGGCTAGGGTGGCCAAAAGAGAGTGAGCGCTGGATTTGGGAATGCCCAGGGCCTTGGCCGCCTCGCTCACTCCCCACTCGGGACGCTCTCGCGTGAAGAGCTCCAACACTTCCCCCACCTTCTGCACCGTTCCCAGCATGGGCCTCACCTCCGAGAGTAGCGGGCTAGGATACCTTGGCCGATAGGTTCTTTCAGTATAGCCGAACTTCCTGTTCCGTATAGGTGAACGAATAGCTTGCCTCGGGGGAAACCTCAACCTAAGGTGGAGGGTAGACACCCTAAGCTTTCTGCCCTTCACAAGGAGGTCAATACGGTGTCCAGTCTGCCCTTGAACATGCCCCTCGAAGAATTGGAGCACCTTAGGGAGCGCTACCGCGAGCTCATCGGCTTCGTGCCCCCTCGGATCCAGGCACGCACTGACCTCCTGGCCCGCCTGGACCCCGAAACCCTGAGGATGCAAGAGGCGCTTCGCGCCCGGCTCATGTACCCCCCCTGCTTTGACGTGAAGACGGCCCAGCTCATGCTCTTCGGCATGCTCCTCATGGACCTTTCCGACGCCGCCCGGCTCCACGCTATTGCCGCCCGCCGGGCTGGGGCCAGCTACGAGGAGCTCAACGCCGTGGTGGGGCTAGCCTTTCTCTTCAGGGGTCTACCCGCCGCCAACCGCGGGGCAGAGGTAATCCAGGAAATCCTGCGCATGGAGGAAGAAGGGAGGCTTTGATGGAAGGGTTCGACATCACACAGCTGGCACATGCGGAGATATACACCCCTAACCCCGAGGGCACCCTGTGGTTTTTCACCGAGCTCCTGGGAATGGAGATAACCGCTCGGGAGGGTCAGTCCGTTTATCTGAGGGCCTATGAGGACTGGTACCACCACAGCCTTAAGGTCACCGAAGCCAGGGAAGCCGGTCTAGGGCACATCGCCTGGCGCACCGCCTCCCCCGAAGCCCTGGCACGCCGGGTGCAGGCCCTCGAGGCCTCAGGTCTGGGCCAAGGTTGGAGCGAGGGGGACCTGGGCCACGGCCCCGCCTACCGCTTCCGCACCCCGGATGGACACCAGATGGAGCTCCTCTTTGATGTAGCCTACTACGAAGCCCCGCCGGAAAAGCGGAGCAAACTGAAAAACCGACCTTCTAAACGCCCATTAAGGGGCGTACCCGTCCGGCGCATAGACCACGTGAACTGCCTCTGTGCTGAGGTCACGCCCAATCGCCGCTTCTTTGAGGAAGTCCTAGGGTTCAGGCTCCGGGAGCAAAAGGTGCGAGGCGAAGGAGAAGAACTCGGGGCCTGGCTCTCGGTGAGCCCCCTGGTCCATGAGATCGGGCTCATGCGGGACGCCAGCGGTTCTAAGGGGCGCTTCCACCACATCGCCTTCTGGTACGGCTACCCTCAGCACCTCATGGACTTGGCGGATCTATGCATGGACTACGACATTAGCATAGAGGCCGGGCCCGGCAAGCACGGCACCACCCAGGCCTACTTCATGTACGTCTTTGAACCCGGGGGCACCCGGGTGGAGCTCTTCGGGGATACCGGCTACCTCATCTTTGACCCCACCTGGAAGACTGTGGTTTGGGACGTGACCAATGTGAACGATCTGGAAAAGAGCACCATCTGGTTTGGGGGACAACTACCGGAAACCTTCTACACCTATGGCACCCCACCCGTACGGGAGAAAGCTGGGGTGTAGGAGCAGGGGGAAGCCCTAGGGCTCGGGATTTAGTAAACACGATTGTTGACACTTTAAGCGAAGACCTGTTAGGGTAGAGGCTAAAGTCCCAAGGAGGATAAAAATGGGTAAGGTTAACCGCAGGAAGGTGGTCAAGGTAGGGCTCGGGCTTGCAGGGCTAGCAGTTTCCTCCCGATTCTCCTTTGGCTTCGCCCAACGAGAGGAAGCCATCCGCATCGGGGTGGTGCTCTCCTACTCTGGCCCCTATGCACGGCTTGGACAGGAGATCACCCGTGGCATGGAGCTTTTCTTGGAGAGGGTGGGCTACCAGGCCGGAGGGCGCCGGATCCAACTCCTAAAGGAGGACGAAGAGGCCGACCCTGCCGTGGCTGTGCGGAAGGTGCGCAAGCTGGTAGAGCAAGACCGGGTGCACCTTCTTGCGGGCATTATCCTCTCCTCTTCAGCCTACGGCATCCGGGACTACGTGCACGAGCGACAGATCCCCTTGGTGGTGGCTAACGCTGCCGCCAACGGCATCACCCGGGAACGCCGTAGCCCCTACATCTTCCGCACCTCCATCAGCGCCTGGCAGCAGCACTACCCCATGGGTCCCTGGGTGGCCAAAAACGTAGGCAAGAGGGTCTTCCTCCTGGCCCTGGACTATGCCTTTGGCAAGGAAGCCACCGCCGCCTTCAAGGAGGGCTTCCTGGCCTCAGGGGGTGAGCCGGTGGCAGAGGTGTACATACCCCTGGGAAGCACGGACTATAGCGCCGTAATCTCCCGCATCGCTGCCGCTCGGCCCGAGGCGGTGTTCGCTGTTCTTTCGGGCAGTGATGCCGTGATCTTTATGCGCCAGTTTGCCCAGTTCGGTCTGAACCGCACGGTGCAGCTGGCAGTGAGCGGGGAGGTCACGGATGAGAGCGTCCTCGAAGCTATCGGGGAAGCGGCCATCGGGGCCAAGAGCGGGGACCACTGGGTCTACACCCTCAACAACTCCGCCAACCGGGAATTCATCCGCACCTACCGGCAGAAGTACGGGGGTGTGCCCAACCACTTCGCCGTGCGAGGCTACGACGCCATGCAGTTCATCGTGGGGGCCCTAAACGACGTGCAGGGAGATGTGTCCAATAGAAGCCGCCTCCTCACCGCTTTTAAGAACGCCAAGATCATCAGTCCTCGAGGCTTCGTGCAGATTGACCCAGAAACCAACAACGCCACCCAGCACGTCTACGCACGGGAAACGGCCCGGATTGACGGTGTCCTCACCAACCGCCTCATCGCCGACCTGGGCGTGATCCGCGACCCTGGTAAGTAGTAACCATGGCCCTCCTCCTCCTAACCCAGCTTCTCAACAGCCTGGCCTTTGCCATGCTCCTTTTCCTCCTGGCCCTAGGCCTTTCCCTGATCTTCGGGGTAGCCCGAGTGGTGAACCTGGCCCACGGAGCCTTCTACATGCTGGGAGCCTACCTGGGATTGGTCCTGATTCAGGCCCTAGACAACTTCTGGCTGGCCCTTTTTCTGGTTCCCCTGGGGGTGGGGCTCCTCGGGATCATGGTGGAGCGCTTCCTCCTACGGGGGCTCCACGGGAGGGAACTGGAACAGGTGCTTCTCACCATTGGCCTGGGGTTCATGATCGCCGACCTCCTGCGTGGGGTCTTTGGAGCGGCCATCCGCTCGGTGCCCCCACCCCCGGAACTCTCGGGCCCCCTCTTCCTGGGAGCCTTCCTGTACCCCAAGTATCCCCTTTTCGTCCTGGGCCTGGGGGTAACCCTCTTCCTGGCCGTGCGCCTGGTACTGGCCAGGACACCCTTTGGCGTCCAAGTCCGGGCGGTAACGGCCGACCCAGGCATGGCCAGCGCCCTGGGCATCCCGCCAGCCCGGATCAGCCTCTTCACCTTCGGGGTGGGCACGGCCCTCGCGGGCCTTGGGGGCGTGGTGGGAGCCCCCCTCATCGCCTTAGCCCCTGGCCTAGACGCTCAAATGACCCTCTTCGCCCTAATCGTCGTGGTTATTGGGGGGCTCGGGCGGATAGAAGGGGCCTTCTGGGGGGCACTCCTGGTGGGACTAGTGGACGGGTTTGGTCGACTTTTCCTGCCCCAGGCGGCCATGTTCCTCATCTTCGCCTTCATGGCCCTGGTCCTAGCCCTAAAACCCGAGGGTCTCCTCGGACGGAGGGTCGCATGATGGCCTGGATACCACAAAAAGCCTTGAAGGGGTGGCGGCGGGGGCTTCCTTTGCTGATGCGTGGAGGGCTTTGGCTCCTTTTCCTGGTGCCCCTTTTGGTCCAGGGCTACACGCTTTACCTGGCCACTGAGGCCGCCTTTTTTGGCCTGGCAGCGGTAGCCCTGAGTTTTCTCTTGGGTCACGGGGGTATCCCCTCCCTGGGTCAGGCGGCCTTCCTGGGGCTTGGGGCCTATGCGGTGGGGCTCAGCCTAAACGCTGGGCTTCCCTTAGCCCTAGGGCTCCTGGTGGCTGCGGCGGTGGCCGCCCTGTACGCCCTTTTGACTGGCCTACTCCTCTTTCGCACCCATGGGATCTTTGTCCTCATGCTCACCCTGGCCTTCGGCCAGATGGTCTACTCCGTGGCCCACAAGTGGAACGCGGTCACCGGTGGGGACGACGGACTGAGCCTTCAGGGGGTTGGTCTGGCTCCGGCGGCCTTGCACCTCGGGGCTTTGGGCCTTCTGGCCCTTGTCGTGGCAGGGCTTCGCTTACTTCTGCAAAGTCCCTACGGGAAGACCCTGGAGGCCATCCGCCAGAATGAGGAGAAAGTGCGTTCCCTGGGGGTGCCCGCCTTCTACTATAAGCTCTGGGCCTATGTGCTGGCCGGGGCCCTCACCGGGCTGGCAGGGGCCGGGGTGGTCCTGCACCGCACCTTCGTGAGCCCCCATGACCTCTTCTGGCTTACCTCTGCCACCCTGATGGTCATGGTGCTCCTGGGGGGAGCCGGGGGCTTTATGGGGCGGCCTTCGGGGCTTTACTTTACACCTTTGTCCAGGCCTGGGTCAGTTCCTTCACAGAACTATGGGGCCTTCTCGTGGGTGGTCTGCTCATCCTCACTGTCCTCTTCGCCCGCGAAGGCCTGTGGCCGTTTCTGGAACGCAAGCTGGGAGGTGAGCGTGGAAGCGCTTAAGGTGGAGAAGGTCAGCAAGGCCTTCGGGGGCATCCTGGCCCTGACGGGGATACACCTCTCCGTGAAACAAGGCGAACGACGGGCGGTGATCGGTCCTAACGGAGCGGGAAAGAGTACTCTTTTCAAGATCATTTCTGGGGAGCTAAGGCCCGACCAAGGACGGGTCTTCCTGGGGAACCGAGAGGTGACCGGACTGCCCCAAGAACGGGTGGCCCGTCTGGGCCTGGGCCGCACCTTTCAGCGCTCCAGCGTTCTGCCCGAGCTGGCGGTCTGGGAGAATGTGGCCCTGGCCCGGCAGGCTGCCACAGGGCAGAGCCGAGTCTTCCATCAACCCCTAGCTGCCGGCGCTCGCGTGGAAGAGGTGCTGGAGCAGGTAGGCCTTTCGGCTCGAGCAGGGGATCCAGCAGGGTCTTTGTCCCACGGGGAAAAGCGCCAGCTGGAGATCGCTATGGCCTTGGTACAGGACCCCCAGGTCCTCCTCCTAGACGAACCCCTGGCAGGGCTTTCTGGTGCTGAACGGGAGCGCATAGGGCGGTTGATCCTGGAGTTAGACCCGAGGATGACGGTCCTCTTGGTGGAGCACGACCTGGAGTATGCCCTTCGCTTCGCCGACCGGGTGACCGTGCTTCACTATGGCCAGGTGGTGGCCGAGGGGGAACCGGAAGCTGTGCGGGAAAACCCCGAAGTTCAGGCAATTTATGTGGGAGGTGGGAGGACCCTCGAGGCCACCCGAGGAGGCCACTCTAGGGAGGAAGCCTGGGAAACGGTGCTTGAGGTGGAAGGCCTGACGTCGGGCTACGGGGGGATGCAGGTGCTCAACGGCATCCATCTCCGGGTACGGCGAGGGGAGGTGGTGACCCTCCTAGGCCGCAACGGTATGGGCAAGACCACCCTCCTTTCCACCCTAATGGGCCTTGTACCACTCCAAGGCGGAGAGGTCCACTTGGCTGGGATCCCCCTCAGCCACCTTCCCGCCCACCGCCGGGCGGAGCTGGGCCTGGCCCTAGTGCCCCAGGGACGGCGCATGTTCGACGGACTAAGCGTGGAAGAAGAGCTTCGCCTAGCCGCCTGGGGCAACCGAGGTTCCTGGACAGTAGAGCGGATTCTCGATGTCTTCCCCCGCCTTGCCGAGCGGCGCAAAAGCCCTTCCAAGGCCCTCTCCGGAGGGGAACAGCAAATGGTGGCCATCGCCCGCGCCCTATTGCGCAACCCCAGCTTGGTCCTCATGGACGAGCCTACCGAAGGGTTATCCCCCCTCATGGTGCGGCAGGTGGCCGAGGTGGTGCGCACCCTGAAGCAGGAGGGAGAGACAGTACTCCTAGCGGAGCAAAACGTCCAGATGGCCCTTTCGGTGGCCGACCGGGTCTACATCCTGGAGCACGGGAAGATCGTCTGGGAGGGAAACCCCTGGGAAGCCAGCGAGGCAGTACTTCACCGGTATTTGGGCGTGTAGGAGGTGGTGGTAATGGGGAGTGGAAAAACCCCGAAGGGCATGGTAAGTGCACCCAGACTCCTTCAAGAACTGGCCGAGGGTCTTGAGAAGGGGCTGGTTCCCGCAGGGATCCTCAACGACCCTGAGGTTTTTGAATTGGAAAAGGAGCGGATTTTTTCGCGTTCCTGGGTGTACCTGGCCCATGCCTCGGAGGTGGCAAGCCCTGGGGACTACGTTCTCCGCTACATCCTTAACAACGCCTTCATCGTGGTGCGGGGAGAGGACGGACAGGTGCGGGCCTTCCTGGACATGTGCCGCCACCGGGGGATGCGGGTCTGCCGGGCGGAAGCTGGCAATGCCAGCCACTTCCGTTGTCCTTTCCATGGCTGGACCTACCGCAACGACGGAACCCTGGTGGGGGTGCCGGCAGAGCGGGAGGCCTTTGGCGAGGGGTTCAACAAGGTGGACTGGGGCCTTGTGCCCATCCCAAAGCTGGCGGAGTTGGATGGCCTCATCTTCGGCAACCTGGACCGCGAGGCTCCTTCCCTCGAGGCCTGGCTGGGGGAGGCCCTCTGGTACCTGGAGCTGGTGAGCAAGCGGAGCCCGGAGGGTCTGGAGGTTCTCGGTCCACCCCAGCGCTTTGTGGTGAACACCGACTGGAAGTTGGCCTTGGAAACCTTCATCAGCGACAGCTACCACACCCTCATGACCCACCGCTCCATGATTGAGCTAGGCATCGCCCCTCGGGACGCCAAATACGCCATGTACGGGGAGCAAATTCACATTCCCGGCAAAGGGCATGGGGCCATGGTGGTGGGCAGTCCCCCCGGGGCCAAGCTCCCCCCTTTCTGGGGCTACCCCGAGGAGATGATGGAGCGGGCAAAGGCCTCTTATCCCACCCAAGAGCAGTGGGAGGTGGCGCGGGAGACCCGCATCTTCCTCCTCACCCTCTTCCCCAACTTTTCCCTCCACAACCCCATCCGCAAGCCTGACCACCTTTACCCCACCCCCATCCCCATGCTGACCTTTAGGGTCTGGCATCCCTTGGGCCCGGGGCGTATTGAGATTTTCTCCTGGGGCATGGTGGAAAAGGATGCTCCAGAATGGTTTAAGGAAAAGGCACGCCACTCCTATCTGCGCTTCTTCGGCTCCTCAGGCACCTTTGAGCAGGACGACACCGAAATCTGGTCCCATGTAGCCCAAAACGCCGGAAGTTCCCTGGGCCGTAGGCTCCACTTCAACTACCAGATGGGGCGGAACGTGGCCCCCGACCCCAACTGGCCCGGGCCCGGGGTCGCCTACCCCATCAACTTTACAGACGAAAACCTGCGCAACTTCTATCGGCGCTATCTGGAGATGATGCTGGGCTGAGGAGGGAAGCATGGACCCCACCCGGGAAATACTGGAATTCCTTTATCGAGAGGCTGAGCTCCTGGATGAGGGCCGCTACCGGGAATGGCTTTCCCTCACCACCGAGGACATCCTCTACCAGGTTCCCGTGCGCCTCACCCGGGAACGCCCGCCTGAAGGGGGCTATGGGGGGGTGAGCGAGCGGATGTTCCACCTGGACGAGGACCGCACCTCCTTGGAAATGCGGGTATCCCGGCTGGAGACCGGCTTTGCCTGGGCAGAGGATCCCCCTTCCCGCCTCCGCCACTTCGTCACCAACGTACGGGTAGGAGAACCCAGGTCCACGGAGCGGGGAGAAGAGGTGGAGGTGCGCTCCAACCTGCTGGTCTTCCGCAGCCGCTGGGATCGGCCTGAGTACACGCTGCTTTCCGCTGAGCGGCGGGATCTTCTTCGCCGGGAAAAGGGCACCTGGAAGCTAGCCCGAAGGGTGGTGATCCTAGACCAAAGCACCCTGCCCACCCACAACCTAAGCTTTTTCCTCTAGGGGGCATCATGATCACCCTCACTAACGAGTTCACCACCGTGACCATAGAAAAGGTCCGCACCGGCAACGGGGAACGCCTTCGCATAACTGCCCCCAGGCTGGGGTACAGCATTGACCTGGACCCTTTGGAGCTCGAGGCCCTCACCTGGCAAACGGTAGAGACCTTCTCCCGCCTCCTCCACACCCCCTATGGCCCGGAGGAGGAGGTGGAGGTGCGCCCCTTTTCGGACTTGGTCCTTTTCGGAGGGCAGAATGCGTAAAGTGCAGGTAGCCATCATTGGAGCAGGGCCTGCGGGCCTCCTCCTGGCCCACCTCCTGCGCCAAGCTCAGGTGGAGGCGGTGGTCCTGGAGGCCCGAAGCCGCACGTACTTAGAAACGAGCCCACACCGTATCCGGGCAGGCGTGCTGGAATGGGGCACCAAGGAGATCGCCATCCGGGCGGGGGTGGGGGGGCGGATGCTCCAAGAGGGGCTGGAACACCGGGGCATCTATCTGGCCTTCCACGGGGAGGCTCTCCATTTGGACTTTCCCGCCCTTACGGGGAAGAGCATCTGGGTGTACGGCCAGCAATACCTAGTGCAGGACATGATCCGCCACCACCTTGAAGCTGGAGGGGAGATCCTCTTTGAGCACGAGGTGGTGGGTTTAGAAGGTCTAGAGAAAGCTCCCATACTCCGCTACCGCACCCCCGATGGGGGTGAAGAGCGGCTGGCTGCAGAGTTCGCCGTGGGGGCGGATGGATCTCATAGCCTGGCCCGGCAACACCTTCCTGGGACTAGGGTGCACCAAAAAACCTACCCCTTCGCCTGGCTGGGCATCCTGGCGGAGACCCAACCCGCTGCCAAGGAGCTGATCTACGCCAGCCACCCCCGGGGCTTCGCCCTCTTCAGCATGCGCTCCCCCACCCTTTCGCGGAATTACCTGCAAGTGAGCCCAGGAGAGAAGCTAGAAGCGTGGCCTGAAGAGCGCATCTGGGAAGAGCTAAACTGCCGACTGGAAGGGGTAGCAGAGGTAAGGCCAGGAGCCCTCTTGGAAAAGAGCTTGACCCCCATGCGCTCCCTAGTGGTAGAGCCCCTGCAGTACGGGCGCTTCTTCCTTGTGGGGGACGCCGCCCACGTGGTTCCCCCCACAGGGGCGAAGGGAATGAACCTGGCCTTCTGCGATGTGGCCGTACTCTACCGGGCCTTCATGGCCTACTACCGTGAGGGAGACCAAAACCTGCTCAACCGCTACACCCAGGAGGCCCTCCGTCACGTGTGGCAGGCGGAGCTTTTTTCCTACTGGATGACCACCCTCCTTCACACCCTAGAAGACCCTTTTGAGGAGGCCCTCCGACAGGCCAAGCTATCCCACCTTCGGGAAAGCCCCCACCTCCAGCGCTTCTTAGCGGAAAACTATGTAGGCCTCTATACGAGCGGGCGGTATGCAGACGTCCTAGAGCATGTTAATGACTTTGCCCAGCAAGTCCACGAACCTCTTCAGGAGGAGCATGGCAAAAGCCAAGAAGTGCAACCCCGCCACCGTCTCCGGTAACCGCTCATAGTCCCGCACCAACCGCCGAAACCGCGTCAGCCAAGCAAACGACCTCTCCACCACCCACCGCCGCGGCAACAGCACAAGACCCCGCCTCGCCGCCTCCGCCGCCCTCTCCCCCGTGTACCCCTGGTCCACAAAGGCCACCTCCACCCGCTCCCCCGTGGCCTCCTGCACCTCCCGCGCCAGCCGCCCCACCTCCTCCCGGTCCCCCACGTCCGCCGGGGTCACCACCAGGGCCAGCAAGTGCCCCAGGGTATCCACCGCCATGTGCACCTTGCTCCCCCGCCGCCGCTTCGCCCCGTCGTACCCCGCCCGGTGCCCGCTCTCCGGTGTGGCCGGCAAGGTGCGGCTGTCCAGAACCACCGCTGAGGGGTCGGGCTCCCTCCCCTCCAGGGTGCGGAGCAGGGCCCGCAGGTCGTGGACCAGGGCCTGGAACACCCCCGCCTTGAGCCACCTCTGGGTCTTTGCGTAGACCACCTCCCAGGGGGGGAAGTCGTGGGGGAGCATGCGCCAGGGGGCCCCGGTGCGGACGATCCACCGGAGGGCGTTGAACACCTCGCGCAGGGGGTACTCCCTTTGGGGGGCGTCCTCCCGCATGAGGGTGAGGTAGGGGGCCACCAGGCTCCATTCCTCGTCCGTCACGTCGGAGGGGTAGGCTTTCCTCTTCATCGCTATCGCAGTCTATAGTCATTAACACGCTCTAGGCCGGGGGTTCGAATCCCTCCGGGCGCACCAAGAAAGGCCCGCTTCCCCTGGGGAAGCGGGCCTGATGCATGCCCGGCGTCTAGGCTCGGCCCGTGCGGCGGCCCCGGGCGGTGCCTGCGTAGGCCTCAGGCAACGCCTCCACCCGCCTGGCCCGCTCCAACTTCACACCCTGGACCTCGGAAAGCCTGGGCAGGTCCTGGGGGCGGAGGTCCACGTAGAAACCCTCCTCTCCCTGAGCAATCTTGCCCACCTCGAGGCCCCCTTCCTTCAAGAGGGCCACCAGCCGGGGCAGGGTGAGCCTGGGCCCCGTGGCCTTGAAGGTAAGCCAGCCCTCCTCGCCGGTGAGAAGGCTTTTCTCCTTGGGTGCCCCGCCCAGGAGAAGCGCCATGAGGGCCGCCACCACCTCCACCCGCCCCTCGGCGAACAGGCGGCTGGCAAAATCCTGGTACAGCTTGTAGTCCCTCTCGGGTACCCGGGCCAGGCGGGCCAGGAGATGGTGCCACTTGGCCTCGAGGACCTCCTCGGGGGTGGGGGGATTCACCCGCTTAAAGGCGCGGCCCACGGCCCTTTCCAGCTCAGAAAGCTCCCGCCTTTCCCTGGGGCCGTAGAGGATCACCACCTCACCCCCCCGCCCGGCCCTGCCTGTGCGCCCCGAACGGTGCTGATAGGTTTCCGGTTTATCGGGGAAGCGGTAGTGCACCACCAAGTCCACCTCCGGGATGTCTAGGCCCCGGGCGGCCACATCCGTGGCCACCAAAACCCTTACTTCCCCTTCCCGAAAGGCCCTCATGACCCTTTCCCGGTCCGTCTGGGAAAGATCCCCGTGGATGGCCCGCGCCGGGTGCCCGAGGCGAAGAAGCCCCGTGGCCACCTCCTCGGTTTCCGCCTTGGTACGGGTGAAGACGATGGCCCGCTTAGGGGCCTTGACAAAAAGGATATCGGAGAGGAGGGAAAGGCGGTCCCCAGGGGCGGGAATGGCCTCCTCCTGGTAGGTGACGCCCTCCTCCCGCACTACGTTGATGACCACCGGGCTTTTCATGTACCGCTCCGCCAGCTTCTTGGCCCAGGAGGGCAGGGTGGCGGAGAAAAGAAGGGTCTGGCGCTCCTTGGGGGTGGCGGAGAGGAGGGCCTCCACCTCCTCCTCAAAGCCCATGGAAAGCATCTCGTCCGCCTCGTCCAAGACGGCGATCCGAACCTGAGAAAGGTCCAAGACCCCTTGCCGCAAGTAGTCCAGGGCCCGCCCCGGGGTGGCCACCACCACATCGGCCCCCCGGGCCAGCTCCTCCTTCTGCTTGCCGTAACCCGTGCCCCCGTACACCGTGACCACCTTGAGGTGGGGGGCTACCGCCTGCAACTCCCCGGAAACCTGAAGGGCCAGCTCCCGGGTGGGGGTCAACACCAAAGCCCTGGGGGGGCGGCCCCGCTCCTTGGAGGCCTCCAGGGCCTGGGCGATGGGCAGGGCAAAGGCCAGGGTCTTACCGGTGCCCGTGCGGGCCTGGCCGATGAGGTCCTTGCCCTCGAGGGCCAGGGGCAAGGCCGCCGCCTGGATGGGGGTGGGGGCGGTGATACCCCGGCGCAAAAGGGCTTCCTTAATCTCGTCCTTCAGGGGAAAGTCTTTGAACTCCATGCTCTCTCGCTTCCCGGGCCCCACCCGCGCCCGAAAAGGAGGGGCAAAGCCCGTAAACCTTTCAAGTTTAGTGAACTAAAGCACGAATGTCAAGGGGATGACCTCCACCCTTTCCCCTTCCCTGGCATCCTGGTCGGGAGGGAGGACCACCAGGGCGTTGCCCAGGGCCATGGAGCGCAAAACCCCGCTGGACTGGCTCCCGGTGGTGCGCACCACCAGCTCCCCCTCAAAGGAAAGCACCCCGCGGCGGAAGACCTTTTTGCCCTGAGCGCCCTTAAAGGGGGTAAGGACCCTGGCCTCGAGGGAGCGGTAAGGGGGGTCGGTGCGGCGCTGGAGCCGGAAGAGGAAGGGTCTGCCATAGAGGAAAAAGGTAACCATGCTGGAAACCGGGTTTCCCGGAAGCCCAAGGATGGGAAGCCCACCCAAACGGGCCAGGAGCAAGGGCCCCCCAGGCTGCTGCTTCACCTTCCAGAAGACCACTTCCCCCGCCGTCTCCAAAACCTTACGCACCACATCGTACTCCCCCATGGATACCCCCCCAGAGGTGAGGAGGAGGTCCAGGGGCCCTGCCGCCTCCAGCTTCTCCAACACGGTTTCCGGCCTGTCCTCCACCTTGCCCAAAAGGACGGGCTCGCCCCCCGCCTCCTTCACCAATCCCAGAAGGCTGTAGGCGTTGGAGTTGTAGACCCCGCCAAAGGGCAAGGGCTCCCCTGGCTCCACCACCTCATCCCCCGTGGAGAGGATGCCCACCCGGGGGCGCCGGAAGACCTTAAGGCGCGGGTAGCCCATGGCCGCCGCCAGGCCCAGCCTTCCCGGGGTAAGGAGGTCTCCCCGGCGCAGGTACACCTCCCCCTTCCGTAGGTCATCCCCCTGGGGCCGGATGTCCTTGGGGCTCGCCGGGGCAAAGAGGAGCACGTAATCCCCTTCCCGCCGGGTGTCCTCCACCCGGATAACGGCATCTGCTCCATCAGGGATAGGAGCCCCGGTGTAGACAGCCACCGCCTCCCCCTTCCCCACCCGTCCAGCAAAGGGCCTTCCCGCCGGCGACTCCCCGATGACCCTAAGGCGCACCGGGTTCTCCCGGCTCGCCCCCAGGGTGTCCTCCTCTCGGCAGGCGTAGCCATCTATGGCGGTGTCGTCCTGGTCGGGGTGGTTCACCAAGGAAACCAGGTCTTCCGCCAGGACGCGACCATAGGCCTCCTTCAGGGGCACCTCCTCCAGGGGAAGCTCCCCCCTGGCCTCCGCCAAGACCAGCTCCAACGCTTCCTCCACGCTGATGCCCGTGCGCATAGGCCCAGTCTAGGGCAAAGGCTAAGGCCTCAGGAAGAAGATTCCCGGTAGGCGGCCCGCAAGCGGCCAAAGGTCCAGGGCCAAAGGGCAATCCCCACGGCGTAAAGGCCCAGGGTAAGGGCAAAGAGGTAGTTGAAGGCGACCAGGCCCCAGGCCTCCTGCACCACGCCGGACAGGGCACTTGCTAAAGCAAAGAGAAGGCTCCAGAGGGCGGACTCCATCAGGAAGAAGCCCGGGCGCTCCTCTTCCTCCAGGTAGTCCATCACCAAGGCGGCGTACACAGGCCCGGCGGCGTTCATAAGGGCTCCCCGGATGAGGAGGGCCACGGTAACCAAGGGTAGCCAAGGCACCCAGGCCAGGATGGCCATAAAGGGTAAGGACAAGGCCTGCACGAACACGATGGCCCCCAGTTTCCCCATCCGGCGCACCAGAAGGGGCTGGAGCAACATGGCCACCCCAGTAGCCAAGGCGGAAAGGGCGAAGACCAGGCCCGTGGTTCCGTAGCTGAGGCCAAACTTTTCCCGAAGGTACAGGTTCAAGAAGGGGATGACCAGCCCGGCCCCAAACCCGATCACCGCCTGGGGCAAAAAAAGGCGCAGCCAGATCCCAAACCGCCCCCTCAGCCTGGGGGGTGTTCCCTGCCCTTCGGGAAGCCCAACCAGAAAGGGAAGCGTCAGGAGGAAAAAGGGAAGGGCGAAGAGGATCACCCACCTGGCCCCCACCCATTCGGAAAGGGCACCGGCCAAAAGGGTAGAGAAAAACCCCGAGACAGTGGTCAAGGCCGCCTGCAGGCTGAAAAGGGAAACCCGCCTCTCGGCAGGAACCAATCGGGCCATGAGCGGGGCCCCCGCCCCCTGCACCAAGGCTCCCGCCAGCCCATACCCTGCTAACGAGGGGAACACCAGCAGACCAAGCCCCAAAAGAAGCCCGCTTCCCACCGCCAGGGCCAAAGCCAGAAAAAAGCTTTTCCGGTAACCCAAGCGAGGGATGAGGTAGGCCAGGGGCAGGGCAGAGACCACCCCTACCAGAAGCAATAGGGCCTGGGCAAGCCCTATGGCCTGGCGGTCGTAGCCCAGGCCCTCGAGGTGAAAGTTCAGGAAAAAGTAGATGAGGTTAGCCCCGAAGGACCAGAGGAAGCTGGCCGCGAGGAAGCGATAAGCTGGTGAACTGAGTATATATTTCATAAAACTCTTTTTAAAAAAGCCAGAATCCAGAGCTCTTACCCCTGCCGGCTTGGGCAGTAAGGCGCCAGGGAACAAACCCCGCACCGGGGCTTACGGGCCAGGCACACGTACCTCCCGTGAAGGACCAGGGCGTGGTGGACGAACACCCACTCCTCCTTGGGGAAAAGGGCCTCCAGCTCGGCCCCGACCCTTTCGGGGGCCTTGGCCAGGGAAAGGCAAAGCCTCCGCGCCAGACGGGCCACATGGGTGTCCACGGCGATGCCCGGCACGCCGAAGGCCGCTCCCAGGACCACGGTGGCCGTCTTCCAACCCACCCCGGGCAACTTCATCAGAGCCCTTTTATCCCTTGGCACCTCCCCCCCATGCTCCTCCACCAGCCTCCGGGCCAGGGCCACCAGGTTTTTGGCCTTGGTGCGGTAAAGACCGATGCGCCTGATATAAGGCTCCACCTCCTCGGGCGTCGCCTCGGCCAGGGCCTGAGGGTCGGGGAAGCGGGCAAAGAGGGCCGGGGTGGCCTCGTTTACGCTTTTGTCCGTGGCCTGGGCGGAAAGCACCGTGGCCACCAAAAGCTGGAAGGGGTTACTGTGCTTGAGTTCCGTTTTAGCCCCCGGATACGCCGCCTTCAGGGCCTTTAGGATGGCCCAGGCCCGCGCTTTCTTCTCCCTTTGCCCTTCCTTAGGGCAACCCACGGAGTTCACTCTACAATGAGGGCGTGGAAAAGCCCAAGCTGGGCCTCATCGTGCGGGAGCCCTATGCCAGCCTCATTGTGGACGGAAGGAAGACCTGGGAGATCCGCAAACGCCAGACCCGACACCGGGGTCCCTTGGGGATCGTCACCGGGGGGTATCTCATCGGCCAGGCGGACCTCCTGAACGTACAAGGGCCCTTCACCGTGGAGGAGCTTCTGGCCCACCCGGAAAAGCACCTGGCGGAGGAGGCCTTCCTCAGGGCCTATGCCGGGGAACAGCCCCTTTACGCCTGGGTTTTGCACAACGCCTTCCGCTACGAAAAACCCCTCTTGGTACCCAAAAAGCCCGGTAGGGTCATGTTCGTGGATCTTTCCGAGGTATGGCCATAAGCCCCCCGTACCCCACGAAGACCAAAAGGTCGGGATCCAAGGAAGCGATCACCTCCTGGCGGTGGGTGGCCACCACCAGGGTGATCCCCGCCTGGCGCACCAGCTTCCCAAGGCCCAGGGCCACCCGCCTGGCGGTGGGCACGTCCAGGTGAGCGGCGAACTCGTCGATCAGGAGGAGGTCGGGGCGTTGGGCCAGGAGGAGGGCCAAGCGGTAACGCTCCCGCTGGCCCGTGGAAAGCTCCTTCGGCCTCGCCCGGTAGAGCACGGCGTCGGAAAGCCCCACCCGGTTTAACACCTCGATGGCCGCTCCCACATCCTGAAGCTGGCGGTAAAGCCGCTCCAAGAGGGGCTCCTGGCCCAGGTCCACCTCCCGCTCCCCGGGGATATAGGCCACCCGCCTACCCTCGGGCACCTGCACCTCTCCCCCATCCGGGGGCTCCCCCAGGAGGAGGCGAAGGAGGGTGGTCTTCCCCGCCCCGCTGGCCCCGGCCAGGGCCACCACGCTGCCCGAAGGAACCTCGAGGTTCACCTCCTTAAGAATCGCCCGCTCCAGCACCCGGGCCTTGACCCCGAAGGCCGAAAGGGTCTCCTGCACCTCGGGGGAGAGATGGGAAAGGTCCAGGTGGCTCCGATAGCCTTTACGAACCCCCACCAGCCGTATGGACCCCGGAAGCCCCCGCACCCTGCCGAAACGGGAAATAAAAAGCCTTCCCCCATGGGCCCTGGCGTAAGGGTCTTTCTTCAAAAACCGTTCCAGGTAGCGCTCCGCCTCCTCGGTAAGGGGATAGGCCAGCACGGGCCTTCCCGAGGCGGTGTCGAAGAGGTAACGAAAGCCCACCTTCTCAAAAAAGGGGTGATAGCGGGCCATCTGGGCCACGGTGTACACCAGGTGTTTCTCCCGCCTTCCCTCGGGCACAGCCCGCTCCTTCGCCCACGCCAAAGCCAGCTCCACCAAAAGAGCCCCCAGGCCCTCCGAGCGGTAGTCGGGGTGCACCACCACCCGGGCGATGCGGCTGGCGGCGGTGTGCACCCGGTCCAAAGCGCTTTCCCAGTCCTTCCCGCCCCCAAAGGTAGGGTGGAACCAGTCCTTGGGAAAGATGCGCTCCCGGATGTTCCGCTCCACGCCCCCAGGAATCCGACGGTGCATCCGGGGAATGGGGGGGTCCAAACGCCCATAGCCCAGGATCCTGGGCTCAAAGGGTAGGCGCTCCACCAGCTCCAGGATGAGAAAGCGGCTGGCCGGGGTAGAGCCCCTGATCTCCCTTAGGCGGGCCTCCCCCCCGCATTCGCAAAGGGGCTTGGTGTTGGCGAAGAGGGTCTTGCCACAGCGGGGGCAGACCCAGACGGCCACCACCTCTTTCTCCGAGGCATAGTGGTATTGCTCCAGCTCGGCGATGGCCTCGAAATCGGCCTCATACATGGCCTCCCGTGCGCGGAGGCGGTAGCGGTACACCTCACCCCCCAAGGGGCTTTCCCTCACGTGGTCCAGCTCGCGGGAAAAAAGGGGCCAGATGGAAAAACGCCCCTGGAGGGCGTACTCGTCGAAGCCCAGGACAGGCTTCTTGAACTCGGTGACCAGGCGGACCCGGTCCCCGGGGCGGAGCCATTTGGCGGCGTCCCCGGTCATGCGTAAGGTAAGGCCCCCCTCGAGGAAAACCTCCCCAAACCAGCGCCAGTAAACCCTCCGCCCCAGGACCCTCATGGGCGCTAATAGGCCTTGGCGAAGAACACCCGCTTGCCGTAGGCGCTCTTCCGCCCACAGCGCACGCACACCCCTTCTTCCGCCTCCCCCTCAAAGGGCACGCAACGGGTGGTGGCAGTGGTTTCCTCCTGGATGGCCTTCTCGCAGGCCCGGTCCCCGCAATGGAAGGCCAGGGCAAAACCCTCCTGCACCGCCTCCTTGAACTCCTCGTAGGTGTCCACCTTACGGGTGTGGGCCTCCCGGAAATCCAGGGCCCGTTGGTAAAGGGCCTGGTGAAAGGCATCCAGCTTCTCGGACAGCGCGGTGGGGAGGGCTTCTAGAGCCAGGCGCTCCTTCCCCCCTAGGCGGCTGGCCAGCACGGCCTCGCCCGCCTCGAGGTCTTTGGGTCCAAGCTCGATGCGGAAGGGCACCCCCTTAAGCTCCCACTCGTGGAACTTGTACCCGGGGGTGTGCTGGTCCCGGTCGTCCAGGTGCACGCGAAGCCCCGCCTGCAGAAGGCGCCGCTTCAGGTCAAAGGCCGCCTCCAGGACCTTCTCCCGGCTTTCCTCCCGGTAGATGGGCACGATCACCACCTGGATGGGGGCCAAGCGGGGAGGGAGGATGAGGCCCTGGTCGTCCCCATGGGTCATGATGATGGCCCCGATGAACCGCCAGGAGAGGCCCCAACTGGTGGTGTGCACGTACTTCACCTGGAGGTCCTTGTCCTGGAACTTGATGTCAAAGGCCCGGGCGAAGTTCTCCCCCAGGTAGTGGCTGGTGCCCGACTGCAGGGCCTTGCCATCCCGCATCAAGGCCTCGATGGTGGTGGTGTAGACGGCCCCGGCGAACTTCTCCTTCTCCGTCTTCATGCCCTCCACCACGGGAATGGCCGCGTACTCCCGGGCCAGCTTGGCGTATATGCCAAGCATCCTGCGCACCTCCTCCTCCGCCTCCTCCTGGGTGGCGTGGGCGGTGTGCCCCTCCTGCCACAAGAACTCGCTGGTGCGCAGGAAGGGCCGGGTGCGAAGCTCCCAGCGCACCACGTTGCCCCACTGGTTCAAAAGCTGGGGCAGGTCCCTATAGCTTTTGATCCACTTGGACCACATGTACCCGATCACCGTTTCTGAGGTGGGGCGCACCGCCAAAGGCTCCTCCAGCTCCTCGCCCCCGGCGTGGGTAACCACGGCCAGCTCGGGAGAAAAGCCCTCCACGTGCTCGGCCTCCTTCTTTAGGAAGCCCATGGGGATGAAGAGGGGGAAGTAGGCGTTTTGGTGGCCGGTTTCCTTGAACATGCCGTCCAGGGTCTTTTGGATGTTCTCCCAGAGGGCGTAGCCATAGGGCCGCACCACGATGGTACCCCGCACCGGCCCGTAGTCGGCGAGCTCCGCCTTCTGGATGACCTCGAGGTACCATTCACTGAAATCCTGGCTTTGCGGGATTAGGCCCTTCTCCTTCGCCATACCTGCCTATCATACCGGGGCGGGCTTCGTTGCGGTATAATTAGGTCGCTTCAATCGGAGGTGAGTTATGCGCAAAGTTGGGTATGCGTTTTTAGCCAGTTTGGCCCTAGGACTATTCGCCTGCCAGCAGCAAGCCCCAAGCGGAACCACCAGCCTTTCCGTGCAAAGCGCCTCGCCTCAGGGGCGCTACCTGGTGGTCTTTAGGTCGGAAACCCTTCCCCCCAACGCCCAGGCCTTGGCCCAAAGCGCCGGGGCCCGGGTGGTCAAGACCCTGGAGCCCATCGGTGCCCTCACGGTGGTGGCGGACCGGGCGGCTGTAAGCCGCCTGGCCCGGAACCCCCAGGTGCTGGCGGTGGGCCCCGAACGGTACTACTCCCTGCCCAAGACGGAGCGCATCCTCTATCAGGAGGAAACCTATGGCGCGCCCTCGGCAGCCGACAACCTCTACAAGTACCAGTGGGACATCCGGCGGATCGGCGCCCCGAAGGCTTGGGAGAGGGTACCCCTCGAGGTCCAAGGCCGGGCCACGGTGGCGGTGCTGGACACCGGGGTCATGGACAACCACCCCGACCTGGTAGGCCAGATCGTGGATTTCCAGGCCACCAACTACTGCTACGAAACCGCAGGCCCCAACAACACCCCCAGCTACCCCAAGTACACCCTCTGGATCGACTTTGATAACCTTGATCTAAGTAACTTGTGCACCCCTGCCCCTAGCGTCCTCTATGAAGCCCACGGCACCCATGTGTCCGGCACCGTGGCCGCCGCCTTTGGAGGCGGCCGGGTGGTGGGGGTGGCCCCCGGGCTCAGGCTTGCCGCCTACAAGGTCTTTGACCGCATCCACTTCACCGAAGGCGGCGAGGAGTACGACGACGTGGGCGCCTTTGACGGCCCCATCTTTGAGGCCATCATCGACGCCGCCAAAAAGGGTTACGACGTTATCAACATGAGCCTGGGCGGCACCCTGGACACCCGCAACAAGGACGACGTGGCCGCCATGGTGGCCTGGGACCGGGTGATGAAGTACGCCAACCGCATGGGCACCCTGATCGTGGCCTCGGCGGGTAACAGCGCCCAGAATGCCAATGGCTATGTCGTTCACATTCCCTCTGACCTGCCCACGGTGATCTCCGTTTCCGCCACGGGCACCGCCACACCCCTTTGGCAGTACCCCTACCCCACCAACGAAACCCTGAATGCCCTGCCGGGTCAGGACGTCCTAGCCTTCTACTCCAACTACGGGGCAGCCGTGGACCTTTCCGCCCCTGGGGGGGACTGTGGCCTAGACGAGAATGGCCAAAGCTGGTGCTTCCGGCCTTCCAACCAGCGCCCCCCTGGCTGGCGCTACCACCTGATCCTTTCCACCATCATCATCAACGAAAACCTCCCTGCCTACGCCTGGTACGCGGGCACCTCCATGGCCAGCCCCCATGTGGCCGCCGTGGCGGGGTTGGTGAAGGCCCTTCACAAGGACTGGACCCCGGGTGAGGTGCGGGCCCATTTGAAGGCCACCGCCGAGGACATCGGTAGCCGGCAGCTCTTCGGCCAGGGTCTGGTGGACGCGGACCAGGCCACCCGCTAAGCCCTAGCAGACCTAGGGAAACCCCTGGTCTCCCCGGGGGTTTCCCATGGCCATAAAATGGCGGCATGGATCTCTTTGCCGTCTTCAAAGAGCTTCAGCAAAAAAGCGGTACCAAGATCCTCTTGGTAGTCCTAGACGGCGTAGGGGGGCTTCCCCTCGAGCCTGGGGGGGCCACGGAGCTGGAAGCTGCCAGAACCCCGAACCTAGACCGCTTGGCGGAGGAAAGCGCCTTAGGCCTTCTCACCCCCGTTTACCCCGGCCTTACCCCGGGCTCTGGCCCCGGGCACCTGGCCCTTTTCGGCTATGACCCCTTCCGCTACCTGGTGGGGCGGGGGGCTTTGAGCGCCCTAGGCCTCGGCGTGGACTTCCGGGATGGGGATGTGGCCTTAAGGGGAAACTTCGCCACCTTAGGCCCAGATGGACAGGTTCTGGACCGCCGGGCAGGCCGCCCCAGCACCGAGGAGAACCAACGGGTGGTGGCCAAGCTCCAGGAGGCTATCCCCCGCATTGAGGATGTAACGGTCTACTTCTACACGGAAAGCGAACACCGCTTCCTGGTGGTCCTCCGGGGGGAGGGCCTGGGGGATGGCATCACGGACACCGACCCTCAGAAAACCGGCCTTCCTCCCCTCGAGGCTCAGGCCCTGGACGAAGCCTCCAGAAAAACCGCCCGGGTGGTGAATCTCCTTTCGGCACGTATCCGGGAGGTGCTCAGGAATGAGTCCAAAATCAACGGGGCGCTTTTCCGAGGCGCCTCAAGAAGGCCTTCCTTTCCCAGCATGGCGGAGGTCTACGGGGTAAAGGCGGCCGCCATCGCTAGCTACCCCATGTACAAGGGTCTGGCTAGCCTGGTGGGCATGGAAGTCCTGCCCGTGGAAGGGGAAGGGGACGCCCACGAGGGAAAGCTTAAAGCCTTAAGGGAAAACTGGGAACGGTACGACTTCTTCTACCTCCACTTCAAGAAAACCGACGCCAAGGGGGAGGACGGGGACTTCCTTGGTAAGGTGGCGGAAATCGAGCGCTTTGACGCCCTTCTTCCGGAAATCCTTGCCCTAAAGCCGGATGTCCTGGCCATCACCGGGGACCACTCCACCCCTGCCCTTCTAAGGGCCCACTCGTGGCACCCTGTGCCCGTGCTCCTCAAGGCCCCTTACCTGCGAAGGGATGCTGCCCAGCATTTCACGGAAGGCGAGGCTGCCAAGGGAAGCCTGGGCCACCTGAAGGGGATGGAGCTCATGCCCCTCCTCCTCGCCCATGCGGGAAAACTTCTCAAGTACGGGGCTTAGATCTCGGTAAACGACGTGGACGGAAAGAAGCGGGCCCTTCACGCCCAAGTGGGCTGTGTAGAGGCCCCCTTCCTCGCCTGGCGCCCCCCAGGCCCTAAAGGTACCCTGCCCGCCGAAGCTCTTCCGCCACCGCCTCGAGGACCCGCTCGTAGGCCCGGTCCAGGTCCACGTCCTTGAGGGTAGCCCCGGCGGCGGGCACGTGCCCCCCACCCCCAAGCCTCACGGCGATATTCTGGGCGGAAACCCCGCCCCGGGAGCGGATGGACACCTTTACCCCCTCCTCCCGCTTGCGCAGGAAAACGGAAACCACGCTCCCCTCCACGTAGCGGATGAGGCCCACGAAGTCGTCGGAGTCCTCCTCTTCCCGCTTGGCATCCTCGGGAAGGTGGGCGGTGACGAGAAGCCCCCCAAAGTGGAAGGCCACGGTGGAAAGCACCTGGCCCATGAGGCGGAAGTAGGAGGGGGGACGGAACTGAAGCCTATCCGTAAGCTCGGCCAGCTTCACCCCGTAGCCCACCAGCTCTGCCGCAACCTTAAGCACCTCGGGGCTGGTGTTGGCGAAGCGGAAGTTGCCGGTGTCGGTGAGGATGCCGGTGAGCACCGGGGTAGCGATCTCCGCCGTCCACGCCACCCCCAGGAGATCAATGAGATCCTTCACCATCTGGGCGGTGGCCGCCTTGGAGGGATCCACCACGGCGATGTGGCCGAAACGGGGGTTGGTGCCGTGGTGGTCGATGTTGATGACAAAGCCCTCCACCGGCACCCCCACCACCCGCGAAGGCTCGGCGCTGTCCAAGGCCACCAGGGTGGCCCCCACGGGAAGCCGCTCCACGGGGTCCGAGTACTCCTCCTCCTTGGGCAAAAAGCGCAAGAAGCGGGGGGGCTCGGCCACCCAGCGGGCGTCCTTGCCCAGGGCCCTTAGGGCCCGGTACAGGCCTAGGGAGCTTCCGATGGCGTCTCCATCGGGGTCCACGTGGGTGGCGATGTAGATGGGGCCCTCCACCGCCTTCAAGACCTCGGCCACTAGGCGCATCTTCTCCCAATACCTAGGGTCGGGAGCGTTCCCGTCCATAGGTTATAACCTACCACGCAAAGGGGTTTCTCACCTCTAGCCCTCCATAGGCCCCAGGGTGTAGGTCCTCGCTCCATACCCCTTGGGCATTTAGGGCCCGGCGCACCAGCTCTGGGGGAAGCCTTAAGGTTAGGTTCCGGCTCATGCCCTCAGGTTAGCGCAACATGATGTGCGTGTGGGTAGGCTAGACCCAAAGAAAAGGTTCTTCCCGGGCCCCCACCCTGGCTTTTGCCAGGGTGGGGTAGCGCTAGAGGTTCCACCCCCCCGCCACCTCGAGGACCTGGCCGGTCACGTAGGGCTCCCGCACAAAAAAGAGCACCGCCCGGGCGATCTCCTCGAGCAGGGCCAGACGGGCCATGGGGATTTCCTGAAGAGGTTGGGACACGGAGTTTTCCGCCACGCCCGGGGCCACCACGTTGGCGGTGATCCCCACCTGGGCAAAGCGCTTGGCGATGGCCTTGGTGTAGAGGATCACCCCGGTCTTGGCGATGGCGTAGGGGGTGATGTGGGGCCGGGCCAGAAGGTTCCCTGCCCCGGCGTAGCCCAGGTTCACGATGCGCCCATACCCCTGGGCCACCATGAGGGGAAGGATCTTCTGGGTGAGGAGGAAGGTGCTGGTAAGGTTGGAGTCCAGGATCCACCGCCACTCCTCCAGGGAAACCTCCTCTATGGGCTTATAGAGGTAATCCCCCACGTTGTTCACCAAAATGCCGATCCCTCCCAGGTGGTAGCGCACCTCCTCCACCAGGGTCAAGACCTCCTCCTCCCGGGTGAGGTCGGCCCGCACCTTGAGGGCCTTAACTCCCAGGGCCTCCGCCTCGAGGCGGGTGGCCTCCGCTAGGCCCTCCGATGTGCGGTAGTGCACCACCACGTGGAAACCCTCCTTGGCCAAGGCCAGGAGGATAGCCCGGCCAATGCCCTTGGCGCTTCCCGTGACCAAAGCGACCCTCATCCCTCCCCCTTTACCACCAGGTAGGTTTCCAGCAAAACCCGGGTGAAGCTATTTAGCGGAAAGGAAAAGCCCTCTTCCGGTCTTACCCACACCCATTCCAAAATCTCCTCGCCCGGCCGCACCTCCCCTTCCCCTCGGGCAAAGTAGTTGAAGAGGAGCATGTGGGTGGGCTTGTAAAACTCCGGGCTGAAGATGGCCTCCTGCACCAGGGCAAAGCGCACCTCCCTAAGGTCAAGGCCCACCTCCTCCCGAAACTCCCGCCTCAAGGCCTCCTCGAGGCTTTCCCCCCACTCCACCTTTCCCCCGGGCACCCCCCATAGCCCCCGCCACTTCGGGGTGCGCACCAGAAGCACCCGGCCCCCTTGTTCCACCAGGGCCCCTACCGTGGGAACGGGATGGCGCGGAGGATTCTCCATAGATACCAAAGGACAAGATACAGGGCCTGAAGGAGCACGAAGGTGAGGTAGGCCTCAGGCCTTTGCCAAAGCAAAAAGACCCCCAGGAAGAAAAGCTGGGTGGTGAGGCCCAGGTTCACCACTCCCGCCAAAGCCCATTCGTCCCAAAAGCGCGCGGGAACAAGGCGAAAACGCCGGAGCACAAAGCCCTCCAAGGCCCTAATGCCCCAGTCCTGGGGGAGGAAGAGGAAGCGGTACACCCCCCGTAGGAAGACGAGAAGCGGGGTGGGGGGATCCCGTTTCTCAATGGGCAGGGGAAGACCCCGGGCCTCCCGGTAAAGCCTCTCCAGGTTGAAGTCATAGGACTGGACCAGGGTGAAAACCCAAAAGGCTGCAAAGGCCAGCTCCCAGGCTCCGGTGCGCGCCCCCAGGGCCAGGAAGAGGAAGAGGTTCCCCAAAAGGTCCAGCTCCGTGTCCAGGTACCGCCCGAGCTCCGTGACCTCCCCCCTGAGGCGCGCCAGCTGGCCATCGGCGTTGTCCAAAACGGTTTTTAGTTGGAGAAGAACGGCCGCGGGTACATCCTGAGCCAGATGGATCAACCTGGCGGTGAGCAGGACCAAGAGCGTGTGGAAGAGGACCAGGTGGTGAGGCCTAACGGGAGTGCGGTACAGCAGGAGGACCACCAGGTGGGCCAAGGGGCGGAAGACCAGGACGTTAAGGAACTCCTGTACCGGCCTTTCCTTGGCTCCCGGCACCATGGTCAGTCCTGGATGTGGGAGAGCACCCGGGCCACCACCTGCTCGAGGGTCATCCCGCTGGTATCGATCACGATGGCCTCGGGAGCAGGGGCGCTTTGGACCCGGTCCAGTTCATCCCGCCTTATCAGTTCCTTCAGCACCTCCTGGTAATCCTGTGGCCGCTCCAGGGTGCGCCGCCTGGCCCGCACCTCCGGCGTGGCCGTGAGGTAGAACTTGTGGGGCGCCTCGGGGAAGACCGCCGTCCCCATATCCCGCCCCTCGGCCACGAAGGGAGGAGGCGCTTCTCTAAGCCTCTCGTTCACCCAGGCCCGCACCCCAGGATGGCGGGCCACCTGGGAAACCACACGATCCACCTCCGGGGTATGGAGGTAGGGGGTCAGGTCCTCCAAGGTGGAAGCTCCCTCAGCCACCACCCGGTTGCCTTGAACCTCGGGGAGCAAACGCACCCGGTAAGTTTCCAAGAGAGCCAGGATACCCGGCTCATCCCCAGGGTCCACCCCCACCCTCCGGGCCAGGTAGGCGGCGGCGCGGTAGAGGAGGCCGCTACTCAGGTAGGGCACCCCCAAGGCCTCCGCCACCTTCTTGGCCACGGAGCTTTTTCCCGAGGCGGAAGGCCCGTCAATGGTCACGATGCCCCGCATAGCCGCTTCAGATCCTGAAAAAACCCAGGGTAGGAGATCTCCGCCCAATGGGGCTCCCAAACCCTAACCCCCACGGGAAGCGCCGCCACGGCAAAGGCCATGGCGATGCGGTGGTCGTGGAAGGGTTCCACCTCCCCTGGTTTCACCCCACCGCCTTGGATCCTAAGCCAGTCCGGCCCCTCCTCCACCCCCACCCCCAAAGTCCTAAGGTTATGGGCGATGGCGGCCACGCGATCCGATTCCTTCACCCTCAGTTCGGAAAGACCTGGAATATAGGTTTCCCCTTCCGCCCAGGCGGCGGCGGCGGCCAGGATGGGCACCTCGTCCACCATGAGGGGGATGAGGGCGGGGTCCAGGGAAACCCCCTTCAGGGGGCTATGCCGAGCCCGTATCCAGCCCACGGGTTCCCCCGCCTCCCCTTCCAGCACCCGCCACTCCAGATCCGCCCCCATGGCCTTCAGCACCTCCAGAAGGCCGGTGCGGGTGGGGTTCAAGCCCACGCCCTCCACGGTGACCTCTGAACCCGGGACGATAAGGGCCGCCACCAGGAAAAAGGCCGCCGAGGAAAAATCCCCGGGCACGGTGAGGTCCTTGGCAGGGAAGGGCTCGGCCCTTCGGGTGCGGATATGCGGACCCTCGGCTTCCAGGGGAAGCCCGAAATGGCGGAAGAGCCTTTCCGTGTGGTCCCGGGTGGGAACAGGCTCCACCACCTCCGTGACGCCCTCGGCAAAAAGCCCGGCCAGGAGCAGGGCGCTCTTTACCTGGGCGCTGGGCACGGGAAGGGTGTAGGAAACTCCCTTTAAGCCCCTGCCCCGCACCGCCAGGGGAGCCTTTTTCCCTCCTTCCCTTCCGTCTATAGAGGCCCCCATGGCCCGGAGAGGCTCCGCCACCCGGCCCATGGGACGGCGGCGCAGGGAAGCATCCCCCGTTAGAACCGCAAAAAGACCCTCCTGCCCCGCAAGGATACCCAGGATCAGGCGCATCAGGGTCCCGGCGTTGCCGCAGTCCAGCACATCCTCGGGCTCCCTCAAGCGTAGCCCCTGCCCCCGCACCCGGAAGTGGGGGCCCTCCTCGAAGACCTCCGCCCCCAAGGCCCGCAGGACCCGGGCAGTGGAAAGGGTGTCCCCAGCCTTGAGGGGATAGAAAAGCCTACCCTCCCCCTGGCTTAAGGCCAGAAGCATGAGCCCCCGGTGGGTGACAGACTTGTCCCCGGGAACGCGCAGGACCCCCCGCAAGGGGCCACAGGGGCCTAGGTCCAGGTAAGACCGGTCCATGCCCCCCAGTCTCGGGGGATTGGGGGGCTTTGGTCAAGGGTGACTCCCGCTTACAATAGGATCCAAGCATGGCCTTGGCCTGGCAAAGCCCGGTTTACCTGGAACGGGAAAGGCTTCTGGAACGGCTACCCGAAGAACCAGGCTTCGCCGTTCACCTCGAGGCCCCCGCCGGCTTCGGAAAAAGCGTCCTAGCAGGGCAGCTTGCCGCCCAACTGGGCCTTCGCACCCTCTGGGCCAGCAGCCTTCTGGGCGAGCCCCGAAGTCTTCTGGCCAAAGCCTTGGGCCTGCCCCAGGAGGTGCCCTGGGGGGCGGTGGTGGAGGCCCTTCGGGCTGAACCCACCCTGGTCGTCCTGGAGGACCTGACGGGAACGGAGGACCTCTCCCCCCTCCTCCGCACCCTGCCCTGCCTCCTGGTGCTGGCCAGCCGGAAACCCCTCCCCTACCCCGAGCTCCCCAAGCTCCTCTCCGAGGGAAGGCTCGTGCACCTGAAGGCGGTGGACCTGGCCTTCACCCTGGAGGAAGCCAGGCTCCTCTTCGCCGGCAAGGAGGGGTATGAGGAAGCCCACCGGGCCACCGGGGGCTGGCCCCTTCCCCTTTTCCTCTCCGCCCTCACGGGAAGCCCCCCCGAGCCCATGGCCCTGGTCCAGGGCCTGAAGGAGAGCCTATCCCCGGAGGAATTCCAAGAAGGCCTCCTGCTGGCCGCTTTGCCCCACCTGCCCCTTGCCCTCGCCCGGCCGGAAACGGAAAGCCTCTTCCAAAAAGGGCTTCTAAGGCGCTTATCTCAAAACTTGCACCTCCCGAATACCCTGCATGAACACCCCCTTCCCCCCGCAGGCGGGGGCCAAAGACCCAAAGCTCCCAGCTCGGCCATGAGGACCCGCAAGACCACCTCCGGCAGCAGCAGGCGCGCCGCTGCCCACCCAGCCTCCCGCCAAGAAAGACCTCTCCCGTCTGGAGCTAGCCTCACCCAGTGGGCCAGCAGGTAAGCCAGGAAGGACAGCACCAGAAACCGATGCACCCCCAAGGCCGTCCGCTGCCCAAAACGCCCCAGGGAAAACTCGCTCTTTACCGTGCGGAAGAAGTGCTCAATGGTAAACCGCCGCCGCCCCCACACCAGCACAGTCCGTGGCCCCGCAGGAAAGGTGGCCACCACGTACCGCCACTCCCACCCTCCCCCGGGTAAGGGATAGCGGTACCAGCTCACCCACACGGGAAAGGGAAGTCCCCGCAGATGCACCCGACTCCCCTGCCGTCTGAGCCCAAAGAGGGGAAGCCCCTCCCGCGCTCTCCGGTCCCGCCGCATCCCCACCACCGCTTCCAGACCCAACCCCCGCACCCCCACAAGAAACCGGGCGGTGCCGAAGGCAGCATCGGCCACCACCCGAAGGTGGAAGGACTTGCGCATCCAGGGGGGCAGGGAGGCCAGAAGACGCAGGGCAAGGAGGGAAAGGGCCTTCTCCCCCTTCCCCCGCCACACCCGGTAGGCCCAGGGGATGCGCAGCTCTCCCAGCACCAGATAGAGCACCACCAGGTGGAGCCCCCACTTGCCGTGGAAAAAGGAGAGGGGCAAGGCGGGGAAGAGGCCCCGCTTCTCCAGGGTGACCAGGTCCAGGACCACCAGGAGCCTGGGCTTGGGCCCCCGCCTGGGCCTGGCCCGGTGGAGGGTTTCCTGGGCCTTCTTGCGAGCCAGGCGGATGAGGGCGCGGGTGGGCCAGGGATAGCGGTTGAGGAAGCGGGAGAGGGCGGAAGGGGACTTGGTCTTGCTGTGCTGGGGCCTGGCCTTGCCGTGGCCGGTGAGAAGGAGGAGAAGAAGCGCTTTGAGGGATTCGCGGAGGTGGGGGGTTGGCAGGAGGGCCAGGAGGGTCCAGAGTAGAGAATGGGCCGTTTGGGTCATGGCACCCTTCATCCGAAGGGAACCCGGCGGCCCTTTTCAAGTGGTCCCCTGGCGCATGGGTATGCGGGGGGTGGATAAGTGCAAGTTTTGAGCTTATCTGAGGGCTACGCCCTTCATCCCCTCCTGAAGGAGATGGCCAAGCGTAGCCTGCGCAAGGAAGTGCAGGAGGCCGTACGCCAAAGCGCCACCCGCCTTCCCCCTCTTCCTCTGGCCGAGGCTTACTGGGAAGCGGGCCTCGAGGGGGAACTTTTGGACCTGCTGGAGCGCCCCGTCACCCTTTCCATCCCCGCAGAAAGGCTTTTGGAGTGGGAAAACCTCCTGCGCCGCGGGGGCCCCAGGGCCCATCTGCGGCTCGGGGAGGCCCTGGCCCAGTGCGGAAGGAAGGAGGGGCTATCCCTTCTGGAAAAACTGGCGGAATCCCAGGCGGACAAGGACCCGCCCCTTGCCCTCACCGCCTTAGGGCACCTGGCCTACTACTTTTCCGAAACCCTTTTGGGGAAGGATCTTTCCCGGGCCCGCACCTACCTGGAAAAGGGTCTGGAGCTGGTTCCAAGGGTGAAGCCGGAGCTGGCTGGCCGCTTCCTGAACGACGTGGCCCGGGTGCCCTTCGCCGAGGGCAAGCCGGAGGAGGCCGCCCGCCTCCTGGAGGAAGCCCTCAGGTACCTCCCCCGGAAAGCCCCTACCGCATCGCCCCCCTTTCCAACCTGGCCCTGCTTCGCTTTGAGCTTCAGGGTCGCCTTGGGGAGAGGATCCAGGCCCTGGAGGGAGCCTTAAGGCTCATGGAGGAGCACATGCCCCAGAACATCCCGGGGCACCTCCGGGACCTGGGGTGGCTCCACCTTCTCCTGGGGCAAAGGGAAAAGGCCCGCACCTACCTGGAAAAGGCCGCCCAAGCCCCCGGAAGCCCCTTGGCTTCCCTCGAGGCCAAGATGCTCCTTGCCCACCTGGAAGGGGATGCCGAGGCCCTTGGTCGGCTCGTGGTCCAAGCAGAGCTTTGGGAAACGCAAAACCTGGTGGAAAAAGGACGGGCCCTTTTGGCTGGGTTGAAAGGGGATCCGGCCCCTCTTGAGGGGCTTTCCGGCTTTTTCCCAAGCCTCACCCGGGCCCTCCTGCAAAAAGACCCAGGCCTCCTTCCCCCCTACCCCGAAAGCCGGGAGGAAAGGCTTTTCTGGCATGCCGCCCGCTACCGCCTCTTGCGGAAAGAGGGGGATCTGGAAGCCCTCCTCGCCCTAACCGACGCCAAGGAGGGCATCCTCCCCGGCCTCCTTCCCCTGGAAAGCCTGCCTAGGAAGCGGCCCGAGCTTTCCCGGGCCTACCCCCTCTTGGACCTCTTGCGCCTGGGCTGGAAGGAGGCCATCGCCCTGAGGCTTCCAGAGATACCCCCTTTGAAGGTCCAGGTGGTGGGGCGCTTCCATGTGGAAAACCCCTTGGGGCCCGTGGAGCTAAGGGGCAAGGCCAAGGAGGTCTTCGCCCTTTTGCTCCTCCGCCTTCCCCGGGAGGAGGTGGCCTTCGCCCTTTGGCCGGACATACCCGAGGCGGCGGCCCTGAACAACCTGTACGTTTGGCTAGCCCGCCTGCGGAAGCTCCTGGAGCCCTGGGGGGTTCCCACCTACCTGGGGGAGGAGGGGTTGGTACGGGTGACCTCCGACCTGGAGGCTCTGGAAGAAGTCCTTGTGCAGGAGGATGCGGAAGAGGTCCTTCGCCTTTACCAGGAACCCCTGTTCCCCGGCCTGGACCACCCTCATCTGGACCGCAAGCGGGAGGAGGTCTTCCACCGGGTGCGGAACCTTTTCCTAAAGAGGAGGGAACCCCGCTTTCTGGAGCGCCTCTTGGAGCTGGACCCCCTGGACGAGGAAGCCCTCATCCCCCTGGTGGAATCCTGCCTATCCCAGGGGCAACGGGCCCGGGCCCGAAAGCTCTTGGAACACTACCGAAAAAGGCTTTGGGCGGAGCTTGGGGAAAAACCCTCCCCCAGGGTGGAAGCCCTTTTCAGGACCCTGTAGGGCTCGCCCCGAGGAAAAACCCCTCCCCTTTCACCCGGACCCCTTCCCCCGGCTCCAGAAGGAAGGTGGCCGGGGGTGCCAAGGAAGTACCCTCCACCTGGGCTTCGCCCTGCAGGAGGGTGAGGAGAAGGGGAGCCTGGGGCTTAAGATGAAGGACCCCCCGCAAGGGATAGCGATAGAGGTGGAAATAGGGCGTCTTGAGGAGGCACTCTCCCCCTTCCACCGGCTCGGGCCGGACTGGGGGTAACGGGATGGGCTCCAGAATGGCCACCTCGAGGGCCTTGTCCAGATGTAGCTCCCGGGGGCGGCCGTAATCGTAAAGCCGGTAGGTGAGGTCCGAGGGCGTCTGCACCTCGTAGACCCTCACCCCCGGGCCCAAGGCATGCACCACCCCGGCGGGCAGGTAGAGCACCTGGCCCGGGGCCACGGGAATCCGGTTCAGGATAGGGTCCAGGTTCCCGCTGGCCACAGCATCCCTAAGCTCCTCGGGGCCCACCCTCCGGGAAAAGCCGTAAATCACCTCCCCCGGGGTAAGCACGTACCAGGCCTCGTATTTGCCGGGCCTCCCTTCCTTCTCTAGGGCATAGGCATGGGGTGGGTGAACCTGCACGGAAAGCCATTCCGCTGGGTCCAGGATCTTCACCAGGAGGGGCTCTTCCGAAAGCCATACCTCCCCCACCCCAGGGCCGAAGCCCAGGGCACCTCCCCCCCAGGGACGCGGTACCGGATTGGGACGGAAAAGCCTCACGAGGGTTAGCATAAGGGGTATGCGCGACCTGGACCGCGAGGAAACCTATCTCTCGGACCGCCGGGGCCTGGCCCTGGAGCTTCGCGATCTGGTGGGCTCGGGACCCGTGCCCACCCGGTCCTACCCCACACCCCACGCCGCCTTGGGCTATGGGGAGGGCCACTTCGCCGCCCGGCTGTCCGGCCTTCCCGACTGGACGGAGGAGGGAACCCTGTTCGTGCTGGAGGGAGGGTACGACCTGGGAGAGGCCGCTGCCCTTTCCCTTCTGGCGGAAACGGAGCGGGTGCAGGTGGTCAAGGTGGGCCTCCGCCCCGGGGTTGAGGTCTACCTGTCCCCTAGCCCCCTGAACCCTTACCGCTACCTGCGCTTCCTCCTTCTGGCCACGGGACAGGAGGAAGCCCTCTCAGAGGTGGATAGGGCTTTGCTGGAGGAACGAAAACGCCTCACCCCGGAAATCCCCCTCGAGGAGAACCCCGCCAAGTTCCTGGCCTACACCCTGGTGGAGCGGATCCCCCTCCTCTACGCTCCCTTTTACCGTCCCTTGGAGGAAGCGGCGCAAAGCCTTTTCGCCCGCATCGGGAAAAGCCTGACCCTCACCCCACCCCATAGCGCCCTGGAGTTTTTCCTCACGGGCCTCGAAGCCCGCCACGAGCAGGGAGACCCCCTGGCCGCCGTCCTCCTAGGGGAGGGGGAGGCGGTGAGGCTCGCCAAGGAAATCCTGGAAACCCGGGTGGACGCCATCGCCGAGGTGCCCGCCCCCACGGGAAGCCGCCTGGCCCAGGCCCTGGCCCTCTGGTACCGGTTGGCCTGGACCGCCTACTACCTGGCCCTCCTCTACGGGGTAGATCCCTCCGACCTGGAGGTGCTGGAGCGCCTCCGGGAGGCCACCTGACCCTGGGAGTTTTGTGGAGACGCCCCCCTTTCCCAAACCGGGAAGCCTCGAGGCGGCCCTTGCCCTGCAAAAGGCCCTGGCCCAGCGGGTGGTCCTGGAGGGGAGCCTGGAGGGAGTGAAGCGCATTGCTGCCCTGGACGCTTCCCATAAAAGGGGGAAGCCCCTGGTAGCCGTGGCGGTGCTCTATCACCTGGAAAGGGGCCCCCTGGCCCTGGGGGTAGGGGTGGTGCCCGAGGAAGCCCTCTTCCCCTACATCCCCGGCTTCCTCTCCTTCCGCGAGGCTCCTGCCTATCTCCAGGCTCTACAGGCGCTTCCCGAGCCACCCGAGGCCCTTTTGGTGGATGGCCAGGGCATCGCCCATCCCCGAGGCCTGGGCATCGCCAGCCACCTGGGGGTACACCTGGACCTCCCTAGCATCGGGGTGGCCAAGGGTTTGCTCTACGGCCACCTCGAGGCTCCCTTGCCCCTGGAAGCGGGAGGTGCGGTAAGGCTTCTCTCCCCGGAAGGCCGCCCCCTGGGCTACGCCTACCGCAGCCGAAAGGGGGTCAAGCCCCTTTTCATCTCCCCAGGGCACAGGGTGGGCCTGGAGGAAGCCTTGGCCTTCGTGAAGCACCTTCCCACCCGCTTCCGCCTACCGGAACCCTTGCGCCTGGCCCACCTCGAGGCGGGCAAGGCCCTCCGCAGGCTGGACCCGTAAACTGGAACCCGTGGAGGCACACCGGCCGAATCCCGTCTACCGGGCCGCCTGGTACCTGGCCCGGTTTCTCCTGCACCTCCTTTTCGGCTACCGGGTGGAGGGAGCGGAAAACGTTCCGCAAGAGGGCCCCGTCATCCTGGTCAGCAACCACCTCTCCATCCTGGACCCCATCGCCATCGGAGCTGGGGTGCGCCGTCCCGTGAGTTTCCTGGCCCGGGCCGACGTCTTCCGCCTACCCTTCCTCTCCTGGCTTTTGCCCCGGCTCTACGCCATCCCCGTGGAGCGGGGGCAAAGCGACCTTTCCGCCATCAAGGGCGCCATCCGGGCCCTGGAACGGGGCATGGCCTTCGGCATCTTCCCGGAAGGCACCCGAAGCCGCACAGGCAGGCTCCAGCCCTTCAAAACCGGAGTGGCGGCCATCGCCCTGCGCACCGGAAGCCCGGTGGTACCCGTGGCCGTGGTGGGCACGGAAGAGGCTTGGCCCGTGGGCCGAAAGCTCTTCCGCCTGCGCAGGCCCATCCGGGTGATCTACGGCAAACCTATACCAGTTCCGAGGCTCTCCCGCTTTACCCACCAGGAGCTGGAAAGCCTGACCCAGGAGATAGAGGCCCGGGTACGGGAACTCCTGCCACCCCAGTACCGCTAGAGCCAATACTTCCGTTATCACACATTGCTATACACAGGTATACAAATAGGTCGGAGTATTGCGTGGTTGCATTCAGGCGTGCTATAGTCCTTGCGGAAGGGAAAAGAGGAAGGAGGTGAAGAATGGCAACAAAGAAAACGGTCACCAAAGCGGATCTGGTGGATCAGGTGGCTGCCACCACGGGCCTCAAGAAGAAGGACGTGAAGGCAGCGGTGGATGCGTTCCTCTCCAAGGTGGAAGAGGCCCTCTCTGGGGGAACAAGGTCCAGCTCACCGGCTTCGGCACCTTTGAGGTGCGCAAGCGCAAGGCCCGCACCGGCGTGAAGCCCGGCACCAAGGAGAAGATCAAGATCCCCGCCACCCAGTATCCTGCCTTCAAGCCGGGCAAGGCCCTCAAGGAAAAGGTCAAGAAGTAAGGTATTCCCTTCCCCCGGGGGGCTAAAGCTCCCCGGGTTTATTCCGCCTCCTACCCCTATGCCGTGCCCGTAGGTGTCCCAGAACACCACGCGGGCAAGGATTTTCCGGGGCCCTCACCTTGGCTTTCGCCAAGGCGGGATGGTATCAAGCTCCGCCCAGGGCTCCTCCGGGTTTGACCTTGGGCACCACCCGGGGGGTTTCCTTTTCCGGGCGCTCCTGAGGGGTGCTTTCCTCCTCCTCCAGGGGCAGGCCCTCCACCACCTTTTGGAACTCCTCGGCGGTGAGGGTTTCCCGCTCCAGGAGGGTCTCCGCCACCCGCTCTAGGATCTCCCGCTTCTCCTGAAGGAGATTCTTCACCCGCTGGTACTGCTCCTCGATGAGGCGGCGTACCGCCTCGTCGATGCGCTTAGCGGTTTCCTCGGAGTACTGGCGCACGTCGTACCCGCCCAGGTAGGTGTCCTCTCGCACGGCGTAGGCCACGGGGCCAAACTCGGGGTGCATGCCCCACTCGGTGATCATGCGCCGGGCCAGCTCCGTGGCCTGGCGGAAGTCGTTTTCTGCCCCCGTGGTCACGTCCTCAAAGATGAGCTCCTCTGCCACCCGCCCGGCCAGGGCCACGGCGATCTGGTCCAGGAGGCGGTTTCGGCTCCAGTGGAGCATATCCTCCCGCCTGGGCATCATGAAGCCCAAAGCCCGTCCCCGGGGCACGATGGTCACCTTGTGCACCCCGTCGGCGTGCTCCAGGAAGTGGGCGGCCAGGGCATGCCCCGCCTCATGGTAGGCGGTGATCTTGCGGTCGCGGGGAGTGAGGACCAGGCTCTTCTTGGCCGGCCCCATCATCACCCGGTCGGCGGCCTCCTCCAGGTCCTTCATGGTGATCTTCTTCCGGCCTTCCCGGGCCGCCAGGAGGGCCGCCTCGTTCAAGAGGTTCTCCAGGTCCGCACCCACGAAGCCCGGGGTACGCTTGGCCAGAAGGGCCAGGTCCACATCCTCCGCCAGGGGCTTACCCCGGGCGTGGATGCGGAGGATCTGCTCCCTACCCCTCACGTCAGGGGCATCGATGGCCACCTGGCGGTCAAAGCGCCCCGGGCGCAGGAGGGCCGGGTCCAGGACATCGGGCCGGTTGGTGGCGGCCATGACGATGATGGTAGAGTCCTTTTCAAACCCGTCCATCTCCACCAGGAGCTGGTTCAGGGTCTGCTCCCGTTCGTCGTTGCCGCCCCCAACACCTGCCCCGCGCTTGCGGCCCACGGCGTCGATCTCGTCGATGAAGACGATGCAGGGGGCGTGGCGCTTGGCGGTTTCAAAGAGGTCCCTGACCCTGGCCGCCCCCACCCCCACGAACATCTCCACGAAGTCGGAACCGCTTGCGGTGATGAAGGGCACCTTGGCCTCCCCGGCCACCGCCCGGGCGATGTGGGTCTTCCCCACCCCAGGGGGGCCCACCAGAAGGACCCCCTTGGGAATCCTGGCCCCCATCTCGTGGAAGCGGGCGGGGTTTTTGAGGAACTCCACGATCTCCTTGAGCTCCTCCTTGGCCTCTTCCGCCCCGGCCACGTCCTTGAAGGTGACCTTGGGGGCTTCGGTAAGCACCTTGGCCCGGCTCTTGGTAAAGCTGAAGGCGGAGTCCGAGGGCCCAGTGCGCCCATTGCGGGAGAAGTAGAAGAGGGCGCCCACCAAAAGGCCCACCAGGAGAAGGGGCCACAGGAAGCCCAAAGGGCTTTGGCCCTGGGGGGGCTCCACCCGCACGTTGACCCCCTTGCGCATCCAGGCCTCGAGGGTCTGGTTGTCCGGGGGGCTGGCGGCGTAGGTGGTGAAGGTGGAGCCATCGGTGAGGGTGCCCTGGATGCGGGTATCCCCGGCCCGCACCACCACCTCCTTCACCCGCCCCGCCTGCAGGTCCTCCAGGAAGGTGGTGTAGTTCACTCCACCCCCAGGGTTCCCCGCCGTGCCCGCCAGGCTGAAGGCCCAGGCCAAAAGGAGCAGGCCCAACACGAAGACCAAAAAGTTCAAGGGAAGCCGGGACATGTCTTCTTTTAGGGTACACGCCCCCGGGGAAATCCGGGTAGCCCAAAGCACCATGATATAAGCATGCTCAAGTCTCTTGACTTATCCATGTGGCATGGTCTATGCTTGAAACGAGAGGTGTAGCTATGGCTAAGGCAGTGGGCATTGACTTGGGCACCACCAACAGCGTGATCGCCGTCATGGAGGGCGGCAAGCCCGTGGTTCTGGAAAACGCCGAGGGGGAACGCACCACCCCCAGCGTGGTGGCCTTCCGGGATGGCGAAACCCTGGTGGGCCGCATGGCCAAGCGCCAGGCGGTCCTGAACCCCGAGGGCACCGTCTTTGAGATCAAGCGGTTTATCGGCCGCCGCTGGGAGGAGGTCCAGGAGGAGGCCAAGCGGGTCCCCTACAAGGTGGTCCCCGGGCCCGATGGCGGGGTGCGGGTGGAGATCAAGGGCAAGCTCTACACCCCCGAGGAGATCAGCGCCATGGTCCTCCGCAAGCTGGTGGAGGACGCCTCCAAGAAGCTCGGGGAAAGGATCACCAAGGCGGTGATCACCGTGCCCGCCTACTTCAACAACGCCCAGCGGGAGGCCACGGCCAACGCCGGGCGGATTGCGGGCCTCGAGGTCCTGCGCATCATCAACGAGCCCACCGCGGCCGCCTTGGCCTACGGCCTGGACAAGAAGGGGAACGAGACCGTCTTGGTCTTCGACCTGGGGGGCGGCACCTTTGACGTGACGGTGCTGGAGATCGGCGAAGGGGTCTTTGAGGTGAAGTCCACCTCCGGGGACACCCACCTGGGCGGCAGCGACATGGACCACGCCATCGTGAACTGGCTGGCCGAGGAGTTCAAGCGGGAGTACGGGGTGGACCTCAAGGCGGACCGCCAGGCCCTCCAGCGCCTCATCGAGGCGGCGGAAAAGGCCAAGATCGAGCTTTCCAGCACCTTGGAAACCACCATCAGCCTCCCCTTCATCGCCCTGGACCCCGCCAGCAAAACCCCCTTGCACCTGGAGAAGCGGCTCACCCGGGCCAAGTTTGAAGAGCTGATCGAGCCCCTTCTGAAGCGCCTCCGCGCGCCTGTGGAGCAGGCCCTGAAGGACGCGGGGCTCTCCCCGAGCCAGATCGACGAGGTCATCCTGGTGGGCGGGGCCACCCGGGTTCCCGCGGTACAGCGGGTGGTGAAGGAGCTTTTGGGCAAGGAGCCTAACCGCTCCGTGAACCCCGACGAGGTGGTGGCCATGGGAGCCGCCATCCAGGCCGGGGTGCTGATGGGCGAGGTGCGGGACGTGGTCCTCTTGGACGTCACCCCCCTCTCCCTGGGGGTGGAGACCAAAGGTGGGGTGATGACCGTGCTCATCCCCAGGAACACCACCATCCCCACCCGCAAGTGCGAGATCTTCACCACCGCCGAGCACAACCAGACCGCGGTGGAGATCCACGTCCTCCAGGGGGAACGCCCCATGGCCCAGGACAACAAGAGCCTGGGCCGCTTCCGCCTCGAGGGCATCCCCCCTATGCCCGCTGGAGTCCCCCAGATCGAGGTCTGCTTCGACATCGACGCCAACGGCATCCTCCACGTGACCGCCAAGGAGAAGTCCACCGGCAAGGAGGCCTCCATCACCATCCAGAACACCACCACCCTCTCCGAGGAAGAAATCCAGCGCATGATCCAGGAAGCCCAGCGCCACGCGGAGGAGGACCGCCGCCGCAAGGAGCACGCCGAGCTCAAGAACACCTTGGACTCGGCCCGCGTGCAGGCGGAAAGGGTGCTTCAGGAGAAGCAAGGCAGCCCCGAGGCGCGCTCCCATCTGGAGGCGGCCATCGCCAAGGCCAAGGAGCTTTCGGAGAAGGATGCCTCCGACCCCGAGCTGAAGGCCGCCACGGAGGAGCTTCTTAAGGCAGTGGAGGCCTACGAGAAGGCCGCCACCGCCGGGACCACTGGGGCATCCAGCCGTGGCCCTGACGACGTGATCGACGCCGACTACAAGCCCGCCGACTAAAGCCCCCCTGCCCTGGCCCCTGCCGGGGCAGGGGCTTCCCCTTACCCCCTTTGGAGGAAGCATGGAGAAGGAACGTGAGGAAACCCAACAGGAGCAGGCCGCCCAGGTGGAGCAAGACCTTAAGGCGGTGGGCGAGGAGGCCATGGCCCTGGAACAACGCCTCCTGTCCCTGGAGGAAGAGCTCCGAGCCCTGAAGGACCGGTATGTGCGCCTCCTTGCCGACTTTGACAACTACCGCAAGCGCATGGAGGAGGAACTTAAGCTTAGGGAGCGGGAAGGGATCCTCAGGGCGGTCAGGGCCCTTCTCCCCGTCCTGGACGACCTGGAGCGGGCCTTAGAGTTCGCCGAGGCCAATCCAGAGAGCATCCTCAGAGGGGTTAAAGCGGTGCGGGAGGGCTTCTTCCGCATCCTGGCGGGGCTTGGGATCGAGGAGGTACCCGGGGAAGGGGAGGCCTTTGACCCCCGCTACCACGAGGCCATCGGCCTCCTCCCTGGAGAGCCCGGCAAGGTGGCCCGGGTTTTCCAGCGGGGCTTCCGCCTGGGCGAGGCCCTGGTGCGCCCGGCCCGGGTGGCGGTGGGAGAGGAGAAAAACCCTGAGGACGAGGGCATGGAGTAGGCCATGAAGGACTACTACGCCATCCTGGGGGTACCGAGGAACGCCACGCAGGAGGAGATCAAGCGGGCCTACAAGCGCCTGGCTCGCCAGTACCACCCCGACGTCAACAAAAGCCCCGAGGCGGAGGAGAGGTTCAAGGAGATCAACGAGGCCTACGCCGTCCTCTCCGACCCGGAAAAGCGCAAGCTCTACGACGCCTACGGCACCACCACCCCGCCCCCACCTCCGCCCCCTGGGGGGTACGACTTCTCCGGGTTTGAGGTGGAGGACTTTTCCGACTTCTTCCAGGAGCTTTTCGGCGGAGGGCTCTTCGGGGGTATGGGCCGCAGGACCCGGTCCCGCAAAGGCCGCGACCTCCGGGCGGAAATAGCCCTCACCCTGGAAGAAGCCTTCCGGGGTGGGGAAAAGGTGCTGGAGGTGGGGGGAAGGCGGGTTTCCGTGAAGATCCCCCCTGGGATCCAGGAGGGAAGCGTCCTGCGCCTTCCCGGCATGGGGGGCCCTGGGGAGCCGCCGGGGGACCTTCTCCTTACCGTGCGGCTTCTCCCCCATCCCGTGTTCCGCCTGGAGGGCCAGGACCTCTACGCCACCTTGGACGTGCCTGCGCCCATCGCCGTGGTGGGGGGCAAGGTGCGGGCCCCCACCCTGGAGGGCCCGGTGGAGGTCACCATCCCCCCTAAGACCCAGGCGGGAAGGAAGCTTAGGCTCAAGGGCAAGGGCTTCCCCGGGCCCGGGGGCCGGGGCGACCTCTACCTGGAGGTGCGCATCGTCATCCCCGAGCATCTCTCCCCGGAGGAGGAAGCCCTTTGGCGGAAGCTAGCGGAGGTGCACCATGCTCGCGCGTAGCGAGTGGCTCTCCCTCGAGGCCCTGTCGGCCTACGGCCTCTCCTTGGGCGCGGTGCGGGCCTACGTGGAGATCGGCTTCGTGGAGCCTTTGGAGGCGGCGGGCACCTGGTACTTCCGGGAAGAGGACCTCTTGCGCATGGCCAAAGCGGAGCGCATCCGCCGCGACCTGGGGGCCAACCTCATCGGGGCCGCCCTGGTGGTGGAGATCCTGGAGCGCCGCTGATCCGGGACATCCTTACTCTTCCCTTCCCCCTACAATAGGGCTAAAGCGCTTCCTCCCTCTCGATCCGCGCGTTCCCCCTTTCCCTACCTCCCAGAGCTCATTTACAACTATCTTGACATTAGCTTTATCAAGCGATATGCTTGAGTTAGCTGGAGGCAAGGGGTATGAACCTGGAACGCTGGACGCAAGCCGCCCGCGAAACCCTGGCCCAGGCGCAGGTCCTGGCCCGGCAGATGCGGCACCAAGCCATCGACCTGCCCCACCTTTGGGCGGTGCTCCTGCGGGATCCCTCCGGCCTGGCCTGGAGGCTTTTGGGAAAGGCTGGGGCCGATCCCAAAGCCCTGAAAGAGAGCCAAGAGAAGGAGCTGGCCCGCCTGCCCCGGGTGGAGGGGGCGGAGGGCGGGCAATACCTGACCCCCCGGCTCTCCGGAGCCTTTGGCCGGGCCGAGGCCCTCATGGAGGAGCTCAAAGACCGCTTCGTGGCCCTGGACACCCTGGTCCTGGCCCTGGCGGAGGCCACCCCCGGCCTCCCAGGGCTGGAAGCCTTGAAGAAGGCCCTGCAAGAACTAAGAGGAGGTAAGACCGTGCAGACGGAACACGCGGAAAGCACCTACAACGCCCTGGAGCAGTACGGCATCGACCTGACCCGGCTCGCCGCCGAGGGCAAGCTGGACCCGGTCATCGGCCGCGACGAGGAGATAAGGCGCACCATCCAGATCCTCCTCCGCCGCACCAAGAACAACCCCGTGCTCATCGGCGAGCCGGGGGTGGGCAAAACCGCCATCGTGGAGGGCCTGGCCCAACGCATCGTCAAGGGGGACGTGCCGGAGGGGTTGAAGGGCAAGCGCCTCATCTCCTTGCAGATGGGCTCCCTGCTGGCCGGAGCCAAGTACCGGGGGGAGTTTGAGGAGCGCCTGAAGGCGGTGATCGGGGAGGTGGTGGGAAGCCAAGGGGAGATCATCCTCTTCATCGACGAGCTCCACACCGTGGTGGGTGCGGGTAAAGCCGAAGGTGCGGTGGATGCGGGCAACATGCTGAAGCCCGCCCTGGCCCGGGGGGAGCTAAGGCTCATCGGGGCCACCACCCTGGACGAGTACCGGGAGATCGAGAAGGACCCTGCCTTGGAAAGGCGCTTCCAGCCCGTCTACGTGGACGAGCCCAGCGTGGAGGACACCATCTCCATCCTGCGGGGCATCAAGGAGAAGTACGAGGTGCACCACGGGGTGCGTATCTCCGACCCGGCCATCGTGGCGGCGGCAGTCCTCTCCCACCGCTACATCACGGAAAGGCGCCTCCCCGACAAGGCCATCGACCTCATCGATGAGGCGGCGGCCCGCCTGCGCATGGCCCTGGAAAGTGCCCCTGAGGAGATCGATACCCTGGAGCGCAAAAAGCTCCAGCTGGAGATTGAGCGTGAGGCCCTCAAGAAGGAGAAGGACCCGGACTCCCTGGAGCGCCTGAAGGCCATCGAAGGGGAGATCGCTACCCTCACCCAGGAGATCGAAAAGCTCAAAAGGGAGTGGGAGGCAGAGCGGGAGGTCCTGAAGCGGCTCCGCGAGGCCCAGCACCGCCTGGACGAGGTAAGGCGGCAGATCGAGCTGGCCGAACGCCAGTACGACCTGAACCGGGCCGCGGAGCTCCGCTACGGGGAGCTTCCCCGCCTCGAGGCCGAGGTGGAGGCCCTCTCCGAAAGGCTCAAAAACGCCCGCTTCGTGCGCCTGGAGGTAACCGAGGAGGACATCGCCGAGATCGTCTCCCGCTGGACGGGGATCCCCGTCTCCAAGCTCCTGGAAGGGGAAAGGGAGAAGCTCTTACGGCTTGAGGACGAGCTCCACAAGCGGGTGGTGGGGCAGGAGGAGGCCATCCGGGCCGTGGCCAACGCCATTCGCCGGGCCCGGGCGGGCCTCAAGGACCCGAACCGCCCCATCGGAAGCTTCCTCTTCCTGGGCCCCACGGGGGTAGGTAAGACCGAGCTGGCCAAGACCCTGGCCGCCACCCTCTTCGACACCGAGGAGGCCATGGTGCGCATCGACATGACGGAGTACATGGAGAAGCACGCCGTCTCCCGCCTCATCGGGGCCCCGCCCGGCTACGTGGGCTACGAGGAAGGTGGGCAGCTCACCGAGGCGGTGAGGCGGCGGCCCTACACGGTCATCCTCTTCGACGAGATCGAGAAGGCCCACCCCGACGTCTTCAACCTCCTCCTGCAGATCCTGGACGACGGCCGCCTCACCGACTCCCACGGGCGCACCGTGGACTTCCGCAACACGGTGATCATCCTCACCTCCAACCTGGGAAGCCCCCTGATCCTCGAGGGCATCCAGAAGGGCTGGCCCTACGAGCGCATCCGGGAGGAGGTCTTCACCGTGTTGCAACGGCACTTCCGCCCCGAGTTCCTGAACCGTCTGGACGAGATCGTGGTCTTTAGGCCCCTCACCCGGGAGCAGCTGCGGGAGATCGTGGAGATCCAGCTCCAAAGCCTCAGGGCCCGCTTGGCGGAAAAGCGTATCACCCTTACCCTCACCGAGGCCGCCAAGGACTACCTGGCCGAGCGGGGCTATGACCCGGTCTTCGGGGCTAGGCCCCTGAAGCGGGTGATCTCCCGGGAGCTGGAAACTCCTCTGGCGGTGAAGATCCTGGCCGGGGAGGTCAAGGAGGGGGATGCCGTGGTGGTGGACGCTGGCCCCACGGGGCTGATCTTCCGCACCCCCGAGCGGGTAGAGGCCTGAGAAAGGAGGCGGCATGAGCGTGGTGGAAGTCCTGCAAAAGGCCTACCAGGATGAGCTTCTGGATGCCCTGCGGGCGGAGCGGGCGGCGGAAAGGGTCCCCTACCCCCACATCCGGGCCCTCCTCCTGGAGGTGGCCCGTAGGGAGCGGGGCCACGCCGAGACCATCGCCGAGGCCCTCCGCCGCCTCGGGGCCTCCCTTCCCCCTACCCCCAAGGCGGAGGAAGAGGGCTGGGAAGCGCTGCTCCGCCTCCTTTCCGAGGAGGGGTTTGACCGAAGCTACTACCTGGAGAGCACCTTCCCTGACCCCGAACTGGAGCGTCTCTTCACCCGGCTGGGCCAGGAGGAAAGGCTCAACCAAGAAGCCGTGCGCAAAGCCGTGGCCCTTTTAGGAGGTGGCCTATGATCGGAAAGGAAGAAATCCGGCGCATCAAGGAAACCCTGGCTATCGCAGAGGGGCCGATCCTCTCCCTCTACCTGGACATCAACCCCGCCAAGCCGGAAAACGCCGGCAGGGCCTACGCCCTGAGGGCCAAGGACGCCATGAAGGCCCTGGGGGTGCCCCAGGACCTGCAGGATAAGGTCCTGGAAGTGTTGAAAAACCAGGTTCTGGAGGCCAAGACCGCCGTCTTCTTCGCCAAGGACAAGCTCTTTGAAACCCTCTTGCTCCAGGTGGAACTGCCCTTGGTCTCCAGCCTCAAGACCACCTTCTTGGGGGAAAAGGAAAGCCGCTTCCTCACGGACGGGGCCTTAGCCCACTACGGCGAACCCTTCCCCCTCCCCCTCATCTACGCCCTGGACGAGTACGAGCGCTATGGCGTGGTTTACTTAGACCAGGAGCGCTGGCGGGTGTTTGAAATCTTCCTGGGCGAGATTCAGGAAGTGGGGGATGCTTTCCTCGCTCTGGATACCGAGGCCTGGCGGCGGCTTTCCCTGGACGCCCCAGGGCGCCGCTTCAACCTGGCGGGTATCTCCCGGGGCGGGGCGGGACAGGACCTCTTCGCCAAGCGCCTGGCTGCCTGGGAGGAGCGCTTCTACAAGAACCTGGCCCACGAGCTGGAGAAGTTGACCCAGGAAAGGGGCTTCACCCGCCTGGTCCTCATGGGCCCCGAGGAGCACACCAAGCTTTTCCTGGGCTACCTGCCCAAGCGCCTCAAGGAAAAGCTGGTGGCCCTGCTTCCCTCCCTGCCCCACCCCGGGGCCAGCCCTGGCGAGGTGCTCAAGCGGCTGGAGCCTGTCCTGGAGGAGATAGAACGCAAGGGAGAGGTGGAGCTTCTCGAGAAGCTGGAGGAAGCCTACCCCAAAGCGGTCTTCGGCCCCGAGGCGCTGGAGAGGGTGCAGGAGGGACGGGTGGAACTCTGGGTGCTTCCCTGGCACCTGGACCAGACCGCCTACGCCTGCGACGGGATCCTCTTCCCCGATGAGGCCCGGGCCCTGGCCCAGTGCCAAAACCCCGAGGCCAAGCCCCTGGCCGTGGTCCTGCCCGAGCTGGCCGCAGGGTATGCCGCCAAGCTGGAGTTCGTGCGGGGGGAAGCGGAGAAAGAACTTCTGGAGCGCGGGGGCATGGCCGCGCTCCTGAGGTGGTGAGAGGAGGTGAGGAGAATGGTGCGGTTTGATCCTTTTAGGGAGCTGGAGGAGTTGCAGGAGCGTTTGGCGCGGGCCTTCGGTGCCGCCCCGCAACAGGGGCCTCGGGTCTTCGCCCCCCCGGTGGACGTGATGGAGGACGCGGAGGGGCTCCACATCCTGGTCTACCTGCCTGGGGTGGAACCGGAGCGGGTGGAAGTGGTGGCGGAGGAAGGGGTGCTCTCGGTGAAAGCCGAACGTCCTTTTGAGAAGAAGGAGGGCGTGGTGTACCACCGCCTGGAAGGCTCCTACGGCACCTTCGCCCGCAGCTTCAACGTGCCCAGCACCTTTGCCCTCTCCCGGGTGCAGGCCCGCTTCCGCCACGGGGTGCTCCACCTTCTGGTGCCCAAGGCCGAGGAAAGTAGGCCCAAGAGGATCCAGGTGCAGGTGGAATAAGGGGGTGAGGTATGCGGCGGACCACGCGGTACATCCTGGCCACTTCCAACCCCATGGGCGACCTCGAGGCCCTGGAGAAGCTGGTGAAGCTGGCTCCGGAAACGGGGGCAGACGCCTTGGCCCTGGTGGGCAACCTCATGCCCAAGACGGCGAAAAGCCGCGACTACGCCGCCTTCTTCCGCATCCTTTCCGAGGCCCATCTGCCCACCGCCTACATCCCCGGGCCCCAGGACGCCCCCATCTGGGAATACCTCCGGGAGGCCGCCAACATCGAGCTGGTGCGACCCGATATGCGCAATGTCCACGAAACCTTCACCTTCTGGAAAGGGCCTTACCTGGTGGCCGGGATAGGCGGGGAGATCACCGATGACGGCGAGCCCGAGGAGCATGAAGCCCTGCACTACCCCGCCTGGGTAGCGGAGTACCACTTGAAAGCCCTTTGGGACCTTAAGGACTACCCCAAGATCTTCCTCTTCCACACCAACCCCCACCACAAGGGCCTGGGGGAGGGAGGCTCCCACGAGGTGGCCCACCTCATCAAGACCCATAACCCCCTCCTGGTGATCACCGCAGGCAGGGGCCAGAAGCACGAGATGCTGGGGGCAAGCTGGGTGGTGGTGCCGGGCGACCTCTCCGAGGGGGAGTACAGCCTCCTGGACCTGAGGGCAAGGAAGCTGGAAACCGGGAACGTGCGCTAAGGCCGTAGGGCCCCGCCTTTGGGCGGGGCCCTATACCCTAAAAGGAGGTCAGGATGCTGGAGAAGCTTTGGCCCTTCGGTCGGAATCGGGTGCGCAAGGCTTTTGAGGAAGCCCTCGAGAAGGTTTTTAAGGAAGAGGGGGGAACCCTGGAGCCCCTCTCGGAACTTTCCGAGCACGAGGACCACTACCTGTTGCGGGTGGAAGTGCCGGGCCTGGGCCCGGAGAACCTGGAGGTGCGCCTCGAGGGGGACCAGCTGGTGGTGGAGGGGGAGAAAAAGGAGGAAAAGCGCACCAAACACCTCTCGGAGATCGTCTACGGGCGTATCTACCGCGCTTACCTCCTCCCCAAGGACGCCAAGAGGGAAGGCCTCGAGGCCAAGCTCCACAAGGGCGTGCTGGAGATAAGGATCCCCCGGGAGAAGCGCCCGCCCGAACCCCCCGTGAAGATCCCCGTGCAAGAGAGCTAAGTCCCCCACCAACCCCAGGCTCCCCGCCTCGGGTTGGTGGCTCTTTTATCAGGTGTCTTGACACGATTGATGTCAATCTTTATCTTGGAACTTGGAACAAAGAGGTGAGCGAGTATGTTGATGAAAACAGCCGAGTTTGAAAAGCTCTTCCGCCTGGCGGCGGGGCTGGACGTGGACAAGAACGACCTCAAACGCCTTTCCGATTTCCTCAGGAACAAAATCTACGACCTTCTGGTGGTAGCGGAGCGCCATGCCAAGTACAACGGCCGGGACATCATCCTTGAGCCTGACCTGCCCCTGACCAAGGGGCTTCAGGAAACCCTAAAGGAGTTCCGGACCATGGACACCCTTCTGGAGCTCAAGCCCGTGCTGGACGCCCTGGCCTCTTTGCCCCCTTTGGACCTGGAGATCTCCGAGGACGTGCGCCAGCTGCTCCCCGAGGTGGCCGGGGCTCTGGTGGTGGCCTACGCCCGGGTGCTCAAGGAACTGGACCCCAGGCTTAAGAATCCGCAAACCGAACACCACGAGCGTGCTGAGCGGGTCTTTAACCTTCTTCTCTAGGCATGAGCCAGGACCTGCTTCTTTCCCTATACCGCCGGGCTACCCGCTTGGTCTTCAACCTAGTGGTGGTGGCCCTCCTGGTGGGGCTCTTCGTGGGGGTGGGGCGCACCTTCCTGGAGCTGGGCCTCACCCTTACCGAGCCCACGGTGCGCCTGGGCCTTAAGGAACTGGTAACCAACGTCCTCAGCCTGGTCATCGTCCTGGAGCTGGTGCGGGTCTTCGTGGAGTACTTTGAGTTCGAAAGGGTGCGCCTCGAGGTCCTCCTGGAGATCGGGGTGGCCCTGAGCCTGCGGGAGCTTCTCCTTCTCCTCTTTGCGGAGAAGCTTTCTGGTCTGGATCTCTTCTTCTGGACCCTGGGCATCCTGGCCCTGGTGGCCGGGCGCACCCTGGCGGTGCGGTTTCCTCCTGGGAGGCGCGCATGAGGGTGGAGGAAGCGGTGCTTCCCGGCGTGGGGCGGAAGTATACCATCACGGTGCAAAGCGGCGACCGGATCGTCATCGTGGTCCACCACTCGGGGAAACGGGAACTTCAGTACTTTGAGGCGGGGGAGGAAGAGGAGCCCACCATGGCCTTGGACCTCACCGATGAGGAGGCCCGGGAGCTGGGGGCCATCCTGGCGGGGGTGCTTTTCCACCCCGAGGCGGTGGGGGACACCCAAAGCAAACTGGGCGAGAAGGTCATCGAGTGGATCAAGGTCCTGCCCGGCTCCAAGCTGGTGGGCAAGCGGGCGGGAGAGCTTGCCCTACCCCCTGGGGCCCATCTCCTGGCCGTGGACCGGCCTGGGGCGCCCATGATTCCCAACCCCCCGCCCGAGGTGGTGCTGGAGGTGGGAGACACCTTGGTGGTGGCGGGAAGCCGCGAAGCGGTGGAAGCCCTTAAGAGGACCCTCTGATGCACCCTTCTGTGGAGGCCTTTACCCTGGCCGCAGGGCTTTTGGCCCTGGGAGCCCTCCTGGTCCACCGCTTCGGTTTCCCTCCTCTACCCGTCTACCTCCTCACCGGCCTCCTGGTGGGACAAGGGCTGCCCGTGGAAGAGCTGGAACCCCTCCCCTCCTTGGGGCTTCTCCTCCTCCTCTTCTCCGTGGGGCTGGAGTTCGGTCCCGACCGGCTCAAGGGGTTATCGGGCAAGGCGATCCAGGCGGGCCTGTACGACGCCCTCGCCCTGCCCCTGGGGTTTCTCCTGGGGCTCCTCGCCGGGCTGGACCTTCGGGGCGCCGCCCTCTTGGCCGGGGTCATTTACGTGAGCTCCAGTGCGGTGATCGTCAAGCTAATCATCGACCTGCGGCGAGCGGCCAATCCGGAAAGCGAGGTGGTCCTTGGAGTTTTAGTCCTTGAAGACCTGGTGGTGGCCATCCTCCTGGCCCTCCTGGGGGGACACGGCCCCGTGGGCTTTCTGGGAGGGGTGGCCTTAGCCCTGGCCTACCTGCTCTTCGCCCGCTTCGTCGGTCCCAAGCTGGTCTCCTGGATGGAAGGGCTATCTGATGAGCTCATCCTCCTCCTTGGGGCCACCTTCACCACCGGGACCGCCCTGCTTTTCCACGCCATCGGGGCTTCGGAAGGTGTGGGGGCGTTTCTTGCCGGAGTCATCGCCGCCGCCTTGGGCCTTCGAGAAAGGCTAGAGCACCTCTTCGGCTCCGTGCGAGATCTGGGCGTGGCCCTTTTCTTCCTGGTGGTGGGAGCCAAGGCCTTGAGTCTTTTCCAAGGTGTGACGCCTGGCGTTCTGGGGCTAGCCCTTCTCGGGCTCCTTGTGAAGCTTCCCCTAAACCATGCGGGGGGTACCCGAGTGGGGCTTTCCCGCAAACGCCGGCTCTACAGCGCCCTTTACCTGGTGCCTCGAGGGGAGTTCAACCTGGTCCTGGGTGCCTTGGCCCAGGCCCAGGGCTACCCCCTGGTGGCCCAGGTGGCGGTGCTGTTGGTGCTCCTTTCCATCCCTTTGGGGGCCCTCCTCATCCGGTTTGCCCCCGAGCTTGGCAGGCTCCTTCTCCGGGAAGCCCCTAGGCCCCGCCGTCCCGCCCGCTCCCCCTAAGCGCCCCGCCACGGCCCAAGCCACGGTGGAACCCCGCGGCGCGGCCTTTGGTTATACTCTCCTCATGGAAATCTTCTTCCAGCTTTTCTGGCTCTTCTTCATCCTTTCTGCCCTAACCCCCTACCTGCAACAGCAGATGCTCCTGGGAGCCAGGGCCCGGAAGATCGCCGAGCTGGAGCGCAAGCGGAAAAGCCGGGTCATTACCCTCATCCACCGCCAGGAGGCCGTGAGCTTCTTGGGCATCCCCATCAGCCGCTTCATCAACATCGACGACTCGGAGCAGGTCCTAAGGGCCATCCGCCTCACGGACAAGAACATGCCCATCGACCTCATCCTCCACACCCCAGGGGGCCTGGTCCTGGCGGCGGAGCAGATCGCCGAGGCCCTGTTGCGCCACCCCGCCAAGGTCACGGTCTTCGTGCCCCACTACGCCATGTCCGGGGGTACCCTCATCGCCTTGGCCGCGGACGAGATCGTCATGGACGAGAACGCGGTCTTGGGCCCCGTGGACCCTCAGCTTGGCCAGTACCCGGCGGCCAGCATCCTCAAGGTGCTGGAGAAAAAGCCCATCCAGGAGATCGACGACCAGACCCTGATCCTGGCGGACGTGGCGGAAAAGGCCCTCAAACAGGTGAAGGCCACGGTGAAAAGCCTCCTCATGAAACGCATGCCCGAAGAGAAGGCCGAGGAGGTGGCCACCCTCCTCTCCCAGGGCACCTGGACCCACGACTACCCCATCGACGTGGCCCAGGCTCGGGATATGGGCCTACCCGTGAGCACGGAGATGCCTCTGGAGGTCTACGAGCTCATGGACCTCTACCCCCAGGCCCAGGGGGGTAAGCCCAGCGTGCAGTACGTGCCCGTACCCTATCGTCACCAGCAGCCCGGGAGGCCTTAGGGTGTTTCCCCTCTACGACATCAACCACGCCCGCCGGCCCGCCTATGGGGTGAAAGGGCTGGTCTTAGCCAATGCCCTGGCCTTTCTTTGGCAACTCTCCGTGGGCCTGGAGTGGTCTGCCGAAGCCTACGGCTTTATCCCTGCCTTGTTCTTTCAGGACCCTGCGGGCCAGGGCTACCGCCTCCTCACCAGCATGTTCCTCCACGGGAGTTTCTTTCACATTCTCTCCAATATGTGGTTCCTCTGGGTCTTTGGAGACAACGTGGAGGACCGCATGGGCCACGGGCGCTTCCTCCTCTTCTACCTCCTCGGGGGGCTGGCCGCGGCCCTAGCCCAGGGGCTTTTCTCCCTCACCTCCACCCTCCCCATGATCGGGGCCAGCGGGGCGGTCTCGGCGGTGCTGGGGGCGTATTACATCCTCTTCCCCAGGGCCTACGTGGTCTCGGTGATCCTCTTCATTTTCCCCCTCTTCGTCACCTTCCCCGCGGGGTTCTACATCGGGTATTGGGCCTTTCTTCAACTCTTCCAGGGGCTTTTGGGCCTACCTGGGGTGGCCTGGTGGGCCCACCTGGGGGGATTCCTTTTCGGCGTCCTCACGGCCCAGCGCTTTGCCCCCAGGTGGCGGCGCTGGTAAACTTTAGCCCATGAAGGTAGCCGAACTCATGACCCCAAACCCCGACACCATCGGGCCCGAGGCCACCTTGGAAGAGGCCGCCCGGCGCATCCTGGAAAAGCGCTACGGCAGCCTGCCTGTGGTGGATCGGGAGGGATGCCTACTGGGGCTACTCCAGGTGGAGGAACTCCTTCCCCGCCCCGAGAACATCCCCTTCTCCGATGTGGAGGCTCTGCAGCTTTTCGGGGAGTGGGTGGACGGGGAATTTTTAGAGGATATCTACCGACGCTACCAGAAAACGCCGGTAAAGGCTGTGATGCGTACGGACATCCCCCGTTTGCACCCTGAAGACCCGGTGGGCAAGGCCTTGGAAACCCTCCTCACCAGCGAGGTGCGCCACCTTCCGGTGGTAGACCAAGGCAACAGGGTGGTGGGCATCCTCACCCGGAGCGACTTCCTCAAGCTCATCCTGAGGAGGCGGTGATGCATGGAGCTGGGCACATCCTCGAGGTCTTCTACCTCATCCTGGCCGCCCAGGTCATGGCCTTCCTCTTCAAGCGCCTGAACCAACCCGTGGTGATCGGGGAGGTGCTGGCCGGCATCCTGGTGGGCCCCGCCCTCCTGGGTTGGGTGCACGAGGGGGAGATCCTGGAGTTCATCGCCGAGCTCGGGGCCATCTTCCTCCTCTTCATGGTAGGCCTGGAAACCCGCCTCCGGGACATCTTGGCCGTGGGCAAGGAGGCCTTCCTGGTAGCCGTCTTGGGGGTGGCCTTCCCCTTCGTGGGGGGGTACCTCTTCGGCCTCCAGATCGGCTTCGCTACCCTGCCCTCCTTATTCCTGGGCACCGCCTTAGTGGCCACCAGCGTGGGCATCACCGCCCGGGTGCTGCAGGAGCTTGGGGTCCTCGCCCGCCCCTACGCCCGCATCATCCTGGGGGCTGCGGTCATCGACGACGTGCTGGGCCTCATCGTCCTGGCGGTGGTGAACGGGGTAGCCAAAACAGGGCAGGTGGAGCTGGGGGCCATTCTGCAACTTATCCTGCTCTCCGTGGTGTTCGTGGGGCTAGCGGTCCTCCTCTCCCCCCTTTTCGCCCGCCTGCCCTTGGAGCGGCTCCCGGTGGGTAGCCCGGTGGGCTTCGCCCTGGCCCTGGGGGTGGGCATGGCCGCCTTAGCGGCCTCCATCGGCCTGGCCCCCATCGTGGGGGCCTTCCTAGGAGGCATGCTCCTTTCCGAGTTGCGGGAAAAGTACCGCCTGGAGGAGCCCATCTTCGCCATCGAGGGCTTCCTGGCCCCCATCTTTTTCGCCATGGTAGGGGTGCGGCTGGAGCTCGCCGCCCTCGTCTCCCCCGCCACCTTGGTGGCGGGGACCATGGTCACGGTGATCGCCATCCTGGGCAAGGTCCTGGGGGGGTTCCTGGGTTCCTTGACCCAAGGGGTACGGTCCGCCCTCACCGTGGGAGTGGGCATGGCCCCTCGAGGGGAGGTAGGGCTCATCGTGGCCGCCTTGGGCCTGGCCGCGGGAGCGGTGAACGAGGAGGAGTACGCCATCGTCCTCTTCATGGTGGTCTTCACTACCCTCTTTGCCCCCTTCGCCCTCAAGCCCCTCATTGCCTGGACGGAAAGGAGCCTACGCCAGGCTAAGGAATAGCCCGGTAGGCGGCGTAGGCGGAAAGCACCTTAGCCAGGTACTCCCGGGGCTCATCCCGCTCCTGGAAGCGCAGGAAGGCGTAAAGATCTCCTTCCCGGGCGATGCCCCTCAGGGTGTAGCCAATCCCCCCGTTGTAGGCGGTGAGGGCGCAGGCCACCTGCTCCAGGCCTTCGAAGGCGGCGCACCGCTCCATGAGCCAGCGCAGGTAGCGGGCGGCGTAGCGGACGCTGACCTCTGGATCGAAGGGGTCGGCGGGGGGCTCCCCCAGCACGCGGGCCACGTCCGCCCAGGTGCTCCGCAGAAACTGGGCCAGCCCCAAGGCGCCTGTGGGGCTCACCGCCCGGGGGTCAAAGCGGCTTTCCACGTGGAGGAGGGCATAAAGCAGGTTGGGGTCTAAACCCTCCTTCCCGGCATAGGCCTCCACCCATTCCCGGTAGGGGCGGGGGTAGGCCAAGAGGGTGGGCCAGGCGACCCGGATCCCCTCCCGGTAGGCCCCCAGGCGGTAAAGGAGAGGCACCAGGGCAGGCCAGTCCCCAGGCCTTTGCCAAAGGGCGTAGCGCACCACCCCCCGGGCCCAGGCCGCCTTGCCCGAGGCCACCAAAGCCTCCACCAGGGGGGCCTCAGGGGGCGGGGGGGAAGAAAGGGCGGGGGGTGGAGGCGGAGGCTCCTTCCCCAAGAGGAGGCCTAGCCCTCCCTCAAGAAGGCTTAAGGCCTCTCCCCGAACCTCCCCAAGCCCCAGTTGCTCCGCCAGGAAATAGGCCCGCAAGGCGGCGTCGTCCGCATAGGGGCTCTTCGTCCGGGCAAGTTCCAGGTAGAGCCCCAAAGCCTCCCGCCCAAGCCCTTGCTTCTCCAAAAGAGCCGTGGCCCGCCAGAGGCCCTCAGGGGTGCTCTGGCGGTAAGCGGCCACCGCCTCGAGGGTCCTCCCCATTTCCTCCCAGATCCTTCCCTGGGCGTAGCGGCTTTCCGGGTGGTCATAGCGGGCCAGAGCTTCCAGGGCCTCCTCCCTTCGCCCAAGCCGCCACAGGGCGTAGCCCAGGCCCAAGTACCCCCTGGGATCCCGCCTGGCCCACGCCTGATAAAAGGGTAGGGCCTCCTGGTAGCGCCCCAGCTGGAAAAGGGCCTGGGCCCGGAGGTCGGGCCGCGCCCCCTCGGGGAGCACCCGCAGCAGGGCCTCGTAGGCCCGCCCCTGGAAGAGGGCTTCCCAAAGCCGCTCCCCTTCTCCCAAGGCCAGAAGGGCCGAAACGGCCTCCTCCTCCGGCAAAAGCCTCTGCCAGGCGGAGAAGGCCCTGGGATCCCCGGCGGCGGTGAGCAAGGGGGCGGCCTTGCGCCAGGCCTCCTTCGCCTCCCAGCCCGGCTCAAAGGCCCGCACCTCTTCTAAAAAAAGGGCGTAGCGCCAGGCGTACTCCGCCCGCTCGGCCAGGGGCACCTCCTCCTGCTCCCGCAAATCTGTTTGCCCGCTGGGCCAAGCATCCCGGTCTACAAGAAGCCAGCCCGCCAGCATGCGGGCGTACCCCTCTCCCCCCAAGGCCACCTGGCGCACCTCCTCCGTCACGCCCCTTTCCAGGCTGGCAAAGGGTTCAGGCAAAGCCTGGCTCCGGCAAGAGGTAAGGGCAACCCAAGAAAGGACGAGAAGCCACCGCACACCCCCACCCTAAGGGAAAAAGGTGAGAAGGGGATGGCCCATGGCCGAGGCCTTGGGAAGGCATGGCTTACCTTGGGGATAGCCCCCTGGCAAAACCCGGGAGGGTGGGCGTAGCCTGGTAAGGCCTATGGGTATGGAAGGCCGTATTCCCCCCCACAACCTCGAGGCGGAACAGAGCGTCCTGGGGGCCATTCTCCTGGATTCGGATGTGCTGGACGGGCTGGAAGGCCTCCTCCCCTCCCCCGAGGCCTTTTACGCGGAGGCCCACCGCAAGATCTACGCCGCCATGCAGGCCCTAAGGTCCCAGGGCAAGCCCGTGGACCTGGTGACCTTGGCGGAGGAGCTTTCCCGCCGGGGGGAGCTGGAAGCCCTGGGAGGGGTTAGCTACCTGGTCCAGCTTTCCGAGGCCACCCCCACCGCCGCCTACGCGGAGCACTACGCCCGCATCGTGGCGGAGAAATGGACCCTAAGAAAGCTCATCCAGGCGGCAGGCGAGGCCATGCGCCTGGCCTACGAGGAGGCGGGAAGCCTGGACGAGATCCTGGACACCGCGGGCAAGAAGATCCTCGAGGTGGCCCTCACCCAGACGGACACCGAGGCCCGCGCCATGCGGGAGCTGGTCCACGAGACCTTTGAGCACATCGAGGCCCTTTTCCAAAACAAGGGCGAGGTTTCCGGGGTGCGCACCGGCTTCAAGGAACTGGACCAGCTCATCGGTACCCTGGCCCCGGGCTCCTTAAACATCATCGCCGCCCGCCCCGCCATGGGCAAAACCGCCTTCGCCCTCACCATTGCCCAGCACGCCGCCCTGAAGGAAGGCGTGGGGGTGGGCATCTACTCCCTGGAGATGCCCGCCTCCCAGCTCACCCTGCGCCTCATGTGTTCGGAAGCCCGCATCGACATGAACCGGGTGCGCCTGGGCCAGCTCACGGACCGCGACTTTTCCCGCCTGGTGGATGTGGCGGGAAGGCTTTCCGAGGCCCCCATCTTCATCGACGACACCCCGGACCTAACCCTGATGGAGCTCAGGGCCCGGGCCAGAAGGCTCAGGAGCCAGTACGAGGTGGGCCTTCTCATCATCGATTACCTCCAGCTTATGTCCGGCCCCGGGGCGGGCAAGCAAGGGGAGAACCGGCAGCAGGAGATCGCCGCCATCTCCCGGGGGCTCAAGGCCCTGGCCCGGGAGCTCAACGTGCCCGTGATCGCCCTAAGCCAGCTTTCCCGGGCGGTGGAGGCCAGGCCCAACAAGCGCCCCATGCTCTCGGACCTAAGGGAGTCGGGTTGCTTGGCTGGAGACACCCTAGTCCAGCTGGCCGATGGCTCAAGGAAACCCATACGCGACCTGGTAGGCAGGTCGGGGTTTTCCGTTCTGGCCCTCAACGAAGCCACTTTGAAGCTGGAGGCAGCTAGGGTAAGCCGGGCCTTTGCCACGGGGGTAAAACCCGTCTTTGTTTTCACCACGCAGCTGGGCCGCCAGATCCGTGCCACCGCCAACCACAAGTTCCTAACCTCAAAGGGATGGAAGCGTCTGGATGAGCTTCGGCCCGGGGATTGGGTAGCCTTACCTCGGAGGCTAGATGTGGCCACCCAACAAACCCTTAGGGACGAGGAACTGGCCCTTCTCGGGCACCTCATCGGGGATGGTTGCATCCTACCCCGTCATACCCTCCAATACACGACGCGAGACCCGGACCTTGCCGACGGAGTAGCTCAACTGGCCACAGCCGTGTTTGGGGACGCACTCAATCCCCAGATCAAGGCTGAACGGGGGTGGTTCCAGGTTTACTTGAGCGCAAGCCGGCGTCTTGGGAAGGGTATCCGCAATCCCCTAGCGGAGTGGTTGGAGGAACTAGGTATCTGGGGACTAAGGGCTCACGAAAAGCGGGTGCCAGAACCGGTATTCACTCACCCTCCCTCTGCTATCGCTCGATTTCTTCGTCACCTCTGGTCCACCGACGGGTGTTTTCACATGTCAAGGGGGGAAAAACCTTACCCAAAGGTCTACTACGCCACCAGTAGCGAACAGCTGGCTTTGGATGTCCAGACCCTTCTGCTCCGCTTAGGCATCAACTCCCGTGTTCGGCGCATTTCGCAAAAGGGAAAGGGCCGCGACCAGTTCCATGTCATCATTAGTGGACACCATGACCTAAGTGCTTTCCTCGATCAGGTGGGCGTTGTGGGCGTCCGTCAGGCTAAGGTTGCAAAGGAAGTGGAGGCTTACCTTCAAAGCCATAGCGGCAATCCTAACCGGGATGTGATCCCTGCAGAAGTTTGGCTGCCTACCATTCGGCCCGTGTTAGGGGCATCAGGGCTTTCCCAGCGGGAACTCTACCGCGCCGTGGGCGTGGCCTACGCAGGCAGCACGCTCTTTAGGCAAAACCTAAGCCGGGACCGGGCCTTGCGAATGGCCCATGCTCTGAAATGGGAGGCCTTAAGCCAAATGGCTACCAGCGATGTTTACTGGGACAAGGTAGCCTCCATCCAACCGGACGGAATAGAGGAAGTATTTGACCTCACCGTCCCTGGCTTGCACAACTTCGTTGCCAACAACATCATCGTCCACAACTCCATCGAGCAGGACGCAGACCTGGTGATGTTCATCTACCGGGACGAGTACTATAACCCCCACTCCGAAAAGGCAGGGATTGCGGAGATCATCGTGGGCAAGCAGCGCAACGGCCCCACAGGCACGGTGGAACTCCAGTTCCACGCTGCCCACGTGCGCTTCAACGACCTGGCCCGGGAGCCCTAGGTGTGGCCCGCCTGCAAAAGGGCAGCCGCCCCTTGGGCCAAGGCCTCCTTCAGGTCCCGGTGGCCCAGGGAGAGGCCCAAGGCAAGGGCCTCGAGGTAGCTTTCCTCGATGAGTCCGATCTCCACGGCCACGATCTTCTCAAAGGCCTCCACCGCACTAAAAACCTCGGGACCGCGCAAGGCGGTGCGCAGGTGCTCCAGGGAAAGCTCCTGCACGATCCCCATAGCGGGAATCATGGCCCTGGGTCCGATGCCCAGCCTGGCATGGACCAGCCCGATGCGCCTGCGCCCTTCCGCATAGGCCCGGTCGTAGGTGCCCCCGAAAAGCTCGGCATACCAGCGGGCGAAGGTGCCGTAAAGCCGCTCCACCCTGCCGGGCACGGCGTGAAGGATTTCCGAAAGCTCCGGATCCCGCCCCAGGTAGTCGTAGAAGGCCAGGGCCACTTCGGGGGCGATGGGGACCATCACCTGGCCCAGCTCCCGCAGAAGGGCAGTGTGGGCCTCGGTAAAGCCGGTGCGCCCCTTGAGGAGGTCGAGGAGTTCGCCCGGGTCCACGGGACAAATGTACCTCACCGGCCGCCCCCCGTCTAGGGCAAAGGCTCCAGGGGACGTCATCCCCTGGAGCCTGGCCCCTCGGCTTCTAGACCTTTTGGCTCAAACCCAGCTGGCTTGCCACCTCCCGCCTCAAGGCCTCCGGTTCCAGCTCCCCTCGGGCGGCCTTAAGGGCTTTTTCCAGTATCTCCTCGGCCCGGACGCCCGCTGGGCCCTCGAGGGCCCCCCTCCGCACTCCCTCCCCATAAGTCCGGGCTTCCTCGGGGGTAGGACGGACCAAGCGCACCTTGGAATCGTAGAAGACAGCGCTTCCTCCGGTAGTGTCCGTCAGCCCCACGTCCTTAAGGACGGGGTCCACCCGCATGGCAGCATTGGCATGGATACCTGTAGCCCGCCTAGGGTCAGCCTTGATCACCTGGCCGTTGATCTCCAGGTCGCTTGCGCCATAGGCCCAGTGGCCAAAACCCAAGGCAAAGGCCAGATGCCCGGGGCGGATGCCCTCCATGACCTTCACCTTGCCCACCATGGGCTTTTTGCCCAAAGGCCCCAGGTCCCAAATCCCCACCTCGTTGCTGGCGGAAACCACCTTGACCAGCTCCCCATCCTTGAAGCCCAACCGCTTGGCATCCTCGGGGTTGATGGCAATGTAGTTCTCAGGGGTGATGTTAAGAAGCCAGTAGTTGGAAATGGTCCGGCTCTTGGTCATGGTGATCCAGCGGTGGGTGATCAGGGTGAACTCGAAACCCTTTTCCTCGTCCTGGATGGGCTGGCCCAAGGCATCCGTGTAGGGGGCGAAGAAGCGGGGCAAGGGCCAGTAGGGCTTGCCGGTCATGCTGTTCTTGCTCTTGGCGTGCTTCTCCAAGTACAGGTTGATCTGCCTGCCGTAGGCATTAGCCAGGGTGCCGTCGGGCTTAAAGGCCTTCTCAAAGGCCTGGAAACGCCCACCCCGGTTCAGAACATACACCGCTCGACGGAAAAGACCCTCATCCCCGATGGCCGCTTTCCACTTCTCCAGGTCGAACACCGAGGGGGGCAGGTGACGGCGGGCTTGCCTGAAGATTTCCATTTCCCTGTCGTCGGCCTCAGGCACCGCATCCGACCCATCCGCCTTCTCGCCAAACGCCAGGTTGGCCACCATCTTCAGGTAGAAGTCCTCGGGCCTGCGGAAGGGCATGCCGTTGGCAAAGCCCTTCTCCCCAAATCCCGGCACCCCCAAGTGCTCCGCCAGGGCCAGTAGGAAAGCCTCTGCGGACAGGGGCATCCCCTCCCCAAAGACCTTCACCTCCTCAGGAATGGGTGCGATGGTGGGCTGCCGCACGGTTTGCACCTTCCAGATCACGTTGGGGTGGCTTCCATGGAACTCCCAGCGCTCCAGGTAGGAGAGATCGGGAATAATGTAGTCAGCGTAGAGATACGTATCCCCGACCACGATGTCAAAGGCCACGATGAGGGGAATCCTGGCGGGGTCCAGCATGGCCTGGATCTGGGTGTGGCCGGCGGGAAGGGCATAGGCAGGGGAGCCCATGTAGTGGAAAAGGATCTTCACCGGGTACGGGTACCCTTGGGCAGCGGAGGGCAGAATCTCCTGGTAGATGTCCGAGCTGTGGGGGAACCAGGGACGTTTGGCGGGATAGCCCTCAAAGAGGGTCGTTTTTTCGTAGTCCACCTCATGGCGGATGATGCTGATACCGAAGGGCTCCAGCTTCTTGGGGTGGAGCTTGTCCAGGTAGAAGGGCCCTTCTGCCTTCTTGCCTATGATGTCATAGGTGCTGGCCCGGACGTACCCACCGTGGTGGTCGTAGTTGCCAATCAAGGCGTTAAGAACATTCCAGGCAAAGGCGTTGTAGAAGCCGTTGGTGTGCTGGCTGGCTCCCCGGTGGATATCCACCACCGCCCTCTTGCCGTGGCTGGTGAACTCATGGGCCAGCCAGACGATCTCCTCGGGCTCAACCCCCGCAAGCTCCGCCCACTCCTCGAGGCTCCGGCTGAAGGCCTCCTCCCGAATCAGCTGGAGGGCGCTCTTCACCCGGATGCCGTTAAGGGTGGTGTCCACAAAGAGGTCTCCGAAAACAGGCTTATCCTCGCTCTGCGGGTCCACCGGGGTGGGTTTCCCCTGTACCAAGACAATGGGATGATCGAAGACCACCTCCTTGCTGTCCATGACCCGGACCTCGGGAGCCATTCCCAGGTGGCTCATGCGCAGAAGCTTGGCGGGAAAGCCCTTCTCGTCTATCTCCACCAGCCAGGTGGCGTTGGTCCAGCTGGGCTCGCCAATGGCCTTGGCCGCTCCTTTGTTGGCGGCAGAGAGGAAGCGGGCGTCAAACCGCCCCTTCGCAAACATCCAGCGCATCATGCCAAAGGCAACGGCGGCATCGTAGCCCGACTTGGTGGGGATCCACTTGGTGGCATGGGCCACGCCCTTTTGGGCTCGAGGGTCCAGGACCACATACCTCAACTTCCCGGTTGCCGATCCCTGGGTAACCTCCTTCACCCGGAGGGGCGGACCGTAGTTGCCCTCAAAGATGTTGGACCCCACGAAGATGACGAATTCCGCCCCCGTCAGGTCCGCCTGCCAGTAGAACTTTTCGGCCCCCGTCCAGGTGTACTCCCCCTTCTTCTCGTCGTAGGCCAGCTGGTAGCTCATGGCCTTGCCCGTGAAGTAGAGGGAGCCCTGGCACACGGTGGTGTGCCCGTGGAAATTAACGGTACCCAGGCCGTTCTGGAAGAACCACTTGAAGAACTCACTCCGCCCGGCCTTTAGGCGGCCATAGGCAAACACCACCTGATTGTTCCTGGGTCCCAGGTCGGGGTGATCGGGGTCGATGAGTGCGTCCAGGTAATCCTTGAATTCCTCCTTAAAGCGCTCCACCAAGGCCCTTTTCTTGGCTGGATCCTTTTCGTGCCAAATTTCCTCCACCCGGGCCTTCATGGCCTTCATCACCTCGGGGTCCTTCAGGGCCCAGACCTCCTTCAGACCCGGGTAGACCCGTTCGTCCCCGATCTCGGCAAAGAGTTTCCCTCCTTCGGCGATCTCCCTCACCGCCTGTTCGAAGGGAATCTCCTTCCACTTGCCGCTTCCCCTGGGGCCTGCCCGCTTGAGAACCTTGCGTATGCGGTAAGGATCGTAGGCCGTCTGCAAACCAGACTGCCCCTTGGGGCAGATGCCCCCATCCACCTTGGCTGCTTTCTCCACCGATGTTTCCAGGGGAAGGTGCGGGTAGAGGGTCCAAGGCGAATAAGGGCTCCCGTCTATCTTAGCCGCCGCCCCCTCGTAGATCTTTACCTTGATAGGGCAGCCGGTGTTGCACTGGAGGCAAACCGAATAGATCTGATTTTCTGGATCGTTCAAAGGATAGAAGCCAGGAGTCCTTTGAGCCGCCGCCTCGGCTTTGGAAATGAGTTCTGTGGCCTTCTCCCCCAGAAGAACCCCGCTTCCGGAAAGGACGCCCAGCTTGACCAGTTCCCGCCGGGAAAGCATCACGCCACCTCCTTTAGAAGCTTGCCCTCGATCACGGGCAGAACGCACACCAGAATGTAGGTCACGGTAAAGCCCAGTACCACCGAAAAGACCACCACGCTCCATTCAAACCAGGTGGGGAGGTAGGCAAAGACAAGGCGATGGTCCCGGTAAGCGTTTACCAGGCCCTCCAGCTTGGGGTGGACCAGGCTGGGAATGACCAGGTTGAGGCGGATGGCCAGGAAGGTGAAGGCCACCAGAAAGCTGGCGAGACCTACGGCCCCTATCTGGCCCCGCAAGCCAAAGGCCAACAGGAGCCAGATGGGAACCACCACCCCGAGCAGGATGTGGAACACCCAGTACACGTACCAGAAGGGGCCGAACAGGGTGTTCCACAGCGCCTTGAACTCGGAACCCACCCCGTACCACATGGGAATGGAGTACTCCGCCCATTCCAAGAGGAGGTCAAAAAGGATAAGCCCTAACACGATCCGGCCCAGGAGAAGGCTAAGCTCCCTCCACTCCCCGTCCTTCCTGGGCCAGAAGAACACGTAGGCTGCGGTCATCAGCGCCCCGCCCGAGAGGAGGGCACCCGTGAGAAAGAGGATGGGGTAGATGGGGCTATGCCACAGATCCTGGGCTACCACCGTACCGAAGAGGGCACCCACACCCCCGTGGAAGGCGATAGCCAAGGGGACGCCAATGGTCCCCAAAACCCTGGTGATGCCCTCGTCCCGCTGTATCTCCTCCTGGGTAAAGGGGGTCTTCCGCCCCTTGACGAGGAAGCGCGCCAGAAATCCGGTTATGCCACCCCTATCCGCATACCGGGGCAGGTGGCGCCTCAGGGCGTAGTAGAGCTCCGCAAGAAGGAGCAACCCATAGGCGGTATAAAGCCACACCATCCAGGCCATCATGGAGCGGAAGTTGGGCCTCAGGTAGACGTAATAAAACCGCTCCATGTGTCCCAGGTCAAACCAGATGGTAACCAGAGCCATTAGTAGGCTGGCCAAGGCCACCACCAGGGCCAAGGGAGCGATGGGCTCCAGCTTGCGCACCCCAAAGACATAGACCAAGGCGGAAAGCAGGAAAGCTCCCGCCGAGAGGCCAATGAAGTAGATATACGCGGCCACCCACAGACCCCAGGGCACGTAGCTGCCGTATCCCGCCAGTTGGTGGCCGGTGGCGAAGCGCAAGAAGAAACCCACAAGGCCTATGGCCGCTAAAACCCCGTAGAGGATCCGACCCCAAACGCGCATCCTTGCCCTCCTTTACACCAGGTAGTAGACCCTGGGTTCCGTACCCAGCTCTTCCTTAAGCCGCATGGCATTGGGCTGGTGGATGAGCTGGAAAACCAGGCTTTCCGGATCGGAGGCATCCCCGAAAAAGGTAGCCCGACCGATGCAGGTGGCCACGCACTGGGGCAAGAGCCCGTGCTCGATGCGGTGCAAGCAGAAGCTGCACTTGCGGGCGTTGCCCACGGGGCTACCGGGTGCCACCCCTTCCTTACGCACGTGAACTTCACCCCACTCAAATGTGGGAAGTTCCTCGTAGGGCATCTGCCCATGGCCCGGGGTATCCTGCGTCCAATTCTCCCCAAAGTCGAAGGTGCGGGCCTGGTAGGGGCAGGAAACCAGGCAGTAGCGGCAGCCGATACAGGCGTCGTAGTCGATCTCCACGATGCCGTCTTCCCGCTTCCAAGTAGCCCCCACCGGGCAGACGGGAACGCAAGGAGGGTTGTCGCACTGCATGCAAGGCCGGGGCAGGAACTTCCAGGTCACCTGCGGGTAGACACCCACCTGCTCCTCCACCACAGGACGGTAGACCACCCCAGGGGGAAGCTTGTTCTCCACGGCGCAGGAGATGGTGCAGGCGTGGCAACCCACGCACTTGCGGGTGTCGATCACCATGACCCACTTGGGAGTGGTGCCCTTGTTCAGGGCCCGCTCCAGATCCCGTTGCATGCGCAAAAGAACATCCTCATACTCCAGCTCGAGCAGGATGGGCCCATCGGGAGGTCTTGGGGGTAGCTCCACCTTGGAAGGTTCGGCCCCAGCCTTCACCGGCTGACCCCCCAGCACCATGCCGGCGAAGACCGTGGAGGCCACCTTCTCCAGAAAGGCCCTGCGGCTTTCCACCTCGTTCATACCCACCTCCACGGCCAGGTTAGGAAAGTCAAAGGCGGTCTTCATCGGCGTTTCTCCGACAACCCGCCCGGACGGGTGTCCTCGGGAAAACACCTACAAACCCCGGGACCTTCGTCACGGGCAAGCCTGGGCATACTAAAGACATGGCCCGAATCTGGCCCCTGGTGTTTCTCCTCCTGGGCTGCGCCCGGATCCCGGAAGCCGGGCCCTTGGCTCCCCTTCCCCCCATCCGCCTCGAGGAAGAAGCCACCCTGCGCATCGCCGTGGCGGGCATCCTCTCCCCCAAAAGGAGCTACCCCTACTGGACCCTGGCCCACACCCTCTGGCCCCAGGCCACGGTATTGGGGCGGAGGGGGTACGGGGAGGTGCTGGACCTTCTGCACAAGGGCCAGGTGGAGATAGCCTTCCTATGCACCTTCGCCGCAGCCAAAGCGGTAGCGGAGGGTTACGGGGAGGTCATCGCCCGGTCGGTGCCCGCAAGCTGGACCCGGTACCGCAGCGTGGTCATCGTGCCGGCCACCTCGGACCGACAAAGCCTGGGGGATCTGGCGGGAGCCACCATGGCCTTTGTGGACCCCTTATCCAACACGGGCTACCTCCGCCCCATCCGGGAGCTCAAGGGGAGGGGCTATCGGCCGGAAATCTTTCTGGGCAAGATCCTCTTCACCTACGCCCACGACCGAGCGGTGGAGGCCGTGATCCGGGGCCTGGTGGAGGCCGCAGCGGTGGACGGAATGGTGCTGGATGCCATGATACGAAAGGACGCCGGGCTCAAGGAAAAGATCCGGGTCATCTGGGAAGGGCCCGAAGACCCACCCCCACCCGTGGTAGTGCGGAAGGGTGTAGCTCCTGAGCTCAAGCGGGAGATCCTAAAACGCTTGGAGGAAGCTGGACAGCTTCCGGAAGCGGGAATAGCCGGCTTCGCTCCCGCTAGCGACGCCCAGTATCGCCGCTTCCTGTTGGGGTTCTAGTCATGAAGGGAAGCTTCCGTGCGCGCCTGCTGGCGACCTTCGCTCTGGGCATGCTCTTCCTGGGGCTCGGACTCGGGGGAACCGCTTTCTTCCTGGTGAAGACAGGCCTGGAGGCCAGCCTCGAGGCCCGGGGCAAAGCCCAGACCCTCTACCTGGCCCGGCAGCTGGAAGAGGACCTCTTGGTCAACGACCTCTATGCCGTTTTCCGCCAGCTGGAGTCCCTGGTGGCAGAAGGCGTGTTGGGGTTTGTCCTAGGCCCCAAGGGGGAGGTGATGGTGCACACCTTCCCGGGCGGATTTCCCCTGAATCTAAAAACCCTAAAGGGTCGCTTCCGTTTCCAAGGGGAAATCTATAGGCTTTACCGTAGCCCCATCGGGGATGGCTCTGTGGGTGCCTTGGCCTTGGCCTTTCCCGAAACCCCCCTCTGGCAGAAGCTGGCCCACCTTTTGGTCCTGGGCGCCTGGCTGGCCCTGGGGGTGGCCGCTTTGGCCTTCCTCCTGGTGAGCCGTGCGGCGGACCAGTTTCTTAAGCCCCTCGAGGCCCTGGTCCAAGGCGTGCGGGCCTGGCAAGAGGGACGGGAAGCAGTCCTTCCCGATCCCGGTGGGGAACTAAGGGTCCTCCACCAGGCTCTGGTGGCATACCGGGAAGGGGTGAAGCGACGGGAACAGGAGCTTTCCACCCTGAACCAGGTGGCGGAGGCCGTGAACCGGGCGGAAACCCCAGAAGAGGTGTTGCACAACGCCCTGGAAACCCTGGCCCAAAGCGGACTCTTCCGTTGCGGGGAAGCCTGGCTGGGCGAGGTGCGGGTGGGTAAGGTTCTCTGCCCCTACCAGGAGGAGAGGGACTGCCTCCTACGGAAAGGCGTGCAAGGGCTCTACCACACCCTGGAACTTCCCGGAGCCCGCCTCTACCTGAACGCCGAAGCCCCCAAGGCCTTCCGGGAGGCTATCAAAGCCCCTATCGAAGCCGGGCTACACCGGGCCCGGTACACCCAGGCCCTAAAGGAAAGGGACCAGGAGCGTTCCCAGCTCCTCAAGGCCCTCATTCAGGCCCAAGAGGCGGAAAGGGCGCGCATCGCCCGCGATCTTCACGACCAGATAGGCCAGGTCCTTACGGGCATCGACCTGGGCTTGAGAGCGGTGAAGGAGGGGCGGCTGGAGGCGGTGCCCGCCCTGCAAGAGTTGGTGCGAAGCGCCATCCAGGATGTGCGCCACCTCTCCCGCTCCCTGCGCCCCTCCGCCTTGGACACCCTGGGCCTCGAGGCCGCTTTGAAACGCATGGCCGAAGAGTTCCAGGAAAGAACGGGGATCCGGGTCAACCTCCTTTGCCGCCTAAAGGGGCGGTTGCCGGAAACCCACGAAACCACCCTCTACCGGGTGGTACAGGAGGCCCTCACCAACGTGGCCCGCCATGCCAAGGCAAAGCAGGTTTCCGTTGTCTTGCAACAAGAAGAGGAGGGGATCAACCTGGTGGTGGAGGACGACGGCCAAGGCTTCCCCCCGCAGGTCCAGCCTGGGTTGGGGATCCTGGGTATGCGGGAGAGGATAGAACTCCTAGGAGGCCGGTTCCAGATGGAAAGCCTCCAGGGGCTTGGCACCACCCTCTACGCCCGCATTCCCTTAAAGGAGGTGGAGGCGTGATCCGGGTCTTCCTGGTGGACGACCATCCCGTGGTGCGGGCAGGGATGCGCTACCTGTTGCAAGGAAAGGTGGAGATTGTGGGCGAGGCGGAAACAGGCCAGGAGGCCTTGCTGAAGATCCCCCAAGCCAGGCCCCAGGTAGTGATCTTGGATATCGCCCTACCTGACATGGACGGCATCCAGGTGGCGGAAAAGCTGAAGGCTCTTTACCCCGAAGCCCGGCTCCTGGCCCTGTCCATGTATGCGGAACCGGAGTATGCGGAACGTTTCCTCCAGGCCGGGGGCTCCGGGTACCTGCCCAAGGAGGCCATCGAGCGGGAACTGGAGGATGCCGTGTTGGCAGTGTCCCGAGGAGAGCACTACCTGCCGCAGAACCTCCTTTACCGCATGATCCAGGCCCAAACCGTCCGCAAGCCGGGGCCAGAGGTCCTCACGGAGCGCGAACTCATGGTGGTCCGTTATCTGGCCCAGGGCCTTTCCTACAGGGAGATCGCCGAGGCCATGGGTATCTCGGAAAAGACCGTGGCCACCTACCGGGAACGGGCGGCGGAAAAGCTCGGTCTGAGAAGCCGGGCCGAGCTGGTACGCTGGGCGGTAGAGGAAAAGCTTGTGTAAGGGCCTCGAGGGCCCCACCCCGCCCAGGGCGGGGTACCCCTACTCCGTGCTCACCCCCTGCTCCACCTGCTGGCTCACGGGCTCCACCATGCGGAAGTGCTGGGCGGGGTCCAAAAGGAGCTTCTCCAGGCGGGCCGCCTTCTCCTTCCGCTTGGCCTCGCGGAGAACGCGGATGTAAGCGGAAAGGAGCTCCCGCACGTCCTCCACCCCCCTGAGGTCCAAAGGCTTCACCGCCACCTTGGCCCCCTTGGCCAGGCGGCGCCGCATGGCCTCCTCCGTGAGGCCCATCTCCGGCCAGTGGCGCAGGTAGACCCGCCCCCCGGTCATGCCCGAGCAGATCCAGGGCCCAGGGTCCCCCAGGACCAAGGCCCGCCCCCGGGTCATGTACTCAAAGGCAAACCCCTTGGCCTGGGCCCGGGCGGCCAGGTTGCCGAGCTCGTCCCTCAGGGGCCTTTCCGGCTCCCCGCCCAGGACCACATCCGCCCCGGAAAGCCGGATGCAGAAGCGGCTATCCGCCACCCCTTCCACGATGAGGAGACCCCCTATGGCCCCGTAGGCGAAGCTCTTGCCCACGGAGCCATCCACGTAGGCCCCGTAGGGGTTCCGGCCCTTGAGGATGGCCACCGTGCCCCCGAAAGCGCTCTTGGCCACCCCGTCCTGGGCACCTCCTTCCACCACCACCTTCATGCCCTCGAGGTTGAAGGCCGCCAGGCCATTCCCGGCCACGCTTCCCGCGTCAAAGCGGAGCTCCACCTCGGCGTCAAACCCCTTACCGTAAAGGCGCCTTCTTGCGATCTCCCCTGCCAGGTGGGCCCCCAGGGCGCGGTCGGTGGAGTTCACCGGGCCCTCCTGGAAGACCAGCTTGCGGCTTCCCTCCCCATAAGCCCCCATCACCACCTCGGTGACCGTGCGGGTGAGCTGGTTCAAGGGTTTCCTGAGCACATGGGCCGAGGTATCCTTAAGCCACTCGGGCTCCTCCACGGGCAGGAAGAAGTAGGAAAGGTCCAGCTCCTCTAGGTGGTCCCGCTGGTAGAGGAGGTCCACCCGGCCCCTCAGCTCCTTAAGGGAGCGGGCCCCCAAAGCGGCCACCAGCTCGCGCAGGGCCTCCCCCTTGGCCTCGAAGAAACGGGTGAGGTGCTCCACCGCCCGATCCAGGTCCTGGGGCACGAAGCGCTTGAGGCCGTGGGCCAAAGCCTCCTCCACCGTCTCGATCTGGGTGGTGATGCCCACGTGGCAGGTGTCCAGCTGGCATCCCCGGCAGATGGTGCAGCCGATGGCCACCATGGCCATGGTGGCCATGCCCACCCGGTCCGCCCCCAGGAGGACCATGCGCAAGACGTCGTAGGCGGTCTTGAGGCCGCCATCCGCCCAGATCTCCACCCGGTCGCGAAGCCCCGCCCGCACCAAGGCCCGGTGGGCCCGCCGCACCCCGATCTCCACGGGAAGCCCCGCATACTTGAGGGCGTGGAGCCTGGCCGCCCCCGTCCCCCCCTCAAACCCTGAGAGGGTGATCACATCCGCTCCCGCCTTGGCGATCCCCACGGCGATGGTGCCGATCCCAGGGATGACGGGCACCTTCACGGAAACCAGGGCCTTGGGGTTCACCGTCTTTAGCTCTTCGATGAGCTGGGCCAGGTCCTCGATGGAGTAGAGGTCGTGGTTGTTGGAGGGGCTGATGAGGTCCACCCCGGGCACGGCGTTGCGGGCGGCGGCCACCTTGGGGGAAACCTTTTTGCCCGGCAGGTGCCCTCCCTCCCCCGGCTTGGCCCCCTGGCCGATCTTGATCTCGATGACCGTGGCGGAGTTCAGCATGTAGGCGTGGACGCCAAACCGACCACTGGCCACCTGCTGCCCCCGCCAGTGGGTGTACCGGCCCAGCATGTCGGGGATCTCCCCACCTTCCCCGTTGATGCAGAGCATGTTGAGGCGCTTGGCCGCCTCCACATAGGCGCGGAAGGAGGCTTCCCCTTGCGAACCGAAGCTCATGGCGCTGATGAGGAAGGGCAGGGAGTGCCCCCCCACGGAGAGGTCCACCTCCTCGGGGGAAACCTCGCTCCTTTCCGGGAAGCGCACCTCCAGAAGCTGCCTGGCCGCCACCGGGCTTTCCCGCTCCAGGGAGCGGACCTTTTCCTGGAAGTGGCTGTAGGGGGCCTGACCGCTGGCCACCTCCTGGGCCGCCTTGTAGATCCGGGGGTTGAAGCGGAAGTCCTTGGCGGGCATGACCTTCTCCGCCCGGAATAAGCCCTCCCGCTCCAAAAGGGTGCGCTCCAGCTCCAAAAAGCCGTAGCCTCCGGTCTCCGAACCCAGGAAGTTCCGGGTACCGAAGTAGTCGGCCAGCTCCGGCTTGAGCCCGAGGGCGCTGAAGATCTTCCCGTAGCCCCTTAGCTCGTGGATGCCCATGGTGGAGATGACCTTCTCCAGACCCTTGCGCAGGGCCTCGAGGACATTGGCCACCCCCTTCCTCCCCTCCAGGGCCCGGGCCTTGTCCTCAAGAAGCCAAGGGGCCACCGCCTCCGCCCCCAGGCCCAGGAGGAAGGCCACGTCGTGAAGGTTTCTCACCCCTCCGGAGTGCACCAGGAGGGAGGTGCGCCGCCTCAAGGCGATCCCCTCGGCGTCCCGCTTCATGAGGGCCCGGTTCACCGCCGCCACCGCCAGGCCGATATCGATCCAGACCCCTCCTTGGAAAGCCTCCCGGTCGGAGAGGATGAGGACCTCGGCCCCCGCCTCCACCGCCCGCACCGCCTCCTCCTCCAGCCGCCTAAGCCCCAGGAGGAGGCCCTCCTCCACGGTGAACTGGGGCACCAGGGTATGGGTCTGGAAGCGCTCCTTGACCTCGGCCAGGGTCAGGGTGCCGAAGGCCTCCGCCAGGCCCTGGTCCTCCTCCAAGACGATGGGCAAAAGAAGCTCCTCCACCCTGCCCCCGCCCCGGCCGTCGGGCAAGGGGCGGCGGCCCAGGAGGGTGCGGGTGGAGAAGTGTTCGATCTCCCTTTCGCGGTCGATGGCGGGGTTGGTCACCACCGCCACGGTCTCCTTGAAGAACTCGGAGAGGTTGGGCTTCTCCGGGTTCAAAGCGGCCAGGGGGCCGTCGTAGCCCAGGGAGCCGATGGGCTCGTTGCCCGTCTTGGCCAGGGCCTCGAGGTAGGCTCCATCCCACCGGTCCCAGCCGAAGGCCCGCTCCAAGCCCAAGGGAGGTGGAGCAGGCTTTTCCTCCACCTCTACCCCGCTCCCCCCGGCCACGGGGGGCGGGGCCTGGCGGATGGGCCCCGCAAGGTGGACCCGGTACCCCGCCACCGGGGTGCGGGCGGCGATCCGCTCCAGCACCAGGCGCTGGTGGCGGTCAAAGGGGTAGACCTTGGGCCCTTCCGGGGTCAGGCGCAGGTAAACCTTCTCCCCGGGAGCCAGGGGCTTGGGCTCGGCCACGAACTCCTCGGCGTTGAAAACCCCCCTTTCGGAGGAGAAGACGATCTCGTAAGGCGTTTCGAACTGCCAGAGGGGCCTCAAGCCCATGGCGTCGGTGGCGAAGACCGCCTCGTCCCGGTGGCGGCTCACGATGGCGGCAGGCCCCTGGGCCAAAGGCCCAAAGCGCTGGCGCAGGGCCAGATAAAGGTCCTGAAGCTCAGGAGCGAGCCCCTTCACCTCCCCCAGGACCGGGGGGAAGACCAGGTCCATGGCCTCGGGCAGGGAAAGCCCGTAGCGGTAGATGAGCCCCTCCAGCATGCGGTTCAGGTCCTGGGAGTCCGAGCCCCCGGTGCGGGGGATGCCCAGGTAATCCAGCTCCCTCCGGAGGCGCTCGATGGTGTTGATCTCCCCGTTGTGGCCCAGAAGGCCAAAGGGCTGGACCTGCTCGAAGGTGGAGAGGGTGTTGGTGGAGTAACGGTTGTGCCCCAGGGCGATGGCGCTTTTGAACTCGGGGCGGGAAAGCTCGGGGTAGTAGCGCTTCAGAAGCTCCGCCGCCCCCCGCACCTTATAGACCACGCTGTAGGTGGAGAGGGAAACCACGTGGACGGGGAAGCTGGCCTCGAGCCTCAGGCCCAGCTCCCACAGGGGCGCATCCCCATCGGGGCTAAGCCCCGCCACCTGCACAAAGAGGGGCTCGGTGCGACGGCCCACGGGGCCCAGCACCTCGCTCACCACCTCCCCCAGGCGGAAGTGCACGGGCCGCACCCCAAGGGGCTGGCCCTCCCGCCTCAGGAGCTCTTGGAACTCCTCGAGGCGCCCCGCCTCGGTTTTGGGCAGGAAAAAGTGCCCCACGAAGAAGCGGGGATTAAAGGCCAGCTCCGGATCGAGCCCCGCCTCCTCCAGGAAGCGGGCCCACAGCTCCCGGGGGATGTCGGTTTGGATCCCGGTCCCATCTCCCTCGCCTCGGATGGCCCCCGCCCGGTGGGCCATGCGGTAAAGGCTTTCCAGGGTCCTCCGCACGATGCGGTGGGAGGGCTTGCCGCTTTTCTCCGCCATGGCGATGATGCCACAGGCATCCTGGCCTAGGGGGATATCCGGGTAGGCTTCCTTCCAGGTCATCTTGGGGCTCCTTCTTGCGGCTCGGGGGTTTGGTGTAGGCAAAGATATGCGCGTCGTTCCTCGGATTATACACCCCCCTGGGGGTAGGGTCAAGGCGGCTTTTCCCAACCCCGCCGAGGATCCATCCCTCTGGCCCGGCCAAACCGTTAGTATGGGGGCAAATGCGGGTAGCCCTCTTCATCACCTGCCTGGCCGACCAGTTCTACGCGGAAGCGGGGGTGGCCACGGTACGCCTCCTGAGGGCTTTAGGGGTGGAGGTGGACTTCCCCGAGGAGCAGACCTGCTGCGGCCAGCCCGCCTTCAACGCCGGCCACTGGAACGAGGCCCGGCACCTGGCCCAGCGGACCCTAGGCATCTTCCAGGATGCCGAGTATGTGGTCCTGCCCTCAGGAAGCTGCGCCAGCATGGTGAAAAACCACTACCTCGAGCTCCTTCCCGGGGACGGGGAGGCCCTTAGGCTTTCGGAGAAGACCTACGAGCTATCCCAGTTCCTGGTGCGGGTGCTGGGGGTGACCGAGCTGGGGAAGGGGCTTCAGGGGAAAACCATAGCCTACCACCACGGCTGCCACGCCTTAAGGGAGCTTGGGGTCAAGGAGGAACCCCTCTTGCTCCTGAAAAACAGCGGGGCGGAGATCCTCCCCTGGGAGGCGGCGGAGGAGTGCTGCGGCTTTGGGGGGCTCTTCTCGGTGAAGCTTCCCGAGGTCTCCCTGGCCATGGCCGACCGCAAGATTTCCACCCTGCCCAAGGCGGATGCCCTCACCTCCACGGACGCCGGGTGCCTCCTCCACCTAACCGGGCGCATGGGCAAGCAGGGAAGGAACATGCGGGTGGTTCCCCTGGCCACCCTTCTATGGGAGGCGTATGCGGGTTAAGGCCAAGCTCTATCCCAAGGAAGCCGCCAGGCTCTTAAGGGAACAACCTGGGGTGCGGGAGGCGGTCACCGGAGCCACCTTGCACTTTGAGGCCAACCGCAAGAGAGCCTACCAGGAGATCGACGCCGAGGCCTGGCGGGAAAGGGCCAGGAGGGTCAAGGACCACCTCCTCACCCACCTGGACCATTACCTGGAGCTGGCGGAAAAGAGGCTTCAGGAAAAGGGCGTCCAGGTGCACTGGGCGGAAGATCCCGAGGAAGCCCACCGCATCCTGAGGGAGATCGTGGCCCGCCACGGGGTGAAGCGGGCGGTGAAGGCCAAGAGCATGCTCACCGAGGAGCTTGGGGTCAATCCCCTCCTGGAGTCCCTGGGGGTGGAGGTGTACGAAACCGACCTCGGGGAATATTTGATCCAGCTCCTGGGGGAACCCCCAAGCCACATCGTAGGCCCAGCCATCCACCTGGCCCTTTCCGATATCCAAAGGCTTTTCCACCAGCGCTTCGGCACCCCCCTGGACGCCTCCCCCGAGGCCCTGGCCGCCGTGGCTAGGAAGGTCTTGCGGGAAGCCTTCCTCACCGCCGACTTGGGCATCAGCGGGGCCAACTTCCTGGTGGCGGAAACCGGCACCCTGGCCCTCATGGAGAACGAAGGGAACATCCGCCTTTCCACCAGCCTCCCCAGGGTGCACGTGGCCTTCGTGGGAATCGAAAAGCTCCTCCCCCGCTTCGCCGACCTGGCCCTCTTCCTTCCCCTCACCGCCCGGGCGGCCACGGGGCAGCGGCTTTCCACCTATGTCTCCCTCATCCAAGGGCCGGCGAAGGAGGGAGAGGAGGGGCCTCAGGAGGTCCACGTGGTCCTGGTGGACCACGGCCGCACCGCCCTTCTCCACGACCCCGAGGCCTGGGAGGTCCTAAGGTGCCTCCGCTGTGGGGCCTGCCTCAACGCCTGCCCCGTCTACCGCCAGACCGGAGGCCACCCTTACGGCTACGTCTACTCGGGGCCCATCGGGGCGGTTTTGGACCCCGGGCTTCTGGGCCTCGAGGACACCTACCCCCTTCCCTACGCCTCCACCCTCTGCGGAGCCTGCTACGAAGCCTGTCCGGTGAAGATCCCCATCCCTAAGCTCCTCCTCGCCTGGCGAAACCGGGCGGTGGAACGGGGCCTCGCCCCCACCTGGGAAAAAGGTGCTATGCAGGCCTTTGCCAAGGTGATGCAAAGCCCAAGCCTGTACCGGCTCCTCTCCAAGGCCCTAAGGGGCTTCCCCCTGCCCCAAGACCTCCTTCCCCTTCTTAAGGCCTGGACCGAGGGACGGGGCCCCTTACAGCCCAGCCCTAAGCCCTTCCACCAGCTTTGGCAGGAACTCAAGGAGTAAGGCCATGGACGCCAAATCCCGCATCCTAAGCCGCATACGGCATGCCCTCAAGGACAGGCCCAAGGCCCTTCTCCCCGAACACCCCCACCCCGCCTTTTCCCAAGATACCATGGAGCTTTTCCTAAAACGCCTGGCGGAAAACGGGGCCGAAGGCCACCTCGTGGATAAGGAAGGGGCCAGGAAGCTCCTTGCCGACCTGGCCCAGGGGCTTCCTGGGGCCGCTTACGGCAAAGGAGTGCCCGACGCCCTCCGCCTCCTGCCGGAGCTCCCTCCCGAAGAGGCCCCCCTAGGGGTTTCCCGAGCCCTCTTCGCCGTGGCGGAAACGGGGACGGTGGCCCTCTCCTCGGAGGACGGGAGGAGGACCCAGCTCTTACCCCCCGTTCACCTGGTCCTGGTGGAGGAAAAAAGGGTCTACCCCAGTCTCCTCGAGGCCTTCTTAGACCTGAAATCCCTTCCCAGCGCCATAGGCCTTCACTCGGGCCCCTCCAAAAGCGCCGACATCGGCCAGGTGATGGTCAAAGGGGTACACGGCCCCGGCCGGTTGGTGGTGGCTGTGCTTCAGGGCACCTGGTAGGCGGGGGGTGGGGAAAGCCTCCTCAGGTTCAGGCGAATCCCCCCTTCGTCCCGTACGAAGATGGGCCACCACACGAAGCTGGCCCTGCCGGCGATGGCTTCCTGGGGCACCGGGCCAAAGGTGCGGGAGTCCTCAGAACCCCCCAGGGTACGGTTATCCCCCATGACGAAGTAGTACCCCTTCTTGAGGCGGATTTTCCCCACCTCGCAGGCCTCGGTGAGGCGGCTTCGGGCCAGGACCTCCTGGGAAGGGGGCAGAAGCATCTCTTTTAGAGGCTTCAGGTAAGCGGGCAGAAGCTCCACGGGGAAATCCCCTTGCTGGGTGAGGATCCGGGTCATGCGCCCGTCCTTGTAGCAGACCCCGGGAAAGGAGTCCGGCCAGGGGGCGATGCGGTCGGTGATGTGCCTCTCGTCCAGGGGCTTGCCGTTGATGTACACCACCCCCCGCTCCACATAGACCTCGTCCCCAGGCACCGCCACGATGCGCTTGATGAAGAAGGCCCTGAAGCTAAATCCCAGGATGGGAAAGCGGGCGGTGGCGTTTGGGGTGCCCTCCGGAGGTTTCAGGATGGCGATCTCCCCCCTTCGCCACTCCATCAGACCAAAGCGCACCAACCAGGTTTCCCACTTGGGCACCAGGACCCGTTCCCCGTTTTGCAGGGTGGGAAACATGCTCTGCCCCACCACCCCCACGGTGGTGAAGACAAAGGTGGTGACCAAAAACGCCACCAGGAGGGCTTCTCCCACCTGGCGGAACCACTCCTTGAAAAGATAGTCCCAAAACGCCTTCATACTCCTCCTACTCTACCCGTTATCGCTTGCCTTGCCGCCTTGCGCCCTGCTTCCACAATCTCCTCCAGCCGGCGGAAGTCCTCTATGCCCACCCCAGCCAGATTGGGCCTCACGTACACCTCAGGGGCATACAGGGCGAGGCGGACCGAGGTCAGGTGGAGCTGCATGAGGTCCACCGCCCGCCGGGCCAGGGCCAGAAGGCCCCTGGGAGCCCCTGCCACCTCCCGCTCCGGCGTTACATCCACGGCCCAGACCTCCGTGGCCCCCAAAAGACGGGCGGCATCCACCGGCAGGTTGTCCAAGACCCCCCCATCAAAGAGGAGTTTTCCCTCCCGCTCCACCGGGGCAAGAAGCCCCGGGTAAGCGGCGGAAGCCAGGACGGCGCTGGGCAGATCCCCATGGGTAAGAAAGAGAAGCCTCCCGGAAACCACGTCCACGGCGGTGACCGCCAGGGGCTTTTTCAGCCCGTCAAAGCTTGGGGGAAGGTGCTCGGCCAGGAAGTCCCGAAGCTTGCGCCGGGAAAAGATCCCCTCCCGGGGGGAGAAACCCAAAAGGCCAAGCCAAGGAGTACGCCGGGCTAAGGCCAGCATCTCCTCCGGGGTTTTGCCCGCGGCGAAAAGCGCTCCCACGATGGCCCCCATGCTGGTCCCCGCCACCACCTGGAAATCCAGCCCTGCCTCCAGGAAGACCTCGAGGGCCCCAATGTGGGCCAGCCCCCTGGCCCCCCCACCGGAAAGCGCCAAGCCACGCACGCCAAGAATCCTAACGGCTTCTGGGTGAAAGAGGTGAGGGCTTTATATAGTGGAGGCGGTGAGCCTGGCGGGGAAGGTTCTTCTGAACCGATACCGGGTGGTGCGCCCCTTGGGCCAGGGCGCCTTGGCCACCGTCTACCTGGCCTTCGACCGCTTCGGCACCCCTTACGCCCTCAAGGTCTTCCCCATGGGGTCCGAGGCCAGGCGGAACCGGGAGTTCTGGGTGGGTAGGCAGCTTTCCCACCCCAACCTGAACCCGGTTCTGGAGAGCCTGGACCTCGAGGAAGGCCCCGCCCTCCTCCTGGCCTACGCCCCTGGGGAGGAGATGGGGCGCTGGATCCTGCGCCGCCCCGAGCGCCCTAGGGCCCTCTACGTCTTCCGCCAGCTCCTCCTGGCCCTGGCCCACATGCACGGCAAGGGCCTGGTGCACCGGGACGTGAAGCCGGAGAACATCATCGTGGCAGGGACGGACGAGGCCAAGCTGGTGGACTTTGACCTCTCGGGGCCGGCCCTGGAGGCCTTCAAGAAACCCTTAAGAGTGGGTACCCTTCCCTACCTGGCCCCCGAACAGGTCCTGGGGCAAAGCCCGGGCCCCGAGGCGGATGTTTACGCCGCAGGCATCATCCTCTACTGGATCCTCTCCGGGGAACACCCCTTTGTGGGTGGGCCGGAGGAGGTCCTCCTCGGCCACCTCCAGGAACCCGTTCCCCCTGTCCCCGGCCTAGCCCCTCCGCAGCGGGCCTATCTGGAGCGCCTCCTGGCCAAATCCCCCAAGGAACGCTTCCCCTCGGCAAGGGAGGCCCTCGAGGGGTTTCCCTTCCCCTGAAATGGCTTCCTGCTGGATCCTCTCCACCCTTCTGGGCTCCGCCCTTTTCGCAGGGCTGGGGGAGATGGCGGTGGGGCGGTTCCTGGTGGAGGGGGGCCACCAAGCCCTGGTGGTGACCCAGGAGGGAGCCCACACCCTGGCGGAGAAGGACTCCGCCCTCTATGGGCTCGCCCGTACACCCGAGGGGTTCCTGGCTGTGGGCCACCTGGGAAAGAGCCTCCTCCGGGTGGGGCTGGACCCCAAGGGGAAGCCCCTTTGGGCCGAGGCGGGGGGCCAGGGTATCCTCTGGGGCACGGACGGCCGATTCGCCTGGGGAGGGTATATGGGCCCTGGGGGCTGGGAGGCTTTGGTGCTAGACCTGCTTGGGGAAAGGGCCTTCCGCCTTCCCCTGCCCGGCCAGGGGTACGCCTATGGGGGCCTGTACCGGCAGGGCGTTCTTTTCCTGGTGGGCCGGGTGGAGGGGGCGGGAGGGTTTGACGGCTTCCTTCTGGGCCTTCCGGTGACCGGCCCCGGGCAGCCTTGGGCCTACGGGTACCGTAGCGGCTGGCCGGAAAACGACTACCTCCGCTTCCTAGGAGGAAGGGGGGCGGTGGGCCGGCTGGAGGTAAAGGGGGATTCCGAGGGCCTCCTTTTGGACTGGCTGGGCCTTAGCCAGGGAAAGGCCCGGCTTCTTCGCCGCCCCGGTTTTGACTACTTCAGGGCCTGGCGCGGGGCCTTCCTGGTGGGGGAAGCGGAGGTGGACGGGATTTTGGAGGGCCTTTGGATCGGCCCACAAGGAGCCCGGTACGCAGGCGGTCCCATGGCCTCCCTGCGCGCCCTGGATCCCCCTTTTGCCTACGGGTACTCCTACCGTTCCCTTTTCCAGGGAGAGGGTTTGGTCCTGAACCTGGAGGAACAGGTGGGTAGACCCCTGGCTTACCGCCTCGAGGTGCTACGGCTTCCCTGGTTGCCCTTCAGGGCTAGGCCCCGCGCCCTCTTCCTAACCTGGAAACCTGTGGCCTGGAACCCCGAACCCACCTTAAGGCTCAAAACCTGCCCTCCTGGCCCCGATTCCAAGCCGGACTGAGCGTTCCCTTCCCCCTCCTTAGCCCTCAGCGGGCATAGGCCCCGTTGGCCAAAAAGGTGAGGATGCCCGAAAGAAGCCCCTGGGCTACCTTTTCCCGGTAAGCGGGGTCGGCCAGCCGCCTTCCCTCCACCGGGTGGTCCCCGAAGCCGATCTCCACCAAGACCGCGGGCACCTTGGCGTAGCGGAGCACGAAGAAATCGCCGGGGAAACTCCCACGGAAGGGGCTTCCCGTGGCCTGGGAAAGCTTCCTCCCCAGGGTCTCCGCCAGGCGCTGGCTATAGCGCTGGTTGGCCTGGGCCACGATGTCAAAGAGGATCCTCTCCGCCACAGTACGGGCCTCCTGGGTAAGGCGTTGCCCCAGCTCCCCCCCGCCGTTTTCCCGGATCACCTGGGCCAGAACCCCTGAGCTCTGGGCCTGGCCGAAGTAGAAGACCTCGAGGCCCTGGGCAGTGCGGGTGGGGGTAGCGTTCACGTGAATGGAGATAAAAAGGTTCACCTGAGAGCTATCGGCCAAGGCCGCCCTTCGGGAGAGATCCTCCCGCTTATCGGGGGAGAGGTGCATGTCCCGGTCCCGGGTAAGGCGCACCTCTATCCCCTCCTTCTCCAGAAGGCGCTTAAGGCGCAGGGCCACGTCCAGGACCACCTCCTTTTCCACCACGTACCCCACCATCCCCGGGTCCACCCCCCCGTGGCCGGGGTCCAGGAGAACCACGGGCTTGGGAGGCTTGGGCGGACGGCTGCGGGGTGGGTCCACGTTTGCCTGGGCCGGCTTGGCCGGGGTGGAGGCCTCCTTTTTCAAGCTCAGGTCCACCACCAACCGCTCCGGGTCGGAATAGCGGCGCACCGTGGCCTCCACTGCCCCCTTCAAGCGCACCAAAACCCGTACCTGCCCCTCCTCGGGCACCGTCTGCACCGAGGCCACCTCGGAAGAGTTCACCACCTGATCCAAGGGAGCTGCCTTTACCCCCTTCAGGATCAGGACCAGCAGGCCATTCTCCTGGGAAAGCGTGTGCTGTACCTCTTTAGAGGGCAGATCAAAGACCAAGCGGGTGAAGCCCTCGTGCACCCCTATGCGGGGAAAAGCTAAAGCCAGGCTCCATAGCCAGACGCCAACCAAAAGAAATACCCGCATCTACGCCCATTCTAGCGGGAAAGGTTAAAGCCTGATAAAATCCGGCTCATGACGAAGAAGGTCGTGATCCACCATCTGGTAGGCCACCGCTTCCTGGGAATGAACGAGCAAGGGGACAAGGTGATGATCGACGGGGATCAGCCCGCCACCGGCCCCCGCCCCATGGAACTTCTCCTCATGGCCTTAGGGGCCTGCACCGCCTACGACGTGGTGGACATCATGAAGAAGAAAAAGCAGCCCCTGGCCCGCTACCGGGTGGAGGTGGAGGGAGTGCGGGCGGAGACCCATCCCAAGCGTTACACCCACATCACCGTCACCCACATCGCCTCAGGGCCCAACGTGACCCTGGAGGCCCTCGAGCGCGCCGCCCACCTCTCCCACACCAAGTACTGCTCCGCCTCCGCCAATCTCAACGCCGAAATCACCGTCAAGGTGGTGCTGGAGCCCTGGGAAGAAGGCCAAGAAAGCCAAGGCTAAGCGCCATGCTCCTGGCCATAGACATCGGCAACACCTCCACGGTCTTGGGGGTTTTTTCCGGAGACGACCTCATCGCCCATTTCCGCATCCACACCGATCGGATGCGCATGGAAAGCGAGTACCGGGTGATGCTACGCAACCTCTTCGCCCTCGAGGACCTTCCCCCTCCCAAAGCCGCCCTCCTCTCCAGCGTGGTGCCCCCCGTGGAAAGGGAGGTGAAGGAGGCCATAGAGAAGCTCTTCGGCATCCAAGCCCAGGTGGTGGATGCCGGGGCCACAGGGCTCGAGGTGTGCATAGACAACCCTAAGGAAGCCGGTACCGACCGCCTGGTGAACGCGGTGGGGGCCTTGGGCTACGAAAGCCCCACGGGCCGCTACATCGTGGTGGACTTCGGCACCGCCACCACCTTTGACCTGGTGGAGGCCCCGGGCCGCTACCTGGGCGGGGCCATCACCATCGGCCCCCAGACCGCCGCCGACGCCCTGGCCGCCAGAACCGCCAAGCTCCCCCGCATAGACCTGGTCCCCCCCGCCCAGGTGGTGGGCAAAAACACCCTGGACGCCCTGCGCTCGGGCCTGGTCCTGGGGTACGCCGCCTTGGTGGAGGGCATGGTGCGCCGCTTTAAAGAGGAAGCCGGGGAAGCCCTGGTGATCGCCACCGGGGGCTTTGCGGAAACCCTTAAAGACCTTTGCCCCTCCTTTGACGTGGTGGACGAGGACCTAACCCTTAAAGGGCTTCTCCGCATTCATCTGGGACAAGGGTGAACCAGTACACCCACCGTCCTTCCTCAGGTAAAAGGGCGTACCGGTGCCCCTCCACCCGGTAGCACCCCAGGTCCCGCCAGAGGCCGGACCGCTCCCGGAGGAAAACCCTTAAGGGGGTTCCCGCCTGTTGGGCCAAAAGAAGCCGGAGGTTTCCCCTAAGGGGCTCCTGGTTTCCCCGCTTGCCCTCCCCCTGGTAGAGGATGCGGCCATCGGGCAAGAAAACATTCCGGTACCCCGACTCCCCCCGGTCCACCAAGAGGCTTTGCCGCCCAATCCCCTTCCGGGTCCGGTGGTAGGCGAAAACCTCGCTCCAGCTTAAGCTTGACACCGCCCTTTCCCCCGGCTATCATCCTAAGTGCCCGGTCGGACGCCCCCGACCCGGCAACAACCCAAGGCCCCGTGGTGTAGTTGGTTAACACACCCGCCTGTCACGTGGGAGATCGCGGGTTCGAGTCCCGTCGGGGCCGCCAGGCCGAGGTAGCTCAGTTGGTAGAGCATGCGACTGAAAATCGCAGTGTCGGCGGTTCGATTCCGCCCCTCGGCACCAGTGGGAAAGCGGAACTGCCCTCACATGGAGGGCGGTTTTTCTTTTCCTTAATCTAGGATCGCCATTTTTGCTACACTACCCCTGAAGGGGGTGGGAACCTGAAGCAAACCTCTCCTCTGGGATTCCGGGTGGGTATTCAGGATAGAGATTTTCGGCGCTGAAGGCATTCATTCTTAAGGTATTGCCGGTGAATTTACGGGGTAAATTCAAAAGGCTGTATTGGGCAAGCCGCGCCGGGCATCCCTGCCCCGCGGCTCCCTTTATTTTCTGACGGGCATTCCCCCAAACCCGGAAGGTTCCCCCTCTCCAACAGGGTACTACCCAGCTGGCCAGGGATGTGCTAAGCTGGGTAGTATAAATCTGACTCACTCCCAAAAATTGTTAGGGTAATGGCGATTTTCACCGTTCTGATACCTATTCTTTCCCTCTTGACAGTATTGACAGACCCCCCTAAAGTGAAAGACAAGCAAACGGGGCCGAACCCCCGGAGGCGGAAGAAAAGGAGGGATGAAGATGAAGAAGCTGATCGCTAAGGTTCTGGCGCTTCTCGGCTCTCTGGTGGCTTTGGGACTGGCGGCTGGGGCGAGCACGCACTGGCAGTAAAACGGCCATAAAAGGGCCGTTTTTTCTTTTGCCCCCGGGAAGAGGGCCTTGTGCTATCCTTAGGCCAGGATGCTCCAAAAGCTCCGCAACTTGGAACTCCCTCCCCCCCGGGTCCTCGCCTTCATCCTGGCCGTCTTCGCCGCCTTTTGGCTCCTGGAAGGCTACCTCTTCCTACGCCAGGGGTTTCAGTTTCCCCCAGAGAACCTAAGCGGGTTGGACCTCCTCTTCTGGGCGGCCCTGATCTTCTGGAGCGTGCGGGTGGAGATCCGCCTTCCCTTGAACGCCAGCATGAGCCACCTCTTTCTCTTTGCCTTGGCCTTGGTGATCCTCGCTCCCCCCTGGCTTGCCCCCCTATGGGTCTTCCTCTTTCAATACAGCGGCAATACCTGGTACAAACAGCTCTTCAACCGCTCCCAGGACGCCCTGGCCACCCTGGCCGCCGCCTGGGTCTGGCAGTTTTTCCAGAGCAACCCCCTTTACCTAGGCAGCCTCAACCTCAGCGCCGGGGTGGGCATCGGCCTGGCCGCGGTGGTCTTTTTCGCCATCAACACCGGCTTGGTCACCCTCATCATCCACCTGGCCAGCGGGACCCCCTTGCGGAAGATCTGGAAAAAGAACTATGGCTGGCTTGCCACCAGCTACTTCCTCCTCTCCCCCATCGCCCTCCTCCTGGCCCGGGCCTACGAGACCCCCCTCATGGCCAACTGGGGGGGTTGGACGGTCCTCCTCTTCCTCATTCCCCTCTACTACAGCCGCTACTACTGGGACGAGAAGGTGCGCCTCGAGCAGGCCTTCGACGCCACCTTAGAGGTCCTCATGCACGCCCTCGAGGCCAAGGAACCGGAAACCCGCATGCACTCCGAGCGGGTGGCGGACATCGCCGCCGACCTGGCCCGGGCCTACTACGGGGACGAGGCCAGGGCCATGGAGATCTACCGGGCGGCTCGCCTGCACGACATCGGCAAGATCGGCATCCCGGAAGCCCTCCTCCTCAAGCCCGACAAGCTCACGCCAAGGGAGTACCGGATCGTCCAGAGCCACACCACCCTGGGCGCCCAACTCCTGAAACCCGCGGAGAAGGTGGCCTTCGGCCCCCTGGTCTACAACGTGATCCTCCACCACCACGAGCGCTGGGACGGCCGCGGTTACCCCAAGGAGCTTGCCGGGCACGAGATCCCCGAAGAGGCCCGTATCGTGGGCCTGGCCGACGCCTACGAGGCCATGACCGCAGGCCGCCCCTACCGCAAGGCCAAATCCTCCGAGGAGGCCTTGCGGGAAATCCAGGACCTTTCCGGCATCCAGTTTGATCCCAAGCTGGTCAAGCTCTTCACGGAGCTTTGGCACACCAACCCCCTGTGGCGCGACCGGGAAGCCTACCTACAGGCAAAGGAGGGATCGGTATCACGCTTTACCTTGCCGCAGCTCTATTTGGAATCGGACTCGCCCTCGCCCTCGGAGCCAGGGCAAAGGACCTCGGAGGAATCGAGCTAAGGGCCTCCTGGGCCTTTCTCCTGGCCGCCTTGGCGGAAGGGGGTCTGGCCTACGGCACCTACCGGGGCCTCTTCCAGCCCGAGTGGGCCGGGCCTCTGGCCAAGCTCCTGGTGCTGGCCCTGGTGGGCTATGGGCTTTACCGGAACCAGCACCTGAAAAGCCTCTACCTGGTGCTTTTCGGCCTTCTTCTGAACACCCTGGTCATCTTTGCCAACGGGGGCCACATGCCGGTGAGCCTGGGTACCTTGAAAAAGGCAGGCATTGAGGGCTGGGAGGAGCTTTTAAAAACCAGGGGCGATGCGGTGCATAGCCTTTTGGACGAGTCCACCCGCCTCCCCTTCCTGGGGGATGTCATCCCCCTTCCCCCCTTGCGCAAGGCGGCGAGCCCGGGAGACCTCTTCATCCTGGCGGGAATCGCCGGGGTGGTGGTGGAAGGAGCCTTGAGGGCAGGAGGAAGGCGGCTCCCCAGGCGCCAGGCAGGCCTCAGGGTGCTGGCCTTCCTCCTGCTGGTCTTTCTTCTCCTTGCCCTTCGCACCTGAGCCCGGCACCCCCTCGGCCCGGTGTAGTGTATATTCCCAAGGAGGGGGCTTACCCCTAAGTCCGGAGGCAATATGGCGTATCGCATCTGCTTGATTGAAGGGGACGGCATCGGCCACGAGGTGATCCCTGCGGCCAGGAAGGTCCTGGAGGCTACCGGGCTTCCCCTGGAGTTCGTGGAGGCCGAAGCGGGCTGGGAAACCTTCGAGCGAAGAGGGGTTTCCGTGCCCGAGGAAACCGTGGAAAAAATCCTTTCCTGCCAGGCTACCCTCTTCGGGGCGGCCACCAGCCCCACAAGGAAGGTGCCGGGCTTCTTCGGGGCCATCCGCTACCTCAGGCGCAGGCTGGACCTCTACGCCAACGTGCGCCCTGCCAAAAGCCGCCCCATTCCAGGAAGCCGGAGCGGGGTGGACCTCATCATCGTGCGGGAGAACACCGAGGGGCTTTACGTGGAGCAGGAGCGGCGCTACCTGGATGTGGCCATAGCGGACGCGGTGATCTCCAAAAAGGCCAGCGAGCGCATCGGCCGCGTGGCCTTGAAGATTGCGGAAAGCCGTCCCCGCAAAACCCTGCACATCGCCCACAAGGCCAACGTACTTCCGGTGACCCAGGGGCTTTTCCTGGATACGGTGCGGGAGGTGGCCAGGGACTACCCCCTGGTGAACGTGCAGGACATCATCGTGGACAACTGCGCCATGCAGCTTGTCATGCGCCCCGAGCGCTTTGACGTGATCGTCACCACCAACCTCCTGGGGGACATCCTCTCCGACCTCGCCGCTGGCTTGGTGGGGGGCTTGGGCCTGGCGCCTTCCGCCAACATCGGGGACACCACGGCGGTCTTTGAGCCCGTGCACGGTTCCGCCCCCGATATCGCCGGCCAGGGGATCGCCAACCCCACCGCCACCATCCTCTCTGCGGCCATGATGCTGGAGTACCTGGGGGAGAAGGAAGCCGCCAAGAAGGTGGAGAAGGCCGTGGACCTGGTATTGGAAAGGGGCCCCCGCACCCCGGACCTGGGGGGAACCGCCACCACGGAAAGCTTCGCCAAGGCGGTGGTGGATATGCTCAAGGCCCTCTGAGGCTTCCGCCTGTGTGCCCCTCGAGGGAAGGGCCTCGAGGGGGTCGTCTTTCTTAAGGTCCTCGGGTATAACCCAAGGCGAAAAGGCCGGAAGCTCCCCTTCCCCACTACGGGCAAGAGCGTGTATACTGCAGGCAGGTTCGCTTATGGCTTATGGCGGCTACCCCGCTTTGTGTTAAGGAGGCAACGTGCTTTCAGGTTTTAGCAAGCTATTCAAACCCCGCGTGGAGGCGCTGGGCCTGGAGATCGGCGCCGCCAATCTAAAGCTGGTGGAGCTCTCCGGAAATCCTCCCGCCCTCAGGACCCTGGCCACCCGGCCCACTCCCCCGGGAATGCTGGTGGAAGGGGTGATCGCCGAGCCCCAGGCCCTGGCTCAGGAACTCAAGGAACTTCTCACCGAAGCCCGGACCAAAAAGCGCTACGTGGTCACCGCCGTGCCCAACCCCAGCGTGATCCTGCGCACCCTTCAGGTGCCCAAGATGCCCCTCAAGGAGATGGAGGAGGCGGTTCGCTGGGAAGCGGAGCGCTACATCCCCTTCCCCGTTGACGAGGTGGTCCTGGACTTCGCCCCCTTAGATCCCCTGGCCGAGGTAGCTGAGGGGGAACAGGTGGAGGTGATGGTGGGGGCAGCCCGGCAGGAAGCGGTGGCCTCTTTGCTGGAAGCCCTGCGGGGAGCAGGCCTGACCCCCATCATTTTGGATGTCAAACCCTTTGCCGGGCTTTATCCCCTGGAAGCCCAGCTCAGTAGCGACCCGGAGGGGATTTCCGTGGCGGTGGAGATCGGGGCGGAAAGCACCAGTCTGGTCCTCCTTAAGGGAAACCGCCCCTTGGCGGTGCGGATCCTCACCCTCTCCGGCAAAGACTTCACCGAGGCCATCGGCAAGAGCTTCGGCCTGGATTTCCTCACGGCCGAGGAGGTGAAGCGCACGTATGGCCTCGCCACCATCCCCACCGAGGACGAGGAGCTCCTTCTGGACTTTGACGCCGAAAGGGAACGCTACAGCCCCGCCAAAATCTACGACGCCATCCGCCCCGTTCTGGTGGAACTCACCCAGGAGATCCGCCGGAGCCTGGAGTTTTTCCGGGTGCAACTGGGGACATACAGCCGGAGGTAGGGTACCTCTATGGCGGGGGAAGCCGGCTTAGAGGCCTGTCCACCCTGCTTACCGATACCCTGGGGGTCGACTTCACCGTCCCCGACCCCTGGCAGGGCATCCAGGTGGATCCCAGACGCTTCGACCTGGAAAAGATAAAGGAGATGGAACCGGAGTTCCTGGTGCCCGTGGGCCTGGCCTTACGGGGGGTGATGCCCCTTGATTAGGCTTAACCTTCTCCCCAAAAACCTGCGCCGCCGTATTGAACCGGGTTGGTGGCGTCTGGCAGCGGGGGCCTTTGCCCTGCTGACCCTTTCCCTTTTGGGCTTTCTCCACTACACCGCCTACACCGAACTTACCCTGGCCAAGCAGGAAAGGGATGCCCTGAAAGCGGAGGTGGAGGCCTTAAAACCCTTCATCGCCGAACAAAACCGCCTCCAGCAGGAGAGGAAGGCCCTCGAGGCCCTCCTCGCCATCCGGGAAGGCCTTAAGAAGAACTTTGTCCCCTGGTCCGAGTACCTGGCGGCCTTTATCCGGCAAATCCCTCAGCAAGGCGGACGCCTCCCCGTGGCCCTGCGCTCCGTGGGTACCCGGGCCATTCCCGAGGACGAGGCCAACCGGATGGCTCAAGCCGGGACCTATGACGGCAAAAAGGTCCAGGTGGAGTTCACCGTGCAGGGGGAAGCCCTGAACCAAAACGCCCTGGTGGGCTTCGTGCGGGCTTTTGAAACCTCGCCCCGATTCGGCATAGAGTTCCAGGGGGCTTCCCTGGACCAGAACCGGGGGCTTTACACCTTTAGCGCCCGGGTGGGCCTGGTGGGAGGTGGGGAAAGTGCTCGCTAGATTGGGACAGCGGGAGTGGGCCCTGATCGCCATCGCCCTCACCTTGGTGGTGGCCCTCCTCTGGTACTTTCTCCTCATCGTCCCCATGCGTCAGGAAACGGAAAGCGTGCGCCAGGAGATAGGCGCCCTTATCCCCGAGCGGGATAAAGGAAGGCAAGCCCAGCGCGCCCTTCCAGAACTCCGGGCCACCATCGCTGAGCTGCAAGCCGAGCGCCAAGCCTTTCTGAGGGCGCTTCCCAAGGAGGAACGGCTTTCCCAGGTTCTGAACGAGATCCTGACCGAAGCCCTAAGGAGCGGGGTCACGGTGCGCTCCTTCACCCGCTCCCCCACCTCGGCTCCGGTACCGGAGGTACGAGCGGTGAACCTGGCCCTTTCCCTCGAGGCGCCCTTCCCCGAAACCTATGCCTACCTGAAGCGCCTGGAAGGACTTTCCCGTTTCAGCTCCCTTTCCGGGCTCAACCTCAGCGTCCAGGGCCAGGACTTGAATCCCCTTCTTTCCACCAGCTTGACCCTTACCCTCTACATGCTGGCCAAGGACCTCGGCCAACCCCAGGAAAACCCCCAGGCACAGGGGGCTCCATCCCCGCAAACCGGTCAAGGAGGTGGTCGGTGAAAGGTCTTCTAGCGCGCCTGGCCACGGCTTGGCGCAACCTACCCCAGTCCACCAAGCTCCTCCTGGCGGGCCTTCTCCTGGTGAGCGCCGTGGCGATTTGGTATGTGGGTTTCTACCTCCCGGCCCAGGTGCCCATGGAGGTGCAACCCACCCCCGGCCAACCTCAGGTGCCCAGCCAGGGAGCGGAAGCCCCCAAGGCCATAGAAGCTCCACCCATCCCACCCCTCGCCGAAACCCCTCCACCGGGTCAAATGGCGAAGCTTAGCCCCGAGGCTTCTCCTTCCCAGGCCGCCCCTAAGGCAGGCGAGCCCATCTTGACCCCAGCCTTGCCCATCCCCAAAACCCAACAAGAGGCCCCCCTTCCAAACCCCTTTGTGCCCCTGGTGGTGGAAGCCCCACCTTCTCCCCCCGTGCCCTCCCCTGCCCCGGCACCTAGGCCCACTCCCGTACCCCCAGGGGCCCCAGTCCGGGTAACCCAGGGAACACCCCTGCCCACCCCCAGCGTTCAAGCTCCACCCCGGCCTCTCCCGGGAAGCCAGGGAGCCCTGCCCGCTCCCAAGGTGCTTACCCCCGCTTTCCAGGTGGAAACCCCCAAAGCCCAGGTGGAAACCCCACCTCTCCTCACCCCACCCGCTGGCCTCGTGGAGGCTCCTTTACCCAGGGCACCCCAAACCCCAGAGGGGGGAAAGACCGAGCCTGCGCCTTCCCCCACCGCTTCCCCCAAAACCCCCTTGCAAGCCCTGGTGGAGGAGAAAGGCATCAAGCTGGCGGGTACGCTTTTGGGCCCGGTGAGCGTGGCTATCTTGGAAACCAAGGAAGGGTACCTGGTACTGCCCGTGGGCAGCCTTCTTCCAGGTAGCGAAGCAGTCCTCCGCCGCATAGAAAGCGACCGGGTGGTGCTGGCCTTGAAGGATGAAAGCTTGGAGATTGCTTTAGAAAAGATGCAAGCAGGAGGTGGTCAGTGAGAAAGGCACTTATGAAACTTATGATCCCCGGCCTTTTGATCCTGGGCATGGGGGCTCTGGCGGGAAGCCTTCCCCAGGAACCCCGCTTTGACGCCAAGGTGGACCTGAAGGTATCCGAAAGCCAGGTGCGGGCCGGGTTTACCCTGCCCCTGGACGTGGTCCTGGAAGCCCTGGCCCGGAGCGTGGGCCTTCAGCCCCTTATCTACCGGGCCTACGATGCCTCCGGCGACCCAGCCAAGGCCCAGCCCCCTTTACCCAACATCAAGCTGGACTTCCAGGGCAAACCCTTCCGGGAGGTCTGGGACCTCCTCTTCGCCACTTACGGCACCCAGTTCAACCTGGACTACCTCCTCCTGCCTCCCGACGTGGTGGTGGTGGCCCCCACCCAGGTGATCACCGCCTTGGTAGACGCTCCAAGCCGCACCGGGGCCATGGAGCGGAAGCCCTACCTGGTGGCCATCCCCGAGATCGCCTACCGGCGCACGGAAACCGACGCCCAGGGCCAAGCCCGCACCGTGGTGAACATAGACGGGGCCAAGGGCTGGGTGCAAAACGATCTCCTGCCCTTCCTTTCCCGGGAAGCCAGCGGGCTTAGCGTGAACTGGATTGTCGTAGAGGAAGGGGGCAAACTCAGGGCCCTACTCTCTGTCCTGGCCACCCCAGAACAGCACGTTCGCTTCTCGGACATCCTTCAGCGGGCTGGGATTGACTTCCGCCCCCTACCCGCCCTCACCTTACCCAAACCAAAGGTGGAGCGGAGCTATATCCTCACCCACACCACCTTCCCCGAGGTGCTTTCCTTTCTGCAAACCCAGGTTCCGAACGCCCAGGTGGCCGTGGTTCCCACCGACCCCAAACGGGCCCTCATCACCGCCACCGAGGAGGACCACGCCCGCATCGCCGAACTCCTAAAGGTGGCCGATGTGCCCAAGCCCACCCCCGTGGTGCGCCGGGTCTACACCTTGCAAAACCTCACCTTCCAGGAAGCCCAGGAAAGGCTTAAACCCGTCCTGGAAAGGGAGTTGAAAGGGGCCCGCCTGGAAGGTGTCCCGGGTAACCCCAAAGCCCTTCTTCTGGAGGCTACCGAAGCCGACCAGGCCTTCTTCGCCGAGGTCCTCAAGGCTGCCGATGTGCCTCCCCAGGTGGCCCCGCCCACCCAGGAGGCCATGGTGCGCAGGCTCTACCCCTTGCGCTTCGCCGATGCTGAAAAGGTAGCTCCCTTCCTGGCCCGGGAGGTGCCGGGAATTGTGGTGCAGACGGTGCCCGGGCAACCCGTCCTCTCCGTGCGGGGAACGGAGAAACAGCTTTCGGAAGTAGAGAACCTCCTGGCCCAGATCGACCGGGCTCCCGAGCAGGGGCCACCTGTCTTCCAGCGCTCCTACCAGCTCTCCAACGCCAAAGCCGCCGACCTGGCCAAGGTGCTCCAGGAGGCCTTGCAAGCCCGGCAGGCCCAGGCTCCCCAGGGCCAGGTCCAGCCCCAAGCCCCCGTCCGCCAGGCCACGGTGGTGGCGGACGAGCGCACCAACACCCTGATCGTCACCGGTACCCAGGAGGACTTGAGCCTGGTGGAGGGCCTCATCCCCAGGCTGGACCAGGCGGTGCCCCAGGTGAACCTGAGGGTGCGGATCCAGGAGGTGCAGTCCAACTTCACCCGCAACCTGGGCCTCAAGTGGAACACCATCGCCGGGGGGAACGTGGCGGCCAGCGTCCTGGATTCGGGGCTTTCCCTCATCTTCGACAGCACCCGTAGCCTTGCCGCCCTGAACATCCTGGCCACCCTCGAGGCCCTCCAGCGCCAGGGCCTTTCCCGAGCCCTTAGGGATGTGAACCAAACCGTGCTCAACAACCAGACTGCCCGCCTCCAGTCCGGGGAAACCTTCCTCATCCGGCGCATCAACCCCTCCACCGGGGCGGTGGAGCGGGTGCCCTTCGACATCGGCCTCATCGTGGAGGTGACCCCCCAGATCACCGCCGACGGGCAGATCCTCCTCAACATCAAGGCGGAGGTTTCCGGCAACGTCCAGCGCAACCCCGTGGACGGGGACGTGGACCGCTTCACCAAGCAGGTGGTGACCACCACCCTGAGGGTGCGGGACGGCCAGACCGTGGTCCTGGGGGGCCTCACCTCCCAGGAAAACAACCAGGTGCAACAGGGAGTCCCCCTCCTCATGGACATCCCCTTGATCGGGGAACTCTTCAAACAACGCACCCAGGAAACTACCGACCGGGAGCTTCTGGTGGTCATCACCGCCGACATCTTGAAGGAAACCGCAAGCCGCTAAGCTCCTTTGCCCCTTCCAGCCAGGGGAGGCAAGCCTGCAAGCTGGGCTTTGCTGATCCCCTGGCTTGGGTCTATCCCAGGCCCCTTGCCCTACAATAGGCCCATGAGGTTCCTGACCGCAGGCGAGTCCCATGGCCCCGAGCTTCTCGCCATCATTGAGGGCCTGCCCGCCGGTATCCCCCTCACCGAAGAGGACATCAACCCCTGGCTGGAACGGCGTCAGAAGGGCTATGGCCGGGGAAGGCGCATGGTCATCGAGACCGACCGGGTGGAGTTCCGCGCTGGCGTCAGAGCGGGGCGTACCACGGGAGCCCCGGTGGCCCTGGCCATCCGGAACGCCGACCACCGGAACTGGGTGGAGATCATGGACCCTGCCCCGGGGAACGAACCCCGTAAGAAGGCCCTCACCGCCGCCCGCCCCGGCCACGCCGACCTTTCGGGGGGCATCAAGTACGGCCACAAGGACCTAAGGGACGTGCTGGAACGGGCCAGCGCCCGGGAGACCGCCATGCGGGTGGCGGTGGGAGCGGTGGCCTTGAAGTTCTTGAGCCTTCTTGGAGTTGAGGGAACAGGGTACGTGCCGGGTATGGCGGGGGTGTGGGCCCAGGTTCCCTTCTCCTGGGACCTGGTACCCCGCATAGAGGAAAGCCCCTTGCGCATGACCGATCCTGAGGCCGAGGCCGAGGTTATCCGCCGCATAGACCGGTCCAAGGCGGAAGGGGACACCCTAGGCGGGGTGATCGAGGCCCGCTTCCGCGGCCTGGTGCCGGGCCTGGGAAGCCACGTGCACTGGGACCGCAAGCTGGATGGCCGTCTGGCCCAGATGGCCCTTTCCATTCCCGCGGTGAAGGGGATGGAAATCGGCCCCGCCTTTGAAAACGCCATGAAGCGGGGCTCGGAGGTTCACGACCCCATCTACTGGGGCCCGGAGAAGGGGTTCTACCGCACCACCAACCGGGCGGGAGGCCTCGAGGGGGGCATGACCACCGGGGAGGAACTCATCCTCCGGGCTGCCTTGAAGCCCATCGCCACCCTGATGAAACCCCTCCCCACCGTGGACGTGGTCACCCACGAGCCCAAAGATGCCGCCAGGGAGCGCTCCGACGTCACCGCTGTGCCCGCCGCCAGCGTGATCCTCTGCGCCCTTTCCGCCATCGTCCTGGCCCAGGCCTACCTGGAGAAGTTCGGGGGGGACACCCTCGAGGAGCTCCAGGAGCGGGTGGAGCGCTACCGGGCCCGGGTCCAAAGCTATTAGGCGTAGGATGGCTCCATGACCCGCTTGGAGATTCCCCGCCCCGCCACCTTCATCAGCCTCACCGGCTTCATGGGGGTGGGGAAAAGCCGCATCGGTCGGGAGCTGGCCCGCGCTCTTATGCTCCACTTCATCGACCTAGACCGCTATATAGAAAGGCGCACAGGGTTATCCATCCCCGATATCTTCCGCCACCTGGGGGAAGAAGCCTTCCGGCAGATGGAGCGGGAGGCGGTGCAGGAGCTTCTCGGCAAGGAGTACCTGGTTCTATCCTTGGGCGGGGGCACCTTCATGGACCCGGAAAACCGCAAGAAGCTTCTGGCCAGGGGCCCGGTGGTGGCCCTCTGGGCCAGCCCGGAAACCATCCTGGAACGAGCCATCCGCAAGCCCGGGGAAAGGCCCCTTTTGCAGGTGGAAAATCCCCTGGAGAGGATAAGGACCCTTCTCGAGGCCCGCACCCCCATCTACCGGGAGGCCCACGTGCACGTTTCCACCGACAACCGGAAGGTGGAGGAGGTGGTGGAGGAGATCGTGGAGAAGCTTTGGAGCTATGCGAAGGCTAACCGTCCGTAATCCTGTTTCCTACCCCATATTGATCGGAGAAGGCGTGCTCGAGGAGGTCCGAACCCCCGAAGGTCCTTCGGCCCTTCTTTACGACCAGCGGGTGGAAGGTTTCGCCCTGAAGCTGGCAGAGCACCTTGGGGTTCAACACCAGCTGGGTCTGCAAGGGGGCGAGGGAGCCAAGACCCTGGCCGCTTACGGCCGGGTCCTCTCCTTCCTGGCGGAGAAGGGCCTACCCCGGAACACCACCTTGCTGGTGATGGGGGGAGGGACCCTCACCGACCTGGGGGGGTTTGTGGCCGCCACCTACCTCCGGGGAATCCCCTACCTCTCCTTCCCCACCACCACCTTAAGCGTGGTGGACGCCAGCGTGGGGGGCAAGACCGGCATCAACCTCCCGGAGGGGAAAAACCTGGTGGGAGCCTTCCACTTTCCCCAAGGGGTGTACGCGGAGCTAAAGGCCCTCAGAACCCTCCCTCCCTTCACCTTCAAAGAGGGCCTGGTGGAAGCCTTCAAGCACGGGATCATCTCCGGGGAGGAGGGGCTTTTAGAGGTGGAGGGCCTCACGCCGGAAAGCCCCCGCCTCGAGGCCTATCTGACCCAGGCGGTGGCGGTGAAGGTGAGGATCACCGAGCAGGATCCTACGGAAAAGGGGGAAAGGAGGCTATTAAACCTGGGCCACACCCTGGGGCACGCCCTGGAGGCCTACACCCACCACGCCCTGCCCCACGGGGCAGCGGTGGCCTACGGTCTCCTCTACGCCACCCTCCTGGGCAAACTCTTGAGGGGGGAGGACCTCACCCCCCTGATCCTCCGCCTCCTAAAGTGGCTTTCTCCCCCTTCCCTCCCCCGGGTTTCCTGGGAGGACCTCCTCCCCTACCTCCTCCGGGACAAAAAGAAAGTTTCCGAAAGCCTCCACTGGGTGGTGCCCCTGGGCCTGGGGATCCTCACGGTAAAGCCCCTTCCGGAAGCAACCCTAAGGGAGGCCTTCGGCCGTTGGCGGGAGGTCCTCGAGGGGCTTGCCCTTTTTAAAGGTTGAGGCTCCTTACCGGACATCCATACTGGGCGCTTCCACCCCATAAGGCCTAAAGCCCCACCCCCACCGAGCGGAGCACCCCCGCCTTGGCCTTGCCGAAGGCTAAGGGAAACCTCCCCACCTCCGTTTTGAGGACCACCAGGGCCAAGGGGATGTCCTCTCCTTCCCAGGCCACTCCCTCGCCGGTGGTTAGGGCTAAGGACCGAGGGTCTTCCGGAACCAAGGCCACCTCGGGAAGGTGAGGCCAGGGAAGAGTAGCCCCGAAGGCCAGGGCCTTGGCGGGGCGGAAACGGCCCTTCTGCACCCGGCCCAGGTAAAGCCCCGGGGCGGGAGCCTTGAGGCCAGCCAAGGAAGGGAGTTCCTCCGGGACCAGGTAAAGGTTCCCTGAGCGCTCCCAGATGGGCCCTTCCAGATCCAGGCCCGTATCCTCCAGAAATCTCCCAAGGGCCCTCCGGGCTTCCTGGCTCAAGGGAGGGATGCGCTCTTTGGGCGGTGTGCCCCAAGCCCCTCCCTCCTTGCGGAAGCGAGCCAGGAAGTGCCCCTCCCCTCGAGGCGGTGAGGCCAGAGGCGGGCGGTCTTGGAAAGCTCAGGGTTTCCGTCCCCCCACTCCGGCACCCCGGGAGCAAACAGGGGATGGTAGCGGGCATCCTCCAGGTGGAACCCCGGATGCTCCCTTAGGAAGTGAGCCACCACCCCCTCGTTCTCCTCCGGGGCGAAGGTACAGGTGGAGTAGACCAAAACCCCTCCCGGCCCCACAAGCCTGGCCGCCTGGGAGAGAAGCCCCTTTTGCACCTCGGAAGCCCGCCTGGGGGCCCCAGGACCCCAGTGGCGGATGGCCTCGGGATCCTTGCGGAACATTCCCTCCCCGGAGCAGGGAGCGTCCAGAAGAACCCGGTGAAAGTAGGGGCCAAAGGCCTCCGCAAGAGATCGGGGCGGGGCCTGCACCACGGCGAGCCTGCCCCCCCAGCGCTCCACGTTTTCCAAAAGGCCCCGGATCCTCTTGCCGTCCACCTCGTTGGCCAAAAGAAGACCCCTCCCCCTCATGCGGGCCAGGAGGTGGGTGGTCTTTCCCCCGGGGGCCGCCGCCAGGTCCAAAACCCGCTCTCCAGGTTGAGGGTCCAATAGCACCCCTACCGCCTGGGCGCTTGGCTCCTGAATGTAGTAAAGCCCGGCGTAGAAGAAGGGGTGGGGCCCCGGCCGGGCCTCCTTTGGGTAGTAGAACCCTTCCGGGCACCACGGGATGGGCCTCAAGGGCCAGGGAGCGATCCTGGCAAAGTCTTCCGGCGTTATCTTCAGGGTGTTCACCCTAAGGCCATAGCTCCTTTCCCCTTCCGTAAGGGATCTGAGGAAAAGGGAAAACTCCTCCCCCAAAAGCTCCGCCATGCGGGAGAGGAAGGCCTTGGGCAACACCCGAGTACCCTAACACGAAAAAACCTCTAGCTCAAGAAGGCGGGCTAAAATGGCCCTATGGATCCTGCGGCGGAAAAGCTTACCCCCAGGGCTTACCTGGCCCTCAAGGGGAAGAAGCGCCTGGGATACCGGGAAGGACCGCTCCCGGCCATGGCGGGGAAAAGCCCAGAACCTCACCCATGATTCAAGCCATCGGTACCGACTTGGTAGACATCCGCCGGGTGCGAAGGCTCCTCCAAAAGCACGGGGAAAAGGCCCTCAAAAGGCTTTTCACCGAGGAGGAGTTAACCTACGCCCTCCGCCACCAGGACCCTGCCCCAAGCCTCGCCGCCCGGATCGCCGCCAAGGAAGCCTTCCAGAAATGCTGGCCCGAAAACCTTTCCTGGAAGGAAGTCTGGGTGGGGATGGAGGGGAGGAAGCCGGTCTTGCGCTTTGCCCCAAAGGTAAGGGCCCGCCTCGAGGCGGAAAACCTTTTCGCCCACCTCTCCCTAAGTCACGAGAAAAACCACGCCCTGGCGGTGGTGATCCTGGAAGCTAGGGAACCAGGCGCAGGATAAGGACATAGGCATAGGTCCCTCCCCTGCCGGCTGCCAGGGCTCCCTGGATCATGTTCCAAAGGACCAGGACCACCAAGGCAAACGCCAGGGGAACCGCCACCACCAACCCCACCACGGTCATCGCCAGAAGAAGGAGGGCCAAGCCGTAGAGGGTATAGCTGATCTGGCCGTTTAAGGACTCCTTGGCGTGGACCTGGACGAAAGCGCTTTTCGGACCCCAAAGCAGGATGACCACGGGCAGAAGGATCTGACCTATAAGGATGAAGTACCCCACTAGGGGAGCCAGGTGGGCCACCGCCGCCCAGGTCCGGTCCGCATCCGTCAAAGGGGTGGGTTGTTCCATAAAGCAAGTTTATCAAGAAGATAGGCCAGGGGCTGGCTTCTGCCTAGGCCACCTCCTCGCGGATGCGGATGGGACCTTGCCTCTCGGGCCTCAGACCCACCTTATCCTGGTAAAAGGCCCGGATGACCTCAAAATCCTGCTTGATGTTTCCGGTAGGCCAGAGGTAACCCCCGATCCCCACCTCCTTTTTGCGGAAGTCCACGTAGCCGAGGGCAATGGGCACCCGAGCCTTCAGGGCCATGTAGTAAAAGCCGCTCCGCCAGTACGGTGCCTTCCCCCGAGTACCCTCCGGGGTGATGAGGATGGCCATCTCCTCCTCCCGCTGGAAAACCTCCGCCACGCTGTCCACCAGGTTGTTCCGGCGGGAGCGATCCACAGGGATACCCCCAAGCAATTTTAAGAGCCAGCCCAAGGGGGGCCGGAAAAGCTCTTTTTTCCCCAACCACCGCGCCCGAATGCCCAAGGCCCAAAGGGCCAGAATACCCACAAAAAAGTCCCAGTTTGTGGTGTGAGGAGCTCCGATGAGCACGTACTTCTTACTGGGGGAAGGGGGCATGTGGTACCGCCAGCCCAGCCCCCGAAGCACCAGGCCCGCGAACGTGCGCATAACCCCATCACTATACCCCCTGTGGTACACTAAAGGGAAGGCGGGGTGGGGCAAGCCCACCCCGCTTTGCTGGGGTGAAGATGCACAAGGTCGTGATCGTGGGCAGGCCCAACGTGGGCAAATCCAGCCTCTTCAACCGCCTCCTGGGGAAAAGGAGCGCGGTGGTGGCCGACGTGCCCGGGGTCACCCGCGACCTCAAGGAGGGCGTGGTGGAAACGGACCGGGGGCGCTTCCTCCTGGTGGACACCGGAGGGCTCTGGTCCGGAGATAGGTGGGAGCGGAAGATCCAGGAGAAGGTGGACCGGGCCTTGGAGGACGCCGAGGTGGTCCTCTTCGCCGTGGACGGCCGCTCGGAGCTCACCCAGGCGGACCATGAGGTGGCGGAGTACCTGCGGAAGAAGGGAAAGCCCGTGATCCTGGTGGCCACCAAGGTGGACGATCCCAAGCACGAGCACTACCTAGGCCCCCTCTACGCCCTGGGTTTCGGCGATCCCATCCCCACCTCCAGTGAGCATGCAAGAGGCCTCGAGGACCTCCTGGAGGCCATCTGGAAGAAGCTCCCCGTACGCCACATTGAGTCCGAGCCCGAGGTGGTGGCCATCAAGCTGGCTCTCGTGGGGCGGCCCAACGCCGGGAAGAGCAGCCTCCTGAACGCCATCCTGGGGGAGGAACGGGTCATCGTGTCGGAGGAGCCCGGCACCACCCGGGATGCCATCGACGTGCACTTCACCTTCCGCGGCCAACCCTTCGTCCTGGTGGACACCGCCGGCATCCGCAAGCGCCCGGAAACCCTGGTGGAGGAGCTGGCCATCAGGCGGAGCCTTAAAGCGATAGAGGAAGCCGACGTGGCTCTTCTGGTCGTAGACCCGTTCCAGGTGGGGGACCGGGAGCTCAAGCTGGCCAACCACGCCCTGGAAGCGGGCAAGCCCGTGCTCCTCGTGGTCACCAAATGGGACCTGGTGGGGAAGGAGGAAGCCCCCAAGGTGCGGCGGGCGCTTAAGGAAAAGCTCGCCCACCTGGAGCATCTTCCCCGGGTGCACACCTCGGCCTTCACCCGGCAGAACCTGGATAAGATCCTCAGCGAGGCGGTGCGCCTATTCGAGCTCAACCACACCCGCATCCCCACCGCCGAACTCAACCGCTGGCTTTCCGTGTGGACGGCGAAGGTGCAGCTTCCCAACTTCAAGGGCAAACCCTTGAAGATCTTCTACGCCACCCAGCCCGAAGTGGCCCCACCCACCTTCATCTTCTTCGTAAACCATCCGGAGTTCGTAACCCGGGCCTTTGAGAACTACCTGAAAAACCGCATCGGCGAGGACCTGAGCCTTAAGGAAGTGCCCTTCCGCCTGGTCTTCCGCGGGCGCAGGGAGGAGGGCTAAGGGCGGCCCCTGGGGCGCACCCCCAAACCAAGCCCGGCGTCCTCCAGAAACTCCTGGACGACACCCAAAAACCGCCTCCCGTCCAGAAGGAGCATGAGGAGAGCCCAGGCCACAGCTTCCCGAAAGGCCTCTGGAGCTAGCTTCTGGGCGTAGTAGAAAGGGGCGAAGGTAGCCGGTACTTGCAGGAGCATGGAAAGGCTTTTCTTGGGATAGCGAAGGAGGAGGACCAGACTTCCCACCGCCCAACTCCAGGCGAAACCTTCCGGCACCAGCCCCGCCCCGACCAGATAGGCCAAGCCTGCCCAGGCAAGCCCGGCGTCCAAGGGATAATCCCAGGCCGCCAGGAGCGAAGGCCGCCTCGAGGCGCGGGCCAGCCAGCCGTCCAGCACATCCAGGGTCCAGCCCAGAAGCAAAAGGCGCACCACCCCCGCCAAGGTCTCGGGTCCTTCCCCCACCCGGAGGAGAACCAGGGCCACCACTCCCCCCCGGGCCAGGGTGGCCAGATCAGCCAGAAGCCGAAGGATGCGTTCCGCTCTCCCCATATCCCAGCGCCTGCAAGCCCTCCACCGCCCCCATCCGCAAGGAGAGGTGGGCCAAGGGGGTAAGGGAGGTGGGTTCGGGATTGACCTCAATCAGGTAAGCCCCGCCTGTGAAGGCAATGCGCCCCAGGGAGGCCGCGGGTTCCACCTCAGCGCTGGTGCCCACCACCAGGGCCACATCCGCCTCGGCAAAGGCCTTTTCCGCCTTCTCCCAGGCTCCCTCAGGTAAGAATTCCCCAAACCAGACCACGTCAGGCCGGGCCCTATGCCCACAAAGGGGACAGAAGGGCGGAGGGGTGAAAGGGTCGGGGAGCAAGAAGCGATGCCTGCACGCCTCACAGCGGGCCCGCAGGATGTTTCCGTGGAGCTCCACCAGGTTCCGGCTTCCCGCCAGGGCGTGGAGGCCGTCCACGTTCTGGGTGACCAGGAGGAAGGCCCCTCCCCTGGCCAAGACCTCCTGCTCCAAGCGCGCCAGGGCCCGGTGGGCCGGGTTGGGCCGGGCCTCCCGCACCTTGGCGATGCGCCAGGCGTACCACCCCCAAACCCTTTGCGGGTTTCTGGCATAGGCCTCCGGGGTGGCGTAGTCCAGGGGGTTAAACTCCTTCCAAAGCCCCTCGGCATCGCGGAAGGTGGGAATCCCCGAGGGCTTGGAAATGCCCGCCCCCGTCAGGACCGCTACCCTCTGGGCGGCCCTTAGCCTTTCCCTCGCCTCCTCTAGGCGCTCCATACCGCCATGGTAACCCCGGGGTATCCTGGAAGCCATGAGGCTCTTCACCCCCGAGGCCATGCGGGAAGCCGATCAGAAGGCGGTGGAGATGGGCTACCCCAGCCTCCTCCTCATGGAGTGGGCGGGGATGAAGGCGGCCCGGGTCTACCAGGAGCTTTTCGGTCACCGCCCCGCCGTGGTCCTGGCGGGCAAAGGGAATAACGGCGGGGACGGGCTGGTCCTGGCCCGGCACCTCCACCTGGCCGGGGTGCCGGTGCGGGTCTTTGCCGCCGAAGGGCAGGGTGGGGATGCCCTTTTTGCCCGAAGGGCCCTCGAGGCCCACGGCCTGGAGATCCGCCCCCTCGAGGAGGCCATCTGGAACCGGGAGGAAGTGCTGGTGGATGCCCTCTTCGGTACCGGGTTGAAAGGCCCCTTAGAGGGTTTCCATGCGGGTTTGGTGGATCGGATGAACACTTCCGGGCTTCCCACTTTGGCCCTGGACCTGCCCTCCGGGCTTCCCTTTACCCCCCATGTGCGGGCTTCTGCCACCATGGCCTTCGCCGCCTTCAAAACACCCCATCTCCTCCACCGGGAAGCCTGCGGGCGACTCTTCCTGGCGGACATCGGCCTGCCCAAAGTCCTCTTGGAACGGGAGGATCTTCCCGAGATCGCCACGCCGGAAGGGCTTCTCCCCCTCTTGCCCAAGCGGCCCCTCACCGCCCACAAGGGAAGCGTGGGCCGGGTGGGGGTTTTGGGAGGGTTTAGGGGGGAGGGCCTCCGCTACGCCGGGGCCCCGGTCTTGGCCGCCCTGGGGGCCTACCGCATGGGGGCGGGGTTGGTGCACCTGGTGGCTCCCGAAGGCACTCCCTTAGAGCCCCTCGAGGCGGTCTTCCACCCCGTCCAGGCTCCTGCCTTGCCGTCCATGCGGGTGGAGGCCCTGGCGGTGGGGATGGGCGGAGGGCCTTGGGGCCGGGAGTGGGCCCTGAAGGCCCTGGAAGCCCGGCTCCCCACGGTGCTGGACGCGGACGCCCTGCACCCCGAGGTCCTCGAGGCCTACCGCAAGGCGGGTGTACCCACCGTCCTCACCCCCCATTTGGGAGAAGCGGGAAGGCTTTTGGGGATGCCCCCGGAAGAGGTGGCCAGGGATCCCCTGCAGGCCGCCCGGGCCCTGGCGGAACGCACGGGGCTCACCGTTGTCCTCAAAGGGAACCCCACCGTGGTGGCCCAGGGAAGCCGCCTTTCCGTGAACCCCACCGGCAACCCCGCCCTGGCCACCGGGGGAACGGGGGATGTGCTCGCAGGAGCCATCGCTGCCCTTTTGGCGGCGGGCCTTTCCCCCTTTGACGCCGCCCGGCTTGGGGTCTACCTCCACGGCCTGGCGGGGGATCTCCTGGCGGAGGAAAAGGGGATTGGCCTCCTCGCCCGCGAGGTGGCCGAGGCCCTGCCCCGGGCACGCAAGGCCCTGGCCTCAGGCGAAGGCGCCCCGCCCCTCATCTAGGGGACTAGAAATAGGCCGCCATCATGGCCCCAAGGTAGCCCAGAAAGCTCTTGGTATTCTGGGGGCGGTGTAGAACTTATGGATCATCCAACCCGCCTCTACGTCCCCGCTACCCTGGCCAACCTGGGCTCGGGGTTTGACGCTTTGGGGGTGACCTTGGACCTCTACCTGGAGGTGGAGGCCGAGCCCGCAGGGGAGGACGCCTTCCACTACGAGGGGGAAGGCCGGGTGGAGGGCAAGGACAACCTGATCCACCAGGGTTACCGGGCAGGGATGAGGGCTTTAGGCCTGCATCCTGAACCCCTCCTCATCCGGGCCTTCAACCCCATCCCCCTGGCCAGGGGGATGGGAAGCTCCTCCGCCGCACTGGTAGCCGGGGTAGCTTTGGCGGACCAGCACTCCGGGGGAAGGCTGGGGCGGGAAGGGGTTTTCCAGGTGGCAGCCAGCTTGGAAGGCCACCCCGACAATGTGGCTCCGGCAGTTTACGGGGGGTTCGTGGCCGCCCTGGCCGATCCCCCCCTGGCCATCCCCCTTCCCAGGCCCCAAGGGGTCTACTTTGTCCTGGCCATACCCCCCTATGAAGTGCCCACTCCCCTGGCCCGGGCAGCCTTGCCCGAGAAGGTTCCCTTAAAGGATGCGGTGTTCAATTTGGCCCGTAGTGCCCTTTGGCCTGCTGCCCTCTACTCAGGAAAGCTCGAGGCCCTACGGGAAGCCTGCCGGGATCGCCTCCACCAGCCCCACCGCGCCCACTTGATGCCGGGGATGCCGGAGGCCATAGAAGCTGCCCTAGAAGCTGGGGCCCTGGCAGCCTTTGTGGGGGGAGCGGGTCCCACCGTGGCCGCCTTGTCCCGGGAGGATGAGCTGGAGGAGGTAGCGAAGGCCCTGGGGGGCTACCGGGGCGAGGGGCGTACCCTAATCTTGGGCATAGGGGAGGGATATTTCTGGAAGGAAACCTGAACGCCATCCCTCTTGTGGAGCTTTTAGAGCTGATCCACGGCCACCGGCGCTCTGGAGTCCTGGAGCTCTCCGTGGGCTCCCTGCCCCTTTCCCTGCGCTTCGCCGGGGGAGAGGTGGTGGGGGCGGCCATTCTGGACTGGGAAGGCCTCGAGGCCCTCTTCAGTTTCCCCCTGCATCCCCAGGAGGGGGTTTTCCGCTTCGGGGTAACCCCGCCCGCCGCGGACAAACCCCTCATGCCCTTCTCCACCCTCCTGGGAGAGTGGGCCCGGGTCAACGACGAGTGGGACCGGTTCCGCACCCTGGTGGACTCGCCCAGCCGGGTCCTCGAGGCCATCCGGCCCAAGCCTCCCTACGAGGTCTTCCAGGGGGGGAAAAGCGTGCGGGCGGCCGCCAAGACCTGGCAGGTTCCCCTCCTCATCGCCATGGAAAGGGCCTACATGGGGGTCAGAGAAGGGGACCTTTACCCCCTTCGCCGCTATGCCTGGTTCGCCCTAAGGATCAAGTACCAGGGAAGGAAGGGTAAGACCCTGGAGGAGTTCGGCCAGCTTCAGGCCCTCCTGGACGGCACCCGCAACCTGGGAGAGGTGATCGCCTCGGGAGTGCCCATCGGCCTGGTGCGCCGGTACCTGGTGCAGGCCCTGGCCTCAGGGGAACTCGCCCCCCTGGGCCGGGGATGGCTCCTGAGGGACCTCACCTGGGAGATGGGAAAAGAAGAGGGCAGCTAGCGGAAACCCCCTAGGCCCTCGGCCTCCAAGGATCCTGCCCCCTGGCTTCGCCTAAGGAGGGGGTCCTACTTCTTCTTGCGCGGACGGTACTTGCCGTAGGTGCCCCGCCAGATCTTGCCCCTACGGGTGCGACGGTCGCCCTTACCCATGCCCTCCCTCCTAGGCGCTCACCGCAGAGAGGTGCTTCTGCACCTTGCGCATAAGGCGCGACTTCCTCCGAGAAGCGGCGTTCTTGTGCAGGGTGGACCCCTTGGCCGCCTTATCGATGAGGCTCTGCGCCATGCGCATGATCTTCAAGGCTTCCTCGGCCTTGCCCTCTTGGGCCAGAAGCACGGCCTTCTTGCTCAAGGTCTTGATAGCCGACTTCTTGGCCTTGTTGCGAAGCCTGCGCTTCAAAGACTGCCGGTGCCGCTTCAGAGCGGAAAGGTTCCTCTTGGGCTTCTTCTGCGCCATCGTTCTCCCCTCGTGCCCCTTAGGGGCAGACCAGGCCTAAGTGTAGCATACCCCGCCTCAAGGAGCAAACTTGGTGGTGATCCAGTCGTAGCGCACCCGGCCCTTGGCCCCTTGAAGCTGGAAGCGGAGGAGGTATTCCCCCGGGCTTACGGGGAAGCGGAGCTCCTCCTGGAAGCTCCCGGCGAAGATCCGTTCCCCCAGGGAACGCCCCTCCCGGAACAAGGCCACGGAGAGCCGGCCCTCCTCGAGGTCCCCGGACACCTTGACCTTTACCGCATCGTAAAGGCCGCTCACCCGGATGGGGTACTGGGCCTCCCCGGTGTACTTCCAGTAGAAGACCGGCAGGAAGGGTGGGTAGCCCACGGCCAGGCCATACCGCTCCGCATACCAATAAAGGCCAAGGGCCAGGAGGGCCAAAAGGAGCAGGGTCCGCATTGCCTTAAGTATACTTGGGCTCATGGCAGGCGCCGACACCAAGCCTTCTCCGGAAGAAGCCTTAGCCCTCCTCAAGCGGGGGGCCGAGGAGATCATCCCCGAGGAGGAACTCCTCCTAAAGCTAAAGGAGGGCCGTCCGCTGGTGGTCAAGCTGGGAGCCGACCCCACCCGGCCCGACCTGCACCTGGGGCATGCGGTGGTTCTACGCAAGATGCGCCAGTTCCAGGAGCTTGGGCACAAGGTGGTGCTCATCATCGGGGACTTCACGGGCATGATCGGGGATCCCTCGGGCCGGAGCAAAACCCGCCCACCCCTGAGCCTGGAGGAGACCCGGGAAAACGCCAAAACCTACGTGGCGCAGGCGGGAAAGATCCTGAGGCAGCAACCCCACCTCTTTGAGCTCCGCTACAACTCCGAGTGGCTGGAAGGCCTCACCTTCAAGGAGGTGGTGCGCCTCACCTCCCTCATGACCGTGGCCCAGATGCTGGAGAGGGAGGACTTCAAGAAACGCTACGAGAAGGGCATCCCCATCTCCTTGCACGAGTTCCTCTACCCCTTCGCCCAGGCCTACGACTCCGTGGCCATCCGCGCGGACATCGAGATGGGGGGCACGGACCAGCGGTTCAACCTCCTGGTGGGCCGGGAGGTGCAACGAGCCTACGGCCAGCCCCCCCAGGTGGCCTTCCTCATGCCCCTTTTGGTGGGCCTGGACGGGCGGGAGAAGATGAGCAAAAGCCTGGACAACTACATTGGGGTGGCGGAGCCCCCTGAGGTGATGTTCAAGAAGCTCATGTGGGTGCCTGACGCCCTTCTGGAAAGCTACTTCCGCCTCCTCACCGACCTGGAGGAGGCCGAGATCCAAACCCTCCTAAAGGCGGGTCCCGTCCCCGCCCACCGGGTCCTGGCCCGCCTCCTCACCGCCGCCTACGCCCTCCCCACCATCCCTGCCCGCATGGACCGGGCCTTTTACGAAAGCCTTGGCTACAGCTTTGAAGCCCTGGGCAAGGACAAGGAGGCCGGGCCGGAAGCCGTACGCCAGGCGGAGGCCCGCTACGACCAGGTGGCCAAGGGAGCCGTTCCCGAGAACATCCCCGAGGTGGTCATCCCCGCTTCCGAGCTCAAGGAGGGGCGCATCTGGGTGGCGAGGCTTTTCACCCTGGCGGGCCTCACCCCTTCCAACGCCGAGGCCCGAAGGCTCATCCAGAACCGGGGTCTGAGGCTGGATGGAGAGCTTATAGAGGATGCGGGCCTCGAGGTGGACCTCTCCCGCCCCCGCATACTCCAGCGGGGGAAGGACCGCTTCGTGCGGGTACGGCTTGCGGACTAAGAACCCTCCATGGGCCTCAAGGGCACCTCGTGCCCCGTGGCGTAGAGGGTATCCCCTTCCGCCTCGAGGCGCAGGCGGGGCAGGGGGTAGCGAGGGGGCCCGTACACCGCCTTCCCCCCAAGGAGGGGGTCAAAAGCCCCAAAGTGGCAGGGGCAGCCCAAAAAGGGCCTCTCAAGGCGCACGTTGTAGAGGATAGAGGCCGCCTCGGGATCGGGCACATAGTTCACGGTGCACCCCTGGTGGGTGCAGATGCGGCTTAAGGCCAGGTAGTGTTCCTCCCCCAGGGAAAGCCCTCCCAAAACCGGCTCGGGCAGGCGGAGGAGGAAGGCCTTCAAGGGCCCTAGGGGCAAGGGGTACTCAAAGGGCTTCGCCTGCCACACTGCAAGTTCCCCCCGCCGGGCCACCGCCACCTTCGGCCCCTCCTTCCAGGTGGGCTCTCCCACCCCGGGCCTTGGGCGGAAGCGGAGGTTATAGGTGCGCACCCCAAGCCAGAGGAAAAACCCCCCAGCCACCGCCACCGGGATGTAGAAGACAAGGTCTCGCCGCCTCATAGGCCAGATAGGTAGTCCAGAAGGGCCTTCAGCTCCCCCTCGCTTAAGGGCACCGCCGGCATCTGGCCCCGGCCCTTGAGCACGATCTCCCTCACCGCCTCCGGGGCTTTCAGGATGGGGTTTCCCTTAAGCCTGGGCCCCACTCCCCCCTGGGCCTCGGTTCCGTGGCAGGCGGCGCAACGGGCCTGGTAGACCGTTTTCCCATCCGTTCCCCCCTGGGCCTGGGCGCGGGCCATGGCGATGAGGCCCTCCACCCTTTCCCTGGCCTCCCCGCCCACCTCCAGATACTTTTCCCAGGCGGCGATGGCCTCCTTCGCCTGGCCCTTCTGGAAGTAAATGTTCCCGAGGAAAAGCCAGCCCTCCGCGGCCTTGGGGTCAGCGTGCTGGGCGATTTCCAAGAACATCTGGGCCTCCTCCAGCCGCCCCCCCATGAAGAGGAGGATCCCCACCCGCCGCACGGCCTCAATGTTGGTGGGATCCTTCTTAAGCACCGCCAGGTAGGCCTCCGCCGCCTGGTCAAAGGCCTTGAGCTCATAGGCCCGCCTTCCCCAGGCCAGGAGGTCCGCCACCTCCCCGGTGCGCCTGGCCTTGTCCTGAAGCGCCTTAAGTTCCCGGGCTTCGGCCCGGGCGGTCACCGTGGTCTCCCCGGGAAGCCTGGGCAAGGTGAAGCGCCAAAGCCCCACTCCCAGCAGGACCACCACCCCCAAGGCCAGGGCCACGGGCCAGGGATTGAAGGGACGAGGCTCGGGGGGGCGCCAACCGTCCAAGGCCCGTTCCAGCTCCACCAACCGGGCCATGGCCAGCTTCTTCTCCTCCCCTTCCAGGCTCTTCACCTCCTCCTTCAGGACCTCGAGCTCCCTAAGAAGCTCCTCCCGCCGGGGAGGCTCGGGGAAGGGTTCCTGGGGCCCCCGAAGAGGCCTTAAAGCCAAGTAGAGACCAAGAAAAAACAGAACCAGAAAGATAAGGGTGGCCATCATGCGGGAGGCTCCTTAAGCCGGCGCTCCGCCTCCTCCAGGAGCTCAGGGGGCAGGGGTTTCTTGGGCCGAAAGTAGGCGAAAAGCCCCAAGCCCAAAAGGACCAGCCCCAAAACCGGCAACACCCAGACCCAAAGGGTCACTCCCCGCCTGGGAGGCTCGTAGAGGATCCACTCCCCGTACCGGTCCACGAAGAAGGCCTTGATCTCCTCCTCCGTCTTCCCTTCTTGGAGCATCTCGGCGATAATCCGCCGCATCTCCACCGCCACCCCGGAGTTGCTCTCCGCCGCCGACTCCCCCTGGCACACGGGGCAACGAAGCTCCCGGGCGATGGCGAAGACCTCGGGGGAGAGATCGGGGGGTGGGGAAGCTGGGTTTTCCTGGGCCCAAGCCCCTAGGGCCAGAAAGAACAAAAGCGCCCAAACCCTCATGGCAACACCTCCTTCAGGTATTGCTCCAAGGTGGCCTGGTCGATGGACCCGGCGTGGCGGACCACCACCCGGCCCTCCCGGTCGATAACGAAGGTCTCCGGAACCCCGTACATCCCGTAGTCCACCCCCACCCGGCCCCTGGGGTCAAAGACCTGGGGAAAGGTGAGGCCAAACTGCTCTATGAAGCGCAACGCATCCCCCTCCTTGTCCTGGGTGTTGATGCCCACAAAAAGTGCCCGGTCCCTATAGCGGCGCCAGGTGGCCTCGAGGACCGGAGCCTCCTCGTAGCAAGCAGGGTAGCACCAGCTGGCCCAAAAGTTGAGCACGATAGGCTTCCCACCGAGATGGTCGGAAAGCTTGAAGGTTTCCCCCCATTCCTTTTGGTAAGGGGGAAGCACCGGCAGGGTGAAGTCCGGGGCAGGACGGCGCTCCTGGGCCAGCACCGAGGGAAGCTCCTTGGGATTTCGTTGCATGCCCCAGTAGAAAAGGCCCCCCAGGGCCAAGACCAGGAGGAGCCATAGCCAGCTCCTCAAGCTGTTCCCTGCGGGAAACCTCACGCTGGGCTCACCCCCCTAACCTCCTCTTGTTTGGCCGCTGGCCAAAGGATGTACAGGGTTCCCAGGGCCAGAAGCCCCCCCGCTACCCACATCCAGAAGACCAGGGGGGTAACGATAAGGCGGATGGAAGCCCACTCCCCCTTCTCCCGGTCAAAGTCCATGAGGAGGAAATAGTAGTCGTTGCCTGGGGTGTAGATCACCTTAGGAGCCGGTAAGGGGGAGTTCATCTGCGGGTAGAAGTGAAGCCTGGGCCGCACCTCCCCGAAGCGGTCCGTGCGCAAGGAAGCCTCCACGGCAAACCGCCTTCCCTCGTCCAAGGCCCGCACCCCCAGGAACTCCATGCGCACTCCGCCCACCTCCCAGGCCTGCCCGCGGTAAAGGGTTTTTTCACTCTCCAGGCGGTAGGTCTGGCTGAAGGCGATGCCAAGAGCCAGGAGGGCCACGGCGAAGTGGACCAACAGGCTTCCCACCCGCCTGCGGTTTTCCAAAAACCCCCAGGGGGAAAGTCCCACCCTAAGGCGGGCCAGCACCCCCTCCCGCACCAGGAGAAGGATGGCGGCGGTGTTGTAGAGGAAAAGCCCCACCGCCAAGGAAGCCCCGAAGGTGTAACCCCGAAGAAGGCCAAGCAGGGTACCCAAGAGAAGGACAGCGAGGAGCACGTAGAGGTTTCGGAAAACCTCCGCTCTAAGCCTCCGCCAGGGCAAAATGGGCCCTATCCCCATGAGGAGGAGGATACCCGCCCCCAGGGGAGCGGAAACCTGGTTGAAGAAAGGGGCCCCCACGCTCACCTTAGCCCCGGTGAAGGCCTCCACCACAAGGGGGTAAAAGGTGCCGAGCACCACCACCAAGGCCCATCCGGCAAAGAAAAAGGCCCCGAGGAGAAGAGCCCCTTCCCGGGAAAGGAGTCGGAAAACCGCGGTGTCCCGTACCTCCCGGCTGACCCGGGAAAGAAGACCGAGCCCCAAGCCAGTCACCAGGAGGAAGAAGCCCAAAAAAGCAGGCCCCACCGGCCCCTCGGCAAAGGCATGGACCGACTGGATCACCCCGCTCCGGGTGAGGAAGGTGCCGAGCACCGTGGCGGCGAAGGCCAGGGTGACGAAGGCGAAGTTCCAGGCTTTAAAGGCCCCCCGGGTCTCCTGGACGATGGCGGTGTGCAAAAAGGCGGTGGACAACAGCCAGGGGATGAAGCTGGCGTTTTCCACCGGGTCCCAGGCCCAGTACCCACCCCAGCCCAGGACCTCGTAGCTCCACCACATCCCCGCCACCTTCCCGGCGGTGAGGAAACCCCAGGCGATCAGGGTCCACCACCGGGTCTCCCCCACCCAGGTCTGGTAACGGCGCACCACCATGGCCGCCACCGCATAGGCGAAGGGCACACTCAAGCCCACAAAGCCCAAGTACATGAGGACCGGGTGGACGGCCATCATCCAATGGTTCTGCAAGAGGGGATTAGGCCCATTGCCATCCGCTGGCGGGTTGGGCAGGGTTTGGAAGGGGCTGGCGATGGTGGCCATCACCCCGAAGAAGAAGACCTGGACGCCGAAAAGCACCGCCAACACTAAGGAGGCCCGCCAGGAATCCAGGGGTTTGCGGCTGGCCAAAAGGGTGTAGAGGGTTTGCAGCAGGCCCCAAAGGAGGATGCTCCCCTCGAGGGCCGCCCAGGGGGTCACCAGGGTAACCCAGAGGGGATCCTGGGTGGAGTGGTTGCGGGCCACATAGGCCAGGCTGAAGTCGTGGGTGAGAAGGGCCCATTCCAGGGCGAAAAAGGCCGTCAAGGCCGCCAGGAAGGTGGGAAGGACCAAAGCCCTAGCCCCCTTTAGGAAGCGCCCATCCCCCTGCTGGTAGGCGAGAAGGGAAAGGGCCAAGCCCAAAAGGCTAAAGGCTAAGGCCAGGCTGACGCCCAGGTTGCCCAGCAGAGCAGGGGTCATTTGGCCTCCTCAATGAGCTTGCGCACTTCCTCTGGGGTCCAGCCCGCCTTGGGCGCCTGGTAGGTCTCGGAGTGCTTCACCAGGAGGTTGGTGCCCTGGAAGACCCCGTCCCGGAAGCGGCCCTCCACCACCACCCCCTGTCCCTCTTTGAACATGCCCGGGGGTGTGCCCTTGTGCACCACGGGCACCTCCGCCACCCCATCGGTGAGGACGAAGCGAAGCTCCAGCTGATCCTTGTCGTAGTGCACGGTGCCCTGCTTGACCAAGCCCCCCAGGCGCACGGGACGGTTCTGGTAGCGCCCCTGGTCCTGCAGGTACTCGGAGGGGGTAAGGAAGTAGACCAGGTTCTGCCCCAGACCGCCGAAGATGAGGTAGGCCAAAGCCCCCAGGATGACCCCAAGCCCGATCAGGTACTTGGCCCTCATTTCGCCCTCCGGTAGCGCCAGAAGAGGTAGGCCAGGTAGCCAAAGACCGTGAGGTAGGTGAGGGCATAGACCCAGGTAACGAAGACCTCGCTCACGCCTCCTCCTTCCTGGCCTCCAAAGCGGCCAGCAGGGAGCGAAAGCGCACGAAGCCCAGGTAAAGGAGGGTAAAGACGAAGAGGTTAAAAAGGAGGGCCTGGAGCATGGCGGGGTCCATGTGGATCTTCCCCGTGGTGAGGTCGATGGACTGGGTTTGGTGCAGGCTCCGCCACCACTTCACCGACATATAGCTGATGGGCACGTTGATGAAGCCCAGGATGCCCACCGCCGCCGCCGCCTTCTGCCTGAGCTCGGGGTCCTCTATGGCCCCTCTAAGGAGGAAATACCCCACGTAAACGGCGAAGAGGATGGCGGTGGTGGTGAGCCTGGGCTCCCAGGTCCAGTAGACCCCCCAGGTGGGCCGGGCCCACAGCATCCCCGTCACCAGGGCCAGCCCCATGAAGACCAGACCGATCTCCGCGCTGGCGCTGGCCACCCGGTCGTACCGGGGATCCTGGCGAAAGAGGTAAAGGAGGGAGTAGAGGAAGGTGACGAAGAAAGCCAGATAGCCAAGCCAGGCCCCCGGCACATGCAGGTACATGATGCGGGCCAGATACCCCTGGTTCACGTCGGGGGGAGCGGAAAGGGCCAGGTAGAGCCCCACGGGGAGGAGCAGAAGCCCCAGCCCCAAGAAAACCCAGGTGAGGGCGTCCGGGCGGTCGGGTTGCGCAACCTTCAGCATGCTTGTACCTCCACGACCCCTAGCATAGCCAAGGAAAGGGTTAAAAATCTGTGGCCTCCATACCGCCAAACCTAACCTTCCATCACCACCGGGAAAAGGAGAGCGCTGGCGGAGAGGTAGACCACATCAAAGACCAAAAGAAGCTGCCACCAATCGGAGATCTCCGCCAGGGGAAGGCCCTCCGCCAGGCCCGTGGTGGCCCGTACCGAGGCCAGGACCACGGGGACCACCAAGGAGAAAAGGAGGAGGGGCAAAAGCGCCTCTCGTCCCCGAAGTCGGGCCAGGAGGCCGGCGTAAAAGGTGGCGACGCTGGCGTAGCCCAAAACCCCTAGGACCAGGGTCAGGAAGAGAGGGAAAAGGCGCTCCAAGGGCAGGTAGAAGAGGCCCGCCGCCATCAAAAGGGCAAGGGCGGCCAGGGGCAGGAGAAGGAGCATCTGGAAAAGAAGCTTGCCGAAGTAGATCCACTCCTTGCCCCCGGGAGCCAGAAGGAGGTCGTCCAAGGTGCCCTCTTCCACCTCGAGGGCAAAGGCCCGGGTGGAAAGGAGAGTGCTCCCGAAGGCCAAGGCCACCCAGAGCACCCCGGGGGCAGCCCGGCGCAAGGGCTCCTCCTCTGGCCCCAAGGCCAAGGCCATGATGAAGAGCATCACCGCAAAAAAAGCCAGGATGGAAAGAAGCCCCGCGCGGTCACGCACCTCGAGGCGAAGATCCCTTAGAGCCAACAACACCACCCGGCGCACCATCCCTACCCTACCTTGGCCGGCAGCCTCGGGCCACCCTTCCACGGGAAGCTTCATGCCACCCCCAGCTCCAGGGTGCGGTCCGCCACCCGCTCGGCCAAGGTGCGGTCATGGGTGGCCATCACCACCCCCGCCTTCTTCCGGGCCTCGGCCAAGGTAGCAAGAAGAAGCTCCCTCCCCCCTTTGTCCAAGGCGGTCTCGGGCTCGTCCAATAGCCAGATGTCAGGGAAGAGAAGGGTAAGCCGGGCCAAGGCAAGCCTCTTCTTCATGCCGCTGGAGAAGGCGTAAAGGGGAAGGTCCCCGGGCAGCCCAAAGCGATCCAAGGCTTCCTCAGGTTCCTTGCCCTGGTGGTGGAAGGCCAGGTCGTAAAGGAGGTGCTCCCGGGCGGTAAGGTGGCGGTGGAAGGCTGGGGGGTTGGGCAGGAAAAGAGCCTTGCCCATCCGTTCCACCTGCCCTCGGGTGGGCTTGAGAAGCCCGGCCATGAGGCGCAAGAGGGTGGTCTTCCCCGAGCCGTTGGGCCCCAAGAGGGCCACCACTTCCCCCCGCTCCAGGGTAAAGGAAAGGTCCCGGACCACCCAGTCCCGGCCGAAGCGCTTGGAGATCCCCTGCAAGCGAAGCAACATGCCTATACCAGTTTAGGGGTATCCTCGAGGGCCATTCGTCCCTCTTAGAGGAAAAGACCCCTGAGGTTCCCTCACCCCTACAGGTTCTTCTGCAGCCACTCCGGCGTAATCCGGAGGAAAAAGGAGTTCAGGGCGGTGTAGGTCCCTGTGACCAGCAAAACCCCCACCACAAGGAGCACCACCCCCGCCAGCAACTCCACGTAGTGGGAAAGCCGCCCGGCTCGCCTCAGCCACCCCTTAAGCCGGTCGGCGAAAAGGGCCACCAACAAAAAGGGCACCGCCAGGCCCAGGATATAGGCCACAAGAAGCCCCACCCCACCCCCCACCGCTGTCAGGGTGAGGATGGCTCCCAGGATGGGCCCGATGCAAGGGGTCCAGCCCAAGCCCAGGCTGGCTCCCAGGAGCAGGGCCCCCAAGGGGCGCCCCGTCTCCCCCTCGTAACGGAGGTTTACCCCCCACCTAGGCCTCAGGCCTAGCATGTAGAGGCCGAAGAGGATCAGGATAACCCCCCCTACCCGGGCCAGGGTCTGGCGGTGCTCAAACAGGAGCCCGCCCACCAGGGTAAAAGGCAAACCCAGGAGGAAAAAGACCACCCCAAAGCCCAGCACGAAGAAAAGGGCGTTGAAAAGGGGGCGCCCCCGCTCTCCCCCCAGGTAGAAGAGGTAGGTGGGCACCAGGGGAAGGACGCAAGGGGAGAGAAAGGAAAGCACCCCCGCTAAAAAAGCTGCCGTCAAGGAAACGCTCATGCCTTCATCCTAGGGCAAGGTGAGCCAAGGGAAGCGGCGCTTGGTCTCAGGGTCCAACTGCAAAAGCTCCCGTGCGGGCATCTTCACCTGGGGCAGGGTCTTCTGGTTGATGGGCTCGTGGGCATCGATGATGCCGTTCATGTAGAGGAGAAAGGCCACCAGGTGGTAAACCTCCTCATTGGTGAGGGTGCCTTCAGCCCCAAAGGGCATGGCCCGGCGGATGTAGTCGTAAAGGGTGGTGGCGTACTGCCAGTAGTTGCCGATGGCGAACTCCGCAGGCTCCGTATCCGGGGTAATGGGGAAGGGCTCGGCCACCAGCCGGTTGAAGGGGTACCCCTCCCCCCGGGTCCCGTGGCAGGAAGCGCACTTCTCCGCGTAGATCCGCTCCCCCTCCTCCACCCTCCCCTCTCCCGGGGGAAGCCCCCGGCCGTCCGGGAGGACCACCGGCCTTAGGTCGTACTGGGCCGCCAGCTCCTCGGAGATAGGGGTGCCCAGGTTGTACCGGGCTCCCACCGCCAGGCCTAAAAGGGCCAAAAGAACCAGGATGCGCTTAACCATCGAACACCTCCCCGTCGCAACCCCCCACGGGTCCAAACGCCTGCTGGCCCAAGGGCCTATCCCCGTTCACCACCCGTCCGTCGGGCAGGATGCGCCAGGCCTGGATGGCGTTGTAGTGGTAGCGGTTGTTCCTGCCCCATTTCTTGAAGAACTCCTCCCGGGTGGGCTGGGTGTTCCCCTTCTCGTCCCAGGCCCGGCTCCAGAGGACCACCTCCTTCCCGTCCCAGTACCAGGGCATCTTGAAGCGCACGAAGGCGTAGCGCTCCACCGGGGGTTCCAAGGTGGCCTGGCGCCAGGTCTTGCCCTCATCGAAGGAGATCTCCACCTTGGTGATCCGCCCGTACCCGCTCCAGGCCAGGCCGCGGATCTCGTGGAAGCCGGGCTGGATCTGCTGGAGCCCGGAGGGGTAGGTGATGATGGACTCGGGGTCCATGACCCAGGTGAAGGCCCATACCTTGCCATCGGCCATCACGTCGGTGTACTCGCTGGTCTCGTCCTTGGCCATGGCGGGGAGGTCCGTGACCAGGATGCGCCTTAGCCACTTCACCTGGATAGAGCCCTCCCACCCCGGCACCACCAGCCGCACCGGGTAGCCCTGCTCGGGGCGCAGGGCCTCCCCGTTTTGGGCATAGGCCACCAGCACGTCCTCCATGGCCTTCTTCAGGGGCAGGGAGCGGGTGTAGGCGGCGGCATCCATGCCCTCAGGGATGAGCCACTTGGCCCCGGGCTTCACCCCCGCCTCCTTGAGGAGCAAGGCCAAAGGAACCCCTGTCCAGCTGGCGTTGGAGGCCAGGCCCCGGCTCCGGGTGGCGGTGAGGTTGGGGTCCGGGGGGTTGCGGTAACCGTTTTGCCCGTTTCCGGCACATTCGATGAAGTAGGTGCGGGTCACGGAGGGGAAACGTTTCAGGTCCTCCAAGGTAAAGACCAGAGGCCTTTCCACCATCCCGTGGATGACCAGGCGGTACTTGGCCGGATCCACCTGGGGCACCCCTCCGTGATGCCGCTCAAAGTGGAGGCCGTTGGGGGTGATGACCCCCTCCAGTTTCTCCAAAGGGGCAAAGTCCGCCCCCGAGTGGCGGGTGCGCAGGTTGGGGGAAATGTAGCGTACCACCCCTTCCTCAAAGGGGCTCCTCTGGCCGTACTCGGAAAGGGGGGCCCCCAGGGTCTTCATGGGGGCAAAGGTTTCCTCATCCCAGGGAGTCGTCTGAGCCTTGGCCTTAAGAAGGCCCAGCACGCCTCCTGCACCCAAAAGCCGGAAGAACCTCCTTCGGTCCATATACCCTCCTATGGTATTTCCAGGTTACACAAAACCCCGCCCCCAATGGGGGCGGGGGAAAACCCTTAGGCCGGGCCGAACATGTCGTTCCAAATGCCCGTGGCCCAGCCGATGGCAGCGGTGCCGTTGGCCTGGGAGCGCTGGTTGTCCACGCTGCTTTGGGCCTTGATCTGTCGCTCCGCTGCATCCCAGGAGTAGTTGGCCGCCACCCAGATGGCCTCCTCCCTGTCCACGAAGGAATAGCAAATGTTGTTGGGCAACTCCGGGGGGATGTCCTGCAGGGGCTTGCCCCGCAACCGTTCCACAATCTGCCGGGCCACAATGGTGCCGGAAACGTAGGCCACCATGCCGCTTTTGGGGTAAGGGGTGTTGCCGGTGATATCCCCTACCAGGTAGACGCGGTCGTCCTTCTCCGAGAGGAAGTAAGGAATGCGCACGTTGGCCCAGCGCTCCCCCAGGCCTGCGGTGCGCACCAGCTCCCCTGCCTTCATGGGGGGGATAAGGTCGGCCACGGTAAAAGGCACGTCCCCAAGCTCCGTCCTCACCACCTTCTTCCCGTAATCCAGACCGGTAATCCGGGTGTTGGGCACGTACTCCAGGTAGTCCTTGTAAAGGTCGTTATAGGCCGCTAGGAAACCTGGGGCCTTGGAGATGGGCTGGGGGTTGGCATCTAGAACGATGACCTTACCCTTAACTCCCTTCTCCTTAAGCCGCCAGGCCAGCATAGCCGCCCGCTCATAGGGCCCCGGGGGGCAGCGGTAGGGGGGGTTGGGGATGTACATGACCAGCTCCCCGCCCGTCTCGTCAAACTGGTCCAGCATCCGCCTTAAGGCGATGTGTTCAAAGGGCTTGAAGCCCACGGGCATGAGGTGCTTCACCTCGGCGTAGCCCGGGATGGCCTCGTACATGTAGTCAATGCCCGGGGCCAGGACCAGGTAGTCGTAACCGATGTACCCACCAGCGGTTCGCACCAGGCGGCGGTCCCGGTTGATGTCCAAAACCCTCTCCTGGACAAAGATCACCCCGTCCTTGACCACGTTGGTGTAGTCAAAGACCAGCCACTCCAGGGGCTTGACCCCGGCCAGGAAAAGGTTGGACATGGGGCAGGACATGAAGATGGGCTTCTGCTCGAGGAGCACCACCTCCACACCCACCCCGGACTGGACCAGCTTCCGGGCCACGGTGGTGCCACCCCAACCACCCCCGATCACCACCACGCGCGGCTTGCGGGTGCGAGGAAGCAGGGTGGCAGGGCGGCTATAAAACTCCTGGGCAAAAGCCGAGCTGGAAAGGGCCCCTGCCGCGGCCAAGGCGGCACCCGTCTTCAAAACCTGACGCCGATTCACCTTGCCCATACTCCCTCCCTCTTCTTGACCAGGCTCTTATCGGCCAGGGCGGTAAGGAGTCCCGCCCGTGGCTTCCAGGATCTGGCTCATGACCTGGCGGGCCTCCTGAAGCATGGACACCGCCGGCGTGCCCATCACCCCGGGCATGATGGTCATGAGCATGGGCTCGATGGCCCCCACCAGGACGTCGTTACCCATCTGCATGGCGAAGAAGCGGCAAGGAGCAGCGAAACCTCCCGCAGGCTGGGTGAGGAACATGACCCGGGCCCATTCGCTCTTGCAGGGCATGATCACGGTGACCGGGCCCACCTTCACGTTGGGCAAAAGGTTGAGCCCGTTGGAGGTGAGCTCCGTTTCCACCATGAGCACCACATCCTCCACCTTGGCGGCGGGCACCCGGTACAAGAGGGCGGGCATCATGCCGCTAGAAGGATCGGGCATCATGGCGGGGGGCAGGCGCTTCACGATGCCAAGCCTTCCCAAAGCCGCCTCGAGGCGCCAGGTTAGCCGCTCCACCTCACCCCCGTACACCTGGAGCATGGAAAAGAGCAGGCGCCCATCAAAAGTGCCCACCGTGAAGCTGTTCCCCTGGCCGGTGATGAAGACCGTGGGCGGCAAGACGATGGCGGCCATGGGGTTCTTGGAAACCGCCTCGATGCTTCCCTTGTCCGGCTTCAGCACCACCAGACGGTACTCGGGGAAACCCGGGCCCGTCACCTGACGCACCTGCTCTCCCAGGTTCAGCACCCGGTCCGCCTCGAGGCCCACGGACTGCAGGGCGGAAAGGGTCTTAGCCTCCACTTCTTCCAAGGAGCCCTTAACCTCCACCACCAAAGACTGCGCCAAACCCAACCCCAAAAGGGCCACCAAAGCCAAAACCTTCTTCATTGGGAACCTCCTTCCACTTCCAAGCCCGCGTCCAACCAGCCCTTAAAACCATGGGCGATGTTCTTGGCGTTCTTGTAGCCAAGCGCTTGCAAATATGCGGCCACCACCGCCGAGACGCTTCCCGAGTTGCAGTAGACCAGGATCAGGGCCTCCCTATCCTTGGGAAGCTCTGCCAGGCGGTCCGGCACCTGGCCGGCATAGATGTGCACCGAACCCGGGATATACCCCTTCTTCCGCTCCTCCTCCGTACGCACGTCCAGGATGAAGGGGTCAAAAAGCAGAAGGTCCTTGGCCTCGGTGGGATAAACCAGGTAGCTGGCGGGAGGCACCCGCTTGAGAAACTCCCCAAAGGCCTTGACCCAGTCCCCTGCCTCCCCTCCCCCCTGGGCCCGGGCCCAGGGGAGGAGGGGAAGCACGGCAAGGAGGTCGCGGCGGCGCATGGCTAGCGGGTAAAGAAGGGCAACTCCTCAAAGGAGTGCCCGGCCTTAGTGGCCTCGGCCAGCATGTACACCGTCAAGGCAATGTGGACATCCGAGTAGAACCCCGGCTTGGGGATCGCGATGGACTCGTAGCAGAAGTTGATGCGGTCCTCCATGGTGTAGAGCCGGTCCTCCTCAAAGCGGTAGGCGGGCCACTCGTTGCCCAGGCCCTGCTTGGGGCTCCTGACCGGGGAAAGCCGCACCCTTTGGCCCGCATACTGGTCGTGGCAGACGGCGCAGCTCATGTCCCTAGCCCCCGCACGGGTGTACCAAAGCTCCCGCCCCAGGTTGTACATGGCCAGCTCCGCCGGGTGCTTGGGCACCACCTGGATCTTGGCCTTGGAGGAGAAGGAGGCGATGTAGGTGGTGATGGCCCTAACCTCGTCCCGCTTGATCTCCGCCGGCTTGTACCCCTGCACGGTCTGCATGCAGGTGTACACCCGGGTTTCCAAGTCTTCCACCCGTCTGCTATCGGGGAAATACTTGGGAAGGATGGCGTAGACCCCTTCCAAAACCCCCTTCCCCTTGCCGAAGTCGCACTCCTCGAGGGTCTTGCCGCTTGGCCCCTTGCGGAAGAAGAGCTCCTTCCCCTCCTCCACAAAAAGATCCCCTGGGAGCACGCCGAAGGTCTCCAGGTACATCTGCCGCTGGCGCATGGCCTCCTCGAAGGGATCCAGGGGCTTTTGCTGCTGGGTGTAGGCCCCCACACCCACCAGGGTCCCCAAGGCCAGCACGCCCAGGAAAACAAAGCGATTCCTTCTCTTCACGGCTCACCTCCGGTTGATGGGGGATTCGGGGTCCAGAAGGAAGGCCACCAGATCGGCGGTCTCCTCCGGGGTGAAGAGGCCGTGCACCCCGCCCCGGTACATGAGGGAGCAGGGTACGAAGGCCCATGCGTTGTAGATCTTCTCGTAGGTGTACCGCACCACCGCCTCCGAGGTGCCCCGCTGCCCATAGTTGGTCAGGCTCGGCCCCATGGTGCCGTGGGCCACCTCGCTGGCCACCCCGGCGTGGCAGGCATAGCAGTTGCCCCGCTTGGGGTCAGTGAAGACCTTCTCCCCGTTTCGCCAATCCCCCATGAGCTTTCCATTCGCTGGGTACTTGATGAGGGCCTTTTGCTCAGCTAGGAAAGAAGGTATTAGGTCTGGAGGCAGCTTGTCCCGATACTGGGAACAAAGCGCCTGCCCTTTGTCCTGGGAAAGCATTACCTGAGCGAACTCGTGGCCACCCGCATGCAAAGCTGCCTCGAGGCGGGCCCTAAAGGGGCTCATCTGGGTGAGGCCAAGCCCCAGGATGAGACCCGAAACCAACCAAACTGCCGCTTTTTTGGTCATGAACTCACCTCCGGTACACGGTAGTTGCGTCCCAGCACCCGCACGTTGGGCTTAGGCAAAACCCTTACGCGCCCAGCGGCTTTGAGGTAGTCCTCGAGGACCTGGTCAATGGGCCTGGGCTCAAAGCCCGCCTTGGCCTCCCCCACCCGCTGGAGCCTCCCCCCATAGGAGGCCGCCAGGTAGCGGCGATTGGGATCCAGGGGCTTGCCCCCCACCTCCACCTCCCGGATGCGCTTGCCGACCGGGGCATCGGGGTCCAGCACATAGCGGAGGCCAAAGACCCGGCTCACGTCCCCGCCTTGCTGGTAGAAGGGATCGGGGGTAAAGACGTTGCTGGCGATGTCCTCCAGGGTGTTCCGAATCTGCTCCCCCCGTAGCCAGAAGAGGTAAAGGTCGGGGTAGGTAAAGCCCAGGTAGGCGTAGAGATGGTCCCGGGTGATGGCCTGGCCGGGAAGAATGGTGGTACCCCAGCGCACCGCCGGGCTGAAAACCAGGTCCACCTCGGGATAAAGGGCCTTCACCGCCTGTCCCACCAGCTCATCCCAGGTGGAGTAAAGGGTGTCCCGCTTGTACAGCAAGGACTCGGAAACCGCCAGGGGCTCGAAAAGGTGCTGGCGGTGAGGAGCCAGGGCCTTCTCCAGGAAGGTTTCCACATCGGGAGCCCCCGGCAGATGGCCGGCCAGAACCGGCAGGATCCTGAGCCGGAGGTTGGCGATGCCCCCCCGGAAAAGTTCGAGGTCCACCCGCATGAGGGCCTTGCCGGCCGCGCTTCCCGCCACGATCCAGGTCTTCCCCACCCGCCAAGGGGAGGGGGTGAGGTCGTGGGTGTGCCCAGAAAGGATGAGGTCAATGCCCTTCACCCGCTCCGCTAAGGCCGCGTCCAGCTGGAGGCCGTTATGGGAGAGAAGGACCACGGCATCCGCCCCCTCGGCCCGGGCTTGATCCACGGCCTCCTGCAAGCGGCGCACATCCAGGGCAAAGGAAAGGCCTTCGGTGAACTCCTCGGGGTGGGAAACCTTCACGTAGGGGTAGGTGGCCCCCACGACGGCCAGGGCATAGCGGCCCAGCTGGTGGATCCGGTAGGCGGGGTAGAGGGGGTCGCCGAAAAGTTCGTCCACCACGTTGTAGGAGAGGTGCTCCCCCTTAAACTTCTTGAAGAGGGCCTCCGCCCTCTCCCGCCCCAAGGTCCACTCCCAGTGGGAAACCATATGGTCTACCCCGACGAGGTTCTGCCAGTCCACCAGGGCCTCCCCCTGGGTGAGGAGGGAAAGCCCGGAGTTGGTCCAGGTATCCCCGCCGTCCAACACCAGGACCCTTCCCCCCTCGGCCTCCACCTGGGCCTTTTGCCCGCGGATAAGGGCGGTAAGGGCGCTCAGGCCCCCAATGGGACCGAAGGCCTTGGCCAGTTCCACGAAGTCCAGGTAGCTGAGCAGGTAGGCCAAGGGGGTCTTCCGCTCCACCCCGTAATAGCGCAGGATGGCCTCCCCCGTGAGGTAGCCGGGCCTCCCCATAAGGGGCTTAGGGGGGATGAGGTTGGGCGGCTCCATGAAGTAGTGGGGGAAGGCTTGGCCGTGGAGGTCGGAGAAGTAAAGAAGGGTGGCGTTACCGTAAGGGGGAAGGTCATAGAGGCGGGAAGGATTCTCCAGGACCTGGGCCAAAGCCTTGGGCCCGAGCCCCGCCAGGGCGGAAAACCAGAAAAGAAGTTCCCTTCGGTTCATCTAGACCCCACCGCCGGCTTGGTGTTGAACTCGCTTTCCGGATCCAACAAGTAGGCCACCACGTCGGCGATCTCCTCGGGGGTCAAAAGCCCTTGGGCGCCGAAGCGGTACATCACCGTGCAGGGGAAGTAAGCCCAGGAGTTGTAGATGACCTCGTAGGTGTAGCGCTGGATGGCTTCCGACTGCCCCCGCTTTAGGCCGTATTTCTCCAGGCTCGGCCCCACGTCCCCACCCAGGTGCACGGGGGAACCAAAGTGGCAAGAGAAGCAGTTGGCCTTCTGCAGGTCGTTGAAGATGGCCCCGCCCTTCTTCCAATCCCCCATGAGCTTGCCGCTCTGCGGGTACTTGATGAGGGAGCGTTGCTCCTCAAGAAACTTGGGCAGAAGATCGGCGGGCAGGCGGTTCCGGTGGATGGAGCAAAGGGCCTGGTCCGGCCGCTGGTTGAGGAAGACCTCAGCATAGGTCTTGCCACCCATCTTGATGGCCTCCAGCTCGGAAGGGCTGAAGTACGACTGGGCCAAGGCTACCACCAAGGGTGCGGCCAAAAGGATAGGGATAAGCTTCTTCGCCTTCATCACCGCCTCCTCACCGCACGAAAGCCGGCCACTCCTCCACCACAGCCCCGTTATTCTGGTAGGCCATGAAAAGCTCCAGGGCCAGGATGGGCAAGGAGTAAAGGGCAGGCTGGGGATGGCCAATGTTGCCGTAGCAAGCCCGGATGCGGTCTTGCATGGTCCAGATCTGGTCGTTGGAGTAACGGTAGGCGGGCCAGTGGGTCCAGGACTTATCCTTGCCCAAGACATCCGCGTAGGGGAGGACCCCGGCCCTGCGGCCCACATAGGTGATGTGGCAGGTAGCGCACCCCAGGTCCCGGGCCCCCGAACGGGCGTAGAAGAGCTTCTCCCCCAGGGCGTAAAGCGCCCGCTCCTCAGGGAAGAGGAGGCGCACCTGGATGGGCTTCCCCGTGGAGAAGCTGGCGATGTAGAAAGCGATGGCCACCACCTCCTGCCGCTTGACCTGGTCCGGCCGATAGCCCTGGACCCGGGTCATGCAGGTGAGGATGCGGCCATCCAGGTCCTCCACTTTGCCCGTATCCAGGAAATAGCGAGGTAGCCTGGCCGCCGCCCCTTCCAGGACTCCCTTCCCCAGGCCAAAGTCGCACTCAGCCATGGTCTTGCCGCTGGGCCCCTTGCGGTTAAAGAGCTCCTTGCCCTGCTCCACGATGAGCTCGGTGGGCAGGATCCCCGCGGTTTCCAAAAGGAGTTGCTTTTGCCGCTTGGCTTCTTCCCTGGGGTCCACCTCCCCCTGGGCCAAGGCCAAGCCAAGCAGGAAAAGCACGCCCACCATCCACCAGGACCGTAAGAGCATACCTTTACCTCCGCGCCATGCCCGGCGCCCGGGGTTACCCCCGGGCGCCACCTCTAGGCCAGCTCCAGCTTTACCGTGCCCTCGCCGGTATCTCCGTCGGTGTCCTTAAGCTTGACGGTAAAGGTCCCCGCCTTTTCCGCCTTGAACATGAAGCCGTAAAGGGGGTTGGCGCTGGTGGAGGGGCCGGGCTTGGCCTCGGCCACCTTCTCCCCCTCAAAGTAGATCTCCACCTGGTTGATGTACTTGGCGGGGATGATCTTGCCCTCGGCATCCCGGCGGGTACCGGGCTCGTTGGGATGCTGGGCCACTACCTGGAGCTTGAAGTTCTCGCCCGCCTTGGGCTTGGCCGGCGTCAAACGAACAATGGTGCGAATGGGCATCTTCTACCTCCTTAACCGCAACCGCCCACGGTCACGCGGGTGCTGGCCGAAGCCAAAAGGAACTTGCCGTCCGCCGTTTCCACCACCGCCCGGATAGCGCTGGTCTCCGCCAGGCGCACCCGGGTGGCATAGTAGGGAAGCGCCTTCATGGGCATAATCACCACCAGGTGCGGGGTGGGGTTCTTGTCGGCGAAAAGGTGGATGGCCTTCACCTGGCTCGAGGGCAGGTCTACCTCCACCTCAGCGGGAACGTTGGCCCCGCTTTCCGCAATGGCCGGCATGGTGAGCTTGATGAGGTTGGAGGGGGTGAGGTCCTTAAACCCCTTGCCCAAAGCTGCCTGCAAGGCCTTCTCCAGGTTGGCCAGATCCTCGCCCTCTAAACCCTGCGCCCTTACGGGAAGCCCCGCCAAGGCAACGGCCCCGAGGGCTACGCCAGTGGTCCTTAGAAACGCTCGCCTATTCACACGCACCTCCTTTGGCACAGATCTGGCGCAGCTCCGAAAGGAACTGCGCCCGGGGCCGGCTGCCAAAAAACCGGCCCACCTCTTCCCACGCCCCCTTGCGGAAGACGAGGAAGACAAACGTGGGGGTACCCGGCACCCGATACCGCCGGGAAAGTTCCTGACCCTCCGGGGTTTCGGTATCCACGGAGGCCACCACGAACCGGTCCTCCAGGAAGCGGCTTACCTGGGGATCGGAGAGGACGAAGGTGTTCATCTGGTCGCAATAGGGACAGTGAGGAGAGTGAAAGTACACCATCACCACCCGCCCGTGGCTCTGGGCCAGGTCCAGGGCCGTTACATAGGGATACCACCGGCCAAAATCCGGAGCCGCCCAGGCCGCGGCCAGGGCGAGTAGGACTAGGGACCAAAGTACCCGGTATGCGTACATCTTATACACCGCCTGGGTACACCCAAGGACATTTGTACCCTAGCACCCCCCCGGAACCATGTCAAGCCCCTTTGACACGGAACCCTCTTTTCATAAAAACACGCTTATGTAGCCTCCTCTCGTATACCCCCAGGGACTATAGCCTTAAGAACGGCTAAAGATTCGGCTTCGCCAAAGGCCTTGACAAGGAACCAGGGACAAAATACCCTGATACCCCGGAGGGTAAAGATGAAGCGGACCCTAACGGCTCTCCTCCTTATCGGCAGCCTGGCCTTCGCCCAGGCGGACGGCGCCAAGCTCTACGCCCAGTGCGCAGGATGCCACCAGGCCAACGGGCAGGGGCTCCCCGGGGCCTTCCCGCCCTTGGCCGGCCACGTTGCTGAGGTCCTGGCCAAACAGGGTGGGCGAGAGTACCTGATCAAGGTCCTCCTCTGGGGCCTCCAGGGCTCGATTGAGGTGAAGGGCATGAAGTACAACGGGGCCATGCCTGCCTTTGGCCAGCTCAAGGACGAGGAGATCGCCGCCCTTCTCAACCACATCGCCACCGCCTGGGGCGACGACAAGAAGGTCCAGGGTTTCAAGCCCTTCACCGCCGCCGAGGTCAAGGCTCTGCGGGACAAGAAGCTCACTCCCCAGCAGGTGCTGGCCGAGCGGCAGAAGCTGGGGCTGAAGTAAGGCGGGCCAGCAGGGAACCCGGGGTATACCCCGGGTTCCTTGTTTAATGGAAGGGTGCTGGAGCTCGCCCTAGAAAAGCGCTTCCCCGGTTTCCAACTGGCCCTGGACCTCACCGTTCAGGAAGGTGAGGTCCTGGCCCTCCTGGGACCCTCGGGTAGCGGAAAGAGTACCCTGCTGAAGCTCATCGCTGGCCTCCTTTCCCCTGATCAGGGTTTCGTGCACTTCGGGGGACGCGACCTCACCCCCCTGCCCCCCGAAAGGCGGGGGATAGGGTTTCTTTTCCAGGACTATGCCCTCTTCCCTCACCTCACCGTGGCGGAAAACATCGCCTTTGGCCTGGTGGAGGCCCGCTGGCCCAGGAAGGAGCGAGAGGCAAGGATGTGGGAGCTCCTTGAACGCATGGAGCTCGCCCCCCATGCCCGAAAGCGCCCCCAGGAGCTCTCCGGGGGGGAACAGCAACGGGTAGCCCTGGCCCGAGCCCTGGCCCCAAGGCCAAGGCTTCTCCTCCTGGACGAGCCCCTGGGGGCTCTGGACCTCAGGCTACGGGAGGAGCTCCTCTTCTTCCTGCGCAGGACCCTTCGGGCGGAAGGGGTGACCACCCTGGTGGTCACCCACGACCAGGGGGAGGCCTTCCTCCTGGCCCACCGGGTAGCCCTCCTGCGTCAGGGAAGGCTCGTGCAGGTGGGGCTTCCGGAAGAGGTGTACGCAAGGCCCAAGGATCTCTGGACCGCCCGCTTTCTCGGGCACAAGAACCTCCTCTCCCCGGAGGAAAGCCAGGCTTTGGGCTTGCCTGCCAAGCCTCATCTACTTCTGCCCAAAGCCCTTCGCCTGGGAGGGGAGCACCCAGGGGTGGTGGAGGAACGGCTTTTCTTCGGAAACTGGGTGGGGCTTTGGGTGCGGCTTGGGAAGGTGCGGCTTTACCTCGAGGCCCTCGAGGGACCCCAAGAAGGAAGCCCCATTCATCTTCACCTGGACCTTTCCCAAGCGGTACCCTTGGAGGGATGAGGCGCTTCGCCCTTTTCCTAGGCGGTCCCCTCCTGGTAACGGAGGTTTTGCGGGAACGCCTAAGGGGCTTCCATCTCCTGGCGGCGGACTCCGGTGGACGGCACGCCTTGGCCCTGGGGCTACCCTTGGAGCTATGGCTTGGGGACTTCGACTCAAGCCCCCTTTGGCTCCAGCAAATCCTTCCTGCCCCCAAGGAGGTGCTTCCCCGGGACAAGGACCTGACGGACGGCGAAGCCCTGGTGCGAAAAGCCCTGGAGCTGGGGGCTGAGGAAGTCCTCCTCCTAGGGGGCATTGGGGGCCGCCTGGACCACACCCTAGCTCACCTGGAGCTGGCCTTTCTGCTGGCGGAAAAGGGGGTGAGGGCTGAACTCACCGATGGGCTTACCCGGGCTTTCCCTCTCCTTGCTGGACTCCACACCTTTCCCTTGGAAAAGGGGAGTTCCTTCAGCCTCCTGCCCTTCCCCGAGGCCACCTTGGCCGTAGAAGGAGCCCGCTGGAACCTCCCCCCCACCTTCCTTAAGGCCACCACCCTCACCCTGGAGAACCAGGCCCTGGGGCCCATCCGGGTGCGGGTGGAAAGGGGACGGGCAGCGCTTTACCTGTTCTAGCCGTCCGAACCTGGGCAAAAACATGTGAGACGCCAGGTTAAAAGAGGGGGACCGACCCTAGAGGGGAGGTTCCGCCTTGACAGAGCCTTGAGGGAAGGCTACACTGGCTTTTGGCGTCAAGGCCGACGCCGCGCGTATCTTGGGCCGCTAGCTCAACCGGTAGAGCAACCGACTCTTAATCGGTGGGTTACAGGTTCGAGTCCTGTGCGGCCCACCACGGAACCCCGGGGTCTTCCCCGGAGGTTTTCCTTTACCATGGGGCCCATGAAGATTCCCAAGACCCCTTTGGACCTCCTGGACCTGGACCTGCCCCGGGGCGAACCCTGGGGCTATGCCTTCGCCCAAAGTCTCCTCAAAGCCCCCTGGGCCTGGCGGGCTTTAAGGCCCACCCCAGGGCTTCTCCAGCTGATACGGCAGGACCTCGAGGCCCTCTCCCTGGAACTGGAGGGAAGGCGGAAGGAGTACCCTTTGGCCGACCTGGGGGAACGCCCCCCCCACCCCGCTGAGGAAGGAGCCCTGGCCGCCCTCCTCGCCCGCGACCCCGAGGCCCTGGCCCGGGCGCTTCAAGCCCACGGGCCCTACCCCTTCGCCCTCTACCGGGCCTTCCGCTTCGCTGGCGAGGTGCGCCCCCTGGAAAGCTACCGCCTGCCCCGGGAGGACGAACTTCTAGGCTATGAGGAGCAACTTAAGGCCCTCAGGGCCAATGCCCTCCGTTTCCTCTCAGGAAAACCCGCCCTCCACACCCTCCTCTACGGGGCCCGGGGCACGGGCAAAAGCACCGCGGCCAAGAGCCTTTTGCACCTCAAAGAAGCCCGCATGGTGGAGGTGGAACCCAAGGCCCTGGCCCACCTGGAAAACCTGCTGGAAAGGCTGGCCCTCCTCCCCCATCGCTTCTTCCTCTTTCTGGACGACCTCTCCCTGGATCCTAAAGAGGAAGCCTTCCACCACCTGAAGGCTCTCCTGGAAGGAAGTCTGGCAGGCCCTCCGGAAAACGTTCTCTTGTTGGCCACCTCCAACCGCCGCCACCTGGTGCGCCAATCTGGGGAAAACCCCCTACCCGGGGCCGACCCCACTGCCTGGGACGAGCTTCAGGACACCCTGGCCCTCTCAGAGCGTTTCGGGCTGGTCCTCACCTTCCCGCCCTTTGACAAAACCCTTTACCTGAAGGCAGTAGCCCACCACCTGGGCCGCCCCTTGACCCCGGAAGAGGAAAGGGAAGCCCTGCGCTTTGCCCTGCAAAAGGGCTTCTCCGGGCGGGTGGCCCGGCAGTTTGCCGGAAGCCTGCTTTAAAGGGCGTGCTTTAACGCCGCCTCCACGAAGCCGGCGAAGGGAGGCGAGGGGCGCATGGGGCGGCTCTTGAACTCGGGGTGGCTCTGGAGGCCCAGGAAGAAGGGATGGTCCGGGAGCTCGATGGCCTCCACCAGCCCCGCCCCCCGGCCCCGCATGCCCGGGGTGGTGGCGGAGATCACCAGCCCAGCCCGCTCCAGCTGGTCCACATAGAGGGGGTTTACCTCGTACCGGTGGCGGTGGCGCTCCAGCACCTCCTCCTTGCCGTAAAGGCGGTGGAGGAGGGTGCCCTCCCGGATGCGCATGGGCCAGTCCCCCAGGCGCATGGTGCCCCCCAGGCCCTCCACCTCCAGCTGTTCAGGCATAAGGTCAATGACCGGATGGGGGGTGTAGGGGTCAAACTCGGTGGAGTTGGCCCCCTTGAGCCCGGCCACATGCCGGGCAAACTCGATGACCGCAATCTGCAACCCCAGGCAGATGCCCAGGTAGGGGATCTTCCGCTCCCGGGCGTACTGGGCCGCCCGCACCTTCCCCTCAATGCCCCTCACCCCAAACCCCCCGGGGACCAGGATGCCGGAAACATCCCTAAAGGCCTCGTCCAAGTCGGCTCCCTCGAGGCTCTCCGCATCCACCCACTTCACCTCCACCCGGGCCCCGTGCCGGATCCCCGCATGCTTCAAGGCCTCCAGAAGGGACAGGTAAGCATCCGGCATCTTCACGTACTTGCCGGCGATGGCGATCCTCACGGTGCGCTCGGGGTGCTTCAGCACCCTCACCGCCTCCTGCCAGAAGGAGAGGTTGGGGAAGACGGCCTCGAGGCCCAAAGCCCTTTCCACCACCCGGCCCAAGCCCTGCTCCTCGAGGAGGAGGGGTATCTCGTAGATATGCTCCACATTGGGGCTGGAGAACACGTGCCCGGGGCGCACGTTGGTGAAGAGGGCCACCTTCTTGCGCACCTCCTCCGGCACCGGTTTCACCGAGCGGAGGACGATGGCATCGGGCTGGATGCCCACGCTCCTCAGGGTGGCCACGGAGTGCTGGGTGGGCTTGGTCTTGAACTCTTCGCTGGTTTCCAGGTAGGGAACCAGGGTGAGGTGGATGTAGAAGGTGTTCCCCTCCCCCTCGTCAAAGCGGAACTGGCGGATGGCCTCCAGGAAGGGAAGGCTCTCGATATCCCCCACCGTGCCCCCCACCTCCACCACCACCACCTCGGCTCCCTGCTCCTCCGCCACCTTGCGGATGCGGTCCTTGATCTCGTCGGTGACGTGGGGGATCACCTGCACCGTCTGGGAGAGGTACTCCCCCCTCCGCTCCTTCTGAATCACGGAAAGGTACACCTGGCCCGTGGTGAGGTTGTTGCCCCGGGAGAGGTCCAGGTCCAAAAAGCGCTCGTAGTGGCCGATGTCCAGGTCAGTTTCCGCCCCGTCGGCGGTGACAAAGACCTCCCCATGCTCATAGGGGCGCATGGTCCCCGCATCCACGTTCACATAGGGGTCGATCTTGATGGCGGTAACCCTATACCCCCGGGCCCGCAGGAGGGCCCCCAGGGAGGAGGTGAGGATGCCCTTGCCCAGGCTGGACACCACGCCCCCGGTGACAAACACGTACTTCCTCGGCCTTTGCGTGCTCTCGGAAACCCCGTTCACGGGACTTCAGCCTACCACATCTGGCAAAAGACCCCGGGGTTATGGTACAGTTTTCTTTGGCGTTCTTGCGGGGTCCCCCGATCCCCCGGCAAGAACATGGTGCCTGGCACACAAAGGTGAAGGAGGGCCCAAACGCATGCAGGCCAAGACGTACATACCCAAAGAGATCGAACCCCGGTGGGTTCTCATTGACGCCGAGGGCCAAACCTTAGGGCGGCTGGCCACGCAGATCGCCACCCTGCTACGCGGCAAGCACCGCCCGGACTGGACCCCCAACCTTCCCACGGGGGACTTCGTGGTGGTGGTGAACGCCGACAAGATCCGCCTTACGGGCAAGAAGCTAAAGCAGAAGATCTACACCCGGTATAGCGGCTACCAGGGGGGCCTGAAAGAGATCCCCGCCGAGAAGATGCTGGCCACCCATCCGGAAAGGGTGCTGGAGCATGCGGTAAAGGGCATGCTCCCCAAGGGGCCCCTGGGGCGGAGGCTCTTCAAGCGCCTCAAGGTCTACGCCGGCCCCACCCATCCCCACCAGGCCCAGAAACCCGTTAAGCTGGAGGTCAAGTGATGGAGCAGTACTACGGCACCGGTAGGCGCAAGGAGGCGGTGGCCCGGGTCTTCTTGAGGCCCGGAAACGGCAAGGTCACCGTGAACGGCCAGGACTTCCAGGACTATTTCCAGGGTTTGGTAAGGGCGGTGGCGGCCCTGGAGCCCCTTAGGGCGGTGGACGCTCTGGGGCGCTTTGACGCCTACATCACCGTGCGGGGGGGCGGCAAGAGCGGCCAGGTGGACGCCATCCGGCTGGGGGTGGCCCGGGCCCTCCTCCGCTACAACCCCGACTACCGGGCCAAGCTCAAGCCCCTGGGCTTCCTCACCCGGGACGCGCGGGTGGTGGAGCGGAAGAAGTACGGCAAGCACAAGGCCCGCCGGGCACCCCAGTACTCCAAGCGCTAAAGAGGGTCTGGCTCAGGCCCCTGGGATCCTCTCCCAGGGGCCTTTTCCAACTCCCGAAGGACCTCCCGAAGCTCCTCTGGCGAGAAAACGTGAATCTTTTCGTGCCTTAAATAAACCAAACGGGCCTCGGCCTCCACCCCCCAGGCCCGTCGCACCGCCTCCCAGTAAAGGGCTAGCTGCAGGCGGTAATGCTCCGGGGCCATCCTCTGGTCGGTCTTGTAGTCCTCCAGGTACCAGCGCCCCCCCACCCGGTAGAGGCGGTCCAACACCCCGTACCACGTGGTGCCGGCAAAGGGCAGGACCAAGGGGAGCTCGGCGTGGTCCTCCTCCCGGGCTTCCAGGGGGGGGAGGGCTTGGCCCAGCATGGCCCGGTGGTTGCGCAAAAGGGTCCGTACCTCTTCTAAAAGGCGCGCCCGCTCCTCCTCGGAAAAGGGGAAGGCCACCTCCTGCAGGAGGAGGGCCCCCATGGACGCCTCGTCCTCCGGGTCCAGGTTCCGGGCCAGGGCGTAGTGCACCAGGGTGCCCAGGGCCCGGGCAAACTCCGGAAGGGCCTCGGCCTCGAGGGCCTCGGAGAGGGCCAGGGGCTCCCCCTCCCCCTTGCGGTAGGCGCTGGGGGAGTAAACCGGGGGGAAGCGCCTGGGAAGGATGGGGTGCTCCGCGTAAGCGGCGGGGCGTGGGGGGTGGGGGGGACGGGGGTGAGGGCAAAGGGGGAAGGCCTTCCAGGGGGTGGTGGCGCACCAGGGGGTCTTTGTCTTCAGGCCCAAGGCCCAGGGCCCTAAAGGCCTCGGCCCAGGGCCCTGGGCGACTCGAGGCGCTGCCCGTGAGGATCAGGACGTCCCGGGCCCGGGAGAGGGCCACGTAGAGGAGGCGCAGGGACTCCTCCTCCTGGGCCCGGGAGAGGGCCCGCTTCAGGTCTTGGTAGGCGTCCGTACCCTCCAAGACCACCTCCCCGTCCAAGCCCACCAGGAGGGGCTCCGGCCTTCCCCCCTCCCCCCGGGCCAGGTCAAAGACCGCTACCACCGGCCACTCCAGGCCCTTGGCCGCGTGGACGGTGAGGAGGGCTACCCCTTCTCCCCCTTCGGGGAGCTCGGAGGTTTCCGGATCCTCGGCCCGCACCTTCAACCACTCCAGGAGGGCTTCGATGTCAGGGAAGCGCTGGGAGGCGGCCAGGAGGAGGAGGGTGTCCAGGTTGGCTCGGGCCCTCTGGGAAAGCCGCCTTAGGAAGGCCTCGTCCCGGGCCAGGGCCTTCAAGGCCTCCAAAGGAGGCAGGCCCCCAAGCGCCTTAAGCCCATCCAGCCGCGTCTGCACCTCTAAGGGAAGGAGGGGCACAGGGTCTTCCGCCTGCAGGGCCTCCTCCACCTGCCCCAGGTCCAGGCCCAGGAAAGGCCCCCGCAGGAAGGCCAGGAGGGAGAGGCGCTCCTCGGGGCTCGGGGGGCCTTCCAGGAGGGCCAGGCGGAGGGCGTGGTAGATGTCCCGCACCTCGGGGCGGCGGAAAAAGCTTTGCCCCCGCCTTAGGACGTAGGGCACCCCCAGGGCCCGGAAGGCCCTTTCCAGGAAGGGCAGGCTCCTGCGGCTCCGCACCAAGACCGCCATGTCGGAGAAGGCGTAGCCCTGGCCGGAAAGCGCCCGCAGGCGCTCCGCCAGGAGGGCCGCCTCCCCTTCCCGCTTCCGGTCCAAGGGCCCCTCCCCCACCACCCAGTGGACCTCCACCCAGCCCTCCTCCGCCCGCAAGGACTCCACCGACACCCGCTCGGCCTCGGGAAAGAAATGCCCCACGAAGCGGTTCAGGAACTGGGCCACCGCCTGGGCGTGGCGCCTAGTTTCCCCCAGGCGGCGGACCTCTTTCGCCTCCCCCAGGGCCTGGCGGAAAACCTCCACCCGGGCGTTGCGGAAGAGGTAGATGGACTGCTTGGGGTCCCCCACCGCCACCACCTGGGCGCCCGCGGCCTCCAGGGCCTGGAAGAAGCGGCCCTGCAGGGGGTTCACGTCCTGGAACTCGTCCACCAAGAGGTGGGGAAAGCGCTCCACCACCCGCTCCAGCGCCCGAGGGGCTTCCAGCAGGCGCAGGGCCAGGGCCTCGAGGTCGGAAGGCCCCAGGGCCTCCCGGGTGCGGCGGCGGTAGCCCTGAAGGGCCTCCTGGTAGAGGGCGAGGAGCCCTTCCGCCCCGGGCAGGGGCCGGTACGCCTCGGCCAGGGAACGTTTTTTGTAAAGGGTAAAGAGAAGCTTCTCCAGCGCCGGGTCCAGACCCCTAAGGTAAAGGAGGCTTCGCGCCTCCTCCAAGAAGAGGGCCTCGGCCAAAAACTCGTCCAAAAGGGCGAAGTCCGGGTCCAGGGAGAGAAGGGGGGCGGCGTGGCGGAGCGCCTCCGCCATGAAGCCGTGGATGGTGGTGAAGACCGCCCCGTACGCCTCCCGCCTGGCCTCCTCCGCCCAGGGGCTTGGGGGGAGGTTGGCCACCTCCTCCTGGATGCGCCGCCTAAGCTCCTCTGCCGCCTTGCGGGTGAAGGTGACCGCGGCCATGCGCCTTAGGGGCACCCCCTGGCGCAAGAGGGCCAGGAGTTCCTCCACCAGGGCGTGGGTTTTGCCCGTGCCCGCGGAAGCCACGTAGAGCCTCATCCCTCCTCCTTGCGGCAAATGTCCGCCCAACCGCAGGCGTAGCAGTGGTAGCCGGGCCTCGGGGAAAACCCCCCGTTTCCCCAGCGTGGAAGCGCCTCCTTCACAAGCGCCCGCACCTCCTCCAGCTGGGGAGGCCTGTCCCCCTTGCGGTAGGGGTTCTTGCGGTAAGGACGGGGTTCCCCCAAAAAGGCCCAGGTCCAGAGGTGGACCTCCTCCACCTCCTTCCTCTGCAAAAAGGCCCCGAGGGCGTACCACTCCGTCCAGCGCCGCCGGGGGTTCAGATCGGGATCCCCCCCTGGGGGGAGGAGGCGGTAGAGGTGTACCACCCGCTCCCCGGCTTCCCGGCGCACCCCGTCTAGGCGCAGAGCGAAGCGCTCCCCCGGCCAGCGGGCCCAAAAGACCATGCCCTCTAGGTGCTCCTGGTGGAGGGCCAGCCAAGGACCCACCTCCGGGTGTTGGGAAAGCTCGTCTACCCTCTTGGGGAAGAGGTGCCAGCCCAGGGCCCCATCCTCCGGGCGAAGGGGGAAGCGCTCCAGATAGGTCCGAAAGGGGCACTCCCCGTGGCGGCGGAGGACCTCCAGGTGGGCCGGGGGGGCGTGGGAGGTGGGGAGGGGCGGGACGAAGGGGTCCTCCGGCAGGGCCTCGAGGCGGCTTGCAGGGGGCAGGGGTGCGGGCCTCGTCCCCCGCTCCAGGGGCTCGTAGGCCCCCGAGGGCCCGGCCTCCGGGTAGAGCAAATACACCTCCTCCCCCCGCGTGGCAAGCTCCTCCAGGAAAAGGGGGTCCAGGCCCCGCAGGCGCCGGGGGAGCCCTTGGAGAAGCCCCCTCTCCCTGAGCTCCTCCAGGAGGAAGTAATCCTCCCCCTCCCCCAGGGTGTAGCGCCCCGCCACCCAGTCCAGCACATAGGCCCGCTCCGCCCGCACCCCCGTGGCCCGCAAAGGGGGAAGGAGGGCCACCCCTCGGAGGGGTTCTTTGGGCAGGGCCTCATCCAGAAGGAGGCTCCGCCACCAGGCCAAGGGGTTTCGCCCATCCGCCCGCAAAGCCAGGCGCAGCCGGGAGAGGAAGAGCTCCTTGGCCGCCACCCCGAGCCGCTCCAGGACCTCCTCCCCCCAGGCCAGGAGATCGGGCCCGGGGGTGCGCAGGGCCAAAAACGCCTGCCATTCCTGAAGCAAGCCCTCTCTTTCCGCCAAAAGCGCCAGGACCTCTTCCCCCGCAACCCCAAGCCGCAGGGCCCTCCGGCCCAGGGCGGAGAACCCCAGGGCCAGAAGGTCCCGCCCGGTGGGCACAGGGTTCAGGAGGGCCAAGACCCTCTCCCCCTCCTCCGTGTCCGCCAAGGCCCCCTCCCGCCCGTCGTAAAGGGGCAAGCCGTACTCGTCCTGGAAGAGGAGAAACCCAGGGATGCGGTCCTCCGGGGCCACCACCATCACCTCAAAGGGGTCCAACCCCTCGCCCCCCAGGTCCCTCGAGGCTAAAGCCCGCTTGAGGGCCCTCAGGAGGTGGCGGGTTTCCTCCACGGGGTTGGCCAGGGCCCAGACCTCCTTCTTCACCGGCCTGGGTGAAAGGGTCTGCCAGGGGTCTAGCCCCTCCGGGAGAAGTTCCAGGGTGAGGAGGACCGGCACCTCCTGGGCCAGACGCTTGAGGAAGCGCAGGTCCAAAGGGCCCACTTCCCGGAATCCGTCCACCACCACCAGGTCCGGCCTGGGGAAAAGGCGAGGGGGCACGCGCCCTGCCCGGTGGCGGAAGTCATCGTAGTCCAGGGCCTTTCCCTTCAGGCGCTCGTAGGCGAGGTAAACCCGTTTGAGCCTTCCCACCTCCCCCTCCTTGGGCAGGGCAAAGGGGGAGAGGCCAAAGCGCTTAAGCTCCGCGATAGCCCGGGCGAAAAGCCGGGCCTCCCCGGGGGCAATCCCTTCCCCGTAAAGGCTTCTAAGGGCCTCCCCCACCAGGGCCACCCTCCCCGCCCCGGGAAGCAAGGGCCCAAGCCGGCCCACCTCCGCCAGCACCCGGTAGTAAAGGGCTTGGAAGGACAGGAACTCCAGGCCTAGCACCGCCCCTTCAACCCCGAAAAGGCGGTACACATAGGCCCTTTGGTGGGGCAGGCCTACCCAGTAAACCCTTCCTCGCCGCTTCAAGACCTCCAAAGCCCATTCCCGGGCCAAGGTAGTCTTCCCCGATGCCGGGGGGCCCAGGAGGGGATAGAGGCCAGGCTTCATATAGGGGCATTTTAAAACTGCAGGGCCCGGGAACCCGTCCTACCGCTTCGTACCGAGCCCTACCCCTTATATCCCCCCAAATATCCCCCAAGAAAAAGGGGTGCGGAAGGAACATACCGGAGCCTCCAAACCGGTGAAAACCATAATGGAGCCATATCAGGGAATGGCTTCCGGGGAAAGGGGCAAGGGAGTGAGATCCAAGCCCAGGCGCAACACTCCCACCATCCGCCCCCGGTGGAGGACGAAACAACGGTACCCCTCTGGCAGGACCAGCACCCGCCGGGCCAGGGAAAGCTCCCGCAGGAAGAAGAAGGGGCGCATCCGCATGGGCTTTCCGCGGATGGGACCCATGTAGGGCATGGGCCTGCCCCCCTCGAGGGCCAAGAGCAGCAGGGGCCTCTCCCCCACCGCTTGGCCCAGGACCAGGACCAGGGTATCCCCTTCCCGGTAGAGGGCCTGGACCTCGAGGGTCCGCACCACCTTAAAGCACCGCGTCAGCACCTCTCCCTGCGAAGGGCCAAAGCCCTTGGGGCCCTCCTCCCCCAGGGCCCAGCCCCCGAGGGCCAGGAGGAGGAAGACCCCAAGCCACCGCATACTTCCCCGTTTGACAGATCTGGCCTTGACCCCCTTCTCGCCCATATCCGCCCCGGGATGGAGCTTACCCGGGTCCCCACCCTGGCTTGGCCAGGGTGGGGTTAGAAGCCCCGCTCCGCCGAAATCAGGGCCAAGGCCGCCCGGGCCAACAGATAAGCCCGGCCAGGCTCCTTGGAAAGCCTATTCTTGGCCTCGGCCACCAGATCCTTCACCAGGCTGTCCTGGGCCCGGTAGTAGGCCAGCTCCTTCTCCGCCCGGTCCACCACTCTGGGGACCCGCTGGGTCAAGCGGGCATCCAGGCCCGGCCGCCCCTTACCCCACGGGGCAAAGGCATGGGCCCTGGGTCCAAAGGGATGGTGCATCCCCATACGGGGGGCTGGCCTCGGCCCCTGGGCCTGTACCTGGGGCTCCCCTGAGGCTGCCCGGAAAAGGAGAAGGGCGGCCTGGGCTTCCCGCGCCGCCTTGAAATACGCCTTGGCCTCGTAGCTCTTCTCCGCCTGAGCCTTCACCTCCTTGGCCCAGGCGAGAAGCCTTTCCTCGCCCGTGGCCCCCTGGGCCACCGCCTGGAGCCTGGCCAAGGCCGCCGAGGCTACCGCCGCCTGCTGGTAATCCGTGCCTTGGGCCAAGGAAAGGCCCGCCATCAGGAGAACCAAACCCATGAGCACCTGTTTCATTCCCTATCACCTCCGCACCGGAGGCTATTCCTTCTGGCTAAAGGGCGCATCGGGCGAAACCTTAAGGGAAGCCAAAGGCAGGTAGAGCCCCACCGCCGCCCCGTCTTGGTTCTCCACCCATGCTCTTCCCCCGTGGGCCCGGGCCACCGCCGCCACCAAGGCTAGGCCCAGGCCCGTGCCCTTTCCCCCATGGACGAAGGGCTCCAGGGCCCGGGGCAAGAGCTCCTTGGGGAAGCCGGGCCCGGAGTCCACAAGCCAAAGCCAAACCCCCTCCTTTCCCGGCTGGATCCTGGCCTTAAGGGGAAGCTTCCCGTGGCGGCGAGCGTTGTCCAACACGTTTTCCACCGCCAGGGCCAGAAGCTCGGGGTCCGCCAAAACCTGGCCTTCCCCTTTCACCTCCAGGCCCCATCCCCCCAAGAAAGCCCGCAGGTCCAGGAGGATGAGCCTAGGGGAGGTGGCCTCGAGGCGAGATAACCTGAGGAGCCCGGAGAGCAAGGCCTCCATCCTCTCCGCCTCCCGCAAGGCCCCGGTGAGGGCCCTGGGTTCGGGCTTGCGCAGGAGCACCTCCAAGTACCCCTTCAAGGCAGCCAGGGGATTGCGAAGTTCGTGGGAGGCATGGCGGGCAAAACGGCGGGCCGCCTCCTCCTTCTCGGAAAGCTCCCTAAGAAGCCCCTCCACCTGGGCCAGGCGGCTGTTCAAGGCCTCCACCAAGGGCCGAAGCTCCGCCAAACCAGGGTCGGGAAGGGGGCTTAGGTCCTCGGGCCGCCGGGCCTGCAGGAGCTTCGCCAGCTCCCCCAGGGGGCGAAGAGCCCAAGCGAGCCCCAGGGCGGAGAGGAGAAAGATGACCCCAAGCACCCCTCCACCCCAGGTGGCGTAGAGGAGGAGAAGCCTCCGCCCCAGGCCGGCGACCCCTTCCAGGGGGACCGCCAGGCCGAACCCTCCCCCCTCCCGGGGCAGGGCCACGTAGAGCATCCCCCGCCACACTCCCTGGTAGGCTCGTCCCTGAGCAAGGGCCTCGAGGAGACCAGGGGGAAGGTCCGGGGAGGGCACCTCGGTAAAGGCCACCCCCTCTTTCCCTATCGCGAAGCCTGTGCCGCCCCCATAAACCTGGGCCAGGCGGAAAAGCTCAAGGAGGAGAGCTTCCTCCTCCCTGGGTCCCTCCTCCCCAAGGAGGTAAAGCCGGGTGTAAAGGGCCCGGCGCAGGTCCTCGCTGGCGGCCCTTTCCGCCTCCCTGGCGGAAAGAAAGGCCAGGGGCAGGGCCAGAAGCAAGAGGGCCAGGAAGAGAAGGGCAAAAACCCTCCCCCTAAGGGAGGAAAAGGCGGTAGCCATAGCCGCGCACCGTCTGGATGGGGTTGGGCTCCCCCAGGGCCTTCCTTAAGAGGGAGAGGTGCACCTCCAAGGTGGCGGGGTCCACCTCCTCCCCCCAGACCCGGAGCATCAAGGCTTCCTTGGAAACCACCTCCTCCGGGGACTCCAGAAAAGCCTTCAGGAGAAGGAACGCCTTGGGGGGAAGGGAAAGCCTCCTCTCTCCCCGGAAAGCCTCCATGCGCCTGGGATAAAGCCTCAGGTCCTTGTAGGCCAAAACCTCCGGGGCCTCCTTCCCCCTATGGGCGCGGCGCCAGAGGGCCTCGAGGCGGGCCAGGAGCTCGGAGAGGCTATAGGGCTTGACCAGGTAGTCGTCCGCCCCCTCCTTGAGGCCCTTCACCCGCCACTCCACCGCATCCAAGGCGGTGAGCATCAGCACGGGCACCTCCGAGCGAGCCCGGATATCCTTAAGCAGGGAAAAGCCATCCCTTTCGGGCAGAAGCACATCCAAAACCACCACCTCCGCCCAGGGAAGGAGGCTTAGGGCCTCTTTTGGGCTCTCCGTGGCCTTGACCTCGTGCCCCTCGAGGGAAAGCCCAAGCTCCAAGGCCTCCCGCACCCCTGGGTCGTCCTCCACCAGAAGCACCCTCATGCCGGGTTCCGCCAAAGGGCAAGGGCCCGCACGGGAGCGTACACCTCCAAGGGCGGCAGGACCTCCCCGGTCTTCAGGTCTATGCGATGGATGCGGCTCGCCCCGCGCCTGGCCGCATAGAGGATGTCCCCAAAGGGCAGGAGCTCCACCAGGCTCATGCGGTCCTCCCCCTCCAACAGGGGCAGAGGGTAGGAGGCGAGAAGGGATCCCGCCAGATCCAGCACCCGCACCTTGGCCGCCTCCACATCGTAGAGGTAAAGCCTCTCCCCCTCCACCCCTACCCCACCGAGAAGCCTTAGCTCCTCGCTTTCCTTGGAGCGGCGGAAAGCGTAACGGGAAAGGTAACGCCCATCCAGGGCCAGGCGTTGCACCTGGCGGTTGCCGTAGTCCAGGACGAAAAGGAACTCCGGCGTGGCCGCCAGGGCCTTGGGATCCTGGAAGGTGCCCCGGCCTGGGCCTTGGCCCCCGAAGCGCTCCTGGTACTGCCCCTTCAAATCGAGCCGGCTCACCGTGGCGGTCTCCGAGTCCAAGACGAACAGGCTACCGTTGGCCACCGCCAAGGCCACGGGGAAGAGGAACTCCCCAGGCTTCATGCCGTAAGGCCCGGCGGAAAGGAGGAGCTCCCCTTCTGGGGAAAAGCGGTGAAGGAGCCTGGCCCCGTGCTCAAAAACCGAGATCCAGATGCCCCCTTCCCCATCAGCGGCCACGGAGAGGGGAGGAGCTGGGAAGTAACCCGGGCCGGAGCCAATGCCGGATAGAAGCCGGGCAGGGGTACCGGAAGGGTCCAGAAGCCGCACCGTGCCCTTCTTGGCCTCCACCCCCAAGAGCAGGTAGAAGGGGTGAGGCAGGCCCTGCTCCTCCTCCCACGAGCCAGAAAGGCCCTGGATCACCTCGTCCAAGGAGGGGCGCTTGGCCGGGTCCTTCTCCAGCATCTTCAAAACCAGGTCGGAAAGCACCTGGGGAATCTCGGGCCTAAGCTGCTTTGGCGGGGTGGGCACCTGAAAGATCTGCTGATGGATCACGGTCTCATACCCCCCGGTGAAGGGGGGCTGGCCGGTTAAGGCCTCGTAGAGAACGATGCCCAGGGAGTAGATGTCCGAGCGGTGGTCCAGCTTCTGGCCCTTGGCCTGCTCTGGGCTCATGTAGACCGGGGTGCCGATGCGGGCCCCGGTGATGGTGAGACGGGTGAGCACCTTGCCAGCGGCGATGCCAAAGTCCATGAGCCGCACCCCCCTGGGGTCCACGCCATCCTCCCTGAGGGCCCCCTTGAGCACCATGATGTTCCCCGGCTTGATGTCCCGGTGGACGATGCCCTGGGCGTGGATGTGCTTAAGGGCATCGGCCACCCGGGCGAGGATGGCCGCCGCCTGCTTCAGGGAAAGGCGCCTTTCCTCGATGAGCTTGTCCAGACCCTCCCCCTCCAGGTACTCCATGGCGATGAAGTGCACCCCATCCACCTGGCCATGGTCGTAGACCTTGACGATGTTGGGATGGTCCATCTTGGCCAGGACCTCCGCTTCCCGGTGGAAGCGGCGCACGAAGCGGGGGTCGCCCACAAAGCGTTCCTGGGGAACCTTGAGGGCCACCAGGCGGCCGGTTTTCCTATCCTTGGCCTTGTACACGGTGGCCATGCCCCCCACGCCCACCTTTTCCAGGATCTCGTACTGCTTTTCCAGAGCCCGGGCCTCCTCCGTGGTCTTGGAACCGGAGGAGGCCCGTCCCTGGGTACGGGAACGCCTTTGGATCCTCCGCCGGGGACCCAGGTAGACCCGGGGTGAGGCCAGCAACCCCAGGCCCATAAGCAGCCAGGGGAAAACCACCTCCGCCCGGGCCCCCGTGGCCCAGGCAGCTCCCGAGAGGAGGAGCAGGAGGAACCATAGGGCCCAAGGGGTAAGGCGGGAGGCCAAGGCTGCGGTGAGGAGAATCAGGAGGAAGGCCAGAAGCCCCTGCATCACTCCACCCGTAAGGCCACGGCGGTGACGTTGTCGTCCCCACCCCGGCGCAAAGCCTCGGCCAGGAGGCCCTCGAGGCTCGCCTGCAGGTCCTTGCCCAAGATCCACTCCTCCTCGGGCACCAGGCCGTAAAGCCCATCCGTCACCAAAAGCACCCCTTCCCCCGGACCCAAGCGCACCTCCGTGAGGTCAAAGCGGGCCTCCGGCAGGCCTAGGGCCCGGGTGAGGACGTTGCGGTAGGGATGGCGCTCGGCCTCCGTGCGGGTCAGAACCCCTTCCCTCAAGCGCTCCGCCACCCAGGAGTGATCCTCGGTGAGCCGCTTAAGCCCCTTGGGGGTGAGGTGGTAGGCCCGGGAGTCCCCGATGTGCCCCACCACCCCCTCCTTGAGCCAGTCCGCATAGAGGAAGGCGGTGAGGGTGGTGCCCATACCCTTCTTCCCAAGCCTTTCTGCCTCCTTCTCCACCCACCTGGCCGCCAGGGTGAAGGCCTTCTCCATCACCTTAGAGAGGCCCACCGCTGGCCGGCCTCCCTTCAGGTGCTCCGCATAGGCCCGCACCGCCTCGGAAAGGGCCTCTATGGCCACCTTGCTGGCCCACTCCCCTGCCTCCATCCCTCCCATGCCGTCGGCCACCGCCAGGAGAAAGAGGTTGCCCTGGGGAACCTCGAGGCGCATCACCCGGTGGAAGTCCTCGTTGTTCTGGCGCCGGCCCACATGGGAGACCGCGGCCACGCTGTACCGGGGAGCAAGGCGCATCGGACCCATTATAGGATGAATGGGTGGAGCACCTGGCCGACCTGGTGGACCTCTACGAGTACCGGGTGGAGGACTTGGCCGCAGGCCGCACCCCCAAAGGGGGGAAAAGGGCTCTTTTGCAACTAAGGGCCTTCCTCATCCAAACCCGCCTGCCAGGGCCTTTGGCCAAACGCTTCCGCCAAGCCGATGCCCGCTTCCGGGCCCTACGGCAAAGCCTTACCCCTTCCCCGCCCCCGGAGCCCCCTTCCCTGGACCTCCCCACCCCGGCCCTGGAGAACCTGGAGGAACCCACTCCCACCCAAAAGCCTTCCCCCTTGCGGGCCATCGCCTTAAAGGTATGGCGCCTCCTGGCAGAGCGGGAGGCCAAGGCCCGGGCCAAGGACCTCCTGGTGGGGAGGCGGGAGGAACTCAGGCTCATCCACGCCTTCTTGCAGAACTACCTGGAGTACCGGGAAAAGGAAACCTTCAAGCGGGACTTCAACCTCTCCCGCTTCCACCCCACCCACTCCATCCCCTCTCTTTCCGATAGCCTCGTGGACCTCGAGGACCCCAAGGTGGCCGAGGCCCTGGTGATGGAGTTTCTGGAAACCGCCCTGCACCTTCCTCAGGACCTTCCCTTGCCCCCTGAGGAAACCCGCACCTACATTCGCCGCTTCCTGAACCGCATCCTGGAGTGGGACGAGGCCTACGGCCTCCCCCCCAAGCGGGACCTCATGCCCTTGAAAAAAGCCCTGGAGGAAGCCAAGCGCCTGGGGGCGAGCGCCCTGGAGATCGCCAGGCTGGAAGAACGCCTTAGGAAAGAGGCCCAGGAGGAAAGGCGGCGGGAGCTCCTCTTGGAAGAGGAACGGCACCGTTTCCGCGTGGCCCTGGAAAAGGTCATCGCCCTTCTGAACCTGCTTCCTGCCCCGCAAGGGGAAACCCCCTGGCCCCGGGTTCCCGAGCCCGGCCAGGGGGAGGAAAGCCTCCTTACCTTGCCCCTGAGGCCAGGCCGGATCCCCCTGGGACCCCTCACCCTCACCCTAAGCCAGGTGGAAGGGACCTGGCACCTGGGTTTGGGCGGGGAGGATTATGTGCTGGAGGATACCCTGGTGATCCCCTGGGAGGACCTCGAGGTCCTGGCGGTGCGGGAAGGGGATCTCCTCCACCTGAGGCTCGAGGCGCGAAGCGGGCTCAGGCTCTACGAGCTCCTGGCCGAGGGGCGGATCCTGGCCCTTCTCCTAAGCCCCAACCAGGATTACGTCTACCTGCGCCTCCTCAGGGCCTTTTCTGCCCGATTGAAGGGCGAGTTCCACCCCCAGGCCTTTGGCCCCGAGCTGGCGGAGAAGTACCGCCAGGCCCCCTGGGAAGCCCTGCAGGACTTCGCCCGCAAGGTTTTGGAGCTTGCCCTGAAACGCCTGGGTGGAGCAGACGCCACCCCCCTCCTCAAGGAGGTGGGCCAGGCCTTGGGGCAGGAGCGGGAAGCCCTGGTTTTGGCGGAGGCCTTAAGGGAGTACCTGGGCCGTCGCCCCCCCACCCGGGAAACCCTGGGGGGGAGGTGCACCTGCTTTCCATCGGGGCCGAACCCCTGGCCCTCAAGGTGGGGCAAAACGTCCTTTCCCTACGCCCCAGGAACGCCCCTTCCGGAGACCCCCAGGAGGACGTCCTTTACGTGGGCCAAGCAGGCGAGGTGCCCCAAAGGCTCAAGGACCTCCTGGTCTACCGCCTTTCCGAGGGAACCGTGGTCCTGGCCCGGGAAGGAAGGCGGCTGGCGTATCTGGTGGTGGGTAACCCCTGACCCAAAGGAGTTCTTGGTATACTCCCCGACAAGGGGGTTTTATGAAAGCGTTACGGCACAAGGCCTTCGCCCGCTTGATCCTTTCCTACCTGGTTTCCCAGGTGGGAAGCAAGGTGCACCGGGTGGCCCTTTTGGTCCTGGTCTACCTGCTCACGGAAAAGGCCCTCTGGGTCTCCCTCACCCTCGGGGTCCAGCTTCTGGGCACCGTGGTCTTCTCCCCCCTCCTTTCCGCCTGGGCCGACACCCAGGACCGCAAGCGGCTTCTCGTGTGGTCCGACCTCCTTCGGGTTCCCCTGGTAGCCCTCATCCCCCTTCTGGGAGCCAAAAGCCTTCCCATCCTGCTTCTTTTGGTCTTCCTAATTGAACTCCTACGGGACCTGCACGACCCCATCCAAAACGCCGTGGTCCCTGACCTGGTGCCCAAGGAGGAGGTGGATGAGGCCAACAGCCTGATTCTCCTGGCCGACCGTCTCTCCGAGGTGCTCTTCGTAGGGGCAGCAGGGGTGCTGGTGGCTGCCGTAGGCCCAGCCTTCGCCTTCTATCTGGATGCCGCCACCTACCTGGCCTCAGGGCTCATCCTGTCGGGCCTCCCTTCCCTAAAGCCTCAGAGGCTTCCCAAGGCAGGCTTCTTCGCCCGGGTGAAGGAGGGGATCGGTCACCTGGTGGGCCATCCCGCCCTCCGCCGGGCGGTGGGCACCTTGTTTGCGGCCGCCGCCTTCGGCTCGGTGGAAACCGCTTTGGGGGTGGTGCTGGCCATTAAGTGGCTCAAGGTGGGCTCGGCAGGTTTTGGCTTCATGGAAGCGGCCATGGCCCTGGGGGCCATCCTGGGGGGCCTGGCCCTGCCCAAGCTCCTGGGGCGCGTCACCAGGGAACAGCTTTTCCTGTACAGCTTGCTCCTCTTTGGCTTCTTTGAAGCCTCGGTGGGGCTTTTCCCCGTTTTCGCCTGGGTACTGGTCGCTTTCTTCTTGGGGGGCTTCCTCAACATGGCCTTCATCGTGCCCGCCCGTTCCATCCTGCAGCTCAACACCCCCCAGGAGATGCGGGGACGGATTTTCGCCGCTTTCGGTGCGGTGATGAACGCCGCCGTCCTCCTGGGCACCATGTGGGGCGGAGCCTTGGAGGGATGGATGGGAGCCCCCCGGGTCTTCCTGCTGGCAGGGGCCATGGTGAGCCTGGCGGCAGGCTACACCCTTCTCACCGGGGGCATTCCCGCACCCCGGGAGGCCCGCCAAACCCAAGAGGCCTGAGCTAAGCCTCTTTCAGCCAGCGGGCCGCCTCTAGGGCATAGTAGGTGAGGATTCCCTGGGCTCCGGCCCGCCTTAAGGCATAGAGGCTTTCCAAAACCGCCCGCCGCTCGTCCAGCCACCCCTTAAGGCTTGCCGCCTTCAGCATGGCGTACTCTCCGGAAACCTGGTAGGCGAAAAGCGGCTTGGAAAACCGCCCCTTGAGGGCGAAGAGCACGTCCAGGTAAGGGAGGGCGGGCTTGACCATGAGCATGTCGGCCCCCTCGAGGTCATCCAAGTGCGCCTCCCTCAAAGCGTCCCAGAGGCCTGCCCTGGGGTCCATCTGGTAACCGGTGCGGTCCCCAAACTGGGGGGCGCTCCCTGCCGCCTCCCGGAAGGGGCCGTAAAAGGCGGAGGCGTACTTCACCGCATAGGAGAGGATGGGCACGTGGGCGAACCCCCCCTGGTCCAAGGCCTCCCGGATGGCCCTAACCTGTCCATCCATCATGGCGCTGGGGGCCACCACATCCGCCCCCGCCTGGGCCTGGGAAAGGGCAGTTCTGGCCAAAAGCTCCAAGGTGGCATCGTTGTCCACGTAAAACCCCAAAGGACCTTCCCGCACCACCCCGCAGTGGCCGTGGTCCGTGTACTCGCAAAGGCAGGTGTCGGCCATGACCAAAAGCTCGGGAACCTCCCGTTTCAGAAGCCGAATGGCCCGCTGAACGATGCCCTCTTCCGCATAGGCCCCGCGCCCCAGGGAATCCTTTTCTTCCTCGGGCAAGACCCCGAAGAGGATCACCCCGCCCAGGCCCGCCTTAAGCACCTCCTCCCCCAGCCGGGGAAGATGGGCCAGGGGCTGGCGAAATACCCCGGGCATGGAGGCAACCTCCTCCGGCTCCCCTCCCTCCTTCACAAAGACCGGCAGGACCAGGTGCCTCGGACCAAGCTCCACCTCCGCCACCAAGGGCCTTAGAAGGGGAGAACGTAGCCTTCTTGGGCGCTCCATGCCTTCCACTATACTCAGGGAGGAGGGAGCATGAACCTGCAGAAGCTCTTGAAGGAAGCGCAGAAAGCCCAGAAGAAGGCCGCCGAGGTGCAGGAAAGGTTGGAAACCATGACCGTGGTGGGCACGGCCCAGGGCCTGGTGGAGGTGGAGGCCAACGGGCACGGCAAGATCCTGGCGGTCCGCTTAAAGCCCGAGGTGCTAACGAGCTTCCAGGAGGACCTCGAGGGCCTGGAGGACCTCCTCCTGGTGGCCATCCAGGACGCCCAGAGGAAGGCCCACGAGCTTTCGGAGAAGGAAATGGCCCGGGAGCTGGGCGGCGTGGGGCAGATGCTGGGCAAGCTCTTCTAGGATGAGGTATCCTGAAAGCCTTCTCAAGCTCACCCGCGCCCTCTCCCGCCTACCCGGGATCGGCCCCAAAACCGCCCAGAAGCTCTCCCTTTACCTGGCCTTCCACCGGGAGGAGGCTGAGGAGCTGGAAAGGGCCTTGGCTGGCTTCGAGGCCTTGGGCGTCTGCCGGGTCTGCGGCAACCTGGCGGAGGGGGAGCTTTGCCCCATTTGCCAGGACGAAAGCCGGGACCGGTCGGTGATCGCCGTGGTGGAAACCGTCTCCGACCTCTTTGCCCTGGAACGGAGCGGGGAGTTCCACGGGCTTTACCACGTGCTGGGTGGGGCCTTGAACCCCTTGGAAGGGGTGGGTCCCAAGGAGCTCAACCTGGAAAGGCTCTGGGCTAGGCTTTCCGGGGTGGAGGAGGTGGTCTTGGCCACCTCCATGACCGTGGAGGGGGAGGCCACCGCCCTCTTCCTGGCGGAGGAGCTCAAACGCCGGGGGCTGAAGGCCACGCGCCTGGCCTACGGCCTCCCCGTGGGGGGGAGCCTAGAGTACGTGGACGAGGTAACCTTGGGCCGGGCCCTGGAGGGGAGGAAACCCCTTTAGGCCCTGGGGAAGGGGCATGGAGGAGCTTTTGCAACACCTCCTGGACCAGGTGGAGGGAGCCTTTGCCGCCGCCATCGGCACCCTGGACGGGCTCCTGGTGGAAGGAGCCAGGCGCAGGCGGGTGGACCTCGAGGCGGCTGTCGCAGAACACGCCGCCCTTTTGCGCCAGGCCAAGGCCGCCTACGCCGGAAGCCTGGGCACCCCCCGGGTGCACGAGCTTTTGGTGGGGGGCCACCCCGTGGTAGGCTATGTCCACGTGGTGCGGAGGGCAGGCCCACAACCCCAGGGACCCGTGCCTCGAGGCAAGGGACACGAGGAACTTTTCCTCCTTCTCCTCATGGCACCGGAAGCCAACCTGGGCCAGGCACGTTTGCAAACAGCCAAGGTGGGGGAAAAGCTGGCGGAGGTGGCGGGATGGCTTACCTAGAGAGCCTGGCCCCCTTTGGCGTCAAGAGGGCGGTACTCACGGGCCTGGACGGCCTGGTCATCGAGGCCTTGGGCCGGGGCAACCCCCCGGCGGAGGTCCTGGCGGCGGAGCTGGCCTCCCTGGTGCGGCACATGACCCCCTTGGCGGAAGCCCTCTCCGGGGAGGTGCGCCGCTTCACCCTGGCCACGGAAAACCACGAGATCCTGGCCCTAAGGGTAGGGGAGTACGTTTTAGGGGCAGTCATCGAGCGGGGCATGGACCGCAAGGCCGTGGGCCAGGAGTTAACCCGCATCGCCTTTAAGGTGCAGAACCTCTAAAGAAGGAGGCATGGTGGAGCAAGCCCTACAGGAACTCAAGGCCACCAAGGGGGTACGGGTGGCCGCCCTCCTCAGCGAGGACGGGTTCGTGGTGGAAGAGGCCCGGGAAGCGGATGCCCCGGAGGCCAGCCTTCTTTCCGCCCGGGCTGCCACGGTCCTGGGCACCGCCAAAGCCCTGGCCCAGACCCTGGGCCAGGAAGGGGTGGAGGAGGTCATGGTAGAGTACCCCGAGGGGGCCTTGTTACTGATGCCCCTTCCTGGCTATCACCTGCTCCTTCTCCTGGACAGCGTGAGAAGCCTGGGGCGGGTACGCCTAGCCTTGAAAAGGGCTGTACCCAAGTTGGAGGAGGCGCTTAGATGAGCGAGCTAAAGCTGGACATCCAAATCGACAAGGACGTGGCCCTGGGCCGGTACACCAACCTGGCCCTCATCGCCCACACCAAGAACGAGTTCATCCTGGACTTCGCCTTGTTGCAACCCCAGGGCGGGGCCATGGTGGTCAGCCGGGTGATCACCAGCCCCCAACACGCCAAGGCCCTTCTCCGGAGCCTGGCGGAAAACGTGGCCCGGTACGAGGAAACCTTCGGCCCCATTCCCGAACCGGTGGCGGAAAGCCAGGCCTAAAGGAATAGCAAGGGTCCCCGCCCTGGCTTTTGCCAGGGCGGGGTAGTACTAGAGGTTTTCCCGCCACCAGTCCAAGTAGGCCTTGAGCCGGGCGATCCGGCGGTCTGGCCTGCCGGAGCGGGAAAGCTCGTGTCCCTCCTCGGGTACCCAGAAAAAGCGGGCCTTCACCCCCAGGTGGAGGAGGGCAGTGTACCAGGTTTCCCCCTGGTCTATGGGGCAGCGGTGGTCCTGCTCGGAATGGACCACCAGGGTGGGCGTCCGCACCTGGTGGACATGGCGCAAGGGGCTTTTCTCCCAAAGCACTTCCGGCCTCTCCCAGGGCCTAGCTATAAGCTCCATGAAGGTGAAGCGGGGACCGATGTCGCTGGCCCCGAAGAAGCTGAACCAGTTGGCGATGCTCCGGTCGGTGACCGCCGCCTTGAAGCGACCAGGGTGGCGGGCGGTGAGCCAGTTCACCATATAACCCCCGTAGCTTCCCCCTGCCACCCCCACGCGGCCAGGATCCAGGGGGAAGCGGGCCAGAACGTGGTCCAAAAAGCCCAGGAGGTCCCGCTCGTCCCGCTCCCCCCATTCCCCCTGGAGCAGGGCGAAGTCCTGGCCGTAGCCGGTGGACCCCCTTGGATTAGCGAAGACCACCGCATACCCCGCCTGGCGGAAGAGCTGGAGCTCCAGCATGGGTGCCCGCCCGAAGGCAGTGTGGGGTCCCCCGTGGATGTACAGGATGACCGGGTGGGGTCCTTGCCCTTCCGGAAGCAGGACCCACCCCGGCACCCGGTGCCCTTCCGGACTCGGCCACTCGGTGTAGATGGGCTCGGCCAGGGGTAGGGAAACCCCCTCGTTGGGGTCGTAGACCCCCAGGGGACCCCAAAGCCGGGCCGGATGGGTAAAGTCCTCGGTGAGGAGGAAGAGGCCACGCTCGGTAAGGGCAAAGGAGAGAACGCTCCCCTCTGCGGGCAAGGCCTCGGCCTTCCCCTCGAGGCCCACCCGGTAAAGCCTTCCCGTTCCCTCCTCTGTGCGCACGATATAGACCCCATTCCCGGCCCACCTGGGCCCTTGGGTATGGGCCCCATAGCGGAGATCGGAGTTGATGGAGTTCTGCAGGCTACCCTCAAAGAGAACCCGAACCTCCCCGCCATGCAGGTGGTAAAGCCGGGCCTCCGTGCCCCCTCCCCGTTCAAAGGCGTGGCCCAGGAAGAAAAGCCCTTCCGGGCTCCACTCCAGGGCAAAGATGGGGCCAAAGCCCCCGTAGACCTTTTGCAACCTGCCCTCCTTAAGCAGGAAGAGGGTATCCCGCCACTCCGCCTGCGCCCCCTTGTCCTCGGCCATCACCAGGTAGAGCCCTTCGGGGGAGGGTACCATCTCCCTGGGGGCGGGGTAGCGGTCCAGAAGAAGCCTCTTCTGCCCCCCCTCGAGGGCATAAAGGGCCACATTCCCCTCGGGGAGGAGGCCCCGGCCGTCAAACTTGAAGGGCCACCCCTCGTACAGGCGGGGGCTACCCGGCATGGGAGCTTCCTTCAGGGCCAGGAAAACCACCTCCCCTTCAGGGCCCAGGGCGTAGTCCAAGACCCCAGGGGTTTCCGTAAGCCTCTCCGCCTCCCCACCCCTTAGGTCCAGGCGGAAAAGCTCCTGGACCTCCCCCACCTTCCGCAGAAAGTAGATGTAAGGAGGGGCATAGCGGGGCTTTCTGGCTTCCTCCTGGGTGAGAAAGCGCAAGGTACCGTCAAAAAGGGCCAGCCTCGAGCGGTACCGGGGTGGATGCCCCTCCTGGATATCGGTCAGTAGGAAAAGGGGGAAGCCATCGGGGCCAGGGGTGAGGTCCGACAGGAAGCGGAGCTTGAAAAGGATTTCCGGTTCCATGCCTCCATAATACTGACCGGTCATTCGCCTGCCCCCAGGTCCCCTTTTCCGGTAAGCTGGGCGCCATGAACCGGGATGAGCTGGTGCGCTACTTGGACACGTACCTGCGCCTGAAGGACTTCCCCCAGGACCTCTCCTTAAACGGCCTACAGGTGGAGGGGAAGAAGGAGGTGCGCAAGGTGGGGGCGGCAGTGGACGCCGCCGAGGCCCTCTTCCAGAAGGCCCTCGAGGAGGGGGTGGACTTCCTCCTGGTCCACCACGGGCTTTTCTGGGGCAAACCCTTTCCCATCGTGGGCCACCACAAGCGCCGCCTGGAGCTCCTCTTCCAAGGGGGCATCAACCTCTATGCCGCCCACCTTCCCCTGGACGCCCACCCTGAGGTGGGCAACAACCACGAGCTGGCCCGGGCTCTGGGCCTGGTGGAGCTGGAGCCCTTCGACGTGGGGGTGAAAGGGCGGTTTCCCCTTCCCACTCCCTTGGTCCAGGTGGCGGATATGCTGGGCCAGCTCACCGGGATGCAGCCCTTGGTCCACCAAGGGGGCAAAGGCCTGGTGGAAACGGTAACCATCATATCCGGCGGGGCGGCGGGGCTGGTAAGCTGGGTGGAGGCCGACCTCTTCGTCACCGGGGAACCCAAGCATACCGTCTTCCACGAAACCTTTGAGCGGGGCCTCAACGTCATCTACGCCGGCCACTACGACACCGAGGCCTTCGGGGTCAAGGCCCTGGCCCGCCACCTGGAAGCCCGCTTCGGCCTGCCCTGGGTCTTCCTGGACCACCCCACGGGGCTATGAGGGGGGTGTTCCTGACCCTCGAGGGCTTGGACGGCTCGGGCAAAACCACCCAGGCCCGGCTCCTGGCTCAGTTCCTGGAGGAAAAGGGGATAAAAGCCCGCCTGACCCGGGAGCCCGGCGGGGGGTTACCCGGGGTGCGGGACCTCCTTTTGAGGGGCGAAGCCCTCTCCCCGGAAGCCGAGTACCTCCTCTTCAGCGCCGACCGGGCGGAGCATGTGCGCAAGGTGATCCTTCCCGCCCTGGGGGAAGGCTTTTGGGTCATCTCCGACCGCTACCTGGACTCCAGCCTGGCCTACCAGGGTTATGGCCAAGGCCTTCCTCTCCCCTGGCTTCTGGAGGTGGCCAAGGAAGCCACCCTGGGCTTGAAACCCCACCTCACCTTCCTCCTGGACCTGCCCCCGGAGGAAGCCCTTAAGCGGGTCTCGGCCCCGGACCGCCTGGAAAGGATGGGGCTACCCTTCTTCCAGCGGGTACGCCAAGGCTACCTCAAGTTGGCGGCGGCGGAGCCCGAGCGCTTCCGGGTGCTGAAGGCCCACAAACCCGTGACCGAGGTGCAGGCGGCCATCCGGGCGGCGCTAGCCGCCCTTCTGCCATAATGGCCCTATGCGCTTTTTCCCTTCGGCTCAGCGGCTTGTCCTCAGGATGGCCCTAGGGCTTGCCCTGGGGCTTTGGGCCTTAGGCCAGGGCCTTTCCTTTCCCAAAAGCACCCTCTTCGTGGAGCAAGGAGGCAAGCGCCACTTCCTAAGGGTGGAGGTGGCGGACACCCCCGAGCGCCAGGCCCAAGGCCTTATGTTCCGCAAGGCCCTGGGGGAGGATGAGGGCATGGTCTTCCTCTTTCCCGCCCCCACCGCCGGGGGCTTCTGGATGAAGAACACCCTCATCCCCCTTTCCATCGCCTTCTTTGACCGCCAGGGGCAGATCCTCCGCATTCTGGACATGGAGCCCTGCCACAAAGACCCCTGCCCCGTCTACTACCCTGGGGTGGTGTACCAAGGGGCCCTCGAGGTGAACCAAGGCTGGTTCCCCAAGCGGGGCCTCACCCCCGGGGCCAGGGTGGGAGGTGAGGCCCTGAAGCTCTGGCCTAAGTAAGGTGGAACGGAACCCCTTCTTCCCCCTGGTGGCCTTTGCCCTGCTGATCGCCCTTTCCGTCTTCTCCTTCATGGGTTACCTGCTCGCCGCCAGGAGGCTGCAAACCCCCCCTCCACCCCAAAAGGTGGTGGTGGAAACAGCCCATGGCCAAAGGGTGCTCCAGGCCCGTTTAGCCCGCACCCCGGAGGCCTGGAGCCGGGGCCTTGGGGTGCGGAAGGAGGAGCTCGAGGCCCTCCTTTACCTATTCCCCGAGGCCACCGACGCCCCCTTCAGCACCCAGGGCTACCGCTTCCCCGTGGTGCTGGCTTTTCTGGACGCCGAAGGCAGGGTGCTCAAGGTAACCGAGCTCCAACCCGGGGAAACCTACGCCCCTGGCCTCGCCTACCGGGGGGTGCTGGAGGTACGAAAGGGGCTTTTAAACCTCTCCCCGGGGGACCGGGCGCAGTACTAATCCCCAACGATCTGAAGCAAAAACCCCAGGCCAGGTCCGGGGTGGGACCTCAAGGCTTCACTCCTTGTCCCTGGACTCCCCACCTTCCGGCTTGGAGCCGGAGTCCTTCTTGGCGTAGTCCTTCGCATGCCAGCCCGAGCCCTTGAAGATGACGGCGGGAGGGGTGATGACCCGCTTCAAGGGCTCACCGGTTTCCGGGTGCGCCTTGAGAGGCTCGTCGTGGAAGCCCTGTTCAAACTCGTAGTAGTTGCCCGTCTCCAGACCCTTGTAGACGTAGACCGGCATACCTACCCTCCTGTCCGGCCATTCTGACACTCAGCTACCTTGAGTGTCAAGGGGGTGGAGTGGTACCCTCCCCCCGTGGATAAGCCCGCCTTGCGCCGGCACTGCCTTCGCCTCTGGCGAACCCTGGACCGAAAGCGCCTTTCCGAGCAGGTGGTAGAAGTCCTGGTGTCCTGGCTTAAGGCCAGGGGTTTCCGGGCCCTCCTCCTTTACCATCCCCTGCCCCACGAGCTGGACCTCCTTTCCCTCTCCCGGCTTTACCCTGCCCGCTACTACCTGCCTAAGGTAGCGGACATGGAACTTACGGTTCACCCCTTAGGCCCCCTGGCCCCCGGACCCTTCGGCCTCCTGGAACCCACCACCCCGGCGGTGGACCCCCAGGCTCTGGATCTGGTGGTGGTCCCCGGGTTGGCCTTTGACCAGGAGGGCTACCGCCTGGGGCACGGCAAGGGGTATTATGACCGTTTCCTGGCCACGGTCCAGGCCGAGAAGCTTGGAGTCATCCCCAAGGCCCTTCTGTTTCCCCGGCTTCCCCGGGACCCCTGGGACGTGCCGGTAAGTTTCCTGGCCACCGAGGAAGGGGTGCATCCGGTCAAATGACCCATGGGTCAGGCCTGTGGATGCTACACTTAGGCCCATGCGGGGAGCCCTTTTGGACCGGGACGGGGTTCTGCTCTTCATGGACGAGGAAGCCCTTTACAAGAAGGCCCTGGAGCTTTCCATCCATGGAGCTGGCCTGGAAAAGACCCTGGCCGTCCTGGCCCGGGCGGTGCGGGAAATCAACGAGACGGTCCGCACCCTTCAGGTGCGCACCCACGAGGAGGAAGCCACCTTTTGGAACACCCTGGCCCAAAAGGTGGCCCAGGAGCTTGGGCTTTCTGGCCCCGGGAAAACCTCCTTATCCAAGGAGCTCCGCTCCTGGCGCTACTACCACTTCATGCGCAAAGCCCCTGGGGCGGAAGCCTTCCTTCGGAGCCTCAAAGAACAGGGCCTTAAGGTGGGCGTGCTCTCCAACACCTTGCCAAGCCTACAGGAAAGCCTGGCCTACCACGGCCTGGATGCCTACGTGGATGGCTTCTTCGCTTCCTGCGCCCTGGGAGTGGCCAAGCCTGACCCCAGGGCCTTCCAAATGGCCCTCGAGGCCATGGACTTGGCCCCGGAGGAAACCCTCTACCTGGACGACGACCCGGAGAACGTAGAGGCAGCCTCGAGCCTGGGGCTCAAAGCCTCGGTATATCTCGCTACAATTCCGGACTCTTCAAGATATACACAATAAACACATCCATGAAGAGCTCGTCACAGCACGGGAAGCTCAGCCACTGTCAGCACATCTAACGCGGGTGTACCCTGGCGGAAGGCGGCGATCCGTCCCACCACCCGTCCCCCTGCCCGGAGCACCATCCGCTCCATAGCCTTCATGGTTTCCCCGCTGGAAACCACATCGGATATCAGGGTCACCTTCTGGTTAAGAAGCTTTTCGGCGAACCGCCGGTCCAGCCAGAGCACCTCCCCCACCCCCAGGGTTAGGGTCTGCACCTCCTGGATGATGGGATCCTCCATGTAGGGGCGGCGTCGCCTTCTCGCCACCACGTAGGGTAGGCCCATCTCCTCTGCAAGGACATGGGTAAGGGGGATCGGGCTCGTTTCCGTGGTGAAGAGTACCTCGGTGCCCGCGGGCACCAAGGGCTTTAGGGCCTGGGCCGCCGCCCGCACCAGCTCGGGATCCCCCAAAAACTCCACCAGGGGGATGCGCCGCCCGGGCAAGGGCTCGATGAGGGGCACGTGGCGGGTAACGCCGCCGATGGTGATGGGATAGGTTTCCATAAAACCTCCTATTCCGGCTTAAAGAGGGGCAGGTGGCCTAGGGCGATGACATCCTGGCGAGGGGTGCCCTCGGTGAAGACCGCCAGCACCGCCACCACCTGCCCCCCCACGCTCTCAATAAGCTCCCGGAGGCCAGAAAGGGTAGAACCCGTGGACACCACATCGTCCACAATGGCCACCTTGTGCCCCCGGATAAGGGGAATGTCCGCCCCATCCAACACCAGAAGCTGGGGCTTGCCCGTGGTGATGGAGAGCACCTGACGGCTCACGGGGTTGATCATGTAGGGCTTCTCCGTCTTCCGAGCCACCACATAGGGCTTCTTCGTAATCCGGGAAAGGGCATGGGCCAAGGGCACCGCCTTGACCTCAGGGGTGACCAAGGTTTCCACCTCGGGGGGTAAGCGCTTGGCCAGCTCCTCGGCGGCGGCCTCGGTGAGCTCGGTGTCCCCCAGAAGGTTTAAAAGGGCCACGGCCACATCCGGCCCCACCTGGACGATGGGAAGCTCGCGCCGAACCCCAGCGATCTCCACAGGGTAAGTCCTCACGCCGCTAGTCTATACTCAAGGTATGCTGAACGCCAAGATCGAGACCCTGGGCGTGGACCCCCAGAACGGGAGCGTGGTGGTCCTGCTCAGGACGGAGAACGACAAGCTTCTCCCCATCGTCATCGGTCCCCTCGAGGCCCACCACATCGTGGTGGCCTTGCAAGGTGAAAAACCACCGCGCCCCCTAACCCCCGATCTCCTCCTCTCCGTGATGGAAATGCTTCAGGGAAAACTCCTGCGTGTGGAAATCATCGACCTGCGGGACGGCACCTTCTATGCCCGACTCATCCTGGAACACCGGGGCATCGAACTGGAGGTGGACGCAAGGCCCTCCGATGCCATGGCCTTGGCCCTTAGGGCCGGGGCCCCCATCCTGGTGGCCGAGGAGGTGGTGGAAAAAGCGGGGGTGGAGGAAGCCAGCCTAAAGCCCCACGGAGCCGCTGAGGCCTAGTGCGTAGGCTCCTTTTCCTCCTTCTTTCCCTCGGACTGGCCTTTGGCCAGCGGGTGGCGGTGATAGGGGATTGGGGCCAGGACACACCGGGCCGGGCCCAGGTGGCCAGCCTGCTACGGACCGAGCACGTCCGCAAGCCCTTGGCCGCCCTCTTCACCGCGGGGGACAACTTCTACCCCCGGGGGCTGGTGGTGGAGCGTTTCCTAAGGGAACTCCCTCCCACGCCCCTTTACCCCGCCTTCGGCAACCACGATGCCCCGAACCTCGAGGGCCAGCTCAAGCGTTTCCAGCTGGAAAAACCCTATTACCAAGTGCGCCTAGGGGCAATGGAGTTCTTCATCCTCTACACGGAGGGAGACCTAAAGGCCCAGCGGGGCTGGCTGGCCCAGGCCCTGAGCCACACCCAGGCCCCCTGGCGGGTGGTGATCCTCCACCGTCCCCTTTATTCCTCGGGGTTGCACGGGGGAAGCCCGAGCCTCAGGAACCTTCTGGAACCCCTCTTGCGGCAATACCGGATACCCTTGGTCCTGGCCGGGCACGACCACCATTACGAGCGCCTTCAGGTGGGCTTCACCACCCACCTGGTGGTGGGCGGGGGCGGGGCAGGCCTCTACCCCACCAAGCCTCCTTCCCCTTACACTCAGACCCTGGCGGTGGCCCACCACGCCCTTTTCCTGGAGGCGGAAGGGGAAACCCTGGTGGGCTACGCCCTGGCCCCTAGCGGCCAGGTGCTGGACCGCTTCGTCCTCAAGAAGGACTTCCCATGATGTGCACATGCACGTGGAAGACCTCCTGCCCCCCCTTCTCCCCCACGTGCACCTGGACCTTATACCCCTCGAGGCCAAGGACCCGGGCCACCCGGTTTGCGGTGCGGAAGAGAGCTCCGAGCTTCCGCTCCCCCTCCTCGGTGTCCGGGTAGTCGGAGAGCTTCTCCACGTGCTCCTTGGGGACCACCAGCACGTGCACCGGGGCCTTGGGCCTTATGTCGTGGAAGGCCACAAAACCCTCGTCTTCGTAGACTTTCCGGGAAGGAAGCTCCCCAACGATGATGCGGCAGAACACGCACTCCATGGGAAAGAGTCTACCTTATGGGGAGTTCCAGGGGAAGCGGAGCCTCCTGCTGCACCCTTTCCACCCGGCCCAAAAGGGTGTATCCCTCGGCCCCCTCCACCCGCGCCAAAACCGTATCCCCCGGCCGAGCGGAACCGGAAAGACGGGCCTCGTAGTAGTCGGGGGTGTGGCCGAGGGCAAGGCCTCCCTGGATCCTCTCCACCAAAACCTCCACCTGGCTTCCCAGCTTGGGCCTGATGCGCTCCTCCGCCAGACGCTGAGCCAGGGCGATAACCTCCTTGGTGCGCCGCTTGCGCACCTCCGGCGGCACCTGGGGCATAGAGGCCGCCCGGGTCTTGGGGCGGGGGGTATAGGTGAAGGCGTGAACCCGGGTGGGCCTAAGCTCCTCCAGGAAGGCCAGGGTTTCCTGGTGCTCCTCCTCGGTTTCCGTGGGGAGCCCGGCGATGACATCCGTGGTGAGGGCGAAGCCGGGGATGAGCTCGTAGGCCCTCTGCACCAGGTTGCGGTAATAGGCCTTGTCGTAGCGGCGTCCCATGAGCCTTAGGAGGCGGTCCGAACCCGTCTGCAGGGAAAGGTGGAGGTGAGGCCGCACCTCAGGGGCATACCGGGCGATGACCCGAAGGAGGTCCTCCCCCGTGTCCTCAGGCTCGATGGAGGAAAGCCGCACCTTGGCCCCCAGATGGTAGAGGTCCTCCACCAACCCCGCAAGGCCCCTGGGGTGGCCCCGGTAGCTCCCAAGCCGCACCCCGGTGAGCACGATCTCCTTTATACCCATCCTTAGAAGGGCCTCCGCCTCCGCCAAAGCATCGCGGTAATCCCGATGCCGTTCTTTGCCCCTTAGCCGGGGGATGATGCAGTAGGCGCAGCCCACCTGGCAACCATCCTGCACCTTCAAAAAAGCCCGGACCCGGCTATTGAGAAGCCCCCTCTCCCCCGCCCCCCAGAACTCGTTGGGAGGGGTGGTGATGGGGTCTGCGGGAAGGCCAAAGTGCTCCAGGATCACCTTGGGAAGCTCCGCCTTGCGGGAGTTGGGCACCACGGCGTCGGCACCCAGCTCCTGCACCTCCTCTGGGGAAAGCTCGGCGTAGCACCCCGTGACCACGATGAAGGCCCCTGGGTTAGCCCGCCTGGCCCGGCGGATCTCCTTGCGGGCATCGGCCTCGGCGGTGGTGGTCACGGCGCAGGTGTTGATGACCACCAGGTCGGCTCCCGCCTCGAGGGGAACCACCTCCGGCTCCAGGGCCTTGAGGAAACCCAGCAGGGCCTCGGTTTCCACCTGGTTCACCTTGCACCCGAGGGTGCGGAAAGCCGCACGCATCCCTCCCATTTTGGTAGGCTGAGGGGGCTTAGTCAACAACCAGGGGCAGAGTGTGACCCCCCCCACTTGCCGGGAAAACCCCAAAGGTTGTAGTATTCCAGGCGTCTGCCCCAAGATGTGGGGTAAACACCCCGAGGGGGTCCGGAGGATTTATGGAACGGTATTTCTTTGACGATCACGCGCAAGCCATCGCCAGGCGCCAGTATTTCCAGGAAGGGGACGGGGATATCCTCGGCATGTTCCGCCGGGTGGCCCGGGAAATCGCCAAGGTGGAAAAACCCGAGGACCGGGCCTACTGGGAGGAAAAGTTCTATGACCTCATGGCCTCCAAGCGCTTCTCCCCCGGCGGGCGCATCCTGGCCGGGGCCGGTACCCCTCACGGCAACCTCCTGAACTGCTTCGTGCAGGGAGCCACCCAGTACCCCCCGGAAAGCTTTGATGGAATCATGGAGGTGGCCAAAAAGCTGGCCCTGGTCACCAAGGTGGGTGGGGGGAATGGGGTCAACCTGGACCCTTACCGCTCCAAGGGGAACCGTCAGCGCCAGGCAGTGCGGGGCGTGGCCTATCTCTCCGCCCGCCACCCCGATGGGGCCGATTTCATCCGGGGCCTTATGCGCCCCCCCACCAACCCGGAAGGGGAAAAGGAGGAGATCGCCCTGAAGAACTTCCTGCGGGCGGTCTACGGGGAGGTTTCCCCCGAGCTTAGGGCCCTGGCGGAACGCTACGGGGTCCTGGTGGTCCAGGAACCCCCTCCCGGAGCCATCCAGGTACCCGACGACATGGGGGGCATTGTGGAAGCCGCCAAGGAGGCAGCCGCCTTGGCCCTGAAGGGCCTCGAGCCCCACGTGGACTTCTCCCTCCTTCGGCCCGAGGGAGCCCCCATCCGGGGCTCCGGGGGTACCAGCTCCGGCCCGGTGAGCTTCCTCATGGAGATCTTTGACAACTTCCTGGAGTGGGCCGCCCTGGGAGGGGAGGAAGCGGGTCCCGTGGCCACCTTACGGTATGTGTACGCCCCGGTGCTCCGGGTGGTGAGGCAGGGCGGGACCCGCCGCGGGGCGGGAATGGCTACCCTTTCCATAGAGCACCCCGACCTCCTGGACTTCCTCACCGCCAAGGACCTGGACCGGGAGAAGGCCGAGGGGGATATCTCCACCTTCAACATCTCCGTCCTGGTCACCGAAGCCTTCATGAAGGCCCTCGAGGAGGACACCCTCTGGCCCGTGACCCCCATTGAGGTGCCGGGGAAATACTACCCCTATCCCTTAGGAGGCCCCTACACGGGCCAGATCCCTGCCCTGCCGGAGCGGGAGGATGGGGCCAAACCCATTCCCCTTTTCGGGGGCAAAGTTCCCGCCCGCTGGCTCTGGCACGAGATCGCCTGGCACGCCTGGGCCACGGGGGAGCCGGGGCTCATCTTCGTGGACCGGATCAACGGGCTTTCTGCCCTCAAGGGTTTGGGCGAACGCTACCAGATCCGCTCCACCAACCCCTGCTTCGTAGGTTCCACCCGCATCCCCACCGAGTACGGCCTGGTGCCCATCGCCGAGCTGGCTGAGAAGGGGAGCTTTTTCCTGGTCACCGACAACCGCGCCCCCTTTGGGGGGATGGGCCAGCCCTTGCCGCAGACGGGCACCGCCGTGCGCCGGGCGGCCAAAGCCTTCTTCACCGGAACGAAGCCCGTGGTGCGCCTCAGGACCCGGGAGGGCCTCGAGCTCACCCTCACCCCCGACCACCTGGTCCTCACCCCAGAAGGCTACCGGGAAGCGGGGGCGCTGAAGCCGGGGGATCGCGTCCTGGTGCAAAGCGGGGAGGGACTTTTCCCCAAGGAAGACCTCCTCCCTGCCCCCGCCCTGGCGGTGGCCCGGGAACGGGTGGCCGCCGCGGGAAGCCGGAGTGGGCGGGGCCGGGAGGATGTGAAGGGCCAGTACGCCCGCCTGCCCACCCGTTGGAGCCCGGAGCTGGGCGCGGCCCTGGGCTGGCTTCTGGGCGATGGGTACCTGCGGGAGGATGGGGTGGGGTTCTACTTCTCGCGAAAGGACTACGAGGAGGTGTCCTGGCTTCCCACCCTGCTCCGGGACTGGTTCGGAGGAGGTACCCTCCAAGAAACCCCCTCCAACACCTACCACCTCCACTTCAACCGGATTCCCGCCGAGTTCTTCCAAGCCCTGGGGGTGAAGCCCGCCAAGGCCACGGAGAAGCGGGTTCCCGAAAGCCTCTTCCGGGCGCCCCGGGAGGCGGTGGTGGGGTTCTTGCGGGGCCTCTTCAGCGCCGATGGCTCGGTCCAGGTCAACCCCAGCAAACAGGACGCCACCATACGCTTGGCCTCCTCCAGTCTGGGGCTTCTGCAAGACGTCCAGCTTCTCCTCCTCAACCTGGGCATCTACGGGAAAATCCACCGGCGGCGGGCGGCAGGAGAAAAGCTCCTCCCCGATGGCCGGGGAGGCCACAAGACCTACCCCGTGGCCGAGCAGTACGAGCTCATCCTGGGAGCGCAAAGCCGCGACCGCTTCGCCGAGGTGGTGGGCTTTCTCCAGCCGGAAAAGCAGGCGAAGCTTCGGGCCTTCTTGCGGGAACGCCCTAGGGGAAGCTACCGCAAGCCCTTTGTGGCCACGGTGGCCTCGGTGGAGGCTGCGAGTGTGGCGCCCGTGTACGACCTCACCGAGCCGGTCACCCACAGCCTGGTGGCGGGTGGGCTCGTCTGCCACAACTGCGGGGAGATCCCCCTCACCGTGGGCGAGCCTTGCGACCTCGGAGCCCTGAACCTGGCCGCCTACGTGAAGGACGGGGAGTTCCAGATGGCGGAGTTCCGCAAGGATGTCCACACGGCCATCCGCTTCCTGGACAACGTCCTTGACGTGAACAAGTTTGCCCTCCCCGACAACGAGGAGGCAGCCAAGAAGCTCAGGAGGCTCGGCCTCGGGGTCATGGGCCTGGCGGACGCCCTCATCAAGATGGGGCTTCCCTACTCCTCCGAGAAGGCCAGGGAAAAGGTCTACGAGATCATGTCCGCCCTGCGGGAGGAGGCCATAAGGGCCTCGGAGGCCCTGGCCGAGGAGCGGGGCCCCTTCCCCCTCTACGAGGAACACCGGGACTACTTCCAGGGCCTGGGGGTGAGGTCAAGGCGCAACGTGGCCGTCCTCACCGTGGCCCCCACCGGCACCACCTCCATGCTCATGGGGGTTTCTAGCGGCATCGAGCCCGTCTTCAGCCCCTTCGTCTGGCGCAGGATCGGCGGGGAGTACAAGCCCCTTCTGCACCCCCTCTTCGTGGAGCTGATGGAGGCCTACCCGCCCCATCCCGATTACGCGAAGGAGGGCAAGTGGGACTGGGAGAAGATCATCGCCGCCATCCAGGAGGACGGGCACGGCTCGGTCAAGAAACTTCCCTTCGTCCCCGAGGCGATCCGCCGGGTCTTCGAGTGCGCCCACGACATTCATCCCCTGGACCACGTGCGGATGCAGGGAGCCGTGCAGAGGGCCTTCGACGCCGAAGGGTATGCCGGAAACTCCCTCTCCAAGACCATCAACCTGCCCAACCATGCCACCGTGGAGGAGGTGGAAGCCGCTTATCTAGAGGCTTACCGCACAGGGTGCAAGGGCATCACCGTCTACCGGGATGGCTCCCGGGAGTTCCAGGTGCTCACGGTGAGGAAAGAGGAGAAGAAGGAGGAGAAGGAAGAAGCTCCTTTGGTTTCCCATCCTGCCCCTGAGGCCCCCTCGCCAGCGCCTCAACCGGGTACCCCCATGTACGAGCGCCCGGGCAGACTCATGGGCTTTACCGACATGGTCAAGCTCCTCTCCCCCGATGGAGGCAAAAGGAGCTTTCTGGTCACGGTGAACATGCTGGAGGGAAAGCCCATAGAGGTCATCCTCACCTCGGGCAAGGCAGGAGACGAGGCCAACGCTGACTCCGAGGCCCTCGGCCGGGTGGTCTCCATCGCCCTCCAGTACGGAGTGCCCCCGGAGGCCATCGTGAGGACCCTAAGGGGCATCAATGGCGGTCTTTACGGCACCTACCAGGGCAGGCTGGTTTCCAGCAAAGCGGACCTGATCGCCGTGGCCCTGGAAACCATCCCCGAGGTCCTAAAGGGGGAGGCCACCGCTGCCCCTAAGGCAGTCCCGGGTCAGCCCCGTGGAGGCCACCTTGACGGGTTGACCGAGGTACCCGCCCTCTCTGGCGGTTCCCTTGGGGTAAGGGGGCCCCAAAGCGGCCTGGTCCTGGCGGGAGCCACCAAGTGCCCCTCCTGCGGGGAGGTAGCCCTGGTGCGGGAGGAGGGATGCTACAAGTGCCAGGTCTGTGGCTACTCCAAGTGCGGTTAGACCTCAGGTAAGGGTGTCCAGGCCCCACCAGGGCGGCTGGTGGGGCCCTTAAACTAAGGGCATGGTCCAGCCCCGGCGCTTCACCCGCGAGGAGTGCCACCACCTCCTGGAAGCTGGCGTGATTCCGGAGGACGAGCGGGCGGAGCTCATAGAGAGTACCGTGGCGGAGATGAGCCCTATAGAAAGCCAGCATGCGGGCGTGGGGAAAAGTTTCAATGCCCTCTTCCACCCAACCCTGGCCGACCAAGCCCTGGTGAGGGTACAGGATCCCATTCGGCTCCCAGTGCCCGGCCTCCAGGAGTTGGGGAACGAGCCTTCTCCCAGGTTTCCCTGAAGGTAAGGGGGGTTCTGCCTTGATCCGCATCAAGATCTGCGGCATCACCCGGCTGGAGGACGCCCTTTTGGCGGAAGCCCTAGGAGCCTTGGCCGTAGGATTCGTCTTCGCTCCGGGCTCCAGGAGGCGGGTGGACCTCGAGGTGGCCCGGGCCATCTCGGAGGCTTTGGGCCCCTTTGTGGTTCGGGTAGGGGTCTTCCAAGACCAAGGCCCCGAGGAGGTGCTGAGGGTTGCGGAACGGGCCAGGCTCCAAGTGGTCCAACTCCACGGGGCCGAGCCCCCGGAGTGGGCGGAGGCCATCGGCAGGCACTTTCCTGTCATCAAGGCCTTTCCCCTAACCGGCCCTGCGGATCCCGGTTGGGCCCAGTACCCCGCAGGCGCCCTTCTGCTGGATGGCAAGTCTCCGGGAAGCGGCCAAACCTACCCCAGGGACTGGGCCAGGCCCCTTTTACAAACGGGAAAGCGCATCATCCTGGCCGGCGGGATAACCCCCGAAAACCTGGAGGAGGTTCTGGCCCTGAGGCCCTACGCCATCGACCTGGCCAGCGGGGTGGAAAGGGCCCCGGGGATAAAGGACGAGGCCAAGCTAAAAGCCCTTTTCGCTAAGGGAAGGGCGTGGAATCCCGGCGTATGATGGGGAGGTGATTGGCAGGAAGCACCCCTACTTCCCCTACCTCGAGGCCATGCTGGAAGCCGCCCATTTGGCCAAGGGCATCCACACCTACTACCAGGCTAAGGGCTTCACCCACGGCACCAAGTCCGGTCCCACCGACCTGGTGACCCAGGCGGACCGGGAGTCGGAGGAAGCCATCAAGGAACTTCTCCTCTCCCGCTTCCCCGAGGCGGGCTTCTTGGGGGAAGAGGGGGGAAGCGAGGGGAGCAAGGCCCTTCGCTTCATCGTGGACCCCTTGGACGGCACCGTGAATTACGCCCACGGCTTTCCCTTCTATGGGGTTTCCATCGCCCTCGAGGTGGAGGGGAAGATCCAGGTGGGGGTGGTGCTGGACACCAGCCGGGACGAGGCCTTTTACGCGGTTCGGGGGGAAGGCGCCTTCCTAAACGGCCGGCCCATCCAGGTTACAAGGCGGAAGGAGCTCTTGGGAAGCCTCCTTGCCACGGGGTTTCCCTACGATGTGGCCAAGGACCCGGAAAACCTCACCTACTTTCACCGGGCCCTGTCCAAGGGACTCCTGGTGCGCCGGCCGGGGGCGGCGGCCTTGGACCTGGTTTATGTGGCTGCCGGGAGGTTGGAGGGCTTTTGGGAGGTGAAACTGAACCCCTGGGATGTGGCCGCAGGCTGGCTCATCGTGGAGGAGGCAGGGGGGAAGGTCACCGACCTGGAAGGAAGGCCCTACCGCCTGGGGCACCGCTACATCGTGGCCACCAACGGCCACATCCATGAGGCCCTCATCCAGACCCTCCTGGCCCAGGGCTAAAATGAAAACCGGTATGGACCTCGAGGCTAAGAAAAAAGTCCTGCGGAGCTTCACCTATGGCCTTTACGTCCTCACCGCAAAAGACGGCGAGGACTACGCCGCGGGCACGGTGAACTGGGTGACCCAGGCCTCCTTCACCCCTCCCCTCATCGCCCTGGGGGTTAAGCGGGATAGCCGCCTGCATGAGCTTATCCAGCGCACGGGCAAGCTGGCCCTCATGACCCTGGCGGAAGGCCAGAAGGGCATCGCCCAGGACTTCTTCAAACCCACCCAGCGGGAGGGAAGCACCCTGAACGGCCATCCCTTTGAACCCTCCCCCACCTTTGGCCTTCCCCTCCTCACCGAGCTTCCCTACTGGCTCGAGGCCGAGGTGCGCCACCTCCACGAGGGCGGGGACCACAGCGTGGTGGTGGCCGAGGTGGTGGAGGCCGGGGTGAGGCAGGAGGCCAAGCCCCTCGTCATGTGGGACACGGGCTGGTTCTACGGGGGCTAGCTCCAACGTTCCCTTTTCGTTTGTTAAGCTATGCTAACATAGCCTAAAGGAGGAACTCATGGCTTTTCCTAAAAAAGTGATTGACCGCGTCATAACTGGGCTTAGGCGTTTTCTTCCTATCCTAGATGCAGCCTACGCAAGAGACGTTAACGAAGCCGACACAGTGCGGATTGTTGCAGACATGTTAAGTGACTCAAAACTTGCACTTATCCACCCCCCGCATACCCATGCGCCAGGGGACCACTTGAAAAGGGCCGCCGGGTTCCCTTCGGATGAAGGGTGCCATGACCCAAACGGCCCATTCTCTACTCTGGACCCTCCTGGCCCTCCTGCCAACCCCCACCTCCGCGAATCCCTCAAAGCGCTTCTTCTCCTCCTTCTCACCGGCCACGGCAAGGCCAGGCCCCAGCACAGCAAGACCAAGTCCCCTTCCGCCCTCTCCCGCTTCCTCAACCGCTATCCCTGGCCCACCCGCGCCCTCATCCGCCTGGCTCGCAAGAAGGCCCAGGAAACCCTCCACCGGGCCAGGCCCAGGCGGGGGCCCAAGCCCAGGCTCCTGGTGGTCCTGGACCTGGTCACCCTGGAGAAGCGGGGCCTCTTCCCCGCCTTGCCCCTCTCCTTTTTCCACGGCAAGTGGGGGCTCCACCTGGTGGTGCTCTATCTGGTGCTGGGAGAGCTGCGCATCCCCTGGGCCTACCGGGTGTGGCGGGGGAAGGGGGAGAAGGCCCTTTCCCTCCTTGCCCTGCGTCTTCTGGCCTCCCTGCCCCCCTGGATGCGCAAGTCCTTCCACCTTCGGGTGGTGGCCGATGCTGCCTTCGGCACCGCCCGGTTTCTTGTGGGGGTGCGGGGGTTGGGTCTGGAAGCGGTGGTGGGGATGCGGCGGGACCGAAAGACGCGGGAGGGGCTTCCCCTCTTTGGGCTCAGACGGCAGGGGAGTCGGGTGCATCTGCGGGGACTTCCCTTTCCCGTGTGGGTGAGCTGGTACCGCTATCCCTTACCCGGGGGAGGGTGGGAGTGGCGGTACGTGGTGGCCACCTTTCCTGCGGGGCCACGGACTGTGCTGGTGTGGGGGCGGCGGCGGTTTACCATTGAGCACTTCTTCCGCACGGTAAAGAGCGAGTTTTCCCTGGGGCGTTTTGGGCAGCGGACGGCCTTGGGGGTGCATCGGTTTCTGGTGCTGTCCTTCCTGGCTTACCTGCTGGCCCACTGGGTGAGGCTAGCTCCAGACGGGAGAGGTCTTTCTTGGCGGGAGGCTGGGCGGGAGGCGGCGCGCCTGCTTCTGCCGGAGGTGGTCTTGCGGGTCCTCATGGCCGAGCTGGGAGCTTTGGGTCTTTGGCCTCCGCCTGCGGGGGGAAGGGGGTGTTCATGCAGGGTATTCGGGAGGTGCAAGTTTTGAGGTGATGTTTTTGGCTATGATAAGTGGAGCGAAATCACTTCTGAGCTTGCCATTCGCGGAACCTATTGCGACTTGGCCATCCTTCAAAAAGGGGCTGTTAAGTACCTTGTTGAGGTCAAGGCGATTGGTTCAGAATTGAAGGACGCTCACTTAAAGCAAGCTGCAGACTACGGAGCCAATCAGGGAGTGGATTGGGTCATACTGACGAATGGCCGCATCTGGCGCGTTTACCGCATTGTATTTGCCAAACCCATTGGGCAGGAACTCGTTCTGGATATAGATTTGTTTAACTTAAACAACCGCAAAGGGGCTACGGTAAAAGTGATGCAAGATCTTTTTCTCCTTACCAAAGAAGCTTCGCTCAAAGGTCTTCTTGAACAGTATTACGTGCAACAACAGCTCTCAAATCGTTTTGTCTTGGCTGCTCTCCTACAAACACCCCCTGTGCTTAATACACTTCGCAAGCTCTTTCGTCAACTTAACCCCGAGTTAAAGCTAGAAATCGATGAAATTAAGGATCTACTTACCACCGAGGTCATCAAGCGAGAAGCCCTAGAAGGGGAACGAGCAGCTATGGCCGCAAAGCTCGTTAAAAAGTTATTTCAACCTAAAAAGGCCGCAAAACTCAAAGGAGCCAAAGAACAACCTGCTCCCGGGGGAAATCCCTCAGGAGATCTATAGGCAGCCGCTTCAATCTCCACCCACATGGATCTCCACCTCCCGCCCTTCCGGTAGAAGGAAAGCCCTGACCCCATCGGTGCCGAAGATGACGTAGGGCACCCGCCAGCGGGCCTCGCGGATATCGGTGGGGCTGGGGAAGGCAGGCCCCCTGGGATGGGAGTGGTAGATGGCCAAGAGGGTCAGACCCTCCCCTTCCATCTCCTTTAGGGCCCGAAGCAGGGCCAAGGGCTCGGCCAGATACCCCACCAGAGGCTCTGGGTGGGCGTTGGGCAGGGGAATCACCCTTTCCACCTCCCGCCTCCCCGCCCAAAGCCCCACCCCTTCCCTAGGCGCCTCCTTTTGGAGGTGGGTGCGGGTTTCCTCCAGAAGCCTCCTGGGCACGTAGAGCACTTGGGACAATCGCCCCCTCCTTAGGCCTATACTTACACGTTTAGATATGACGCCTAGGGTTCTTGGCTACGGAGTGGACACCTTCCGGGTGAACCTGTATTGGGACGAGGGACGCTATCAGTTGCCGGAAGGTCTGGAGGCCGCCCTTGATAATCTCAAGGACTTGTATCGTCAGAACCCTGGTGCGGCCATTTTGTGGGGCGTCGATGCCTATTTCCCCCTTCCTCGTTTGGATGGTTCCGTGGATATCATCTCTGGAGACCTTCCCCTTTATGAAGCGGCTTTGGTCCAGCCTACTCGTCATTACGCTTGGCAGTTGAGCTTCGCTAACCTCCTGTTCGTCCGCCTCTCGGCGGTCCGGGACACTACCCGCCGGGCTTCGTTCCCTGCGGTGGTGGTGGAGATCACGGGTACCTACATGATGCAGGCGGGTAGGGATGTCCGGCGTGTGGTGGATTGGGTCATGGAAGCCGCCACAAACCTGGTGGGTACTCGGCCTTCGAGGATCCAGGTGTCCCGTGTGGATCTCTTCGTGGATATCGAGGTGCCCCATGGCGCCTTCCATGTGGAGGACATAGCTCGGTTCACTAGCCGGGCTCGGTCCCGGTCCATGTGGCTCGCTGAGGGGCAGGTCCCCGCCGAAGGCGGGGCCGCCCCCAGTGGGGGGCCCATGAGTAACACGCCCCCCGCTATTCAAGTTCCTGCGTCCCTCGGTGAGGCCCCTGCTACCATGTCCGTTCATCTTCGGGGTCATACCTGGTCGGGCTTCACCTTCGGGCGTGGCCCCCTGCTGGCTCGGGTCTATTCCAAGACCCTTGAGGCCAAGACCAAACCCGCTTCCCGCTTGCTCCTCAAGGCGTATGAGGAGGTTCACGGTGCCCTTCAGGGGGAGGTCGTACGGGTGGAGTTCCAGCTAACCCCGGAGGTGTTGGCCGAAATGGTGGTGCCTGGGGATGGGGTGGATGTGCGGGATTGGGACGTGTTTGGTCCGTCTATCCCGGCGATTTGGGCGTATCTCACTGAGTCGTGGCTTGTGTTGCGTGATAAAGCCACTTACCTCAAAACTTGCACTTATCCACCCCCCGCATACCCATGCGCCAGGGGACCACTTGAAAAGGGCCGCCGGGTTCCCTTCGGATGAAGGGTGCCATGACCCAAACGGCCCATTCTCTACTCTGGACCCTCCTGGCCCTCCTGCCAACCCCCCACCTCCGCGAATCCCTCAAAGCGCTTCTTCTCCTCCTTCTCACCGGCCACGGCAAGGCCAGGCCCCAGCACAGCAAGACCAAGTCCCCTTCCGCCCTCTCCCGCTTCCTCAACCGCTATCCCTGGCCCACCCGCGCCCTCATCCGCCTGGCTCGCAAGAAGGCCCAGGAAACCCTCCACCGGGCCAGGCCCAGGCGGGGGCCCAAGCCCAGGCTCCTGGTGGTCCTGGACCTGGTCACCCTGGAGAAGCGGGGCCTCTTCCCCGCCTTGCCCCTCTCCTTTTTCCACGGCAAGTGGGGGCTCCACCTGGTGGTGCTCTATCTGGTGCTGGGAGAGCTGCGCATCCCCTGGGCCTACCGGGTGTGGCGGGGGAAGGGGGAGAAGGCCCTTTCCCTCCTTGCCCTGCGTCTTCTGGCCTCCCTGCCCCCCTGGATGCGCAAGTCCTTCCACCTTCGGGTGGTGGCCGATGCTGCCTTCGGCACCGCCCGGTTTCTTGTGGGGGTGCGGGGGTTGGGTCTGGAAGCGGTGGTGGGGATGCGGCGGGACCGAAAGACGCGGGAGGGGCTTCCCCTCTTTGGGCTCAGACGGCAGGGGAGTCGGGTGCATCTGCGGGGACTTCCCTTTCCCGTGTGGGTGAGCTGGTACCGCTATCCCTTACCCGGGGGAGGGTGGGAGTGGCGGTACGTGGTGGCCACCTTTCCTGCGGGGCCACGGACTGTGCTGGTGTGGGGGCGGCGGCGGTTTACCATTGAGCACTTCTTCCGCACGGTAAAGAGCGAGTTTTCCCTGGGGCGTTTTGGGCAGCGGACGGCCTTGGGGGTGCATCGGTTTCTGGTGCTGTCCTTCCTGGCTTACCTGCTGGCCCACTGGGTGAGGCTAGCTCCAGACGGGAGAGGTCTTTCTTGGCGGGAGGCTGGGTGGGCAGCGGCGCGCCTGCTGCTGCCGGAGGTGGTCTTGCGGGTCCTCATGGCCGAGCTGGGAGCTTTGGGTCTTTGGCCCCCGCCTGCGGGGGGAAGGGGGTGTTCATGCAGGGTATTCGGGAGGTGCAAGTTTTGAGTTACCTCAACTACTCCGTTTTGGGAAATGCCCCTGTGGATCCGCTTTGGCGGTTGGTCCAGGGTGCTTTTCGTGAGGGAGGTGATACGGGAAAGGCGGTTAGAGTGAAGTGGCAAGCACAGGTGGATGTCCTTTCGCTGGCCAAGCAGGCTCTTGGGGCCTATCTGACTGCTCTAGCGGCGGTTGGTAAGGCGGGTAAAGTCAACCTCCTCAACCCCTTCATTGCTCTTTTCCGTGTCCTTGCTGGTACTGCTGAAGATCGCAAGCGGTTCGTTGAGGAGGCTAAGGTGTCCTACTTCAAGGGTGTGGAAACAAAGCAGGCTCGCTTTGGCTACATGCCTGAGCGCATGGCATACGGAGGTGTGTGATGTTTGACGGCGTTCCGGTTAGCACGGTGGATCTCTTGGTCCTTGGTGTTTCGTCCGGTGTGCGGAAGGACGGCGTGGCCTATGCCCGTGTCCTGGTTGCCATGAGCCCCCAGATGCCTAACGTGCGGGGCCTGGAAGCGGTCTACCTGGAGGCCGATCCATCCGTGGAGGCTTCCTTCAAGACCCTCCCCGCCGTCTACCGCCTGCGCCTTCGGAAGGGTGCGGTGCGGGGTTATGGCACCCGGCGGGATGAGGTGCGGGAAGTGGTCGTGGGTGCTGAGCTCATCGGCACCCTGGCCCTCAAGGAGGCTCGGGAGGTAAAGAGTGCTTGACCTTCAGGCCCTCATGCCCTTCTTCCAGGTCGTTGCCTTTGGCCTCGGCCTCATTGGTGGGGCTCTGGTGGGGGGTGAGTGGTGAACCCGTCTGCCTGGTTCATCTGGACCCTGGCCTTTACGGTGGTGCCCTTCTCCCTGCTAGCGGCCTACCGCTACATGGGCAGGCTCTATGGAGGCTTCTAATGTGGACTGGACTCCGGTCTTTCAGGCGTTTTGGTGGGGGTTCGGTGCGGGTCTGGTGGCATCGTTCCTCCGTAATCTCCTCAAGCGGCTTTAGGGACAACCGGGGTGCTAACCCCGTAGAGGTCCAGAAAGGAGGTGAGTAGCGTGGAGTTCGAGCCTTCTCAAATCGCTTCCCAGGTTACCAACTATATCGGCCTTGTGGCTGCGGCTGGCGTCGGCGTGCTGGCTCTGAGCATTGGGCTCTCTGCGGCTTGGCGCTATGCCAAGAAGTTCCTGAAGGGGTAGCCCTATGAGGAAGGCCCTCCTGCTGGTGGCTCTCCTGCTCCTGGCAGGGGGGCCTGTCTACTCTAGCGGTGTTATCGATGTGGACTATGCTCCCGTGCGGCAGACGGTGTCCATGGTGCTGCGTACGTCCAGCAGTACTGAGATTGTGCAGCTGGCATCTGGGCAATTGCGTAACTCAAAACTTGCACCTCCCGAATACCCTGCATGAACACCCCCTTCCCCCGCAGGCGGAGGCCAAAGACCCAAAGCTCCCAGCTCGGCCATGAGGACCCGCAAGACCACCTCCGGCAGAAGCAGGCGCGCCGCCTCCCGCCCAGCCTCCCGCCAAGAAAGACCTCTCCCGTCTGGAGCTAGCCTCACCCAGTGGGCCAGCAGGTAAGCCAGGAAGGACAACACCAGAAACCGATGCACCCCCAAGGCCGTCCGCTGCCCAAAACGCCCCAGGGAAAACTCGCTCTTTACCGTGCGGAAGAAGTGCTCAATGGTAAACCGCCGCCGCCCCCACACCAGCACAGTCCGTGGCCCCGCGGGAAAGGTGGCCACCACGTACCGCCACTCCCACCCTCCCCCGGGTAAGGGATAGCGGTACCAGCTCACCCACACGGGAAAGGGAAGTCCCCGCAGGTGCACCCGGCTCCCCTGCCGTCTGAGCCCAAAGAGGGGAAGCCCCTCCCGCGTCTTTCGGTCCCGCCGCATCCCCACCACCGCTTCCAGACCCAACCCCCGCACCCCCACAAGAAACCGGGCGGTGCCGAAGGCAGCATCGGCCACCACCCGAAGGTGGAAGGACTTGCGCATCCAGGGGGGCAGGGAGGCCAGAAGACGCAGGGCAAGGAGGGAAAGGGCCTTCTCCCCCTTCCCCCGCCACACCCGGTAGGCCCAGGGGATGCGCAGCTCTCCCAGCACCAGATAGAGCACCACCAGGTGGAGCCCCCACTTGCCGTGGAAAAAGGAGAGGGGCAAGGCGGGGAAGAGGCCCCGCTTCTCCAGGGTGACCAGGTCCAGGACCACCAGGAGCCTGGGCTTGGGCCCCCGCCTGGGCCTGGCCCGGTGGAGGGTTTCCTGGGCCTTCTTGCGAGCCAGGCGGATGAGGGCGCGGGTGGGCCAGGGATAGCGGTTGAGGAAGCGGGAGAGGGCGGAAGGGGACTTGGTCTTGCTGTGCTGGGGCCTGGCCTTGCCGTGGCCGGTGAGAAGGAGGAGAAGAAGCGCTTTGAGGGACTCCCGGAGGTGGGGGGTTGGCAGGAGGGCCAGGAGGGTCCAGAGTAGAGCTTGGGCCGTCTGGTGCATGGCACCCTTCATCCGAAGGGAACCGGGCGGCCCTTTTCAAGTGGTCCCCTGGCGCATGGGTATGCGGGGGGTGGATAAGTGCAAGTTTTGAGATAACCCTTTCACTCGCCCCGACATAGATACGGACGGGGATGGCTGGCCCGACTGGGTGGAGTGGTATGAGGCTAATCGCCGGGGAGTACCCTGGCCGGACGTGATCAACAACCCCCAGGTCTACCCTGACCCTAACGCTGACCCTGACGGGGACGGCTTTCCCACCTGGCAGGAGGTATCCGTAGGCACCAACCCCTATGATCCTGCGTCCCATCCTCAACCTCGCCCTAACCCTGGCACTCGCACGGATACCGACGGGGATGGCTGGCCGGATGCGGACGAGATCGCCCAGGGCACGGATCCTCGGGACCCCAACAGCAAGCCCACTGGTATCCCCCCTTGCAGGACACGGATGGGGACGGCGTCCCGGACGTGGAGGAGATCGCCAAGGGCACTGACCCTTATAACCCGGACGATAAGCCTCAGCAGGATGCGGATACATGGCCTGGCGGCCCTCCTCCCGGTGATCTGCGCCCTGTCGAGTTGCCCCAGCGGGAGGCTCTGGAGAAAAAGAATTTGCCTGAGCTCAAAGAAGAGATATGGCAGTCTTTCCAAGAGAACGTGACCCAGCGTTGGCAGGAAGCTCTTCAGGAGTTGCGGACAACGGCGGCCCAGCGGTTTCCCTTTGCCATTGTTTCATCCTTCCGCTTCCGTGTTGAGGGTGGCTCTGCCCCCTGCGCCTTTACGGTTCCCATAGGTCCGTATCAAGCCCAAATGGACATATGTTCTACCTCTATCTGGCAAGCTGCCACCGCTTTCCGCCCCATCCTGGGGGTGCTGGTCTGGATGAGCGCCGCTTTGCTCCTGATCCGGAGGGGCCTGGATGTCCAGAAGTGAAACCCCTCACAAAACCCTTGCGCTTTTTCCCCTTGCGCCCCTTAGTTGCTCCCTATCAGGGGCGGGGTGCCGTCAAGGGCGCAAGCCCCGGAGGGCCGCCCCCATCCCATCGCGCACGTTTACCGGACGGAAGGAGGACGGGGTTTGCATATGCGGTAGGGGGCGGCCCGGAGGGGTCCTCTGGACCCTTGACGGCGGGGTCCCCGCCCCCGGATACCCTGGCTTTGGGGGCGCAAGGGGAAAGCAGGGAAAGGGGAGGTGAGGTATGGGTGCCCTGATCTCTGGCCTTCTAGAACTCCTCCAGTGGCTGGCCGCCACCTTCGCCCGCCTGGGCGGGTGGCTCGTGGATACCGTCCAGCGGGTGGCCGCCTGGATCTGGGGTGTCCTGGATTACGCCCTCACGTGGCTCTGGAATGCTGCCGTTGACGTCATCATCTGGACCTTCAACGCCTTCTTCTGGGTTCTGGGCCACGTCCTGGAGTTGCCCATACTCGCCTTGACCCTTCTGGTCCGTATCCTCCCCCAAATGCCTAGTGATTGGGTCTTTGTTGATAACGTCCTCATCCCCGCTTTCAACGTGGCTAATCAGATACTCCCTATCTCTGAGGCTGTTTCTATTCTCAGCCTTTGGCTCTCCTTCTACAGCCTTATGGCCGTCTGGCGCATCATCACCTTCATTCGGGGAGGTCGCTAGTGATTGAGGCTTTCGTGGCTCAAAACTTGCACCTCCCGAATACCCTGCATGAACACCCCCTTCCCCCCGCAGGCGGGGGCCAAAGACCCAAAGCTCCCAGCTCGGCCATGAGGACCCGCAAGACCACCTCCGGCAGCAGCAGGCGCGCCGCTGCCCACCCAGCCTCCCGCCAAGAAAGACCTCTCCCGTCTGGAGCTAGCCTCACCCAGTGGGCCAGCAGGTAAGCCAGGAAGGACAGCACCAGAAACCGATGCACCCCCAAGGCCGTCCGCTGCCCAAAACGCCCCAGGGAAAACTCGCTCTTTACCGTGCGGAAGAAGTGCTCAATGGTAAACCGCCGCCGCCCCCACACCAGCACAGTCCGTGGCCCCGCAGGAAAGGTGGCCACCACGTACCGCCACTCCCACCCTCCCCCGGGTAAGGGATAGCGGTACCAGCTCACCCACACGGGAAAGGGAAGTCCCCGCAGATGCACCCGACTCCCCTGCCGTCTGAGCCCAAAGAGGGGAAGCCCCTCCCGCGTCTTTCGGTCCCGCCGCATCCCCACCACCGCTTCCAGACCCAACCCCCGCACCCCCACAAGAAACCGGGCGGTGCCGAAGGCAGCATCGGCCACCACCCGAAGGTGGAAGGACTTGCGCATCCAGGGGGGCAGGGAGGCCAGAAGACGCAGGGCAAGGAGGGAAAGGGCCTTCTCCCCCTTCCCCCGCCACACCCGGTAGGCCCAGGGGATGCGCAGCTCTCCCAGCACCAGATAGAGCACCACCAGGTGGAGCCCCCACTTGCCGTGGAAAAAGGAGAGGGGCAAGGCGGGGAAGAGGCCCCGCTTCTCCAGGGTGACCAGGTCCAGGACCACCAGGAGCCTGGGCTTGGGCCCCCGCCTGGGCCTGGCCCGGTGGAGGGTTTCCTGGGCCTTCTTGCGAGCCAGGCGGATGAGGGCGCGGGTGGGCCAGGGATAGCGGTTGAGGAAGCGGGAGAGGGCGGAAGGGGACTTGGTCTTGCTGTGCTGGGGCCTGGCCTTGCCGTGGCCGGTGAGAAGGAGGAGAAGAAGCGCTTTGAGGGATTCGCGGAGGTGGGGGGTTGGCAGGAGGGCCAGGAGGGTCCAGAGTAGAGAATGGGCCGTTTGGGTCATGGCACCCTTCATCCGAAGGGAACCCGGCGGCCCTTTTCAAGTGGTCCCCTGGCGCATGGGTATGCGGGGGGTGGATAAGTGCAAGTTTTGAGGTGGGCATCCCTGGTAGCGGCAAAAGCTACGCCCTCGTCCTCAAGGGCCTTGAGGCCCTTTCTGCTCCCTCTCCTCGCCCCGTTTACGCTAACTTCGGTTTCATCCGGGAAAACGTCTACCACTACCTCCGCCGTCGCAAAAAGCTTCCTCACCGGGAGGCCGTCCTCAGGACCGATCTCATCCGGGAGATACGGGACTACTCGGACCTCCTCAACGTCCATGATGGCGTTCTCCTCTTTGACGAGGCCCACATGTGGCTTCCCTCCAGACAGTTTGACCTTATCCCGGTGGAGGTCATTGCCTTCTGGTCCCAGCACCGCAAGGTGGGCGTGGATGTCTATCTAGCTACCCAGCGCTACGGGTCTGTGGACGCTATCGTCCGTGAGCTGGTGGCCTTCGTCTACTGGGCTCGTCCTGCTCCGTTCTGGCTCCGTGTTCTCCTCATCCCCTGGGCTCGGGGCCGCAAGGTCCTCCGCTACACGTCCATCATGGATGAGTCCCTGGGCATGATGCAGAAACAGGCCAAGGGCATCTTTGAGGGCGTGGCTAGGAACTCCGTGGTTATCCTGGACCCCTTGGCGGCCGCTTGCTATGACACCTACGCCATCTTCGAACCCCCCATTGTCCGGCTCCAAAGGGAACTGGACCCCAAGAAGCGGGCCATCTTCGACCGCATGGGCCTAGCCTGGGACGCTTCACGGGTCCGTGGCCGTAGGGATATGCCCCGTGCCGTGGATGGTGCCCCCTATCTCACCATGGAGGAACTAGCCCATGCCTACCGCCATGGCCTCAAGCCCCACGAACTCCTTCGCAAGAAGTGGGAGGAGTGGGTAAGCTCTTGTTATGGACCCGGTGGGTCTGTTTCTTTTGGCGATGCTTCTAGTCGTGGGGGGTGTTCTTTTGAGGGACAACCTTCCGAGTTTGAGTCTGTGGATTGGAAGCGTTTGGCGTGGTCGCCAGAGATGTCCTAGGTGTGGTATTCCCGTTCGGTATGCGGAGAATGTCCGCAAGGGCTATATGCGGTGCCGCTACCAAACTTTTGGCTTTTGCCCCTATGACCCCCGCCGTGGCGTCTACCGCCAAAGGCGCTAGAATGTCTGCGGGGCGGGCTGAGTGGCCGTGGCCTATACTGGCCCTTGTGGTCGTCCCATAGACTGGCCCCATCCCCATAGGCGTTGTTGAGGTTGGCCCTTAGTGGTCGGGTGTAAGAGTGCCATAGGGGAGGCCCGCCCCGTATATGTATGCGCTTTTTCCTGCGAGGCCTTCCGCCGATAAGCCTGGTTTTATGCACGATGAGCGCATTTGTAGGCGTTGACGTATCTGCAAGGTGGCTCGATGTTGCCCTTCCCTCTGGGGAAGTCCTCCGGGTTCGGAACCCGGAGGGCATCCCTTCCCTTCTCGAGGCCCTCCCTCCCGGTGCTTCCGTTGGCCTAGAGGCCACCAGTACGTACTACCGCCCTTTGGCCTACGCTCTCCATCGGGCGGGCTTCCGGGTCTACGTCCTCAACCCTCAGGCAGTCAAAGCTTATGCCCGGTCCCTCTTGCGTAGGGCGAAGACCGATAAGGCGGATGCTAGGCTCATCGCTCGCTTTCTTGCTGAGCGGCATGTGGACTTGCCCCTTTACACCCCCTTGGAAGACTCGCTTGTCCTGCTTTCCCTTCTGGTTCGCTTTTCTGAGGCCCTAACTGCTGACCGGGTGGGTGCCCTTAACCGTCTTCATGCCTGGGAGTACGCTCTGCCCGGTGTTTCGGGCATCCTGGGATACGTTCCCCGTACCCTCCAGGGCCTCCGGGAGGAGGTCATGCGGAAGGCCCTTGAGGTTGCTGAGGCTGACCCTGTTGTGTCCCGTTGGCTTCACGCCCTAGCCACACTGCCCGGTGTCGGTGAGGTTCTCGCTTTGCGGATTATCGCCTATTCTGGTGATATGACCCGTTTTCCTTCGGCTCGGGCATATACGGCCTTTACAGGTCTGACCCCTAGGATTTACCAGTCTGGGGACGCCCCCGAGAAGTCGGCTATCTCCAGGGTAGGCCCTTCCCGCCTCCGGTCTGCCTTCTACATGGCGGCCCTATCTGCATACCGCTTCGATGCTGAGCGTAGGGAGTGGGTGGATAGGATGGTAGGTAGAGGCAAACCGAAGAAAGTTGCCCTCACAGCCTTAGCGTCCCGTCTAGCACGGGCGGCGTGGGTTGTCTGCGTCAGGGGGGCTTGACAAATCGCTGTTGAGGTCTATGGGCACCAAGAAGGAGGGAAGATGATCCCAGGAACCTCTCCCATCCGAACCGTGGCCCTGGTGGGCCATGCGGGAAGCGGCAAAACCACCTTGACCGAGGCCCTACTTTTCCGAACCGGTGCCAAGGACCGGATGGGCCGGGTGGAGGAGGGCACCACCACCACCGACTACACCCCCGAGGCCAAGCTCCACCGTACCACGGTGCGTACCGGGGTGGCCCCCCTGAAGTACAAGGACCACCGCATCTTCCTCCTGGACGCCCCCGGCTATGGGGACTTCGTGGGGGAGATCCGGGGGGCTTTGGAGGCCGCGGACGCCGCCTTGGTGGCGGTCTCCGCGGAAAACGGGGTGCAGGTGGGCACGGAAAGGGCCTGGACCGTGGCCGAGCGGCTTGCTCTCCCCCGCATGGTGGTGGTCACCAAGCTGGACAAAGGGGGGGACTACTACGCCCTTTTGGAGGACCTCCGCACCACCTTGGGCCACATCCTGCCCATCGACCTGCCCCTCTATGAGGGCGGGCGCTGGGTGGGGCTCATCGACGTCTTCCACGGGAAGGCCTACCGCTACCAAAACGGCGCCGAGGTGGAGGTGCCCGTGCCCGAAGAGGAGCGGGAACGGGCCGAGCGCTTCCGTCAGGAGGTCCTCGAGGCCATCGTGGAAACCGACGAAGCCCTTCTGGAAAAGTACCTGGAGGGGGAAGAGGTAACCGGGGAGGCCCTGGAAAAAGCCTTCCACGAGGCGGTGCGCAAGGGCCTCCTCTACCCGGTGGCCCTGGCCTCGGGCACGGAGGACATCGGCGTCCTGCCCCTTCTGGACTTGATCCTAGAGGCCCTCCCTTCCCCGGAGGAACGCTTTGGGGAAGGCCCTGCCCTGGCCAAGGTCTTCAAGGTACAGGTGGACCCCTTCATGGGCCAGGTGGCCTACGTGCGCCTTTACCGGGGCAGGCTGAAGCCAGGGGATACCTTCCAGAGCGAAGGGGGCGCCATCCGTCTACCCCACCTCTACGTGCCCATGGGCAAGGACCTCCTGGAGGTGGAGGAGGCGGAGGCAGGGTATGTCCTGGGCCTGCCCAAGGCGGAAAACCTACACCGGGGCATGGTGCTCTGGCAGGGGGAACGGCCGGAAAGCGAGGCGGTCCCCTTCGCCCGCCTGCCCGAGCCCAACGTGCCCGTGGCCATCCGGCCCAAGGGGCGCACGGACGAGGCCAAGCTGGGGGAGGCCCTGAGGAAGCTTCTGGAGGAGGACCCAAGCCTCAAGCTGGAACGCCAGGAGGAGACGGGGGAGTTCTTGCTTTGGGGACACGGGGAGCTTCACCTCACCACCGCCAAGGAGCGCCTTTCCGACTACGGGGTGGAGGTGGAGTTCTTCGTGCCCAAGGTCCCCTACCGGGAAACCATCCGCAAGGTGGCCGAGGGGCAGGGCAAGTACAAGAAGCAGACCGGGGGGCACGGCCAGTACGGGGATGTGTGGCTCCGCCTGGAGCCCGCCCCCGAGTACAGCTTTGAATGGCGCATCACCGGGGGGGTGATCCCCAGCAAGTACCAAGAGGCCATTGAGGAGGGGATCCTCGAGGCGGCCAAGAAGGGGGTCCTGGCGGGCTACCCGGTGATGGGCTTCAAGGCCATCGTCTATAACGGCTCCTACCACGAGGTGGATTCCAGCGACCTCGCCTTCCAGATCGCCGCCAGCATGGCCTTCAAGAAGGTGATGGAGCTGGCAAGCCCGGTTCTTCTGGAACCCATCTACCAGATTAAGGTAATCGCCCCCCAGGAGCGGGTGGGGGATATCCTCTCTGACCTCCAGGCCCGGCGGGGGCGGATCCTGGGCATGGAGCAGGAGGGGGCCTTGGCGGCGGTGCGGGCCGAGGTGCCCTTGGCGGAGGTCTTAGAGTACTACAAGGCCCTCCCCAGCCTCACCGGGGGCGCCGGGGCCTACACCCTGGAGTTCAGCCACTACGCGGAGGTGCCCCCCCACCTGGCGCAGCGGATCGTGCAGGAGCGGAGGGCGGCCGAGGGGCAATAGGCCCTGGCGCCGTCCCCCAAAAACCTCTAACCTGGGGAGAGGAGGCCTAGCGTGGCGGAGGCTCCCCAGGCGTTTTCCTCCCTTCGGGAAGCCCTAAACCGGGTTCTCTTCGGCCAGGAAGAGGCCATAGAGGCCCTTCTGGCCACCCTGCTGGCTCGGGGTCACGCTCTTTTGGAAGGCGTTCCGGGCTTGGGAAAGACCCTCCTGGCGGAAAGCTTCGCCCAGGGAAGCGGCCTGAGCTACAAGCGCATCCAGTTCACCCCCGACCTCCTGCCCCAGGACCTTACGGGAAGCGAGGTGTTTCGGGAGGGGCGGTTTGAGTTCGTGAAAGGCCCCCTCTTCGCCCAGGTGGTCCTGGCGGACGAGATCAACCGGGCCCCGCCCAAGGTGCAGTCGGCCCTCCTCGAGGCCATGCAGGAACGGGCGGTGACTGCAGGAGGGGTGCGCTACCCCCTGCCCGAGCCCTTCTTCGTGGTAGCCACGCAAAACCCTTTAGAGCTGGAGGGCACCTACCCTCTCCCAGAGGCCCAGCTGGACCGCTTCACCGCCAAGATCCCCTTCCGCCCCCCCAGGCGGGAGGTGTGGCTAAGGATCCTCACGGAAGAGCCCGAGGTGCCCGAACCCCAAGGGGTGGACTTCCTCCGGGCCCAAGCCGAGGCGCGGGAGGTGCGGGTGGCCAGGGAAGCTTTGGAGGCCATCACCCACGTGGCCTTTCTCACCCAGGAGGACCGGCGCCTGCGCATGGGCCTATCCCCCCGGGGGGCCAAGGCCTGGCTGGCCCTGGCCAAGGCCCTCGCCTACCTGCGGGGCAAGCCCCTGGTGGACTGGAAGGAGCTCAGGGACGCCGCCTTTCTGGCCCTCCCCCACCGGCTTTTCCTCACGGAGGAGGCCCTTTACGAGGGGGAGAGCGCCGAAGGAATCCTGAAGGGGCTCCTCAAGAAGGGGGGCATCCCTTAGGAAGGAGGCAGGGTATGCGCTGGGTTCGGTTTTTTCACGAGGTGGGCCTGAAGGATGTGCCTTTGGTGGGGGGTAAGAACGCCTCTCTCGGGGAGATGATCCGGGAACTAGGCCCCTTGGGGGTGAAGGTGCCCGGGGGATTTGCCACCACCAGCGAGGCCTACTGGCATTTCCTCACGGCCAACGGGCTCAAGGAGGCCATCGCCCAGGAGCTCAAGGACCTGGATCCCGATGACCCCATCCTCCTGGCACGGGCAAGCCGCCGCCTGAGAAACCTGATCCTGAAGGGGGGATATCCCGAGGACCTCGAGGAGGAGATCCGCCAAGCCTACCGAAGGCTTTCCCAGGAAGCCAAGGAGGAAGCCCTTCCCGTGGCCGTGCGCAGTAGCGCCACCGCCGAGGACCTCCCCACCGCCAGCTTCGCCGGGCAACAGGAAAGCTACCTCTATGTGCAAGGGGAGGAGGAACTCCTCCTTCATGTGAAGCGGGCCATGGCCAGCCTCTTCACCGCCCGGGCCATCAGCTACCGGGCCCACATGGGGTTTGACCACCTCAAGGTGGCCCTCTCCGTGGGGGTGCAGCGCATGGTGCGGGCGGACACCGCCACAAGCGGGGTAATCTTCACCCTGGACCCCGACACCGGCCACCGGGGCTTTGTCTACATCACCGCCATCTGGGGCCTGGGGGAGAACATCGTCCAGGGGCGGGTGGGACCCGACGCCTACTACGTGCACAAGGAAACCCTTAAAGCCGGCTACCGGGCCCTGGTCCACAAGAAGCTCGGCCCTAAGGAGCTTACCCTGGCCTTTGACCCCAGGGAGGGCCGGCTGAGAAACCGCCCCACCCCTCCTTATCTCCGGAACCAGTTCGCCCTTTCCGAGGATGAAGCCCTCCTCCTGGCCGACTGGTCCATCCGGATTGAAGAGCATTACAGCCGGAAGCGGGGGGCTCCCACCCCCATGGACATCGAGTGGGCCAAGGACGGGCCCACGGGGGAGCTTTTCATCCTGCAGGCCCGGCCCGAAACCGTGCACTCCCAGAAGGCCCTGGTGCTTCGCATCTACCGCCTTTTGGAAAGGGGCGAGGTCCTGGCCGAGGGCCTGGCGGTGGGGGAAGCCGTGGCCACGGGAAGGGCCCGGGTGCTTAAGGACCCCAAGGAGATGGATCGCTTCCAGGAGGGTGAGGTCCTGGTCACGGAAACCACCAACCCCGACTGGGAACCCATCATGAAGCAGGCGGCGGCCATCGTCACCGAGCGGGGTGGGCGCACCTCCCACGCCGCCATCGTGGCCCGGGAGCTGGGGGTACCGGCGGTGGTGGGAGCGGCGGGGGCCACCCGGCTCATCCCCGAGGGGGAAGGGGTCACGGTCTCCTGCGCCGAGGGGGAGGTGGGGCGCGTCTACCGCGGGGCCCTGGCCTTTGAGGTGGAGGAGGCGCGCCCGGAAACCCTCCCCAGGACCCGCACCCGGATCCTGGTCAACGTGGGTACCCCGGAGGAGGCCCTAAGGGTAAGCCTCCTGCCCACGGACGGGGTGGGGCTATTGCGCATGGAGTTCGTCTTCGCCAGCCACGTGCGCGTCCACCCCCTGGCCCTCACCCGCTTCGAAACCCTGCCCGAGAAGGTACGGCGCCAGGTGGAGGAGCTCACCGAGGCTTACCCCGACCAACGGGCCTACTTCGTGGATACCCTGGCTCAGGGGATTGGCCTCATCGCCGCGGCCTTTTACCCCAGGCCCGTTCTCCTCCGCTTCTCCGATTTCAAGACCAACGAGTACGCCCGCCTCGTCGGGGGGCACCTCTTTGAGCCCAAGGAGGAAAACCCCATGTTGGGCTGGCGGGGGGCGAGCCGCTACTACCACCCGGACTACAAGGAGGGCTTCCTCCTGGAGGTGGCGGCGGTCAAGAAGGTGCGGGAGGAGATGGGCCTCAAGAACCTCATGGTGATGGTGCCCTTCTGCCGCACCCCGGAGGAGGGGCAAAGGGTTCTGGAGGTGATGGCGGAGGGGGGCTTGATACGGGGAGAAGACGGCCTCGAGGTCTATGTGATGGCGGAGATCCCCTCCAATGTCCTCGAGGCTGAGGTCTTCGCCGAGCTCTTTGACGGGTTTTCCATCGGCTCCAACGACCTTACCCAGCTCGCCCTCGGCCTGGACCGGGATTCGGAACGGGTGGCCTGGCTCTTCGACGAAAGGCGGGAAACCGTCAAGGCCCTTTGCGCCATGCTCATCGAGAAGGCCCACGCCAAGGGGAAAAAGGTGGGCATCTGCGGCCAGGCCCCTTCCGACTACCCCGAGTTCGCCGCCTTCTTGGTAGAGAGGGGCATCGACTCCCTAAGCCTCAACCCCGACGCCCTCCTGCGCACGGTGAAGAAGGTGGCGGAGATCGAAGCCGCCCTGGGCCCTGGCGCTTGAAGCCCAAGCCAGGGTACGCTAGGGCATGGTCCGTGAACCCTTTAACGCCCTAAGCCATGCCCTGGGGGTGCCCCTAGCCCTTTTGGGAAGCGCCTTCCTCCTTCTCTTCGCCCCCAGGGAGGTCTGGCCCGCTCTCCTCCTCTTCGGGCTCACCATGGCCCTCATGTTCGGGGCCAGCACCCTTTACCACGCCCTGCGGGTGGGGGATCGGGCCCTGGCTTGGCTCAGGCGGCTGGACCATGCGGCCATCTTCCTCTTCATCGCCGGAAGCTACACCCCCTTTCTGGCGGAGGGTCTTCAGGAAAACCGGAAACCCTTCGCCCTGGGCCTGGTGTGGAGCCTGGCCCTCCTGGGGGTGGGCTTCCGCCTCTTCTTCCTCAAGGCACCCCGGTGGCTTTACACCCTGTCCTACCTGGCCCTAGGTTGGCTTTCCGTCCTCTTCCTGCTCAAGCTCCACCTACCCCTTTCCACCTTCGCCCTTATGGCCGCCTCGGGGATCTTCTACACCCTGGGGGCCCTGGTGTACGCACGTAAAAAACCCGACCCTTGGCCAGAAATCGTGGGTTTCCACGGACTTTGGCACCTCTTGGTACTCCTCGGAAGCCTATTCATGTATCTGGCGATCCTCAACCTCTACACCTAGCTTTCTCATGAGAAAGTGAGTATCCTGGGGGTATGGAATCGCCCCTGATCCTGATCGTGGAGGACGAAAAGGACATCGCCCGCTTCATCGAGCTGGAGCTGCAAGCTGAGGGCTACCGCACCGAGGTGGCCCACGACGGCATCACCGGCCTTTCCCGCTTCCGGGAGGTGAACCCCAACCTGGTCATCCTGGACCTGATGCTCCCCGTCATGGACGGGATCGAGGTGGCCAAGCGCATCCGCAAGACCTCCAACGTCCCCATCCTCATCCTCACCGCCAAGGACCGGGTGGAGGACAAGGTGGAGGGCCTGGACGCCGGGGCCGATGACTACCTGGTGAAGCCCTTTTCCATAGAGGAACTCCTGGCCCGGGTGCGGGCCCACCTGCGCCGGGTGAGCCCGGCCATCACCGGGGAGATCCGGGTGGCGGACCTCATCATCAACCTCGAGGGCCGCGAGGTTTTCCGAAGCGGGCGGCGCATCGAGCTTTCCAACAAGGAGTTCGAGCTCCTGGAACTTCTGGCCAAGAACCCCGGGAAGGTCTTCAGCCGCTACGAGATCGAGGAAAAGGTCTGGCCCGGCTACCAGGGGGGAAGCAACGTGGTGGACGTCTATATCGGCTACCTGCGCAAGAAGCTGGAGGCCGGGGGGGAAAGGCGCCTGATCCACACCGTGCGGGGGGTGGGGTACGTGCTCCGGGAGGACTAAGCCCCCCACATGACCCTACGCACCCGCATCACCCTGCTCACCTCCGGGCTCCTCCTGGTCACCCTCCTGGCCTTGGGGGTGGCCCTCGAGGGCCTTCTACGCAACTTTCTCTACCGCAACTTACGGTCGGAGCTTCTGGAGGCCAGCAACCAGGTGGTCCGCCTCCTCAACCTGGGCGGCCAGGCCCTCTTGGAGGCCGGGCTTCCCGCAAGCCTCTACGCGGAACTTCAGCTTCTCCCCGAGGAAAACCCCGCCCTTCTGGCCCGGGAAGGGGGGATCAGCCTGCAGAAAAGCCCCGCCCTGGGAAGCCAGCGCCTTCTCCTAAAGGAAGCGGACTACCACACCCTTCTGGAGCGGGGCGAGGCTTGGGCCTACGCCGAGCTGCCGCGGGAAGGACCCCCCTTAAAGCTTCTGGTCTACGCCCGCCGGGTGGAGGTCAACCTGGGGGGAACCGTGTGGCAAGGAGCCCTTTTGGTGGGAAAGCCCGTGGAGAACCTGGAGAGCACCCTCTCCCAGTTCGCCCGCATCTATGCGGGAACGGCCCTTCTCGTGCTCCTCCTCTCCATCCTCCTGGCCAGGAACCTGGTGGCCCGGGCCCTGGAGCCCCTGGAATGGGTGGCCCGGCGGGCCGAGGCCATCACCACCCGTCCCGAGCCCCTGCCCGAACCCGAGGGGCGGGACGAGGTGGCCACCCTGGTGCGGGCCTTAAACGGCATGCTTTCCCGGATGCAAAAGGCCTTTGAAGCCCAAACCCGCTTCCTTCAGGACGCTTCCCACGAACTCCGCACCCCTCTCACCGCCATCCTGGGGCACGTGGGCTACCTCCTCCGGCGCACCCCCCTCACCGAGGCGCAGAAGGAGAGCCTCGAGGTGGTGAAGCGGGAAGCGGAGCGCATGGGGAAGCTGGTGTCGGATCTCCTAGAGCTCTCCCAAACCGGTTCCTGGCGCATGGAACCGGCCCCTGTCCGCATCCAAGACCTCCTGGAGGAGGTGAAGGAGGAGTTCGCCAAGAGCTTTGAGGGGGAGATGGAGGTGGAGGCCTCTCCGGAGCTTTGGGTGCAAGGTGACCCGGACCGGCTCCACCAGGTCCTGGCCAACCTCCTCTCCAACGCCATCAAAGCGGGGGCCCGGCACATTTGGCTCAGGGCCTTTGACCTGGGGGAGAAGGTGGTGGTGCGGGTGGAAGACGACGGGGAAGGCATCCCCAAGGAGCATCTGCCCCACCTTTTTGAGCGCTTCTACCGGGTGGACAAGGCCCGGGACCGGGAGCGGGGAGGGTCGGGGCTGGGCCTGGCCATCGTGAAGGCCATCCTCGAGGCCCACGGGGGGGAGATCTGGGTGGAAAGCGAGGTGGGCCAGGGTACGGCCTTTAGCTTCGCTCTCCCTTCAGCCGCGCCACCGCCTCCTCCACGGTGATCTCCCCCCGCCGCAGGGCCTCCAGCACCTCGAGGCGCTCTTCGCCTTTTTCCTCCTCCGCCTCGTAGCCCAAGGCCTTCAGGAGGGCGTCCAGCCGGGCCCGGACCGTGGGGTAGGAAACCCCAAGCACGCGTTCCACCTCCTTCAAGTTTCCCCGGGTCTTCACGAAAAGCCTAAGGAAGTCCAGGTGCTCCTTGGGCAACAGGGCGAACTCATTCAGTGCAAACTGGCCGTGCACCTCGGTGCCGCATTGCGGGCAGAAAAGGGCCTTCACCGCCAGCGGCCCCTCGCAGGCCGGGCAACGCACGGGAACGGGCCTGATCACCATAGTCCCACCTTGACCTCCACCTCCTCGGCCGCTATCCATACCAGGGCCAAGGGCGGCAAACTCCGGAGGGCGAAAACCCCCTTCAAGGGCACCCCCTGGAGGGGCCTCCCCCGGAGCAGGGCCCGGATTTTGAGGAGGAAAAGCGCGGCGAGGAGGATCCACTCCAGGGCGAAGAGGGGAAGGACCACCGGCAGGGACCAGGGGAAAGGCCCCCGCACCACCACGTAAAGGAACCTGGGGCGCAAGGGGGGAAGCCGCCTCACACCACCTCCACCAGCACCTGCACGGGGTGGCCCTCCTCCTCGGCCTCGATCTCCACCAACTTGCCCTCGGGCACCCCCTCCCGCACCAGGGCCAGGAGGTCCTTGAGGTTCACCCCTCGGCCCGCCAGGGCCAGCTTGGCCTCTTCGGGCAGGAACTTCTCCAGAAGCTCCGCCAAGGCCAGGGGAAGGTTCACATGGACCCGAACCGGCTTCCCCTTATCCTGGGCCTGGATCCGCACCCTGAGGAGCCTGGCAGGAGCCTGCGCCCTGGACCTGGGTTCCTCCACCGCCTGAAGCAGGGCCAAAGCCTCCTCTACCCCGATCTCGCCGGAACGCACCATCTCCAGAATGCGCCGTTTTTCCTCCATGTCATGCCTCCAGTTCCAGGTTCCCCATGACCACCTTGGCCCTGAGCTTGGCCTTCCCCTCTCCCAGGGACCAGCGCCGCCCGCCAGGGGCAGCCTCCTGTCGCCAAGGACCCGCCACCTTGAGGCCCCCCAGGCGCACCTGGGCCTCCACCTCCAGGTGCGAACCCGGCAAAAAACGGAGCTCGGCCCTGCCCGCCCGTACCTCCAGACGGTGCTCTCCATCCCGAAGTAAAAGGCCTGCTTCCAGGTTGCCTCCCGAAAGCGCCAGGTCCAGGCCCAAAAGCCCATCCCCTTTCAGGTTAGCCCCTAAGGCCCGACCCGCGAGAACCACTCTGGCAAGCTTCACGTGGCTTCCCATGGCCAAAAGCAAAACCACGGCCCCCTCGGGAACCCTAAGCCTCCCCTTGCCCAGGGAAACCCGATAGACCGGGATCCCGCCCTCCTGGGTTACCCCACCACCCTCCGCCTCAAGCCCCTCCAACCCCGCCACCCCCACCACCTCGAGGTTGGCCCCGAAAGCCTGAACCTGAAACCCTTGGGGGGCAAAAACCTGGGAAGCCTCCACAGGAGGCCTTTCCCCACCAGCCAAGTCCCTTTCCTCCAGCGCGGATTCCTCCAGCGCGGAAAGAAGCTCCAAGGCCTCCTCCGGGGTAAGGACCCCTTCCCTTACCATTTCCAAAATGCGCCGCTTATCCTCCATAGGAAACCTCCCCAAGCTCCGCGGGAGCTTCCTGGGCGAGCCTCTGGGCCCACCTCAAAAGAACCCGGGCTAGCCTGAGACGCCAGGGGGAACGAAGGGGCTTAAGGAGCCTCTCCCGCTCCGCCTCCAAGAAGAGCTCCTCGTACCGCCCCTTCCCCGCCCCCGGGTCCCACCATGGGCTCCACATCCTTCACCTCCTTGTGAAGGATTATAAAACACCTATTGGCAATCTGTCAAGTTAAGGTTTTATATCTAAAACCCTAGGCCCGAAGGATGGCGGGAACCCAGGAAAGGGGCGCCGATGAAGGCGAAGAGCAAAAGGGCGTAGGCCAGAAGAAGCAGGGCCATACGCGGATAGCCCTGAAGCCTCTCCTCAAAGAGGAAGTAAAGGGTGAGGCCCAGCCAGCCCAGGAGCACGGAGATCTCCTTGGGATCCAGGGCCAAAGGGCTACCGAAATACCCCCAGGCCCAGGCCATGCCGCTTCCCAGTCCCAAGGTGGTGGCCAGGTACCCCACCCGAAGGTAGCCCTGCTCCAGCCGCCTTAGGCTCCAAAGGGGGCGGAAAGCAGGGCTTTTTCCGGCACCGACCGCAGGCGCAGGTCTTGCATGGCGCACATCATCCCTGCCCCCACCCCCACCGCCAGGGCCAGGTAGGCTACCAAAAAGGCCCCGGCGTGTACCAGGGTAAGGAGAAGGGGCAGGCTTCCCCCCGGATGGGGCAGGGCCTTGAGGGCAAAGAGGCCAAGGAGCATGGCCAGGAGAACCAAGTAGCGGCGGAGAGGGGTAAGCCTTGGCCGAAGCAACAAACTCTCCCCCCGCAAGGCCAAAAGCCCCCCCAGGACCAAGGCGGGCTGGGCCGGACCCGAGAAAAACCCCTTGGCGAAGGCATCGGCCAAGGCGGCCCCCAGGTACAGAAAGGCCCCCAGGAAAAGCCCTCGAGGCCAGAACAACCCCACGGCCAAGAGGAGAACCCCCACCAGGGCCAACAGGGAAACCGCAGTCATGGCCGTGGGGGACGGAAGGCCAGAAGCGGGCACTCCCCAGGGCAGGGAGGACCCTGGAGGAACTCCTGGGTCCGGGCCTTTACGGCCTGAATCCAGGGATGGGCCCTGCGCCCCGCCTCCTTGTGCCAGGTAAAGGGATCGGCCTCCGGGTACTCCCGCACCACCTCCCTATAGGCCAGGCCCTTTAGGGCCCGTATGGCCTCCCGCACCCGGTGGCCTGCATACCACTCCAGGTAGTCCCCAATGGCTCCCTCTATGAGGGCCTCCACCTTGGGCACCTCGCCCTGGCGGGCCTTGAGGTTCTTCTCCACCACCCGCTTGAGGTCGTCCAGGTTATACAGGTAGGCCTGGGGCAGGCGGCTCACCCGGGGATCGATGTTCCGGGGCAGGGCGATGTCGATGAGGAAAAGGGGCTTGGACCTCCTCGGCAGGTCCTCCGGGCGCACCAGGTAATGGGGGCTGGCGGCGGAAGCCACCACCAGGTCCGCCTGGCGCAGGACCTGGGGAAGGGCCATAAGGCCATAGGCTTCCCCTCCAAACCGCTCCGCCAGGGCCCTGGCCCTCTCCACCGTGCGGTTCACCACCAAAACCCGGTCCACTCCCTGGGCCTTCAGGTGGGTAAGAAAGAGCTCCGCCATCTCCCCCGCCCCCAAAACCGCCACGGCAAGGCCCGTGAGGTCCCCGTACACCGCCAGGGCCAGGTCCAGGGCAGCGTAGGCCACGCTCACCGCCCCCGCCCCAATGGCCGTCTCGCTCCGGGCCCTTTTGCCCAGGGCGATGGCCGACTGGAAGGCCTTCTCCAATAGGCTTTCCGTGGCCCCATATTTCCGGGCCAGGAAGAGGGCCTCCCGCACCTGGCCCAGGATTTGCGCTTCCCCCATCACCAAGGAGTCCAGGCCCGCCGCCACCCGAAAGAGGTGCCGCAGGGCCTCTATTCCCTCCTTCTGGTAGAGGTGGTAGACCTCCACCCCACGCGCAAGGAGGAGGGCCTTGGCCTCCTTGGGGCTTCCCACCCCGTAGATTTCCGTGCGGTTGCAGGTGGAAAGCACCACCCCCTTGCCCAAGGTCCTCAGGGCCGCCGGCAGGGCCACCGCTGGGTCCAAGGCCGCCCGCTCCCGCACCTCCACGGGGGCGGTCTTGTGGGAAAGGCCCACCAGGTAAAGGGGCAGGGCCATAGTCTTTCGACAGTATACGCCACCCGGGTAGGGACAAGAATCCCCTATGGGGTTAACCCTTAACCTAAGCCCTATGAGAGTGCCCGAAGTATGGCCTGGAAAAGCCCTTCCAGGCCCGGCTCCGCCGCCTCCCACACGGCAAAGCCTAGCCGCCTGGCCTCCTCCACAGTGCTGGGGCCGATGCAGGCGGCCCTGGGCCTCCTGGGGGTCTTCAGGGCGTAAGCCCTGGCAGCGCTGGGGCTAAAGAAGGCTACTATCTGGGCCCTTTCCAAAAGGGCCAGCTCCTCAGGGGAAAGCTCCCTCTCCTGGGTAGCGTACACCTCCCATCGCTCCACCGCCACCCCCCGGGCCTCGAGGCCTGCCTCCAAATCCTTCCCCGCCAGATCCCCCGCCACAAAGAGCACCCTTCGAGCTGGGGGAAAGCCCGCCGCCAGGTCCTTGGCGGTGGCCCGGAGAGGGACGAAGGCGGGGGATAGGCCCCCCTGGCGCAGCACTTCCCCCGTCCCTTCCCCCACCGCCGCCACCTTGAGAAGGGGCCTTCCCGCCCTTTCCCAAGCCCAAAGGAGCCTCTTAGCCCCCTCTTTGGAGGTGACCGCCACCCAGTCCGCCTGGAGGAGTTTTCCGGGAAGAACCTGGAGGCCCGGCAGGTCCACCTGCTCCAAAAGGGCCACCTCCGCCGCCTCTATCCCCAAGGCGCGGAGCCGGTCCAGTAGCCCCTTATCCTTCCCGCGGGTGAGCAGGACCACGGCCTTTAAGGACCTTGTGAAAGAGCTTCATGGCGGCCAAGGCCCGGGGGAAACCCAAGAAAAGGGCAGACTGCAGGATGGTTTCCCGCACCTCCTCCTCGGTGGCGCCCACCCGTAAAGCCCCCTCCAGATGGGTAGCCAGCTCCTTGGGGCTACCCAGGGCGATCAGGGCGGTGATGGCCAGGAGTTCCCGGGTTTTGAGGTCCAGCCCCGGCCGGGCCAGGACCTCCTCGTAGGCGAAGTCCCGGATGTAGCGGAAAAGATCCTCGTCCACCTCCCTGAGGCTTGCCTCAATGGCCTCTTGCTTCTCCCCCCAGATGGCCCGCCGCACGCTCATGGGAGGTAGTCTAACACTCCCTCCAGCCGGTGAAGGGCCTGGGGGTTCTCCCCCAGGGGGTCAAAGAGGAGGGGTTTAACCCCAGCCCCCTGGGCCCCGACCCAATCGGCCTCCGAGTCCCCCACGTGCAGCGCCTCTTCAGGAGCCACGCCCAGGGCCTCGAGGGCCTCCTGGAAAAGCCTGGAGTTGGGTTTGGCCACCCCGGAAAGGGCGCTCACCGAAAGGTGCTGGAAGTAGGGCCTCAAGCCCACCACCTCCAGGATCTCCGGCAGGGTGGCATCCCAGTTGGACACCACCGCCAGGGCATAGCCCCGCTCCTTCAGGGCCTGTAAGGTGGCCTCGGCCCCGGGCACCACGGGCCAGAACCGGGGGTTCCTCCAGTTGGCCACCAGCTCCCGGCTCAGGGCCTCAGCGTGCTCCTCGAGGCCCATCCCCGTAAAGAGCCTCCGGTGGAACTCCCGCCAAAGCCCCAGGGCGGTTTCCAGATCCCGGGCCTCGAGGTGGTGGTCCTCATAGAAGCGAAAAGCCGCCAAGGCCGCCGCCTTGAGATCCCTCCTGGGCTTAAGGCCTCGTTCTTCCAAGAAGGGTAGAAGCCAAAACCGGGGGCTTGCCAGGATCAGGGTGTTGCCCACGTCGAAGAGCACCGCCTGGACCATAAACCCAGTCTATACCCTGGCCTCTCTAACGGGCGTCTAACCTCCACCTGCTACGATTTTTATAGCAAAAAGGAGGTGACAAGGCATGCGATGGCTTGTATGGACCCTGGTATTGCTGGTTCCCAGCCTGGCCCAAAGCTTTGAGGTGGTTTCCGGGGAAGCCCGCTACCGGGTGCGGGAACAGCTAGTGCAGGTGGGCATCGGCGATGCCGTGGGCACCACCCAGGCGGTGAAGGGGCAGGTGGCCCTCCAGGGCGCCAGGGCCACGGGGGAGTTCGTGGTGGATCTGAGGGAACTCCGAAGCGACCAGCAGCGGCGGGATAACTACCTCAGGCAAAACACCTTGCAAACGGACCGTTTCCCCACCGCCACCTTCCGGCCCAAGGCGGTGGAGGGGCTTCCCAACCCTCTGCCCGCAAGCGGCAGGTTCCCCGTACGGGTGGTGGGGGACCTCACCCTCCGGGACGTGACCGAGGAGGTGGTCTGGGAGGGAGAGGCGGTGTTCCAGGGCCAGGAGGTGCGGGTGAGCCTGAAGACCGAGTTTCCCTTTGAAAAATTCCGGCTGGTCCAGCCCCGGGTGCCCATCCTCCTCAGCGTGGAAAACCGCATCCGGCTGGAGGTGGACCTCAGCTTGAGGCGAAAATGAAACGGCGCACCCTGTTAGGGTTTTTCCTCTCCCTTCCTCTGGCGCGGGCCCAGTGCCCGCCCACCCCGGCCCTCACGGAAGGGCCCTACTACCTTAGGGAAGTACCCCGGCGGAGGGACCTGAGGGAAGGGCTTCCCGGAATCCCCCTTCGGCTTACCCTCCGGGTGCAGGACCGCACCTGCCAACCCCTTGGGGGCGTGCGGGTGGACCTCTGGCACACGGATGCCCTAGGGCGCTACTCGGGGGTGAACGCCCCTGGGGTCTTCTGCCGGGGTTGGCAGCCCACGGACAACCAGGGCCAGGTGGAGTTTCTCACCCTCTTTCCCGGCTGGTACCCAAGCCGTACCCCCCACCTGCACCTCCGGGTGGAGACGGGAGGCAGAAGCTTCGCCACCCAGCTTTTCTTCCCCGAGGAAGCCCAGCGTCAGGTCTACGCCCAACCCCCCTACGCGGAAAGGGGGATGCCCCGGATCGGCAACCGCCAGGACATGATCTTCCGAGCCGACCTCCTCCTGGCCCTGAAGCCCGAAGGGGGGGGTTATGGGGGAAGCTTCGTCCTTACCCTGCCCTTTTAGTACCCTTAAAGCATGGTCCCCCGTTACCAGACCCCGGAGATGGCCGAGCTGTGGTCGGAGGAGAGCCGCTACCGCATGTGGGCCCTGGTGGAGACCTATGCCCTCGAGGCCTGGGAAGCCCTGGGCCAGGTGCCCAAAGGGCTTTCCCAAAGGCTTCTTGCCCACCTAAAGGAGCATCCCCTGGACGCCCGCTTCGCCCAGAGGGTGGCGGAGCTGGAGGAGGTCACCCGCCACGACCTGGTGGCCTTCACCCGGGCCTTGGTGGAGTGGACCGGGGACGAGGAGGTGGGGCGCTACCTGCACCTGGGCCTCACCAGCTCGGACGTGGTGGACACCGCGCAAAACACCCTTTTGGTGAGGGCCTTGGACCTGATCCTTGAGGAGCTATCCGGGGTCCAGGAGGAGCTCAAGCGCCTGGCCCTCCGCTACAAGCACACCCCGGCCATCGCCCGCACCCACGGGGTCCACGCCGAGCCCACCAGCTTCGGCCTCCGCTTCCTGAGCTTTTACGCCGCCTTTGAGCGGGACAGGGAAAGGCTTAAGCGCGCCCAGAAGACCATCGGGGTGGCCATGCTCTCGGGCTCGGTAGGGAACTACGCCCACATCCCTCCGGAGGTGGAGGCCCACGTGGCCCAGCGGCTTGGCCTTAGTCCAGAACCCCTCTCCACCCAGGTGGTGCCCCGGGACCGGCACGCGGAGGTGCTGGCCGCCCTGGCCCTCCTGGGGGGGAACCTGGAGCGGGTGGCGGTGGAGCTTCGCCACCTCCAGCGCACGGAGGTCCTCGAGGCCCAGGAGCCTTTCCGGGAAGGCCAGACGGGAAGTTCCAGCATGCCCCACAAGAAAAACCCCGTGGGTCTGGAAAACCTCACCGGGATGGCCAGGCTCCTTCGGGGATACCTGGGCCCATCCCTGGAAAACATCGCCCTGTGGCACGAAAGGGACATCTCCCACTCCTCCGTGGAGCGGGTCATCCTCCCCGACGCCACCACCGCCAGCCACTACGCCCTGAGGCGGCTAAGGAGCATCCTGGGGGGCCTGGTGGTCTTTGAGGAGAACCTTAGGCGCAACCTGGACCTCACCCGGGGCCTCGTCTACTCCCAGCAGGTGCTGAACGCCCTCATCGCCCACGGCCTTCCCCGGGACAGGGCCTACGCCCTCGTCCAGCGGAACGCCCTAAGGAGCTGGGAGGAAGGCCGAAGCCTCGCCGAGCTTTTGCAGGAGGACCCGGAGAACCCCCTCAAGGGGGAGGGGCTTAAGGCCCTCTTCGACCCCTCCCCTTTCCTCAAACACGTGGACGCCATCTACGCCCGCTTCGGGCTCTGATGCGGGAAACCTTTGGCCCACCGTCCAGCGCAGGGGCACCCCCTCTTCCCGTCCACCTGCGGTACCGGGCTCCAGGGCAGGGCTTCCCCTAAAATAGGGGTGTAGGGCCCCGGAGCCCCAAGGAGGCACATGGAAAAGCTCTACGAGGGCAAGGCCAAGATCCTCTACCCCGAGGGGGAGGACACCCTAAGGGTCTACTTCAAGGACGAGGCCACCGCTTTCAACGCGCAAAAGCGGGGCCTTATCCCGGGGAAAGGGGTGGTGAACAATAAGGTTTCCGCGGTCCTCTTCCGGTACCTCGAGGCCCATGGGGTAAAGACCCACTTCCTGGAGGAGCTCTCCGACCGGGAGATGCGGGTCTTGAGGGTGAGGATCCTCCCCCTGGAGGTCATCCTCCGCTTCCGGGCAGCGGGGAGCTTCGCCAAGCGCTACGGGGTGAAGGAGGGCACCCCCCTAAGGGCTCCCTTGGTGGAGTACTCCCTTAAAAGCGACCCTCTGGGCGACCCCTTGATCTGCCCCGAGGCCATTTTGGCCCTGGGCCTGGCCACGGAGGAGGAACTTTCCCAGGTGAAGGCCACCACCCTGAAGATAGGGGAGCTATTACGGGATTTCTTCGCCCAAAGGGGGCTGGACCTCGTGGATTTCAAGCTGGAGTTTGGCAAAAGGGATGGGGAAATCCTCCTCGCCGACGAGATCTCCCCCGACACCATGCGCCTTTGGGACCAAAAGACGGGGGAGCCCATGGATAAAGACCGCTTCCGCAAGGACCTGGGAGGTGTGGAGGAAGCCTACCAGGAGGTCCTGCGGCGGGTTCTAAGGGGGTAGCCGTGCCTAAGTACCAGGCCACCCTGCTCATTGAGCTCAAAGAGGGCATCCTGGACCCCCAAGGCCGGGCGGTGGAAGGGGTCTTGAAGGACCTGGGCCACCTTGTGGAGTCGGTGCGGGTGGGGAAGGTCCTGGAGGTGGTCTTCCAGGCGGAAAACCTCCTCCAGGCCGAGGAGAAGGCCAAGACCATGGGGAAGCTTTTGGCCAACCCGGTGATGGAGGTCTTCACCCTGGAGGCCTTAAAGGAACTCCCATGAAGTGGGCCATCATCCGCTTTCCCGGCTCCAACTGCGATGAGGACGCCCGCTTCGCCTTGGAGAAGGCGGGCTTGAAGGCGGAGTACGTCTGGCATACGGAAACGAGCCTGAAGGGCTTTGACGGGGCCTTCTTGCCAGGAGGCTTCAGCTATGGAGATTACCTGAGGGCCGGGGCCCTGGCGGCTAAAAGCCCGGTGATGGAGGAGGTAAGGCGCTTTGCCCATGAAGGGCGGCCTGTGATCGGGGTGTGCAACGGCTTCCAGGTGCTCACCGAGGCCGGGATCCTTCCCGGGGCCCTCCTTGCCAACCTGAACCTGCACTTCACCTGCAAGGAAGTGGGGGTAAGGGTGGAGCGCACGGACCTCCCCTTCACCCGCCTCTACCAGAAGGGGCAGGTCCTCCGCCTGCCCATCGCCCACGCCGAGGGCCGCTACTATGCGGACGCCGGGACCCTGGCCCGGCTGGAGGGAGAAGGCCTGGTGGTCTTCCGCTACGCCCCCTTAAAGGGGGAAGCGGACTACAACCCCAACGGGAGCCTCCACGACATCGCCGGCATCACCAACGAGAAGGGCAATGTCCTCGGCATGATGCCCCACCCCGAGCGGGCGGTGGACGAGGTTTTGGGCGGCACGGATGGGCTTCCCTTGTTCCTGGGGCTCTTAGAGGAGGTAACGGGATGACACCCAAGGCCATCACCTTTGATTTCTGGGGCACCCTCTTCACGGAGGGAAAGGCATTTTTGGAAAAGGTCATGCCCGCCCGGTACGAGATCCTTCTGGACGCCCTCTCGGAAGCCGGGCACCCGGCGGAGGAGCACGAGGTGCGGGAGGCCTACCGCCAGGCGGCCATCGCCTTTGAGGAAGCCTGGAAGGCCGGGGAACACATGTCCGTATACGACCGGGTGGTCCGCATCTTCGCCCTTCTTGGAGCCCCCCACGACCCCGGGCTCATCGCCCTCACGGCCAGGAAGCTGGAGGAAAGCTCCCTTCTGGTGGACCTCGAGGCCCTCCCTGGAGTAGGGGCGTTGAAGGAGCTGGCCAAAAAATACCCCCTGGCCCTGGTTTCCGACACCGGCCTCACCCCGGGCCGCCTCATCCGGGAACACCTGAAGCGGCAGGGACTGGATGTCTTCCAGGCCTACAGCTTCTCCGACGAAACCGGCTACGTGAAGCCCAAGCCCGAGGCCTTCCGGGTGGCCCTCGAGGCCCTGGGCGTGGCCCCAGAGGAAGCCCTGCACGTGGGCGACCTGCCCCAGACGGACATCAAGGGAGCCTTCGCCACCGGCTACCCCTTTGCGGTGCAGTACGTGGGCCTGAGGGAGGTGAACGGGGAGATCAAGCCCACGGCCAAGATCAAGGACCACCGGGAGCTTCTTCCCCTTCTCCAGTGATGGAAACCCTAGCCCAAGAAATCGGCATCCCGGAAGAGGAGTATCGGGAGATCACCAAGAGGCTTGGCCGGGAGCCCAACCGGGTGGAGCTCTTTCTCTTCAAGGTGATGTGGAGCGAGCACTGCGCCTACAAGAACTCCCGACCCCTCCTGAAGGAGCTTCCCAAGGAGGGGGAGGCCGTCCTGCAGGGCCCGGGGGAGAACGCCGGCGTGGTGCGCATCGGCGAGGGGTGGGCGGTGGCCTTCAAGATCGAAAGCCACAACCACCCCTCGGCGGTGGAACCCTTTCAGGGGGCGGCCACCGGGGTGGGGGGGATCCTCCGGGACATCATGAGCATGGGAGCCCGGCCCATCGCCCTCCTGGACTCCCTGCGCTTTGGCCCCTCGGAGGACGCCCGTAGCCGCTACCTGCTAAAGGGCGTGGTTTCCGGCATCGCCCACTACGGCAACGCCATCGGGGTACCCACGGTGGGCGGGGACTTGTACTTCCACGAGGGTTACCGGGAGAATCCCTTGGTGAACGCCATGTGCCTGGGGCTCCTTAGGGAGGAGCACCTGAGGCGGAGCCGGGCCTCCTTAGGCCGGCCCATCTACTACGCCGGGGCCAAGACGGGCAGGGATGGGATTGGGGGTGCCGCCTTCGCCAGCCGGGAGCTTTCCGAGGACAAGGAGGAGGACCGGCCGGCGGTGCAGGTGGGGGATCCCTTCTTGGGGAAGCTCCTTATGGAGGCCACCCTCGAGGCCATCGAGCGGGACCTGGTGGAAGGCGTTCAGGACATGGGGGCGGCGGGGCTCACCAGTAGCCTCTCGGAGCTGGCCCACAAGTCGGGCCTCGGGGTGGAGCTGGACCTAGACCGCGTGCCCACCCGGGAAGGGAATATGGGGCCCATAGAGCTTCTCCTCTCCGAAAGCCAGGAGCGCATGGTCCTGGTGCCCAGGGAGGGGAAGGAAAGGGAGCTGGAGGAGGTCTTTGGGAAGTGGGGCCTGGACTGCGTGCCCGTGGCCAGGACCATTCCGGAAAGGGCCTTCCGGGTCCTCTTCCGAGGGGAGGTGGTAGCCGAGGTCCCCACGGAGGCCCTGGCGGAAGCCCCCACCTACGTGCGCATCGGAAGGGAGGATCCCGAGATCCGAAGGCTCCGGGAGATGCCCCTTCCCCCTCTTGCCGCCAACCTCCAGGAGATCCTTCCTCGGCTTCTCGCCTCCCCCAACCTAGCAAGCCGGGAAGCCGTCTACGAGCGCTATGACCACCAGGTGGGAACCCGGACCGCCCTGGTGCCGGGGAAGGGGGATGCGGCGGTGCTCTGGGTGAAGGGAACCCACCTGGGCATTGCCGCCAAGGTGGACCAAAACCCGAGGTATAGCCGCCTCCATCCCCGGCTTGGGGCCATGCACGCCCTGGCCGAGGCCTGCCGCAACGTGAGCGTGGTGGGGGCAAGGCCTTTGGCCTACACCGACGGCCTCAACCTGGGAAGCCCGGAAACCCCGGAGGGCTATTTTGAGCTCCAGGAGACCATCGCCGGCCTCAGGGAGGCCAGCGAGGCCTTGGGGGTGCCGGTGGTTTCCGGGAACGTCTCCCTCTACAACGAAAGCGGCGGGCGGCGCATCCCCCCACGGCCATGGTGGGGGTGGTGGGGGTCTTGGACATCAGGAGACGGGCGGAGATGGGCTTTCGCCGCCCGGGAGAGGTGATCCTCCTGTTGGGGGAGGAGAAAGGGGAGCTTGGGGGAAGCGAGGTCCTCCACCTCCTTGTGGGCCTCGAGGCGGGCCACCCCCCCAGGCTGGACCTCGCGCGGGAGCGCCTGGTCCAGGAGGCCATCCGGGAGCTCATCGCCCTGGACCTCACCCAGACCGCCCACGACCTGGCGGAAGGAGGGCTTTTGGTGGCCCTGGCGGAGATGACCTTCCCCTATGGCTTAGGGGCCACGGTGGAGGTGCGCACCCGAAGCCTCGAGGAGCCCTCAGGCCAGCTTGCCACCCTCTTCGGCGAGGCGCCGAGCCGGATCCTCTTCACCGTGGCCAAGGAGGACCTCAAGGAGGTCACCTTCCGGCTGGAGGAAAGGGGCCTTCCCTACCGCGTCCTGGGCGAAACCGGGGGGAATACCCTCACGGTCCTTACCCCAGATGGGGTGCTAGAGTGGGAGGTGCAGGAACTCCTCGCCGCCTGGAAGCGGCCCCTGAGGGAGGTGCTGGATGGACAAGCCTAGGGAAGAGTGCGGGGTCTTGGGGCTTTGGAGCGAAGAACCCCTGGACGCGGCGGGGCTACTCCATCTGGGCCTCCTCGCCCTCCAGCACCGGGGGCAGGAGGCGGCAGGGATTGCCGTATCGGACGGGAAGGAGTTCCTGGTGGAGAAGGATCTCGGCCTGGTGAACCAGGTTTTTACGGAGGAGCGCCTGGCCCGCCTGCGCCTGGGGGAAGCCCGGCTGGGCCTGGCCCACACCCGTTACTCCACCACGGGCTCCAACCTGCGCTTCAACGCCCAGCCCCTCACCGCCCGCACCGCCCACGGCGTCCTGGCCATCGCCCATAACGGCAACTTCACCAACGCCAAACCCCTTCGCGACCGGCTTCTAAAGGAGGGGGCCACCTTCCAGAGCACCTCGGACACCGAGGTGATGCTCCTCCTCCTCGCCCGCTTGGGCCACCTCTCCCTCCCCGAGGCGGCCGCCGAGGCCATGAAGGCCCTGGAAGGAGGGTATTCCATCCTCCTCATGGACCGCAGGACCGTGGTGGCCCTCCGGGATCCCCACGGGGTGCGGCCCCTGGCCATCGGCAGGCTTCCCCAAGGCTACGCCTTCGCCTCCGAGCCCCCGGCCCTCGAGCTCATGGGGGCCCGCTACCTCCGGGATGTGCGCCCGGGAGAGGTGGTCTGGGTGGAGGAAGGCGAGCTTAAAAGCCTCCAGGCCCTTCCCCCAAACCCCGCCCCCTGCGCCTTCGAGTGGATCTACTTCGCCAGGCCCGATAGCCTCCTGGACGGGGTGGAGGCCTACCAGGCCCGGGTGCGCATGGGGATGGAGCTCTTCCGGGAGGCCCCCGCGGAGGCGGACATCGTGGTGCCGGTGCCGGACTCCGGCATCGGGGCGGCGGTGGGCTACGCCCGCTCAAGCGGCCTTCCCTTGGAGTACGGCCTCTACAAGAACCCCTATGCGGGCCGGACCTTCATCCAGCCCACCCAGGCGCTAAGGGACCTGAAGACCCGCTTGAAGCTCTCCCCCACCTCGGCGGTGCGGGGCAAGCGGGTGGTGCTCATCGACGACTCCATCGTCCGGGGCACCACCAGCCGCCGCATCGTGGCCATGCTGAAGGAAGCGGGGGCCCGGGAAGTCCACTTCCGGGTTTCCAGCCCCCCCATCCGCTTTCCCTGCTACTACGGCATCGACACCGCCGCCCGTAAGGAGCTCATCGCCGCCGAGAATAGCGTGGAGGAGATCCGGGCCTTCATCGGAGCGGACACCCTGGCCTTCCTCTCCGAGGAGGGGGTCCGGCGGGCCATCGGGGGGCCCGTGTGCCTGGCCTGCTTCAACGGGCGCTACCCGGCCGGGGTGCCCGTGGAAGGGGAAAAACTAGCCTTGGAGATCCTTTAGGTCCCCACCCGAGCCAAGGTGGGGCTAGCCCCTGGGTCAGCCCCAAAGCTACCTGGTGACCACCCCCCGCCTCAGGAAAAACCCCGCCCCAAGGCCCAAGAGAAACCCCATCAGCAGGAAGATAAAGGCGAAAGCCCCCGTGGAAGCCAGATGCCAGCCGAAGAACCAGTAGCTGCACACCGCATACCGCTCCACCTGCACCCGGACCAGCTCCGGCAGGTCGCGGCTGGAGGTAAAGTTGATGAGAATAATGACCACAAGCAGGATAGCCAGGGTCAGGGCAAGCCCCCACTTCAAAATCGGGAAAACACTTCCTTTCATGTCCCAAGCTTACCAAAGGAAAGACCCTTTCCGGGGTCCTTCCGCCTCCTCCTAAGGCCCCGGTTCCCGGTAAAGGTAACCTGGTAGCGCCCCGGTGCAGGGCCTATAATCGGTCTATGGTCAGGACCAGCTTACGGGACGAGGCCCTTTTTCGGTTCATCGCCCTGGAAGAAAAGCGCCAGCGGGAAGGCCTGGAGCTCATCGCCAGCGAGAACTTTGTCTCCGCCCAGGTGCGGGAGGCGGTGGGGAGCGTCCTCACCAACAAGTACGCGGAAGGCTACCCGGGTGCCCGCTACTACGGGGGATGCGAGATCATAGACCAGGTGGAAAGCCTGGCCATCGAGCGGGCCAAGGAGCTCTTTGGGGCCGCCTGGGCCAACGTCCAGCCCCACTCTGGCTCCCAGGCCAACATGGCGGTGTACATGGCCCTCATGGAGCCGGGGGAGACCCTCATGGGGATGGACCTGGCCGCGGGAGGCCACCTCACCCACGGCTCCAAGGTGAACTTCTCCGGAAAGCTCTACAAGGTGGTCTCCTACGGGGTCCGGCCCGACACCGAGCTCATCGACCCGGAGGAGGTACGCCGCCTGGCCCTCGAGCACCGGCCCAAGGTGATCGTGGCTGGCGCCAGCGCCTACCCCCGCTTCTGGGACTTCCAGGCCTTCCGGGAGATCGCCGAGGAGGTGGGGGCCTACCTGGTGGTGGACATGGCCCACTTCGCCGGCCTGGTGGCGGCGGGGCTCCACCCGAGCCCCCTACCCCATGCCCACGTGGTGACCAGCACCACCCACAAGACCCTAAGGGGCCCGAGGGGCGGGCTTATTCTCTCCAACGACCTCGAGCTGGGCAAGAAGATCGACAAGCTCATCTTCCCCGGTATCCAGGGAGGCCCCCTGGAGCACGTGATCGCCGGGAAGGCGGTGGCCTTCTTTGAGGCCCTACAGCCCGAGTTTAAGGAGTATAGCCGGCTGGTGGTGGAAAACGCTAAAAAGCTGGCGGCGGAACTGGCCGCAAGGGGGTACCGCATCGTCACCGGGGGCACGGACAACCACCTCTTCCTTTTGGACCTCCGGCCCAAGGGCCTGACCGGCAAGGAGGCAGAGGAGAAGCTAGATGCCGTGGGGATCACCGTGAACAAGAACGCCATCCCCTTTGACCCCAAGCCCCCCCGGGTCACCTCGGGGATCCGCATCGGCACCCCGGCCATCACCACAAGGGGCTTCACCCCGGAGGAGATGCCACTGGTGGCGGAGCTCATCGACCGGGCCCTCATGGAGGGGCCCTCGGAGGCCCTACGGGAGGAGGTTAGGCAGCTCGCCCTCGCCCACCCCATGCCCTAGGGAAGCCTTAGAATGGAAGAGGATGCTCAAGCGCCTCGAGGTGCGTAACCTCGCCGTAATCCGCGAGGCTACCCTGGAGCTTGGGCCTGGGCTCAACGTCCTCACCGGGGAAACCGGAGCGGGGAAAAGCCTGCTGGTGGACGCTTTAGCCCTCCTCCTGGGGGCCAGGTCCGAGGGGCTTTTGGGGCCTTTTGGCGAGAGCCTCCTGGTGACCGCCTTCTTCCAGGGTGAGGGCGAGGAGCGCATCCTCTCCCGCCGCGTTGGGGGCCGCTCTACCCCCCGGATCGATGGGGAGGTGGTGAGCCTAAAAGAACTCCAAGAGGAGGCGGAAAGGTGGCTTTCCCTCCACGCCCAGCACACGGCCATCGCCCTTCTCTCCCCCAAAAGGCAGCGGGAGCTTCTGGATGCCCTGCTGCCCCCGGGCCCCCTCCAGGAATACGGGGAGGCCTACAGGAAGCATCAGGCCCTCCTTGGGGAAAAGCGCACCCTGGAGGAAGCCCTGAGGGCCAAGACCGAGCGGGAGGACCTCTTGCGCTTCCAGTTCAGGGAGATCCAGGAGGCGAGCCCCAGGCCTGGCGAGGACCAGGAGCTGGAGGCCGAGGCGCAAAGGCTTCGCCATCTGGAAGCCCTGAGGGAGCGCTCGGGAAAGGCCTATGCCCTCCTGGCGGAAGGGGGTGCCCTGGATCTTCTTCAGGCGGCCCTGCGGGAGCTAAGGGCGGGGAGCCGCTTTGACCCGGCCCTCGAGACCCTGGCCAGGGACCTGGAGGCGGCTTTGGAGGGTGGCCGGGCCGTGGCCCGGGAGCTGGAGGACTACCTGGAAAGCTTGGAAGGGGATCCTCAGCGCCTTTCCCAGCTGGAGGAGCGCCTTTCCCTTCTGGAAAGGCTTAAGCGCAAGTACGGCCCCACCCTGGAGGAGGTCCTGCGCTACCGGGAAAGGGCAGAGGAGGAGCTGAAGGCCCTGGAGGGAGGGGAAGAGCGGCTTTTGGAGCTGGAAAGAGCTTTAAAGGTAGCCTCGGAGGCCCTCTATAAGGCGGGGGAGCGCCTTTCCGAAGCCCGCCTCGAGGCGGCAAGAAAGCTGGAAAAGGAGATGGAAACGGAGCTTTCCGCCCTGGGTTTCCCGAAAGCCCGCTTCCAGGTGGAGCTCAAGCCCCTTCCCGAACCCGGACCCCAGGGCCTGGAGGAGGTCCTCTTCCGCTTCTCCGCCAACCCCCACCTTCCCCCCGCCCTCCTTTCCGCGGCCAGCGGCGGGGAGCTCTCCCGTATCGCCCTGGCTTTAGCCCTTCTCACCGGGGCCGAGGCCCCCACCGTGGTCTTCGACGAGGTGGACACCGGGGTGGGCGGGGAAACCGCCTGGAAGGTGGCGGAAAGGCTCGCCCAGCTAGGCCGGGCCCGGCAGGTCCTGGTGGTCACCCACCTGCCCCAGATCGCCGCCCGGGCGAAGAGGCACCTCAGGGTGGTGAAGGAAGGGGAGGAGGTGCGCATCGAGGTGCTGGAAGGGGAGAAGCGCATACGGGAGCTAGCCCGTCTCCTCTCCGGCCAGTACACCGAGGCCGCCCTGGCCCACGCCCGCCTCCTTCTGGAAGGAGGTGGCCACCCGGCGCAGGATTGGGTGGAGGCCCAGGAATGAATCCCCTCGAGGCTCCCTACCCCGTCTACCTTGTCCGGGACACGGAGGTGGTGCGCAACTCCCTGGCCGAAGGCCTTCCCCTCCCCCAAGGGGACACCCTGGAGGTGGGGACGAAGACCTACCAGGTGGTGCGCCTGCCTGCCCCGGAGGGTACCTACCTGCTTCTCCTCGAGGTCAGCCATCTGGCCGTGCGGGCCAAGGCCTACCAAAGCCTCCTTCGGGTGCTGAAGGGGCTCATGCAACACGAGGAGCCGGAGGGCCTTCTCAAGGACTTGATCCGCGAAGCCGTGGCGGTGGTGCCAGGAGCTGAAGCGGGTAGCATTCTCTTAAGGGAAGGGGGGTTCTTTTACCTGGTGGCCCAGGAAGGCTTCAGCGATCGCCTGCTCATGGCCCGCACCTCCTTGGAGGAGGAGCTTTTCTGGTACGGCCTGGGGGTGGACAACTGGCTGAAGGGCCGGCCCCGGGTCCTCAAAGGGGAGGAGGTGCGGAACCTTTCCAGCCTGAGCACCGTGGAGGCCAGGCCCATCTTCTTCGAGAGCGGCCGCCTTCTGGAAATCCAGGCCACCTTGGGCCTGCCCATCGTCCTGGAGGGGGAGGTGCTGGCCACCATGAACCTGGATAGCTTCTCGGACCCCGAGGCCTTCAGCCCCCTTTCCCTGGAGCTGGCCCAGGCCTTCGCCTTGGAAGCCGCCTTCCTCCTCAAGGCCCTTAAGGGGCGCCAGGCCCTGCAGGAGGCCGCCCGCACCGACCCCCTCACCGGCTTGGGCAACCGCCGGGCCCTGGAGGAGGCCTTTCCCCTGCTCCTGCAGGAAGCCCGGACCCTGGGGGAGCCTTTGTCCCTGATCCACTGGGACTTCAACGGCCTTAAGGCCTTGAACGACCGGGAGGGCCACGCGGTGGGCGACCAGGCCCTAAAGAGCCTGGCCCAGGCCCTAAGAAACCTCTCCCGCCGCCGCGACGTGGCCTTCCGCATCGGCGGGGATGAGTTCGTAAGCCTCCACCTGGGCCTGAAGGCGGAGGAGATCCCCGCCCTCATCGCCCGGCTTCAGGAGAACCTGCCCTACCAGGTGGCCGCAGGAGGGCTTCTGGTGAAGGAGGAAAACCTGGAGGCCCTCCTCAAGGAGGCCGACAAACGCATGTACCGGGCCAAGAGGGCTAGAAAAGGGCTTTAACCCCATCGGCTACGTACTGCACCGCCAAAGCTGCCAGGAGGATCCCCAAGACCCGGGTAACCACGTTCACCCCCGTGCGCCCCAGGGCCCGGCGTACCTGGGCCGCAAGCCGGAGGAATAGGTAGGCTAGGACCAGGACCAAAAAGACCGTGAAAAGGACCACCACGAAGCCCAGGGGTTCCTTCCGGGCCTCTGCGGCCAGGATAAGGACGCTGGCCAAGGCCCCGGGGCCGGCGATCAAGGGAATGGCCAGGGGAAAGACGGAAATATCCGCCCGGAGGCGGGCCTCATCCTTTTCCTCCTCCGTTTCCCGCTCGTGGTGGGCGAAAACCATCTCGGTGGCGATGCGGAAGAGGAGGATGCCCCCGGCGATGCGCAGGGCCTCGAGGCTGATCCCCAGGTAGCCCAAAAGCCCCCGCCCGAAGAAAAAAAAGGAGACCAAGAGCCCCCCCGCCACCAGCACCGCCTTCTTGGCGATCTGGGCCTGTTTCCTTGGCGGACGGTCCCCGGCCAGGGCCAGAAAAACCGGCACCAGCCCCACCGGATCCATGACCACGAAGAGGGTGAGGAAGGATTTGAGAAAAAGCTCCAGCACAAAGGCCTAAAGGCGCATCTTCCCCGCCACGAGGAGTTCACCGAACTCCTCCTCCATGGCCCTCGCCCCTTCCTCGGTCCGGGCCACCACCAGGATGGTATCCTCCCCCGCCAAGGTGCCCACGATCTCATCCCGCTTGAGGCGGTCCATCAAAAGGGCAATGCCGGAGGCGTGGCCCTCCGCCGTCTTCACCACCAGGATATTCCCCCCCCGGTCCACGTCCTTGACGAAGAGGCCAAACTGCCGCTTCAGTTCCTCGTAAACGTCCTCGGGGAGCTCCATGGAGGGCAGGGCGTACTTGTGCCGCCCTTTGCCCAGGGAAACCCGGGCCAGCCTCAGCTCGGCGATGTCCCGGCTCACCGTGGCCTGGGTCACCTCAAACCCCAGCTGCCTCAGGCGCTCCACCAGCTCCTTCTGCGTGCCGATCTCCTCCCGGCTCACGATCTCTTGAATGGCGCGGTGCCGCTCCGCTTTGCTTCGCATAGACACCCCTCTAACCCTTCCAGAACTCTTTAACCAAGTCCAGTATACGGTCGGCCACCTGCCGCTTTTTCATGCGGGGAAGTTCCAGCACCCGGCCATCCCGGAGGAGGAGGACCACCTCGTTCTCGAGGCTGCCGAAACCCACCCCTTCCCGGTTCACCCAGTTGAGGACGATGAGGTCCAGGTTCTTGCGGAGAAGCTTCTCCTTGGCCCGCACCAAGCCCTCCCCGGTTTCCATGGCAAAGCCCACCAGAACCCTTGGCCCCTTGTTCTCCCCCAGCTCCTTGAGGATGTCGGGGTTGGGTACCAGGCGGAGAATCTTCTCCGCCGCCACCTTGGGCTCCTTCTCCCGGCTCACCTCCGCCGGGCGGTAGTCGGCCACCGCCGCCGCCATCACCACCGCCTGGGCCCAGGAATAGCGCCCCAGGATGGCCTCACGCATCTCCAGGGCGCTTTCCACCCGCACCACCTCCACGCCCCAGGGGTCGGGCAGGGCCGTGGGCCCGGAAACCAGCACCACCTCCGCCCCCCGGTCCCGGGCGGCTTCAGCCAGGGCGTAGCCCATGCGGCCCGAGGAAGGGTTGGAAAGGTAGCGCACCGGGTCCAGGTACTCCCGGGTGGGCCCGGCGGAGACGAGGAGCCTCAGGCCCTCGAGGTCCTTGGGGGTGAGGAAAGCCTGAAGCCTTTCCACCAGTTCTTCAGGCTCCAGCATCCGTCCCCATCCTTCCCCCTCCCCCACCGCCGCCAGAGGTCCGTGGGCGGGACCGAAAAGGGCATGGCCCATGGCCTCGAGGGTCCGGGCATGCTCCTGGGTCTTGGGGGCGAGCCACATGGCCTCGTTCATGGCCGGGGCCCAGGCCACCCGCTTAGCCCCTGCCAGAAGGGTGGCGGAAAGGAGGTCATCGGCCAGGCCCAAAGCGGCCTTGGCCATGGCGTCCGCGGTGGCGGGAGCCACCAGGACCACATCGGCCCAGCGGGCGAGCTCTATATGTAAGGCCCGGCCATCGGGCCTGAACCAGGCCTCCTCCGTGGCCACCTCCCCTCCGGCGGCCACCGCCAGGGAAAGGGGGGTGAGGAACTCCAGGGCCCTGGGGGTGGCCAGGGCCCGCACCTCGTGACCCTGGGCCCTGAGAAGGCGGAGGAGGTGAGGAGCCTTGATGGCCGCCACCCCCCCCGTCACCGCCACCAGGACCTGGGCCACCTACTCCTCCTCTTCCATCGGGTAAAGGCGTTCCATCTCCCTCTGCAGGCGGTCCTCAGGCACCAGGTTCTCCCCGAAGACCAGCCTTCCCGTGAGCATCTCCTTCATGGCCCAGGTGACGGGGTTGGGATCGTCCAGGATCCCCTCGAGGGTCCGCATCTTGGGCCTCTCCTCCGGCTCCAGAACCGTGTTCTTAAAGCGGTGGCGAAGAAGCTGCTCCGCCCGTTTGGCCACCACCACGGTGAGCCGGTACTTGGAATCTACCATAGCAAAAAGCTTGTCAATCCCGGGTTCCGCCATAACTCCTCCGCAGAATCTCGTCCAGCTCCGCTTCCAGATCCTTATCCCGCTTCAAGGCCCTCTCCAAGGCGGGGCCCATCCTGGGGGTGCGCCGCCTCTCGGCGGTGAGGATGGCCAGGAAGTCGGCCACCGCCTCCTCCAGCACATCGTTCACAATCACGTAGTCAAAGAGGTGGGCGTTTCGTATCTCCCACTCCGCCTGCTTCAGCCGCTTTTCTATCTTCTCCGGGGCATCCTTGCCCCGGTAGACCAAACGCCGCTTCAGCTCGGAAAGGGAAGGGGGTAGGAGGAAGATGAGAACCGCCTCCGGTACCTTCTTGCGCACCTGGAGGGCCCCCTGGACCTCGATCTCCAGGAGGACATCCTCCCCCCGGGCCAAGGCCCGCTCCACCGGAGCCTTGGGGGTACCGTAAAGGTGCCCCACGTACTCGGCGTGCTCCAAGAACCCATCCTCCCGCAGCAGGGCCTCAAAGGTAGCCCTATTCACAAAGTAGTAGTCCACCCCATCCCGTTCCCCGGAACGCGGGGGACGGGTGGTCATGGAGATGGAGTAGAAGAGGCGGGTGCGCTCCAGCACCTTGGCCCGCACCGTGCCCTTCCCCACCCCACTGGCCCCGGTCATGACGAAAAGGCAGCCCCCCATACCCTTCCCCTGGGAGGATACCAGAGGGGGGACCCTTGGGGCAAGGATTTTTGTGAACCGGGCACAATCGGCCGCCCGGTCCGTGGTAGGATGGCGGCCGTGGCCTGGTACGAAGGCGCCTTTTTCTATCAAATCTTTCCCGACCGCTTCTTCCGCGCAGGCCCCCCGGGCAAACCCGCCCCTGCGGGGCCCTTCGAACCCTGGGAAGCCCCCCCCTCCCTTAGGGGCTTCAAGGGCGGGACCCTTTGGGGTATAGCGGAGCAAATCCCCTACCTCAAGGACCTGGGGGTGGAAGCCCTTTACCTGAACCCCGTCTTCGCCTCCACCGCCAACCATCGCTACCACACCATGGACTACTTCCAGGTGGATCCCGTGCTGGGGGGGAACGCCGCCCTCCGCCACCTCCTGGAGGTGGCCCACGCCCACGGGCTCAGGGTCATCCTGGACGGGGTCTTCAACCACACCGGCCGGGGGTTCTTCGCCTTCCAGCACCTTGTGGAAAACGGAGAACAAAGCCCCTACCGGGACTGGTACCACGTGAAGGGTTTTCCCCTAAACCCCTATAGCCGCCACCCCAACTACGAGGCTTGGTGGGGCAACCCCGAGCTCCCCAAGCTCCGGGTAGAAACCCCGGCGGTGCGGGAATACCTCCTGGAGGTGGCCGAGCACTGGATCCGTTTCGGCGCAGATGGCTGGCGGCTGGACGTGCCCAACGAGATCCAGGATCCCGAGTTCTGGCGGGCCTTCCGCCGTCGGGTGAAGGGAGCCAACCTCGAGGCCTACATCGTGGGGGAAATCTGGGAAGAGGCCGACTTCTGGCTCCAGGGGGACATGTTCGACGCCACCATGAATTACCCCTTGAGCCGGGCCATCCTGGGCTTCGTGGGGGGAGAGGTTCTAGACCAGGAGCTATCCTCCCGCTCGGGCCTGGGGCGGATCGAACCCCTGCAGGCCCTGGCCTTCAGCCGCCGCCTGGAGGGCCTCTTTAGCCGTTACCGCCCGGAGGTGGTGCGGGCCCAGATGAACCTCCTCACCTCCCACGACACCCCCCGCCTCCTCACCCTCCTTAGGGGAAGTGTGGAGCGGGCTAAGCTGGCCCTTTCCCTGCTTTTCCTCCTGCCCGGAAACCCCACGGTGTACTACGGGGAGGAGGTGGGGATGGAAGGGGGCCACGACCCGGAAAACCGGGGGGGCATGGTCTGGGACCAGGCCCGTTGGAAGGAGGAGATCCGCCAAACCGTGCGGCGCATGGCCCGCTTGCGCCAGGAACACCCCGAGCTTCGCACCGCTCCCTACCAGCGGGTCTATGCCGCAGACGGGCACCTGGCCTTCACCCGGGGGCCTTACCTGGTGGTGGTGAACGCCTCTTCCGAGCCTTTCCGCCAGGATTTCCCCCTGCATGGCGCCCTGCCTCGAGGGGCCCAGGCGGTGGACCTCCTCTCCGGGAAAACCTGCACCCCAATAGGGGGAAGGCTTTGCGGACCTGAGCTTCCCCCCTTCTCGGTAGCCGTCTGGGTGGAGGTCTAGAGCGTGTTAACGACTATAGACTGCGATAGCGATGAAGAGGAAAGCCTACCCCTCCGACGTGACGGACGAGGAATGGAGCCTGGTGGCCCCCTACCTCACCCTCATGCGGGAGGACGCCCCCCAAAGGGAGTACCCCCTGCGCGAGGTGTTCAACGCCCTCCGGTGGATCGTCCGCACCGGGGCCCCCTGGCGCATGCTCCCCCACGACTTCCCCCCCTGGGAGGTGGTCTACGCAAAGACCCAGAGGTGGCTCAAGGCGGGGGTGTTCCAGGCCCTGGTCCACGACCTGCGGGCCCTGCTCCGCACCCTGGAGGGGAGGGAGCCCGACCCCTCAGCGGTGGTTCTGGACAGCCGCACCTTGCCGGCCACACCGGAGAGCGGGCACCGGGCGGGGTACGACGGGGCGAAGCGGCGGCGGGGGAGCAAGGTGCACATGGCGGTGGATACCCTGGGGCACTTGCTGGCCCTGGTGGTGACCCCGGCGGACGTGGGGGACCGGGAGGAGGTGGGGCGGCTGGCGCGGGAGGTGCAGGAGGCCACGGGGGAGCGGGTGGAGGTGGCCTTTGTGGACCAGGGGTACACGGGGGAGAGGGCGGCGGAGGCGGCGAGGCGGGGTCTTGTGCTGTTGCCGCGGCGGTGGGTGGTGGAGAGGTTGTTTGCTTGGCTGACGCGGTTTCGGCGGTTGGTGCGGGACTATGAGCGGTTGCCCGAGACGGTGGCGGGGCTGCACTTCTTGGCTTTTGCCATGCTCCTCCTGAAGAGGTTTGTGGACTTCCTGGGCAAAGTCATCAACACGCTCTAGGGGAGGACTCCCTCAAAGCGCAGGAGCCAGGCCTTGAGCCCCTCCTGCCCGGCAAACCCCCCGAGCCGCCCGTCCGCGTGGATCACCCGGTGGGCGGGCACCAAGAGGAAGAAGGGCGAGGCCCGCATCCCCGCCCCACCGCCCTCGGGGAAAGGCCAAGCTCCCGCGCCAGGCTTCCATAACTTTCCGTGCGCCCGAAGGGGATACGGCGCACCCGCTCGTAAAGGGCCACCCGTTCGGGGGAAAGCCCCGTGTAGTCCAGGGGGATGTCCAAAAAATCGGGCTTTTCCCCGGAAAAGTAGGCCAGCACCCGGTCCCGCACAGCTTCTGCCAAGGGGCCCCTGGCCTCGAGGCCCCGGGGGAAGAGGGCGGGCTCCAAACGCCGCACCCCCCCAGGGCTCACCTCGAGCCACAAGGGACCGATAGGGGTGGGAATCAACATGGGTCTTAGCGGGGTCAGGAAAGCTATCTTCTGGCCCAGGCCTCCTCGGGGCCCGGAACCCCACCCAGCAAAAGGTCGGAGAGGAAGGTGCCGGGGAAGTAATACCCCAGGATCTCCCGGTACCCGTACCCCGCCTCTGCCATGCCCTTGGCACCCCACTGGGAAAGCCCCACCCCATGCCCTGCTCCCCGGCCCTCCGCCTGCCAGCCCCTAAACGCCACCAAGGCCGAAGGCAGGCCCAGGTTCCGCACCAGCCGCTGGGCCTCGGGGCCCTGCACCTCCACCCCGAGGAGGCGTAGGCGCCACACCCTACCCGAAGCGCTCCGCTCCAGCACCACCGGGGCATCCCCAAGAGGGCTGTCTTGAGGGGTAAGGCCCATGGCCCTCAAAGCCGCCGCCGCCCTCTCCGGGCTCACGGAAAGCTGCCACTGGCTCTTGGGGCCCCGGGCATAGGGATCCGGTCTCGGCCGCAAATAAGGGAGGGCCTTCTGAAAGACCTCCTCACTCCCTGCGGTCATACCCCCGGAGTCGGCGTGGTACAGCGCGGAAATGGCCCTTCCCTGGTAGCTTAGGACCTTCCCCCGGGTACCCCTCACCGCCTCGGTATGCCGGGCGGTTTCCACGTCAAAACCCAGGTAGACCTGGCAGACCTCGCTGGCGCAGAGGTCGTATGGAGCCCGGGGGTTCAGCCGATTCACGGCAAAGGTGCGGGCCACCACCGCCTGGGCCTTTAAAGCCTCCTGGGGAAAGCCCTCGGGCATCTCCGCGGGGAGGACGCCGAGGAGGTAATCCTCCAAAAGGACCAAGTTCACCAGCAAAAGCTTTCCCCCTTGGGAGAGAAGCCGTACCCCACCCCTATAGGTGCGCCCATCCAGGCGGAAATAGGGTCCGGGAAACTCCCAAAAGGGCTGGACCTTGCCCTCCACCCAGACCCCTTGGGCCTCCCCCTGGCCCGCACGGTTCCCTGGCCCTCCGGCAGGAGGAGGGACACCTCCTGGCCCTCCGGCACCTCCTTCAGGAGCACCCTAAGGAGAAGGTCCCCTTCCTGGCCCCGGGAGGGCAGGATCCAGACCAGCAAAAGGAGGCATGCCAGAAGGGCACCCTTTAACCCATGCGTCATATATTGCCCCCATCCTACCACCTAGCCCAAAACCAAGGTGGCCCTTCCCGAGATGGGTGCCTCTCGGAGCCTGAGGAGGGCCTCGGGGTGACGCAAGGCGTACATGGCGAAGGGGTAGACCCGTTCCTGAGGCAGGCCTCGAGGCAAGAGGTGCCGCTTGAGGCGCTCCAGATGATGGAGAAGGACCGCATCCCGCCCCATGCGGGCGCGAAGGAGCTTCTTCAAAAGCCTTTCCCCCTCCCCCTTCAGCCTCGCCCGGAAGCGGCGGAAAGGCCTTTCCAAGGTGGGCTCCAGGGCATGGGCCTTTTGGCCCAGGGCCTCCACTTCCTCCAAGAGGCGCAAAAGCTCGGCCTCGAGTTCCCTAAACCCTTCCAGCACCTCCTTGACAGCCTTAAGAAAGGCATCCTCTCCCCCATCCACAAACGCCCAGGGATCCAGGCGGTACCTCTCCACAATCCGGTGGATGGGAGGTTCCAAAACCACGGCCCTTAGGCGAAGGAAGAGGGCAGGCATGGGGATACCGTAAAGGGCGTAGACCCCGGAAAGCTCGGCCACATACCGGAACTCGTTGGGACCCACCACGAAGCCCGCCGTGGGCAGAACCAGGTCCTGGAACACCGGCCTCAAGCCCGCCGCAGGGGTGAGGCGGCTGGGATCGGTCCTAAGGATCTCCAGGAGCTCCTTTTTGCTATAGCGGCGCACCCCGTCGGTAAAGGCTCCATCTTGATAAAAAAGCAACCTTCTTTGATCGGTTTCCAAAAAAAGATTGGTGGCCCCCGGCTTGCGCTTCAAGGGAGGCCTGCCCCCCAAAGCGCGGATGCGCTCCGCCTCCTGGTTGATGGCCTGGGCGCTGGCCAAGGGGTCCTCCAGCTCCCTTTCCAGGGCCTTTTGGAAAAGGGGGGCAAGCTCCTGAGCCATGGGGTCAAAGGGAATAAGGCCCCTCTCCCCCAGAAAGGCCAAGAGGGTGCGGGCGAAAAACTCAGACAGGGTTTCCCCCTCCAGGGCGTAAGCCACCCGGGTATCCCGGGACCAGGAACCCAGAAACTCCCTCACCGCCTCTCGGTAAGGGGCAAAAGGAATCCGTCCTGCGGGAAGGGGCGGCAGGGGTAGGGATAGGGTACGCACCTCCTCCTCCAGGAGAAGGTGAAGGTGGCGCACCTCCTCCACATCGTGGTCCTGGGAAGCCACCCAGAAGAGGGAAGCCGCCCCCACCTTTTCCGCCAGGCCCAAGGCGGTGTGGGCTTTGTAGAAGGTCAGGGCAGGCCCCCCCAGAAGCCCCGCCTGCTGGCCCGTGACCACCGCCCCCTGCCCCAGGCCCTCGAGGGCCGCCAGGACCTCCCGTGGAGCCTGAAGACGCTTCAGGTAAGCTGCAAGCGCCGAGGAGAGTTGGGGATGGCCTTCCCGGCCCAAGCGCTCTTTGAGGACCTCTTCCCCCTGGGGTAGGCCCAAAAGCTGGGCCAGGACCTGGGCTTCCATGCTTCAAAGCCTAAAGCGCCTCGGCCAGGCGGGCAAGGGCTTGGGGTTCCCGGACCTCCACCCTACGGTAGCCTAGGTCCACCACCCCCGAAAGGGCCCACTCCCCCAGGAGCTTGGTCACGGTCTCCCGGGTGGCCCCCACCATGCGGGCCAGGTCCTGGTGGGAAAAGGCCACCTCCCCCGCCTGGCTTAGCCTCAGGAGAAGCCGGGCCAAGCGCTGGCTCACGGAGAGGTGGCGCAGTTCCCAAAGCCGCTCCTCCGCCTCCTTCAGCCGGGCGTACAAAGCCTCCAGGAAGAAGCGCTCCACCTCGGGAAAACGCGCCCGCACGGGGGCCAGGGCTTCCTGGGGGGCGAAGAGGAATTCCACGTAGGTTAAGGCGGTGGCCCCCGAAGTGCGCCTTCCCCCCTCCACCAGGGCCTCCTCCCCAAAAAGCCCCCCAGGCCCCACCACCCCCAAGGTGGCGGGCTCCCCTTCCGCCGAGCGGGGTCCTTCTAGCCAAACAAGCCCTTCCCGCACCAGGTACACCCCGTCCGCCCGGTCCCCGAGGGCGTAGAGGGGCGCACCCCGCAAGACCCTCTTGGGCTGGAACACCCTGGCCATATCCCGCCGGGCCTCGAGGGAAAGCTCCTGGAACATGCCCCGAGTTTACAAAAAGAGGGGGGCTTCGGAGGAAGGGAGAAGCCCCCGGGCCTCGGCCTCAGCAAAGAGCCTTGCCACCGCCTGTTCCCCCTCCTGCCCCACATCCAGGCTGAACTCGTTCACATAGGTCTTTACATGGGCCCAGATGACCTCCTCCGAAAGCTCCTGGGCATGGGCTTTCAGGTAGGGGAGGGTTTCCTCGGGATGGGCCCAGGCGTACTCCAGGCTCCGCCGCACCGCCTCATCCAGGGCCCGGATGAGGCCCTCCCCCAGGTCCCGCCGGGCCAGGATGGCCCCCAAGGGGAGGGGCAGGCCCGTTTCCCCCTCCCACCACTCCCCCAGATCCAGAAGCTTGACCAGGCCGTACTCCGGGTAGGTGAAACGGCTTTCGTGGATGATGAGACCTGCCTCCACCTCCCCTTGGGCCACCAGGGGCATGATCCGGTCGTAGCGCACCTCCACCGGCTCAAACCCTTGGGCATACAGGGAGAGGAGCAAAAAGGCCGTGGTGTTGCGCCCGGGAATGGCCACCCGGGCCCCCTCGAGGCTCCTCAAGGGCTTTTTGGCCACCACCAAGGGGCCCACCCCTCTCCCCAAGGCTCCCCCGCTCCTCAGGGCCACATACCGGTCCCGCACCCTCCCATAGGCGGCATAGGAGAGCTTGGTCAGGGGCAACCTCCCCTCCAAAGCCCAGCGGTTTAGGGTTTCCACGTCCTCCAAAACCGCCTCCACCGGAAGGGGGCTTTCCACAAGGCCATGGGTCAGGGCGTAGAAGATGAAGGTGTCGTTGGGGCAGGGGGAGTAGCCCAGCTTCAGAACCGGCGCCTCCATGAACCCTACTGTACCCCCTTGAGGGCCCGTTTGAAGAGCTCGGGGGCGAAGGCCTTGAGGGCCCTTAAAAACCCCGTGGCCCCCGGGCCCGCCCCGGGATCACATAGACCGGAACCCCGAGGCGCTCCGCCTCGAGGCGCACGGGCTCGGAGAAGTCATGGCCCACATAGCTGGAAACCACCATGAGGCCATGGGCCTTCTCCAGGCGGTTCTGGATCCGCCTTAGGGCCTCCTTGCCCACCCCGACGGTGTCCGCGTCAAACCAGTCCACCTTGAGGCCCCGGGCCTCGAGGAGGGGAACCAGCCGGCTCCTGAGCTGGGTGTGCCCGCCCACCACCAAAAGGTGCTCCCCGTGGAACTGGGGCAGGCCTTCCTGCAGGAGCTCCTCCTTGGTCTCGGGCAGGGCCTTTGGGCTTTCCCCCAAGGCCTCCAGGCCCCGGCTCACCGCCTTAAGCTCCTCTAGGTAAAGGAAAAGGCTCTCGTCGTGAGGCCTTAGGAAGAGGAGGTTTCTTAAGACCTCCCGGGAAAGGTCCAGGTCCTTTTCCCGGTAGAGGGCTACCTCCAAGGCCTTTTGCCAGTGCTCCGCCGCCTTCCGCCAATTCCCCCGGCCTTCGTAGTGTTCCGCCAGGTCAAAGAGCACCTCCAGGGCTTGGGGATCGGTCCTCAGCTCCTCCAGCAAAAGCCGCTCCACCTCCTCCCCCCGCCCCTCGGCATACAGGGCGGCCAAGTACTGCCCCCGCACCTCCGAGGCCTCGGGGCTTTCCCGGAAACCACGGGAAAGCCGGTAGGCCAGGGCCAGAAGCTCCAGGGGGGGCTTTGGCGTGCGGCCCAGGGCCTGGTAGAGAAGGCTAAAAGCCGCCCAGGGACCCTCCAGCCTCTCCAGAAGGGCAAGGAGCCCCATGAGGTCCTCCTCGGCCACCTCGGAAAGCCCGGCATCCCGGGCCCGGGAGAGAAGCTCCCTGGCCAAGACCTCCTCTCCCCCCTTCAGGGCCTCCTGGGCCAGCTGGAAAAGGTAGGGGGCAGGGTAGGCCCTTAAGGCATGGGCCCGCTTGTGGTCCCCCAGGATCTCCTTAAGGGGCCGCCTGAGAGCCCACTTCACCTGGGCCAGGTGGTGGTAGGCCAGGCCCGCCACCTCCCCTGTTCCCCGCTCCGCCGCCCGCTCCAAAAGGCGCAGGGCCTCCAGGTGGCGCCCCTCCCGTTCCCGGAGCATCCCGAGAAGCAGCAAGGCCTCAGGGATCTCCGCCCGGGCCAAGGCCTCGGTGAGGTAGGGCTCCACGGACTTGATGTCGTCCAAGGGCCGCACCTCCAAGGGGGAACTCACCCTTAGGGCCACCAGGGCAAGCCCCAAAAAGCCCTCGGCCTCGTCCAGATCCGCAAGCCTCCTGGCATACCGCTCCGCCCGGGCAAAAAGCCCCTGGATCAGGGCCGCCTTCAGGCCAAGCCGGAGCATCTCCCGGGTCAGTAGGGTTGGGGAAAGGTCCTCCACAAACTCCGCCCGGCGGCTTACCTCCGCCCACTCCCCCTCCCGGGCGAAGCGGCGCATGCGCTCGGTGATCCGTTCCAGGGCCTCCCGCACGTACCCTTCCGCCTCGGGGAGACCCGATTCCACAAACTGCCTAAGGGCGTCCGCATACCGCCCCAGGCTCAGGTAGACCCGGCCCAGGTAGATGCGGTACCTTCCTCCCCTCCCGGCCAGGGCCTCGAGGCGGGGCCTGGCCCGCTCGTATTCCCCAAGCTCCACCAGCACCATGGCCCTTAGGTCCTCCGCCTCCTCGGAAAGGGCCCGCTTTAGGACCTCCTCCGCCTCGGCATAGCGGGAAAGGGCGAAAAGGGCCCGCCCCCTCAGGCAGGCCGCCTCCCCTTCCACCCCCTCGGGCAGCTGGGCCAGCACCTCCGCATACCGCCCTGCGGCCAGAAGCTCCCGCACCTCGGAAAGATCCTGCCGAACCAGAACGGGAACCCGCAGGGGCGCCTCCTCGAGGTCCAAGGAAGCTCCCTCGTCCACTGCCTGGGACCAGGCCCCCTCCTTAACCTCCAGCGCCTCGGGCCTTCTCGCCAGCACCAAAAAGTACTCTCCCTCCCCCACCCGCTCCACCTGGTCAAACCCCAGGTGCTTTAGCCCTTCCTCCACCCCTTCGGGGCTTTTGCCCAGGAAGGGTCCGTGGCCGTAGATCAAAAGCCCACCCGGCTTCAAAAGCCGGGCCAAAAGGGGAAGGCGATCAAAGAAACCGAAGCGCTTCCAGAAGGAAGGGGCCTCGAGGCGGCTTTCCAACTCCTGGTCCACAAAGCCCTCGGGGAACACGGAAAGGAGAAGTAGGGTGTCAAAGGGAGGAAGCTCCGCCTCCTCCGCCCAGCCTAGATGCCAGGCCACCTCGGGCACCCGCTTTTTCCCAAGCTCCACTACCTCCTCCACCCCGTCCAGGGCGGAAAACGAAAGCTCAGGCCGCCTCCCCTGCAAATACCCCACCAAGGCCCCGGTGAAGGCCCCCACCTCCAAAACCCGCCCCTCTAAGCGGGAAGGCACCTCCCGGGCGTAGAACTCCAAGAAGGGCAGGTGCATGCCGTAGACCAGGGCCTCCCCCTTGGGCACCTTGAGGATCTCCTGGTAGAAACTTCGCACCGCCTCCTTGCCGCCCCCCGAAAGGTAGGCCCGCCAGGCCTTGAGGACGGGTTCCCGCTTGGCGGGGCTTCCCACCCGCTTGGCCAGCTCGGCCTCAAAACGCCCCGGGGATACCGGCCCCAAGACGCCGAAACGCTCATTCAGGTAAAGCCTTAGCTCGTCGGGCATTTGCCGGAAGTTTACCAAAAGGATGGGGGGGTGGTCCAGCAGAAACCCCCGCCCGGGCATAACCCCAAGCGGGGGGAACCCCAGCAGGCTAAGCGGGAACCTCCTGGGCGAAGAGGTCGGCGTAGCGCCGCTTGGCCCGCATGGGGGCCCGGTGCCACACGTAGGAGGCCAGGAGGGGAAAGGCCAAGGTGGCCTCGGCAAAGACCATCTGGGAAAGGGCGGCGTCCACCTTGCCCCAGCTTTGGGCCTCGGAGAGGGTGGAGCCGGAAAGCCCCCCGTCCCGCTCGTCGGCCACGGTGATCTGGATGGCGTACTTGTGCATTTCCACCGAGTGGCCCAGCACCTCCGCGGCCACCACGATGTCCTGGGCGAAGTTCTTGGGCACCCCGCCCCCCAGCATCACCAGGCCCGTGGTGCCCGCCTTGAGCTTGATCTCCGTGAGCTCGCGGAAGTCGGCCACGGAGTCGATGGTGACGTGGGCCTTGGGGTTTTTCACCTGGTGGTAGACCAGGCCGAAGCCCGCGGAGGAGTCGGAGAAAGCGGGGACGAAGATGGGCACCCCCTCCTCGTAGGCCACCCGGACGATGCTCCTCTCCCCCAGGCCCCTTTCCGCCAGGTAGCGGCCCATGTGCCAGATGAACTCCCGGCTGGAGTAGGGCCTAGGCTCCAGGGCATCGGCGATCTCGGCAATGGTGTAGTCGGTGTGGCGGAGCTCCTCCTCGTCGATGTAGGTGTCGTAGATGCGGTCAATCCAAAGACGGCGCAGGGTCTCGTCGTCGGCCTTGGGGTCCCCTTGGTAGTGGCGGTGGCCCAGGGCCTCGAAGAAGTCCTGGTCCACGATGTTGGCTCCGGTGGCCACGATAACGTCCACCAGGCCCTTCCTGATGAGGTCGTGGACGATGAGGCCCTGCCCGGCGGACACCAGGCTCCCCGCCAGGGTGAGGATGACGGCGGCGTCGTCCTCCAGCATGCGGAGGTAGATCTCCGCCGCCCGGTAAAGGTTCCGGGCCTGGAAGGCGGTCTTGCCCATGGCCTCGAGGACGGGCCCGGCGTCGAAGGCCTTGATGTCGATGGGGACCACGGGCGTAGAGAGGAGTTCCTTCTTCTCCATCCTGCTCCTTTCTACGCGGGGTGGGCGTCGGGCGGCTCCCCCCCTTTGGCGCCCCCTGCCTTTTAGGGCAGGACTTCCAGTATACCACCCCCGGCGATGGGGGGGTAGACCTCGAGGGGGCCTTCCACGGGCTCGTCCAGGCCCACCGCCCGCTCCCCCGCCGCCAAAAGCCAAACCTCCTCCAGGGGAATGCCCAGCTTCTCCAAGGCTTCCTTGGGGGTCTTGGCCTCCACCTCGAGGGCCTCCCCAAACCGCCTAAGGTCCCCGTGAAGAACCACCTTCATCGAATCCTCTCCAAAAACTCCCACACCCCAAAAACCCTTACCCCAGGAAGCACCACCCCCACAAGCGCAGCCGGCGGTAGACCTCCTCCTCCGTAAGGCCCAAGGACCGGACTTCCCGCAAAAGAAGCCGGACCTCCTCACAGGGATCTTTGGCTCCGGCCAAGAGCTCTATGAGGTTCCTCCGCCAACGCCGCCCCCAGGCCTTACGGAACTTCTCCAAGGCCTGGGCCACATCCTCGGGAAGGGCGACCGTCTTCATGCTCTTCAGGGTAGCATGACCCCTCCCGACAAAGGAGCGGTGACCTTAATACCCCTCCAAAACCACGTTTCTAAGGGGCTCACCCTGGAGGTACCGCCCCACCTGCTCCGCCAAAAACCGGGCCGCCCGGCGGTGGAAACCCTGGGAAAACCCGGCCACATGCGGGGTAATGAGGACTCCAGGGGCCCGCCAAAGAGGATGGTGGGAAGGCAAGGGCTCAGGGTCGGTGACATCCAAGGCCGCCCGAACCTTCCCCTCCCGTAGCGCCTCGAGGAGGGCTTCTGTGTCCACCACCGGCCCCCGGCCCGCATTCACCAAAAGAGTCCCCGGCTTCATCCAGGAAAGAAACTCCCGGCCCACCAGCCCCCGGGTTTCAGGGGTAAGGGGGAGGAGGACCACCACGGCATCCGCCTGGGGAAGAAGATGCGGGAGGTCCTGGGGAGTGTAGACCCCAGGGCGGGCGCGCCGGGCCACAGGCAACACCTCCACCCCAAAGGCCCTAAGCCTCTCCTCCACGGCTTTCCCGATGGAACCGTAGCCCAATAGCAGCACCTTCTTGCCCTCGAGGTCGGCCAGCACCCTGGGAGCCCAGCGCCCTTCCCCCTGAGCCTGCAAAAAGGCAGGCAGGTCCTTAAGGAGAGCCAAAAGGCTCGTCACCACCCACTCCGCCACGGGCACATCGTGGATGCCCGAGCCATCGCAAAGCACCACCCCCTCGGGCACCAGGGGCAGAATCCAGTCCACCCCGGCGGAAAGGGTCTGGACCACCTTAACCTCCACCTGTTCCAACACCCGCCGCACCATTTCCTCCTGGCCGAAAGGGGGCAGGAAGAAGTCCACCGCTTTGGGCCAAGGCTCCTCCAGGTAATGCACCTCCACCTCTTCGGGCAAAAGGGCGAAGACCTCTTCCCTAAGCCTTGGGCTCAAGATGCGCACACTAGCCTTCCGGCTGACCACGGGTCACCTCCATGTACACATCTTCCTTTCCCTTAGGCCCCGGGCCCAGGCCCACCTGGCGGAAACCCGCCTTCTCAAAGGCCCGCCTGGCCCTAAGGTTGTGGGCAAAGGTGCGGAGCTTCACCCGCGTAAGCCCCAAGGGACCGAAGGCATAGGCCAAGGCCGCCCGCACCGCCTCCGTGCCGTAGCCCTGGCCCCAGCGCTCCTTCCTGCCGATGAGGATACCCAAGGTGGCCTCCTCGGGGGTGAGGTCGTAAAGCTCCAGGGTGCCCAGATACTCTCCCCTCTCGTCCAGGATGACAAAGGCCAGGCGGTCCTTGCGGCGCATCTCCGCCTGGACGAAGCGCTTGAAAAGCCAAAAGGGAGAGCGCAAGGGGCTCGAGCCGTTCCACTCCGCCACCTCGGGGTCGCGGAAGGTTTCGTAAAGCCCCTTCCACTCCTCCTCGGTGAGCCCCGCACTAAAGGGCTTCAGGGTCACGCGGCCATAGCGGGGCCAGTCCACACGAATAGCCTAACGGAGGCTAGGGGTAAAGCCCCCTGAGGGCCCGGGCCTCGAGGACCCGGGTAGCCGCCACCACATAGGCCGCCGTGCGCAAGGGAATCTTTTTCTCCTGGCTCACTTGCCACACCGCCTCGAAGGCGTTCCTAAGGACCCGTTCCAGACGAGCGTTGATCTCTTCCTCCGTCCAGAAGTAGGAGTTGAAGTCCTGCACCCACTCGAAGTAGCTCACCGTGACACCCCCGGCGTTGGCGATGACATCGGGCACCACCAGAACCCCCTTCTCCAGGAGAATGTCGTCGGCGGCTGGGGTGGTGGGGCCGTTGGCCCCCTCGGCAATGATCTTGGCCTGGATGCGCCAGGCGTTCTGCTCGGTGATCTGCTTCTCCAAAGCCGCAGGGATGAGGAACTCTGCGGGCACGGCCCAGAACTCCGGGTTGGGCAGGGGCTCGGCCTTGGGGTAACCCCGCACCCCCCCGGACTCCACCACGTGCTTGAGAAGGTCATAAGGGTCAATCCCCGCCTCGTTGTAAATGGTGCCCGTGTGGTCCTGGACGGCGATGATCCGGGCCCCGTGGTCGTGGAAGATGCGGGCAGCAGCGTTCCCCACGTTGCCAAAGCCCTGGAGGATGACCCGGCTTCCTTCTATGGGAAGGCCTGTCTTCTCCGCCGCCGCCCTGGCGGTGACGAAGACCCCGCGGCCCGTGGCATCCCGCCTTCCCAAGGAACCCCCCAGGGCAATAGGCTTCCCCGTCACCACCCCCGGCACCGTGCGGCCCACGTTCATGGAAAAGGTGTCCATCATCCAGGCCATCTCCCGTTCCCCGGTGTTCACATCGGGAGCAGGGATGTCCCGATCCGGGCCCAAAAGGATCCCGATCTCCGAGGTGTAGCGGCGGGTCAGGCGCTCCAGCTCCCCCGGGGAAAGCTTCTTGGGGTCCACCCGAATACCCCCCTTGCCGCCCCCATAGGGCAGGCCCACGGCGGCATTCTTAATGGTCATCCAGGCGGCCAGGGCCATCACCTCGGAAAGGGTCACCTCGGGGTGGTAGCGCACCCCGCCCTTGGCAGGGCCCCGGGCGGTGTTGTGGTGGACCCGGTAGCCCTCAAAATAGGCCACGGTGCCGTCGTCCAGATGGATGGGCACATCCACGATCAGGACCCGCTTGGGCCTCTTAAGGCTTTCCGCCAAGGGGGCATACCGCCCCAGGTAGGGAACCACCCGGTCCACCTGCTCGGTGAAGATCTCCCAGGGGCCGCCGTCCTTGCCTAGGTAAGAAAGGGGTTCGCTCTTCATACACGCTCCTCTAAGGGTAAACGCCGCGGAGCCGGGTGGCTTCGTTGACCCGCTCCAGAGCCAGGGCCATGGCCCCGGTACGCAGGTCGGTGGAATGGAACTCGGCCCGATCGCACACCTCGGCCACCGCCTTGGCCACGCTCTTAGCAAAGCTCTGCCGCACTTCCTCCTCGCTCCAGAAGAACATGTTAAGATCCTGTACCCATTCCAGGTAGCTTGCCAGAAGCCCCCCGCCCCCCGTGAGGAGGTCCGGCACCACCAAGACGCCCTTACCTAGGAGGTAAGCCTCCCCCTCGAGGGTCAGGCCGAAGTTGGCGGCCTCCAGCACCACCTTGGCCCGCACCGCCTTGACTGTGTCCCCGTTCAAGGCCCCCTCGAGGGCGGCTAGGACCAGGTAGTCCACATCCAAGGCGAAAAGCTCCTCCGGGGCAAGGTCGTAGCGGGGAAGCTCCCCTGTGGCCTCGTAATGGCGGAGGGCCTCGGCCACATCCAGCCCTCCCTCTTCGTACATGACCCCCCGCCCCGTGGACACCGCCACCACCTTCAGGCCCATCCCTTCGGCATGCAAGGCGAAACTGCCCCCCACCTGGCCGAAGCCCTGCACCGCCACCCTGGCCCCTTCCAGGGGAAGCCCCCGGCGCCCGGCAAGCTCCTTGAGCACCAGGGCCACCCCGAGCCCAGCGGCATCGTCCCGGCCCTCGCTTCCTCCCAGGGCGTGGGGCTTCCCCGTCACCACCCCCGGCACCGTGGAGCCCACGGTCATGGAGTAGGTGTCCATGATCCAGGCCATCACCTGCTGGTCGGTCCCAAGGTCGGGGCCCAAGATGTCGGTGTCGGGCCCGATCAGGTTGACCAGCTCAGCGGTGTAACGGCGCACCAGGCGTTCCAGCTCCCTGCGGGAAAGGAGCCTGGGGTCGGCGGCGATCCCCCCCGCCGCCCCGCCAAAGGGAAGATCGTAAACGGCAGCCTTCAAGGTCATCCAGGCAGCCAGGCCCGCCGTCTGGCCCAGGGTTACCTTGGGGTGAATCCTCACCCCCCCCTTGGCGGGCCCCCGGGCGATATCGTGCACCACCCGATAGCCCTGGAAAACCCGCACCTTCCCGTCGTCCATGACCACGGGCAGGGAAACCGTGACCAGGCGCTTGGGGTGAGCCAGGTACTCCACCGTGGTGGGGTGGATCGCCGCCACCCTTAAGGTCTTTGCCAATCGCTCCAGGAAGGCCTCCCAGAGGCCTGGGTCCTCCGGGGACCTGTATGCGGGAATAGCCATAGCCTCACCGGAGGGGATTATACCCCGCTCGGGGAGGGACGGCTGCCCCACCCGGCTCCAGGTGGCAAGAAGTCAGGAAAGACGCTCGGCTTCCTTTAAGGCCAGGGCCTCGAGGGCCTCCTTGTAGGGGGAGGGAGGAAGGGGCTTGAGGGCCGCCGCGGCCAGAAGCGCCCTCTCCCGGATACGCCTTTCCACCTCCTCCGCCACCCCGCTTTCCCAAGCCAGCATGCGCAGGCGGTCCAGGTCCCCTTCGCGCCTTCCCTTCCGCCTTAGAACCTCCCGCACCTCGGGAAAGCGCTCCATGAGGAGGAGGGTGATCAACGTGGCCTTCCCCTCCCGCACATCCCCCCCCACCGGTTTGCCCAAGGCCTCGGGAGTACCCATAAGGTCCAGGTAATCGTCCCGCATCTGGAAGGCCTGGCCATAGTAAAGGCCAAAGCGGGCCAAGGCTTCCCGCACCTCCCCATCCACCCCTTTGAGGAGGGCGGGGCCTTCCGTGCTGAGTTCCATAAGTACCGCCGTTTTGGCGGTGATGATGCGCTCGTAGATCTCCAGGGAGTAGTCCTCCAAAGCGGCCACCTGGAACTGCAAAACCTCCCCTTCGCTCAAGGTCTTGGCCACCTGGGCGAAGCGCTCCACCAGCTCCATGCGCCCGGTCTTGGCGATCACGTGGAGGAGGCGGGAGAGAAGGAAGTCCCCGGAGAGCACCGAAACCGCGTTCCCGTAGCGGCGGAAGGCCGCCTCTTTGCCCCTGCGGGTCTCCGCGTCGTCGATGAGGTCGTCGTGGAGCAGGGTGGCGGAGTGGAGAAGCTCCACCGCCAGGGCCAGCTCCATCTCAAAGGGTGCCCCCCCGAGGGCCCTCGAGGCCAGAAAGACCAAGCGGGGGCGGATGCGCTTCCCCCCCGCCGTCACCAGGTCCTGGTGGATGAGGCGCACGAAGAGGACGTCGGACTGGACCAGCTCAGAAAGGGCCTCCTCAAAGCGGAGGAGGGGGGCCTCGAGGTCGGCAAGGACCGTCACGCCCCCCAGTATAGCCCTAGTAGAGTTCTATAGGCGTTGGCAGCCGGACAATCTTAGACTGTCCGTCAACTGTGGCGGTCTGGTACTGCACCACCTGCACAGGCGGCAGCGGAACGCCCGACCGCTTCGTCACAGGCCGAGAGTAAGGACCGCACGGGTCGGCATTGGAAATCGGACAGGCCCGTGAGATGAGAAAAGGCGATTCCACGGGGTTGCCATCCGCATCCAAAAGCGTCACGTACCCTACCCCCGAACCCGGAAGAGCGTAAAGCACGATCTCATAGGCGTAGGTATAGGTGGTGTTCCCGTCTTGGTCCGTTTCACTCTGGAAGGAAAAATTCTCCCGAGAGACCAAAACCGTGGGGCCACCGAAGACACCCCCGCCGTCAAAAAAGGTGCTACATGCCGTAAGCCCTAGCACCAGCAGTCCAAGAGGCAACCGAGCCAGAAACCCTTTCATCCCATCATCTCCTCTCGCCACTTGGGATTCAGTATAGCAAAGCTAAGCCTAGCTAGGCCGGCCAGGAAGTCCACGTTCTCCACCGCCACCTCCTTGGGCACCTCCAGCACCGTGGGGGCGAAGTTCAGGATGCCCTTGATCCCCGCAGCCACCAAGCGATCGGCGGCTTCCTGGGCCGCCTCCCGGGGCACGGTGAGGAGGGCGATCTCGATGCGTCCCGGCACCCTTTGGGGCAGGAGGTCCACGGGCTCGATGACCCCACCCCGCACCGGGCGACCGATCTTCTCCGGATCCACGTCAAAGAATCCCCGGAGCTCAAAGCTTTCCCCAAACCCGGGGTAGTCGGCCAAAGCGCTACCCAGACGGCCCATACCCACGATGCACAGGCCCCACTTTCGGTTCAGGCCCAGGATGTGGCGGAGCTCCCGCTTGAGCACGGGCACCGTGTAGCCCACCCCCCGGGTGCCGTAGGAACCGAAGTAGGAAAGGTCCTTCCGTACCTGAAACGCCGTCACCTGGGCCTCCTCCGCCAGCTGCTCGGAGCTGGTGCGGTGAACCCCCTTGGCCTCCAGCTCCTCCAGGATGCGCAGGTACGTGACCAACCGGCTGATGGCTGCACTGGGAACCTTCATCGCACCTCCAGGGCCTCGAAGCCCAAGGCCTGCACCTTAGCCTTGAGCGCTTCTTTATCCTCCTCGGCCACCGGGCCCACCCGCACCCGGTAGACCCCATCCTTCACCAGAACCACAGGCAGGCCCACTTCCTTGAGCTTCGCGGCCAGCGCTAGGGCGTTTTCCTCCTTCTGGAAAGCCCCCACCTGGAGGTAAAGGGTACCCGAGGCCGGCGGGGCCGCTCCCTGGCCACGGTACACCTGAGCCCCGTAGGCGGCCAAGGCCTCCGCCGCCCGTTTGGCCTCGGCTTCGGAGGCGTACGGACCCACCACCACCCGGGTCAGGTTTCCCGAAGGCTCCAGGCGAGCCGGGTACCCTTTCTGGGCCAGCTCCTGGCGAAGCCTGGCCGCGTTTTCCGGATTGGCAAAGGCCCCCACCGCCACCCGGTAGGTTCCACCCGGCACGGGTGCCGAAGGAGCAGGTGCGCTTGGAGGGGATCCTCCAGGCGAGGCTATGGGTTTTTCCTGGGGTGCTGGCTTGGACTCCACCGGGGCCTGGGGTAGGGGAAGCACGGTGACCACGGGTTCAGGGGAGGGTGCCTGGGGGGCAGGCTCCCCCTTGGGAGGCTGGACCGGGGAAGGAGGGGGCGAGGAGGTGACCGAAGGCCCGGGCATGGGCGAAGCGCTCACCCTTGGCCGGGAAAAGGGATTGATTCCGGTGAGGTAAAGGACAATGCCCGCCGCCACCAGAGCGATGAGGAGAAAAATGAGGAAGTCCAGCCAGTTTTCCCTTAGCCAACGCATCCTACCTCCGAAGCAAGGCCTGGGCCTCCTTTGAACCCAAAGCCGCTGCTTGAGCCAAGGCCCGGTCTGCTTCCGCCTCCCGGCCCAGGCCCCGTAGGGCCAGGCCCAGGTTATACCAGGCTGCTGCCTGCTTGGGCACCCTTTGCAACACCTCTCTCAGCACCAGCTCCGCATCACCAAACCGCCCCAAGGCCACCAAAGCTGCCGCCAGATTGACCCCCACCTCCGGATTGCGACCGGACTCGTAGAGGGGGCGGAGGAGGGCCAGGGCTTCCTCGAGCCGGCCCATCTCCAGCAACAAGGCACCCCTAAGGGCCTGGGCCTCTGGGGCCACAAGCCCCTCAAGTAGCTTTAAAGCCTCCTCCTTCCGGCCCAAGGCGTAGGCGGCCTGGGCCTTGAGGAAGCTCCCCGGAGGACCCGCTTCCTCCGCATACCGGTAGGCGTTCCTATAGTCCTTAAGCCGCAGGTAGGCCGCCGCCAGAGCCAAGGCCACTTGAGGCTCGGGGCTGGCCCGGTAGGCGGAAAGCAGGTAGTCCAGGGCCCCCTTGGCATCCCCCGCCTCGAGGCGAGCCTGCCCCAGGAGATAGGCGGCCTCCCATAGGGAAGGATCCAGGGCGTAGGCCTCCTTAAGGAGGGGTTCCGGGCGGGAGGAAAGAAGGGCCTTGCGCAGAAGGAGTCTCGCCCTGGCCTTCCCCTCCACCGCCTTAAGACCCCGGTCCAGCTCCCTCAGGGCCCTTTCCTTCAAGCCCTCCTCCGCCAGAATGCGGGCCAGCAGGTCCCAGCCCTCGGCCAACCCGGGTTCCCGGTTGAGAAGGCCATAGAGCACCGGCACCGCTTCGGCCCGGGCCCCTGCAGCGTAAAGGGCCTGGGCCAGGGCCAGGTGGTAGGCAGGGCTCCGCTCCGGGGTAAGCCCTTTGCGCAAAACCTCTGCCGCCTCCTTGGCCTGGCCTGCCTCGGCGAGGGCGCTGGCCCACCCCAGGTAGGCTTCCTCCGTGGGGGAAAGCTCCACCGCCTTGGCAAAGGCCTCCGCTGCCTCCTTGGGCTTTCCTAGGCGCAGGTACACCTGGCCCAGGTTGTAATGGCCCTCGTAACGGTCGGGGAAAACCCGGACCATCTGGTCAAAGGCGAAGCGGGCCTCCTCGAGGCGGCCCAAGCGGAAGAGGCTTACCCCAAGGCCCAGATGGGCCTCAAAGCGGCCATAGTCCTGGGCTAAAACCTCCTCATAAGCCAGGACGGCCTGGGCATACTCCCCAGCTTTAAATAGCGATTCCGCCCGTTCCAAGGGGGTCTGCGCCAAAGCCAGACCCAGCCCCAGGAGAAGGGGGAGGACTTTGGGAAAAGGTCTCGTCATAAGGGCCTCCAAACCCGTCGTTGCCTTAAGCATAGCACAGCACCAGGGGAAGGGTCTTTGTTATTCTAAGGGCGTGGGTCCTCTTGGCAAGGCCCTGGACCTGGACGCCCCCCGGGTCTTGGTTCTGAACGCCGCCTACGAGGTCTTGGGGCTTGCCAGCATCAAGCGAAGCGTCCTCCTGGTGCTTTCCGGGGGGGCGGAGATGCTCTCGGAAAGCGGGCGCTACCTGCACACCCCCTCCACCCGGATCCCGGTCCCCAGCGTCATCCGCTTGAAGCGCCTGGTGCGGCGGGGGCCAAGCCGCATCCCCCTAAACCGCCGCAACATCCTGAGGCGGGACCGCTACACCTGCCAGTACTGCGGCCGCCAGGGAGGGGAGCTCACCGTGGACCACGTGCTTCCCAGAAGCCGGGGAGGGAGGAGTACCTGGGAGAACCTGGTGGCCGCCTGCCGCTCCTGCAACCTGAAGAAGGGGGACCGCACCCCCGAGGAGGCGGGGATGCGCCTGCTAAAGCCTCCTCGGGCGCCCAAGGCGCCCCTTTTTCTTTCCGACCTGAAGGAGGTCCCCGAGGACTGGCAGCCTTACCTCCAGGCCTGGTTGTCCTAACCCCTAGCGCCGCACCGTGAGGATCACCGCCAAAAGCACCAAGCCTGCCCCCAGGTAGGCCCAGAGGGAAAGCACCTCCCTGAAGAGGAGGAAGGCGAACAGGTTGGCCACCACGGGCTCGAGGGTGGCCACCACGCTGGCCCGGGTGGCGGGAAGGCGCCTCAACCCTGCGTAATAGGCCAGATAGGCCCCGTATGTGGAAAATACCCCCAAAAAGAGCAAGGCCTCCATGGCCCTTGGGCTCAAAGGAACGAACTCCACCCAGGGCAGAAGCCCCAAGGCCCCCACGGGCAGGGCGTAGAGGAAAAGGGTGGGGGTGGCGTAGCGGGGAAGGTAGAGCTTGCCGAAGATGTAGTAAAGCGCGTAGGTGAAGCCGGAAAGGAGCCCAAAGAAAAGGGCGAGGGAGAGGACCCGCACCCCGCTTCCTCCCCCCACGCCCATAAGCCCCACCCCCAGCAGGGTCAGGGCCACCGCCCAAAGGCCGGTGCGGTCCAGGGGCTCCTTCAGGACCACCAGGGAAAGGAGGGCCACCCAGGCCGGGGCCGTGTACAGGAGGACGGAGGCCAAGGCCGCCCCCCCGTAGACCACCGCCAGCTGATAGGAACCGTAAAAGAGGGAAACCCCCACCAGACCGAAAAAAAGGAGGGGCAAGACATCGCGCTTTTCCACCCTAACCTGGCGCAGGAAGAGGGCGTGCAGGCCAAAGAAAACCCAGGCAATACCTGCCCGGAAAAAGGCCACGGCCAGGGGGGTAAGCCCCTCCTGAAAGGCCAGGCGGCTTACAGGGCCGATGAGACCCCAAAGGAAAGCAGCCAGGAGCAGGTAGAGGTAGCCCATGGGCAAGAGTGTATAATCCCCCGTGTCCTATGGAGGCTGACCTATGAGCGCGCGGACCCTTTTTGCCCTCCTTGTCCTCCTTCTTTTGGTCCTCTTCTCCTGGCTCAACTGGGGAGAGATCACCAAACCCACCTCCTTGTCCCTGGGCCTCACCCGGATTGAAGCCCCTTTGGGCTTGGTCCTGGTGGTGGCCTTGGGGATAGTTTCCCTCCTCTACCTCATCTTCACCATCGGCTTGGAAACCGCCGCCCTTCTGGAGGTGAGGCGCTACGCCCGGGAGCTTCTCCACTACAAGAAGCTGGCCGAGGAGGCGGAAGAAAGCCGTTATACCGAGCTCAGGCGCTACCTGGAAGAGGAACTCAAGCGGCTTTCGGAGGTGGAAAGGGAGGAGATCCGGGCCCTCGAGGCCCGTATCGCCGAAACCTTGGAAAAGCACGGGAACACCCTGGCCGCCTACATCGGCGAGCTGGAGGACCAGCTCCTAAGGCTCCTCCAGGGACGGGGGGGAGAAAGCACCTAAGCGCCGGCACCCTATCCCGGGGCCCGGCGCTGACGGGTTTCCTTCCCCTTTTCCGGCGCTTTTACTCCACCAGCTCCACCAAGGCCAAGGGCGCCCTGTCCCCCCGTCGGCGCTCCGCCAGCTTGAGCACCCGGGTGTACCCCCCGGCCCGGTTCTGGTACTTGGGGGCGATCTCGTCGAAGAGCTTCCGCACCAGCTTCACGTCCTGTAGGTCACGGAGCACCAGGCGGCGGGCGTGCAGATCCCCCCGCTTGGCCAGGTGGATGAGGTGGTCCACGAAGCCGGTGAGCTCCTTGGCCTTGGGCACGGTGGTGGTAATGCGGCCGTGGGTGAGAAGGCTCTTGGCCTGGTTGCGGTAAAGGGCCAGGCGGTGGGAAGAGTGGCGGTTCAGCTTTCTTCCAGACTTCAGGTGGCGCATGGTCTCACTCCTTTAGGGCAAATCCCTTTTTGGCCAAAGCCTCGCGGATCTCCTCGAGGCTCCTTTCCCCGATGCCGGGGATGTTCTTCAGGTCCTTGAGGTTCAAGGCCAGAAGCGCCCGCACCGACTCAATCCCCTCCTCCTTGAGGCTGTGGAGGACCCGGGTGGAGAGCCCAAGCTCCTCCAAGGGCAGGTCCAAGTCCTCTTCTCCCTCCGCGCGCTCCGCAGAAACCGGTTCCGGAACCGGCAGGGCGGTGGCCTGCGGGTTGGTGAAATAGGAAAGGTGCTCCTTGAGGATCTCCACCGCTTGGTTCAGGGCCTCCAGGGGGGTGACGGAGCCATCCGTCCAGATCCTCAGGGTCAGCTTGTCCAGGTCGGTGCGCTGACCCAGCCGGGTATCCTCCACCTGGAAGGCCACCCGGCGCACCGGGGAGAAGATAGCGTCCACGGGGATGGAGTTGATGCGGTCCTTGATGCCGTGGCGCTCGGCGGGCACATACCCCACACCCCGGTCCACCCGCACCTCCATGTAGAGCCTCCCCCCCTTGTCCAAGGTGGCGAGGGTGAGGTCTGGGTTCAGGATCTCCGCATCGGGGGGCACTATGAAATCCCCCGCCTTGACCACCTTGGGGCCCTCCGCCTTCAGGACCAGGGTGGTGGTCTGCATCTTGGGATCCAGGAAGCGCACCACCAGCTCCTTGAGGTTCAGGATGATCTCCACCACATCCTCCTTGACCCCGGGGATGGTGGAGAACTCGTGGAGGACATCCTCAATGTAGACGCTGGTAACTGCGGTTCCGGGAATGGAGGAAAGGAGAATCCGCCTCAAGGGGTTGCCCAGGGTGACGCCGAATCCCCGCTCCAGGGGCTCCAGGACAAACTCCCCGTACTCCCGCCCCTGGGTGCGCACCGTGAACACCGGGGCTTTCAGCTTACTCTCTAACATAGACCTCCTTACCGGCAACACATGGGCCCGGTCAAGCCGGGCCCTCTTAGGGCTACCTGGAGTAGAACTCCACCACCAGCTGCTCGTTCACGGGAAGCGCCAGGTCCTCCCGATCGGGCAGGCGCAGGAACTTACCCTTCATCCCCTCCACATCCAAGGAGAGCCAAGGGCCCACCTTGCGGCCCTTCATGGCCTCGAGGTTCTCCCGGATGAAGGCCAGGTTGCGGCTACCCTCGGCGATGGCGATCTCGTCCCCAGGCTTCACCCGGTAGGCGGGAAGGTCCACCCGGCGGCCGTTCACGGTGATGTGGCCGTGGCGCACCATCTGCCGCGCCTGGCGGCGGCTAGCGGCGAAGCCCAGCCGGTAGACCACGTTGTCCAAGCGGGACTCCAAAAGCCCCAGGAAAACGGTACCCGTAACCCCCTTCTTGCGGCTGGCCTCCTCAAAGAGGTTGCGGAACTGGGTTTCGGAGATCCCGTAAATGCGGCGAAGCTTCTGCTTCTCCCTAAGGCGCACCGCATAATCCGAAGGGCGGCGGGTGCGCTTCTGTCCGTGCTGCCCCGGAGGGTAGGGGCGGCGCTCCATGGCGCACTTGGGGCTGTAGCAACGCTCCCCCTTCAGGTAGAGCTTGACTCCTTCCCGGCGGCAAAGACGGCAAACTGGACCAATGTAACGACCCATCTTCTCCTACTCCTTACGAAGCCTTGCGGAACTTCTTCTTAGGCCGGCAGCCGTTATGGGGCACAGGGGTGTCGTCCACAATGGACTTCACCTGCAAACCCGAGGCCTGGAGGGCTCGGATGGCCTGCTCCCGGCCCGCCCCGGTGCCGCGCACGATCACGTCCACGCTCTGCATACCGTAGGCCATGGCCTTCTTGGCGGCGTCCATGGCCGCAAGTTGGGCCGCGTAGGGCGTGCCCTTGCGGCTTCCCTTGTAGCCGATGACCCCACCCGAGGACCAGGTGATGGGGTTGCCGTCCGGGTCGGTGATGGTGACGATGGTGTTGTTGTAGGAGGCGTGGATGTACGCCTTCCCACTGGCCACCTGCCGTTTGACTTTCTTCTTGGTCGCTTTTCTGGCCATACTCTCCCTCAGCTTTAGGAGTATCCACTGGCCCTAGAACTACTTCCTAGGCGCCTTCTTCTTGCCCGCCACGGTCTTGCGGGGACCCTTGCGGGTACGGGCGTTGGTGCGGGTGCGCTGCCCCCTCACCGGCAATCCACGGCGGTGGCGGAGGCCCCGGTAGCAGCCAATATCCATGAGGCGCTTGATGTTGGCGGCCACCTCAGCCCTGAGCTCACCTTCCAGCTTCCAGGTGTTCTCCACGTACTCCCGAAGGCGCACCACCTCCGCCTCGGTGAGGTCCTTCACCCGGGTTGCCGGATTGATGCCCGTCTTCTCCAGAGCCTCCTTGGCCCGGGCCGGCCCCACCCCGTAAATGTAGGTGAGGGCCACGTCCACCCGCTTGTTCCTAGGAATCTCCACCCCTGCGATCCTCGCCACGTTCCCTCCTTACCCTTGCCGCTGCTTGTGCTTGGGGTTCTCGCAGATCACGTACACCCGGCCGTGCCGGCGCACCACCTTGCACTTCTCGCACATCTTTTTAACCGATGCCCGTACCTTCATCTCGCCTCCTACTTCCTGTACACGATGCGGCCCCGCGTGGGGTCGTAGGGGGTAATCTCCACCACCACCCGGTCCCCGGGCAGGATGCGGATGTAGTGCATGCGCATCTTGCCCGAGATGTAGGCCAGGATCTCCGGTCCCGAGTCCAGCTTCACCCGAAAGGTGGTGTTGGGCAAAGCCTCGGTAACCACGCCTTCCGCCCGAATGGTGTCCTTCTCCTTCGCCATACCCCTCCTACCGCGCCCGCACCAGGGAAACCCCGGTGAGAAGCTCCGGGCCCTCCTTCGTCACCAAGACGGTGTTCTCGTAGTGGGCGGCGAGGTTGCCCTTGCCGGCGCTCGCCGTCCAGCCATCTTTCAATATTACCACAGAAGCCGGGCGTAGGGTGACCATGGGCTCGAGGGCCAGGGTCATCCCGGGGCGGATCTTGGGGCCCGTTCCCGGTTTGCCGAAGTTGGGGAGCTGGGGATCCTCGTGGATCTCCCGCCCCACCCCGTGCCCCACAAACTCTCGCACCACCCCATAGCCACGGCTTTCCAGAAACGTCTGCACCGCATGGGCCACATCCCCGATGCGGTACCCGGGCCTAAGGTACTTCATCCCCTCCCAGAAGGCGGCCTCGGTATCCTGGATGAGCCTTTCCGCCTCCGGGGAAACCCGACCCACGGGGAAGGTGCGGGCCATGTCCGCGGCGAAGCCCCCGTAGATGAGGCCCACGTCCACGGAGAGGATATCCCCCTCTTTCAGGGGTTCATCGGAAGGAATGCCGTGGACCACCACCTCGTTCACCGAGGTGCATAAGGTGGCGGGAAACCCGTAAAGGCCCAGGAAGGCCGGCTTGGCCTTGCGCTTTTTTATGGCCTCGTAGGCGATCCGGTCCAGCTCCTTGGTGGTGATGCCGGGCTCCACATGCCGGCCCACTTCCTCCACCACCTCGGTGAGGAGGGCCCCCGCCTCCCGCATGCGCTCAATCTCCCATGGACTCTTCAACTTGATGGCCATCAGATTCCCAAAGCTGCCCGGATGCGGGCGTAGACCTCATCGGGGGTACCCAGGCCGTCCACCCGCCTCAAGGCACCCGTTTTTTCATAATACTGCACCAAGGGCTCGGTTTTCTCCCGATAGACCCGGAGCCGGTGCCGGATGGTCTCCTCGTTGTCGTCCGAGCGCCCCTCGAGCTCCGCCCGCTTGAGCATACGGGCGATGAGCTCCTCCTCCGGCACCTCAACGAGCACCACCCCAAGAAGCCGGGTCCCGGTAGCCTGAAGCAGGTGGTCTAGGGCCTCCGCCTGGGCCAGGGTGCGGGGAAAGCCGTCGAAGATCACCCGCTCCGAAAGCTCCTCCCGAATCAGGGCCAGGATGAGCTCATCCGGAACCAGATCCCCCCGGTCCATGATGGGCTTCACCTGTTGCCCTAAGGGCGTGCCCCGGGCCACATGGTCCCGCAGGATGTCCCCGGTGGAGAGCTTCTTAAAGCCCAGCTCCTCCGCTAGCCTGGCCGCCTGGGTGCCCTTTCCCGCCCCCGGCGGCCCCAAGAAGATCACCGCTTCCCCCATCCGCATTACCCCCCCTCCTAGCGCGTGCGGCCGCGGATGCGGCCCTTGGAAAGGAACCCCTCGTAGTTCCTCAGCATCAGCTGGCTCTCAATCTGCCGCAAGGTGTCCAGAGCCACGCCCACCACGATGAGAAGGCCAATGCCGGAAAAAGCGATGCTCTTCACCCCGGTGAGGTTCTGGATGATCTGGGGCAAGGCCGCCACCAACCCCAGGAAGAGGGCCCCCCAGAGGGTCAGGCGGGAAACGATGTGCTCCAAGAACTTCACCGTGGGCTCGCCTGGGCGGATGCCCGGGATGAACCCCCCGTACTCGCGAAGGCTTTCCGCGATGCGCTTGGGGTCAAACTGGACCGCGGTGTAGACGTAGGTGAAGAGGACGATGAGCACCACCTCAATGAGGAGGCCCGAGAGGTGGGTAGGGTTAAAGAAGTTGGCGATGGCCTGGAGCACCGGGTTGTCCTGGAAGGGGGCGGTGAGGAAGATGGGGATCTGCAAAATGGCAGCAGCGAAGACAATGGGGATGACGCCGGCAGCGTTCAGCTTGATGGGGATGTAGGTGGCCTGCCCCCCGTAGACCCTCCTGCCCACCACCTTCCTGGCGTACTGGACAGGAATGCGCCTTTCCGCCTGCTGCACCGCCGCCATCCCGGCGAAAGCCAAGACGATAAAGGCGAGGAAAAAGAGGAAGGCCACCAGGTTGACCTCCCCGGTACGGATGAGGCCAGCGGTGCGGAAAAGTTGCGGCAACCAGCCCACCACGATCCCGGCAAAGATGATCATGCTGGTGCCGTTGCCGATGCCGTACTCGGTGATGCGCTCCGCCATCCAGAGAAGAAGGGCGATACCCGCCACCTGGGTGACCACCACCACCAGCCAGAAGAAGGGACCGGGTGCCCAGCCGGGAAGCAGGAAACGCCCCCCCTCCGCCCCCAGGAAGGCGGTGGCCAGAAAGAAACCCTGGAAAGCCCCCAGAGCGATGCCGCCGATCCGGGTGTACTGGTTGATGATACGGCGGCCCTCTTCACCCTCCTTGGAAAGCTTCTCCAGGGTGGGAATCACATTGACCAAAAGCTGCATGATGATGGCGGCGGTGATGTAGGGCATGATTCCCAAAGCGAAGATGGAGAAGCGCTCAAAGTTGCCGCCCGAAAAGAGGTTAATGATGCCGAAAACCCCTCCCTGGGTGGTGCGCAGGAACTCCTGGATCTTGTCCAGGTCCACCCCCGGGGTGGGGATAAAGGCCCCCAGGCGGTAGGCGGCCAACACCAGCAGGGTGAAGAGGATCCGCTGGCGCAGTTCGGGAATGGCCAGGGCGCTCCGGAAGGCCTTAAGCATCCTAAGCCTCCTGCGTCTGCCCTTCGGGCGAGGGGGCCAAAAGGATGGCCTCGCCGCCCGCAGCCTTCAGCTTTTCCAGGGCGGTCTTGGAAAAGGCGTGGGCCACCACCCTAAGGGGCTTGGCCTCCCCTTCCCCCAGCACCTTAAGCCGAAAACCCTTCTTAAGGATCCCAGCCTGGATCAGCATGTCGGGGGTCACCTCCCCTTCAAAGCGGGCCAGGTCCCTCAGGTTCACCCCCTGGTACTTGGGCCTCTTGATCTCCCCCGGCACCTGTCCCTGCATGCCCCGCTTGGGCAGGCGCATCAGGGTGGTGGAGCGCCCCCCCTCAAAGCGGCGGGGGTCCTTGAGGCCGCCGGAGCGGGACTTCTGCCCCTTGTGACCCCGGGTGGCCGTCTTGCCGTGGCCGGAGCCAGGGCCCCGCCCCACCCGCTTCCGCCTCTTGTTGGCCCCAGGATTGGGTTTAAGATCGGTAAGCTTCATTCCAGCACCTCCACCCGCACAAGGTGGGCCACCTTCTTGATGTTGCCCAGTATGGCGGGATGGTCCTCGAGGACCCTTTCCCTGTGAAGCTTGGTCAGCCCCAGGGCTTTCAAGGCCGCCTTCTGGTCTTTGGGATAGCCGATGGGGCTCTTCACCAGCTTAACCTTGAGCTTGGCCATCACTCCTCCCTGCCCTTCCGCAGGCGCTCCACATCCTGTTGGGTCTTAAGCTGCCTGAGGGCCTCCATGGTGGCGTAGGCGATGTTGATGGGGTTGCGGCTCCCCAGCTCCTTGGTGAGGATATCCGTGATCCCCGCAAGCTCGAGGATGGCCCGGGGCACTGCCCCCGCAATCACCCCCGTGCCCGGGGCTGCGGGCTTCAGGAGGATCTTGGAGGCCCCGTACTCCACCTCGATCTCGTGGGGGATGGTGCCGTTCATGAGGGGCACCTCCACCATGTGGCGGCGGGCGTAGTACCCCGCCTTCTGCACCGCCAGGGGCACCTCCTTGGCCTTGCCCAGGCCCAGGCCCACCCGGCCCTGCCGGTCACCCACCACTACCAAGGCCCCGAAGCGGAAGCGGCGGCCACCCTGGTAGGTCTTGGCGGTGCGCCGCACCAGGATCATCTTCTCTTCAAAGTCGGTCTCGGGCATGCTTCCTCCTCGTTAAGCGACCTAGAACTCCAGGCCCCCTTCTCTGGCCCCTTCCGCCAGAGCCTTTACCCGGCCGTGGTACTTGTAGGGGCCACGGTCAAAAGCCACCTTGGTGATCCCCAACGCCTTGGCCTTCTCCGCCAGGGCCCGCCCCACCTGCCGGGCCACCTCGGTCTTGTTGCCCTTAAGCTTCAGGGCCAGGCTGGACTCGGCCACCAGGGTATGGCCCTTCTCGTCATCGATGATCTGGGCGTAGATGTGGTTAAGGCTCCGGAAGACGGACAGACGGAGCCGGCCCGTGCGCTTGATGCGGTTACGCACCCGGAACTTGCGGCGTTCGTATGCGGTAAGCCGTGCCATGGTTCCCCCTACTTCTTGGCCCCGGCCTTGCCGGGCTTAAGGCGGACGGGCTCGCCCGCGTAGTAAATGCCCTTCTCGTGGTAGGCGCTGGGCTTCTTGATGGCCCTGAGGTTGGCCGCCACCTGGCCCACCTTCTGCTTGTCTATGCCCAGAACGCGGATCTTGGTGGGCTCGGGCACCTCAAAGGTGATGCCCTCCGGGGGCTCCACCACCACGGGGTGGCTGAAGCCCACGGTGAGCTCCACCGCCCGTCCCGCAAGCCGGGCCCGGTAGCCGATGCCCTTGATGAGGAGCTCCTTCACGTACCCCTCGGAAACCCCCTTGATGGCGTTGGCGATGAGGGTCCGGGTGAGGCCGTGCAGGCTCTTGTGCCGGCGCTCATCCGAGGGCCGCTCCACCCGCACCACCCCTCCGTCCACCACCACCCGCACCTCCGGGGAGATGGGCACGAAAAGTTCGCCCTTGGGGCCTTTCACCTTCACGAGCCCCGGGGTCACCTCCACAGTGACCCCCTTGGGCAAGGGAATGGGAAGCCGGCCAATCCTAGACATCACCACACCTCGCAGATAAGCTCCCCGCCCACGCCCAGACGCCGGGCCTCCCGGTCGGTAAGGACGCCCTTGGGCGTGGACAGGATGGCAATCCCCAGGCCGCGGCGCACCCGGGGAATCTCCTTGACCCCCACATACACCCGTCGCCCAGGACGGCTGATGCGACGGATGTGGTTGATGACCTGTTCGGGCCGGGGATCGGGTCCCTGGCGCCGGGGCCCGTACTTGAGGTAGATGCGCAAAACGGGCTTGCCGTCCACCTCCACCCGCTCGTACCCCTTGATGAAGCCCTCCCGCGCCAGGATCTTGAGGATCTCCTCCTTGAAGCGGGAGGCGGGTACCTCGGTGCTCTCCTTGTAGACCCGGGTGGCGTTCCGAATCCGGGTCAGCATGTCGGCAATGGGGTCCGTCAACATTTCCTCTCTCCTTTTACCTCACTCCTGGACCATGCGGTCTCGAGGGAACCCCCTCGACCGGCCACGGCCTACCAACTGGCCTTCTTTACCCCGGGAAGCTGTCCCTTGTGGGCCAGCTCCCTAAGGCAAATCCGGCAGAGCCCGAAGTAGCGGTACACGCTCCTGGCCCTCCCACAGCGCACGCAACGGGTGTAGGCCCGCACCTTGAACTTGGGGGTACGCTTGGCCTTTTCGATCAACGCTTTTCTCGCCATGCTCGCCTCACTTGCGGAAGGGGAAGCCCAGAAGCTCCAAAAGAACCCTGGCCTCCTCGTCGGTCCGGGCGGTGGTCACCACCGCGATATCCATTCCCCGAAGGGCGTCCACCATGTCGTAGGTGATCTCCGGGAAGATGAGCTGCTCCCTAAGGCCCAGGTTGTAGTTGCCGCGGCCATCAAAGCTATTCGGGTTCACCCCGCGGAAGTCGCGGATACGGGGAAGGGCCACGGAAAGGAGCTTCTCCAGGAAGATCCACATTCGGTCACCCCGCAGGGTAACCCTGAGGCCGATGGGCATCCCCTTGCGGAGCTTGAAGTTGGAGATGGACTTCTTGGCCCGGGTTATGGCCGGCTTCTGGCCAGTGATGAGGGCAAGCTCCTGGGAAGCCTTCTCCAGGATGCGGGCATCCTCCTTGGCCTCCCCCAGCCCCTGGTTGATCACCACCTTCTCCAGCCGAGGCACCTCCCAGATGTTCTGGTAGCCGAAGCGGCGGATGAGCTCGGGCCGTACCTCCTCGTAGTACTTCTTCTTCAGCACAACCTCTAGCGGCATCTTATCCCTCCACGTCCAAAGCTCCGCCGCACTTGGCGCACACCCGGATCTTACGGCCGTTTTCCAGGAGCTTCCTGCGCACCCGGGTGGGCTTGCCGCACGCGGGGCAGATGGGGCGCACCTTGGAGGCATGCAGGGGAGCCTCCTGCTCCACAAAGCCACCCTGGGGGTACTGGGGGCTCACCCGCACCGCCTTCTTAACAATGTTCACCCCCTCCACGATGACCGCCCCCTTCTTGGGCAACACGGCCTTCACCTTGCCCACCTGGCCCTTGTACTTGCCCGAGGCCACCAGGACGGTGTCCCCCTTTTTTACGTGCAGCTTGGCCCGCATCAGAGCACCTCCGGCGCTAAGGAGACGATCTTCATGAAGCCCTTTTCCCGGAGCTCCCGCGCCACGGGGCCGAAGACGCGGGTGCCCCGGGGCTCCAGCTGGTTGTTGATGATGACGGCGGCGTTGTCGTCAAAGCGGATGGCGGAACCATCGGGGCGCTTGACCTCCTTCCGGGTGCGCACCACCACCGCCTTGACCACGTCGCCTTCCTTCACCGCCCCCCGGGGGATGGCCTCCTTGACGCTGGCCACGATAATGTCCCCCACGGTGGCGTACTTGGCGTTGGAGCCCTTAAGCACGCGAATGCACATGATCTTGCGGGCCCCGGTGTTGTCGGCCACCTCCAGGTAGGTCTGGGGCTGGATCATGCCTTACCTCCCCGTTTGGAAAGGCTGGCGTAGTTTTGCCTACGCACCAGGTACTTCTCCACCAGGTCCAGCCTGCCCCCCTCCACCAGGCGCAAAACCCGAAAACGCTTGCGCTTGGAGATGGGACGGGACTCGATGATCTCCACCACGTCCCCTACCTTGTACTTGTCCTCGGGGTCGTGGGCCAGGTACTTTTTGGAGCGCTTGATCACCTTGCCGTAGAGGGGGTGGGGAAACTGGCGCTCCACCAGGACCGAAACGGTCTTCTGCATCTTGTCGCTCACCACCACCCCGGTCAGCACCTTCTTAGGCATTGGCCCTCCTCTTTTCGTTCAGGACCGTGAGGAGCCGGGCGATGAGGCGCCGGGTCTCCCGGACCCTGTGGTTCTGGGAAAGCTGGCCGATGGAGGCTTGGAAGCGGAGCTCCATCAGCTCCCGCTTCTTCTCCCGAACCAGCTTCTCGATCTCACTGGGAGAGAGCTTGCGGATCTCACTGGGCTTCATCGTAGGCGTCCCTCCTCACGATCTTGGTCTTTATGGGAAGCTTGTGGCCGGCGATGCGCAAGGCCTCGAGGGCCTGCTCCTCCGTGACGCCCGCCACCTCGAACATCACCCGGCCCGGCTTCACCACCGCCACGTACCCTTCCACGTTGCCCTTACCCTTACCCATCCGCACCTCGAGGGGCTTCTTGGTGTAGGGCTTGTCGGGGAAGATGCGGATGAAGATCTTGCCCCCGCGGCGGAAATGGCGCACCATGGCCACACGGGCCGCCTCAATCTGCTGGGCGGTGATCCAGGCGGGCTCCATGGCCACCAGGCCAAAGTCCCCGAAGGCCACGTAATCTCCCCCCTTGGCCGCCCCCTTCATGCGACCCCGGTGCTGCTTGCGGTACTTCATGCGCCTGGGCATCAACATGGCCTACTCCTCCTTCTTCACGCGCACCGCTGGGCGGCGGCGGCGGGGCTTTTCCTCCGCCCTTGGCCCCTCGGGGCGGGCCTTGGGCTTCTGTCCGCCGATCACCTCGCCCAGGAACACGTAGGCCTTGACCCCCAGCACCCCGTAGGTGGTGCGGGCCAAAGCGAAGCCGTAGTCTATGTTAGCACGAAGGGTGTGAAGGGGCACCCGGCCCTCGGCGGCCCACTCCGTGCGGGCCTGCTCGGCGCCGCCGATGCGGCCGGAGACGATCACCTTGGCTCCCTTAGCCCCCGCCTCCATGACCCGCTGCACCGCCTGCTTGATGGCCCGCCGCACGGCAAAGCGGCGCTCGATCTGCTCCGCCACCCGCTGGGCCACCAAAGGAGCGGAGAGGTTGGGGTTGTGGATCTCCTGGACGTTCAGGGCCACGTTCTTGCCGGTGAGCTGGGAAAGGGTATCCCTCAGGACCTTGATCTTCTCCCCGCCCCGGCCGATGACCACACCCGGCTTGGCCACGTGCACGGTCACGGCCACGTTGTCCGCAGCCCGTTCGATGTCGATGCGGGCCAAACCAGCCGGGTAGAGCTCCTTGGTGAGGACCTCGCGGATCTTCTGGTCCTCCACCAGGAGGTGGCGGTACTGCTTCTTGCCCGCATACCAGCGGGACTCCCAGTCCCGGGTGATACCAAGCCTGAACCCGATGGGGTGGATCTTATTTCCCATGCTTCTCTCCCAAGATCACCGTGATGTGGCTGGTCCTCTTCTTGATGATGTCCGCCCGGCCCCGGGCCCGGGGAAGCACCCTTTTCAAAGCGGGCCCCTCGTCCACAAAGGCCGCCTTCACGAAAAGCCGGTCCTCCAGCATGTCGTGGTTGTTGACCGCATTGGCGGCAGCGGACTCCAGTACCTTGGCCACGTAATAGGCCCCCCGCTTAGGGGTGTAGCGCAGGATGGCGCGGGCCTCCTCGAGGCTCTTCCCCCGGATCAGGTCCACCACAAGGCGGACCTTCCTGGGGGAGATGCGCACGTAACGGGCAATGGCTTTCGCTTCCATGGCTACTTCTTCTTGGTGGCCTTAGCCTCTTTCCCGTGCCCCCGGTAGGTGCGGGTGGGGGCAAACTCTCCCAGCTTGTGCCCCACCATGTTCTCGGTGATGTAGACGGGCACATGCTGCTTGCCGTTGTAAACCGCAATGGTATGGCCCACCATCTCGGGAACGATGGTGGAGCGGCGGCTCCAGGTCTTGATGAGCCGCTTTTCCCCCTTGGCGTTCAGCTCCAGCACCTTCTCCAGGAGGTGGTCGTCTACGAATACGCCCTTCTTCAAGCTACGCGGCATGGCTCACCTCACTTCTTGCGGCGGGCGACGATGAAGCGGCTGGAGGGCTTCCGCCGCTTCCTGGTCTTGAGCCCCTTGGTCTGCCAGCCCCAAGGAGAGGCCGGGGGACGGCCCCGGGGCGCCCGGCCCTCACCGCCGCCGTGGGGGTGGTCCACCGGGTTCATGGCGGCGCCGCGCACGTGGGGCTTGCGGCCCAGCCAGCGGGTGCGCCCCGCCTTGCCCAGGACGATGTTCTTGTGGTCAGCGTTGCCCACGGCCCCGATGGTGGCGTAGCACTCCCCGTGCACCTTCCTAAGCTCCCCCGAGGGCAGGCGCAGGATCACGTAATCCCCTTCCCGGCCCTGGATCTGGGTGCTGGTGCCGGCGGAGCGGGCCAGCTTGGCCCCCTTCTTGGGCTCCAGCTCCACCGCATGGACCACGGTGCCCACGGGGATGAAGCGCAGGGGAAGGGCGTTGCCCACCTGGATGGGAGCATCCGGCCCGGCCACCACCTGCTGGCCCACCTGCAAGCCCTCGGGGGCGATGATGTAGCGCTTCTCCCCGTCGGCGTAATGCAGAAGGGCGATGCGGGCGGAGCGGTTGGGATCGTACTCGATGGCCGCCACCTTGGCGGGGATGCCCGCCTTGTCCCAGCGCTTGAAGTCGATGATGCGGTAAAGCCGCTTGTGGCCGCCCCCCCGGAAGCGGACGGTGATGCGGCCCTGGTTGTTGCGGCCCCCCGTCTTCTTCAGGGGCTTGACCAAGGACTTCTCCGGCTCGGTCTTGGTGATCTCGGAGAAGTCCGCCACCGTCATGAAACGGCGGCTTGGGGTGTAGGGTTTGAACTTCTTAACTGCCATCCTCTATGCCTCCCTTGCCGGATCGGGGCCGGGCTCCCCCCCCGACGAGGTCTAAATGAGGCCCTCCAGGGCCTCAATCTTCTGCCCGGCGGCCACCTGCACGATGGCCTTCTTGCGGTCGGGGCGCTTGCCCAGGTAGCGGCCCAGGCGCTTCTTCTTGCCCCGCACCGTCATGGTGTTCACCCCCACCACCTTGACCTTAAAGGCCGCTTCCACAGCGTTTTTGATCTCCGTCTTGGTGGCCTTGGGGTGGACCCAGAAGGTGTACTTGCCCTCGGCAAAACCGGCGTAGGCCTTCTCGGAGAGCACCGGGGCCAGGATCACGTCAAAGGCGGTCTTCATGCCTCACCTCCCATGCGGGCCTGGAAGGCCTCCCAAGCCGCCAGGTCCATGACCAGGCGCTCGGTGCGCAGGATGTCGTAGACGTTTAACCCCTCCGGCGCCAGGGTCACCACCCAGGGGAGGTTCCGGGCCGCCCGGCGCACCAGCTCGCTGGCCGTTACCAGGAGCACGCTTTCCGAGCCGTCTAGCCCCACACCCTTAGCCCAGGCCAGGAACTCCTTGGTCTTGCCGTTTACCCCGGCGAAGTCCTCCACCAGGAGGAGCTTGCCCTCCTTAGCCCGATCGGCCACGGCCATGGCCAACCCCGCCTGCCGCACCTTCTTGGGCAGGGTGTAGCTGTAGTCCCGGGGCTTGGGGCCAAAGACCGTACCCCCACCCACAAAGATGGGGGCGCCGATATCCCCGTGGCGGGCCCGCCCGGTGTGCTTCTGGGGATAGATCTTGCGGCTGGAGTAAGCCACCTCGCCCCGGGTCTTGGTGCTGGCCGTCCCCCGGCGCCTTTTCGCCAGCTGCCAGCGCACCACCTCCCATAGGAGATGGGGGTTAACCTCCTGGGGGAGATCGGCGGCAAGCTCCCGCTTGCCGGAAGAGGAGAGAACAGGAATCTGGTACACCATGTCCTCCTTTACTTGGCCACCTTCTTGGTCTGGCGCACCTGGACCAGGCCCCCATTGGGACCGGGCACCGCACCCTTGACCAAGAGGAGGTTTTCCTCGGGGATGACGTCCACCACCTCGAGGTTCATCACCGTGACCCGCTCAGCCCCGTAGTGGCCGGCCATCTTCTTACCCTTGTAGACCCGGCCCGGGGTCTTGCGGTTCCCGATGGACCCGGGGTGGCGGTGGATCTTGTGGGCGCCGTGGGAATCGGGGCCGCCGGCGAAGTTCCAGCGCTTCATTACCCCCGCCGTGCCTCGGCCCTTGGAGGTGCCGGTCACGTCCACCCGCTCGCCGGCCTTAAAGATCTCCACGGTCACCACGTCGCCCTCAGGGCTGAAGTCGCGGATCTCCTTCAGGATGCGCACCGGACCCACCCCAGCCCGGGCGAAATGCCCCTTCATGGGCCGGTTGACCCGCTTGGGGTTCTGGGGCAGGAAGCCCAGCTGGACCGCGGTGTACCCGTCCTTCTCTGGGGTCCGCCGCTGGACCACAGGGCAGGGCCCAGCCAGGATCACCGTGACGGGAATGGCCCGGTCCTCCCGGTAAATCCGGGTCATGCCCACCTTCATGCCCAGGATGCCCTTCATTTGCCACCCCCCACGGTCTTGATCTCAATCTCCACCCCGGTGGGCAGGTCTAAGGACATGAGGCTCTCGATGGTCTTGCGGTTGGGGTTCAGGATGTCCACCAGGCGGTTATGGGTGCGGAGCTCAAAGTGCTCCCGGGAGTCCTTGTGCTTGAAAGGACCCCGGATCACGGTGAAGCGCCGCACCCGGGTGGGCAGGGGCACGGGGCCCGACACCTGGGCCCCGGAGCGCCGGGCGGCCTCCACGATCTTCTGGGCCGAGGCGTCCAGGGTCTTGTGGTCAAAGCCCCGTAGCTTGATGCGGATCTTGGGCATGCTTCACCTCACTCCAGGATCTTGGTGACCACGCCGGCCCCCACGGTCCTGCCACCCTCACGAATGGCAAACCTGAGACCCTCCTCCAACGCCACCGGCTTGATCAGCTCCACCGTAAACGTCACGTTGTCCCCAGGCATCACCATCTCCACCCCCTGGGGCAACTCCACCACCCCCGTCACATCCGTCGTCCGAAAGTAAAACTGCGGACGGTACCCAGAAAAAAACCCCGTGTGCCGCCCACCCTCCTCCTTCTTCAAGATGTACACCGAAGCCTCAAACTTCGTGTGCGGCGTAATGCTCCCAGGCTTCGCCAACACCTGCCCCCGCTCCACCTCGTCCCGCCCTACGCCCCGCAACAACAAACCCACGTTGTCCCCAGCTATCCCCTCCTGCAGCGTCTTACGGTGCATCTCCACTCCCGTCACCACCGTCTTCCGCGTCTCAGGAGCCAAACCCACAATCTCCACCTCGTCCCCAACCTTCACCTTCCCACGCTCAATCCGTCCCGTCGCCACCGTCCCACGACCCGTGATCGTAAACACGTCCTCCACCGGCATCAAGAACGGCTTGTCCACGTCCCGCACCGGCGTCGGTATGTACTCGTCCACCGCGTCCAACAACTCCCAAATCTTGTCCACCCACTCGTTCTCCCCACGCTTCGTCTGAGGATTCCTGTGCATCTGCTCCAGCGCCAACAACGCGCTCCCGCGAATCACCGGCACCTCGTCCCCAGGAAATTCGTACTGGTTCAACAAATCCCGAACCTCCATCTCCACCAAATCCAACAGCTCGGGATCGTCCACCATATCCACCTTGTTCATGAACACCACAATGTACGGCACCCCCACCTGCCGGGCCAGCAAAATGTGCTCCCGCGTCTGGGGCATCGGCCCGTCCGCCGCCGATACCACCAAAATCGCCCCGTCCATCTGCGCCGCACCCGTGATCATGTTCTTGATGTAGTCCGCGTGCCCAGGACAATCCACGTGGGAATAGTGCCGCTTCGCCGTCTCGTACTCCACGTGCGCCGTGTTGATGGTAATCCCCCGCGCACGCTCCTCCGGCGCCTTATCAATCTCCCCGTAGTCCTTAACCTCCACATTCGGGTTCTCCGCCGCCGCCACAAACGTCAACGCCGCCGTCAGCGTCGTCTTCCCGTGGTCCACGTGCCCAATCGTCCCCACGTTCACGTGAGGCTTCGTACGGATAAACTCGCCCTTGGCCATCTTCGCTCTCCTTTCCGTATGCGGGGCAGGCCCGAAGGCCCACCCCTAGGGATTTCTACTGACCCTTAATGAGCTTCTCCTGCACCTGCTTGGGAACTTCCTGGTAGTGGTCGAAGAACATGACGAAGGAGCCCCGGCCCTGCGTCTTGGAGCGCAGGTCGGTGGCGTAGCCGAACATCTCCGCCAGGGGCACGTAGGCCCGGATCACCTGGGCGTTCCCCCTGGGCTCCATGCCCAGGATCTGGCCCCGACGGGAGTTCAGGTCGCCGATCACGTCGCCCATGTACTCCTCGGGGGTGGTGACCTCCACCCGCATGATGGGCTCGAGGATCACCGGCTCCCCCTTCTGCACCGCCTCCTTGATGGCCATGGAGCCCGCGATCTTGAAGGCCATCTCCGAGGAGTCCACCTCGTGGTAGGAGCCGTCGTAAAGGGTCACCTTCACGTCCACCACGGGGAAGCCGATGAGGGGACCGGACTGCATGGCCTCCTCGATGCCCTTCTGCACCGCGGGGATGTACTCCTTGGGGATCACGCCGCCCACGATGGCGTTGACGAACTCAAAGCCCGACCCCCGGGGCAGGGGCTCGGCCTTGATCTTGACGTGGCCGTACTGGCCACGGCCACCGGTCTGGCGGATGAACTTGCCCTCCACGTCCACCGGGCGGGTGATGGTTTCGCGGTAGGCCACCTGGGGCTTGCCCACATTGGCGTCCACCTTGAACTCCCGCTTCAGGCGGTCCACGATGATCTCCAGGTGGAGCTCCCCCATCCCGGAGATGATGGTCTGGCCGGTCTCGGGGTGGGTGGAGACGCGGAAGGTGGGGTCCTCCTCCGCCAGGCGCGAGAGGGCCTGGGAGAGCTTGTCCTGGTCCGCTTTGGTCCTGGGCTCGATGGCCACGTCGATGACGGGCTCGGGGACCTCAATGGACTCCAGGACGATGCGCGGGGCATCCTCGCCCACCAGGGTGTCCCCGGTGATGGTTTCCTTGAGACCCACGATGGCCCCTAAGTCCCCGGCCTTGAGCTCCTCCACCTCCTCGCGGTGGTTGGCGTGCATGCGGAGGAGGCGGGCCACCCGCTCCTTCCGGCCCTTGGTGGTGTTGTACACGTAAGAGCCGGAGGTGAGGGTGCCGGAGTAAACGCGGATGAAGGTGAGGCGGCCCACGTAGGGGTCGGCCATGATCTTGAAGGCCAGGGCCGCCAGGGGGCCGTTGGAGTCGGGGTGGATCTCCACCACCTCCCCCTCGGGCGTGGTGCCCTTGATGGGGGGAATGTCCAAGGGAGAGGGCAGGTAATCCACCACCGCATCCAGGAGAAGCTGGACCCCTTTGTTCTTCAAGGCGGACCCCAGGAACACGGGGGTGATCTGGATGTCTATGGTACCCTTGCGGATGGCCGCCACCAGCTCCTCCTCGGTGGGCTCCTCGCCCTCCAGGTACTTGAGCATCACGTTCTCATCGAAGTCCGCGGCCACCTCGATGAGCTTCTCGTGGTACTCCCGGGCCTGGGGCAGGTACTCCTCAGGGATGGGGACCTCGCGGATGTCGGTACCCAGGTCGTTGCCGTAGGTGTAGGCCTTCATCCTTAAGACGTCGATGATCCCCGAGAAGGTGTCCTCCCGGCCGATGGGGAGCTGCATGACCACGGGCCTCGCCCCCAGGCGCTCCTGCATGGTGCGGATGACGAGCCCCAGGTCGGCCCCCGTTTTGTCCATCTTGTTGGCGAAGGCGATGCGGGGCACCCGGTACTTCTCCGCCTGGCGCCAGACGGTCTCCGACTGGGGCTCCACCCCCTGGCTGGAGTCGAAGACCACGATGGCCCCGTCCAGAACCCGCATGGAGCGCTCCACCTCGATGGTGAAGTCCACGTGGCCGGGAGTGTCGATGATGTTGATGCGGTGGTCCTTCCAGAAGCAGGTGGTCACGGCGGCGGTGATGGTGATGCCCCGCTCCCTTTCCTGCTCCATGAAGTCCATGGTGGCCGCGCCCTCGTGTACCTCCCCGATCTTGTGGATCTTGCCGGTGTAGTAAAGGATGCGCTCGGTGGTGGTGGTCTTACCGGCATCGATATGGGCGGCGATGCCGATGTTGCGGAGCCGCTTTAGGTCGTACTCTACCTTGACCGCCATGGCTTACCACCGGTAGTGGGCGTAGGCGCGGTTGGCCTCGGCCATGCGCTCCACGTCCTCCTTCTTCTTGACCGCTCCGCCCTTGCCCTCGGCCGCATCCATAAGTTCATGGGCGATGCGCACGGCAGCCCCCCGCTCGGAACGGGCGTTGGCCGCCTGTACCAGCCAGCGCAGGGCCAAAGACTGCTGCCTCCTGGGGGAGACCTCCATGGGCACCTGGTAGTTGGCCCCACCCACGCGGCGGGAACGCACCTCCATCCGGGGCTTCACGTTCTCCACCGCCTGCTTAAAGACCTTCAACGGCTCCTGCCCGGTCTTCTCCTGGATGATGCGGCAGGCATCGTAGAAGATGCGGGCGGCCAAGTTCTTCTTGCCCTCCCGCATGATCTTGTTGATGAAGGCCGACACCACCACATCCCCGTAGACCAGGTCGGGCTGGAGTTGGCGTACCTCTGCTCTTCTTCTCCGTGCCATAGTTCACCTACTTCTTCTTGGCCGGAGCCGCGCCCTTGGTCTCCTTGGGCTTCTTGGTTCCGTACTTGGAGCGGCTCTTCTTGCGATCCTTCACGCCCTGGGTGTCGTAGACCCCGCGCACGATGTGGTAGCGCACACCCGGCAGGTCCTTCACACGGCCACCCCGGATGAGGACCACGGAGTGCTCCTGCAGGTTGTGCCCCTCGCCGGGAATGTAGGCGGTCACCTCGTACCCGGAGGTCAGGCGCACCTTGGCCACCTTACGCAAGGCGGAGTTGGGCTTCTTGGGGGTTACAGTGCGCACCACGGTGCACACCCCCCGGCGGAAGGGCGAGCCCTTCAAGGCCGGAACCTTGCTCTTCTTCTGGACCTTTTCGCGGCCCTTTCTGACCAGCTGGTTGATCGTCGGCAGTGCCACCACTCCCTTCTTCTTGGACTTGCCCCCGTGTTCTCAAGATCCACCCGGGGGAAGCGCCTTCCCCCGACGTTCGCCCACACAGGGCAGCACCCTCAGGACCAGGGGGCTGGCCCTGAGGGCCCTCAACTTGACTAGTGTACAGGGCAAGAGGCATTTTGGCAAGCGAGGCAAAGGAAAACCCCGCCAGCCGGCGGGGCTTAAAGGGATGGGCTTGGCCTGGAGCCGGTGGCCGGATTCGAACCGGCGGCCTACCGCTTACGAGGCGGTTGCTCTACCGCTGAGCTACACCGGCCCGCCCTAAAGAGTCTAGGGCAGGAGGCGCTTTTTGGCAACTACCTGAGCACCACCCCAGGCTGGACCCTTAGGGCGCGGAAGAGGGGCAAAAGGGCGGAAAGAAAGGTGGCGGCTAGGCTTGCGCCGCTCACCAGAAGGAAGTCGGAAAGGCGCATCTCCACGGGCAGGTGGGTGAGGAAGTAAAGCTCCCCGGGGAGGTCCACCGGGCGGAGGGAAAGGTAGAGGCAAAGAAGGTACCCCAAAAGATTGCCCAGAAGAACCCCCCCGATCCCCAGAAAAACCCCTTCCAGGGCGAAGACCATCCCCACGGTGAGCCTCGAGGCCCCCATGGCCCGAAGGAGGGCGATCTCCGGGGTCTTCTCCACCACCTTGAGCACCAGAAGGTTGGCCACCCCCAGGGCGGCCACCGCCACGATCAGGAAGATCAGGATGCCCAGGACCCGCTTCTGCAAGGCGAGCTGCTCCAGGAGGATGCGCTGGGTGTCCTGCCAGGCCTGGGGGAAAAAGCGGGTGCCGGCGAGGGCTACCCCTATCTCCTTGGCCCGCCAGGGGTCCTTAAGGCGCACTTGGTACCCCTGGGCCCTTATTCCGGAAAGCCTCTCCACCGTTTTCAGGTCCACGAAGGCGTAGGCGGAATCCAGAAGGTAGTTTCCCGTGCGAAACGCCCCCAAGACCCTTAGCTCCACCCGCTCCTGGGTGGCGGACATGGCGTAAAGCCTGTCCCCCACGAAGGCTCCCAGGGATTGTTGCAGGGCCGAGCCCAGGTAGATGCCCCCGGGTTCCAGCCTCAGCCCCAGACCGGGGTAAAGGGCCTCCCCTCCCTCATCCAGGCCCACCAGGGTGGCGAAGTCCACGCCCGGGCCCCTGGCCCCCTCCGCTGGACGGGTTAGAAGCGCCTTGGTGGCGGCGAAGGGAGCGTAGGCTTCCACCTCCGGGTGTTCCCCTCTGGGAAAGGGCGGAAGCTCTTCGCTCAGGTTGAAGAGGACCAGGTGGGGGTAGGCCTTCAAGGTGGCCCGCACCAAGCCGCTGACAAAGCCATTGGTGAGGGATAAAGCGGTGAGGAGAACCGCCACCCCCACCCCTACCCCTAAAAGGGCTAGGCCCGTCTGCAGGGGTCTACGCCGCAGGTGGGCCAAGGCCAGGAAGAAGGCGAAGCGCACGTTCTAAGGATAAGGAAACTCTTGGCCTTTAGCGCCTGGGGTACTCCACCACCTCGAGGCTCACCACCCTGCGGCCAAAGCGCAGGGCTGTGGCCCGGTCGGGAAGCCAGACGTCCACCTTCTCCCGCATCCTGGGGTGCATCACATCGGCCACAACGAAGATGCGGTCCCGGAAAAGGTAGTCAAACTGCCCGCGGCCCCGGCCGTACACGGAACCCAAATCCTTAAGGCGCACCTTGGTGCCGTAGGGCAGAACCTTGAGGAGGTCCGGGCTCACCGCCAAAACCCCCAGGCGGGTGCGCATGCCGGTGGCGGTGATGAAGGGGGTGGAGTCGGTCTCCCGCACGCTGGAGGTGTAGGCGGTGGCCTCGAGGACCATGGTCTTTCGGCCCGCCATCTGGGCCCAGGCCCCGGCAACGGCCAGGGCGGAAAGGAGCACAATCAGCAAACCCCGCATAGCGCCCTTGAGTATGCGGGTCAAACCTGGAGGTTTCTGAGAACTATGAAGGGGGAGCCTCATCCAGGCCGCCCCTAATAAAAATGGAATATTTACAGTAACTCAGCAACCTCGCAGGAAAGGGACAGGTTTCAGATGCTCTTCATTAGAAATTCATTAATCCCCTTTACCCCACACTAATCCCCATCTCAAAACTTGCACTTATCCACCCCCCGCATACCCATGCGCCAGGGGACCACTTGAAAAGGGCCGCCGGGTTCCCTTCGGATGAAGGGTGCCATGACCCAAACGGCCCATTCTCTACTCTGGACCCTCCTGGCCCTCCTGCCAACCCCCCACCTCCGCGAATCCCTCAAAGCGCTTCTTCTCCTCCTTCTCACCGGCCACGGCAAGGCCAGGCCCCAGCACAGCAAGACCAAGTCCCCTTCCGCCCTCTCCCGCTTCCTCAACCGCTATCCCTGGCCCACCCGCGCCCTCATCCGCCTGGCTCGCAAGAAGGCCCAGGAAACCCTCCACCGGGCCAGGCCCAGGCGGGGGCCCAAGCCCAGGCTCCTGGTGGTCCTGGACCTGGTCACCCTGGAGAAGCGGGGCCTCTTCCCCGCCTTGCCCCTCTCCTTTTTCCACGGCAAGTGGGGGCTCCACCTGGTGGTGCTCTATCTGGTGCTGGGAGAGCTGCGCATCCCCTGGGCCTACCGGGTGTGGCGGGGGAAGGGGGAGAAGGCCCTTTCCCTCCTTGCCCTGCGTCTTCTGGCCTCCCTGCCCCCCTGGATGCGCAAGTCCTTCCACCTTCGGGTGGTGGCCGATGCTGCCTTCGGCACCGCCCGGTTTCTTGTGGGGGTGCGGGGGTTGGGTCTGGAAGCGGTGGTGGGGATGCGGCGGGACCGAAAGACGCGGGAGGGGCTTCCCCTCTTTGGGCTCAGACGGCAGGGGAGTCGGGTGCATCTGCGGGGACTTCCCTTTCCCGTGTGGGTGAGCTGGTACCGCTATCCCTTACCCGGGGGAGGGTGGGAGTGGCGGTACGTGGTGGCCACCTTTCCTGCGGGGCCACGGACTGTGCTGGTGTGGGGGCGGCGGCGGTTTACCATTGAGCACTTCTTCCGCACGGTAAAGAGCGAGTTTTCCCTGGGGCGTTTTGGGCAGCGGACGGCCTTGGGGGTGCATCGGTTTCTGGTGCTGTCCTTCCTGGCTTACCTGCTGGCCCACTGGGTGAGGCTAGCTCCAGACGGGAGAGGTCTTTCTTGGCGGGAGGCTGGGTGGGCAGCGGCGCGCCTGCTGCTGCCGGAGGTGGTCTTGCGGGTCCTCATGGCCGAGCTGGGAGCTTTGGGTCTTTGGCCCCCGCCTGCGGGGGGAAGGGGGTGTTCATGCAGGGTATTCGGGAGGTGCAAGTTTTGAGCCATCAAAGAAGCCTAGGGGCACGGGGTGGAGGAGATGGCTAACCCATACCGACCGCTATTCCCCTCGTTAAACCCAGCCCGGGCCAAGCCCCTATCCCGCACCACCAGAAGGGTGGCGGGGGAGATGGGGGCGCAGTTCATCACCGGGTCCAGGACCAAGGGGCTAGGGTCTTGAGGCGAGGGGTAGAGGAGCGCCACCAGGTCCAGGGGTCCAGAATAGGTGAACCTCAGGTACCCTGAGGCAGAAGAAACGTCATACCGGTCAAACTCCCCCACAAACTCTATGGCCCCCTGCACGGTGCCGGAGGTGAAGGCCCCCCCATTCCCCGCCGGATTGGGGATAAAGGGATTGGCGTAAAGGGTTACCCGATCCTGGCTTAAGGCATAGTTTTCCACCCGAAGGTAGAACCCACATTCCGCACCCCTCTCACTCCAGGAGGTAATATCGCTCCACCCCCAAGAGGCGCACCACCCGCTCGTGATGGGGCTTGAGGTTTAGCACCGCCACCCGTCCTTCCAGGACCACCAGACGCAACCAAAAAAAGAGCTGGAACACCCACCGCAAGGTGGGCCTCGCCGTGGACTTCCCCTTCTGGTCCGGCACCCCCTCCCCCTCCTCCTCAAGCCTCCGCCGCAGCTCCCACTCCCCCAAGGCGTACACCAGCAGCGCCAGGGCCATCACCATCCCCAAAGCCATCACCCGCTCCGGCCGCTTCAAAAAGGTGCTCCCCGTGAAGAACATGGGGTCTTTTAGAAAGCGGAACCCCCGCTCCACCGTGCGCGTCTGCCCCTTGTACCGCTCAAGCACCTCCCCCAAAGGGAGCCTCTCCCGCTCCAGCACGTTGGTGGCCAGGAGAAACCTCCCCAGCCCCCGCTTCGCCTTCGCCACCTTCCCCTCGTCCCGCTCCACCCGCGCCCAAAGGCGGTACCCCACCCCCAAAGGGCTTTCCCCCTTCCGGGGGCGCCCCACCTTTCCCCTCCGCCGCTCCTCCCGCACCCCCAGGTACACCCGGCGGTGGTAGGCCAGCCCCCGGCTCGCCTCCTCCAAAGCCCGCCGGGCATCCCTATCGCAGGCAAACCGCCGCGCCAAAAGCCTCCGCAGGACCCCTTCCGCCTCCCTTTGCGCCCGCCCTATCCGCTCCTCCAGCCTGCCCCTCTCCTCTTCCCCCCGCGCCGCGCTCTCCACCAACACCCACCGCTGCCGTACGCCCCCGTAGGTCCTCTCCACCTCCAGCCCCCGGTACCCCGGGTCCAGGGAAACCCACGCCCCCTCCGGAAACTCCTCCCCAAGCAAGGCCTTGGCCTCCCGCAACGTGGCCGGCACCCGCAGGATCCAAGGGAAAGACCCCAGGGCCTTCAGGTTCTCCCGGGTGTAGCCCGCCCCGTCCAGGACCACCACCTCCCCCAGGTCCAAGGCCTCCCGGTACCGGGACACCAGGTCCACCAGGGTCTTGCGGTCCGCAGCGTTCCCGTCCTCAGGAGCAAAGAGCAGGGGGATGCCCCCCGTGTCCGCGCACACCAGGCCCATCACCCCTCCCGTGCACGTGAAAGCTGGTGGTGTCCACGTGCAAGGCCCGCACCGGGAAGGCAAAGGCCCGGTGGGCCTCCTTGGCCACCTCCAGGAAGAGCTCCGTCACCCCCACCGCATACAGGCTGTCCAGCATCCGCCCCATGCGGTCGTCGTTGAGGAGGTCCGGGGTGATCCCCTTCCCCAAGAGCCACTCCGTGGGCTTGCCCTCCCAGAAGTGGCCGAAGAGGTAAAGGGGGGAGGAGAGGAAGCCCAGGGCGTTGAGGACCGCGGCCTTCAGGGCAACCCCCGTGCTTACCTTCTCCCCCGGGCGGGGACCTACCCGCCTGTCCACCAGGGATACCAGTCCGATGCGGTCCAGGATGCCGGCCACCAAGCCCAGGTGGCCGAGGTCGTACACCTGCAGGTCGGGAGTCTCTGCCACCCCGAAATCCTACGGGAAGGTGGGAGGGGTGCGGAATGTGGGGTAGAAGACCTGGCCCGCCTGCCCCTTGAAGTTCAGACGGTACCCGGGGTCGGTGGTGATCTGGGGGCGCAGGGAAAGGGGAGCAAGCTCCTGCCTGGCGGCAAACCAGTTCCGGGCCACGCTCACCGCCTGCACCACTCCTCTATCGTCCAGAAGCACCAGGCGGAGCCGGGCCCTCCCTTGAAGGTCCGCAGAAACCGCACTCACCCCCACCGCCTGGTCCTGGTCTAGGGCTATGCGGTATACCTTTACCCCCGGCCTTAGCTCCCCCCCGCTCTCCTGGGCTGGGGGCAGGTCGGCGATCACCGAACCTCCCACCAATAGGTCCCCGCTCACAGGCGGGGTACCCTGGAGATTGCAAGCCGCGAGGGTGAGAACCGCTAAGCCCACAACCATCCCTCTGGCCATCCGCCACATAAAACCCCCTTTCCCCCAGCATAGCCCGGGAAAAGGGGGAAGGAACTTAGGCTTTCTTTAGGCTACTCCAAGACCCCCAGGTAGGCGTACAGGTCGGGGCCCCCGGGGAGGATCTCCACCGCCAGCTCGGGGAACTTGGCCGCCACCTCCTCGGCCTTTTCCCTGGGGGTATTGGGCCCCAGGAAGAGGGTGAGGACCTCCTTCCCCTCGCCCGCCAGGCGGATGAGGCCTTCCAGCACCTCCTCGGGGGTTTCTCCCATGAGGACCAGCCTGCCATCCAGAAGCCCGATGGGCTTATCCTTCAGGACCTTGACCCCATCCACCTCGGCGTCCCGGCTGGCCCAGGTGACCTCGAGGGTCACCGCCCCCTTCAGGGCCTCCTCCATCTCGGGAAGAAGCTCCTCCACCTCCGCCTCAGACAGGTAGCGCACCGCCGCCGCCAGGCCCTGACCCAGGGTGCGGGTTTTGAGCACGTACACCTCTTTGCCCTGGGCTTTGGCCAGCTCCGCCGCCTTCTCCGCCGCCAGGAAGACGTTCGGGTTGTTAGGCAGAAGGATCACCTTGGGGCTGGCCACGCTCCTTATGGCGGCCAGCAGGTCCTCCACGCTGGGGTTTTGCGTTTGCCCTCCCGCCACCACCCGGGCCCCCAAACTCCGGAAGACCCGACTCGGGCCATGCCCCAGGGCCACCGCCACCAGGCCCGTGGGAGGAGGGGCCTCCTCCCCTGCCCCCACCATGGCCAGGATCTCCGTGTGTTGCTCGGTCATGTCTTCCACCTTGGTGCGCACCATGCGGCCGAAGCGGGCCACGGTGACCAGGAGGCCATCGGGGTCATCGGTGTGGATGTGCCCCTTCACATACCCCTCAGCCCCCACCACCAAGAGGGAGTCCCCGAAAGGCGCCACCGCTTCTCGGATCTTCTCTATGGGCACCTCCACCCCCTCCATGAGGAACTCCGTGCAGTAGCCGAACTCCTCGGTGGCGAAAGCGGTCTGGGCGTAGCGCTCCACCTTCGGAGGCTCCGGGAGGGGAAGCTTAAAGGCATACCCCTTCAGGCCCTCCAGGAAGCGCACGTACCCCGCGCCGCCTGCGTCCACCACCCCGGCTTGCTTCAGCACGGGAAGGAGTTCGGGGGTTCTGGCCAAAGCCTCCCGAGCAGCCTCCAGAGCGCTTTCCAGGACGGCCTCGAGGCTTCCGCCCCTGGCCCCTTCCGCCGCCGCCCGGGCCACGGTGAGGATGGTCCCCTCCACCGGCTTCATCACCGCCTTGTAGCCCGTCTCCGCCCCCAGGCGCAGGGCCTCCGCGAGCCCTGGGGCGTCCAGCACCTCTCGCTTGCGCAGGGCCTCGCTAAAGCCCTTGAGGATCTGGGAGAGGATCACCCCGCTGTTCCCCCGGGCCCCCAAGAGGCTGCCATAGGCGATGGCCCGGGCCACCTCAGGCATCTTGGAAGTGTCGGTAAGATCCAGCTCCCGCCGGGCGGCCTCCAGGGTGAGGTGCATGTTGGTCCCTGTGTCCCCGTCGGGCACCGGGTAAACGTTCAGGGCGTTCAACTCCTCCACGTAGACCCGGAACCAGTCCGTGGCGTAGCGGAAGGCCTCCGCCAGCTCCCCCGGGGTCCAACTAGCCACGCCCCACCCCCACCACGTGCACCCGCACCTGGGAAAGCTCCACCCCGGCGAGCTTCTTGGCAGCGAAGGCCACCCGCTCCGCCAGGGACTCCACCACCGTGGGGATGCGAGTGCCCACCGCCACCACCACGTAGAAGTCGGCGGTGTACTTTCCCGGGCTCGCCGGGTCCTGGCGCACCACCACCCCCTCGCTGGCCTCCTGCCGCCCCAGGATGCGCACCACCTGGTCCTTAAGCCCCGCCGGGGCCATCCCTACCACCCCCGGCACCTCGTGGGCCGCCAGGGCCAACAAGGAGGCCAAGGCCCCCTCGGTTACCGTCACCCGTCCTTGCATCCTACCTCCTTAGGGCCTCCTCTGGGGGAGTATAGGGCAGACCGAAGGCCTCCGCCACCCCGGGATGGGTGAGGAGCCCTTTGTGGGTGTTCAAGCCCTTGAGGAGGGCGTCATCCCCCAGAAGGGCCTGAAGGCCCTTTTCCGCCAGCTTCAGCACGTAGGGCAGGGTCTGGTTGGTGAGGGCAAAGGTGCTGGTCCTGGGCACCGCCCCCGGCATGTTGGCCACCCCGTAGTGCACCACTCCCTCCACCACGTAGGTGGGCTCGGCGTGGGTGGTGGGGCGGATGGTTTCCACGCATCCCCCCTGGTCCACGGCCACATCCACGATCACCGAGCCCTCCTTCATAAGGGGGAGCATGTCCCGGGTAACCAACTTGGGGGCCTTGGCCCCGGGCACCAAGACCGCCCCGATGAGGAGGTCCGCGTGCTGGATGCTCCGCTTGATGTTGGCCTCGGTGGCGGTGAGGGTGATGACCCTCCCCCCAAAGACGTCGTCCAGGTACTGGAGCCTCCGGTGGTTCACGTCCAGGATGGTCACCTGGGCCCCCATGCCCAAGGCGATCTTGGCAGCGTTGGTGCCCACGGTCCCACCCCCCAGGATGACCACGCTGGCCGGGGCCACTCCGGGCACCCCCCGAGAAGCACCCCCCGCCCTCCATGGGGCTTCTCCAGGAACTGGGCTCCCACCTGGGGGGCCATGCGCCCCGCCACCTCGCTCATGGGAACGAGGAGAGGAAGGGAGCCATCGGGAAGCTGCACGGTCTCGTAGGCGATTCCCGTGACCCCGCTTTGCAGCATGGCCTCGGTGAGGACGCGGTCAGCGGCCAGGTGCAGATAGGTAAAGAGGATAAGCCCGGGGCGCAAAAAGCGAAACTCCTCGGGAAGGGGCTCCTTCACCTTCACCACCACCTCCGCCCCCCAGGCCTCTTCCCGGCTCACCAGCTCAGCCCCCGCCCGCTCGTACTCGGCATCGGATAGGCCCGAGCCCACCCCCGCCCCCCGCTCCACCAAAACGGTATGCCCCCGCTTGACCAGGCTTTCCACCCCACCCGGGGTCATGGCCACGCGGTTCTCCAGGGTCTTGATCTCTTTGGGAACGCCGATCACCATACTACGCCTCCTTTACAAAGACACGCCTTATCTTGAGCTTGAAGCCATCCCCCTCAGCGATGGCCAGAAGCCTTCTTCGGGAGTCCACCAGGGCCACATAGCCCAAGGCGGGGATGGGCAAGGGCACCCCCTCCAGCACCCGCCGGGCCTCGGTATGGGAGAGCTCCACCACCGGAAAGGGCAGGACATCGGTCTCGGGGATGGCCTTTTCCGGGGAGAGTTCGGAAAGCCTCACCGCCCGTTCCAGCCCCACCTTGCCGATGCGGGTGCGCACCAGCCCGGAAAGGAACGCCTTGGTCCTGAGCTTCTCCCCCAGGTCCCGGGCAAAGGCCCGCACATAGGTGCCGGGGCCCACCACCAAGCGGATCACCGCCGTGGGGTAGGGACCCAAGGGTTTCGGAAGCTCCACCTTGCGCCCACCCTTTTCCGCAAGCCGCCAACCCTTGGCTGAGGGAGCGATGGGATGGGGTATGGGCTCGGGGTCCAAGGCAAGGAGTTCCACCTCCAGGTACCTTACCGGCCTTGTGCCAAGCTCCAAGGGCTTTCCCTCCCGAGCGGCCTCGTAGGCCCTTTTTCCTCCCACCTTGATGGCGGAGTAGAGGGGAGGCACCTGCTCCTTGAGCTTCAAAAATGAAGGGAGAACGCTTTCCAAGTCCTTGCGCTCAAAGCGCACCGGCGCCTCCTCGCTCACCGGCCCTTCCGCATCCAAAGTGGGGGTGGTGGCCCCGAAGGAAACCCAGGCGATGTACTCCTTGTCCTCCCCTGAAAGGAAGGGGACCAGCTTGGTGCTCTCGTCGGAAACCAAAAGGAGAAGGCCCGTGGCCAGAGGGTCCAGGGTTCCCGTATGCCCTACCCGGCGGGTACCAAGCAGGCGCCTCGCCTCCTCCACCGCATCATGGGAGGTGAGGTAGAGGGGCTTGTCCACCGCGTAGAGGGCCATGCCTAGGGGATTGTATCACCATCCGGTAGGGGAAAGAATGGAGGCATGGATCTAGAAGGTCGCTACCCTAGCCTCGCCTTCACCTGGCCTCGGCTTGGGGTGCTGGAGATCACCCTCAGGGGGGAAAAACTCAACGCCTTAGGCCCCGAAGCCCACCGGGACCTGGCCCGGGTCTGGCGCGACCTCGAGGAGGTGGAAGGAGTTAAGGCCATTCTTTTGAGGGGCCAGGGTGGGGTCTTCTCCGCCGGGGGTTCCTTCGCCCTCATCGAGGAGATGCGCTCCTCCCACGAGGCCCTGATGCGGGTCTTTTGGGAGGCGAGGGAGCTGGTGCTCGGGCCCTTGGGCTTCCCCAGGCCGGTGGTGGCCGCGGTGGAGGGGGTGGCGGTGGGGGCGGGGCTGGCCTTGGCCCTGGCCAGCGACGTGGTGGTGGCGGGCAAGAAGGCCAGGCTTCTGGACGGACATCTTAGGCTTGGGGTGGCGGCCGGGGACCATGCGGTCCTCCTTTGGCCCCTCCTGGTGGGCATGGCCAAGGCCAAATACCACCTCCTCCTCAACGAACCCCTCACCGGGGAGGAGGCGGAGCGGCTGGGCCTCATCGCCTTGGCGGTGGAGGATGAAAAGGTGTACGAAAAGGCCCTCGAGGTGGCCACCCGCCTGGCCCAAGGCCCCAAGGAGGCCTTAAGCCTCACCAAGCACGCCCTGAACGGATGGTTCCGCACCCTCGTGCCCCACTTTGAGGTGTCCTTGGCCCTGGAGTTTTTGGGGTTTTCCGGGAAAGAGCTGGAAGAGGGCCTGAAGGCCCTCAAGGAGAAACGCCCTCCCAGGTTCCCGTGATGCGCCTGCAAGCCTTCCTGGCCCGGGCCGGGGTGGGAAGCCGCCGGAAGGCGGAGAGGCTCATCCTCGAGGGCCGGGTGCGGGTGAACGGGGCGGTGGCCCGCCTGGGGCAGAAGGTGGGGCCAGGGGACGTGGTGGAGGTGGACGGAAGACGGGTGGAACTGCCCCAGGAGAGGGTGGTCCTGGCCCTGCACAAGCCCAGGGGCTACACCACCACCCGCCATGACCCCCACGCGGCGCACACGGTCTTTGACCTTTTGCCCGATATCCCCGGCCTCCACCCCATAGGCCGCCTGGACCGGGACTCAGAGGGGCTCCTCCTCCTCACCAACGACGGCCACCTGACCCTCCGCCTCACCCACCCCCGGTACGGGGTCAGGAAGGTCTACCGGGTCTACACGGAAAAGGGCACCCTGCCGGAGGCCATCTGCCGGAAGCTCGTGCAGGGAGTGGAGCTGGAAGACGGCCCTGCCCGGGCCCTTTTCTGCCGCCCCGCCCCTGGGGGGGCCCTCCTCACCCTGACCGAGGGGAGGAAGCGGGAGGTACGGAGGATGCTCAAGGCGGTGGGATACCCGGTGAGGCGCCTCCTAAGGGTGCAGGTGGGCCCCATCCGCCTGGGGAACCTACCTCCAGGGCGGTGGCGCAGGCTCTCCGAGGAGGAGGTGGCGGCCCTCCTCCGGAAAAGCGGGCTAGAATGAAGGGCATGTTCACCGCGGGGAACGGACCCGTGCAAATCCCAGCCGAGGCCATAGAGCAACGGGTGAAAGAGCTGGGCGCCCAGATCGCCCAGGACTACCAGGGGAAAACCCCCCACCTCATCTGCGTGTTGAACGGGGCCTTCGTCTTCATGGCCGACTTGGTCAGGGCCATCCCCTTACCCCTGACCCTGGACTTCATCTCCATCAGCTCTTACGGGAACGCCTACCGCAGTAGCGGCGAGGTGGAGCTATTGAAGGACCTCCGCCTTCCCATCCACGGCCGGGATGTCATCGTGGTGGAGGACATCGTGGACACCGGGCTTACCCTCGCCTACCTCCTGGACTACCTCGAGGCCCGAAAGCCCGCCTCCATCCGGGTGGCCGCCCTCCTCTCCAAGCCCAGCCGTCGCCAGGTGGAGGTGCCCATCCACTACCTGGGCTTCGAGATCGAGGACGCCTACGTCTACGGGTACGGCCTGGACCGGGCCCAGTTCGACCGCAACCTGCCCTTCATCACCTCCATCCGCCCGGAGGAAGAATGAAGTACCTGGACCTGATCGCCGTTCTCTTCGCCGCCGTGCTTTTGGTTTCCAACGTGGCCTCCACCAAGCTGGTGGTGTTGGGGCCCTTTACCTTTGACGGCGGTACCCTGCTTTTCCCCTTGGCCTACATCTTCGGGGACGTGCTCACCGAAGTCTACGGCTATAGGCGTAGCCGCCGGGTGATTTGGCTCGGCTTCTTTGCCCTCCTCCTGGCCACCCTTACCTTCCAGGGAGTAGCCGCCCTCCCCGCCCCCAAGGATGAGGAAAGCCAGCGCTTCGCTCAGGCCTTCGGCCTCCTTTTGGGCCTTACCCCCAGGATCGTCCTGGGAAGCCTCCTGGCCTACTTCGTGGGGGAGTTCGCCAACGCCTATGTCCTGGCCAAGCTTAAGGTGAAGACGGAAGGACGCTTCTTTTGGCTTAGGGCCCTCACCTCCACCCTGGTGGGCCAGGGGCTGGACACGGGCATCTTTCTCCTGGTGGCCTTCTACGGGGTCTTCCCTCCGGAGGTGCTGTGGGCGGTCTTCCTCTCCAACTACGTGTTCAAGGTGGGGGTGGAGGCCCTCATGCTCCCCATCACCTACGGGGTGGTGGGCTTCCTTAAGCGGGTGGAAGGGCTTGACGTCTACGACCGGGACACGGACTTCAATCCCTTCCGCTTGGCGTAAGCTTTAAGGGGATGCCGGGAGTCGCCATCATAGGAGCCCAGTGGGGGGACGAGGGCAAGGGTAAGGTGGTGGATGCCCTCGCTCAGGAAGCCGATTACGTGATCCGCTACCAGGGCGGGGCCAACGCTGGCCACACGGTGGTGGCGGAGGGGCGGGTCTTCAAGCTGAACCTTCTACCCTCGGGGGTTATCCATCCCCATGCGGTGAACGTCCTGGGGGACGGGATGGTCATAGACCCCTTCCGTTTCCAGGAGGAGCTTGCGGCCCTGAGAAAGGAGGGTTTCCATCCCCAGGTGCTGGTTTCGGAACGGGCCCACCTGGTCCTTCCCCACCACAAGCACGTGGAAAGCCGCCACAACTTCGTGGGCACCACTGGCCGGGGCATCGGCCCCGCCTATTCCGACCGGGCCAGGAGGGTGGGGATCCGGGCTGGGGACCTCCTAAAGGAAGAGGTGTTAAGGGAACGGGTGCGCCGCCTCCTTTTGGAAAAGCCCAACTCCACCCGGGAAGCGGGCTGGGACACGGAGGAAAAGGCCATGGCCGACCTCTATCGGATGCGGGAGATCCTGGCCCCCTTTGTGGCGGACACCGGAAGCCTCTTGCGGGAAGCCCTCAAGCGGGGCAAGCGGCTTCTCTTTGAAGGGGCCCAAGCCACCCTGTTGGACCTCAACTACGGCACCTACCCCTACGTGACCAGCTCCCACCCCACGGTGGGCGGCATCCTGGTGGGCACGGGGCTAAACCACAAGGCCATCACCAAGGTGTACGGGGTGGCCAAGGCCTACGCCACGAGGGTGGGGGAGGGTCCCTTCCCCACGGAGCTCCAAGGGAAGCTGGCCCATTATTTAAGGGAACGGGGCGGGGAGTACGGCACCACCACGGGCCGCCCCAGGCGGGTGGGCTGGCTGGACCTGGTGGCCCTCAAGTACGCCTGTGAGGTGAACGGGTTTGACGGCCTGGCCCTCACCAAGCTGGACGTGCTCTCCGGGTTGGACAGGATTAGGGTGGCGGTGGAATACCTAGATGGAGCCCGGCCCGGGGAGACGAGCCCCGAGGCGGTGCGCTACCTGGACCTCGAGGGCTGGGGGGAGGTTTCCGGGGTGCGAAGCCGGGAGGACCTTCCCACATCCCTAAGGCGCTACCTGGAGCTCATCGAGGAATACACCGGGGTGCCCGTGGTCCTCTTCTCCACCAGCCCCAGGCGGGAGGACACCTTCGGGGCGGTGAGCTGGGTATAGGGTCCCCCCACGCAGGCTGCGTCCGCGTGGGGGCCCCACTTTGCAAGGCGGAAAGGTTATCGGCCCCTCAGGAAGGCCACGTAGCGCTCCAGGAGCAGGTACGCCTCCCCCGAGGCCAGGACCTCCCGGGCCAGGCGCACCCCCTCCTGTATGGAGGGCGCCCTCCCGGCCGCGTAGAAGCCCGCCCCCGCGGCCAGGGCCACCCCTTGGGCGTGAGGGCCTTTCTCCTCCCCCTTTAGGATCCTTTTGGCCAGCTCGGCGTTCTCCTGGGGGGAGCCGCCCTTTAGGGCCTCGAGGGAAAGACGGGGGAGGCCCACCTCCTCGGGGGTGAGGGCATAGGCCCCCCGCCCCACCTCCACCACCTGGTTCTCCCCCAGGACCAGTTCGTCCGCCCCCTCCCCGTGGACCACCAGGCCCCCTGCCCCCAGGTGCCCCAGGGCCTCGGCCATGGGGGCAAGCCACCTGGGGCTATAGACCCCAAGCACATACCGGTCCGCCCCCGCGGGGTTGGTGAGGGGGCCCAGGAGGTTGAAGACGGTGCGGATGCCCAGCTCGGCCCGCACCGGGGCCACGTGGCGCATGGCGGGGTGAAAAACCCGGGCGAAGAGGAAGCCAAAGCCCAGCGCCTCAATGGCCTCCCCCACCCGCTCAGGGGAAGCCTCCAGGTCCACCCCCAGGGCCTCGAGGAGGTCCGCAGAGCCCGCACGGGAGCTTGCCGCCCGGTTCCCGTGCTTGGCCACCGCCACCCCCCCGCCGCCGCCACCAGGGCCCCCAAGGTGGAGAGGTTCAAAAGCCCCTGGTGGTCCCCCCCGGTGCCCACGATGTCCAAAAGGGGCCTGCGGCTTACGGGGATACGCCGGGCCGCTTCCCGCATGGCCTTCGCCATGGCGGCGATCTCCTGGGGGGTCTCCCCCCTTAGGGCCATGGCGGTGAGCACCCCCGCCACCCGCACCGGGCTGAGCTCCCCCCGCATCATGGCCCCCATGAGGCCAAAGGCTTCCTCCTCCGTGAGCACCTCCCCCAAAAGCGCCTTCTTCACCGCGTCCATGGGTCCTCCAAGAAGTTCTTGAGGATGAGTTTACCGGCTTCCGTCAGGTAGCTTTCCGGGTGGAACTGCACCCCGTGGGTGGGGTACTGGCGGTGGCGGAAGCCCATCACCGTGCGCCCCCCCGCCTCCTCCACCCAGGCGTTCACCCGGAGGTCTTCCGGCACCTCCTCCACCACCAGGGAGTGGTAGCGGGTGGCGGGAAAGGGGTTAGGCAGACCCCGGAAAAGGCCGGTGCCGTCGTGGTGGATCTCGCTCACCTTGCCGTGCATGACGATGGGGGCGGGCACCACCTTGCCCCCGAAGGCCATGCCGATGGCCTGGTGCCCCAGGCAGACCCCCAGGATGGGGTAGCGGGGGGCGTAGCGGGCGATGAGGGGCAGGGAAAGCCCGGCCTCCAAGGGAGTGCAGGGGCCTGGGCTTATGAGGACGCGGTCCGGGTCCAAAGCCTCCACCTCCTCCAACTGAAAGCGGTCGTTCCGCCACACGATGGGGCTTGCCCCCAGTTCCCCCAAATACTGCACCAAGTTGTAGGTGAAGCTATCGTAGTTGTCGATCACCAGCACCCTCATTTTGCCTGCCTCCTTTTCGTGGCCCCCCTAGCGCCGCAAGCCGGGGTGGGGGTCATAGTCCCTCCTCCGCCATCTCCACCGCCCGCAGAAGGGCCCTCGCCTTGTTCCAGCACTCCTCGTACTCCCTTTCCGGCACCGAGTCCGCCACGATGCCCGCCCCCGCCTGCACGTGCATCCAGCCGTTTGCGATCACGAAGGTGCGCAAGGTGAGGGCCACGTCCATGGCCCCGTCGTAAGCCAGATACCCGAAGCTCCCCCCGTAGGGCCCCCGGCGGTGGGGCTCCAGCTCCTCGATGATCTCCATGGCCCTTATCTTGGGGGCTCCCGAGACCGTGCCCATGGGGAGGACGCTGGCCAGGGCGTCCAAGGGGGTCTTGCCCTCCGCCAACACCCCTTCCACCGTGGACACCAGGTGCATCACGTGGGAGTACCCCTCCACGCGCAAGGGCTCCAAAACCCGCACCGTGCCGAAGGCGGAAACCCGGCCGATGTCGTTGCGGGAAAGGTCCAGAAGCATCACGTGCTCGGCCCTTTCCTTCTCGTCCCTTAGAAGCTCCTCCGCAAGCCTTTGGTCTTCCTCCTCGTCCTTCCCCCGGGGCCTTGTGCCGGCGATGGGCCGGGTGACCACCTTGCGGCCATCGGAGCGGAGAAGGCTTTCGGGGCTCGCCGAAACCAGGACCACCTCCCCCAGGTCCAAATAGCCCATGTAGGGGCTTGGGTTCACGCTCCGAAGCGCCCGGTAGAGGGCAAAGGGGTGGACGGTGAGGGGGGAGGAAAGCCGTAAGGAGAGGACCACCTGGAAGATGTCCCCGGCGCGAATGTACTCCAAGGCCCTTTCCACCGCCCTTAAGTACTCCTCCCGGCCCATGTCGGGCTCAAAGCGGGCCCTCCCCCCTGGCCTTTCCCCCGGCACCCCTGGCAAGGGACCCTTAAGCTTTTTCTCGGCCCAAAGAAGGCGGGCTTCGGCCTCCTCGAGATCCCGCCCCGGGGCCACCAGGTGCAGGAGATTTTTCAGGTGGTCAAAGACCGCCACCACCTCGGGTTCCACGAAGAGGAGGTCGGGGAGGCCCAGATCGTCGGGCTTCAGGGAGGGCAGGCGCTCGTAGTGGCGGATGAGGTCGTAGGCGGCGTACCCCACCACCCCCCGAAGAAGGGGGGCAAGTCGGGGTGCCGCTCCATGGGAGCATGAACCGCCTCATAAAGGGTGCGCAAGGGGTCCCGGGTTTCCACCCTTTCCCCGTTTACGGTGAAAATCCCGTCCTTCAGGCGGAAGGTGCGCCGGGCCCCCACCCCGATGATGGAAAAGCGGCTTTGCCTTCCCCGCTCCACCGACTCCAGAAGAAAGCTCACCGGGGCCTTCTCCGAAAGCTTTAGGTAAGCGGTCACCGGGGTTTCCAGGTCCGCCAAAAGGGTCTTGCGAAAAGGCCTTATGGTTTCCATGCCGCTCCTTACAAAAACCCCGGGGCCTAGCCCCGGGGAAACACGCCCATCCGCCCCCGGGGACCTAACCGGGCCACCAAAGGGCGGGAAACGGGCTCATGTTCCCAGAATAGCCCAAGCCCCCCCTGGCGTCCAGGGGGAGCCGGGCATCAAGGAAACCTCAGAACCTTTCGGCCACCGTCTTCATCTGCAGGAAGTGCAGGAGGTAATCGGGCCCCCCGGCCTTGGTGTCGGTGCCGGAAAGGTTGAAGCCGCCGAAGGGCTGCACGCCCACCAAGGCTCCGGTGATCTTGCGGTTGAAGTAGAGGTTCCCCACGTGGAACTCCCGCCGGGCCCGTTCCAGGTGCTCCCGCTTGCGGGAGTAAACCCCACCCGTGAGGCCGTAGACGGTGTTGTTGGCCACCTCCAGGGCCTCGGAGAAGTCCTTCACCCGGATCACGGAAAGCACCGGGCCGAAGATCTCCTCCTGGGCGATCTTGGCCGTGGGCGGCACCTCGGTGAAGACGGTGGGGGCGATGAAGTAGCCCTCCCCCTCCAGGCGCTCCCCCCCCAGGACCAGCTGGCCCTCCCCCTTGCCGATCTCAATGTAGGAAAGGATTTTTTCCTCCTGGGCCTTGGAGGCCACGGGGCCCAGGTCGGGGTTCTCCTCCGCGGGGCCCACCACCAGGCGCTCGGCCCGCTTCAAGACCCTTTCCATCAAGGGCTCAAAGGCCTTCTCCGTGACGATGAGCCGGCTTGCCGCCGAGCACTTCTGCCCCTGGAAGCCGTAGGCGGAGATGAGGATGCCCTCGGTAGCGGCTTCCAGGTCGGCGGTTTCGTCCACGATGAGGGCGTCCTTGCCCCCAAGCTCCAGGAAGACCCGCTTGATCCACCTCTGGCCAGGGGCCAGCTTGGCTGCCCTTTCGTGGATCCAAAGGCCCACATCGAGGCTCCCCGTGAAGTTGACGAAGCGGGTCCTGGGGTGCTCCACCAAATAGGCCCCCACCTCCCGCCCCTCCCCGGGCAGGAGGTTCACCACCCCGGGAGGGAAGCCCGCCTCGTGGAAGATCTCAAAGACCTTGGCGGCGATGACCACCGTGTCCTCCGCGGGCTTGGCCACCACGGTGTTCCCCACGGCCACCGGCCCGGCGATCATCCCGGTGAAGATGGCGATGGGGAAGTTCCAGGGGGCGATGACCACCCCAGCCCCCAAGGGGATATAGAAACTCTCGTTGTCTTCGCCAGGGAAGGGCACCACCTCCACGGAGGGGTACTTGTGCTTGAGGGCCTGGCGGGCGTAGTACTCCAGGAAGTCGATGGCCTCGGCCACCTCGGCGCTGGCTTCCACCCAGTTTTTGCCGATCTCGTAGACCAAGGTGGCCTCGAGCTCCCGCCTTCTCCTTTTCATGAGGGCGGCGGCCTTCAGGAGGAGGCGGCTCCGGTCCTCCTGGGGCCAGTCCTTCCAGGTCCTAAAGGCCCTCCAAGCCGCCTCCAGGGCGGCTTCCGCCTCGGCCCGCCCGGCCTTGGCGGTGCTCCCCACCACCTCGCTGGGAGCCGAGGGGTTTAGGGACAGGATCCTCTCCTGGGTCTCCACCCAGGCCCCATCGATGTAGAGGCCATAATGGCGGCCAAACTCGGCCTTGACCCGCCTTAACGCCTCTCGCATCTCCCGCTTGGCCTCCTCCGTCTGGAAGGTTTCTATGGGCTGGTTGCGGAAAGGTTCCACCGTCATGCCTCACCTCCTTTTTTTTCCTTTAGCCTCCTAGGAGGCTCCTTAGCACCAAAAACAGGTTTTCGGGCCGTTCGGCGATGCGCCGGCTTAGGTAGGGGTACCAGTGGGTGCCGTAGGGCACGTAGGCCCGCACGGTGTACCCCTCGTTGGCCAAACGCCTTTGCTCCTCCGGGCGCACCCCGTAGAGGAGCTGGAACTCAAAGCGCTCCTTGGGGATGCCCATGGCCTGGTTGTAGCGCTTCACCTCGGCGATGAGGCGGGGATCGTGGGTGGCCAAGGCCACGTAAAGCCCCTCCTTTAGCGCCAGCTTCCCCAGGTGCAGGAACTCAGCGTCGATGAGGCGCTTGTCCTGGAAGGCCACCTCCTTGGGCTCCCGGTAAGCGCCTTTCACCAGGCGGAGGTTGGGCTTGTAGGGGAGAAGGTCCAGGAGGTCTTTTTCCGTGCGGTAGAGGTAGCTTTGCAAGACCACCCCCACCCCGGTAAACCCTTCTTCCCGCAAGGCCTTGTAGAGGCGCAAGGTGGCGTCCACCCTGGGGGAATCCTCCATGTCCAGGCGCACGAAGACCCCCCTGGGCTCGGCCTCGCGGAGGATGCCCCGCATGAGCTCCAGGGCCAGGGCCTCGGAGAGGTCCAGGCCCAGCTGGGTGAGCTTCAAGGAAACGTACTTGGGCCAGGGGCGCTCGGATATTTTGCGGACCAGCTCCAGGATGCCCGCCTGGAAGCCCCGGGCCTCCTCCTCGCTATGGACCATCTCCCCCAGGAGGTCCAAGATGGCGTGCACCCCCTCGGCCTCCAGCCGCTCCGCCGCCTGGAGGGCCTCCTCCAGGCTCTCCCCCGCCACGTAGCGGCGCACCAGGCTCCTGGCCCTGCCCTTGATGAGGGCCTCCACCTTGGGGTTTCCCGCCACGGAAAGCACCGCCTGCCGATACATGAGGTCCAGGTTCATACCCCTCCTTTCAGCCTGCCCACCACCAGGTCGCGGAAGCGCCCCACGTGGGCCTCCACCGCCCGCTTGGCCCCTTCCGGGTCGCGCCTTTTCAGGGCCTCGAGGATGGCCCAGTGTTCCTTGCGGGTGGTCTCCTCCTGGGAGAGGTTGGGCAGGGCGCTCCGCACCAAGGCCAGGCTGGAAAGCAGGTCCTCGTAAAGGCGGTAAAGGGTCTTGTTCCCGGAAAGCCGCACCAGGGCCCGGTGGAACTCCAGGTCCCGGCGCATCTGCTCCGGGTAGTCCTCCCTAGGGGCCTCGTCGATGGCCTTGAGGCGCGCTTCCAGCTCCGCCAGCTCCCAAGGGGTGGCCCTCAGGGCCGCCTCCCGGGCCGCCTCCCCCTCTAGAAGGGCCCGCACCCCGTAGACCTCCTCCACCTCCTCCGGGCTGAAGGCCCGCACCCGGGCCCCTTTCCCGGGCACGAGCTCCACCAAGCCCTCCTCGGCCAGGCGCATAAGGGCCTCCCGCACCGGGGTGCGGGACACCCCCAGCTCCTGGGCCAAGAGGGGCTCGGAAAGCCTTTCCCCCGGGGCGAACCTTCCGGAGAGGAGAAGGTCTTTAAGGTGCCGGTAGACGGCCTCCCGCACCTGGTTGGGACGGCGGAAGCCAAAGGTCTGCATCCTGTATACAGGATGGCATAGGGGAAAGGGAAAGTCAACCCCGCCCCGTCTGCAAACTTTTCCCTTGGAGGAGGCCTTTTCTAAGCTCTTTTCTCACCGCCTGGGGTTCTTCCCCAGTAAAAGCGCTTGAGCCACCCCCCAAGCCGCTTCCACCAAGGCCCAAACTGCACCTCGTAGGAGCGAACGGCTTCCTCGGGGCCCAGGTCCATCCCCAGCTCCTGGGCTAGGAAGTAGCGGTGGTCCATCACCCAGAGGTAAAGGTCGGCCTCGGTGCGGCCGGGGAAGTCCCGAAGAAGCCCTAGGCGGCGGATGGCCTCCACCGTGGGCCGGTAAAGGTTGCCGTACCAGTCCACCACCGCCTCCTCCCAAGGGATCTCCCGCCCCTCCTCCAAACCCTGGAAGTAGCGCCGGGTGGCGATGTGGTCCAGGAGGAGGTCATAGCGGCCCAGGGCAGTGAAGCGGATCGCCTCGGCCTCCGGCACCAGCTCTTTGAGCTGGGTTCGCTCCAGGAAGTGGGCGTACTCCGCCTTCAAGACGAGGTCCTTGGGGGTGTCCCCGGGCGCCACGGGTACGGGCACCTCCAGAGCGATGACGTAGCTCAAAACTTGCACTTATCCACCCCCCGCATACCCATGCGCCAGGGGACCACTTGAAAAGGGCCGCCGGGTTCCCTTCGGATGAAGGGTGCCATGACCCAAACGGCCCATTCTCTACTCTGGACCCTCCTGGCCCTCCTGCCAACCCCCCACCTCCGCGAATCCCTCAAAGCGCTTCTTCTCCTCCTTCTCACCGGCCACGGCAAGGCCAGGCCCCAGCACAGCAAGACCAAGTCCCCTTCCGCCCTCTCCCGCTTCCTCAACCGCTATCCCTGGCCCACCCGCGCCCTCATCCGCCTGGCTCGCAAGAAGGCCCAGGAAACCCTCCACCGGGCCAGGCCCAGGCGGGGGCCCAAGCCCAGGCTCCTGGTGGTCCTGGACCTGGTCACCCTGGAGAAGCGGGGCCTCTTCCCCGCCTTGCCCCTCTCCTTTTTCCACGGCAAGTGGGGGCTCCACCTGGTGGTGCTCTATCTGGTGCTGGGAGAGCTGCGCATCCCCTGGGCCTACCGGGTGTGGCGGGGGAAGGGGGAGAAGGCCCTTTCCCTCCTTGCCCTGCGTCTTCTGGCCTCCCTGCCCCCCTGGATGCGCAAGTCCTTCCACCTTCGGGTGGTGGCCGATGCTGCCTTCGGCACCGCCCGGTTTCTTGTGGGGGTGCGGGGGTTGGGTCTGGAAGCGGTGGTGGGGATGCGGCGGGACCGAAAGACGCGGGAGGGGCTTCCCCTCTTTGGGCTCAGACGGCAGGGGAGTCGGGTGCATCTGCGGGGACTTCCCTTTCCCGTGTGGGTGAGCTGGTACCGCTATCCCTTACCCGGGGGAGGGTGGGAGTGGCGGTACGTGGTGGCCACCTTTCCTGCGGGGCCACGGACTGTGCTGGTGTGGGGGCGGCGGCGGTTTACCATTGAGCACTTCTTCCGCACGGTAAAGAGCGAGTTTTCCCTGGGGCGTTTTGGGCAGCGGACGGCCTTGGGGGTGCATCGGTTTCTGGTGCTGTCCTTCCTGGCTTACCTGCTGGCCCACTGGGTGAGGCTAGCTCCAGACGGGAGAGGTCTTTCTTGGCGGGAGGCTGGGTGGGCAGCGGCGCGCCTGCTGCTGCCGGAGGTGGTCTTGCGGGTCCTCATGGCCGAGCTGGGAGCTTTGGGTCTTTGGCCCCCGCCTGCGGGGGGAAGGGGGTGTTCATGCAGGGTATTCGGGAGGTGCAAGTTTTGAGGTAGGCGTCGATGAACCTCTGCCCCGAGGCCTTGGCCAGGGCCACCCGGTGGTTTCCGTCCTTGACGAAATAGGCTTCGCCCACCTGGTAGACCTCGATGGGGGGGAACCCCATCCCCGCAAGCTCCAGCGCCCGCAGGCGCTTCCAGCGCTCCAGGGTATGGGGGATTCGCGGAAGGAAGTGGTGGTGGAAATCCTCGTAGCGGTCCACCAAACCCACCACCTTGTCCACCTCGATGGATCTAAGCCCAAGGTGATGCTCCCCCCTGGGCCGTAAGGCCAAGGCTTCATGGAAGGGAAGGAGGGTGTCGGGCTCCCCCTTAAACCGGTGAACCAGCTCCAGGAGCCTAGCCCGCCACTCCAAGCGCTCCGCCTCGTATTCCGCCTGCCAGGATTCCCTTAGTATGAATCGGTCCATGGTTGTGGAAGCGCTCCCATCTCCTCACCCAGGTTAACCCCTCTGGATCAAGAGAAGGTAAGAGACACCCGCAAGTCCAGGTGCGGCTTGCCATGAACCCACCCCCCGGGGTTAGATAAGGCCATGAGCCTATCCCTGCGCGCCCGCGTGGAAAGCGAGCTGAAAAGGTTAAAGCAGGAGGGACTGTACATCCGCCCCAGGGTCCTCGAGGCCCCCCAGGAACCCGTAACCCGGGTGGAGGGACGGGAAGTGGTGAACCTGGCCTCCAACAACTACCTGGGCTTTGCCAACCACCCCCACCTGAAGGAGAAGGCCCGCCAGTACCTGGAACGGTGGGGGGCAGGAAGTGGAGCCGTGCGCACCATCGCTGGCACCTTCACCTACCACCTGGAGCTGGAAGAAGCCCTGGCCCGCTTCAAGGGCACGGAAAGCGCCTTGGTCCTACAGTCGGGTTTCACCGCCAACCAGGGGGTGCTGGGGGCCCTCCTCCAGGAGGGGGACCTGGTCTTCTCCGACGAGCTGAACCACGCCAGCATCATCGACGGCCTCCGCCTCACCAAGGCCACCCGGTTGGTCTACCGCCATGGGGACGTGGACCACCTGGAGGAGCTCCTCAAAGCCCACGACACCGAAGGCCTCAAGCTCATCGTCACCGACGGGGTCTTCTCCATGGATGGGGACATCGCCCCCCTAGACCGCATCGTGCCCCTGGCCAAGCGGTACGGGGCGGTGGTCTACGTGGACGACGCCCACGGGAGCGGGGTCTTGGGGGAGATGGGCAAGGGCACGGTGCACCACTTTGGCTTCCACACCGACCCTGACGTGATCCAGGTGGCCACCCTCTCCAAGGCCTGGGCGGTGGTGGGGGGGTACGCCGCCGGGGCCTTGGAGCTCAAGGACCTCCTCGTCAACAAGGCGAGGCCCTTCCTCTTCTCCACCAGCCACCCCCCGGCGGTGGTGGGGGCGCTCCTAGGTGCCCTGGAGCTCATCCAGAAGGAACCCGAGCGGGTGGAAAGGCTTTGGGAAAACACCCGCTACTTCAAGCAGGAGCTTGCCCGCATGGGCTACGATACCCTGGGGAGCCAGACCCCCATCACCCCGGTCCTCTTCGGGGAGGCCCCCTTGGCCTTTGAGGCCAGCCGCCTCCTCCTGGAAGAGGGGGTCTTCGCCGTGGGCATCGGCTTCCCCACGGTGCCCCGGGGCAAGGCCAGGATCCGCAACATCGTCACCGCCGCCCACACGGGGGAGATGCTGGACCGGGCCCTCGAGGCCTACGAGAAGGTGGGCCGGAAGCTGGGCGTCATCCGCTAGATGGCTGGCCCTCCCCTTGCCGCCTCCCACCGGAGCCTGGGCCAGGTGCCCACCCCCAAGGCCCTGGTGGACTTTATGGTGGGCCTGGCCGAGGCCCCCAAAGGGGGGCAGGTGCTGGAGCCCGCCTGCGGGGAAGGGCCCTTCCTCCGGGCCTTCCGGGAGGCCCACGGCACCGGCTACCGCTTCCTGGGGGTGGAGGTGGACCCTCTGGCCCTGGACCTCCCCCCCTGGGCCGAGGGGGTGCGGGCGGACTTCCTCCTTTGGGAGCCGGGGGAAGCCTTCGACCTCATCCTGGGCAACCCCCCCTACGGGGCCCTGGGGGCGGGGGCGAGGCTACTTCCTGAACTCCGCCAGGCTTACCGGGAGCGCTTCGCCACCTGGTGGGGGCGGTACAACCTCTACGGGGCCTTCCTGGAGAAGGGGGTGCGCCTCCTGAAGCCCGGCGGGCTCCTGGTCTACGTGGTCCCCGCGGGCTGGATGGTCCTAGAGGAGTTCCAAAAGCTCCGGGCCTTCCTGGCCCGGGAAGGGGCTTTGGAGGTCTTCTACCTGGGCCGGGCCTTTCCCGGACTCAAGGTGCGGGCTGCAGTCCTGCGCTTCCGCAAAGGAGGAAAGGGGCTTCGCCTCTACGACGCGGAAGCCCTGGGGCAGGGCCATCCCCCCCTGCTCCTCCTGGAAGAACCCGCCTGGCAGGGGGAAATGGTGCGCTTTCCCCACGAAGAGGCCCTAACCCTGGAAAGGGAAGGCCTCCCCTTGGGGGAGGTCTTCCGCATCCGCTTCGCCGCCAGGAGCCCAGAGGTCAAGGCCCACCCCCTGACCCAAACCCGGCCGGGCCCCGGCCTGGTGCCCGTCCTCACCGGGAGGAACCTCCTGCCGGGGGAGGTGGACTACGAAACCCCCCACTCCGGCCTCTACTTCCCCAAGGAGGCCGCGGGCCTCCTCAAGCCCTTCTACGCCCTCCCCCACCTGGTGGTGGGCCACACCCGCCACTACCGGGTGGTGGCCGCCTGGGACGGGCGGGCTTACCCTTGGCGGGAGGAGTTCCACCTCCTCCCCAAGGAGGGGGTGCGCCTGGACCTCGAGGCCCTGGTGGCCTACCTGAACGGGCCCGAGATCCAGGCCTACTACCGGGGCCTCTACCGGGAGGTGGTGCCCCACCTCACCCGGCCCATGCTGGAGCGCCTGCCCCTGCCCAAAGGCCTCGTCAGCGCCCGGTGAAGTAGGCGCAGAGCACCAGCCCCACGGCGAAGAGAAGGCCCAGGGCCACGAAGACCTCGGGACGCTTGGGGGGGTCTTTCAGCCCCCGGTGGAACCAGCCCCCGGGCTCGAGGCCCCCCAGGTAGTGGAGCCCCGCGGCCAGGAGGAGGCCGTAGAGGAGGTGGAGGCCGTCCTTAGGCCTAAGCCCCAGGAAAAAGAAGAGGAAGCCCAGGGCCACCTGGAGGATGGCCGCCCAGGCCGCGCCCCGCAGGAGGGCGTAGAAGCGGGCGGGAAGGGGCCTGGCGAACCCCCAAAGCCCCCACAGGGCCAAAACGGGCACCCCCACCAGGAGGACCAAGCCCAAGAGGGCGTGTAGGAAAACCAGGGCCGACATGGAGGCATGATACCGGGCGGGGCAGGCCGGAGGGGAGCCGATTTTGTTGTATTTTCTCCCATCTAATCCGCGCCGCCAAAGGGCATGGCAGCCCTTTCTCAAGGGAAAAACGCGGGCAAGGGCGTGTGCTATACTGAAGGGGTGAGCTACGACGCTTCGGCCATCAAGGTGCTCAAAGGCCTAGAGGGGGTGCGCCACCGCCCCGCCATGTACATCGGGGGCACGGGGGTGGAGGGCTACCACCACCTCTTCAAGGAAATCCTGGACAACGCCGTGGACGAAGCCCTGGCGGGCTACGCCACGGAGATCGTCACCACCTTGAACCCCGATGGCTCCCTCACCGTGGAGGACAACGGCCGGGGCATCCCCGTGGACCTGATGCCCGAGGAGGAGAAGCCCGCGGTGGAGGTGATCTACACCACCCTGCACTCGGGGGGCAAGTTTGAAAGCGGAGCCTACAAGGTTTCCGGGGGCCTTCACGGGGTAGGAGCCAGCGTGGTGAACGCCCTTTCCGAGTGGACGGTGGTGGAGGTGTTCCGGGAGGGGAAGCACCACCGGATCGCCTTCAGCCGGGGCGAGGTCATCGAACCCCTTGCCGTGGTAGGGCCCGCTCCCAAGGGCAAGACCGGCACCCGGGTCACCTTCAAGCCCGATCCCCTCATCTTCGGGAACCAGACCTTTGACCCCAGCAAGATCAGGGCCCGCCTGCGGGAGGTGAGCTACCTGGTGGCGGGGCTTAGGCTCCTCTTTAAGGACCTCCAGCACGGGCGGGAGGAGGTCTTCTGGGACAAGGGGGGCGTGGCCTCCTTCGCCAAGGCCCTGGCGGAAGGGGAGGAACTCCTCTACGAGCGGCCCTTCCTTCTCCGGGGCCAGGAGGGGGAGGTGGAGGTGGAGGTGGGCCTCATCCACACCAAGGGCTACACCGCGGAGATCCTCACCTACGCCAACATGATCCCCACCCGGGACGGGGGCACCCACCTCACCGCCTTCAAAAGCGCCTACAGCCGGGCCCTGAACCAGTACGCCAAGAAGGCGGGCCTCAACAAGGAAAAAGGCCCCCAGCCCACGGGGGATGACCTCCTGGAGGGGCTTTACGCGGTGGTGAGCGTGAAGCTCCCCCAGCCCCAGTTTGAGGGGCAGACCAAGGGAAAGCTTCTAAATCCCGAGGCGGGAAGCGCGGTAAGCCAGGTGGTCTACGAGAAGTTTCTGGAAATCCTGGAGGAAAACCCCCGCATCGCCAAGACCCTCTACGAGAAAGCCCTGCGGGCCGCCCAGGCCCGGGAGGCCGCCCGGAAGGCCCGGGAGCTTGTCCGGCGCCAGAACCCCTTGGAGTCCGACGACCTTCCCGGGAAGCTGGCCGACTGCCAGACGGAAAACCCCGAGGAGGCGGAGCTTTTCATCGTAGAGGGGGATTCGGCCGGGGGAAGCGCCAAGCAGGGCCGGGACCGGCGCTTCCAGGCCATCCTGCCCCTCAGGGGCAAGATCCTGAACGTGGAGAAGGCGGGGCTTTCCAAGGCCCTGAAAAACGCCGAGGTGCGGGCCATGGTGGCGGCCATCGGGGCGGGGATCGGGGGCACGGGGGACGAGGCCCACTTCGACCTCGAGGGCCTCCGCTACCACAAGATCATCATCATGACCGACGCCGACGTGGACGGGAGCCACATCCGCACCCTCCTCCTCACCTTTTTCTACCGCTACATGCGGCCCCTGATCGAAAGGGGGCACGTGTTCATCGCCCAGCCGCCCCTCTACCGCCTGCAGGTGGGGAAAAAGGTGGAGTACCTCTACTCCGACGAGGAGCTTTCCGCCCGCCTTCGGGAGCTGGAAGGAAAAAGCTACGAGGTCCAGCGCTTCAAGGGCCTGGGGGAGATGAACCCCGAGCAGCTTTGGGAGACCACCATGAACCCTGAAAAGCGGGTGCTGAAGCGGGTGGAGCTCCAGGACGCCCTCGAGGCCAGCGAGCTCTTCGAGAAGCTCATGGGCCAGGACGTGGCCCCCAGGCGGGAGTTCATCGAGGAGCACGCCCGCTACGCGGAGCTGGACATCTGACAACCTCCTGGGGGAAGAATCCCTGGCCCCTTAGCCGAAACCCATCCGCTCCATGCCCCACCCACCCGACCACCCTGGGGATTGGCTGGAGAAGGCCACAGCCCTCCTCCTCCAGGAAGGCCGCCTTCTGCTGAAGGCCTACCCTGGGGCCGGAAAGAGCACCCTCTTCCCCCTCCGGCTCTTAAAGGCCTTGCCGGGTCAGATCCTCCTCTTTGAACCCCGGCGGGTGGCGGCCCGGGCGGTGGCGGCCAGGCTGGCGGAAAACCTGGGGGAGCCCCTGGGGAAGACCGTGGGCTACCGGGTGCGGCTGGAGGGGAAGGAAAGCGAGGCCACTCGCCTTTTGGTGATGACGGAGGGCCTGCTCACCCGGCGCCTTCTGGAAGACCCCACCCTGGAAGGGGTTTCCGCGGTCCTCCTGGACGAGGCCCACGAGCGCCACCTGGAAACCGACCTGAGCCTGGCCCTCCTCCTCAGGGTGCAGGAAACCCTGCGGCCCGACCTCAAAATCGCCCTTCTGACCGCCACCCCGGACGAGGACCTGAGGCGGGCCTTTTCCGGAGCGGTCCTCGAGGTGGAGGGGGAAAGCCACCCGGTGGAGGTCTTTCACCTGGAAAGACCCTGGGAAGGCCCGCTGGAACCCCTGGCCGCCCGCTACGCCCGCAAGGCCTTTCTGGAGGGAGAAGGGGATGTCCTGGTCTTCCTTCCCGGAAAAGGGGAGATAGAACGCACCCAAAGGCTTCTTTCGGATCTTCCCGCCTTCCCCCTCCATGGGGGGTTACCCCTCCAGGAACAGGCCGCCCTGCTCCGGCCTGGACCCAGGAAGATCGTCCTGGCCACGGATGTGGCGGAAACCAGCCTCACCCTGCCCAACGTGCGGGCCGTGGTGGACACCGGGCTGGCCAGAAAGCCCCGCTTTGACCCCAGAACCGGCCTCACCCGCCTGGCCCTGGTGCGCATCCCCGAGGAATCCGCCAGGCAACGGGCGGGCCGGGCCGGGCGCACCGGACCCGGGCGGGTTTACCGGCTCTATCCCAAGGGCCCCTTTCCCCCAAAAAGGCCGGAGATCCTAGAGGCCGACCTCTCTCGGGCCCTCCTGGTGGCCCTGGCCCTGGGCGAGAGGCTGGAAGACCTCCCCCTGCCCACCAAGCCTCCCCGAGGGGCCTTGCAAAGCACTTGGAACCTCTTGGAACTCCTGGGGGCGGCCCAAGGGCATGGGCTAAGCCCCCTGGGAAAGCAGATCCTCTCCCTCCCCACCCACCCCCGCCTGGCCCGCATGGTGCTGGAAGCGAAAAGGCTAGGCCTTCTCCCCCTGGCCGCCGATCTTTTGGCCCTCCTGGAGGAACGAACTCCCTTGGAAGGGGAGCCGGACCTGATGCTCCATCTAGAAGGCCTCCTCGAGGCCCGGAGGGAAAGGCGGGGTACCTTTTTGGCCCACGAGCAGGTTTCCGCCCTCTGGCGGGGACGCTTTGGCCTGCTCTTTCCCGAGAGCAACCCCCCCGGCGTAAGCACGATAAAACCCCAGCCGAGCCTTCCGGCTCCGGAAGAAGTGGGCCGGCTCCTCCTGGCCGCCTACCCCGACCGGGTGGCCAAGCGGGTAGCCCCAAAGCGGTACAAGCTCTCCTCCGGGCCCCTTATCCAGCTATCCGGTGACGGCCCCGCCTACTTGGTGGCCCCCTGGGCCGACCTGGGCCCCCAGGGAGGAAGGATTCTTCTTTACGCCCCCCTGGCCGAGGCGGATCTCCTTGAGCGGGCCGAACTGGCCCTCTGGACCGGGTGGGAGGAAGGAAGGCTCCGGGGCTATCTGGAGCAACGCTACGGTGCCCTGGTGCTGGAACGGGTGGCGGTGGACCCAGGTCCCCCCACGGCCAAGCACCTCGAGGAGGCCCTAAACGGCCAGCTACCCCTCCCCGAGGAGGCCCGGCAGGTCCTCCTGCGCCTCTCCTTCCTCCAAACCCACGGGATAGAGGTGCCAGAACTCTCGGAGCAAGCCTTGCTTCACGATCTTTCCTGGCTCCTCCCCTGGACCCAGGGGGTGCGGAAGATGGAAGACCTCCTGGCCCTACCCTGGAAGGAGATCCTTTTAAGCCTCCTGGGGGAAAAGCGGGAGCTTCTGGAGAGGCTGGCGCCGGAAAGCCTGGCCCTGCCTTCGGGCAAGCGCAGGCGCCTCACCTACCGGGAAGGGGCCCCACCCCTTCTTTCCTTGCGCATCCAGGAAGCCTTTGGCCTTCGGGAAACCCCCAGGGTGCTGGAAGGCCGGGTAGCGGTGGCGGTGGAGCTCCTTTCCCCCGCAGGCCGTCCGGTACAGGTGACCCAAGACCTAAAGAGCTTCTGGGAAAACCGCTACCCTGAGGTGCGCCGGAAACTCATGCGCCGCTACCCCAAACACGCCTGGCCGGAAACTCCCTGAAACAACCTCTACCCAAAGCCTTGGGGCTAGGTTTATACTCGGTTTAAGCAAAGGGGGGAAGTCATGGAGCTTTTCCAGGAAGATTGGGCCCAAGCCTACTGCCAGAAGCTGAACGAAAGCGAGGCCTACAGGAAGGCCGCCGCCACCTGGGAAGGAAGCCTGGCCCTGGCGGTGCGCCCTGACCCCGCCCTGGGGTTCCCCAAGGGGGTGGCCGTGGTGCTGGACCTGCGGCACGGGGCGTGCCGGGGGGTGCAGGTGGTGGAGGGGGAGGCCGAGGCCGACTTCATCCTAGAGGCCGACTTGGCCACCTGGCAGGAGGTGTTGGAGGGCCGCCTGGAGCCCCTCACCGCCTTGATGCGGGGCCTTTTGGAACTGAAAAGGGGAAGCATCGCCGCCCTGGCCCCTTACGCCCAGGCGGCCCAGGAGCTGGTCAAGGTGGCCCGGGAGGTGGCATGAAAGGCCTGGTCTACCACGGGCCCTTCCAGGTGGCGGTGGAGGAGGTGCCGGAGCCCAAGCTGGAGGCGGAAACCGACGCCATCGTCCAGGTGGAGCTCGCCGCCATCTGTGGCTCGGACCTGCACATCTACCACGGCAAGATCGCTGGGGTGTTGCCGGGCACCGTCTTGGGCCACGAGTTCGTGGGGCGGATTGTGGAAAAGGGCCCCCTGGTGCCCTTCCCCCTGGGGGAAAGGGTGGTGGGGAGCTTCCAGGTGGCCTGCGGGGACTGCCCAGCCTGCCGCAAGGGGCAGTACTTCGCCTGCCTGAAGGGAGGGGTCTTTGGCTTCGGCCTCGCCCTGGGCAACCTCCAGGGAACCCAGGCGGAAAGGGTGCGGGTGCCCTTTGCCCGGCAAAGCCTTTTCCCCATCGGGAACCTGCCTGCAGAGGAGGCCATCCTGGCAGGGGATATCCTCACCACCGCCTACGGGGGCGTAAGGCCCTTCCTCTCCCCGGGGATGAGCGTGGCGGTGGTGGGCTCGGGGCCCGTGGGCCTCATGGCCCAGATGGTGGCCCATGCTCTGGGCGCGGGACAGGTCTACGCCATAGACCCGGAGGAAACCCGCTTGGAAAAGGCCGCGGCCTTAGGAAGCCTGCCCGTAAACCCCAAGGCGGAAGACCCCGTGGCCCGGGTGCGCAAGGAAACCCAGGGCCTGGGGGCGGATCTGGTGGTGGAGGCGGTGGGCGGGGATGGGGAGGCGTTGAAACTGGCCCTCCGCCTGGCGGGGCCCGGGGGCATGGTGTCCAGCCTCGGGGTACCCACCGCCGAGAAGCTGGATTACCCTTGGCTCTCCGCTTTCAGCCGGGGCATCACCTTGAAAAGCGCCCTGGCCAACATCCCCCGCTGGATCGAGGAGGTTCTGGCCCTGCAACGGGCGGGAAGGCTTAAGGGCAGCTGGGTGTTCAGCCACCGCTTGCCCCTCGAGGAGGCCCCTGAGGGCTACCGCCTCTTCCACGAGCGGCAGGCCACCAAGGTGGCCCTGGTGCCCTAAAACAAAACCGCCGCCCGCAGGCGGCTCCCTCCTCTGACTTTTTTATTTTACCACGGTTTGCCGGTATGTAAAGGGGTATGCAGGGAAACCCGTCCCCAACGGGGTGGAAAACCCCTGGCCGCCCTTCCCAATAACCCCAAGACCAGAGGGTCTGGGGAGCTTTTGGAGTTTCCCTGGAAGGAATCCATATTATGGCAGAGGCCGGGACAATGTAACCTCGCTCCCGGCCCTCCCCGAAAGCTTGGGCTAACCTCGAGGCAAGGCAAAGGAGGTAAAGGCCATGGCCCGGTATCTGGTGGTGGCCCATCGCACGGCCAAAAGCCCCGAGCTGGCCAGGAAGCTGGCCGAGCTTCGGAGCCAAGACCCCGAGGCCCGCTTTGTCCTTCTGGTACCCGCCGTCCCCCCGGCAGGCTGGGTCTACGAGGAAGGCGAGATCCAAAGGCGGGCCAAAGAGGAGGCGGAGGCCGCCAAGGCGGCCCTCGAGGCCCAAGGGGTCGCCATAGAGGAGGCCAAGCCCGGGGATGTCTCCCCCATCCTGGCCCTGGAGGAGGAGCTCATGGCCCATCCCGGGGCGTACCAGGCCATCGTCCTGGCCACCTTGCCCCCAGGGATTTCCCGCTGGCTCCGCCTGGACGTGCACAGCCAGGCGGAACGCTTCGGCCTGCCCGTGATCCACGTGATAGCCCACTGAGCTCCCGCCTCCTGCGCTTGTTTCTCATCCTGGCCCCGTATACTCGGCCTGGTGCTGGGCCGGTATGTCCTCAAGGAGGTCCTGGTCCCCTACCTGGTGGGGGTCCTGCTTTTCGTGGCCCTCCTCACCTTTGACCTCCTCTCCAGCCTCTCCGGGGTGCTTCTAAGCCGGGGAGCCGGCGTGGAGGCCATCGCCCAGCTCATCCTCTACCGCCTGCCCTGGACCCTGAGCCTGGCCCTTCCCTTGGGCCTGGTCTTCGCCATCTTGGTGGGCCTCGCCCGCCTCATCCGCCAATCGGAGTTGAAGGCGGCCTACGCCACGGGCGTACCCCCTTGGGCCCTTCTGAAACCCCTGGCGCTTCTGGCCCTTCTGGTGAACTTCTTCAACCTCCTCAACCTGGCCGAGCTTCGCCCCAGGGCCCTCGAGGCCTACGACCAACACCTAGCCCGGCTCCTCTACGGGGAACAGGGCCTAAGCGGGGTGTTGCGCAAGCAGCTTTACGCTGCGGAGGGCCTCGGGGTCTACTATGCGGAGGAGGTGCGGCCCGAGGTGGGGCAAAACCGCCTCTACGGCATCCGGGTGGTGGACCAAAGGGGCCGGGTCTACAGCGGCCAAGAAGGAGTCTGGGACAAGGAGGGGTGGCACTTCCGGGGGTACGTCCTGGAGGGGGGAAAGCCCAAGCCCTTTGCCGGCACCCTTCCCTTCCCCGCCCGGTTCCGCCCCAAGGAAAGCCTGGGCTCCCGCGATCCCTACGACTCCTCCACCCTGTGGGAGCTTTGGGAAAGGAGCCAGGTGGAGCCCAGCGCCCACTTCGCCCTGTACCGCCGGCTCGCGGATGCCCTCGGGGGCTTCTTCCTGGGCCTGGTGGCGGCCGCCTTGGGGCTTTCCTTCCGGGAGGCTGCCTGGGCCTTCCTCAGCATCGTCCTCCTCATCTTCGGCTACTACGTGCTCTGGACCCTGAGCGCCCAGCTCGCCCGCTACGACGTGAACCCCCTCTTGGCCTTCCTGCCCAACGCCTTCTTCGCCGCCTTGGCCCTTTACCTTACCTGGAGGCTCAGATGAAGACCCTGGACCGTTACCTCCTGCGCGAGGTCCTGGCTCACTTCAGCCTGGGGCTTGCGGTCATCGTCCTTCTCTTCCTGGCCGGAGCGGTCTACGAGGTCCTGGCCCCCCTGGTGGCCAAGGGCGCGGATCCCTACACCCTTCTCCTCTACCTCTTCTACCGCACCCCCGAGGCCCTGGTGCGGGGGGCTCCCGTGGCCTACCTCTTCGCCCTGCTCTTCCTCCTCTCCCGCCTGGGTGAGGACTCGGAGCTCAAGGCCCTCCTGGCCCTGGGGCTAAGGCGGGAACGCGTGCTTTTACCCTTTTTGGGCCTCGGGGCGCTTTTGGCCCTTTTGGGCTTCCTTTTGGGGGAAAGCCTGGTGCCCAAAGCCCTGGCCCAGGGGCAGGACCTTCTTCGCAGGCAGGTGCTGGAACGGCCCAGGGCCCTTCTCACCCCGGGCACCACTTTCCAGGATGCCAGGGGCAGGGTGGTCTACGTGGGAGAGGTGGCCCAGGACAGGATCGGAAAGCTTAGAATCCTTTCGCAAGAAGAGGTGGTCCTAGCGGAGGAGGGGAGGTTCCAAGGAGGGGTCTTGCAGGTGGAAAAGGGCTTAAGGGTCACCTACGAGGGGGATAGGCCCAGGACCCTGACCCGCTTTCAAGAGGGGGAACTGGTCCTCAGGGACCTCACCTTTGAGCCCTGGCAGAACCCGGCAAACCGCATGACCTTAAAGGAGCTCAAAGAGGAGGTGGAAAGGCTTAGGAAAAGCGGGGTGAAGGCGGGCCTCGAGGCCACCACCTACTACCGCCGCTATGCCGAGCCAGCCGCCAGCCTCGTCTTCGCCCTCTTCGCCACGGGGCTTGCCTTCTATCTCCTCGGGGGGTCCCGGAGCCTGGGGCTTGTGGGGGTGGCGGTCCTCACCTTCTTTTACTACGCCACCTGGAGCGTGGGGCGGATCATGGGGGAGCAAAACGCCCTAGACCCCCTCCTCGCCGCCTGGGGGCCCAACCTGGCCTATGGCCTTCTGGGGCTTCTGCTCTTCCTGGGAGGGCGCAGGTGAGGCCCAAAAGGCCTTGGACCACCCTGGCCCTGGTCCTCCTTTTCCTCTGGGTCCCCGCCTGGGCCCAGGAGAAGGTGCTGAAGATCCTGGAGGCGGAAAAGCTGGAGCTGAGACAGGAAGGAGGGGAGGAGGTCTATGTGCTCACCGGCAACCCCGTGCGCCTGGAGTGGGATGGGGAGGCCATCGAAGCGGGAAGGGCCACCTACTTTCGCACGCGTAAGCTCCTTTTCCTCTCGGAAGGGGTGCGCTACCGGGACCGGGAGGGAAGGCTTGTGGAGGCGGAGGAACTTCAGATCGACCTTTCCGACGAAAGCTTTGACGCCCTGGAGGTGCGCCTCGAGGCCAAGGATCTCCTCCTCACCGGCCCCCTTTGCCAGCGGGTGGCAGGGGCCATCCTCCTGGAAAACGGCTACGCCACCCCTTGCAACGCTTGCGGCCAGGAGGTGCCGGACTACGCCTTCCGCGCCCGGGAGATCGTCCTCTACCCAGGGGACCGGGTGGTGGCCCGGGGGGTGGTGGTTCTGGTGCAGGAAAAGCCGGTTCTGGAGCTTCCCGTTCTCCTTCTCTTCCTCTCCGAGCGCCGGCCCCGGTTGGAGGTGGGGCAGGACGAGGGGGGCTTTTACCTGAAGGCCGCTTTGCCCTACGTGGCCGACTTCGGCCTGGGATTTACCCTTCTCTCCTACTACCAGGGCCGGGGCTACGGGTTTGGCTTTGACCACTTCGGCACCGGGGAGGCCAAGGAGCACTACTTCTTCCTCCACACCCCCCGGACACCTTCCAGTACCGGGGGGAGTACGCCCTAAAGCGGCAGGAGTTTTCCCTAAGCGCTCTCCTGGAACGGGACGACACCCGGGAAAAGCTCTCCCGCTTCCGCTTAGAAGGCCTCCTCCCCGGCACCCCCGCGCCGGGGGAGTGGCGCTACGCCTTAAGGCTGGAGGGCTTCATAGACCACGACCCCACCACCCCACCTCCCCGCACCCTTCAGCGCCTGCCCGAGCTGGAGGTGCAAAGCCCCGTCCTAAGGGAGGGGCCTTTCAGCGTCCAGGGAAGCCTCCTCGTGGGCCGCTACCTGGCGGAAACCAACCCCCTAAACCGCTCCGCCCGGGCCCTTGGGCCCTACGCCGAGGCCGGAAGGGCCCTCCTTGCCCACAGCGAAAGCCTCGCCCTTGCCCCCTGGCCCGGGGCCAGCTTCCGGGCGGAAAACCGCTTCCGGGGCTTCTACTACACCACGCAAAACCCTGATGGGGAGCACGAGCGGCAGGTGGACTGGACCACCTCGGCCAGCCTGCGGCAAAGCCTGGGGGGGTTCAGCATGGAGGTGGGCTATGCCCGAAGCGTCCAGGAGGGGGAAACCCCCTTCCGCTTTGACGCCATACCCCAAAGGCGAAGCCACCAGGCCACCCTCTCCCTGGGCTTTCAGGAAAGGCCGCTCCTCCTCAGCCTGAAGTCAGGGAGGGACCTGGAGGCGGGGAAGTACCTGCCCCTCGAGGCCCAAGCCGCCCTCCAGGACCCAGGCTACGCCCTGACCCTGGCCCACCGCCGCGGCCTGGAGGGCGAGGGCCCCCTAGAAACCCGCCTGGAGGGGGGCCTCACCCCCTACCCCTTCTCCTTCAGGGCAAGCCTCCGCTACGACCACGCGCAGGCCCTCTTTGATCCCCTTTTTCTCCAGGCAGGCTACGCCCTTCCCGGGGGAAGCCTGAACCTGAGCCACCGCCACGACCTGAACGGCAAAGGGGCCCTCACCACCGACCTCACCCTTGCCCTGCGGGAGGGGGTCACCGCTTACACCCTGCAGGGGAGGCGGGACTGGCAGCAGGGCATCCTCACCCTCCAAGGCCAGGCCATCCTCGGTCCGGAAAGCCTCTCCTTGCGGACCACCCTGGATCCCCAGGCTCTGGGCTACGCCCTGGGCTACCGCTCCGGGATCACCCCAGGACCCCTGCTGGACCTGGAGCTTTCCGGGCAGTACCGGGAGGGCTTCCGGACCACCAATCTGCGCCTGGGCTTGACCCAGGCCCTCCCCGAGGTGGGCTTCCGCTTAAACGCCAACCTGCACCTGCCAGAGGTGGACGACCCAGGGGTCTACCTGCGGGACCTGACCTTCAGCGGGGGAGCGGAGCTTTGGAAACCCACCCCCGTGGACGCGGAAGGGGAAGGGGCCATCCCCGGCCTCGCCTTTTCTGGGAGCCTCACCTACACCCGCCAGCCCCAAAGGCCTGAGGGGTACGCCCTGGCCCTCAGAAGCTTCGGCCCCACCCTTACCTTCGTGGGGCGGGAAAACACCAAGCTCCACCTGGCCGCCCTTCTCACGCAAAACCTCCCTGGGGAGGCCCTAAAGCCCCGCTTTCTCCTGGTCCTGGACCGCTGCTGCTGGGCCCTGCGCTTCACCCTGGACGCACAAAAGGGGGCTGTGGGCTTGGCCTTCCTCTACGGGGGCCAGGCGGCGGGCCTCCTCCTCTCCGAGGAGGGGGTGAGGTTGGGAGGTACGCCATGAGACACAGCAAACAGCTCACGTACGCCCTTGGACCCCTTTTGGCCCTGTTCCTCACCGCCTGCACCGGAAGCCAAGAACCCCCCCTCCCCGCCCTGGTGGCAGCGGGCGGTCAAGACCAGGTGCGCTTCTACCGGGCCCAAGACCTCCAGGGGGGAGGGGTCAACCCGGTGGCCACCTGGAGCACCCCGGGTCTTCAGGACCTGGCCTATAGCAACGCCTTTCAAAAGCTCTACCTCCTCTTCCCCGACCGGGTGGAAGCCTATGACACCACGGGCTTCACGGCGGACGCCGCCCCGCAGGGGACCCCCTCCTTGGCTTCCCTTCCTGCGGACTGCACCGGAGGGCACCTGCGTTTGGGGCAGGGCCGGCTCCTCGCCCACTGCCCCGCCACGGGCCGGGCCTTCCTCCTGGCCCTCTCCGACCTGAGCGCCCTCCAGGAGGCCGACCTCACCGGCCTGCCCCCGGGGAACGGGGTGCGCCTGGCCCTCTTCCCCCAGGGAACCCTGGACCTCCTGGGCTACTTGACCCCCCAGGCCCTGGGCTACCGTCCCACCCTAGACCCCGCGGGCACCCCCAGCCTGGAAAAACCCCTGGACCCCTTACCTTCCCAAGGCCCTTTTGACCTCCAAACAGACCGGGGTCAGGGGCAGCTCTTGGGGCTCGCCGCCACCACCACGGAAGTGCGCCTTTACGCCCTGAAGGGGGATGTCCTCACCAGCCGTAAGGTCCTGGGGGACTTCCCCCGGCCGAGCCACCTAGCCCTAGACCCCGTGGGGGGCGGGGTGGTCTACGGCCAGGGCTTCCAAGTGCTCTTTCCCAAGGACTCGGGCCCTCAGCAGCCCTTCGAGACCTACAGCGCAGGCCTGGTGGGGCAGGACGGTTACCTCTACCTGGCCCAGGGGACGGCCCTCGAGGTGTACGACCTGGTACCCACGCCGCCCCTCCTAGTGCGAAGCACCCCCTTAGGCTTCAACCCCACCTCCCTGGCCTTTGTCCCGGTAGAATGAGGCATGCTCCAGGGTAAAGCCTTCTTGGTCACGGGGGCCGGGGGGGCCTTGGCCCGGGCGGTGATCCCTGCCCTGCACCGCGCCGGGGCCCGGCTTTTCCTCTCCGACCCCCGGGAGGAACGTATGGCGGAACGGGCCCGGGCCTACGGGGCCAAGACCTTCGTGGCCGACCTCACCCGGCTGGAGGAGGCCGAGGCCTTGGCCCGCTTCGTGGAGCGGGAGGCTCCCCTTTTCGGGGTGGTGCACACCGTGGGCGGGTTCGCGGCCGGGCGCTTTTTGGACTCGGACCCCGGGCTTTACGACTGGCTTCTGGACCTGAACCTGCGCACCACCTTCAACCTCCTCAAGGCCACCCTGCCCTACCTGGAGGCTCGAGGCCAAGGTTTTTTCGCCGCCATGGCCGCCGGCCCCGCCTGGACGGGAGCTGGCCCAGGAAGAGCCCTCTACACTATGGCCAAGACCGCCTTGGCCAGCCTCGTCCGCTCCCTCCAGGGGGAGGTGCAGGGGGTGCGCTTCCTCCTCGTCTACCCCATGGGCACCCTGGACACCGAGGCCAACCGGAAGGCCATGCCGGAGGCCGACCCCAGCCGCTGGATCGCCCCGGAACTCGTCGCCGAGGCCATCCTCCTGGCCGCCTCCGCCAAGGGCGGAAGGCTTCTGGAGCTCCCTATCTACCCCCCACTTAGCCCCCAGATAGGCCCCCAGGAAGTCCGCCACAAGGTCCCAGCCGAAGGCCTCCCGTCCGGGAACCCAACTTTGGTGCCACTCGTCCACCAGCCCGTAGAGGGCAGCCAGGAGGAGGGCGGGACGGAAATCCCCGAAGGCCACCCCCAGGAGGAAGCCCAAAAGCCCATAGGCCAGGAAATGGGCGCCCTTGTCCCAGGGATAGGGCAGGCCCATCCCGGTGGCGGGTTGGTCCGAAAGCCACCAGAGTAGCCCTATCTCCCCCAGGGCGAGCAGGGCCGGCACCCAGCGGAACCCTGGCCTACGCACCCTCCGTCTCCACCAGTTCCCAAAGCACCCCGAGGCCAAAGCCGGGGTGGAGGAAAGCCACCCGGTGCCCGCCAAAACCCGGCCGGGGGACCTCGTCGATGGGCCTGGCTCCCGCCCCCTTCAGCCGGGCAAGCTCCTCCTCAATCCGGGAGGTGCCAAAGGCCAGATGGTGAAGCCCGGGACCCCGCTTGGCCAGGAAGCGGCCCACGGGGGTGTCCGGGCCCAAGGGGGCGAGGAGTTCCAAAAGGGTCTCCCCTTCCCCCCGGAGCAGGGCCACCCGCACCCCCTGGGTGGCCACCTCCCCTTCCGCCACCACGCCAAAGCCCAAAAGCCCGTAACGGGCCTTGGCCTCCTCTAAGTCCTCCACCGCAATGCCCACGTGGTGTAAGCACATGGGAACTATCCTAGCTCCTCCGTCACCCCCTTGGCAGCCGAAAGCCCAGAGAACAGGCATCCCCCCAAAAAGGTTCCCTCCAGAGCCTTATACCCGTGCATCCCTCCACCGCCAAATCCCGCCACCTCCCCTGCGGCAAAAAGGCCCGGCACGGGTTCCCCTTGGAGGGAGAGAGCCCGCCCCTTGAGGTCGGTTTGAATACCCCCTAGGGTCTTGCGGGTCAGGGTCCAAAGGCGTACCGCCACCAAGGGACCACCCCTGCCGCCTAAGAAGGGGTGGGGTTTGGCCACGCGGAAGAGCTGATCTCCCAGATAGCGCCGGAATCCCTGGACGGCCAAAAGCTGTGCGTCCTTGCAGAAAGGGTTGGAAAGCTCCCGGTCCCTGGCCTTCACCTCCCTCTCCAGCCGCACCGGGTCCAGGACCCCAGGGGCCAGGGCGTCCATCTGGCGCATGAGCTCGGAAAGGTCCTCCGCCACCAAGAAGTCCTTCCCCCTTTGTAAAAAGGTCCGCACCGGCGCTGCAGGGCCAAAGAGGCGGTTTCGGAGCACCAGAGGCCAGCTCCTCCCAGTTAGGTCCGGATTTTGCTCCGATCCCGAGAGGGCAAACTCCTTGGCCAGGGTCTTGCGATCCAGGAGGAACCAGCTCCAGTCAAACCCCGTACCCCGCAGGTGACGGAGGGCCTCGAGGGCGTCAAACCCCGGGAAAAGCGGTGGGGGTAAGCGTTTCCCAGCAGCGTCCAGCCAGAGGGGTGAGGGACCGGGGAGGATGCGGATCCCGTGGTGGCTCCAGATGGGGGTATGGTTCTCCACCCCCTCGGGGTAGTGCCACATGCGGTCCAGGTTGACGAGAGCAGCCCCCGCCCGCTCAGCAAGGAGGAGGCCGGAGCCATCCACGTGGTCCGGTACCCCAGAGAGCATCCTTCCCGGGGGCTTGCCCATGCGCTCGGGCCAAAACCGCCGCACCAACTCCAGGTTGCCCCCAATACCTCCCGTGGTCAGAACCACCGCCTGGGCTAGGAGGCGAAACTCCCCCTTGGGCTTACGACTCGAGGGCGCCCCCGGGGAACGGTGTCCGGCTCCAGAACGATCCCCATGACCCCCACCACCCGGCCCTTCTCCAGCAGGACCTCCTCCACACGATGGCGGAGAAAAACTTTAAGCAAACCCCTGTCCTGCAACTCCTGAACCCGCCGCAGGAAGGGCTCCAGGAGCCCCGGCCCCGTCCCCCATACGATGTGGAAGCGGGGAACGGAGTTGCCATGGCCAAGGGCAAGGCCCCCTCCGCGCTCCGCCCAGCCCACCACGGGGAAGAAACGGACTCCTAAGGAGGTAAGCCAGGCCCGCTTCTCGCCGGCGGCAAACTCCAGATAGGCCTCGGCGAAACGCCTACCCCATGAGTCCGTCTCCCTGTCAAACCCCGCCGCCCCGAACCAGTCCTCCCGAGCGAGCTCCAGGGAGTCCCGGATACCCAGGCGCTGTTGTTCCGGGGAATCCACCAGGAAAAGCCCCCCGAAGGACCAGTAGGCTTGACCTCCCAGGTAAGGCTCCTGCTCTAGGAGAAAAACCCGCCTACCGGTCCCCGCAATCTCCGTGGCCGCCACCAGTCCGGCCAGTCCACCCCCTACCACGACGGCGTCGGCTTCCATGGTCTGCTTCCCTTTATACCAAGTTCAGGATTCTTTCGGAAAGAGGGCCATGACCCTTTCCCAGAAATCCTGCCCTCCCCCAGGGGGAAAGCCCGGGGAAACTCCCAAAAGGCCGGTTCACACGGGGCAAAACCCTCTAGCCAGCCGGATCCCGCCCAAGGCTCAGAGATCGTACCAAGGAGGCCTTCCCCGGTAAAGCTCCAGCTCCTGAAAAAGCTCCTCCTTACCCGCCTCCTCGAGGCGGATCACCTGGGGCGGGCAGCTCTCCACACAGGCCCCGCACCCCGTGCAGGCCTCCACCTTGAGCCTAAGCACATACTCCTCCCCCTCCCGCACCCGGTAGACCGCCTCCGTGGGGCAGACGTTGGTGCACACTGGGCAGAGGGTGCATCCCTCCTCCACCTGGATCCTGGGCCAGCGCACCTGGGCGGCCCGCCTGGCCGCCAAGAAGCGGAGGCGAAGCTCCGCTGGCGGGCCCTTTACCTCAGGTTCCGGGGCAGGAAGGGGAAGCTCGGGCACCAGGTCGGCGGCGGTGCGCCGGGCGCTGCCCATGAGGGCCTGAAAGAGCTCCCGCCGCCCCACCTTCTCCCCGGGAAGCTCCCCTTGGATCACCTCCACCTCCACGGGGTGGTAGCGCTGGGCTTCCTCCACCATCCTCTCCAGGTGCTCGGGCACCGCAGGCCCCCCGATCCTGCAGGAGGCGCAATCCCCCCGGGCCAGGATCACCTTCCCGAAGCGGCTTCCCGCCTCCGCCAGAAGCCCCGGGGTCAGGCGGCCCAGGCACAAAACCTCCTCTCCCTTGCCCTCCGCCTTGGAGCAGCGGATCTGTCCCTTGCCCCGGATCAAGGCCTCCTGGATGCCCCCCAAGGGGTACTCCAGGGCGATGCCGGGGCAGACCCCGGTGCAGAGGCCGCACCCCGTGCAGGAAACCTCGTCCAGCTCCACCCGGAAACTCTCCAGGCGCACCGCCCCCTTGGGGCAAACCTGGTAACAGCGGTCGCACCCCCCCACGCTGTTCTTGTAGAGGAGGCAACGGGCCTCCGTGTAGCGGGGCCTGGGGTCCGTGGCCTTGAGAAAGGCGTTCAAAAGGTTATCCAGAAAGCCCATTCACGCCCCTAGGAGGTCCTCTATGGCCCGCAGGAAGGCCTCAAACTGCCGGAAGTCCATCTGCTGCTGGTTGTCGGAGAGGGCCACCTTGGGGTTGGGGTGGACCTCCACGTGCACCCCGTCCGCCCCCACCGCCAGGGCCGCCCGGGCCAGGGGGGCCAGGAGGTCGGTGCGCCCGGCGGCATGGGTCACGTCCACCACCACGGGCAGGTGGGTTTCCTGCTTGGCCAGGGCCACGGCGGAGAGGTCCAGGGTGTTTCGCGTCCAGCGCTCGAAGGTGCGGATGCCCCTTTCCGCCAGGATGACCTGCTCGTTGCCCTGGGAGAGGATGTACTCCGCGGCGTAGAACCACTCCTCCATGGTGGCGGAAAGCCCCCGCTTGAGGAGGACGGGTTTGCCCGAACGCCCCACCTCCTTGAGGAGGGCGAAGTTCTGCATGTTCCGGGCCCCAATTTGGAGGATGTCCGCATACTCCGCCACCACCTCCACGTCCCGGGTGTCCATGACCTCGGTGACGAAGACCATGCCGAAAGCCTCCGCCGCCCTGCGGCCGAGCTTCAGCCCCTCCACCCCCAGGCCCTGGAAGCCATAGGGGCTGGTCCTGGGCTTGAAGGCCCCGCCCCTTAGAACCTTAACTCCCTTGGTGGAAAGGAAGCGGGCGGTTTCCATCATCTGCTCCTCGGACTCGATGGAGCAAGGGCCGGCGATGAGGAGGGGCTTCTCCCCGAAGACCACGCCCTTCACCCGCACGCGAGTGGGCTCGGGCTTGTGCCTGCGGGAGTAAAGGAACTTCTTCTGGTCCTGCTGCTCCTCGAGGTCCAGGCTGGCCTGGAAGATCTCCTTAAAAAGCTTGCGGATGGTTTCCGCGGGAAAGGGACCAGGGTTTTCGGCGGTGAGGTAGGCCAGCATCTCCTCCTCTCGCTTGGGGTCGTAGTGGGGCAGGCCAAGCTCGGTCTGGATACGGCCGATTTCCTGCACCAGCCTTCCCCGCTCGGAGAGGAGGCGAAGGATTTCCCGGTTAACCCGGTCCACCTCTTTGCGCAGGGCCAGGATGCGCTCGTCCATGGGCTATTCTATGGGCCAAACCCCACGCGATTGTCAAGCAGCTTCTTCCTTAGGCCTAGCCCGCTCCGCCACCCTGGCCACCAGCACGGAGATCCAGTAAAGGACCAGGAGGGGAATGGTGACGATGGAGAGGGACACCACATCCACCGTGGGGGTGATGACCGCCGCCAGGGTGAGGAGGAGGACCACGGCGATCCGCCAGTTGCGGGCCAGAAAGGCGGAGGAAAGGATTCCCAGGCGGGCCAGCAAGTAGCTCACCACCGGCATCTCAAAGATCAGGCCCATGACCCCCATCATCATGAGGACCTGGCCCATGTAGCGGCCGATGGAGATCTGCGGGGTGATGACCTCACCCAAAAAGCCCAGGAGGAAGGGTATGGCGAAGGGCAAGAAGCCGTAGTAGGCGAAGAGGGCCCCCAAGGCGAAGCTAAACCCAGCCCCCAGCAAGAAGGGCACCGCCAGCCGCTTCTCGTGCTCGTAAAGCCCCGGGGCGATGAAGGCCCAGACCTGGTAGACGATGAAGGGCAGGGCCAAGACCAGCCCCCCGAAGGCCGCCACCTTAAGGGAAACCAAGAAGGGCTCGGTGATGTCCAAGACGATGAGGTTCACCTGGATGTGGTTCTGCTGGGCCGCCAGGTCCAAGGGCCGCTTCAGCCACTCCAGAAGCTGGACCCTAAAACTCCAGGCCACCCCCGTACCCACCACCCAGGCCACCAGGGACCAGAGGATACGGGCCCTGAGCTCCTCCAGGTGTTCAACCAGTGGGGCTTCCTTCAAGCCTTGCGCTCCTCTTGGGGTTCGGAAACCTCAGGGGCCTTGGAGGAAGCCTCGGAAACCGGCTTCTCCCTAGCCAGCCTAGCCCCTTCCGGGCCCTTTTCCTCCCGCACGTCCACGCTCTTCTCCAGCTCCTCCCGGATCTCCTGGGCCCCCCGCTTGAACTCCCGGATGCTCTGGCCGAGGGAACGGCCGAGCTCAGGAAGCTTCTTGGGCCCGAAGAGAAGAAGGGCCACCACCAAGATCACCAGGATTTCCGGCATGCCCAGGTTCATACCCCCAGTTTAGCACCCGGGCTGAAAGGAAGGTGAAACCCTAGTCCCCCTCCCGCTTGCGCCGGGCGTAGCCCTCGAGGTTCCGTTGCCTCTCCCGCGCTATGGCTAGGGCATCCTCGGGCACATCGTGGGTGATCACGCTCCCCGCCCCCACCATGGCCCCATCCCCCACCTTGACCGGGGCCACCAAGACGGCGTTGGAGCCGATGAAGGCCCCCTTGCCGATGAAGGTTCTGTGCTTGCGCTTACCATCGTAGTTGGCGGTGATGACCCCGGCCCCGATGTTGGTGCCCTCCCCCACCTCGGCATCCCCCAAATAGGCCAGGTGCCCCGCCTTGACCCCAGGCTGGAGGAGGCTATTCTTCACCTCCACGAAGTTGCCCACGTGGGCTCCTTCCCTGAGAACGGCCCCGGGGCGTAGGCGGGCGAAGGGCCCGGCGTCGGCTCCCCTGCCGATCACCGCCCCCTGGGCCACGGTGTGGGCCAGGACCCGGGCCCCCGGTTCCAGGAGGGTGTCCTCGAGGACCGCATAGGGTCCCACCTCCGCCCCCTCGCCGATGCGGGTCTTGCCCTTAAGCACCACCCCCGGCCAGAGGGTCACGTCCGGGGCCAGCTCCACGCTGGCCTCCAGGTAGATGCTCTCGGGAAGGATCATCCGCACCCCCCTCAGCATCCACTCCCGGCGGAGGGCGGCAAGGAGTACCCCCTCCACCCGGGCGAGTTCCTCCCGGGTGTTCACCCCCAAGGCTTCCTCCACCACGCCCTTCACCGCCACCACCCTCCGCCCCCTGGCCCGGTAGATGGCGATGAGGTCGGGGAGGTAGTACTCGCGGGCGGCGTTTTCGTTTCGCACCTCCTTGAGGGCCTGGAAGAGGAAGCCGTCAAAGGCATAGGCCCCAGCGTTCACCTCCCGGATGGCCCTGACCTCAGGGGAGGCATCCTTCTCCTCCACGCTGCCCAAGACCTCCTCCCCCTGGCGCAGGATGCGGCCGTAGCCGGTGGGGTCGGGAAGCTCCACGGTGAGGAGGGCCATCCCCACTCCCTCCTCCACCCTTTCCAGAAGATCCTTTAGGGTTTCCGGGCGAAGAAGGGGCGTATCCCCCTGGGTGACCAGGGTGGGGCCAGGAAAGTCCTTTAACAAGGCCTCCGCCTGCAAAAGGGCATGGGCGGTGCCAAGCTGCTCCTCCTGCACCGCCACCTCCACCGGATAGACCTTTAGGACCTCCATCACTTGCTCGGCTCCATGCCCCACCACCACCACCAGCCTTTGGGGTTCCAGGGCCAGGGCGGTTTCCACCGCATAGGCCAGCATGGGCTTGCCGAGGAGGGGATGGAGTACCTTGGGCAGGCGGGACCTCATGCGGGTCCCCTGCCCGGCGGCTAGGATCACATGGGCGTGCATGGGGCCATTTTAGAGCCTGGGCTAGGTGTGGTCCTGGACCACCTCGAGGCCCACCCTCTCCAGCTCCCGCACCAGGGCCCGCACCGCCCCCTTCACCCCCTCGGTGATGAGAGGGCTACCAAAGCGGCTAACCCCCGCATAGAGCCCGTGGGCACTCCTCCTCACCTCCAGAAGCAAATCCTGGGTGAGGTCCTCCTCCTCCACGTGGGTGAGCACGTAAAGCCCTTCCTCCCCCCGGGCCAACTCCAAAAAGACCGCCACCCCTCCGGGGATGGCCACGGGAGCCTGGGCAAGGGTAAGCTCCTTGGGCAGTTCCCCCCTTAACAGCGCATGGGCCACCTCATACCTCCTTGTGGGCGGCCAAGGCGTGGGATCCTCGGCCACCTTGGTGAACACCGCATGGAAAAAGGCCCGGCCCGCCTCCTTCCACTTGAGGGCATACTTGGTGCGCAGGTGGGCCTCCGGGGGCTCCTTAACCTCCACCCGGTAAAGCCCACTCCGCTCCGCCTCCTCCAGGGCGAAGCGGAAGTACTCCTCGTGGTCGGTGGTGAGGAGGAGGTCCCCGCCCTCCACGAGCCTAGTGGAGAGCCTGCGGAAAAATCCCTCCTGCAAAAGCCGCTTCCGCTGGTGCCGCTTCTTAGGCCAGGGATCGGGGAAGTTGACGATAACCCGCCTCAGGCTCCCCGGGGGCACCAGGTTCCTCAGGGCGAAGGGGCCTTGCCCGTGGTAAAAGCGCACGTTCCCTATCCCCTCCCGGCGCAGGCGCCGGTAGGCCCTAAGGACGCTGGCCGCCGAGACCTCAGCGCCCAGGATGAGCCATTCCGGATGGGCCTTGGCAAGCTCCGCGGTGAAGCGCCCGTCGCCAAAGCCCACCTCGAGGACCAAAAGCCCCTCCCGGCCAAAGAGGTCTGCCGACCGGGGAGGCCAAAGGGGAAGAAGAGCGGGCCGCACCAGCACAAGGGGGGATTATACGGCCTTTTCAAATCGTTTTCACAGGAGGGCTCTAGGGTGAGGGCAGGAAGTCGGGTTATGGCCCTGTTGGGAAGCCTCAATGCGCTGCCCCTCGAGGAGCTCCTCCAGCTTCTCGCCCACAAGGAGGGAGCCCTGGAAATTTGGAACCTTAAGGATATTCCCGCCACCACCCTTTACTTGAAGCCCGGATATATCCGGTCCATCGACCAGTGCGGCAAGCCCCTGGAGGCCCTGGCCGCCAGGCAAATGGAAAGCGGCCGCCTAGGGCTTTTGGGCCAGCCCCTCAACGGGGTGGGGCTATGAAACCCCATACGCCCTCTGGACCGCAAGGGAGCTTGGGGCGAGGCCCGAGGAGCTCGAGGGCCTTCACGAGGTCCGGAAGGGCCGGCTTCACCGGGAGGTGTGCGGGCGCTCCGGAGCGGCCTCCTGCGCAACCGGGTTCTGCGCTCGGGCTAGAGGCCGTACTCCTGCCAGCGGCTTTCCACCAGGGCCTTGACCCGCTCGTCCATGCGGATGCGCTCGGGCCACACCCGCTGGAAGTCCTCCTCGGGGAGCTTGCGGGTGCCGTCCAGGACCAAAACCGGCCCCTCCACCCCTTCCATCACCCGGGCGTCCCGCTCGGGGTCGATGTTGTTGAGCACCCCCCAAAGGAGCTCCTCGGGGGTGAGGGCGGTGTTGTGGTCGGCGAGGAGCAGGAGCCGGATGCCCGCGCTCTTGGGAGTCCTTAGGAGCCTTTCCGCCAGGGCCAAGGCCTGCCCAGGCCGCTCCTTGCGCAAGGTAACCCCCCAGACGCCCGGCCACTGCCTTTGGGCCAGGGCCTCCGGATCCTGGGGGAGCTCGGGGTGCGCCCGAGGGGTGAAGGGCACCTCCCCTCCCTCCTCGGGGAGCTTGCGGGTCCCGTCCACAAGAAGCTTCCCACCAAAGGCAAAGCTCCTCGAGCTATGGTCCAGCACATCCATAGGCCCCCGAAGAAGAAGGGTATCCCGCCCGGGCAGGGCATGCTTGAGGGCTTCCAAAAGAGTTGGAAAACCCGGCCTCACCGGGACATCCCCATCCACGGCCACGATCACCTTGGCGAACATCATCTGCCCCAGCCCCAGCATCCCATAGGCCACCTTGTAGGCCTGGCCCGGATAGGCCTTGTGCAAGGCCACGTTCACCCAGTTGTGGGCCACCCCTTCCGGGGGCATGTGGTAGTCCACCACCTCGGGGAGAATAAGGCGCAAAGGCGGCAGGAAAAGGCGCTCGGAAGCCTCGATGAGGTAGGCGTCCTCCATGGGAGGTACCCCCACGATGGTGGCGGGGTAGATGGCCCTTTTCCGGTGGGTGAGGGCGGTCACGTGGAAACGGGGATAGAGGTCCACCGGGGTATAGAAGCCCGTGTGGTCCCCAAAGGGACCCTCCTCCACCAAAGGTTCCTCCGGGTCAATGTAACCCTCCAGCACGAACTCCGCCTCGGCGGGGACAGGGAGGTCCACGGTGACGCCCCGGGTGAGCTCCAGGGGCGCGCCCCGCAGGAATCCCGCCAGGTGGAACTCGCTTACCCCGGGCAAGGGAGGTAAGGGGGCGGTGGCGGCGTAGGTGAGGATGGGATCCCCCCCCAGGGCCACGGCCACCTCCAGCTTTTTCCCCAGCCTCCTGGCTTTTTCCAGGTGCTGGCGGCCCACCTTGTGGAGCTGCCAGTGCATGGCCGTGCTCTTTTTATCCAGAACCTGCATGCGGTACATGCCCACGTTGAGCTCCCCGGTTTCCGGATCCTTGGTGATCACCAGGGGTAGGGTGAGGAAGGGCCCTCCGTCCAAGGGCCAGCACTTCAGGACGGGAAGGCGGGAGAGATCCACTGCCTCTCCCTTCAGGATCACCTCCTGCACCGGGGCCCTCCCCACCCATCGGGGGAAGAACCCTCTAAGAAGGGGAAGCTTGGGAAGAAGGCCCATGAGGGCGGAGATCCCCCCCCTTCCCGGCTTCAACTCCAGCAAGCGGGCCACCTTCTCAGAAAGCTCGTCCAGGTCCCGAACCCCCAGGGCAAAGGCGGTGCGCTCCCGGGTGCCGAAGAGGCCGATGGCCACGGGGAAGTCCTTACCCACCACCTGTTCAAAAAGGAGCGCGGGACCCCCTGTCTTCACCATGCGGTCGGCGATCTCCGTGATCTCCAGCTCGCTGGAAACGGGTATCCTGATCCGCTTGAGCTCCCCCCGCCTCTCCAGGGCTTGGAGGTAGGCCTCGAGGTTCCTAAACACCCCCAAGCTTACCCAAAGGGGAAAAGCCGTGAGGATTGCCGCCTACACTTCCAACACCAGGTGCTCTATCCGGTGGGCCCTCGGGGTCCCATGGACCAGGATAGCCTCGAGCCTCACCGGGAGGTCGTCCCGGCGCAAAAGGTAGCGGGCGCTCTGAAGCAGACGTTCCACCTTTTGGGGGGTGAGGGCCTCGAGGGGCGTGCCGTAAGTCCCCGAGCTCCTTTGCTTGACCTCCACCAGCACATAAATTCCGTCCTTTTCCAGAAACAGGTCCACCTCGCCAAAGGGGGTGCGGCGGTTGCGGCCAAGAAGCCGGTAGCCTTGCCCAAGGAGGTAGGCAAGCGCCAGGTCCTCGGCCCAACCCCCTTTCACACCCTCCTCCCCCAACCAGGGAAACCTCAGGGAGCCCACTCCTGGAAGAGCTCCCCATCCAGGTAAAGGCGGAAGCGGGCCTCCCCCACCACCTCATAGGTACCCGAAACCCTCAAGCCCTCCCGTCCTTCCCCCTCGTAAACCAGGTGCTCCCCCCGGTCGTCCAAAAGCACCAAGCGCACCTGGCGTCCCTCCGCCTCCCGGGGAAGGTCCAGGGCCAGGGTCACGGTGCGGGCCTCGGGCTGGGGGGGAAGGGAAGGGCCCAAAGCCCCCACCAGCACCTCTCCCCTTGCCGCCACCCTTAGGCGCACCCCGCTTCCCGGCGGCATGGGGGTGCCAGGGGCGGGCTCCTGGGCCAACACCGTCCCAGGCGGAGCTCCGGAGGGCACCTCCTCCACCTGGACCTGCAGACCCATGGCGTTCAGGAGGAAAAGCGCTTCCTTTTGGCTTAAACCCGTGAGCTGGGGAAGGGGCACCGCGGGACCCAGGGAAGCTCCCCGGGAGACCAGAAGCCACACCGTGGCCCCAGGGGGCAAAGGAGTACCAGGGGGTGGATCGCTGGCCAGGACCGTGCCCAGAGGCTCTGGGCTTTCCACCTGGGCCACCCCGGCCAAGCGGTAGCCCAGCTCGGTGAGCCTGGCCTCCGCCTCCTCCGGGCGCAGCCCCTTCAGCTCGGGCAGGGGATTCAGCCGGGCTTGGTTCAGGGTGAGGCGCACGGTGCGCCCCGCCCTAAGGCGGGTTCCCGGTGGAGGCTCTTGGGCCAGCACCACCTCCTTGGGCTTGGTCGGGTCGTTCCCCTCCACCACCTCCAGCCTGAGCCCCGTATCCTTCAAAAGGAGAAAGGCCTCCCTGGCGGTTTTGCCCACCAGGTTCGGCACAGCGTACTCCGGGGGATTGAAGTAGCGGTAAACCCCTTGGGAAAAAAGCCACAGCCCCAGGAGGAAGAGGAGGAGGCCCGGGGCCACCCCAAGCAGAAAGCTTGGCCGAAAGCGGGAAGGAGCCTGGGCCAAGGCCCGCCGGGAAGAACCCAGGGGCCAGGGGGACAGATAGGCCACCCCCTCCTCGGCCATGGCCAGATGCTCCGGGCCAAAACCCAAGGGAGCCAGGGCCTCGAGGGCAGCCCGGGGCGGCACTTTCCGGGCCAGGGGACGTTCCGGAAAAAAGGCGTAGTAACGCCCGGGCTTGGCGGAAACCACCGCCTCCACAAGCCCAAGCTCCCCTAAGCGTTTGATGGCCGCCCGGTACCGGTAAAAGCGCTCCTTGTCCTCGGGGGTGCGCACCTGGAAAAAGAAAACCACCCCGCCCTCCACCCGATAAAGGGTGATCCCCTCCTTCTCCTCGAGGGTTTCCAGCACCGGGTAGCGGTCGTCCAAGATCATGCGCCGCCGATTATACCTTGCCTTCTCTCCTCCGTTCCCGACCCATATACTCTAAAAGGTATGTGGGACGTTCTCGTGGTAGGCGGCGGCCCCTCGGGTCTTTCCGCGGCCCTTTTCCTCGCCAGGGCCGGGCTTAAGGTCCTGGTGCTGGACGGAGGCCATTCCAAGATCGCCCAGGTGAGCCGGGTTCCCAACTACCCTGGCCTTCTGGACGAACCCTCGGGCGAGGAGCTCATAGAGAGGCTCAAAGAGCACGCCCGCCGCTACGGGGCAGAGATCCAAAGGGGCGTGGTCACGGGGGTGCGGGACCTGGGAGGGGTCTTTGAAGTGGAAACCGAGGAGGGCGTGGTGGAAGCGGAAAGGCTTCTCCTCTGCACCCACAAAGACCCCACTCTACCCTCCCTCCTGGGCCTTACCCGCAAGGGAGTCCACATAGAAACCGACGAGGCCGGCCGTACCAGCTATCCCAGGGTCTACGCCGCCGGGGTGGCCCGGGGCAAGGTGCCGGGACACGCCATCGTGAGCGCAGGGGACGGGGCCTACGTGGCCGTGCACCTGATCTCCGACCTGCGTGGGGAGCCCTACAAAGACCACGCCACCTGACCTGCTTGGGACTTCTGCTCCGGCGGTGGGCTTTAAACTGGCCTTCCCGCCATCATGAAGCTGGCGGTCATTCCCCCATCCACGGGGAGAATGGCCCCAGTGATGAAGCTGGCCTTTTCCGAGGCCAGGAAGAGTACCGCCTCCGCCACTTCCTCAGGCTGGCCCAGCCTCCTCAGGGCGTGGAGGTCCTCCCAGTCCCGGCGGGTTCTCTCCGGGTCCTCGGAAAGAGCGATGGCCTCCAGCACCGCCTCCGTGGCGATGGCCCCCGGGGCCACGGCGTTCACCCGGATGCCCAAGGGAGCCAGGTCCAGGGCCAAGGAACGGGTGAGGTTGACCAGCCCTCCCTTGGAAGCGTTGTAGGCGGCGTTTTCCTGCTCGGCGAAAAGCCCCTGGACGCTGGCCACGTTCACGATGGCCCCGCCCCCCACCTTGACCATTTCCCGAGCCGCTAAGGCCGAGAGGTGCATGGGGGCGGTGATGTTCACCTCCAAAACCCTTCGCCACTCGGGGAGCTTCACGGTCAGGGCCGACCCTGGGGCGCTGATGGCCGCATTATTGACCAGCACGTCCACCCGTCCCAGAGCATGGGCTGCCTCCTCCACGAAACGCACCCGGTCCCTCTCCTCGGCCAGGTCCGCCTGCACGAAGAAGCCCCCGATCTCCTCCGCCACCCCCCGCCCCTGGGGATGCAGGTCGCAAAGGGCTACCAAGGCCCCTTCCCGGGCAAAGGCCCGGGCGATGGCCCGGCCGATACCCCGGGCCGCTCCCGTCACCAAGACTCCCCTTCCCTCAAAAAGCCCCATGGCCTTAGCTTACGAGGCCCGGGTCCAAGGCGGCGGCCACCTTGTCCTTGGGCAGGCTTCCCTGGACCACCTCTTTTCCCCCGCCCCTGGCCCCAAGGGCCTTGAGCCTTTCCAAAACCTCCTGCCGGCCGGGGCCCAGGGTGGCGAAGCGGCCCTCGGGGGACAGGAGCAAAAAGGTCTTCTCGCTCCAGGAAAGAAGCCTCTTGGCCAGGTCCCCCAGGACGGAAGCCGGCACCAGGAGCACCCTCTCCTCGAGGGCCCGGGGCAGGAGGGCCTCCACCAAAGCCCCCTTAAGCTCCAGGTTCTCGCCCTTTAGGGCGTACACCTCCTCCTGAAGCCGGCGCACCGGTTTTTCCAGCTCCAGGGGGCTGGTGGAGAAGGAAAGGGCTAAGCGGGAAAGCAGGGCGTGCTTGGCATGGTAATCCTCCAAAGCCTCCCACCCCGCCATGAAGTACACCCGGCTTCCCCCCTTATACCGCTCCCACTTCAGGACCTTGATGGGGCCCGCCTGGGCACTGCTTCTCAAGTGGGTGCCCCCGCAGGCCGCCAGGTCGAAGTCCCCAATCCGCACCAGGCGCACCTGGCCCTGAACCTTGGGAGGCCGCCTTAAAGGGTAACGGGTAAGCTCCTCCTCAGAAACCCCAAAGGCCTCTATGGGGTAGTCCGCGTACACGGCAAAGTTGGCCAAGGCTTCGGCCTCTTGCAGCTTGGCCTCCTCTACTTCCTCCTCGAGGTCCACGGTGGAAACCGGGCTATCCAGGCTCACGGCAACGGTGTGGTACCCCCCGGCCCTGAGCAGGGCCTGGGAAAGGATATGCTGGGCGGTGTGGCGCTGCATGTGGCGGAAGCGCCGGTTCCAGTCAATCTCCCCCTCCACCTCCGCTCCCTCGGGGATAAGGGCGTCCACACGGTGCACCACATCCCCGAAGGCCTTGGCCTCCTCAAAGACGTGAAGCACCCGCACCTGGCCAAACTCTCCTTTCAGCACCCCCGTGTCCGCAGGTTGCCCTCCGGACTCCGGGTAAAAGAGGGTTTGAGAAAGCACGACATGGTGGCCCTTCTCATCGCTCCAGGCCCGCACGACTTGGGCTTGGAAGCGGGTGGCGTAGCTGTCCAGTTGGTAAAGCCTCATGCCCTTTAGAATAAAGAGGATGGCACCCCTGGACTGGGAGGAATGGGCAAGATGGCACGCACAAGCCCAGCATACCCTGGCCTCCGGAAAGCAGGACCTGGAGGAAGGGGACTACGACTGGGCCAGCTTTAAGGCCCACCAGGCGGGGGAATACGCCCTTAAGGGCCTGCTACGGGGACTAGGACGGCCCGCCTTTGGACACGCCCTGATCCGCCTGCTCCAGGCGCTGAAGGAAGCGGGCCATGAGGTCCCCGAAGCCTTGGAAGAAAAGGCGCGCACCTTGGACGCCCATTACATTCCCGCCCGCTATCCCGATGCCTACCCCGAGGGAAGCCCCTACGAGTACTACACGCGGGCCCGGGCTGAGGAGGCCCTAAGGGCCGCCGAGGGCGTTCTGAAATGGGCAGAGGAGGTTTGGCGTGGCCTCGGAAGCCCTTAGGCTGCGAATGGCCGCCTGGGAGGCCCTCCTGGAAGAGGCCCGAGCCTACGCCACAAGGGTGCGGGAAACCCTGGGAGAGGCCCGGGTTTACCTTTATGGCTCGGTGGCCCGGGGTAGCTTCAACCTGGAAAGCGACATCGACCTCCTGGTGGTCTCCCCCCATCTGCCGAAAGACCCCTTAGAACGCTTCCTCCTCCTCCAGGGCCTTAACCCCGGGCGGGTGGAGGCCAAGGGCCTAACCCCGGAGGAATTCGCCAAGGCCATGGCCAAAGGGGCCCTGTGGTGGCTGGAAGGGGCTTTGGAGCTATGAGGGGGGAAAGGCTCGACAAGCTCCTGGCCCGCTTGGGCCTGGGGAGCCGCAAGGAGGTGGCCCGCCTGGTGCGGGCCGGGCGGGTGCGGGTGGCGGGGGAGGCGGTGCGGGACCCCGGCTTCCACGTGCCGGAAGGGGTGCCCGTGGAGGTGGACGGGAAGCCCCTGGCGCTTCGCCGCCACCACCACATCCTCCTGCACAAGCCCGCGGGCTACGTGACGAGCCGGACCGAGGAGCCGAGCGTGTACGTCCTCCTTTCGGGCTTTCCCACCCGGGACCTTTTCCCGGTGGGCCGCCTGGACAAGGACACGGAAGGGCTCCTCCTCTTCACCACCGACGGCGAACTCCTTCACCGCCTCACCCACCCCCGGCACAAGGTGGAGAAGCGCTACCTGGTCCATCTGGAGCGTCCGGCCACGGAGGAGGACCGAAGGGCCTTCGCCGAGGGGCTTATACTGGAGGGCGAGCGGCTTCTGCCCGCGGCGCTTTCCTGGGGGGAAGATCCCACTTGGGTGGAGCTTGTCCTGCGGGAAGGGCGCTTTCACCAGGTGAAGCGCATGTTCCAGGCCCGGGGGAACCGGGTGGTTTACCTGAAGCGGTTGGCCTTGGGCCTCCTGGAGCTGGGGGACTTGCCCCTAGGGGAGGCCCGTCCCCTTACCCCGGAGGAGGAGGGGGCCCTATACCAAGGGGTGGGCCTTTTCACGGAGTGTTCACAGGGAACGTGATACATTCCTAGCATGTGGCGTGGGGCTCTTTGGGCGTGGTTTCTCGGCTTGGCCCTAGCCCAAAGCGGGGGCGGTCCTCCTGCCCTGACGGCGGTGTTGGTCCTCGAGGAGGACGTCATCGAGGAGGGGCGCCTGGTCACCTACACCGGGGTCCAGCGCTACCCCGTGGCCTCGGAGGCGGAGCTCAAGGCGCTGCTAAAAAGGCTCGCCCGCGAACCCCGGCCCCCCCGGTTCGTCCTCCAGGAGGGGCAGTGGCGGGGGGTGGAGAAGAAGGGCATCGCCTTTGACGAAGCCGAGGCCCTTGCCGCCTACCGGGAAGCCTTGGGGGCGGGGCGCAAGAGCTTCCGCCTGCCTACGCGCCACACCCCCCCAAACCCGACCCTTCGGGAGCTCCACGCCCTGGGGGTCAAGGAGCACCTGGCCACGGGGGAGACCGATTTCCGGGGCTCCAGCCGGGAGCGTACCCACAACCTGCTCCTGGCCTCCAACAAGCTGGATGGCCTTCTGATTCCCCCAGGCACCTTCTCCTTCAACCAGGCCCTGGGGCCGGTCACGGAGGAGGAAGGATACAAGGAAGCCTTGGTTATCGTGGGGGACCGCACAGAGCAGGGCGTGGGGGGTGGGGTCTGCCAGGTTTCCACCACCTTGTTCCGGGCCTTTTTCCTTGCCGGGCTACCCATAAAGGAGCGCCATGCCCACAGCTACCAGGTGGCCTACTACAAGCCCACGGGCCTGGACGCCGCCGTGATCCAGCCCTACAAGGACCTGAAGGTCCTAAACGACACCCCCGGGCACATCCTGGTCCAACGCTCGGTGGTGGGCACCACCCTCCGCTTTCACCTTTTCGGCACCAAGGACCGGGAGGTGCGCTGGGAAGGCCCCTTCATCTCCGATAGAAAACCCCCCTTGCCCCCCCGGGAGATCCCAGACCCCTCCCTCCCCCCCGGGATGCGCAAGCAGGTGGACTTCGCCGCCCAAGGGGCCCAGGTGGAGGTGAGGCGCACCGTGCGCTACCGGGATGGCCGGGTGCATGAGGACAAGGTGGTGAGCGTCTACCGGCCCTGGGGAGCGGTTTATCTCGTGGGACCTAGCCCAGCTCCAAAAGCACCGCCCGCTCCACCGGCACCAGGCGGTGGGGCTCCGTGACCCGGGCCGCCTCCCCTCTTTTCAGGTGCAGGTACTGGCCTTGGGGCAGGTCAATAACCAGTTCCCCCTCCAGAACCAGGTAAAAGGCCATACCCTGGCGTTCCTCTTCCCCCACCAGGGTATAACCCCGCACCGGCACGCCGGGCACCTCCACCCTCCCCTCCCGGGCCAGGCGCAGGAGGTGGAGCTTGAAGCTTTCCATCAGGTAACCGCCTCCTTCCTGGCGCGGCCCTTCCTCATACGTAGCTTAAAGATGGCCCGCTGGGCCAGCCTGGCCGCCTCCGGGGAAAGGGGTTCCCCGAGGACCAAGGCCTCCACCGCCCTGCGCTCTTCCGAAGGAAGTTCACTGAGGAAGGGCTTTAGCTCCTCCCAGTCCTTGGGTGGCTTGGGTGGGGAAGGTTCCTGCACCTGTCCCTTAGCCTTGGCCCCAGTGCGGCTTCCTCCTGCCCTAGCAACCTTGCGGCGGGAGGACCTTCTGCCCTTGGAAGCTGAATCCCCTGAGGGGAAAGCAGCCCGGCTGGAAGCCTTAGGAGGAGGAACCAGCTTGGGATCATGGACCGGGCAGGCGGGGTTCATGCAGGCCCCCTCCCCCTTGTTCACCAAGGGCCAACCACAGAAGGGGCAGGTCCGGTCCAAAAGGGGGTAGAAGGAAAGGAAATCGCAGGCGTTGTTCTCGCACTTGTAGTAGGGCTTTCCCCGGCGGCTTCGCTTCTTTAGGACCTGGCCTCCGCACTTGGGGCAGGTGTGCCCCGTGGACTCGCCGTCGTCCCGGGTGTAGTCGCACTCGGGGTAGCCCGAGCAAGCGATAAAGCTCCCATACCGACCTTCCTTGCGCACCAAGGGCCTTCCGCACTTGGGGCAAGCCTCCCCGATAGGCTCGGCCTCCTTTTTCCTTTCCAAAGGCTCCGTATAGGTGCAGTCCGGGTAGCCGGTGCATCCCAGAAACTGCCCGTAGCGGCTTACCTTGAGCTCCAAAGGCCTCCCGCACCGGGGGCAGGTCTTCTTGGGTACCTGGGCAAGCTCCCCCAGGAAGGGCTCATAGAACTCCCAAACCACCTTGGGCCAGGGGGCTTTCCCCTCCTCCACCTGGTCCAGGCGGTCCTCCATGCGGGCGGTGAACTCGTAGGCCACTACTTGGGGAAACCGCTCCTTAAGGTAGTGGGTCACCTGGCGACCCAAGGGCGTGGGCAGCAGGGTGCGCCCCTTGCGCACCATGTACCCCCGCTTTTCCAGGGTTTCCAGGGTAGGGGCATAGGTGGAGGGCCGCCCGATGGAAAGCTCCTCCATGGTCTTCACCAGGCTAGCGTCCGTGTACCGGGGCGGGGGCTCGGTAAAGTGCTGCTGGGCCTTGACCTCCAAAAGCTCAGCCCCTGTGCCCTCCGCCACCGGGGGCAAGGGAGGTTCCGCCTCCACCTCTTGGCCCTCGCTTACCGCCTGCGCCACCCCCCCTTCATCCCCCCGCCCCCAGGCCTTCAGGTACCCCTCAAACTTGAGCACCGAGCCCGAGGCGCGGAAGGTAAAGCGGGACTTCTCCCCCTCATCCCTAAGGAGCACCACCGTCTGGTCGTAGAGGGCATCCCGCATCTGGCTGGCGACAAAGCGCCGCCAGATGAGGTCATAAAGGCGATATTCCTCCTCGGAAAGGTACTTCCTTACACTATCGGGGGTGCGCCGCACATCGGTGGGCCGGATGGCCTCGTGGGCATCCTGCACCCCCTCCTTGCGGTTCCGGTAAACCCTGGGGCCTTCAGGCAGGTACTCAGGGCCAAAAAGTTCCCGGATCACCTCCCGAGCGGACTGTAGGGCCTCTGGGGAAACCCGCACCGAGTCGGTGCGCATGTAGGTGATGAGGCCCACCGTCCCTTCAGGAAGATCCACGCCCTCGTAGAGGCGCTGAGCAATGCGCATGGTACGGCTTGCGGTGTAGCCCAGGCGGCTACTGGCCGCCTGCTGCAGGGTGGAGGTGGTGAAAGGAGGCGGGGGGGATTTGCGGCGCTCCTTGGTTTCCACCTGGACCACGCGATAGGACCGCCCCTTGACCTCCTCGGCCAGAGCCTTCGCCTGGGCCTCGTTCGCCAGGTGGAGCTTCCCCTCCTTCTCCCCCTGGCCGGCCCATAGCCGCTTGCCCTCCACCTCATAGAGGCTTGCGGAAAGGGTTCGGTCCTGGCCCAGGGCGAAAACCCCCTCGAGGGTCCAGTACTCCTCCGGGCGGAAGGCCTCGATCTCCTCCTCCCGCTCCACCAAAAGCCGCAAGGCCACGCTCTGAACCCTTCCCGCGGAGAGGGCCCGCTTGCGGAACTCCAGGGAAAGAAGAGGAGAAAGGTTATAGCCCACCAGACGATCCAGGACCCTACGGGCCTGCTGGGCATCCACCAGGTTCTGGTCGATGGGCCTCGGGTTCTGAACCGCCTGCCGCACCACCTTGGGGGTGATCTCGTGGAACTCCACCCTTAGGGGCTCCCCGGGGTCGCGGCCCAGAAGCCTCGCCACATGCCAGCCGATGGCCTCCCCTTCCCGGTCGGGGTCGGTGGCGATGAGGAGGCGCTTGCCCTTTGCCGCCCGCTTGAGCTCCTCCACCACGGGCTTCTTGTCCCTTTTTATCTCGTAGATGGGGGCGAAGTCCCGCTCCACATCCACCCCGAGCTCCCGTTCCGGCAGGTCGGCCACGTGCCCCAGGCTGGCCCGCACCTCGTAGCCGGGACCCAGCATTTTCTGAATGCTCCTGGCCTTGGCGGGGGATTCCACCACCACCAGGGTGGCGGCTTCCCCCGCCTGAGGTCTGGCCCCGGCGGGTTTCCGGGACGCGGCTTTGGCGTTCCCTTTCGTCGGCATCGCCCCCTATTTAGGGGGGTCGAGGCCGACTTGTCAAGGGTGCGGCTCGCTGGCGTTCTTGAGATTGGCCCCCGGATAGCTCCGGGGCAGGAGCCTCCGCTCCCAGGCGGCCTCGAGGAGCTCCTCCCGGAAGTCGGGGTGGGCCACTGCAATAAGGGCCATGGCCCTCTCCCTCAGGGAACGGCCAAAGAGTTCGGCGATGCCCCACTCGGTGACCACATAGTGGACATCGGCCCGGGTGGTGACCACCCCTGCCCCCGGCCTCAGGTAGGGAACGATGCGGCTATGCCCCTTGGCGGTAGAGGGGAGGGCGATGATGGGCTTTCCCCCCTCGCTCCGGGCCGCCCCCCGGATGAAGTCCAGCTGGCCGCCGAACCCCGAGTAAATCCGGGTGCCGATGGAGTCCGCCACCACCTGGCCGGTGAGGTCCACCTCGATGGCCGAGTTGATGGCCACCATCTTGCGGTTCTGGGCCACCACGAAGGGGTCATTCACGTAGTCCGTGGGGTGGAGTTCGAAGAGGGGGTTGTCGTGGACGAAGCGGTAGAGGCGCTCGGAACCCAGGACGAAGGTGCCGATCACCTTCCCGGGATGGAGGGTCTTTTTGGCCCCGGTGATGAGGCCCTTTTCAAAGGCCTCCAGCACGCCATCGGAAATCATCTCCGTGTGCACCCCCAGGTCGCGGCGGCCTTCCAGGCTGGCCAGCACGGCATCGGGAATGGCCCCGATACCCATCTGCAGGGTGGCCCCATCCTCGATGAGGCTCGCCACGTGCTCCCCGATCCTGCGCTCCACCTCGCCGAAGCCCTCCCGCTTCAGCTCGGGCAGGGGCCAGTCCACTTCCACGATGGCGGTAAGGCGGGAAATGTGGACGAAGGTGTCCCCCAGGGTGCGGGGCATCCTGGGGTTCACCATGGCGATGACGATAGGGGCGGCCTCGAGGGCCGCCTTGGTGGCGATGACCTCCACCCCCAGGGAGCAGAAGCCGTGCTCGTCCGGGGGGGAAACCTGGACAATGGCCGCGTCCAGGGGGAGGATACGCCTTTTGAAGAGCCAGGGCACCTGGTGGAGCATGATGGGCACGTAGTCCGCCCGGCCCTGGTTCACCGCCTCCCGGTCGGTGGGCCCCACGAAGAGGGAGCGGCGGCGGAAATGGCCCTCCATCTCCGGGGAGGCAAAGGGATCCTCCCCCATCTGCAAAAGGTGGACAAGTTCCACGTTCTCCAGCTCATCCTTGCGGGCGGCCAGGGCCTTCAGAATGGGGGTAGGGGTGGCGGCGTTTCCGGAAACGAAGACCCGCATCCCGGATCGGATGAGGGTGACGGCATCCTCGGGGGAAGTCAGCTTCTTGCGGTAGCTCATTCCAACTGGCCTCCTTTCTGGCCCAGGAGGAGGTAGGCCCCCTGGCGGAGTTCGGGCACCTTTAGGGGGTCGTCTTCCACCTGCAGGAGAAAGGGGAGGAGGGTAGCGGTGAGGGCGTGGCTGCTGGTGCGGGGTACCAAGGCGGGAACGTTGGGGAGGCAGAAATGGGTGATGCCCATCTCCTGGTACACCCCCACCCGGCTGGTTTCCGCAATCCCCCCCTGGTCGATGGCGAAGTCCAGGAGCACGGCCCCCGGGCGCATGCGGGAGAGCAGGGCCCGGCTTAGGAGAAGGGGAGCCCTCTCCCCAGGCACCGCCACCGCCCCCACCAGGACGTCGGCAAAGGCGGCGTACCGCTCCAGCCGGCTTTGGGTGATGAGGGCGGTAACCGCCCCTTTGGCCTCCCTGGAAGCTTCCTCCAGGGCGGAAAGCTCCTTGTCCAGGAGGTAGACCGAGGCCCCCATTCCCCAAAAGGCCCGGGCCGCCGCCCTTCCCAAAACCCCCGCCCCCAGGATGACCACATCCGCAGGGGGAATCCCCGGCAGCCCGGAAAGCAGCACCCCAGGGCCAAAGGGAGCCTCCAGAAGCCTCCCGGCAATCTGGGGGGCCAGGCGGCCTGCGATCTCGCTCATGGCCTTGAGCACGGGACGCCTCCCCCCGGCTCCGATGAGCTCGTAGCCGATGGCGGTTAAACCCTTTTCCGCCATGGCCTCCACCAGGGAGGATTCCGCCACCGCCAGGTGCATGAAGGCCATGACCGTGGCTCCGGGCCGGAGCAGGGCGATCTCCTCGAGGGTGGGCCTTCCCACCTTCAAGACCACCTCCCCGCGGCCAAAGGCTTCCTCCCGGCTCACCAGCCGGGCCCCGGCCTCCTCGTAGGCCCCATCGGGGAAGCCCGCCCGCTCCCCCGCCCCCCGCTCCACATAGACCCGGTGGCCTCTATCCACCAGCTCCCGCACCCCCTGGGGGGTGAGGGCCACCCGGCCCTCCCGCACCTCCCCGAAGGGGGGTTGGGTCTTGACCGCACCTTGCTCCTTGGGTAGGCCAAACTCCATACCCGCCTCCTCGCCTAGAGCTTAAAGCCCCGCTTCGGGGCGGATGTCCTTTTCCTTCTCATGAAATCCCACCCTAGGCTTTTTTCGTGGATGCCTTCGCCGACTGGCTCTTCGTGGTCCTCTGGGGGGCGGGGGTGCTCCTCACCCTGGTGCCCTTCGTCCCCGCCACCCTTGTGATCCTGGCGGCCGCCCTCCTCCACGAGGCCCTGGTGGGTTTCCGGGAGCTTTCCCTGGGCCTGTGGCTGGCCCTGGGCGTCCTGGCCCTCTTGGCCATGAGCCTGGACAACCTCGCCACCCTCCTGGGGGCCAGGAGGTACGGGGCCGGACGGGCGGGGCTTTGGGGGGCGTTTTTGGGCGGGGTTTTGGGCCTCTTCCTGGGGGTGGTGGGGATTTTGGTGCTCCCCTTTGTCCTGGCCTGGCTCTTTGAGTACCTTTCGGGCCGGAAACCCGAGGAGGCCCTAAAGGCAGCCTGGGGCACCCTGGTGGGCCTCATGGGGGGCGTGGTGGCCAAGGCGATCGTCCACGTGGCCATGGGAATCCTGGTGATCCGGGCCATCTTTTAAGGCCATCCCAACCTGGCCAAGCCAGGTTGAGGGCCCCGGCGGTACTACCCCAGAGCAAGGTATGCTTTTCCCCATGGACCTGGTCTTCGTCACCCGCGAGGGGTGCGGCCTTTGCGAAAAGGCGGAAAGGGCCCTCTGGACCCTGGGAATACCCTATGTGCGCCGGGATGTGGACCAAGACCCCGAGCTTTTCCGCCTCTACACCTTCCGGGTACCCGTGCTCCTCCTGGGGGAAGCGGTGCTTTTGGAAGGGGCCTTTGGGGAAAAAGAGCTGCTGGCCCTTGTGGAGCGCTGGCAGGAGTCCAAGGGAGGTGAGGCATGAACCCCACCATGATCCAGATCGGCCCTTTGCGCATCCAGTGGTATGGCTTCCTCCTGACCCTGGCCATCTTCATCGGCTTTGAGCTGGCCAAGCGCAGGCTTAGGGCCTGGGGGTTGGATGCGGAGAAGTTCGAGACCGTAGCCTTTTGGGCCGTCATCTGGGGGGTGGTGGGGGCCAGGCTGGGCTACGTGCTCACCTCCCCCAGCTACTTCCTGCAAAACCCCATAGAGATCCTCTACATCTGGCACGGGGGCCTCTCCTTCCACGGGGCCATTCTGGGCGGGGCCCTGGTCTTCCTCTACTTCCATAAGCGAAAGGGCTATCCCCTCTGGCCCTACCTGGACGCCGCCACCCCCGGGGTGGCCTTGGGCATCATCGCCGGCAGGATCGGGAACCTGATGAATGGCTCGGATACCGTGGGGCGCCTCACCTCCTTGCCCATCGGCTTCACCTGGCCGGAGTGGGCCAAGGGCTTCCCGGGAATCTGCCCCGGTATAGAGGACATCTCCCAGGTGTACCGGTGCGCGGAGCTTCTCCGGGGCCCCGTGCACCTCACCCAGATCTATGGGGCCTTGGTGGGCCTCATCCTCCTGCCCCTCTCCTACCGCTGGCTTCGCCAAAAGCCCTTTTACGGGTATGCCTTCTGGAACTTCATCCTCTGGTACAGCGTGCTCCGCTCGGTCCTCGAGGAGCCCTTCCGGCTGAACCCCCTGTGGCTCCCTGTATACCGCAATGACGAGCTGGGCATCGGGCTCTTCACCGCCACGCAGGTGGTGAGCCTGCCCCTCATCCTCCTTTCCTGGTACATGCTGCGGCGTCTAGGCCGGGGCCGGTAAGATAAGCCCATGGTGCTTCCTCCTCGCAAGGACTCGTTGAAGTGGGGCACCTACCCTGAGGACGTCCTGCCCCTTTGGGTGGCGGACATGGACTTCCCCGTGGCCGAGCCCATCCAGAGGGCCATACGGGAAAGGGCTGAGGGCTTTTTGGGCTACCCGCCCCGGGAGGGGGACCAGGAGCTCAAGGCCCTCATCCTGGAAAAAACGGGCTTAGAAGGCGAGGTGGCCTTCATGCCCGGGGTGGTGGTGGGGCTCTACGGGGCAGTGGCCGCCTTCACCGCCCCCGGTCAGGGGGTTCTGACCCAGGTCCCCGTATACCCTCCGTTTCTGGCTGCCATCCGCCAGCAAAGGCGCACGGTTCTGGCCAACCCCTTACGGGAAACAGAGGAGGGGTACAGGCTGGACCTCGAGGGCCTGGAGCGCCTGGCCTACGCCAGCAGGCTCCTCCTCTTCTGCCACCCGCAAAACCCCACGGGAAGGGTCTATGGGGAGGAGGAGCTTTCCGCCTTGGCCGCCATCGCCCGCAAGCACGACCTCATCGTGGTTTCCGATGAACTCCACGCCCCTTTGACCTACGAGAAACCCCACGTGCCCTTGGCCCGCTTCCTCCCCGAGCGCACCCTCACCCTCCTGGGCCCGGGAAAGGCTTACAACCTGGCTGGACTACCCATAGGGGCGGTGGTGGGGCCTAAGCCCCTGGTGGAGGCCTTTAAGCGCCACCTGCCCCACACCTTCCCCAACGTGTTGGCCATGGCCGCCTGGAAGGCCGCCCTTCTGGAGGCTGGACCCTGGCTTGGGGAAACCCTAGCCCGGCTTAAGGCCAACCGCGACCGGGTGGCGGCCTGGGCCAAGGAGGTTGGCCTTGGCCACTTTCCCCCGGAGGGCACCTACCTGGCCTGGCTCAAAACCCCCATTCCCCAGGCGGCCGCCTTCTTCCTCAAGGAGGCCCGGGTGGCCCTGAACCCGGGGGAAAGCTTCGGGGAAGGCTACGACCGGTACGTGCGCCTCAACTTCGCCACCTACCCCGAGGTGCTGGAGGAAGCCCTGAAGCGCCTTACCGAGGCTCTAAAGAAAGGGTAAACCCCCGGGAAGTTCCCGGGGGGAAGGAGCTTCCGGGCTTACTGGACCACCTCGATGGGGATCCGCTTGGCCCGGGCCTCGGCCACCTTGGGCAGGGTGAGATGCAGGATCCCGTGGCGGAACTCCGCCTTAGCCTGGGAGGCATCCACCTCCACAGGGAGGGTGAAGGTGCGCACGAAGGAGCCGTGAGGGATCTCCTGCAGGTAGTAGCGGCGCACCTTGGCCTCCTCCGCAGGCTTCACCTGGCCTCTGATGGTGAGCTTGCTGCCCTCCAGGCTCACCTCCAGGTCCTCAGGGGAAAGGCCCGGCACCGCCATCTCCAGGACCAAGGCCTCGTCGGTCTCGTAGAGGTCGGCAGGAGCCACGTAGGTGGCCACGGGCCGGGCAAAATCACCCAAAACCTCCTCAAAGAGCCGGTTGGCCTCCTCCAGGAGGGAGAGAGGACCCCAGGTACGGAAGGGGGTGATCTCCGCAGGGCGCACATCCCTACGAACCAAGGCCATATCCATCACCTCCTTTTTCACCTATATCACCTGCGCGCTTCCTTGTCAAGTAACTTTAGGCTTATGCGCCTACTCCTGCGCCCCCTATAATCAAGGGCATGGAGATCCCTCCCGAGGCCGTCTTGGTGGACACCCGGTTCCGGGCCGCCTACGAGGCAGGCCACCTGCCAGGCGCCCGCCACCTGGACCTTTCCGCCCCCAAGCTTCGCCTGCGGGAAGAGGCTGAGCTCAAGGCCCTCGAGGCCGGCCTCACCGATCTCTTCCAGGAGCTTGGGTTAAGAAGCCCGGTGGTCCTCTACGATGAGGGGCTCACCAGCCGCCTTTGCCGCACCGCCTTTTTCCTAGGTCTTGGGGGGCTAGAGGTGGAGCTCTGGACCGAGGGCTGGGAACCCTATGCCACCGAGCGGGAGGGGCCTAAGGTGGAGCGCTCGGACACCCAAGCCCGCCTCCGGCGGGACTGGCTCCTCACCGCGGACGAGGCGGCGAGGCACCCCCTTCTTTTGGATGTGCGAAGCCCCGAGGAATACCAGGGCAAGGTCCACCCCCCCTGCTGCCCCAAAGGGGGGCGGATCCCGGGGAGCCGGAATGCCCCCCTGGAGCTCTTCCTGGAGCCGGATAAGGTGCTAAAGCGGCTGGGCCTGGAGCCGGGACAGGAGGTGGGGGTCTACTGCCACTCCGGGGCCCGGAGCGCCGTGGCCTTCTTCGTGCTGAGAAGCCTCGGGGTGCGGGCCAGGAACTACCTGGGCTCCATGCACGAGTGGCTGGGGGAGGGCCTTCCCACCGAGCCATGAGGGTCTACCGCCTGAGCGTGGGTCCCCTCCAGGAAAACACCTACCTGGTGGAGGGGAAGGAAGGGGCGGTGCTCATAGACCCCGGGGACGAGGCGGAGAGGATCCTGGCCCTTTTGGAGGCCACCGGGGTCACGCCGGAGGCCATCCTCCTCACCCACGCCCACTTCGACCACGTGGGGGCGGTGGCCCCCTTGGCGAAGGCCCTGTCCTTGCCGGTCTTCCTCCACCCCCTGGACCTTCCCCTTTACCGGCATGCGGCGGAGGTGGCCCGCATGTGGGGCCTTGCCATCCCCGACCCTCCCCTCCCGGTGGAGCCTCTGGAAGAGGGGCAGGTCCTTTACGGCTTCACCGTCTGGCACCTTCCCGGCCATAGCCCCGGCCATGTGGCCTTCCTCCATCCCGGCGAGGCCGGGAAACCTCTGCAGGTCCTTTCCGGGGACCTCCTCTTCAAAGGGAGCATCGGCCGCTACGACCTGCCGGGGGCAAGCCGGGAGGACCTTTTCCGCTCCCTAAAGCGCCTCCTCACCCTGCCCCCAAACACGGAGGTCCACCCGGGGCATGGACCCCGCACCACCCTGACCCTCGAGGCCCAGACCAACCCCTTCCTCCTGGGTTTACAATGGGAGGCGTGAACGGGGCGGATGCTCCCCACCGGGGACAGCTTGAGGCGCTCAAGGCTCTTTATGAACTGCAGGAAAAGGACCTGGAGATAGATCGATTGCAAAAGGAGGCGGAAACCCTCCCCGAGGACCTGGTTTCCGTGAAGGCCCAGGTGGAGGCCCTGGAAGACCGGCTTGCCGACCTCCTGGAGCGCCAGGCAGAGCTCCGCAAGGAGTACAACCGCCACAGCCTGGACATCGAGGACCTCACCGCCAAGGAAAAGCAGGCGGAGGCTGAACAGCGCCAGGCGCAAAGCGCCCGTGAGCAGACCCAGTACGAGAACCGCATCCAGCAGATCAAGGACCGCATCAAAGAGCTCCTGGAGCTTTCCACCCCCATCATGGAGGCCATGGAGAACCTGGAAAACGAGATCCAGGAGGTGGAAGCCGAGCTCGCCGCCTTAAGGCCCCACCTGGAAGAACTCTTGGAGGCCAACCGGGTAAGGGTGGAGGCCCTAAAGGCAGAGATCGCCGTCAGGCTGGAGGAGCGCTCCCTCATGGCCCAGGCCATCCCTGCCCCGGTCTTGAAGGAGTACGAGGCCATACGCCGGGCCCGCAAGGGCATGGGCATCGCCCGCATGCACCGCCAGGGCCAGGTCTTCCGCTGCGAGGGGTGCAACGTGGTCCTGCCCACCCACGTGGCGCAAAAGGTGATGCAGGGGCAGCTGGTGCGCTGCCCCTCCTGCGGCCGGCTTCTCTGGAAGGGGGAAGGTTAGGCCAAGCGGGCCTCGAGGGCGATCTCCCTAACCCCCGCCAAGGCGCGGGAAACGGGACAGCCCTCCTTAGCCGCTAGGGCGATTTCCTGGAACTTATCCGGGGTTATCCCCGGCACCTCCGCCTCGGTGATGAGCTCAATGCGGGTGATGGTGGCCTTCCCCTCCACCATCTCCAGGTGCACCCGGGCCTCGGTGGAAACCCGCTTAGGGGGAAACCCCTCCCGTTCCAGGGAGGCGGCCAGGGCCATGGAGAAGCACCCCGCATGGGCGGCGGCGATGAGCTCCTCAGGGTTGGTCCCCGGCCCCTCCTCAAAGCGGGAGGGGAAGGAATAGGGTCCCTCAAAGGCCTGGCTTTGCAGCCGCATCAACCCCTTACCGCTCCGCAAACCTCCCTCCCATACCGCATTGGCCTTTCTTACCGGCATAGGCTTACCTCCAGCGCCAGAATACCGGGCACCTTGGGGAAGCTCCCGTGAGGAAAGGCACTTTTCCCTCGCCCCTGGGGTTTGACGAAGGGGGACGGGTGGCCCACACTATAGGCGTGCTTTTCCTCTTCGTGGACGGCCTGGGCCTGGGGGAGGCCTTGGAGGACCTCTTCCCCTTCCTTTTGGAGCTTTGCCCCAAGGCCCTGGACGCCACCTTGGGGGTGGAGGGCCTGCCCCAGTCGGGCACGGGCCAGACCACGCTCCTCACCGGGGTCAACGCCGCCAGGCTTCTAGGCCACCACCAGGGGCCTTTCCCGAGCCCCAGGCTCAGGCCCCTTCTCCGGCAAAGCCTTTACGCCTGGGCTAAGGAAGCCGGTCTCAGGGTCCTCCATTCCAACGCCTACCGCCCGGAATACCTGAAGCGGGCCACGGGGGGAAGGAGGCTTATGCTTTCCGCCTTTGCCCAGGCGGCCCTCCTGGCAGGCTACCCCCTTCTCCCCCTAGGCCATCCCCAGGCACTCCCCCCCGCCTTCTGGGAGGATCCCCACGGGGTAGGGGCCAGAATGGCGGCCTTGGCCCGAAGTTTCGACCTGGTGGTCCTGGAGTACTGGGCCCTGGACCTGGCCGCCCACCGCCATCCGGATACCCTTTCCGACCGCTTCCGTGAGCTTTCCCTGTTCCTGAAGGGCTTCCTGGAGGAAGGGGGCACCCTCCTCCTCACCTCCGACCACGGAAACGCCGAGGAGCCCTGGCACCCAAAGCACACCCGAAATCCCGTTCCCCTGGTCTACACCGGGGAAGCCTCCTTCTGGCCGCAGGATCTGGCAGGCGTGTTCCCTTGGTTACAAGTGATTATCACTTCTAAACTTAGGAAATCCGACCGGAATACTTGACTTTAATCCCCCCTTGGGGTAAAGTCCCCGGGTAGAGGGCGCCCTCACCCCGGAAAACCCTCCGGGAAGGAATAAAGGAGGCGAGATGCAGATGAGAAGGTTCCTTACCCTGATCGGGCTTGCGGCTTTAGGACTGGCTTCCGCCCAGCCCCAGACCCTGACCCTCTACTCCGGGCGGGGGCAGAGTCTGGTGGACCCCTTGGTGAAGCAGTTCCAGGCGGAAACCGGCATCCGGGTCCAGGTGCGCTACGGCACGGATGCCCAGATCCTGGCCGCCCTGCTGGAGGAAGGAAGCCGCTCCCCGGCGGATGTCTTCTGGGCCAACACCGCGGGCGCCTTAGGCCAGGCGGCCAGCAAGGGGCTCTTGAGGCCTTTGGGGGATACCCTGCTTAGGCAACCCCAAGCCTTCGTGCCCGCCTCCAAGGCCTGGGTGCCGGTGACGGTGCGCCTCCGGGTGCTGGCCTATAACCCCCAGAAGCTTAAGCCGGAAGAGCTTCCCGCAAGCATCCTGGACCTCCCCCGCTTTGCCCAGGAAAAGGGCCTGGTGGGGCGGGTGGGCTGGACCCCCACCTACTCCAGCTTCCAGGACATGGTGGCGGGGATGATCGCCCTCTACGGGGAAGGCAGGACCCGGGAGTGGCTTAGCGCCATGAAGGCCTTAAACCCCAAGAGCTACGCCTCTAACCCGGCCATGCTGGACGCCATCCGCGCCGGGGAGATCGACCTTGGCTCCACCAACCACTACTACGTGGTGCGCTTCCGCCGGGCCGGGTACAACCTGGGCCTCCACTACTTCAAGGACGGGGATCCGGGCAACCTGGCCTTGGTCACGGGGGCGGGCATCCTCAAGACCTCCAAGAACCTGGTGGCTGCAAACCGCTTCCTCACCTACCTCCTCTCCCCCAAGGGGCAGCAGTACTTCGCCGGGACCGTGGGGGAATACCCCTTGGTGAAGGGGGTGGTGGCCGATGCCCACCTCCTGCCCCTCGAGGAGGCCCTGGGGAAAAGCCCCAAGCTGGACTTTGAAAAGCTTCCCCTGGACCAGGCCCTAAGGCTCCTAAGGGAACTGGGGATTCTCTAGGACCGCCCCCTCCCCCTGGATCTGGGGGGTGAGCGCCGAAGCCAAAGATGACCAGCGCAAGAAGGCTCCCCCAACTTCCCGGGCTCCTGCCCTTCCTGGTGCCCGCCCTCCTCACGGGGGGCGGGGTGGCCCTGCCCCTCCTCTACCTGCTCCTGCGAGCCCTGGAGGCCGACCCCCAAACCCTTCGGGATATCCTCCTCCGCCCCAAGAACCTGGAGCTGGTGAGGAACACCCTCTCCCTCCTCCTAGGGGTCCTTGCGGGCACCACCCTCCTCGCTCTTCCCCTGGCCTTCCTCACCACCCGCACGGACCTCAAGGGAAAGCGCCTCTTCTCCATCCTTCTCACCCTGCCCCTGGCCATCCCTGGGTACGTGGGGGCCTACGTGATCCTTTCGGCCACGGGGCCCGGGGGCATCCTCCCCCTGCCGCGCCTCGAGGGGTACTGGGGAGCCCTTCTGATTCTCTCCCTCATCACCTACCCCTACCTTTTCCTAGGACTCAGGGCAGCCTTTTTAGGGCTGGACCCCAGCCAAGAGGAGGCCGCAAGGACCCTCGGGATGGGCCCTTGGCGGGCCTTCCTGCGGGCGGCCTTCCCCCAGCTCCTCCCCGCCCTCCTTTCCGGGTACCTGGTGGTGGGCCTCCACGTCCTGGGGGACTTCGGCACCGTGAGCCTTCTTCGCTACGAAACCTTCTCCTATGCCATCTACCTCCAGTACAGCGCCGCCTTTGACCGGGTGTATGCCGCCTGGCTGGCCCTTTTCCTCCTCCTCTTCACCGGAGGGCTTCTCCTTCTGGAAGGAGCCCTCCTCCGCCACCTCAGCCTGGCCCGCACGGGCAAGGGAAGCGGGAAAAGGGCTAAGCCCGTGCGCCTGGGCAGGTTCACCCCCTGGGCTTACCTTCTGCTCCTCCTCCCCGTCCTCTTGGCCCTGGTTCTACCCCTCTATGCCCTCTTTCACCTGGCAAGCCGCTTTCCCCAGGAAAACCTGGAAGGCCTTTGGGAAGCCCTTTCCCACTCGGCCATGGCCGCCATCCCCGCTTCCCTCCTGGCCGTGGGCATGGCCCTCCCTGTGGCCTACCTGGCGGTGCGCTACCCCTCGCCTGCTTCCCGCTTCCTGGAAAGGCTGGCCTACCTGGGCTACGCCATCCCCCCTTTGGCCTTCGCCCTGGCCTGGATCTTTTTCAGTCTGAAAAGCCTTCCTTTCCTCTACAGCACCCTGCCCCTCCTCGTTCTGGTTTTGGCCTTCCACTTCCTGGCCGAGGGCCTGGGGCCGGTGCGGGGGGCGCTTTACCAGGTGCCCAGGCGCCTCGAGGAGGCAGCCCGGACCCTAGGGGACACCCCTACCCGGGCCTTCTTCCGCGTCACCTTTCCCCTCCTTTGGCGGGGGGCGGTGGCGGGTGGAGCTTTGGCCTTTATCGGGGCGGTGAAGGAGCTTCCCCTCACCCTCCTCCTCGCCCCCATGGGCTATAGCACCCTTTCCACCCGGGTTTTCAGTTACACTCAGGTAGCCATGTTCGCCGAGGCTGCCCCCTTCGCCCTAGCCATCGCCCTCCTCTCGGCGGCCTTCGTGGGGGTGTTGCTTTGGAGCGAGCGCCGCTTCTAATCCTGGAAGGCATCGTCAAGCGCTTCGGGGAGCACGAGGTGGTGAAGGGGATCGACCTCGAGGTCTTTCCCGGGGAGATCCTGGCCCTTTTGGGCCCCTCCGGCTGCGGCAAGACCACCCTCCTCAGGGTGGTGGCCGGGTTGGAAAACCCGGAAGCAGGGCGGATTTTCCTGGAAGGGAAAGAGATCACCTCCCTGCCCCCGGAAAAACGGGGCATCGGCTTCGTCTTCCAGGACTACGCCCTCTTCCCCCACCTCACTGCCCTCGGGAACGTGGCCTTTGGCCTTAAGGGGAAAGACCGCTTGGAGCGGGCCAAAAGGGCTCTGGAGCGGGTGGGGATGACCCTCTTCCAGGACCGAAAGCCTGGGGAACTTTCCGGAGGGCAGCAGCAGCGCATCGCCCTGGCCCGGGCCCTGGCCCCTGGGCCGAAGCTGGTCCTTTTGGACGAACCCTTTTCCAGCCTGGACGCAAGCCTTCGGACCAGCACCCGGGAGGAGGTGCGCAAAATCCTCAAGGAAACGGGCACCACCGCCCTTTTGGTCACCCACGACCAGGAAGAAGCCCTCTCCTTCGCCGACCGCTTAGGGGTGATGCGGGGAGGGAGGCTGGAGCAAGTGGGTACGCCGGAGGAGGTCTACCTAAGGCCCAAGACCCCTTTCGTGGCCCAGTTTTTAGGGCGCACCAACCTGCTTTCGGGGGAGGGGTTTGGCCGGCATGCGGAGACCTGCCTGGGCCCCGTGCCCCTGGCGGAACCCGCCCATGGACCCCTCCTCCTTTCCCTGCGCCCCGAGGCCCTAAGGCTTCTCCCCCCTGAGGCCCCGGAGGGCGCCTTGGGACAGGTCCTGGCCCGGGAGTTCAAGGGGCATGACCTCACCTACAGGGTGCGCCTTTTTTCCCCGGAGAAGGAGATCCTGGTGCAGGAGGGGCCGGAAAGCCCCTTCCGCGTGGGGGACCGGGTGCGGCTTAAGGTGGTGGGAAAAGGCGTGGCCCTCGAGGGGCACCCCTCCAAGACCCCGGTGGGTGCGGATTAAGCTGGGCGCGTGCGCCGCATCCTGATCCTCACCGAGTACGAGGGCACCCATTTCGCCGGGCTTCAGCGCCAGCGCCCAGGCCTGCGCACCGTGCAGGGGGAGCTGGAAAAAGCCCTGGTCCGCATCGGGGCCCTCCCCAAGGCGGTGGCCGCAGGCCGCACCGACGCTGGGGTGCATGCCCTGGCCATGCCCTTCCACTTCGACCTCCCGGGACGAATCCCCACGGAGAGGATCCCCGAGGCCCTGAACCGCCTCCTCCCCGAGGACCTCAAGGTGATCGCCGCCAAGGAGGTGGCGCGGGACTTCCACGCCCGCAAGGACGCCCTCTGGCGGGCTTACCTTTACCGCCTCCTCCTGAGGCCCCACCCCTCCCCCCTCCTTCGCCACCGGGCCCTCTGGGTCCGCCACCCCCTGAACCTCGAGGCCCTGCGGGAAGCCCTGGCCCACCTCCCGGGCCGACATAACTTCCTGGGCTTCGCCAAGGAGGAGGTGCGGGCAGGGGAAAGGGAGCTTTACGAGGCCCGCCTGGAGGAGGTGGAAGGGGAAGCGGGTAGGGAGCTACGCTTCTACTTCCGGAGCCAAAGCTTCCTCCGGGGCCAGGTGCGGGGAATGGTGGGAACCCTCCTGGAGGTGGGCCTGGGCAGGCGCTCCCCGGAAAGCCTTAAGCGCATCCTGGAAACCGCCGACCGCCGCCTGGCGGGCCCCAGCGCCCCGCCCCAGGGGCTTTACTTCCTCGAGGCCGCCTATCCCCCGGAAAAGCTATCCCCTCGGTAGACCGAACCCGGCAAAGCCAGGGTAGGGTGGCATCAGAGACGGCTCCTCGGGTCCAAAGCGTCCCGAAGCCCATCCCCCAGGTAGTTAAAGGCCAAGACGGTGATGAAGATCATGAACCCCGGGGGCAGGGCCAGCCAAGGAGCAGTGAAGATGTACTCCTGGGCGTTGGTGAGCATGTTGCCCCAGGTGGCCACCGGGGGCTGGATGCCAAAGCCCAAGAAGGAAAGGGCGGCCTCGGTAAGGATGGCGCCACCTACCTGTAGGGTGGCCTGCACAATAAGGGGGGCCATGGTGTTGGGCACCAGGTGGCGGAACATGATGCGAGCGTCTGTAGCCCCCAACGCTTGGGCGGCGGTGGCATAGTCCTGCTCCCTTAGGGAGAGAACGTTCCCTCGCACCAGCCTTGCGGTACCCAGCCAGCCGAAGAGCACCAGGATGGTGATGATGATGAACACGCTGGCCGCATCGCCGAAGACTCCTTGGGCCCACTGCCCCACCTTCACCCCGGGGTCGCGCAATAAGGCGGAAAGCACCAGAAGAAGGGGCAGGGTGGGAATGGTGAGCATGAAGTCGATGAGGCGGCTTATGGCCACGTCCAAATCCAGACGAATCTCCCCCTTGAGCCCATACCAGGCGGCCCAGAGCACCAGGGCCAAGGCAAGGCCAAAGCCCAGGTAACTCCCCACGCTTCCCGCCCGAATTCCCTCCTCGGCCAAGGCCCAGGCGATGGAAAGGGTCAGGTACAAGACCCCATAGTAGAGGAACCAGGAGAACACCCGCCACAAGGCGAAGCTCCAGGGATAAAATCCTTCCCGCTCCCGCCTTAAGGGACCCAAGTAAAACCGCAAGGGCCGGCCCGAAAAGTACCCCGCCAGGGTACCCATGATGGTCCCCAGGACCACGCTGGAAAAGGCCACAGCGAAGCCCACCAAAAGGGAGATCCGGGAACCGTAGATGATGCGGGAAAGCACATCCCGGCCCAGGTCATCGGTGCCCAAAAGGTGCTCCCGGGAAGGGGGATTGAAGTAGTATTGGCCCACATCCTCGCCCGTGGGTTGGGCGGTGGGGTCGTAGGGAGCGATCCAGGGAGCAAAGATGGCCATGAGGATCAGGAGGAGGATGACCACCAACCCGGCCATGGCCATCTTGTGCCGCCGTAAGCGGCGCCAGAAAAGGCCGAAGAAGGTCCGGGGCTTGGCTTTCAAAGCTTGCGTTGCCATGATGCACCTCTAGCTGTAGCGGATGCGGGGGTCCACCACCGCATAGGCCAGGTCCGCCAGCAGGTTGAAAAGCGCCGTCATCAAGGCCAAGAAGGCCAGGGCCGCCATGGCCACGTTGTAGTCCTTCTCCACCAGGGCGTCAAAGATGGCCCGTCCCATGCCGGGATAGCTAAAGATGGTCTCGGTGATGGTGGCCCCGCCCAACACCCCGGGAATGGCCAGACCCACCAGGGTCACAATGGGGATCAGGGCGTTCCTGAGGGCATGTTTGTAGAGCACCACCCGCTCGGCCAAGCCCTTGGCCCGGGCGGTGCGGATGTAGTCCTGGGAAAGCACCTCCAGCAAGGAAGCCCGCATGAAGCGGGTCCACTCGGCCATCTGCAAGGAGGAAAGGGTCAGGACGGGCAGGATCAAGTGCCAGGCCCACTGCCCCAGATAGGACCAAAGGCTCACCGCCCCGGAGCGCACGTCCTCCCAGAGCACCCCCGGCACCCCTCCGGTGGGGAAGCGGGGAAAGCCGGGAATGTGATCGGGGAGCCAAATGGCGAAAAGGTAAAGGAGGAGGATGCCCAGGAAGAAGACCGGCATGGAGAAGCCCACGAAAGAGAAGAAGGTGATGATGTAGTCCCCCAGGGAGTACTGGCGGACCGCGGAGAAGATGCCCACCGGGATGGCCACCACCAGGGCCAGGGTCAGGGCCAGGCCGGAGAGGATGAGGGTCTTGGGCAGCCGCTGGGCGAAGATGTACTCTGCGGCGGGGATCCCGTAAGTGCGGCTATACCCGAGATCCCCCCGCACCGCCCGGGAAAGCCACTTGAAGTAGCGGATATGGAGGGGCTGGTCCAGACCGTAGGCCCGTTTCAAGGCCTCAAACTGCTCGGCAGTCATGCGAGGGTTCTGCCGCTTCAGTTCCTCCAAAGGATCCCCAGGCTGCAAGGCCAGCAGGGCGTAGATCACCACGCTGGCGGCAAGGAGCAAGGGGATCATCTGCAAAAGCCTGCGTACCGTGTAGGCAAACACCCTTGTACCTCCTGTTTATGGCTCTCAAAAAGCCCGCTGGGCTAAAAGCCCAGCGGGCACCACTATACCACCTAGGCTACTTGATGGAAAGGGCGTACTTCGCCTGGTCCCACTTCTTCACGGCGCCGCGGCTTTCCCAGCCGATCTCCCAGGCGTTCCAGCCGGGGTAGCCATAGCCGCCGGCGTAGGCGCTGGCCACGTAGTTGACCAGGCCCTTGCGTACCACGTAGGGGTTGGCGCGGAAGTAGAGGGGCAGGGCGGGGAGCTCCTCGGCCCAGATCTCCTGCGCCCGGGCGAAGAGCTGCTTCCTGCGGTTCTCGTCAAACTCCAGGACCGCCTGGCTGGTAAGGCGGTCAAACTCGTCGTTCCGCCAGCCACCAATGTTCTGGCCCTGGTAGTTGTTCTCCTTGGTGGGCACCATGATGGCCCCGGTGTTCAGGTTCTTGTACTGGAAGAGGGAGCCGTCCTCCTGCAGGTTGGAGACCCAGGCGAACATAAACATCCCCGTCCACTTGCACTCGGAGGCGCGCTGGATGTAGTCGTCGGCGAAGACCACGGCGCTGGGGGCGTTATTGATCTTGACGGCGATGCCGATCTTCTTCAGGTCCTCGGCGAAGAACTGCTGGGTGCGCTCGCGGAGGGCGTTGCCGGCGGTGGTGACGTACTCAATCTCAAAGCGCACGGTGCGCCCGCCCACGGTGCGCTGGAGGATGCCGTCCGGGCCCTTCCTCCAGCCCATCTCCGCCAGGAGGGCCTCGGCCTTCTTCAGGTTAAACTCGTACTTCCTGACGTTGGGGTTGAAGAGGGGGTTGACGGGGGCGATCCAGGTGTGGGCCACGGGCTGGAGGCCGTCAAAGAAGGCCTTGACCAAGCCCTCGCGGTTCATGGCGTGCAGGAGGGCCTGACGGGTGCGCTTGTCGTTCAGGCCCAGGTCACGCACCGCCTGGCAGTTCTCAAACTTGTTGATGTCAATGTGCTCCCAGATGGCGCCGGGGACGAACCAGATGTCAAAGCGACCGGGGGCGCGCCGCACCAGCTGGGGCGAGCGGCCCTGGTCAAAGGTGAGGGAGACGCTGGAGGTGGCGTCAATGGAGCCGCCGATCACCGCCACGAGGAGGGAGTTGGTGTTCTGGATGAAGCGGTAGACCACCTTCTGCACGTAGCGGCTTTCCCCACCCTCGGGCTTGATGGGGAAGTTGGGGTTCCGCTCCATCTCAATGGAGTTCCCCGGCACCCAGCGGCGGAGCTTGAAGGCACCGGAGTAGACCATGGCGCCCTTGTTGAGCTGCGCCGGGGTGGAAAACTTCAGGAAGAAGTTGCGGTAGAGCTCGTTGAGCTTCTCCGCGTCCTTGTCGGGGTCCAGGTTGCGGGCCGCCGCCTTCACCTTCTCCCACTCGGGGCCCATGATGTGCTTGGGGGCGTAGCCGATGGGGGAGCCGTAGGTGCCGCCGTAGGTGTCGTAGTAGTAGGCGGGCTCAAAGATCACGGTGAAGTTGCGGGCATCCCGTACCCGGAGCTGGACCCGCTCCCAGTAGTCGGGGTTCAGGACGGGCATGCCCTTGGCCTTGCCCACCTCGTAGTAGAAGGCCACGTCCTCGGTGGTGATGGGCTTGCCGTCGGACCAGCGGGCGTCTGGGCGGATGGTGAGGTCCATCTCCAGGCGCTTCTTGCCGCCGCCGATGTCCCTCACCCGCAGGCGCCCATTCTCCAGGGTGGGCACCTCGGTGGCCAGAACGGGGAAGTTCTGGCTGTCGGCGTTGAAGCCAATGAAGGGCGCAAAGAGATAGCCTTCAATCTCGCTCTTGATGGCCTGGTTGGAGATGATGTTGAGGAAGTCCCCCGCCAGCACCCTGGGCTCCTGGGAAGCCCCGATCACCAGGCTGTTGTCCTGAGGCCCCGCCAGGGCCAGGCCCAGGGCGGTTAAACCGAGTACAGCGAGTTTGCCTAGTTTCCTCATACTGCCTCCTTTCGTGTGTGCGGCACTCTCCTTAGTGGCCGAGGTCATTATACGGCGCCCACTCTGAAGGTCAATGGGCCAAAGGTAAAGGGGCCTGAAACCAGGCCCCCAAATAACGGTGCGAAAGGCTTAGTGGCCGCAGGTGCGGGCCTCCCCCTCCTGGTCCTTGGTGCGGAAGGAGTGGCCGCAACCGCAGGTGCTGGCGGCGTTGGGGTTGTGCACGGTGAAGCCCCCGCCCATGAGGCTCTCCACCCAGTCAATCTCTGAGCCCACCAGGTAGGGCAAGGACATGGGGTCCACCACCAGGCGCACCCCGTGCATCTCCACGAAGGTATCCCCCTCCAACTCCCGCTCGTCCACGGCCATGCCGTACTGGAAGCCAGAGCACCCCCCGGACTTGATGTAGACCCGGATGGCCGCGTGCTCCTTGCCGTAGCGGGTCAGGATCTCCTTAGCCTTCTCCGCCGCCAAGGGGGTAATGCGGATGACCGCCTCCTGCGTTTCGACCATCTTCTGAACCTCCCTACCCCCCAACGTAGCACGTCAGGGGTAAGAAAAGGTGAGGTGGGTTCCAAGGGGTAGCATGGAAACGTGGAGCTTACCCGCGTGCAGGAAATCCTCAGGGAAGAGAGGCTGGATGCTTGGCTCCTCCTCTCCTTTGGCCGGAGCAATCCCCTGGCCCTCGAGGTGCTTGCCCTCACCCACCTTCACCTAACCCGCCGTTTTGCCTACCTCATCCCCCGGGAAGGGGAACCCGTGCTCCTCTGCCACGCCATAGAGGAAAGCCTTTTTCCCCTCCTTCCCGGGAAAAGGCGCACCTACCACACCTGGCGAGGGTACCTGGAAGCCCTTTCGGAGCTTTTGGAAGGGCAGCGGCGCATCGCCTTGGAGTACGTGCCGGGAGGACTCATCCCCTACCTGTCCCGGGTGGACGGGGGCAGTTTGGACCTGCTCAGGGGAATGGGCCTCGAGCTCGCCTCCTCCTGGCCCTTGCTCCTCCTCTTCCAAACCTGGGGGGAGGAAAAGCTAAGGAGCCACCGCCGGGCAGCCAAGGGCCTGGTGGCCGCCAAGGACCAGGCCATAGCCTTCCTGCGCCAAAACCCTGGGTCCACGGAACAGGCGGTACAGGCCATCTTGACCCAAGCCCTGGAGGAACGGCGCCTGGTCTTCGACCACCCCCCCATGGTGGCCTTCGGCCAAAACGCCGCCAACCCCCACCATGCGCCCACGGGGAAGGCCCTCGAGGAGGGAGAAGTGGTGCTCTTGGACCTCTGGGCCAAGGAAAAAGGAGGCGTCTACGCCGACATCACCTGGATGGCCGGCCTAAGGCCTCCCGAGGCCGCCCACCAAGCCTTCCAGGCGGTGGTAAAGGCCCGGGATGGGGCCATCCGCTTCGTGACCGAGGCCTATCGAAAAGGGCGCTACCCCAAGGGCTTCGAGGTGGACCAGGTGGCCCGGAAGCTTCTGGAAAGCGAAGGCTACGGCTCCTACATCCGCCACCGCACGGGGCACAACCTGGGGGAGGAGGTCCACGGCTCCGGCCCTCACCTGGACGACCTGGAAACCCACGACTTCCGCCCTTTGGTGCCGGGGCTCGCCTTCACCGTGGAGCCCGGGCTTTACCTGCCTGGCTTCGGGGTGCGCACCGAGGTGAACGTCTACCTGCACCCCACGGGGCCGGAGGTCACCACTCCCTTGCAGGAAGCCCTTACCCTCCTTTAAGTGGCCCCTTCGGGGCCAACTTGGGCATACCCCTCTCCCGTGGTATCTTGGGGAACGGCATGGACCGCCCCCTCCTGATCTTCTCCGGCCAGTCCAACAAACCCCTGGCCCAAGCCATCGCCGAGGCCCTAGGCCTGCCCTTGGGCAAAAGCACCACCCAGCGCTTCGCCAACGATAACCTCTTCGTGCGCTTCGAGGAAAGCCTGAGGGAAGGGGATGTCTTTATCGTCCAGTCCCTGACCCCTCCGGTGCAGGACCACCTCATGGAGCTCCTCATGATGGTGGACGCCGCCAAGGGGGCCAGCGCCGCTCGGGTCACGGCGGTCATCCCCTACTTCTCCTACGCCCGGAGCGACAAGAAGGACGCCCCCCGCATCTCCATCGCCGCCCGGCTCATCGCCGACCTCCTCCAGACCGCCGGGGCCGACCGGGTCCTCACCATGACCCTCCATTCCCCCCAGGTCCACGGCTTCTTCAAGGTGCCCGTGGACCACCTTTCCGCTGAGCCCGTGATCGCCAACCACTTCGCCACCCGGGTGGACCTGGAAAATGCTGTGGTGGTGGCCCCGGATGCCGGCGATCTTAAGAGGGCCAGCTCCCTGGCCCGGCGCCTCCGCCTTCCCCTGGCCTTCATCGACAAGGAACGGGTATCCGACACCGAGGTGCGGGTCAGGATGCTGGTGGGGGAGGTGAAGGGGAAAACCGCCCTGATCGTGGACGACGAGATCTCCACCGCCGGAAGCCTGGTGGAGGCAGTGGAAGCCCTCCTGCAAGCTGGGGCCAAGGAAGTCTACGCCGCCGCCACCCACGGGGTCTATGTGGGCCCGGCCCTAGAGCGCATCGCCAAGAGTCCGGTGAGGGAGGTGGCCGCCACCGACACCTGCCCTCCCAAGGAGGGTCCCAAGCTCAAGACCCTCCCCGTGGCTCCCATCTTTGCCGAGGCCATCTGGCGCATCCACCGGGGAGAGTCGGTATCCAGCCTGTTCACCTGAAGGGAGCGAGATGCGGAAAGAAGCCTTCACCCTGGCGGGGCAAAGCGTGCTGGCCCACATCCCCGAGCGCCCGAGGGCCCTCCTCCTGGCCCTCCACGGGTTGCAGGGCTCCAGGGAACACATCCTTTCCCTCCTCCCGGGGTATGCGGAAAGGGGCTTCCTCCTCCTGGCCTTCGACGCCCCCCGGCACGGGAAACGGGAAGGCCCACCCCCCTCCTCCAAAAGCCCCAGGTATGTGGAGGAGGTGTACCAGATAGCCCTGGCCTTTACCGAGGAAGCCAGGGAAGTGGCCCAGGAGGCCAGGGAACGCTTTGGCCTACCCCTTTTCCTGGCAGGAGGGAGCCTGGGGGCCTTTGTGGTGCACCTGCTTCTTTCCCAGGGGTTCCGGGCGGAAGGGGCCCTGGCCTTCATTGGAAGCGGCTTTCCCATGAAGCTCCCCCAGGGTCAGGAGGTACGGGACCCTCGAGTCCTGGCCCTTTACGAAACCCCTCCCGCCCAGAGGGGGGAAGCCTATGGAGGTGTGCCCCTCCTCCACCTCCACGGCACCAAGGACCTGATCGTGCCCCTTTCCCGCATGGAGAAAACCGTGGAGGCCTTGAGGCCCCACTACCCCGAAGGCCGCTTAGCCTGGTTTGTGGAGGAGGGAGCCGGGCACACCATCACCCCCCTGATGGCCCGGATGGGGCTGGCCTTCTTGGAGGCCTGGCTTGATCCTGGAAGGCCTTAAGGGGTATAGGGGCTACCCTGGGGGCTTCAAGGCCTATGCCAAGGCCTTCCCCACGGTGGAGCTCTCTTGGTGGCACCGGGCGGGGGACAGGAGGACCATAAGCCGCTTGAAGACCCTGGCCCCGGTGGGATTCCGCTTCAGCGTCTTTGGCCACAAGCACTTCTCCTTCCAGCCCTCAGGGGGGGAGAGGCGTACCTTAAGGCGCTTCTTAAGGCGGTTTGGGCTCTTTGGGGAGAAAAGGGGGGCGGTGCGGATTGCGGTTCCTCCGAGTGTGGACCCCACCCAACTGGCCCGCTGGCTGGACCTTTTGGAGGAGGTCTTGAAAGAGTTGGGGCCGGTACCCCTTGCCTTTCAGGCCGAGGAGGCCTTGCATTCCCTTCTCAAAGAACGGGGCTATGCCCTGGTAAACCAAACGGGAGGCCCTTTCCTCTACCTGGTGGACCCGGAGGAAATCCCCAGGGAAGGCGAGGGGTACCTTTACCGGAGCCCCACCTCTTCCCAAGCCGCCCCTTCCGCCCTACACTCAAGGGCGGAGGTTGAACGGGATTGAAAACCGCCAGGCGCTTTTCCCCCAAGGAAGCTGAGGAGATCTACCTGGTGCCCTACTGGGGGGCGGGGTTCTTCCGGGTAGGGCGGGACGGGGAGTTGGAGGTAACCCCCCTGGGTCCAGAAGGGCCTGCCGCTTCCCTTCTGGAGATCGTGGAAGCCCTTAGGGACGAGGGGCGGCCCCTGCCCCTGGTGCTCCGCTTCCCCCAGATCCTCGAGGCCCGGGTGCAGGAGTTGAACGAAGCCTTTCGCAGGGCCATGGAAAAGTACGGCTACCACGGGGGCTACCGCGGGGTCTACCCCGTGAAGGTGAACCAGCGCCGGCTGGTGCTGGAAACCGTGGCCAAGGCGGGGAGACCCTACCACTATGGCCTCGAGGCGGGAAGCAAGGCGGAACTCGCCCTGATCCTGGCCCAGGACCTCTCCCCGGAATCCCTCATCACCACCAACGGCTTCAAGGACGACGATTTCATCCGCCTGGCCCTAATGGGAAGGAAGCTTTCCCGGAACGTGGTCATCACCCTGGAGAAGTTCGCCGAGCTCCCCCGGGTGATCCGCATCTCCAAGGAGCTGGGCGTGCGGCCCAAGCTGGGCATCCGCTACAAGCTGAAGGCCAAAGGGGCCGGGCAGTGGGAAGCCTCCGGCGGGGAAAACGCCAAGTTCGGCCTCACCACCCCGGAGATCATCCGGGCGGTGGAGATTCTGAAGGAAGAGGACCTCCTGGACACCCTGGTCATGGTCCACGCCCACATCGGCAGCCAGGTGACGGACATCCGTAAGATCAAGGCGGCGGTGCGGGAGGCCGCCCAGACCTATGTGCAGCTCAGGAAGCTGGGGGCTCCCCTCCAGTACCTGAACCTGGGCGGGGGGCTGGCCGTGGACTACGACGGCTCCAAGACCAACTTCTACGCCTCCGCCAACTACACCCTTCCCGAGTACGCCGAGGACCTGGTCTACGTGACCAAGGAGGTGGTGGAGGCCCAGGGGGAGCCCCACCCCACCCTGGTCACGGAGTCGGGCCGGGCGGTGACCGCTTACCATGAGGTCCTGGTCCTCGAGGTCATCGACGTGATCACCCCCCCAGGGGAGACCCGGCCTTCCCCTCCGCCTGCGGAGGCCCATCCCCTGGTCAAGGAGCTTTGGGAGAGCCTGGAAAACCTCTCCTCTAAGAACTTCCGCGAGGTCTACCACGACGCCTTCGCCGACAAGGAAACCCTGCAGACCCTTTACGACCTAGGGCTCGTGTCTCTGCGGGACCGCGCCCTGGCGGAGGAGATCTTTTACCACATCGCCCGGCGGGTCTATGCCATCGTGCGGGAGCTACCCTACGCTCCCGATGAGTTTGAGGATCTGGAAAAGCTCCTGGCCGACAAGCTGGTCTGCAACTTCTCCATCTTTCAAAGCCTTCCCGACGCCTGGGCCATCCACCAGCTCTTTCCCATCGTCCCCCTAAGCCGCCTTAACGAGCCCCCCACCCGCCAGGCCACCCTGGTGGACATCTCCTGCGACTCCGACGGCAAGATAGACCGCTTCATCGACCTGCACGACGTACGCCAGAGCCTGCCCGTCCACCCCATCCGCCCGGGGGAATATTACTACCTGGGGGTCTTCCTGGTGGGAGCCTACCAGGACGTGTTGGGCAGCAACCACAACCTCTTCGGCCAGGTGGGGGAGGCCCACGTGGTGGTGGACGAGGACGGGTTTGCCATAGAGCGTTTCGTTCCCGGGGAAACCGCCGAGAAGGTCATCGAGAAGATGGGCTTTACCGCCCGGGAGCTCTTCCTGGGGGTGGAGCGCCTGGTGCGGCAAAGCCGCCTCTCCCCCGTGGAAAAGGGCGCCTTCCTGGAGCGGTACATGCGGGAGCTCCAGGGCTACACCTATCTGGAGGACTGAAGGCCCGTTAAGGGTCCGTTAAGGGGGGTGGGGTCATCCTGGAGGCATGGTCCGGCCAGCCGGCGTTTATACTGGAGGCAATTTGCACCCCACCCTCGAGCTTCTGGATCCCCTGCATCCCTTAAGGCGCAGGATAGCCCTATGGCTCCTGCCCCTCGGGGCCCTGCTGGCCCTGGTGGCCCTCTGGGCCTCGAGCCGGGTGGGGCTGGACCCTGTGGACCGGGTCCTCCTGCCCTTCCTGGCCCTGGCCTTCTCAGGCATGGCCCTGGCCCTCTGGCGCGCCCCCCAGACGGCCTCCTGGGTCCTCCCGGGGGCCCACGGCCTGGTGGCCCTGTACCTCCTCCTCACCCTGGCCTTCCAGCTCCTCTTCGCCCCCAACCCCCTGGGCCTATCCCCCGCCGCCCACTGGGTTCCCTTCGTGTACTTCAGCGGTTTTCTCTTCTTCCAAACCCAAAGGGCGGTGCGCCTGGCCCTGCTTTACCTGTTCACCCTCTTTCTCCTCTCCCTCCTGGGGGCCTTGCGCGGCCACTTCCGTGCGGAGCACCTCAACGCCCTGGCCCAGTTCTTCGGGGCCAACCTGGCCTATGTGAGCCTTCTCTACGTGCTGGTCCGGGTCAGGGAGGGCTACCTCGAGGCCCGGCTAGACGCCTACACCGACCCCCTCACCGGGCTTAGAAATCGGCGTTACCTGGATTTAATCTTGGAAAGGGAGCTCTTCCGCGCCCGGCGCTACCGACGGCCCCTCTCCCTTTTGGTGCTGGACCTGGACAACTTCAAGCGGATCAACGACACCCACGGCCACCCGGTGGGGGACCGGGTGCTTAGGGCCCTGGCCCGCTGCCTGGAGGAGCACATCCGGCAAAGCGACCGGGCGGTGCGCCTTGGGGGGGAGGAGTTCGCCATCCTCCTTGCGGAAACCCCCTTGGCCCAGGCGGTGCGGATGGCAAGCCGGCTCCGGCAAGCGGTGGCCGCCTTGCGGGTCTTCCCGGCGGAGGGGATTTCCGTCAGCATCGGCGTGGCCGAGGCCCGCCCCGAAGATTCCCCTCTTTCCCTCCTCAAGCGGGCCGACGACGCCCTTTACCAGGCCAAGCGCCGGGGGAAAAACCGGGTGGAGGTGGGTTAAACCCACCCCTCCCTAGCGGGACCCCCAACCTGGCCAAAACCGGGTTGGGGTGATTAGAGGCTTGCTTCCCGCCTTAAGGCCTCCACCCGGTCGGTTTCCTCCCAGGGGAAGCCTGCGCGGCCGAAGTGGCCGTAGGCGCTGGTGGGGGTGTAGATGGGACGGAGGAGGTCCAGCTCCTCAATGATGGCCAGGGGTCTGGGGTCAAAGACCCGCTTCACGATCTCCGTGAGCTTTTCATCGGGCAAGACCCCGGTGCCGAAGGTTTCCACCCGCAAGGAAACGGGCCTAGCCTTGCCAATGGCGTAGGCCAGCTCCACCAGGGCCCGCCGGGCCAGGCCTGCCGCCACCAGGTTCTTGGCCATGTAGCGGGCGTAGTAGCTGGCGGAACGGTCCACCTTGGTGGGGTCCTTACCGCTAAAGGCCCCGCCTCCGTGGGGCACCACCCCTCCGTAGGTGTCCACGATGATCTTGCGCCCGGTGAGCCCGGTGTCCGCATGGGGCCCCCCCAGGATGAAGCGGCCCGAGGGATTGATGAGGTACTCCGTTTCCCCTTCCCTCAGGTACTCGGGAGGAACAGCTTGGCGCACCACCTCGCGGATCAGGTCCTCGCGAAGCTGGTCCTGCTCCACCTCCGGGGAATGCTGGGCGGAGACCACCACCGTTTTCACGTAAAGGGGCCGGTCCCCCTCGTAGACCACGGTGACCTGGGCCTTGCCGTCGGGGCGCAGGTAGGGAAGAAGCCCGGTCTTGCGCACCTCCGCCAGGCGCATGGTGAGGCGGTGGGCCAGGGTGATGGGAAGCGGCATGAGCTCCGGGGTTTCGTCGGTGGCGTAACCGAACATGAGGCCCTGATCCCCCGCGCCCGTGCGGTCCAGAGGATCCGTGGACTTGAGCACCCGCCACTCGTAGGAGAGGTTGACCCCGCCCGCGATGTCCGGGGACTGCTCGTCGATGGCGGTGAGGACCGCACAGGTGTCGGCGTCAAAGCCGTACTTGGCCCGGGTGTAGCCCACCTCCCTCACCGTCTTGCGAACCAGGCCAGGGATATCCACATACCCCTCGGTGGAGATCTCTCCCGCCACGAACACCAGCCCGGTGGTGACTAGGGTTTCCGCCGCCACCCGGGCCTTCTTATCCTGGGCGATCAGGGCGTCCAGGATGGCGTCGGAGATCCGGTCCGCCAGCTTATCCGGGTGCCCTTCCGTGACCGACTCGGACGTGACCAGCCTCAACTTGCGCACCTCCCTTGCCCCCACCGGGGCAACCCTGATAGTATAGCACCCCCCCTTTTCCGTCCAGGGTATGATGGCGGCTCGTGAAGGACCCTAGGCAGCCCATCGGCGTCTTTGACTCGGGGGTAGGGGGGCTTACGGTGCTTTCCGCTTTGCGCCGGGCCCTGCCCCAGGAGGATTTCCTCTATTTCGGCGACACCGCCCGGGTACCCTACGGCAGCAAGCCCCTTTCCATGGTGCGGCGCTTTGCCTGGGAAATCGCCGGTTTTTTGCTCCGGCAAGGGGTCAAGGCCCTGGTGGTGGCCTGCAACACCGCAAGCTCCGCGGCCCTTCCCGATCTGGCCGAGGATCTTTCGGTGCCCGTCTTCGGGGTGCTGGAACCCGTGGCCAAGGCCGCCCAAGGGTACGGCAAGGTGGGCCTCATTGGCACCCAGGCCACGGTGGAAAGCCGGGCCTACGAGCGCTACGTGGAGGTTTCCTGGGCCAGGGCCTGTCCCCTCTTCGTGCCCTTGGTGGAGGAAGGGCTTTGGGATGACCCCGTGGCCCTCTTGGTGGCCCGGCACTACCTCGAGGAGGCCCCCCAGGACCTCGAGGCCCTGATCCTGGGCTGCACCCACTACCCCTTCCTGAAGGGCACCCTGGCCAAGGTTCTACCCGGAGTGAGGCTCATCGATTCCGCCGAGGCCACGGCGGAAGCGGTGGCCAAAGCCCTCAAGGAAGAGGGGCTTTTAAACCCCGAGGGCCAAAGCCGGGTGGTGCACTTCGTCACGGGGGACCCGGAAAGCTACCGAAACCTGGCGGAGCACCTGGGGGTAAGGGTGGAGGAGCTAAAACAGGTCAGCCTGGAGGAGCTTTGATGGCCAAGAAGCCCCTGATCGACCAGCTTCACCACGAGGATGCCTGGCGGCTTTTCCGCATCCTGGCGGAGTTCGTGGAAGGGTTCGAAACCCTTTCGGAAATAGAGGTCCCCCTGGTTTCCGTTTTCGGCTCGGCCCGCTTCGGAGAGGGCCACCCCGCCTACGCCCTGGGCTACCGGCTGGGAAGGGCATTAGCGGAAGCAGGCTTCGGGGTGGTGACGGGCGGCGGGGGCGGGGTCATGGAGGCCGTGAACCGAGGAGCCTTTGAGGCAGGTGGGGTGAGCGTGGGCCTGAACATCGAGCTTCCCCACGAGCAGAAGCCCAATCCCTATCAGACCCATACCCTCACCCTGCGCTATTTCTTCGTGCGCAAGGTGCTTTTCGTGCGCTACGCCCACGCCTTCGTCTTCCTGCCCGGCGGGTTCGGCACCCTGGACGAGCTCTCCGAGGTCCTGGTCCTCATCCAAACGGAGAAGGTCCACCCTTTCCCCGTCTTCGCCTTGGACCGGGGATACTGGCAAGGGCTTCTGAGCTGGATGGAATCCCTGAAAGAACAAGGGGCCATCGATGCCAAAGACCTGGCCCTCCTTACCCCACTGGATTCCCCGGAGGAAGTGGTCCAGGCCCTTAAGGGAGTATCCTAGAAGGGATGCGCCTGGTCTTGGCCACCAGCAATCCCGGGAAGGTGCGGGAGCTTAGGGAGGGCCTGGCTCCTCTGGGCTGGACCCTTCTTTCCCTGGCCGACTTTCCCCTGCGCATGCCCAAGGAGGAGGGTTCCACCTTCCTGGAAAACGCTCTCCTCAAGGCCGCCTACGTGGCCAAGGCCACGGGCCTTCCCGCCCTGGCGGATGACTCGGGCCTCGAGGTGCCGGCCCTAGGGGGGGAGCCCGGGGTCTACTCCGCCCGCTATGGGGGAAGGGAAACCGACCGGGAGCGGAACGTCTACCTTCTGGAGAGGATGCGCCACCTCAAGGGGGAGGAGCGCAAGGCCCGCTTCGTGGCGGTCTTGGTCCTGGCCTACCCCGACGGGCATGTGGAAACCTACGAGGGACAGGTGGAGGGGTACATCCTCGAGGCTCCCCGGGGGGAAGGGGGCTTCGGGTACGACCCCCTCTTCTACGTGCCCGAGGCGGGCAAGACCTTCGCGGAGATGACCCTGGAAGAAAAGGCCCACTACTCCCACCGGGGCCAGGCCATAAAGGCCCTCCTCAAAGCCTACGAGCAGGGTCCCCCTCCCCGGGAGATCTCCCAACTGGAATGAGCCCGGCCTTCCCATGAACCTCCTTTCGCCCCACATCGCCCTTTACCGCCTTTACGACCTGGCGGACGAGATTGACCTCTCCCGCCTGGCCACCCCCAGGCTTCGCCTCTCCCGGCCCCGGCTGGGGGCGGTGCGCTTCGAAAACCCCCCGGCGCAGGTGGAGCTTGGGGTGAGGAGCGTGGAGGGGATCTCCGGCCTCCTCACCGCCCGGCTCTACGAGTTTGGGGTTGCCTCCCTTTCCTTCCGGGTGCACCTGGGGGAGAAGGTGCCCTGGGAAGCCTTTTTGGAAAGGGCCCTGGCCCTTCCCGAGCTCCCCTTCTGGGAAGGGTTTTTCCTGGCGGAGCTGGCGGCCCTCGAGCCCTATCTGCAAGGAGCCCTCCTCCACCCTGAGGAAAAGCGCCTCTCCGAGGAGTTCACCGTCTACCACGCCCTGGGGATAGAAGGGGAAAAGGCCCATACCCCCCCTGTAGACCTCACCCCCCTCTGGATGGGGGCCAAGGAGGAGTTCGCCCCCGAGGTCAGGCGGGAGATGGAGCGCTACCGCTACAGCTACTCCACCGAGGACCTGGCCCTTTTGGGCTTTGACCGGGTCCTCATCCTGGACTCCGAGGGCATCTGGGACGTGGCCGACCTGGTGGAGTTCGTGCACGCCCAGCTTCTGGAGCTTTCCTACTATGACGGGGTCCTCACCCAGGAGCTGGAGGCCGTGCCCCAGGTGCTCCGGCACCGGGGCCTTTGGGGGTACGGGAAGCTCCAGCGCTTGAGGCGACACCTCATGGCCCGGCATGCGGAGATCGCCGACGTGCGGGCCCGGATGGAGGGAGCCTTGCGCATCACCGAGGATCTCTTCTACGCCAAGATCTACCGGGCCGCCTTGGAGCTCTATGGGGCCCACGAGCTGGAGCGGAGCCTGGAGGAAAAGCTCAGGGTCCTCGAGGCCACCTACGAGATGGTCACCGAGGAGGTGGTGCACTTAAGAAGCCAGGCGGTGGAGGTGGGGATCCTGGCCCTCATCGCCTTTGAGGTGGTGCGGGCCCTCTATTAGGGGGGACTTGCGTCCCGGGAAGGCAGGAGTATACTCAGCCTGCAGGGCGCGGAAAAAAGCTAAGCGGAAACGCTACCACGCGCCCGGAGGTGGGATATGAAACGAGCACTGGCGGTACTGGCCCTCGGGCTTTCCCTGGCCCTTGCCCAGGGGAAGATCACGGTGTGGACCCACTTTGGCGGTCCCGAGCTGGAGTGGCTCAAGGCCCAAGCCCAGGCCTACGAGAAGACCTCCGGCACCAAGGTGGAGGTGGTGGAGGTTCCCTTTGGGGACATCAAGCAGAAGTTCATCCTGGGGGCACCCCAGGGGCAAGCGGCGGACCTGGTGGTCTCCATCCCCCACGACTGGCTGGGGGAGATGGCCCAGGCAGGGGTGCTGGAGCCCATGGGCAAGTACGTGACGCCAAACTATCTATCCGATCTGCAAAGCGTGGCGGTGGAGGCCTTCACCTTCGGGGGTAAGCTCATGGGCCTTCCCGCCTTCGCCGAGAGCGTGGCCCTCATCTACAACAAGAAGTACGTGAAGGAGCCCCCCAAGACCTGGGAGGAGTTCCTGTCCCTGGCCCAGAAGCTCACCACCGGTTCCACCTTCGGCTTCCTGTACAACATCGGCGACCCCTACTTCAACTTCGGCTTCTTCCGGGCCTATGGAGCGGACAACGTCTTCGCCAAGGACGCCAAGGGCAACCTGGACCCCTCCAAGCTCCTGATAGGCGGGGAAGTGGGGGAAAAGGCTTTAGGGTTCATCAAGGATCTCCGCTTCCGCTACAACCTGGTGCCCGAAGGGGTGGACTACGGCGTGGCGGACGGAGCCTTCAAGGACGGGGCTTTGGCCATGATCATCAACGGCCCCTGGGCCCTGGGCGACTACAAGAAGGCCAAGATCGACTTCGGCATCGCCCCCTTCCCCACCCCGCCCGGGGCCAAGAACCCCTGGGGTCCCTTCCTGGGGGTGCAGGGGGTGGTGGTGAACGCCTACTCCAAGAACAAGACCGCCGCGGTCAACTTCGCCAAGACCCTGGTCACCGGCAAGAACCTGGTTTCCTTTAACCAAGCGGGTGGCCGCATCCCCGTGTCCAAGAGCGCCGCCAAGACCCTGGAGAAGGATCCCGTGGTGGCGGGCTTTTCCAAGGTCTTCGCCCTGGGCACCCCCATGCCCAACATCCCCGAGATGGGCAAGGTATGGGGTCCCTGGGCCAACGCCATCAACCTGGCCATCCAGCGGCCCGACTCCAACGTGAAGAAGATCGTGGAGGACATGGTGGCCGAGATCAGGAAGGGCATCGGCAGGTAATACCATCCCACCCGGGCTTTGCCCGGGTGGGGACCCTGGAACACACCCCGTAGCGGAAATGCACACCCATGCAGGCCCCCCATGGGACCTCCTCCCCCCGTGGGGGGCGTATCTTTAAGCCATGAAACACCCTCCTGGCCTTAAGGGTTTTCTCCTGGCCCTATCCTTGCTTTTGGGCCTCCTGATCCTGTCCACAGGGGTGGGCATCCTGGGGTATCTGGCCCTCGAGGCCTACCTGGCCCCTCCAGGCTGGACCATCCTGGTCCTGGCCCTTCTGGTGCTGGTGCCGGGGGCCATCCTGGTGGGACACCTCTTTCCTTGGCTCACCGACTGGTACTATTTCCTCCCCGCTCTTTCCTTTCTTTTGGTCTTCACCCTCTACCCCATCGCCCTCACGGTTTACCTGGCCTTCACCGACTACTCGGGGGCCCGAAGCGGCTTCCCCGACCGCTCCACGGAAACCCGGGTGGTGCGGCAAGAAGGTGCTCGCCTTCTCCTGGAGGAGCCCGTCCAGGAAGCGTTCCGCTGCAATCTCTGCCAGGGAGAACCGGTGGAGGTCTATGCGGAGGGCCACCGCGCCCGGGCCAGGATCCTCGAGGCTGAGGGAAACACCTTGGTCCTAGACCGCACCCCGCCCTTTCAGGCCGCCTTTGTGGCCAAGGTGAATGCCTTCCGCTTCGTGGGCCTTAGAAACTTCAGCTTCATCCTCTCCCAGGCCAGCAAGGCCCTTTTCCCCGTCTTCGCCTGGAACGTGGTCTTCGCCTTAAGCACCGTGCTCCTGAACGCCCTCTTGGGCCTTATATTGGGCCTTGTCCTCAACAACAAAGCCTTAAAGCTAAGAAACTTCTACCGCACGGTACTCATCGTCTCCTGGGCCTTGCCGGGGGTGATCACGGTACAGGTTTTCGTGGCCCTCCTTAACTACAACTTCGGGGCCATCAACCGCCTCCTAGGGGTCTTGGGCATCTACCCCATCCCCTGGCTCAACGACCCCGATTGGGCCAAGGTGGCCATCCTCCTGGTGAACCTCTGGCTTGGCTTCCCCTACATGATGACCGCCACCTTGGGGGCTCTTTCCACCATCCCCGACGAGCTCTACGAGGCCGCCAAGGTGGATGGGGCCACTCCCTGGCAGGCCCTATGGGGCATCACCCTGCCCCTTCTGGAAAAGCCCATGGTGCCCATCCTCCTCTCCTCCTTCGCCTTCAACTTCAACAACTTCTACATCATCTACCTCCTTACCGGCGGAGGCCCGGCCCAGGAAGGCCGCTTGGCCACGGCCCAGGCCACGGACATCCTCATCTCCTGGGCTTACAAGACCGCCTTCAGCGCCGAGGGGCAATCCGCCTACGGCCTGGGGGCGGCCATCAGCCTCCTCATCTTTGCCATCACCGTGGCCATCAGCCTGGTGAACTTCCGCATCACCGGGGCCCTAAGGGAGGTGAGGTAGGTGCGGCGACTTCTGGCCTTCCTCCTCGTGGGCCTCGCCCTTTACGGGGTCTATTGGTTTGCCCTAAACCGGCTCTTTGACGCGGGCTCCTACCGCAAGCAGGTGGCCTTCGGCAGCGTCTTCGTGCCCTATGGCTGGGCCTATGCCCTGGGCATCCTTTTGGGCCTGGTTCTTCTCGTCCTCCTCTACAGCCTGGCCTACACCGTGCTGGCCAACCGCATCCAGGGGCGCAAGCGAAGCCCCTGGCCCCTTTTCTGGCAGGGGGTGACCCACCTCTTCCTCTGGATCCTGATCCTGTTGGTCTACTACCCCGTGGTGCAGGTGGTGGCCGCAAGCTTTGACCCCACCAACAACCTCTTCAGCTTCCGCAGGCCGGACACGGGGTTTCTCCTTTTGGACGCCAAGGTCATCCCCTACGTGCCCGAGCCCTCCTTGGAAAACTACGCCAAGCTGGTGGAGGGGGTGGTGCTTTACCCCTACCAGGTGGGCCTTCTCCTCCTCGGGGGGCTCGCCCTCCTGGGCGTGGCCCTCATCGGCCTCCTGAGGCGGCTTCTAACCCCGGAGGACTGGATGGACCTCTGGCAGGGAAGGCTCCTCCTCCTCTTGGCCCTGGCGGTCTTCGCTTTGGCCCTCACCCTTTCCCCCAAGCAGTTCACCGGGCAGGGCACCGAGGCCAAGTTCCTGCTTTGGGTGCGCAACACCTTCCTCATCTCCGGGCTTACGGGACTCCTCGCCGTGTTGCTCACCGCCACCGCGGGCTACGCCTTCGCCCGCTTTCGCCACCTGCCCGGCCGCTACCCCGTGCTCCTCTTCTTCATCTTCGTGCAGATGTTCCCCGGATTTCTGGCCTTGGTGGCCATCTACTACCTCCTTTCCCGGCTGGATCTCCTGAACACCTTCACCGGGCTGGTGCTGGCCTACTCCGGGGGAATCATCAGCTTCGGCACCTGGGTGTACAAGGGGTACCTGGAAAGCATCAGCCCGAGCCTCGAGGAGGCAGCCATGGTGGACGGGGCCACCAAGTGGCAGGTCTTCACCAAGATCCTCCTCCCCCTTTCCGCCCCCATGTTCGTCTTCATCTTCCTCCTCCAGTTCGTGGGCACCTACTCGGAGTTCGTTCTGGCCAACCTGGTCCTCACGGGGGTGGAAAGCTGGAACGTGGGCGTGGGGCTTCGGAGCTTCACCACCGGCCAGTTCCAGACCAAGTGGGGGATCTTCGCCGCGGCCAGCGTCCTCGGTTCCTTGCCCATCCTCTTCCTCTTCTACGGCTTCCAGCAGTACTTCGTTTCCGGGTACACCGCAGGGGCGGTGAAGGAGTAGCCCCATGGCCCATTACCACGACCTCGAGCACATCCATCCCCCCCTGCCCGAGCTGGGAGAAGAGGTGACCCTCTACCTGGAAACCGAGGCCAAGGAAGGGCTCCTCCTGTACGAAAAGGACGGGGAGATCCACAAAAAACCCATGGAACGGGCCACGGGGGGCCTAAGGGTGCGGGTTTCCGTGCACGCAAGCCCCTTTCGCTACTGCTTCCTCCTGCCCGAGGGCTTCTTGGGCAGCCACGGCCTGGAAAAAACCCTTCCCCGCTACGACCATTTTTTTCACCTCCTGGCGGGATCCCTTCCCCCCTGGTGGGCCCTGGGCACCGTCTATTACCAGATCTTCCCCGACCGCTTCCGCCAGGGGCGAAAGGAGCTTGCCCCCAAGGATGGGGAATGGCTTCTCATGGGCAGGCCCATCCGCAAGAAGGCCTGGAACGAACCCCCGGGCCCGGAGGGATCGTGGGAGTTCTACGGAGGAGACCTCTTGGGCATCCTGGAAGCCCTTCCCCACCTGGAGGCCTTGGGGGTGGAAACCCTTTACCTTACGCCCATCTTCCAAAGCCCAAGTAGCCACCGCTACGACACGGAAGACTACCTGCGGGTGGACCCCCACCTGGGAGGAGAGGAGGCCCTGGAAGCCCTCTTCCAGGCTTTGGAAAAGAGGGGTATGCGCCTGGTGCTGGATGGCGTCTTCAACCATGTGGGGGCCACCCACCCTTGGTTTCAAAAGGCCCTGAAGGACCCGGAAAGCCCGGAACGGAGCATGTTCACCTTCTACCCCGATGGCTCCTATGCCGCCTTCTGGGGGGTAAAGTCCATGCCCAAGCTGGACTATGCCTCCCCCCTCACCCAGGAGCGCTTCGTCCACGGCAAAAAGGCTCCCATCCGCTACTGGATGCGCCTGGCCCACGGCTTCCGGCTGGATGTGGCCCACTCCATCGGGGAAGGGGGGACCAACCGCAAGAACGCCCGCTGGCTTCGCGCCCTGGCCCGGGCGGCCAAGGAAGAAAGGCCCGACGCTTTGGTGATCGGGGAACTCTCCTACGACGCCACCCCCACCCTAAGGGCCCATACCCTGGATGGGGCCATGCACTATGCGGGCTTCGCCTACCCCGTGATGGAGTGGCTTTCGGGAAGGGATGTGCACGGAAGGCCTGTCCACCTGAACGCCCAGGAGGCTTGGCAGGTGCTCTGGGACCACCACCAGGCCCTGCCCGTTCAACTTCGGCACAGCATGTACACCCTCCTCTCCTCCCACGACATCCCCCGCGCCCTTTGGCGGCTTAAGGGGGATGTGGAACGGTTCAAGCTGGCCTATGCCCTCCTCTTCGCCTTCCCGGGAAGCCCCGCCATCTACTACGGGGACGAGGTGGGCCTTTCCCAACCCAACCCCTACGCAAAGTGGCAAGGGGATCCCTACTGCCGGGCCCCCTTCCCCTGGAACGAAAGCGCATGGAACCGCGAGGTGCTGACCCTTATCCGCAGGCTGGTGAAGCTCAAGCGCACCCACCCTGCCCTGCGCCTGGGAGGGCTTCTTCCCTTAGACGCCGGCCAAGGGGTGTTGGCCTTCAAAAGGCGGTACCGAGGCCAGGAGGTCTGGGCCTTCTTCGCCCCGGAAGGAGCAAGGCTCACCCTTCCCCCCGGAATAGACCTCGTTGCTGAGAAGGAGGTGGCGGGGGAGGTGGAAACCGAAACCTCCTTCCTGTTATTCCAACCCGTATAATGCAAGCCAGATGCGGCTCAAAAGTTTCAAGAGAAGGGTGAGGCGGGTTGGGAGCACCGACGCCAAGCCAGGGGAAGGCATCCCGGATGCACCCCCCCTTCAAGCCCAGGCTGAGGGAAGGGTCTCCTCAGAAGGGCTATTGGCCCAGATGGAAGCCCTGAAGGGGGGAAACCCCAAGGACCCTGGCTTCCATAAGCGGGTCATCGCGTTGGTGCAAGAAGCCTATGCCCGTTGGCATAGCCTGCCCCAGGAACAAAAACAGGCCATCCTTGCCTCTCTGACCACCTTGCTCTCCCTCCTGCCCTGGGGGCGGCTCGGACGGGTAGGGTTGCTCTTGAGGAAGGCTTTAGGCCCTGGAGGACAGCTTGCCCTTGCCGTCCTGCTCCGCCTGCTGAAGCGTTAGAGCCCAAGAGCTATACTGGGCTTTTGTGCGGGATGTCCTCGAGGTCCTGGAGTTCCCCAAGGTCCGCGCCCTCCTTGCGGAAAGGGCCAAGACCCCCCTGGGGCGAAGGCTGGCCTTGGCCCTTGCCCCCCTCTCCCAGGAGGAGGCGGAAAGGCGTCACCAGCTGACCCAGGAGGCCTTAGCCTATCCCTATACCCTTCCCGAGGCGGGAACCCTCGAGGAGGCCTACCAAAAGGCCCAAGGCGGGGCCAGGCTTTCGGGCCTCGAGCTCCTGAAAGGAGCCCAGGCCCTGGAGGAGGCCCTAGCCCTCAAGGAGGAGCTTCTTCCCCTACAAAACCTCCTGAGCCAGGTGGCAGCGGGCATCGGGGACCACGGGGCCTTTCTCACCAAGGTCAGGAAAGCCCTGGACGAGGAAGGAGCCGTGCGGGATGAGGCAAGCCCCAAGCTTTTCGCCATCCGCCGGGAACTCAAGCCCCTGCGCCAGCAGATCCTGGACAAACTCTACGCCCTCATGGACCGCCACCCCGAGGCGATCCAGGACCGGTTCGTCACCCTGCGCCGCGAGCGCTACTGCATCCCCGTGCGCGCGGGGATGGCCCAAAGGATCCCCGGCCTTCTCCTGGATGAGTCCGAATCCGGGGCCACCCTTTTCATCGAGCCCCTCTCCGTGGTGAAGCTGAACAACCGCCTCCAAGCCCTGCGCCTTCAGGAGGAGGAGGAGGTAAACCGTATCCTACGGGAGCTTTCCGAAGCCCTGGCGGCCGATGAGGAACTGCCCGGCACCCTTAAGGCCCTAGGCCTCCTGGACCTCGTCCAGGCCCAGGCAGCCCTGGCCCGGGATCTCCGCCTCACCCGGCCCCGCTTTGGGGAAGCTTACGAGCTTTTCCAAGCCTTCCACCCCCTCATCCCCAATCCCGTTCCCAACTCCCTGGCCCTGGACGGGGAAAGGCGCCTCATCCTCATCTCCGGCCCCAACATGGGGGGAAAGACGGCCCTGTTGAAAACCCTGGGCCTGGCGGTGCTCATGGCCCAGTCGGGGCTTTTCGTGGCGGCCAAGAAGGCCACCCTGGCCTGGCCCGACCGGGTCTTCGCCGACATCGGCGACGAGCAATCCCTTCAGGAAAACCTTTCCACCTTCGCCGGGCACTTAAGAAGGCTCAAAGAGATGCTGGAAAGCGCCACGGCCCAAAGCCTGGTCCTCATCGACGAGCTGGGCAGTGGCACCGACCCCGAGGAGGGAGCCGCCCTTTCCCAAGCCATCCTCGAGGCCCTCCTGACGAAGGGGGTCAAGGGCCTGGTCATCACCCACCTCTCCCCCCTGAAGGCCTTCGCCCAGGGACAGGAGGGCATAGAAAACGCCTCCATGCGCTTTGACCTGGAAGGCTTGCGCCCCACCTACCAGCTGGTCCTGGGGGTGCCCGGGCGGAGCTACGCCCTGGCCATCGCCAGGAGGCTTTCCCTGCCCGAGGCGGTGCTGAAGCGGGCGGAAAGCCTTCTGCCCCAAGGGGGAAGGCTGGAAGCCCTCCTGGAGGAGCTGGAGGCGGAAAGGTTACGCCTGGAGGAGGAAAGAAGCCAGCTCCTTTCCCAGCTGGCCCAGGTGGAGACCTTGAGGAAGCGGCTGGAGGAGCGGGAAGCCCGTTTTGCGGAGGAGCGTTCGGAAAGGCTCAAGGCCCTGGAGGAGGAGATCCGCCAGAAGCTCCTAAAGGCGGAGGCCGAGCTCAAAGCCCTCAAGGAAAAGGCCAAAACCCAGGGGAAAAAGGACGCCCTGCGGGAGCTTTTGGCCCTGAGGGAAAGGTATGCCAGGGCCACGCCCAAGGCTGCCTTGGAGGGGCCTAGGGGCCTCGAGGCGGGACAGATGGTGGAGATCCCCTCCCTGAAGCGTCAGGGAAGGCTTCTGGAGCTAAGGGGAGAGGAAGCCCTGGTCCAGGTGGGGCCGGTGAAGATGACGGTGAAGGCCAAGGAGCTCACCCCCCTTAAGGCCCAGGAAACCCCCAAGGCCATCGGCCTAAAGCCGCGAAGGGAGGTGAAGGAGGTGGACCTCAGGGGGCTTACCGTGGAGGAAGCCCTCCTGGAGGTGGACTCCGCCCTGGAGGAGGCCTGCGCCTTGGGCCTCACCACCCTGCGCCTCCTCCACGGCAAGGGTACCGGGGCCCTAAGGCAGGCCATCCGCGAGGCCCTAAGGCGGGACAAACGGGTGGAAACCTTCGCCGACGCTCCTCCCCACGAGGGGGGGCACGGGGTCACGGTGGTGGTGCTGAAGGGCTAGAAGGAGCGGCCCTCCAGGGCCTCTATGCGCTCTCGGATGACCGGGGGCAAAGGCGCGGGCTTGCCTCCTTCCAGCCAAACCTGGACCGTCTTGCCCCGGGCGGCCTCCTCCCCCCTGGCCAGGAGGAGGTACTCCATGTCAAAGCTGCTCCGCCCGATGCGCACCACCCGCACCCCCACCTCCACGGGATCCTCGAGGAGGATGGGCTTCAGGAAGTCCACCTCCGCCCGGGCCAGAATGAAGTGCCCCTTCTCCACCCAGTCCCTTTCCAATCTCTGGAAGTAGGCGGCGCGGGCCACCTCAAAGTAGGTGAGGTACACCGCGTTGTTCACATGCCCCAGGGCATCCAGGTCGCGGAAGCGCACCTGTACGGGTACGGATACGGGAAAACCCTCCACGGGGCCAGAGTATACCAGGGCTGACCCGCGGGTCAGGTATAGTGGGGCCATGGAAACCACGTGGGATCTGACCCCCCTTTTCCCCGGCCTGGAAAGCCCCGAGTTCCAGGCGGCCTGGGAAGGCGTGAGGAAGCGGATTGACCAGCTCAAGGAGCAGGTGGACCAACAAGCCCCTCTAAAGGAGGTCCTGGCCTCCCTGGACGCCCTTTTGGAGGAATCCACCCCCCTTTGGGCCTACCTCTACGCCCGCTTCAGCGCCGACACCACCGACGAGGCCGCTTTGGCCAAGCTCTCCGAGCTGGAGGTGCTCTTTTTGGACTTCCAGCGCCTCAAGCCCCGCCTCACCCGCTACCTGGCCCTGCAGGACCCGGAGGAGGCAGGGCCTTACCGCATCCTGGTGGAGGAGGCCCGGGAGGAAGCCCTGCACATGATGCCCGAGGGGGAAGAAGTCCTGGCGGCGGAGCTATCCCTTTCCGGACGCCAGGCCTGGTCCAAGCTCCACGAGAACCTCACCAGCCAGATCACCGCGGTGGTGGACGGGGAGGAGTTGCCCATCACCCAGGTGCGGAACCTCTACTTCCGCCCCGAGGAGGAGGTGCGCAAGAAGGCCTACCAGGCGGAGCTCCTGGCCTGGGAGCGCCATGAGGTGCCCATCGCTTACGCCCTAAACGGGGTCAAGGGGGAAGCCTCGGTCCTGAACCGCAGGCGGGGCTACCGGGACGACCTCGAGCCCAGCCTGCACCGAAACCGCATCACCCGGAAGGCCCTCATGGCGCTCCTGGAAGCGGTGCGGGAAAGCCTTCCCCTCTTCCGCCGCTACTACCTCCTGAAGGCCAAGGCTTTGGGCAAGGAAAGGCTGGACTGGTGGGACCTCTTTGCCCCCATCGGAAAGGGCCGCCGCTGGAGCCTGGAGGAGGCCCGGGACTTCATCCGGGAAAAGCTCGCCACCCTGGTCCCGAACGCCGCTAAAGTGGCGGAAACCGCATTCCAAGAACGCTGGATGGATCTCCTGCCCCGCAAGGGCAAGATCGGCGGGGCTTACTGCATGGGAAGGGGCGGGGGCAAAAGCCTCATCCTGGCCAACTACGAGGAAAGCTTTGAGTCGGTGTCCACCCTGGCTCACGAGCTGGGCCACGCCTACCACAACTTCGCCCTGGCCCGAGTGCCCGCCAGCCTGCGGGAGGTGCCCATGACCCTGGCAGAGACCGCCAGCATCATGAACGAAACCCTGGTGGTGGAGGCGGCCCTTAAGGAAGTTTCCCCGGAAGAAGGGCTTCTGATCCTGGACGCCTACCTGCAAGGAGCGGCCCAGGTGGTGGTGGACATCTATAGCCGCTTCCTCTTTGAGTCCTGGGTCTTTGAGGGAAGGAAGGCCCGGGAGCTTTCCCCCAGGGAGTTCAAGGAGCTCATGCTGAAGGCCCAGAAGGAGGCCTACGGGGAGGTCCTCGCCACCCACCACCCCTACATGTGGGCGGTGAAGGGGCATTACTACGGCTCCGACTTCTACAACTACCCCTACACCTTCGGCCTCCTCTTCGGCTTGGCCGTGTACCAGGAGGCCAAGGAGGACCCGGGTTTCGCCGGGCGCTACGAGGAGCTTCTGGCCACCTCGGGCATGTACCGGGCCAAGGAGCTGGCGGCCCGCTACGGCTTTGACCTGGAAAGCCCCGCCTTCTGGCGAAAGGGGTTTGCGGTTCTGGCCGAGAAGGTGGAGGAGCTGGAGAGGAGGCTTGCCTAGTCCACCGGGTGCCCTCCTGACCTTCCCCTGACCTGGGGAAGGTTGGCTTTATGGGATGCGCCTTTTGGTTCTTTGCACCCACAACTCCGCCCGCAGCCAGATGGCGGAGGGCTGGTTCCGGCACTGGGCCAGGGAAATGGGAGTGGACCTCGAGGTCCACTCCGCCGGCACCGAGAAAACCTTCGTCAAGGAAGAAGCCCGGCAGGTGATGGCCGAGGTGGGGATTGACCTTACGGGGCACTTCTCCAAAACCCTTTTTGAGCTCCCCGATCCCTGGAACTTCCACCTGGTTCTCACCGTGTGCGACACCGCTAAGGAAGCCTGCCCCGCCTACCCCGCCAAGACGGAAAAGCGCCATGTTTCCTTCCCCGATCCCTCGGGAAGACCCCTGGAGGAATGGCGCAGGGTGCGGGACGCCCTCGGGCGCATGGCCCGCCACCTGGTGGAAAACCTGAAAGTGGGGCGCATCCCCACAGACGAGGAACTGGAGGAAGCTGCAAGGTAGCCCTATCGGGCCGACCCGGCCTCGAGGTCCCCGATGTGGATGGCCGCCACCCCGAAGGTGAGGAGTTCGTAGCGCACCTTGAAGCCTGCTTCCTCCATCATGGCCTTTAAGGTTTCCGGCGGGGGAAAGGCCTCCACGCTTTCCGGCAAGTAGCGGTAGGCCCCGAAGCTCCCCGAGACCACCCCCCCCAGGAAGGGGAGGAGCCGCTGGAAGTAAACCCGGTAAACCAGGCCAAAGACCCCCCGGGGAGGCGGGGGAAACTCCAGGATGACCAGCCGCCCCCCCGGGGCCAGGACCCGGCGGAGCTCGAGAAGAGCCTTACGGTAGTCGGCGAAGTTACGAAAACCGAAGGCGATGGTGATGGCCTCAAAGCTTCCTTTGGGGAAAGGAAGGGACAGGGCATCGGCTTCCAGAAACTCCACCGCGAGGCTCTGCGCAAGGGCTTTCCTGCGGGCGATCTCCAGCATGGGCGGGGCGAAGTCCGCCCCCACCACCTGAGCCGTGGGCGCCTTCCTCTTCAACATAAGGGCCAGATCCCCCGTGCCCGTGGCCAGGTCCAGAATGCGCCGGGGATTTTTTTCCAAAGCCAGGGCCACCGCCCGCCTGCGCCAGCGAAGATCGGCGCCAAAGGAAAGAAGCCGGTTCAAAAGGTCGTAGCGGGGGGCGATCTCCGCAAACATGCGCCGCACCCGCTCGGCCTTTTCCCGGGGAGAAACCTCCACGAAAGAAGTCTAGCACCGCCCGGGGCCGTAGACCCACGGGGCTAGGGTACAATCGTGGGCGTGTGGAAGGACCGTAAGCGCCTGGGAATCCTGGTGGCCTTGGGGGGAGGGGTTCTCCTCCTCCTCTGGTACCTGGCGCCCTGGGCGGTACCCCATCGCCTTTTTGGCGGCGAGGGCGTGCTTCTAAGCCCCTTCGGCCACCACTTGCCCCAAGGAACCCTGCCCCCGGGTTACCGGGATGGCTGGCTCCCTTGGGTCTTCTATCCCTCCTTGGCCTGGCTGGCCCTCACCCTGGTCCTGGCCTGGACTCCTAAGCCCGCCCGGAAGCTTTACCTCCTGGGGATCCTGGGCCTAGGCCTCTTCCTCCTCACCTACCTGCTCTTCCAAGCCAGCGTGGCCCAGGTGAACGCGGGTACGGAAAGGCCCATCCTCAGGCGGTACACCCTTGGGCTTGGCAGCTACGCCACCTTGGCCTATAGCCTCTACCTCCTCCTCCTGGCGCGGCTTTTCTCCCCTGGGGGGCTGGCCTTTCTGGTGCGCCGCCGGGGGGTGGTGGTGCCCCTTTTCTCCCTCCTCTTGGCCTCCTTGTTGGGCGGCGTCATCGTGGCGGTGATGAAGGGGGCACCGGGGGAAGCCCAGACCCTCAGGGAAGCCTGGATGTTGAAGCTGGACCTCATCACCTACACCTACCAGCTCCTCTATAGCCCCTTGGTCAACCCCTCAGGCTTCCTGCAAAGCCTCCTCCTGGCCACTCCCCTGATCTTCACCGGCTTGGCCGTGGCTTTAGGCTTCCGCGGGGGACTTTTCAACATCGGGGCCCCAGGGCAGCTCATCCTGGGGGCCATCGCCGCCATGCTGGTGGGCGTGTACCTGCCAGGGCCCAGGTGGCTGGTACTGCCCCTCGCCATCCTGGCCGCCGCTTTGGCCGGGGGGCTATGGGGTGCCCTGCCCGGCTGGCTCAAGGCCCGCTTCGGGGCCCACGAGGTGATCAACACCATCATGCTGAACTACATCGCCGCAAGCCTCTTCCTCTTCCTCATCTCCTCCAACGAGTACAAGTTCTTCGGCAACACCCTATACCTTCCCTTCAAGTACCCCGGGTACGAGGCCCGGAGCTACGAGATCCGACCCGAGGCCCGCATCCCCCACTGGACCGAGCTGGTGGCCCCAGGGGGGGAGCTTTCCTTCGCCCTGCCCTTGGCCCTCCTCCTGGGCCTACTGGGCTACTTCCTCACCAGGAAAAGCCTGGGCCACCGGGTGCTCATGGGCCTCCTGGCCGGGGTGGTGGGGTACTGGGTGGGGGGGCTTCTTCCGGGGCCTGCGGTGAACTTCGGCCCCGACCTCACCTCGGTGCGGCTCAACGGGGCCTTCCTTTTGGCCCTTTTGGCCCTCCTCTTCTTCCACTTCTACGTCTTCCGCACCGTAGGGGGATACGAGCTCAGGGCCATGGGCCTGGCCCCCAAGGCGGCGGAGTACGGGGGGGTGCTGGCCGGACGGAAGATGGTCCTCATCATGTTCCTGGCGGGGGCCTTGGCGGGCTTAGCCGCCACCCACTACGTGCTGGGCGGAGGGATTGACGAGTACCGCTTGAAGCAATCCCTTCCCTACTCCGTGGGCTTTGACGGCATCGCCGTAGCCCTCATGGGCCAGAACACCCCCTTGGGGGTGGGCCTAGCCGCCTGGCTTTTCGGCATCCTCCTCACGGGCGGGTTGCAGGTGAACCTGCAGCTCGGTATCAGCCGGGAACTGGTGGCGGTGCTTCAGGCCTTGATCGTTCTCTTCATCGCCGCAGGGGGCTTTTTACCCCGCTACTTCACCGACCCCCTGCGGGCAGCCGAGGTGGAGCTTAGGGAAGAAAGCCGAAAGCGAGAGGAAAGGGAGGAGACCCCATGAACCTGGACGCTGCCTTTTGGATCGCCCTCTTCTTCTCCACCCTGCGCCAGACCACGCCCCTTTTGCTCACCGCCTTGGGGGGGATGTTCTCCGAAAGGAGCGGGGTGGTGAACATCGCCCTCGAGGGCATCATCCTCTTCGGAGCCCTCACCGCCGCGGTGGTGGTGGAAAGGGTGGAACACACCTTGGGCCCTGGCCCCCATCCCTGGCTTCCCTGGCTTGGGGTCCTAAGCGCCATGCTGGTGGGAGGGCTGGTGGCCCTGGTGCATGCGGTGGTCTCCATCAAATACCGGGCGGACCAAATCATCAGCGCCACCGCCATCAACCTCCTGGCTCTGGGGGCCCCCAGCCTGGTGCTCACCTACTTCTACGGCAACGCCACCAACTCCAAGGAGGTGGCAAACCGCCTGCCCCTTTGGGGCCCCGAGGGTTTTGCCCTCTCCCCCTTGGTCTACCTGGCCTTCCTCTTGGTGCCCGTGGCCTGGTGGGTCCTCTTCAAGACCCCCTTTGGCCTGCGGCTTAGGGCCGTGGGCGAGCATCCCGAAGCCGCCGACACCCTGGGGATCAACGTCTACCGCATGCGCTACGTGGGAGTGGTCCTCTCCGGGGTCTTGGCAGGCCTCGCCGGGGCCTACCTGGCCATCGGCTTCCTCAACCAGTTCGTGCGGGGCATGTCCGCGGGGATGGGGTTCATCTCCCTGGCGGCCATGATCTTCGGGAAGTGGCACCCCTTGGGCATCCTCTTCGCCACCTTGCTCTTCGGCTTCGCCAGCGCCCTAGCCATCCAGCTTCAGGGCACGGAGATCCTGCCCGCGGTCTTGGTGCAGGCCTTCCCCTATGTGGTCACCGTTCTGGTGCTGGCGGGCTTCATGGGCAAGAGCCGGCCCCCGGCGGCGGTGGGAAGGCCCTACGAGAAGTGAAGGACCTTGACCCAGCGCCCCAGGCGGTAGCGGAGGGTGAGGGCGCTGCCGTCTTGAAAGCGGAGCTCCACCCGCCCCTTTCCCAAGGCGAAGCCCACCACCTCCTCCGCCCCCGGACCCTGGGCAAAGTGGGCGAAGCCGTCCGAGCGCAGGTAGAGGAAACCCTCCCCCCAAGGGGTGAGGAGGAAGATCTGGGCCTCGGTGCCCTGGCGGTTCAGTACCAGGCGGCGCACCTTCCGGGCGAAAACCTGGGCCCCGTTCATGCCCTCAGGCCAGTTCCTCCTTGGACACCTCCACCGCCTTCCCCTCCTCCAGGAGGAGTTCTATGGTCCCCTTCAAGGGGTTCACCTTCTGCACCTTGCCGCACACCCCCTCCTTGGTGCAGACCCGGGCATTCCTGCGGGGAAGCTCCGCCAAAAGCTCCTGGTACACGGGATGCTCGTAAGCCAGGCAGCAAAGGAGTCGGCCGCAAGGACCCGAGATCTTCTCGGGGTTCAGGGGAAGCCCCTGGTCGCGGGCCAGCTTGATGGAAACCTGGGTGAAACCCTGGAGCCAGGTGGAGCAGCAAGACTCCATCCCGCAGGCGCCCAAGGTGCCCAGGTAGGCGGCCTCCTCCCGGGGGCCCTCGGCCAAAAACTCCACCCGGGCCCCGAAGCGCTCGGAAAGCTCCCGGGTAAAGCGCTTGAGGTTCACCCGCTCCTCCGCGGCGTAGTGCACGGAAAGGTGCCGGCCATCCAGGGTAAAGTCGCACCCCAGGACCTTGGCCCTCACCCCTTCTTCCTGAAGGCGGGCCCGCAGGTAAAAGGCCACCTCCTCGGCCCTGGCCCGGAGCCTCGAGGCCAGGTCCAGATCCTCCTTGGTGGCCAGGCGCACCACCTCCCCAGCCTCCTTCTCCTTGCGGGGTGAGGTGCGCACCTTGCCCACCTCCAGGCCCCGGCTGGTGCGCACCACCACATACGCCTCCAGGGGCGGGGGATCCCCCTGGAAGCGGAAGTAGCGCAGCACGGGGGTACGGAAGCGGACGCCCACGGTCATGTTTCCAAGTCTAAGGCCAATCGGGCCAGGACCAGGTCCGGGCTCACATACCCCTCCAGGGCCTCCCGGGCGGCCTCGAGGGCCAGAAGCGCCTGCGGACGGTGGCGGAAAGCGGCGTAAAGGGCGAAAATCCCCTCCTCGTCTGCGAAGAGCTCCTTCAGGAGGGCAAACCGCCGCCAGGAGGAGGCGCCACCCACCTCCCTGGCCTTCTCCATGCGGGCGCGAAAGGCAGCGGGGTCGGCCAGGGCCCTTAAAAGCCGGCCTGGAACCCCGCCGGCGTAGGCCAGGAGCTCCGGATCCTGGGTCAAGGGGTAAAGCCGCTCCTCGGGCACCGGGGCAAAGGCCACCTCCAGGACCCGGCTGGCCAAGGTGGGAAGCAGGGTGGCGCGGCTTGGGGCGATGAGGACGACGCGCCCGTAGGAGGGGGGTTCCTCCAGAAGCTTCAAAAGGGCGTTGGCCGCCGCCTCGGTGAGGAGGTGAGCGGCATCCAGGACGGCCACCTTGACCCGCTCCCGGGGGTGGGTGGCGAACCAGCCGAAAAGGGGTTCCACCTCCTCGAGGCGGATCTCCATCCGCCCCTTCAAACCCCGCTCTGGGGGACCTATCTCCAGAAGGTCGGGGTGCTCCCCCCAGGCGGGGGGAGGAAACCCCCGGTTCAGCCCCCAGGCGTACCAACGGGCCACCAGGCGCCTCCCCACCCCTTCCGGCCCCGAGAAGAGCAAGGTAGAGGTGCCAAGCCTAGGCAGGAGCCCCAGAACGGCCTCGTGGCCGATTATTCCCCAAGGGTTAGGCGGGTGTAGAGCCACGTGGGAAACCCCTCCTCCGCCAGGCGCTGGGCCACCGGGTCCAGGTTGTACCTCACCCGGGAAAAGGTGATCCCGTCCCCCTCCCAAACGGCAAAGGCCGCCCCGGGCACGTGGTCGCGGGGCTGGCCCACCGAACCCGGGTTGACCAGGACCCGCACCGTAGGGGGAAGGATCAGCTCACCCCCTTCGGCCAGGCGCTGGTAGCGCACCCAGGGGCGGGGTCCGGAAAGCTCCAGAAAGGCCCCAGCCAGATGGGTGTGCCCGTGGAAGGTGAGGCGGTGGTCCGTACAGGCGAAGGCCTGGCGGGCCAGCTCCAATCCATCCAGGTACTCCATGGGATCGCAGGGGCTGCCGTGGACCAGAAGCGCTCCCTCCACCTCCCTTTGCCAGGGCCAGGAGGAGAGGAAGTCCAGGTGCCTGGAGGACAACCGCTCTCGTTGCCAGGCCAGGATCTCCAAGATCACCCCCTCCTTCGGCAACCGGTCCAGGGCCAGAAGCCAGGCATCGTGGTTGCCCAAGACGCACTGGGCCTCCACCTCCATGAGCCAGTCCAGCACCCGGTCCCCATCCGGATAGTAGCCCACCGCATCCCCCAGGAAGAGCACCCCATCAAAAGGGGGGGCTGCCTCGAGGACCGCCTGCAAGGCGGGCCAGTTGCCGTGGATATCGGAGAGGACCAGGTAGCGCACGGGGTTTAGGATACCATGAGAACATGGCTTCCTCTTTGCTGGAACAGCTTTCCGCAGACCTCGAGGTCCTCTCAGGGCACCTCCGGGCAGGACTGGATGAGTTCGGCACCCTTTACTGCTACCTGGAAGGTGCCCGCGGAGGAAGGACCCACCTCCTCCACGCCCCCTACGAGGAGGCCTTGGCCGTGCTCCAGGCCCTAAACGGCCTCTCTTTCCGGGGGCGGATCCTTCTGGCCCTGGATCCCTCGCCCCTCTCGCCCACCTTAGAGGGCCTTCCCCTGTCCGGACCCACCCGGGCACCCCTGGCCCACCTTTTGGAAAAAACCTGTCCCGACCGTCTCCTCTTAGCCTTTCCCGGGGAGGGCCTTGGCCAAAGCTTCCCGGGAGCCAAGGAAACTCCCAAGGGCTGGCAACCCCTGGATGCCGAGGAGGAACCCCTGGTCTTGCAGGTGGAGGCCCCCACGGGCCTCACCTACCAGGAGGTACGGGCCTACGAGCCCTGGGAAAGCCCCTCCCTTCCCCTTAACCTTCCCATAAGCCCGGGGCCTTATTGGGGAAGGGTGGGCTTAGCCTTAGGGGTTCCCACCTACGGGGTGGGTTTGGTAAGCTTACGGGCAAGCCTGGAGGCGCTTCTCAGCCTCTGGTAACAGGAGGGAGAATATGGTGTACATCGCGCTGTTTGCCTTGGGAGCGGCCCTGGTTACCCTGCTCTTCTACCTGATCCTGAACCCCCGCGTGCTCACCACCGAGGGGGAGACCTTTGACCTGCGCTTTATCCTCTTCATGCTGATGCTCATCGTCCTGGCCGCCAGCACCGTGGCCCTGATGCTGACCCTGGGCAAGATGCACCACCTGCTTTAAATCCCAAGCCTTCCTTTGGCCGGAGGGCGCCTTTTGTGTTTTGCGGGTTTCCCACCTCAGGAAGCCCGGCTTGTTTCCTTTTCGGAAAGCTCCTTGCGAAGATAGACCAGGTCCTTTTCCAGGACCTTGCGGGTGGCCTCGAGGACCGGAGCCAACTCGGGCGGGAACTCCCAGGCCAGGTGGCCTATGCACACCAAAAGCCCTTCCACCATGGCCTTCTCCTGCTCCCGCCTGCGCTTGCCCCCCCGCAGGGCACTGTAGGCCAGGTGCTCCAGCCGCCGCACCACGCACACCCTGGGCTCACCCCCTACCCCGGCGCAGGGCAGGCCCTTCGCCCCGCTACAGGTGGCATAGGCCTGGGGGTAAAGAGGGGCCAGCTCAGGGTGCCCTAAAAGGGCAGGCCCCAAGGGTCCCGCATGGGCCGCGGCCAGGCGTAGGTAGGCGGCGTGGCGGGCGCGGCGAGTTTCCACCTCCATGGTTCCATCTTAGACAAGGGCCACCGGGACAAATGCCCCAAAGGGCTAGGAAAGCCGGAAAGGGCTCCTCAGCCCGGCCAAGGCGATGGTTCTGGCCTCCTCCGGGGCCCAGGAGAGGGCCAGGACCCCTCGGTAGGCCCTCAGGGCCCTTTCCCGCTCCCCCGCCAGGTCCAGAAGCTGGCCAAAGCGGGCCAGCACGTAGCCCGGCAGGTAGCCGGGGTGCTGGAAGTCCATGCGGAACACCTCCTCCATGAGGCTTAAGGCCTCCTGCCACTGCCCGGCCGCCAGGTAGATCTGGGCCGCCAGGTACAGGGCCTCGGGATCCCCTATCTGGAAGAGCCCCTCCAAGAGCCCCGCCCAGTCATCCTCCTCCTTAAGCTGCCAGGCCCGGTCCAAAAGGGCCCTCTGGCGTTCCTTCTCCGTGGGCTCATGGGCCATGGGCAAGGCCTCGGGAAAGCTCTTGGCCAGAAGGAGGTAGTCCAGAAGCTCCGCCACCACCACCCCTTCCCGGCCCCTCAGGGCCTCCGCCACCCTTTCCATGCGGCGGGCCCGGAATCCCGTGGCCGGACCTTCCCCGAAGGTCCGGGCGTACCCCTCGTAGATTTGGCCCAAATGGTCTAGAAAGGCCTGCGAGCCCAGGACCTCCGGGGTAAGGGGAGCCTCGAGGAGCTGCAAAAGCTCCTGGTCAAAAGCGTGCATCCGCTCCAGGTGGGGTTTCCCCAGGGGGTGCTGGGCCAGGGCCTGACGGAAGGCCTCGGCCTCCTCCCTTAGATGGGCCTCCTCGTCCAGGGGCACCACGGGAATGCCCTGGGCCTCTGCCCAGGGAAGCAGGTGAAAGAGAAGGGGATCCTCCTCCCGCCAAAGCCCTTCCCGCAGGCTTTCCCCCGAGTGGGAGGCCAGGTAGAGGACGGAGGCACTGGCCTTTTCCAAAAGGGCCAGCACCGTGGCGGCGTTGTAGCGTGGATGCAGGATGTGGAAGGGCCCAAGGGAAGGAAGAAGCAACATCCTCACCATCTTAGACCTCCGGGACCGCAACTACCGCCTGGCGGTGCTCAACGGCTGGCTGGTGTGGCTGGGGGATACCTTCTTGAACCCCAACATCGTCCTCACCAGCTTCACCGCCACGCTGGGGGCCCCTGGGGCCCTGATCGGCCTCCTCCCCGCCTTGCTGCAGGCCGGGGGTATGATCCCCCAGGCCTTCCTGGCCCCCTACGTGGCCCGCTTTCCCCGCAAGATCGTGCTTTACCGGAAGGTGGCGGCCCTAAGGCTTTCCGGGGTGATCCTCATGGCCTTGGCCACCTTCTTCCTGGGTCCTTGGCCCCACCTCCTCCTTGCGGGCTTCCTCGTGGGCCTTCTCCTGAATGCCCTCTTCACCGGGGTTTCCAGCCTCCCCTTTTGGGAAGTGGTGGCCAAGACCACGCCCGTGGAGCGCCGGGCCCACCTCTTCTCCGCCCGGAACCTCATCGGAGGGCTTCTGGCCTTCCTGGCGGGCTTTGGGGTCCGGGGAATCCTTGCCCTTCCCCTTCCCTTCCCCCTCCCCTACGCCCTCCTCTTCGCCCTGGGAGCTTTGGCCTTTGGCACGGGCTGGTACCTTTTCGGCCTCACCCGGGAGCCGGAAGAACCCCCCAAGGAGGAAAGGATCTCCCTGGGCCTACCCCTCGAGCACCAAGGCTTCCGCCGCTACCTCCGGGTGCGGGTTCTCCTGGGCCTTGCGGGGATGGCCGAGCCCTTTTATGCGGTGTATGCGGTGCGCACCCTGGGACAGGGACAGGAGCTGGGCCTTTACCTCTCCCTTTACGCCCTTTCCTTCACCTTTTCCAACCTGCTTTGGGCCAGGCTGGCGGAGCGAGGCTCCAAGGGAGTCCTCCAGGCCGGGGCTTTCCTGGCCCTCCTCGCTCCCCTTCTGGCCCTTCTCCTCCCCGGGCACCTCTTCGGTTTGGTCTTCCTTCTCCAGGGGGCCTACCTGGCCGCCTTGGGGCTTTCCACCACCACCTACCTCCTGAACCTGGCTCCACCCGAAGAGCGTAGCGCCTTCATCGGCCTGGCCAACACCGTGGCCGGGGTCTTCGCCTTCGCCACCGTCCTGGGAGGATGGGTGGCCGACAGCCTGGGGTTTTCCAGCCTCTTCCTCCTGGCAGCCTCTTTCTACGCCTGGGCCTTTTACGCCGGGAGGAAACTCCCCCAAGAGGGGTAAAGACGGGAAAAGCCCCGTGGGCCAAAGGCTTCCATCCAGCTTATCCACGCCCCTGCCCATGCGGGTTCGGTTCCGGCATCCCCTGCAAACCCTGGGTTTACCCCAAGTCCTCGGCTTAGCTGAATCCATCCCCACCGGCCACGGGGCTGTGTATAGTAGGGTTCATGGTGGTCTATCTACCGGATGGGAAGGCCCTCGAGGTGGAGGAAGGAGCCACCGCCTGGGACGTGGCCCGGGCCATAGGCCCGGGGCTGGCCAGGGCGGCCGTGGGGGCCTTGGTGAACGGGGAGGTTTACGACCTCCTCAAACCCCTTCCCCCAGGGGCCCAGGTGCGCATCCTCACCGAAAAGGACCCTGAGTACCCGCTTCTCTTCCGCCACACCCTGGCCCACGTCCTAGCCCAGGCGGTGAAGGAGTTCTTCGCCGAAAAGGGTTACGACCCGGAAAGCGTGCGGCTTGGGGTGGGGCCGGTGATCGAAAAGGGCTTTTACTACGACATCGATGCCCCTGAACCCATCTCCGACGAGGACCTGCCCGCCATAGAGGAGAGGATGCGGGCCATCATCGCCAAAGACCTTCCCATGCGCCGCTTTGTGCTGCCCAGGGAGGTGGCCCTTTCCCGCTACCAGGGCAAGGACCCCTACAAAACCGAGCTCATCCTGGACCTGCCCGAGGGCGAGGAGATCAGCTTTTACCAGCAAGGGGACGAGGCCTACGGCTTCACCGACCTCTGCCGCGGGCCCCACGTGCCCTCCACGGGCCGTATTCCCCCCCACTTCAAGCTCACCCACGTGGCCGGGGCCTACTGGCGGGGGGATGAGAAAAGGCCCATGCTCCAGCGGGTCTACGGGGTGGCCTTCCGCACCGCCGAGGAGCTTAAGGAATACCTTTGGCAGCTGGAGGAGGCCAAAAGGCGGGACCACCGCCGCCTGGGGCGGGAGCTGGAGCTTTTCCTGATAGACCCCATGGTGGGCAAGGGCCTGGTGCTTTGGCTTCCCAAGGGGAACGTGATCCGCGAGGAGCTCATGGCCTTCATGCGGGAGGAGCAGATCCGGCGGGGCTACCAGCTGGTCACCACCCCCCACATCGGTAGCCTGGAGCTCTACCGAACCAGCGGCCACTACCCCTACTATGCGGAAAGCCAGTTTCCTCCCATCAGCTTCAAGGAAAGGGGCGAGGAGGAGGAGTACCTCTTAAAGCCCATGAACTGCCCCCACCACATCCGCATCTACGCCTTTAAGAAGCGCTCCTACCGCGAGCTTCCCCTGAGGATCGCCGAGTTCGGCACCGTCTACCGCTACGAGAAGGCGGGGGAGCTTCTGGGCTTGACCCGGGTGCGGGGCTTCACCCAGGACGACGCCCACCTCTTCTGTACCCCCGAGCAGGTGAAGGAGGAGTTCTTGGGGGTCTTGGACTTGGTCCTGAAAGTGCTTTCCACCCTGGGCCTTAAGGACTATAGGGCCCGCATCGGCACCCGGGACCCTAAGAGCGACAAGTACGTGGGGGATGAAACCAAATGGTCCCTGGCGGAAAGGCAGATTGAGGAGGCGGCCCTGGAAGCTGGCCTCCACTACACGGTGGAGGAAGGGGATGCCGCCTTTTATGGCCCCAAGCTGGACTTCGTGGTGAAGGACGCTTTGGGAAGGGAGTGGCAGCTTGGCACCATCCAGGTGGACTACAACCTCCCCGAGCGCTTCGGCCTCACCTATGTGGGGTCGGATGGGGCCGAGCACCGCCCGGTCATGATCCACCGCGCCCCCTTTGGCTCTTTGGAGCGCTTCATCGGCATCCTCATCGAGCACTTCGCCGGAAACTTTCCCCTCTGGCTCGCCCCGGTGCAGGTGGTGGTGGTGCCAGTTTCGGAAAAACAGGAGGACTACGCCAAGGAGGTGGTCTTTAGGCTCAAGGAAGCGGGCCTTAGGGCCGAGGCCGACCTCCGCCCGGAGCGCATGCAGGCCCGTATCCGCGACGCTGAGCTGCAGAAGGTGCCCTATGTCCTGGTGGTGGGGGACAGGGAAAAGGCCGAGGGCACGGTTAGCGTCCGCAGGCGGCTGAAGGGGAACCTGGGAAGCATGCCCCTGGCCACCTTCCTCGAGGCCGCCTTTAAGGAATACAAGGAACGCCTTTTGGAGCCAGCCTTCTGATGCGGGCCAGGTCCACCATCTTCACCCTCTTTGTGGAATACATCTACCCGGAACGGCGCGCCCGGGTGCGGGACCTCATCACCATGATGGAGGTCTTAGGCTTCTCCGAGGGAGCGGTGAGGGCGGCCCTTTCCCGGAGCGCCAAAAGGGGCTGGGTGGTGCCAGAGCGGCGGGGGCGCATAGCCTACTATGCCCTTTCCGACCGGGTCTACTGGCAGGTGCGCCAGGTTCGGCGGCGCCTCTACGAGGCCAGGACCTCCTGGGACGGGCGTTTCCTCCTGGTCCTGCCGGAAGGCCCCAGGGAACGGGGGGAAAGGGAACGCTTCCGGCGGGAGATGGCCCTTTTGGGCTACGGTAGCCTGCAAAGCGGGGTCTACCTGGGGGCGGGGGTGGACCTCGCCGCCACCCAGGAGCTCCTCGCCTTCTACGGGCTTTCCGCCACCCTCTTCCGGGCGGAACACCTCGGGCCGAAGGAGGAAGTGCTCCGCGCCTTTTCCCTTAAGGAGGCCTCGACCCATTACCAAACCCTCTTCTCCAGCGTGCCCCCGGTGCTCGAGGACCCCCTCTTGGCCTTCCGGACCTTGACCCGCCTGGTGCACGAGATGCGCAAGCTCCTTTTCCTGGACCCTCTTCTTCCCCCCGAGCTCCTGCCCCCCTCCTTCCCAGGCCCCTCCGCCCGGCAGGGTTTCCTTACCCTTCGGGAAACCCTTTACCGGCAGGCTGAACCTTTCCTTAAAAAGCTCTCCCTCCCCCTCTCAGCCCTCTCACCCCGGGCAGGATAACCTTTAGGGGATGAGGCGGTTTCTATCCCTTCCCCTAGTCCTGGCCACCCTGGCCCAAGCCCAGGTGGTCATCCCCTTCTGGCACACGGCGGGCCCCCCAGGGAATACTGTCCTGGAGGAGGCTATAAAAAGCTTCAACGAGTCCCAGCGCACCTACCGCCTAGAAGCCCGCTACGTGGGGGACTACCGGGAGGCGGGGGTCAAGCTCCTGGCCGCCTTGCGCTCGGGAGGGGCCCCGGTCCTTTTCCACGGGGAGCTTTCCTTCCTCCCCCGCCTGGCCCAGGAAGGGGTGGCCTTGGCCCTGAACCCCTACCTCCAGAACCTGCCCAAGGACTTGTACCCGGAGATGATGCGAACCACCCAGGTCCGGGGGCAGACCTATGGCCTTCCCTTGGGGCTATCCGTGCCCGTCCTCTACTACAACAAGGATGCCTTCCGCGCCCGCGGCCTTAAGCCCCCCAGGACCTGGGCCGAGGTGGAGGAAGCTGCCAGCAGGCTCACCAGCCGCACCAGCAAGGGGCTTGTCATCTCCACCGATATCTGGAGCTTTAACGCCCTCGTCATGAGCCTGGGGGGTAGCTTGGTCAGGGATGGGCTTCCTGCCTTCACCTCTAAGGAGGTGGTGGAGGCCTTGGAGATGCTGTACCGCATGGTGCAAAAAGGGCACGCCCAGGCCAGGAACCTGGCCGAGGCCCAGTTCGCCGTGGCGGATTTTCTGCGCACCAAGGCCTTCATGGGCATCGGCCCCACCACCGCCTTGCCGGTGGTGCTTTCCCAAACCTCCTTGCCCTTTGGCGTGGGCATGGCCCCCCTGCCCAGGCGGGAAGGGGGCGCGGTACCCCTTTCCGGGGCGGCCCTGGCGGTGCTCAAGGGGGCAAGCCCGGAGCAAGCCCGGGGGGCCGTGGCCTTCTGGCTCCACTTCTTGGATCCCAAGCGGCAGGCGGAGTGGGTGCGGACCACCTGGTACCTGCCCTTGCGGAAAGAAGCGGAAAGGGAGCTCGCCGACTTCCTGAAAGACCCCGAAAGGCAGGCGGTCTTCGCCCAGGCGGAGGTGGGGCGCCCCTGGAACCAGGACCCGGAGCTGGTGGTCTGGTACAGCTACCTGGAGGAAGCCCTGGAACGAAGCCTGAAGCAGGGGGTGAAGCCCCAGGTGGCCCTCGAGGAGGCCCAGAGGAAGGCCATGGCAGCGGAAAGGCGCTAGGCGGTTGACGCCCTCTTGACAAAAGGGATGGTACAATCCCTCCCATGAAAAAGCTGTTGGCCTTGGCCCTTTTCCTCCTCCCCGCCCTGGCCCAGGTGGAGGTTTCCTTCTGGCACGCCATGGACGGCCCGGCGGGGAGGCTTCTCGCCACCTTCGCACAGGAGTTCAACGCCCGCCAAGGGCTCTACCGGGTGGTGCCCCAGTATGCGGGGGACTACCGGGACGCGGAGACCAAGCTGGTGGCCGCCCTGCGCACCGGAGCACAACCCGTCCTCTTCCAAGCGGAGATCTCCTTCTTCCCCCGACTGGTGGGGGAAGGCCGCGCCCTGGCCCTGGACCCCTACCTGAACCTGGACAAGGCCTTTGTGGACGATCTCTTTGAGCCAGCCTGGAACTACGGGGTCATGGAGGAGCGTCGCTACGGCCTGCCCCTCAACACCTCCACCCCCGTGCTCTTCTACAACCTGGACGCCTTCCGGGCCAAGGGGCTTAAAGCCCCGAGGAACTGGAAGGAGTTCGAGGAGGTGGCCAAGGCCCTCACCTCCCGCCAGGCCAAGGGCTTCATCTTCGTCACCGACCCCCAGGCCTGGCTCTTCGAGGCCATGGTGACCAGCCGGGGGGGGAGCCTGGTCAAGGATGGGAAGCCCAACTTCGCCTCCAAGGAGGCCCTCGAGGCCCTGGAGATGCTCTGGCGCTTAAACCGCGCCGGAGCCCTTTCCGCCCGGAGTATGGCCGAGGCCACCTTCGCCCAGCTGGACTTCGTGCGCACCAAGGGCATGATGGTCATGGCCTCCATCGCCAACTGGCCTGCGGCGGAGAACTACTCCTTCGCCTTCACCCTGGGGGTGGCCCCCGTGCCCCGGGAACCGGGGGGTAAGGTCCCCTTGGGCGGAGCCCAGCTGGTGGTCCTCAAGGGGGCCTCGGAGGCCCAGGTGCGGGGGGCCTTGGAGTTCTGGCGCTACCTGATGGAGCCCCAAAACGTGGCCCGCTGGGTGCAGGCCAGCTACTACGTGCCCGTGCGTAAGTCCGCCCTTCCCCTCCTGGAGGGCTTCTACCGGGAAAACCCTTTCCGCAAGGTGGCCTTTGAGCAGATCGCCCATGCCCAGGAACGCCCCCGCATTCCCCAGTTCTCCGCTTGGGCGAGCCTCTTGGCCGAGGCCCTGGAGAAGAGCCTGAAGGGGGGCATCCCGCCGCAAAAAGCCCTGGAGGAAGCCCAGCGCAAGGCCGAGGCCATCCGCTGAGGCCCTAAAATGGCAGGGATGCGCCTAGGCTTTAGCCCCTTTAACGCGGAGATCGGTTACGAGGAGGCCTTCCGCCTGGCGGCAGAGCTCGGGGTGGACCTGGAGGTGCCCTACGACCTGCACGAGGTCCTGCCCCTTCCCGACGCCAAGACCTTGCGGGCCACGGGGGAGGCCCTGGGAGTAGGGTTCACCCTGCACCTTCCCTTCGTGGAGATGAACCCGGCTAGCCTCATCCCCAGCGTCCGTGCCTTGGCCGAGGAGCGCCTCAAGCGGGCCCTGGAGTTTGGCGAGGTCCTGGGGGCCAAGGTGGGGGTGCTCCACACCGGCCAGGTGCCCGTGCGCCACCCCATGGCCTTAAGCCTGGCCCGGGAGGCCTTGGAAAAGACCCTCTCCGCCCTCCTTCCCCTTCCCTTCCCCGTGGCTTTGGAAAACCTGGCCCTTTCCGAGGAGGACCTCCTCCGGGGCCCGGAGGAGCTAAAGGCCCTCCTGAACCGCTTCCCCCAGTACGGCTTCTGCCTGGATGTGGGCCACGCCCTGGTGGAGCTGGGTCCCCTGGGTCCCTTCCTCTACTGGGAGGCCCTAGGAGACCGGCTCATCCACCTGCACCTCCACGACAACCACGCCTGTAAGGATGACCACCTGCCCGTGGGCACGGGAGCCGTCCCCTGGGAGAGGCTGGCCCCCTGGCTGAGGAGCTTCCCCGCCACCGCGGCCCTCGAGGTGGGCGGGGGCACTCAGGGAGTGCGGCAAAGCCTTTCCCGCCTGCAGGCCCTCCTTGCCTCCTAAGCCGCCCCTTCCTTAAGGGGGGACATCTGTCCTTGCCGGGGTACGCTTATAGTAGTGGGGTGGGGGTTTGTACCCCCCTTCACAAAGGGAGGCAGAATGGTCGTAGACCGGATCGAGGTGTACCTGGACGGGGCGGCGGAGCCCCTGGCGGTCCTGAAGGAACCCCCGTACCGACTCAACCTGGACACCCGAAAGATCCCCGATGGGGAGCATGTCCTGCGGGTGGTAACCCACTTCCGTGGCGGAGGCCAGGAGGTTCGAGAAATCCCCTTCACCGTTAACAACTACCCCGACGTGATGGTTCTGGGCCTGGACGAGGGCGGAGAGGTGGCGGGGACCCTCGAGCTCCGCCTGGCCGTGGGAGAACCCGAGCTCCCCGTGGAGCCGGTGCGCTTCAACCCCATCTGGTACGTGGTGGCCTCGGTGGTGGTCCTGGGAGGGATCTGGGCCTACTTCGCCCTGAGCCCGGCCACAGAGAAGATCGTGGCCCAAGTGGCCCCTCCCGCTCAGGAGGCCCAGGCCCACGGCAACCAGGCAGCCCCTGTGGCCAACGTGGACCAGGCCCTCATGGAGAAGGGCAAGTCCATCTACGAAACCCACTGCGCCGCCTGCCACCAGGCGAACGGCCAGGGCGTCCCCGGAGCCTTCCCGCCCCTGGCGGGCAACCCCAACCTCCAGGACGCCCAGAAGGTCCTAGAGGTGATCCAAAACGGCCTGCAAGGTCCCCTCACGGTCAACGGCCAAACCTACAACGGCCAAATGCCCGCCTTCGGCCAGCTCTCCCAGGAGGAGCGGGTGGCGGTGGCCACCTACATCCGCAACAGCTTCGGCAACAGCTTCGGGCCGGTGGAAACCGCCCCCGCGGGCGGGACCCAGGGCGCAGCCCCAGCCCCAGGGGCAGCCCCCGCAAGCCAGGCCATAAGCCCGCAGGAAGCCGCCACCTTGGCCAAGGAAGGGGAAGGCCTCTACGCCCAGCACTGCGCCGCCTGCCACCAGGCGAACGGCCAGGGCGTCCCCGGAGCCTTCCCGCCCCTGGCGGGCAACCCCAACCTCCAGGACAAGACCTACCACATCCAGGTGGTCCTAAACGGCCTGCAGAACAAGCCCATCACCGTGAACGGCCAAACCTACCAGGGGGCGATGCCCGCCTTTGGCCAGCTCTCCGACCGGGAGATCGCCGCCATCCTCACCTACGAGCGCACCGCCTGGGGGAACAACCTGGGGCCGGTGAGCGAGGCGGAGGTGAAGGCCGCCCGCTGAGGAGGTGCCCATGTACCGCAACGACCCCGTTATACCCACCTTCGCCCTCATCCTGGCCGCAGGCCTCTTCTACATAGCCTACCTGGATGGGCTCCACATCGCCCGCCTCCTGGGCCACACTCCAGAGGAACTCTCCGTGGGCCAGATCGGCCTGATGGCCTTCGGCGCCGTCTTCCTTCTCTACGGCCTCATCGGCCTGGTGTCCTACTGGCTGGAGGGAGTAGAGCTGCGCCCCGGCCGCCACTTCCCCGCCCCCTCCACGGCTCCTGTAGCGGTAGGGGTAATCCTAGTCCTCCTCCTCACCGCCCTTTCCGGTTTCTTCGTGCGCCTTATCGTTTACTCCGCCCAAAGTGGTCACAACCCCACCTGGCTCCAGGGCTTTGTCTTCGGAGCCATCAGCCTGGTGGTGGCCGCCCTTTTGGGCATTTACAAGAAGTACTTCGGTCGGGACGAGGTGGTCACCGAGGAAGAGAAGAGCCACTTCCCCTGGTAAGAGGTGAAGCATGGACGAACGCGAGATTCGCTTGCAAAGATCCCGCAGGCGGCTTTTCCTGAAGACCGCCATCGGCACCGGAATCGGCCTCTCCCTGGTTTCCGCCTTCTACGTGGGGGCGAGCCTGCGCCCCAAGGCAGAGGTCACCCCAGAGAAGGAACCCCTGAAGCCGGAGGACATCCTGGTCTACGCCCAAGGCGGGGGGGAACCCAAGCCCATACGCCCCGAGGAGCTCAAACCCGGTGATCCCTTCGTTCTGGCCTACCCCATGGACCCCAAGACCAAGGTGGTGAAAAGCGGGGACGCGAAGAACACGGTTCTCGTGGTGCGTTACCCTCCACAAGACCTGGCCCCCGAGGTAGCCCAGCACGGGGTGGAGGGCATTGTAGCCTACTCCGCGGTCTGCACCCACCTGGGCTGTATTATCAGCCAGTGGGTGGCCAGCAAAGGAGCAGGGCTTTGCCCTTGCCATGGAGGAGAGTACGATTTCGCCCACGGGGCTAAGGTCATCGCTGGGCCCCCACCTAGGCCCGTACCCCAGCTCCCCCTCAAGGTGGAAGGAGGGGTGCTTGTGGCTGCTGGAGAGTTCTTAGGCGAGGTGGGGGTGAAGGCAGAAGGGAACTCCTGCCGCCACGTCTAGGGGGGAAGCATGTACAAATGGTTGGACGAACGCCTAGATCTCACGGGCCTTTACCAGAAGGTGCTGCGCAAGGCCTTCCCGGTGCATCACTCTTTCTTTTTGGGAGAGATCACCCTCTTTGCCTTCATCGTCTTGGTTCTCACTGGGGTTTTCTTGACCCTAAACTTTGAGCCTTCCATCCGCGAGGTGAAGCTGCCAGATGGGCGCACGGTGCCCGCAGCCTATGCCAGCGTTCTCTACATCGACAGCCTCCCCTTTGGGGCTGTGATCCGCAGCCTCCACCACTGGTCGGCCCACGTGATGATCGCCGCCGCCTTCTTGCACATGCTCCGCATTCTCCTCTCGGGGACCTACAAGAAACCCCGGGAACTCAACTACCTGGTGGGCCTGGCCCTCTTGGGCCTGGCGGTGGTGACCGCCTTCACCGGCTACGCCCTGCCCTACGACAACTACGCCGTCACCGCCACCCGGATCGGCTACGGGATCGCCAACTCCATCCCTTGGGTGGGAGCCACCCTGGCCCAGGTGATGTTCGGCGGGGAGTTCCCGGGCTCGACCAAGTCCATCCCCAGGCTTTTCAGCCTTCACGTCCTCTGGCTTCCCCTGCTTCTCATGGCCCTCATCGGGGTGCACATGGCCATCATGCTGAAGCAGAAGCACACCCAGCCCCGGTATGCGGAAAGGGTGGCCCCTGGAAGGATTCTCGGCGTGCCCATGTATCCCCAGCAGCTGGTGATGATGGGCATCCTCTTCGCCCTGTACGTGGGCATCATGACCATGATCGCCGGGGCCTTCCTGGCCCACCCCATCGAGGCCTTCGGCCCTCCCACCCCCAACACCCCGGCGGTCAAGCCCGACTGGTACTTCCTCTGGATCTACGGCATCCTGCAGCTCATCCCCTCCACCTGGGAGTTCCACCTCTTCGGGGCCACCATAGGACCGGAGTTCATCGGGGGGGTGGTGATCCCGGGGATCCTGGCCCTGGTGGGGCTTCTCCTGCCCTTCGTGGACATCCGCAAGGACAAGATGCGCTACATGGAGCTTCCCTCGGAGCATCCGGTGCGCACCAGTGTCATCCTGGCCCTTTTGGTCTTCTTCCTCATGGCCACCCTGGCCGGGTACAAGATCGACTTCCAGCAACAGGGCTCCATCCTGGGAAACAACGCCGTGCTCTGGACCTTGGTCCTGGGCGGGCCCTTGCTCACCTACATCGTCTCCTACACCCTGCTCCGCATCTTCTACGGAAAGGAGGAAATCCTGTATAAGGCCTAGGCCCCTTGGTCTAGAAGAAGGGCCCCCACCACAGGCGGGGGCCCTTGCCTTACCCTTCAGCCTACGAGGACTTTTCCTCCTCGAGGCCCAGGCTCGCCAGCAGGTCGCCGTAGAGGTCGCCCAGCTTCACGCTGGCGCTCGCCGTGGGCACCGCCGAGGCATCGTAGAGGTTGTACTCGGCCACCGCCCCGTACTCGTACTCCCGGCGCTCTTCCCGGCGGGGTCCGGGCTTCCTCTTGCCCCGGGCCTCCTTGCCCTTGGCCCGGCGGGGCCGCTCCTCCTCGGTCTTGGGGGGAGGCGGGGGCAGCAGGCGCTTGCGGGAGAGGGAGATCCGCTGCTCCACGGGGTCGATGTTGAGGACCACCACCTCCATCTCCTCCCCCTTCTTGAAGAGGGCAGCGGGGTTCTCAATGCGCCCGTGATCCAGCTCGGAAACGTGGACCAGCCCCTCCATGCCGGGCTCCAGCTCCACGAAGACCCCAAAGTCGGTGATCCCGGTGATCTTGCCCTTCACCACGGTGCCCGGGGGATACTTCTCGGTGAGGAGCTGCCAGGGATCGGGCTGGGTTTGCTTGAGGCCCAGGGAGAGGCGGCGCTCGGCGGGATCCAGCCTCAGCACCACCGCCTCCACCTCATCCCCCTCCTTCACCACCTCCGAGGGATGCTTGGGCCTTTTGGTCCAGGAAAGCTCGGAGATGTGGATGAGCCCCTCGAGGCCAGGCTCCACCTCCACGAAAGCCCCGAACTGGGTGAGGCCCACCACCTTGCCCCGGACCCGGCTTCCCACCGGGTACTTTTCGGCCACGGTGGTCCAGGGATCGGGGATCAGGGCCTTGATGGAAAGGTTGACCCGTTCCTTCTCAGGGTCCACGGAAACCACCTGGGCGCGCACCTTCTGCCCCTTGTGGATGACCTCCTTGGGGTGGTTAAACCGCCCCCAGGTGATCTCGGAGCGGTGCACGAGGCCGTCCACCGGACCCAGGTTCACGAAAGCCCCGAAGTCGGTAACGTCCACCACCGTACCCTCCACCACCTGGCCGGGCTGCAGGCTTTGGAAAAAGGCCTCCTTGGCTCGCTTCTGTTCCTCTTCCAAAACCGCCCGACGGGAGAGGAGAACCCGCCCCTTCTTGCGGTTAAACTCGATGATCTTCACCAGGATCTGCTGGCCCACGTAGGCGTCCAGGTTGGGGATGCGCTTGAGGTCCAGCTGCGAAGCGGGGATGAAGGCGGACACGCCATCCAGGTCGGCAACCACACCCCCCTTGACCTTCTCCTTCACGGTGACGGTCACCGGCTCGCCCTTCTCATAAAGCTCCCGGATGCGGTCCCAGTGCTCTGTGGCCTCCACCCGCTTGCGGGAAAGAAGGACCTGGCCCGTTTCGGGGTCCACCTTGATCACCTGGACCCGCACCAGATCCCCGGACTTCAAAAGGGCCTTTAGCTCTTCCTCGGAAAGGGACTTCTCCGTAAGCTCGTTAAAGGGGATGATGCCTTCCGTCTTTGCGCCGATATCTACCGCCACACCCTCCGAGCCCACCAGGACCACCTTGCCCGTCAGGATCTGGCCCGGGCGCACGCGCTTTTCCAAGCGGGCCTCGGTTTCCTGAAGGGCCTCCTCCATGCTGAAGGTCTGGCCTGGGGTCAAGTTGGCTTCGCTGACCTGGATCGCCTTTTCTTCCATGCCGCCTCTTTCCTCCTTACGCGCCTTCCAAAGAAGGCGGGCGCCTTTTGCGCACGTCCACACGAAAAGGAGGGGGAGAAGCCTCACTCCCCGCTTCCGTGTGAACCGGCCCCGAAGGGCATACCCTTCTTTTATACCACGGGGAGGCCCCCTTGCCAAGAGGCACCAGGCCCCTTAGGCTTAGGTCATAATGAGCCCATGGAAACCCTAGCCTGGATGCAGGCGAAGCTCCCTGAGTTTTTAAAGGACCTCGAGGCCTTCGTGCGCCGGGAATCCCCCTCCAAGGACCTGAAGGGCCTAGGGGAAGCGGCGGCCTTCCTGGAAGAGGCCTTCGGGCCCCTCCAGGGTCGGCTTTCCCGCAAGGACACCCCCTTGGGCCCCATCCTCCTCTTGAAGCAGGAAGGGGAAGGGGCCCCGGTCCTGGTGCTTTGCCACTACGACACCGTCCATCCCAGGGGAAGCTTCCCCGAGCCCTTCCGCCTGGAAAGGGACCGGGCGGTGGGGCCTGGGGTCTACGACATGAAAGGGGGCATCGTGGCCTTGCTCTACGCCCTCCGCCACGCGGAGGCCACGGGAAGGAAGCTTCCTCCTTTGGAAATCCTCTTTACCCCTGACGAGGAAATCGGCTCCAAGGAGAGCCGGCCCCTCATTGAGGCCGCCGCCAAGAAGGCCCGCGCGGTGTTGGTCCTCGAGCCCCCCACGGCGGAGGGGGATCTCAAGGTAGCCCGAAAAGGGGTGGGGCTTTACCGCCTTAAGGCCCTGGGCAAGGCCGCCCACCAGGGGGTGGAGCCGGAAAAGGGGGTGAACGCCATCCTGGAACTCGCCCACCAGATCGTGAGGGTGGCGGCCCTCGAGGACCGGGAAAAGGGCACCACCCTAGGCCCCAACGTGGTGGCGGGGGGTACGGTGAGCAACGTGGTGGCGGAGGAAGCCTGGGTGGAGATCGACCTCCGGGCCTGGACCCTGGAGGAGGCCAGGCGGGTGGAGGAGGGGCTCAAATCCCTGAGCCCTGTCCTGCCTGGGGCCCGGCTGGAGCTTTCCGGAGGCCTGAACCGCCCTCCCATGGAGCCTACGACGGAAAGCCTGGCCCTCTTTGAAAAGGCCCGGGCCATCGGCGAGGCCCTGGGCCTCTCCCTGCGCCCGGGGCGGGTGGGCGGGGGATCGGACGGCAACTTCACCGCTGCCCTGGGGGTACCCACCCTGGACGGCCTCGGCCTCCTTGGGGGCGACGCCCACCAGAAGACCGAGTACGTGGTGGTCTCGGAGATCCCCCGGCGCACGGCCCTGCTGGCCGAACTCCTCTATGCCCTATGAGCCTCTTCGGGGCCCCCTACCCCCAAATGAACCTCTCCCCTTCCGCAAAGAAGGTGCAAAGGTTCTTGGAGGAAAAGGGCTTCGGCCATCTAAGGGTGGTGGAGCTTCCCATCTCCACCCGCACCGCCCAGGAGGCGGCAGAGGCCGTAGGGGCCGAGGTGGGCCAGATCGTGAAAAGCCTCGTCTTCGTGGGAGAAGGGGGGGCATACCTCTTCCTGATTAGCGGCAGAAACCGCCTGGACCTATCCAAGGCCCAAAGGGCCACGGGGGAAAACCTCAGGCGGGCTACCCCAGAGGAGGTGCGCACCCTGACCGGCTACGCCATCGGCGGGGTGCCCCCCGTGGGGCACCAGACCCCCCTACCGGCCTTTTTGGATCAGGACCTCCTCGCCTACCCCCTGATCTGGGCTGCAGGGGGTACCCCCAAAGCCCTCTTCTCCCTGACCCCAGAGGAGCTTCTAGCCCTCACAGGGGCACGGGTGGCGGATCTAAAGGAGGCCTAGGGTGTGGTTCCTCCGCAAAGACCCCCATGTGAAGCCCGAAGGGCCTTTGGCCTTCCGGGTGCGGGTGCGCACGAAAAGCGGCGAGGTGGTGGAGCTAAGGCTCTCCAAGAGCATGGAAATCAGCCCGGTGGAAGGAGGCTATTACGTGCGCAAGGAAATCGTGGCCCCCAAGAGCCTGGACCGGGCGGTCCTGGAGATCTGGTTTGACACTCGTTATCGCCCTCTGCGCAAAAGTATTGAGGGAGGAGAGCTTATACCTATCCGGGAATGGAACGGCTAGAATAAGGCCATGGAAAAAGTCCTGCTCCTCCTGGGCCTTCTGCTCATGGGATACAACGTCTTCTACGGCTTGCGGCTCAAGCGGGCCATCCCCGGCGGGGTCATGGGGGAAAGAAGCGGGCAGATGCTTGGGCTCATCGTCTTCTTCGCCCTTGCCTACCTGGTGGTCCTGATCCTCACCTGGAGCGAGCCCAGCAGCCTTCTCCTCTTCCTCCTCTCCCTTATCCTCCTCTTGGGGGCGGTCTTCGTCTACATGGTCCTGCGCCTGGTGGACGCCATCGTGGCTTCCTTGTAGCCATGGTCTTCCGCCGTAACCCCAACCCCCCGGAAACCGACTGGAAGCCCTCCCCCGAGGAGTGGCGCGTTTACACCCTCTGCGACGGCCGGCGCACCGAGGAGGAGGTAATGCGGGAAAGCGGCCTCGGGGAGGAGGCCTACGTCATCCTGGCCGCTCTTCTCAAGCGGGGCTTGATCCTGCCCGTGGAGGGGGCCAAGGAGCTTTGCCAGAAACTGGTGGGCCTCCTCAAAACCCGGCTCGGCCCCAAGGCCAATCCCTTTGTGGCCCGCCTGGAGGGGTGCCAAAGCCGGGAGGCCCTCGAGGAGGAAGCCTTAAGGGTAGCCCTCAAGGTCAAGCTCACCCTGGACCGCAAAGCGGGGGAAGAGCTGGAAAAGGCCATACGGGCGCTATTCCATTGAATGGGAAAGGGAAACCCCCTCCCGGGAAACCCCCCTTAAAGCCCCTGTCAGCGGGGCGGTATCCAGGGCTCGCCCCGGAAGAAGCCGTAGACCAGCCGGGCCACCACCGGCCCCAGGAGGATGAGGCCCAGAAGGTTGGGGATGGCCATGAGGCCGTTTAGGGTGTCGGAGATGGCCAAGAAGGCCTCGAGGCCCCCCAAGGGCCCCACAAAGGCCAAGACGGCGAAGGTGAGGCGGTAGGGCCAGCGGATCCCCTCCCCGAAGAGGAAGGCCGCAGCCTCCTCCCCGTAAAAGCCCCAGGAGACCATGGTCCCCAGGGCGAAGACCGCCACGGTGACGGCCAGGATAAGCCCGCCCAGGGGATGGGCTTGGAAGAGGGCCTGCGCGGCCTCGGCGGCGCTTCCCCCTCCTTGCCAAAGCCCCGAGGCGATGAAGGTAAGGGCGGTGAGGCTCGTAACCAGGAAGCTCACGAACATCTCCGTGACCCCCCAGAAGCCCTGGCGCACGGGATGGTCCACCTGGGCCTGGGCGTGGGCGATAGGCGCGGAGCCCAAGCCCGCCTCGTTGGCGAAGATGCCCCGGCCAAGCCCGGCGTTGATGGCGGCGAAGAGGCTATACCCCGCCGCCCCCCCCAAGGCGGCCTCCGGGCTGAAGGCCGCCTGGAAGACCAGGGCTAGGGCCTCTGGAATCTGGCCCCCGTAAACCACCAAAAGGGGAACCACCGCCACCAGGAAAAGAAGGAGCTTCAAGGGCACCACCACCTGGGCAAAGCGGGCCACCCGCACAATACCCCCGCCCAGCACCACGCCCACCAGGAGGGCCAGGAAGAGGCCCACCAGGGCCGGGGGGGCTCCCAAGGGGGCCAGGGCCCCGCCCACCGCCCCCGCCTGGGAGAGATTGCCGATGCCGAAGGCGGCCACCGCGGCGAAGAAGGCGAAGAAATGGGCCAGAAAGCGGAGCCTGGGCAGGCCCCGGTACAGGTAGTACATGGGCCCCCCGGAAACCGAGCCATCAGCATAGCGGCGGCGGAAATGAACCGCCAAGGTGGCCTCGGCGAACTTGGTGCCGGTGCCGAAGAAGTAGCCCAGCCACATCCAGAAGACCGCCCCCGGGCCCCCGATGAGTACCGCCGCCAGCATGCCCAAAAGGTGACCGGTCCCCACCGTGGCGGAGAGGGCCACCATGGTGGCCTGGAAAGGCGTGATCTGCCCGCCGAAGCCGTAGGCGCGCTCGCGGATGGCTCCCAGGGTTTCGCTGAAGGAAACCCGCATCATCCGCAAGGGGGTGCTGAACCAGCGGATCTGGAAGATGACCAGATAAGCCCCCACCAGGAGGAAAACCAGCTTCATAGGAAAGCCGTATACGACCCGGTTGAGATACTCGTTTAAGGCCAGGATATCCATGGCTATACCTCCGGCACCACCTCCACCTTATCCCCCCGCCTGAAACGGAGGCGCCTGAGATCCTCCTCCAATAGGCCCAGCCGGCCTGGGATGTTGGGCCTGGGCCGCACCTCCATCACCACCTCGGGAGGCTTTAGGCGCAGGCGGAACCCGTGGCGGATGGCCCGGGCCCACTCGGCGTAGAGGGCCTCGTCCACATAGGCCACCCCGGACCCCGGGCCGTAGATGGGAAGGACCAAAAGGGAAGCGGGCGATATCTCCACCAGGGGGACCGCCTCGAGGGCCCCCATTTGCAAAAGGGTGTGCAGGATGCGGGCCAGGCGCAGGATCCCAGGGGCCAGGAGCACCTCCACGATGCGTTTTCCCTCTACCTGGGCAAGAACCCGCAAGGCCTCGGGGCCAAGTTCCACGGTACCTCCCTTTGTGGGCAGGCGCAGGACATACCCCCAGTCGGCGGGAAGGGCAAGCCCCTGCCACTGAGCCTCGGCCTCTGCCAGGCGAGCGGACACCGCAAGCCCCCCCAGAAGCGTGGTGTGGGGTGGCGAAACCTCGGGCTCAAAGCGGTAGGGAGCCCGTTTGATCCCCGTCAGCAGGTCCAGGGCATCCTCCCCCTCCAAGGCCTTCTCCCCCGAGCGCACCCAGGCGTGAACCACCTGGCCGTTTTGCAGGAAGACCTCCCCCTCCAGGTAAGGGGTGCGGACGAGAAGCCGACCCGTGCGCCCAGTGCTCATTAAAGCCCCCACCAAAGCCGAGAAGGGAAACTCCGCAAGGTTGCCTTCAAGGTAGCCTGAAGGTTGCCCAGAATGGCCCGGCGGTTGACCCAGCATTCCTCCCCGTTTTACCATGCCACCTCCCAAGCGTCCAGGCGGGGTACCCTGTTGCTTTGCCCGAAGGGCAAACCCATTAGCGTAAGCTAGCGGCATGAACCTCCTCTTGCTCCACGGGTTCACCTCGCACCCCGTCCTCACCCTGGGCCCCTTGCCCCAGGTGTTGCGGGAGGCTGGGTTTCAGGTGAACCAGCCAGCCCTTCCCGGCCACGGCACCCGGCCGGAGGACCTCCTCAAGGTGCGGTGGCAGGATTGGCTGGAAACAGCCCGGGCTTTTTACCCGGAACTGCCCGAGCCTCGAGGGGTGGTGGGGCTTTCCATGGGGGCCTTGCTTTCCGCCCATCTGGCGGCGGAAACCCCCACCCAGGCCCTGGTGGCCCTGGCCCCGGCCATGGCCCTCAAACACCCCCTTGCCCCCTTGGCGCCCCTCCTGGCCTGGCTGATCCCTCGCTTTCCCGGCCCCGATTCCATCCAGGACCGCGAGCTCAAGAAGCAAAACCCCAACTACCCCTACTTCCCCACCCGGGCCCTGCTTCAGCTTCTGGCCCTAATGCGCCGCACCCCGGAGGTCCTGCCCAAGGTAAAGGCCAACGCCCTGGTGATCGAGGCGGGCCGGGACAAGGTGGTGGACCCTGCCGGGATACGGGGCTACCATGCCCTTTTGGGAAGCTCAAGGAAGGAGTACCCGATCTTTCCCGAAAGCGGCCACGACCTTCTTCTGGACCGGAACCGGGAGGCGGTGGCCCTGGCAGTGCGGAGTTGGCTTATTGCTAATAGTACTCACTTGTATTAAGCTAAAGGCCATGGAGTCTGCCACCATCTCCCCCTGGATCGTCTTCCTATACGCCCTTTTCACCGCCATCGCCACGGGCCTGGGAGCCCTGCCCTTCCTCTTTACCCGGCGTATCCTGGCCCACCACCTGGGCCTGGCCAACGCCGCCGCCGCGGGACTGATGCTTTCAGCCAGCTTCGGCCTCATCTACGAGGGGGTGCAGTACCACCTGGGACGCACCCTCCTGGGGGTGATCCTGGGCCTCGTTTTCATCTGGTTTTCCCACCGCTTCCTCCATGGCCGGGAAGTGAGCTTCGGGAGCCTAAACGGCCTGGATGCCCGCAAGGCCCTCATGATCGTGGGGATCATGACCCTCCACTCCTTCGCCGAGGGCGTGGGGGTAGGGGTGGCCTTTGGGGGCGGGGAGGCCTTAGGGGTTTTCATCACCCTGGCCATCGCCGTGCACAACATCCCAGAGGGCTTGGCCATCAGCCTGGTCCTGATCCCCAGGGGGGTGAGCGTCCTGGGCGCTGCCCTATGGAGCGTTTTCTCCAGCCTGCCCCAACCCCTCATGGCCGTACCCGCCTTTCTTTTCGTGGAGGTCTTCAAGCCCGCCCTGCCGGTGGGCCTGGGCTTCGCCGCCGGGGCCATGATCTGGATGGTGGCGGCGGAGATCCTCCCCGAGGCCCTGAAGGAAGCCAGGCCCGAGGGGGTGGCCACGGTGCTTACCCTAGCCGCGGCCCTGATGGTGGCCTTCCAGATCCTCCTGGGAGGGTAACCAGACCCAGGGAAGCCGTTCCTCCAGGTAGAGGGCCTCGAGGGCCGGCCGCACCCGGTAGGCCAGAAGCTGCACCCCAGCCCCCTCCGCTTCCCGGGCTGCCCGGTAAAGAACTCGGTCCTCAGGGTCCAGGGCGAAGGCCCGGGCCAGGGGGTGCTGGACCATCCACACCGCATAGGCCACGCCCCCGGCTCGGGCAAACCCCGAAAGAAGCCTCAGGTGCCGGGCCCCTCGAGGGGTAGGGGCATCGGGGAAAAGGGCCAGGCCTCCCTCCACCCGGTTGCAGTTCTTGGCTTCCAAAAGGGCTTCCTTTCCCCCAATCCGGGCGGAGAAGTCCAGCCTCTCCCCTTCCAGGCGCACCTCTTTTCGCAAATCCTCGAGGGGGCCGAAAACCCCTTCCTTCAAAAGCAACTCCAGGAGACGGTTGGCCAAGGAGGCATCCACCCCTACCAACACGCCCCAGCTCTCCAAAAGAAGAAGCCGCCCCACCGTCTTGGGGGTAGCCCTGGGGAGGTAGAAGCACGGGGTCCCGGGAAGGAGAAGCTCCCCCATCCGCCCGGAGTTGGGGAGGTGCAAGGGCCCCACGTCCGCCTCCACCAGGAAACGGTTTTTCCTCCTCAGGAAACGGCAGGGTTTCAGGAGAGGCAAGGGCAAGGCCAGCATGACCAAAACTTTAGCCCGGTCTTAGACCGGGCCTTCTGGCGGAGAGGGCGGGATTCGAACCCGCGGTACCGGTTTTCCCGGTACAACACCTTAGCAGGGTGCCGCCTTCGACCACTCGGCCACCTCTCCAAGTCCTCTGGCGGAGGGTGAGGGATTCGAACCCCCGGTGGGCCCAAGGCCCACAGCGGTTTTCAAGACCGCCGCCTTCAACCGCTCGGCCAACCCTCCAAGGTCTGGCCGCAACCCTCACTATGCGGCAAGCCCTTTGGGTTGTCAACCGGGCCGGGCCCTAAGCGCCTTAGGGAAGGCAGCCGGTACCTTATGGGGACCGCGGCCAAGGGGCTCTCGGCGCAAGCCCAGGGGATCCAGCTGGCAAGGTCTTTTTCCCCGTGGGCTAACGGAGCCAGGCCCAGACGAAGCGCTCCACCAAGGCCTCCATGGCTGGGACCACCGCGTGGTGTAGGTCAGGGAAGAGGACCAGGTGGTCCTCGGTGGGCCGGCCAAACCCCGTGGGCCTTACGCAGGCCCGCCCCTTGGCAAGGGGCAGGGGCCAGGGCTCCCCCTCCCGGGTGAGGGCCACCTGGTGCACCCTCCACCCCGCCTTCTCCCGCACGTCCCGCAGGCGGCAGGCCTGGGTGGGGGGGATCAAGGGGTCGTTGCCCGCCTGCACCGTCAGAAGGGGGGCCTGGAGCCGGGCGGCCAAGGGCAGTGGGCTTTACCTTTGGTAGCACTCCGGGCACTCCTCCGGGAGTCCCCCGAAGACCTCCCGCCACCGGAGAAGGGCCTCGGGCCGGGCGCGCCTAAGGATCTCCACCTGCTCGGCGAAGTCCACGGGTCCGATGACAAAGGCCACCCCCCGGGCCCTCCCCTCCAGGGCGGCGGCCTTCAGGGCCACGCAGGCCCCTAGGGAGTAGCCGGCGTAGGCGTGTTGCCTTACCCCAAGCTGGGACAAAAGCCGCACCAGGTGGGCCAGGTCCTCCGCCTCCTCCAGGCACCCCGTGACGCGCCCCCCGCTCCTCCCCCGGCCGCGCAGGTGGGGCACCACCGCCAGGAGGCCCCTTTCCGCCCAAGCACGGCACCGCCTGCGCATGGCCTCCGTGGGGGGCCGAAGCCCCCCGGCACCAGGACCAGGGCCCGGCCTGTCAGCCCTCGAGGCGGGCATAGCTCCGCAAAGAGGCTGGTCCCCTCCCGCTGGTAGAGGATGCCCCCGGGAACCCGCTCCCAGGGGCGGGATCCCCCCATCCCCAGGAGGAAAAGAAGGGCGAGGAAAAGACCGAACCTTGCCATCAGCGACCGAACACCGCCACCGAGACCCGGGCCCGGGCCAAAAGCCGGGCCAAGAGGAGGGGCAGGAGGAGGGCTAAGCCCAGGTAGACGGCGAAGGCGGGCTTGAGGCCTAGGGGCTCTGGGAAGCCCGGGTACCGCTCCAGAAGGCGGAGCACCAGGGGATGGAGCAGGTAGATTTGCAAGGAATACCGGCCCAAGAAGGCCAAAGGAACCCGTAGGGGGGTGCGGACCAAGGCAAAGGCCAGGGCCAGGAGGAGGAAGGCCATGGCCGTGGTGTAGAGCCAATGAAAGGCCTGGTAGTGGAAGGTGTTGACCGGAAGGCGCCGCAGGACGTCCAAGGCCAGGGGCAGGTAGCCCCAAAGCCCGAGGACGGCGAGGAAAAGGGCCAGGGGCCAAAGGCGAAGGAGGCGGGGGAGGCGTTCTAAGCGGCTCGCCAGGTAGAGGCCCAACACGATGGCCGGGGTGTACCAGAGGACGAAGCTCCCCGGATAGGGCAGGAAGCGGTAGTGGCGGTTCAGGAAGTAGAGTCCAAGGGTAAGCCCCACCCCCAGGAGGAGGAACCAGGCCCCGTGAGGCCGCCTCCGCAGAAGGGGAAGAAAGAGGGGAAGGAGGAGGGTAAGCTGCAGGGCCACCGCCAAGAAGTAAAGGTGGAAGTAGGCCTTGCCCCAAAGAAGTTGGTGGAAAAGACGCTCGGTTTGGAAAACCCCGTAATCCCAGTAGCGGAAGGCCAGGTAGAAGCCGCTCCAGAGGAGGTAAGGCCATAAAAGGCGCAGGGCCCGGTTCTGCAGGTAGCGGCCCAGGCGGAACTCCCGTAAAAGCCCCGCCCCCAGGACCAAAGTGGTGAGGAGAAGAAAGGCGGGGACCGCAAAGTGGAAGGTGCGGTTGGTCGCCGCCAGGAGGAACCAGGCGGGGCTTTCCGGGGAGAGTTCCCGCAGGAAGCGGCCCGTCACGTGATGGAGGACCACCTCGAGGATGGCCAGGCCCCGGAAGACCTCCACCCAGGGAAAGCGCTCCAAAGGGCTATTTTGGGGTAGACTCATGAGGGTTCTCCGAGAGGAGGAGTCCAAGCTCCTCCCAAAGGGCCTTCCTGCGGGGGAAGGCCCGCACCAGCTCCCTGGCGGCCTCCCGCGCTCCCTTAGGGTCCAGGCGAGCGAGCCGCGAAAGCAAAGCCGCCGCCTCCCGGTAGGCCCTGCGGGTGCCCTTCTCCGCCGCCCACTTGGCCGCCTCCCGGTAAAGCCTCTTGGCTTCCTCGGGAAGTTTCTCCTCCAGGACCTCCGCCAAGGCGGGATAGGCCTCGGGCGGAGCATCCCTCAACAGGCGGTCCAAGGCCTTCCAGTCCTCCTCCAGGAGGTGGAGGCGGGCAAGAAGGGCAGGGTCCCGCACCTGCCTGAGAAGAGCCTTTCGCTCTTGGTAAAACTCTCGGCCCAGCTTGGCCTTTAGAGCCAGGTAGTCCTCCAGGTTGGGCCTTAAGGCAAAGCGGGTCCGGTGGTCCTCCGGGCTTCCCCGGTGGGCCACCAGGAGGTCCAGGAGAGGAAGGAGCCTGGGATCTTTGCCAAACCACTCCCGGGCCTCCTCTGCGTACCGGAGGGCCTCCTCCACCCGCCCCAAGGCCACGAGGCGCCCCACCAGGTGGAGGTAGTCCTCCACCCCCTCGAGGCCCTCCCGCAAGGCGGCAAGCCCCTCCTCCACCCGCCCCAGGCGGAAGAGGAGTTCCGCCCGAAGCCCCCGCTTGAGCCCCGAAGGGTCCGCGCCGCCAAGAAGTCCCAAGGCCCCCTCGGGCTCTCCCAAAGCCGCCCGCAAAAAAGCCTCCCGCACCCCCTCCGAGGGGTGGCGCAAATAAAGGGATAAAAGGAAAGGGAGCCTAGGGGAAAGCTCCAGGTAGCGCTCCAAGGCGGCCCGCAGGTAAGGCTCGGGGTCAAAGGGGGCCTCGGGGAGAACCCCCAAAAGGGCCTCCACCTCTTTCCGCCCCGCCCGGTCCAGGCGCAGGAGGAGCCTCCTGGCCTCTTCCTCCCCTTCCCCCAGGCGGAAGGCCTGGCGCAGGTCCTTCACCCCCTCCCCAAAGGCCCGCTCCGGGGCCAGGGCTTCCGCCAGGTAAAGGCCCACCTCGGGAAGGAGGGCGAGCTTTTTCAGGAGGCCTTTGGCCCCCTCAGGGGCCAGGGCCTCAATCAGGGGGGCCAGGTCCGGCGCCTTTCCCTCCACGTGGGCGTAAAGAAGCGCCACCGCATGCTTGCAGGGAAAATCGGGGTAGGGGCAGGTGCAGTGCCCCACAAGCCCAGGGCCCACCTCCACCCGGTAGGGCACCTCCGCCGAGCCCTGCACCACGCCCAAAACCCTCTCCCCCACCCGAAAGACCCTGAGCACCCGGCCCTCCTTGAAGTAGGCCAGGCCCCGGCGGAGGACCTCCTCCGGCACATGGGGGGCGAAGTCCTCCTCCCGTTCGGGAGGGAAGGCGGACATGCTTCAAGTCTACGCAAGCACCGCTTGGCCGGTGCTATCCTATGGTTAGGCCCTATGAAATGACCCTTACCGTTACCCTTCGGGAAGCCGACCTGGTCCGACCCCTGCCCAAGGGCTACGTGCAGTGCCGGGCCTGCGCCCACTACTGCGCCATCGCGGAAGGAGGGGCGGGAAAGTGCGGTGTCCGACGAAACTTCGGCGGTAAGCTTTACTTGGTCACCTACGGCAAGGCCGCCGCGGTCCACCTGGACCCCGTGGAGAAGAAGCCCCTCTACCACTTCCACCCCGGGGAAGGCATCCTTTCCCTGGGCACCGTGGGGTGCAACCTCTTCTGCGCCTTCTGCCAGAACTGGGAGATCTCCCAGTTCCGGGAGTTCAAGGTCACGCCGGAAGGCCACCTGGACCGGCCCATCGGGGAGGACTGGCCCCCCGAGGCCATCGTGGAGAAGGCCGAGGCCCTGGGGGTGAGGCTCATCGCTTACACCTACAACGAGCCCGCCGTCTGGATTGAATACGCCCACGACACGGCCAAGCTGGCCAAGGAACGGGGCATGAAAAACGTCTTTGTCACCAGCGGCTTTGAAACGAAGGAGGCCTGGGAGTATATCCGGCCCTTTCTGGATGCCGCCAACGTGGATCTGAAGGGCTTCACCGAGGAGTTCTACCGGAAGATCTGCGGGGCCCGGCTCAAGCCGGTCCTGGAAAGCCTCGAGCACCTGGTGGCCCAAGGGGTCTGGGTGGAGGTGACCACCCTCCTCCTGGAGGGCTACAACGACTCCCCAGAGGAGGTGCGGGCCATGGCCCGCTTCCTCAAGGGGCTTTCCCCGGAAATCCCCTGGCACCTCACCGCCGCCCACCCCGACTACCGCATGCTGGACCTTAAACCCACCCGGCACAGCACCCTGGTGCGGGCCTACGAGATCGCCAAGGAGGAGGGGCTTAAGTTTGCGTACGTGGGGAACGTCCTGGACGAGGAAAGGAGTTCCACCCATTGCCCGGATTGCGGGAGGCTCCTCATCCGGCGCCGGGGCTTCCGGGTGGAGCCCTTTTGGGAGGTCCCCGGGGTCTGCCCGGGGTGCGGGAGGAGGATCCCTGGGGTATGGACCGGGTGAGGCCCCCGGCAGTGGCCGGCTACTTCTACCCCTCGGAGCCCGCAAGGCTCCGGCGGGAGGTGGAGGGCCTTTTGCAGAGGGCCCAGGCCCCCCCCGACCCCAGGGTACGGGGCCTCCTCTCCCCCCACGCGGGCTACTTCTACTCCGGGAAGGTGATGGCGGAGGGGTTCCGGGTGCTTTCCGCCTGGAGGGGGAGGGCGGGGAGGGTCTTTCTCCTCGGCCCCAGCCACTTCGTGCCCTTCTGGGGCGTGGCCTTCTACCCCTACCGGGCCTGGGCCACCCCTTTGGGGGAAGTGGCCGTGGACCGGGAAGGGGGAAGAAGGCTTCTGGAGAAGGATCCTCCCTTCCTGATCCATGAGGAGCCCTTCCGGGAGGAACATAGCCTCGAGGTCCTCCTCCCCTTTCTCCAGGTAGCCTTGCCGGACACGCCCATCCTGCCCCTCCTCTTCGGGGAGGCGGATCCTAAAGAGGTGGCCGAGGCCCTGTTGCCCGAGCTCGGGGAAGGGGACCTGGTGGTGGCCTCCAGCGACCTCTCCCACTACCGCCCCGACCCCGTGGCCAGGGCCCGGGACCAAAAGACCCTGGAAAAGGCCCTGGCCCTGGATGTGGAGGGAGTAGCCCAAGGGGAAGCCTGCGGCCGCCTTCCCTGGGCCACCCTCACCGCCCTGGCCCGAGGGCTGGGGTGGCGGCCTAGGCTCCTCGCCTACGCCACCAGCGCCCAGGCCTCCCATGATGCAAGCCGGGTGGTGGGGTACGCCGCAGTAGCCTATCTCCTAGAGGAGGACCCACCCGCTTTAAGATGAGACCATGACCCCGGTGCGCAAGCGGTTTACCGCGGAGGAGTTCCACAGGATGGCCCAGGCGGGCCTCCTGGGAGAGGACAACCGGGTGGAGCTTCTGGAGGGAGAGGTTTGGGAGATGAGCCCCATCGGTAGCCGCCATGCCGCCGCCGTGCGGCGCCTTCGCCGCCTGTTCACCCCCTTGGAGGTGGAAGGGGCCAGCCTTATCGCTGTACAGGACCCCGTGCGCCTTAGCCCTTTCAGCGAGCCCCAGCCGGATCTGGCCCTTTTGCGCCCTCGGCCTGACCTTTACCAGGAGGAACACCCCGGCCCCCAGGATATCCTCCTCTTGGTGGAGGTGGCGGAGGCCTCCTTGGCCTACGACCTTGCGGTTAAGGCACCCCTATACGCGCGCCATGGGGTCCTTGAGCTCTGGGTGCTGGACCTGGAGGGCAAGCGGCTTCACGTCTTTCGCTCCCCCTCCCCCGAGGGTTACCGGGAAGTCCAAACCCTGGCCCCAGGGAACCACCTGGCTCCCGCGGCCTTCCCCTCCTTTTCTCTCCCGGTGGCCGAGCTCCTCGGCTAAAACCTAAGAAGGGGCCGGAACCAGGGGATGGAAAGGAGAAGAAGCCCCAGGGCCAAGGCGAAAAAGAGCCGGGCCCTAGGCTTTCCCTTCCTCACCTGGCCGAGCCCCGCGTGGGCCAGACCCAGGGCAATGAGACCCCCCACCCAGTGCTCCGCCACGAAGAAGCGGGCCTCGCCTGGGGTTTGCATGGTGGCCTCGAGGCTGGCCAAGGCTCCTTGAAAGAGAGGGCTTACGAAGGCCAGCAGAATCCCCAACACCACTTGCAGGGTGAGGGTATGGGCGAAAAAAGTTCCCTCTTTAGCCCCAGGACGCCAAAGGGCCAGGAAGCCAAAGGCCAAGACCGCCCAACGCACCAGGTTGTGTAGGAAAAGAACCGCCTCGTACATGGTCCAAGGCTATCCTTCCCAACCTGGGATCCCCGGAAGGAGATCACAAAGGGCTCCGCCAGGGTGGGGCGGTATCAAACCTCCAGGAGAGCCAAGGCCTCCCGGAGGTCCTGGACTTCCAGGTGGGCGGGATACCGCGGGTCCTTGGAGCGATGGCCCCGGTCCACCCAGACCGCCCTAAGGCCCGCCAAAAGGGCCCCTTGGACGTCCCGTTCGGGGTTATCCCCCACCATCACCGCCTCCTCCGGCCCCACGCCGAAGGCGCAGAGGGCCATGCGGAAGAGCCTGGGGTCCGGCTTGCCCAGGCCCACCTCCCCGGAGATGAGCACGAGGGAAAAAGCCTCCCCAAGCCCGGCTCCGAAGAGCTTTTCCCGCTGCAAGTCAGGCACGCCATTGGTGAGGAGAACCAAAATAGACCCCTTGGCCCTGAGGGCCTCCAGGAACCCCGGCACCTCGGGGAAGAGGGGGTACCGGCGCCTTTCCGCGAAGAAGGCCTCCGCCAGCTCCCGGGCCCGCTCCGCTGGCCCCCCGATCTCCTGGAGAGCCTCCCGAAACACCCGCTCCCGGAAGGGCCAGGCCCACTCCGCCAAGCTTTCCAGCCCAGGGGTAGAGTAGCGGGCCCAAAGGGCCTCGAGGGCCGAGTGGCCAATGCGCTCAGCCCAGGGGTAAAAGGGAGCCTCCTGAAAGAACCCCTCGGCCTTTTTTCTCACCTCCTGGGGCAGGCCTTCCACCCCCACCTCCTGCCCCAGATGGTTCAGGACCTCCTCGCTCACCTGGTGGTCCATTAGAAGGGTATCGTCCAGGTCCAAAAGCCAAAGCTTCATGTATCTCCTCGGGTCAGGAATGCCCTTCTGGGGGAAGCTCCCGCACCAAGACCGGGTTCTCCCCCGGGTCAAAGAGGAGGAGGTGTTCCCCTGCCTCGCGGAAGGGAAGGCCGTACTTGGAAAGCCGAAGCTTTTCGTGTTCCAGGTTTTCCACCAGGAATACCAGGCGGCCCTCCTCCACCCCCACCCGGGCAAACCCGTGTCCCTCGGGCCGGGGGCGGTTGGGCCCCTGCTCCACCCCTCCGCTTCCAGAGCGCAGGAGGAGCAGGGGCCCCTCGAGGGGAGCCAGAAGGGCCTCCCGTTCCGGGATCAGTTCCTCCAGGGCCAGCCCCAAAGCCTGGTAGAAGCTCACGCCCTGGCCTAGATCCGGCACGTACACCACAAGGGTTTCGCTCATAGGCTCCGCAAAAACGCCCGCAAGTCTTCTTCGTCCGCCACCACCTGCAAAAGGGCCAGGTCCTCCGGAGCGATCTCCCCGTGGCTCTTGAGGAGGGAAAGCCAGTAAGGGTCCACCGCCAGGGGCCGGCCCAGTCCCCGCCTGAGGTAGAGGAAGTTCCAGGCCAGGGTGAGCTCGGCCAAGGTGCCCACCCCGCCCGGCAGGGCCAGGTACCCCGTCCCCAGGTCCAAAAGCCTCCCGATGCGCTCGGGCAAGGAAGAGGCGGGAAGCTCCAGGTCCACATAGGGGCTTGGGCCTTTGCGTTCGGGGAAAAGGACCGGGGCGGTAACCCCCACCACCATCCCCCCTTTGGCCTTCACCCCCCGGGCTAAGGCCTCCATCCCTCCCTGGTAGCCCCCACAGGCCAGGCCGAAGCCCTCCTCAGCCATCACCTCCCCGTAGCGGACCAGGCGGGAGTACCGGGGATCGCCGGGGGCCACCCTCGAGGAAACGAAGGCGCTAATCAGCCGCATCGCTACAGCCAGGGCCTCCCCCAACCGGGCAGGAAGATGGGGTTTACCGGCACCGCACCACCAAAACGGGTATCCCCACCCGGTGCAACACCCCTTCGGTCACCGAGCCCAAAAGGAGCTTGTCCAGCCCGGTGCGCCCGTGGGTACCCATGACCAAGAGGTCGAATCCCTTGGCCGCCTCCACGATGGTGGGTATCGGCACCCCCTCCTTCACCTCCCCCGTGGCCTCCACCCCCTTCTCCTGGGCCAGAGAAAGGGCCTTGGCGATGGCCTCCTCTCCCGCCTTCTTCAGGTCCTCCAGGAGTTCAAGGCCATAGGGCACGCTCTCGGGGGCAATCCAGATGGCTTGGGCCGGGTTCTCCAACACGTAGAGGAAGTGCACCTTGGCGGAAAGGGCTTTGGCCAGGGATAGGCCGTGCTCTATGGCTTGGAAGCTGCAGGGGCTACCGTCCGTGGGCATCAGGATGGTTTTGTACATGGCTCGCCTCCTTCGCCTTCATGATACCCCGTCGTAAACTCAGGCCATGTGGATCTACGGAAGGAACCCGGTCCTCGAGGCCCTGAAGGAGGGCCGGGTGCGGCGCGTCCTTGTGGCCCGGGGGGTGGAGGCCTGGCTTTTAAGGGAGCTGGAGAACCTCGGGGCGGAGTATACCCTGGTGCCCAGGATCGAGCTGGACACCCTCCTCCGTACCACCCACCACCAGGGCCTGGCGGCGGAGGTGGAGGAACCCCGCTACGCTCCCTTGGAGGAAGCCTTCTTTCTAGCGGAAGCCCGCAAGGAGCTTCCCTTGCTGGTCTTCCTGGACGGCATCACCGACCCCAGGAACTACGGGGCCATGATAAGGAGCGCCCTGGCCCTGGGAGCCCATGGGGTGGTGTCCGAGGAACGCCGAAGCGCTCCCCTTTCGCCCCTGGCCCTGAAGGCCAGCGCCGGGGCTGCCTTAAAGCTTCCCGTGGTGAAGGTGAAAAACCTTCCCCGGACCCTCGAGGAGGTCAAACAAAAGGGGCTTTGGGTGTACGGCTTGGATGTAAGGGGGGGGAAACCCCCCAAGGAGCTGGACTTCCAAAGGCCCTTGGCCCTGGTGGTGGGCTCAGAAGGAGAAGGTATGCGCCGGCTGGTGCGGGAGGCCTGCGACGAGCTCTTCCGCATCCCCATCCGGGAAGAGGCCGAGTCCCTGAACGCCTCCGTGGCCTTGGGGATAGCCCTGTATGCGGTGGCCCTGGGCCGGGGTGTAGGATAGGGTCGTGGACTGGATCCGGCTTCTTTCCCGCCTCCTCCAGGCGGAAAGCCTCTCTGGGCAGGAAGGGGAAGCGGCGGCCCTTCTCCTGGAGGCCCTTAAGGGCCTGGGTCTGGCGGCCACCCTGGACGAGGCGGGAAACGTGGAGGCCCTCCTGGGGGAGAAGGAACCCGAGGTGGTCCTGGCCGGGCACCTGGACGTGGTGCCCGTGGGGGATCCCCAGCACTGGCCCTACCCCCAGGGCACCGTGGCCCAGGAGGCCGTCTGGGGCCGGGGGGCGGTGGACATGAAAGGTCCTTTGGTGGCCATGCTCCTGGCCCTCGAGGCCCTCGCGCAAAAACCCCTTAAGGGGCGGGTGCGCTTCCTCGCCACGGTGCAGGAGGAGGTGGGGGGCCTAGGAAGCCGCCATGCCGCAGAAAGGCTTTCCCCTTTGGCCTTCATCCTGGGGGAACCCTCGGGAAGAAGGCTCATGCGGGGCCACCGGGGCCGGGCGGAGGTCTGGGTGGACTTTGAAGGGGAGGAGGCCCACGCCGCCCTCTCGGGCCCGGAAAACCCCCTCTTTGACCTTGGGGAGTACCTCCTGGCCCTAAAGGAGCTTCCCCTTTCCCCGGGCCTCAAGCTCACCCCCACCCGGGTGGACACCTACCCCGGGGCCAGGAACCAGACCCCCGGGGTGGTCCGCCTGTACCTGGACGTGCGCTACGAGCCCGAGGCCAACCTGGAAACCCTTTTGGATAACCTCAAGGCCCTGGGGGATGCCTCGGTCTACATCCCCGAGGAGGAGCGGGCCTCGGGGGAGGTGCGCCTCGTCATCCCCGCCCTTTGGCCTCCCTACCGCCTGCCGGAGGATCACCCCTTGCTCCTTGCGGCCCTTAAGGCCCTGGACCAGGAAGGGGCGGGCCTTTGGCCCTTCACCACCGACGCCCCCTATCTGGGCACTAAGGCTCCCGTCTTGGGCTACGGCCCGGGGGATCCCTCCCTGGCCCACACTTCCAGGGAGCATATTCCCTTGGCCGAGGTGGAGAGGGCTGCCCAGGACTACGTGCGCCTGGTGGAGGCTTTATGGAACGCCGCTTGATCGCCGGCACCCCCTACCGGAAGCTCCTCACCGTCCCCCGGCCCGTGGCCGAGGGGGTGAAGGCGAGGCTCGAGGCCAGGGACATCCCCGTCGTCCTGGAAACCCCCTTTTCCGGCCTGCCCGAGGCGGCCTTAGGCACCTACATGGGGGATGTGAACCTCTTTGTGCCCGAGGCCCTTCTGGGGGAGGCGGAAGCCGCTTTGGAGGAGGAGATCCCATGACCGTAGTGGGCCTGGACCTAGGGGGCACCAAGATCGCCGCCGGGGTCTTTGACGGCACGAGGCTTCTTTCCAAGGTGGTCCTTCCCACCCCCGAGGAAGGCGGGATGGCGGTGGTGCAGACCCTGGCCGAGGCCACCAGGAAGGCGGAGGCCGAGGCCGGGGTGGAGGGTGTGGCCATCGGCCTGGGCACCCCGGGGCCCCTGGACTTCCAGGAGGGGGTGATCCGCTTCACCCCCAACATCCGGGGTCTCGTGAACTTTCCCATCCGCCGCCTTCTGGAGGAGGCCACCAAAAGGCCCGTGTACCTGGAAAACGACGCCAACGCCGCCGCCTTGGCCGAACACCACCTGGGAGCGGCCAAGGGAGAGGAAAGCTCCCTCTTCCTCACGGTTTCCACCGGGATCGGGGGCGGGGTGGTTCTGGGGGGACGGGTCCTAAGGGGAGAGAGGGGGCAGGGAGGGGAGCTCGGCCACATCACCCTCCTCCCCGGGGGTCCGGTGTGCGGCTGCGGCCTCGAGGGGTGCCTCGAGGCCCTGGCCGCGGGCCGGGCCCTGGAGCGGGAAGCCTCCTATGCCTACCACCGCAAGGTGGATACCAAGGAGCTCTTCCAGCTTTTCCAAGAAGGCGAGGCCAAGGCGGAGCGCATCCTCCTCCAAGCGGCCCGCTACGTGGGCATGGGCCTGGCCAGCCTGGTCAAGGCCTTCGACCCCGGGGCGGTGGTGGTGGGCGGGGGACTGGCCCTGAACGCCCCTCAGGCGTACTGGGAGGCCTTGGAGGAAGCCTATCGCCATTACCTCTCGGGCTGGGAAATGCCCCCCTTGCGCCGGGCCCTTCTGGGAGGGGAGGCTGGGCTCTTGGGTGCCGCCCTCACCGCCTATCTGGAGGTTCGGGATGGAGGTGGGTAAGGCTCTGCTTTTTCTCGGAGTTTTACTGGTCCTTCTGGGTCTCGTGCTCCTCTATTTCCCCAAGGTCTTTTCCTGGTTCGGCCACCTGCCGGGGGACATCCGAATCGAGCGGGAAGGCCTACGGGTGTACATTCCCATCACTTCGGCCCTGGTTCTTTCCCTTCTTCTCACCCTGCTCTGGAATCTCCTGGGCCTTCTTCGCCGCTAAGACCCACACGTCCACCGGAGCCTTGCCTGAACGGAAGGCGCCCTCGTCCGACCGCAGGCGGTAGGCCCGCAGGGAAAACTCCGCCACCCCCAGACCGGAAAAACGCAAGCGGAAAGGGCCAGGGGGAAGGAGAAGGCGATGGGCAAAGGATCCCTCCAGGCGTAGATGCCCTTCCCCCCAGGCCCCCCGCAAGGCCAACAGAAGCCCCCAGGAATCCTCGGGAGCATAGGCCTCTCCCAAAAGCTCCAACACCGCCTCCTCCTCCAAGGAGGCGAAGTCTAGGTAGGCCTTATCCGTGGGCTCCAAGAGAACCAGGCCAAACCCCTGCCCTAAGGGAAAGACCCCTTGGTTGCCCTGCACCAGCAAGGCCAGCTCCCGCCCCAGCCCCCTTCTTTCCCAAACCCTCCCCTCCCCAAACACGGCCTGGCGTAGATGCGGGTCCAAAAGGCCTTCGTACCCCTCCCCCAAGGCCTTCCGGTGCATGGCCTCCTCCTGGTTGCGGCCCGCAAGAGCCAAGGCGGTGGCCGCACGCTCGTGAAGCTCGCGCCTTCGGCCCGGGGGCAGGGTGGAAGAAAAAAAGCGGCGCTCTGCTTCTTTAGCGAAGCGATACCCCTCCTGGTAAACCAGCCATCCCTTGCGCTCCAGCTCCTCCAGGTAAGGCAGGGCTCCCAGGGCGTCCAGGGCCTGCTCAGGAATGGGCCCCAAGGCCACGGAAAGCCGCTCCAGGGCCACGCGGGCGGGTTCGCTAAGCCAGCGGGATTGTAGGCGAAGCTGGGCCAGGAGGCGCTGAGGACAACCGGCCGAAGCCAGCCACTCGGGGATCCATTCGGGCTGGCCTCCCGCCAGGAAGTAGGCCCTGGCAGCTTGCTGGAAACCATACCCAGCCAGGAGCCCCTGCCTGGCCTCGAGCCAGGGTATTGGGGGAAGCTCCAGCACCCGCATGCGCTCTGGAGGATAGTTGGCGCGTAGCTCCAGGAAGAAGCGGGGCTCCTCCCCTGGGTCCAGGCTCAGGACCAAAAAGGCTTTGGAGCGCAGAAGCTCCCGCAAGGGCACCTGGGGATAGGGGGACTCCAGGTAGACCAAACCCTCTGGGCGCAGGCTCTGGTGGAAGGCCAGGCCCAGAACCCGGGCCAGCTCCTGGGCTAACTGGCGCTGGCCCGCTCCAAGCCGCCCCCTTAACACCAAAAGAAATGGGGGACGCAAAGAGGAAAGCTCCCGTAAGAGTTCCTGGCGGCAGGGAAGGCCAGGAAAGGCCTCGGAGCGGGTGCGCACCTCCTGCACCCACTCCCACAAGCCCTCCACCTCCTCCAAGCCCTCCAGAACCTCCCCGTGCCCCAAGGTCTCCAGCTTCAGCCAAGGAGGCAACGCCAAAGGATCCTGCCCCCTGGGGAAAACCTCCCGCCCCAAAGCCCGGCTCAGGCGGTGTAGCTCCACCCTTAGGTTCTGCAGGGCCGAGCTGTGACCGTAGAGGAGGTCGGCCAGGCGGGCCCTCGAGGTGGGCCCCTCGAGGGCCAGGTAGTAAAGCAGGGCCAGCCCCTTGCGGGAAACCCGCAGCTCCTCACCCTGGAAAACCACCCGTGCCCGGCCGAAAAGGGGCAGGGCATAAACCGGATCGTTAAGGGGGCGTTTCAAAGCGTTACCTTCCTTGCCCTTGATACTACCACGTTCCCGTGGGCTCCTTGGGCTACGGATTTCCTTCCCGTAACGCTCCCGTAACGCCCCTTTCCTTAGGGTGAGGGCGTCCTGAGAGGCCACCACCTCGAGGGGCAGATTCGGAGGGATATATGCGCAAAGGCATTTTGGCAGCAGTATTGGTTTTAGCACCCCTGGCTTTGGCCCAGGCGCCCACCGTGGCCCCCACCAAGGGGAATGGTCCGGACGCCTACGCCAAGGGTACCGACTCCGCCGCCGTCAACCAGACCATCGAGCTCATCCTGCCCAAGGCCACGGCGTTGCACCTGGACGTGACCACCCTGACCTTTGACCTGACGGGGCTGGACGGGGCCAGCTGGCCCAACTCCACCCCGGACTTCGGCGGGCAGATGGTCTGCGTGTACGGCCTTACGGAGCAAGACGTGAAGACCCAGCTGGGGAACAACTTCTACAACCAAGTGCAGACCCTGCCCTTGGGGACCAGCTACGGCGTGGCCCAGTGGCCCAACATCACCATCAACGGTGGTGGGGCGGTCACCGCCTACCCCCCCATCAAGCTGGATAATAACGGGGAGCTGGTTCCCGGCAGCAAGAACTACTTCGTCTGCTACCGGAGCTTCATCCTGCAGAAGTTCTCCAACGGCAAACAGTGGCACCTGACCGTGAACCGCAACGACCCCCAAGGGGCCCAGGGGATCCAGCACCTTTACATCCAGGACAACCCCTGCGACACCTTCGGCGCGGCCACGGGGCTTTACGAGCTTCCCAACGGGGCCACCCTGGAACTGGTACCCCGCAACCTGCAGGCCGGCCCCACGGGAACCCGCTCCGGCAACAACCCCGAGCGGTGCGGCTACAAGAGCTGGCTGGATGACCTGGTGGTGGTGGCCGTCAAGGTCAACAGCGACCTCTGGGGCAAGAGCACCGCGAACCTCACCTACACCTTGGCCACGACCGCCTGGTAGCAAGCCGGAAGGCCTGGCCTTGGGGCCAGGCCTTCCCCCTTCGGTGAACCATGAAGCGACTCTTTCCCCTCCCTCTCATTCTGGCCCTCGGCGCCCTGGCCCAAAGCACCTTGGGCGTGGAACCCCCGGTCCTCCTTAAGGAGGCCAAGCCGGGGGAGGTACTCACGCAAACCCTCACGGTCTACAACGTGGGCACCCGCCCGGTGCGGGTGCGGGCCAGCCTGGGGGACTGGACCTACGACCCCATGGGAAAGATCCAGTTCCTGCCCACGGGTACCTTGAAGGAAAGCGCAAGCCCCTGGGCCACCTTTTCTCCGGCGGAATTTTTGCTGGAACCCAAGCAAAGCCGCCCTCTCACCTACACCCTCACCGTGCCCAAGGACGCTGTCTCCGGCACCCACTGGGGCATCCTCTTCCTGGAATCCGAGGATCCCAACCCACCCCCCGGGGTACCCCTGGCCACCTTCCGGGTGCGCATGGCCCATGTCTTCTACGTGAACATAGGACCTTTAACCACTGGGGGGCGGATCACCGGGATCGTGCCCAGCCCCCCTAAGAACCCGCAGGAGCCCTACCGCTTCGCCATCCAGTACCAGAATACGGGCAACACCGCCCAGAAGCTTTCCGGCCGCTTTGAGGTACGGGACAGTATGGGGCGGAAGGTGGCGGAAGCCGAGGTGGAGGAGGTGGTGGTGCTGCCGGGCCAGGTGCGCATCCTCCCGGTAACCCTGGTGGGGCCATTGCCCGCAGGGAACTACACCGCTTTGGCCATCCTCAACTACGGCGACCCCACCAAGGACGTGGCCGCAGACCTGCCCTTCACCCTGCGCACCCCCTTGAGCGCCCCACCTGCGCCTCCGGTGAACGAGGGGGGAAAAGGAGGTACCCCATGAGAAGTTGGCTAACCGGTTTCATCCTCCTCTTGGTCCCGGCCCTGGCCCAGGCCACCTGGATCGTGCAGACCCTGATCCCCGAGACCATCGCCCTCCGCACCCCCACCACCCAGATCGCCTTTGATCTTCAGGACTACCCCCCCAAGGCGTTTCCCGCCACCTACCCCGCCAGCAACCTGGAGGGGGGCGTCTTACCGGTTCAGGTCTTCTCCAATGCCACCGGGGTGTGGAGCCTTCTCCTGCAGATCCCCGACCTGAAGGATCAAAACGGGGTTTTGGTGCTGCCTGCCAGACAGGTCCTCTACCGGGTGAACGGAGGGCTTTGGCTTAGGGCCGATGGCACCCCGCAGATCATCTACACCCAGGCGGGCCCCACGGGGGACTGGCTGGAGATCCGCCTAGAGTTCGCCCTCGAGCTTCTCGGCAACGAGCGCGCCGGTAGCTACGTGGTCCAGGCCCTGGTCACCGCCTTGAGGCAACCGTGAGATGAGGCGTTTTCTGGCTCTTTTCCCCCTCCTTCTTGGCCTGGTCTGGGCCCAGGTGCGCTTTATTCCTTCCCCGGACCTAGCCGGGGTTCCAGGGGATTACCTTACCTTGAGCCTGAGGGTGGAGGGAACAGGGCCGGTGCGCTTCCGCCTCTTCCCCCCGGAGGGGTGGCAGGCCCTTTCCCAAGAGAGGCAGGCGGTGCTGGAGGGCAAGGAGGAAACCCTAAGCTTCACCCTACGGGTACCCCCTCTGCCTGCGGGCACCCGGGGGAAGGCCTTGGTGGTGGCCTACGAGGGGGAAAAGGAAGTGGCCAGGACCGAGGTGGGGCTAAGGGTGTTGCCCCTGATCCAGATAGCCCTTTCCGCTCCCGCCACCCTCGAGGCCAGCCTAGGGGGGCCCTTTGAGTTCCCGGTCTACGTCAGCAACCGCTCCAATCAGAAAGAAGAAATCCTTTTGCAAGCGGAAGCCGCCATGTTCCAGGTGTTTTTAAACCCGGCGGGCCTGAGCCTGGCCCCCGGGGAAACCGGGGTGGTGCGGGTCTTGGTGAACCCTGAGGGGCAGGTCTCCGCCGGCTACCGGTTCTACCTGAAGCTCAGGGCCACCCCCAAGACCCAGCCCGAGGCCCGTAAAGAGGCCGGGATCATCGTGCTCTTCAAGGATCCCTTGCTGGCAAGCGGCCAAAAGGGCCGAGACCCTGAGATCACCCTGGGCCTAGGCGTGGCCTTGAGCCTGGGGGCCACCTGGGAACAAGGCCAGCTCCAGGGGCAGGTAGGCTACCTTCTGGCCCCGAGCCTGAGCGGGGCCCTCTCGGACTACGTGACCGCCACTGCCGCCCCAAGCCCCCTCACGGGGGATTTGCAGAATCCCTTGCGCCTGCCCCAAACCCTTGCCTTAAGCCTCAAGGGCGAAGGCTGGGAGGCCCGGGCCCAAGGGGGGCAGGGAAGCTTTGGCCTGGCCTCCACCTTCCGCCTGGACCCGGCGCGGGTGAGCCTCGAGGGCACCTACCGCCCAGGGGGCCTGGGCCTTAGGGCCAGCGCGGTGAGCCTGGACAAGAACCTGGACCTCCAGGGGGCCCTCTCCACGCAAACCGCCCCCACGGGCCGGCAGGACAACCTCAGCCTGCGCTACCGGCTCCCCCTGGAGGGAGGCTTCAACCTGGGCCTTGGCACCGACCTCAGCGGCCAGACCGGGGAGGGCTACCGCCTTTCCCTGGGCTTGAGCCAAAGCCTCACCTGGCAGACCCAGGATTTGGAGCTGGTGCAAAGCTACGGCGGCATACCCCTGGCGGGCCTTCACACCCTGGGCCTGGCGGGAGGCACCCGGAACCTCTACCCCTTGGGCCTTCGGGGAAGCACCAGCTGGCAGCTTGGCCCCAGCCAGGGCCTTTGGCAAAACCAGCTCACCCTCTACGCCCAGCCCGTAGCCGGGGCCCTCGTAAGCCTCACGGGTAGCTACCGGCAGCAAGGGGAAAACCGGGGTTATGGCCTGGCCCCAAGCCTCAGCACCGCCTTCGGCGAACCTGGGGTGTACACTGGAAGCCTCAGCCTGGTCTACGGCTTGAACCGAAGGCTTTCCGGGGAAGCCCCCGAGAACCAGAGCTACCAAGCCGGCCTCACCCTGGGAACCCGCGACCTGAGCCTCTCCGGCTACCTCCGGTACCTTCTGCAGGAGAATCCCCTTCTGGAAGGGAGCCTATTGCTACGGCTGATCTTGAGCGGGGGGAGCCTCGAGGGGCAGTACCTGGCAAAGCGGGGCACGGAAAAGGACCTCACCCTCTACGGGGCTGCCTGGAACCAGCTCTGGCCGGGAAGTCTGCAAACCCGCCTCTCTTACGAGTACCGCCTGGAAGAAAGCGCGAGCCAGCGCTTTGGCCTTTCCCTATTCCAGCGCAACTTCCTGGAACCCAGTCTTTCCCTAGGAGCCTCCTACACCCTCATCCTGGAAGAAGCCGGGATCCGCCATGACTTTGGCCTGAGCCTGGCCTACACGCAAACCTTCACCTTCACCACCCCCAAAGAGGTGGTGGACCTCTTCGGCGGCCGCAAGGGAGGCGAGGTGGCGGGCCAGGCCTTCCGCGACGAGAACCTGAACGGGCGCCTGGATCCAGGCGAGGCACCCCTAGCGGGCCTGAGGGTCTGCCTGGGAAAGACCTGCGAAACCACCGACGCCCAGGGCCGCTACCGCCTTTTCACCGCTGCTGGCGAGGGCGTCCTCTTTTTCGGCAACCTTCCCGCCACCCTGGCCCTCTTGGGGGAGGAGCGGGTACAGGTAACCTTGAACACCAGCCTGGAGAAGAACCTGCCCTTTGCTCCCGCCACCACCCTGGCGGTCCAGGTGTTGGACGGCGGAAACGAGCAGGGCCTGGCCTTCGCCGGCGTCTGCGCCGAGGGGGTGGTGAAGCGGTGCACCCGGGCGGACGCCAATGGCCGAGCCCTCATCGGCGGGCTTTTCCGCGGGGAATATCGGGTCTATCCTGATGCCCGCTACCTGCCCGAGGGCTACCGTGGCGAAGAGGCCATCCAGGTTCAGGTAGACCCCAGCCTACCCCTTAAGGCGATCCAGGTGGTGGCCATTCCCCCAGGCGGGAGGTGGAGGTGACCTATACCGCAGGCCGTCTGAGCCTGGTGGCCACCGCCGACCCCTCCACCCCCATCGCCGGGGCCGAGGTGGAGGTCAAAGCCCTGGTCCAAGGAGAAGCGGAGCGGGTCTGGCTGGATCTCCCCTCGGGCCCAGTAACCCTAGTCCGCCAGGAGGGAAACTACTACACCGCCCGGATACGTCTGCCCTTGGCCCCCGGGTTCCATACCCTGACTGTGAAAGCCGCCAAAGGGCAGGAGGAGGCCGAGGCTCCCCTTTTCCTCCGGCTGGTCGCCGGCTCCCTCTACAGCCCCAGCTCCCTGGAAGGTCCTAAGGTAAAGATCGCCCTGCGCTTCCGGGCTACCCAGGTAGCCCTTATGGAAAAGGGCCAAAGCTTCCCCCTAAAAAGCGAGGACGGCTACACCTGGACCGGGGAAGTGCCCTTAAGCCCCGGTCACTACACCCTTTTGGTGCTGGCCGATGGGGAAAGGCTGGGTGAGGTGGGCCTGGCCATCCCCTCGGAAAGCGCGAACCATTGAGGTTCAAAGATTCGGAAAGGAGGGATAGGTATGCGGTATTGGTACGGGATTCTTTTAGCGGTCGGCCTCCTTGGGGCCTGCTCCCAGGCTCCCCAAGGCGTTAAGCCCCAGGTGGCGGTAGGAGCCTCGGTAACGGTGGAAAAAACGGCGGTACCGGAGTTCAAGCGCACCTACCGCTGGAGCATGGAGAAGAAGGTGACGGATCCGGCAGGCGGAACCCTTACCCTGGCCCCAGGGCAATCCTACTTGGTCAAGTATGCGGTGTCCCTGGTGGGCACCCCCACCGACTCGGACTTCAAGGTAAAGGGCACGGTTACCATCAAGAATACGGGCAGCGTGGACGTCCTTCTGCAGGCCCTTAGCGATACCCTTTCCACAGGCGAAACCGTAGCCCTCAACTGTGGTGTAAGCCTCCCCTACACCCTGCCCGCAGGGCAAAGCCTGAGCTGCACCTACAGCCAAGACCTGCCCAACGGCCAGAGCCGGACCAACACCGCCACGGTGGCCTGGAGTGGCGGCGGGGAAAGCGGCACCGCCTCGAGCCAGGCCAGCTTCACCTTCACCACCCCCACCGAGGTGGTGGACGGGAGCGTGACGGTGGCAGATCCCTCGGCCACCTTGGTTAACGCCATCAGCGGCATCACCCCGGAAGGCGTCATCTCCCAGACCTACTTCTTTGAGCGCTGGGTTAAGTTTGATCTATGCGGGGAGTACCGGGTGGACAACACCGCCACCTTCACCACCTCCGACACCCGGACCCAGGGTTCGGCCTCGGCCACCGTGCTGGTCAACGTACCCTGCGTGGGCGGCTGCACCCTTACCCCGGGCTACTGGAAGACCCACTCCAAGTACGGCCCCGCCCCCTACGACGACACCTGGGCCAAGATCGGCGAGGACACGCCTTTCTACCTCTCCGGCCAAAGCTACTACCAGGTCCTCTGGACCTCTCCCTCCGGAGGCAACGCCTACTACATTTTGGCCTTCCAGTTCATCGCCGCCAAGCTGAACGTCCTGAAGGGGGCCTCCACCACCCCTGACGTGGACACGGCCCTGGCCTGGGCGGAGACCTTCTTCCAGACCTACAAGCCCAGCGACACCTTGAGCAAGGCCCTGGCCAATCAGGCCAAGAGCTACGCCGCCACCCTGGACGGCTACAATAACGGCGTCATCGGCCCTGGTCACTGCGACCAGTAAAGCCCCTTTGCCCGGGGTGGCCCCTGGTCACCCCGGGGTTTCCAGGGAGAAAGAAATGAAAAGATCCCTTTGGCTCCTTCTCGTGGCCCTCGCCGCTTGCACCGCCCCCCAGGGCATCAGGACCACCGGGTCCTTGCGCATCCAAAGCGTCCAGCCCGATGTGGTGGGGGGGTGCCGGGTGCGGGCCGGAGACTGGATGCTCCTCACCGGCAACACCTTCGGCACCCAGGCGGACTGGGACAGGGGCAGCAACCACGCCCTCTTTCCCCCCGACCCCGGCCTGCCCGCCGAGTCACCGGAAATCACCCGGGCAGAGAACCCGGCCACCCTCATGTTCCGCGTGCCCCAAGGGGCGCAAAGCGGCACCCTGCGCCTCCACGTGGAAGGCGTGGGGGACGCGGAAATCCCCATCGTGGTGGAGGGCCTGGCCCCCCAGATGGCGGTGCCGGGATGCGAACTGCCTACGCCCCCGCAAAACCCTAACTAGAAGCACCGAACCAAGCCCTCCTGCCCAGGCAGGGGGGTTCACTTTAGGTGGCTCAGAAACTCCTCCCGGGTCTTTTGGCTTTCCCGGAAGACCCCCAGCATGGCGCTGGTGGTGGTGCGGGAGTGCTGCTTCTCCACCCCCCGCATCATCATGCAGAGGTGGACCCCCTCCACCACCACCCCCACCCCCTGGGGCTCGAGGATCTCCTGGATGGCCTCGGCGATCTGCACCGCCAGGCGCTCCTGCACCTGGAGCCTCCTGGCGAACATGTCCACGATGCGGGCGAACTTGGAAAGCCCCAGGATTTTCCCGTCTGGGATGTAGCCGATGTGCACCTGGCCGAAGAAGGGCAGCAGGTGGTGCTCGCACATGGAGTAGAACTCGATGCCCTTCACCACCACCATCTCGCTGCCCTCCGCCTGGAAAACCGCTCCGTTGACGATCTCCCTCAGGTCCTGGCGGTAGCCGCGGGTGAGGAAGGCCCAGGCCTTGGCCACCCGCTCGGGGGTTTTCAGGAGACCTTCCCGGCTGGGATCCTCCCCGATGACCTCCAGCCATTCCCCTGCCAGGCGCTTCAAGCGCCCCAGGTCCACGTGGGTTTCAAAGGTAAGACCCGTATCCTCGAGCTCCACCATCTTGCGCTCCATCTTGCCACCTCCCCTCCTCCCCCTGTGTGGCCCTAGGCTCACTCCGGGGCGAGGAAGCCCTCCTCCACCAGGGCAGGGCCTCTTCCAAGGCCAGGGGAAACCCCTGGGAAGCCCGCCTCAGGGCTTCCAGAGCGTCCTTCTGGGTGCGCTTCAGGCGGAGGTGGAGCTCGCTGAAGGGGTTTAGGGCATCCTGGCCTCGCAGGGTAAGGCGGTAGCGCCTGGGAAGGTCCATGGCCAAAAGCCCCTTCCGGTACCGCTCCGCCAGGGCCCGGTACCGGGGAGCATTGCCCGGGGGCTCGGCGGGACCCTTGACCCGGGCTGGAACCCCCAGGGCCAGGGCGCCCCCAGGGATCTCCATCCCTGGGGGAACCACCGCCCCTGCCCCCACCACCGCCTTCCTGCCCACCCGGGCCCCGTTCAGCACCACCGCCCCCATGCCGATCAGGGCCCCTTCCTCCACCACCGCCCCGTGGACCACCGCCCGGTGCCCCACGGTCACCCCGGAACCCAAAAGGCAGGGAAAACCCGGGTCCGCGTGGAGAACGGCCCCATCCTGGACGTTGCTTCCCGGGCCGATCACCACCCGCTCCAGATCCCCCCGCACCACGGCGGCAAACCAGATGGAGGCTCCCTCCCCCACCTCCACCTCCCCCACCACGTAGGCCCCGGGGGCGATGAAGGCGCTGGGGTGCACCCTGGGAAGCTTGTCCTCAAAGCGGTAAACGCTCAAGGGCCACCTCCAGAAGGCGCAGGTCCTCGGGGAAGGAAAGGAGCAAGCGGGCCTCCTCCAGGCTGAACCACCCCAGGCCCGTCATCCCCTTTTCCAAGCGGGGCTCCCCGGTGCCCCGCATGAGGAACCAGTGCACCTCCCGCTCCACTCCCTTGGGGTTCACGTAGCGGGTGGGGAAAAGGGGAGCCAGGACCTCCGCCTTTACCCCGGTTTCCTCCAGGACCTCCCGCACCGCGGCCGCCTCGAGGGTCTCCCCCAGCTCCAAGTGCCCCTTGGGAAAAACCCAGAAGCCCATGCGGTCGCGGAGGAGGAGCACCTCCCCCTTCTCGTTGAAGACCACACCTCCCGCCCCTAGCTCCATGGGTACCTCCTCTTGAGGTAGCTCAGGGTGGCCTCGTCCACCTCCGGGCCTCCCTGGTAGCGCTCCTCCAGGTTCTCCATGCCGATCAGGGCAAGGAAAGCGCGCTCCGTGGCCTCGTCAAACTCCCCGTGCACCTCCCCTGCGTAAAGCCCAAGGCTCCGGAGTACCCCTTGCAACCACCGCACCTCCTCCGGGGCCAAGGGGCGGCGCTCCTTGGGCCTTTCAAAGAGGAGGCGGTGGAGGGAAAGCAGGCGGAAAAGCTCCTCCACCGGCTCCGGGTGGTCGTCGGCCCGGAGGTCGATGTACCGGTCCCAAAGCCCTCCGTACCCCTTGCCCTCCCCCACCACCAGAAGCGCCGCAGACTGCTTACCCCTTTTATCCCCTCCCGCCTCCTCCCCCGCCTTTAAGGCCAGAAGGAGCCTTTCGGGAAAAGGAACCCGTTCCTCCTGCAGGAAGGTTTCCACCATGGCCTCCACCACCTGGGGTCCCGCGAGGAGGTTCCCCTGGGCGGCGTAGCCCTTTCCCGAAAGCCCCCCGGCCCAGGGGTGGCACTCCGCCCCGGTGAAGGTGAGGGCCTCGCCCTCAGCGCTCACCAGGCCAAACTGGCGCCGCTCCAGCCCGGAGTCGGTGCGGCGGAAGGCTTCCAAAACCCCCTCCGGGCTTGCCCCCTGCTCTAGAAGGGCAAGGCCCTGGGGGCCGAAGCGGGGGTTGGCGTAGGACTGGGTGGCGATGGCCCCTACCCCTGCCCGGGCGAAGGGCACCACCGCCCCCACCGCCAGAAACTTGCTGGCCACGGCCACGCCCAGGTCCCCCGTTTCCGGGTCCCGGGCCACCAGGGAGAAGGTGGCCACCACCATGCCCTTATCCTACGCGCCCGCCCGTGGTAAAGTGGGGGGATTGGGTGCACCCATGGAGATCCGAAACATTGCCATCATTGCCCACGTGGACCACGGCAAGACCACACTGGTGGACGCTATGCTCCGCCAAGCCAAGGCCCTTTCCAAAGAGGAGGGGGAGCGCATCCTGGACTCGTACGAACTAGAAAGGGAGCGCGGCATCACCATCCTAGCCAAGAACACCGCGGTGGTCTGGGGCGGGGTGAAGGTGAACATCGTGGACACCCCCGGCCACGCGGACTTCGGCGGGGAAGTGGAGCGGGCCCTCTCCCTGGTGGATGGGGTGCTCCTCCTGGTGGACGCTGCCGAGGGCCCCATGCCCCAGACCCGCTTTGTCCTGAGGAAAGCCCTAGGGGCGGGGCTAAAGCCCATCGTGGTCCTCAACAAGGTGGACAAGAAGGAGGCCCGCCCCGACGAGGTCTTAAGCCTCACCTTTGACCTCATGGTGGAGCTGGGGGCCTCGGACGACCAGCTGGACTTCCCCTACCTCTACGCCATCGGCCGGGAGGGCCGGGCCTGGCGGGAGGAGCCCCGGAACGACCTCCATGAGCTTTTCCAGGTCATCGTGGAGCACGTCCCCCCACCCCGCTGGACGGAGGGCCCCTTCCAGCTCCTGGTGGCCAACCTGGACCACTCCCCCTATCTGGGCCGGGTGGCCATCGGCAAGGTGGCCCGGGGGAGGGTGCGCAAGGGGGAAACCGTGGCCATCCTCAAGGAAGGGGCCAGCCTCTTGGCCAAGGTGGCCGCGGTCTACACCCACCAGGGCCTGGAGCGGGTGGAGGTGGAGGAGAGCCTCCCCGGGGACATCGTGGCCGTGGCCGGGGTGGAGGGGGCGGAGATCGGGGACACCCTGGCGGCCCAGGAGGCCCCCGAAGCCCTCCCCCGCCTGCAGGTGGACGAGCCCACCGTGGCCCTCACCCTCACCGCCAACACCTCCCCCTTCGCTGGCCGGGAGGGCCGGTACGTGACGGGGCAGAAGCTGAAAGAGCGCCTCCTGAAGGAGCTCCGCACCAACGTGGCCCTGCAGGTGGAGGAGGTGGGCCCCGAGGTCTTCGAGCTTAAGGGCCGGGGGGAGCTCCACCTGGCCATCCTCCTGGAAACCATGCGCCGGGAGGGGTACGAGTTCAGCGTGGGCCAGCCCCGGGTGCTCACCAAAGACGGCCTCGAGCCCTACGAGCTTTTGGTAGTGGAGGTGCCCCAAGATCGCTTCGGAAGCGTCATGGAGGCTTTGGGAGCCCGCCGGGCCGAGATGGTGCACATGGAGGTGGGGGAAAGGGTGCGGGCGGAGTTCGTGGTCCCGGCCCGGGCCCTTTTCGGCTTCCGTAGCCTTTTCCTTTCCCTCACCGGAGGGGAGGGGCTTCTCAGCCATACCTTCCACGGCTTCGGCCCCGAGGCCGGCCCCATCCCCACCCGCACCACGGGAAGCGCCGTGGCCATGGAGGCCGGGGTGGCCACCGCCTACAGCCTGAACCGCCTGCAAGAGCGGGTCCAGTTTTTCATCGAGCCGGGTACCGAGGTCTACGTGGGCATGATCGTGGGGGAGCACGTGCGGGAAAACGATCTGGACGTGAACGTCACCCTCGCCAAGAAGCTCACCAACATCCGAGCGGCGGGCTCCGATGAGAACATCCGCCTCATCCCCCCCAGGCGGCTCTCCCTGGAGGAGGCCCTGGAGTTTTTAGCAGAGGACGAACTCCTGGAAGTAACCCCCAAAAGCCTTCGCCTGCGCAAGAAGGTCTTGGACCCGGCCAAGCGCAAGCGCCTCGTAGGGAGCTGATCCCCCAAAGGGCAGGGGCTGGGCCCTTGGGGCCCAGCCCCTGCCCTTTCGCTTTCCGCTTACTCCTCTTCCCGCTCCCCGTAGGTTTCCAGGGCCTCCTGCCACGCCTGGCTGATCTCCTTGGCCTGCTCCATCTTGACCTCCCTGAGCCTAAGGGTAAGGGGCGGAAGGGGCAGGTGCATCAAGGTAAAGAAAAAACCCGTACACCCTGGGGTCGGTGTAGCCTCTACCACCTACACCAAAACGCTCAGGACTGGAGAAGGGCCTCCGCCTCGAGGCGGGCCAGCACGCTTTCCAGGCTCCCCCCTTGCCAGCGCTCCACGGCGTAGGCGGAAAGGGGAAACCGCTCCCTAAGCCTTCGCACCAGGCCCGCCGCATCCTCAGGCCGGCTTCCCTGGAGGACCAGAAGATACCCCCCCACCAGGCGGAAGGCCAAGTCCCCCCGGCGAAGCTCCGCCTGAAGCCGCTCGGGAGGGGCGGAAGTGGAAAGGTACACCAACACCAGAGGGCGCCTAAAAGCCAGACCCTCCAAGGCCCCGGCCAGGCGCAGGAGGTCCTCCCGGGTCCCCACCCCCTCGAGGGCCGGCAAAAGGGGAGCCTCCTTGCCGGTGCCCAGGAAGAAGGCTATGGCCAGGGCCAAGGCCCCCAGAACCCCCCCAAGGGCCGTGTAGCCCGAACCCCCTGACCCCGCAAAGGCCAGGGCGCTTTCCAAGGCCAGCTGGAACGCCAAAAGGCCAAGGCCCAGCACCAGAAAAAACTGCACGGAAAAGGCCACAGGAAACCGGGAGAACAGGCTTCCCGCCGCTGCCAGCAAAAGGGCGGCGAGCAGAAGGCCAAGCCCCCGCTCCACCTGGCCCAGGGGTTCGGCCAAGGCCAAGGGAGCAAGCCCCAAAAGGAAGAGGCCCCAGGGCAGGAGGAAAAGCCAGCGCATGTTGCTTCCAAGCCTACCATGCCTCCCCTCACCCCAGCTTTAGCATGAAGGGGATGGAGCCCCTAGCCGAGCGCCTCAGGCCCCGCTTTCTGGACGAGGTCCTGGGCCAACCCCACCTCACGGGGCCAAAAGGGCTTTTAAGGCGGATGCTGGAGGCGAAAAGGCTTTCCTCCATGGTCCTCTTCGGCCCCCCGGGCACGGGCAAGACCACCCTGGCCCAGATCCTGGCGGAAGGGGTGGGCAAGCCCTTCCTAAGGCTTTCCGCGGTGGAGGCCGGGGTTAAGGAGGTAAGGGCGGTGGTGGAAAGAGCCCGGAGGGAAGGGGGCCTGGTCCTCTTCCTGGACGAGGTGCACCGCTTCAACCGCGCCCAGCAGGATGCTCTCCTGCCCCACCTGGAGTCCGGCCTCCTCACCCTGATCGGGGCCACCGCGGAAAACCCCGCCTTTGAGCTCACCCCTGCCCTCCGCTCCCGCCTCCGCTTCTTCCCCTTAAGACCCCTTTCCGAAGCGGACCTCCTCACCCTCCTCAAGAAGGCCCTCACGGATCCCCGGGGTCTCCCGGGAACCCCTTTTGAGGAGGAGGCCCTCCGCCTCCTGGCCCAGGCCGCCGGAGGCGATGCCCGCTTTGCCCTCAATACCCTGGAACTGGCCGCCTCCCTGGGGGAGGTGACCGCGAACACGGTAAAGGAAGCCCTGGGCGCCGAGCGCTTTGCCATGGACCGGGAAGGAGATCAGTTCTACGACCTGGTCTCCGCCCTCCATAAAAGCCTTCGGGGAAGCCACGTGGACGCAAGCCTCTACTATCTGGCCAGGCTTCTTAAGGCTGGGGCCGATCCCCTTTACCTGGCCCGGCGCCTCATCCGGGTGGCGGCGGAGGATGTGGGCCTGGCCGACCCCTTGGCCTTACGCTTGGCCGTGGCCGCCAAGGAGGCCTATGAGGCCCTGGGGAGCCCGGAAGGAGAGCTGGCCCTGGTGGAGGCCACGGTTTACCTGGCCTTGGCCCCCAAGTCCAATAGCCTCTACACCGCCTGGAAGAAGGCGGAAGAGGCCGCAGGGGCCCACCCCCACGCCCCCGTCCCCCTGAACCTCAGGAACGCCCCCACCGGCCTGCAGCGGGCCCTGGGCCACGGTAAGGGGTACGCCTACTACCACGAGGACAAGGAGGGCAGCTTCGCCCAGAGATACTTGCCGGAAGGCCTGGAAGAGCTCCGCCTCTTTGAGGCCACGGGGGAAGGCTGGGAAGAACGGGTGCGGGAACGGCTCAAGGCCCTTAGGGAGCGCTTCCGGAAACCTAGCCCTTAAGCCCCTCCTCAAAGGTAGCCACCACCCGCCTTTCAAAGACAAGGTAGAGCAAGGCGATGGGCAGGACGGAGAAAAGGGCGGCGGCAGAAAGGAGGCCCCAGTCGGTGGGGTACTTGCGCTGCAGGTCTGTAAGCCAGGTTTGCAGGGTCCAGAACCTGGGGTCGGAAACCATCACCCTGGGGTAGAGCACCAGGTTCCAATGGGCGGCGAAGGCCAGGACCCCAGCCGCCACCAGGGTGGGGCGCACCAAGGGGAAGAGGATCCCGAAAAGGAGCACCCGGTGCCCCGCTCCATCGAGTCTGGCGGCTTCCAAAAGCTCCTCCGGCACCGCCCGCATGGCCTGGTAGACCAGGTAGACGACAAAGGGGCTGGCGGCGAAGGGCAGGGCCAAGGCCCAGGCGGTATCCAGGAGGGAAAGCCCTTTGAGGATGCCGTACAGGGGCACCAGGAGGAGCTCGGCGGGTATGGCCATCAGCACTAGGTAAAAGGGCAAAAGCCCAAGCCCCGCCCTTAAGGCGTAGGCGGCCAAAAGAGCGGTGAGGAGCTGCAGGATCACCACCCCCGAGGAAAGCCCCAGGGAGAAGAAAAGCCGGCCCCAAAACCCCTCCTTGGCTAGGCCCCGCACGTTTTCCAGGCTGAAGCCCACCTTGGAGAAAAGCTCCCCCGAGTACACCGCCTCCTTGGGCATGAAGGCGGCGTAGGCCATCCAGAGAAAGGGAAGGAGGACAAAAAGCAAGGCCAAAAAGACCAGAAGATGCCCCAAAGCCCGGCCCACGTGCCCAATATACCCCACAGGGGCCTGGGCCTTAAGATGCTTCCATGCAACCTCTCTCCGGCATCAAGGTGCTGGACCTTTCCCGGGTGCTGGCGGGGCCCCTGTGCACCCTGATCCTGGCCGACCTGGGGGCGGAGGTGATCAAGGTGGAGCCCCCTTGGGGGGACGAGACCCGGGGCTGGGGACCCCCTTTTGCGAAGGGGGAAAGCGCCTATTTCCTCTCCGTGAACCGGGGCAAGAAGAGCCTGGCCTTAGACCTCAAGACCCTCGAGGGCCAGGAGGTGGTGCAGAGGCTCGCTCAGGAAGCGGACGTCCTGGTGGAGAACTTCAAAACCGGAGACCTCAAGCGCTACCGCCTGGACTACGAAAGCCTGAGGCCGCTTAACCCCCGCCTGGTCTACCTCTCCATCACCGGCTTCGGCCACACCGGGCCCCGGGCCCAGGAACCTGGGTACGACGCCGCCCTGCAGGGCTACACCGGCATCATGTCCGTCACCGGGGAGCCGGAAGGCCCCCCCATGAAGGTAGGGGTGGCCTGGATCGACGTGATGACGGGCATGATAGGGGCGGTGGCGGTGCTTGCCGCCCTTTACGAGCGGGAACGAAGCGGCCTGGGCCAGCACATCGACCTTTCCCTCTTTGACGTGGGCCTTTTCGCCTTGGCCAATCTGGGGGAAAGCTACCTCCTCACGGGGAAGCCCCCAGGACGCCTGGGCAACGCCCACGCCCAGATCGTGCCCTACGGGGCCTTCCCCGCGGAGGACGGCTGGCTGGTTTTGGCGGTGGGGAACGACGAGCAATTCGCCAGGCTCTGCCAGTTGCTAGGCCTGCCGGACCTCCTGACGCGGTTCCCCACCAACGCGGAGAGGGTGAGGGCGAGAGAGGAGGTGGTGGAGGCTATCTCCAAGGTGCTCAAGACCCAACCCCGGGCCCACTGGCTGGAAAGGTTCAGGGAGAAGGGCATCCCCGCCGCCCCGGTGAACGACCTGGCCGAAGCCTTCCAAGACCCCCAGGCCCAGGCCCGGGGAGCCGTCTGGACCCTCCCCCACCCCCTCTTGGAAGCCCTGCCCACCCTGGCGAACCCCTTGCGCTTCCTGTCCCGCACCCCGGCAAGCCCCTCCCTGCCCCCGCCCCTCCTTGGGGAGCATACGGAGGCGGTGCTGAGGGAAGCAGGCTACACCCCAGAGGAGGTGGCCCGGCTTGTGGAAAAGGGTGTGGTCCGCATCCAGACCAAGGAAAGGCAATGAGACAAATCCTCGTCCCCAAGGCCCTTTTGCTTCTGGATCCGCTATTCATGGGTTCTTTTGGCCTGTGGATAACCTTGTGGATAAATGCCCCCGGCGCCCCAGCGGCACCCGACCCGTGGCGCTTAGGGCTGCTTCCTTCCGGACCTGACCCGGTTCACGCCCGGACCGTCGCGCTGGACCGGGGGCTTGGGTAGTATAGCACCCATGGAAGCCCTAAGGCTAGAGGGCCTGGGCAAGCGCTACGGGCGCAAACCCATCCTGGAGAAGATAAGCCTTTCCGTGCACCCCGGGGAGGTCTACGCCCTGGCCGGCCCCAACGGCTCGGGGAAGACTACCCTCATCCGCCTGGTCACCGGCCTGGCCTTCCCCAGCGCAGGAAGGGCCCTCCTCCTGGGGGAGGACGTGCACCAAAACCCCCAAGCCCGGCGCCACCTAGGGGCAGTGGTGGAGGCTCCGGCCGCCTTCTATCCCTACCTCACGGGCCGGGAGAACCTCAGGATGCGGGCCTACCTGGCCGGGGTGAAGGAGGAAGGACGCATCGGCGAGGTACTGTCCCGGTTAAGGCTCCTCGCCGTGGCCGACCAGAAGGTGGGGAGCTACTCCCTGGGGCAACGTCAGCGCCTGGGCCTGGCGGCAGCCATCCTGCACCGGCCCAGGGTCCTGGTCCTGGACGAACCCACCAGTGGACTGGACCTCGAGGGGGTGGAGCTGGTCCACGGCCTCCTGCAGGAGATGGCCCGGGAGGGGGTGGCCGTCCTGCTCTCCACCCACCACCTCGAGGAGGTGAGCCGGTACGCCCACAAGGTGGGCATCCTGGGAGGGGGGAGGCTTCTGGATGAGGTGGTCCTCGAGGGGCGCAAGGCCTACCGCCTCGAGGCCGAGCCCCTGGAAGGCGCCCTGGCCCTCCTCAAAACCCTGCCCCAGGTGGCCTCGGCCCGGATCCAAGGGCCGGCCATCCTCTTTGAGGGCGAGGCGGAGGCGGCCTTAGGAGCCCTCCTCAGGGAAGGGTACCGGGTGAAGGCCCTCCATCCCCAAGGCTTTGATCTGAGGCTCTACTACCAGGAGAGGGTGAAGCATGCTTAGGCTCCTCTTCTTTGAGCTCTACAAGCTCTTCCGCCTGCGCTCGGTCCAGCTTGGCCTTCTGGCGGCCTTCCTTCTTCCCTCCCTGTGGGCCCTGGCCCCGGGGCTTAAGGAAGCGTACGGCCTGGTCCTGGCCTCGGGCTGGCAGGTGGTTTCCCTAAGTCTGATGGCGGGGATGGAGTTCCTCTTTCCCTTTCTGGTGGTGATGGCGGCCAGCGAGTCCTTGGGAAGCGAGGTGGCCCAAGGCACCTTGAAAAGCCTCCTCCTCCACCCCCTCCCCCGGACCCGGCTGATCCTGGCCAAGCTCCTCTCTGCCCTCCTCTATCCCTTCGTCCTCCTGGGGGCAAGCTTCCTGGGAAGCCTTCTCGCGGGCCTGCCCCACGGGCTAGGAGGGTTCTACGGGGGCACGGGGCTTGGGGCAGGAGGGTTCGCCGGGGTAGGCTTTCTGAGCGCCCAAGAAGCCCTTGGCCAGCTCCTTTCCGCCCACCTCCTGGCGGGGATCGTCCTCTTGCCCCTCGCCGCCTTGGCCCTCCTCTACGCCACAGTCTTCCTCTCCACCACGGCCAGCGCCCTGGCGGCGGTGGCCACCCTGCTTCTCATGCGCCTTCTGGTGGCCTTTCCCGCCCTTACCCCCTTCCTCCTCACCACCTACCTGGACCTCCACTTAAGGCCCAGCGTGGCGGGGCTCGGCCTGCCCCTCCTCCTCATCTACACCTTGGGCTTTGCCTTCCTGGCGGCTTTGGTCTTCGAGCGCAAGGACCTCTAGGCAGGGTAAGGCTCGGGAAGCCCCACGAACCGCCCTTCCTCCACCAAGGGCTTTCCGTCCAGGAGGAGGGCCCCTTCCGCCAGGGAGAGGACCAGGTCCCAGTGGAGGGCGCTCTCGTTTTTGCCCCCGGTCTCCGGGTAGCTCCGGCCCAGGGCCAGGTGCACCGTGCCCCCCATCTTCTCGTCCAGGAGGATGAGGCCGGTGGGCCGGGTGAGGCCAAAGTTGGTGCCGATCCCCACCTCACCCAGCCGCCTGGCCCCCTCATCCGTGGCCAGGGCCGCCCGCAGGTACGCCTCCCCCACCTCCGCCCGGGCCTCCACCACCTCGCCCCCCTGGAAGCGCAGGTAAACCCCCTCCACCCGCCCGCCCCCCACGAAGGCGGGGAGGTTGAAGCGCACCTCCCCCTCGGCGGAATCCTCGAGGGGCCCGGTGAACACCTCCCCCGAGGGCATGTTGCGCCGACCGTCGGAGTTGATCCACCTCCTCCCCGCCACGGAAAGCCTGAGGTCCGTGCCCGGGGCCTGGATGTGAAGTTCCTTGCCCTGGGAAAGCCTCCCGATCAAGGCCTCCTGGAAGCGGGAAAGGGCCCGCCAGGCGCCCACCGGGTCCTCCCGGTCCAGGAATAGGGCACCCTTAAGGTACTCCCGGAACTCCTCCGTCCCCATCCCCGCCCCCACCGCGTAGCCCACCGTGGGGTAAAGGGTGAGGGCCCAGCGCTTTTTCAGGCGGAGCTCGGCCAGGGGCCGCCAAGCCCGCTGGTGCTTTAGGGAAAGGCCAGGGTCCAGGGAGGCGGCCTCCAGGGGGTTTTCCGCGGAAAGGATGCGCAGGAACTTGTCTGCCTTCTCATAAAGGGCGCGCTCCACCTCCGGTATCCTCTCCAGCCAGGACCCCCCGTGGAGGAGGAAATCCCGCCCCTCCCCCGGGTAACCCAGGCGGAACACGGGGTAGGCCCCCCGCTCCAGGAAGGCCCTCTTCAAGTGGGGCAGGAGGGGCAAGGCCGGGGTCTCCGCCTCCACCAAAATGGTCTCCCCTTCTTGGACCTCGAGGCAGTACGCCGTCAGGAGTTGGGCGAAAGCGGCTTCCACTTTGTTATCATAGGGCCAAGATGGCCGAACCCAAGATCACGCCCCTGGCCCGGCGTCTTGCCGAGGAAAACGGCATAGACTGGCGCAGGCTCCAGGGCACCGGCCCCGATGGCACCATCGTGGAGCGGGACATCCTGGCCTTCTTGGCCAAGGTGATGGCGGGGGAGGTGGACCTGCCCCCCGCCCCCGAAGAGGCCCCGCCCCTTCCCCCGGAGGAGGAACTGAAACGGGTACAGGAGGTCCTGAGCCGGGAGGGCGTGGATCTGGAAGACGTCCTCCCTGAAACCCCCAAGGCCCCCACCCTGGCGGTGGAGGAGGTGGCGGAGGAGGAGCTGGACCTCGAGCCCGCCCTCCTGGAGGACCTGGACCTAGACCTGGAGGAGGACCTCCTCCTGGCCGAGGAACCCGTCCGGGAAGACCAAGCCCCTTCCCTCTCCGGGCTGGAGGAAGAGGAAGCCCTCCCCCCCGAGCCCGTGGAGGAGGAGCTTGAGGAGCTCTTTCTTCCCGCCGAGGAGGAAACGCTTCCCCCGGAACCAGAGGAGCTGGAGCTGGAGGAAGACCTCCTCCTCAGCGAAACCCAGGAAGCCCCTTCCCCGGAACCCCTCGAGGCCCTGGAGGAAGCACCCCCTCCCCCAGAACCCCCGCCCCCGGTTGCCCCCGTTCCCCCGCCCAGCCCGGCCCCGGGCCTCACCGCCACCCCGGGCCCTGCTCCCTTCCCCTTGCGGGTGCAGCGCCTGCGGTTTGACCCCGGGAGGCTGGAGGCAGCCTTGGAAGCCTTCCACCAAGCCCACGGGGTGCCCCATAACCCCCTTCCCTTCCTGCTGAAGGCGGCGGAGAAGGCCCTGGCGGAGCTGGAGCTTCCCTTAAGGCCCCTCCTGGGACAGGCGGCAGGGAAGGAGGTGCGGGGCGTAAGGCCCATGGGTAGCTTCCTCGCCCTCTTCCACCAGCAGGAGGGGGAGGAAGGGGAGGGGCTTCTTTGCTTCGCGGGGGAGGAGGAGGTGCACTCCGGCCGTCCGAGCCTTTTCCTCTACCAGGAGGGGGTGCTCGCCGCCTCCGGGCTGGAAGGCCCCGTGGCCAAAAAGCTCCTGGAGCGGGTGGCCCTGTACCTGGAAAACCCCGTGCTGCTTCTGGCCTAGCGACGCCTGCGCCGCTTCCGGCCTCCCGGCAGGGCCTCTGGGGGTGTGAGGCCTTGCAGGCGGGCTTCCAAAGCCCGTAGCTCATCCCTTAGCCTCGCCGCCCGCTCAAAGTCCAAGGCCTCCGCCGCCTGCCACATGGCCAGCTCCAGCTCGGCGATCCCCTCCCTCAGGTCCTCCCCCAGGGGCTCGGAGAGGAGTGCCTCCTCGTACCCCTCGGGGCGGATGATGGCCCTGACCTCCTTCCGCACCGTCTCGGGGACGATGCCGTGCTCCCGGTTGTAGGCCTCCTGGAGGGTCCTTCGCCGGTTCGTCTCCCGGATGGCCCGCTCCATGGCCTCAGAGACGCTATCGGCGTAGAGCCATACCTCCCCCCTGGCGTTCCTCGCCGCCCGGCCGATGGTCTGGATGAGGCTCCGCTCGCTCCTCAGGAAGCCCGTCTTGTCCGCGTCCAGGATGGCCACCAGGGAAACCTCGGGGAGGTCCAGCCCCTCCCGGAGGAGGTTGATCCCCACCAGGGCGTCGAAGTGGCCCAGGCGGAGGTCCCGGATCAGGGCCTGGCGCTCAAAGGCGTCCAGCTCGTGGTGCAGGTAGCGGGCCCGCACCCCGTGCTCCTGCAAGAAGGCGGTGAGCTCCTCCGCCATGCGCACGGTTAAGACGGTGACCAGGGTCCTTTCCCCCCTTTCCGCCCGCTCCCGGATGCCTTCCATGAGGTCCAGGATCTGGTTCTCCGTGGGCTTCACCCGCACCAGGGGGTCCAGGAGGCCCGTGGGACGGATGATCTGCTCCACGATGCGCCCCGAATGCGCAAGCTCAAAGGGCCCTGGGGTGGCGGAAACGAAGACCACCTGGGTGACCCGCTCCAAAAACTCCTCAAAGCGCAAGGGGCGGTTGTCCAGGGCACTGGGGAGGCGGAAGCCATAGTCCACCAGGGTCTTTTTGCGCACGTAGTCCCCCCGGTACATCCCCTGGAGCTGGGGCACGGTCACGTGGGACTCGTCCAGAAAGACCAGGAAGTCCTCGGGGAAGTAGTCCAGGAGGGTGTAGGGGGGCTCCCCCGGGGCCTTGCCCGTGAAGTAGCGGGCGTAGTTCTCCACCCCCGGGCAGGTGCCCATGACCCTTAGCATCTCCAGGTCGTAGAGGGTGCGCTCCCTGAGGCGCTGGGCGTAGAGGACCTCCCCCCGCTCCTCAAAGTGGCGCACCCTCTCCCAGAGCTCCTTCTCGATCTCCTTCAGGACCTCCTCCAGCCCCTCCGGGCTGAGGTAGTGGGTGGCGGGGAAGAGGACAAACCCAGGAAGCTCCCTAAGCCGCTCCCCGGTGATGGGGTGCACCTGCAGGATCCGCTCCACCTCGTCCCCCCATAGCTCCACCCGGATGGGCTCGGTGTCGTAGGCGGGGAAGACCTCCAAGACCTCCCCCCGGGCCCGGAAGCGGCCTGGGGCCAGGTCAATCTCGTTCCGCTCGTAGCCGAGCTCCAGAAGGCGCTCCAGCAGGGCCTCCCGCGGGTAGACCATGCCCCTTTCCACCACCAGGTTCCTCGCCCGGTACTCCCGGGGGTCCCCCAGGCCGTAGATGGCGGAGACCGAGGCCACCACGATCACGTCCCGGCGGGTGAGGAGGCTACGGGTGGTGGAATGCCTTAGGCGCTCGATCTCGGGGTTGATGCTGGCGTCCTTTTCAATGTAGAGGTCCTTCCCCGGCACGTAGGCCTCGGGCTGGTAGTAGTCGTAGTAGCTGATGAAGTACTCCACGGCGTTTTCCGGGAAAAGCTCCCGGAACTCCGCGGCAAGCTGCGCCGCCAGGATCTTGTTGGGGGCCAGGACCAGGGCCGGCCGTCCTAGGGCCTCGATCACCCTGGCCATGGTCACCGTCTTCCCCGTCCCCGTGGCCCCCAGGAGGGTAACAAAGCGCTCCCCATCTCTTAGGGCCTCCACCAGCTCGCGGGTGGCCTTGGGCTGGTCCCCCTTGGGCTCGGGGCCAAGGTAGCGGAAGGTCATCACCTCTAAGTTTAGGCGGGAACGAAGGTGGCAAGGGGAGGGGGGACACGAAACCGGGGCCTGCCCCAAAGGGGCAGGCCCCGGAAGGGCATGGGGTTAGAAGTTGGTGGTGTAGGTGATCTTGAAGGCCCGGCCGTAGGACTGGAAGGTGCCAGCGCCATCCAGCAGGATGGCGTCCAGGTAGGCCACGGTCAGCCCGTAGTAGGTGGCCTCCAGGTAGATGCCGTCCACCCCGCCGGAGTTGCTGCCCGCCCCGGTGGTCAGGTTCCAGGGGAAGAGTACCTCGCCGGGGTAGGTGAAGAGGCGGTCGGTGCCCGCACTCAAGGAGAAGTCCCCATAGCCCCGGGTCAGGAAGCTACCCGCGGGATCCACCATGTTCTGGCCCCGGTAGGAGGCGTAGCCCACCTTGAAGACCAGGCTGGGCACCAGGAACTCGTTGAAGGCCAGACCCACCCGGTAGTACTGCTCGGTGGCGTCGTTGAGGTTGCTAAGGGCACCGGTGGTGTTGTTGAGCTGGGTGAGGTTGGTGGTGAGCCGCTGGGCATAGACCCCCTCGAGGCTGGGCTTCAGGGGGATGCCCAAGGGATCGGTGGCCGCCTTCACCCCGAACTTGTAGGTGGTGTAGCTGTAGGTGTTGTTGCCGTTGTACCCGGTGAAGGTGGCCGGGCGGGTGCCGCCGCCGCTGGTGATCAGGGCATCCTGGAAGTCATGGTAGCGGAAGTAGGGCTGGAGGCTGAGGAAGCCGAACTTGCCCTGGTAGGAGAGGGTGGCCAGGATGTCCTGGAAGGGGTAGTTGCCCGTGCCGTCGTCAAACTTCTGGTAACCCAAGGTAACGCCGAGCCCGGGGATGAGGGCATCCTTGGCCCGGGCATCGTGGGTGAGCTTGACGCCGAAGTTGGTGGCGAAGCGGCCGTCGGGGATATTGTAGTAGTAGTAGTTGTAGTTCCCGTAAGCGCCCAAGCCAGCGCTCCCCGGCTGGATGTTCCCGCCCACGGTGAGTTGGTTGTAGTAGGGGTTCAGGGCCAGGCCGCTGAAGAGCTTGAGGGTGGCCCCCACGCCCCAGGCAGCCAGCTCGCTGCTGGGGGCCCCAGCGTAATTGGTGGAGTCGTCGTAGTAGCCCCGCACCTCGAGGCCCTGCAGGAGAGGCAGGCTCAGCTTGCCGTCCACCCCAAATCCCCGGTTGTCCGCGGCGAAGGGGGCGTTGCCGTTGCCGCCCACGCCGAAGTAGAAGTAGTGGTAGTTGGCGGACATGCCGGCGATGCCGTTCTCGTACTGCGGGTCGATGGCCCGGTAGTTGGCCTTCAGGCTGAGGGGCCCAACCCCTACCTCACCCTGGACGTAGTAAGCCCAGTCAGCGACGGTGGAGTCAAAGTACTGGTCGAAAGTGCCCCCCACAGGGAGGGAAGTGTCGAAGAGGCCCTTCAGCTTCACCGGGCCCAGGGAGAGGCTGCCATCCAGGCCCAGGGCGGAGCGCACCCCGTAGTTTTCCGCGTAGCTCAGGGCCAGGTTGAACTCCTGTACCGGCTTGAAGTTGGTACGGATGCCGAAGTAGGCCCCGTTGAGGGGAGCAGGACCGCCGTTATTGTTGGCCGCGCCCGCTACCAGGGTCACCTCGGGGTTCAGGGGGAACTTGGAGCCGGTGAAGGTGGCCACCATACCCTGACGGGAGGTGGCGGGGTAGCTATCCTGGTCGTTGGCGAAGAGGTAGTCGTTGAAGCTGAAGGAGCTGGTGCTGGAGTCGTAGGCAATGCTGAAGGGCTGGCCGTCCACGTTGCCCTTCAGGTTAGCAGTGGTGAGGTAGGCGTTGGTGGTGTTGAGGGGGGTGGAGGCGGGGTAGGCGTCCACGGCGAGAGTGGCGCTGGCCTCGGCCACCGACACCCCCGTGGTGCCGGAGGCGTTGTTCTTCATGCTGAAGGTGAGGCTGGCCGAGCCCCCGGTGAAGGTCTGGTCAAGGTCTCCCCGGCGCTGGGCCACCCGGTTGCGGAAGGGGAAGGGCGGGGCGACGTAGTCCTGCTGGCCGGAGCCCGAGGAAACCTGGTTGCCGGGGAAGAGGCGGTCGATGTCGAAGTTGATGCCGGTGTTGGTGGCGGTGCCGTAGGTAGCGGAAAGGGAACCCTTGATGGAGTACTGCACCTTAGAGAGATCGGCAACCTGCTGCTCCAGCTTGCTCACCTTCTCGGAGAGCCCCACCAGGTCGGAGCGGAGGGCGGCGGCGAACTCCTGCACCGCGGCCACGTCCTCCTTGGAGGCGAACTCCTCGAAGTTGATGCCCTGGAGGTCGGCTAGGCCCTTCTCCAAGGCGGTGACCCGGTCCTGGAGGGAAAGGACGTCCTGGTTGAGGAGGACGGCGAGCTCGTTCAGGGCCTGAATGGCCTGGGCGTTGGCCTCCACCTGGGTCTGGAGGGCGGCCAGGTCACCCTTCACCCCCTCCACGTCCTGGGAGAGGGCGTCCAGCTGCTCCGCCAGCTGCTGGGCCTGGGCCAAAGCGGTGTCGGCGGCGATGGAGGCGGCCTCCACCCGGTCGGCCAGGTCCTGAAGCGCAGCGGCGTCCATGCCGGGCTCAGGGGCAGGCTGGGCCTTGAGCTCCTCGATCATGGCCTCGAGGCGGGCGATGTCCTCCTTGGTGGCGGCGCTGTCCTCGAGGGCCGAGACCCGCACACCCAGGGCAGCCAGCTCAGCAGCCAGCTCCTGCACGGCGTTCTTCAGGGCCTCGAGGTCCTCGGAGGACATGGCCTCCATGGTGGGGGAGGTGCCCTGCGCCTTCAGCTCCTCCTGGATCTGCTGCAGGAGGCGGTAGATGAGGAGGGCCGCCTGGTAGCGGGTCAGGGTCTCGTTGCCCCGGTAGGTGCCGTCGGGGAAGCCTACGATAATCCCCTTAGCCGCCAGGGCCTCCACCGCCTCCTTGGCCCAGTGCCCGGCAGGCACGTCGGAGAACTGGGCCAGACCGAAGCCCATGGAGAGCACGGTCAAAAGCCCCGCCAGTAGCATGACTAGCCTTTTCTTCATACTTCCTTACACCCCCTTTAGGGTTTCGGAAGCTCCGCTTTGGGCGAGTTTCCGCGTTTCCTCCCCAAAGGGCGCCTTCCGGGACGCAAGACCTGGCTTCCAAGAAAGAACTTTCGCCTTGCGTCCGCTGGTATCATAAAAGCCTCACCTAGACCTTGTCAAGCCTTTTGGCCCTTAAGGTTTTGCTATACTCCGCCGAAGGAGGGGGTGGGAGGAAGCCAAAAGCTGGCAAGCCAAGGCAGGAGGAAGGCGGGAAGCGCAGGGGGCCAAAAAGGCCTGACGAGGTGGCGGACCCCAAGAAGGGGATAACCGGGAAACCGGGAAAGGTCGAGGAATCCGCGGATGCCGCCCGGGGTGTGCCCGCCCCGCCCGCCTGAGAAAAGCCCCAAGGGAAAGCCCTCTTTAGGGACAACCGCGGGGCAGGGCGAAAGGATGGGAGGTTCTGGGTGGCCAAAGGCCTGGCCACCCCCAAGGACGCTATATGTGTGGGATCGTAGGCTATATCGGTTTTCGCAACGCCACGGATGTGCTCATAGATGGCCTTAGGAGGCTGGAGTACCGGGGATACGACTCCGCCGGGGTGGCGGTGAGGACCCCGGAAGGGCTTAAGGTGGTGAAGCGCTCGGGGAAGCTTTCCGCCCTGGAAAGCGCCCTGAAGGAGGAGCGCTTGGAGGGGCCTTTGGGCATCGGCCATACCCGCTGGGCCACCCACGGAGCCCCCACCGACCCCAACGCCCATCCCCACACCACGGAGGATGGCAGGATCGCCGTCATCCACAACGGGATCATCGAGAACTACCTGGAGCTTAAGGAGGCCTTGAAGGCCCGGGGGCACCGCTTCGCCTCGGAAACCGACAGCGAGGTCCTGGCGCACCTCATAGAGGAGAAGTACCAGGGGGATCTTTTTCAGGCCCTGAGGGAGGCCCTGAAGGAGGTACGGGGAGCCTATGCGGTGGTGGTGGCGCACGAGGGCCACCAGGAGATCGTGGCCGCCCGCACGGTGAGCCCCCTGGTGATCGGCCTGGGGGAGGGGGAAAACTTTCTGGCCTCGGACGTCCCCGCCCTCCTTCCCTATACCCGCCGGGTCATCTTCCTGCACGACGGGGATCTGGCCCGCATCACCCGGGAGGAAGTGGTGGTCACGGACCTCGAGGGCCATCCCCTGCCCCGGGAGGTGGTGGAGATTGACTGGACCCTCGAGGCCGCGGAGAAGGGGGGCTTCCCCCACTACATGCTCAAGGAAATCTACGAGCAACCCTGGGTGCTGGAAAACACCCTAGGAGGGCGCCTCAGGGAGGAAGAAGGGGATGTGGAGCTCGGCCTTGGCCTGGACCCTCTGGCCATAGACCGCATCCACGTGATCGCCTGTGGCACCGCCGCCTACGCCGGCTGGTACGGCAAGTACCTCCTGGAAGCCCTGGCCCGCATCCCCACGGAGTGGGACGTGGCCAGCGAGTATCGCTACCGGGACCCCGTGGTGGACGAAAAGACCCTGGCCATCGCCATCAGCCAATCGGGGGAAACCATAGACACCCTGGAGGGCTTACGGGAGGCCAAGGCCAAGGGGGCCAGGACCCTGGGGGTCATCAACGCCAAGGGCTCCAGCCTCACCCGGGAGGTGGAGGACGTTCTTTACATCCACGCGGGCCCCGAGATCGGGGTGGCCTCCACCAAGGCTTACATCGCCATGCTTTCCGCCATGGCCATGCTGGCCATCCACTTTGGCCAAAGGAGGGGGGTCCTCAGCAAGGAAGAAGCCCAGGGCCTCCTGAAGGAGATGCGCAAGCTTCCCCGGTTGGTGGAGGAAGTCCTGGAAAAGCGCCCCCTCATCGCCCACCTGGCGGAGAAGTACCACCAGGCCCAGGACTTCCTCTTCCTGGGCCGGCACGTGCAGGCCCCCACGGCGTATGAGGGTGCCCTGAAGCTCAAAGAAATCAGCTACATCCACGCGGAGGCCTACCCCGCCGGGGAGATGAAGCACGGGCCCATCGCCCTGATCGACGAGCACCTGCCGGTGGTGGTCCTGGCCACCCGGGGGCCCCTTTACGAGAAGACCCTGTCCAACATCCAGGAGGTGCGGGCCCGGGGCGGTAAGGTGATCGCCATCGCCACCGAGGGGGATGGAGAGATCGGGAAACTGGCCCAAGATGTGTTCCCCGTGCCGGAGGTCCACCCCCTTCTTGCCCCCATCGTGAGCGTGGTGCCCCTGCAGCTTCTGGCCTATGAGATCGCCGTCCTGCTGGGGCGGGACGTGGACCAGCCCAGGAACCTGGCCAAGAGCGTCACCGTGGAGTAGGCTAGCGGATTAGGTCCAAAAACACCACCACCAGCTTGGGGTCCAGGCTCCTTCCAGCCTGGGCCCCAAGTTCCTTCTGGGCTTCCTCGGGGGTCCAGGACCGCTTGTAGGGCCGCTCGGAAAGGAGGGCGTCGTACACATCCGCCACCGCGAAGATCCGGGCCTCGAGGGGGATTTCCTCCCCCTTTAGCCCCTTGGGGTACCCCGAGCCATCCCAGCGTTCATGATGGTAGAGAACCACGTTCAAGGCAGTTTTCGGAAGGAACGGCAGGTTCTTGAGGATATCCAGGCCCACCTCGGGATGGGTCCTCACCACCCGCCACTCCTCGGCCCGCAAGACCGCGGGTTTGCGGAGGATCCTGTCGGGCAAGGCCAGCTTGCCCAGATCGTGGAAGTAGGCCCCCAAGCGAAGGCCCTCGAGGTCGGGAAACCCCACTGCCCTTCCCAGCCGTAAGGAAAGTTCTGCCACCCGCTCGGTATGCCCTTTGGTTTCCAGGTCCCGGTACTCGAGGGCCCGGGCCAAGGCCCTTAAGGCTGCTTCCCGGGTCCGGCTCAGGGTGTCCAGGTGGGAAAGGCGCTCCAAGGCTTCCTCCAGCCTGCCCGCCACCATCCGCAACACCCCCTCGTCCTCAGGGCGGTAGGGAACCAACTTCCCAAACGAACCCAGGGCCAAAACCCCATACCGCCTGCCCTCGGGCTTAAGGGGCACCAGGAGGGCGGAGCGAAGCCCGCTTTCCGCATAGGGCCCCAGGGCCTTGGGAAAGCGGGCGTAGTCCTCCACATACACCGGCCCCTCCCACAACCTGGGGTGGCCTAGAAGCCCCTCGCCAAAACGAATGGGATGCTCCTGGTAAAGCCGGGGAAAGCCCTCAGGATACCGCCCCGCCATCACCCCAGGCCGCACCGTTCCCTCCTGGAACAGGTAAAGGGCCCCCGCATGGTAAGGGGTAAGGCGAAGGAGGGTTTCCAGAGCTTCCTTGGCCATGACCAAAGGATCGCGGGCTGCCTCCAAGGCCAGGGAAAGCTCAAGCAACGCCTGGGCCCGGGAGGCCTCGGCCTTGGCCCGCTCCAAGGCCTCTATGCGGCCCAAGACCAAACCCGCTGCCTCCGCCAGGGCCTGGATCCAGAACTCCTCCTCGGGGAGGATCTCCCCGGCTCCCCCGGCGGTATCCATGGAGAGCACACCAAACGGCTGTCCCCCGGCATTCCGCAAGGGTACGCCCAAATAGACCCCGGGCTGGGGCTCGCCGGAAAGAAAGATGACTCGAGGGTCTCGTGTCACGTCGGCCAGGTAGAGGGGCTCCCCCTTCTCCAGCACCACCCAGGAGATGCCCTTTCCCCGGGGAAGCCTAAGGCCCACCCTGTCCTGGCTTAGACCAGCGGCCGACACCAGCTCCAGCACATCCTCCTGGGGACGGTGGAGGAAGAGGAGAACGGAAACCGCCCGTGTGGCCTTCTTGGCGGTTTCCACCACGGTCCGGTACACCTCCTCCGGCCGCTCCAGGGGAGCCAGAAGGCGCCAAGCCTCGGCCAGGGCCTGGAGGCGCCTTAGCTCCCGCACCTGGAGGCTTGCGCCATCTAGCCCTTCAGGCTGACCGGGGGTCATAACACCCCTTCACTCTACCAGGTGCCTCCCCTTAGGCAAGGAGATAGGAACTAGGTCTAACCAAACCTCCGCCTCAAAAGCCCTTTCCCAGGGAAAGAGAATGCGCCCAAGGCCCACCCGGTACCCCTCCAGCTCCAGGTACGGCCAAAGGGCCGCCACTCCCTGGGCTTCCAGGGGCAAGGGCTCGGGGAAACGGGCGCGTACCCAAGGACGGCCCACCTCCCCCCACCAGTAGGCAAAGTAGGCCTCGGCCAGACGCCTCAGGCGCCCCTTCTGGTCCCTCAGGAAAAGCCCTCCCTGGGCCAAAGCGCTCCCCAGGTTGTTGGCCGGGGTGCCCCAGGAGGCGTAGGAGGCAAGGCGAGGGTAAAGCCCGAGGTCCAGCAGGTAGGCCATGAGGCGGGAGTCCCCCCGGTTCACCCGGGAAAGATCCGCCAGGGCCACGGGGAAGCGGGGCATGAGGCCGAGGAGATCGCGAACAACCCCCCTGGGATTCCCACCCCCGTAGACGTAGAGGACCAGGTCCGGCTCCCCTTCCAGGGGAACCTCCGTGGCCAAGGCGCTTTGCACCACCCCCCTCACCGTGTCCCGCAAGGGAACTCCCTCATAAGGGGTGATGCGCTCCGCCAGGGCCTCCTCCTCGTAAACCACGGCCACCTTTAGACCTGGTCTAAAGGCCCTTAGGAGAAGCACCTGTCCCGCCTCGTCCGTCCCGGGCCGGCTAGGGTAGGGAAGGCCCCGCGCCTCTCTGGGGGCGGGGGAGCCCCGCAGGGCATCGTCCCAGACAGCCTCCAGATAAACCCCGGGAAGCCCCGGCCAGGAGGCCAAGGCCTCCAGGACCGCCAGGTTTCTCCGCCGCTGAGTGGCGTCCCAACGGGGCACCACCCCGAAAAGAAGAAGCTCCCCCCCGTAACGAACCTTCCAGGCCAGCAGGGGTGCAAGCCGAGCCAGGGCATCCTCCGCCGGCAGGGCCAGGTGGCGGCTTTGGAGAAGCCCGCCGTAGGCCAGGACGTCCAAGCCGGCCACCAGCTTTTCCCCTGGGCTCGCCAAGAGCCAGGCCCTTAAGGCGGTAAGATCGGCTCCCTTAAGCCCCCGGTAAACCTCCCGGGGAGGACAGGCCACCAGCTCCCAGGTGCACGGGCCCCAGTTGGGAGGACGGTCGTCCAGGGGCAGGTAAAGAACGGGGGCTTGGGCCAGCCCCAAACCCCAAAGGAGAAGCCCCAAAAGCCCTAGGCCCCGCACCCCAAGCCCTAACTCACCTTCTCGTGGGCCTCCGCCAGGTAGCGCTCCGCCATCATGGCCGCCCGGGTGCCCGCCCCCACGCTGGTGGTGAGCTGGCGGTAGATGGGGTCAGCCACATCCCCGGCGGCGAAGATGCCGGGCACCGAGGTAAACACCTCGTCCCGCACCGCCACGTAACCATCGGGCCTGAGCTCCACCACCCCCTTGAGGAAGGCGGTGTTGGGCTCATGGCCGATGAAGACGAAGACCCCGTCCGTGGGATAGATGTATTCCTCACCCGTCTTCAGGTTCTTGAGGCGCACCCCCGTCACCTGATCCTCCCCCAGGACCTCGGTGACGATATGGGAGAAGAGGAAGTGCATCTTGGGGTTCTGGAAGGCCCGGGCCTGGGCCACCTTATTGGCCCTCAGCTCGTCCCGGCGGTGGATGAGGGTTACTTTGCGGGCGAACTTGGTGAGGAAAAGCCCTTCCTCCACGGCGGCATCCCCACCCCCCACCACCACCACCTCCTTGTCGCGGTAGAAGAAGCCGTCGCAGGTGGCGCAGGTGGAAACCCCCCGGCCATAGAACTTCTCCTCCCCCGGAACCCCCAGCTTCCTGGGGTTGGCCCCGGTGGCGATGATGACCACGCGCCCGAAGTAGGAGCGCTCAAACCCCCGCACCAGGAAGCCCCCGTCCTGGACCTCGAGGCCCAGGACCTCGTCCATGACGATCCTGGCCCCGAACTTCTCCGCCTGCTGGACCATGCGGCTGGCCAGCTCCGGCCCGGAGATGCCCTCGGGGAAGCCCGGGTAGTTCTCCACCTCGTCGGTCTGGGCGATCTGCCCCCCAGGGAGGCCCTTTTCCAGGATGGCGGCCTTGAGCTGGGCCCGCCCGGCGTAAATCCCCGCGGTGAGGCCCGCAGGCCCACCGCCGATGATGACCACGTCGTACCGCTCCTCCTTTTCGCCGCTTCCCGCAAGCCCCGTGAGGGTGAACTCCATGGATCCCTCCTCCTTCGTCCAGGTTACACCCCCACATACCTAGTGGGGGTATAGCCCATCCAGTTTTTCCCAGGCCCAGGGCATCCGTCAAGGGAAATCCGGCCCGGGCATAAAGGCAATCCGAGCCGCATCTGGTGACCCCAGGGGGATTCGAACCCCCGTCTCGGCCTTGAGAGGGCCGTGTCCTAGGCCTCTAGACGATGGGGCCATGCGCGGCTCGGATTGCTTCTGGTGACCCCAGGGGGACTCGAACCCCCGCCGCCGCCTTGAAAGGGCGGTGACCTAACCACTAGTCGATGGGGCCAAGTTTTGGCTGGGGTGCGTGGACTCGAACCACGACCGGCGGATCCAGAGTCCGCTGTCCTGCCGTTAGACGACACCCCAGCGGCTTTTGCCCGATCCCTCGGGCAGAGGTTATGGTACACTTTGAAGGGCAGATTGGCAAGCCCCAGGGTGCCCTCTATGGCGGTGAACGAGGAAAGCCTTTTGGAAGTTCTGAACCGGTATGTTTCCCCCCGGGCTGCGGAAAACCTGGTGAGGCGGGCCTTGGCCCAGAGGATGCCCACCTCGCCGGGGGAGTGGGCGCACCTTCTAGAGGAAACCCTCTGGCCTGAGCTCCGCCGCCTCCTGCCCTTCCGGGAAATGCCCCCCGAGCTTAAAGCCCTGGCCCGGGAATGGAGGGAGCTCGCCGCTTCCCCAGCGGCGGAAGCCGAGGCCACCGAAACCGGGGAAGAAGACCTAACCGTGGAGGCCGTGGACCTCGAGGACCCCTTGGCCCGCCAGCACCTGGCCAAGAGGCTCGCCCGCCTGGAGGGGGTGACAGGGGTGGTGGTGGCGGGCAAAAACGGCAAGGAGGAGCTTTTTTCTGGGGCGCCCGTCCCCTTAGACCTGGCCTACCCCCTCCTCAGGCGCCAGGGATATGGGGTCTTCTACGCCATTTTGGAGAGGGAGATCGTGGCCCTAAGACCCCTGGCCCAGGGATACATCGGCCTTCTCGCCAGAAAGGAAGCCAACATCGGCCGCCTGCTCCACGCCTTGAGGCGGCTCATATCCCTAGCGGAGGTCAGCGGATGAAGAGATGGTTTGCCCTAGCCTGGTTCCTCGGCCTTCTGGCCTTGGCCGCCCCCCTGCCCCAGGTTTACGACCGCCTGGAGGAAGCCTTAAGGCAGGTGCGCCTGGAAAACCCCACCCAGGCCCTTGCCGCCCTAGACCGGGCGCAAAGCCTTCTGCGCCAGGAAAGCGAGGGGCTTCCCCCCGTGTTGCGCGACGCCACGCTGTTGCACCTACAGGATGCCCGGCAGGCGGTGCTTAGGCAGAGCCGGGTGGACCTCGAGGCCCGCCTCCTCCTGGTGCGCCACCTCCTGGGCAAGGCCCTTTATGACGCCTTCTTCCAGGCCCCCGCCGACCAAAGGGCCCTTTACCTCAGCCGCCTGGTCCGGGCCACCGGTTTACCCCAGGCCGCGGCCCAGGGAGTAGTAAACCTGGCCCCCGAAGAAGCCCGGCGCAGGCTGGAAACCGCCTACCTACAGCTCATGACCGAGGACCTGGGCCAGGCCCTATCCGCGGGCTCCCGGCCCCAGGCCTACCTGGCCCTGGCCCGAGCCTACGCCCGCTTTTTGGTGATCCAAGATAGCCCCCAAAGCACCCTTAAAGCCCAGGACTTCATCCAGGCGCTGGGCAAGGTCTCCAGCGGGGAGGACTTCCGACCCTCGGTAAGGGATTTGCAGGAAAAGACCCTGGCCTGGCGGAAGCATTTACAAACCCTGGCGGCACCTTCCCCTACGACCACATCCGCACCTCCACCCGCACCAGCCCAATCCCCTACGGGCTCCTCTGCGGGGAAACCCTCTACCACACCCCCAGCGGCTTCCCCGCCCTCCCCCCCTGCTCCTTCATCCGGTCAGGTATCCCCGGCAGAAAGCTCCCTTCCCCAGGAGATCCGGGAGGAAGTCAGCCTCCTTCGCCTGGATCCTCAAGCCGCTACCCGCATAGGCGAGACGTTGCAGCGTCTGGCCATCCCCAGTCTGATCAACTGGCTGGACCTCCTGGACGAGGTGCGCAGTAGCCTCGCCCAGGCCCAGCTTTATACCGAAGCGGGCCAGTATAACCGAGCCCGGGCCCAACTGAGCTATGCCTATAGCCGTTTTCGCCTGAAGGTCTATCCGGTGGTGGGAACCTACGCCCCTGAGCTGGCCGAACGTGCCGACCGTCTCTTTTTGGCCATGCAAAACGCAGCGGGCTTGCGCACAGTAGACTTCACCGTTCTCCTGGGCGAGATTCAAGAAATTGAGGAACGCCTTCTGGGAAGTTCCCTGGGCCCTTGGCACACCCTGCAGGTCCAGCTTCAGCTTTTCCTCCTAGGGATTCCCCGGGCCATTCTGTTCCTCCTCGCATCGGCCTTGGCCTTCTTCCCCCTTTATTTGGGTTGGATCACCTTCAGCGGCAGAAATGCGTACTGGACGCTTCTGGGACTAGCCTTCCTCTTCCTAGCTCTCCCCATTTTGGCGGAAGGGCTGTCCTACCTGGGGTCCATCCTGGCCGAATACGGGGGCCTACCGGCCTTAGGGCTATTGGCCAACCTCTCCATCGCCCAGGGCCTGGTCCCCTATCTGGCCTGGGGAATCTCCGCCTTCCTGGTCGTTGCCTTCGCCGGGGCGGGCTTAAGGGGCATCGCCGCCCAGTTCGGCCTGCTTAAGGAGCGGGGACGGGAGGTAACCGCCACCCAAGACCAGAGGCCCTCCGCCACCACCCTTACCAGCGAAACCATCGTGGAGTGGGACGAGGAATTCTAATCCCACCCTGGGGTGGGGACCCCGCTTTGGGACAGCTCTGGAGCGTGTATAACCCCCCTCCCTGGGCTCGCCGGGGTTGGCACCCCTCATTCCAACCGGGTACCTGGTCCCACACCATACCCCCGCGCCCAGTCGGAAGCGGACATGGGGCGTTTGCCCTCAGGCTGGACCTCTAAAAGCCGGATGAGCCCCTCCCCGGTGCCTACCACGACCCCTTCCCGCTCCACCCTTTGCACCACCCCAGGCTCCCCCATACCCGGCTCAGGGCGCATCCTCAGGACCTTCACCCGCCTGCCCCCATGGAAGAAGTAGCTCCCCGGCCAGGGCTGCACCCCCCGGTGGCGGTTGTAGATGGCCTGGGCGCTATCCGCAAAGCGGATGCGCCCTTCCTCCTTGGTGAGGAGAGGGGCATAGGAAGGCTCGCCCTCCTGGGGCTTAGGGGTGAGATGGGGGAGGTTTTCCAAAACCCAAAGGAGGAGCTCAATGCCCTTGTCCCTGAGGCGCTCGGAAAGGGCCACCGCGTCCTCCTCGGGGCCTATCTCCGTGCGCCAGAGGGCGTAAAGGGGGCCAGTGTCCAGGCCCTCCTCGGTCTTCATGATGGCCACCCCCGTTTCCCCTTCCCCGTGGATGAGGGCCCACGGCACAGGGGCAGGCCCCCGGTACTTGGGAAGGAGGGAGGGGTGGAGGTTGAGAAAGCCATAGGGGGGAACCTCGAGGACCTCCTTGGGCAGGATCTTGCCGTAAGCGGCGGTGACCGCCACCTCCGGAGCCAGGGCCTTAAAGGCCTCCAGAAACTCCCGGTTCCCCTTAAGGCGTTCGGGCTTCAAAAGGGGAAGCCCGTGGGCCAAGGCGTACTCCGCCACCGGACTGGGAGCGGGCTTCAGGCCCCGGCCCTTGGGCTTATCCGGCTGGGTAACCACCAGGACCACCTGGTGGTGGCGGTTTAGGGCGTCCAAAACCGGCACCGCCCAGGCGGGTGTGCCGAAAAAGGCCACCCTCATCCCTGGGAAAGCTCCTTCAAAAGGGCCTTGGCCTCCTTCTGCATCCGGGCCAGCTCCGCCCGGTTTTCCTCCAGGAAAGCTTCCCGCTTGGCCTTGGGCAGGCGTTCGAAGAAGAGGATGCCCTCCAGGTGGTCCATCTCGTGCTGGAAGACCCTGGCCATATACCCCTCCAGCTCCAGGGCCTGGGGCCTTCCCTCCTCATCCTGGTATTCCACCCGGATGCGCTCCGCCCGCGGCACGTCTTCGGCGTAGAGGCCGGGGAGGGAGAGGCAGCCTTCCAGCCCCTCCACCTCCCCCTCGCGATGGGTGATCACCGGGTTGGCCACCAGGTAAACCCGGCGCACCAGGTCGCGCAAGGGGCGTTCCTCCCCCTCGGGCTCGTCGGCGTACTCCACCGCCACAAAGAAGCGCTGGGAAAGCCCAATCTGGGGTGCGGCCAGGCCCACTCCCCGGGCCTCAAACATGGTCTCCAGCATGTCCTCGGCAAGCTTCCTGAGGCCCCCAAAGTCCTGGACAGGCCGCGCCCGCTTGCGGAGCACCGGGTCCCCGTAAAGGCGTATGGGGTAAATCATCCTAACTATTCTAGCGCAAGCCGCACCCTACCCAAAACCTCCCCCAGGACCCTCACCCCCGGAGGCAGGTTAAGGATCAAGGGGGCCGAAACCTCTCCCGGGCGGAAACTTCCTTCCAGCCTCGCCTCCACCTGGGTCAAGGCCGCCAAAGCCTCCTTGGGTCCCACCACCTCCACGGCCCTGGGGGCATAGTCCACCACCTTTAAGCCCGCCGGGGGCTTCAGGACCAGGGGAACCTGCTTGCGGAAGAGGGGGGCCTCCCGGGACACCACCCGCACCTGGGCAGGAAGAAGCGCCACCCCGGGAAGGGGCCCCTGGGGGCCAAAGGCGGTGAGGGCCACCGTATCCCCTCCAAGGTCTAGGCCCAAGGCCACCACTGCTTCCTCCACCCGGCTCCTCGGCCCCCTGGCCTCCACGAAAGCGGGCTGGGTTTCCACCCACGCCCCCTGGGAAAGGACCTCCACCGGCAGGGTGCGGGTGAGGAGGGCTTCCACCCGGCCCTCCACCCGGGCAGGGCGGATCTCCAAAACCTCCACCCCCTGGGGCACCGCCACCCGCACCTCCCGGGAAAAGGCCCCCTCGGCCCCGGAGAGGTCCAGGTAGGCGGACACGGGAAGCCTGGCCCCCTCCACCAGGGGAGCCGGCCCCCTTAAGCGCAGCATGACCTCCTTGGGCACCCCTTCCGCCGTGCGCTCCCCCCCCAGGCCCACCACCTGCAGGGGCACGCTCACCGCCCGCTCCACCACCGGGGCCCTTTCCTTTAGGGAATACCAAACGGCAAAGGCCGCCAAAAGGGCGATGAGGAAGCTCCCCCAGTCACGCACGGAGCACCTCCTTGAGCTTTTCCCGCAGGGCCTCGAGGCTCATGGGCGGGGAAAGCCTCCCCCCCTCCGCCAGCCTTATGGCCCCTGTTTCCTCGCTCACCACGATCACCAGGGCATCGGAAACCTCGGAAAGCCCCAGAGCCGCCCGGTGCCGGGTGCCCAGGCCCATGCGGGCCTCGGAAAGGGGGAAGACGCACCCCGCGGCGAAAAGCCGATCCCCCCTGAGGATGGCCCCGCCGTCGTGCAGGGGGGTGCCGGGATAGAACACCGTCTGCAGGAGCCGGGCGGAGAGCCGGGCCTCCAGGATCTCCCCCGTGGCCGCATACTCCCCCAAGGGGGTGCGCCTTTCCAGGGCCAGGATGGCCCCGTAGCGCCTCTCGGAAAGCCGGGCCAGGCCCAAAAGGAGCTCCTCCAGGGCCAGGGAGGGGGACCTGGGCCCCTGGGCCCGGCCCAGGCGCTCCAGAAGCCCGCGAAGCTCCGGCTGGAAGACCACGATCAGGGCGAAGGCCCCTAGGGTGGCGGCGTTCCCCAAGAGCCAGGAAAGGGTGGAAAGCCCGAGGAGGCTGGCCAAAAACCAGACCAGGAGGTAGACCAAGACCCCCCGCACCAGGTTCAGGGCCCGGGTTCCCGCCATGAGGCGCCAGAGATAGTAAAAGAGGATGCCTACCAGGAGAATGTCCAGGAAGTCGCGCCAGGTGAAGGGCATGGCCTAGACCAAGCGTTCCCCCGGGCCTTCCCAGGAAAGCCCAAAGAGCTTAGCCCAGGTGGCCCCCAGATCCGCAAAGCTCTCCCGGGTACCCAGGTCCCCCTTCACCCCCGGGCCCACCCAGAGGAGCATCCCGTACTCCCTCGTGTGGTCGGTGCCGAAGAAGGTGGGGTCGTTGCCGTGGTCGGAGACCAGGAAGAGGTGGTCCTCGGGGCCCAGGGCTTCCATGAACTGGGGGAGGAAATCGTCCACCTCCTTCAGGGCCCGGGCGTACCCCTCCGGGTTCCTCCGGTGCCCGTACTTGGCGTCAAAGTCCACCAGGTTGGCGAAGAGGAGCCCGGAAAAGGGCTCTCGCATGAGGGCTAGGATCTTTTCCAGGCCGTCGCGGTTGTCCACCGTCTTCACCTCCCGGGTGAAGCCCCGGTGGGCGTAGATGTCGGGGATCTTCCCCACCCCCACCACCTCGAGGCCCCCCTCCAGGAGCACGTCCAGGACGTTCCTAGGGGGCTCCAAGGCGAAGTCCTTCCGCAAATCCTCCCGCCGGTAGAAGTTCCCGGGCTCCCCGGCGAAGGGCCGGGCGATGACCCGGGCCACCTGGTGCTCGCCCCTTAGCATCTCCCGGGCCACCCCGCACCACCGGTAAAGCTCCTCCAGGGGCACCACCTCCAGGTGGGCCGCCACCTGAAAGACGCTATCCGCAGAGGTATAGACGATGGGGAAACCCGTCTTCAGGTGGGCCTCGCCGTAGTCCCGTATGGCCTCGGTGCCGGAGTAGGGCCGGTTCAGAAGCCACCCCCCCACCCCGATGGCCTCGGCCCAGGCCCTAAGGAGTTCCTCGGGGAAGCCCTCAGGGTAGGTGCGGAAGGGCCGTTCCAGGTACACCCCCACGAACTCCCAGTGCCCGGTGGTGGTGTCCTTACCGGGGTTCACCTCCCACATGCGGCCAAAGGCCCCCTGGGGCTCAAGCCGGGGAAGGGTGTGCACCCCAGGAACCCACCCCAGTCCCAAGGCGGCCAGGTGGGGAAGCTCCACCCCGGTCTTCAGCACCGTGTGGTCCAGGGTGTCCGCCCCCTCGTCCCCAAAGCGGGGGGCATCCGGCAGATACCCCAGGCCCACGGAGTCCAGGACGATGGCCGTGACCTTCATTAAGACCTCAAGCCCCCTTCTTCTCCCTCCTCTTCCTCCTCGGCCAGGGCCATGAGCTCCTCCGGGGTCATCTCGGAAAGGGCCCGCACTGCCTGGAACTCCTCCACCAGGCCCTGGATCTCCTCCATGGCCTCTTCCAGGGAGAGCTCCCCGTCCTGGTAATCGTCCAAGACCTCCTCTATGGCCTCGAGGATCCCCACCGCCGCGCTGGCCTGGGAGAGGGCCTGGGCCAGTTCCGAAAGCCTTTCCGCCAGCTCCATGCCCCCATGCTACCCCAAAAGCTCCGCGAGCCGGGAAAGGGCCCGCCCGTACTTCTTGGCGAAGGCCCCGTGCCGGTAGATCTCGGGAAACACCTCCTTGAGGGGTACCCCGGAGGCCCGCAGGTCCAGGCCCAGGTTGTACACCTGGTCCACAAAGTGGACGAAGCGCAGGGCGTCGTTCTGGTCGGGGATGGGGGCTAGGCCCAGGAGGTAGACCGCCTCCACCCCCTCCAGCAGGTAGCGGTAGCGGATGGGGTGGAGGGTGCGCAGGTGGGCCAGAAGCTCAGGGAAGACGTCCAGGGTCTTGGGCCTGGGGTCTTCCCGGTACAGGGCGAGGAGGGCCTCCTCCGAAAGGGGCTCCGGGTCGCGCCCAAGCTCCCGGTGGCGGAAGTCTTCCCCCTCGATCCGCTCCACGGCGAAGCGCTGGGCCAAGGACTGGATCTGGTGGCGGAACTGCTCGGCGTTGAACCGCCCCTCCCCCAGGGCCCCCGGCGGGGTGTTGGAGGTGGTGGCCACCCGCAGGCCCCTATCCATGGTGAGGGCCAGGAAGTGGGTGGCCATCTGGGCATTGCCGGGGTCGTCCAGCTCGAACTCGTCTATGAAAAGGTAGCGCAGGGCAGCGAAGCGCCGGGCCCCCTCCCTCAGGCCCACGAGGCCCAGGGCGTAGGTGAGCTCCTCAAAGGTGAGGAAGGCCTTGGGACCGGGGGCCTCGAGGTAGGCCGCCACCAGGAGGTGGGTCTTCCCCACGCCAAAGCCCCCATCCAGGTAGAGCCCTTGGGGGCCAGGCAACCGGGGCCGGAGAAAGCCCCGGGGGCTGTCCTTGATCCATCGTCGCAGGCGCTCCTTGGCCAGGGCCTGGGAGGGGTAGCGGGGGTCGGGGCGGTAGGAGGCGAAGGTGGCGGATTGGAAGCGGGGCGGGGGGACAAAGCCCTGAAGGAGCCTTTCCAGGTCCACCTCGGGGCAGCGGTCGGCAAGGCGCATGGGACCCATTGTAGAAGGGCTAGCGCACCACCTCCACCCTTACCCCCACGGCAAGCCCCTCCCAGCTGGCGTCGGCGGTGAGGGCGGGCAGGCCCAGGCACCGGGCCAGGGCCAGGCAGGCCCGGTCCCCCAAGGAGAGGCCCAGGGGGCGCAGGCGGGCGGCCTCGAGGGCGTCCTCCTCGGTGAAGGGGAAGACCTCGAGAGTCTGGCCCAAGATGCCCCGGGCCCGAAGACGGGCAAAAACCTCTCCTGGATCCAAGCCCCGCTCGGCCAGCTTGGAACCCACCTCCGCCAAGTTCACCGCCCCCATGACCGCCCCCTGCAAAAGGGCCTCCTTCACCCGCTCCCCACCTGGCTCCTTCAGCAGGAAAGCCAAGAGGGCCGAAGCGTCCAGGAGCACCCTCATTCCAGCTCCTCCCTTCTCGCCTCCTCCCGCCTTTCCCGGATGAGCTCCTCCACCAGGCTCACCCCTGGGGGGACCAGGTCCTTGTAGAGGCCGTAGACCTCCTCCACCACCTTGCGCATGGGCTTGAGGCTCACCGTGCCATCGGATTCCAGGGTGAGGAGGAGGCGCTCCCCCTCCCCCACCCCCAGGACCGCCCGCACCTCCGCGGGCAGGACCACCCGACCCTTGGAGCCCACTTGTAGAACATAGTGGGTCTTTTCCAGCACCTGCCCCACACCCCCAGGGTACCAGCAAACCCTTCTGGTACCATGGAGGGGTATGGTGCGGCTCTACGGCATCCCCGGCTGCGGCCCTTGCGAAATCGTGAAGATGTTCCTGGCGCAAAAGGGTATCCCCTTTGAGTTCGTGAACGCCCGCCAGGACCCGGAGGCAGCCCAGAAGATCCGCGAGCTGGTGGGGAGCCCCACCGCCGGGGTGGTCCTGGAGTGGAACGGCAAGGTGGAGGCCATCCGCGGGGTTTCCCCGGCCGCCCTCAACGCCTGGCTCGCCCGGTACCAGGCGGGGGAAACCCGGGTATAATCCCCCCATGCTCACCCTGGACCTTTCTGGCAAAAAAGCCCTTGTCATGGGCGTTACCAACCAAAGGAGCCTGGGCTACGCCATCGCGGAAAAGCTCCACCAGGCGGGGGCCGCCCTGGCCTTCAGCTACCAGGGGGAAAGGCTCAAGGACGAGGTGGAAAAGCTGGCTGGGGCCCTAGGGGCCCTCACCTTCCAGGCCGACGTCACCCGGGACGAGGAGCTGGACCGGCTCTTTGCGGGCATAGGGGAAGCCTGGGGAGGGCTGGACTACCTGGTCCACGCCATCGCCTTCGCCCCAAGGGAGGCCATGGAGGGCCGGTACCTGGACACCCGGCGGGAAGACTGGCTTCTGGCCCTGGAAGTTTCCGCCTACTCCCTGGTGGCCGCCGCCCAAAGGGCGGAAGCCCTCCTAAGGGAGGGCGGGGGCATCGTGACCCTCACCTACTACGCCAGCGAGAAGGTGGTGCCCCGGTACAACGTGATGGCCATCGCCAAGGCAGCCCTCGAGGCCAGCGTGCGCTACCTGGCCTTTGAGCTTGGCCCCAAGGGGGTTAGGGTGAACGCCATCTCCGCAGGGCCCGTGCGCACCGTGGCCGCCAGGAGCATCCCGGGCTTCATGAAGATGTACGACCGGGTGGCCCAGGTGGCCCCCCTGGGGCGGAACATCACCCAGGAGGAGGTGGGGAACCTGGGCCTCTTCCTCCTCTCCCCCCTGGCGGGGGGCATCACCGGGGAGGTGGTCTACGTGGACGCGGGGTACCACATCATGGGGATGGAGCTCTGAAGGCGGGGGTCTAGCACCACATTTTCTAAAGAGAAGGGGCCTTACCCTGGGGGCATGGATGGGAGCCTTGGCCTACACCACATCACCGGTATCGCCGGCGACCCCCAGGAGAACCTGGACTTCTACGCCGGGGTGCTGGGCCTACGCCTGGTCAAGCGGAGCGTGAACCAGGATGACCCCACCACCTACCACCTCTTCTACGCAGACCGGGAGGGTACCCCGGGCACCGACCTTACCTTCTTCCCCTGGCCCAAGCTACCCCCCAATCGCCCGGGGGTGGGCCAGGCGGTGGAGGTAGCCCTAGCCGTGCCCGAAGGGAGCCTGGGCTACTGGGAAGGCCGCCTGGGCCACCTCCCCAAGGAGAGGGGCGAACGCTACGGGCGCCCGGCCCTCCTCCTCCAGGACCCCCACGGCCTCCCCCTAGCCCTGGTGGAGGCCCCGGGCCCGGGCAGGCCCTGGGAGGGAAGCCCTGTCCCCTTGGCCCACCAGGTGCGAGGGCTTTTGGGAGCGCGCCTCTTGGTGCGCAGCGTCCCCTCCAGCCTGGCCGCCCTGGAGGGAGTCCTGGGGTACCGGAAGGCAGTGGAGAAGGGGAACCGGGTGCTTTTGGAGCAAGAGGGGAGTTTCCTGGAGGTACAAGGCCTCCCCCAAGGCCGATGGGGGGCCTGGGGGGTGGGAGGGGTGCACCACCTGGCCTTCCGAGTGCGGGACGAGACCCACGGTCTGGCCCTGCGCCAGAAGGCCCTAGCCCTGGGCCTTCGGCCCACCCCGCTTATAGACCGGTTCTGGTTCCGCTCCATCTACTTCCGGGAGCCGGGGGGCGTCCTCTTTGAGCTGGCCACGGACGGCCCGGGATTTGCCCTGGACGAGCCCCTGGAGAGCCTGGGGCAGCACCTGGCCCTCCCCCCCTGGCTGGAGGCCAAGCGGCGGAGCATAGAGGCCGCCCTGCCCCTCCTCCGCCTCCCAGCATGAACCCTCCTCACCTGGTCCTGCCGGGTCTGGAGGACCTCACCCTCCTCCTCCTTCACGGCAGGGGAGAGGACGAGGGAAGCCTCCTGCCCCTGGCCCGTACCCTGCACCCCATGGCCCACCTCCTGAGCCCCCAGGGATAGAGCCTGGAGGAGGGGGTTCCCCGCTTCTTCCGCCAGCACCGGGAGGGGGTTTTGGATCTGGAGGACCTGAGGGCCAAGGGCCTGGCGACCCTCGGAGTGGAGGCCCCAGGGCACCATGCCCTCCTCCGATCCCTGGTAGCCCTAGGGTACTCCAACGGGGCCAACATGGCCCCGGGTCTCCTCTTCCATCACCCCCACCTCCTGGACGGGACCATCCTCCTCCGGCCCATGGAGCCCTTCGGTAAGCCCTACCCACCCCTGGAGGGCAGACCGGTCCCCTTCCTCCCGGGGGCCCAGGACCTCCTGAACGGCCGAGGTCCTAGGAGGGCGCCTGGAGCAGGCCAGGGCCCGGGCCGAGGGCCACCTGCTCCCTGCAGGCCACGCCCTCACCCCGGAGGACCTGGACCTGGCCCGAGGGTAGCTTGTGCGAGTGTTTCCCCCCAGGCCTCCGCTACCATAGGGGAGATGAGACGCCCTACCCCCACGGTCTGGGTGGGCCGGGTGCCCCTAGGCGGGGCCCACCCCATCGCCGTGCAGTCCATGACCAACACCCCCACCGCGGACGTGGAGGCCACGGTGGCCCAAATCCTGGCCCTCCACCGGGCGGGGAGCGAGATCGTCCGGATCACGGTGAACGACGAGAAGGCGGCCAAGGCGGTGCCCGAAATAAGGAGGCGCCTTCGGGAAGAAGGGGTGGAGGTGCCCTTGGTGGGGGACTTCCACTATAACGGCCACCTGCTCCTCCGGCAATACCCCCGGATGGCCGAGGCCCTGGACAAGTTCCGCCTGAACCCCGGCACCCTGGGCCGGGGGCGGCACAAGGACGAGCACTTCCGGGAGATGGTGGAGATCGCCAAGGACCTGGGCAAACCCGTGCGCATCGGGGCCAACTGGGGCAGCCTGGACCCCGCCCTCCTCACCGAGCTCATGGACCAAAACGCCAGGAGGCCAGAGCCCAAAAGCGCCCACGAGGTCCTCCTGGAGGCCCTGGTGGAAAGCGCGGTGCGGGGCTACGAGGCCGCCCGGGAGCTGGGCCTGGGGGAGGATAAGATCGTCCTTTCCGCCAAGGTGTCCAAGGCCCCCGACCTGGTGTGGGTCTACCGGGAACTCGCCCGGCGCACCCAAGCCCCCCTGCACCTGGGCCTCACCGAGGCGGGGATGGGGGTGAAGGGCATCGTGGCCAGCGCCACCGCCTTAGCCCCTTTGCTCCTGGAAGGCATCGGGGACACCATAAGGGTTTCCCTCACCCCCGCCCCCCATGAGCCCCGCACCCGGGAGGTGGAGGTAGCCCAGGAGATCCTCCAGGCCCTGGGCCTTCGGAGCTTTGCCCCCGAGGTGACGAGCTGCCCCGGGTGCGGCCGCACCACCAGCACCTTCTTCCAGGAGCTGGCCGAGGAGGTGAACGCCCACCTCCGGGCCAAGCTCCCGGAGTGGCGGGAAAAGTACCCCGGGGTGGAGGGCCTGAAGGTGGCGGTGATGGGGTGCGTGGTGAATGGCCCCGGGGAGAGCCGGCACGCCCACATCGGCATCTCCTTGCCGGGAAGCGGGGAGGAGCCCAAGGCCCCGGTCTACGCCGACGGCAAGCTCCTCACCATCCTCAAGGGGGAGAGGATCGCCGAGGAGTTCCTGGCCCTGGTGGAAGCCTACGTGGAGCGGCGCTTCGGGAGCTGATGGGGCCCTTTGCCTTCCAGGTTCTCGCCCAAGCGGGGCGGGCCCGGGTGGGCCGCCTAAAGACCCCCCACGGCCCCGTGGAAACCCCCCTCTTCATGCCCGTGGGCACCCAGGGCTCGGTGAAGGGCCTCCTGCCCAAGGACCTTAAGGAAATCGGCAGCCAGGTCCTCCTGGCCAACACCTACCACCTCCTCCTGCGGCCTGGGCCCGAGCGGGTTAGGGCCTTAGGGGGCCTCCACGGCTTCGCCGGGTGGCGGGGCCCCTGGCTCACGGACTCCGGGGGCTTCCAGGTGATGAGCCTGGGGCACCTGAGGCGGATCGACGAGGAAGGGGTGGTCTTCCAAAGCCATCTGGATGGAAGCCTGATCCGCCTCACCCCGGAAAGAAGCATCGCCATCCAGGAGGCCTTGGGGGCAGACCTCATCATGGCCTTCGACGAGTGCCCCCCCTACCCCTCCTCCCCCGAGTACCTGAAGGCCTCCCTGGAGCGCACCCTGCGCTGGCTGGAGCGGAGTCTGAAGGCCAAGACCCGGCCTGACCAGGCCCTCTTCGGCATCGCCCAAGGGGGGACGGACCCTGGGCTTAGGGCCCTTTCCACCCGGGAAACGGTGCGCTTTGACCTCCCCGGCTACGCCATCGGGGGCCTGGCGGTGGGGGAAAGCAAGGAGGAGATGTTCCCCATGGTGGCCCTCTCCACGAAGATCCTTCCCGAGGGGAAGCCCCGCTACCTCATGGGGGTGGGCCACCCCGAGGACCTGGTGGCGGCCATGGGCCTAGGGGTGGACCTCTTCGACAGCGTCTACCCTACCCGCACAGGCCGCTTCGGGAGCGCCCTCACCCCGGAGGGGCGGATCAACCTCAAAAACGCCCACTTCCTGGAAGACCCAAGGCCCTTAGAGGAGGGGTGTGACTGCTACGCCTGCCAGACCTATAGCCGCGCCTACATCGCCCACCTGGTGCGCTCCGGGGAGATGCTTGGGGGAATTCTCCTATCCCTGCATAACCTCCGCTTCCTCCACCGCTTAACGGAGAGGGCCCGGGAGGCCATCCGCCAAGGAAGTTACGGGACTTTCGCCCGGGAGTTTGCCGAGAAGCGTTTTGGCAGGGAGATCCCCCCTGGTTCCGGGAAGCCATGGCGGCGGGGGGGCACTGGTGATACCACCCCGGCCATAACCTAACCCTCCCGGTAGAACCGGCTTTTCTTGTAATACTCCTCCAAAAGCACCTTGAGGAAGGCGGCGCTGGGCACACCCAGAAGGGCTCCCCAAAGGCCGAACAGGGTGGCCCCCACCAGGATGGCGGCGATGGCGGTCACCGGATGGAGCCGGGTGGCCCGGCCCACGATGAGGGGGCCGAAGAGGTGGCCCTCCAGCTGGTTGGCCAGCCACAGGACCAGGAGGCCGAGAAGGGCCTTGGTCCAGCCCCCGGTGGCCGCCAGGAGCAGGGCGGGCACCCCGGAGACGATGACCCCCACGAAGGGGATGAGGTTAAAGACCCCGGCCAGGAAGCCCAGGCTGGCGGCCAGGGGAACCCCCACCAGCCATAGCCCCACCCCCACCAGGAGCCCCACCAGAAAGGCCACCAAAAGCTGCCCCCGAACATACCCCCCCACGCTTTGGTCCAGCTTATGGGCCAGCTCGGCCACCAGGGGCTGGTAGGGTTCCGGGAACACCTTCAAGGCCGCCTGGGCCAGGCGCGGCAGGTCGTAGAGGAAGTAGATGGAAAGGGTGAGGGCAGTGAGGAGCTGGAAGATACCGCCCAGCAAGGAGGCGAAAAAGCCCAGGAGGTTTCCCCCTTGGGAGAGAAGCCCCTGAAGCCAGCGCACCAAGGTATCCAAAAACCCCTGGAGAAGGCCTTGAAGACCCTGGCTGGCCTCGGCCAGCACGGGCCTTAGGGTTTCGGGAATGGGTATGGCCCGAACGCGATTGGGCAGGTCCAGCAGCCACGAAAGGAAGGGGTTCAGGAACCCAGGAAGCTCCTGGGCTAGGCGGGAGAGCTCCAACACCGTCTGGGCGGTGAGAAAGGAGGCCAGGCCCAGGAAAAGGCCCAGTCCCAGGTAGACCAGGACTACCCCCAGGAGCCGGGGAAGCCTTTTGCCTTCAAAGAAGCGCACCACGGGATGGGTGAGATAAGCGATGGCAAAGGCGGTGAGGAGGATGGAAAGGGCCGGCCAGGCCCGGAGGAGAAAGCGGTAGAGGAGGAAGAAGAGTAGGAGGTAAACGAGAACCCGCACATACGGGTTCTCCCAAACCCGGGCAAAGGCCTCGCGCATGGGGCTATTCTAAGGGGTTGCTTTTCTAAGGGAACACCGAGAAGAAGGCTTTGGCTTCTTTTAAAAGAGCCCCCTTGTCCAAACCCTGAAAGAGGAAGCGCCCCCGGTCGGGCTCCCCTTCCCAGATCTCAAAAAGAAGCCTGGGAGCCCCGCCCATGAGCCCGGTGCTGCCCACATAACCGATGGGATCCCCCCGGTATACCCTCTGCCCCACCTTAAGGCCAGGGTAGGGCCCCTCGAGGTGGGCGTAGACCGAGGTGCGGCCATCCGGGTGGCGGATCCAGACCTCGAGGCCCCGCAAGAGGTCCATCTGCTCCGGGGAAGCTCCGTTTCGCACCGCCTCTAGAAGCCTCTGGAACTCCTCAAGAGAGGGCTCCTGGTAATCTCCCTCCACCCTCACCACCTCTCCCCCAAAAGCGGCCACCACCCCCATCCCCCGCACCACGGGCACACAGGCATCCCCTTGGATGAACACGAAGCCTGCGCTTACCCCCTTACGGTAGGGACGGGGGGCACCCGGGAGGTTTTCGGGCCTAGTGGGCAGGCAGGCTCCGGGAAGGGGAAGAAGATAACCCTGGGGAGCCAGGGCTGCCTTCTGACTGAGCGTCTCCACCTCCTGGCGCAGGCTGAAAAGCTGCCTTCCCCTTAGGGAAAACCCCAGGGTGATCACCAGGCTGTAAAGGGCCAGGGCCAGAAGGAGATAATGCCCCGGCTTCCAGACCATGAGCCCATGCTACAAAAAAAGCCCCCTTTGGGGGGCTTTCACAAGGGAAGAAGGCCTTAGAGCAACTTTAAAAGCCTTTCCTTGATCTCCCTGGCGGAAAGGCCCTCCAGTTTAAGCCCCTTGGCCCGGTCCAGAAGCTCGTAAACCTTGGGGATGTGGCTCGCCGCCACCCGGAAGGTGATCTCCTGGCCCGCCACCTGGACGCGGATCTTCTGCAGGTTGGGGTACTGCCGACGCTTGGAGATGCCGGTGGTCTTCTTACCCACGCCCCCTTCCCGCTTGGCCTTACCCCGCCTTTGGATGCTATTGGCCACGATGGGCCTCTTTCCGCTAATCTCGCACACCTTGGACATAAGACCCTCCCGTGCCCGAAGGCAAACCCTATGGAGTATAGCACAAAGGGGGGCATTGGGTAGACTCTAGGGGATGCCCACGATCCTGGTGCCCCTCCTCCTCTCCTTTGACCAGATCCTCAAGCTCTGGGCCTTGGAAAACCTCTCCCCGGTGCCGAGGCCCTTTCTGGGAGACTTCCTCTACCTCACCCTGGTCAAGAACACGGGGGCGGGCTTTGGCCTTTTGGAGGGCCGGGCCTTCCTCCTAGGGTGGCTCAGCCTGGGGGTGGGGACCCTCCTCCTTTACCTTCTGGCCCGAAGGCGCTATGCCTTCTGGCAAACCCTGGCCCTTTCCCTCATCACCGTGGGGGCTCTGGGTAACGGGATAGACCGCCTAGGCCGGGGCTTTGTGGTGGACTACCTGGACCTGGGAACCTCCATCCCCCTTGTCGCCACCTTCCCCGTCTTCAACCTGGCGGATGTGTGCGTGACGGTGGGGGCAGCCCTGCTCCTCCTGGCTCCCAGGCGGAAGCACCGCTTCTAGAGCCTGTGAAAGCTGGATCAAATCCATTCCACCTTACCCAACACGCCAGGCTACCTCAGGCCCATGACGGCCCTTCCCGTATGGGACGGGACCTTAAAACCTAGACCCTTTGCAAAACCTGCGCAAAGCGCTCCAGGGCTTTCTTCAGGTTTTCCTCGCTGGTGGCGTAGGAAAGGCGCACGTGCCCGAAGGCGGCGAAATCCGTGCCCGGCACCACCGCCACCCCTCCTTCAAGGAGCCTCTCCGCCGCCTTCACCTCGTCCGGGGCGAAGGGGGAGGTGTCCAGGAGGACGTAGAAGGCCCCGCTCGGGCGCACCGCCTTCAACCCGATCTCGGAAAGCCCCTTAAGGAGAAGGTCCCGCCGCCTCTTATAGGCCTCCCGGGCCATCTCAATAAAGGCCCTCGAGGCCTCCTGGTTGGTGAGGGCCTCGAGGGTGGCCCACTGGGCGATGGTGTCGGGGCTGGTGGTGGACTGGCTGGAAACGTCCGCCATGGCCTTGATGACCGCCTTGGGGCCACAGGCGTAGCCGATGCGCCAACCGGTCATGGCGAAGGCCTTGGCCGCCCCGTTCACGGTGATGGTGTGCTCAGGAGCCAGCTGCCCGGGGGAGAAGTGCTCCCCCTCGTAGATGAGGTGCTCGTAGATCTCGTCGGAAACCAGGTAGAAGTCGTGCTCCAGGGCAAGCCGGGCCAGGGCCTCGAGGACCTCCCGAGGATAGACCGCCCCCGTGGGGTTGTTGGGGGAGTTGACCACCAAGGCCTTGGTGCGGGCCGTGATGGCCCTTCTCACCCGCTCGGGATCGGGCACGAAGCCCTCCTCGGGAAGGGTTTCCACCTCCACGGGCACCCCGCCGGCAAAGCGCACCATCTCCGGGTAGCTCACCCAGTAAGGAGCGAGGACGATCACCTCATCCCCGGGGTCCAGGATGGCCTGGAAGAGGTTGAAGAGGGCCTGCTTCCCCCCCACGGTGACAATGGTCTGGTCCGAAGAGATGGCAAGGCCATTCTCCTTTCGGAACTTCTCCGCCAGGGCCTCCCGAAGCTCGGGAATCCCCGCCGGTGGCGCATACTTGGTCCTCCCCTGGGCCAGGGCGCGCCGGGCCGCCTCCTTCACGTGCTCGGGGGTGTCAAAATCGGGCTCCCCCGCCGTCAAGGCCACCAGGTCCACCCCCTGGCGCCTAAGCTCCAGCGCCCTGGCGTTCACCGCCACCGTGGCCGAGGGTTTCATGGCCCTAACCCTTTGCGAAAGGCCGCGCATGGCATAAGTATACAGACATCAGCCCGCCCCCGCTGGGGCCAGGAAGGGCTCCTTGCCCTTGGCCCCCGCCCGCCGCCCCACCACCCGCAGGCCCAAGGGCCGCACCTCGGCCCGGTAGCGGGTGCTCTCCGGCAAAAGCTCCCCGTCGGCATGGGCGGGGACAGGATGGGCGAACTCCACCACCACCTCCCGGCCGGCAAAGGCCACCACCTGAGGATGGGAAAGGTGCCTGCCCAAAAGAAGCCGGGGCAGGATGAAGACCACCCCGGGCCGGGTGAAGGAACGGGCCAGGATCACGGAGAGGAGGCCATCCCGGGGGTCGGCCATGGGGGCGATGGGGATGCCACCCCCGTAGGCGGTTCCGTTCATCACCGCCACCAGGAGAAGGGGCCCCCGGTGCACCTCCTCCCCCTCCACCACCACCCGCCCCTCGGGCAGGCGAAGCTCCTTAAGCACCCCGAAGAGGGCATAAAGGTAGCGAGGCATGCCCCGGAGGAAGGAAGGGGCGGTGAGGGCCTTCTTGGCCACCAGGGCATCGAAGCCAATGCCCAGGGAGGCCCCGAAGGGCTCACCGTTCACCCAGCAGAGGTCTATGGCCTCCTCCTGGGCAAAGAGGGCCAGTTCCAGGGCCTCCCTCCAGGGAAGCTCCCTCAGGCCCAGCATGCGGGCGAAGTCGTTGCCGCTACCAATGGGCACCACCCCCAGGACCTTTTCCGTGCCCGCCAGACCCCTCAACACCTCGTGCACCGTGCCATCCCCTCCCACGGCCACCACCCTGGCCCCTTCGGGGGCATCCCGGGAAAGCTCGGTGGCGTGGCCCGGGCCCTCGGTGAGGAAGGCCTTCGCCCCTTTTTCCCGCGCAGCCTTGAGGATGGACCCGGAAAGCCTCCCCACCTTTCCCCGTCCCGCCGCCGGGTTAACGATGACCCACCTTTCCACCCTCGTATTCTAGGGCCATGGGTCTTCTCGGCCACTTCCTTAAGGGACCCCACCCCAAAACCACCCTGCTCCTCACCCGGGCCGGGCCGGTGGAAAACCCGGAACACGTCCTTTACAGCCATCCGGGCCTTCCCCTTTCGGAACAGGGCAGGCAGGCCCTCCGCTCCCTGGCCAGGCTGGCCCGGCGCTACCCCGTGGCCTGGGTCTATGCCGCCGACAGCCTGGCCGAGGCCGAGGCGGCCGGGCTTTTTGCGGAAGCCCTCGAGGTGCCTTTTACCCTTCTCCCAGAGCTGAGGGAGCGAAGCTGGGGGGAATGGGAAGGGCTGAGCTTCGCCGAGGTAAGGGAGGGGTATCCCCAGGAAGTGGCCGCCTGGCTGGAGGACGAGGCCGGCTTTGCCCCCCGGGTGGGGAAAGCTTGAGGAAGGCCTGGGAAAGGGGGCGGGAAGCGATCAGGACCCTCCTTGGAAAGCATGGAGGCCAGGCCCTGTTGGTGGTGGGGAACTGCACCGTAAACCGCGCCGCCTTAAGCCTGGCCCTGCCCCTTCCCGTGGGCGAAGGCCTCAGGGTGGAGCAGGACTACGCCCGGCTTTCCGTGGTGGAGTTCTACGGGGAAGAAGGGGTGGTGAAGGCCCTTAACCTGGGTCCGCTTGAGGAACAAGCTTGACCTTTGTCCCTGGCTCCGTCCCGGGCAACGGGGAGTAGACTAGAAGCATGATCCGGCCCGTGGCCCGCCAGGACCTTCCCGGGCTCTTAAAGCTCCTCCGCTGGATGGACGAAAGCCCCAAGCGGGGGGTCCTGGCCCCGGAGGCCCGGGACCTCGATGGCCTAGCCGAGGAGCTGGAGGACGGCCTGGTCCTCGTGCGGGATGGGGAGGTGGCGGGGTACGTGGGCCTTTATGCCTTTTGGGATGGAGCGGCCCTCGAGGGACCCCTGGCCTACCGGGAGGAGGACCTTTTCCCCCTTCTCCAGGCCGCGGAAAAGCGGGCCAGGGAGCTTCACCTGGACCGGCTTTACGCCTTCCCAAGGGAGGAAAACCACGCCCTGCGCCAGGTGTTGGAGGAGGCCAACTTCGGCCTTCTGCACCTCACCTACTTCTTCGTGAAAAACCCGGAGGGCCTGGACTACCCACCCCCTGAGGGCGTGGTCATCCGAAGGGGTTTCCCGGGCCCAGGGGTTTACCGGGAGCTTTACCGGGAAAGCGAGGAGGGCTGGGCCCTGCGCCTCAAATGGACGGACGAGGAGCTTTGGGAACATTTCCAGGATCCCCATGTTCACCTCCTGGTGGCCTACCGGGAGGACGAACCCGTGGGCCTGGCCGAGGTGGAGCTGGAGGATAAGGAGGCCAGCGTGGCCTATATCGGCGTGGTGCCCAAGGCCCGGGGCCAGGGCATCGGGCGAGCCCTCTTGGCGGAAGGGGCGAAGCTGGCGCAGAAGAAGGGTGCCACCCTCCTAAGGGTCCGGGCCCACGACCACGAGACCGGAGCCCTGGAGCTTTACCGCAACCTGGGCTTCAGCCTCGAGGAGGCGGTAGCCACCTACGCCAAGGAACTCAGGGCCAGGCGGTAGGTTTCCGCATGGGCCTCCACGGTGAGCCGGGGGTCGCGGTTGTACCCCCCGCCCATGACCACCACCAAGGGTACCCCCAAGGTCTTTACCATGCGAAAAACCCGTTCATCCCGCTTCCGTACCCCCTCGAGGCTCAAGGCCAAGCGGCCAAAGCGGTCCCCCTTTAGCACGTCCACCCCGGCGTTGTAGAAGACCAGCTCGGGCCGGAAAGCCTGGGCTACTTCCAACGCCTCATCCAGGGCATAGAGGTAGGCCCCGTCCCCAATGCCGTCCGACAGGCCCACATCCAGGTCACTCCTCTCCTTCCTTAAGGGGTAGTTCCGCTCCCCGTGGAGGGAAAGGGTGAAAACGGTGGGGTCTTCCTGGAAAAAGACCGCGGTGCCGTTGCCCTGATGGGCGTCCAGGTCCACCACCAAAACCCGGCCCGAAAAGCCCTCCCGCCTGAGCCAGGCCACGGCCACCGCCACGTCGTTGAAGAGGCTATACCCCTCGGCCCGGTCGGGGTAGGCATGGTGGGTGCCCCCGGAGAGGTTCAGGCCAAGGCCCAGCTCCAGGGCATCCCTGGCGGCAGTCAGCGTTCCTCCCGCCGCAAAGAGGGCCCGCCTGAGGAGGCTTGGGCTAAAGGGCAGGCCCAGGCGCAAGGACTCCTGGCGGGAAAGCCCCTCGGTGAAGAGCTTTTCCACGTACTCCGGACGGTGAGCGAGGAGAAGGGCCTCCTTCGGCACCTCGGGGGCGGGCAGGATGGCAAGAAGGTCCTTCAAGGCTTCCGCCACCCCCGGGTACTTGTAGAAGGGGAAGGGATGGCCCTGGGGAAGGTCCACCTTCAAGTGGGCGGTGGTATAGGCCCGCACGCCTTCATCATGCCCCATGAAGCTGCCGGTAGGCCTCATAGGCCGCCACCCCCACGGCCACCGCCAGGTTTAAGGAGCGCACCGGCCCCGGCATGGGAATCCGCACCCCAGGAAAACGGGCGAGGATCTCCGGGGGAAGCCCTCGGGTTTCGGGACCAAAGAGGAGGTAGTCCCCGGGCTGGAAGCTGACCCTGTAGAGGCAGGTATCCCCCCGGGCGCTAAAGGCCCAGACCCGGGCACCCGGGGGCAGGCTTTGCCAGAAGGCCTCCCAGGTATCGTGGAGGCGCAGGTCCACATGGGGCCAGTAGTCCAGGCCCGCCCGTTTAAGCCGAGGATCGCTCAGGCGGAAGCCCAGGGGGCGGATAAGGTGCAAGGGCCAGCCCAAGGCAGCGGCGGTGCGGGCGATGTTCCCGGCGTTCTGGGGGATTTCCGGCTGGAAAAGGACCAGGTGAAGCATGGCCTAGACCCGCCTCCGGTAACGGGTAGCGGCTCCCCAGCCCATCCGCTCCACCTTGCCTTCCCGGATAAGCCGGTTCAGCAAGGCTAGGGTTGCCCGGGGGGTAAGCCCCAGCTGGGCTTCCACCTCCCGCCGGGAAAGGGGACGGGTCAGGAGGCCCAAGGCCCTTTCCCCCAAAGGATCGCGCCGCACCAGGTAGTACCTTCCCCCTTCCTTGCGCAAAAGGCCCATGCGCTCCATCCGGGTGAGAACCTTGCGGGTAGCCTCCAAGGGAAGCTGGAGGGCCCGGGCCAGGTCCTCGAGGGTGGCCTCCCCCACCCTCCGCAGGTGGCCCACGGCGATGAGGTGGTCCAGGCTGAAGCCACCCAGGCGCTCCTGGGCCTCGGCCAGCTCCCGCACGAAGGCCTCGTCCAGCTCCGGGTTGTAGAGGACCAGGGTGAGGGCCTCGGGGAAAAGGTGGTACTCCGGGGGCTCCTTGCCGTACTTGAGGAGGAGGCGGTACATCTTGTCCACCCCGCTTCCCGCCCGCTCCACGTAGCCGAGCCGGTAGAGGGCCTCGGCCAGACGGGGGTTCCGCCTTTTAGGGGGATGGCGGAGGATGTTCTCCGGGGTGATACCGGGAGGGAAGCTTCCCGGGTTGGAAACCTCCAGGCGATCCGGGTAGTGGTGCACCTGGATGGCATCCGGGCTTTGCCAGTCCCGGTGGACCAGGGCGTTTAAGAGGGCCTCCCGGTAGACCTCCTGGTCAAAGTCCCAGACCTCGAGGCGGAACAGGCCCACCGTGAGGTAGCGCACCCGATTCCTGGCCTGGATTAGGTCCCGAAGGCGCTCCAAAAGGGCAGGGATGGGGCGGAGGATGTCTTCCCGAAAAGTGTACCCCTCCTCCCCCTCGTGGAAGTAGTAGCTCACCTCCGCCTGGGGAAGTAGCCGCTTCAGGGCCAAAGGGGTTCCCGCCAGGAGAAGGCCCGCCACCGTGGGCTTCTCCTCCCCCTCCACCCGCTCCAAAAGCCCCAGGGCAAAGAGGAGCTCCAGGTCCGGCAAGGCCGCCAGGTTGCTTCCCCGCTCCTCCAGGATGCGCCTGAGGCGCAGGACCTCCACCGGGTCCAAATCGGAAAGGCTGGCCGCCGGCAACACCTGGGCGGTGAAGTCGGGCTCCGGCAGGGCCTGGCCCATCCTCAGCTCCGTGAGCCTTTTGCCGTCCCAAAAGGGCACCCGCCCCGCCCCCACGGCGATGGCCGCCGGGCTTTGGGGCACATGGAGGGCTAGAACCCGGCCCAAGGGTCCCTCCACCACTTCCACGTAGGGCAGGAGAAGCCCCTGGGTGAGCTGGAAAAGGGCATGGGTGATCTGCAAGGGGTGGATCTCCGAGGCTCCCACTACCCGTCCCTCCCCATCCACCCCCAGGAAGAGGATCCCGCCCCGGTGGTTGGCTAGACCGGCAGCGTAGCGGGCCAGCTCCTCCGGGGAGAGGTCCGGAGGCAGGAAAAGGGTGCGCTCGTCCTGTCCCAAAGCGAGCCGCTCCAAGAGTTCTTCCCACGTCACGGGCCTCAGTTTAAGGGGAGAGGCCCGGGGCCAGCGGGGTGGTTTCTTGAGAATATTGTTCAGCGTCATGGGGACATTTGCACACTTTTGCACCGACACTTTGCGCCATAGTCAGTCCTGATTGGCTATATGTCTCGCTATTATTTGTCAAGTGTCAAGCTAATGCTTGACATTATGCACACCCGGTGCTACCCTCAGCCCTAAGGAGGTGACGGACCATGCGGAAGACCCTATTTATAGTGGCAAGCGGGCTTTCAGGACTGGCCTTGGCAGAAGGGGTGGACGGGGCGGCCACGGCCTGGATGCTGGTTTCCACGGCCCTGGTGCTCCTCATGACCCCGGCTTTGGCCTTCTTCTACGGCGGCCTGGTGCGGAGCAAGAACGCCTTGAACACCATGATGATGAGCTTCGCCACCTTGGGCTTCGTGGGGGTGGGCTGGGCGCTCCTCGGCTACAGCCTGGCCTTTGCCGAGGGCGGTCCCTGGCTGGGAGGCCTAGGCCACGCCCTTCTGAAGGGAGTGGGCCTCGAGGCCAAGGGGGAGATCCCCCACCTCCTCTTCATGGCCTTCCAGGGCACCTTTGCCATCATCACCGCCGCCCTCCTCACGGGCGGTATGGTGGAGAGAATGCGCTTTCCCGCCCTGCTCCTCTTCCTCAGCCTCTGGGGGCTCTTGGTCTACGCCCCCCTGGCCCACTGGGTCTGGGGGGGAGGGTTTTTGGGCTCCTTAGGGGCCCTGGACTTCGCCGGGGGCACGGTGGTGCACATCAACGCCGGCATCGCTGCCCTGGTGGGGGCCTTGGTCCTGGGGGCCCGGAAGGACTACGGCCGCCAGGCCATCCTGCCCCATAACGTCCCCTTTACGCTTCTGGGGGCCGCCCTTCTCTGGTTCGGCTGGTTTGGGTTCAACGGGGGAAGCGCCCTGAGCTCCGGGGCCCTGGCCAGCCTGGCCTTTGTGAACACCCTCCTCGCCCCCGCGGCCACCCTGGTGGCTTGGGTCCTCCTGGACCTCCTCCGCACCGGCAAGGTCACAGCGGTTGGGCTCGCCACCGCCATCGTGGTGGGCCTGGTGGCCATCACCCCGGCAGCGGGGTTCGTATCCCCCCTGTCCGCCCTGGTGCTGGGGGCGGTGAGCGCCTTCCCCAGCTATTTCTTCCTGCTCTGGCGGCCCAAGACCCGGCTGGACGACTCCCTGGACGTCTTTGGCGCCCACGGGATCGCCGGCACCACCGGTGCCCTCCTCACCGGCCTTCTGGCGGAGAAGGCCTGGAACGGGGTGGCGGATGGCTTCCTCTTCGGCAACCCCGTGCAGCTGGCCATCCAAGCCCTGGCGGTGGGGGTGGCGGTGGCCTACTCCGCCCTCGGCACCTTCCTCCTCCTGAAGCTTGTGGGCCTTCTCACCCCCTTGCGGGCGAGCCCCAAGGAGGAAGGGCTGGGCCTGGACGTGACCCAGCACGGGGAGGAAGCCTACGTGGAAGGCGAAGGGGCCATCCTGGTGCTCTCCGAGGCTAGCCCCCCTGCCCTCAAGCCCGCGGGAGGTAAGGCATGAAGCTCATCGTGGCCATCATCCGGCCGGAGAAGCTACAGGACGTGCTGGAGGCCCTCTTCAGGGCAGAGGTGCGGGGGCTATCCATCAGCAGGGTCCAGGGGCACGGGGGGGAGACGGAAAGGGTGGAAACCTACCGGGGCACCACGGTGAAGATGGCCCTGCACGAGAAGATCCGCCTGGAGATCGGGGTGTCCGACCCCTTCGTTCGGCCCACGGTGGAGGCCATCCTCAAAGCCGCCCGCACCGGGGAGGTGGGGGACGGAAAGATCTTCGTTCTGCCGGTGGAGAAGGTCTACCGGATCCGCACCGGGGAGGAGGACCAGGCCGCCGTGACCCCGGTACAATAAGGATGTGACGGCCAGGCAGCGGGCCATCCTTCACCTCCTGGTGGAGGTGTACATCAAGACCAAAGCCCCTGTGCCCTCGGCCAGGCTGGCCGAGGGCCTGGGGCTTTCCCCTGCCCTGGCCCGGTACGAGCTCATCGCCCTCGAGGAGATGGGCTACCTCTCCAAACCCCATGCCTCCGCCGGAAGGGTCCCCACCCGGCAGGCCTTCCGCCAGTACTCCCTTTCCCTCCTCCCCCCAAAACCCCTTCCCGAGGCCACCCAGGAGCGGCTCCAGCGGGCCCTGGAGGGGGCCAGGGAACCCGAGGCCTTTTTGGTGAAGATGGCGGTGGGGCTTTCCGGGTACCCTGCCCTCCTGCGCCTTAGGCCCCGGAGGTCCCCCAGGGTGCTTCAGGTCCACCTCTCCCCCCTCCCGGAAGGCACCCTGGCGGTCTTCGTCCTGGAAGGGGGAAGGGTGAAGGAGGCCCGCCTTCCCCTCACCCTCCCGACAGAGCGCCTAAGACAGGCGGAAGAAGCCCTCTCCGGACCCTTTGCCGCCCTTCCCCCGGCTCCCAGGGGCCTGGAGGAGCTTTTCGCCCATCTCTCCCGGGCCCTTTCCGCAGGCCTTTCCCTCGTCTACCGCGAGGGGCTTTCCGAGGCCTTAAAGGAACCGGAGGCCAAGGACACTGGCTTTCTGGAGCGCCTGGTGGCCCTTTATGAAGCCGGGGGGGACGAGGCGGTCCTGACCCCTCCCGGCCGGGTGGACGTGCGGGTGGGGGAGGTGGAGGGCCTTTCCCAGGTGCAGGCGGGCTTCGCCCGGGGGGAGTGGCTAGGGGAGCTGGTGCTCCTGGGGCCCATGCGCATGCGCTACCTCGAGGCCCTCTCCGTGGCCTCAAGCCTCAGCCAGGTCTATACTGGGCAGCATGCGGGTTGAAGTGCGGCTCTTCGCCCTTTACCGGGAACAGGCGGGCACGGACCGCCTCTTCCTGGAGCTTCCCGAAGGAGCCCGGGTACTGCATGCTAAAGAAGCCCTGGAGAAGCGTTTTCCCGGCCTAAGGCTGGAGGGCGGCATGGCGGCGGTGAACCAGGCCCTGGCCCAGGGGGAAACCCCCCTAAAGGAGGGGGACGAGGTGGCCTTTCTGCCCCCGGTCTCGGGAGGGCAGGACTCCTACGGCCTCACCCATGAACCTTTGGACCTTAAGGCCCTGGTGGACTGGGCCACCGCCCCCGAGTACGGGGCAGTGGTGAGCTTCCTGGGCACCACCCGGAGCCCCAACCGGGGGGAGGAGGTGGCCTTCTTGGAGTACGAGGCCTACCCCGGCATGGCGGAGAAGGTCATGGCGGAGATCATCGGGGAGATGCGCTCCCGCTGGCCCCTGGGCCGGGTGGCCCTCTGGCACCGCCTGGGCCGGGTGGACCCCGGGGAGGCCTCCATCGCCATCGTGGTTTCCGCCCGGCACCGCCCCGAGGCCTTCGCGGCCTGCCAGTACGCCATTGACCGGGTGAAGCAGATCCTCCCCGTCTGGAAGAAGGAACACCGGCCGGACGGCAGCTTCTGGGTGGAGGGGTTCACCCCGGAAGGGCACCGCCTCTGACGTGGCCTCCTTCTCCCTCATCGCAGGTCTTCTTCTCCTGGTCCTTTGGGCCCTGCCCCTCCTTCTCGGCTTCCTCTCGGGCCGGGCCTACCGGCATGGGCGCACCAGGGTGGGCCTGGGTCTCCTCCTCTTCGGGGGCTTCCTGGGGCTCCTTGCCCGGCCCAGGCCCTTGGGGCTTCTTCTTCTCCTTCTGGGGCTCGGTCTGGGCTACGGGCGGCTACGCTGAAAAACCCTGGCGAAAGCCTTACAATAGGACGATGACCGAGCGGTCCTTGCGCCCGCTAACGGAAGAGGAATACCTGGCCCTGGAAGGGGCTAGCCCCGTGCGCCACGAGCTGGTAGGGGGCATCCCTTATGCCATGGCCGGGGCCAGCCTGGACCACAACCTCCTGGTGACCAACCTGGTGGCCCTCCTCAAGCCCCTGGCCCGGGCCAAGGGGTGCCGGGTTTACAGCGAAACCGTGAAGCTTAGGCTCGCGGAGGACACCTTCTACTACCCGGATGTTATGGTGGTCTGTGGCCCCAAGGCCCACCCCCTCTACGAAACCGCCCCCTGCTTGGTGGTGGAGGTGCTCTCCCCGAGCACCGAGGCCCAGGACCGGCGGGAGAAGCTGGCCCGCTATCTGCGCCTCCCGAGCCTCGAGGGCTACCTCCTCCTGGAAAGCGAGGGACGGGGCGGCACCCTGTACCGCAGGACGGCAGAGGGCTTCCTGGCCGAACCCCTGGAGGAAAGCTTTGCCCTGCCCTGTGTGGGAGGAAGGCTTAGCCTCGCGGAAGTCTACGAGGGCGTGGCATGAGGCCCATCCTGGAACTCCTACCCGAAGAGCTTCCCGGCGAGGGCTTCCGCAAGGCCCAGATCGCCCGCTGGCTCTACGCCCGGGGGGCCATGGACTTCTCCGAGATGACCGACCTGCCCAAGGGCCTCCGGGAAGCCTGGGGCCAGGAGTGGCGCATCTCCGAGTTCGCCCTGGTGGAGGCCTACCCCAGCCGGGATGGGAGCGTCAAGTACCTCTTCACCCTCCTGGACGGAAAGAAGACGGAAGCCGTCTACATGCCCTACCCTAACCGCAAGACCGTCTGCCTTTCCAGCATGGTGGGCTGCCCCGCGGGGTGCACCTTCTGCGCCACCGGGGCCTTGGGCTTTGGCCGCAACCTCACCGCGGCGGAGATCCTTTCCCAGCTCCTGGCCATCGCCCACCACCAGGGCATCTCCCCCAGGGACATCCGGAACGTGGTGCTCATGGGCATGGGGGAGCCCCTCCTAAACCTGGGCAACGTGCTGCGGGCCATCCGCATCATGCTCCACAAGAAGGGCCTGGCCATGAGCCCAAGGCGCATCACCCTCTCCACCGTGGGCATCCCCAAGGGGATCTACCGGTTGGCGGAGGAGGATCTGGGGGTGCGCCTGGCCCTTTCCCTCCACGCCCCCGAGGACGAGACCCGCAAAAAGATCATCCCCACCGCCCACCGCTACTCCGTGGCGGAGGTCCTCGAGGCGGTACGCCACTACTACGCCAAGACCAAAAGGCGGGTCACCTTTGAGTACACCCTCCTCAAGGGTTTAAACGACCACCCCTGGCAGGCCAGGCTTCTCGCCAAGCTCCTTAAGGGCCTAAGCGCCCACGTGAACCTGATTCCCTTTAACCCCTGGGAAGGCGCTCCCGTGGAAGGCACCCCCAAGGCGGGCATCCTGGCCTTCGCGGAGGAACTGAGGCGCCTGGGGGTGCCCACCTCCATCCGCTGGAGCCGAGGGCAGGACGTGGGGGCGGCCTGCGGCCAGCTAGCCTTAAAGGCTCCCAAGGCCCTCACCTTCACAGCGACTCTAGAAGGCGCCGGGCGATGACCAGCTTCAGGATCTCGCTGGTACCCTCCCCGATGCGGGTCAGGCGGGCATCGCGCCAGTAGCGCTCCACCGGATAATCCTTGATGTACCCGTACCCTCCCAGGACCTGGATGGCCTCGTCGCAGGCCTTCACCGCCACCTCGCTGGCGAAGAGCTTGGCCTGGGCGGCCTCGAGGGTATAGGGCCTTCCCGCATCCCGAAGCTCCGCCGCCTTGAGGTAAAGAAGCCTCGCCGCCTCCAGCTCCGTGGCCGCCTCCGCCAGCTTGAAGGAAACCCCCTGGTATTCGGCGATGGGCCTGCCGAAGGCCTCCCTTTGCTTGGCGTAGCGCAGGGCGTAGTCCAAGGCCGCCCGACCCAGGCCCACCGCCATGGCGGCGATGCCGATCCGGCCCCCGTCCAGCACCCTTAAGACGTCGTAAAACCCCTTGCCCCGCTCCCCCAAAAGGCCTTCCTCGGGCACGAAGAGGTCCTCGAGGAGGAGCTGGGCGGTGTCGGAGGCGTTTAGGCCCAGCTTCTCCTCCTTGCGGCCCACCCTAAGGCCCCGCTCGGGGCGGAAAAAGGCGAAGGCGGAGAGGCCCAGGTGCTTCCTCTCCGGGCTTGGGGCGGGGTCGGTGCGGGCCACGATCACGTACACCCCGGCCACGCTCCCCTGGGTGATGAACTGCTTGGTGCCATTGAGCACATATCCCCCTGGCACCGGCTCGGCCCGGGTCTTGAGGGCAGCGGCATCCGAACCCGAGCCCGGCTCGGTAAGCCCCCAGGCCCCCAAAAGCTCCCCCGAGGCCAGCTTGGGCAGGAAGGTCTCCTTCTGCCTTTCGTTCCCCGCCAGGAGGATGTGCCCTGTGGCCAAGGAGTTGTGGCTGGCCACGGTGAGGGCCAGGGCCCCGTCGTAATAGGCGATCTCCTCCACCATGCGGGCGAAAAGCCGGCTTGCCAGCCCCGCCCCCCCGTAGGCCTCGGGCACCGTGGCCCCGAAGACGCCAAACTGGGCGAGCTTCCGCACCAGCTCAAAGGGAAAGGCCCCCGTGCGGTCCCGCTCCGCCGCCCCCGGGGCCACCTCCACCTTGAGGAACTCGCGGAAGGGCCCCAAGACCGCCCGCTCCTCCTGGCTTTCCTCAAACCAAAGCCCCATGGTGGGCATAGTATAACACTTTCTTGCGGCATAGCAAAAATACGTTACCCCACAGACCCCCGGAACCCCGGACCATGGGGTAGTTTCAAGGGGGATGCTCCTCCTGGCTGGCCCCACGGATACCGGCAAAACCACCCTGGCCTTAAAGCTTTTAGAAAAGGCCAAGGAAGCCTACCTCCTGGACCTGGACCCGGGACAAGGCTCCCTACCCGGGGCCTTCACCCTCTTCCACCACCGGGAAGGAACCCTCACTCTCCTACGCCGCCACCTTCTGGGGGCCCTGTCCCCCAGAGGGATGGAGGCGCAGGCGGTGGTGGGGGCCCTGCGCCTGGCGCGCCTCATCCCCGAAGGAAGCCCCGCCGTGGCCGACACGGATGGCTACCTGGACCCCGGGTTTCGGCTCTTACAGATTGAGGCCCTGGTGCCCACCGAGGTGCTGGTCCTGGGGTGGGAGGAACTTTACCAGGCCCTTTCCTGGCGCAAGGACCTAAGGGCGCGCCTGGCCCCGCCCCTTCAGGGGGTTCGCAGGAAAACCCCGGCCGAGAGGCGGAAAAACCGCCTGGAAAGGCTTTTTGCCCACTTCCAGGAAGCCAGGCCCCGCTCCCTTCCCCTTGGTCGCGTGCCCGCGTTCCCTATGGAACCCCCCGAGCCCCACCGGCTTTATGGGCTCCTGGACGAGGAGGGGTTCCTCCTGGGCTATGGGCGGCTTCTCGCCTGGGAAGGGGGGGAGGGCCTTTTCCTCACCCCCGCCTTGGAGGAGGTGGCCAAGGCGGTGCCCACCCGGCTTCTTCTCCCTATCCCCGCACTACCAGGTTGAGGATCTTGCCGGGGACGTAGATCTCCTTCACGATCTCCTTACCCTCCAAGTGGGCCTGGACGTTTCGCACCTTCCGGGCCTCCGCCAGGGCCACCTCCAGGGGGGCGTCCTTGGGGATCTGGATGGTGCCCCGCACCCTGCCGTTCACCTGCACCGCCACCTCCACCACCTCCTTTTCCAGGGCCTTCTCGTCCAGCTCGGGCCAACCCGCCTCAAAGAGGCTATCCGGCCAGAACCAGTGCCAAAGCTCCTCGGCGATGTGGGGGGCAAAGGGGAAGAGCATCTGCAGGTAATAGCGGAGGGCGGTGCGGTACACCGGGGTCACGGGGCGCTCCTTGCGGTAGTCGTAGAGGGCGTTCAAAAGCTCCATGAGGGCGGCGATGGCGGTGTTGAAGCGCAGGGCCTCGAGGTCCTCCGTGACCTTCTTCAAGGTGGCGTGGAGCTTCCGGTAAAGCTCCCGGTCCGGATCCTCCAGGGCCTCCGCCGGGAACTTCCCGCTGGTGGCCAGCAGGGCCTCCTTGTCCTCGGCCACCCGGCGCCAGATGCGGTTCAGGAAGCGCCAGGCCCCCTGCACCCCCTCCTCCGTCCAGACCATCTCGTTCTCCGGGGGCGCGGCGAAGAGGATGGTGATGCGGGCGATGTCCGCCCCCTCCTCCTTCACGAAGGGACCCACCATCACCCCGTTACCCTTGGACTTGCTCATCACCGCGGGCTTCCAGAAGTGCAGGGTGCCGTCCTCGTGGGGCCTGAGCTCCGCCCCCATCTTCCGCACTTCCTCCAGGGAAAGCTCCCTCTCGGGGATCTCCAGCCGGATGCGGGTGGGCTCGGGCAGGCGCACCCTCTCCCCTTCCACCTCTACGGGGCCGAAGTCGGTCCAGGCCAGGACCATGCCCTGGGTGAAAAGGCCCGTAAAAGGCTCCTCCACCTTCACCATCCCCAGGTCGTGGAGGAACTTGGTGAAGAAGCGGCTGTAGAGGAGGTGAAGCACCGCGTGCTCCACCCCGCCGATGTACTGGTCCACCGGCATCCAGAAGTTGGCCTTCTCAGGGTCAAAGGGGAGCTTCTCGTTTTTGGGATCGGCGTAGCGCAGGTAGTACCAGCTGGAGTCAAAGAAGGTGTCCATGGTGTCGGTGTCCCGCCGGGCGGGGCCGCCGCACCTGGGGCAGGTGGTCTCGTAGAACTCGGGGTGGGCCTCCAGGGGGCTTTTCCCCTTGGGGCGGATGTCCTCCACATCCTTGAGGTCGGGGAGGAGGACGGGAAGCTCCTCCTCGGGCACGGGCACCACCCCGCAGGCCTCGCAGTGGACCATGGGGATGGGGGTGCCCCAGTAGCGCTGGCGGCTGATCAGCCAGTCCCGGAGGCGGTAGGTGACCCTGGCCCTCCCCAGGCCCTTCTCCTCCAGCCAGGCCACCACCTTCCGCTTGCCCTCCTCGCTTTCCGTGCCGTCAAAGGGCCCGGAGTTCACCATGACCCCAGGCTCCTCGTAGGCGGCCTCGAGGGGCTCCGGCAGGGGCTTTCCCGGGCGCTCGATCACCTTGCGGATAGGCAGGCCGAACTTCTTGGCGAACTCAAAGTCCCTCCCGTCGTGCCCGGGCACGGCCATGATGGCCCCGGTGCCGTAGCCATAGAGCACGTAGTCCGCGGTCCAGATGGGGATCCTCTCCCCGGTGGCGGGGTTTTGGGCGTAGGCCCCCAGGAAGACCCCGGTCTTCTCCCGGCCCTCCGCCTGGCGCTCGATCTCCGTCTTGCGCCGGGCGGCCTCCACGTAGGCCTCCACCTCGGCCCGCCTTTCCGGGGAAGCCAGCTTGAGGGTCAAGGGGTGCTCCGGGGCCAGGACCAGGAAGGTGGCCCCGAAAAGGGTGTCGGGCCGGGTGGTGAAGACGGTGATGGCCTCTCCCAGGCCCTCCACGGGGAAGTGGATCTCCGCCCCCTCGGAGCGGCCGATCCAGGCCCTTTGCATGGCCTTCACCTTTTCCGGCCACCGGAGGCCCTCGAGGTCCTCAAGGAGCCTATCCGCGTAGGCGGTGATGCGCAGGTACCACTGCACGAGTTCCCGCTTCTCCACCGGGGTGTCCTCGTGCCGCCAACAGCGGCCCTCCACCACCTGCTCGTTGGCCAAAACGGTCTGGCACTTGGGGCACCAGTTCACCAGCCCCCCCGCCCGGTAGGCTAGGCCCTTTTCCCACATTTTTATGAAAATCCACTGGTTCCAGCGGTAGTAGTCGGGCTCGCAGGTGGTCACCTCCCGGTCCCAGTCGTAGAGGATGCCCATGAGCTCGAGGCTTTCCTTGGCCTGGCGGATGTTCTCGTAGGTCCAGTCCTTGGGGTGGACGCCGAACTTGAGGGCGGCGTTCTCCGCGGGCAGGCCGAAGGCGTCCCAGCCCATGGGGTGGAGGACCTCATAGCCCTGCACCCGACGGAAGCGGGCCAGGACGTCCCCCATGGTGTAGTTCTTCAGGTGGCCCATGTGCAGGTCCCCGGAGGGATAGGGAAACATGACCAGCACGTACTGCTTGCCCCGCTTCCCGGGCGCCTCCTTGGCCTTCATGAAGCCCTTTTCCTTCCAAAAGCGTTGCCACTTGGGCTCTATGGCGTGCGGGTTGTACTTCTCCATGCGCTCCTCCCTCAAAAAAACCCTTCCCCCAAGGGGAAGGGACAGCCAGGCCCCTTCCCGCCTTAGGGGATTAGCCTGGCCAAGCTCATGGGAACATGATACTGCAATCCGGCAAAAAAACGTGGGGCGCCCTAGTCCTCCACCGCCCTCGCCACCACCGCCCCCAGGAGGAAGACCCAAAGCACCAGATACAGGCCGAGTAGCGCCAGGACAAACCCCGCCAGGGGTCCGTAGAGGAGTTCGTACTGGGAGCGGGGAAGGAGCTTGGGAAGCCCAAGCCGCACCCCCTCGAAGAGAAGGGCCGCCACCCCTGCCCCCACGCTCAAGGGCACCAGGTGGCGAAACCCTTTAAGGCCGCGAAAAAAGGCGTAGGTGAGGAGAAAGAGCAAAAAGGCCAGGAAGAGGGGTAAAAAAGCCTCCAAAGGCGAAAAGGCCCCCCGCCACTCCGGAGGGAGGAAGCGGAGGAGAAACCCCAGGGCCAGGCCCAAAAGGGCCAGGAGGATGAGGGCCAGGCCCAGGACCACCGGCATGAGGAGGCCCAAAAGGCGGTGGCGAAAACCCGGGGGGCGGCCAAAGATGAACCCCAGGGCGTAGCTCAGGGCGGCGAAGAAGTTGCTCCCCGACCAAAGGAGGAAGAGGGCGCTCACCAGGGTGAGGGGAAAAGCTCCGCGGGTGAGGAAGCGCAAGAGGTCCTGGGCCAGCTCCGGCCGGGCCGGGAAAAGACCCTCGGTCAAGGCCTGCACCCCGGCCAAAAAGCCCTCCCTTAGGGCCTCGCTCCCCGAGAGGAAAAGGCCAAAGACCCCCACCAGGAGAAAGAGAAGGGGCATGAGGGAAAGCAGGGCGTAGTAGGCCAGGGCGGCGGCGAAGAAGGGGACGTGGGCCTCCTGGTACAGGTTGAGAAGCCGTCTAAACAAGGGCCGCCGCCTCCTTTGCCCCCTGCTCGTCCCCCGCCTCCCGGAAGCGGCGGACCGCTTCCCGCCGGTGTCCCTCGGCCTCCTCCCGGCTCCCAAAGCGGAGGTGCCAAAGGAGGAGGCCCCGGTGGGCCACCGCCTGGGCCAGGGGATGGGCGGCCCCCTCCGCCCAGGCCAGGGCTTCCCCCAGGAAGGCGCGGCTCTCCTCCCGCCTCCCCAGGAGGAGGTGGGCGAGGCCCTGCTCGTAGCGGTTGGCTGCCCAGGCCAGGGACTCCTCGGGCAGCAGGCGGGCCTCTTCCCGGAAGACCTCCAGGGCCTCCTCGAGCCTCCCCGCCATCCTGAGGACCATCCCCACCTGGTGGAGGGCCCGGTGGCCCCCCGTCTCCCGGAAAAGGGCCCGGTAGAGGGCCTTGGCTTCCCCGTAGCGCCCCTGGAAGGCCAGGGCATAGCCCAGGGCGAAGCGGGCCTCCGGGGAAGCATCTCCCCGGAGGAGTCGTTCGGCCTCCCCATAACGGCCCGCCTCCATCAGGTCCCAGGCCGCCCGCAGGCGCTCGCCTTCCACCTTCCCCCCTACTCCCGCTCCTGCCCCTCCCCCAGGGCCACCCACTTGGTGGTGGTGAGCTCCAGGGGCCCCATGGGGCCATAGGCGTGGAGCTTGGAGGTGCTGATGCCGATCTCCGCCCCCAGGCCCAGTTGGAAGCCGTCGTTGAAACGGGTGGAGGCATTCCAGAGGACGAGGCTGGCGTCCACCTCCTCCAGGAAGCGCCAGGCCACCCGGGGGTCCTCAGTGCAGACGGCCTCGGTGTGGCGGGAGCCGAAGCGGGCGATGTGCTCCAGGGCCTCCTCCAGCCCCGAGACCACCTTCACCCGGAGGATCAGGTCCAAATACTCCCGGTCCCACTCCTCCTCCTGGGCGGGCACGGCCTCCTTCAGGAGGGGAAGGGCCCTGGGGCAGGCCCTGAGCTCCACCCCCCGTTCCCGCATGGCCTTTTCCAGCCGGGGCAGGAAGGCTTCGGCCACCCTTCGGTGGACCAAAACGGCCTCGAGGGCGTTGCACACCGCAGGCCGCTGGGTCTTGCCGTTCAGGGCTAGGCGGAGGGCCATGTCCAGGTCGGCCTTTTCGTCCACGTAAAGGTGGTTCACCCCCTTGGCGTGGGCCAAAACCGGCACCCGGGCCTCCCGTTGCACCAGGCGGATGAGCTCCTCCCCGCCCCGGGGGATGAGGAGGTCCAATAACTCCAGGCGGCACAGGGCCAGGATGGCTTCTCGCTCGGTGGTGGGCACCAGGCTCACCGCCTCCACAGGAAGCCCGGCCTCCTTTAAGGCCCGATGCCACAGGGAAACCAGGGCCTGGTTGGAGCGGAAGGCCTCCTTGCCGCCCCTAAGGAGCATGGCGTTCCCCGCCTTCAGGGCCACGGAAACCGCCTCCACCGTGGCCCCGGGCCGGGCCTCGTAGATGAAGCCGATGAGGCCCAAGGGGACCCGCATCCTTCCCACCCGGAGGCCGTTTGGCCGCTTGCTAAGCCCCTCGATCCGCCCCAAGGGATCCGGGAGGGCGGCGATCTGCCGAAGCCCCTCGGTGAGGCTCCTAAGGTCCTTGTCCTTGAGGGCCAGGCGGTCCAGCTTGGCCCGGGATAGCCCCGCCTCCTCCGCCTCCTCGAGGTCCGCTTGGTTGGCCTTTAGCACCTCCGACCAGGCTTCCTCTAAGAGACGGGCCATGGCCAGAAGAGCCCCGTCCCGGTCCCCCTTGGCGATCTCGGGAAGCCTGGCCCTGGCCCCTTCCGCCAGGGTTCTCAGGGTATTCTCTAACCCCCCCATGCCTCCTCCTTCAAGGCCAGGTGGTCCCGGTGGACCACCTCCTCTGTGTAGCGATAACCCAGTAAAGCCTCAATCTCGGCGCTTTTGTGCCCCTTGATGCGCTCAATCTCCTCGGCAGCGTAGTTGGCCAAGCCCACCCCCACCTCTTCCCCCGCCTCGGTGAGGAGGCGCACCGCCTCCCCCCGGCCGAACCGCCCCCGCACCGCCTTGATGCCGGCAGGCAGGAGGCTTGCCCCCCTCTCCCTTAAAGCCCTCACCGCCCCGGCGTCCAGCACCAGCTCCCCCTTGGGCTTCAGAAGACCATAGAGCCAGGCCCTCTGTCCCCGGTACCGCCTTCTGGCGTGGAAGTACGTGCCCAAGGAAGCCCCTGCCAGAGCCTCGAGGATCACCCCGGGCCTTCTTCCCGGGAGAAGGAGGGTGGGGATCCCCACCCTTCCGGCAATGCGGGCGGCAAGGAGCTTGGAGCGCATCCCCCCGCTTCCCAAGGGATTCCCCTCCCCGGCATGGGCCAGCACGGCCTCCACCCGCTCCACCTCCGGGATGGGGCGGGCGCTGGGGTTCTTCTTGGGGTCATCCTCGTAGAGGGCGTCTACGTCGGAAAGGAGGAGCAAAAGCCCCGCCTCCACCAGGGCCGCCACCCGGGCGGAAAGCTGGTCGTTGTCCCCGAAGCGGATCTCCTGGAAGGCCACCGTGTCGTTCTCGTTGATGACGGGAACCGCCCCAAGATGCAAAAGGGCCTGCAGGGTGGCCTTGGCGTTCAGGTAGCGCCCGCGGCTCGCCAGATCCTCGGCGGTGAGGAGGACCTGGGCCACTGGGGTGGGGGTGAAGGCTTCCCGCCAGTGGGCCATGAGGAGGGGCTGGCCGATGGCGGCCAAGGCCTGCTTGGTGGGCATGTCCTGGGGGCGGGGCAGGCCCAAGGCCGCCATCCCCGCCGCCACCGCCCCCGAGGAGACCAGGACCACCTCCCGCCCCTCCTGGCGCAGGGCCAGGACCTGGCGGGCAATCTCCCGCATCACCCCTTGCTCCAACCCTTGGGGCCCCGCCAAGACGGCGCTTCCCACCTTGATGACCAGCCGTTTGGCCTCGAGTCCCGGCCGCATTAAGGCCCAGGATAGCATCTCTCATCCTTTGGCCTTGGGTGAGGGCTAAGGTGAGCAGATGACAAAAGGGTTGTCTTCCTTTCTATTGCTGGTCATGGCTCATTTACTGTCCGCCTGCAACGGCGTTTTACCCAATCCTCCCTCGGGCAATATCGGCCTGACGGTCAATCCCACCACACTTACCCTTGGGCAAGGGCAAAGCCGTACCCTCACCCTAACCCTCACTCCCCCAAATGGCTTCACCGGCACCGTAAGCCTGGCCCTGGTGAACGCTCCGGCAGGGGTAACCCTCTCCCCTGGAAGCTTGGACATCACCAGCCCAGACCCTGTGACGCGGTCCCTAACCCTGACCGTGGGTTCCTCCACCCCCACGGGTACCCACGCCCTCAAGGTCCGGGCCACAGGAGGTGGCATCAGCCGGGAAGCGGACCTGACCCTCACCGTCACCCAGGCCACGGCAGGGGATTTCACCATGACCCTCGAGGGTTCCTCCCTCTCCGTGGCCCAGGGGGAAACCGCTTACGTGCGCCTGGTGGTGAGCGGCACCTACACCGGCCAGGTGACCCTTTCCCTGGTGGACGCCAGCAAAAACCCCTTCAGCGGGGTAAGCCTGAGCCCCACCAGCACCCTGGTCCCCTCGGCCCCCATGCTGGAGCTCATGGCCTCCCCTACCCTTTCTTCTGGCATCTACAACCTCTTCGTGCGGGGTCAGGGAGGAAACCTGGTGCGGGAGGTTCCCCTTACCCTCGAGGTTACTCAGGCTTCCTCTCGGCGGAACCTGCGTATTGCCAAGGCGGAGTGGGGCCAGACGGTGCTCAAGGAGAACTTGCGTCTGGTAACGGGCAAACCCGCCCTGCTAAGGGTCCACCTCCTGGCAAACCCCTCCCCCATTTCCCTGAGCAACCCCTTGGCTGGAGCGGTATATTTGAACAGCACCTTCCAGGGCAACCTGGCTTTTTCCTGTCCAAGCCCCATCCCTAGCACCACGGACCCAGGAAACCTGGCCACCACCTGTACCGCCACCCTGCCGAGCAACTGGGTGGCCCCTGGGCTACGGGTGGAACTCCGGGCGGATCCCCAGGATCAGGTGGCTGAGAGCAACGAAAGCGACAACCTCTTAACCCTCACCCCCAGCGTGGGTGCGGGTACGGTGCTTTACCTGACCGTGGTCCCCGTGATCCATCAAGGGCAACAAGCGCAGGTACCCAGCTTCAGCCAGACCCTCTGGCGCATCTGGCCCCTGAAGGAGGTGGCCTCCACCATCCGGGCCCCCTACACCTTCTCCGGCACCCTAAGCCCCAGCGACGGAAACACCTGGGCCCGGCTTCTGGACGAGCTTCGCCTCCTACGCCAAAGCGATAGAAGCCAGCGGTTCTACTACGGCTTCGTGAAGGTCTCCTACACTTCGGGCATCGTCGGGATTGGCTACCTGGGCTATCCCGTGGCCGTGGGGTGGGACTACTCCCAGAGCGCCCCCGCGGTGATGGCCCACGAGCTGGGGCATAACTTTGACCGGGAACACGCCCCTTGTGGGGTATCCGGCGACCCCAACTATCCCTACGCGGGCGGCAAGATCGGCACCTGGGGGTACGATCTCGCCAACGGCTCCTTAAAGGACCCCAGCCAGTTTTACGACCTCATGAGCTACTGCGGCCCCCAGTGGGTTTCCGACTACACCTACGAGGGGGCGCAAAGCTTCCTGGAAGCCTCTCCTCCAACGCCTTTGTCCTTAATGGAGGACGGTCTCCTCTTCTCTGGGCGCATCCGGGATGGGGAGGTGGTGTTCAACCCTCCCTTAAAGCTCAACGCTGCCCCGGAAGGGAAGCCCTCCGCCTACCGCCTGCGGGCGGAAGGACCGGGAGGTCCCCTCGAGGTGCCCGTTCCCATCCTGAAAGACTCCGAAGGTACCCTCCACTTCCAGGCCCGCCTGCCCCTGAACCCCTACACCCGGGTGGGGCTCTACCTGGGAAGCCAGCTCCTCAAGGAGGCCACCCTCCCTCTTCTTCCCCAGGCGGAACCCCAGGTAAAGCTAAAGGAGGAAGGGGGCTTCCTCCTGGTCCACATCCAGGGCTACCCCTTCTTTTCCCTTTTCCACGTGGCTTCAGATGGAACCCGCACCGCCTTGGGCCTCTGGCACCGGGCAGGGGAGGTGCGGTTTGCCTTGGAAAACCTTCCCGAAGGAGGCCAGTGGGAAATCCAGCTTACGGATGGGCTAAATATCCGTATCCTTCTCTTCCCTCGCTGAGAAACGCCCCTGGCGAAAGGCCACCCTTCCCTCCCGCCTGAGCCGCACCAGGAGGGCGAAGAGGGTGGCCTTCCTGAGCCCGGGGTGGAGGGGTTGAAGCTGGGTGTGAAGGTCCTCGAGGGTCCTGGGCTCCCGAAGAAGGTGGAGAAGATGGGCTTCCAGACGCTTATCCCGCACCAACCCCATTATTGACAAGGGGGGCTTTCCCATGCTACCTTGAGGGTCGGCTTGGGCCCGTAGCTCAGTTGGATAGAGCGGCTGACTACGGATCAGCAGGTCAGGGGTTCGAATCCTCTCGGGCCCGCCAAGTCCAGAACGCAACACTTCCGGGGCCAGTAGCGGCCCCGGAAGCGGCTTTTTACTGCTTCTGGGTTCCGAGAGTCTCCTTTTACCGGCAAACTCCCTACAATGGGGCCATGAAGATCTACACCAAGACCGGGGACGCTGGGGAAACCGGCCTCTACGGGGCCGAGCGGGTGGTGAAGGCCCACCCCCGGGTGGAAGCCTATGGCACCGTGGACGAGGCCAACTCCGCCATCGGCCTGGCCCGGAGTCTCCTCCCCAAGGAACACATAGACCTTCAGGACCTCCTGGAGCGCATCCAAAACGCCCTCTTCGACCTGGGGGCCGACCTGGCCACCCGCATGGGCAGCCCCTACGAGAAGAACATCGCCCGCATGGACGCCCAGGACGTGGAAGAAGTGGAACAGGCCATCGACCGCTACATGGAGGAAAGCCCCCCCTTCCAGGGCTTCATCCTCCCGGGAGGGCATCCGGCAGCAGCAGCCTTGCACCTGGCCCGCACCGTGGTGCGCCGGGCAGAGCGCAAGGTGGTGGCCTTAAGCCGGGAGGAACCCGTGAACCCCGAGGCCATCCGCTACCTCAACCGCCTTTCTGACCTTCTCTTTGTCCTGGCCCGGGTGGTGAACGCCCGGGAAGGCGTGCGAGAAGAGGCCTGGCTGGTGAAGAAAAGGCGCTAGGGCCAGGGCTTGCCGTAGACCCTTACCTCGGCCCCGGGGAAAGCGGTTTCCAGAAGATCTTTCAGGAACAGGGCGGCTGAGGGCAAGAGGCCTCCGCAAGGACCCTCCATGTAGAGGAAAAGGTAGCGGGGCCTTCTCGGGGACTGGGAAAACCCCAGGCATCCCTCGTATTCGGGGAAATACTCGTAAAAAAGCTCCAATAGGTCCTGCACCAGATCCTTGGCCTCGGGCAGGGCCTCAATGGAACTCTGCGGCTTGACCCAGAAGGTCATGGCCTTCATGCAAATCCATTATGGCCCTTGACCCCAATCGGGCGGTGTGATATCACTAAGATATATGATTGAAGTCGCTAGTCTCACCAAGGCCTACGGCCAGCACCTGGCCGTGCGGGAGCTCACCTTCCGGGTGAGCCCCGGGGAGGTCTACGCCCTCCTGGGTCCCAACGGGGCTGGGAAGACCACCACCTTGCGCATCCTTTCCACCCTGATATGCCCCACGAAGGGCAGGGCCAAGGTGGCGGGGTTTGATGTGGCCCAAGACCCCCTCGAGGTGCGCCGGCGCCTGGGCCTGGTTAACGGAGGCATGCGGGTCTACGACCGCCTCACGGGGCGGGAGGTGCTCCGGTTCTTCGCCGGGTTTTACGGCCTCGAGGGCCAAGCCTTCCAGGAGGCCCTGGACTGGGTAGCGAGCCTTTTGGAGATGGAGGAAACCCTGGAGCGAAGGGTCATGGAGATGTCCACCGGCATGCGCCAGAAGGTGGTCATCGCCCGGGCCATCCTCCACCGCCCTCCCGTCCTCCTTCTGGACGAGGCCACGGCCGGGCTGGACGTCTTCGCCCGCAGGGCTCTTCTGGACTTCGTCAAGGCCTACCGCCAGCTGGGCAACGCCATCATTTACTCCACCCACGTGATGAGCGAGGCAGAGGAGGTGGCGGACCGGGTGGGCTTTTTGCACCAGGGCCGGCTGGTCTATGAGGGAAGCAAGGAGGAAGCCCTAGCCCTGGGGGAGGGAAGCCTGGAGCAGGCGTTCGTGCGCAGGGTGAAGGAGGCCGCATGAGGAATATCTACCGCATCTTCTGGAAGGAACTTGTGCAGGTCTTTCGCGACCGCAAGCTGGTCTTCTCTACCCTGGTCCTACCCATCTTGCTCATGCCCATTTTCATGTTCGGGCCCAGCCTGGTCCTCCAAAGGCTCCTGCAGGGCGCCCAGGAGAGGAAGCAGGAGGTGGCAGTCCTGAACCTGCCCGAAGAGGCCCTCCGCACCCTGGAGCAGGCCGGACTCTCCCCCAAGGCCCACCCCGACCCCGAGGGAGCCGTGCGGGAGGGGAAGTATCCCGTGGGCGTCCGCTACGAGCAGGGGGTGTACCGGGTTTACGGCCGCCTGGCCGGGGGGCTCACGGAGGGGCAGGTGGCGGTGGGCAAGGTGCAGGCCGCCCTCCAGGGGCTGAAGGAGGCCATGGTGGCGGCGGAGCTCGCCCGCTGGGGCGTACCCCAGGAGGTCCTCCACCCCTTCCAGGTGGAGGTGGTGGACGCCTCACCTGAGCGGGAAAAAGCGGGAGGGGTTTTGGGCTTCCTCCTCCCTTTCTTCCTGGTGGTCTTCGTCCTCTCCGGGGGGCAGGTGGTGGCGGTGGACGCCACCGCGGGGGAGAAGGAGAAGGGCACCCTCGAGGCCCTTCTCATGGCCCCGGTGCCCCTCCTACATCTGGCCCTGGGCAAGACCCTGGCCACGGTGGCCATGGCCCTCCTCTCCGGGGTGTCGGGGCTTTTGGGGATCGCCCTGGGCGGGGCCCTGGCCGCCCGCTTCGGTGGGGGCCTCCTCACGGAAAGCAGCCAGACCCTGGAGCTGGGGGGCCGGATCGCTCTGGACGGGGGGAGCTTCCTTGCCCTCTTCCTCAGCGCTTTCCTCCTGGCCCTCTTCATGGGAGCGGTGATGGTGAGCCTGGGGCTTTACGCCCGAAGCTTCAAGGAAGCCCAGAGCTACATGGCTCCCCTCCAGCTTCTGGCCCTGTTGCCCCTCCTCTTCCTGCAGTTCCGGGGCTTCTTTGAGCTGGAGGCCTGGCACCACCTGGTGCCCCTCTTCAACGTGGCCCTCCTCATGGACGCCCTTCTGAAGGGGAGCGCCACCCCCCTGCAGGCAGGCCTCACCTGGGGCTCCACCCTGGTGTACGCCGGGCTGGCGCTCCTCTATGCCGTGCGGGTCTTCGCCCGGGAAGAGGTGGTCTTCCGTAACTAGGGAGGAAAAGATGCGCGAGATCAAGGAGTTTACGGCGTGGCGGACAAGCGGTTTTTTGGCCCTGATGGCCTTACTGCTGGCCCTTTTCTGGATGGGGTGGGCGGGGTACGGCCTCCTGCGGGAGCGGGAGCTTTTCTACCTCTGGCACCTCCTCCTTGCCCTCCTGGCCTCATGGCTTCTGGGGGCGGGACTCTTCACCGTGCAGCCCAACGAGGCCGTGGCCCTTACCTTTTTGGGGCGGTACGTGGGGAGCGTGCGGGAGGAGGGTTTCCACTTCGCCAACCCCCTGGCCCAGCGGAAGCGGGTGTCCTTAAGGGTCCACAACTTCACCTCGGAGAAGCTCAAGGTCAACGATGCCCAAGGGAACCCCATCGAGATCGCCGCGGTGGTGGTTTGGCGGGTGGTGGATACCGCCAAGGCCCTCTTCCAGGTGGAGGACTACCAGAGCTTCGTGGCCATCCAGTCGGAGGCGGCCATAAGGGCCCTGGCGAGCCGCCACCCCTACGACGGGGAAGGGGTTTCCCTGCGGGGCAACCCTGAGGAGATCGCCGAGGAGCTGAAGGCCGAGGTGGAGGCGCGGCTCAAGGTGGCGGGGGTGGAGGTGCTGGAGGCCCGGATCACCCATCTGGCCTACGCCCCCGAGGTGGCCCAGGCCATGCTCCGCCGCCAGCAGGCCCTGGCGGTGGTGGCGGCCCGGAAGCTGATCGTGGAGGCGGCGGTGGGGATGGTTAAGGAGGCCTTGGCGGGCCTCGAGGCCAGCGGGGTGGCCCTGGATGAGGAGCGCCGGGCGGCCATGGTGAACAACCTCATGGTGGCCCTGGTCTCCGAGGCCCAGGCCCAGCCGGTGGCTCAAAACTTGCACTTATCCACCCCCCGCATACCCATGCGCCAGGGGACCACTTGAAAAGGGCCGCCCGGTTCCCTTCGGATGAAGGGTGCCATGCACCAGACGGCCCAAGCTCTACTCTGGACCCTCCTGGCCCTCCTGCCAACCCCCCACCTCCGGGAGTCCCTCAAAGCGCTTCTTCTCCTCCTTCTCACCGGCCACGGCAAGGCCAGGCCCCAGCACAGCAAGACCAAGTCCCCTTCCGCCCTCTCCCGCTTCCTCAACCGCTATCCCTGGCCCACCCGCGCCCTCATCCGCCTGGCTCGCAAGAAGGCCCAGGAAACCCTCCACCGGGCCAGGCCCAGGCGGGGGCCCAAGCCCAGGCTCCTGGTGGTCCTGGACCTGGTCACCCTGGAGAAGCGGGGCCTCTTCCCCGCCTTGCCCCTCTCCTTTTTCCACGGCAAGTGGGGGCTCCACCTGGTGGTGCTCTATCTGGTGCTGGGAGAGCTGCGCATCCCCTGGGCCTACCGGGTGTGGCGGGGGAAGGGGGAGAAGGCCCTTTCCCTCCTTGCCCTGCGTCTTCTGGCCTCCCTGCCCCCCTGGATGCGCAAGTCCTTCCACCTTCGGGTGGTGGCCGATGCTGCCTTCGGCACCGCCCGGTTTCTTGTGGGGGTGCGGGGGTTGGGTCTGGAAGCGGTGGTGGGGATGCGGCGGGACCGAAAGACGCGGGAGGGGCTTCCCCTCTTTGGGCTCAGACGGCAGGGGAGCCGGGTGCACCTGCGGGGACTTCCCTTTCCCGTGTGGGTGAGCTGGTACCGCTATCCCTTACCCGGGGGAGGGTGGGAGTGGCGGTACGTGGTGGCCACCTTTCCCGCGGGGCCACGGACTGTGCTGGTGTGGGGGCGGCGGCGGTTTACCATTGAGCACTTCTTCCGCACGGTAAAGAGCGAGTTTTCCCTGGGGCGTTTTGGGCAGCGGACGGCCTTGGGGGTGCATCGGTTTCTGGTGTTGTCCTTCCTGGCTTACCTGCTGGCCCACTGGGTGAGGCTAGCTCCAGACGGGAGAGGTCTTTCTTGGCGGGAGGCTGGGCGGGAGGCGGCGCGCCTGCTTCTGCCGGAGGTGGTCTTGCGGGTCCTCATGGCCGAGCTGGGAGCTTTGGGTCTTTGGCCTCCGCCTGCGGGGGGAAGGGGGTGTTCATGCAGGGTATTCGGGAGGTGCAAGTTTTGAGGTGGTGAACGTGGGGACGCTCTACGCCTAGGGGCAATGGGGTGAAAGAGGAGAAAAAGCGCTTCCTCTTGCGGCTGGACCCGAGGCTCTACCGGGTCCTGGAGAAATGGGCCCAGGACGAGCTGAGGAGCGTGAACGCCCAAATAGAATACCTCCTGAAGGAGGCAGCCAAGCGGGCGGGGAGGTGGAAGGATGCGGCTACTTCCGAGGAGGGACGGGAACCCTAAGCGGTTTTTCCTGGGGCTATTCGCCCTCTTCCTCCTGGCCACCCTTGGGGCCAGCGCAGTCCTTGCCCGGGAGAAACCGGAAAGCCTCCCCCTCCTTCTCGGCTTCCTCCTGCTGGAGCTTCCCGCGGTGGGCGTCCTGCTCTACTGGCTGGCCAGCCTTCCCCAAAGGTTCTTCTACGAGCTACGGGGCCCCGTGCTCACCCTCCACCTGCCCTTCGGCCACCGCTCGGTTCACCGTTCGCAGGTGAAGGAGGTGCGGCTCCTGGCCTACGCCCTCCCTTGGTGGAGCTACCGCTACAAGGGGGAGACCTCCATGCCCGGCTACCATCACCGGCGGCTTCGCCTCGAGGGCCTTCCCGTGGAGGCCTTCGTGGGGGCCCGGCGGGGGGAAGGGGTGCTCCTGTTGCTGAAGGAGGGGAGGGGCCTCCTCCTGAACCCGGAGGACCCAAAGCCCCTCCTTGCCTGGAAGGAGGAACGATGAACGCCCTTTACTGGACCTTCGGCCTTTCGTGGGGGGTTTACCTGCTCTTTTACCTCTTGGGCGGGCGCTGGAACCCTGCCCCAGAAGAGGCGAACCCCGAAACCGCCCTTTTCCTCACGGCTTTCGGCTTCCTCTACATGTGGCTTCCCGGCTTCGTGGCCCTCTACTTCGCCCGTAAGGAAGGGGTGCGCCTTCCCCTCTCTTTACGACCCAACCGCTACTGGCTCTTTGCCTGGCTCTTCCCCGTGGCCCTCACCCTGCTCTCCCTCCCCTTGAGCCTGCCCTTCGCCCCCTGGCGGGGTTTCGCCGCCCTTTACGGGGGGATACCCCCGGAGGAACTGGCCCTGCTCCCGCAGGGCTTTTTCCGCCTCCTTCCCCTCATCCTCCTCCTCACGGGCCTCCTGGCGGGGGCCACGGTGAACCTGCTGGCCGCCCTGGGGGAAGAGCTCATGTGGCGGGGGTACCTATGGGAAAGGCTTCGGGACCGGGGCTTCTGGCCTGCCAGTCTGGAGATCGGCTTCTACTGGGGGCTTTGGCACGCTCCTTTGGTCCTCTCCGGCCACAACTACCCCCATGAGCCCCTCTTGGGGGTACCCATGATGGTCCTCTTCGCCCTCCTCCTCACCCCCGCCCTCCTCTACGTGCGGGAGAAAGGGGGCTCGCTGCTGGCGGCGGCGCTCCTCCACGGCACCCTGAACGCCGTGGCGGGCCTCTCCTTTCTGCTGGTGGAACGCACCCACGACCTCCTCATCGGGGTGGTGGGGCTCCCCGGGCTTTTCCTCCTTTCCCTCTTCAACCTCTGGCTGAGGAGGCAGGTATAGTCAAGGGGATGCGGTTTCTGGTGCTTTCGGGGCTTTCCGGGGCGGGCAAGACCACGGCCAAGGGCTTTTTGGAAGACCTGGGCTACTTCATGGTGGACAACCTCCCCCCAAGCCTGTGGGAAGCCCTTTTGCAGGAACTGAGCCGAAGGGGGGTGGAGCGGGCCGGGGTGGTGCTGGACGCCCGGGCCCTGGCCTTCTTTGGGGATTTGGAAAAGACCTTGGACGGGCTCAAGCCCACCGTGGTCTACCTCGAGGCCCGCCCCGAGGTCCTCCTGCGCCGCTACAACCTGACCCGGAGGGTCCACCCTTTGGGGGCGGGTAACCTCATGCGGGAGATCGGGGAGGAACGCCGCATCCTGGGCCCTCTAAGGGCCAGGGCCCATTTGGTCCTGGATACCTCGGAGCTTTCCCCAAGGGCCTTGAAGGAAGCCTTGGTGCGCTTTTTGGGGGAGGAAGCGGGCTTTCTTTTGCGCCTCATCTCCTTTGGCTTCAAGTGGGGCCCGCCCCAGGAAGCCGATCTGGTCCTGGACGTGCGCCCCCTGCCCAACCCCCACTACGACCCCGGCCTCAAGCCCAAGACGGGTCTGGATCCCGAGGTGCAGGCCTACGTGTTCCGGGAGGAGCACGAACCCTACTACCGGGCTCTGCTGGCGGTGGTAGGGCTGGCAGCGGAAGGAGCCAAGGCCGAGGGAAGGGCCTTTTACACCGTGGCCGTGGGGTGCACCGGGGGAAGGCACAGAAGCGTGGCGGTAGCGGAACGGCTCGCCGAGGAGCTCTCAAGCCGCTTCCGGGTGGAGGTAAGCCACCGCGATGTGGACAAGGAGGAATAGGCCACTGGGATTCTACCGGGTAGCCAAAGGGCTCGCCCGGCGCTTTCCCCCGCTTCGCTGGCTCTACCCAGGGATGCGGGTCAAGCGCTACGCTGCCTTGGCAGGCCTGGGGGTAGGCCTCATGGCCTACGGGCTGGCCCGCTTCCTCCCTCCCCCACCCCCGGAACCCTGGGCCTTGGTCCTTGTCCTCCTGGGCCTCGCCCTCTTGGTGGGAGGGGTAAGGAGCATGAACCGGAGCATGCTCTCCGCCTTCACCGAGCCGGAGGAGGTTCCCGAAAAGGTCTACGTGCGCAGGAGGCTAGAGCAGGGCCCCAAGGTGGTGGCCTTTGGCGGCGGAACCGGGCTTTCCCGGGTGCTGAGGGGCCTGAAGGAGCACACGGCCAACACCACCGCCATCGTGGCGGTGACCGACGATGGAGGCTCCACGGGCCGGCTACGCCTGGCCTTCGGCCTGCCGGCGGTGGGGGATCTGGTGGATTGCCTGGCGGCGCTTTCCGATCACCCTGCCCTTCCCAAGCTCCTGCACCACCGCTTCCAGGAAGGGGAGTTTAAGGGCCACACCTTCGGCAACCTCTTCCTCTTGACCCTGAACCAGGAGGCCCGGGATTTCGCCCAGGCTATCCTCGAGGCCAACGCCATTCTGCAGCTTCGGGGCCAGGTCTTTCCCGCCACCCCCGAGGCCGTGCGGCTTAGGGCCCGCTTCCGCGATGGCTCGGAGGTGGTGGGGGAAGTGGCCATCCGGGAAAAAAGGGGGCGGATCCAGGAGGTCTTCCTGGAACCCGAACCCCAGCGGGTCATGGAGGAAGCCCTCAGGGCCATCCGTCAGGCGGACCTCCTGGTTCTGGGCCCGGGAAGCCTCTACACCAGCGTCATCCCCAGCTTCCTGCCCAAGCCCCTCCTGGAGGCCATGGCCAAGGCCAAGGCTCCCCTGGTCTACGTGGTGAACCTCATGACCGAACCCGGGGAAACCGACGGCTACACCGCCTACGACCACTACAAGGCCGTCGCCTATCACCTGGGCCGAAGGCCCGAGGTGGTTCTGGTGCACACCGCCCCCATCCCCCAGGAGGTCCTGAAGCGCTATGCCGAGGAAGGGCGCTTTCCTGTGGCCTTTGACCCCAGGCCCTTTGCCGTGGATGGGGTGCGGGTGATCATGGGAGACTTCCGGGAGGAGGGTCCCTTGGCCCAGCACGATCCGGAAAAGGTGGTGAGGGCCCTCGTTTCCCTGGTATAAAGATGGGCGTGCTTTTCCTCTTCCAGGATCCCTTGGGCGACGATCAAGGCCTGGCCTACCTCTATCCCCGGGCAGCCCTGTTCCAGGAGGCGGGGGAGGGTTATGCCGACCTCCTGGCCCTGGCGGGGGAAGAACGGGAAGGGAAGCTGGTCCTTAAGGTGCGCCTGAGCCGCTACCCGAATCCCCTCGAGGGGCCCTTGGGCTTCAGCCTGGCCACGGTGGCCCTCTGGTTGGACACCGGGGAAGGAGGGGAGGAGGCCTTGCTTCCCGGGCTTGCCACCCCCCCCGGCCAAGGCTGGGAGGTGGCCTATGTCCTCACGGGCTTCGGGGGGGAGAAGCGCACCCCGGCTGGGGAAAGATCGCCCGTAAGGGTATGGCGGGAAGGGGAATGGGTAGCGGTGGACACGGGGCTTTCCCCAGGACCCTACGGCTACTACGGGGCGGTGGGCCTCTTTGACCCCTTTGCCCCTTGGTACCTGCGCCCCATAGCCCCGGAAGGCGGCCCCTGGACCCTGGGGGCCCCGGCGGGAAGCCCCCCAGTGGTGGACCTTTTGACGGAGGCACCCCTGGACCAGGTAAAGGCCTACCAAACCGGCATCCTGAAGCCCTTAAGGCCCAAGGGGTTCACCCTTAAGAGGGAAAGCCTCCTGGCCTTTGCCCTGGGCGGGGCCTCCCTCCTCCTGGCCTTCCTCCTCCGCAAGCCCTAGAGGGGACGCAAATCCTCGAGAAGAAGCCAGCCCACCCCCTTGGGAAGCCCCTCCAGCATCCCCTGCACCACCGGGGCCAGGGTTTCCGTCAGGGGCTTCAGGGCCTCGAGCGGCTCCTCGGTAAGAAACAGGAGGGTGAGCTGGTAGAAGCGCTGGGTATGGGTGGGGGTACCGTCCTCAAAGAAGGGCGTGGGGGGCGGCACCTCGTCCAGGAGAAGCCTGGCCCCCTCCACCTCCTGGGGAAGTAGGGTTTTCAGGTCCAGGGCAAGCTCCCTGGGGTACCAGAGGTAGCCCTGGAACAGGCGCACCGCTTGCACCCGTCTAGTTTAGAACCTCCCACACCTCCTCGCCATAGCGGTAAACCCGAGGAAGCCTCCGGGAAAGGTGCACCGCCACCTCGTAAGGGATGGTCCCCCGGGCCTCGGCCCAGGCACAAAGCCCCGTGGGGCCGAAATCCGGGGAGAGCACCTCCAAGACCGCCTCCAGGGGCAAAGGCCCCGGGGAAAGGACCGTGGTCTGGTCCATGGAGATGCGGCCCGCCACCGGGTAAAGGCCTCCTTCGGGGCCCTTCACGAAGCGGACCGCCCCCCGGGGAAGCCCGTCAGCGTAGCCCACGGGCAAGGTCAAGAGCCACTCCCCACCCCGGGCCACGTACTCCCCTCCGTAGCCCACCCGGTCGCCTGCCCTCAGCTCTTTTACCAGGGTGGGCCGGGCGAGAAGGCGAAGGATGGGCTTCAGGCCGAAACCTGGGATGAGGCCATAGAGGGCGAGCCCCACCCGCACGTTCTCCCCCCGTGTAGCAGAAGCCCGTGGGAGTTTTCCAGATGGTAGAAGTAGCCTTTTCCTAAAGCCTCCCGCACCCCTTGGAAGCGGCTTCTTTGCACCTCCACGAAGGCTGCGTCCTCCCCGGCGGTGGCCAGGTGGGTATAGACTCCCTCCACCCTTATCCCCAAGGCCTCCACCGCCAGGAGGGCACCCTTGGCCTTCTCCCAGGGAAAGCCCACCCGGTTCATCCCCGTGTCCACCTTGAGGTGGGCCCTGGGGGTTAGGCCCAGGGCCCGGGCCCTCTCCGCCAGGGCCTGGGCCGCCTCGAGGGTGGAAAGGCCCGGCACCAGGTTCCAGCGCAGGGCCTCCTCCGCCTCCAAGGGGTGGAGGCTTCCCAAAAGGAGGACCTCCCCCTCCACTCCGCCTTTTCGCAGGGCCCTCCCCTCCCCCACCGTGGCCACCGCCACCCGCCTGGCCCCCTTTTGGAAGAGGAAGCGGGCCAGGGGCAAGGCCCCGTGCCCGTAAGCGTCTGCTTTAAGCACGGGAATCACCTCCCCTCTGGCCCTAGCCCTTAGAAGAAGCCAGTTGGCCTCGAGGGCCTTAAGGTCTACCTCCATCCAGGCCCGGGCCCCGAGGTACGCCATCGCGTGACCCATGCCTAATCCTCCAGAAGCCCCACGAAGCGGTGGGGATCGGGATCCAGCTTAAAGCGACGGCGGTCCAGGTGGGCAAGAAGCTTCCCAAGCCGCTCCGTGCTTCCCCTTAGGAGGAGGTGGAAGATGTACATCCCCTTCACCCTGGGCACCGGCGCGGGGGCCGGCCCCAGCACCTCGCCCTCTTGGGCCACGTCCTTCAGGGCCGCAAGGAGGCCATAGGCCTCCTCGAGGGCCCGCTCCTCCTTGCGGTGGGCCACCTCCAGCTTCACCATCCGCACCTTGGGAGGGTAATCCAGGGCCTCCCGCAGGGCCTTTTCCCTCCAGGGGAAGACCTCCACGCTCCCCTCCAAGAGCGCCTGGTGGACAGGGTGGTCGGGGGTGTAGGTTTGGAGGACCAGAAGGGGCCTTCTCCCTGGCCGGAGCTCGGTGAGGGCCCAAAGCAGGCGGTGGTACCGCTCGGCGGCGCGGAAATCGGCATCGTAGAGGAAGCCATCGGCATAGGGCAGAAGGACCAAGGCCAGCTCGGGGAGCACCGGGCCACGGAGAAAGGCGGTGGTGCCCACCACCACCCCTGGTTCTCCCTCGAGCAGGGGGCCCAGGTCATCCTTTCCCTCCCTGGAGTAGCGGTACACGGGTAGGGAAAGGCGCCCCCTCAGTTCTTCCTGCAGCCATTCCAGCCCTGGCCCCTTGGGCTCCAAAAGGGGGGAGCCGCACTCCGGGCACAAGACCGGGGGAGGCTCGCGGTGGCCGCACTGGTGGCAGACCAGCTCCCCCCTGCCCCCCTTGCGGTAGCGCAAGGGAAGGGCGCAGTTGGGGCAGGTAGGCTTGTACCCACAGTCGGCACAGAGGAGGAAGGCGCTATAGCCCAAGCGGGGAGAAAGGACCAGGGCCTGCCGACCCTTCTCCTCCACCTGCTTCAAAAGGGCCCAGGCCCTCCCCACAAGGGGATACCCCTTCTCCTTCCTCAAGTCCACCAGGAGAACCCTCGGCTTGGGTACCGGGAAAACCAGGCCGGGCTTTTCCAAAACCTCCACCGCGGGCACCAGGGAAAGGTAGGTAAGGGGGACTCCCAAAAGCCTCGCCCTGAGCTCCGCCAAGGGAGGCACAAAGGCCCTTGTCCCTGAGGGAAGCTTGTAGCTTTCGCTCCCCTCCTCCACCACCACCAAAGAATCCGGGGTGAAGGGGAGGAGAAGCCCGCCGTAAGTGGCGAAGATCAAGCCGGTAGGCTGCCGGAAAAGGACCTCCCGCGCTTCCCGGGAAAGGCCCCCATGGTACGGCCTGGCTTGGGGAAAGTGACGGAGGAAGCGCTCCAAGAGGCTCACCTCCGGGAAGAGAACCAGGTGGCTTCCCTTGGCCACCAGACCCGCCAGGAAACGCATCCTCTCCCCAAGCCTTCCCCCGTTCAGCCTTTCGGGCCTTTCCGGAAGGAAGAGGGGCTTTAGGGGCTCGCCCGTAGGGGAAGGCTCCCTGGGAGTCGCGTAGCCGATGTACCCCTCGGCGAGAAGCCGCTTCACCCGGCCCACCCCCACCCCAGCAGCCCGGGCCAAGGCGGCCAAACTCTCCGCTTGGCCTAGGGTCCAAAGGACCCGCAAAACGGCGTCCAGGAAAGGGTCAGGATGCCGCTTCTCCAGGGGGATGAGAACCTTTTTCCCCTCCTTGAAGGCCACCTCCTCCTGCAAGACCCCAGCCTCCCGCAGGTAATCCAGAAGCTTGGGGTCAAACCCCTTAGCCTCCTGCCAGGCGACAAGGCCCTCCAACCCCTTGGGCAGAAGGGCTGGGTCCGCCCCTGGGTAGAGGCGCACCCGGTGCCTTAGTTCGGGAAAAGGGGGTAGGAAGTCGGCCAGCGCCTGACCCAAGGGAGCGAAGAGGTAGCGGGCGGCTTCCTCCAGAAACAGGATCTCCTCCGGACGCAAGTAGGGCCTCGAGTCCAGATAGGCGATGGCGTGCCGCAAGGCATGGCTCGGCCTGCCCCCTTCCCCCACCACCACCCCCACCCGCACCCCCCTCGCCAGGGCACCGCCACCCGCTTCCCCAAAGCTTCCTCCTCCTCCTGGCCCAGGGGAGGCAGGTAGGTCATGGGGGGAAGGGGCAGGGGTAAGGCCACCTGAAGAAGGCGCATGCTGCCCATAAGATAAGGGGGATGCGGTGGGCGGTGGTGCTTTCTGGGGTGGCCCTCTACAGCGCCCTCTACGCGGTGGTGCCCTTGTTACCCCTTTTGGAAAAGCTCTTCGCTGCCCCCCCAGGGGCTGCGGGGCCAGGCATGGGCCTGCCCCTTTTGCTTCTGGTGCTCCTTTCCCCCTGGGTACCCCGCCTGGGCCTGCCGACGGGTACCCTGTTGGGCGGGGGCCTTCTCTTGGTGGGCCTAGGGGGGGTGCTCGGAGCCTTTAGCCCCAGCCTTCTCCCCTGGACCCTTTGCCGCATCCTCCAGGGGGTGGGGGCCGCCCTGGTGCCCACCCTGGCCATCGCCCTTATCCCCCTCCTCTTTCCGCAAAGGGCCTGGGAGATGGCCGGGGTATACATGGCGGGGAATGTTCTGGGCGGGGGCATGGGCCGGGTGCTGGCAGGGCTTTTGGCGGAATCCCTGGGGGTGCGAGGCGCCCTCCTCCTCCTTTCCCTGCCTGCCCTTCTCCTAGGCCTCGTCCTCCTTCGGGCTCCCACAGGGCTTCCCGCCCTGGGTAGGCCGCAATACGACCTTTCCGCCTTTCCCTTGTACCTGGCGGGTTCCATCCTCCTTTTCCTGAACCTCTTCCTGGCCAACCTCCTACCCTACCGCCTTCTGGAGCTGGGCTTCCGCCCAGGCGAGGTGGGGCTCGTGTACCTGGCCTACCTCTTCGGCATCCCGGGAAGCGCCCTTTCGGGGCTTCTGGCCCGCCGGTTCGGGGCGGTAGCCACCTTTCGCCTGGCCTTCTCCCTAGTCCTCCTCGCCCTGGGGCTTTTGCTCCTGCCTCCCCCAGGCCTGGTTCTGGGATTCATGCTCCTCATGGCCGCCCTCTTCACCGCCCAAAGCCTGGCCTCAGGAGTTGCCGGAAGAAAGGGAGCGGGGGTAAGCGGCACCTACGTGGCCGCCTTCTACCTGGGGGGCACCCTGGCCGGGCTTCTTTACCCCTTCTTCCTCCATAGCTTCCCCCTGGCGGTGGCGGTGGGTATGGCCCTGGCCCTTCTCAACCTCCTCCTGGACCCCGTCAGGTAAGCTCTTTTTTCCCGGAACCCTCCCCCCGCGCTACCATAACCCCATGGAACTCCACGCCGCCGACCAGTACCTGGTAGCCCCCGGGGAGGCCGGGCTTCTTTCCGTGTACGAAAGGCTTTCCGGCACCCGGCTCTATCCCCCTTTCCCCCCGGTGGAGCTCCCTGGCGGGGTGGGGGGGCTTTTGGAACGGGGGGGGTTCGGCCAGACTTTCTTCTTTCCGGCGGAGGTCCTGGGCCTGACCTTTAAGACCCCCAGGGGAAGGGTGGTGCGGGCCGGGGGGGTGGTGGTGAAGAACGTGCAGGGCTACGACCTGGTGCGGCCCTTTGTGGGGAGCTTCGGCTTGTTGGGAAAGGCCCTCGAGGTGGTCTTTCGCCTGAGACCGGGGCAGGCCTCCATCTTTTTAAAGAGGCCCTTCACCGGGGAGTTTCCCGAACTTACCCCCAATCCCCGTTTTCTCTTCGCCCTCCAGGAGGGAGGGTGGTGGTGGCTTTACGCCTTCCACTTCGGCCACGAAAAGGAGGTGGCCCGCTTCCAAGAGGCCTTCCGCGGGGAGGAGGCCAGACCCCTGGACCTGCGGCCCCTCTTCCCCCAGGGAATGGGGGTAGGGGAGGGTCCTCTCAAGGACCTTCGCTTTTCCTGGGCGGATGGGGGCAGGGCCCCAGAGCCACCAGAGACCTTTCTAAAGCTTGCCCGGGCACTTTAGGGTTCATGGTTCCCCATGGTTCCCACCCGGGGACCAAGGGGGGGATGGGGACACAGGCTGTTTTTCCGACCCATCTGGGGAAGGAGAGGGGTGGAACCGGTGCTTTCATCTCCCCAACCCACCTTCCCCACACCCAGGACGGGGCAAGGTATCCTCTTAAAGATGCGGGAGCTTGAGCAAGAAGCCCTAGCCGCCATCCGAGAAGCCCGGGACCTCGAGGCCTTGAAAACCCTGAGGGCCCGCTACCTGGGGAAAAAGGGCCTCCTCACCCAGGAGATGAAGGCCCTTGCCAGCCTTCCCCTCGAGGAAAGGAAAGCGAAGGGCCAGGCCCTAAACGCCCTCAAGGAGGCCATCGAACAGGCCCTGGAGGAGCGGGAAAAAGCCCTGGTGGAAGAGGAGCTGCGAAGGGCCCTGGAAAGGGAGCGTCAGGATGTCTCCCTGCCAGGGGTGGGGGTTTTCACCGGCGGACTCCACCCCATCACCCTCATGGAGCGGGAGCTCACCGAGATCTTTCGCTCCTTGGGCTACCAGGCGGTGGAAGGCCCCGAAGTGGAAAGCGAGTTCTTCAACTTTGATGCCCTGAACATCCCCGAGTACCATCCGGCCCGGGACATGTGGGACACCTTCTGGCTGGAAGGGGAGGAGCATAGCCTTCCCGGCCCCTTGGGAGAAGGGGTGAGGGGAAGGCTCCTTCTTCGCACCCACACCTCCCCCATGCAGGTGCGCTACATGGTGGCCCACACCCCTCCCTTCCGCATCGTGGTTCCGGGGCGGGTTTTCCGCTTCGAGCAGACGGACGCCACCCATGAGGCGGTTTTCCACCAGCTGGAAGGCCTAGTGGTGGGGGAAGGGATCACCATGGCCCACCTGAAGGGAGCCATCTACGAGCTGGCCCAGGCCCTTTACGGCCCCGAGTCCCGGGTGCGCTTCCAGCCCGTCTACTTTCCCTTCGTGGAGCCTGGGGCCCAGTTCGCCATCTGGTGGCCCGAGGGGAGGAAATGGCTGGAGCTGGGAGGGGCCGGGATGGTCCACCCCAAGGTCTTCCAGGCGGTGGACGAGTACCGAAAAGCCCTGGGCCTGCCTCCCGCCTACCAGGGGGTCACGGGCTTCGCCTTTGGCTTCGGAATCGAACGCCTGGCCATGCTCCGCTACAACATCCCCGACATCCGCTACTTCTTCGGGGGAAGGCTTAAGTTCTTGGAGCAGTTCCGGGGGATCCTATGAGGGTACCTTTCAGCTGGCTTAAAGAGTACGTGCCCGAGCTGGAAAGCCCCGATGTGCTGGAGGAGCGGCTTGCGGGCTTGGGTTTTGAGACCGACCGCATGGAAAGGGTCTTCGGGATACCCGGCGGCGTGGTCTTCGCCCGGGTCCTCGAGGCCCACCCCATCCCCGGCACCGGCCTGAAGCGCCTCCTTTTGGACGCGGGGCGGGTGGTGGAGGTGGTCTCTGGAGCCCCAAACGCCCGCCCCGGGGTGGGCGTGGCCCTGGCCCTTCCGGGCACCGAGGTGAACGGCCTCCGAATAGGGGAAAGGACCATCCAGGGGGTGGTCTCCTTTGGCATGGCCCTCTCCCCCAAGGAGCTTGGGGTGGGGGAGTACGGCGGCGGGCTTCTGGAGCTCCCCCCCGACGCCCTCCCCCCGGCACCCCCCTGGCCGAGGCTTGGCCGGAAGAGGAGGTGCTGGACATAGAGGTCACCCCCAACCGCCCAGATGCCCTGGGGATCCTGGGCTTGGCCTTTGACCTCCACGCTCTGGGCTACAGCCTGGTCCTGCCCGAGGTGCGGCTGGAAACGGAAAACGTACCCATCCCCTTTGGCCTCCGGGTGGAGGACCCCCAGGGGGCGCCCCACTTCACCCTTTCCTACGCCTTTGGCCTCCAGGTGGGGCCAAGCCCCCTTTGGCTCCAACGCATCCTTTTTGCCTGCGGGATGAGGCCCATAAGCAACGTGGTGGACATCACCAACTATGTGATGCTGGAACGGGCCCAGCCCATGCACGCCTTTGACCTCCGCTTCGTGGGGGAGGGTATCCTGGTGCGCCGGGCCAAACCCGGGGAAAAGCTGGTCACCCTGGATGGCGTGGAAAGGGAACTTCACCTCGAGGACCTGGTGATCGCGGGCTACCGGGGGGAGGACAGTTTCCCCATCGGCCTTGCCGGGGTCATGGGGGGCGCCGAAAGCGAGGTGCGGGAGGACACCCGGGCCATCGCCCTGGAGGTGGCCCAGTTTGACCCCATTTCCATCCGCAAAACCGCCAGGCGGCATGGTTTTCGCACCGAAGCCAGCTATCGCTTCGAGCGAGGGGTGGACCCCTGGGGCCAGATACCCGCAGCCCAAAGGGCCCTAAGCCTCCTCCAGACCCTGGCAGGGGCCCGGGTGGCGGAAACCCTCCTGGAAGAAGGAACCCCCCGGGCACCGAGGCCCATTCCCTTCCGCCCCGCGTACACCAACCAGCTCCTGGGCACCCAGTACCCGGAGGAGGTACAGCTTGCCATCCTAAGGCGCCTGGGCTGCCGGGTAGAGGGGGAAGGTCCCTACCGGGTCACACCCCCTAGCCGCCGCCTGGACCTGAAGCTGGAGGAGGACTTGGTGGAGGAAATCGCCCGAATCCAGGGCTACGAAAGCATTCCCCTGGACCTTCCCGCCTTCTTCCCCGCCCCCGACAACCGGGGGGTGGAAAGGCCCTACCAAAGGGAGCGCCGCCTGCGGGAACTCCTTTCGGGCCTCGGCTTCCAGGAGGTGTACACCTATAGCTTCATGGACCCCAAAGAGGCTTCCCTCTTTCGCCTTCCCCCACCCCCCTGGCGCCTCAAAAACCCCTTGAGTCCCGAAAAGGCGGCCCTGAGGACCCACCTCTTCCCCGGCCTCCTCAGGCTCCTCAAGGAAAACCTAGCCCTGGACCGCCCGGAAAGAGTCCTCCTCTTTGAGGTGGGCAGGGTTTTGGGGAAAGAGGAGACTTGGGTGAGGGAGGAAACCCATCTGGCAGGCCTCCTCTTCGGGGAAGGCCTAGGGCTTCCCCATGGGGAGAAGCTTTCCGGCTACCCCCTCCTTAAGGGGCTTCTGGAGGCCTTTTTGAACCGGCTGGGCCTGGACCTGAGGGTGGAGGCCCAGCCCTATCCCTTCCTCCACCCCGGCGTTTCGGGGAAGGTATGGGTGGACGGGGAGGAAAAGGGATTCCTGGGCCAGGTGCACCCGGAGATCCTCAAGGCCCTCGATCTTCCCCCGGTCTATATCTTTGAGCTTCACCTGCCCCTTCCCGAAAAGCCCTTCCGCTTCCAGGACCCCCCCCGCTACCCCTTAGCCCTCAGGGACCTGGCGGTGGTGGTTCCCGAGGCCACGCCCTACGGGGAGGTGGAGGCCCTCCTTCGCCAGGCAGCGGGACCCTACCTGGAAAGCCTACGGCTCTTTGACCTCTACCAGGGCCCACCCCTTAGGGAAGGGGAGAAGAGCCTGGCCTTCCACCTGCGCTTCCGCCACCCCGAGCGCACCCTCAAGGACGAGGAGGTGGAGGAGGCCATGGCCCGCCTCCTGAGGGCTTTAAGGAGCCGGGGCTGGGATATCCGGAGCTAGGGGGTAAACTAAGAGCATGCTCACCTGGGTGGACCTCCTGGCCCTACTGGGCTTGGCCGTGGCCCTGGCCTGGGGCTACCGGAGCGGCCTCCAGGGGGCCTTCGCCGGGCTTGGGGTGGCGCTCTACCTCCTCCTGGCCCAGGTGGGGCTTGCCGGCCCCTGGTGGGGTCTGGGCCTCGGGCTCCTCCTGGGGCTTCTGGCGAAGAGCCTCCCCCTTCCTTCCCTTTCCCAAGGCCTCGAGGTCCTTCTGGGCTCCCTGGGGGGGTTCCTTTTGGGCCTCTTCGTGGCCCTGGCCATCTGGACCAGCTATCCCTGGGAAAAAACCGCTGCCGGGAGCCTCCGCTATCCTTCTCTGAACCTTCCCACCCCGGTCTACGACGGGGTGAGTCAGAGCCCCTTCGCCCGGGAGGCCTTTCGTCTAGCCTGGACCTCCCCCTGGCTCAGGCGGGCCCTGGGCCTAGGTCAGCCGTAAGGCTATCTAGGTCAGCCATAAGGCTATCTAGAGGGCAAGAACCCGCGATAGGGCCAGAAGGGTGCGGTTGATGTCCTTCTTACGCTCCACCGCCTCCTTGAGGGGGGTGAGCTCCACCTCCCCCTCCACCTCCCCCACCATGACCCCGCTGGTCCCCCCGGCCAGGGCCTCCACCGCCGCCGCCCCCAAGCGGCTCGCCAAGATGCGGTCCTTGGCGGTGGGGCTTCCTCCCCGCTGGATATGGCCCAGGACGGTAACCCGGGCCTCCACCGGCACGTGCTCCCGGATGGCGGCAAGAAGACCCGCCGCCCCTCCGGGATAGGCCCCTTCCGCCACCACCACGATGGAGCTGGACTTGCCCCGGCGCAGGGATTCCAGAAGTCCCTCGGCGATGGCCCTGGGGTCCACGGGTTCCTCGGGCACGGCGATCACCTCCGCCCCCCCAGCCAGCCCCACATCCAAAGCGATGAACCCGGAGTCCCGCCCCATGACCTCGATGAAGAAGACCCGCTCGTGGCTGGCCGCGGTGTCCCGGATGCGGTCGATGGCCTCGAGGGCCGTGTTCACCGCGGTGTCAAAGCCAATGGTGTAATCGGTGCCGTAAAGGTCGTTGTCGATGGTGCCGGGCACCCCCACCACGGGGATTTTGTGCTCTTCCAAAAGCCGCATGGCCCCGCGAAAGGTTCCATCCCCTCCGATGGCCACCAGGCCCTCGATGCCCGCCGCTTTGAGCTTCTCCGCCGCCTTGGCCCGGCCCTCTTCCGTGAGGAACTCCTGGCTTCTTGCGGTGAGGAGGACGGTTCCCCCCCGCTGAAGGATGTTGGCCACATCCCGCACTCCCAAGGGCACCATCTCCCCCAGGATCATGCCCGCGTAGCCGCGGCGGATGCCGATCACCTCGAGGCCCAAGGCATAGGCTTGGCGCACCACTGCCCTAATGGCCGCATTCATCCCCGGGGCATCGCCGCCGGAAGTAAGCACCCCTACGCGCTTCATTCCCCCTCCTCAAAAGGCTCCTTCTCCCCTTCCAAAGCGAGACGGTAGGCCTCGTTCCTGGAAACCCCCCTCTCCAGAAGGGACCGGAAAAGCGCCTTACCCTTAAGGCCCTGAGCTTTTAGCTCCTCCAAGAGCTGGTTGGCCTCCACAGGTGGTGCTTCCTTGGGTCCCAGCACCAAAACGAACTCGCCCCTTGGGTTTTGAAAGTGCCTCCAGGCCTCCTCCAGGGTCCCCCGGAAAATCTCCTCATGCACCTTGCTGATCTCCCGGGCCACGGCCACGGGATGCCCGGGGCCATAGACCCCCATGAGATCCTCCAGGGTTTTTTGCAGGCGATGGGGGCTTTCGTACAGCACCGCGGTCCTCCCTTCCCGGGCCAAGGCCCAAAGCCGCTCCTTGCGCTCCTTGCCCCCCTTGGGCAGAAACCCTTCAAAGGTGAAGCGGTGGGTGGGCAGGCCCGAAGCCACCAGGGCGGGGATGAGGGCCGTAGGACCCGGAAGCGCTTCCACCCGCCAGCCCCATTCTAACGCCAGCCGCACCAGCTCCGCCCCAGGATCGGAGATGCCCGGGGTGCCGGCGTCGGTGGCGTAGGCCACGTAAGCGTAGGGGGAAAGGAGTTCCCTGGCCTTTCCCATCGTGTGCTGGTCCAAGCGCAGGGTGGGGGTAGCGATGCCGTAGTGGCGGAGGAGAAGCCCGGTACGCCGGGTGTCCTCACAGGCCACCACCTCCACCTCCTTGAGGACCCTGAGGGCCCTCAAGGTGATGTCCTCCAGGTTGCCGATGGGGGTGGGTACCAGGACCAGGCGCACCTTAGAGGAGGATAGGCTTTAGAAGCTCCTGGACCTCGCGGAAGGTGAACTGGTACACCGAGCCCGAGGGCAGGGTGAACTCCAAAAGGTCCGGGCTTCCCGGGAAAAGGATGCGGCGCAGGGCCATGGGGCCCTGGTCGGTTTCCACATGGGCCGTCAGGTAGTCGGGCTCCAGGTTGGGTTCGTCCTCGGCTTCCTTGGGGGGTTCCTCCCCCACCCCCTCCTCCAGGCGGCGAAGGGCTTCCAGGAGATCGGCCTTGAGGGTCCGTACCTCCTCCTCCAAGGTGCCGTCGGAAAAGACCAGAACCGCCTCCTCCCCTTCCCCATAGGCGGTAAGCCCCCAAAGGGCCTCCCCTTCCTCCTCGGGGGGGGCCTCCACCAGCTCCAGGGTGCCGTCGGAAAGCAGGCGCAAGACCGCCCCGCAGGCCTCGCAGTCCAGGAGGTCCCCCGCCTTGTACCCCTCCAGTTCCAGGGTTTCCCCGCATGCCGGGCAGACCATAAGCCTCCTCCAACCCCATTGTAAGCCGCTTAAAAAGGGCCTGGCCCTTTGGCCAGGCCCTGCCCTTCCCCAAGAGGATTGGCCTCAACGGGTCCCGTAGCGGGCGATACAGGCCCTCACCTCCTCCAGGGCGGCCTGCCGGTCCCGCCAGCCCGTGACCTTCACCCACTTGCCCTTCTTAGCCTCGAGGGCCTTGTAGGTTTCAAAGAAGTGCTGGATCTCCTGCCTCACCCCCTCAGGTACATCCGCGATATCCCGGATGTGGTCCAGGCGCTGGTCCTCCGCCACCACCCCGATGACCTTGGCGTCCTCGCCCTTCTCGTCCTCCATGAGCAGAAGGCCCACCACCCGCACCTCCACCACCACCCCGGGCAAAAGGGGGTAGGTGGAAAGGACCAGGCCGTCCAGGGGATCCCCATCCTCGGCCAGGGTGGAGGGAATGAACCCGTAGTCCCCGGGATAGAACTGGGCTCCGGGAAGGACCCGGTCCAGCTTGATAACCCCAAGATCCGGATCGTACTCGTACTTGTTTCCGGAACCCCTGGGCACCTCGATGACCATGTTCACCACCTCGGGGGCACCCTTACCTACGGGAAGGCTCTTCAGGTTCGCCATAGCCCCCCCATTATACGAGGACCTCCGGGAAATCGGTGACCAAGGCATCCACCCCCCAGGCGGCCAGTTCCTGGGCCTGCTGGCGGCGGTTCACCGTCCAGGCCAGTACCCGGTAGCGACCCCTTAGCTCCCTCACCTTGGCCTCACTGAGCAAAGAGGCCTCGGGATGGACCCATTCCACCCCCAGGCAGGGGGCCAGGACCTCCGCCTCCTGGTGCTGGTAAAGCAGGCCCAGGGGCCCTACCCCAAGCCGTTTAAGGCGCACCAGGGCCAAGGGATCAAAGGAGCTCACCCAGATCCTATCCGAGGGGTAGCGGGCCAGGAGTCTGGCCAAGGCCTCCTCCCGGCCGTCGGTTTCCGGGGGAAGGCTTTTCAGCTCCACGTTGATCCAGGCTTCGGGGAAGGTCCTCAGCACCTCCTCGAGGGTGGGCACGTAAGCCGGGAGTTCCCTAGAAGAAAGCCCGCTAATAGGGATGCCTCCCAGGGTGAAGTCATGGTGCACCACCAAGACCCCATCCCGCGTGAGGTGCACGTCCAGCTCAAATCCATCCAGTCCAGTCTCCAAGGCCTGGCGGAATGCCTCCAGGGTATTTTCCACATAGGCCTGGGCCTCGCCTTCCGCCAGGCGAGGGGCGCCGCGGTGTCCCAAGCGCAAGGGCACGAGGGGAAGTATACAATGGGGCCATGGGCAAGTATGAAGCGGCGTTTTCCCGCCTGGGCGAGGAAGCCCTGGCCAAGCTGGAAGGGCCGGGTGGCTTTCTGGCCGTCACCGAGGCCCACCTGGTCTTCGTGGACGACGCCGGGGTAAAGCGCCTGGAGCTGGCCAAGATCCGTCGGGTGGGCAGGGGCGAGGGCGGCACCCTCCTGGTGCAAGGGGAGGAGGATTCCCTGGTCCTCCCCCTGAAGGCCTTCCCCCTGGAGGAGCTCAAGGCCTTTCTGGAGGGGTTGAAACCCCACGTGGCCCGGGCCCGCAGGATCACCTCGGCTCCCGCCCCCAAGGCTCCCCTGACCCAGGAAACCCCTCCCCCACCCCTTCCCCCCGAGCTCCCAAAGGCCCCGGTGTGGGAGGAGGAACCCTCTCCCAAACGGGACTCGGTGGAACTGGCCCCGGAACCCGAGTCCCCTCCTCCAGCCCCCATGCCCAAGGCCCAGGGAGGAAGAAACCCTTTGGCCCTTCCCTTAAAGGTCCTCTCCCTCCTCACCCTGGCCTACACCGTGGCCTTCGTGGCCCTGAACCCCGGGGTGGATCCTTGGGTCCTGGCCGGAGTTCTCCTAGGCGGGCTTGGTCTGGCCTTGACGGAGTGGTCCTCCTCTACCTCCTCGCGGTAGCCCTCCTGGGTCTTTCCAGCCTCTGGCCCAAGCTGGTCCCGAAACCCCAGCCGGTGCGGGTGGAAACCCTGGCGGAGGCCAGCTTTGAGCCCCCAGCCCCTGAGCCCATCAGCTTGAACCAAGCCAGCCTCGAGGAGCTCATGAGCCTCCCTGGGGTCGGCCCCGTGCTGGCCCAGAGGATCGTGGAGGGAAGACCCTACGCCCGGGTGGAGGACCTCCTGAGGGTCAAGGGCATCGGCCCCGCCACCCTGGAACGGCTCAGGCCCTATGTACGGCCCTAGGACAGCCTTCCCCAAGCCTCTCCTTTCCACCTGGGGTCCAGGGGTGGGCCTGGGTCTAGGCGGGCTCTTGGGAGCCTGGGGGCTTTTCCATCCCTGGGCCCTTCTCCTGGCGCCCCTCCTTCTCCCCCTCCTCCGGCTTCCCCTAGCCCTTGGGCTCTTTTTTGTTCTCCTCCGGGGCCTCCTCTTTCCCATACCGGAACCCCCTTACGGCACCTGCCTCGAGGGCGTCTTCACCATCCACCAAAGCACCCTCCTCTGGCAGGGGCACAGGCTTTGGGTGCAGCACTACCCGGGCCTGGAGGATGGCCGCTACCGGCTAAGGGGGTACCTGGCCCCACCCCAGGGCAAGCGCAATCCCGGGGGCTTTGACCAGCGCACCTGGCTCCTCTCCCGGGGGATAAGGGGGGTGTTTCACGTGGAACGGGCGGAACCCCTGGCCCCGCTTCCCGACCCTCGGGCTCCCTTCCGTGCCCGCCTCGGACAGGGTCTCTCGCCCCCTGCCCTCGAGGTCCTGGAGGGGCTGGTCCTGGGGGATAAAAGGGAACTGGAGGACACCTATGCCCAGTTCCAGAGGGCAGGGCTCGCCCATCTCCTGGCCCTTTCAGGCCTCCACGTGGGCTTTTTGGTGGCAAGCCTGGTTTTCCTTCTCACCCCTTTGAGCCGATGGCGCTACCTCCTGGCCCTCCTGGCCCTTCCCTTTTACCTCTGGCTGGCGGGGCCAAGCCCCTCCTTGGTGCGGGCCAGCCTCATGGCCGGGTTATCCCTCCTGGGCCTTTTTCTCGGCCTTGGAGCCGCCGGGGTGCTCCAGGCCCTGGGCCTCGCCCTCTTTCTCCAGCTCCTATGGTGGCCTGCAAGCCTCCTAAGCCTTTCCCTCCAGCTCTCCTACCTGGCGGTTTTGGGGATCGCCCTCCTCCTGCCCGCCCTTCCCCGACCCCAGGGAGCACGGGGGTACCTGGCCGGAGCCCTTCTCACCAGCCTGGCAGCCCAGGTTCCCCTGGTTCCCCTTCTCCTTCACCGCTTCGGCTTCCTGCCCCTCCTCTCCCCCCTCAGCAACCTCCTGGCCCTGCCCCTGGCCTCCCTCCTGGTACCCCTGGGATTCCTCAAGCTCTTCCTTGGGGGTCTTCTGGCACCCCTTCTGGAGCCCTTGGCCCAAGCCCTCCTTCTCCTGGCCCAGGCCGCCAGCCACGGCCCCCTCCTAAGCTGGGGGGAAATCTCCCCTTGGGGTTTCGCCCTTTACTACCTTGGGCTTTTCCCCTTGGCCCTGGCCCTGCACCGGCTTCTTCCCTGGCGGAAAGCCCTCCTCCTTGCCAGCCTTCCCCTTCTGATGAGCCTCCTCGCCGCCTGGCCCAAGCCCCTGGACCTCTTTGCCCTGGACGTGGGCCAGGGGGACGCCCTCTTGGCCCGCATGGGCGGGGCTGAGGTGCTGGTGGACGGGGGTCGGCCCGAGCAGGGGGAAAAGGTGGTGCGGGCCCTAAGGGCCTTGGGGGTGGAGGCCCTCGAGGTTCTGGTGGCCACCCACCCCGATGCCGACCACCACGGGGGCCTCCTCAAGGTGGCCGAGCAGGTTCCCATCGGCCTCGCCCTCCTCTCTCCCGCCTTCCCAAAGGAGCACCCCCTGGTCCAGGCCCTGCAAAGCCGGAAGGTGCCCATCCTCTTCCCCAGAACCGGTACCCACCTTCGCATGGGAAAGGGGAGCCTCGAGGTCCTCTGGCCTCCTGGCCCGCAAGCAGATGACAACCAAAGCAGCCTGGTCCTCCTCCTGGACTTCGCCGGGCCCAAGGCCCTCCTTCTGGGGGACGTGCCCAGGGAGGTGGAGCAAAGGCTAAGCCCCCCACGGGTGATCGTGGTTAAGGTGAGCCACCACGGCTCCCGCACGGGCACGGACGAGGGCCTCCTGGAACGCATCTGGCCCCAAGCGGCCTTGATAAGCGTGGGAAGGAACCCCCACGGCCACCCCCACCCCGAGGTCCTGGAACTGCTGGCCCGGCGCGGGGTAAAGGTTTTCCGTACGGACCAAAACGGTGCGGTGCGGGTCCTCTTCGGCTACGCCTGGTAGCCCAGCCGCTCCAAAAGGGCCTCCAGCTCCTCCAGGGAGCGGTAGTGGATGACCACCTTCCCCCTCCTTCCCCCCACCACCCTCACCGGCAGGCCCAGGTGCCGGGAGAGCTCCAGGGAAAGGGGGGAAGGTTCCTGGGTTTTGCGCTCCCGTTCCCGCACCAAACGCTCCCGCAAAGCCTCCGCCTGGCGCACGGAAAGCCCTTTTTCCAGGATCTCCCTCAGGCCCCAAAGCCGGTCCTCGGGCTCCAGCATCAAGAGGGCCCGGGCGTGGCCGGCGCTGATGCGCCCCTCGTCCAGGGCCTCCAAAACCTCCGCGGGAAGCTGCAAGAGCCTTAGGGCGTTGGCCACGGTGGAGCGGGCCTTGCCCACTCGCTTGGCCACCTCCTCCTGGGTAAGGCCCAAACCCAACAGGGCCTGGTAGCCCCGGGCTTCCTCCAACGGGGTGAGGTCCTCCCGCTGAAGGTTCTCCACCAAGGCCATCTCCATGGCCTCCTGGTCCGTGAGGTCGCGGATTATGGCGGGAACCTCCTTTAACCCTGCCATCTCCGCGGCCCTCAGGCGCCTCTCTCCGGCCACCAGCTCGTACCCCTCCCCCTTGGGACGCACCACCAGGGGTTGAAGCAGGCCTTTCTCCCGGATGGAAGCGGCAAGCTCCTCCAGGCCCTCCTGGGAGAACCTCCGGCGGGGCTGGTGGGGGTTGGGCCGGATGGCGGACAGGGGAAGCCGGACCACCCCTCCGCCGCCCTTGGGCAGGAGGGCCTCGAGGCCCCTCCCTAAACCGCTAACCTTCTTGGACACGGGCGATCACCTCCTCGGCCAGACGGCGGTAGGCGTGGGCTCCCGGCGAGGTGGGGGCATGCTGGGCGATGGTTTTGCCAAAGCTTGGGGCCTCCGCCAAACGCACGTTGCGGGGCACCACCGTCCAGAACACTTTCTCCCCGAAGTGGGCCCTCAGCTGGGCCTCCACCTGCTGGGAAAGCAGGGTCCTGCCGTCATACATGGTGATGAGGATGCCGAGAAGCCTAAGGTGCGGGTTCAACCGGGTGCGCACCTCGTCCAGGGTGGAGAGCAACCCCGCCACCCCCTCCAGGGCGTAGTACTCCGCCTGCACCGGGACCACCACCCCTTGCGCCGCCGCTAAGGCGCTCAGGGTGAGGGAGGAGAGGCTGGGAGGCACGTCCAAGAGGGTGATATCGTACCCCTCGTCCCGTAAGGCCTCCCCCAGGACCAGGGGTCTTTCCAGAAGCTCCACCGTGGCCCCCACCAGCTCCGGGGTGGAGGGCAACACATAGAAACCGTCCACGGGTTGCACCAAGGCCTCCAGGGGCTCTCCCTGCAGCACCTGGTACACCCCCCGCTCGGGCCGGAGCCCGAGGCCACTGGTGGCGTTCATCTGGGGGTCCAGGTCCACCAAGAGTACCTTCTTTCCCATGCGGGCCAGGTAGGCGGCCAGGTTGATGGCGGTGGTGGTCTTGCCCACCCCCCCCTTCTGGTTCACCAGGGCGATCCGCCGCAACACCTTGGACCCTAGCATAAAGGATTTTTCTCGGGCACCCCCGGTCGCCGGGGATACTTGGCCGGGGTAGAGGCCTCCTTGGCCACCACCACCAGGTTCCGTTCCTCCTGGGTCACGGGGAGAACCAAGGTGTGGAGGGTAACCGAGCCGCCTCCCAGGAGGGCTAGGGCCTTGGGCAGGGTGGCCGCCTCCTCCGCCACCCTCGGACCCTTCTGGGCCACCATATGCCCCCCCAGGGCCAGGAAGGGCAGGCCCAGCTCCACCAAGACGCAAAGGGGAGCCACCGCCCGGGCCACCACCCAGTGGTAGGCCTCCCGGTGTTCTGGGCGGTGGGCCAGCTCCTCCGCCCGGCCCCAGAGGGGGTAGGCCCCCTTCAGCCCAAGGGCTTCCACCGCCTGAGCCACGAAGGCCACCTTCTTCTTGGTGGCGTCCAGGAGGGTGACCTCCAGCTCAGGGCGCACGATCTTCAGGGGAAGCCCGGGAAACCCCGCCCCCGTGCCCAGGTCCAGCACCCGCCATGGCCCCTGGAAGAAGGGCAGGGTGAGGAGGGTGAGGGAGTCCAGGAAATGCTTGACCACCACCTCCTCCTCCGTGCGCAAGGCCGTGAGGTTGGTGCGCCGGTTGGCCTCCATGAGGAGGTCGTAAAGGCGGGAAAAGGCGGAAAGGTGGGCCTCGAGGTCCAGCCCCAAGGCCTTTCCACCCTCCAGAAGAAGCTGAATGCCCTTTGGGCTTAGACCCACCCCCACCCCCAATGTTTCACGGGAAACATCCCCCTCTCACCGGGAAAGCACCCTGAGGTGCACCAACAGGGCCGTGAGGTCCGAGTCCCGTATCCCGGGGACCCGGGCGGCCTCCGCCACGGTGCGGGGCCTCACCCGGGAAAGCTTTTCCACCGCCTCCCGGGAAAGGCCGGGGACCCGGGGGAACTCCAAACCCTCGGGTATGCGAAAGGCCTCCAAGTCCCTCAGCTTTTCCCGCAGCCGCTCCTGCCGCTCGATGTACCCTGCGTACTTGGCCCGCACCTCCACCTGGTAGGCCTCCTCGGGGCTCAAGGGAACGGGTGGGGGAAAGCGTTCTACCAGGGCCACATAGGTGTTTTCCGGACGCCTCAGCCACACCAGGCCGCTCACCCCCTCCACCCGCAGGGCCTCGAGGCGCCTCAGTTCCGCCTCCACTCGGCGGTACTTCTCCCTCACCGCCTCCAGGTCCTCCCTGGGCCTCAGGCCCCACTCCACCGCCAGGGGAGTGAGGCGCTCGTCGGCGTTGTCCGCCCGGCAGAGGAGGCGGAGCTCCACCCTCGAGGTCATCATGCGGTAGGGCTCGTCCGTGCCCCGGCCCACCAGGTCGTCCACCAGAACCCCGATGTAGCCGCTTTCCCGGGGGAGATGCACCTCGGGCAAGCCCAGGGCGTACCGGGCAGCGTTCAGCCCCGCTAGGAGCCCCTGGGCCGCGGCTTCCTCGTACCCGGAGGTGCCGTTCACCTGCCCGGCAGCGAACAATCCAGGGAGGAAGCGGGACTGGAGCCCCCGGGTGAGCTCGGTGGGGTCCAGGCTGTCGTACTCCACCGCGTAGGCGTAGCGCTGGATCACTGCCCGCTCAAAGCCGGGGAGGCTTCGCACCATCTCCTCCTGGAGTTCTGGGGGAAGGCTTGAGGAAAACCCCTGCAGGTAGACCTCGCTGGTGGAAAGCCCATCGGGCTCCACGAAGAGCAGGTGGCTTTCCTTGTCGGCGAAGCGGACCACCTTGTCCTCGATGGAGGGACAGTAGCGGGGACCGATGCCCACAATATCCCCCGCATAGAGGGGAGACAGGTGCAGGTTCTCCAGAATCAGGCGGTGGGTGCGGGACGTGGTCCGGGTCTGCCAGGTGGGGAGCCGGGCGGCGTAGGGACCCGGGTTTCCCGTGAAACTCCCCGGGGGCACCTCGGGGGGCACCACCTCCAAGGCCCCGAAGTCCACCGAGTCCGCCCGGATGCGGGGTGGAGTGCCGGTCTTGAAGCGCCGCAAGGTGTGGCCAACGGCCTCGAGGCTCCGGGAAAGGAACCGGGCCGGGGGCTCCCCCTGCCGCCCCGCAGGCCGGGAACGCCTTCCGTACCAGACCACCCCCGAGAGGAAGGTGCCCCCGGCCACCACCACCGCCTTGGCGGGAATCCCCCGGCCGTCCACAATGCGCACCTCAAGGAGCCTCTCCCCTTCCACCCAGAGGCTTGCCACCTCCCCCCGCACCACCTCGATGGGCCTTTCCGCCAGGATCTCCTGCGCCTTCAGGGCGTAGAGGTCCCGGTCCACCTGCACCCGGAGGCTTTGCACCGCCGGGCCCTTGGAGCGGTTCAGCACCCGGGTGTGGATGGCCGCCTGGTCCGCCGCCCGGCCCATGAGCCCCCCTAGGGCGGTGAGCTCCGCCACCAGCTGGCTTTTGCCGGGCCCGCCCACCGCCGGGTTACAGGGCATCATGCCAATGCGCTCGGGGTTGACGGTAACCAAGGCCACCCGCACCCCAAGCGCCGAAGCCGCCCAGGCCGCCTCCAAGCCCGCATGCCCACCGCCCACCACCACCACGTCGTAGCCCATCCCACCCTCCACTTTACCGAAGGCCTTGGCGTAGAATGTTCCTCCGGAAACGCGGGGGGTAGCCTTGACCCACGAGGCCGTCTGGCAACACATCCTGGAACACATCCGCCGCAACATCACCGAGGTGGAGTTCCACACCTGGTTCGAGCGCATCCGCCCCTTGGGCATCCAGGATGGGGTACTCCAGCTGGCGGTGCCCACCTCCTTCGCCCTGGACTGGATCAAACGCCACTACGCCGAGCTGATCCAGGAGGCCTTGGGCCTCCTGGGGGCCCAGCCTCCCCGGTTTGAGCTCAAGGTGGTCCCCAGCGTGGCCGTCCAGGAGGATATCTTCCACACTCCTGCCCCTTCCGAAGCCACCAAGCCCAACCTCAACCCCAAGTACACCTTTGAAAACTTCGTGGTGGGGCCCAACAACTCCATGGCCCACGCGGCGGCAGTGGCGGTGGCCGAGTCCCCTGGAAGGGCCTACAACCCCCTTTTCATCTATGGGGGCGTGGGCCTGGGTAAGACCCACCTCATGCACGCCGTGGGCCACTCCGTGGCCAAGCGTTTCCCCCACCTGAAGATCGAGTATGTGTCCACGGAAACCTTCACCAACGAGCTCATCAACGCCATCCGCGAGGACCGGATGACGGAGTTTCGGGAGCGCTACCGGTCCGTGGACCTCCTCCTGGTGGACGACATCCAGTTCATCGCCGGCAAGGAGCGCACCCAGGAGGAGTTCTTCCACACCTTCAACGCCCTCTACGAGGCCCACAAGCAGATCATCCTCTCCTCCGACCGGCCCCCCAAGGACATCCTGACCCTCGAGGCCCGCCTCCGCAGCCGCTTTGAGTGGGGCCTCATCACCGACATCCAACCTCCCGACCTGGAAACCCGCATCGCCATCCTCAAGATGAACGCCGAGCAACGGGGTCTCAGGATCAGCGAGGAGGTGCTGGAGTACATCGCCCGGCAGGTGACCTCCAACATCCGCGAGCTAGAGGGTGCCCTGATGCGCACCATCGCCTACGCTTCCTTAAACGGGGTGGAACTCACTCGCACCGTGGCCGCCAAGGCGCTTTCCGACATCTTCGCCTCCAAGGAAGTGGAGGTGGATCCCCACGAGATCGTGCGCAAGGTGGCGGAGTACTTCGCCCTGCGCCCGGAGGATCTGGTGGGGGGTGGCCGACGCAAGGAGGTGGTTTTACCCCGCCAGATCGCCATGTTCCTGGTACGGGAACTCACCCGCTCCTCCCTCCCGGAAATCGGCCAGCTCTTCGGAGGACGGGACCATACCACCGTCCTCTACGCCATCCAAAAGGTTCAGGAGCTTTCAGAAAGCGACCGTGAGGTGCAGAAGCTGCTCCGCAGCCTGAAAGAGGCCCTGTCATGATCCCTGTGGATAACCTGTGGATAACCCTGTGGATAACCCTGGTTTTCCTGTGGATAACCTTGTGGACAAACTGTGGAAAACCAATCCCCCTTCGGAGCCTGTGGATAACTGGTCAGTTATCCACATCTTATCCACAACCCGAGGCCAGTTATCCACAAGGGTTTTCCACAAGCCTTTTTCGCTCCCATACGGCATTTTCTACCCCTTATCCACATATCCACAGCCTCTATTACTACGACTACTATTCTTTTAAGATCTTTAAGAAACCCATAGTAGAAGCAGTAGAGAGGAGGCAAACCCCGTGAAGGTGAAAGTTCCAAAAACCCTGCTCACCGAACATGTGGCCTTGCTGGAACGGGTCATCCCCACGCGAAGCTCCAATCCCCTTTTCACCTACTTGGGCTTGGCCCTTACGCCAGATGCCCTGGTGCTGTTCGGAACCAACGGCGAGGTGGACCTGGAAGTGCGCCTGGAACTTCCCACGGAGGGAGAGGGGCGTTTTTTGGTTCCCGCCCAGCCTTTCTTCCAGCTGGTGCGCAGTCTTCCCGGGGATCAGGTAGAGCTGGACTTCGGTGCGGAGCTTTCCCTCTCCTCGGGTTCCTTCAGTACCCGGCTGAGCCTTGCCCCCGACGAAGGCTACCCGGAGCTTTTCTTCCCCAGCCTGGAAGGCCCCGCAGAGCCCTATCCCCTCCAGACCCTTTTGCCGGTGGAGGAGCTTCTTAAGGCGCTATCCCACGTGCGCTATGCGGCCAGCAACGAGGAGTACCGGGCGATTTTCCGGGGCGTCCAGCTGGAGTTTTCCGAAGGCGGACTTCGCTCCGTGGCCTCCGACGGGTATCGCCTGGCCCTTTACAGGCTTGCCAAGCCCCAACCCTTTGCCAAGAAGGTGGTGGTGCCTGCCCGCAGTGTGGACGAGATGGTGAGGGTTCTGAAGGGTATGGGCGAGGGGGAGGTGGCCCTGGCCCTGGGCCCGGGGGTTCTAGGCCTCGCCACCAGCGGTTCCCAAGGCCCTGCCGCCACCGGCAAGGGACAGCTGCGTATGGCTGTCCGGCTTATGGAAGGGGAGTTCCCGGACTATGAGCGGGTGATCCCCAAGGAGTTCCCCCTGAAGGCGGCCTTCGAGGTGGAGGCCTTCCGCGAGGCCCTCCGCCGGGTGAGCGTCCTCTCTGACCGGCAAAACCATCGGGTGGATCTTCTTTTTGAGGAGGAGCGGGTGTTGCTCTCCGCTGAGGGGGATTACGGCAAGGGGCAGGAGGAGGTTCCCGTGCACCTCGAGGGCATGCCCCTGGCGGTGGCCTACAACGCCCGCTATCTTTTGGAGGCCCTTTCCCCCCTTTCCGGCCTGGCGGTGTTGTTGCTTTCCGGGCCCACCAGCCCTAGCCTGGTGCGCCCAGGGGGGGCTTCCCCAGTGGAGGCGGCGGAGGGGTACCAGGCGGTGGTGGTGCCCCTCCGGGTGTAAACTTGGCTCCGAGGGGGCGGGAAGCGCTTCCAGAAACGCTTAGGGGAGGAGTCCATGACCACGATCGTGAACGTGAAAGCCAGGGAAGTTTTAGACTCTAGGGGCTTTCCCACGGTGGAGGCCGAGGTGGAGCTGGAAGGGGGTGCCAGGGGCAGGGCCATGGTGCCCTCTGGAGCCTCCACCGGCACCCATGAGGCCTTGGAGCTACGGGATGGGGGCAGGCGTTACCTGGGGAAGGGGGTGCGCCGTGCGGTGGAGGGCATCCAGGAACGCATCGCCCCCGAACTCATCGGCCGGGATGCCTTGGACCAGGAGGGGGTGGACCGGGCCATGCTGGAGCTGGACGGCACCCCCAACAAGTCCAACCTAGGGGCTAATGCCATCTTGGCGGTTTCCCTGGCCACGGCCCGGGCGGCGGCGGAGGCTTTGGGTCTGTCCTTATACCGTTATTTAGGAGGCGTTCAGGCGGATACTTTGCCGGTTCCCCTTATGAACGTGATCAACGGCGGAAAGCATGCGGACAACCGGGTGGATTTTCAGGAGTTCATGCTGGTGCCTGCGGGGGTGGAGAGCTTTTCTGAGGCCTTGCGGGTTGGGGCCGAGGTCTTCCACGCCCTCAAGGGGGTGCTGAAGGAGCGGGGCTACAGCACCAACGTGGGGGACGAGGGAGGGTTTGCCCCGGACCTCAGGAGCAACGAGGAAGCCATAGAGCTTCTTCTTTTGGCCATCGAGCGGGCGGGGTACACCCCGGGGCAGGAGGTTTCCTTGGCCCTGGATCCCGCGGCCAGCGAGCTTTACCGGGATGGGAAGTACCACCTGGAAGGGGAAGGACGGGTGCTTTCCTCGGAGGAGATGGTGGAGTTCTGGGCCACGTGGGTGGAGAAATACCCCATCCGTTCCATTGAGGACGGCCTGGCGGAGGATGACTGGGAAGGCTGGCGCCTTCTTACCGAGCGCCTGGGTGCCAGGGTGCAGCTGGTGGGGGATGACCTTTTCGTCACCAACCCGGATAGGCTTCGCCACGGGATCCAGCAAGGTGTGGCCAACGCCATTCTGGTGAAGGTGAACCAGATCGGCACCCTTTCCGAGACCCTCGAGGCCATCCGCCTGGCCCAGCGCTCCGGTTACCGGGTGGTGATCAGCCACCGCTCCGGGGAAACCGAGGACCCCTTCATCGCCGATCTTGCGGTGGCGGTGAACGCCGGGCAGATCAAGACCGGTTCCCTCTCCCGTTCGGATCGCCTTTCCAAGTACAACCAGCTTTTGCGCATCGAGGAGGAACTGGGGCGTGCGGCGCGCTTTTTAGGGTATGAGGCCTTTTAAGCGCACCAAGATCGTGGCTACCTTAGGGCCCGCTTCGGACTCCAAGGAAGCCATCCGGGCCCTAGCGGAGGCGGGGGCGGATGTCTTTCGCTTGAACTTCAGCCACGGCACCCACGAGGAGCACCGGAGGCGGGTGGCCTGGGTGCGGGAGGTGGAGAAGGAACTGGGCAAAACCCTGGCCCTCCTCCAGGACCTCCAGGGCCCCAAGATCCGCATCGGCCGGTTCAAGGAGGGCCGGGTGGCGCTTAAGGTGGGCCAGCCCTTCATCCTCACCCGGGCTCCCGTGGAGGGGGACGAGACCCGGGTTTCCATCACCTACAAGGGGCTTCCCGAGGACGTGGCTCCCGGGCAGGTGCTCCTCTTGGACGACGGCCGCCTGCGCCTTCGGGTGGAGAGGATCCAGGGGGACGAGATCCACACCCTGGTGGAGCTGGGGGGGGTGCTTTCCGACAGCAAGGGGATCAACGTTCCTGGCTCGGATCTCTCCATCCCCGCCCTCTCGGAAAAGGACATCCAGGACCTGGCCCTGGGGGCGGAGCTCGGGGTGGACTGGGTGGCGGTGTCCTTCGTGCGCACCCGGGATGACCTGCTCCTGGCCCGACACTACCTGGCCCGGCACGGTTCCCGGGCCCGGCTCATGGCCAAGATAGAGAAGCCTTCCGCTGTCTACCGCTTTGAGGAGATCCTGGAAGAAGCCGACGGCATCATGGTGGCCCGGGGGGACCTGGGGGTGGAGATGCCTTTAGAGGAGGTGCCCATCATGCAAAAGCGCCTTATCCTCAGGGCCATCGCCGCCGGCAAGCCGGTGATCACCGCCACCCAGATGCTGGAGTCCATGGTGCAGAACCCAAGCCCCACCCGGGCGGAGGCCTCCGACGTGGCCAACGCCATCTTTGACGGCACGGACGCCGTGATGCTCTCCGCGGAAACCGCCGCCGGGGCCTACCCGGTGGAGGCGGTGGCTACCATGGCCCGGATCGCCCGGGTGGTGGAGGCTTCCCCCGAGTTCTTGCAAAAGCTCAACCTCCTCCGCCCAGCCCCCACCCCCACCACCCAGGACGCCATCGCCCAGGCGGCGGACGACATTGTGGAGGCGGTGGAAGCCAAGGCCATCGTGGTCTTTACCGCCACGGGAAGCTCGGCTAGGCGCATCGCCCGCACGCGGCCCAAGGTGCCCATCCTGGCTCTCACCCCGAACCCTGAGGTGGAGCGGCAGCTGGCCTTGGTCTGGGGAGTCCTGCCCCATCTGGCTCCCGACCCCCAGGACACCGACGACATGGTGCGCATCGCCCTGGAGAAGGTCAAGGCCTGCGGGCTGGCCCAGGTGGGGGAGAGGGTGGTGATCGCCGCCGGAGTGCCCTTTGGGGTGCGGGGGACCACCAACCTCATCCGGGTGGAGCGGGTGAGCTGATACCGCCCCACGCGGACAAAGTCCGCGGGGGCCCGGGAAAATCTGTACTCGCTTTCCCCGTGGGCTTGGCCCTGGTATGGACGCCCTTCAGGGCAGGTAGAGGGCCAGGGCGCTCACCACGGGTCTAGGGGAGCCCTGGTAGGGGTTGCGGAGCTGGCCCCGGACCCAGAGCTGGGCCGAACCCCCTCCGTCCATGCGGAGGGCGTTCCAGGCCCCCAAGGAGAGGAGGGCCCGGGCCAGGACCCCGGGGGTGGTGGGCTCGGAAACCAAAAGCCAAAGCCTCCCTTCCCGGGTCCAGGCCACCGCCGCCTGGGGGGCCACCGCCTGCAGGGGCCTTGGGTCCTTGAAGTTCTCCTGGGCTGGGTCGAAGGCGTACTGGCCCTCCCGCACCAAAAGGGGCCCCCCCTCCAGGGCGTAGGTGAAGGGCGGGTCCAGGCGGCCGTATAGGCTTAGGGGATCCCCCGGTCCCAAGGGAAAAGGGGGGGCTCCCTTGGGAAAGGTAAGGGCCCAGGCTCCGGCGGGAAGCTCTTGGGGAGCGGGGAGGATGGCCTGGACTTTGTCCTCCCTTACCAGGGCCACCTCCTCCCCCTCCTTTCCCACGGGTCCAGGGACGGTGTGGGCGGTGTAGCGGGCCCGGGAGGCGTTAATTCCCACCCGCACCCGTTCGCCCCGCGGTCCCTGGACCACTGCTTCAAATCTGGGAAAACCCATAAATAAACTGAAGCCATCCCATATAAGTGCCACCCGGCCAAAGGGATAGGAGACCGTGACCCCGTCCTGGACCCAGAGGCCAATGGGGGTGGCGCTTTTGGGGTCAAAATAGCCCCCGTTTAGCACCGCCAGGGCGTTTGGGGCCAGGTCCTTGGGCAGAGCCCTCATCCCAGGCCGGCCCACGGGGACGAGTTTTCCCCGTTCTGCCTCCACCAGGTAGAGCCTAAGGGGCTCTGGGGTAAAGGCCCAGACCTCCCGGTAGCGGACTCCTGGGGCCAGGGGTTCCTCCACCTCGGCCTCGAGGGCATAGAGATCCAGGACCAGGCGCGCGGGATCCTTCAGGGGAAAGAGGCGGTAGCGAAGAAGCTTTCTCGGAAAGCTCAGGGTGAGCTCTGTGCCCCCTGGCAAAAAGCGCACCCTGGCCTCCATGCCCTTGGGCCAAGGAACCTGGGTTATACCCGGGGCCAGGTAAGGGAGAAGAAGGGAAAGGGTTCCTGAAGACTGGCCCTCCGAGGGGGGCTTGGGTGCAGGTTCGGGCCCAGGGAGGTCCAGTACCAGGCGGAGGGCTCGTCCCTGGGTGCCGTGGCGTACCCCGGCCTCCGGGGTGCGAAAGTATCCCAGGGCCTTCAGGGCCTCGAGGGACATTCTTTCCCTATCGGGTGGGGGAAGAGCGGGGTCCAAAGGTTCCGCCCAGCCCACCCCCGGCACGTAGACGAAGCGCACCGCCTCCCCCTCGTAAATCCAGGCCCCGGCCTCCTCCCGAAAGGAAAGGCCAAAGGTGCTGGCGGGAAGCAGGGTCTGGGCCAGGGAGCAGGAGAAGAAAAGGAGGAGGGCTAGGAACCTCATCCCTTTATGGCAGCAGATGGCGGTGAGAAAGCGCTTAGAGTTTATCCCTTCACCACGATGAGGGGCCTTAATCGGACCACCTTCTTGCCGATCCCCGCTCCCTGGACCGCCTCCACCACCACAGAAACATCCTTGTAGGCCTCGGGCATCTCCTCGTCCACGGTGGCCCGGGTGGCGGCCCGCACCTGGATGCCCCTTTCCGCCAGCTCCTTCACCAGGTTTCGCTCCCGAGCCACCCGCTTGGCCTGGTGGCGGCTCATCTTGCGTCCGGCCCCGTGGCAGCTGGAGCCAAAGGATACCTCCATGGCCTTTTCTGTTCCCGCCAGCACATAGGAGTAGCGGCCCATGTCCCCGGGCACCAGGACGGGCTGGCCCACATGCTGGTACTCCAGGGGGATTTCGGTGTTTCCGGGGCCGAAGGCCCGGGTGGCCCCCTTGCGGTGGACCAGGACCCTCTTCCCCCCGTGCTCCTCGAACTTGGCGTTGTTGTGGGCCAGGTCGTAGAGCACCCTTAGGCCGTGGTCCTTAGGGGCAAAGCCCACCGCCTCGAAGGCCTCCCGCACGAAGTGGGCGATGAGCTGCCGGTTGGCGAAGGCGAAGTTGGCGGCGGCGGCCATGGCCTGGAGGTAGTCCTCCCCCTCGGGGCTCCTGATGGGGGCCGCGGCCAGCTGCTTGTCCACAAGCTCGATCCCGTAGCGGGGAGCTACTTTTAGAAATTTTTCCACATAATCCTGGCAGACCTGGTGGCCCAGGCCCCGGCTTCCCGTGTGGATGAGGACGGTGATCTGGTTTGGGAAAAGCCCAAAGGCTTCCGCCACCTCGCCATCGTAGATCTCGTCCACGTACTGCACCTCGAGGAAGTGGTTCCCGCTCCCCAGGGTGCCGATCTGGGGGGCCCCCCGCTCAAAGGCCCTGTCCGAAACCTTGTCGGGGTTGGCCCAGGGGAGGCGGCCCTCGGACTCGATGAAGCGCAGGTCCTCCGGGTAGCCGAAGCCCCTGCGGATGAGCCAGCCCGCCCCTTCCTTGAGGATCTCCTTGAGCTCCTTTTTGCTAAAGCGCACATCCTTCCGCTCGCTCCCCACCCCCGAGGGCACCAGGCGAAAGAGGGCGTCGGCGAGTTCCTTCTGCCTGGGGAGGAGGTCCTCGAGGGTGAGGTGGGAGGCAAGGAGGCGTACCCCGCAGTTGGAGACCACAAACCCTTCGGCGACGAAGTTATGCCCCTCATGGTCCATGGAGAGGTCGTACACCCTTCCCCCGTGGGGAACGGTTTCCATGGCCACTACCCTGTCAAAAAGCATGGGGCCGGCCCTCTGGAGGAACTCAGGGAAGGTGGGAAATCCCCAGGGGCGGAATCCACCTCGCTTCTCGTAAAGGGTACGCTCCACGAAGCGCCGGGGGAGGTCTAGGGTGGCAGCGATGCGTTTTGGTCCTAGGCCTGCCTGTCGTAGGGCCAAGACCTCTTCAGCCTGGGTTTCCCGAGCTTCCAAGTGGGCCATTTTCAGGCGCAAGTAGAAAGCGGCCACTAGGGCTAGCCAGGCTTTTTGGGGAGCGTACGCATAACCCACCCTCTCGTAAAGGAGGCGGAGGTTTTCCGGTGTACTCCGGAGGATCAGTTTGAAGCGGTGGGAAGGATCAGCGGGTTCTTCCCAAGCCAGTTCCTCACGTAGGGACTGGACTTCCAGGCCCAAACTTTCCATTAAGCGGGCCAGGTCTTCCATGAAGGTTCGGCCAATCCCCAAAAGGCTTTTCCGCTTAGACTGGGAGAGCACAGGAGAGGCGAGGTTGTATCCATGTCCGCTTACCCACTTCGGAGCGGAGAGCTCCGCTCCGAATAGCCCTGCTAGAAAGTTGGCTTTAAGCCAAGCGGGAAGGGAGAAGAGCCATTGAGGTAAGGCAAAAGCCGTTTGCGCCTTGGGGCCCTCGGGAAGGCCTAGGGCGTGGAGAAGGAGGAACAAAGCCCGGGAGGAGGCCTTAAGGCTAGCCTCTCGGTAGGTAAAGGTCCGTCCTCGGAAGCTGTGGTTTCGTATCCGAACGTAAGGGCCCCCAGCCTGGAAGCCCAGACGCTTAAGGTCCTCCTTGGCTTCCAGGAGACCTTCTTCATCCCCATAGAGCACCAGGTACCCCCTGCTCCGGGACCGGTAGAGGGTGCCATCGCCCAGTGCGTAGCCCAAGAGGCGCAGGATGACGGGCAGGTGGGGATGGTCTGCCCGCAGGGGGAGGAGCCCCTTCGCCTTGAGCACCTCCGCCGCCTGTGGAAAGCCCAGGGCGCGCCCCAAAGTTTGGGCTTGCTCCTCGTCCAGGAGGGTGACAGGGGGAGGGGGCTCGTGGGGAAAGCCCTGGAAGGGGTGGACGGCCACCCGGTCGCCTGGGGCCAGCTGCCCTATAGGCCGCATTCCTTCAGGCGTGTATACGGGATGGTCGGGGGTAGCTTCCAAAACAAACCCCCCCTCGGTGCGTAGGCGCACCAGGGTTTCCGCTTCTCGGGAGAGGAGGAGGAAGGCTTTGCCTGCCTCGGGTTTTTCCTCAAGCTGCCACACGGTGAGGAGGGGTTCTTTTTCCCTCGCCACCTCCTCTATGGGGCGGGTGTAGCGGTCGTGGAAGAGGACGCGGGTGCCGGCAGGCAGGCAGTTGATGTCAAACCCCACCCCTCCCGGGCTCACCACCCCCCCCGTCTCGGGGTCAAAGGCCGCCACCCCGCCGATGGGGAAGCCGTAGCCCCAGTGGATGTCCGGCATGGCCAGGGCGGGCTCCACGATGCCAGGCAGGGTGGCCACGTTCATGAGCTGCTGCAAGGAGGCGTAGCCTTCCCCCTCGAGGTCCTGCAAAATCTCCTCCGAGGCGAAGAAAACCGCGTCCACCCGCATCTTCCCCTGGCGGGGGATGCGGTAGGTGTAGGGGGCGATTCGTTCAAAGCGCATGGCGCCCTCCCAAAGCAAAAGACCGGGCTTTCGGGCCCGGGCTTACTCTCAAGTTACCGCGGTATGCGGTATGCGTCAAGGCTATGCGTTCATCCCCCGTTTCCCCGTGCCCTACGGCCCCCGGAAGCCGCTTTGGTCTTCCCACCCTGCCCGCGGCGGGGCGGGGTGGTATAAAATCCCCCCGTGCCGGGCCTCGACTTTGCCTTGGAGACCCACCCCGGGCTCAAACGGCCCAAAAACGAGGACGCCGTGGGCCATGCCCTCACCCCGTGGGGAGGGATCTTCGTGGTGGCGGATGGGATGGGCGGGCACCGCACGGGAGAAGTGGCGGCCAGGCTGGCGGTGGACACCATCCTGGAGCACCTGAAGGGGGCGGGGCCCTCCCCCAAGGTCCTCCTCCAGGCCTTTGAGCGGGCCAACGAGCGCATTTACCTGGAGGCGCAACGCCCCGAGAACCGGGGTATGGGCACCACCGCCACCTGCCTCCTTTTGGATCTGCCCTATGCCTTGATCGCCCATGTGGGGGACTCGAGGGCCTACCTCCTCCGGAAAGGGGAGCTTACCCTCCTCACCGAGGACCACTCCTGGGTGGCGGAAAGGGTGCGCCAGGGCCTTTTAAGCCCCGAGGAGGCCAAGACCCACCGCTGGCGCAATGTGATCACCAACGCCTTAGGCTCCTTCCCCCAGGCCCGGGTGGACCTCATGGGGCTTAAGCTGGAGCCCGGAGACGTGCTTTTACTTTGTAGCGATGGCCTTTCCGGGGTGTTGGAGGACCGCACCCTGGGGGAAGTCCTGAAAAGCTTTCCCCCCGAAGAGGCAGCCAAGCGCCTGGTAGCCTTGGCCAACGAGTGGGGGGGGCCTGATAACGTGAGCGCCATTGTGGTGCGGCTGCCCGAGGAACTTCCCCAGGGGGGTCGCCCCTACGCCCTGCCCCTCGAGGCGGCAAGGGGTGCCCCGGTGCGCCTCAAGCTGGGGGAGGAGCCTGAGGAGCTCCCCACCCAGGTCCTGGAGCCCCAGCGCCCCAGGGTTCGCCTAAGCTGGCGGGATGCCCTTTTGGTGCTCCTTTGGGTGGTGGTGGTGGCCTATATCCTGCTGGGTTACTTCAAAAGGCCCTAGACCTGCTAAACTCCTAGGGGTATGGAGCGCACCTTTGTCATGGTGAAACCCGACGGCGTGCGAAGGGGTCTGGTGGGGGAGATCCTTGCCCGCTTTGAGCGGAAGGGTTTTCGTATCGTGGGGCTTAAGCTTTTGCAGATCACCCAGGAGCTTGCGGAAAGGCATTACGCCGAGCACCGGGAGAAACCCTTCTTCCCCGGCCTGGTGAGTTTCATCACCTCGGGTCCGGTGGTGGCCATGGTGCTGGAGGGGCCAAACGCGGTGGCTGAGGTGCGGAAGATGATGGGAGCCACCCACCCCAAAGACGCCCTTCCCGGCACCATCCGGGGGGATTTCGCCACCACCATTGACGAGAACGTGATCCACGGTTCGGCGAGCCTCGAGGACGCAAGCCGGGAGATCGGCCTTTTCTTCCGCCCCGAAGAACTCCTCTAGGCCGGGGTTTACTCGCCGCTTTCGGGGGCCTGGGGCAGGCTCTGCGCCCGGAGGCGCTCCCAGGGGAAGTCGTCAAGGGGATAAAAGCGGTCCGCCTGCTGGGCCAGGCGGTGGGAGGAAAGGGCGTGAAAGGTGGTGTTTTCCACCTGCTTGCCCATGTCCTGGACCACCTTGACCACCTCGGCGAAGTCCCCATCCCCGGAGACCAAAACCGCCACGTCATAGGCGTCGGCATAGGCCAGGCGCAGGATGTCTATGGCGATCTGGATATCCACCCCCTTTTCCACAAAGCCATCCGCCCGCCTTTCCAGCCTTCCCAGGCGCACGGCCACATAGGGCACCCGCTTCAGGTAGTTGAGGAAGCTCTGGTGGGCCTTGGCGGCGGGGTCTTCCGGAGGGAGGGGGGCATTGTAGTAGTAAGCGCGGAGAAGCTTGCGCCCGGCGGTGAGAAGGCTGATAAACTCCACGAAGTTAAGCCGATAGTCCGGCCCCAGGTGCTGCACCAACCCCTTGTACAGGTTGGAGCCGTCAATGAATATCGCTACCCTTTCCATAATAGACCCGCCCCTTTCCGGGCTCCCTCAGTTTAGCCCAAGGGGGTGAGAAAGTTTATAGCCCACCGCTCCCTAGGGAGCAGTGGGGGAAGGAATAGGCCTTCTTCACGTAGCCCTTTTGGGCGGAGCTATCCTACCACGGTTTTCCCATGAGCGCAAGATGATGTAATTGGCCACCACATTTGAGACACCTTGGGGAACCGACTCCCCCCATATCTTAGCCAGGAACTCCAAGGGAGCAAGGCCACCCAAGGCCCTGTGGGGCCTTCTGCGGTTGTAGTGGTCAAGGTAGGCATTGAGCTCCGCCTGTAGTTCGCTCACCCTCGTGGGCAAAGCTCGGGTATAAAACTCCTCCCTAAAAGTCCGTTGCAACCGCTCCACGTGCCCGTTGAGCTTGGGGCTCCGGGGAGGCAGCACGAAAAGAGCAACCCCCAAACGTCGGCATGTCTCCTCAAACTCCGCCATGAACTCGCTACCCCCATCCACCTGTACCGCCCGGATGGGGAAAGGCGCCTGGGCCACCAGTCGGGACAGAAACTCCCCCGCTAGCCTCGCCGTGGCCCGGCTGTGCACCTCCCCCAGGGCATAGCGGGTAAAGAGGTCCACCGCCGAAAAGTGCCGCACCACCTCCCCCGGTCCCAGGCTCACTATCAAGGTGTCCACCTGTACCAGGTCCCCAGGGGCTTGAGCTTCGTATCCCCGGGGCTTACCCCGGGCGTAGGGTCTCCTAGGTCTTCCCCTGGCCTTCCCTCTCCCCCTCCGGGCCAGAAAGCAGGCCACCCTCTCCACCCGTCCCCTCCCCTCCAAATAGGCCAGAATCCGGCCCACCGTCCGTTCCCCTAGCCGGAAGCCCTCCTGGCGCAAGGTGAGCCAGATGGGCCACCGCCCCCAGGTGGGGTTCTCCCTCCTCAGCTCCTCCACCCGCGAAAGAAGCTCGGGCCTCCAGTGCACCTTTCCCCGCAGGCGCCGGGGGCGGCGGGACTTGGGCTTGAGTCCGGCTAGCCCCTTCTCCCTCAAAGCCCTTTCCCAACGGTAGTAGGTGGCCCGGCTGATGCCTAAAAACTCCCGAATCTCTTCCCAGCTCCGCTTGCTCTCCCGCAGGGCTTTCACCAACTTCACCTTGCGAAGGCGTTCCTGGACATCCGGGTCGCCTGCCCCCGCTTCGGCCAGTCTTGTCCCTTGGCTAGCCCCTTGCCCTATCGCTCGGCCAAACGAGGTAAGCTGCATATGGGGAACCTCCGCTACAGGGTCGGTTCCCCATCTTTTTATCCCATTCAGCGTCTCACATGTGTCTGTCCAGGTTCAGGTGGAGGAAGCTTTCCCCGTATCCAAGCTCTTTCCTTTCCCTTACAGGCCCTATAGTAGGGGTATGCGGGTGGAAACGATCATCGGCAAAACCCCGGTGGTGCGCCTTTTCAAGGTGGTGGAGCCCGACATGGCCGAGGTGTGGGTGAAGCTGGAGGGCCAGAACCCTGGGGGGTCCATCAAGGACCGGCCCGCCTGGTACATGATCCGGGATGCCGAGGAAAGAGGCCTCCTCCGCCCCGGCTCCGGCCAGGTCATCGTGGAGCCCACCAGCGGCAACACCGGGATCGGCCTGGCCATGATCGCCGCCAGCCGAGGCTACCGCCTCATCCTCACCATGCCCGCCCAGATGTCCGAGGAGAGGAAGCGGGTGCTGAAGGCCTTCGGCGCCGAGCTGGTCCTCACCAACCCGGCGAGGCGGATGCTGGCGGCAAGGGAGGAGGCCTTGCGCCTTAAGGAGGACCTGGGGGCCTTCATGCCCGACCAGTTCGCCAACCCCGCCAACGTGCGGGCCCACTATGAAACCACGGGACCTGAGCTTTTTGAGGCCTTAGAGGGGCGGATCGACGCCTTCGTCTACGGCTCGGGCACCGGGGGGACCATCACCGGGGTGGGGCGCTACCTGAAAGAACGCCTGCCAGGGGTGAAGGTTTACGCCGTGGAGCCCGCCCGTTCCAACGTCCTCTCCGGGGGCAAGATGGGCCAGCACCAGTTCCAGGGCATGGGACCCGGCTTCATCCCCGAGAACCTGGACCTCTCCCTTCTGGATGGGGTCATCCAGGTGTGGGAGGAGGACGCCTTTCCCCTAGCAAGGCGCCTCGCCCGGGAGGAGGGGCTTTTCCTGGGGATGAGCTCGGGGGGCATCCTTTGGGCGGCCCTCCAGGTGGCCAAAGAGCTCGGCCCCGGCAAACGGGTGGCCTGCATCAGCCCAGATGGGGGCTGGAAGTACCTCACCACCCCCCTCTACGCCGAACCCTAGCGCCGCACCACCTGGGCGTCCTTGGGGTAGCGCTTGAGATCCTGGGGGCGTAAGGAGGCTTTCTTGAACTCCACCACCCGCAGGTCGGCCATAACCTTCCCTGCCTCGTCCCGGAACACGAAGCGCACGGGCCTGGGGTCGGCCTTCAGGATGTAAAGCTCCAAGGTGGCGAAGCCTTGGCCCTCCTGTGCCCGGCCTACCAGCTTCCAGGCCACCCCCTCCGGCAGGCGCTCCTCCCCCACAAGGCGGAGGCTCACCCGCTCGGAAAGCTCCTTCAGGTCCCCAAGGCCCTGGGGGCTAAACCCCAGGCCCTGCACCTGGGCCTTTTCCTTGGGGCTCACGATAAGCTGGTTCGTGAGGTAAAGGTAGTTCCAGACCTCCTTTTCCGTGATCACCGTGAAGTTTCCCTCGAGGGAGCCTGGCTTCTGAAACTCTATGCGGAAGAGGTTTTCCTTGGGAATGGCCAGCACCCGGGCTTTAAGCTCCTCCAGCCCCCCGGGCCCCTGGATCTGGCCCTGCACCACCGCCTGCCAGGGGTCCTGCAGGTTCCGCTCCACCCGGTCCAGGATCTCGGAAACGCTTTGCGCCAGGGCCAGGCCCAGGGCCAGAAGCAAAACACCCCAGGGTTTTTCCAGAAATCTCTTTCTCATGGCCACCTCCAGGCGTACCGGAGCCAAGCGTAGGGAGCTTCCCTGTACCCTCCCTCGAGGCCCAGGTCCCCAAGCCACACGCCGAGGCTACCCGCAAAGGGATAGGAAAGGATGAGGAAAAGGCTAGCCTCCCCTAAGTAAAGCCCCGCCTCGAGGCGGTTTAGCCCCCCTAAGCGCAGGGCGAGGTCCAACACCTCCATGCCCTCCCCTACCTCCCCCTTCCAGCCCAGGACCAGATAGGGCAGGCCGGAAAAACCCGCCCCCAGGGTATAGGTGGCCTCCTCCCTCAGGGCGTAGCTCACCTCGGCCCGGGAAACCTCCCCCTTTTCCAAGAGAAGCCCCACCACCTCCTTGGGCACCAGGCGGTAGCGCAGGAAAAGCCGACCGAACACCCCCTCCTCGGGAAAAAGAGGGAAAATCCCTTGGGAGCGGTAGCCGAGCCGCGCGGAAAGGGCCAAGGGGCCAGCCCCCCCCTCGGCGAAGGCCATCCCCCCAGGCCCCCCCACCCCCGCCTCGGCTTGCAGGCCATAGGCCAGGTACCCCAAGGGCCCAAGGGCCAGGCTGGAGGAAAACCCCAAGGCCCCCCGGCTTTCCCGCCCCACCTGGAGCCTCAGGTAGGCTTCCCCCGGCTCCAGGGTGAGGCCCGCCTCGAGGGTAGAGGCCCAGCTTCCCGAAACTCCATAAACCCCGGCCTCGAGGCGCCCCTGGGCTAGGGCCAGGCCCAAAGCCAGCAACCCCGACCACCAGATCCTTTTCATGCCACCACCTGCCTTTGGAAACGCACGGAGGCCAGGAGGAGGACCAAGGCGGAAAAGAGGAGAAGGGCTGCCAGGTGGGGCCAAAGCACCGCAAACCCCACCCCCTTGAGCATTACCCCACGGAGGACCTCTATGAGATACCGGGCGGGCACCAGATAGGAAAGGAGCTGGAAGAAGCGGGGCATGCCGTCGATGGGGAAAACGAAGCCGGAAAGGAAGATGGTGGGAAAGGCGTAGGCATAGGTGCCGAAGACCGCCTGCACCTGGGTCCGGGCCAGGGTGGAGATGAGAACCCCCGCGGCCAAGGATCCCAGCACGAAGAGGAACATGGCCAAGAGGAGGAGGGCCAGGCTTCCCCGCACCGGGACCCCAAACACGAAATGCCCCAGGCCCAGCACCAGTAGGGCCACCCCGAAGGCGATGAACAGGTAGGGCAACACCTTGCCCAGCACCATCTCATGGGGGCGCAAAGGGGAGGCCAAGAGGCTTTCCATCATGCGGCTTTCCACCTCCCTCACGATGGACAAAGCGGTGAGGAGGACGGTGAACATGGTGAGCACCAGGCCGATGATGCCGGGGATCATGAACCAGGCCGTCCTGTTCTCGGGGTTGTAGAGGGTGTGCAGGTTGGGGCTCAAGGGGGGCAAAACCGCCTCCCCCGCCATGGCCCGGCCCACCAGGATGCGGGCGTTCACCTCCTGGATGGCCCTCCGCAAGGCCGCCTGAGCCTGGAAGGCAAAGTTGGGGTCGGAGCCATCCACGTAGACCTCCAGGCTCACGCTCTCCCCCCGCCGCACCTTGTCCAGGGCCCCAGGAGGCACCACCAGCCCCACCCGGGCCCGGCCCCGGTCCACCGCCTGCACCACCGCCTCGGGGCTTGCCGCCCGGTGGACCAGATGGAAACGGTCCTCCTTGGTGAGCTCCGCCAAAAGCGCCTGGCTGATGCGGTCCTCTGAAGCATCGTAAACCGCCAGGGGGATGCGGCTAAGGGTGAAGTTGATGGCGTAGCCGAAGAGGAGGAGCATCAGGGTGGGCAGCAAGACGATGAGCCGTGGCAGGACATGGTCCCTCCGGATCTGCAAGAACTCCTTCTCCGCCAGGGCCAGGATGCGGCTCATGGGGCCTCCTTGGTAAGAAGGGTGAAGACGTCCTCGAGGCTGGGCTCCACCTCCTCCAATCCTGCTAAGGGAGCCTCCTTGCGGGCGATGAGCCGCACCCCGGCTCCGCTCTGCCAAGCCTCGAGGACCCCAGGCATCCCCCGGGCCTCCCTAAGGGAAAGCCCCGGAGCATAGAGAAAGCGGGCCCTCGCCTTGGCTAGGGCCTTCAGCTTTTGGGGCGTGCCCGCGGCCAGCACCCGGCCGCCGAAGAGCAGGGCCAGGCGGTGGCAACGCTCCGCCTCGTCCATGGAGTGGGTGGTGACCAAGACCGCCGCCCCCCTCTCCGCCTCCTGATGAATGAGCTCCCACATGCTCCTCCGGGAAAGGGGGTCCAAGCCGGTGGTGGGCTCATCCAGGAAAAGCACCTCGGGGCGGTGCACCACCGCCTGGGCCAGGGCCAGGCGCTGCCGCCACCCCCCGGAAAGATGCCCGGCCAGGGCCTTGGCATAGGGCAAAAGGCCAAAGCGCTCCAGGACCTCCTGGGCCAGGGGGCGGGCCTCCTTGGGCCGGTACAGGCGGGCGCGGAAGAGGAGGTTCTCCTCCACCGTGAGGTCGCGGTAAATGCTTTGCTCCTGGGTGGCGTAGCCGATCCTGGCCTTCACCCGGTGGGGTTCCCTTCCCACCTCAAGCCCCGCCACCCAGGCCCTTCCCCCATCGGGCTGGAGAACCCCGGTGAGGATCCGCACCAGGGTGGTCTTCCCCGCCCCGTTGGGCCCCAGGAGGCCGAAGACCTCTCCAGGGCGCACCTCGAGGCTCACCCGGTCCAAGGCCCTCACGTTACCAAAGCTTCGCGTGATCTCCTCAGCCTGCACCATATCTACCCTCCAGGTACCCCCGCAGGTAGGCCTCCTGGTCCAGGGGGAGGTGCACCCCCAAAGCCTCCCCCAGAAGGAACCGGGCCAGCAAAGGCCCCACAAAGGCCAGGGCCATCTCCTCGGGAGGCTCATCGGTCCGGAGGAAGCCCCGGCGCTGCTGGGTTCGGAAAAAGCCCACCACCCTTTCCAAGACACCCAGGATGCCCTCCGGAGGCCGTGCGCCCCTTAGCCCCGGGTGGCGTAGAAGCTCGGCAAGCAGCTTGGGCAAAAGGGCCTGGTGGGCCTTTAGGAGGTCCAGGTAGGCCTCTAAAAGCTGCCTTAAGCCCTCCTCCAAAGGAGCCTCCTCTGCGGGGAGGCGTTCCAGAAACCCCGCCGGGATAAAGCGGGAAAGGGCTGCCCGCAAAAGGGCCTCCTTGCTACCGAAACGCCGGAAGAGGGTTACCTCATTCACCCCGGCCCGCCGGGCGATCTCCTTGGTGGTGGCCCCCCGGTACCCCCGCTCAGCCAAAAGCTCCAGGGCCGCCCAAAGCAACCCGCGATCGGGATCCTTGTCCAAGCCCTGATCCTCCGGCCCGGCAAGTAAGTGCATACTTACAGGGCAAGCCTATCCCCTTTCTCCCCATGGGTCAAGGGTGGGTGTGGCATACTCAACCTAGGAGGAAAAACCATGACCCTACTGGATCGCCTAAGCCGCCTTATCCGGGCTAACCTCAACGACCTTCTGCGCCGGGCCGAGGACCCGGAGAAGATCATCAACCAGGCCCTGGAGGACATGAAAGAAGCCCTAAGGGAGGCCCGGGAGCAGGTGGCGGCCGCCATGGCCGAGGGCAAGCGCCTGGAACGGGAGGTGGAAAGCCACCTGCAAGAGGCTACCCTCTGGGAGGAGAAGGCCAAAGAAGCCTTGAAGGTAGGCCGGGAGGACCTGGCCAAGGAGGCCCTTAAGCGCAGGAAGCGGGCTCTGGACCTAGCCGAGGGCTTCCGGCAGCAGGCGGCGGAACAGAAGGCCCTCATCGACCGCCTCATGACCCAGCTCAAGGCCTTGGAGGCCAAGATCGACGAGGCCGAGGCCAGGAAAAAACTGCTTCTCGCCCGCAAGAAGGGGGTGGAGGCCGCCGAGGCTGTGCGGCGCATGGAGTCCCGCTTGGACCAGCACCCGGCCCTCGAGGCCTTTGAGGAGATGGAGGCCCGCATCCTCTCCATGGAGGACCGGCACGAGGCCTTGAAGGAGCTGGATGGCCAGGACCTGGAAAAGGAGCTCGCCGCCCTCTCCGCGGAAAAGGATCTGGAGGAGGAACTCGCCCGCCTGAAACGGGAGCTTGGCCAGTCCTGAAGCCCCCATACCCCTCCCCTTGCGGCCCAGGCCAGCGGGGCCGGACGGAACAAGCCCAGCTCAAGGGCCTGAGAGGGGCCAAAGGTGCCCCACCGCCTTGGGGAAAGTGTTGGCCAGCCCACGGGCAAAGGGGGAGTAAACTCCGTACCATGAGGCGGTACCTTATGGCCCTTGCCCTCCTTCTGGCCGCCTGTGCCCCTCAGGCCACCCAGGCCCCCGAGGCCCGGCCCCTTCTTAAGGAAACCGCCTTCTACCCCGTCACCACGGGCCTGGAGTGGGTCTATGTGCCCGAAGGAGAGGCCCTTTCCTCCCCACCCTACCGGGTGCGGGTGGAGGGCCCGGCCCTTTACGAGGGGCAGGAGGCGGTGCGCTTCCGCAGCTTCGGCCGGGGGGAGGACCGGGCCTACTACCGGCAGGTGGGGGCCTTTGGCGTGCGGCTTTTGGGCTTCCAGGATCCCTCCGCCCGGGTGGTCTTCACCCCCCCCATCCTGGAGTACCCCCCGGAGGCCCTCCTAACCGTGGGCTACCGCTGGGGGGCAGGGTAACGGTGCGGGTGGAACTTCTCACCCCTGGGGGACGGGAGCCCCTGGCCCAGGGGGGCCTGAGCTATACCATGGAGGTGTTGGAGGAGCGGGAGGTACGCCTGCCCGCCGGGGTCTTCCAGGTGTACCGCATCCGCCAGATCTACCAGGACGAGCGCGGCCAGGATGCCCGGGAGGTCTGGTTCGCCCCCAGGGTGGGGGAAGTGCGCACCCGGGAAGGCCGCATTCTGGTGGAGAAGAATTTCTAGCTAGGGGGGAAACGATGGTACTGGACAAGGTGAATAACCCGGACGACCTGAAGGGCCTGACCCTCGAGGAGCTCCAGGCCTTGGCCGAGGAGCTCCGGAGCGAGATCATCCGGGTCACGGCGCAAAACGGGGGCCACCTGGCGAGCTCCCTGGGGGCGGTGGAGCTCATCCTGGCCCTGCACAGGGTTTTCCAATCCCCTAAGGACCGCCTTATCTTCGACGTGGGCCACCAGGCCTACGCCCACAAGCTCATCACCGGGCGCAAGGACCGCTTCCACACCCTAAGGCAGGAAGGGGGGCTTTCCGGCTTCACCAAGGTTTCCGAGTCCGAGCACGACGCCATCACCGCCGGGCACGCCAGCACCTCCTTGGCCCACGCCTTGGGCATGGTCCTCGCCCGGGACCTGGCGAAGGAGGACTACCACGTGGTGGCGGTCATAGGGGATGGGGCCCTCACCGGGGGAATGGCCCTGGCCGCCCTCAACAAGATCGGGGAGCTGGGCAAGAGGATGCTCATCATCCTGAACGACAACGAGATGAGCATCTCGGAAAACGTGGGGGCCCTCAACAAATATTTCAAAGAACTTCAGATAAGAAAGTGGGTCCAGGACGCCGAGAAGCTGGGCCGGAGCATCCTGGAACACATCTCCCCCAAGCTCTTCGGCCTGGTGGACCGGGCCAAGGAGGCGGCCAAGCTCATCCTCCACCAGGAGAACCCCTTCTACGCCTGGGGAATCCGCTACATCGGCCCCGTGGACGGCCACGACCTCAAGGGGCTCATCCACATCCTGGAGCACCTCAAGGAACTGGACGGCCCTACCCTGCTCCACGTGGTCACCAGGAAGGGAAAGGGCTACAAGGTGGCCGAGGCCGACCCCATCTACTGGCACGGGCCCTCGGGCTTTGACCCCCTTAAGCCGGAGAAGGTTTCCAAGGGCTACACCTGGAGCCAGGCCTTCGGGGACGCGGTCACGGAGCTGGCCCACCTGGAACCCCGCCTCTTCGTCCTCACCCCGGCCATGCGGGAAGGCTCAGGCCTGGTGCGCTACTCCCTGGAGCACCCCGAGCGCTACCTGGACGTGGGCATCTGTGAGGACGTGGCGGTGACCACGGCGGCGGGCATGGCCCTAAGGGGCCTGAAACCCGTGGTGGCCATCTACTCCACCTTCCTGCAGCGGGCCTACGACCAGGTGATCCACGACGTGGCCATCGAGAACCTGCCCGTGGTCTTCGCCATCGACCGGGCGGGGGTGGTGGGGGCCGACGGGGCCACCCACCACGGGGTCTTTGACCTCGCCTACCTGCGCACCATCCCCAACCTGCAGATCGCCGCCCCCAAGGACGCCTGGGAGCTCAGGGCCATGCTGCGGAAGGCCCTGGAGATCGGGGGGCCCATCGCCCTCCGCTACCCCCGGGACAACGTGGAGCGGGTGCCCGAGGGCACCTGGCCGGAGATCGCCTGGGGCACCTGGGAGGTGCTCAAGGAGGGCACGGAGGCCTACATCCTGGCCTTTGGCAAAACGCTGAGGTACGCCCTCGAGGCCGCTGCCGACGACCCCCGGGTGGGGGTGGTGAACGCCCGCTTCCTCAAGCCCCTGGACAAGGAGATGCTAAGGAGCCTTGCCGGCTACAAGCTCCTCACCGTGGAGGACCACCAGAAGATGGGCGGCTTTGGGAGCGCGGTCCTCGAGGCCCTGAACGAGATGGGCTTAAAACCCGAGGTGCGGGTTCTGGCCCTCCCCGACCGCTTCCTGGAGCACAGCTCCATCCCCAGCCTCCACCGCCAGGCGGGAATCGACGCGGAGGGCATCCGGAAGGCCCTCCGGGAAATGGGCATCCATCCCGCTTATGAGCGGGCCTGAACTCCTGCGCTTCGCCGCCAACCTCTACCGGGTGCCGACGGAAGAGGGGTACTTCCTGGTGGACGCAGGGCTTTCCTGGGAGGCGAATCGGCTTCTCTCCCTCCTGGAACCCCCGCCCAAACTCCTCTTCCTCACCCACCACCACCTGGACCACGCGGGCGGGGCCAGGGTCCTTTGGGAGCGGTTCCGCCTCCCCGTCCTGGCCCACCGCCAGGAGTGGCCCTACCTGACCAAGGAAAAGCCCCGCCCTCCCCTACCCATACCCCTCCTGGGCCCCTGGCTCGCCAACCTGGCCCCGCCCCTTCCCCGGGAAGCCCTGAGGCCAGTGGAGGAGGGGGAAGAGGTCTTCGGGTGGCGGGTGGTGGCGCTTCCCGGCCACACCCTGGGCCAGGTGGGGCTTTTCCGTAAGGGCATCCTCATCGCCGGGGATGCCCTTAGGGGCCGGGGGCTTCCCCCCAGGTTCATCAACGAGGACCCAGAACTTACCAAGAAGACCGTGCGCAAGATCCTGGACCTGGGGGTGGAAAGGGTTTATGTGGGCCACGGAGGGCCCCTCTCCCGGGCCGAGGTGGAGGCCCTGGCCCGTAGACTGGGGGTATGAAACAACTCCTCGCCCTCTTTTCCCTGGGCCTCCTCGCCCTGGCCCAGGAGGTGGTGGTCTACCCCGGCTTCGCCGAGGTGAAGGAGCCCGTGGTCCTGCCCCCCTCGGCCTGGGTCTACCTGGCGGGGGAGAAACTGGGCCGCATCGTACCCGGTTCGCTACGGCTTGTGGGGGTGGAGGAAACGGAGCGGGTCTACCAGGGCACGGCGGTCCTCTTCCGCTACCTAGGGGAAGGGCCCGCCACCTTGCGCTACCTGTACACCGGGCTTTCCGGGGAGGTCTTTTACACCCTGGAGGAGGGAAGGCTCACCCTCTGGGCCCGGCTCCGGCTGGAGGGAAGCCCCCTGGAAGCCAGAAAGCTCACCCTGCTCGCCGGGGAAGCCCCCCTTCTCGGTGGGGCCGAGGCCAAGGGGATACCCATGCGGGCCTTGGCCGAGGCGCCTTCGGGGGAAAGCCCCTTTGGCCTCTTCCGCTACCCGCTACCCCCGGGCCGGCTGGAACCCGGCACCACGGAGATTCCCGTCCTCAAGGCCCAGGTAAGCCCAAAGCGGCTTCTCCGCTACCAAGGACCCTTCCGCACGGACAGGTTCCTCCCCCTGGAGCGGGGCTACCGCTTCCAGGCCCCTTTCCCCCTGGCCCCGGGGGGCCTGGAGGCGGCGGAAGGAGGCCTTTTCCTGGGCCAGGCCCCGCTTCCCGCCACCCCCGAGGGAGAGGTGGCCGAGGTGTGGCTGGGGCGGGACCTCGAGGGCCGGCTGGAACGGTCGGTGAGCCTGCTGGGCCAAAGCGAAAAAGAAGCCACCTACCGGGTGGAAACCCGCTTTAAGAACCCCTACCCCTACCCCGTGGCCCTCCTCCTTTCGGAAACCTTCCCCCAGCCCTTCCGCCTGGACTTCCCCGAGGCCGCCCACCTGCCCCAGGGCTACCGCCTGGAAATCCCCCTTAAACCCGGGGAGTCCCTTACCCTGGTCTACCGCCTCACCCTTCCCCGCTAAGGACATCTGCCCCGACCCCCAGGCGGCATCCTGGAGGCATGAAGCCCGACCTTCACCGCTTCCCCCTCCTGGTGGCCTGGGAGATGACCCGGGCCTGCCTGCTCGCCTGCCAGCACTGCCGGGCCTCGGCGGTGCCCGATCCCTTACCCGGGGAACTCACCACCGAGGAAGGCTTAAGGCTCTTGGAGGAGCTCGCCACCTACACCCCCAAGCCCATCCTCCTGCCCACGGGAGGCGACCCCCTGGCCCGGCCCGACCTCTTCCTCCTTCTGGAGGAGGCCCAGCGTCTGGGCCTTAAGGTGGGGATCACCCCCGCCGTCACCCCCCGGCTCACCCGGGAGGTGGTGGAACGCTTCAAGGAGCTTTCCGTACACCAGATGGCCATCTCCCTGGATGGGGCGAGCCCCGAAAGCCACGACGGCTTCCGCGGGGTGCCGGGCACCTTCGCCCTGGCCCTCCAGGCCCTGGAATGGGCCCGGGAGGTGGGCCTCATGACCCAGGTGAACACCACCGTCACCCGAAAGACCAAAGGGGAACTCACCGGCATCGCCGAGATCCTGGCGGCCAAAGGGGTGGCCACCTGGGAGGTCTTCTTCCTGGTACCCGTGGGCCGGGGGGCCCTCTTGGAGCAGCTTTCCCCCCAAGAATACGAGGAGGTGATGCACCTCCTTTATGACCTTTCCCGACGCTACCCCTTCAAGGTGCGCACCACCGAGGGCCCCATGTTCCGCCGGGTGGCCCTGGAGCGCCGGAGGAGAGACGGGGGAGAGGATGGGGCCCTAGTGGGGGAGGGGCGGGGGGTGCACCTCTCCGACGGCTTCGGCTTCGTCTTTGTTTCCTCCACGGGGGAGGTGTATCCCTCGGGGTTTCTTCCTCTCTCCGCCGGCAATGTGCGGGAGAAACCCCTTCTGGAGATCTACCGGAATAGCCCCCTTTTCCTCGAGCTCCGCAACAAGGGCCTTCTCAAGGGAAAGTGTGGGGTCTGCGAGTACCGGGAGCTTTGCGGGGGAAGCCGGGCCCGGGCCTTTGCGGAAACCGGGGACCACCTGGCCGCCGACCCCCGATGCGCCTACCTCCCTAAGGGCCTAGGACAAATGCCCCTGGCCTAAGGGGGGCGGGGTTCTCCATAATGAGGCCATGAAGCGCCTCTTGCCCGTCTTGCTCTTCCTGGGCCTTCTGGCCCTTGGGCAAAGCCCCGGAGCCAAGCTCTACTCGGCCAACTGCCAAAGCTGCCACCAGGCCACGGGCCAGGGGGTCCCTGGAGCCTTCCCGCCCCTCACCCATCTGGACAAGGTGGTCCAGGCCAAGGGGGGCCGAGAGTACCTGATTCGGGTGGTCCTCTACGGCCTCCAGGGAAGCCTTACGGTGGAAGGCAAGACCTATAACGGGGTCATGCCCCCCTTCCGCCAGCTCAAGGACCAGGAGGTGGCCGACCTCCTGAACCACATCCTCACCACCTTCGCCAAGTCCAAGGCCAAACCCATCAGCGCCGAGGAGGTGAAGGCGCGAAGGGCTAAGGCCATGTCCCCCCAGGAGGTCCTCAAGACCCGTCCCCCGGTCAAGTAGACCAGTGTACTCCCTCCCCCCGGGGCCTTTAGGCCCCGGGCACCTTTTCCTTAGCCCCTGGCAGGGGATAATGGTCTTGCCGTGGAGCCCGGGTTCCACCTTCTCTACGCAAGGCGCCTGGCCTGGCGCCACCGGCTCCTCTTGGCCCTTCCCTTAGCGCTTCTGGGCTTTCTCCACCCCTTCTTCGCCCTGGCCTCCCTCCTACCGTTCTTGCTGCCCGCCCGGCTTTGGGAGGGGCGGGCGCTACGGGAGATCGCCCGGGCGAGCCTGGCCTATCCCACCGCCTTGGCCTACGGGGAGGAACGGCTTTGGCAGGAGGCCCGCAAGGTGGAAGTCCCTCTTCCCCCCTTCCCCCTGGGGCTTTTTGCCCTCTATCTGGTCCTCCTGGCCCTGGCCTTGGGCTCGTGGACGGGGCTTGCCCCCAGGGAGGCAAGCCCCTTCGGGTCCCCTCCCAACGCCGGGCACCCCGCAATCCCCCAAACCTTCCCGGAAAGGGAGAAGCCGGCCGAGGTACCCGGGGCTTCACCCGAGGAAACCACGCCGACCCCGGATTCCCCAGAGGCACCCAGAAGCCCGCAAGGGAAGGAACCAGGCCAGGGCCACCCCGCCCCAACCCCCCAAGGGGGGCAAGCTCCCAAACCTAGCCCCCAGGGATCTTCCCCCGGGGGTTCCTCCCAGGCTCCGGGGCAGGGAACCCAGGTGCCCGGCGACGGGGACGGAAAGCCAGAAGCCACCCAGGAGGTCCCAGGTCAGGAACCAGGCCAGCCTAAGGAAGCAGGCACCCCCACCCCAGGTGCCTCAGGACCCTCCCCAACGCTGGAGGCTCCCGCCTCCTTGCCCCTCCCAAAGCCCAACGGTCCCGGGCAGGAACTCCTCGGGCCCGGCCGGGAAGGAAAGGGCCAGGACCTACCCTCCCCCTGGCGGGAGGGAAGCCCTCCAGAGGAGGTGCGCCGGGGGGTGGAGGTCTACTTGGAGCGCACTCCCCTCCCCCCTGAGGCCAAGGAGCTTCTAAGGCGCTACTTTAGCGGGCCCTGACCTTTTCTAAAGCCTCGGCCACGCTCACCGGACCCACCTCCAGCCGCTCCGCCATGGGGAAAGCCCCCATGGAACCCCCGTGGCCGAAGCGGGCCCCCACCCGCAGGTCCACATCCTTAAGGAGCTCCCGCATGCGCTCGTGCTTGTCCCCCCCCTCCATGGCCGCATAGGGGTTCTCCCGCACCTCCACCAGGCGGAAGCCCTCCCCCTCCACCTCATAGATGGCGAAGCGGGGGGCGTGGCCGAAGGGGCCGGGGTAGACCTTTCTCTCGTCGTTCTTGGACAGGGCCACGGCGATCCTCATGACCCCAGGATACACCCCCCAGGTACGTGCTGGTGAGGCCCAAGCCACCCTGTCTTATGCAAGGTCAAGCGGGCTCAGGAAGCCCGCCACTCCCCGCTTTTCCCTCCCGCCTTGTGGAGGAGGCGCACCCCGGAGATGACCAGCCCCTTGGAAGCCGCCTTCAGCATGTCGTACACGGTGAGGGCAGCCACGGCGCAGGCGGTGAGGGCCTCCATCTCCACCCCGGTCTCCGCCTTGGTCTTGGCGGTGGCCTCGATGCGCACCCGCCTTTCCTCCTGCAAAAGCTCCAGCCGCACCTCCACGCCGGTAAGGGGAAGGGGGTGGCACAAGGGGATGAGGTCCGCGGTCCTTTTGGCGGCCATGATGCCCGCAAGCTGGGCCACCATCAGGGGGTCCCCCTTCCCCACCCCGCCCTGTTCCAGGGCAGCCAGGGCCTCCTCGGTGAGCTCCACGAAGGCTTCCGCGGTGGCGGTGCGGAAGGTGGCGGGTTTCTCCGTTACGTCCACCATGTGGGGCCGACCGTCCTTGAAGTGGTTGAGGTCCATGGCTCAAGTGTAGTACCTTGGGGGAAATGCCCAAGGGCGCAGAGGTGCTGGTGGTGGGGGCAGGGATTCTGGGGCTTGCCGCGGCCTACTTCCTGGCCCGGCGGGGGCTCCCCGTGGGGGTTCTGGAACGGGAGGCCCCTCTCTCCTGCACCACCGACAAGTCCACGGAGTGCTACCGGGTCTTTTGGCCAGGGGATGAGGCCCTGGGCAGCCTGGTGGCCCGGAGCATGGAGCTCCTGGAGCCCTTCGCCCAGGTGGCCCGCCCCAACCGCCGCGGCTACCTGTACGTGGGCCAGGAAGAGGCGCTTTTAGCCCTGGCCGAAGCCGCACCCCACGCCGGGCCTCTCCGGGTCCACCGGACGGGGGCCTCTTACCCCAAGGAAGCAGTAGAAGGACTGGACCTACTCCGAGAAGAGGGCTTGAGGGAGGCCTTTCCCTACCTGGCCCACGCGAGGGGGATGGCAGGGCTTCACGTGCGGAAGGCGGGCTGGCTCTCCGCCCAGGGGCTGGGGATGGCCCTCCTCGAGGCCTTCCGGGAACTGGGGGGAACACTCCTTCCGGGGGAGTTTTTAGGGGTAGAGCCCAGGGCAGGGAAACCCGCCTACGCCCGGGTCCGCCGGGGAGAGGAAGAGGCTCTCCTCCCCTTCGCCGCCCTGATCCTGGCCCCGGGACCGGGACTCCTCCCCCTCCTGAAGGCCTTGGAACCGGCCCTACCCGTGGCGGCCGAGCCCCACTTCAAGGCCTGGTTCCCAGACCCCCTGGGCCGCTTTCCCCGGGAAGCCCCCCTTCTGATCTGGAACGAGCCCCAGGAGATCTTCGCCCCGGAGGAGAAAGCCCTCCTAGAGGAAGACCCCTCCCTCAGGCCCCTCCTGAGCCCCTTGCCCCCCGGGGCCCACGGGAGGCCGGAAGGGGGAGGGTTCTTAGCCCTCTACAACCCCCTTCCCCGGCAAGAGGAGCCCACCTCCTGCCAGCCCTCCCTGCCGCCCTGGGCCTCGGAGGTGGCCTTAAGGGGCCTTCTCCCCCTCCTGCCGGGCTTGCGGCCTTACTTGGGGACCAGAGCCCGGGTGGACGGCGGGTATTATGTGCGCACCCCGGAAAACCGCCCCCTCTTGGGCCCCGTGGCCGAGGGCATCTACCTCTTGGGAGCCTTCTCCGGCTATGGGGTCATGGCCGCCCTAGGGGCGGGGGAGCTTTTGGCCCGGTGGGTGGCCGGGGAGCCCCTTCCCGCCCACGCCCAGGCCTTTGTCCCAGGGCGCTACCGGGATCCCACCTACCGGCCCAACCTCGAGGCCGCCCGGGCCCAGCTCTAAACCCCAAGCCCCTCAGCGGGCCCGGCGGATGGGGGCCACCAAAAAGGCCCCCAGGAGGAAAAAGGCCCCCGCCAGGAGGAAAAGAACCGTATAGCCCAGACCCTCCCCCTGGGCGTTCAGGAGGTCCAAGGGCCGACCGAAGGCCCCCGCCAGCACCTGGGGCACCACGATGGAGGTCTGCCACAGCCCCATGTCCGTGGCGTGGGCCTCGGGATCCCGAAGGACGTCGGACACCAAGGCCCAGTCCACCGCCAGGTACACCCCGTAGAAAAGCCCAAAGAAGAGGGCCAGGAAGAGGAGGAGGTCGTACCGGGGGAAGAGGAGGATAAAGGGCATGAGGAGGCCCAGCCCCGCCCCAGAAAGGTAGATGAGGGGCTTGCGCCCCACCTTGTCCGAAGCCCTTCCCGCGGGCACGCTGGCCAAGGCCGCCCCCAGGGAGATGAGGAGGCCCAGAAGGGCCACCGCCTGGAAAGGCTCCTCCGCCAGGGACCGCCCCAGGGCCTGGAAAGCGCCCACCACATCCGCCAGGTAGTACTGAAGGTAGGTCTGGGCCAGGTAGAAGCCCAGCATCACCAGGAAGCGGGTGAGGTAGACCAGGAGGAAATCCCGGTCTCCCCAGGGCCGGGCCAGGGCCTGGGCCAGGGGCCGGGGGTTGGCCTTGAGGGTCCGGTCCGGGATGACCCAGAGGCTCAGGACCGCCCCCAGGAGGTTCACCAGGGCGGCGAGGTAGGCCTGGGGGGCCAGGGGCAAGAGGAAGCCCACCACCCCCCCCAGCACCTGGCCGGAAACCTGCAGGACCCCCATGTACCCCGAGGCGGTGCCCCGCTCCCCCTTGGGCACCAGGTCGGGGATGAGGGCGGAGTAGGGTCCGGTGGCCAGGTCGTCCGCCACCTGCAGGAGGAGGTAGGCCAGGAGGAGAAGGCCGTAGGTGGGGGCGTGGACCAGGAGGAGGAGGGCCAGGGCGGTGAGGAGGCTCCCCAAGAGGAGAAAGGGCCGGCGCTGGCCCAGGCGGTCGGAGAGGTAGCCCATGAGGGGCGGGCCCAGGATGGCCATCACCGCCCCCAGGCCGAAGAGGAAGCCCAGCCGGGTGGCCTTCTCCTCCGGGGGGGAAACCTCGGCCACCTTGGCCGGCAGGATCACCAGGAGGACCAAAAACCACTTGAGGCTGGTGGCAAACCAGTAGGCGGAGAGGGCGAGGAACCAGCCGGGCCCGTGGCGCATGGGCCTTACCTTACCAGACCGTGGCCTCGGGCACCACCAAAAGGGGCAAGGAGCTCTGATGGGAAAGCACTTCCACCATGCGCCCAAGCCGATGCCGCCAGGTGCTTTTGGCCTTGGAGCCCAGGACCAAGAGGTCGGCCCCGCGGGCTTCCGCCAGGCGCAGGAGGTCCAGCTCGTCCTCCCCCTTGCTCACCTCCACCACCCCCGTGGCCTTTAGGAGGGCCTCGAGGTGGCCCCTAGCCCGCTCTAACACCTCGGCGAGGGCGAGCCCCCGGGGGTCCAGGTAGGTGGGAAAACAACACCCCCCTTCCCCGCTCACCAGGTGCAGGCCGAAGACCTCCGCCCCCAGGGCCCTACCCCAAGCCTCGGCCACCCGGAAGGCGCTGAGGCTTGCCGGGCTATCGTCCAGCCCCACGGCCATGCGCCGCACCCCCTTCAGGGCCCGGGGCAGGAGCAACACCGGGACCTCGCCCCGGTGGAGGAGGTAGCGGGCCAGGCCTCCCCGGGCCAGGACCTCGAGGGCATCCGTGCCCCGCTGTCCCAAAAGGACCAGTCGGCTTTTCAAAGCTTCCCCAGCCACCACCTGCGCGGGGAAGCCGCGGAGCACCTGCGCCCGAAGCCCTGTGTTCGCTAGGCTTTTTCGCACCTCCGCCTCCACCCGGCTAAGGGCTTCCTCCAGCCCCGGCCTAAGATGGGGAAAACGGCGGCCAAGGGCCTCAAAGTACGGGGTGGGCACCACGTGGATAAGCTCCGCCGGGATGTTGAGCCCCTCCTGAAGGAAACGGGCGCTTTCCACCACCGACTCCAAGCCCTCCCCCAAATCCACGGCAGCCAACAGGCGCATGCTTCACCTCCTGACCCCACTATAATCCTCTCGTGCTCTGGCTTCGCGACCGCACCCTGGACCTTTCCCACCCCCGGATCATGGGGATCCTTAACCTTACCCCTGATTCCTTTTCCGATGGCGGGCTCTACCTGGACCCGGAAAGGGCCCTGGAAAGGGCCAAGACCCTGGTGGCCGAGGGAGCGGATCTTCTGGACCTGGGGGCCGAATCCACCCGCCCCGGAGCCCAGCCCGTGCCCGTGGAGGAGGAAAAGAAGCGGCTTCTTCCCGCCCTCGAGGCCATCCTGGAACTGGGGGTGCCGGTGAGCGTGGACACCCGCAAGCCCGAGGTGGCGGCGGAGGCCCTGAAGCTGGGAGCGCACCTCATCAACGACGTGACGGGCCTTAGGGATGAACGCATGGTGGCCCTCTGCGCCCGGTATGGGGTGGCGGCGGTGGTCATGCACATGCCCGTGCCCGACCCCCAGGCCATGATGGCCCACGCCCGCTACGGGGACGTGGTGGCCGAGGTGAAGGCCTTCCTAAGGGCCCAGGCGGAAAGCGCCCTGAGGGCCGGGGTGCCCCAGGTGGTCCTGGACCCGGGGTTTGGCTTCGGGAAACTGCTGGAACACAACCTGGCCCTCCTTAAACGCCTGGAAGAGATCGTGGCCCTGGGCTATCCCGTTTTGGTGGGGCTTTCCCGGAAGCGCTCCATCGGGGAGCTCACGGGGGTGGAGGAACCCGCAAAAAGGGTCATGGGCTCCGTGGCCGCCCATCTTTTTGCTGCCATGAAGGGAGCCAGGATCCTTCGCGTCCATGACGTGGCCGCCCACCGGGAGGCCCTTGCGGTGTGGAACGCCCTTTGGGGATAGATATGGGGGAGATCGCCCTTTTGGGTCTGGAGTTCTACGGTCGCCACGGGGTGAGGCCTGAGGAAGGCCAGCTTGGAGCCCGGTTTGTGGTGGATCTCTGGCTTAAGGTGCCCTTTGAGGGCAGGGGGGACCGGCTGGAGGAAACTGTGGACTACGCCGCCGTCTACGCCCTGGTGGAGGAGGTGGTGCGCCACCGCCGCTTCTACCTGATCGAGGCTCTGGCCGACCACCTGGCGGAAGCCCTCCTGCAGGCTTTTCCTCGCCTCGAGGGAATACGGGTGCGGGTGCACAAGCCCCACGCCCCCATCCCCGGGGTCTTCCGCGACGTGTACGCGGAAACCGAAAGAACGCGCTCCTAGAGCCTGTTTCGGCCACTCATCTGAACCTGGACAGACACATGTGAGACGCTGAATGGGATAAAAAGATGGGGAACCGACCCTGTAGCGGAGGTTCCCCATATGCAGCTTACCTCGTTTGGCCGAGCGATAGGGCAAGGGGCTAGCCAAGGGACAAGACTGGCCGAAGCGGGGGCAGGCGACCCGGATGTCCAGGAACGCCTTCGCAAGGTGAAGTTGGTGAAAGCCCTGCGGGAGAGCAAGCGGAGCTGGGAAGAGATTCGGGAGTTTTTAGGCATCAGCCGGGCCACCTACTACCGTTGGGAAAGGGCTTTGAGGGAGAAGGGGCTAGCCGGACTCAAGCCCAAGTCCCGCCGCCCCCGGCGCCTGCGGGGAAAGGTGCACTGGAGGCCCGAGCTTCTTTCGCGGGTGGAGGAGCTGAGGAGGGAGAACCCCACCTGGGGGCGGTGGCCCATCTGGCTCACCTTGCGCCAGGAGGGCTTCCGGCTAGGGGAACGGACGGTGGGCCGGATTCTGGCCTATTTGGAGGGGAGGGGACGGGTGGAGAGGGTGGCCTGCTTTCTGGCCCGGAGGGGGAGAGGGAAGGCCAGGGGAAGACCTAGGAGACCCTACGCCCGGGGTAAGCCCCGGGGATACGAAGCTCAAGCCCCTGGGGACCTGGTACAGGTGGACACCTTGATAGTGAGCCTGGGACCGGGGGAGGTGGTGCGGCACTTTTCGGCGGTGGACCTCTTTACCCGCTATGCCCTGGGGGAGGTGCACAGCCGGGCCACGGCGAGGCTAGCGGGGGAGTTTCTGTCCCGACTGGTGGCCCAGGCGCCTTTCCCCATCCGGGCGGTACAGGTGGATGGGGGTAGCGAGTTCATGGCGGAGTTTGAGGAGACATGCCGACGTTTGGGGGTTGCTCTTTTCGTGCTGCCTCCCCGGAGCCCCAAGCTCAACGGGCACGTGGAGCGGTTGCAACGGACTTTTAGGGAGGAGTTTTATACCCGAGCTTTGCCCACGAGGGTGAGCGAACTACAGGCGGAGCTCAATGCCTACCTTGACCACTACAACCGCAGAAGGCCCCACAGGGCCTTGGGTGGCCTTGCTCCCTTGGAGTTCCTGGCTAAGATATGGGGGGAGTCGGTTCCCCAAGGTGTCTCAAATGTGGTGGCCAATTACACCACCTTTCCTCCAAGGGGTGGGTCTGCTAGGCTAAGGGGAGCAAGCCTGGCTTGCGAAAGGGTGACCATGAAGGTTGAACAAGACAAGGTGGTAACCATCCGTTACACCCTCCAGGTGGAGGGGGAGGTCTTGGACCAGGGGGAGCTTTCCTATTTGCACGGGCACGGCAACCTGATCCGGGGCCTCGAGGAGGAGCTGGAAGGCCGCGAGGAGGGGGAGATCTTCCAGGCCCACGTGCCTGCGGACAAGGCCTATGGACCCCGCGACCCCGAGGGGGTCCAGGTGGTGCCCCTCTCCGCTTTCCCCGAGGACGCGGAGGTGGTGCCCGGGGCCCAGTTCTACGCCCAGGACATGGAGGGGAACCCCATGCCCCTCACCGTGGTGGAGGTCCAGGGGGAAGAGGTGACCATTGACTTCAACCACCCCCTGGCGGGCAGGGACCTGGACTTCGAGGTGGAGGTGGTGAAGGTCCGGGAGGCTACCCCCGAGGAGATCCTTCACGGCCACGTGCACGAGGGCGGGCACCACCACTAAGCCCAAAGCCTCCCTCAGGCCCCAAGGACCCTTGCGCTTTGGGGCTTGACTTTTTGGGTAGTCCGTGGGATAGTGAAGAGTCCCTGGAAAGCCAGGTGGGTTTTCGGGATGAAGGAGAAGCATGAAGAAGGGTACCGTCAAGTGGTTTAACGCGGAAAAAGGCTACGGGTTCATCCAGCAGGAAGAGGGTCCGGATGTGTTTGTGCACTTCACGGCCATCGAGGCTGAGGGGTTTCGCACCCTGAACGAGGGTGACCGGGTGGAGTTCGAGGTGGAGGCCGGCCAGGGCGGCAAGGGCCCCCAGGCCAAGAAGGTCCGCCGCCTCTAAAGGATCTTTCCGCCCAAAGGCCCCTTCGGGGGCCTTTTTGCTTTAGGCTTAAGCCATGCGCATCCTGGTTTCCAACGACGACGGCATCTTCTCTCCCGGGATCAAGGCCCTGGGCTTGGCCATGCGGGCTCTGGGGGAGGTTTATGTGGTGGCCCCGGATGTGGAACAGTCCGCGGTGGGCCACGGGATCACCGTGAGGCGGCCCCTACGGTTCAAGCACACCGCCAGCGCGGGCTTCGGGGAGATCCCCGCCTACCGGGTGGACGGCACCCCTGCGGACTGCGTGGTGCTGGGTGTTCACCTTTTGGGCCGGCCCGACCTGGTGGTCTCCGGCATCAACATCGGGGTCAACCTGGGCTTGGACCTCACCCACTCGGGCACGGTGGCCGCGGCTTTGGAGGGTACTTCCTTGGGCATTCCCTCCATCGCCTTCAGCCTGGATACCTCGGGGGAGGAGCTGAACTTCGCCGAGGCGGCGGCGTGGGCGGTGAGGATTGCCCGGCGAGTGATGGAGAAGGGCCTGCCCAAGGGGGTTCTCCTCAACGTGAACTTCCCGGCGGGGGTGCCTAAAGGGGTGATGGTTACCCGGCTTTCCACCCACCACTGGGAGGACACGGTGGTGGAGCGCCTGGATCCCGAGGGCCGGCCCTACTACTGGATTGCCGGCACCCCGGTGGGGGAGGAGGAAGAGGGGACAGACCTCTTTGCGGTGCGCCGGGGGTATATCTCCATCACCCCGGTGAGCCTGGACTTCACCGCATCGGACCTGTTGGAGGAGGTGGCGCATTGGGTGAGGGAAATATGACCACGGGCATCCCCTCCCTTAGCCCTAGGGCCTCCTTGGCCCTTCCCCGGTTGACGGCGATTTCCAAAAGCCCGGCGCTTCCCAGGTAGGCCACGGCCTCCCCCACTCCCACCTGGCCGAAGGTTTGGCGGATCGGGATGCGTTTCCCTGCCACCTCCACCAGGCCGTTCAAGGGAGCCTCGAGGAGGGTGGTGATGGCGTTGCCGAAGCGGTCAAAGGTGAGGATCTCCCCTTCTGGGCCTGGGGTGAGGGCGAGGGGAAGGCGTATTAGGTCCTGGGCGGGCACCTCCGGTCCAAGCTCCTCCGGAGCCAGCCCTAGGGCCAGGTGGGCTGCGGCGGGGGCGAAGAGGTCGCGGCCGTGGAAGGTGTGGCCCCCTGGGGCCCAGCCCGGCAGGGGGAGGATGCCCTTGGGGCTTGGGGGGGAGATGCAGGTGATTTCGTGGGCTCGGATGGGTGGGTCCAGAAGCCAGGCCAGGGTGAAGAGGCCGTTGTCAGGCCCCACGTAAAGGCGCCTTCCTATGGCGGCGATGGCCCGCCTCTTCGTGCCTACCCCAGGGTCCACCACCGCCAGGACCACCGCCTGTTCTGGCAGGTAGGGGAGGGTCTCAAAAAGGGCATAGGCAGCCCGGCGCAGGTCCTGAGGGGGTAGGGCGTGGGCCAGGTCCAGGACGGGTACCCCGGGGGCTTTTTCCCAGAGCACCGCCTTGACCACGCCCACGTAGGGGTCCTCGAGGCCAAAATCGGAGAGGAAGAAGACGGGGCGCATCCTGCCTTTAGCCTACGGGGTTTTGCCTGGACCCCCATCCTGGCAAAGCCAGGATAAGGTGGCATCAGAAGTTCCGGAGCCAGACGGTGGGGAAAAGGGCCAGGATCACCCCCGCCACCACCCAGCCCAAGGCCAGGCCCAGGGTGCCCTCCGCCCGCTCCTTGGCCCAGAGGAGGCCTGCCCCCAGGAGGAGGAGAAGGAAGGTGGGCCCGGGCACGGCCACCGCAAAGAGCAAGGCTGTCAGGTAGGGGGAAAGGTCCCGGTACCGCTCCTTAAGGACCAAGGGGACCAGACCCCGGAAGAAGGGCTCCATGAGGGCTAGGCCCAAAAAGGTAAGGAGGTTTAAGGGAAGGGTGCCTAGCCCCAAGGGCTCCCGGATCCATCCGTAGAGGAAGAGGAGGAGGACCAAGGCCGGCCCCACCCAAAACCCCTCGATCCAGCTGGACCAGGGGCCCAAAAGGGCAGGAAGGCGCTTGCGGAAGGGCTTTTGGAGAAGGAGGCCTGCGAAGAGGAGAAGGCCATAGAAGAGGTAAAAGCTGGGGAGGATCGAGTCTTTCTGGTAAGGGGTGATGAGGGCCAGGGCGTTGGCGAAAAGGGTTTTGCCCAGGAAGGCGGCCAGGAGGAGGGCCAGGAGGAGGGTGCCCAGGAGGGTCAGGTAAAGGCTTCCCGGTCCCGGGAGGGGATCCTCCACCACCTCGAGGGTGCGCAAGGGCTCTATCCGGCTTTCCCCCAGGAGGACCAGGAGCAAAAAGACCAGGAAGACGAGAAGCCAAGGCCAGGCCTGGGCCAGGAAGCGGGCCGGGAGGTTTTCCAGGGCAGAAAGCTGCTTCAGGGCCGCCTGCCCCTGGGCAAGCTGGCCCTGCCCCAGGTAGGCCAGGGCCAGGAGAGAAAGGGCCTGGCCTTGCAGCCCGGGCTGGGCCGAAAGCTCCGGCAAGAGCCCCTCCAGAATAGGGATGGCCTCCTGGGGCTTCCCCGAGAGGAAGAGGAGGCGGCCTTGCTCCAGCCTTTCCGCTGGGGTGGAGCCCAGAAAGGCCAGGCCCTCCTGGGGCCTTCCCAGGGCCAGATGGAGCCGGGAAAGCAAAAGGCGCGCCTCGGGGGTGGGGGGCAGGCCTTGGGCCAGCCTCAAGGCTTCCTCATACTGGCGGAGGGCCTCGAGGGCCATGGCCCGCAGGAGGTTGGCCTCAGGCCCCGGGGGGAGGGAAAGCCTGAGCACCTCGGCGGCCTGGCCCTTTTGCAGCAGTAACCGGGCGCGAAGGAGCTGGGCCTCCGGCTCATCCCCCAGGCGTCCCAGGTAGCTTTCCGCCTGGGCCAGGTCCCCCCTTTCCAGGTGGATGCGGGCGAGAAGGAGGAGGCTTGGCCGGTGCTCCGGATCGCTGGTGAGGGCCAGCTCGCAGGTGGCCTGGGCGCTGTCCAGTGCCCCTCGTTGGTATAGGCGCTGGCAACGGGCGAAATACTCTTCGGCTCCCTGGGCCAAAGCGGAGGAGAGGAAGTGTAGGCCCAGGAGAACCAGCAATCCCCCAATAAGCCTCATGCCTTCCAGTTTACGCCCTCCCTCTCTTGTACCGGGTATAATCCCCGCGGGTGAAACCCATGAAGCGCTGGATAACCGCACTTGCCGTGATGGTTTGGGTTGCTGGCCTGGCCCAGGCCCCCCAGGTGTCGGCCCTGGTGGATGCCGGGCGGTTTCAGGAAGCCTACGAGCTGGGTTTGAAACTGGGCACCCCCGAAGACCTGGCCCTGGCGGCCAAGGGAGCCAGCTTTTACGCCCTGTACCAGGCCAAGCCCGAGGAGAAGCGCACCTGGTTTGAACGGGCGGAGAAGGCAGCCTCCCAGGCCATCGCCAAGGCTCCGGATTACCCCGAGGGCTACTTTGAGCGGGCCCGGGCCCTGGGGCGGCTTTCCCAGTTCAAGGGGATCCTCGAGGCCCTGGCGGAGGGCCTGGCGCCCAAGATCCGCGGGGACCTGGAGAAGACCTTGAAGCTCAAGCCCGACCACGCCGGGGCCATGGTGGCCCTGGCCCTCTGGCACTTTGAGCTGGTGCAGAAGGGCTGGCTGGTGGCGGCCACCCAGGGGGCGGATGGCTCCCAGGTGGAGCCCCTAATGAAAAAGGCCATCGCCCTGGAGCCCGAGGCCATCATCCACCGGGTGGAGTACGCCAGGGTGCTGGCGGCCTGGGGCAAGAAGGAGGAGGCGAGAAAGCAGCTGGAAACCGCCCTCGCCCTCCCCGCCAGGACCGCCGCCGACCGCTACGACCAGGAGAGGGCCCGGCAGGAGCTGGCCAAATTGAAGTAGGCCGGGGGGTTCAAGGGACCAGGCACGCCCGGCCCCCTTTTACTTTGGGGTGGGGAGCCTAAGACCGAGCCGCCTCCCGAAGATGCGCAAAAGCACGGTGGCCAGGGTCCCGGCGAAAAGGGCCCCTTCCGGATGGGTGCCGTAGAGGGCGTAGACCACAAGCGCTCCCACCAGAGCAGCGGAGGCGTAGAGGTCCCCCGCCCGGTAGAGGATGCCCGGCACCTCTCCGGAGAGCACGTCCCGTAGCACTCCTCCCCCCACCCCTGAGAGGGTACCTGCCAGGGCTACGCCGAAGGGGCCAAGCCCCGCCTCTACACCCCGCTCCGCCCCCAAGGCAGCGAAGAGGCCTAGGCCCAGGGTATCCAGGTAGTAGATGAGCCGTTCCATGGCTTGTACCCTGGGGTGGAAGCGGAAGACAAGAAGCCCCGTGAGGACCACGCTCCACAAGAGGGGTTCGTTCCTCAGGGCCGTGGGGGGAAGGGTGCCTACCAGGACGTCGCGGATGGACCCGCCCCCCACCGCGGTCACCGTGGCCAGCACCAGAACCCCAAGGAGGTCAAAGCCCTTTTCCACCCCCTTCAAGGCTCCGGTGGCGGAGAAGACCAGGGTGCCGAGCCAGACCAGGACCTCAACCATCCAAAAGCACCACCGCCCGGGCCTGCACGTGCGCTACCGCCAGGCCCTCCGAGGTCTTGAAGGTAAGGCCGATGCGGTCCAGGGGCAGGCCAAGAAGCCGGGAAAGATTTTCCGAAAGGCCCTGCCGGTGGGGGGAAAGCTTGGGCTGGTCCAGGATGATGGCCAGGCTTACCTGGATCAGCCTTCCTCCCCTTTCCTCAACGAGGCGGAGGGCCTCCTTTAGAAAGACCTTGCTGCGGGCTCCTCGCCACTTGGGGTCGGTGTCGGGGAAGAGGAGGCCGATATCCCCAAGGCCAAAGGCGGCGAGCAAGGCGTCGGTGAGGGCATGCAGGGGAGCGTCCCCATCCGAGTGGGCCAGGGCCCCTTGGGGGCTTGGAATCAAGAGGCCGCAGAGATGGAGGGGCTTCCCTTCTATAAGGCGGTGGCTATCCTCCCCGTAGCCGATGCGCATGGCTATACTTTAGAGCATGCCGAGCTTTGCGGAAGCCCTAGCCCTCATGGAAGCTTGGACGGAAAGCGAGTCCCTGAGGCGGCACATGCGGGCGGTAGAGGTGGCCATGCGGGCCTATGCCCGCCGCTTCGGGGAGGACGAGGAGCTTTGGGCCATGGCCGGGGTCCTGCACGACATGGACTACGAGAAGTCCCCGGAGGAGCACCCCTACCGGGGGGTGGAGGAACTGAGGCGCCTGGGCTACCCCGAGGAGGTCCTGGAGGCCATCCTGGGCCATGCCTCTTACACCGGGGTACCCCGCAGAACCCTGATGGCCAAGGCCCTCTTCGCGGTGGACGAGCTTACGGGCTTGATCACCGCCGCGGTCTACGTGCGCCCGGACCGCTCCATCCTGGGCCTGGAGCTTCCAAGCCTCAAGAAGAAGTTCAAGGACAAGGCCTTCGCCAAGGGGGTGAACCGGGAAGAGATCCGGATGGGGGCCGAGGACCTGGGCCTTTCCCTGGACGAGCACATGGCCTTTGTCCTCGAGGCCATGAAGGGGGAAGCGGAGCTACTGGGCCTAAAATAGTTGCCTTCGCCCCTGGGTTCCGCTAGGGTGGAGGGCGTGGAGCTACCCGACCTAAGCCCTTACCTGGGGCAGGTGACCTTTGGCGGCCTGGCGGGCTACGCGGTGGGCTACGCCTTGAAAAAGCTGGGCCGCCTCCTGGCCGTGGCCCTCGGCCTCCTCTTCGTGGCCGTGCAGCTTTTGGCCCAGGCGGGCTATATCCAGGTGGACTGGACCCGCATCCAGAAGGATGTGGAGCCTCTCCTCCAACAACCAGGCCTGCAAAGCCTATGGGAGCGGCTTCTCAAGACCCTCACCTACAACCTCCCCTTCGGGGCTAGCTTCGTAGGGGGGTTGCTCTTGGGCCTCCGGGCGGGGTAGACCTAAAGCCAGGTGAGCTCCAGGTGGGCCTTTAGATGACCTACCGGCAGCCCCCGGTAGTTCCTGCGTTCGGGCTGGTCCCAGGGGGTGGGCCCAGGATCCAAGCCCAGAAGCCGGAGAAGGGCCACCACCGCCACCTCCCGGGCCTGGGTCGAGCCGTCCTCCACCTTGAGGGCCACGCCTAAGGGCCCTTTGGGGCTTTCCAGGAGGGCCAGGCCGTAGTAGCCGTCGGCTCCCCGCTTGGCCACCACCGGCAGGCGCTCCATCAGGAGGGTGTCTATGCTCCCGGGCCCTGCCACCAGCTCGGGGTGGCGGCGCATGATCTGCTGCACCTTGCGAAGGGGTTCCCGGTACGCCTCGAGGGCCCTTTCCGGCACCGCCAGGAGGTAAAAGGCCCGGGCAGCCCGGGAAAGGGGTAGGGAAAAAGTGGGGACGCTACACCCGTCAATGGCCAGGAGGGGCTCCATCCCGGAAAGCTCCCTCAGGGTCTTCCGGTTCAGGACCTGGACCGGATGGTCGGGGTTCTCGTAGCCTTCGGGACTCGCCCCCAGGGCCAGGGCGGCGGCCAGCATGCCTGCGTGTTTTCCCGAGCAGTTGTGGTGAAGGGGGGTGGGCTTTAGCCCGGCCGCTTCCAAAGCCTTGCGGGCCTCCGGGGAAAAGGGAGGGTGCACCCCGCAGACCAGGGCCTCGGGACCGAGGCCCAGCTTGGCCAGGAAGCCGGAAGCCACCGCCACATGGCGAGAAGTGCCGTCGTGGCTGGCGGTGGCCAGGGCCACTTCCTCTTCCGTGAGGCCAAACCGCTCCACCGCCCCTGTGAGGAAGAGGGCCAGGGCCTGGAAGGGCTTGGCCGAGGAGCGCATGTAGGCCCATAACCCAGGGTTTCCCGCATAGGCCAGTAGGCCCTCCGGCCCGTGGATGGCCAGGGAAACCCGGTGCCGGTTTTCCACCTCTTGGCCGCGGTAGACGTAGACCCAAGCGTTCACGCCCCAAGTCTACGCCGGGCTTCCTCAAAAAGGGGCCGCCAGTCCAGGCCGAGGTAGGGGGAGGGGAAGCCCAGGAGTTTCCTTTCCGCCTTTTTTAGGTTCCTCAGGCCTCTCCGCCCGCTCTTGGCCTGGTGCAGGGCCGCCGCCAGGAGGATGAGCCCCTGCAAAAAGCGCCGTTTCTCTCCCTGTGCCTCCCGCCAGGCTTCCTCTAGGACCTCGTGGGCTTCAAAGTATTGGCCCTCTAGAAAGAGGTGCCAGGCCTCACCCAAGGCTTCCACGCCTTAAGGCTAAACTGGGGCCATGCGCTTTGCCCTGGCGCCCCTCCTGCTGGCCCTGGCTTCGGTTCCCGCCCTGGGGCTTAGGCTCGCCACCACCACCAGCGTCTACGACTCGGGGCTTTTGGACCGGCTTTTGCCGGCCTTTGAGCGGGCCACGGGGGTTCGGGTGGAGGTTTTGGCCGTGGGCACGGGGCAGGCTTTGCGGCTGGCCGAGCGCAAGGATGTGGATGGGGTCCTGGTCCATGCCCCGGACCTCGAGGGGGAAGCCTTGAAGCGCGGTATCATCGCCCAGCCCTTCTGCCTGGCCCAGAATAGCTTCCTCCTGGTGGGGCCCCAAAGGGATCCCGCCCGGATCCGGGAGGTGGGGGATGTCCTGGAGGCCTTGCGGCGGATCGCCCGGGCCCAGGCCCCCTTCGTGTCCCGGGGGGACCGCTCGGGCACCCACCTGAAGGAGCTGGAGCTCTGGCGGAAGGCAGGCATAACCCCCCAAGGGGGCTGGTACCTGGAGTCAGGGGCGGGCATGGGTCAGACCCTGGTTCTGGCGGCGGAGAAGGGAGCCTATACCCTCTCCGACCTGGCCACCCACCTTACCCTGGGCCGCAAGCTGGGCTTGGAGGCCCTTTATCGGCGGGAGGATCCCCTTCTCCTGAACCAGTACACCTACTACCTGGTGCCCCGTGGGGCCAAGGCGAAGGAGGCGGAAACCCTTCGCCGCTTCCTGGCCACGGAGGAGGCGGCCCGGTTGGTGGAGGGTTTGCGGGTGGAGGGGAGCCCGCTCTTTAAGCCCTTGAGGGGGCGGTGTATCATCCCCGAGGGTGGAGGCCGCTGAGCTTTTAGAAATCTCCTGGCGCAGCCTCTGGGTAGCGGGGCTTGCCACCTTGTTGGCAGCTCTTCCCGCTGTGCCCTTGGGGCTTTGGCTGGCCTTGAAGGGGGGTGGGGGGATTTTCGGGCGGATTCTCCTTTACGCCGGCCTCGCCCTCCCCTCCGTGGTGGTGGGCCTTTTCTTTTACCTCCTTCTTTCCCGCTCGGGCCCTTTGGGATCCTTGGGTCTCCTCTACACCCCCTACGCCATGGTGCTGGCGGAGGTGGTCTTGGCTTTTCCCCTCATTGCCGCCTTCGTGCTTTCGGGGGCCAGGGGTAGGGTGGAGGAGGTGCGGCTTCTAGTGCGGAGCCTGGGGGGTAAGGAGGGCCAGGTGCTTCCCACCCTGTTTTGGGAGAGCCGCCGCACCTTGGCCGCCGCCTTGGCTGCCGGCTTCGGCGGGGCCATCAGCGAGGTGGGGGCGGCCACCTTGGTGGGCGGGGACATCCGTCACCACACCCGGGTCCTCACCACGGCCATCGTGGTGGAAACCCGCAAGGGGGAGCTGGAAAGCGCCTTGGCCCTGGGGTTTATTCTCCTGGGGGTGGCCCTCTTGGTCACCGCCCTGCTGGTTGTCTTGGAGCGGGAATGAGTCCGGTTTTGAAGGCCCAGGGGTTGGTCCACCGCTACGGGGCTTTCCGCCTCGAGGTTCCCTACCTCGAGGTCCACCCCGGGGAGATCCTGGCGGTCCTAGGGCCTTCGGGAAGCGGCAAAACCACCCTCCTCCGCCTCCTTGCCGGCCTCCTGTCCCCAGAGGAGGGTCAGGTGGAGGGGAAGTTCCGGGCCTACCTGCCCCAGACCCCACCCCTTCTTCGGCGTAGCGTCCTGGAAAACGCTGCCTTTGGCCTGTTGCTCCGGGGGGTGCCCCGGCGCCAGGCCCTGGCCCGGGCTGCCGGGCTCCTGGAACAGGTGGGTTTGGAGGGCAAGGCCCGTCAGCCCGCCCATCTCCTCTCCGGAGGGGAGGTGGTGCGCCTGGCCCTGGCCAGGACGCTTCTGGTGGAGCCTGCGGCCCTGCTACTGGACGAGCCCACCGCCAGCCTGGATCCCGCCAACACCCTTAAGGTGGAGGCCTTGCTCCAGGAGGCGGCCAAAGAGGGGCGGGGGGTGGTCCTGGCCACCCACGACCTCTTCCAGGTGCGCAGGCTGGCCCATCGGGTGGTCTTCCTCTTCCAGGGCCAGGTGGTGGAAGAAGCCCCTGTGGGCCGGTTTTTCCAAAGTCCAAAGGACTTTAGGAGCCAGGCCTTTTTGGAGGGGCGGTTGCTTCCTTAACCGCCTCCCCGGGCCGCCGCCAGGCGGATCCGGCCGAACCAGGCCTCCGCCGCCTCCCCTTCCACCTCTACCTCGATCTGGGGGAGGGAAAGGCTTCCCACCCTTAAGGGTTCCGCCTCGGCGAAGCGCACCTGGGCCCCGGGGAGGGCGTAGACTCCCTCCCCCAGCTTTCTCCCGCCCCATTCCCTGAGGTATCTTTCCAAGAGCCAGGCGGGCAAAGCCCCGAAGCGCCGGGCAAAGGTTCCGCCCGCCACCGGGGGGAAGAGGTCCAAGGTGGCTTCCTCCGTCAAGGGGGTGGCAAGCCCGTTTAGGTAGCGCACATCCCGGCCCTCCAGGAAAACCGATACCCGCTCGGCCAGGTCCTCACCTTCAAAGAGCTCCTCCTTTAGGGCCGGATAGGCCTGGATCAGGGCCTCCAAAACCTCCCCGACCGTCCTTCCCCCCACCTGGACCTGGCCCTTGCCCACCAGGTCCCGGAAGGTGGCGTACAGGTTCACCTTAGGCATAGGAAAAGTGTAAAGGAGACCCGGGGGCGGTGGCCCGGGTCTCCTTGGGGTACCCCTTAGTCGTCCGCGGCGGCGGAGAGGATGCCCAAGGCCTGGAGCTTGGCCGGGGGTACCACCCCCTTATCCCAACCCCGCTCCTGGTAGTATTCCTGCAACATCAGGTCCAGCTCCGTGAGCTGGCCCTTGGAGCCTGCGCAGTCGGAAGGTTCCTTGAGGAAGCGCTCGGGCAGGTAGTCGGAGCCTTCCGCCCAGCCCGCCAGGTTGTTATAGTAGCGCTCCAGGTTGTAGATGCGCTCCCCGATGAGAAGGATCTCCTCGGGGGTCACGGGCCGGCCCCAGTAGGCGGCAAGTTGCTTGGCGTACTCCTCGGGGCCCTCGGCGAACTGGCTGAACTTGCAAAGGTCCAAGGAGTCGGTGAAGGCGGAGAGGTCCTGGAAGAGCTTGGTGAGCTTGCCTTTCCCCTCCCAGGCTAGGGGGTCGGTCTTGTAGGGGACGCCCAGGATCTCCGAGGCCGGGGTGTAGGCCCGGAGGTGGCAGGCCCCGCGGTTGGAGGTGGCGTAGGCGATGCCCATGCCCTTGAGGCCCCTTGGGTCGTAGGCGGGGATGGACTGCCCCTTGACCTCGAGGGAGAGCTCGGGGTGGCCGATGGCCTTGGCAAAGCGGGCGGGGCCTTCCGCCAGGCCATCACCTACCCCCCGGCGGTAGGCGATGGCCTCGATGGCGCGGGCCTCGCCCTCCTTGTCCCCAAAGCGGATCCCGTCAGGGCCCTGGTAGTAGCCCTTCTCCGTGGCCTCCATGAGGACGGCAATGGCGTTGCCCGTCTCGATGGTGTCCATCCCGTAGGCGTTGCAGAGGTAGATGGCGTAGCCGGTCCAGTCGGTGTCCGTGTGGCCGGAGTGGGCCCCCAAGGCCCAGGCGGATTCGTACTCGTAGGATTCAAAGCGGATGGCCTTGCCGTTGATGTGGACCTCCACCATCTTCTTGCAGGCCACCGGGCAGGCGTGGCAGGTGTTGTCCTTGATGAGGCGGTGCTCGCGGATGTACTCCCCGGAGATGGTTTCCACCCCTTCAATGCAGGTGTGCTGGGCGTTGAAGGTGGGTAGGGCTCCCATCACGTTGGTGATGTTCATGAGCACGTTGGTGCCGTAGAGGGAAAGCCCGCCCTTCTTGGGGGCGGTCACGTTCTTGGGGTCGTTGATGGTGGCCGAGGCCAGGCGGTCCGCTTCCCGCCAGAGCTCAGGGTCCTTGGGCTGGGGCATCTGGTCCTGCTTGCCCACCACCACGATGGCCTTGAGCTTCTTGCTCCCTGCCACCGCCCCGGTGCCCCCGCGGCCGGCAGCCCGCTCGTCGTTGTTGATCCAGTTGGCGAAGCGGACCAGGTTCTCCCCCGCGGGGCCGATGGCCATCACGTCGGCCTCCTCCCCGTGGCGTTCCCGCAGGATGCGGTGGGTTTCATGGGTGGTCTTGCCCCAAAGGCCTGAGGCATCGTGGATGGTGACCTCTCCGTCCTTTACCAGCAGGTAAACGGGTTTATCCGAGGCTCCTTTGATGAGGAGCCCGTCAAACCCCGCCCACTTCAGCTTGGCCGCGGTCCAGCCCCCCATGTGGCTATCCGTGACCGTGCCCGTGAGGGGGCTTTTGGTGACCACCGCCAGGCGCCCCGACATCTTGGCCCGAGTGCCGGAAAGGGGGCCATTCATGATGCAGAGGAGGTTATCGGGGCCAAAGGGGTCTACTTTGGGCCCGTTTTCAAACACGTACTTGACCCCTAGACCCCTTCCGCCCACATACATCTCCAGGTCCTTGGGATCGGGGGCGAAGTACTCCACCTGGCCTGTCGAGAGGTTAATACGGGCGAGCTTATGGGCATATCCACCGAGCATCCTTTACCTCCTTTTGGGCCCAAGGGAAAGACACCCATTGCCAGGAAGACCACAGACCACTACCCAGGTTCAGGCGAATTATACCATTTAAACCCCGGAGGAATGTAAAGAAAGTGACAGGCATAATGGAGCCATGCTGGCCCTTTTGGGGGAGGTCCTGGTGGACCTCATTCAGGAAAGCCAAGACCCCCTGCGCTTCAGGGGGGTCCTTGGAGGCTCGGCGCTCAACACCGCCACCACTCTGGCCCGGTTGGGGTTTCCCGTGGGTTTCCTTTCCGAGGTGGGGGAGGACTGGGTTTCCGCCTGGAGCGTGGAGGAGATGAGAAGGCGGGGCCTCGAGCTTAGGCTTTTCCGCCATCCCGCCCCCATGCCCCTGGCCCTGGTGCGCCTGGATGCGGAGGGAAATGGGGAGTATAGCTTCCACCGTCCCTTTCATCTGCCCTACCACCCAGGGCCTGAAAGCCTTCGGGGAGCCAGGGTGTTCCACTTCGGCTCCCTCCTGGCCCTCGAGGATCGCGTGGAGGAAGGCTTGAGCCTCCTTTTGCAGGAAGCGGAGGAGGAGGGAGCTTGGGTATCCTACGACCCCAACCTCCGCCGTTCCCCTACCCCCAAGGAAAAGCAGCGGATAAAAGCCTATCTGGACCGGATAGACCTGTTGAAGCTTTCCCTGGAAGACGCCAAGCTTCTTTTCCCTGAAGACCCCGTGGGGGCGGTGAAGGCCCTGGGTGTACTCCTAAAGGTCCTCACCCTGGGCCGGGAAGGGGCGGTGGCCTTCTTGGGAAAAGAGGCGGTGCGCCTCCCCGGAAAGGCGGTGAGGGTGAAGGATACCGTGGGAGCGGGGGATGCCTTTACCGCCGGGCTCCTGGCCCTTCTTCTCCGAAAGGGCTACGATAAAGAAAGCCTTCCCCACCTGTCCTTGCCGGAACTAAGGGAGATCCTGGAGGGCGCCATCGCCCTCTCCGCCCTGGCCTGCACCGTGCGGGGGGCCTACCTGCCCGAGGAGGGGCTTCGCGCCTGGCGGGGGCGCTTTTTGGGGGGTGGGGGCCTCCTTTGAGGTAAAATCGGCCTGCCTCCGAGCCCGGATAGACCCCTTGGGCCTTCCGGGCCGGGCCGGATGGCCCCGGGGTGGCGGGGGCAACCCTGCCGCCTGCCGCGGTTGCAAAGGAGGTGTTGGACGTGCCCCAAAATCCCCATCGGCGTGCGTTTCTCAGGACCGTAGCCTCCCTGGCCTTTCTCCCCTTGCTCGGCAGGGCCCAGGGTGGGGCCCGGCTCACCCGCCTTTTCGGTCCCCCCCTGCGGGGTCCGGTGCGCCGGGTTTTCGTGGCCGGGCCGCCCGCGGCGGTCATGGCCTATGTCCTGGCCCCGGAGAAGCTCCTGGGCTGGCCCACCCGGTTGGGGCAGGAGGCCTTGGCCTACCTGTTGCCCGAGGTAAGGGGGCTTCCCGTCTACGGGCGGTTGGTGGGCAGTTCAGCCACGGTCTCCGTGGAAACCCTCCTCGCGCAAAAGCCCGACCTCATCCTGGACGTGGGCACCGTGGACGCCACCTATCTTTCTGCGGCGGAGCGCATCTCGTCCCAGACGGGCATTCCTTACGCCTTGGTGGACGGCCGCCTGACGGAGAGCGCGGAGCAGCTTCTGGAGGTGGGCCAGCTCCTCGGGGTGGAGGACCGAGCCCGGCGGCTGGCTGCCTACGCCCGGGTGGCCCTGGCCGAGGCCGCCCGCTACCGGGCCCGCTCGGGGCCCAAACCCAAAGTCTACCTGGCCCGTACGGCGAGCGGTCTGGAAACCGGCCTCGGGGGCTCCATCAACGTGGAGGTCATCGAGGTGGCGGGTGGGGTCAACGTGACCGCAGCCGCAGGCCGGGGCGGGCTCACCCGGGTTTCCTTTGAGCAACTCCTGGCCTGGCAGCCGGACCTGATCCTCACCCAAGACGCCTCGTTCTTCCAGCTGGCCCGGCAAGATCCCCTCTGGCGCCGCCTCAAGGCGGTGCAGACCGGGCAGCTCTACCTGGTGCCCAGCCTGCCCTTCGGCTGGCTGGACGGGCCCCCGGGGGTGAACCGTCTCCTGGGCCTGCGTTGGCTGGTCCGTCGGCTGAACGCGGGGGTAGAGCCCCTGGACTGGCGGGTGGAAACCTGGCTCTTCTACCGCCTCTTCTACGGCCTCGAGCCGAGCGCCCAGCAACTGGAGGCCCTCCTGGCGGGCCTGCAAGGGGGTTGAGATGCGTCCCCTGGCCCAGGGTTCCTGGGGCTTTCCCGTGGGGAAGCGGTCCCATGGGGTGATCTTCGCCTTTCTCCTCCTGCTCCTCCTGGTCGCTGGGGTGTGGGCTTTGGCTGTGGGCCAGTACGCCCTGTCCCTGAGGGAGGTGGGGGAGGTCTTCTTGGGGCGGTCGACGGAGACCGCCCAGGTGGTAATCCTCGGGGTGCGCCTTCCCCGGGTTCTGGCGGCGGCGCTGGTGGGGGCGGCCCTGGCCCTGGCCGGGGCCGCCTACCAGACCCTCTTCCGCAACCCCCTGGCCGCCCCCGACGTCCTGGGGGCCTCTGCGGGGGCAGGGTTTGGCGCCTCCTTGGCCATCCTCCTTTCCTTGCCCCTCCTGCTCGTCCAGTGGATGGCCTTCCTGGGGGGGCTCCTCGCGGTGGGGCTGGTCTACCTGGTGGCCCGGATGGTGCGGCGGCACGACCCCGTGCTGGTCCTCGTCCTGAGCGGGGTAGCGGTGGGCACGCTGTTCTCCTCGGGGATTTCCCTGGTCAAGGTGCTGGCGGACCCCAGCGTGCAACTACCCTCCCTCACCTTCTGGCTCATGGGGGGGCTGAACGGGGTGAACGCCCAGGTGTTGCCGCCCTTGGCGGCCCTGGTGGCCCTAGGGGCCTTGCCCCTCTTCCTCCTCCGCTGGCGGCTTAACCTCCTGAGCCTTCCCGACGAGGAGGCCCTGGCCCTGGGGGCCAACGTGGCCGCCCTGCGGGCAGGAGTGGTGGCCTCGGCCACCCTCATGACCGCGGCGGCGGTTTCCGTCACGGGGATCATCGGCTGGGTGGGTCTGGTGGTGCCCCACGCGGCCCGGCTCCTGGTGGGCCCGGAGCTGTCCCGCCTCCTGCCTGCCTCCGCGCTTTTGGGCGGGGGATTCCTCCTGGTGGCGGACACCCTGGCCCGGACCCTGGCCGCCATGGAGATCCCCTTGGGGATCCTCACCGCCTTGGTGGGGGTTCCGGCCTTTCTCTTCCTCCTGGCTCGAGGGGGTCGGGGATGAGCCTCGAGGCCCGCGGGCTTGGCGTGGGCTACCGGGGGCGGCCTGTGCTCTGGGACCTGGACCTGCGGGTGGCCTCCGGGGAGGTGGTGGCTCTCCTGGGGCCCAACGGGGCGGGCAAGACCACCCTCGTCCGCACCCTCCTGGGGCTCCTACCCCCCCTTGCCGGAGGGGTGTACCTGGAGGGCCAGCCCCTGGCCCGTTACCCCCGTCCCCTCCTGGCCCGGAGGTTGGCCTACGTACCCCAGGCCCACCAGGGGGTTTTCCCCTTCACCGTGGAGGAGGTGGTCCTCATGGGGCGCACCGCCCACCTGGGCCCCTTCGCCCTGCCCTCGGCCCGAGATCGGGAACGGGCCTGGCAGGCCCTGGAGGCCCTGGGCATCGCCCACCTGGCCCACCGACCCTACACGGAGGTAAGTGGCGGGGAACGTCAGCTGGCCCTCCTGGCCCGGGCCCTGGCCCAGGAAGCGGAGGTCCTCATCCTGGACGAACCCACCTCCTACCTGGACTTTGGCAATCAGCTGCGGGTTCTGGACCAGATCCGTTTCCTAAAGGAGCAGGGCAAGGCCGTTCTTTTCAGCACCCACCAGCCGGAGCATGCCCGGGAAGTGGCGGACCGGGTGCTCCTCCTGGGCCAGGGGGAGGTCCTGGGGGAGGGGCCTCCAGGGACCCTCCTCACCCCCGAGCGCTTGGCCCAGCTCTACCGGGTGCCCCCGGAGCGGATCGCCCTCTACCTGCGGGAGGTGTCCCGTGGCCATGACCCCGGAGCAAGCCGAACGCTTTGACCGCTTCCGCCGCTACCCTCCCAAGGTAGCGGCAGCCATTGCCCAGGCCATCCTTCAGGCCCTGCCCCAAGGGGAGGCCCCGCCCACCCTGCTGGAGATCGGGGCGGGCACGGGGACCATGGCCCTGCCCCTCCTGCGCCTGGGGTGCCGCTACCTGGGCCTGGACCAGGACCCGGAGATGCTGCGGCGTTTCCGGGAAAAGGCGGCCGGGCTTTCGGGCTGGGAGCTTCTCCTGGCGGACGCCCGGGCCATCCCCCTTCCCGGGGAGAGCCTGGACGGGGTCCTCCTGGTGCGCTTCTGGCACCTGGTGGAGGAGTGGGAGGCCGTTTTGCGGGAGGCCTTGCGGGTGCTGCGCCCAGGGGGGGTGCTCCTGGAAGGGTTTGAGCGGATCGCCTCCCCGGAGGAGGAGGCCCTTTTCCGCGTCTGGGAGTCGGCCTTGGGGTGGGAGGGGATAGGGGTGGAGCGGGGGCTCCACGGGCGGCGGCTTCAGGAGGTGGGGGAGGCCCTAAGGGCCTTAGGGCTCGCCCCCGAGGTGCGGGAGGTGGTGGCCTGGCGGGAGGAAAGACCCCTGAGGGAGCTCCTGGAACTCTTGGAACACCGGGTCTTCCACTTCGCCCAGGAGGTGCCGGAGGCGGCCCACCGGCGGGCCATGGCCGCGGTCCGGGCCTGGGCCGAGGCCCGCTTCGGGGGCTTGGAGGCCCCCCTCCCCGCCGAGAAGCGCTTCTTCCTGCGGATAAGCCGCAAGGGGGCCCCATGAGGGGAGGGGTTCTCCTGGCCTTCCTGGTGGGCCTGGGGGTGGGGGCCTTCGGGGGGCTTTTGGGGCTTGGGGGGGCGGAGCTCAGGCTGCCCCTTCTCCTTTACCCCTTCGGCCTCGCTCCCCTGGAGGCGGTGATCGCCAACAAGGCCCTGAGCCTCCTGGTGGTGGGGGTGAGCCTACCCGCCCGCCTGGGCCACGTCCCCTGGGGGGAGGTCCTGGAGGGAGGAAGGCAGGCCCTGGCCCTCCTCATGGGGAGCGTCCTCGGGGCCTTTGGGGCCGCGGGCTGGGCCCGGAGGGTGCCCCCCGCCCTCCTGCGGCGGACCATGGGCCTCCTGCTCCTCCTCCTGGCCGGGGTCTTGGTTCTGGAAACCTTGGCCCGTGCGCAAGATCCCCTCCGCCTCTCCCCCCTCCTCCTCCAGGGGGTGGGCTTCCTCCTGGGCCTGGGCATCGGCGGGGTGGCGGCGGTGATGGGGGTGGCGGGAGGGGAGCTCCTCATCCCCACCCTGGTCCTGGTCTTCGGCCTCGAGCCCCGGCTGGCGGGGAGCGTTTCCCTCCTCATCAGCCTGCCCACCATGTTGGCGGCTTTCGCCCAGTACAGCCAGGACCGCACCTTCGCCGTGCTGTGGCGGCGGGGCGGGCTCCTTCTGGCCATGGGCCTGGGCTCCCTCCTGGGGGGAGCTTTGGGAGGCGGCCTCCTCCTGGGCTTGGTCACGGAGCGGGTTCTGCTCCTCCTCTTGGCCCTCCTCCTGGCCTTCTCCGGCCTCCGGCTCCTGGGCCACTGAGCGCCCCCCTGGGTTTACCCGCATTAGGGGACCAGGAGCACCTTGCCCGTGGTCTTCCGCCCCTCTAGGGCCTCGTGGGCTTCCCGGGCCTGTTCCAAGGGGAACTCCGCCCCGATGCGCACCCTAAGCCACCCCTCCCGGATGGCCTCAAAGACCTCCCCCGCCCGAAAGAGGAGTTCTTTACGGGTGGCGGTGTAGTGGTGAAGGGTAGGGCGGGTGAGGAAGAGGCTTCCCTTGCGGTTCAGCACCTGGGGGTCCATGGGGGGCACGGGTCCCGAGGACTGGCCGAAGAGGACCAAAACCCCCCGAGGGCGCAGGGCCTCGAGGCTCCCCTCAAAGGTGCTCTGCCCCACCCCGTCGTAGACCACATCCACCCCGCCCCCCGAGAGGGCCCGCACCGCCTGGGCGAAGCCCTCGTAGGGCAAGGCGTAGTCCGCTCCGGCCTCCTTGGCCAGGGCCCGCTTGGCCTCGGTGCTGGCGGTGGCGTAGACCGTGGCCCCGAGCCGCTTGGCCCACTGGATGAGGAGGAGCCCCACCCCCCCGGCCCCCGCGTGCACCAGGACCTGGTCCCCGGGGGCCACGGGGTAGGTGCTCTTCAGGAGGTAGTGGGCGGTCATGCCCTGGAGGAGGGCCGCGGCGGCGAGCTTGGGGTCCAGCCCCTGGGGCACGGGGACGAGCCTCTCTGCGGGCACCACCTGGTACTCTGCATAAGCCCCCTGCACGTTGGCGAAGGCCACCCGGTCCCCGGGGGTCACCCCAAGCACGCCCTCGCCCACCTTCTCCACCACCCCGGCTCCTTCCTCCCCTAAGGTGAAGGGAAGGGGCATGGGGTAAAGGCCCTTGCGCTTGTAGGTGTCGATGTAGTTAACCCCGATGGCCAAAAGCTTTACCAAAACCTCCCCTGGCCCTGGCTCGGGGGTGGGGAGGTCCTCGAGGGCCAGGACCTCCGGCCCGCCTGTCTGATGCACCCGTACGGCCTTCATGGGGAACAGTCTACGGTAAACTGGAGGGGTGAACCGGGCTAAGGACTGGCTTCTCCAGGCGGAATGGGACCTGGAGATGGCTGAGATCGCCCGGAAGGCAGGCCGGCACGAGTGGGCCTGTTTTGCCGCCCAGCAGGCCGCGGAGAAGGCGGTGAAAGCCCTCCACCTCCACCTGGACCAGGAGGCTTGGGGGCATGTGGTGGCCCGGCTTCTCAAGGAGTTACCCTTGGAGGTTCCTCAAGACCTGGTGGAGAAAGCCCGCTACCTGGATGGGCTCTACATACCCACCCGGTACCCCGATGCTTTTCCCGAGGGGCCTTCTGCGGAGCACTATGGCCCCTTGCAAAGCCAGGAGGCGGTGCGCTATGCCCGTGAAATCCTTGAATTCTGCCGTGCTCAGATGGCCTAGCCGGGAAGAAGTGGAAGGTGCCCTTCAGGCCTGGATGATCCGCCACCCCATCCCCGGCCTCCTGGCCCTGGGCTACTTCGGTTCCTACGCCCGGGGCGACTACGGGGTGGGAAGCGACCTGGATCTCCTTTTGGTGGTGGAGTCCTCTTCCCTTCCTTCCTGGCAACGGGCCCTAACCCTGCCCCTAGAGGAGCTTCCCGTGCCTGCGGAGGCCTTGGTCTATACCCTGGCCGAGTGGCAGGCCCTGCCCGAAAGAACCCCCCGCTTTGCTGAAACCCTGAGGCGGGAGGTGCGCTGGCTCCTTCATCACCCCGCCCTTTCTCCCTAGCCGACCGTGTCCCTAAGCCAGGATCTGGCCGGGGGTGCTAAAACCCCCTCTGGTACTGGGGGGGCACCTCCGGGGCCACGCCCAAGGCCTTGGCGGCCCGTAAGGGGAAGTAGGGGTCTCGGAGGAGGACCCGGCCCAGAAGCACCAGATCGGCGCTTCCCGCTTGCAGGAGGGTTTCCGCCTGCTCGGGAGTGGTGATGAGGCCCACGGCCCCTGTCCTCAGGCCCACCTTCTTGCGCACGGCATCGGCGAAGGGCACCTGGAAGCCGGGGGCCACGGGGATCCGCACCTTGGGCACTACCCCCCGCTGGAGCAGTCCAGCAGGTCCACCCCCAGGGCCTTGAGCCTCTCCGCGAAGGCCAGGGTGTCCGTTAGGCCCCATCCTCCTTCCCCCCAGTCCGCGGCGGAGACCCGCACGAAAAGGGGAAGCTCCTTGGGCACCACTTCCCGCACCGCCTGGGCCACCTGGAGGGGAAAGCGCATGCGGTTTTCCAGGCTTCCCCCGTAGGCGTCGGTGCGCTGGTTGGAGAGGGGGGAGAGGAAGGAGGAAAGGAGGTAGCCATGGGCCATGTGGAGCTCGATCACCTGAAAGCCTGCCCTAAGGGCTCGTCTGGCTCCTTCCACGAAGGCCTTTAGAATGCGCTCCATCCCTGCTTCGTCCAGGGGTTCGGGTACGGGGTAGCCCTCGGCAAAGGGGATGGGGCTTGGCCCCACCACCCGCCAGCCCAGGGGCTTGCCTCCTTCCCAGGGCCTGGCGGTCCCCGCCTTGCGCCCGGCGTGGGCCAGCTGGATCCCCGGCACCGCCCCCGCTTCCCGGATCCTCTGGGCGAGCTCCCTCAGGCCCGGAAGGTGATCCTCCGACCAGATGCCGAGGTCCTGGGGGCTAATACGGCCCTCGGGGAGGACAGCGGTGGCCTCCACGATCGCCAGGCCCACGCCCCCCAGGGCCCGGGTGGGGTAATGGAGGAGGTGCCAGTCGGTTACCTCCCCTTCCAAGGTGGCCGAGTACTGGCACATGGGGGACATGGCCAGGCGGTTTTTCAGCCGGAGGCCGCCGAGTTCCAGGGGGGTGAAGAGCAACGCCATGCCTCCATTATGGAGGGCCCTTGAAGGAAAGCGAGGTGGCTAGTCCCGTAGGGGCTGGGTTTCTCCGTACTGTTTTTTGGGATAGACTGGTCTTATGAACCCCGGCTTCGGTCAGGGGCAAGGCTCGGATCTGGCGGCTGCCTTCCGCTACGTGGAAAGCCTCCTCTTCGGGGATATGGAGCGCCCCGGCCTCACCCTCTACGACCTGGAGCGCTTGGTGGGCTACCCCGCCAAGGGGGAGGGTCCTTTGGCCTACACCCTGCCCCGCAGCAAGGGCCTTTCCGGGGTGCAGGCGGTGCGTCTGTACTACTATCCCAAGGATCCCGTCCTTCAGCTCATCGTGGAGATTGAGGATCTGGAAGGGAGAAGGCACCTTCGCCACTTCCGCTGGAACGGGTTTACCTGGGAAACCCCCGAGGGGGGACAGGGGGAGCTGAAACCCACCCGGGAGGATCCAGCCTCCGTTCAAGTGGGGGAGGATTTCTTCCTGGGCTTTCCCCGGGAGGAGGCCCTCGAGCTGGAGGAGGCGGTGCGCAAGGGGGAGGCCTCGGGGGTCAAGTACCTCCTGTGTCCTCGGTGCCACACCCGGGTCTTCTACGCTCCCTCGGTCCGCCCCGCAGGCCTCGTCTGCCCTCGGTGCGGCAACCCCACCCTCCTCTTCAAGACCCTTTCCGCGCCGGAGGGAGCCAAGGACCCCCTCGAGGCCCTGGCGGAGGAGCAGCGGGCCCTGCGCAGGGCCATCGAGGAACTCACCGCCTACCTGAAGCGCAAGCTAGGCCCCTAACTCCCCTTTGCCGTCCTTCGCTCTTCTCCTGGAACTCGGGGCCATGCTCCATGCGGACCGGGTCCGCGAGGGGTGGCCTTCAGACCCGGGTGCCCGGCTGGCCCCAGCCGGTGTAGGCGTAAAACCGCCCCCGTTCCCCCGCCAGGTAGTCCAGAAGAGGCTCCTGCAGGGGGCGGTGGCCCTGAAGCCTTGCCGCCACCTCCTCTGGGGTGAAGAAGCGGGCCTCCACGATGTGGCCGTCGGGATCGCGGGGGTTTAAAAGCCCCTCGTAGCTGGCCCTGAAGGCCAGGGCCAGGGTGCGCTCGTTCTTGCGGCGGTCCTCCACCTGGATGGCGTAGGCCAGGTGCTCAACGGTCTTCACCCGGAGGCCCGTTTCCTCCCGCACCTCCCGCACCAGGGCCTCCAGCACCGTCTCCCCGGGTTCCACGGTGCCCCCGGGGAGGGTGTAGCGCACCTGGCCCCGCCGGCCCCAGTCGTTCCCCACCAGGAGGACCCGCCCCTGGCGGTCCAGCAGGATGGCCGCCACCACCAGGATCTCGCGGCGCATCACGCTTCCGTCAAGGCCTCCAGCTGCCGTTCCTGGTCGGCCCGCTTGAGGGCTTCAAGAAGGGGCTGGAGGTGCCCCGAGAGGATGCCCTCGAGGTCATGGGTGGTGAAGCCGATGCGGTGGTCCGTGACCCGGGACTGGGGGAAGTTGTAGGTGCGGATCTTCTCCGAACGCTCCCCGGTGCCGATCTGGGCCAGGCGGGTCTGGCGAAGCTTCTCCGCCTCCTCCGCCCGCCGCATCTCCAGGAGGCGGCTACGCAGGATCATCAGGGCCTTCTCTCGGTTCTTGATCTGGCTCCTGGAGTCCTGGCAGGTGACCATGATGCCCGTGGGCAGGTGCACCACCCGCACCGCGCTGTCCGTGGTGTTCACCCCCTGGCCCCCAGGCCCCGAGGCCCGCATCACGTCGATGCGGATCTCGTCCATGTTGAGCTGAAAGTCGGACTCCTCCGCCTTGGGCAACACCGCCACCGTGGCCGTGGAGGTGTGGATGCGTCCTTGGGTTTCCGTGGCCGGCACCCGCTGCACCCGGTGGACCCCGCTTTCGTACTTGAAGGTGCCGTAGGCCCCGGGCCCCCGCACCTCGAAGACCACCTTGGAGAAGCCTCCCAGGTCCGTGGGATGGGAGTCCAGGATCTCGGTTTCAAACCCCATCTCCTCGGCGAAGCGCAGGTACATCTCCAGGAGGTCCCGGGCGAAAAGGGCGGCCTCCTCGCCCCCGGTGCCGGCGCGGATCTCCACGATGGCGTCCCTCTCGTCCATGGGGTCCTTGGGCAGGAGGTGGCGTTCCAAGGCCTTTTCCAGCTCCGCCTTCCGGGAAAGGAGGGCTTCCTTTTCCGCCTTGGCCACTTCCTTTAGCTCGGGGTCTTCCAGGAGGCCTTCCACGCCTTCCAGGTCCTCGAGGACCTTCCGGTACTCCCGGATGAGGGCGATCACCTCCCCCATCTCCGCATAGCGCCGGGAGAGGGCCTGGTAGCGCTTTTGGTCCTTGAGGACCTCGGGGTCGGCGAGGAGCGCCTCCAGCTCCCGGTATTCCTCTTCTAGGCGCGCAAGCTTATCCAGCATACCTTACCTCAGGATACTCCAACCCAGGCTTGCCTTCGGGTTTAGGTATGCCTAAACTAGGGGGCATGGAAACCCCGGTTTTCCTCTACGCCCTCTTAGGGGGGCTCTTCACCTGGGGGCTTACCGCAGTGGGGGCGGCCAGCGTGTTCTTGGCGCAAGAGCCTAGCCGCAAGCTCCTGGATGGGATGCTGGGCTTTGCCGCGGGGGTTATGCTGGCGGCCAGCGTCTTCTCCCTCCTCCTTCCCGGCATGGAGATGGCCGCATCCCAGGGAATGATCCCCTGGGTGCCCGCCGTGGTGGGCTTTCTCCTAGGTGGGGCCTTTTTGCGCCTACTGGATCGGTTTCTTCCCCATGTCCATCTGGGCCCGGGGGCCCGGGAGGAAGGGATCCATACCCTGTGGCGGCGCACCACCTTGCTGATCCTGGCCATCACCCTCCACAACTTCCCCGAGGGCCTGGCGGTGGGGGTGGCCTTTGGGGCTGCGGGGCTTGACCCCACAGGGGCGGCCACCCTGGGCGGGGCCGTGGCCTTGGCGGTGGGCATCGGTCTGCAAAACCTCCCCGAGGGTTTGGCGGTGGCCTGGCCCCTAAGGCGGGCGGGCATCGGGGCGGGGAGGGCTTGGTTTTATGGGCAGCTTTCCGCCATCGTGGAACCCTTAGGAGCCCTTCTGGGAGCTCTTCTGGTCACGCAGATGCTCTACCTGTTGCCCTACCTCATGGCCTTGGCGGCAGGGGCCATGGTCTTCGTGATCGTGGAGGAGGTCATCCCGGAAAGCCAGGCGGAGGGCAACGGGGATATCTCCACCTTCGGGGTGATGACGGGCTTCGCCCTCATGATGGCCCTGGATGTGGCCCTGGGTTGATTCCTTTCTTGGGCTTGGGAATCCCTGTTACAACAAGGCCCGGAGGTCCCCCACGACTTTCTCCGTTTCCTCCACCTTGTCCGGGCTAAAGAGGAGGATCAGGTTCCCCTCTTTCACCACGAAGGTGGTGGCGGTGTGGTCCACCAGGTACTCCCCCGGGCCCCGGTACTGGGTCTTCTGGTAGTAGACCCCGAAGGTCCGGGCCACCTCCTGGATGGTTTCCGGGCTTCCCGTGAGGCCCAGGAAGCTGGGGTGGAAGCCCTTGGCGTACTGGTCGGAGATCTGTGGGGTATCCCGCTCGGGGTCCACGCTGATGAAGATCACCTGTACCCTTTCCTGTTCCTGGGGGGAGAGCTTCTCGTAGGCCCGTTTTAAAGCCAGCATGGTGGTGGGGCAGACGTCGGGGCAGTGGACGTAGCCGAAGAAGATGAGGACCAGCTTGTCCTTAAGCTGGGAAAGCTGTACCGGGCCCTCGGGCCCCTCGAGGGTGAAGTCCACGGGCTTGGGATTCAGAAGCCGGGTGCCGTAGAAGGCGTGGGAGCCCTTGGGCAGGAGGAGGTAGGCCACCCCCACCAGGGCGAGGACCAGGAGTACGGGCAAGAGGAGTTTCCCTTTCATCGCATCTCCACCGGCAGGATCACCCTGAGCCTGCTGCCGTCTTGGAACCTCAGGACCAAAGCCACCTTCTCCCCTGCTTTCAGGGGGCGCTTAAGCCCCTCCAGCATGAGGTGGTACTTGCCCGGGCGGAACTCCACCCGGCCTCTTGGGGGAATGTCCAGGTAGGGAAGGGGGCGCATGCCCAGGACCACCTGGCCTCCCCGGTGTTCCCTATGGTCCTGGTGGAAGGAAACCCGCTCGGCCACATCCGTTTCGGCTCCCACCAGGCGCAAGGGGGTCTTGCCCCGGTTTTCCAGGGTCAGGTAGGCGGCGGTGTCCTTCACCACCGGGGGCACCAGGCGGACCCAGCCCGGGGTGGCCACAGCCTGGGCCAAGGCCACACTTCCCAGCAACAGGAAGAGCCACCTCATACCTCCAGGCTACCAGGAGGGGAGGGACATCTGTACTCCCCAGGGGTGGGGAGTACAGATGTCCCGTCCTTCCCTTCTATCCTAGGGGCGATGCGGCCCGTTCTTATCCTGGGCTTCCTGGCCCTTCCAGGGCTGGCCGCTCCGGTGCTTCGCCTGGAAGGGGAGGTAAGGGGTCCATTGGTGCTTTCCACCCCCAACCTGGCGGTGGAGGGGCAGGGGGCAGTCCTGCGGGGGAACAAGGGGCACACCCTGAGCCTCCTCGCCCCGGGGATCAAGGTGCGGGGACTAAGGGTGGTGGGGGCGGGGCCCGAGGGGGATTTCTTTGAGCCCGACGCCGCCGTTTACCTCCGAGGGTGCGAGGGATGCCTGCTGGAGGATGTGAGGGTGGAGGAGGCCCCCGCTGCGGTGCGGGTGGAGGATTCCCCGGGGGCCACCATCCGGGGGCTTAAGGCCCGGGGCCTCGAGGATTCCCCGGGGGTTTTGGTCTACTCCAGCCCTAAGGTCCGGGTGGAGGGAAGCCACCTCCAGGGCTTCATGGATGGGATCTACGTGGAGTACAGCCCGGGGATGGAGATTAGGGGCAATCTTCTGGAGAGGAACGGCCGCTATGGTTTCCACGTGATGTTCTCCTGGCAGGTGGGCATAGAGGGCAACCTGTCCCGGGATAACGGCGTGGGCAATGCGGTGATGCATGGGGCGCAGAACCTGGTGCGGGGAAACCGGCTTTATGGGCACAAAAGCCCGGTGGGCTACGGGCTTCTGGTCCAGGACGAGCGGGAAACGGAGGTTCAGGAAAACCTCTTTGCGGAAAACACCCTAGGCCTGGTCCTCATGGACGCCCAGGGGGTGAGGGTGTGGGGCAACGGCTTCCGGGAAAATGGCACCGCCTTGCGCATCACCCGGGAGCGGGGAGGGAACTCGGCTTGGGTAGAGAAAAACGCCTTCCAGGGGAACCTTTACGACCTTGCGGTGGACGATCCCGAGGCCAAAGCCCGGGTGGTGGGGAACCTGTATGACCGGGCCTCTGGCCTTCCTGTTCCCCACCTGCCCACGGGCTCCTTCGCCCTCCTCTTGGCCCGCCAGCCGGAGCTTTCCCTCTTCGCCCTCTCCCCAGGGGTGCTCCTCTGGGAGGCGGCGGAGGCCCAGGTGCCGGGGCTAAGGCTGGTGGCCCTGGCCGATCCCAAGGCGGAGCCCTTGGCCAGGGAAACCCGGCCCCATGGGGGGTGGCTGGTCCTAGGTCTTTTGGGAGGTGTCCTATGGTGGCGGTGGAGGGCCTGAGGAAGCGGGGGCGGCTCCTAGGGGTGAGCCTCCGGGTGGAGGGGGGCGTGGTGGGCCTTTTGGGCCCCAACGGGGCGGGGAAGAGCACCTTGTTGGCCCTCCTCGCCGGGCGCCTAGGGCCCGATGGGGGGGAGGCCCGCCTCCTGGGCCGCGCCCCCCGGGACCCCAAGGCCTTGCCCCTTCGGGCTTACCTCCCGCAAAGCCCCAGGCTTTTTCCCCACCTGAAGGCCCTCGAGGTCCTGGAGGGAGCCAGACGGGTAAAGGGCTTGGGGAAAAGGGCCCTGGAGGAGGTGGTGGAGCGCATGGGCCTGGAAGGTTTTCTGCACCGGCCTGTGGCCGTCCTTTCCGGAGGGCAGCGCCAGCGCCTGGCCCTGGCCGCAGCCCTCATGGGGGACCCCCCCATCTGGCTCCTGGACGAGCCCACCGCCGCCTTGGACCCCAAGGGGCGGGAGCGCTTCTGGGCCTGGGTAGGGGCCAAGCGGGAGGGGGCGGTCCTCCTGGCCCTGCACCACGTGGAGGAGGCCCGGCGGGCGGACCATCTGGTGCTCCTGAAGGGGGGTGAGGTCCTGGAGGAAGGCCCCCCCGAAGTGGTTTTGGGCCTAAGGGACGAGCGCGTCCCCTGGCTAATGGAGGTGCTCTATGAGGAACCGGCGTGAGGTGCTGAAGGTTTTGAGCGGTCTAGTGGTGGCGGCCCCGGTGCTGGCCCAGCACGGGGGACACGGGACGATGGGCGGGGCGGCTCCCGCCGCCTCCCCGGGCGCGGTGATCCCCGCCAAGCCCATCCCTTGGGAGGACGGCCAGTGCGCCTTCTGCGGCATGCCCATCAAGACCCCAGAGGGGCAGTGGCGGGGGCGCACCTTCCCCAAGGGCTTCTTCGAGCAAACCTATTCCCAGATCGCCTTTGAGAAGCCCAGGCCCGCCCCCCATGACCCCAAGCAGGTGGTGGAGGCCCTGCACTTTGAGAGCATCGCCTGCATGGTGAACTACGCCTGGGTGCTCGGGATTAGGGACGGGGAAGGGGCCACCTTCTACGTCACCGACCGGGGGGCCTACGACCCTGCCCGCCCCCAGGAGAGCGTGCGCCTGGTCCCGGCCCGGGCCGCCACCTATTACTGGGGGGAGAAGATGATGGTGGTGATGAACGCCAAGCTCCTGGCCTTCGCCAGCGCCAAGGCGGCCCAGGAGTTCGCGGAGAGGAACAAGGCCCAGCACGGCCGCCAGCGTTTTTACAGCTTCCAAACCCTTTGGGACCTGGCCCCCCTTCCCGAAATGAACCTAGTGGCCCTCCTGGCCCAGCACGCGGGGCTTTTGGGTCCACAAGGAGAAGGACACAGCCACTAAGGAGGTGATGCGATGAGGTGGGTGATCTGGCTTCTAATGCTGACGGGCCTCTGGACCCTGGCACATGAGAGCCGGCAGGTGGGGGAGTACAGGGTGGTCATCGGTTTCTTGCAGAACCCCGCCTTTGCTGGTTTTCCCAACTCGGTGGACCTCCGGGTTACGAGAGGGGACCAGCCTGTGGAAGGCCTGGAGAAGACCCTTCGGGTAGAACTCATAGCCCCTAATGGGGAGAGGATGCTCCTAGAGCTTAGCGAGGCTCATGGTCAGCCCGGTTACTACCGCGGCTGGTTTATCCCTGGGGTTCCGGGGAACTACCAGTTCCGCATTTTTGGGAAGATAGGCGACTTGGAGGTGGACGAGACCTTCGCTAGGTTCTACCATAGCAAGCAGGCGGTGCTGGACCCCAAGGAGTACACATTGCCGAAGCCAGCCAGCCACGGGTCTAGCCACTAGGGGTAAGACAGGGGGTCTTGGCCGGAGAAAGACCCCCTGGAGAGACACCGAGGGAGGCTGTGAAACTGAACCGGAGAGTCTTTCTTGCTTCCCTTCCTTTTTTCCTAAAGGCCTTGGCGGCTCCTCGAGGCCTAAGGGTAGGGGTGGACGCCTGCCCCTACTGCTTCATGACCATCCTGGACGCCCGCCACGCCGCCCAGGCGGTGAACCCCCAGGGGAAGGCCTTCTTCTACGACGACCCCGCCTGCCTCCTGGACCAGCTGAACGGCTGGGGCGGGCCGAGCCTTACGGCCAAGGAGGTGTACCTGGCGGATTTTGCGGCCAGCACCCGCACGGCCCCTAGATGGATCCCGGCGGAAGGGGCGGTGCTCTACCACCATCCCAGGATCCGCACCCCCATGGGCTCGGGGCTTCTGGCTTTCGCCAGCCGGGAGGCTTTGGAGGGGCACCTTAAGGAGCGGCCCGAGCGGGGGGGTGGACGGATCCTCACCTGGGCCCAGGCGCTTAAGGAGGGGGAGAAGCGCCCCTGGGTGCCTGCCGACATCTTTTCCCCTTCCAAGGCTCCATGAGCCCCCTTTTCTTCAAGGAGATCACCCGCAACCCCTGGACCTTCGGCCTGTTCCTCCTTCCCTTCCTCCTGGCCCTGGGCTTCCTGGGACGGGGAGAGGGGGTGGGGCTGGTGGGGCTGTACTCGGGCCTTCTCCTCCTCCTTCCTCCCTTGGTCCTGGCCCTGGGGGTGCCCCTATTGGCCTCGAGGGAGGAGTGGGCCTTCCTCCTTGGACTTTCCTTGGGGGCCTTCCGGGGCTTCGGCCAGGGGGTCCTGGGGATCTTCCTGGGTCTAGGGCTTCCCCTCATGCCCGGCCTTCTCCTGGGGGCGGGATTCTTGGGGCTTTCCGGGAAGGCCGCCTTATGGCTTTTGCTTTCCGGCCTTGGCCTCCTGGCCTTCTGGGTGGGCCTTGCCGCCCTGCTTTCCGCCTTGACCCTGGAGGAAAAGCGGGCCCTGGGCCTGGGGTTTGGCCTTTTCGGCCTCTTGAACATCCTTTATGGACCCCTGGTGGTGGCCCTGTCGGTGCGCCTTAAGGACTATCCCCTGGAGGGCCTTCTCACCCTGGCCCTGCTTCTCAACCCTCAGGAGATCCACCGGGTGGGGCTCCTGGCCAGCTTGAAGGCCCCGGTACTTACCGGGCCCCTGGGGTACCTGGTGGCGGAGCGGCTTGGGGAGGTGGGGCCTTGGCTGGGTTTCCTTTACCTGGCCCTTTCAGGGCTTGTCCTAGCCCTATTGGGCGCCCTGGTCTTTGCCCGTCGGGACCGGTAGCATAGGGCATGCGCCTCCGTCTGGCGGCCTTTTTGCTCATCCTTCCCTTTTTCCTACAGCTTTTGGGCTTTGGGAAGACCCCTTTGGGCGGGGGGCTATGTGGGGAGCTTTTCCTGGTGCAGAACCCCGCCCTGGCCTTCCAGACCCCGGGGTTCTGGTACGCCCTTCTCTTCATGGGCCTGTTGGCCCTCGAGCTGGGCTACGGCCTCTCCTTGCTCCTCCTGCCCCTTCTGGAGGTGCCCATAGGCCCGGGCTGGCGGCGCTTGGGGCGGTACCTGGTGGGGGTGATGGGGGGGCTTTTCCTCCTCACCCGCATCACAGGTCTACCCGCCCCGGGGCCCGGGGGGTGGGTGCTGGAGCGGGCTCCGGTGGACCCCCTTTCCCTGCTCTTGGTGGGCCTTTCCCTGGCAGGGGGTTTCCTCCTGAGGGAGAATGGGGGGCATGGAGCGACTTCTTGAGGTGATGCGCCGCCTCAGGGGCCCTGGGGGCTGCCCCTGGGACCGGGCCCAGACCCATGAAAGCCTCATCCCGTACCTTTTGGAGGAGGCCAGCGAGGCGGCGGATGCCCTTTTAAGAGGGGATTCCAAGGAGATGGCGGAGGAACTTGGGGATGTGCTTTTGCAGGTGGCCTTTCACAGCGTCATCGCCGAGGAGGAAGGGCGGTTCTCCTACGAGGACGTGGAAAGCAGCATCGTGGAAAAGCTCATCCGCCGCCACCCCCATGTGTTCGGGGAGGGCACGGCCAAAACCCCGGAAGAGGTGAAGGCCCGCTGGGAAGAGCTGAAGGCGGAGGAAGGGAAAAAGGAGGAGCCCTGTGGGCTACCCAAGCACCTTCCCACCCTGCTTCGGGCCTATGAGCTCCAGCGAAAGGGCGTGGATCCGGGAAGCGAGGAGGGCCTGAGGGCGGCCCTGGAGAAAGGGGACCTCGAGGAGGCGCTTTGGAACCTGGTGGGGCTTTTCGCCAAGAGGGGCCTGGACCCCGAGACCGCCTTAAGAAGGCGCTCCCAGAGCGCCTGCCAGGAGGGCTAGCCCTTCCCGAGGGCTTCCGCCTGGCGGCGGTGGCCGTGCCCCTTCTTGGGGAAAGCCTCCTTTTCACCCTAAGGAGTCCTCACCTTCCCACCCACGCCGGGCAGATCAGCTTCCCGGGAGGAGCGGTGGAACCGGGGGAAACCCCCTTGGAGGCCGCCCTGCGGGAGGCCGCGGAGGAGGTGGGCCTTTTGGGGGTGGAGCCCCTGGGGTACCTTGCCCCAGTGCTTTCCCCTCAGGGTTTCCTGGTCCAGCCGGTGGTGGTTTTCCGGGAGGATCTTCCTCCCCTAAGGCCTAATCCCCTCGAGGTGGCCGAGGTCTTCCTGGCCCCATTAGAGGAGCTTCTCCAAGTAAACCCCTGGAGCGAGGTGCGTCTGGGCCGCACCGTCTGGCATTTTCCCTGGCGGGGGGTGGACATCTGGGGGGTGACGGGGAATATCCTTAAGGAGTTCCTGGAGGTGTGGCGTGAAGCGAGTGGGGATTCTTCTGGCGGACCTTTTTGACGAGCGGGAGTTCCTGTACCCGTACTACCGGGTGCAGGAGGCGGGGTATACTCCGGTGGTCATCGGTTCTGAGGCCCGGGAGTACAGGGCCAAGTCGGGTTTTTCCTGGAAGGCGGAGGTAAGCGCCCGGGAGGCACCGGGGCTGGCGGGCCTCCTCATTCCCGGAGGCTTCGCCCCCGACTACCTGAGAAGAAGCCCTGAGGTGCTGGCCCTGGTGCGCCGGGTGGCGGAAGAGGGAAGGCCCATCGGGGCCATCTGCCATGCGGGCTGGGTTCTCATCAGCGCCGGGCTGGTGCGAGGCAGGCGGGTCACGGGGTTTTCCTCCATCCGGGACGACCTGGAGAACGCCGGGGGGCTTTACCAAGAGGCTGGGGTGGTGGTGGATGGAAACCTGGTGACCGCCCAAGGGCCCAAGGACCTGCCCGGGTTCGTCCTGGCCTTTTTGGAGCTTTTGGCTAAGGGGTGAACCGGGTTCCCCTCTCCCCTTGCAAAACCCCGGCCACGACTCCCCTTTCCCCCCGGGCGATGGCGGCCCAGGGGGCACCTGCCCTAAGGGCGCTTAAGGCCGCTTCCACCTTGGGGATCATGCCCCCCTGGATCACCCCTTGGGCCTTCAGGTCGTCCACTTCCTTCGGCGTGAGGTGGGGGAAGCGGGTGGCGGGATCCTTGGGGTCCCTTAAGACCCCGGGCACATCCGTGAGGAAAAGGGCAGGCCACCCCAAGGCCCCGGCCACCGCTCCGGCGGCGGTGTCGGCGTTCACGTTCAAGGGGCCCTCCTCGTCCAGGGCGATGGGGGCGAGGAGGGGGGTGTAGCCCTTTTCCAGGAGGTCCAGGAGCAAGCCCACTTCCACCCCCACCACCTCCCCCACCCGGCCCAGGTGGGGTAGGGCCTTTCCCTGTAGGCCCAGGGCATCCCGGCCGGAAAGGGAAAGGGTCCTGCGCCCTCTTCGGGAAAGCCCCTCCGCCAGGCGCTTCCCCGTGAGGCACAGGCTCATCTCCACCACCTCCATGTGCTCAGGGGGCGTTACCCGCAGGCCTCCCTCAAAGCGGCTTTCCAGACCCAGGCGGGTAAGCCAGGCCCCGATCTCCGGCCCGCCCCCGTGCACCAGGACCAGGGGGCCGGGGTAGCTGGCGAGTTCGTCCAGCAGGGTTTCGGCACCCCTTAGGCTTCCCCCCACCTTCACCAACAAGGGTTCACTCAAGGTAGATCACCTCCTCGGGCAGGTCCCCTTCCTCCTCGGCCTCCAGGAGGTCCAAAAAGCCCAAGGCGGCGTGGTCGGGGTGGAGGCCGAAATGGGCCGCTAGGGCCTGCACTGCGCTTACCGGGGGCATGCCGCTGGCCTTCTTTAGCAGGGGCATCAGCTCCGAAGGGGCCATAAGCCTTTCCCCTAGCTCCGCTCCCTGGGCCAGCTCCGCCTGGACCTTTCCCCCTTCGGCCAGGAGAAAAAGAAGCTCCTCCTCCGCCAGGACCAGGAAGGCCAGGGCCTTCCCCAGTTGGGAAAGTTCCTCCAGGAAGGCCCGGATGGCCTGGGGGTCCTCCTGGGCCTCGAGGGCCTCGTGGTAGAGGCTCACCCAGGGAGGATCCGGAACCAGGTAGACCCCGGCCCCCAGGGTTTTGCCCTGAGCCCAGGCCGGCACCCTTTCCAGCGGGGCCTCCACGTGGAGGGAGAGAAAGCTCCGCACCAAGCCCTATACTAGCCCTTGTGAGCGCCCTTTACCGCCGGGTCCGCCCCCTCACCTTTGAGGAGCTGGTGGGCCAGGAGCATGTGAAGGAGCCCCTGGTGCGGGCCATCCGGGAAGGACGCCTCGCCCAGGCCTACCTCTTTTCCGGCCCGCGGGGGGTGGGGAAGACCACCACCGCAAGGCTCTTGGCCATGGCCGTGGGGTGCCAGGGGGCGGAGCGCCCTTGCGGGGTTTGCGCCCACTGCCAGGCGGTGCAAAAGGGAGCCCACCCCGATGTGGTGGAGATCGACGCCGCCAGCAACAACTCGGTGGAGGACGTGCGGGAGCTTAGGGAGAGGATCCTCCTCGCCCCCCTTTCCGCCCCCAGGAAGGTCTTCATCCTGGACGAGGCCCACATGCTCTCCAAAAGCGCCTTCAACGCCCTCCTCAAGACCCTGGAGGAGCCTCCGCCCCACGTGCTCTTCGTCTTCGCCACCACCGAGCCCGAAAGGATGCCCCCCACCATCCTTTCCCGAACCCAGCACTACCGCTTCCGCCGCCTCACGGAGGAGGAGATCGCCTTTAAGCTCCAACGCATCCTCCAGGAGATGGGGAGGGAGGCGGAGGAGGACGCCCTTCTCCTGGTGGCAAGGCTTTCGGACGGGGCGCTTAGGGATGCGGAAAGCCTTTTGGACCGCCTGCTTCTCCTGGAAGGTCCCTTGACCCGAAAGCAGGTGGAGGAGGCCTTAGGCCTTCCGCCCAGCGAGGCGCTTTCCCGCCTGGCCCGGGGCCTGGCCCAGGGGGACCTTAAGGAAGTGCTCTCGGAGGCTCGGGGGCTTTACGCCAAGGGCTTCGCCCCAAGGAGCCTGGTGGGAGGGCTCATGGAGGTGCTCCGGGAAGCCCTATACGCCGCCCACGGCCTGCCGGGGGAGGGCCTCGAGGCTCCTCCCGAAGCCTTACTGGAAGCCCTCACCGCCTTGGACGAGGCCACGGAGCGCCTTGCCAAGCGCTCGGACCTCCTGGCCCTGGAGGCAGCCCTGTTGCAGGCGGCCAGGGTTTTCCCGGCGGCCCCCTTGTTCCAGCCGGGCAAGGGGGAGGTTCAGCCCGCGGTCAGCCCTCCCTCCGGGGAAGGGGTGCGGGCCGAGGCGGCTTTGCCTGAAGAGCCGGCCCATTTGCGTGGGCAAGGGGCTTCCCAGGAAGACCTGCCCGAGTTCCATCCCACCAAGCCCCTGGTGCCGTCGGGTGCCAAGGAAACAGGCCCTTCCAGGGAGATGGTGGGGGCGGACCTGGCCGGGAGGTGGTGGGTGTTCCTGGAGGCCCTGAAGCCCACCCTGAGGGCCTTCCTCCGGGAGGCCCGGCCGGGCTTGGAAGAAGGGCGCTTGGTGCTTCGCTTCCCCGAGAGCAAGGCCTTCCACCACAAGCGGGCTGAGGACCAAAGGGCCACCCTTCTCCCCCTGGTGCGGGCCCACTTCGGGGTCGAGGAGGTGGTCTTTCTCCTGGAAAAAAAAAGCCCAGACCCTAGGCCTCCTTCCCGGAACCTTCCTTTGCCCGGGGAAAAACGTGGGCGTGGGGAAGAGCCCAAGGCCGCCGAGCCCGCTTCCCCAGCCCTGCCCCATGGGAGTGTCCAGGAGGCCAGGGGTTTTCCTGGAGGGGAGGAGGAGCTGTGGGAGGCCTTGCCCGAGCCAGCCGAAAGGCCGCCTTCCGCGGAAGCTCCTTGGCGAGGGGAGGAAGACCCCTTCGGCCAAGACGCCATGGCGGAGGAACCCATAGGGCTTCCTGAGGATCCCAACCGGCGCCTGGCGGAGATCACCCGGCTCTTGGGGGCGCGGGTTCTATGGGTGCGCAGACCCAAGCTTCCCGAGGCCGAGGAGCCGCTGAGCGAAGACGACATAGGGGGTACTGGTATATAATGCCCCCATGACCAAGACCACCGAGCTGGGTCAAGAGACCGTAGAAAACATCCTTAAGCGGCTACGGCGTATCGAAGGCCAGGTGAGGGGTTTGCAGAAGATGGTGGCGGAGGGGCGTCCCTGCGACGAGGTGCTTACCCAGATGACCGCCACCAAAAAGGCCATGGAGGCGGCGGCCACCTTGATCCTGGAGGAGTTCCTCAACATCTGCGCCGCCGAGGTTTCCGAGGGCAAGGTGGACCCCAAAAAGCCCGAGGAGATCGCCACCATGCTGAAGAAGTTCATTTAGCCCCTTGCTGGGTCGCAGAGGCCAAGGCTTCGGGCGGGGGGTCCGGAGGCTGGGAAAGAGGCTTAGGCGCCTCCTTCTGGCCTTCCTGCCTCGAGGGGAAGAGCCGGACGATGCCTTTGCCCTGGCCCTTCTGCAGGGGGAGGAGCGCGCCCTTTACCTTGCAATGGATCCCAGGGACCGGGCCCATGCGGTGCGGGTGGCCCGCCGGCTCCTGAGGCATTACCCTGACGCCCCCGTCTTCGCCATCCGGGCTGCCCTGCTTCACGATGCGGGAAAGGTCCTGAGGCCCTACCGCCCCCTGGAGCGCATCCTTACCGGGCTTTACGCCCTCCCCGTACCCCCTTATCCCTTGCGGAGGGGGATCTTTGGGGCCTTCCAGGTGCGACGCCACCACCCCCTGTACGCTGCGGAGCGCATTCAGGACCCCGAGGTGCGGGCCTTGGTCCTGGAGCACCACCGCCCGCAAAGCCTCTGGGGCAAGCGGCTTCACCAGGCGGACCAGGAAGAATAGGTCCCTTTGGGCAAATGCCCCTAGCCAAGCTGGACCCTTAAGGAGTAGGGTATCAAAGAGCAAAGGAGGGCTTATGGAAGACTTCACCTGGCGCGTGGGCGGCCCTCAAGGGGGCGGGATAGAGACGGCGGCTACCCTTTTCGCCCGGGCGGTGGCCAAGGGGGGCTGGTGGGTGGCCACCAAGCGGGAGTACCACTCCAACATCATGGGGCGGCACTCCTACCTGGATGTGCGCCTCTCGCGAAAACCCGTGGCGGCCTTCCGAGGAAAGGTGGACATGCTGGTGGCCCTGGACGGGGAGACCCTGGCCCGGCACCTGGAGGAGATTCGCTCTGGAGGGGTGCTCCTTTACGATCCCCGGGTCTTGGAGCTCACGGTGCACAAGCTTCCCATGCTGGACCACCGGGTGGCGGAGGCTCTTTCGGAACGCTTTGGGAAGCTGGACCCCAGCCTGAAGGATCTCCTGCAGGCCTACGTGGAAGCGGGGGTTCAGCCCCTGCCCTACCCCTTTGAGGAGGTGGCGGACCGGATTGGGGCGGAGCTGGGTGTCCCTTCCCTGCAGGCCCGGCGTACCCTGAACACCATCGCCGTGGCCGCGAGCCTCCACTTCCTGGGCTTCCCCCTGGAACCCTTGCTGGAGGCTCTGGCCCTGCAGTTTAGGGGTAAGGTATTGGAGCTAAACCAGAAGGTGGCCGAGGCGGTATACCGGGAGGAGGTGCCCAGGCTTTCCTTCCAGCTTCACCTAAACGGGTACGAGCCGGGCCGGGTCTACCTCACCGGGGCCCAGGCGGCGGCCCTGGGCAAGCTGGCTGGCGGGCTTCGCTTCCAGACCTACTACCCCATCAGCCCGGCTACGGACGAGTCCACTTACCTCGAGGCCCACACCGCTTTCCAAGGGGCGGGCGTGGCCGTGGTCCAGACGGAAGATGAGATCGCCGCGGTGACCATGGCGGTGGGGGCGGCCCTCACCGGGGCCAGGGCCGCCACCGCCACCAGCGGCCCCGGCTTCAGCCTCATGGCCGAGGGCCTGGGCTTTGCCGGCATGATTGAGGCCCCCTTGGTGGTGACCCTCTACCAGCGGGGTGGCCCGAGCACCGGTCTTCCCACCCGCACCGAGCAGGGCGACCTGATGTTCGCCATCCGGGGCGGGCACGGGGAGTACCCCAGGATCGTCCTGGCCTCTGGGGATATAGAGGATGCCTTCCTGGATGCCCAGAAGGCCCTGGCCTGGGCCTGGCGCTACCAGACGGTGGTGGTGCATCTTTTGGACAAATTCCTGGCCTCCATGGCCCAAAGCCTTCCCAAGGAGGCCCTTAGGGTGCTCCAGCTGGATGGGGAAAAGCGCCTTGCGCCCAGAAAAGAGGGGTTTGGCCCCTATGAGCGCTACGCTCCCTCGGAGGACGGCATCTCCCCCTTCATCCCCATCGGTACCTCTGGGGGCTTTTACTGGATGACCTCCGACGAGCACGACCTCGAGGGGCACATCACCGAGGACGTTGCCTTAAGGGAATACCAGATGGAAAAGCGCATGCAGAAGCTCAAGACCGCCCAGGAGGAGATCCCCCCGGAGGACCAGTACATCCTCTTTCGGGACGGGGAGGTCCTGGTCCTGGGCTGGGGCACGGTGAAGGGCACCCTTCTGGAAGCCCTGGACCACCTCCCCGGGGTGGGGTATCTGCACCTCAGGCTTCTTTGGCCCTTCCCCAAGATCGCTCCCCTCCTGGAGGGGAAGCGGATCGTCACCGTGGAGCACAACTACTCGGGGCAGCTCGCCGACTTGGTGCAGCAGGAAACGCTAAAGCGGGTCCACCACCGGGTGGTCAAGTACAACGGCCGCCCCATCACCCTGGACGAGGCGGTGGAGGCGCTGCGGGCGGTGCTGGCAAAGGAGGCGCCGGAGCGCCTGGTGCTCAGGAAAGGAGTTTAGGATGCTGGAGCTCAAGCTCGCCGACTACAAAGCGGAGAAACAGCCCGACTGGTGCCCGGGCTGTGGGGACTACGGGATCCTCTCGGCCTTGCAGATGGCCCTCTTCGAGTTGCGGAAAGACCCCAGCCAAACCGCGGTCTTCTCCGGGATCGGCTGCTCGGCCAAGACCCCCCACTACCTCAACGTGTACGGGGTTCACACCCTCCACGGCCGCGTCCTCCCCGTGGCCCAGGGGGCCAAGCTGGCCAACCCCCACCTCACGGTGGTGGCGGTGGGCGGGGACGGGGATGGCCTGGGCATCGGGGCGGGGCACTTCGTGGCCGCGGGCCGCCGCAACGTGGACATGCTCTACATCCTCTACGACAACGAGGTCTACGGCCTTACCAAGGGGCAGGCGGGGCCCACCCTGGGCCTGGGGGAGAAGACCAAAAGCCTGCCCAAGCCCAACCCCCAAGGGCGCATTAACCCCCTGCTCCTGGCCTTCTCCGCCGGTTACACCTGGATCGGGCGGGGCTACGCCTACGACGTGAAGGGCCTGAAGGAGCTCATCAAGGAGGGCATCCAGCACCGAGGCCTGGCCTTCCTCCACGTCCTCCAGCCCTGTCCCACCTACAACGACCTGCACACCAAGGAGTGGTTCGCCCCCCGCATCTACCGGCTCCAGGAGGAGGGCTACGACTCCCATGTTCCCGAAGGGCTTCCCCCGGAGGAGCTAGATCGTAAGATGGCGCGGTTCCAGGAAAAAGCAGCGGAGTGGGGAGAACGGATCCCCATAGGGGTCTTCTGGAAGGCGGAGGTGCCCACCTTTGAGGAGCGCCTCAGGGCCTACCTCCCCCGCTACCCCGAGGTTTACCCCGCCCTGGGGCAGAAGGAGGCCTTGGACCTCGAGGGGCTCCTTAAGGAGTTTGCCCTCTAGGGCCGGATGAGCCGCGCTGGGGTGGCGATGAGGTCCACCCGGCGCTCCGGCTCCACGGGGAGCTTGGGGTAGACCATGAGGGCGTGGGCCAGGGTGGCGAAGGGCGCTTCCACGGCGAGCCAGGCCTGGGGAAAGCCGTAGCCCTTCCCCACCCACCCCCCCTCCTCGTCCACGGCCACGGCCCCGATAAGGACCAGGTCGATGGGCTGGCCCTTCAGCTCCACCTTCACCCCGTGGCGGTAGGCCTCCCGCACCCGCTTGAGCCGCCTGGGGTCCACGTCCTTGAGGAGGAGGAACTCCCCCGGGCGGTCGGGGTGGGGGAGGAGGAGGGCCTTGCCCGCCTTTAGGGCCTCCTCCCTCAAGGGTTTCAGCACCGCGTCCATCCCCGCCAGGATGAGCCTGGCCCTCTGAAACTCCGGGGTGCGGAGGAGGTGTTCCGCTGCCCGCTTGGCCCCCAGAAAGTTGGGGTGGTGGCCGTGGGGGGGCGTGGGGTGGAGGGCCAGGTCGTAGCGGGCCAGGGTGTTCCAGACCTCTTCCCTGAGCTCGCCTAGGGTCATGGGCCTAGGAGGTGAAGGGAAACCCCCGGCAGGAGGCCCTTGGCCTGCCCCTCGAGGGCCTTCTGGTATAGCCTCCGGTCCGCCGTCCAAAAGGGGGCGGCAAGCCCTTCGGCCAAGGCCAGGTAGTGGGCGTCGTAGACCGCTCCCAGCCCCAACTCGTGGCCCAGCTCCAAGGCCCGGGTGTGGATCCAGGGCTCCTGAAAGTAGCGGAAGCCCAGGCGCAGGGCTTGGCGCCAAAGGGTCTGGGCTTCCCCCAGGGTCGTTTCCCCAGCTCGGGCGTAGCGGTACAGGGCGTTGGCTGCCTCGTAAAGGGCCAGGCTGGGGAGGGCCATCTCCAGTTCCTTGGCCTTCCACTCCCGGTAGTGCTGGACGGCGGGGGTCTCCTCCGACTCCGCCAAGAGGAGGCGCACCAGGAAGCTAGCGTCCAGGACCAAGAAGCTCACGGTCCCGCTCCTCCCGCATGGCCCGGATCACCTCTTCCGGGGGGGTAAGGGGTTGGCCTAGGCGCTGCCGGATGTTCCGGTTCACGCTGAGGATGGCCCTTAGGGGGTCCTCTCCCTCCCCCTTCAGGCGCTCGTAGGCCTCAGGGGAGAGGATGACCGCTAAGGGCTTGCCCCGCCCCTCCACCAGGATCACCTCTCCCTCGCTTACCCGCCGGAGTACCTCCCCGAAGTGGACCCGGGCCTCGGTGGCGCTCATCCTGCGCTTTTGATGCATCATTGCATGCATTAGTTTATCCGCCGCGCGGATTCCCCGCAAGCGTAAGCTGGGAAAACCTATGGGCTCTAGGCTCCGGTTCGCTCACCTGCACCAGCACACCCAGTTCTCCCTCCTGGACGGGGCGGCGAAGCTTTCTGACCTTCTTGAGTGGGTGAAGAAGGTTTCCCCCGAGGACCCTGCCCTGGCCATGACCGACCACGGCAACCTCTTCGGGGCGGTGGAGTTCTACAAGAAGGCCACCGCCATGGGGATTAAACCCATCATCGGCTACGAGGCTTACGTGGCCGCGGAAAGCCGCTTTGACCGCAAAAGGGGGAAGGGCCTGGACGGGGGGTACTTCCACCTCACCCTTCTCGCCAAGGACTTCAAGGGCTACCAGAACCTGGTGCGCCTGGCAAGCCGGGCCTACCTGGAGGGTTTTTACGAAAAACCCCGCATCGACCGCGAGATCTTAAAGGAGCATGCAGAGGGGCTTATCGCCCTTTCGGGGTGCCTGGGGGCGGAGATCCCCCAGTTCATCCTGCAGGACCGCCTGGACCTGGCCGAGGCCCGGCTGAACGAGTACCTCTCCATCTTCGGCGACCGCTTTTTCATCGAGATCCAGAACCACGGCCTGCCCGAGCAAAGGAAGGTTAACCAGGTCTTGAGGGAGTTCGCCCGGAAGTACGGCCTGGGGATGGTGGCTACCAACGACGGCCACTACGTGCGGAAGGAGGATGCCCGGGCCCACGAGGTGCTTCTCGCTATCCAGTCCAAGAGCACCCTGGATGACCCCGAGCGCTGGCGTTTCCCTTGCGACGAGTTTTACGTGAAGACCCCAGAGGAGATGCGGGCCATGCTCCCGGAGGAGGAGTGGGGCGACGAACCCTTTGATAACACGGTGGAGATCGCCCGCATGTGCAACGTGGACCTGCCCATCGGGGACAAGATGACCTACCGCATCCCCCGCTTCCCCCTCCCCGAGGGGCGCACCGAGGCCCAGTACCTGCGGGAGCTCACCTTCAAGGGGCTTCTTGCCCGGTATCCGGACCGCATCACCGAGGGGTTTTACCGGGAGGTCTTCCGCCTTCTGGGAAAGATGCCGCCCCATGGGGACGGGGAAGCCCTGGCGGAAGCCTTGGCCCAGTTGGAGGGGAAGGCCTGGGAAGCCCTTCTGCTCAAGCTACCCCCGTTGGAGGGGGTGAGGGAGTGGACGGCGGGGGCCATTTTGCACCGGGCCCTTTACGAGCTTTCCGTGATCGAGCGGATGGGTTTTCCCGGCTACTTCCTTATCGTTCAGGACTACATCAACTGGGCCAGGAAAAACGGGGTTTCCGTGGGGCCGGGCCGGGGAAGCGCCGCCGGAAGCCTGGTGGCCTACGCCGTGGGCATCACCAACATCGACCCCTTGCGCTTCGGCCTCCTCTTTGAGCGTTTCTTGAACCCTGAGCGGGTTTCCATGCCCGACATCGACACGGACTTCTCCGACCGGGAACGGGACCGGGTGATCCAGTATGTGCGCGGGCGCTACGGGGAAGACAAGGTGGCCCAGATCGGCACCTTCGGTAGCCTGGCCTCCAAGGCGGCCCTCAAGGATGTGGCCCGGGTTTACGGCATCCCCCACAAAAAGGCGGAGGAGCTGGCCAAGCTGATCCCGGTGCAGTTCGGCAAGCCCAAGCCCCTGGCCGAGGCCATAGAGCTGGTGCCGGAGCTAAAGGCGGAGATGGAAAAAGACCCCCGGGTGCGGGAGGTCCTCGAGGTGGCCATGCGCCTCGAGGGTCTGAACCGCCATGCTTCCGTGCACGCCGCTGGGGTGGTGATCGCCGCCGAGCCCCTCACGGACCTGGTGCCCCTTATGCGGGACCAGGAGGGACGGCCCGTGACCCAGTACGACATGGGGGCGGTGGAGGCCCTGGGGCTTTTGAAGATGGACTTCCTGGGCTTGCGCACCCTCACCTTCCTGGACGAGGCCAAGAAGATCGTGAAGGAGTCCAAGGGGGTGGAGCTGGACTACGACCGCCTGCCGTTGGACGACCCCAAGACCTTTGCCCTCTTGGCGCGGGGGGAGACCAAGGGGGTTTTCCAGCTGGAATCGGGAGGGATGACCGCTACGGTGCGGGGGCTAAAGCCCAGGCGCCTCGAGGACATCATCGCCCTGGTTTCCCTCTACCGCCCGGGGCCCATGGAGCACATCCCCACCTACATCCGCCGCCACCACGGTCAGGAGCCGGTGAGCTACGTGGAATTCCCCCATGCGGAGAAGTACCTGAGGCCCATCCTGGAGGAAACCTACGGCATCCCCGTCTACCAGGAGCAGATCATGCAGATTGCCTCCCAGGTGGCGGGCTACTCCCTGGGGGAGGCGGACCTCCTCCGAAGGGCCATGGGCAAAAAGAAGGTGGAGGAGATGCAGAAGCACCGGGAGCGCTTCGTGCGGGGGGCGAAGGAGCGGGGCGTGCCCGAGGAGGAGGCCAACCGGCTTTTTGACATGCTGGAGGCCTTCGCCAACTACGGCTTCAACAAGTGCCTGCCGGGAAGGGCCCGGGTGCTGGACTACCGTACGGGAAAGCGGGTGCCCATAGAAGCCATCGTCCGGGGGGAAGCGAAAGGGGTCTGGGTGGTTTCCTTGGACGAGAGCACCCTGCGCCTGGTGCCGAGGCCGGTGGTGGCCGCCTTCGAAAGCGGCCGGGCCATGGTCTACCGCCTGCGCACCGCCACGGGAAGGGTCCTGGAGGCCACGGCCAACCACCCCCTCTACACCCCAGAGGGTTGGCGGGAGTTGGGCGCCCTTCGCCCAGAGGACTTTGTGGCCCTGCCCAGGCACCTTCCCTACCAGCCCTCGGAGGACCTGAAGCCCCATGAGCTGGACCTTCTGGGCTTCGCCCTTAGCGAGGGGAACCTCCGCCATCCCTCTGGCTTTTACCTCTACACCTCCTCGGAGGAGGAGCTGGCCGCTATGGAGGAGGCCTTGACGGGCTTTGCCAACACCCGCACCCGGGTGGTCTGGCGCCGGGGGGTGGCCCATATCTACGTGGGCCGGCGGGACCGCAAGGCTCCTTCGGAGGCGGAAGCCTTCTTGAGGGAGATGGGGCTTTTGGGGCTTTCCGCCAAGGACAAGCATCTTCCCGAAAGGGTCTTTGGCCTTTCCCGGGAAGGGGTGGCCCGGCTTCTTGGGCGCCTGTGGGTGGGGGATGGGGGGGTGGACACCAAGGGTAGGCTCATCCATTACGCCACGGCCTCTGAGGCCCTTGCCCGGGGAGTCCAGCACCTGCTCCTCCGCCTGGGCTTGCAAAGCCGCCTGGTGGAGAAGCGCTTTCCCTATAGAGGGGGCCGGAAAGGATTTGTGGTCTACCTCCTGGGGGGCCTCGAGGCAGCCTGGCGCTTTGGGGAGCTGGTGGGACCGTACCTCCTCGGCAAGAGGAAGCGGGACCTGGAGGCCCTTCTTTCCTCCTGGAAGGAGGTGGGCCGGAGCACCAAGGACATCCTGCCTCTGGCCTTTCTCCCCCTGGTAAGAGATGCTTTGGCCCAGGCTTCCAGGGGTAGGGTGGGGGATTTTCTGGAGGCCCATGGCTTAGCCCAGGGTCTTTTGCGGCCCAGCAAGGGCCGCCTGGGGCTTTCCCGCACCACCCTGGCCCGCCTTTCGGCCCTCACGGGAAGCCTGGCCCTGTTGCGCCTGGCCACCGCGGAGATCTACTGGGACCGGGTGGAGGCCATAGAGCCTCTTGGGGAAGAGGAAGTCTATGACCTCACCGTGGAGGGAACCCATACCTTCCTGGCCGAGGATGTGATCGTCCACAACTCCCATGCCGCCGCCTACAGCCTCCTCTCCTACCAGACCGCCTACGTGAAGGCCCACTACCCGGTGGAGTTCATGGCCGCCCTCCTCACCGTGGAGCGGCACGATTCCGACAAGGTGGCGGAGTACATCCGCGACGCCCGGGCCATGGGCATAGAGGTCCTTCCCCCCGACATCAACCGCTCGGGCTTTGACTTCAAGGTGGTGGGGGAGGAGATCCTCTTTGGCCTCTCCGCGGTGAAGAACGTGGGGGAAGGGGCCGCTAGGGCCATCTTGGAGGAGAGGGAGCGGGGGGGGCGCTTCCGGAGTCTGGGAGACTTCCTCAAGCGCCTGGACGAGAAGGTGGTGAACAAGCGCACCTTGGAGTCCCTCATCAAGGCGGGGGCCTTTGACGCCTTTGGGGACAGGGCCCGGTTGCTGGCTTCCTTGGACCCTCTCCTCCGGTGGGCGGCGGAAAGCCGGGAGCGGGAGCGATCCGGCATGATGGGCCTCTTCGCCGAGGTGGAGGAGCCTTCCCTGGCGGAGGCCCCGCCCCTGGACGAGATCACCCGGCTCCGCTACGAGAAGGAGGCTTTGGGCATCTACGTTTCCGGCCATCCGGTGCTGCGCTACCCGGGCCTGAGGGAGGTGGCGGGCTGCGCCCTGGAGGAGCTTTCCGACTTCATTCGGGGCCTCCCCCCAAGGCCCAGGGTGCTTCTTGCGGGCATGGTGGAGGAGGTGGTGCGCAAACCCACCCGCAGCGGGGGCATGATGGCCCGTTTTACCCTTTCCGACGAGACCGGGGCCCTCGAGGTGGTGGTTTTCGGCCGGGCTTACGAGGGGGTTTCCCCGAAGCTCAAGGAGGACACCCCTCTCCTGGTCCTGGCGGAGGTGGAGCGGGAGGAGGGGGGGCTTAGGGTCATGGCCCAGGCTGCCTGGACCTATGAGGAGGTGGCCGAGGCCCCCAAGGCCCTGGAGGTGGAGGTGGACCATGCCCTCTTGGACGAGGCGGGCGTGGCCCTCCTCAAAAGCCTCTTGGACGAATACCCGGGAACCCTCCCCCTTTACCTCAGGGTGCAGGGGCCCTTCGGGGAGGCTATCCTCTCCTTGCGGGAAAACCGGGTGGGGGAAGAGGTCCTGGGGGCCCTCGAGGCCGAGGGGTTCCGCGCCTACCTGGTCCCGGATCGGGAGGCCTTCCTCCAGGGCAACGGGGGAGGTGGGCCCAAGGAGGAGGTGGTGCCCTTTTAGGAAAGAAAGGAGGCTGGGCCTAGGCCCAGCCTCCTTTGCCCCTTTTCCGGGGCCCCCAACCTGGCGAAGCCAGGTTGGGGTGGCTTTAGAAGTCCATGTCGCCGCCGCCCGCGGGAGCGGGGGTGGCCTCCTTCTTCTCGGGCTTCTCGGCCACCACCGCCTCGGTGGTGAGGATGAGGGAGCCAATGGAAGCGGCGTTCTGCAGGGCGGAGCGGGTCACCTTGGCGGGGTCCACGATGCCCGCCTCCACCATGTCCACGTACTCCCCGGTGGCGGCGTTGAAGCCGAGGCGCAGGTTCTTGGTCTCGGAGAGGATCTTCTGGACCACCACGGAGCCCTCGTAGCCCGCGTTCTCCGCGATCTGGCGAGCAGGCTCCTCCAGGGCCCGGCGCACGATCTTGGCCCCGGTGGCCTCGTCCCCCTCCAGCTTCTTGAGGAGCTCGTCCACGGCGCTGATGGCCCGAAGAAGCGCCACGCCACCGCCCGGCACAATGCCCTCCTCCACCGCGGCCCGGGTGGCGTTCAGGGCGTCCTCAAAGCGGTGCTTCTTCTCCTTGAGCTCGGTCTCGGTGGCGGCCCCCACCCGGATCACCGCCACGCCCCCCGCCAGCTTGGCCAGGCGCTCCTGGAGCTTCTCCTTGGCGTACTCGCTGTCCGTGGTCTCCAGCTCCTTCTTGATGCCGTTGATGCGGGCCTCGATGTCCTCCTTCTTGCCCTTGCCCCCCACGATGGTGGTCTCGTCCTTGGTGATCCGCACCCGCTCGGCCCGGCCCAGCATGGAGAGGGTGGCATTCTCCAGCTTGAAGCCGAGCTCCTCGGAGATGACGGTGCCCCCGGTGACGGCGGCGATGTCCTTGAGCATCTCCTTACGGCGGTCACCAAAGCCGGGAGCCTTCACCGCGGCCACGTTCAGGGTGCCCCGGAGCTTGTTCACCACCAGGGTGGCCAGGGCCTCGCCCTCCACGTCCTCGGCGATCAGGAGGAGGGGCTTGCCCGTCTGGGCCACCTGCTCCAGGATGGGGAGGAGTTCGCGCACGTTGGAGACCTTCTTCTCCACGATGAGGATGAAGGCGTCCTCCAGAACCGCCTCCATGGCCTCGGGGTTGGTGACGAAGTAGGGGGAGATGTACCCCTTGTCAAACTGGTACCCCTCCACGAACTTCAGCTCGGTCTCCAGGCTCTTGGACTCCTCAACGGTGATGATCCCCTCCTTCCCCACCTTCTCCATGGCGTCGGCGATCAGCTTGCCCACGTCGGGGTCGTTGGCGGAGATGGTGGCCACCTCCTCGATGGCCTTGCGGTCCTCCACGGCGATGGCCAGGGAGCGGATCTTCTCCACCGCCGCCTCCACCGCCTTCTCGATGCCCCGCTTGAGGGCCAGGGGGTTGGCGCCGGCGGCCACGTTCTTCAGGCCCTCCCGCACGATGGCCTGGGCCAAGACGGTGGCGGTGGTGGTGCCGTCACCGGCCACGTCGTTGGTCTTGGAAGCCACCTCCTTGAGGAGCTGGGCCCCAATGTTCTCCAGGTGGTTTTCCAGCTCGATCTCCTTGGCCACCGTCACCCCGTCCTTGGTGATGGTTGGGGAGCCGAACTTCTTCTCCAGGACCACGTTCCGGCCCCGGGGGCCCAGGGTCACCTTCACCGCATCGGCCACCGCGTTCACGCCGCGCTCCAAGGCCCGGCGGGCCGCTTCGTCAAACACTAGGATCTTCGCCATACCTCACCTCCCTTACTGCAAGACTGCCAGAAGGTCGCGCTCGGAAAGGATCACGTATTCCTCGCCGTCAATCTCAATCTCGGTTCCGCCGTACTTGGCGAAGACCACGATGTCCCCCTCCTTGACCTCGAGGGGCACCTTCTGCCCGTTCTCCAGGATGCGGCCCGAGCCCACCGCAATCACCTTGCCCTTTTGGGGTTTCTCCTTGGCGGTGTCGGGGAGCACGATGCCGCCCTTGGTCTTGGGCTCCTCCTCAATCCGCTTCACCACAACCCTGTCGCCTAGGGGCTTGATCACCGTCTTCACCTCCGTAGCCATACCCACTCCCTCCTCTGACGCTCAAAGGGTGAGAATGTCAAACCAAGGGTTATTATTTTGGCCCCGTGTCCTTTTGTCAAGGGGGTTGAGGGGGGTGTTATAAGACCAGGGTCTGGTGGCCCCGCACCACCCGAAGCTCAAGCCCGTGGGCCAGGAGAAGGCCCTCCATGGCCAGGGCCCGGGCCAGGCCCGGGGTCTTGCCCAAGGCCAGCCGGCCCTTTTCCCCTGGGTAAAGGAAATAACCCTCGGGGAGGAGGAGGAGAACCCCCTGCCGGGCTTGGGCGCTTCCCCTTAAGGCTGCCTTGAGGAAGGCTTGTTCCGCCGCCTGGGTGATGAGGAAGTAGGTGCTTCCAGGAGGGGCTTTGGGGGGGAGGGAGGGGGCTTGGGTGGGCTCTAAGCGGGCTAGAAGCGAAAGGGCCCTTACCAGGTGGGCCTTTCCCCGGCCTAAAGGCAGGACCTCTCCGGCAGAAAGGCCATACTGGGCTCCCTTTTTCTCCGCCAGGAGAAGGAGCCAGGCGGCGAGGTTGGCCGCATGGTCCAGGTAGGCGGGGTGGAGGCTTTGGGTGTCCAGGTGGAGGAAGAGGCTTCCCAGAAGGCTCTTTTCCACCTCCCGTACAAAGGGGCGGCCCTGGCGGAGGCTTGCCTGCTTGGCCAGGAGGCGCAAGGGGTCTCCAGGCTGGTAGGAGCGGAGGCCCTTGGCCTCGAGGGGATCCGGCAGGCCGAAAGGCTCGGTTTTCCCCTCCAGGAAGAAGCTGGGAGCGGGCTCATAGGGGGGTAGGGGCCGCAGGGAAGGATAGACCAGGGCCTTACCCGCCTCGAGGCGCAAAAGCTTTTCCCCTAGGCCCAAGGGGCTCCTTAGCAGAAGGGTGAAGCCCAGAGGGTATTCCCCCCGACGGCGGTAGCGGTAAGGGAGGGGAAGCTTTACCCGGATCCTTCCCCAGGCCACCCCAGAGAGGCCCCGGGGTTCTAAGCCCAAGGGGGCTGAGGGTAGGTTTTCTAGGCGAAAAAAGAGGGGAAGGGGGGAAAATATTTCCGCCTCTACCCGCCCCTCGCCTTCCTTGCCAGGAAAGCCTGGGGGTAGGCCTTGGGTCCGCATCCGGACTTGGGCGAACCAAGGTGCCCGCCAAAGGGCCGGGAGGAGGGCCAGGGATAAGAGGCCAAAGGCTATTTCCACAAAACCTTTTACTCCCCCCATGCCTAGGCTTTCTCCACCGGGGCTGGAACCGCCCTAAGGGCTTCCGCCACCAGCCCTTCTGGGCTGGCTCCGGAAAGCTCCGCTTCCAGCCTGAGGAGAAGGCGGTGGGGGATGGCAGCCCGGAAGGCCTCCTTGATGTCTTCGGGTATAGTAAAGGTGCGTCCTTCCAGGAAGGCCAGGGCCTGGGCCAGGCGCTCCACCTGCACAAGGGCCCTAGGGGAGGGGCCAAGCCGCACCTCCTCCCGGTTTCTAAGCCAGCTGGCCAAGGCCAGAAGGTAGTCCAGCACCTCCTCTGCCACCCCCACCCGGCGCACCTCCTGGCGCAGGGCCAGGATCTCTTCCCCCTGAGTAACGGCTTCCAGACCCTCCAGGGGTTCCTTCTCCTTCAGGGCCTGGAGGAGGGCCTTTTCATCGGGGTAGCCCAGGGAAAGCCGGGCGGTGAAGCGGTCCCGCTGGGCCACGGGCAGGGGGTAGGTGCCCTCCTCCTCCACCGGGTTTTGCGTGGCCAGGACAAAGAAGGGCTCGGGCAAAGGGTGGCTCTTCCCCTCCAGGGTCACCTGGCCTTCCCCCATGGCCTCGAGGAGGGCGGACTGGGTCCTGGGGGTGGCCCGATTGAGCTCGTCCACCAAAAGGACCTGGGTGAAGATGGGCCCCTTTTGCCATACCAGGTTTCCTTCCCGGTAGAGATAGACCCCGGTGAGGTCCTGGGGCAGGAGGTCCGGGGTCATCTGGATGCGGCTAAAGGAAAGGCCCAACACCCGGGCCAAGGCCTTGGCGAAGGTGGTCTTCCCCGTGCCGGGCACGTCCTCTAGGAGGAGGTGACCCCCGGAAAGCAGGGTGGCCAGGGAAAGTCTGAGGGTTTCCTCCCTCAGGAGGACCCGGCCCAAAAGGGCCCTTTGGATGCGGGTGAAGAACATAGCCTAAGGATATCCTTCAAGAAAGCTTCCGCCCTTTCCGCTTCCTCCTCCCCAGCCTTTCCCCCGTAGCGCACGGGCAGGTAGAGCCGGGTGAGCCCCAAAAGGGGTTCCCTAAGCCCCGGGAGAAGGGCGGAAACCCTTTCCAGGTACTCCAAGGGTCCCTCGGAGGCCAGGCGGGGGAGGCCAGAGACCTTTAGGGCCTTCAGGGCTTGGAAGTAGGCTCGCCGCACCCGGTCTTGGGGAAGGACTTCCCGGAAAGACCTAAGGGACTTGGCTTCAAACTCCTGATCGGCCTCCGGCCTTCCCCCTTCCCGGTGGCGCCAAACCAGGAAGGCCAGGAGGGAAAGAAGACCTAGGGTGACCAGGGCGGAGAGCCCCGCCAGGGCCATTCCCACCTCGCCTAGCCTCCTGGGCCCCGGTACGGTCTCCTTTGGACCGCTCTCCTGGGAAAGGGCGGGGGTAGGGGCCGAGGAGGTGGTTTCCCACGCGCTTTCCCCATTCCCCAGGGTGCCCAGGTAGAGGAGGAAAAGGCCCCCGGCCAAAAGGGCCAGCAAGAGGGGCAAAAGATGAAGCCCTCGGTAGGGAAGCCTTTCCCCCCGGCCCAGAAGGGGCACAAGAGCCAGAAGAAGCAGGAATAGGGCCAGGGGCTGGGCATAGACCAAGGCCCGGTTGAGGAAGGCCACCCAGGGGGAAAACCCCTCCTTGGGAGCCTGGTAGGCTACCTCCTCTCTGGGCTTGGGTTTCGCTTCCGGGGAAGCCTGAAGGCTAGGGGGAGTTAGGGCGGGTAGGGGAAGGGAGGGGAGGCGGAGGGGAAGAAAGGCCAGGCCTGCCAGCAGAAGGCCCAGAATCCCTGGGATCCATAGGGTGGAAGAAGGAGTCCAGAACCCTTCCCCCCGTTCCTGGGCCCGCCTATGGGCCTCCTCGAGGAGGCTGAACCCGTGTAGGAGGCCCAGGAGGAAGAGGCCCCACGGCCCAAGCCCAAGGGCTAAAGGAAGGAGGAAGAGGCTGGAAAAGGGCCGGGCCTTGGTGGCCAGGAAAAGGCCGTAGAGGAGGAGAAGCCCAGAGGTCAGGGCCCACCCCTGGAGCCAAGTGGGGAAAGGGAGGGTGAAGGCGTGGAGGAGGCCGGGAAGAAAAGGGAGCCACAGGAAACCCTGGGGGTAAAAGACCCTTCCCAAGTGAAGAAGACCTACTCCAAGAACAAGCTGAAAACCCCCGCCGGGTGCGGCCCCCACTAGGAGTAGGCTACCCACTAAAGGGGTGGTGAGGGAAAATAGCCAGGGGAACGGGGTGGAAAGCGAGCCCATCTCCAAATTACATGGGTACGTAGGGGCAGTCCTTCACATCTAGTCCGCAGTCCAGAGGGAAAACCTCTCTTACTCCTTTGCCTGAGGAGCCAAGGGCTAGCACACCCAAGACAAAGCCTAGCATGAGGGCTTTTTTCATGCGGAAATTTTACATCCTCACCTTTCGTCGAAAAGGTGAACCGCCTTTCCTTTGGAAAGGCTCTTTTACCCGAGTAAAAATTCCGGTTCGGGCTACGGATAAGCCCATGGATGAAGGGGCTTGCGAGAAGGGCGGAGTTCCCTATCCCGAGACCCTTTGGCGCAGGGCCTCGTAGAGGAGGAGGGCGGCGCTCACGGAAACGTTGAGGCTATCCGCCACCCCCCGCATGGGGATGCGCACCCGCACCCCCGCCCGGTCCAGCCAGGCCTGGGAAAGGCCTTGGTCTTCGGCACCCAGGAGGAAGGCCACTCCCTTTTGATAGCCCTCTTCCCAGTAAACCTTTTCTCCTCTGGGGGTGGCCGCCACTAGGAAAAGTCCCTTTTCTTCCAAGAAGCGGGCTGCTTCCTCCTCGGCCACGGGAAAGACCGGCAAGGAGAAGACCACCCCCGTGGAGTTCCTGATCACCTGGGGGCTATAGAGGTCCACCCCTTCCGCCACCAGGACCAGGTCCACCCCTGCCCCATCTGCAGAGCGCAGGATGGCTCCTAGGTTGCCGGGTTTCTCCAGGCCGAGAAGGACCAGGACCAGCGGGTTTTGCGGGAGCCGGACCTCCTTTAGGGTTTTATGGGGCATGCGGAAGACCCCGATGACGGAAGGGGGGTTTTCCCGCACGGAAACCCGCGCCAAAGCCTCCTGGGAAAGCTCTAGGATGGGGGCTTGGCCTGCCAAGGCCTGATCCTCGAGGGTGGCCTTGGGGCCAAGGAGCAGGGTTTCCAGGTGGAGGCCCGCTTTTAGGGCCCGTTCCACCTCCCGCCGCCCCTCCACTAGGAAGAGGCCCGCCCGTTCCCGTTCCCGGCGCTCTTTAAGGGCAGCCAGGGCCTTCACCTTGGGGTTAGCGGGGCTTTGGATGCGCATGGCGGTTCCTCGGTTCGGGGTTTCCCAGGAGGCGCACCTCAAAGCGGGTTACCCGGGGTCCGGAAAGCTCCAGGGAAACCTCTTCCACCTGGGGTAGTTCCTCCAAAAGCCGGGAAAGCCTAAGGACGATTTCCTGGTAGGGGGTGGGGTCGAGAGGACCCCCAGGATCCGGGCTCTTCCCGTGACCGAGGGGCTTTACCAGCTCTTGGGCGTCCTTCTGGGTGAGGGGGGAAAGCCGCTGGCCCAGCACCTGGTCCCCCAGGGGGGTGGGGAGGACCAGGGTGAGGACAGGGCCGAAGAGGGGGTGGGGTTTGGCGGTGAGCTTGAGGGAAAGCCCTTCTCCCTTCCCTAAAGGCAGGCCGAAGCACTCCAAGAGGGCAGCCCCCTCCTCCTGGCTCAAGCCCTTTTTCCCTTCCAAAAGCCTTCTTGCCTCCTCCAGGCGCAGGTTGGGGAAGTCGGGGAAGTGGAGGGGCTCTTCCCGCCAGGCCTGGTAGGCCCAGGCCCGGCTCAAAGCGATGGCCGCCGATTCGGGAAAGCGGTAGAGGGCCACCTGGCCCATAACCCGGGCCCGCACCCCGGGGGAGCCCATCACGCAGGCCAGGAGCAGCTTTTTCCCTTTCGCTTTCTCCACAAGAGCCAGGAACTCCTCCTCGCTGGCAAAGCCCATGGGCACGAAGAGGAGAAACACGCTTCCCGCCTCGCTTTCCAGGGCTTCCTCCAGGGCGCGGGCAAACCCCTCCGCCTTGGCGGTGGAGCCCAGGTCCACATGCTCCACGAAAAGCCCTCCTTCCCTTAGGGCCTCGAGGGCCAGGTTGGAGGGGCCGGAGGCATTGGAGATGAGGCGCACCCGGTTGTTTTCCGGAAGACGCCCTAGGGCCAGAAGGGCGGCCACGTCAAAGGCCTCCTCCAGGCTGTTGGCCCGGATCACCCCGGTCTGGGCAAAGAGGGCCCGCACCAGAGGGTCCCGGGAAGGGTGTACCGCCAGGATGGGCTTTTTCTTGCCGATTCTGCGGGCTAGGCGGGAGAAGCGCCGGGGATTGCCGAAGCTTTCCAAATAGAGGAGGATCACCCGGGTTCTTTCGTCCTCCTCCCAGAACTGCAGAAGGTCGTTGGAGGAGATGTCCGCCTTGGCCCCTAAGGAAACAAAGGAGGAGATACCCAGTCCCATGCCCTCCGCATAGGCCATGACCGCCCGGCCCAGGGTGCCGGACTGGCTGGAGATGGCCAAAGGTCCCGGCTTGGGAAGGGGAGCCAAGCCTGCCGCCAGACGGGCATCAGGATGGGTGTGGACCATGCCCAAGGAGCCGGGGCCCAAAAGGCGCATCCCGTGGCGCCGGGCCTTGTCAGCAAGTTCCCTGGCCTCCTTTTCCGTAAAGCCTGTGGTGAGGACGATGGCCGCCCGCACCCCCCGCCTTCCCGAGGCCTCGAGGGCCTCCCAAACCCGCTCCTTGGGTACGGCGATCACCGCCAGGTCCACGGGGCCGGGGATACCCTCTACCCTGGGGTAGGCGAGAAGGGGCCCCACCGTACCCCCTTCCTTGCCGATGGCCTCGTTCACCGGGTAGACCGGGCCTTGGAAGCGGCCAAAGATGAGGTTTTCCAGGGTCCGGTAGCCGATGCTTTCGGGGTCGCGGCTTGCCCCCACCACCGCCACTCCCTTGGGGAAGAAGAGAGGGTGGAGGCTGGCCAGGGTGGAAACCTTCTCCCGCCACTCAAAGCGCTCCGCCACCTTTTCCTCCAGGAGGATCTCAAACTCCACCTCAATCTCGCCGCTATCCCGGTAGGCCCGCACCTGGAAACCGCTTTCCATGAAGACGTTCAGCATTTTCTGGTTCTCCGCCAAGACAAAGGCCTGAAACCGCCTTACCCCCCGCTTGGCGGCGATCAAGGCCAGGCGCTCCAGAAGGAGGGTGCCCAGGCCTTTGCCTTGGAAGGCGTCGTCCACCAGAAAGGCCACCTCGGCGGTGTCCTCCCCTTTAAGGCGCACGTACTCCCCCGTGGCCACCATCCTGGGGGGGTCCCCCGCCAGGACGATGAGGGTCACCTTTTCCTCCTCGGGCTTGGCGGAGAGGAGGAGTTCCGCCGCCTTCTCCGGGGAGATGGGGGAGAAGAAGCGCATGCGCAAGGATTCCGGGGATAGCCGCCTCAGGAACTCCACGAAAAGGGGAAGGTCCTTGGGGCCCGCCCGCCTAAGGAAGGCGGTGCGCCCGTCCTTGAGGAGAACGGGACCCTCCTCGAGGCCGTGTTGAGGCATGGGTGGGGGCACGTAGCCCATGCCTTTAGCCTACATCCGGGTAGCATGGGGGTATGCTGCGGCTGGATACCCGCTTCCTCCCGGATTTCCCCCAGGCTTTTAAAGAGCACGGGCCCCTCCTTCTTCAGGCCCGAGAGGCCCTTTTGGCCAAGCGGAAGGATCCCCAAAGCATGCTGGGTTGGATGGATCTCCCCGAGGACACGGAAACCCTGAGGGAGGTGCGCCGCTTCCGGGAGGCCAACCCCTGGGTGGAGGACTTTGTCCTTCTAGGCATCGGGGGAAGCGCCTTGGGGCCCAAGGCCCTCGAGGCCGCCTTCAACCAAAGCGGCGTGCGCTTCCACTACCTGGACCACGTGGAGCCCGAGCCCGTGCTTCGGCTCCTTCAGCGCCTAGACCCCCGAAAGACCTTGGTGAACGCGGTTTCTAAATCGGGGGCCACCGCTGAAACCTTGGCCCTCCTCCTCATCTTCCTAAACTGGCTTCGGGCAAACCTAGACGAAGGGTGGCGGCGGCACCTGGTCCTCACCACCGACCCCAAGCGGGGGGCACTAAGGGCCTTGGCGGAAAGGGAGGGCCTCTTGGCCTTTCCCATCCCCGAGAACGTGGGAGGGCGCTTTTCCGTGCTCTCCCCGGTGGGGCTCCTTCCCTTGGCTTTTGCCGGGGTGGACCTGGAGGCCCTCCTCATGGGGGCGAGGAAGGCGAACGAGCTGGCCCTGGCTCCCCTAGAGCAAAGCCTTCCCCTACAAACGGCCCTCCTCCAGCACCTTCACCGCCACCTACCCGTCACCGTCTTCATGGTCTACTCGGAAAGGCTCAAGTACCTTCCCGCCTGGTTCGTCCAGCTCCACGACGAGTCTTTGGGCAAGCGGGATGGGGAGGGCAACCGGGTGGGCACCACGGCGGTGCCTGCCCTGGGCCCCCAGGACCAGCACGCCCAGGTGCAGCTTTTCCGGGAAGGCCCCCTGGACAAGCTCATCGTTCTGGTGGTGCCGGAAAGGGCCACGGAGGACCTCATCCTGCCCCAGGTGGAAGGCCTCGAGGAGGCGGGTTACCTCTTCGGCAAGAGCCTATACCAGCTTCTCCGGGCCGAAGCCGAGGCCACCTACCAGGCCCTGGCCGAAGCGGGGCAGGGAACCTATGCCCTTTACCTCTCGGAGGTTTCTCCCTACACCGTGGGTTGGCTTTTACAGCACCTTATGTGGCAGACCGCTTTCCTGGGGGAGCTTTGGGGGGTAAACGCCTTTGACCAGCCCGGGGTGGAGTTGGGCAAGCGCTTGACCTTCGCCCTTTTGGGACGCCCCGGATATGGGTCCTAGGCTTGGAAGCGTGGAAACAAGTGTATGATGCCCTAGACATAAGGGGGTCTCTATGGACCGACTGGAGCCTTTGGGCATCAAACCGAGGAAGCAGGTCTTCTGGAACACGGTTTCTCCCATCCTGGTGGAGCACACCCTGGCCCGGGGCGAGGGGATTCTGGCCCACAAAGGGCCTCTGGTGGTGGACACCACCCCCTACACCGGGAGAAGTCCCAAGGACAAGTTCGTGGTGCGGGAGCCGGGAGTGGAGGAGGAGATCTGGTGGGGTGAGGTGAACCAGCCCTTTGCCTCGGAGGCCTTCCAGGCCCTTCTGGAAAGGGTGGCCGCCTACCTTTCGGACCGCGACCTTTACGTTCAGGACCTGTATGCGGGAGCGGATAAACGCCACCGTCTGGCGGTGCGGGTGGTAACGGAAAGCCCCTGGCATGCCCTTTTTGCCCGCAACATGTTCATCCTTCCGCGCCGTTTTCCCGAGGACGACGAGGTGGAGCCTTTCGCTCCTGGCTTCACCGTGATCCACGCCCCTTACTTCTTGGCCGACCCCAGTCGGGATGGAACCCGGAGCGAGGTGTTCGTGGGCATCAGCTTCCAGAGAAAGCTCGTCCTCATCGTGGGTACCAGGTACGCCGGGGAGATCAAGAAGAGCATCTTCACCGTGATGAACTACCTCATGCCCAAACAGGGAGTCTTCCCCATGCACGCCTCGGCCAACGTGGGGAAGGAGGGGGATGTGGCCATCTTCTTCGGTCTTTCCGGAACGGGCAAGACCACCCTTTCCACCGATCCGGAGAGGCCTCTGATCGGCGACGACGAGCACGGCTGGAGCGAGGAGGGGGTCTTCAACTTTGAAGGGGGATGTTACGCTAAGGTCATCCGCCTCTCGCCGGAGCATGAGCCTCTTATTTTCAGGGCCTCTAACCACTTCGAGTCCATACTGGAAAACGTGGTGATCAATCCGGAAAGTCGCCGGGTGGAGTGGGATGACGACACCAAGACCGAGAACACCCGGGCCTCCTATCCCCTGGCCCATCTGGAAAACGTGGTGGAGTCCGGCATGGCTGGGCACCCCAGGGCCATCTTCTTCCTCTCCGCCGACGCCTACGGGGTCCTGCCCCCCATCGCCCGCCTTTCCCCGGAGCAGGCCATGTACTACTTCCTCTCCGGCTACACCGCTCGGGTGGCGGGCACGGAAAGGGGGGTTACCGAGCCCAAGGCCACCTTCTCCGCCTGCTTCGGGGCGCCCTTTTTGCCCATGCACCCCGGGGTTTACGCGCGGATGCTGGGGGAGAAGATCAAGAAGCACGGCCCTAAGGTATACCTGGTGAACACCGGCTGGACCGGAGGGCCCTATGGGGTGGGCCGGCGTTTCCCCTTGCCCCTCACTCGTGCCCTTTTGCAGGCGGCCTTGAGCGGGGCCCTCGAGGGGGTTCCCTACCGCCAGGATCCCGTCTTCGGCTTTGAGGTCCCCTTGGAGGTTCCCGGGGTGCCCAAGGAGCTTTTGGACACGCGGGAAACCTGGGAGGACAAGGAGGCTTACGATCGCCAGGCCAGGAAGCTAGCCACATTGTTCCAGGAAAACTTCCAGAAGTACGCGGACGGGGTGGAGGAAGCCATACGCCGGGCAGGGCCAAAGGTGGGGTAGCCCTTATCCTTTGTGGGGCTGGGCCTTCTGCCCAGCCCCTTGCCAAGTAGGGCCAGGGGGTATTAGTCTCCTAGGTGGCAGGTAATGGAAGGGACAAATGTACTTCACCCCTGGACAAGGTCTTCTGGCAAAATGGAAAGTACTACCGTCTGGGGGACGGGTGTCCTATGAGTCAAGCTTGGTTTAGCCGTTACGCCTGGGGAGTCTTGGTGTGGAACGTCCTGGTGGCCCTATGGGGGGCTTACGTGCGGGCCACCGGGTCGGGGGCGGGGTGCGGCTCCCACTGGCCCACCTGCAACGGGGAGATCATCCCGAGAAGCCCACAGGTGGAGACCCTCATTGAGTTCACCCACCGGGCCACCTCGGGCCTCGCCTTTCTTTCCGTGCTTTTTTTGGCCCTTCTCGCCTTCCGCCTCTTTCCCAAGGGCCACCCGGCGCGGCTGGGCTCCGGGGTGGCCTTTCTCTTCATGATCACCGAGAGCCTGGTGGGGGCTTCCCTGGTCTTGTTTGGCTGGACAGCCCATAACGTGAGCGCTGCCAGGGCCGTGGTGCAGATGGTGCACCTGGCCAACACCTATTTCCTCCTGGCCTCCCTGGCCCTCACCGCCTGGTGGGCCTCTGGCGGGGCTCCCTTGCGCCTTAGGGGGCAGGGTGCGGTGGGGGCGGCCTTGCTCCTGGGGCTTCTCGCCTTGCTCTTTCTGGGGATGAGCGGGGCGGTGACCGCTTTGGGCGACCTGCTTTTCCCCGTGCGGAATACCCTCGAGGCCCTGGAGCGCTCCTTGACCCCGGGTGAGCACTTCCTGGTGCGCCTCAGGGTGCTCCACCCCCTCATTGCCGTAAGCGTGGGGCTTTACGTGGTCTTTGCCGGTTACCTGATAGCCCATCTCCGGCCTTCTATCCACACCCGCCGCTTTGCCCACGCCCTCGCATACCTTTATGGGGTGCAACTTTTGGCCGGTTTGGTGAACGTCTGGCTCAAGGCCCCAGTCTGGATGCAGATCCTGCACCTTCTTTTGGCCTACGCCGTGTGGCTGGTTTTCCTCCTGCTTTCGGCAGCGGCCTTGGCCAGGGGGGCCAGGCGGGTCGAGCTGGGGGAGGGTACCGAGGCGGCGCACCGGGGCACCGGGGGAGCCACCTGGAAGGACTACTTGGCCCTCACCAAACCCCGGGTGATCAGCCTCCTTCTCTTCACCACCCTTTTGGCCATGCTCATCGCTGCCAAGGGCTGGCCTGGCACGGGCCTCTTCCTGGTGGTGGCCCTGGGGGGTTACATGATGGCGGGAGCGGCCAACGCCATCAACATGGTGGTGGACCGGGATATCGACGCCCGCATGCGCCGCACGGCCAGAAGGCCCACGGTCACGCAGCGCATCTCCAGCAAGGGTGCCCTCCTTTTTGCCTTTGCTCTAGCCCTCCTTTCCTTCCTGCTCCTCTGGTGGGGGGCGAACCTCCTCACGGCTACCCTGGCCCTCATGGGCCTTATCTGGTACGTGCTGGTCTACACCCTCTACCTGAAGCGGCGTACCTGGCAGAACATCGTCATCGGTGGGGCGGCGGGAGCCTTTCCTCCCCTGGTGGGCTGGACGGCGGTAACGGGTGAGCTCAGCCTCTTCGCCTGGTACCTCTTCGCCCTCATCTTCTTCTGGACCCCGGTGCACTTCTGGGCCTTGGCCCTCATGATCCAAGACGACTACCGGGCCGTGGGTGTGCCCATGCTGCCCGTGGTGTTGGGGGAAAGGGTGACGGTGATGCAAATCGCCCTTTATGCCGTGCTCACCGCCTTGATTTCCCTCATGCCCCTCCTTTTGGGGGAACTCGGGCTCGTTTACTTCTTCTTCAGCCTTACCCTTAATGCTTTGCTTATCCTTAAGAGCCTTGCCCTCTACCGCCAGCCCGAGCGAAGGACGGCGGTTTCGCTGTATAAATACTCCATGCTCTACCTGGCCCTCTTGTTCGTGGCCATGGCGGTGGATCGGGTGCTTTAGGGAGGGAAGCGGATGAAAAGAGTTGTAGCGGCGCTCAGTCTTTTAGGTTTGGCCCTGGCCCAGGAGGGCCACAGGGTGGCCATTACCCACCCTGACTCCCCCTTCAACCGGGAGACCAACTTCCTCCTCATCTGGGTCTTGGTCTTCTCCGTCCTGATCTTTGGGGTGGTGGCTGGGGCTCTGGCCTACATCACCTGGAAGTTCCGGGCCAAACCCGGTCAGGAAGGGGAGCCACCCCAGTTCCACGGCAATGACCGGTTGGAGGTGGTCTGGACGGTGATCCCCATCTTGATCATCTTCGTTCTCTTCGGTCTGACGGCCCGGAGCCTCATCCAGGTGAACCAGCTTCCTGCCGGAGCCTTGAAGGTGGAGGTGACGGGCTATCAGTTCTGGTGGGACTTCAATTATCCTGAGCTGGGCTTCCGCAACTCCAACGAGCTCATCCTCCCTGCGGGTGTGCCGGTGGTGCTGGAGATTACCTCTAAGGATGTGATCCACTCCTTCTGGGTGCCAGGGTTGGCGGGAAAGCGGGATGCCATTCCAGGACAAAAGACCCTTCTTTCCTTTACACCTGAAAAGCCGGGGAACTACTACGGTTTCTGCGCCGAGCTTTGCGGTCCAAGCCACTCCCGCATGCTCTTCCGAGCCATCGTGCTGCCCAAAGAAGAGTTTGACCGCTTTGTGGCGGCAGCCAAGAACTACACGCCTCCTGTGGCCAATGCCCGGGGCCAGCAGGTCTTCCAGCAGAACTGCGTGGCGTGCCACTCGGTGCAGGCTAAGATGCCTCCTGCGGTCATCGGGCCGGAGCTGGGCTTCGTGGGCAATCGGGTGAGCCTGGCTGCGGGGATCGTGGACTACACGCCTGAGCACCTGAAGACCTGGATCAAGGACCCCGCTGCCATGAAGCCAGGGGTGAAGATGCCGGGCTTCCCTCAGCTTTCCGAGGGGGACCTGAACGCTTTGGTCCGCTATCTGGATGGGCTTAAGGTGGAGGGTTTGGACTTCAAGGCGTTGCCTAAGTTCTAAGGAGGTATGGGCAGATGGCCATCGCGACCAAACCAAAAGCAGGTTTCTGGGCGATCCTGTGGGATCTCCTGACCACGGTAGACCACAAGAAGATCGGGCTTTTGTACACAGCCACCGCCTTCTTCGCCTTCGCTTTGGCCGGGGTATTCTCCCTGCTTATCCGGGCACAGCTGGCGGTGCCCAACAACCACCTGCTCACGGGGGAGCAGTACAACCAGATCCTCACCCTGCATGGGGCTACCATGCTCTTCTTCTTCATCATCCAGGCTGGGCTCACCGGCTTCGGGAACTTCGTGGTGCCCCTGATGCTGGGGGCCCGGGACGTGGCCCTGCCCCGGGTGAACGCCTTCAGCTACTGGGCTTTTCTTGGAGCCATCCTCCTGGCCCTCATGAGTTTCTTCTTCCCCGGGGGGCCCCCAGCGTGGGTTGGACCTTTTACTATCCCTTCTCCGTGCAGTCGGGGAGTGGGGTTAACTTCTACATGACGGCCATCCTGCTCCTGGGCTTTTCCAGCCTCTTGGGCAACGCCAACTTCATCGCCACCATCTACAACCTGCGGGCCCAAGGGATGAGCATGTGGAAGATGCCCATGTACGTGTGGAGCGTCTTCGCTGCCAGCGTTCTCAACCTTTTCAGCTTGGCGGGCCTGACCTCGGCTACCCTTTTGGTGCTTTTGGAGCGGAAGATCGGGCTTTCCTGGTTCAATCCTGATGTTGGTGGAGACCCGGTCCTGTTCCAGCAGTTCTTCTGGTTCTACTCCCACCCCACGGTCTACGTGATGCTCCTGCCCTACCTGGGCATCCTGGCGGAGGTGGCCTCCACCTTTTCCCGTAAGCCCCTTTTCGGCTACAAGCAGATGGTCTGGGCCCAGATGGGCATCGTGGTGCTGGGGACCATGGTCTGGGCCCACCACATGTTTACCGTGGGGGAGTCCACCATCTTCCAGATCGCCTTCGCCTTCTTTACCGCCCTCATCGCTGTACCCACCGGGGTGAAGCTTTTCAACTTGATCGGTACCCTTTGGGCTGGGCACCTGCAGATGAAGACGCCCCTCCTTTGGGTGCTGGGCTTCATCTTCAACTTCCTCCTGGGCGGCATCACCGGGGTCATGCTCTCCATGACGCCCCTGGACTACCACTTCCAGGACTCCTACTTCGTGGTGGCCCATTTCCACAACGTCTTGATGGCGGGGTCGGGCTTCGGGGCCTTCGCCGGGCTTTACTACTGGTGGCCCAAGATGACGGGCCGCATGTACGACGAGCGTCTGGGACGGCTCCACTTCTGGCTCTTTCTGGTGGGCTACCTGACGGTCTTCCTGCCCCAGTACGCCCTGGGCTTCCTGGGGATGCCCCGGCGGTACTACACCTACAATGCGGACATCGCCGGCTGGCCTGAACTGAATTTCATCTCCACCATTGGGGCCTTTATCCTGGGCCTTGGGGGTCTGGTCTGGATCTACGCCATGTGGAAGAGCCTGCGCTCCGGGGGGAAGGCTCCGGATAACCCCTGGGGCGGCTACACCCTGGAGTGGCTCACCAGCTCCCCACCTAAGGCCCATAACTTTGACGTGGTCTTGCCCAAGGACTTCCCCTCTGAGCGGCCTCTGTACGACTGGGCTAAGAAGGGGGTGGAGTTGAAGCCCGAGGACCCAAGCCACATCCACCTGCCCAACAGCTCCTTCTGGCCCTTCTACTCCGCTGCCACCCTCTTCGCCTTCTTTGTTTCCGTGGCGGCCTTGTCCGTGCCCAACGTGTGGATGTGGGTTTTCCTGGCCCTCTTCGTCTACGGCCTCATCCGCTGGGCCCTCGAGGACGAGTACAGCCACCCGGTGGAGCACCACACCCTCTCCGGTAAGTCCAACGCCTGGATGGGGATGGCCTGGTTCATCGTCTCCGAGGTGGGCCTCTTCGCCATCCTCATCGCGGGCTACCTCTACCTGCGCCTTACGGGGGCGGCCACGCCCCCAGAGGAACGTCCTGTCTTGTGGTTGGCCCTCCTCAACACCTTCTTCCTGGTGAGTTCCTCCTTCACCGTGCACTTCGCCCACCACGACCTGAGGCGTGGGCGCTTCAGCCCCTTCCGCTTCGGCCTCCTCATCACCATCCTCCTGGGGGTTCTCTTCTTCCTGGTGCAGTCCTACGAGTTCTACCACTTCCACCACGCCTCCAGCTGGCAGGAGAATCTCTGGACCGCCACCTTCTTCACCATCGTGGGCCTGCACGGGCTACACGTGGTGATCGGGGGCTTCGGCCTCATCCTGGCCTACCTGCAGGCCCTTAGGGGCAAGGTCACGCAGCACCACCACGGCACCCTTGAGGCAGCCAGCATGTACTGGCACCTGGTGGATGCGGTCTGGCTGGTGATCGTGACCATCTTCTACGTCTGGTAATCCCCTTGGTCTTGGCCCCCGCCCAGGAGGCGGGGGCTTTGCTATCTAGGGGAAGGGATGCGCCTTTTGGTGGTGGATTTTGATTACTTTTTCCCCGTGCCCCAAGACCCTAAGGATCCTTTGGCCCCCCTTTACGCCTGGGCCCACTTTGAAACCCCTTACTACCTGGGGGAGGTTTGGGAGGAACGGGCCTTGGCCTTCCTCCTAAGGGGGCTTCCCCTGCCCCATGCCCAGGGGGGGGAGGGATTCTGGGAGCGCTTCGCCTTCGCTGAGGGGACGGTGCTCTACTACGCCGACTCCAACGCCCTAGCCTTTCACCCCGAGGTCCGGGAGGGCGTGGAGGAGGTGGTGCTTTTTGACGCCCACCACGACGCGGGCTACCGCCCTTTGGGCGGGGAACCTGCTTGCGACGACTGGATGGTCTTCTACGCCCGCCAAGGGGCCAGGCTTAGGGCTTTCTACCCTTCCTGGCGCGATCCTTCCCTGGAACCCGAGCCCGTGGTTCCTGTGGAGAGGGTCAAGGATCCTGAGGGCCCAGTGGAAGGGATCTTCCAGCGGGTGTTCCTCTGCCGCAGCGGGGCCTGGGTCCCCCCTTGGGCCGACGAGGCCTTTTTCGCCTTCTTGGAAGCGGCCCCCCTGCCCAAGGTGGCCCTGGAGGCGGTGACGAGGAGGCCATTGGACCTCGAGGGCCTAAGGCGCAGGGTGCGGGAGGAGGCCTTGGGGTTGACCCTCCTGGAGCGTATCAGGGGCCTGAAGTAGCTTTGCGTTGGGCTGGGCTTTTGTCTTGGCTGGCACTACGGCGGCGCTCCCAGAAAGACCATGGTCGGCTAAGGTTTGTCCGAGATGGGTTTCCGGGAGGTTCTCACCCAAATTGTCGCCTCACCTGGACAAGCTTCTTGCCTTCCCCTATAATCACTAAGGCTGTTGGGCCGTTAGCTCAGCTGGCAGAGCAACCGACTTTTAATCGGTAGGTCGCAGGTTCGAATCCTGCACGGCCCACCAAGCCGGGGCCCCATCGTCTAGCGGTCAGGACGCGGCCCTCTCAAGGCCGAAACGGGGGTTCGATTCCCCCTGGGGTCACCACGGGCGGCTAGCTCAGCCGGTCAGAGCGCTCGCCTTACAAGCGAGAGGCCAGAGGTTCGAATCCTCTGCCGCCCACCACGATAAAAACGCAAAACTCCCCGCCTTACTTCCAAGGCGGGGAGCGTTGTCTTTGCTCTTGATGGACCGGATGGCTCGGTTCGTGGAGGAGAGGGACCACCAGAATTACCCCTGTTGAAGCCTTGGTTGGAAACTGTGCTGGAGGTGGGGCGGGCGGAGGAGAGGGAGTAGTGGAACCCTTGCCGCCCACCAGGCTCGCCTTGGCTAAGGCCGGGGCGCTTGCCCTTCAAGGCTCCCTTGCCAGGAGGCTTTTCACCCCTTCGGGCAGGGGCTCGTGGGGAAAAAGGGCCTGGTAGCGCCTGGCCAGGTCCGAGAGAAGGGGGCGGAGCTGGGCTTCCCTCAGGGCCTGAGGGAAAAGCTCTTCCATTTCCGCCAGAAGCTGCTTTCGCGCCAGGTACCGGGCCACCAGGAGGGCTTCTCCCTCGAGGCTTGTGGGCCTGCCCCGCTTGAGGCGCTCCGCCTCCTTGCGCACCCAGGGGCTTTCCAGAAGGCGGCGGCAGGTGGGGCAGGGATGTTTGGGGCTAGGGCTTCCGCAGATGGGGCAGGGCTCGCCCCGGTCCTTTTGCAAAAGGGCCAGAGCGGCCCGGGCTACCTTTTCCCGTAGCTCCAGGGGAGCTTTTTCCGCCAGCTCCAGGGCCCGGCGGCTCGCCCATAGGAGGCGCTCGGGGTTTTCCGGGGTTTTGGGGGCCTCTGGCTCCTTCTCCAGGGGCCCCGCCACAAAGCGGATCTCCTTCACCACCCCTGGAAACCGCTCCTCGTAGCGTCGCAAAAGGGCCAGGCGGCTATAGGTGAGCTGGTGGGCGGTGACGGGGTCCGCCACGCGCACGGTGAGGGTACCCCCCTCGAGGGCCAGGGGCTCACTGAGCTGGGCAAGCTCCTTGCCCACCACCTCCCGCCAGGCGGCCAGCACCAGACCTCGCTTCAGCTTTTCCTTCCCCCCGGCCTTCTTGAGGGCCTCGGGGATCACCTCTTTAAGCCGCCAAGGCATGCCCACCCTCCCGGGAGGGTCAGCATAGGACCACCCCTCCTTCCACCCAGCATACCGGTACCCCCTCCGGGGCCCAAAGCCCCGCCAGAATGGCCTGGGGTAGGGTGCGGGTATAGGCCAGAACCGCCTGCCGTTTGCCCTCGTCCAGCTCCTCGCTCCACTCGTCCACCAGGAGAAGGGGGGCTTCCCCATGGTGCTCAGAGAGCAGGCGGTGCTCGGCCAGGCGCAGGGCCAAGGCCAACCCTTTGGCTTCCCCCCGGCTTCCAAAGCGGTGGACCGGCCGTCCTGAGAGCAGGAAGACCAGGTCGTCGCGGTGAGGGCCCACCAGGGTCTGCCCCCGGGTCAGTTCCTCCTCCCTCCGGGCCCTTAGGGCCTCGAGGAAGTCCCCTGGCGCGGTTTCCTCCAGACGAAGCCCCACCTCCCCCGGGGCCAGGCCCCGGTGAACGGATTGGAGTATGGGCAAGAACCGCTTTAAGAAGCGCCTTCTGAGGGCCATGATTTCCATGCCGTAACGGGCCAGCTCCTGATCCCATACGGAAAGCCCGTTTCCCCCGGCTTTCAAAAGGGCGTTACGCTGGCGCAGGACTTTTTCGTAGGCGGAGAGGAGGGTGGCGTAGCGTCGGGAGAAGCGCCCGATCAGGCGGTCTAGAAAGGCCCGCCTCTCCTCCCGGCTTCCCAGCACCACCTCCACATCCTCAGGCAGGACCAGAACCGAGCCCGGAAGCTCGTGTAGGGCCCTTACGCTCACCGCCTTCTCGTTCAGCACGATCTCCCTTCCCTCCGGCCTCAGCCGTTGCTCGATCCGGTATAGACCCAGCTCGCTTTCCACCTCCGCCTGCAGCCAGGCTTCCTCCTCCCCGAAGCGGATCAGATCCGCCAAGGAGGCCCGGACCTCGCCTCCAAGGGCCAGGTGGATGCCGAGGAGGAGGCTGGTCTTCCCCTGGGCGTTCCCTCCCACCAGGGCGAAAAGGCCCTGAGGGGGCTGGAAGGCCGAAAAGGCCAGGTTGCGGAAGTTCCTCTGGCGGAAGACGAGGAGCCGCATCTAGATCCTTGCCTGGCGGAAGAGGAAGGGAAGGGTGAGGAGGGCCATGAGGAGGAGGGTAGCCCCTAGGAGGTAGGGGGCCTCGGGGGATAGCCGGTAGAGGCCAGTACCCAGAACAGGCCCGAGCATCCTACCCAGGGCCTGGGCGGAGGCGTTCAAGCCCGCCACCAGGCCCTGTTCCCCTTCCCCCACGGCCAGGGAGAGGGCGGCGGTAACCCCCGGCCCCGCCAGGGCTGCCCCCGCCCCCTGCAGGGCCAGGCCCAAGGCCAAGAGGGGGAAACCTTTGGCCAAAACCAAAAGGAGAAAGCCCAGGATGCCCACGGGTAGCCCGAGGAGGAGGAGGGTTCGGGGCGGCCAGGAGAAGCGCCGAACCAGGAAACCCTGGATGAAGACCGCCACAAATCCGTAAAGCACCAGGGCAAGCCCCACGCTCCTGGCGGTTTCCACCCCCGAGAGCCCAAGGCGGTCTTGGAAGTAGAAGGCGATGGTCTGCTCGAGGGCTACCCCGGAGAGGTTTAGGGAAAACCCCAGGAGGAGGAGGGGAAAAACCCGTCCATCCCAAGGGGAAATCCGCCCTGCCTCCTGAGCTCCCTGGGGCCTGGATTCCGGCAGGACCAGGGCCACAAAGAGGGCGTTGAGGAGGGCGATGCCGGAGGAGAAGAACACCGGGGCCAGGAGGCCAAGCCATGCGGCCAGCCCCGCCCCCAAGGCAGGCCCCAGGATGACCGCCAGGCCAAAGGCCGCCCCCAGGAGGGCCATGCCCGCGGTGCGGTTTTCCCGCCCCGTGATGTCCGCCACGTAGGCCTGGGCGGTGGGTAGGGTGGCGGAGCTGAAAGCCCCACCTAGGAGCCGGGCCAGGAGAAGGAGGGGAAAGAGGAGGCCCGCGGGAACCAGACCCCTTTGGCCCAAGAGGGCAAAGAGGCCAAAGAGGAGGAAACTCACGGCAAAGCCCAGGATGCCCAGGAGGAGGATGGGCTTCCTGCCCTTCTCGCTCAGCCTCCCCCAGACGGGGGAAAGGAGGAACTGCATGAGGGCGTAGCCGGTGGAAAAAAGGCCCACTTGGACCTCGGTGAGTCCCAGCTCCCGGCCCAAAGGTCCCAGGATGGGGAAGAGGATGGAAAGCCCCAGGATGCTGTTGAAAAGGGTCAGGAAAAGGAGGCCTACAGGGGACATGCCCTAGAGTTTATCCGAAACGGCCGGTGATGTAGGCCTCGGTGCGAGGATCCTTGGGTTTGGTGAAGAGGGTTTCCGTGGGGCCGAACTCCACCATCTCCCCGTTGAGGAAGAAGGCGGTGTAGTCGGAAACCCGGGCTGCCTGTTGCATGTTGTGGGTCACGATGACGATGGTTACCTGCTCCTTCAGGGAGAGGAGAAGGTCCTCTATGGCCTGGGTGGAGATGGGATCCAGGCTGGCGGTGGGCTCGTCCATAAGCAGGACCTCCGGCTCCACCGCTAGGGCCCGGGCGATGGTGAGGCGTTGTTGCTGTCCTCCGGAGAGACCGCTCGCCGGGGTGCGCAGGCGATCCTTGACCTCGTCCCACAGGGCAGCGCCCCGCAGGGCCCTTTCCACCGCCTCGTCCAGGCGGCGCTTGTCCCTTATGCCCACCAGCTTGAGCCCCGCCGCTACGTTGTCGTAGATGGACATGGTGGGGAAGGCCGTGGGTTTTTGGAAGACCATCCCCACCCGCCGCCGTACCAGCACCGGGTCCACCCCGGGGGCATAGATGTTTTCCCCGTCCAGGAGGACCTCGCCCTCTACCCGGGCAATGGGGGTAAGGTCGTGCATGCGGTTTAGGGCCCTCAGGAAGGTGGTCTTCCCACACCCAGAAGGACCGATGAGGGCGGTGATCCGGTGGCGGTAGATGGGGAGGTTTACCCCGCCCCCGACCCCCACACCCACCCGGTTTCCGTAGCGGACTACTAGCCCTTTGGATTCCATGTGGGTGCCCACGGTTTCCTTGGTTTTCGGTAGCATCTAGAACCTCCTCCTCGAGGCCCACCGAGCCAGCAGGCTCGTCAGGGTGATGAGCCCAAAGAGCACCAGCCCCGCAGCCCAGGCCTGGCGGTGCCAGTCCTCGTAGGGGCTGATGGCAAAGGCGAAAAGCCGCAGGGGAAGGGTGTCCATGGGCTTAAGAGGGTTTAGCTCCAAGAGGGGACTGCCAAAGGCGGTGAAGAGGAGGGGTGCTGCTTCCCCTGCCGCCCGGGCGAAGGCCAGAAGAACCCCCGTGATGAGCCCGGCCCGGGCCGTGGGCAGGACCAAGGAAAGGATTACCCGCCAGCGGGGAAGCCCCAGGGCCAGGCCGGCTTCACGGATCTCCTTGGGGACCAGGCTGAGCACCCCCTCGGTGCTCCGGGCCAGGATGGGGATCATGAGGAAGCCCAAGGCAAAGGCCCCCGACAGGCCCGAAAACCCTCCCATGGGCTTTACGATGAGGATGAAGGCCAAAAGCCCAAAGAGGATGGCGGGCATGCCGTTTAAGGTGTCGGAGAGGAGGCGGAGGTACGGGTTCACCGGGTGGTCGGGATACTCTGCCAGGAGGATCCCGGCGGCCAGGCCCAAGGGCAAGGCGATGAGAAGTCCCAGCCCGTCCACGATCAAGGTACCCACGATGGCTTGCCTGAGCCCCCCTCCGGTTTCGCCGGGGGGCCGCATGTCCTTAAGAAAGAAATCCAGGTTAAGGGCGCCTGCTCCTTGGCTTAAGGCGTAGGCCAGCACCAAAAGCAGGATGAGGAAGGCAAGCCCCGTACCCAGGCCCACCAGGGCCATCATGAAGCGCTCCTTGCGGTAGCGGGCTCTAAGGGCCAGGTTTTTTTCCAGGCTCCTCAGGTTGCCGGTAGGAAGCATCACAGCACCCCCTTGACCAGGCGCTCCTGGCGCCGGAGGATGTAGGCGGCTGCGAAGTTCACCGCCATGGAAACCCAGAAGAGAAGGAAGCCCACGGCGATCAAGGCGGAAAGGTGCAGGTCCTCCACGGCCTCGGTGAACTCGTTGGCGATCACGCTGGGCATGGTGGCTGCCCCGCCAAAGAGAGTGTAGGGGAGCTTGTGGGAGTTGCCGATGACCATGGTGACCGCCATGGTTTCCCCCACGGCCCGGGCCAGGGCCAAAAAGGCCCCGGCGATGATCCCGCCCCGGGCTAAAGGAAGGATGGCCATGCGCATCACTTCCCAGCGGGTAGCCCCCAAGGCGTAGGCGGCCTCCCGATGCTCCTTGGGCACCAGGGCGATGGCATCCCGGGCTAAGGCGGCAGTGTAGGGGACAATCATGGAGGCTAAGATTAAAACGGCGGTCATCAGCCCGTATCCCGTGGGCACCCCCAGGATGGGCACCAACCAGGGCGCATGCTCCGCCGCCCACATGTAGAGGGGAAGCTGTACCTGATCCCGGATCCAGGGGGCCAAAACGAAGATGCCCCAAAGCCCGTAGACCACGCTGGGCACTGCGGCCATGAGGTCCAGAAGAAAGTTGATCACCTGGGCGAGCCACCTGGGGGCGTACTCGGCGGCGAAGATGGCTGCGGCCAGGGCGGGGAAAAAGGAGAGCAAAAGAGCGGAGAGGCTCACGATCACCGTGCCCAAGATGTACGGCCAGGCCCCGAAGGACTTCTGGATCACAGGGTCCCACTCCCTACCCAGGGCAAACCCCAAAAGCCCAAAGCGCTTCAGGGCCAGGCTTCCCCCCTGGTAGAGCTCGTAGGCCATAAGCAGGGCCAAGGCCGCCACGCCCAGGGCCAGGAGAAGGAGAGCCCAGGCAAAGATCCGGTCGCCGAAATGGGTGTACAGCCGCTTCATGGGCAACCCCTTTTCAAGATAAGGGGTGGCCCGGGAAAAGGCCACCCCTGGGGCAAGGGTGTTTCTAGCGCCCCGTGATCTCTTTGCCGATGGGCTTGCCCTGGTAGGTGACCCGGGAGAGGAGGGCCAGGGCCCGCTGTTGGGGCACGGAGGCCAGGGCCCCGTAGGTGAGGGGCTCGTTGTACTTCTGTCCGTCGGTGAGGATCCACTTCACGAACTCCACCAGGGCCCTGGCCTCCGCCTCGCTCTTCACCGCCTTGTTGGCGGAGAGATCCTCGTAAAGGAGGAGGTAGGTGAAGCTGGCGATGGGATAACCGCCAGGCTCGGAGGTGTCGGTGATGGAAACCCGCATATCCCCAGGAAGGGGCACGTTGGCGGCAGCCTTGATGCTGGGGAGGTCTGCCAGGATGAACCGCCCCGCCTTGTTCCGCACGGCCCCATAGCTCAGGTTGTTCTGCTTGGCGTAGGTGACCTCCACATAGCCTATGGCCCCAGGAGTCTGTTTGACCACCCCAGCCACGCCCTCGTTGCCCTTGCCTCCCACGCCCACGGGCCACTGGACGCTGGTGCCCCGCCCCACCTTGCTGGCCCACTCGGGGGAAACCTTGGAAAGGTAGTCCACCCAGACGTAGGTGGTGCCAGAGCCGTCGGAGCGGTGCACCACGGTGATGGGCAGGGGAGGAAGCTTCACGTTGGGGTTGAGCTCCTGCAGAGCAGGGTCATTCCAGGTCTTGATCTTGCCCAGGTAGATGTCCGCCAGGACGGGTCCCGTGAAGCGCAAGGGTTCCCGCACCCCCGGAAGGTTATAGACCGGGACCACCGCCCCCAGGGCATACCCGATGTTGAGGGCGTTGGTCTTGAAGCGGGTGCGTACATCCTTCATGACCTCGTCGCTCAGGGGGGCGTCGCTGGCGCCAAAGTGGACCGTCTGCTCCAGGAACTGCCGGATACCCCCGCCGGAGCCGATGGACTGGTAGTTGATGCGCACCTTGCCCCCGGTGAGCCGGGTGTACTCGTCCCCGTACTTGGCCATCAGGGGGTAGGGGAAGGTGGCCCCTGCCCCCACCAGGGTGATGGTGTTTTGTGCCCATGCCGAAGCCGCTAGTGCCAACGCACCCAAAACTGTTGCCATTAGCCGTCGCATCCTAAACCTCCCACCCGCACTTTGGCAGCCCTTTGTCAGGAGAAGGTCAAGGCGTTCGCTTGGGGCTTCCCCTCGAGGCCCGCCAGGTTGTAAAGCCCCAGGCGGATCACCGCGCCCCCCAAAAGCCTCTCCCCCTGGTAGAACACAGCGCTCTGCCCCGGGGCCACGGCGAAGACCGGGGTGGCAAAGCGAAGGCGCAAAGGGCTTAAGGACTCCACCCTGGCCCTTACGGGAGGGGTGCGGTAGCGTACCTGGACCTCCACCTCCTCAGGAAGCTCGGCCAGGAGGTTGGCTTCCTCCCCCTCCAGCCCAAGCCAAAGGGTGGCCTCCCTTGGCCCCACGTAGACCACGTTGGCCTTGGGGTCCAACCCCACCACGTACCGCTCCAGGTGGGGCTTGGACAGGCCGAGGCCCTTTCGCTGGCCGATGGTGTAGAGGCTTGCTCCTTGGTGTTCCCCCACCACCTCCCCGGTGAGAGCGTCCACCAGGGGACCGGGGCGGACCTTGAGCCTTTCCCTAAGGAACTCCTTCAGGTCCCCGGCCACGAAGCAGAGGTTCTGGCTTTCCGGCTTCCTGGCGGTGGGAAGCCCGGCCCTTTCCGCCAGGGCCCGCACCTCAGCCTTGGTCATCCCCCCTACGGGGAAGAGGAGGTGGGGAAGGACCCCCTTAGGAGTTCCCCAGAGGAAGTAGCTCTGGTCCTTCAGGGGGTCTATTCCCCGAAGAAGGCTTTCCCCCTCCCGGCGCACGTAGTGGCCGGTAGCCACATGGTCCAGGCCCAGGCGCCTTGCCTGCTTGAGGAGGGCGCCGAACTTCACGAAGGTGTTGCAGCGGGCGCAGGGGTTGGGGGTGCGGCCTTGGGCGTAGTCCTTCAGGAAGGGTTGGATGATCTCCTCCTCAAAGGTCTCCCGGTAGTCCAAGAGATAGAAGGGGATATCTAGGATCTCCGCCACCCTGCGGGCCTCGTAGGCGGCCTCGGGGGTGCAACAGCTTTCCCAGGCCCGTCCCTTATGGGGGATATCCAGGGTAGGCCTTGGGGGCTCCTCGGGCCAGAAGCGCATCATGGCCCCCACCACCTCGTACCCCGCCTCCTTCAGCAGGTAGGCGGAGACGGAGGAGTCCACGCCCCCGGACATGGCTACCAGAACCTTCTTGCTCATGCCACCACCCGTTCGCCCAGGGCGGCCTCCGTGCTCCTTATGGCCACCTCCGCCATCTCCGGGGTGGGCTCGGCCACGGTGAGGGCCTGGAAGCGGAAGCCCAACTCCCTCAAGAACAGGGAAACGGGATCGTTGTGCCGGGCGGAGAAGTAGAGGAGCTCAAAGGCCAGGGCCGCCACCACCGGCAGGAAGAGGACCCGGGCCAGTAGCCGCCACCAGAGCACCTCCGGGGCGGGGATGAGGCTGTAGACCAGGATGGAGACCACGATGACGAAGGCGAGGAAGGTGGTGCCGCAGCGCGGGTGGAAGCGGGGCTGGGTCATGACGTTTTCCACGGTGAGGGGAAGCCCCTTTTCCACGGCGTGGATGGCCTTGTGCTCGGCGCCGTGGTACATGAAGAAGCGCTGGATGTCGGGCATGCGGCCGATGAAGAGCAGATAGCTCACCAGGAGCCCCACCTTAATGAGGCCCGCTAGGAGGTTATAGAGGAGGGGAAGGCGGGCGGGGTCCACTAGAAGGCCGGAAAGGAAGCCGGGAAGCACGATGAAAAGCGCAATGCCGATGAGGAGGCTCACCGCCACCGTGCCCCACAGGGCCCCCTTGGGCATTTCCTCTTCGCCTCCCACCAGCTCGGCGCTTCGGGCCAGGGCCCGGTAGCTTATGGAAAGGGCATCCCAGAGGGCCACCACCCCCCGGATCAGGGGGAGCTTGGCCCAGGGGTAGCGCTGGCTTAGGGCGGGTTCCTCGTGGCGCTCCACGTGGATTTGGCCGTTGGGAAGGCGGACCGCTAGGGCCCAGGCCCAGGGAGCCTTCATCATCACCCCCTCGAGGGCCGCCGAACCCCCCAGGGCCACCTGCTTGGCGAGCAAAAGAAGCCGCATCCCTCCCATTCTGCCACGGGGGCGTGGTATCTTCCAGGCGTGATCACCTTGCATGCTTTAGAGGCCACGTGGGCGGAGGGGAAGGCTCCTTTGAAGGTGGTGTGGGTTAAGAAGGGGGAGCTTACCCCTCAAGGGGAGGTCTTGGACGCCTGGCTAGGAGGGGTTCTAAGGCAGGCCATGGCCCAGGCGGGGTTCAAGGGGGAGGCGGGGGAGAACCTCTTGCTTTCCACCCTGGAGGGGCATTTCCTCCTCTTCGGCCTGGACGAGGATCCCCGGGCCACGGGGGGAAGGTTGGCCCAGGCTCTTTCCAAGCTTTCCTTCCCCGAGGTGTTGGTGGAGACCCTCGAGGCCTACCCCCTGGCGGAAGGGATTCTCTTGGGGGCGTACCGCTTTGACCGCTATAAGGGCTCCAGGGAGGAAAAGCCCGTGGCCATCCAGCTTTCCGGGGCCAGACCGGAGGAGCTGGAGAGGGCCCAGAAGGTGGCGGAAGGGGTCTTTTGGGCCCGGGATCTGGTGAACGAGCCTCCCAACGTCCTCACCCCGGAGGCCCTGGCGGAGGCGGCCCTTTCCCTTAAGGCCTTCGGGGTAGAGGTGGAGGTGTTGGACGAGGAGGCCATCCAGGCTTTGGGCATGGGAGCTTTCCTGGCGGTGGCCCAGGGGTCGGAGAACCCGCCCCGTTTCATCGCTCTGCGCTACACTCCCGAGGGCGCTCGGGAGAGGCTGGACCTGGTGGGCAAGGGGCTCACCTTTGACTCCGGGGGCTATTCCCTCAAGCCCACGGAGGGTATGGCCACCATGAAGGGGGACATGGCCGGGGGAGCCGCGGTCCTGGGGGCCATCAAGAGCGCCGCCCTCTTGGGCCTTCCCGTGGAGATCCGGGGCTACATCGCCGCCTGCGAGAACATGGTTTCGGGCCGGGCCTACCGGCTTGGGGATGTGCTCAAGACCCTTTCCGGGAAGACGGTGGAGGTGATGAACACCGACGCTGAAGGAAGGCTCACCCTGGCGGATGCCCTGGCCTATGCGGAACGCCAGGGGGCCAAGCGGATCCTGGAGCTTTCCACCCTCACGGGCTCGGCGGTGGTGGCCCTGGGGGAGGAGGTGGCCGCCCTGTTCGCCACCGAGGAAACCTGGGGAAAGCGGGTGGAGGAGGCGGCGAAGATGGCGGGGGAGAAGGTCTGGCCCCTACCCCTGGAGAAGGCCTACCGGGAGAAGCTGAAAAGCCCCGTGGCCGATCTTAAGAACGTGGGGGACCGGAACGGCGGGGCCATCACCGCGGCCCTTTTCCTGGCGGAGTTCGTTTCGGTGCCTTTGGTGCACCTGGATATCGCCGGGCCGGCCTTTGCCAAAAAGGCCCATGCCCTGGGTCCTGAGGGGGGCACGGGGTTTGGGGTGAGGACGGTTCTAAAAGTGGCCCAAGGGCTGAGCGAAGGTTAAAAAAGCCCCACCCTGCCTCCGGGCAGGGTGGGAGCCCATAGAACCCTTACTCCTGGCAGTTGGGGCAAAGCCCCCGAAACTCTAGCCGGAAGTTCTCCAGAGCCCAGCCAGACTTCTCGGCGGCGGCCTTTTGCGCCTGGGAGAGGTCCAGCTCCGGCAGGTTCTTCAAGAGGAGGTCCTCCACCTTACCGCAGGAGGTGCAGACCAGGTGCACGTGGGGCTCGTTGTAGCCGTCGTAGCGGGTCAGGCCCTTGGGGTCGCGGAACTCGTAGATGAGGCCGTGTTCCCGCAGGACGTGGAGGTTCAGGTATACGGTGGAAAGGCCGATGTCGTAGCCCCGCTTCTTGAGGCCGTTGTAGAGCTCCTCGGGGGTGGGGTGGACGTTCTTGCGATCCAGGTAGCTTAGGATTCGCTCCCGGGGCAGGGTGTGCCTGAGCCCCACCGCCTTTAGCCGCGCCCGGTAGTTCTCCTTTTCCCTCATCCTTGGCATGGCTCCTCCTTCCTTTCAGTTCCAGTATACACGGGCCATGTGCAAATGCAACACCCAAATTGGGTAAAAGGTGGTATAGACTTTCCCTCTCCTTTTGGGAAGGGTTTTTCTCAGAGAGTCCTCCCCAGGTTTAGGTAAAGTTCCAGGTTCTTCCATTATGCCATACCCTTCTCCAAGGCCACGGGTTGTCCACGGTATAATGGACCCATCTTGGACCGGCCCATCTACCGCATCCTGCACCTGGCCTTCGCCCTAGGTTTGGCCCATGCCCTTTTCCTTTTGGGGCAGGAGGGGGTCAGGGCGTACGAGCTCGCCCAGGAGCGGGCCAGGCTGGAGGAAGTCCTGCGCCAGGCGGAGGCCCGGGTGGCCCGCCTCGAGGCCGAGGTGAGGGCGGTCCAGGATCCCGCTTACCTGGAGGCCCTGGTGCGCCGGTTGGGTTTTGTGCGGCAAGAGGAGATACTAAGGAGGCGATGAGGGAAGACCCGGCGGCACTCTTTCTGGAGGATGAGGCCCTCACCGACGGCCTCACCGATGAGGAAGCGGAAACCCTTCTTTCCTGGCTTTTGGACCTGGCGCGGGAGGCCAGCCCCTCCCAGCTGGCCCATCTGAGAAGGCTGGGGCACGAGATCACCCGCCTTTCCCGCGACTACGGCCTGCCGGTGGAGGAGCTTATCGGCCTGGTGGAGCTGGCCTGGGGGGAGGCGGATGCCCCTGGCCTGCAGGCCTAGAAGACCAGGGCTTGGAGGAGTTCCCGCACCTCCAGAAGCCTGGGGGGTGGGGGAGTGAGGCGGTAGATGAGGGAGACCTGTAAGGCGGCTTCTTCTTCCAGGGGCTTGAGCACCACCCCGGGATGGGGAAAGACCCGGTAGGGGGCCAGGGTCAGGTAGACCCCTACCCCGGCGGCCACCAGGCTCACCGCCTGGGAAAACCGGGCCACCTCCCGGGCCACCCGGGGCGTGAAACCCGCCCGGCGGAACACCTCCATGAAGGCCTCGTAAAGGGGGGGCAGGGTTTCCTTGGGGAGGAGGAGGAAGGGCTCCTCCTTGAGGGCCTTAAGGGGGACCCGTTCCCTCGAGGCCAGGGAATGCCCCTCGGGCAGGGCCACCACGATGGGCACCTGGAGGAGGGGTTCGTGGCCGATCATGGGGTCCTCCACCCGAAGCCCCGCCAGGCCGTAGTCCAGCTGGCCTTCCTTGAGGGCCTTTACTTGCTCAGGGGTGTGCATCTCCAGGATTTCCACCGGCTGGCCCAAGCCCCGGCGCAGGTGGTCCAGAAGGGGCATGAGGTCGGGAAGGAGGTTTTCCGGAACCCCGAAGCGGAGTTCTTCCCGATTGGCACGCCGCACCCGGGCCTTTAGGGCCTCCACCTCCTGCAAAAGTTGTCGGCCCTCCCGCACCAGCACCTCCCCCGCCGGGGTGAGGCGGAAGGGCCTACGTTCCAGGAGCTTCACCCCGAGTTCCTGCTCCAGGGTCTGGATCTGCTGGGAAAGGGCGGGCTGGGAGAGGTAGGCCTTTTCCGCCGCCCGGTGGAAGTTCTTCTCCTCGGCCAGAAGAAGGAATAGCCGCAGGCGGCGCAGGTCCATGATAGGATCAGCTTATCAGCAAGCCCCAGGCTTTTCTATTGGACAAAGGTCCTCCCCCATCCCAGACTGGGAAGGGGAGTCGGTGTAGTGTAGTTTTCGTAAAGGGGGAGGATGAAGGTGGTGAACGCGGATGCGCTGAGGAAGGCCTTAGAGGCCCTTTCCCCAGAGGAACTGGCCCGGTTCAGGGAGGAGGAAAACCGGGAGTGGCGGGAGTCCTTGGAGTACGTGCTCCGGGTGGAAGGCTTCGCCAGGGTGGAGGAGCTTTTGCGCCTTCTGGACGAGTTCCTTTACCTACAGGGCTTCTCCCCGCAAAACCGCCTCTCCACCCCCTACCTGAACACCATCCCTAAGGAACAGGAACCCCCTTATCCCGGGAACCTCGAGCTGGAGAGGCGCATCGTCAACATCCTCCGCTGGAACGTGGCCATGATGGTCACCCGCGCCAACAAGAAGGCGGAGGGGATCGGGGGACATATCTCCACCTACGCCTCCATCGCTGAGCTTTACGAGGTGGGGTTCAACCACTTCTTCCGCGGGCCCGAGGCGGGGTTGGACCGGGACCTGGTTTTCTTCCAAGGCCACTCCTCCCCCGGCATCTACGCCCGGGCTTTTCTGGAGGGAAGGCTAAGCGAGGCGGACCTGGAGAACTTCCGCCGGGAGGTGCACCCTCCGGTGCCGGAAGGCCGGGGCCTTTCCAGCTACCCCCACCCCTGGCTCATGCCGGGCTTCTGGGAGTTTCCCACGGTGTCCATGGGCCTGGGCCCCATCCAGGCCATCTACCAGGCCCGCTTCATGCGCTACCTGGAGGACCGGGGCCTGAAGCCCAAAAGCAGCGCCAAGGTCTGGGCCTTCCTGGGGGACGGGGAGCACGACGAGCCCGAGACCGTGGGGGCCTTGCACCTGGCAGCCCGGGAAAACCTGGATAACCTCGTCTTCGTGGTGAACGCCAACCTGCAACGCCTGGACGGGCCGGTGCGGGGCAACTCCAAGATCATCCAGGAGCTGGAAAGGCTCTATAGGGGTGCGGGCTGGCGGGTGATCAAGATCGTCTGGGGCTCCGCCTGGGACCGGCTTTTGGCCAAGGATAAGGAGGGCCACCTTCTTAGGCGGTTTGAGGCCCTGGTGGACGGGGAGAGCCAGCGCTACGCCGCCTTCGGGGCCAAGGAGCTACGGGAGCGCTTCTTCAACACCCCCGAGCTCAAGCGGCTCATCGAGGGCATGAGCGACGAGGAGCTGGATGAGCTCACCCGAAGCCGGGGTGGGCACGACCTGGTGAAGATCCATGCCGCCTACAAGGCGGCGGTGGAGCACAGGGGAAGCCCCGTGGTCATCCTGGCCCGCACCATCAAGGGCTACGGCATGGGACCCACGGCCATGGCCAAGAACGTGGCCCACCAGGTGAAGAAGCTCACCGAGGAGGACCTGAAGGAGGCCCGGGCCTTCTTGGGCATTCCCATCCCGGAGGAGAAGCTCGCCGAGCTCCCCTATTACCATCCTGGGCCGGACTCCCCCGAGGTGAGGTACCTCCTGGAGCGAAGGCAAGCCCTGGGGGCTTTGTCCCTGAGCGGCGGGTGCGGTTTACCGGGGGCCTGGAGGTGCCCGGGGAGGAGTTCTTCCAGGAGTTCTACGAGGGCTCTGGGGGACGGGAGATCTCCACCACCATGGCCTTCGTGCGCATCCTGGCCAAGCTTCTCCGGCACCCCAAGATCGGCAAGCTCATCGTCCCCATCGTGCCCGACGAGGCCCGCACCTTCGGCATGGAGGCCCTCATCGCCCAGGTGGGGGTCTACTCCCCCCAGGGGCAGCTCTACATCCCCGTGGACGCCGGCACCCTCACCGCCTACAAGGAGAGCCGGGAAGGGCAGATCCTGGAGGAAGGCATCACCGAGGCCGGGGCCATGGCGGACTTCATCGCCGCCGGTACCGCCTACGCCCACTGGGGCATCCCCACCATCCCCTTCCTCATCACCTATTCCATGTTCGGCCTCCAGCGCATCGGGGACCTGGTCTGGGCGGCGGCCGACCAGCGCACCCGGGGCTTCCTCCTTGGGGCCACCGCCGGGCGGACCACCCTGGAAGGGGAGGGTTTGCAGCACCAGGACGGGCAGAGCCACATCTACGCCCTGGCCGCCCCCAACCTCCTGGCCTACGACCCCGCTTTTGCCTACGAGTTCGCCGTGATCCTCGAGGACGGCCTCAGACGCATGTACGCCAAGGGGGAGGATGTCTTCTACTACATCACCATTGAGAACGAGAACTACCCCCACCCCCCCATGCCCGAGCCCAGGGAGAAGGTGAAGGAGGGGATTCTCAAGGGCCTTTACCTCTTCCGTCCGGGGGAGGGGGAGGGCCCCAGGGTGCAGCTTCTGGGTTCGGGGCCCATCCTGCCCCAGGCGGTGAAGGCCCAGGAGCTCCTTCAGGGCTACGGGGTGGTGGCGGATGTGTGGAGCGCCACCAGCTACAAGGCCCTCTACATGGACGCCATAGAGGCGGAAAGGGAACGGAGGCTTTTGGGGAAGGCCCGCAAGCCCTATGTGGCCGAGGCCTTGGAGGACCACCAGGGCCCCGTGGTGGCCGCCACCGACTACCTCAAGGCCCTGCCCAACCTCATACGAGGGTATCTGGACCGGCCCTTCTGCGCCCTGGGCACGGACGGCTTTGGCCGCTCGGATACCCGGGAGGCCCTCAGGGACTTCTTTGAGGTGGATGCCCGGCACATCGCCTACGCGGCCCTCGCCCTTTTGGCCGAGGAGGGCAAGGTGCCGGCCAAGACCCTGGCCAAGGCCCGGAAGGAGCTTGGGCTCGAGCTTTTGGAAACCCCGCCCCACAGGAGGTAAGGGGTATTCTGGAGGGCAAGATGGAGCTGAAGCTTCCCGAACTGGGCGATAACGTGAGCGCCGCCACGGTGGTGGGGGTGCTGGTAAAGGAGGGGGACCGGGTGGCCCCGGGGGACCCCCTTTTGGAACTGGAAACCGATAAGGCGGTGATGGAGGTCCCCGCTGAGGCGGGGGGGGTGGTGAAGCGGGTTCTGGTGAAGGTGGGGGAGGAGGTGCGCCCCGGGCAGCCCTTCCTGGAGTTGGAGGCTGGGGAGGCAGAGGTTCCCTCGCTCCAGGAGGTGCCCCCTCCACCCAGGGAGGAGAAGGTCCAGGCAGCGCCTCCTTCAGGAACCCCCAGCCCTTCGCCAGCCCCGGCAGGGCAGGAGGAAGGCCGGCTCATCCCGGCTGCTCCCTCGGTGCGGCGCCTGGCCCGGGAGCTGGGGGTGGACATCCGCCAGGTGAGGGGTACAGGCCTTGCGGGGCGCATCACCGCCGAAGATGTGAGGCGGGCCGCAGGCCAGGTTCCCCCTTCCCTGCCGGCGGAGGCCATAAGCCCCCTCCCGGCCCCCAAGCTCCCCGATTTCAGCCGCTGGGGCCCGGTGCGCACCGAGCCCATGAGCGGGGTGCGCAAGGCCACCTCGAGGGCCATGGCCCAGGCCTGGGCCCAGGTGCCCATGGTCACCCACTTCGACGAGGCAGACATCACCGAGCTGGAGGGTTTAAGAAAGCGCTACGCCAAGCGGGCGGAGGAAAGGGGCTTTAGGCTCACCCTCACCGCTTTCCTTCTCAAGGCCCTGGCCTTGACCCTGAAGGCCTTTCCCAAGTTCAACGCCTCCATCGATGCGGAAAAGGGAGAGATCATCTACAAGGATTACGTGCACATCGGAGTGGCGGTGGACACCCCCCATGGCCTTCTGGTACCGGTGATCCGGAATGTGGACCAAAAGGGGGTTCTGCGCCTGGCCAAGGAGCTTCAGGAGATCTCCGAACGGGCCCGGGAGCGGAAGCTCACCCCGGAGGAGATGCAGGGGGGCACCTTCAGCCTCTCCAACCTGGGGGGGATCGGTGGCACCGGTTTCACCCCCATCGTCAACTGGCCGGAGGTGGCCATCCTCGGGGTTTCCCGTTCCCAGATGAAGCCGGTGTGGGACCCGGAGAAGGAAGCCTTCCAGCCCCGGCTCATCATGCCCTACGGCCTCACCTACGATCACCGGCTTATAGACGGGGCCGAGGCCGCCCGCTTCTGCCGCCATCTGGCCCAGCTTCTGGAGGATCCTTTAGGCCTGGCCTTGGAATAGGGGCTGCCCGGCCCCGGGTTCTCGTGTAGTATGGGAAAGTATGCGCGTCATCGTGGTGGGAACCCGGGGCAGCGCCTTGGCCCTGGCCCAGACCCGCTTTGTGGTGGAGCGTCTTAAGGAAAGCTGGCCCGAGGCGGAGTTCAAGGTGAAGACCATTAAGACCCGGGGGACCAGGGGGCGAACCCCATGGAGCAGGCCATCTTCGTTAAAGAGCTTCAGGAGGCGCTTCTTTCCCGGGAAATCGACATCGCCGTGCACTCCCTGAAGGACCTCCCCACGGAGGAACCCCCGGGGCTCAAGATCGCCGCCATACCCCGCAGGCAGGACCCCCGGGATGCCTTCTTGGGTAAGGTGTACAAGCGCCTCGAGGACCTTCCCGAAGGCGCCGTGGTGGGAACGAGCTCCATAAGGCGCAGGGCCCAGCTTTTGGCCCTCCGTCCGGACCTGGTGGTGAAGGACCTGAGGGGCAACGTGGACACCCGGCTGGCTGCCTTGGGGAATGGGGAGTACGACGGGATCATCCTGGCGGCGGCGGGACTCATCCGGCTGGATCTGCGCAACCGCATCGACCAGTTCCTGGAGCCCGAGGTGATGCTCCCTGCCCCCGGCCAGGGGGCTTTGGCCCTGGAGGTGCGCCAGGGGGATGACCTGGCGGAGGAGCTCTGCTATGCCCTTCACCACCACCCTTCCCACGACCGGGTGCGGGCGGAACGGGCCTTTTTGAAGGGCCTTGGGGCCGGGTGCCTGGCCCCGGTGGGGGCCTTGGCCCAGGTGGAGGAGGACGGCACCCTTCTCCTCGAGGGGATGGTCCTCACCCCCGACGGCAGGAGCTTTATCCGGGCGGAGATCGAGGGCGACGCCTCCGAGGCGGAGGAGCTGGGGTTGGAGCTGGCCCAGGACGTGTTGGAACAGGGAGGGCGGGAGATCCTTGCCCAAACCCGATAGGTTTGCTGGAGTTTTCCCCCGGCCTGGGGTATAGTAGGGGAGATGGCGCTTAAGCGCTTGACCCGCCAGCGCAAGGCTGTTTTGGAGGTGGTGAAGAGGGCCCACAACCACCCCGACGCCGCCTGGATCTACCAGGAGGTGCGCAAGGTGGTGCCCAAGGTGAGCCTGGGGACCATCTACCGCACCCTCGAGGCCCTGGTGGAGGAGGGCTACCTCATCCCCATCACCAAGGCGGGGGAGGCCACCCGCTACGATGCCAACCTCCACCCCCACCTGCACTTGGTCTGCCGGGGGTGCGGGGCCATCGTGGACCTGGAGGTGGCCCTTCCCGACCTCCTCACCCCGGTTCAGGAGGCCTACCCCCACCTGGAGGTACGGGAGGTGGAGGTCACCTACAAGGGCCTCTGCCCCACCTGCAAGGCAGCCCTTAAGGGGTAGATGGAACCTTTGGCCTGGCTTTACGCCCGACAGGGCCAGGTAAAGCCGGGGTTGGAGCGCATCCGGGCCCTCCTTGCCCGTTTGGGCAACCCCCAGGAGGCCTACCCCGTGGCCCTCATCGGGGGGACCAACGGCAAGGGCACCACAGCCCGGGCCCTGGCGGCGGTCCTGGGGGAGGCGGGTCTGAAGGTAGGGCTTTACACCAGCCCCCACCTGGTGGACTTCCGAGAGAGGGTCGCCATCCAGGGTAGGCCCATAGGGCAAGAGACGCTTTGTGTCCTTTTGGAGGAGATCCGCCCCCAGGCGGAGGCCCTTGGGGCCAGTTTCTTTGAGGTGGCCACCGCCCTCGCCCTCCTCCACTTTGCCCGGGAGGGAGTGGGGTTTGCGGTCCTCGAGGTGGGCCTGGGGGGGCGTTTTGACGCCACCAACGCCACGGAGCCCCAGCTTTCCGTGGTGACCAACATCGGCCACGACCACCTAGAGGTCCTGGGCCCCACCCTAAGGGATGTGGCCCGGGAGAAGGCGGGGATCTTCCGCAAGGGGGTGCCGGCCCTCACCGCCGCCCGGGGGGAGGGCCTGGAGGAGCTCCGGGCCCAAGCGGGCCGCCTGGGGGCTCCCCTTTGGGTCCTGGGGGAGGCCTTCGCCCTCGCCGGGCTGGAGATGGGGCCTTCGGGCCTCGCCTTCCGCCTCCGGCTTGGGGGGGAGGAGCGGGTCTTCCACACCCGCCTCCTGGGTCCACACCAGGCGGAGAACCTGGTCCTGGCGGCGGTGGGAGGGAGGCTCCTTAGGGCCCCCTGGGAGGCGGTGGAAAGAGCCCTCCTCCGGGTGGAACATCCGGGCAGGCTGGAGCGGCTTCCCTGGCTTAGGGGGAAGGAGCTCCTGTTGGACGGGGCCCATAACCCAGAAGGGGCCTGGGCCCTAAGGGAAGCCCTCCACCGCCACGGGCTTCTGCCTGCCGCCCTGGTCCTCGCCTTCAGCCGGGAGAAGGACCACGCCGCCATGGCCGAGGCCCTTAGGGGCCTCGGTCCCGTGGTTCTTACCCGCTACGCCTCTCCCAGAAGCCAGGACCCCAGGGCCCTCCTCCCCCTCTTTCCCGGGGCCTCGGTGGAGGAGGAGCCCCTGAAGGCCCTGGAGCGGGCCTTTACCCTAGCGGATCGGGTGGTGGTGGCGGGGAGCCTCTACCTGGTGGGGGAGGTGAAGCGGGGCCTTTTGGGATTGCCTCCGGAGGAGCGTTGGCAGTAGCGCCGCCTCACCCGAGCTTGGGTAGGGGGTTTGGCCCGTGCCCGTTGCAACTGAAGGGTGAGCCCTGGCGGAAGGGGCATCAGTCCAGGGCTTCCTTGAGGATGCGGGCCGCTTCCCTGAGTTCCCCCAGGGGGCGCACCAGGGCGATGCGCACGAAGCCCTGGCCTCCGAGCCCAAACCCTCGGCCTGGGGCCACGGCCACGCCCCGCTCCACCAGGCTTAGGGCGAACTCCAGGTCGTCCACCCCCTGGGGCAGGCGACCCCAGAGGTACATGGTGGCCCTGGGGGGGAGGAGCTCGAGGGCCCCCTCCAGGGCCTCGGCCATCCCCAGGGCCCGTTCCCGGTACACTTGGGCGAAGCCCAGGGTCACCTCCCTCGAGGTCTTCAGGGCCGCCACCCCCATGCGCAGGATGCCTGCGTACTGGTTGAAGTCGATGACCCCCTTGACCCGCTCCAGCCGCGCCATGGCCTCCTCGTTCCCCAGGGCGAAGCCCAGGCGGAAGCCCGCCAGGTTGTAGCTCTTGGAGAGAGAGAAGAGCTCCACCACCCGCTCCTTCCCTCCAGGAAGGGCCAGGGGGGAAGGAGCCTCCCCCTCATAGACCTGGTCCACGTAGGGGTTGTCGTGGACCAGCCATAGGCCGTGCCTTTGGGCCAGGCCCAAGGCCTCCTCGAAGTAGCCCCAGTCCGCCACCGCCCCCGTGGGGTTGTTGGGGTAGTTGAGGAGGAGGACCTTGGCTTCCCGCCAGGTGGCTTCCGGCACCTGGGAGAGATCCGCCAGGCCATCCTCCCGCAAGGGGATGAGGTGGGTCCTTAAGGAAGCCACCCGGGCGGCACCGAAATAGCTGGGGTAGGCCACCTCGGGCAGGAGGAGGAGGTCATGGGGCTCGGTGAGGGCCAGGAGGAGGTGGGCCAGACCCTCCTGGCTGCCGATGAGGGCCAGGGCCTCCCGCCTGGGGTCCCAGCGCACCCCATAGCGGCCCTCGTACCAGCGGGAGGCCTCCTCCAGAAAGGGCAGGGTGCAGCTTTTCAGGCAGTAGCCGTAGGTGCTGGGGTCGGAAAGGGCTTCCCGCAGGGCTTTTAGAGGTTCTTCCGGGGGTTGGAGGTCGGTGGAGCCGATGGAGAGGTCGATGAGGCGGACTCCCTTCTCCCGGGCTTTCCGCTTGGCCTCGTCCACCACCAGGAAGACGGAGGCCTCCGGCACCCTACTCATGGTGCCCCTCCCGCCAGGCCTTGCCGGTGAGGAGGCTCAGGGCGTGGGGGAGCACGGGGAGCACCGCCTCCAAGGATTCCCTCGCCCCCTTGGGGCTTCCCGGGAGGTTCAGGATGAGGCTTTTCCCCCGCACCCCCGCCACGCCCCGGGACAGGGCGGCCATGGGGGTTTTCTCCAGGCCCTTAAGGCGCATGAGCTCGGGAAGGCCCGGCACTTCCCGTTCCAAAAGCTCCCGGGTGGCCTCGGGGGTCCGGTCCCTGGGGCTTAGCCCCGTGCCCCCGTTGGTGAGGATGAGGTCCAGCCCCTCCCGGTCGGCCCAGAGCCGCAGCACTTTCTTGATCATGGGGGGCTCGTCGGGGACGACCTCGTAGGCCGCCACCTCGAAGGGCCCCCCTTTAAGGCCTCGCGGATGGCCAGGTGGGTGGTGTCCTCCCGTTCCCCCCTCGAGCCCTTATCGGATACGGTCAGGATGCCCACGCGGAACATTTGTCAAGAGCTTACTCCGTGGAAGACCCTTTGCAAAAGGGCGCGGGTATAGCGCAGGGTGTCCTTAAGGGCCTCTGGGTCCAGACGGGCAAAGGTATCCGTGGGCCAGTGCCAGTCTGGGGGCACCCCCTGTTCCAGCCGGATCAGGGAAAGGCAGGGAAAGCCCCTTTGCGCCAGGGGTAAGGTGTCAAAGTAGGCCAGGCGGTAGCGGAGGGGGCGGGCTCCCGGAGTTTCCCGGGCCGCCTCCAAAAGCGTCCCCCGGTAGGGGAAGTAAAAGAGCATCCCCTCCCCTTCCGCATAGAAAAGCTCCCCCCGGCCCACGTTGTCCAGGTTGAGGACCAGGGCGCCGGGGGGAAGATGCGGGACCAGGGCCTTGGCCCCCAGGGCCCCCACCTCCTCGCACCCTGTGAGGGCCAGGCCGAACCGCCAGCCCTCTGGGGGCTCGGTTTCCAGGAAGAGGGCCGTGGCCACGGCCACCCCGCTTCCGTTGTCGTTGCCCCCTTCCACGTAAGGAGCCCTTAGCTCCCGGTGGAGGAGGAGGGTGGCCTGGACCAGGAAGTAGAGGCCTATGGGCCACCTGAGGGGGTGAGGGCGAGAAGAGGGGACAGGAAGGCGAGGAGGGCGTTCAAGAGGAAGCTTTCCCGGAAGCGGCGAACCCTTTTGGGGTGGTAAAGGAAGAAGGTCTTGGCGGTGTCCACGTGGGCCATAAGCAGAAGGGCCTTTTCCCCTTGCCCCTTCCAGGCGAGGAGGTTTTGCGAGGGATGCCGGTCCAGAAAGAAGCCCCAAGGCCTAAACCCGTTGAAGTAAAGGAAAAAGGCCAAGGCCCCCAGAAGGGGTGGCCAAGGGGAAAGGAGAGCTAGGGCAAGGAGGAGGCTGATGCCGAGAAGTTCCCACCCGTAGCTTCTGACCCCCTGGAAAGGAAGGGTTCGGACTCGGTGGCCCCGCTCTTCCAAAAAGGTACGCAAGCGGCGGAAGGCCTCGGCCTCGAGGGCCGTGGCGCTTCCCCGATGGGGCAGGCGGAGGAGATCTAGAACTTCCCGGAGCTCCCTCATCCTTTCACCCCCGTGAGGACTACCCCCTCGATGATCTGCCGCTGGAAGAAGAAGAACACCAGGAGCACGGGGAGCACCGCCAGGCTCGAGGCCGCCATGATCAGGTTCCAGGCGGTGCCCGCTTCCCCGGAGAAAAGGGCGATGCCCACGGGAAGGGTGCGCATCTCCGGGGTTTGAACCACGATGAGGGGCCATAGAAAGGCGTTCCAGTTGCCCAGGAAGGTGAAGATCCCTAAGGCGGCCAGGGCCGGGCGCACCAGGGGCAGGCCAATCCGCCAAAACACGCCGAACTCGGAAAGCCCATCCATCCTTCCGGCGTCGAACAGGTCCTGGGGCAGGGTTTCGAAGAACTGCCGCATGAGGAAGACCCCGAAGGCGGTGATGAGACCGGGAAAGAGGAGCCCCCAGTAGGTGTTGATCCAGCCCTTCTCCGCGCTCATCACGTACCAGGGGATGACCAGCATCTCCGTGGGGACCATCAAGGTGGAGAGGATAAGGATAAAGACCAGGTTCTTCCCGGGAAATCGGAGCCGGGCCAGGGTGTAACCTGCGAGGCTATCGAAGAACAGCACGGAAAGGGTGGTGAGGGAGGCCACCAGGAGGCTGTTTCCAAACCAGCGCATAAACCCTGTTTCCCCAAGGACCGCCCGGTAGTTCTCTAGGGTGGGCTCCCGGGGAAGGAATCTGAGCTCGAAGAGTTCGGGGAAGGGCTTGAAGGAGGTGAGCACCATCCAGAGGAAGGGGAGGACCATGACGCTGCCGCCCAAGAAGAGGAAAAGGAGAACCAGAAAACCCGTAAGGCGGTTTTTCGCCTTCATAGCTCCACCCTCCGGGTGAGGAGCTTAAGCTGGACCAGGGTGATCAGGAGGATGAGGGCAAAGAGGAGGACGGTGACCGTTGCGGCATACCCTAGCTGGAAGCGCAAGAAGGCCAGCTGGTAGATGTAAAGGGCCAGGGTTAGGGTACTGTTCAAAGGTCCCCCTTGGTCGGTAAAGTTCAGGTTCACCACCTGGGTGAAAAGCTGCAGGTAGCCGATGGTGCCGATGACCACGGAGAAGACCAGAACCGGGTTCAATAGGGGCCAGGTGATGTGGCGGAAAAGCCGCCATCCCTCTGCGCCATCTATGCGGGCAGCCTCGTAGTACTGCCGGGGGATGCTTTCCAAACCCGCCAGGAAGAGGACCACCTGGAAGCCCAGGTTCTGCCACACCACCACCCAGGTCACGGTGGGTAGGGCCTGGCTGGGGCTTTGCAAAAAGGGCTGCGGGGGGATTCCCAGAAGGGCCAGAAGCTCGTTGACCAGCCCGAAGTGCGGGGAAAGCATCCAGCTCCACACCCAGGCCACGGCCACCGCCGGGGTCACGTAGGGGGCAAAGTAGATGGCCCGGAAGAAGTCGCGGCCAAAGGGTACCCGCTGGAGAAGCAAGGCGATGACGAGGCCCAAGGCAATCTGGCTTGGGATTCCCAGAAGAGTATAGAGGAGGGTGTTGAAAAGAGCCCGGCGGAGAACGGGGTCCGTGAGGAGCCGGGCGTAGTGTTCGAGGCCCACAAAGCGCCTCTGGGAGGGGTCTGCGTGCCACTCGTATAGGGAAAGCCAAAGGGCCTGGAAGGTGGGAAGGATGCGGAAGTAGAGGAAAAAAGCCAGGGGAATTGCCAAAAACACAAAGGCCCATAGGGCTTCCCGCCGGGCCAGGGTAAGCCGCACCCTACCTCCAGAACTGATCCAGAATCTTCTGCTCCTCCTCCGCGGCCAGCCTCAGGGACTGGGCGGGGTCCGTGCCCTGGAGCAGGACCCGGTTGATGGCGTCCACCATCACCTTGCGCTGGGCGGCTTCGTCCACAAAGGGGGTGGCCTTGGCGTAGGCCAGGCTCAGCACGAAGGGGCCGTAGATGGGGTGTAAGGAGAGCTTGGGATCCCTGATCAGATTTTTGCTGGCGGGAAGCTCCCCCACTTTTTCCAACCAGTAGCGCTGGGTTTCCTCGGAGGTGATGAAGGCAAGAAACCGGAGCGCAGCTTCCCGCTTGGGCCCGGTGGCCAATGGGGTGAGGCCGTGCATCCAGAAGGAGCCGAAGTTGGCCTTCCGTCCCCCTGGTCGCTCTAGGGGTAGCTCTGCCACTCCCCAGTTGAAACGGGCCCCTTGCTGGATGGTGCCGATGGCGAAGGATCCGTCGATGATCATGGCGATCCTGCCTGCGATGAACCCATCGCGATAGCCGTTGTTACCGGGGAAGAAGCCAGGGACCCCGATCTCGTGTTTGCGTACCCAGTCGGTGTAGAAGCTCAGGGCCTTAAGCCCGGCCTCTCCCTGATAGAGGACCCGTTTTCCATCGTCGGAGTAGGGCCTGCCCCCGAACTGGCGCACCAGGACTTCCCGGACCAAGTGGTGATCCTGCCCGTCCGGGGCGATGCCGTAGCCGATCTGGGTGAAGCGCCCTCCCTGTTTAACGGTTAGCTTTTGACCTACGGCGATGAACTCCTCCCAGGTCTTGGGGGGGCCGGCAATCCCCGCTTGACGGAAAAGGTCCTTGTTGTAGAAAAGGGCCAGGCTTCGCACCGCGGTGGGAACCCCGTAGAGCTTTCCCCCCACCTTGGCGGCCTGGGCCATGGCCACGAAATCTTGGTCCAGGCGCCGGGTCCAGTCCTCCGGCAAGGGCACCAGATACCCCGCCTTGACCCAGGTAGGGGCCCAGCCGTAGTAGAGGTTTACCACATCCGGCCCCTGTCCCGCAGGTATGGCGGCAGCTACCTTTTGCTGGAAGGCATCGTAGGGGAAAGTTTGATGCACCACCTTGATGCCGGGGTTTTGGGCCTCAAAGCGGCGGATGAGCTCGTTGATGGCCTCGACCTTGCTGCGGAACTCGTACTGCCAGTAGGTGATGGTGACGCCTTGGGCCAAGGCTAAGGGTAAAAGAACGGCGCAAAAAGCCAATAACCTTTTCATTTTAAGCCCCCCTTCGCCGCCATTATACCGTTGTCTTTCGCATTGTCACCTATTGCAGTGCCCGATGCCGCCCGTCCCCAACGGTGAAGGACGGGACTCCCGTCCCTGGGAATGTCCCCCAGGGAGAGGCCAGGGGGCGCATGCCCATCCCTCCCGGGGATCGGCCGCCCTCGGGCCGCCCAGCCCCCCGCTTGCGCGGGCGGTGTGAGGTGGTCGCCCAAAGAGCCCGCTTGGTCTCCTTGAGCCACTTCAGGGTCTCCTCCCGCCCCATGCGTTTCCTCACGGGTCGCCAGGGGCAGGCCAGGTAGCCCTCCCTCGTCTGCACCACGGGGGCCTCGGGAAGCCTCTCCCGCCCCCCCAAGAGCCCCCGCCGGGCAATGGCCAAGGCCGCCGCCTCATGCACGGAGAGCCCGTAGCGGGCCCCGTACTTGGCCCAGCCCACCACGCTAGTCCAGGCAGGATGCACCAGGATCACCCCCACCCCCTCCTTCCGGGCCCGGGCGGTGAGGGCTGCGTGCAGGGTGCGGTAGGCGAAGCCGGAGAGGAGGCGGGCCAGCTCCGGGGGGAGATCCCGTAGCTCCCTTTGGCGCTTTCCCAGGTCCAGGTGTTCCAGCACCAGGGGCTTCCCCAAGGCCCTGGCCCAGGCCACGGCTTCCATGGCCGCGTGGCGGATGAGGTCTTTGGCCTGGCCCCTCGTCTTCCCCCCCAAGGGGCAGGGGGATCACCCGGTGGGCCAGGGGGTTGCCGTGGGGGTCGGTCTCCACCAGGGCCAGGCGGTCGGGGTTGAGATCCACCCCCACCGCCCCCTGTTTGCGGTCCGTCACCAGGGGGGCGTCGGGCACCTCCAGGGTCACGTGGAGGTACCAGCCCTTCTCCCGCCGCAGGAAGCGGTAGTGGAGGGCGGGGGCCAGTAGCCCCCCTTTCCTCTTTCCCCTCCGTTTTCTGCCCCTTTCCAGCTCGTGCAGGCGCAGGGCCTCCCGCAGGTGGGCCTCCCCGTGGGGGAAGCGGAGCCCCCGGAGGTGGAGGTGGGCTTCCCCCCTTTCCCGGGCCAGGGCCTCGGGCAGGCGGAGCCTGAGGGAGAAGGTGCCGTCCCCCTCCTCCCGCAACTGGGCCGTCTGGTTGCCCGCGGTCTCCTCCGCGGAGCCCAGGAGGAAGAACTGGGAGGCCCGGGCCCTCCGCCAGTCCGCAAGCCAGGCCTCGTGGGAGGGGTAGCCGTGGGCCGGGAGGCGGTACTGGGCCAGGAAGCGCCTCCGCCCACCGAAGCAAAGGCGCACCCTCCCCGAGGCCTCCTCCCTCTCCAGCTTCCGCAAGCGGTTCCTGAGGAGGTCCAGGCGGCGCCTCTTGCCCACAAGCCGTCCCCTCAGGGCCTTCCGCCGTTTGGGGGAGGTGGCCTTGGCCAGCCTGGCCTCCGTCTCCCGGAGGGCCTCTTCCGTCCCAGCGATGGCCGCCCGCAGGCGGAGCATCTGGTAGGCCCGCCCCTCTCGGGCCGCCTCCACCTTCCCCTCCAGGGAAACCCGCACCCCGTTGAACTGCCGGGCGGTGAGGCCAAAGCGGGCCATGATCGTCCCCTTGGGGTCGTATCCCCTCCCCTCGTCCTTGGCCGCCAGGGGGAGCCTCCCCCCCTGGGAGAGGGCCAGGAGGGCCCGCTCCGCCCGGCTCATGAGGTCGGCGTACCGGGAAAGCAGGGCCTCCTCCTCCGCGGTAAGCCCCTTCAGGCGGGTGTGGAAGGTGAGGGTCATTCCAGCACCTCCAACCTCCGGCCGCAACCCTGCAGGGCAGCTTCCAGGAGAGGCCAGGCGAAGGCGGTGAGGGCTTCCTTGCGCAAGACCACGATGCGCGCCACATCCGGGTCCCGCAGAAGGGCAAGGAGCTTTCCCCGCCTGCGGCTTGCGCTCCCCACCTCCGCCACCACCTGGTAGTCCCCCAGGCCCTGGGCCTTGGCCCAGGCCAGAAGGCGCTCCACCTGGCGCTCCAGGTCCGCCTTTTGGTGGGGGCCCGAGACGCGGGTGTAGAGGACCGTCCTCCCCTGAGCCCGGGGCTCCTCCACCAGGATGGTGCCCGAGGGAAGCTGGCGGGCGGGGACGGGGAGCTTGCCCGCCTTGAACCAGCGCCAGGCGGTGAGGTAGCTCACCCCCTGCTTGCGGGCCCAGTCGGAGAGCTTCATGGCTGAAATGGACGATAACAAAATAAGCAATAGCTGTCAACCCCAGGTCGCATCGCCCAAGCCCTTGGCTTGCGGCTGGTACGGGAGCGAAAGGGATTTTCTCCCATAATGGAGGCATGTGGTCCTTTCCCCAGAGCCTCGAGGGCCGGCATGTCCGCCTGGAACCCCTAGCCCTCTCCCACCTTCCGGGCTTCCAAGCCCAGTTCGATCCCGAGATCTACCGTCACATGAGCCATAGGGTAAGGGGGTCGGAGGACCTAAGGGCTCACCTCGAGGTCCTTCTTTCCGAGCCTGGCCGGGTTAACTGGGCCATTTTCCTAAAAGGGGAGCTGGCCGGGCGGATCTCCGTCATTGCCCCGGATCCGCAAAACTGCAAGCTGGAGATCGGCACCCTCATCTTCAAACCCTTCTGGGGAAGTCCCGCCAACAAGGAGGCCAAGTACCTCCTCCTGCGCCACGCCTTCGAGGTGCTCCTCGCGGAAAGGGTGCAGTTTAAGGTGGACCCCTTAAACCTGCGAAGCCAAAGGGCCTTGGAGTCCTTGGGGGCGGTACGGGAAGGGGTCTTGAGGCGTAACCGCTTTCTCTCGGATGGCCGTTTCCGCGACGACGTGGTCTACAGCATCCTGCGGGAAGAGTGGCCTCTTGTGAAGGCCCGGCTGGAGGAGAAACTGTATGGAGCTTTCCCAGGAGATACGGGAAGGGCTTAGCCTCCTGGTACTCCTCCTCACCTACCTGGGCCTGGCCCTGGGGGGGCTTCCCGGCTACCGCATGGACCGGGCGGGGGTGGCCCTGGTGGGGGCGAGCTTTCTGGTGCTCCTCGGGGTCTTGGACCTCCGGGAGGCCTGGCGGGCCCTGGACGCCCAAACCCTCACCTTCCTCTTCGGCATCATGGTCCTGAACGCCCATCTGGGCTATGCGGGCTTCTTTGGCCTGGCGGTGGAGAGGCTTTTGGGTTTGGCCAGGACTCCCTTGGCCCTTCTCCTCCTTCTTACCTTTGGAAGCGGGTTCCTTTCCGCCCTTTTCCTGAACGACACCATGGCCCTCCTCCTTACCCCCTTGGTCCTCTCCCTAACCCGGAGCCTGGGCCTGAACCCCGTGCCCTACCTCCTTGCCCTCATGGCGGCGGTGAACACGGGAAGCCTCATGACCCCCACGGGGAACCCCCAGAACATCGTGGTGGCGAGCCTATCCGGCATCTCCTACCTGGGGTTTGTTTCGGCCCTCTGGCCCATGGCCCTGCTGGGCCTGGGGCTCCAGGTGGTTCTCCTGGCCCTCCTCTACCCCGAGGTACGCTCCTTAAAGCTCCTTCCCCCCATTCCCCCCTTGCGCTACCGCCTGCACGGGCCCCTGCTCCGCAAGGGGCTTTGGGTGGCCTTTGGGCTTTTCCTAGCCTTCCTCCTGGGCTACCCCATGGCCCAGGGAGCCTTGGTGGCCGCAGGCATCCTCCTCTTCACCCGCCGCCTACGTTCCGAGCGCTACTTCTTGCGGGTGGACTGGGAGCTACTGGTGATGTTCGCCGCCCTCTTCATGGTCACCGAGGGGGTACGAAGGCTGGGCCTGGCGGAGTTTCTTGTTCCCTTGGCCACCACGCCTTTAGGGCTTCTTCTGGCCGCCACCCTCCTTTCCCTTCTCATCTCCAATGTGCCTGCGGTGTTGCTCCTGGCTCCCCTGGTGCAGGAGCCCAGGGACTGGCTTCTGCTGGCTGGGGGAAGCACCCTGGCGGGGAACCTGACCCTCCTGGCCAGCGTGGCCAACCTCATCGTGGCCGAGGGGGCGGGGAGGGAGGGGATCAAGGTGGGCCTTCTGGAGCACCTTCGCTTCGGCCTGCCCTTGACCCTGCTCGGCTTGGCCCTGCTTTACGCCCTACTTTAGCCGGGCCTCGAGCCACCCCCCGATGGCCAGGACCCGTCCGTCCTCGGCGTGGGGGCCCACCACTTGAAGCCCCACGGGCATCCCCTCCACCCGGGCAAAGGGCAGGGTGAGGGTGGGTACCCCCAGGAGGCTGAAGGGCAGGGTGAGGGTGATGAAGGCTTCCCGGTGGCTCCTCCTGCCCGACTCCAGCTCCACCTCCTCCGTGCCCAAGGGGGGGCAGGAAGGGGCTGGGCGGGGAGGAGGAGGGCGTCCACCCCCCTTAAGGCCTTCACCAACTGGAGGCGCAGGGCCTCCCTTTCCGCCACCGCATCCCGGTAGTCCTTCTCCGTAAGGGAAAGCCCGGCCATAAGGGCCTCCCGCACCTGGGGAGAGAAGCCTTCCGGATGTTCCCTTAAGGCTTTTTCATGGATGCGGGCTGCCTCGTAGCGCACCAGACGGGTGTAGACCTCGTAGACCCCGGGTAGGGGTAAGGATACCTCCCTTACCTCGGCCCTCAAGGAGGGGAGTTCCTCTAGAAGCCTCTGGAAGGCCCTGCGCACCTCCACCCCCAGACGGCCCTCGAAGAAGTCCAGGGGCACGCCGAAGGTGGGGTTTTGCGGGCCCTCTAAGGGGATGCTTTCCCCGGCCAGGATCTCCGTGAGAAAGTGGGCGTCCCGCACCGTCTTGGCGATGGGCCCCGCATGGTCGGTGGAGCGGGAGAGGGGCAAGGCACCTTCCAGGCTCACCCGGCCGTAGGAGGGCTTGAAGCCCACCACCCCGTTGAAGGCGGCAGGGATGCGGATGGACCCTCCTGTGTCCGAGCCCAAGGAGGCGAGGCCGATGCCCAGGGCCACGGCCACGGCGCTGCCGCTGCTAGAACCCCCGGCTTGGCGGCTCGGGTCGATGGCGTTCCGCACCGGGCCTGTCCAGGGGTTTTCCCCGGTGATGCCCAGGGCCACCTCGTGCATGTTGGTTTTGGCGAAGAGGAGGGCTCCGGCTTCCCTAAGGCGCCTTACCGCCTGGGCCTCCTCGGGAAGGGGAGGGAGGGGGGCCCGGGTTCCCGCCCGGGTGGGCATGCCCTTGACCGGGAAGAGGTCCTTTACCGTGAGGGGGATGCCGTGTAGGGGGCCGCGGATGTACCCCTGCCTTAGCTCCTCCGTAAGCCGCTTGGCTTCCTCCTTGGCTCCCTCCTCGTCCAGGTAGGCCAAGGCGTTGCGGTCCTGGAAAGCCCGGGCCCTTTCCAAGGCTTCCTCCAAAAGGGCCAAGGGAGTGGTTTCGCCCCTTTCCAGGAGGGCTTTAGCCGTCAAGAGGTCCATGCTTCATTATAGGGGCCTTCTCCTGAGCCTCTGGTAGGGGTTTTCGCCCCGGCCAGGCGTAGCGCACCACCTCCCGGCCCTCGAGGGCCAAGGCGATGAGCCTTTCCGTATCCAAACGGCTTTCCGTTTCCAAGGCCACGGAAAGCCGGGCCCGGGTCACGGGGTGCTTAGGGGCGAAGAGGGTGCAGCACTCCTCGTCGGGAAGGATGGAGATGGGGTAGGTACCGATGCGCTCCGCCTCCGCCTTGATCTCCACCTTGTCAAAGCCGATCAAGGGCCGGAAGACGGGAAGGGTGGCCGCCTGGTTGACCACATGGAGGTTCTCCAGGGTCTGCGAGGCCACCTGGCCCAGGCTGTCCCCGGTGGCCAAGGCCAGGGCCCCTTCCTCCTTGGCGATGGCCTCGGCGATGCGGAGCATGTAGCGGCGGTAGAGGACCACCCGGTAGGCCTTGGGGGCCTCGAGGATGATCTGCCGCTGCACCTCGCTGAAGGGCACCAGGTGGAGGGTCAGGCGGTGCTGGAAGCGCACCAGGCGCTCGGCGATGGCCTTGGCCTTTTCCCGGCTCTGGCCCGAGAGAAGGGGGAAGGGGTGGAAGTGCACCAGGACCACCTCCGCCCCCCGGCGCATGAGGCGGTAGGCGGCCACGGGGGAGTCAATCCCCCCGGAAAGGAGGGCCACCACCCTTCCGGAAACCCCGGGGGGAAGCCCTCCCGGTCCCGGGTGGCGCTCCACCTCCAAAAGGGCGGCTTGGGGCAGGATGCGCACCACCAACTCCCTTTCCGCCCCCTTGAGCTGTACCCTGGCCCCCGTCTTCTCCTTCACGAAGGCCCCAAGGAGGCGCTCGATCTCGGGAGAGGTGAGGGGAAAGGTCTTGTCGGAGCGCTTGGCGGTGATGCGGAAGCTTGGAAAGTGTTGCCCCGCAAGGGCTTCTTCCAGGGCGGCCTCGAGGGCCTTGAGATCCGGGGGAGTGCGCAGGACCCGGGCAAAGCCCTCTACCCCCAGGGTGTCCTTCAGGCGTTCCTTGGCTTCGGGCCAGGTTTCCTGGGGCAGGCGGAAGAGGAGGGCCATGGGCCACTCTGCCTCCAGCCTGGCCGCCGTACCCCTAAGGGCCTCCTTTACATGGGCCTTGGCCTTCCTGAGGAAAAAGGGGCGGTTTTTCCCTTTCAGGGCCAGCTCGTGGAACAGGTTGACCAGAACCAGGGTTTCCATGGTCACGGGCATAGACCCTTCACCGCCAGGTAAAGGCGGCTGCATAAAGAGCCTTGCCGGGCAGCTTCCTTAAGCTCCTCGGGCCGGCCATAGCGGTAGGCCCGGTAGTAGGTCTTGCCGGGCTGGGGCTCGGGAAGCTCAGGCCTGGCGAGGAGCCTGGCCTCCACCACCCAAAGCTTTAGGGTGTACGTGGTCCGCTCCTCCACCCCGAAGGCCACGGGCCTGAGGACCTCCACCTTGGCTCCCAGCTTCTCCCGGCCGACCCTTAGGGCTCCCTCCTCCAGGCTTTCCCCTTCCCCAAGGCTCACCGCCGGCAGACCCCAGGCCCCGCCGAACTCGGGGTCCTCCTCGGGCCGCTTCACCAAGAGAAGCCCTTCCTCGCTCCAGGCGGCCAGGGCCACCGCGCGCTTAAGGGGCTTGGCCGTTTGCACCCAACCAGCCTAGCAAAACCCTAGCCCAGGCGCAAATCAGGCCAGGCGGAGGGGTTCCACCTCCACCGGGGTGCTGTGGAAGGTGCTTCCGCCCCCTAAGTCGGTGAGGGTTTCCGCGGTGAGATGGTTGATGCCCTTGCCGTCCGGGGCCCATTTTTCCCACCAGGTGCCCTCGAGGACCACCGTCCCCGGCATGGGGGCCTCGGTCACCTTGGCCTTGCGCACCACCCTGCCTTGGGGGGAGTGGATGTAGACCAGCATGCCCTCGGCGATCCCCCGCTCCTCGGCGTCCTTGGGGTGGATGAGAAGCCTGGGCTCGCCCCCTTCCGCCTCCACCAGGGCCTCCACGTTCCCGTAGGTGGTGTTCAGGAAGCGGTGGGCCGGGGGGGTGAGGAGGATCAGGGGGTAGTCCGGCAGGGGCTCGGTGGGGATGACCTCAGGGGGTGGGCTAAAGCGCACCGGGCCTTGGGCGAAGGGCAGAAAGGGCTTGGGAAGGTTGAGCTTCACAAACCCCTCCTCCTTAAGCCTTTCCAGGTTGATGCCCGCAAGGTAGGGGTAATCCACATCCAGGAGGCTTTCTGCCACCTCTTCCGCGGTCCAGTAGAGGGTGGGCTCCTTTAGGCCAAGCCTCCTCCCCAGTTCCCGGAAGACCCAGGTGTTGGGCCTGGCCTCCCCTTCGGGCTCGGTTAGGGGTTCGTTCCAGGCCAGGTAGTAGTGGCCGTAGCTGGTGTAAAGGTCGGGGTGCTCGTAAAAGAGGGTGGCGGGAAGGAGGTAGTCCGCGTAGCGGGCGGTTTCCGTCAGGATCTGCTCCAGGACCACGGTGAGGAGGTTCTCCCGCAAAAAGCCCTCCTTCACCCTTCCCGTATCCGGGGCTACCACCAGGGGGTTGGAGTTGAAGACGAAGAGGACCCGGATGGGGGGGTCCAGGCGGGTGAGGGCGCTGGCCAGCTGGTTCATGTTGATCCGGCGTACCCTGGGGTTGGGACGGAAGTAGCCCTCATGGGGGTGGAATCCTTCCAGAAGATGTCTTCCCCCCAAGAAGCGCTTGTTGAGGGGGAAGGCCCCGCTGGTGGAAAGGAGCGCCCCGCACCCCGGGTGGCGCCAGGCCCCCAGGAGGGCAGGGAGGAGGATGACCGCCCTAAGGGCGTTCCCTCCGCCCGGGTGGCGGGTCATGCCGTAGCCCACCCGGAGGAAGACCCGTTTGGCCTCCCCCAGCTCCCGGGCCAGCCGCTCTATGGCCTCCTTGGGCACCCCGGTGAGGGCCTCGGCCCTTTCTGGGGGCCACTTCCGGGCCTCCTCCTGGAAGGCTTCCAACCCCGTGGCGGCCTCCTCGAGGTATTCCCAGTCCACCAGGTTTTCGCGGAAAAGCACGTGGGCCAGGGCGTAGGCCAAGGCGGCGTCGGTGCCGGGGCGAAGCTTGAGGTGCTCGTCGGCGAATCGGCTGGTGGGGTTCTCGTAGGGGTCGATGTGGACCACCTTGGCCCCCCGCCTTCTCGCTTCCTTAAGAAAGGGGGTGAGGTGGCTGTTGGTGGAGAGGCTGTTGATGCCCCAAAGGAGGATGTAACGGGCCTCGGGCACCTCCTCCGGGTCGGGGCCGAGCCTGGGACCATAGGTCATTTCCCAGGCGGCGCTTCCCGCGCTGGAGCAGATGGTTTCCTCTAGCTCGCTCGCCCCTATGGCCCGGAAGAAGGCCAGGGGATGCTGGTTTTCCACAAGGCCCATGGTGCCCGCATAGTGGTAGGGGAGGATGGCCTCCCCCCGTGGGTGTCCAGGATGGCCTTAAGCTTTTCGGCGATTTCCTCCAGGGCCTCCTCCCAGGAGATCCTTTCAAAGCGGCCTTCTCCCTTTTTCCCCACCCGGCGCATGGGGTAAAGGAGGCGTTCCCTTACCCTTTCCGGGTAGCGGTAGGTTTTGGCGCAGGCGAAGCCTTGGGTGACCGGGTGGCGGGGATCCCCCTCCACCCGGGAGAGCCTCCCCTCTTCAAGGGTGAGCAGGAGGCTACAGGCGTCGGGGCAGTCCAGGGGGCAGGTGGCGCGGGCCTTCATGCCCCTATAGTAGCCCCAGGGCCTCGAGGGCACCGCATCGTTCCCCGTAAGGGTCCGGCATGAGCCCCGGTGGCTCGTCCAGGCGGAGGAGGTAGCCTTCCTTGTAGGTGGGCCAGCGAGGCCAGCCCCGGGGCTCCCCCTCCCGGGCGAAGCTCACCCAGTAACGGCGCATGCGCTTGCCCAGGGCCTCGGCCCTTTCCCGGGCCTCGGCGCTGAGGAAAAGCGGAAGAAAAGGCATTTCCTCGAAGTTTCCGAAAAGGGGGGCGAGCTCCAGGCCGTGGAAGGCCCCAAGTCCCTCCCAGCCTGGGATCCGGAAGGTGAGGAGGTAGGCGTAGGTGGGGGCGAAAGGAGCCTGGAGCCTGGCGGCCTTTAGGGAGGGGCAGAGGAGCTGGAGGTCCGTCTGGGCCTCCCCCCAGGCCTTTCGGGGGTCGGAAAAACGCTTTTGGTAGACCTTTGTTAAAGCCTCCCGCTTCTTTGGGGGAATGCCCTGGGCGGCCAGCCTTCCGCTAAACTCCTCCCAGGTCCCGGGTCCCAGGAGCCAGGCCAGGCCGGGAAAGGTAAGCTCCTCGAGGTTGGCCCCCACCAGGAGGGGAATACCCTGGGCTTTTCCTTGACCCAAGGTTTGCAAGGGACTATCCGGAAGCAAGGCCCCCAGGTGGGGCTTGAAGGGGGAGTTGGGAAAGCCTAGGGTGGAGGCGGTGATGTCGGGAGGGGTTTTGGGCTCTGGGGAAGGAAAGAGGCGGGATAGGGGAAGGTGCCTGAGGCAGGCCAGGTCCTCCGGGGAGCAGCCCAGGTTCTTGGCCCACCGTTCCCCGAAGGGGAAGTCCTTCTCCAAGGGGCGTACCTGGTGGCACCCTCCCGACTGGAGGATGGCCCTATGGAAAAGCCCCTGGGCCTCCGGGGTGGCGAGAAGGGTGCAGACCAGCATGCCCCCGGCGGATTCCCCGAAGAGGGTAACGTTTTGAGGGTTGCCGCCGAAGTAGCGAATATACCGTTGCACAAAGCGGAGGGCCTCTACCAGATCCAAAAGCCCATAGTTCCCCACCGCTTTGGGATCCTCCTTGGCCAGGGCAGGTAGGGCCAAGAACCCCAGGGGGCCCAGGCGGTAGTTCACGGAAACCACTACCACCCCTTCCTGGGCCAGCCGGTGTCCCGCATAGATGGGCTCGGCGGCGCTTCCCGAGGTGAAGCCTCCCCCGTGCAGGAAGACCATTACGGGGAAGCCTCCTGGGGGTGGGGGCCTGAGGGGGAGGAAGAGGTTTAGGACCAGGCAGTCTTCTCTTTGCGGGGGGATGTATTCTCCCAGGCGGGCCGTGGTCCCAGGGGTTTGGGGGCAGGCCACCCTTTCCTTTCCTACCCCTGGGGGCCAGGCGGCCACGGGCCTAGGGGCTTGGAAGCGCCCGGCCTCCCCGTAGGGGAGGCCATAGAAGGCGATAGCCCCCCGCTCGAGCCTTCCCTCCGCCTCACCCAAAGGGGTCTGGACGAAAAGCCCCTCAGCTGCAGCCAAACCGCTAAGGAGGAGCGCCAAAAGCCAGCCCGACATACCTAGATTCATTCTAGGGCCATCCCCTGGGTTCCGCCTAGGGCATAATCCAGGGTGTGGACGCGCCCTGGGAGGAAGCCTTCTGGCGGGCGGGCCTAAAGGTGGCCGGTGTGGACGAGGCCGGCCGGGGAGCCTGGGCGGGTCCCATCGTGGTGGGGGCGGTGATCCTGCCTCCTGGGCGCTACCCTTTCCGGGATTCCAAGCTCTTAAGACCTAAGGAGCGCGAGCGCCTGGCGGAAGAGGTGCGGCGGGTGGCCCTGGCCCATGCCCTGGGGGTGGCGGAGGTAGGGGAGGTGGATCGGCTGGGGGTTTTGAAGGCCACGCTTTTGGCGGCGCAAAGGGCCTTGGGCCTTCTGGATCCACCCCCTGAGGCCCTGGTCACCGACTACCTCCAGGTGACCACTTCCTTGCCCCTCCTTGCCCCTTCCAAGGCGGACCAGCATAGCCCCAGCGTGGCCGCGGCCAGTATCCTGGCCAAGGTGCACCGGGACCGGCTTATGGTGGAGTTGGATTGCCTTTACCCAGGCTACGGTTTTGCCCGGCACAAGGGTTACGGTACTCCTGAGCACCAAGAGGCTCTCCTGGCCCTAGGGCCTTCCCCCGTGCACCGCAGGCGCTTTGCCCCGGTGGCCCAGGCTCCCTTAAGGTTTTCTGAAGAGGGGTAGTCCCATTCAGGACTAAACTGAGGGTGGAGGTGGCCATGCGGGTTTGGGGGCTTTTAATGGCGGGGCTTCTTTCTGCCTGCACCCTGACCCTTGAAGGGGTCACGGTGCGTTATCGCTTGGACTTCTCCCCTGCCATCCTGCGCTTTGAACCAGACCGGGGAGCGGGGGCCACGTACTACGTGGGGGAGGAGGTACGCTTCCTCCTCACCCTGGCCGAGCCTGGTTGGATTAGCCTGGTGGCCATAGACCCCGATGGGCGCACCTATGAGTTCGACCGCTTCTACCTGGGCCGGGGTACCCACGTGCTGCCTCCAGGGGCCTACCGCTATACCCTCACGCCTCCAAGGGGGCTCCAGCGGGTACGGGCCATCTACACGGATAGCCAGCCTGGAAGCCTGCGCCTGGAAGGGATATACACGGACTGGGATGCCCGGCTCAGGGTCTACCTGGATGCCTCGGGAGCCCGCCGGTACCAGGTGGTGGAGACGTACTTCTACGTGCGCTGACCGCATGAACTTGCAAGGGGGCTTGCGCTTTCTACCCCCAGGTGGGGTATAATCCCCCCGGACCGCTAAGGAGGTCGACAATGAAGCGGCGTGACTTCTTAAAGAAGGCAGGTATCGGCGTAGCGGCCAGCGCAGCTTTTGGCCCAGTGTTCGCCCAGGCCCAGCCCAGCGTAAGGTGGCGGCTGGCTTCTAGCTTCCCCAAGAGCCTGGACACCATCTATGGGGCAGCGGAGGTGTTGGCGGAGCGGGTTTCCGCCCTCACCGGCGGCCGCTTCCAGATCCGCCCCTATCAGGCGGGGGAGATCGTGCCGGGCCTCCAGGTGATGGACGCCGTGCAACAGGGCACGGTGGAGATGGGTCACACCGCCAGCTACTACTTCGTGGGCAAGGCCCAGGTCCTGGCCTACGACTGCGCGGTTCCCTTCGGTCTCACCGCCCGGCAGCAAAACGCCTGGATGTACTACGGGGGCGGCATTGAGCTCTTCCGTCCCATCTTTGCCGACTTCGGCATCATCCAGTTCCCCGGGGGAAACACCGGGGCGCAGATGGGGGGCTGGTTCCGTAAGGAGATCAAGGGCCTGGCGGACCTCAAGGGCCTGAAGATGCGCATCCCCGGTCCAGGCGGCCAGGTGATGAGCCGCCTGGGGGTGGTGCCCCAGGTGCTGGCGGGGGGCGACATCTACCCCGCGCTGGAGCGCGGCACCATCGATGCCACCGAATGGGTGGGTCCTTACGACGATGAGAAGCTGGGCTTTTACAAGGTGGCCAAGTACTACTACTACCCTGGTTGGTGGGAGCCGGGTCCCCAGCTTACCTTCTACATCAACCTGAAGGAGTGGCAGAAGCTGCCCAAGGAGTACCAGCAGGCCCTCGAGGTGGCGGCGGCCGAGGCCAACCTGACCATGTTGGCCAAGTACGACAAACTGAACCCCGAGGCCCTTCAGCGCCTTATCAAAGCGGGTGTGCGGCTCCGGAAGTGGTCCGCGGAGATCATGAAGGCGGCCCAGAAGGCAACCTTTGACTGGTACGAGGAGGAGGCGGCCAAGGACGCCACCTACCGCAAGGTCTACACCGCATGGAAGAAGTTCCGCGAGGAGCAGTACCGCTGGTTCGGGGTGGCGGAGCTGGGCTACGAGTCCTTCGCCTTCCCTGCCCTCTAAGAAACGCTGGGGGCGAGGGGCCAAGCCCGGCCCCTCGTCCCATTTTCCGCTAGTACCCGCTACCCAAAGCCCAGAGGACGATTGCGGGGAACGTCAAAAGAAGTCCTACCATCAGTAGCTGGATGAGGATGAAGGGCACGGCTCCCCAGTAGATATCCACGGTCTTGACCGAGGGTGGGGCCACGCTCCGTAGGTAGAAGAGGGCGAAACCGAAGGGGGGGTGCATGAAGGAGGTCTGCAGGTTTACGCCCAGCAGGACCCCGAAGTACACAAGGTTGATGTCCATGGCCTTCACTGCCGGGGCCAGGAGGGGCAGGATGATGAAGGCGATCTCAAAGTAGTCCAGGAAGAAGGCCAGGAAGAAGACGAACAGGTTGATGAGAATCAAAAACCCGATCTGGCCGCCGGGGAGGTTGGACAGGAGGTGCTCCACCCAGAGGTCCCCGTCGACCCCGTAGAACACCAGGCTGAAGATGCGGGAGCCCACCAGGATGAAGACCACAAAGCTGGTGAGCTTGGCGGTTTCCCGCATGGCCTGGACCAGTACCTCCCGCGTCAGCCTGCGGCGGAGGAAGGCCAGGAGCAAGGCGCCCACCGCGCCCATGGCCCCGCCCTCCGTGGGCGTGGCTACTCCCAGGAAGACCGTGCCCAACACCAGGAAGATGAGGACCAAAGGCGGGATCATCACCCGCAGAACCCGGGCGAAGAGGGGGTTACGAGCGTAGAGATAGACGCTGATGCCCACCGCAAGGAGCAAGAGAAAAGATCTAAGAAGGCGGTGTTGTGAACACCCAGAATCCCCAGGCCCCAAGGAACGAGGGCTAGGATCACGTAGCTGAGGAGCCCCAGGAGTGCCCCGCGCTCATGCCCCGCAAAGGGCCGGGCTTCCGGGGGCAGGGCGGGGGCTACCTGGGGCCGGAGAAGCGTGGTCAGGACAATGTAGGTAACGTAGAGGCCTGTGAGGATGAAGCCCGGAACGAAGGCAGCCCGGTACATGTCCCCCACGGAAACTCCCAATTGGTCGGCCATGACGATGAGGACCAGGCTGGGGGGGATGATCTGGGCCAGGGTCCCGCTGGCGGCGATGACCCCGGTGGCTAGCCGCGGAGAGTAGCCGTAGCGCAGCATGATGGGCAAGGAGATGAGGCCCATGGCTATGACGCTAGCGGCCACGATGCCCGTGGTGGCGGCCAAGAGAGCCCCTACCAGGACGACCGCGTAAGCGAGGCCTCCTCTTAGGGAGCCGAAGAGCTGGCCGATGGTGTCCAGCAAGTCCTCCGCTAGGCCGCTCCTCTCCAGGACCAGCCCCATGAAGGTGAAGAAGGGGACCGCAAGGAGGAGCTGGTTCTGCATGGTATCAAAGATGCGTAGGGGAATGTTTTGGAGAAGGCCCAGGCTTAGGTGTCCGTACTGCATCCCCAAGAAGGCGAAGCCAAGCCCCACCGCTCCTAGAGAGAAGGCCACAGGGTACCCCAGAAGGAGGACCACCACCAAAGCCACGAACATCAAGGGGGCCATCCACTCGAAGGGCATCAGGCCACCTCCTCCGCCTTCTCTTCCTCAAGCTGGAGCTTGCCAGCCAAAGTCAGGCCGCGCTTGATTAGCTCGGAAATCCCTTGAAGACCTAAAAGAACGAAGCCAACCAGCAGTGCTACCTTAATGGGCCAGCGGGGAAGCCCGCCTGCATCGGGGGACCATTCCCGAATGCGCACCGATTCGGCCACGATGGGCCAGGCAAGCCATAAGGTCAACACGACCATGGGTAGGAGAAACAGCAGGGTGCCCAGAAAGTCTATCCAGAGCCGGGTCCGAGGGGAGAAACGGGCATAGAGGACGTCCACCCGTACATGGCCGTTGTGCTTTAAGGTCCACCCCGCTCCCCAAAGGAAGATGAGGCTGAATAGGTACCACTGGGCCTCGAGGTAGGCGTTGGAACTGTAACGAAAGATGTACCTCATCAGGGCGTTGGCCGCCGAGAGCAAGGTGACGGCTAAGACCAGCCATACCACCAGGGTCCCTACCCTCTCGTTCAAGGCATCTATGAACCTGGATATCGCCAGAAGAACCCGCATAGGCGCTTCCTCCTCCTGGGTGCAAGCCCGCTGCATCTTAATTCGTGGGCGGATAAAGTGTCAATTGCAATCGGGCTTGCCTAATAAATCGCCTTGTACCCCCCCTGAGGGGGAAGCAGGGTGAGCAAAATCCGCAGGCCATAGGCGAGGAACTCCATAAAGGCCCGCCACATGGCCGCAAGAGGCTTCCTTTGGCAAATAACCCCTCCGCAAACGCCCCAAACACTCCCTCCACCACCCCTCGCCTCCGGTACACCTCCCCGTCCCACCTCGCCGCTACCCCCCACACCTCCCTCCCGTCAAAGCCCACGTCCCCCAAAAGCACCCCTCCCCGCGGCCTAAACCGCAAAAGCGCCCCCGCCCTAAGCCTCGGGTCAGGGGCATACGCCCACCCCACCCCGCCCCCCCAGGGGGCCAAAAGCTTCTGCCCCCTGCGCCAACGCAGCACCGTATCCTCCCTGCGATAGGCCAAACCCGTGCTGTCCATCAGGAAAAGGGGGGCTTGCCTTCCTCTTGGGGAAGCCGGGCTTCCACCTCCCACACCCGCCGTTCCAACAGCGCCCGCAGCACCCCTTCCGGGTGTTTCTGGGCGTAGGCGGCTAGGGCCTGGTGGGAGGGGAAGGGGGCCTGCAGGAGGTCCTGTAGGTGGGCCTCTGTGGCCCGGTAGGTGGGGCCCGGAAGAGGAGCAGGGCCAGGTACAGGCAGAGTTCCAGGGCTTCCTTGGGCCTCGGTTCCCTTCGGACAAAGCCGCGCTTGCCCATCTCGGGCAATGCATAACTCAAGAGGACTTGCAAGGCAAGCCCCCCTGCCTGAGCTCCCCCTTTGAGTTCAGACAAAATGGGGCTGTATGAGGAGCTTGCCGTTTGGACCGGAGGCTTTACGCCCCTTCGTGAGCCCTCTGCTGGATGCCTGGCTGGAGCGCCACGAGGAGAAGGTAGCCCGGTTGCTCTGGGCGATCCTGGCCTCAGGTTCTGCCCGCAAGAGCGATTGGGCCAGAGCCTACCGCCAAGAGGCCACGGAGGAAGCCAACTACAAGGCCATTGACCGACTCCTTCCCCTCCTGGAACCCCAGCGCTACCTCCTGCGCCTCCTGGACCCCAAGACCCCCTTCCTCCTGGTGGACCCCACGGAGGTACCCCGTCCCCAGGCGAAACGGACCCCCTACGTGGGCCGGCTTTCCGACGGCAAGACCCTGGGCTTTTGGGCGGTGGTGTTGGCCCAACCCTACGAGGGCCGGGCGGTGCCGGTGTACGTGGGGAGCTACTGGGAGGGGAAGCCGGAGGGGAGGAACCGGACGTGGGAGGATTGGGTGGAGGCGGTGCGGGAATACGTGGAGGAGGGGACGGTGTGGGTATTTGACCGGGAGTTCTCCTTTGCCGGGTGGCTGGAGGCGCTGGAGCGGGCGGGGGTGAGGTATGCGGTGCGGCTGAACCTGGGGACGAGGCCGCGGTTGGAATGGAGAGGGGAGCGGCTGGTGCCCTGGGTGGACCGGGGGCGGGAGGTGAGGTACGAGGGGGTGAGGTACCGGGGGGAGGTGGAGGTGAACCTGGTGGGGGTGTGGCGGGAGGGGATGCGGGAGGCGCTTTGGGTGATGGGGAACCTGCCTCCGGAGGAGCTTCTTGGGGTGTACGAGGAAAGGATGAAGATTGAGGAGGGGTTCAGGGACCTGAAGGGGCACATGGGGTTTGCTGGGGTGATGAGCAAGGGGTGGGAAGCGATGGAGAAGACGCTGGCCCTGGTGGCGTTGGCCTACGGGGTGGGGCTTTTGGTGGGGGAGGAGGCGCGGAGGCGCCTGAAAGGGGGGGCGCGAAGGGAAGGCGGAAGTGGGGGGTATACTCGGGGCTCTTTGTCCTCTTGAGAGGGCCTGTGCGCTTTTCCCGGGAAGAATGGGAAGGGATCCTGCGCCAAGCCTTGGAGGTCTGGTGGCACAGGCTATTTCCTGTTCCCCCTCATCCCCAGGAGGTAAAGGATGTCCGAACTTAGAGGGGGAGCTCAGCCCCTGCAGCTTGACAAGGGGGATGAACCTGGTTTAAAATCCTGCTTGGAAAAGCTTCCACGGAGGTCTGTATGAGGCGTAGGGAATTTCTCAAGAAGGCAGGGGTTGGATTGGCGGCCAGCGTCCTTTGGGGGCCGGCTTGGGTGCGGGCCCAGGCGGGCCCGGTCATCCGCGTGGCCGGGGACTCCACCGCGGTGGGCGAGGGCGGACGTTGGATGAAGGAGATGGTGGAAGCCTGGGGCAAGAAAACGGGCACCCGGGTGGAGTACATTGACTCCCCTGCGGACACCAACGACCGCCTGGCCCTCTACCAGCAGTACTGGGCCGCTAGGAGCCCCGACGTGGACGTCTATATGATCGACGTCATCTGGCCGGGCATCGTGGCCCCCCATGCGGCCGACCTTAAACAGTACTTCTCGGATGACGAGCTCAAGGAGTTCTTCCCCCGTATCGTCCAGAACAACACCATTCGCGGAAAGCTCACCTCCATTCCCTTCTTTACCGATGCGGGCATCCTCTACTACCGCAAAGACCTTTTGGAGAAGTACGGCTTCAAGAACCCACCCCGCACCTGGGCCGAACTGGAGCAGATGGCCCAGAAGGTCGTGGAGGGGGAGCGCAAGGCGGGCAACCGCGACTTCTGGGGCTTTGTCTTCCAGGGCAAGGCCTATGAGGGCCTTACCTGCGATGCTTTGGAATGGATCTACTCCCATAGGGGCGGGCGCATCATAGAGCCCGATGGCACCATCAGCATCAACAATGGCCGTGCGGCCCTGGCCCTGAACACCGTGCGCCGCTTTGTGGGCACCATCGCCCCCTCGGGGGTCACCAGCTATGCCGAGGAGGAGGCGAGGAACGTTTGGCAGCAGGGCAATAGCCTTTTCATGCGCAACTGGCCCTACGCTTACGCCCTTGGCCAGGCGGAGGGAAGCCCCATCCGCGGCAAATTTGGGGTCACGGTACTCCCTAAGGGCGGAGCCGATGCCCCCAACGCCGCCACCTTGGGGGGGTGGCAGCTCATGGTTTCCGCTTACAGCCGTTATCCCAAGGAGTCCGCCGACCTGGTACGGTACCTGGCTTCTTACGAGGTGCAGAAGGACAACGCCGTTCGGCTTTCCCGCCTGCCTACCCGTCCGGCCCTTTATACCGACCGGGATGTGCTGGCTAAAAACCCTTGGTTCCGCGACCTCCTTCCCGTCTTCCAGAATGCGGTTTCCAGGCCCTCCGATGTGGCCGGGGCCAGGTACAACCAGGTGTCCGAGGCCATCTGGACCGAGGTGCACAGCGTCCTCACTGGGAAGAAGACCGGGGAAACGGCGGTGCGGGACCTCGAGGGCCGCTTGCGCCGCATTCTGCGCTAGCCTTCTTCCCACCCCGGGGAACTGCTCCCCGGGGTTTATCCTCTAGGCATCATGCTGACACAACGACAGGTCCGCTTGGCCTGGGCCTTGGTCCTGCCTACCCTTGCGGTGGTAGTGCTGGTGGCGGGGTACCCTTTGGCCCAGGTGTTTTACTGGTCCTTCTTCCGGGCGGATATCGCCTTCGTGGAGCCCCCGGAGTTTTTGGGCTTCAAGAACTATCTTTACCTCCTGCAGGACCCTGACTTCCGCCAGGCCCTATGGAACACGGTGAAGTTCACCCTGGTCTCCGTCAGTCTGGAAACCCTTCTGGGCTTGGCCATCGCCCTGGTCATTCATTCCAACTTCAAGGGCCGGGGGTTGGTGCGCACCGCCATCCTTATCCCCTGGGCCATCCCCACGGTGGTTTCCGCCAAGATGTGGCAATGGATGCTCCACGACGTCTATGGGGTGATCAACGTCCTGGGGGTGAAGCTCGGCCTCCTCTCCCAGAAGGTGGCCTTCCTGGCCCGGCCCGAGCTGGTCTTGCCCGCCATCATCGCCGTGGACGTGTGGAAGACCACACCCTTCATGGCCCTTCTCCTGCTGGCTGGCCTCCAACTGATTCCCGAGGAGCTATACGAGGCAGCCAGCATCGACGGGGCCACCCGGTGGCAACAGTTCTGGACCATTACCCTCCCCCTCCTTACCCCCGCCCTGGTGGTGGCCCTCATCTTCCGCACCCTGGATGCCCTGAGGGTGTTCGACGTCATCTTCGTCATGAGCGGGGTGAATCCCGCCACCCGTACCCTGGCCGTTTACAACCGCCAAACCCTGATCGACTTCCTCAAAACTTGCACTTATCCACCCCCCGCATACCCATGCGCCAGGGGACCACTTGAAAAGGGCCGCCGGGTTCCCTTCGGATGAAGGGTGCCATGACCCAAACGGCCCATTCTCTACTCTGGACCCTCCTGGCCCTCCTGCCAACCCCCCACCTCCGCGAATCCCTCAAAGCGCTTCTTCTCCTCCTTCTCACCGGCCACGGCAAGGCCAGGCCCCAGCACAGCAAGACCAAGTCCCCTTCCGCCCTCTCCCGCTTCCTCAACCGCTATCCCTGGCCCACCCGCGCCCTCATCCGCCTGGCTCGCAAGAAGGCCCAGGAAACCCTCCACCGGGCCAGGCCCAGGCGGGGGCCCAAGCCCAGGCTCCTGGTGGTCCTGGACCTGGTCACCCTGGAGAAGCGGGGCCTCTTCCCCGCCTTGCCCCTCTCCTTTTTCCACGGCAAGTGGGGGCTCCACCTGGTGGTGCTCTATCTGGTGCTGGGAGAGCTGCGCATCCCCTGGGCCTACCGGGTGTGGCGGGGGAAGGGGGAGAAGGCCCTTTCCCTCCTTGCCCTGCGTCTTCTGGCCTCCCTGCCCCCCTGGATGCGCAAGTCCTTCCACCTTCGGGTGGTGGCCGATGCTGCCTTCGGCACCGCCCGGTTTCTTGTGGGGGTGCGGGGGTTGGGTCTGGAAGCGGTGGTGGGGATGCGGCGGGACCGAAAGACGCGGGAGGGGCTTCCCCTCTTTGGGCTCAGACGGCAGGGGAGTCGGGTGCATCTGCGGGGACTTCCCTTTCCCGTGTGGGTGAGCTGGTACCGCTATCCCTTACCCGGGGGAGGGTGGGAGTGGCGGTACGTGGTGGCCACCTTTCCTGCGGGGCCACGGACTGTGCTGGTGTGGGGGCGGCGGCGGTTTACCATTGAGCACTTCTTCCGCACGGTAAAGAGCGAGTTTTCCCTGGGGCGTTTTGGGCAGCGGACGGCCTTGGGGGTGCATCGGTTTCTGGTGCTGTCCTTCCTGGCTTACCTGCTGGCCCACTGGGTGAGGCTAGCTCCAGACGGGAGAGGTCTTTCTTGGCGGGAGGCTGGGCGGGAGGCGGCGCGCCTGCTTCTGCCGGAGGTGGTCTTGCGGGTCCTCATGGCCGAGCTGGGAGCTTTGGGTCTTTGGCCTCCGCCTGCGGGGGGAAGGGGGTGTTCATGCAGGGTATTCGGGAGGTGCAAGTTTTGAGCTTCCAGGACCTGGGGTATGGGTCGGCCATAAGCGTGGCCATTCTGCTTCTGATCTTCCTCTTCGTGGTGGTCTATATGCGCACCCTGGGTAGGGAGGCCTTGCGATGAGGACCTGGCTTCGTTTTGGAAATCGTCTCCTTTTTTACCTGCTGGTGGCCTTCGTGGTGGTGTACAGCGTCTTCCCCTTTTACTGGGCGGTGATCTCCAGCTTCAAGCCCTCCGATGCCCTTTTTGCCAGTAACCCCAGCTTTTTGCCGCTGCCCTTCACCCTGGACCACTACAGGAACGTGTTTCTCCAAGCCAACTTTGGCCGCAATCTTCTGAACTCCGTGGTGGTGGCGGGCGGGGCTACCCTGCTTTCCCTGTTCCTTGGGGTGCTGGCCGCCTACGCTTTGGGTAGGCTGCCTTTCCCTCCAAGAAACGCCGTGCTCTACCTGGTGCTGGCCATGACCATGTTCCCCCAGATCGCGGTGTTGGGGGGGCTTTTTATGCTGCTTCGCCAGGCGGGGCTCTTCAACACCCATTTGGGCCTCATCCTCAGCTACCTTCTTTTCACCCTCCCGTTTACCGTATGGGTCCTGGTGGGCTACTTCAAGGGTCTGCCCCGGGAGTTGGAGGAAGCAGCCTATGTGGATGGGGCCACGCCCTTGCAGACCCTGGTGCGCATCATGCTTCCCCTTACGGGCCCGGGTCTGGTGACCACGGGGCTTCTCGCCTTCATCGCCGCTTGGAACGAGTACCTCTTCGCCCTCACCTTCACCGTGGGGGACAAGGTGAAGACGGTGCCTCCAGCCATCGCCAGCTTTGGGGGGGCCACGCCCTTTGAGATTCCCTGGGGTTCCATTATGGCGGCCAGCGTGGTGGTGACCGTGCCCCTGGTGGTGCTGGTGCTCATCTTCCAGCAGCGGATTGTGGCAGGGCTTACCGCCGGGGCAGTGAAGGGCTAGGTACTCAGCCCAGGGTCTTTGTCACCAGGTTCAGGGCGGCCTCGAGGACCTCCTTTAGGTGCCCTTCTCCCTTGAAGCTTTCCGCGTACACCTTGGCCACGTCCTCGGTGCCGCTCGGGCGGGCGGCGAACCAGGCGTTTTCCGTCACCACCTTGAGGCCCCCTAGGGGCTCCCCGTTTCCGGGGGCCCGGGTGAGGATGGCCAGGATGGGCTCCCCTGCCAGTTCCCTTTCCTTTACATCCTCAGGGGAAAGGCGGGCCAGCCTGGCCTTGGCCTCGGGGGAGATGGGGAGGTCCTTGCGGGCGTAATGGGGCCGGCCCAGGCGCTCGGCCAGCTCCTCGTAGAGTTCGTCGGGGCCCTTTTCCCGCTTGGCCAGGATCTCCGCCGCCAAAAGCCCCAGGAGGATGCCGTCCTTATCGGTGGAAAAGGGCCTGCCGTCAAAGCGCAGGAAGCTGGCCCCGGCGCTTTCCTCCCCGCCGAATCCCAGCCAGCCTTCCAGGAGCCCGTCCACGAAGTACTTGAAGCCCACAGGGGTTTCGTAAACCTCCCGCCCCAAGGCCTTGGCCACCCGGTCCAGAAGGGCGCTGGTCACCGCGGTCTTGCCCACCTTGGCCCCCGGCCAGGTGCGGGTGGTGTAGAGGTGGAAGACGGCGGCCGCTAGGTAGTGGTTGGGGTTCATGAGGCCCCGCCGGGTGACGATGCCGTGGCGGTCGGCGTCGGGATCGTTGCCGATGGCCAGGTCAAAGCGGTCCTTCAGCGCCAGAAGGCCCGCCATGGCGTAGGGGCTAGAGCAGTCCATGCGAATCTTGCCGTCGTGGTCCGGGGGCACGAAGCGGAAGGTGGGGTCTACGGTGGGGTTGACCACCTCGAGGTGGAGCCGGTAGGCCTCGGCAAGCCGCTCCCACACCCTTAGGCTCGCTCCTCCCAAGGGATCCACCCCCAGGCGCAGGCTGGAAACCCGGATGGCCTCGAGGTCCACGGCCTCCCGGATCTTCTCCACATAAAGCCCCGCGTAGTCAAAGGGCTTGGCCCTTTTCAGGGCCTCCCGAAGGGGAAGGCGCTTCACGCCCTTTAGCCCTTCCGCAAGGAGGGCGTTGGCCCTTTCCTCAATGGCCTTGGTGATGCGGGTGTCGGCGGGGCCACCGGTAGGGGGGTTGTACTTAAGCCCCCCGTCCTCGGGGGGGTTGTGGCTGGGGGTGAGGAGGATGCCATCCGCCTTGGCGGGGTGCTGGGCGTTGTGCTCCAGGATGGCCAGGGAAACCAGAGGGGTGGGGGTGTGGCCCTCCTCGAGGTGCACCACTATGCCGTTGGCAGCGAGAACGGTAAGGGCCGTGGCCCAGGCAGGTTCGGAAAGGGCATGGGTGTCCTTGGCCAGGAAGAGGGGTCCGGTGGCTCCAAAGGAGGCCCGGAGGTCGGCAATGGCCTGGGCGATGGCCAGCACGTGGGCCTCAGTAAAGGTGCCCTTGAGGCTTGTGCCCCGGTGGCCGCTGGTGCCGAAGGCCACCCGCTGGAGGGGGTTTTGGGGGTCAGGGCGCTCTTCATAGTAGAGGGTGAGGAGCCTGAGGAGGTCCATGTTTCCATCTTAAAAAACCGAGGAGGCCCCAGGCGCCTGGGGCCTCCTGCGGGTTTCCCCCGGCCTAGGGCTTGGAAGGTGCTTCCTTGGGAGCCTCCTGTGTGGGGGGCTTCGCCGGCTCCGGGGTTTTGGGGGTGAGTTCCGCCAGCACCTGGCTCAGGCGGTTTTCTATTTGGGCTGCCTTACGGAGCTGCTGAATGAGGGCCTGAGCCTGCTGCTGCCGCTTCCGGTTGATGACCCCTTCCTTAGCTTGCTCCACCACTTCCGCGAAGGGCTTGAGCACCTCCGGCTTGCGGTCTTTGATGATCAGTACGGCAAAGGTGCCGTCTTCCAGCTTCACCACCTCGCTCACCTCCCCCAAAGGACCCGTGGGGAAGGTTTCCTTCACCTTGAAGACCAGGCGGTCCAAAACGGCGGGGAGCTGGTTGGGGTTCACGGTGCCGTACTCGGTGACGCTGCCCTCCTGGGCCTTGGCCAGGGCCTGTAGATCGCCGCCTTTTAAAGCCGCCTCCCGGAAGGCCTTGGCTTTGGCCTCGGCCTTAAAGACTACCCCCGTCACCTCGGCGCTGGCCGGGATGGTGAAGAGGGCGGGGTTTTCCGCGTAGAACTTGCGGGCTTCCTCCTCGGTGGCGCCAAGGCCGCGGGTTTCGTAGAGGAGGTAGGCCTGGGCGATCTGGTCCTTGGAGCCGATATAGGGCTTGCCGCTCTTCTTGGCGGCCTCCACCAGGAGCTCGCGGTCGATCAGGCTTTCTAGGGTCTGGGGCAGGAAGAACTGCACCGCCAGCTCCCCTAGGCCCTGCTGGATGAGGGATGCGGTCTGCTGGTTGGAGAAAACCGGCTGGAGAATCTCGCTCAGCAGGATTTCCCTGTCGCCCACCTTGGCCACAGGGGGGTTCTTGTAGCTGTAGGGGCTATCCTCGGCGAAGCGCACTTGGGCCTTCCGGCGGAGGTCTTCCAGGTAGGCCTCGAGGGCCCCGTTCCCCTTGGCCTCCTGGGCATCCTTCTCCACCTGCTCCTTCACCTCCTCAAAGGTGGGTACCTTGGGGGGCAGGTACTCCTCCACCTTCACCAGGTAGTACCGCCCCCCCGCCTCGATGGGCCCCACCAGGCCCGGCCCCTTTTGGGCGAATACCGCCTCCGCCACCTTCTCGGGGAAGACCACCTTGGTCACGGGCTTGGGCTCGCTCTCCCCGGGCCCGGCGCCCAAGGCACCACCCTGCTCCGCACCCACCTTGGAGTGCTGCTTGGCCAAGGCGGCAAAGTCCTCCCCGGCCTTGGCCTTGGCCAGAAGCTCCGCCGCCAGTTTGGCATCGTCCACCACGATCTGGCGGGCCCTCACCCGGGGCTCCCCCTTGTAGTCCTCCTGGTGCACTTCAAAGTAAAACCGCACCTCTTCCGGGGTGGGCTTGGCTGCGGAGCGGATCTGCTCGAGGCGCTTTTGGATCTGAAGCTGGGTTTTTACCTCGCTTCTGAGCTGGGCATCCGTGTATCCCACCTGGTTCAGGAACTGCTCGTAGGCCTTCTTGTCCTTTAGGCCAAACTGTTCCTTGATGCGGTCCACCTCCTTGCGCACCTCGGCGCTACCCACCCGTATCCGGGCGGCGTCCTGTTTGAGGGCCTCGGTGAGGATCACCTGCTCCAGGAAATGGGTGTCCACTAGGTTCTTGAGAAGCCCTTGCGGGTTTGCGGCGTAAAGGGGGTCGTTACCCTGGAGCCTGAGCAGGTCCAGCTCGTAAACGGCCTTCCCGTTCACCCACAGCACGGGTTTGCCCCGTGCCTGTTGCCCTGCCTGCGGGGTGAAGAGGAGGATGGCCCCCACGGCGAAGGCCAAGGCCAAAAGACCGAAAAGGATGGTGATGGCTTTCTTGCTGATGCCGAACACTTGACCGCCTCCTCCTTAGCGTGCTAGGATACTTCCCGCTGAGTGCGCCCGTAGCTCAGCTGGATAGAGCGTCGGCCTCCGGAGCCGAAGGTCAGAGGTTCGAGTCCTCTCGGGCGCGCCATTTTTCTTTTTCCCTCGCCTACCGGAAAGCCCACAAGCACGAAGGGATTGTAACACACTCCCCATGAGAAAGGGGTTTAGCATGGGAGGGTGCTGCCGCTTCTCCTGGCCTGGCTTCACACGGTCAACGACCTCTTTTCCAACTTCCTTACACCCCTTCTGCCCAAGCTGATGGCCCACTTTGGGGTAGGGCTTGGGACGGTGGGGCTTCTGGTGTCCGTGTATTCCCTTACGGGTAGCCTTTTCCAGCCCCTGGCCGGCCTCATCGCCGACCGGTTGGACCGAAGGCTTTTGGCAGCCTTGGGGCCGGTGCTGGTGGCTTTGGGCATGGGCTCCTTGGGCCTATGGCCTCGGCTCGAGGTGCTGCTTTGGGTCCTGGGGCTTGCTGGCTTGGGTTCGGCTCTTTTCCACGCCTCGGGGGCCAGCCTGGTGGGGGAGTTTGCTCCCAAGGAACGGCGAGGCTTTTGGCTCTCCTTTTTTGGGTCGGCAGGGTATCTGGGCCTTTCCTTGGGACCGGTGGTGGCCCTCTTCGTGGTGAGCGCTTGGGGGCTTAAGGGCCTTTTGTGGTTAACCCCCCTCGCCCTATTTCCGGCCCTTTTTCTCCTGCGGCTTCCTCCCGTGCGGCGTCGAGGAAAGCCCGCAGGCTTCAGGGAGTTTCTAAGGGTCTTTCGCGGGGATGTAGCCCGGCTTTGGGGGATGGCCACCTTAAGGAGCCTGGTGTTTATGAGCTTTTCCACCACCCTGCCCTACTGGTTTACCCAAAGGGGCCTTTCCGATGCGTACATTGCCTTAAGCCTTTCCACCTATAGCTTCTCCGCCACCTTGGGCGCCTTCCTTGGGGGTACCCTTTCCGACCGCCTGGGGCGGAAGGCGGTTTTGGTGGGAACCCTGGCCTTTGGGCTTCCCCTGTACCTGGGCCTTCTTTTCCTGCCTCCCGGAGGTGCGCCCTACCTGGTCCTTCTGGCCCTGACCGGGGCTTTGATGAACGCGGGGATCCCGGTGGCCGTGGCCTTGGCCCAGGAGCTGGAACCCGGCCAAACGGCCACGGTTTCCGGGCTTCTCATGGGCTTTACTTGGGGTTTCGCCGGGCTCTTCTACGCCCCCATAGGACACTTGATCGAGGTCTTCGGTGTGATGCCGGTTCTCCTGGCCCTGGGGGCCTTGATCCTGCCCGCCTGGGCCTTGGCCCAAGGGGTACGGGAACCGGGGGCTAGGTCTGAGGGACGTAAGATGGATCCATGAGGATCCTTCTGGCCACAGATGGTTCTCCCCAGGCCCGGGGGGCGGAAGTGCTGGCGGAGTGGCTTTGCTACAAGCTTTCCGCCAAGTTGGCGGCCCTCTACGTCCGGGATTCCCGCCTCATCCGGGTGCTGGAGCTCATGGACTTCGGGGCCCTTACCGTGCCCGTGCCCGCCTATCGGGAAGAGCTGGAAAAGGCCCTTTCCGCCCATGGCGAGGCGTTATTGGAGCGCATTCGCAAAAGCGCCGAGGAGGCGGGGCTTCGGGTGGAGGTCTTCATGGAAACCGGGTTACCCCACGAGGTGATCTTGCGCCACGCCCGCACCGCGGACCTCCTGGTCATGGGCCGAAGCGGGGAAACCCATGGGGGTAGTTTCGTGGGGTTGGGAAGCACCGTGGATAGGGTTTTAAGAACCTCGCCTACCCCGGTTCTGGTGGCGCCCACCGACTACGTGGAGATCCAAGGGGCCATCCTGGGTTACAACGCTTCGGAAAGCGCGGTGCGGGCCTTGCACACCTTAGCCAGTTTGGCCAAACCCCTGGGGCTTTTGGTGCGGGTGGTGAGCGTGCACGATGATCCGGTGCAGGCAGGGGCCTGGGCCCTCGAGGCGCAGACCTACTTGCAGGATCAGGGGATCCGGGTGGAGTCCCTGGCCTTCTCGGGCGATCCCGCAGAGCATCTTCTGTCCTTGCAAACCCCCTCGGATCTTTTGGCCCTGGGAGCGCCGGTGCGCCGCTTGGTCCTGGGGAGCACCACCGAATACGTGGTGCGCCATGCGGTGGGGCCGGTCCTCACCGTGCGATAAGCGCTTGCCCGGTCTGGTATAATGAATCCCTAAAGGAAAGGGGGTTCTATGACCGTTCGGCAGATCCTGTTGCGCAAGGGGGGAGGGGTCTATGGCGTTCACCCCCAGGCCACGGTGCTGGAGGCTTTGCGCAAGCTGGCGGAGCACGACATCGGGGCCCTCCTGGTCATGGAGGGGGAGAGGCTCCTCGGCGTCTTCTCCGAGCGGGACTATGCCCGGAAGCTGGTCCTCCTGGGCCGGTTTTCCAAGGACACCCTGGTGGAGGAGGTCATGACCCGCGAGGTGATCACGGTGACTCCCGAAACCACCTTGGAAGAGGCCATGCGCTTGATGACCGAGCACCGGGTGCGGCATCTTCCTGTCTTGGAGGAGGGCAAGGTGGTCGGGGTGGTTTCCATCGGGGATGCGGTCAAGGCCATCATCACCCAGCAGGAGGTCCTGATCGAGGAGCTTTCCCGCTACGTGATGGAAAACCGCTAGTCGCGGAACAGCCAGCTGAGAAGAAGGCTTACCAAGGAAAGGAGCAGGGCGCCGATCAGGGCCTCGAGGAAGCCTGAAACCTGAAGAGCCGTGACTTGGGCCACCAGGTAAAGCACAATGCCGTTGACCACCAGGGTGAAGAGCCCCAGGGTTATGAGGTTTAGGGGCAGGGTTAGGAAAAGGAGAATGGGCCGCAGCAGGGCATTGGCCAGTCCCCATACCGCCCCCGCCACCAGGTAGTCCAAAAGCCCCGCTTCACGGGTGAAGGAAATCCCCGGGTACACCAGGCTCACCAGCCAAAGGGCCAGGGTGTTGAGGAGAAGCCGTACCAACAGGTTGCGCACGGCCTTAGCTTACCCCAAAAGCTTACCCCAAAAGCCCCCACCCCCTGAACCTGGACAGACACATGTGAGACGCTGAATGGGATAAAAAGATGGGGAACCGACCCTGTAGCGGAGGTTCCCCATATGCAGCTTACCTCGTTTGGCCGAGCGATAGGGCAAGGGGCTAGCCAAGGGACAAGACTGGCCGAAGCGGGGGCAGGCGACCCGGATGTCCAGGAACGCCTTCGCAAGGTGAAGTTGGTGAAAGCCCTGCGGGAGAGCAAGCGGAGCTGGGAAGAGATTCGGGAGTTTTTAGGCATCAGCCGGGCCACCTACTACCGTTGGGAAAGGGCTTTGAGGGAGAAGGGGCTAGCCGGACTCAAGCCCAAGTCCCGCCGCCCCCGGCGCCTGCGGGGAAAGGTGCACTGGAGGCCCGAGCTTCTTTCGCGGGTGGAGGAGCTGAGGAGGGAGAACCCCACCTGGGGGCGGTGGCCCATCTGGCTCACCTTGCGCCAGGAGGGCTTCCGGCTAGGGGAACGGACGGTGGGCCGGATTCTGGCCTATTTGGAGGGGAGGGGACGGGTGGAGAGGGTGGCCTGCTTTCTGGCCCGGAGGGGGAGAGGGAAGGCCAGGGGAAGACCTAGGAGACCCTACGCCCGGGGTAAGCCCCGGGGATACGAAGCTCAAGCCCCTGGGGACCTGGTACAGGTGGACACCTTGATAGTGAGCCTGGGACCGGGGGAGGTGGTGCGGCACTTTTCGGCGGTGGACCTCTTTACCCGCTATGCCCTGGGGGAGGTGCACAGCCGGGCCACGGCGAGGCTAGCGGGGGAGTTTCTGTCCCGACTGGTGGCCCAGGCGCCTTTCCCCATCCGGGCGGTACAGGTGGATGGGGGTAGCGAGTTCATGGCGGAGTTTGAGGAGACATGCCGACGTTTGGGGGTTGCTCTTTTCGTGCTGCCTCCCCGGAGCCCCAAGCTCAACGGGCACGTGGAGCGGTTGCAACGGACTTTTAGGGAGGAGTTTTATACCCGAGCTTTGCCCACGAGGGTGAGCGAACTACAGGCGGAGCTCAATGCCTACCTTGACCACTACAACCGCAGAAGGCCCCACAGGGCCTTGGGTGGCCTTGCTCCCTTGGAGTTCCTGGCTAAGATATGGGGGGAGTCGGTTCCCCAAGGTGTCTCAAATGTGGTGGCCAATTACACCCCCTTGACATAGCTTCTCGGGTCTGGTAGTTTTTTCTTTGCGCTGCCTGAAGGGGCGGCGGGGGATCTTGAAAGCTGGGGTGGAGGATAGGTAGTTGGAGGCCGTGATGAGCGGTCTTGCAGGGTCAAGATGCTAAGGGCCCACGGTGGATGCCTTGGCACCCGAGCCGATGAAGGACGTGGCTACCTGCGATAAGCCAGGGGGAGCCGGTAGCGGGCGTGGATCCCTGGATGTCCGAATGGGGGAACCCGACCTGTGGGAACACGGGTCACCGCCTGTTGGCGGGGGGAACCTGGGGAACTGAAACATCTCAGTACCCAGAGGAGAGGAAAGCGAAAGCGACTCCCTGAGTAGCGGCGAGCGAAAGGGGAAGAGCCTAAACCGTCCGGCTTGTCCGGGCGGGGTCGTGGGGCCCTCGGATACCGAATCCCCGACTCTAGCCGAAGCTGTTGGGAAGCAGCGCCGGAGAAGGTGAAAGCCCTGTAGGCGAAAGGGGAGGGGATAGGTGAGGGTACCCGAGTACCCTGTGGTTCGTGGAGCCATGGGGGAATCTGGGCGGACCACCGCCTAAGGCTAAGTACTCCGGGTGACCGATAGTGGACCAGTACCGTGAGGGAAAGGTGAAAAGAACCCCGGGAGGGGAGTGAAATAGAGCCTGAAACCGTGGGCTTACAAGCAGTCGCGGCCCCTAAAGGGGTTGCGGCGTGCCTATTGAAGCATGAGCCGGCGACTCACGGTCGTGGGCGAGCTTAAGCCGTGGAGGCGGAGGCGTAGGGAAACCGAGTCCGAAGAGGGCGTTAGTCCGCGGCCGTGGACCCGAAACCGGGTGAGCTAGCCCTGGCCAGGGTGAAGCTGGGGTGAAGCCCAGTGGAGGCCCGAACCGGTGGGGGATGCAAACCCCTCGGATGAGCTGGGGTTAGGAGTGAAAAGCTAACCGAACCCGGAGATAGCTGGTTCTCCCCGAAATGACTTTAGGGTCAGCCTCAGGTGCTGACTGGGGCCTGTAGAGCCCTGATAGGGCTAGGGGGCCCACCAGCCTACCAAACCCTGTCAAACTCCGAAGGGTCCCAGGTGGAGCCTGGGAGTGAGGGCGCGAGCGATAACGTCCGTGTCCAAGCGCGGGAACAACCGAGACCGCCAGCTAAGGTCCCGAAGTCTGGGCTAAGTGGGAAAGGATGTGGCGTTGCTGAGACAGCCAGGAGGTTGGCTTAGAAGCAGCCATCCTTTAAAGAGTGCGTAATAGCTCACTGGTCGAGTGACGCTGCGCCGAAAATGATCGGGGCTTAAGCCCAGCGCCGAAGCTGCGGGTCTGGGGGTTAATCCCCCGGGCGGTAGGGGAGCGTTCCCGATGCCGAGGAAGGTCGTCCGCGAGGGCGGCTGGAGGTAAGGGAAGTGCGAATGCCGGCATGAGTAACGATAAACAGGGTGAGAATCCCTGTCGCCGTAAGCCCAAGGGTTCCTACGCAATGGTCGTCAGCGTAGGGTTAGGCGGGGCCTAAGGTGAGGCCGAGGGGCGTAGCCGAAGGGCAGCCGGTTAATATTCCGGCCCTTCCCATGGGTGCGATGGGGGGACGCTCTAGGCTAGGGGGACCGGAGCCATGGACGAGCCCGGCCAGAAGCGCAGGGTGGGAGGTAGGCAAATCCGCCTCCCGTGAGCTCTGCGTGGTGGGGAAGCCCGTGAGGGTGACAACCCCCCGAAGCCAGGGAGCCGAGAAAAGCCTCTAAGCACAACCCATGGGAACCCGTACCGGAAACCGACACAGGTGGGCGGGTGCGAGAGCACTCAGGCGCGCGGGATAACCCTCGCCAAGGAACTTTGCAAGTTAGCCCCGTAACTTCGGGAGAAGGGGTGCTCCCCGCGAGGGGAGCCGCAGTGAACAGGCTCTGGCGACTGTTTACCAAAAACCCAGCTCTCTGCGAACTCGTAAGAGGAGGTATAGGGAGCGACGCTTGCCCGGTGCCGGAAGGTCAAGGGGAGGGGTGCAAGCCCTGAACCGAAGCCCCGGTGAACGGCGGCCGTAACTATAACGGTCCTAAGGTAGCGAAATTCCTTGTCGGGTAAGTTCCGACCTGCACGAAAAGCGTAACGACCGGAGCGCTGTCTCGGCGAGGGACCCGGTGAAATTGAACTGGCCGTGAAGATGCGGCCTACCCGTGGCAGGACGAAAAGACCCCGTGGAGCTTTACTGCAGCCTGGTGTTGGCTCTTGGTCGCGTCTGCGTAGGATAGGTGGGAGCCTGGGAAGCCGCCCTTTCGGGGGCGGTGGAGGCGCCGGTGAAATACCACCCTGATGCGGCTGGGGGCCTAACCCAAGGGATTGGGGACAGCGCTTGGCGGGCAGTTTGACTGGGGTGGTCGCCTCCTAAAGGGTAACGGAGGCGCCCAAAGGTTCCCTCAGGCGGGACGGAAATCCGCCGGAGAGCGCAAGGGTAGAAGGGAGCCTGACTGTGAGGCCTGCAAGCCGAGCAGGGGCGAAAGCCGGGCCTAGTGAACCGGTGGTCCCGTGTGGAAGGGCCATCGATCAACGGATAAAAGTTACCCCGGGGATAACAGGCTGATCTCCCCCGAGCGTCCACAGCGGCGGGGAGGTTTGGCACCTCGATGTCGGCTCGTCGCATCCTGGGGCTGAAGAAGGTCCCAAGGGTTGGGCTGTTCGCCCATTAAAGCGGCACGCGAGCTGGGTTCAGAACGTCGTGAGACAGTTCGGTCTCTATCCGCCACGGGCGCAGGAGGCTTGAGGGGGGCTCTTCCTAGTACGAGAGGACCGGAAGGGACGCACCTCTGGTTTCCCAGCTGTCCCTCCAGGGGCATAGGCTGGGTAGCCATGTGCGGGAGGGATAACCGCTGAAAGCATCTAAGCGGGAAACCCGCCCCAAGATGAGGCCTCCCACGGCTTGAGCCGGTAAGGACCCGGGAAGACGACCCGGTGGATGGGCCGGGGGTGTAAGCGCCGCGAGGCGTTGAGCTGACCGGTCCCAATCGTCCGAGGTCTTGACCCTTTTTGCCCTGATGACCACCCCAGCTTGGATCCCCTGCCGCTCGTGGGCGGCGTGGGATTTTGAAAGGCAAAACACGAGAATCCCCCGTGCCCCTAGCGGCGTGGAACCACCCGTTCCCATTCCGAACACGGAAGTGAAACGCGCCAGCGCCGATGGTACTGGGACCGCAGGGTCCTGGGAGAGTAGGTCGGTGCGGGGGATTTTTTCTACGCGCCCCGTGTGGCGCGCGCGGGAGTAGCTCAGTTGGTAGAGCACGACCTTGCCAAGGTCGGGGTCGCGGGTTCAAGTCCCGTCTCCCGCTCCACATATTACCCCCAGGCATAGGCCTGGGGGTTTTTCATTTGACGCTTTCGTCGGAAAGCCAGTCGGCCCAGGTTTCCAGGTGGGCGCTATCGGAAACGGCGAGGACCTCCCGCTCGGGCAGAAGGACCCGGGTGATGGAGGTGTTGGGGATGTGGAAGCGCCGCCAGGTGTCCCCCTCGAGGTCCAGGGCCATCTTCAAGGCGGCGCGGATTACCCCCCATGGGTTACCAGGAGGTGCCGTCCGGCTGGGAGCGTTTCAAGGAAAACCTCCAGGCGCCGGGCTAAGTCCGCCATACTTTCTCCTCCAGGACGAGGGGTATGCCAGGGATCCCTTTGGGCAGCCCGCATGAACTCGGGGTACCGGGCCTCCGCTTCCTCCCGGCTCAGGCCGGCCAGGGCACCCACATCGATTTCCCGCAAGAGGGGGGTGGTTTCCAAGGGAAGGCCCAGCACCGCTGCCAGGGGCTCGGCGGTTTCCCGGGCCCGGCGCAGGTCGGAGGCGTAAAGCCCGTGAAAGGGAAGCTGGCTTCGGGAAAGGCGCTGGGCCAGGCGGAAGGCCTGGCCGATCCCCGCAGGGGAGAGGGGTACATCCAGGTGGCCCTGGAAGCGCTTCTTGACGTTCCACTCGGTTTCCCCGTGGCGGATGAGCCAGAGCTCTTTCATACCAGCCGAACCCCGGAGCCTGCCACTACCCGTCCCACTCTGAAGCTTTCCACCAGGTCCGGGGCCCTCTGGGCCTCCTTTTCCGGCAGGACCAGGATAAGCCCAAGGCCCATGTTGAAGACCCGGTACATCTCCTCCTCCGGTATGTTTCCCAAGTGTTGCAGGTAGGGGAAGATGGGGGGGATGGGCCAGCTTCCCTTTCGGATCTCCGCTCCCAGGCCCTCGGGAAGAGCCCGGGGCAGGTTTTCCGGGAGGCCCCCTCCGGTGATGTGGGCGATGGCGTGGATCCTCACCCCAGCTTCCTTGAGCCTTAGGAACTCCTTGAGGTAAGCCCGGTGGGGGCGGAGGAGGGCTTCTTTTAGGCTTTCCCCAAGCTCGGGTACGGGCGCCTCGAGGTCCAGCCCCTCCACCACCTTCCGGATCAGGGAGTACCCGTTGGTGTGGGGACCGGAGGAGGGAAGGGCCAGGAGGAGATCCCCTTCCTGCACCCTTTCCGGGCCCAGGATCTCCTCCCGCTCCACCACACCCACTAGGGTACCCGCCATGTCCCAGGCCCCCTCCCGGTACACCCCGGGCATCTCGGCGGTTTCCCCGCCCAAAAGGGGAATGCCCAGGGCCTTGCAGGCCTCGGCCAGGGAGGTGAGAAGCGTGGAAAGCACTTCCTCCTCCAGGCGGCTTGCCGCCAGGTAGTCCATGAAGAAGAGGGGCAGGGCTCCCTGGGCCAGGAGGTCGTTCACGGAGTGGTTCACCAGGTCGAAGCCCAGCCCGGACACATTGCCCGTCTGCAGGGCCAGGAGGGTCTTGGTGCCCACCCCGTCGGTGGTGGCCACCAGAACCGGATGGTGCATTCCCTTTAGGGCTTGGGCGTCAAAAAGCCCCCCGAAGGCCCCAAGCCCCCGAAGGACCTCTTTCGTATAGGTGGCGGCGATGGCCTCCTTGGCCCGCTTCAGGGCCTCGGCTTTGGCCTCGATGTGGACCCCGGCTTCCTCGTAACGCATCGGCCTCATCCTACCCCAAGGGCCTCGAGGAGAAGCCTTCGCACCAGATCGGGCTTGGCCTGGCCCTTGGTCCTCCGCATCACCTGGCCCAGAAGGGCGTCCAGGGCTTTGAGCTTCCCCTGGCGCACGCTCTCTGCCGCCTCGGGCATGGCGGCGATCACCTCGGCCACCACGGCCCTCAGGGCTCCCTCGTCGGCCACCACCCTTAGGCCCCGCTCCCGCACCAGGGCCTCGGGATCCTTGCCCTCCAGCACCTCGGGCAGAAGCTCCTTGGCTACCCGGCTGGTGATCTCCCCCCGCTCAAAGAGGGCCACCAGGCGGGCGAGGCCTTCCGGGACAAGGCGGGTCTGCTCCAAGGTAAGCCCCCGCTCGTTCAGGAGCCCGGCCACGTCCGCCAGAAGCCAGTTGGCCAGGGCCTGGGGGGAGGCTTGGCCGAGGGCGAGGGCCTGGTCCAGGAAGCGGGCCAGGGAGGGGGTGTAGGCCAGGACCTCGGCGTCTTGGGCCTTGATCCCCAAGGCCTGGTAGCGCCTTTCTTTTTCCCAAGGGAGTTCAGGGAGGTCTTGCCGGATGGCCTCGAGCCACTCCCGGGAAATGGGCACCGGGGGGAGGTCGGGCTCGAGGAAATAGCGGTAGTCCGCCTCCTCCTCCTTGGTGCGCATGGGGTAGGTTTTGCCGCTTCCCTCCTCAAAGCCCATGGTGGCCTGTTTGACCTTCTCCCCCCGCCTCAGGATCTCGGTTTGGCGGCGGATCTCGTACTCCAGGGCCCGTTGCACGCTCTTAAAGGAGTTCAGGTTTTTGATCTCCACCTTGGTGCCCAAAGGCTCCCCCGCGCGGCGTACGGAAACGTTCACGTCGGCCCTCATTTTCCCCTCCTCGGGGCTGGCCTCGGAGATGCCTAGGGTCTGGACCAGGGCCTGGATGCGCTGCAGGAAAAGCCGGGCTTCCTCGGGGCTTCTGAGATCGGGCTCGGTGACGAGCTCAATCAAGGGGCTTCCCGCCCGGTTCAGGTCCAGAAGGGTGCGGTCCTCCAGGTGGAGGCTTTTCCCGGCATCCTCCTCCAGGTGGAGGCGCTTGATGCGCACGGTCCTTTCCCCTAAGGGGAGGCTACCTCCCTGGCCCAAGGGGAGGTCATACTGGCTGATCTGGTAGTTCTTGGGCAAATCGGGGTAGAAGTAGTTCTTGCGATGGAAGACCAGCCTCTCCGGAATCCGGCTGCCCAGGGCCAGGGCGAGCCTGAGCCCGAACTCCACCGCCTTCTTATTGGGCACGGGCAGGGCCCCGGGTAACCCCAGGCACACGGGGCAGGTATGGGTGTTGGGCGGGGCGCCGAAATAATCGGCCTGGCACCCGCAGAAGGCCTTGGTCCGGGTCTTTAAGTGCAGGTGGACCTCGAGGCCGATGGCCGCCTCATACATGGCCTAGAGTTTACCAAGCCCCATGGGTGCTTAAGGGCGCTTGCTCCCCTCCTGCACCCCGGCCAGGCGCATGAACTCCTTGGGGTCCACCGCCCGGGAGAGGCCCAGCTCGTAGGTGATGAGCTTGCGCCGGTAGAGGTCGGCCAGGCAGGCGTCCATGGTGATCATCCCGTACTGGCCGCCCGTCTGGATGACGCTCCTAAGCTGGTGGCTCTTGCCCTCCCGGATCAAAGCCCTTACCGCAGGGGTGGCGATCATGAGCTCGTAGGCCAGCACCCGACCGCCCCCGAAGGCCTTGGGCAGGAGCTGCTGGGTGAGGACGGCCACCAGGTTGTTGGAAAGCTGCACCCGCACCTGCTCTTGCTGATTTTCCGGGAAGACGTCGATGATGCGGTCGATGGTCTCCGGGGCGGAGTTGGTGTGCAGGGTGCCCATGACCAGGTGCCCGGTCTCCGCGGCGGTGATGGCGGCGGCGATGGTTTCGTAGTCCCGCATCTCCCCCACCAGGATCACGTCTGGGGCCTGGCGGAGAACGCTTCTAAGCGCCTTGTGGAAGCCGTGGGTGTCGGAGCCGATTTCCCGCTGGTTGACGATGGCCTTCTTGTGCTTGTGGAAGAACTCTATGGGATCCTCGATGGTCACGATGTGCACCGGCTTGCGCTCGTTGATGTAGTCGATCATGGAGGCTAAGGTGGTGCTCTTCCCCGACCCGGTGGGCCCCGTGACCAGGACCAGGCCCCGGGGGCTTAGGGCGATCTCGGCGATGTTCTTGGGCAGGCCCAGCTCCTCAAAGCCCTTGATGGTGGCGGGCACCACCCTTAAGACCCCTCCCACGCTTCCCCGTTGCAGGAAGACGTTCACCCGGTAGCGCCCTTTTCCCGGGAGGCTGAAGGAGAAGTCCAGCTCCTTTTCCTCCTCAAAGATCCGCTGCTGCTTCTCGTCCATGAGGGCGTACATCAGCCGGCGGGTGTCCTGGGGGGAGAGGGTCTCGTACTCCGTGGGGTGGAACTCCCCGTCCACCTTGATCATGGGGGGAAGGCCCACGGTGATCACCAGGTCGCTGGCCCCCCGCTCCGCCGCCAGGGTCAGAAGATCCACGATATCCAGTGCTTTGGCCATAGCTGACTCCTTTACTCAATGGTACGCGCCAGGACCTCTTCCAGGGTGGTGATTCCCTGGAAGGCCTTGTAGATGCCGTCTTCCCGCAGGGTTTTCATACCCTTTTTCCTGGCGATCTCCTTGATCTCGGTGGCCGACTTGCCGGCCACGATGGCGTGGCGGATCTCGTCGTCCACCACCAGGAGTTCGTGGATGGCGTAGCGTCCCTTGTAGCCGGTGCCCCCGCAGCGCTCGCATCCCATCCCCTTGTAGAGCTTGGCCCCTTGGATCTCCTCCTGGGAAAGGCCCAGGCGCCGCAGGACCTCGGGGTCGGGTCTCACCTCCACCTTGCAGTGGTCGCAGATCCTCCGCACCAGCCGCTGGGAAAGAACCCCGATGAGGGCGGCGGAGATGTTGAAGAGCTCCACCCCCATCTCGTCCAGGCGGGTGATGGCTTGGGCGGCGTCGTTGGTGTGTAGGGTGGCGATGACCAGGTGGCCGGTCAGGGCGGCCTCGGTGGCGATCTTGGCGGTTTCCGAGTCCCGGATCTCCCCCACCATGATGATGTCCGGGTCCTGCCTGAGGAAGGCCCTGAGGGCCCGGGCGAAGGTGAGCCCCGCCTGCGGGTTCACCTGGGTCTGGTTGATGCCGGGGATCTCGTACTCCACGGGATCCTCGATGGTCTGGGTGTTCTTGTCGGGGGTGGCGATGCGCTTGAGGATGGAGAAGGTGGTAAAGCTTTTGCCGCTTCCGGTGGGCCCGGTGATGAGGAAGATGCCATAAGGCTTTTGGATCACCTCCTGGAAGCGCTCAAAGACCCCGGGGGCGAAGCCCAGGCCTTCGATCTCGGGGATGTCGGCGGCCTTCTTCAGAAGGCGCATCACCGCCTTTTCCCCGTAGACCGTGGGCAGGGTGGAGAGGCGCAGGTCCACGTCGATGGCCCCTTCCCGGTAACGCACCCGGCCGTCCTGGGGCAGGCGCCTTTCCGCGATGTTGAGGCCGCCCATGATCTTGACCACGCTGATAATGGAGTTTAGGGCCCCCTTGGACAGGGTGGTGTACTGGCGCAGGGTGCCGTCGATGCGGAGGCGCACCAGCACATCGAACTGCCGGGGTTCGATGTGGATGTCGGAGGCATCCTGCAGGTAGGCCTCCCGGATCACCTGCTTGACGAACTTCTGGGCGGCGCTTTCGTCCAGCTCAGGGGTGACGGCCTCCTCCTCCTGGTACCCCTTGGAAAGCTCCTTGGCAATCTCGCCCAGCTCCTCCTTGCCGTAAAAGCGTTCGATGAGCTTGGTGATGGCGGCCTCCGTGGCCACCGCGGGCGCCACCTCATAGGCCAGGCCCTTGCGCTTGAGGGCCAAGCGCACGTCGTCCAGGGCTAGGATGTTCCTGGGGTCTTTCATAAGGAGAACCAGGGTCTTGCCGTTTTCCACATGGTGGGGGAAGACCCCGTACCGCCGGGCCAGGTCTTCGGGGAGGAGGAGGGCGGCCCCGGGGTCCGGGGGGTTCTCCTCGGGGTTGATGTAGGGGTAGCCCAGCTGGGCGGCCACCGCCTGGGCTAAGGCCTCGGGTTTGAGCTTGCCCGAGGCCACCAGGGTGTCCTCGAGGCGGCCCCCACCCTGGCGTTGCTTCCTCAAGGCCTCCTCCACGTCCTCGGGCCGGGCCAAGCCCAGCTCCACCAGGATCTCTCCCAGGGGCTTGGCCTTGGGCAGGCGCCTTTGCACCTCGAGGGCCTCCCTTAAGTCCTCGCGGCTCAGGCGCCCCTCCTGGACCAGGACCTCCCCCAGGCGGCTTTTTTCCGGGTAGGCCTGGTGGAAAAGGGCTTCCCACTCCTTGGGAAGGGTGAGGAAGAAACGGGTGGGGCGCCCAAGGAGCTCCGCCACCGCCTCCTTGTGCCGGGGATCGGCAAGGACCACCTCCACCTCCCCGTTTCTGAACCCCACGGGCACGGCGCTATAGCGCAGGGCATCCGAGCGCAGGAGAAGGTTGGTGGCGGCGGGGTCGGGGGATAGGCCCTGGGTGGAGGGGAGAAACTCCATTCCCTTCTGCTCGGCCAAAACCCGGTAGAGGACCTCCTCGGGTAGCCCCTTGCGCACCAGGATGCGGCCCAGGAGATCCCCGGTCTTTTCCTGCTCCACCAGGGCTTCCTCCAGGGTGTTCCGGTCCAGGAGGCCCTTCTCCACCAGAAGCTCGCCCACCTTCAGCTCCTCCCGGCTGGGGCCGCTGGGGGGAGGGGGTAGGGGCAGGTTGAGTTCGGGGTAGTTCTTGGCTAGGGCATAGAGGAAGGCGCTTTTGGTGGCCTGGTAGGGTTCCACCACCATCCCGGTGAGGTCCTCCACCTCCTCGAGGGCCAAGGTGTCCAGGGGGTTCACGAAGGCCACCCGCACCACCCCTGCCTCCTCGTCCAGGGCAAAGGGGATGGCCTGGAGCTCCTTGGCCTTCTCCGCCGGCAGGAGGGCCTTCACCTTGGGAGGGATCTCCAAGGTGTGAAGCTCCACCAGGGGGATGCCGAAGTGGTCCTCGATGGCCTGGGCGATCCGCCGTTCCGAAAGCAGCCCCGAGTCCACGATGACCTCGGCCAAGGAACCCCCCACCTCCCGGTGTTTCTCCAGGGCCATCTGCAGCTCCTCGTCGGTGAGGAGGCCGGCATCCAATAGGATGGCACCTAGCCGTTTGTCCCCGATGGTAAGCACGCTCATCCCAATCCTCCCCATGGCCTTCTGAATGGAGTCTCCAGCATCCGTATGAAACGGGTGTAAAAGAATTCCCTCTCCCGCAAGGGGGGTACCAAAACGGTGTAGGCTCCCACCAGGTTGCCCCCCAGCACGTCGGTGAAGATCTGGTCTCCCACCACCGCCACCTGCTGCGCCGGGAGGCCCAGGGCTTTTAAGGCCCTGCGGAAGCCCAGCCAAGGCTTGAGGGCAGGGGCGTGGCCAGGGAGGCCCACCCTTTCCTGGATCCGGGCGAAGCGGTCGGGGAGGGCGTTGGAGAGGAGGTAGACAGGAACCTCAGCCTTTAGGGCCTCCAGCCAGGCTTGGAACTCGGGCAGGGGTTCCTCCTCCCCGTAGGGCAAGAGGGTGTTGTCCAGGTCCAGGATCACTCCCCGAAGGCCTCGCTCCTCGAGCCACTTCGGGGTTAGGTGGAGGAGGGAGGGCAGGACCGCTCGGGGGAAGAGCATAGCCTTACCCTATTGTGGCATGGTGGTATGAACAAGCCCCTAACGGGGGAGCATGACGAGCCCCCACATCCGTCCCGTTTTCCCCCGGTCACGGCGGTGGGAGAAGAGGGTGGGTTCGCAGTGGGTGCAAAGGCCTACCCGGTAGATCCTTTCCCGGGAAAGCCCCGCCCTTTCCGCCTGGAGAAGAAGGGCCCTTTCCAGGTCTAAAAGGTACTTACCCGGGGCTTTGGGATCTGGGGTAAGGGTATTTAGGCCCGCTTGGGCAAACCTCGTTGCCACCTCCTCTCCCACCTGGTAGCACCGGCCCCCGATGCCGGGGCCAATGGCCAGGTGGACCCCCTTGGGATCCAGGCCCAAGCTTTCCAGCCGCTCCAAGGCCCGGGGGAGGATCCCCCCACCACTCCCCGCCAGCCCGCATGGAGGGCCGCCACCGCCCCCTCGGGGTGGTAAAGCAAAAGGGGGTAGCAGTCCGCCACCCCCACCCGCAGGAGGAGGCCCGGCGTGCGGGTGAGGAGGCCATCCCCTTCCCAAACCCCAGGGCCTTCCACCAGGCGGATTTCCGTGCCGTGCACCTGCTTGAGCCCCGCCACGGGGGGGTGGCCGAAGGCGGCCAGCACCCTTCGTTGGTTTTCCTCCACCCGCTTGGGGTCGTCCCCGGTGGCGGCGGAGAGGTTGAGGCTGGCGAAGGGGCCTTCCGAGACCCCGCCCAGACGGGTGGTGAAGCCGTGGGGCACCGGGAGGGGAGTGGTGAGGAGGGGAACCATGCCTCTATTGTGCCCTGGGGTTCCGCAAAACGTGCCCTTACCCCTATTCTTCACAGACTCAGGTGTATATCATAGCCTCATGAAGACGGACCGGAACCAGCTCCGCTTCAACCAGGTTCTCCTCACCCTTCTTCTCCCCCTGGCGGCGCTTTGGGACCTACCCCTTCTGGTCTATCTCCTCTTCCTCCTCATGGTGAGCCAGCACACCTCTTGGGATCTGATGGTGGCCCTGAAGCGGGCCCTAGGCATCCCGGCCAGGCTGGTGGAGGAGGACCCCAGGCCCCACCGCTTCGCCCGCACCTTGGGGGCGGTGTTTTTGGGGCTTGCCTCCCTCTTCCTCCTTCTCGGGCTCAAGGGGGTGGGGTACGCCTTGGCCCTGTTGGTGGCCCTATTGGCCTTCATTAACCTGGCCTTCGGCTTCTGCCTGGGTTGCTTCCTCTACCTGCACCTGCGTTACGCCCGGGCCCTTATCACCGGGAAATAGCCTCGAGAAGGCGCACCATCTCGATGGCGGTGAACACCGCCTCGGCTCCCTTGTTCCCCGCCTTACCTCCGGCCCTTTCCTGGGCTTCCTCCGGGGTGTTGGTGGTGAGGACGCCGAAGACGATGGGCTTTTCCGTTTGCAGCATGGCCTGCATGAGGCCAGAAGCGGCCTGGGCGGCCACGTACTCGAAATGGGGGGTTTCCCCCCGCACCACAGCCCCCAAGGCCACCACCGCATCCACATCGGGGCGCAGGGCCAGGCGCTTGGCCACCAGGGGTAGCTCAAAGGAACCCGGTACCCAGGCCACCAGAACCTCGGCGGGGTCCCCGCCCAGGCGGGCGTAGGCCTCGAGGGCCCCTTCCAGGAGAAGCTTGGTCACCCGTTCGTTGAAGCGGCCCACGGCGATGGCCAAGCGCACCCCTTTGGCGGTGAGGATGGGGGAGAGGATCTTGGGCTTCATGGTCCCAATATACTTTGGGGGTGGAGCGGTATCTCCTGGTGGCCTTGGGTGGGGCCTTGGGCTCCGCCTTGCGCTACGGGCTTGGGGCCTGGGTGCAGGCCCTTACCGGGCCCAGCTTTCCCTATAGCACCCTCTTGATCAACGCTTTGGGCAGTTTCCTCATCGGTGTGGTGATCCGCCTATCCCTGGAGGGGGCCCTGTCTGGGGAGGGGCGCCTCTTCCTGGCGGTGGGGGTGTTGGGGGGGTTTACCACCTTTTCCACCTTTAGCTACGAGACCTTAGCCCTCATCCAGGACGGCGAGGCGTGGAGGGCCTTTTTATACGTCTTTTTCAGCGTCTTCCTGGGCCTTTTCCTGGTGCTTCTGGGCTACCGCCTGGGCGGGGTCCTGGTAGCCTAGGGGTATGAAGCTGGAAGGGGAGGCCAAGCTCCTGCGCATCTTTGTGGGGGAGTCGGACCGGCACGGGGGGAGGCCCCTCTATGAAGCCCTCGTCCTCGAGGCCAAGCGCCAGGGCCTAGCCGGGGCCACGGTGTTCAAGGGCTTCATGGGCTTCGGTGCCCACTCCCGCATCCACACCGCCAAGGTGCTCCAGCTCTCCGAGGACCTGCCCGTCATGATCGAGATTGTGGACACCGAGGAGAAGATCCGGGCTTTTCTTCCTGTTTTGGATGGCCTGCTTAAGGAAGGGCTGGTCACCTTGGAGAAGGTGGAGGTCATCCGCTACCGAAGCCGGTGATCCAGGGCGCTTTCTTTCCCCGGGGGCTGGTCTAGCCTAAAGGCATGGAGAGGATTCCCCCGGGCCAGGTGGTCACGGAGCGGTTCCCCATCCTCACCTATGGGGAGGAGCCCAGGGTTTCCCCCGAGGAGTGGCGGTTTTCCCTCTTCGGCCTGGTGGAGGAGCCCTTTACCCTCACCTTCCAGGAGCTCCTCCGCCTGCCCCAGGTGGAAGTGGTGCGGGACTTCCACTGCGTGACCCGCTGGAGCCGCCTGGATGTGGCCTGGCGGGGGGTGCGGGTGAAGGACCTTTTGCTGAGGGGCAAGCCCAAGCCCCAGGCGGTGGCCGCCTTGGTCCACAGCTACGGGGGCTACACCACCAACCTCTTCCTGGAGGATCTCCTGCGGGAGGAGGTCCTCCTCGCCCACACCCTTTTCGACAAGTCCTTGCCTGTGGAGCGGGGTGGGCCGGTGCGCCTGGTAGTGCCCCACCTCTACGCCTGGAAAAGCGCCAAGTGGGTGCGGGGCATTGAGCTTCTGGACCACTTGGAGCTGGGGTTTTGGGAAAAGCTGGGCTACCACTTCCGGGGCGACCCCTGGCGGGAGGAGCGCTTTCAGGAGGGTCCCATCCCCGCCGCAAGCCTGCGGTTCCAAAGCCGGAAAGGAGGGAGGGAAGGATGACGGCTCTAGAGCAAGCCCGCCTGGATGTGGAGGAGGCCTTGCGCCGCTACTGGGAGTGCCTGAAGGCGGAAGAGGAGGAGTACGCCGAGGACTACGAGCGGGTCACCTTCATGGAGTACGAAGCCCCTGCCCCCGATCCCTGCGCCGAGGCCTTTTCCCGGCTGGTGGCGGCGGTGCGAGCCTACGAGAAGGCCTCGGGGCGGCGGGAAGACCTGGACCTGGGGGCGTTGCGGAACCAAGTCTACGAGGCCCTAGATAAGGGGTAGGCTTGGGCCTTGCCTCCTTGGAAGTAGTGGGCCTCTTGGTATCCGAGGTTGAGGAGAAGATCCACCGCCTCCTTGAAGGCATACCCCACTTGGGGGGGCTGGTGGGCGTCGGAGCCCAGGACCACCCCGATCCCGAGCTCCCGGGCCCGCCGTAGGAGGGCGGGGGCCGGGTAGATCTCCTGGGCCGGGTTCCGGAGCCCGGCGGTGTTCACGTCCAGGAGAAGCCCCTCCTCCGCTATAGCCCCAAGGGCGGGTTCGGCCAGCTCCACGAGGGCTTCCTCCGGAAGGCGGTGGCCGAACTTCTTGGGCAGATCCAGGTGGCCGATGGCGTGGAAGAGGCCGCTTTTTGCGGCCTTTTCTACCTCCTGGAAGTAGGCCTGGAAGATTCCCTTCAGGTCTCGCCAGGTGTACTCCTCCTGGTGGTCGGGATGGTCCAGGGGCCAGGCCCCCAGGTAGTGGACGCTGCCGATCACGTAGTCGAAGGGGTAGCCCTTAAGCAGGGTCCGCACGAACTCCTCCGTGCCCTCGTGGAAGTCCGCCTCGAGGCCGATGCCCACGTAAAGATCCGGGTGATCCTCCCGGATTTTCTCCAGGGCTAGGAGGTAGAAGGGCAGGGCCTCGAGGCCCATGCGGCTCATGGGATCGTACCAGGAGGGCATGGGGCTGTGGTCGGTGAAAACCAGGCCCTTCAACCCCGCTTTCCGGGCGTAAAACAGGTACTCCCCCGGGGCCCCCTGGGCATGGCCGCAAAGGGGGGTGTGGACGTGGCTATCCACCATGTACCGATTCTATCCGAAGAAGGGCTCCTTCCCAGGTGTAGGCGACCACCCTTTGCCCCAGGGCCTGGGACAGGTCCAGGGAGAGGAAGGGATCCTCCAGGAGCCCTCCTTCCAGCGGAGGGAGGGTGGTCACCTCCTGCACCAGAACGGTCAGGGCTGGAGGAAAAAGGGCGGGATAGCGTTCCAGGATGGCTTCCACCCGGAAGGCTTCAGCCCAAAGCCGCTTCAAGGCGAAAAGGGCCTCCTGTGGATTCCAGGCCAGGCGGTAGGTTCCCTCCCCTGCCCGGCGGACGAGGAAGGGCCCCTTGCCCTCGAGGGTTTCCAGGAAGGCCTCAGCCCGCTCGGGGAGGAGGTAGCTTTCCCGCACCGCTCGTTCCGCCTCCTCTGCCGCCAGCCGCAACCTTTCCTCGTCTATGCGCACGCCAAAGACTCCCTGAAAAAGCCTCCCGATGCGTTCGGCAAGGTTGTTGAGGCGGGCAAACTCCTCCCAAAGCCCCCCTACCCAGGTTCCCCCCACGGGGAAACCCAGCTCCTGGGCCTGCCTCAGGAGGAGAACCTCCCCCTGGCCTTCCGCCTGGGCCAAGGGGATTAGTCCAGGGTTCGCCATAGGTACCAAGCCAGATGGCTACGGTAGGGCCGGAAGGGCTCACCAAAAGCCGGAAGCCCCAGGGCTTCCACAGCGAAGAGGGCCTTGGCTGCCCGGCGTAGACCCAGGTCCACCACAGGCCAGACGTCGGGCCGCCTCAGGCCGAACATGAGGAACATATCCACCGTCCAGGGGCCTATGCCTCGTACCTGTAGAAGCCTCTCCTTTACCGCTTCGTCCTCCAGGGAGTCCAACCCAACCAAAAGCCCTTCCAGGCTCCTGGCGGCCAGGTCCCGAAGGGCCCGGACCTTGGCGTGGGAGAGCCCCACCTGACGGAGGATGGTGGGGGGTACCTGGAGGAGGGCTTCGGGATAGGGCTTTACCCTGGACCAGAGCCGGGCGCTGATGGCGGCGGCCGCTTTGCCCGAAAGCTGCTGGGCCACGATGCTTTCCGCCAACACCTTGAAGGGTTCTTCCCGGGGTGCCCCATGGGGTAGGAAGGGGGCAGGGCCGAAGCGGCCGTAGAACTCCGCCAGGACCGGATGCTCAAACAAAGCGCACCCCTTCGGCCCGGGTCACCTTGCCCTGGTAGAGGAAGGTGATCTGGCGCAAGGCCGCCTGAAGGTCGAAGGGGGTAAGGGCGCTGGTGGCGTCCTCCGGGAGGACCACCCGGTACCAGCGAAGGGCGGCGGAGCCTGCGGTGTGGAGCACGCAGATGTTGGCCACGGTGCCCGTCACCACCACGTGCTTTACCCCCCAAAGGTGCAGGTAGTGGTCCAGGGGGGTGCCGTAGAAGGCGTCGTAGCGCACCTTCTGGATGATCAGGTCCCCCGGCTCGGGGCGGAGGTCCTCCAGGATCTCCGCCCCCCAGGTGCCCGCCACCGCATGCCGGGGCCAGATCTGGAACTCGGGGTCGTCCTCCCGGTGCCAGTCCTGGGTGTAGACCACCCTTGCTCCTGCCTGCCGCGCCCTTTCCAGGAGGAGCCGGATGGCCGGGACGCTTTTGGGGGCATCGGGCACGAACAGGGCGCCTTGAGGGTGGGCGAAGTCGTTTTGCATGTCCACCACGATCAAGGCGGTTTCCCTGGCGGGAAGCTCCAGGCCTTCCACCTTGGGGACTTCCGGAACCTCTACCATACCCTTATTTTGCCACCTTGACCAGGGGGAGGGGAGGGGCTACACTCTAGCGCATGAAAATACGGGACCTCCTAAAGGCGCGCAAGGGGCCCCTTTTCTCCTTTGAGTTCTTCCCCCCCAAGACCCCGGAAGGGGAGGAGGCCCTTTTCCGCACCATGGAGGAGCTCAAGGTTTTCCGGCCCGCCTTCGTTTCCATCACCTACGGGGCCATGGGGAGTACCCGGGAAAGGAGTGTCCTCTGGGCGAAGCGGATCCTGGGCCTAAAGCTAAACGCCCTCGCCCACCTCACCGTGGCCGGGCAAAGCCGGAAGGAGGTGGCGGAGGTCCTGGACCGCTTCGTGGAGGCGGGGGTGGAGAACATCCTGGCCCTTAGAGGCGATCCCCCCAAGGGGAACGGGCCTTTAGACCCCATCCCGAGGGGTTCCGCTACGCTTCCGAGCTGGTGGCCCATATTCGCGCCCGCTACGGGGAGGGGCTCTCCGTGGGCGGGGCCGCCTACCCCGAGGGGCATCCGGAAAGCGAGAGCCTCGAGGCCGACCTGCGCCATTTCAAGGCCAAGGTGGAAGCGGGGTTGGACTTCGCCATCACCCAGCTTTTCTTCAACAACGCCCACTACTTTGGTTTCCTGGAAAGGGCCAGGAGGATGGGCATAGAAATCCCCATCCTCCCCGGCATCATGCCCATCACCAGCTACACCCAGCTCCGCCGCTTCACCGAGGTCTGCGGGGCCAGCATCCCCGGGCCCCTTCTTTCCCGGCTGGAAAGGTATCAGGAGGATCCCAAGGCCATCCTGGAGATCGGGGTGGAACACGCCACCCGCCAGGTGGCGGAGCTTTTGGAGGCTGGGGTGGAGGGAGTACACTTTTACACCCTAAATAAAAGCCCGGCCACCCGCATGGTTCTGGAGCGCCTGGGGTTCCGGCCCTGGGCCGATAAGTCGGAGGGCGAGAGCCCCGGAGGGCCTTAAGACGGTGTGCCTAGACCTCCACCCCCTCTCCCAGGGTGGCCAGGCCCACCTCCTGGCCCCTTAGGGCGAGGAGCTTGCCCAGCTCCAAAAGCTTCTCTTCCTCCCCGTGTACCAAAAGCACCCGGGGCTGGCCCTCGAGCCAGTCCAAGAGCTCGTCCTGCCCCGCATGCCCCGAGAAGCCGCCCAGGGTGTGGACGCTGGCCTTTAAGGGCACCTCCTGCCCCAGGAGGCGGATGCGCTCGGGCCTTTGGATGATCTCAGCTCCCAGGCCCCCTCGAGGCTGGTAGCCCACGAAGACCAAGGCGTTCTTGGGATCGGAAAGGCCGTGCTTCAGGTGGTGGAGGATCCGTCCCCCGGTGAGCATGCCGCTTCCCGCGATGATCACCATGGGGCCGGGCTCGCGGTTTAAGGCCTTGGATTCCTCCACGCTTTCCACCACCCGAAGCCCCCGGGGACGGAAGGGATTCTTCCCCGCCAGGAAGTAGGCCTGCACCTCCTCGCTAAAGTAGCGCACCAGCCGGGGATAAAGGTCAAGGACCCGCTCGGCCATGGGGGAGTCCAGGTAGATGGGGACCTCGGGCAGGCGGTGGCCGTTTTCGTAGAGGAGGAAGAGGATTTCCTGGGCGCGCTCCACGGCAAAGGAGGGGATGAACACCTTGCCGCTTTGGCTCAGGGTTCCTTCTAGGACTTCCAAAAACTCCTGCACCGTGGCGGCAAAGGAGCGGTGGGGCCGGTCCCCGTAGGTGCCCTCGCAGAGGATCAGATCCGCCCTGGGAGGCAGGGAGGGATCGGGGAGGACGGTCTTTTGCCTGTTACCCAGGTCCCCGCTATAGACCAGGGTCTTCCCCTCCCCCTGGGCCACCACGAAGGCGCTTCCCGGAAGGTGTCCCGCCTGGCCGAAGGTAAGGGTAAGGTCCCCCAGCCTGAGCCATTCCCCAAACTCCAGGAGGCGGATGTGGCGGAGGGCTTCCGCCACATCTTCCTCGTCGAAAAAGGGGGTTTCCATGACCTTTAGGGCGTCCTGGAGGACGATCTGCATCAACAAGAAGGTGGCCTGGGTGGCGTAGACCGGCCCCCGATACCCCTCCCGGAAAAGCTTGGGGAGACGGCCCACGTGGTCCAGGTGGGCGTGGGTGAGGACCACGGCGTCCACCGCCTGGGGGTCAAAGCCTAAGGGGGCGTGGTTCTTCTCTTCCTCACGCCCCTGGAACATGCCGCAGTCCAGGAGGACCCGCCTGCCCTCGGCCAAGAGGAGGTGGCAGCTTCCCGTGACCTCCCGCGCGGCCCCAAAAGGTACGATGCGCATGCCTTTATCTTGACACTCACCTGTGGGTGTGCTAGCCTATTCCCTCGGACAGGGTCCTATCCCCCGTCCTGCCACCCTAGCTCAATAGGCAGAGCACCCGACTTGTAATCGGGGGGTTGGGGGTTCAACTCCCCTGGGTGGCTCCAAGCGGGCGTGGGCAGGTGCCCGAGCGGCCAAAGGGGACGGTCTGTAAAACCGTTGGCGCACGCCTTCGCTGGTTCGAATCCAGCCCTGCCCACCAAAGGTGTGCCCAGCACACCCCCATGCGGGAGTAGCTCAGTTGGTAGAGCATCGGCTTCCCAAGCCGAGGGTCGCGGGTTCGAGTCCCGTCTCCCGCTCCACGAGCTCGCGTAGCTCAGCAGGTAGAGCACACCCTTGGTAAGGGTGAGGTCGCCGGTTCGAGCCCGGCCGCGAGCTCCATCTTTTTGTCTGCCCTGGGCTTAAGGCCCCCAGGGCGGCTTTTGCGTGCAAGAAAGAAGGAGGAACCATGGCCAAGGGCGAGTTTATCCGTACGAAGCCTCACGTGAACGTGGGGACGATTGGGCACGTGGACCACGGGAAGACGACGCTGACGGCGGCGTTGACGTTTGTAGCGGCGGCGGAGAACCCGAATGTAGAGGTTAAGGACTACGGGGAGATTGACAAGGCGCCGGAGGAGCGTGCGCGGGGGATTACCATCAACACGGCGCACGTGGAGTACGAGACGGCGAAGCGGCACTATTCCCACGTGGATTGTCCTGGGCACGCGGACTACATCAAGAACATGATCACGGGTGCGGCGCAGATGGACGGGGCGATTTTGGTGGTATCGGCGGCGGACGGGCCGATGCCCCAGACGCGGGAGCACATTTTGCTGGCCCGGCAGGTGGGGGTGCCGTACATTGTGGTGTTCATGAACAAGGTGGATATGGTGGACGATCCCGAGCTGTTGGATTTGGTGGAGATGGAGGTTCGGGATTTGTTGAACCAGTACGAATTTCCTGGGGACGAGGTGCCGGTGATTCGCGGGAGCGCGTTGTTGGCGCTGGAGCAGATGCACAAGAATCCCCAGACGAAGCGCGGGGAGAACGAGTGGGTGGACAAGATTTGGGAGTTGTTGGACGCGGTGGACGAGTACATACCGACGCCGGTGCGGGACGTGGACAAGCCGTTCTTGATGCCGGTGGAGGACGTGTTTACGATCACGGGTCGTGGGACGGTGGCGACGGGACGGATTGAGCGTGGGAAGGTGAAGGTTGGGGACGAGGTGGAGATTGTGGGTTTGGCTCCTGAGACGCGGAAGACGGTGGTGACGGGAGTGGAGATGCACCGTAAGACGCTGCAGGAGGGGATAGCTGGGGACAACGTGGGTTTGTTGTTGCGGGGCGTAGGGCGGGACGAGGTGGAGCGGGGGCAGGTGTTGGCGAAGCCTGGGAGCATTACGCCGCACACGAAGTTTGAGGCCTCGGTGTACGTGTTGAAGAAGGAGGAGGGTGGGCGGCACACGGGATTTTTTTCTGGGTACCGTCCGCAGTTTTACTTTCGGACGACGGATGTGACGGGGGTGGTGGAGTTGCCCCAGGGGGTGGAGATGGTGATGCCTGGGGACAACGTGACGTTTACGGTGGAGCTGATCAAGCCGGTGGCGTTGGAGGAGGGTCTCAGGTTTGCCATTCGTGAGGGTGGCAGGACCGTGGGGGCCGGCGTGGTCACCAAGATCCTGGAGTAGGCTTGGGGGCAGCTAGCCGCCCCTCGGGGAAAGGAGGTGAGCCATGGCCAGCGAAGTCCGCATCAAAATCCTCCTGGAGTGCACCGAGTGTAAGCGCCGCAACTACGCCACCGAGAAGAACAAGCGCAACACCACCACCAAGCTGGAGCTGAAGAAGTACTGCCCCTGGTGCGATAAGCACACGGTGCACAAGGAAGTGAAGGTCTGATGTTTACCCGGATTGTTCGCTACTTCCAGGAGGCCCGGGCCGAGCTCGCCCGGGTCACCTGGCCCACCCGGGAACAGATCGTGGAGGGTACCCAGGCCATCCTGGTCTTTACCGTGGTGGCCATGGTGATCTTGGGGTTCTACGATCTTGTCTTCCGGTTCCTGATAGGGCTTGTGCGATGAGCATTGAATGGTACGCGGTCCACACCTACGTGGGGCAGGAGGAGAAGGCCAAGGCCAACCTGGAGAAGCGGGTTAGGGCCTTTGGCATGGAGGACAAGATCTTCCAGGTCCTCATCCCCACGGAGGAGGTGGTGGAGCTCCGCGAGGGGGGCAAGAAGGAAGTCGTCAAGAAGAAGCTCTTCCCCGGATACCTTTTCGTGCAGATGGACCTGGGGGACGAGGAGGAGCCCAACGAAGCCTGGGAGGTGGTGCGGGGCACCCCGGGTATCACCGGCTTCGTGGGGGCGGGCACCCGCCCCGTGCCCCTCTCCCCGGACGAGGTGCGGCACATCCTGGAGGTTTCCGGCCTTTTGGGGAAGCGGGAGGCCCCCAAGGCCCAAGTGGCCTTCCGGGAGGGCGACCAGGTCCGGGTGGTCTCCGGCCCCTTCGCGGACTTTACCGGCACCGTGACCGAGATCAACCCGGAGAAGGGGAAGGTCAAGGTCATGGTCACCATCTTCGGGCGCGAGACCCCTGTGGAGCTGGACTTCTCCCAGGTGGTCAAGGCCTAAAAGGCGTCTGTACCCCCAACTTGGGGGGAGCCTAGGAGGGAAAAATGAAGAAAGTCGTTGCCGTAGTCAAGCTGCAGCTGCCCGCGGGCAAGGCCACGCCCGCGCCCCCCGTGGGCCCGGCCTTGGGCCAGCACGGGGCCAACATCATGGAGTTCGTGAAGGCCTTCAACGCGGCCACCGCCAACATGGGGGACGCCATCGTCCCCGTGGAGATCACCATCTACGCGGACCGCTCCTTCACCTTCATCACCAAGACCCCGCCCGCCAGCTACCTCATCCGCAAGGCCGCGGGCCTGGAGAAGGGGGCCCACAAGGCGGGTCGGGAGAAGGTGGGCAAGATCACTTGGCAGCAGGTGGTGGAGATCGCCAAGCAGAAGCTTCCCGACATGAACACCACCGACCTCGAGGCCGCCGCCCGCATGATCGCGGGCTCGGCCCGCTCCATGGGGGTGGAGGTGGTGGGCGCGCCGGAGGTGAAGGATGCCTAAGCACGGCAAGCGCTACCGCGCCCTTTTGGAGAAGGTGGACCCCACCCGGATCTACGCCATTGATGAGGCCGCTCGGCTGGTGAAGGAGCTGGCCACGGCCAAGTTCGACGAAACCGTGGAGGTCCACGCCAAGCTGGGCATTGACCCCCGCAAGTCCGACCAGAACGTGCGCGGCACGGTTTCCCTCCCCCACGGCCTGGGCAAGCAGGTGCGGGTTCTGGCCATCGCCAAGGGGGAGAAGATCAAGGAGGCCGAGGAGGCCGGGGCCGACTACGTGGGCGGGGAGGAGATCATCCAGAAGATCCTGGATGGCTGGATGGACTTCGACGCCGTGGTGGCCACCCCGGACGTGATGGGGGCGGTGGGCTCCAAGCTGGGCCGGATCCTCGGTCCCAGGGGCCTCCTCCCCAACCCCAAGGCGGGCACCGTGGGCTTCAACATCGGGGAGATCATCCGCGAGATCAAGGCGGGCCGCATCGAGTTCCGCAACGACAAGACCGGGGCCATCCACGCCCCCGTGGGCAAGGTGAGCTTCCCGGAGGAGAAGATCGCCGAGAACATCCGGGCCTTCCTCCGGGCCCTCGAGGCCAGCAAGCCCGAGGCGGCCAAGGGTACCTTCTTGCGCTCGGTCTACGTGACCAGCACCATGGGGCCCAGCATCCGCATCAACCCTCACTCCTAAGCGCTTTTAGGCCAAGGGCCAGGGGCCAGCTTGACCCCTGGCCCTTGGCCCTTTAAACTCAGTTATGGCACCCCGGGCGCCTAAGCGCCCAGGCCAAAGACAGCGGGGGGCTAAAGGCCTTAAACATCCCGCCGAGGCGCTTGCAGGGGGAGCGTTTCTCGATAAGCCCAAACAAGTCGGCCGGGGTTCCCCTGCCCCGAAAGGGAGGAAGGCGTGCCAAACAAGCGCAACGTTGAGCTTCTTGCCGCCCTCAAGGAGAACCTTGAGCGGGCCCGTGGCTCCTTCTTCCTGGTGAACTACCAGGGGCTCTCCGCCAAGGAGACCCACGCCCTGCGCCAGGCCCTCAAGGAGAAGGGGGCCCGGCTTTTCGTGGCCAAGAACACCCTGATCCGCATCGCCCTCAAGGAGCTTGGCCTGCCCGAGCTGGATGGCCTCCAGGGCCCAAGCGCCGTGGTCTTTTATGGGGACCCGGTGGCCGCGGCCAAGGCCCTTTCGGAGTTCTCCAAGAAGAACCCCAAGGGCATCCCCGAGGCCAAGGGCGGGCTTCTGCAGGGCCAGGTGCTCACGGCCAAGGACGTGGCCGCGCTGGCGGAGCTCCCCACCATGGACGAGCTCCGGGCGGAGCTCGTGGGCGTGTTGCAGGCCCCCATGGCGGAGCTTGTGGGGATCTTGGGCGGTGTGGCCCGCGAGCTGGTAGGCATCTTGGAAGCGTACGCGGAGAAGAAGGCGGCGTAGGAGGTAGAAGATGGCTTTGGACATTGAACGCATCAAGGAAGAGCTTTCTCAGGCTACGGTTTTGGAACTCAAGCAGCTCATCGACGTCCTCAAGGAGACCTGGGGCGTGACCGCGGCGGCCCCCGTGGCCGTGGCCGCGGCGCCTGCGGCGGCGGCTGCGGCGGCTCCCGTGGAGGAGAAGACCGAGTTTGACGTGATCCTCAAGGACGCGGGGGCCAAGAAGCTGGAGGTCATCAAGGAGCTTCGCGCCATCACCGGCCTGGGCCTCAAGGAGGCCAAGGACCTGGCGGAGAAGGGCGGCCCCGTCAAGGAGGGGATCGCCAAGGCCGAGGCTGAGGAGATCAAGAAGAAGCTCGAGGCCGTGGGCGCGGTGGTGGAGCTGAAGTAAGCCCCCGCCCCACGGGGTGCCCCCCAGGCCCCTTGGGCCTGGGGTTTTGTTTCGGGGTTACAGGGTGCGGGCGGGGACCGGGGTAGCATGGGGCTCATGAACGGGCTTCCCCGGGTGGTGGTGGGCCTTACGGGGGCCAGCGGCATGCCCTACGCCCTGGACCTCCTCGAGGCCCTAAGGGGCCTGGCGGAGGTGCACCTGGTGGTTTCCCAGGGGGCCAAAAGGGTCTTGTGGGAAGAGATGGGGCTTAGCCCCAAGGACCTCTACCCCTTGGCGAGCCGGGTCTACAAGGACAGCGACCTGGGGGCCCCCATCGCTTCGGGCTCCTTCCCCACCCGGGGGATGGTGGTGGTGCCCTGCTCGGCCACCACCTTGGGCAAGGTGGCCCTAGGCTTGGCGGACACCCTCCTCACCCGGGCGGCTTACGTGCACCTGAAGGAACGGCGCCCCCTGATCCTGGTGCCCCGGGAAACCCCCCTGCCCCTGCCCACCTTGAGGGCCATGGTGGCGGTGGCCGAGGCGGGGGCGGTGGTTCTGCCCGCAAGCCCTGGCTTCTACCACCGGCCCAGGGAGATCCGGGACCTTTTGGGCTTCATCACCCAGCGCATCCTGGACCACCTGGGCTTAAGGGGCCACCGGGCTCCCCGCTGGGGAGAGGGGGACTAGGTTCCGTCTGCCAAAACCCGGCGGAACAGTCGGGCCGAGGCTGGGCAGGCCCCTTGGAATTCTTGGGAGACAAGCAAAGGCGGAGGAGCTTTTTGGCGCGGCACCTCGACAGAGCCTTCCCGAATAAGCAGTACGGGGATAGTTTGGGTAAGGGCGTAGGCTTCCTTAAAGCCCCTCTTCTTCACCTCATTGATCGCAAAGCGGAGAAGGCACAGCCCTAGTCCCTGTCCTCGGAACTCCTTGGCAACCCCTAAGGACCGGAGGAGGGCGAAGGGAGGGTAGCCCTCATAGCCCACAAGGCCCAGGGGGTGTCCCTCCTCCTCCAGGAGGAAGAGGCGGGTTGCTTCCAAGCCTTCCAAGGGGAGGTGGGCTTCTTGGAGAAGGGCCCGGGCTGTTGCCCACTCTCCAGGAAGAAGTGGGCGGATCATGGTTCCTCCTTAAGGGCCAAGTCTTTTAGGTACTGGGCCAAGGCCAAGACGGACTCTTGATTCAGGCGGTAAAAGACATGCCGCCCTCGTTTTTCTGCCCGCACCAGCCCAGATTGAACCAGCCTGGCCATGTGGTGGCTCACGGTGGGTTGGCTAAGCTGGAGGTAGGCCTCGAGGTCGCAGGCGCATACCTCTCCTGGCAGGCGGCAGCAGCTGGGTTCAGGATTGCGTAGGAAAGCCAGGATGCGCAGGCGCACCTCGTCGGCCAAGGCCTTGAAGGCCTGGGCCAAAGACCCTTCGCTAGGAGGATGAGCCGTCATGGTTTCACCGCTCGGACCACAGCTGGGTAGAATCCTCCCAAAGCTCCAGGGGGTTCCAGGGGATCAACTGAAATCTCGATGAAACCGGCTCTTTCCAGGAGGCTTTGGTAAACGGCCCAGACTTCTGCACCATCCCGACAGGCGGCCCAGCCTTCCTTGGAGAAGCCTTGGAGCCGGGAGCCGTGGCGTAGGACATCGGCCAGGACTAGGTGTCCCCCCTGCCGTAGCACCCGGAAGGCCTCGGTGAAAACCCGGGCCTTGTCTTGGGAGAGGTTCACCGCGCAGTTGGAGATCACCCGGTCCACGCTAAGGTCAGGAAGAGGTAGAGCTTCCATCTTGGCTAAGTGGAATTCCGCCCAGTGTATTCCCTGGGCTGCTGTTTGGGCGCGGGCATGGGCCACCATGGTCGGGGTCAAGTCCACCCCGATAGCGCGCCCTGTAGGCCCTACCGCCTTGGCAGCGGCCAGGGTCTCGTAACCGGGCCCCGAACCCAGATCCAGCACCACAAGACCCGGAGCCAAATCCACGTGGGGCAAAAGATGGCCGCAACCCAAGCCCTGGGAGCCGCAACAGCCCTGGGAGCTGCAACACCCGCCTTCTTCCAGTTGCCGGGTGTAGTAATCGATGAGGTAGCGTTCCAGTTCCATATCCAATCCTTACCTTTCCTAGGGGCAGCAGGCCGCACGGGCAGGGCAGCAGGGAGCGGGCAAGGCCGGCTCACCAGGGAGCTCGCGCAGGGATTCTTGGGCCTCTTTAAGAAGCCGGGCCTGGGTTGCCTCCTCCTGAAGGATCTTGATCCGCCTCTGGGCCTCTAAAAGGAGCAGGTCGCCGTTCAAAGGGTAGTGCATAGGCCTTCCTTTCCGTCCCCTTTGGGGACCTTTTCACCCTACCATATAAATCGAAACATGTCAATATCTCGATGAAAAGGACGACGGAGGGGTTGCGGATTGTATATGACGTTTTCCTGCATGCCTGCAGTGTTACGATAAAGAAGATGGTGACTACCCCTGAACAAAAGTTGGTGCTGGACACCGTGCGCCAGGTGGCCAAGGAGGTTCTCTACCCCCTAGCCCCGGAGTACGACCGGACAGGGGAATACCCCTGGCCCCAGCTTAGGGCCCTGGCGGAGCTGGGCTTTTTGGGCATGACCACCCCGGAGGAATGGGGAGGGGCGGGCCTGGACTCCGTAACCTGGGCCTTGGCCCTCGAGGAGATCGCCGCCGCCGATCCCAGCGTGGCCGTGGTGCTTTCGGTGACCAGCGGCCTTCCCCAGTACATGCTCCTTCGCTTCGGCACCGAGGCGCAAAAAAGGAGGTACCTGGTGCCCCTGGCCCGGGGGGAGTGGATCGGGGCCTTCTGCCTCACCGAGCCCCAGGCGGGTTCCGATGCCGCCAGCATCCGCACGGAGGCCAGGAGGGTGCCTGGAGGATTCGTGCTGAACGGCCTGAAAAGCTGGATCACCTCCGCAGGCCAGGCCCACCTCTACGTGGTTATGGCCAGGGGCGAAAAGGGCATCAGCGCCTTCCTGGTGGAGAAGGGCACCCCCGGTCTCTCTTTTGGTCCTCCGGAGGCGAAGATGGGTCTCCACGCCGCCCATACCGCCGAGGTTCGCCTCGAGGGGGTCTTCGTGCCCGAGGAAAACCTTCTGGGGGAGGAGGGGCGGGGCTTGGCCTACGCCCTGGCGGGCCTGGATTCGGGAAGGGTCGGGGTGGCGGCCCAGGCGGTGGGCATCACCCGGGGGGCCTTTGAGATCGCCAAGGCCTATGCCGATGAGAGGGAGCAATTTGGGAAGAAGCTCCGCGAACACCAGGCCATCGCCTTCAAGATCGCCGACATGCACGTGAAAATCGCTGCCGCCCGGGCCCTGGTCCTCGAGGCCGCCCGCAAGAAGGACCAAGGGGAGCGGTTCACCCTGGAGGCCAGCGCCGCCAAGCTCTTTGCGAGCCAAGTGGCGGTGGAGGTGACCCGGGAGGCGGTGCAGGTGCTTGGGGGGTATGGCTACCACCGGGACTACCGGGTGGAGCGCTACTACCGGGACGCCAAGGTGACGGAGATTTACGAGGGCACCTCGGAGATCCAGCGCCACATCATCGCCCGGGAGCTTTATCGGTAGTTGGCCTAGGGCCTTCCCTTTCTCATCCTCCCGCCTTAGGGTGGAAAGGGTATGGTTCGCCGCCTCCTTTCCCTCTCCCGGCCCCTCTACTGGCTTTACGAAAAGCGCCTCCTTAAGGAGGTGAAAGGAGGCCCAGTTCCCAGGCACCTGGGCCTTATCCTGGACGGGAACCGCCGCTACGCCAGGGCCTTGGGGTTATCCCCCGTGAAGGGGCACGAGTTCGGGGTCCAGAAGGCCTACGAGGTCCTGGAATGGTGCCTGGAGATGGGCATTAAAACCGTGACGGTCTGGGTCTTCTCCACGGACAACTTCAGGCGCCCCCCCGAGGAGGTGGAAACCCTCATGCGCCTCTTCGTGCGGGAGGCGGAAAGGATGGCAGATGACCACCGCATCCTGGAGCACCAGGTGAGGGTGCGTTTCATCGGGCGGCGGGAGGGATTCTCCGAGGAGGTACTGAGGGCCCTGGAGCGCCTCGAGGCCAAGACCCAGCACCACCAGGGCATGGTGTTGAACATCGCCTTGGGCTACGGGGGGCGGGAGGAGATCGTGGACGCGGTGAAAAGGCTCCTTCTGGAGGCTTGGGAAAGAGGCCTTTCCCCTAAGGAACTTGCGGAGAGGCTTACCCCTGAGGACATCGCCCGCCACCTCTACACCGCAGGCCTTCCCGACCCCGACTTCATCATCCGCACCTCGGGGGAGATAAGGCTTTCCGGCTTCCTCCTTTGGCAGTCGGCCTACTCCGAGTTCTACTTCGCCGACGTGCTCTGGCCGGAGTTCCGGAAGATCGACTTCTTGAGGGCTCTCAGGAGCTACCAGGCCCGCGAAAGGCGGTTTGGGCGTTGACAAAAAGGAGGGTTTCGTATACCCTTACAGGCAAGATGCTGGCCCTTGAGAAAAAACTCGGCCGCCGGGGGGTAGGGTAGCCCCAGAGGGTTCCTTATCCCCCGGCCCGAGTTCGGGCCGGTTTTCTTTTTGGGGAGGAGCGCATGCGGGAATGGAAGATTATAGATTCCACCTTAAGGGAAGGAGAGCAGTTTGAAAGGGCCGACTTTTCCACCCAGGAGAAGATTGAGATCGCCAAGGCCCTGGACGAGTTCGGTGTGGAGTACCTCGAGGTCACCACCCCCATGGCCTCCCCCCAGTCCCGTAAGGATGCGGAGGTCCTGGCCTCCTTGGGCCTGAAGGCCAAGGTGGTGACCCACATCCAGACCCGGTTGGATGCGGCCAAGGTGGCGGTGGAAACCGGGGTGCAGGGCATAGACCTCCTCTTTGGCACCAGCAAGTACCTTAGGGCGGCCCACGGGCGGGATATCCCCCGGATCATCGAGGAAGCCCGGGAGGTCATTGGCTACATCCGCGAGAAGGCTCCCCACGTGGAGGTGCGCTTCTCCGCCGAGGACACCTTCCGCTCCGATGAGCACGACCTTTTGGAGATTTACCAGGCCATCGCCCCCTATGTGGACCGGGTGGGTCTGGCGGATACCGTGGGCATCGCCACCCCCAGGCAGGTCTTCGCCCTGGTGCGGGAGGTCAGGCGGGTGGTGGGCCCCCACGTGGACATAGAGTTCCACGGGCACAACGACACGGGCTGCGCCATTGCCAATGCCTTTGAGGCCATAGAGGCGGGGGCCACCCATGTGGACACCACCATCCTGGGGATCGGGGAGCGGAACGGGATCACCCCTTTAGGGGGCTTCCTGGCCCGCATGTACACCCTGCAACCCGAATACGTGCGCCGGAAGTACAAGCTGGAGATGCTTCCCGAGCTGGACCGCATGGTGGCCCGGATGGTGGGGATAGAGATTCCCTTCAACAACTACATCACCGGGGAAACGGCCTTCAGCCACAAGGCGGGGATGCACCTCAAGGCCATCTACATCAACCCCGAGTCCTACGAGCCCTATCCGCCGGAGGTCTTTGGGGTGAAGCGCAAGCTCATCATTGCCTCCAAGCTCACGGGCCGGCATGCCATAAAGGCGCGGGCGGAGGAGCTTGGCCTGCACTACGGGGAGGAGGAACTCCACCGCATCACCCAGCACATCAAGGCTTTGGCGGATCAGGGACAGCTTACCCTCGAGGAGCTGGACCGGATTCTCAGGGAGTGGATCACGGCATGAGGCTAGAGGTTGTGGAACTCCTCTTCGCTGATGCCGGCTTGCTTCAGGATTTTGCGGAAAGTGCCCTTGGGAAGCTCCCCGCTGTGGAAGGGCACCACCACGATCCGGCCATCGGGGTGGGTGTAGAGGCAGTGACCGCCTTTGGCCATGCGTTCCGTGAACCCCAGGCGCTGGAGCTTTCGGGCTACTTCTTCCGGTCTAGGCGGCATCCACCCTCACCCCCACGGCCCGGACGTCTGGAGGCCAGGGACGGCCGGTTTCCCGCAGATGGGCGAGGACAAGTTCTAAAGCTTCTTTGGCATGGGCCAGGGCTTCCTCAGGGCTTCGCCCGAAGGAGTGGGCCTCGGGGATGGCGGGGAACTCCGCGATCCAGGTGCCCGGGGTTGCGGGGTCCTCATACACCAGGGCGGTGTAGGTCATACCCCCATTATAGGAGGCAAGGATGGGCCTGACCTTGGCAGAAAAGATTCTTTCTAAGAAGGTGGGCAGGGAAGTGCGGGCGGGGGAGCTCGTGGTGGTGGAGGTGGACCAGGTGATGGTGGTGGACTCCATCGCCGGGAGCTTCTTCAAGCGCCTGGCCTACCTGGAGGCTACCCCCCGGTACCCGGAAAGGGTTTCCATCGTCATCGACCACGTGGCCCCGGCGGCCAACCTCGAGGTGGCCAAGGCCCAAAAGGAGATCCGGGAATGGGGAAGGAAGCACGGCATCCGTGTCTTTGACGTGGGAAGAGGGGTCTGCCACCAGGTGCTCATTGAGGAGGGCCTGGCTCAGCCGGGCTGGATCGTGGTGGGCTCGGATTCCCACTCCACCACCTACGGGGCGGTGGGGGCCTTCGGCACGGGGATGGGGGCCACGGACATCGCCTTGGCGGCCGCATCGGGGCGCACCTGGCTGAGGGTGCCGGAAAGCGTCAAGGTGACCTTCCGGGGAAGGCTTCCTAAGGGGGTTACCGCCAAGGATGCCGCCCTCGAGATGGTGCGCCTCCTCACCGCCGAGGGCGCCACCTATATGGCGGTGGAGATCCACCTGCAAGAGGGGGCCGAGGCCCTGAGCCGGGGTGAGCGCATGACCCTGGCCAACCTCACCGTGGAGGCGGGGGCCAAGGTGGGGCTGGTGGTGCCCTCGGGGGAGATCCTGGATCTCTACCAGGTGCCCGACTGGTTCTACCCCGACCCCGACGCCCGGTACGTGCGGGAGGTGGAGATTGACCTCTCCCGCCTCACCCCCCGGGTTTCCGTGCCCTTTTACGTGGATAACGTCCACGAGGTGGCCGAGGTCCGGGGCAAGCGGGTGGACCAGGTCTTCATCGGCACCTGCACCAATGGGCGCCTCGAGGACCTGAGGGCGGCCGCCGAGGTGTTAAGGGGGAAGAGGGTGGCCCCCGGGGTGCGCCTTTTGGTGATTCCCGCAAGCTCCCAGGTTTTGGAGGAGGCCACCCGGGATGGCACCCTCCTCACCCTGCTGGAGGCCGGGGCCACCATCGGCACCCCTGGGTGCGGTCCTTGCATGGGGCGGCACATGGGGGTTCTGGCCCCAGGGGAGGTGTGCGTGTCCACCAGCAACCGCAACTTCCGGGGGCGCATGGGGGCTCCCGATGCCGAGATCTACCTGGCAAGCCCCCGTGTGGCGGCGGCCAGCGCCGTGGCCGGGTATATCGCCACCCCCGAGGACCTAGCCTCTTCGCCCCAGGAGGAAGCCCATGCCTAGGGTTTGGAAGTTTGGCGACCATATCAACACCGACGACATCCTTCCCGGCAAGTACGCTCCTTTCATGGTGGGGGAGGACCGGTTCCACACCTTCGCCTTCGCCCACCTGCGGCCCGAGTTTGCCCAGGAGGTGAAACCCGGGGACATCCTGGTTTTCGGAAGGAATGCCGGGCTTGGCTCTAGCCGGGAGTACGCCCCCGAGGCCCTGAAGCGCCTGGGCATCCGGGCGGTCATCGCCAAGAGCTACGCCCGCATCTTCTTCCGCAACCTGGTGAACCTGGGGATCGTCCCTTTTGAATCGGAGGAGGTGGTGGATGCGCTAGAGGACGGGGATAGGGTGGAGCTGGATCTGGAAACGGGGGTTCTGGTGCGGGGAGGGGAGCGCTTTGCCCTTCGTCCCCCGCCGCCTTTTCTCTTGGAGGCCTTGAGGGAGGGTTCCCTTTTGGACTACTACAAGAAGCATGGCCGCTTCCCGGGGGAGTAGACTGGGGTTTATGGAGGACCTGGAGATCACCTGCCCGGTGTGCGGCGAGGTCAGCGTGGTGCTGGCCGAGGATATGGAGACCCTGGAAGTAGGGGACGTGCTGGAGTGCGAAGCTTGCGGGGCCTTTTTGGAGGTGGTCTCCCTGGATCCCCTCGAGGTGGAGGTGACGGAGGAAGGCCTCGAGGCCTTCTTCGTGGACTGCCCCCGTTGCGGCTACACCTTTGAGGTATCCGAGGAGGATCAAGGCCAAGAGGTGGAGTGCCCGGAGTGCGGCTTCCGGTTCGTCCCTGACTGGAGCGAAGTGGACGAGGAGGACGAGGAATGGTAGCCACTTGCCCTGAATGCGGTGCTGAACTCAACCTGGAGAACCCCGAGCTGGGAGAGCTTGTGGTCTGCGAGGACTGCGGCGCGGAGCTGGAGGTGGTGGGGCTGGACCCCCTTCGCCTGGAGCCCGCCCCGGAGGAGGCGGAGGACTGGGGAGAGTGAGGCCATCCCCTTAGGGTAGGGAGCCTCGCGGCCCTGGGCCGGGCTTGGGCCCGGTCCGGGGGTTCCTGGAAGGGGGAAGAGCCATCGCCATGCTGGCCATCCTGTACGACCGCATCCGCCCCGACGAGAGGATGCTCTTCGAAAGGGCTGAGGCCCTGGGCATCCCCTACAAGAAGGTCTACGTTCCCGCCTTGCGCATGGTCCTGGGGGAGAGGCCCAAGGAGCTAGCGGGGGTCACGGTGGCCCTGGAGCGCTGTGTGAGCCAGACCCGGGGTCTGGCCGTGGCCCGTTACCTCACCGCCTTGGGCATTCCCGTGGTGAACCGGCCGGAGGTCATGGAAACCTGCGGGGACAAGTGGGCCACCAGCGTGGCCCTGGAGCGGGCCGGGCTTCCCCAGCCCAAGACCGCCCTCCTCACCGATGCGGAGGAGGCCCTGAGGCTCATGGAGGAATGGGGCTATCCCGTGGTGCTGAAGCCGGTGATCGGGAGCTGGGGAAGGCTTCTCGCCAAGATTACTGACCGGGAGGCCGCCGAGGCCATCCTGGAGCACAAGGAGGTTCTAGGAGGCTTCCAGCACCAGCTTTTATACCTCCAGGAGTACGTAAGGAAGCCCGGGCGGGACATCCGGGTCTTCGTGGTGGGGGATCGGGCCATCGCCGCCATCTACCGCCGCAGCCAGCACTGGATCACCAACACCGCCCGGGGCGGGCAGGCGGAAAACTGCCCCGTAACCCCGGAGATCGCCGAGCTCTCCGTGCGGGCGGCCCAGGCGGTGGGGGGCGGGGTGGTGGCCATCGACCTCTTTGAGTCGGAGCGGGGCCTTTTGGTGAACGAGGTGAACCACACCATGGAGTTCAAGAACTCCGTGCACACCACGGGGGTGGATATCCCGGGAGAAATCCTCCGGTACACCTGGGAGCAGGGGGGGACGGCTTCATGAGCGCCGAGAAAAAGACCTTGTCCATCGTGGGGGCCTCGGGGTATGCGGGAGGGGAGTTTTTGCGCCTGGCTCTTTCCCACCCCCACCTCGAGGTGAAGCAGGTGACCTCGAGGCGCTTCGCCGGGGAGCCCGTGGCCTTCGTCCACCCCAACCTGCGGGGCAGAACAAACCTAAAGTTTGTCCCTCCGGAGAGGCTGGAGCCCGTGGACATCCTGGTTCTCTCCCTGCCCCATGGGGTCTTGGCCCGGGAGTGGGACCGCTACGCTGGCTTGGCCCCTATCCTCATCGACCTCTCCGCCGACTTCCGCCTCAAAGACCTCGAGCTTTACCGCAAGTACTACGGGGAGCACCCTCGGCCCGAGCTCCTGGGCCGCTTCGTCTACGCCCTGCCCGAGCTCTACCGGGACCGCTTGCGGGAAGCGGACTGGATGGCGGGGGCGGGGTGCAACGCCACCGCCACCATCCTGGGGCTCTACCCCCTCCTCCGCGGGGGCGTGCTCAAGCCAGGGCCCATCTTCGTCACCCTCCTCATCTCCACCTCGGCGGCGGGGGCCGAGCCCAGCCCCGCCAGCCACCACCCCGAGCGGGCGGGCTCCCTCCGGGTCTACAAGCCCACGGGCCACCGCCACACCGCCGAGGTGGTGGAGCACCTGCCCGGCCGCCCTGAGGTCCACCTCACGGCCATCGCCACCGACCGGGTGCGGGGCATCCTCATGACCGCTCAGGCCTTTCTCCTGGACGGCTGGAGCGAGCGGGACGTGTGGCAGGCCTACCGGGAGGCCTACGGGGGGAGCCTTTCATCCGCATCGTCAAGCAGAAAAAGGGCGTGCACCGCTACCCGGACCCCCGGTTCGTCCAGGGCACCAACTACGCGGACATCGGCTTCGAGCTGGAGGAGGACACCGGGCGCCTGGTGGTCATGGCGGCCATCGACAACCTGGTGAAGGGCACCGCCGGCCACGCCCTGCAGGCCCTCAATATCCGCATGGGCTGGCCCGAGACCCTGGGGCTGGAGTTTCCCGGGCTCCATCCTTGAGGCTGGGGCAGAGTAGGTGCTAGCATATACGCCATGAAGCGGACCACCCTCTACTTGCCCGAGGAGCTGGACCTTCTCCTTTCCCAGCTGGCCCGGCGGGAGGGGCGTTCCAAGGCCCAGCTGATCCGTGAAGCTTTGGAGCGCTTCGCCGAGGCCAAGAGGGAGGGGGTCCTTCCCTCGTGGGTGGGGGTGGGGGAGAGTAGGGATCCGGGCTACATTGACCGGGACGAGGAGGAGCTCCTTCGAGCCCTGGAGGAGGAGGCTTGAGCCTCCTTTTGGACACCAGCGGCATCTTGGTGCTTCTGGACCGGAGGCATCCCTTACACCAGGTGGCGCGGGGGTTGCTCCGAGGGCAGCTTCTGGTGCCCATCACCGTGCTTCCCGAGGTGGATCATCTGGCTAGGAAGCACCTGGGGCCAGGCCCGGTGGAGCGTTTTCTCCAAGGCCTTTTGCGGGGAGAAGGCGTGCTCCTTCCTCTAGGTATGCCCGAGCTGGAGCGGACTTTGGAACTCATGGTCGCTCATCCCGAAGTGGGTTTCGTGGACGCTAGCCTGGTGGCCCTGGCCGAACGGCACCGGGTGCGGCGGGTGCTGACCCTGGACCGCAGGCACTTTCTGCGTTTTCGGCCCAAGGGGCTAGAGTACCTGGAGGTATTGCCGTGATCGTGGTGAAAGTGGGCGGTGCCGAGGGCATCGATTACGGGGCGGTGGCCAAAGACGCCGCTGCTTTGTGGAAGGAAGGGGTGAGGCTCCTCTTGGTCCACGGGGGAAGCGCCCTCACCAACCGGGTGGCGGAGGCCCTGGGCCACCCGCCCCGCTTCCTCACCCACCCTGGGGGGCAGGTGAGCCGCCTCACGGACAAGGAAACCCTGGACATCTTCCTCATGGTCTACTGCGGCCTCACCAACAAGCGGTTGGTGGAGCTGTTGCAGAAGGAAGGGGTGAACGCCCTCGGGCTTTCCGGGGTGGACGGGAGGCTTTTGGAAGGGCGCAGGAAGACCGCGGTGAAGTACGTGGAAGACGGCAAGGTGAAGATCCACCGCGGGGACTACACGGGCACCGTGGAGCGGGTGAACCGGGCCCTTTTGGACCTCCTCCTCGAGGCGGGCTACCTGCCCGTAATCACCCCTCCCGCCATCAGCTACGAGGGGGAGGCCATCAACACCGATGGGGACCAGGTGGCGGCCCTCTTGGCTACCGCCTATGGGGCCGAGGCCTTGGTCTACCTTTCCAACGTGCCCGGCCTTTTGGCCAACTATCCCGACGAGGCCAGCCTGGTGCGGGAGATCCCCGTGGACCGGGTGGAGGCCCCCGAGTACCTGGCCCTGGCCCAGGGGCGGATGAAGCGCAAGGTGATGGGGGCGGTGGAGGCGGTGCGGGGTGGGGTCAAGCGGGTGATCTTCGCCGACGCCCGGGTGGAAAACCCCATCAGGCGGGCCCTGGCCGGGGAGGGCACCGTGGTACGCTAGACCCATGGCGCGCTTCGCCCTGGTCCTCCACGCCCACCTCCCCTATGTGCGGGCCCACGGGATGTGGCCCTTTGGGGAGGAGACCCTGTACGAGGCCATGGCCGAGACCTACCTGCCCCTCCTGCGGGCCTTGGAGAGGCTTCACCAGGAGGGGGTGGAGGCCCGCTTCACCCTGGGCATCACCCCCATCCTGGCGGAGCAGCTGGCCGACGGCCGGATCAAGGAGGGCTTCCGCGCCTACGCCAAGGACCGCCTGGAGCGGGCCCAGGGCGACTACCTGCGTTACCAGGGGACAGACCTCGAGGCCAGCGCCCGCCACCAGGTGGCCTTTTGGGAACTTACCCTGGATCACTTCCACCACCTGAAGGGGGACCTCCTTGCCGCCTTCCGCCGGGCCCAGGACCGGGTCCAGGTGGAGCTCCTCACCAGTAGCGCCACCCACGGCTACTCCCCCCTTTTGGGCTACGACGAGGCCCTTTGGGCCCAGATCAAGACCGGGGTGGCCACCTACCGCCGCCACTTCGCCAAGGATCCCACGGGCTACTGGCTTCCCGAGATGGCCTACCGGCCCAGGGGCCCCTGGAAGCCCCCTGTGGAGGGGGCTCCGGAAGGGATCAGGCCGGGGGTGGACGAGTTTCTCATGCGGGCGGGGATCCGTTACACCTTTGTGGACGCCCACCTGGTCCAGGGGGGAAGGCCCCTGTCCCCTTATGGGGAGGCTTCCTTGCAGGTGGAAAGCGCTGAGGCCACCTACTACGTCCACGAGCTGGAGTCGGGCCTGAGGGTTTTGGCCCGCAACCTGGAAACCTCCTTGCAGGTGTGGAGCGCCGACTATGGCTACCCGGGGGAGGGGCTTTACCGGGAGTTCCACCGCAAGGACCCCATCTCCGGCCTCCACCACTGGCGGGTGACCCACCGGCAGGCGGACCTCTCGGCCAAGGCGCCCTACGATCCCGAGGCGGCCTTTCTCAAGGTGAAGGAGCATGCCGTTCACTTCGTGGATTTGGTGGAGCGGCTTTCCCAGGAGCACCCGGATGGGGTGATCCTGGCCCCTTACGACGCCGAGCTCTTCGGCCACTGGTGGTACGAGGGGGTGGCCTGGCTGGAGGAGGTGCTGCGGCTTCTTGCCCAAGGGAGAGGGGTGCGGGCGGTGACCGCTAAGGAGGCGGTGCAGGGCAAGGCCGTGCGCTCTGCCCTGCCCGAGGGTTCCTGGGGCCGGGGCGGGGACCACCGGGTTTGGCTCAACGAGGCCACCTGGGATTACTGGCGCACGGTGTACCGGGCGGAAGGGGCCATGCGGGAGGCGGTGCGCCACGGCAACCTGCCCTCCAGGGTGCTCCAACAGGCCATGCGGGAGCTTCTCCTCCTCGAGGCCTCCGACTGGCCCTTTTTGGTGGACACCGGGCAGGCGGTGGACTATGCCAAGGAACGCTACCGGGGGCACGCCGAGGCCTTCTTTCAGCTCCTCCGAGGGGTTTCCCTCGAGGAGCTTAAGGCCTTGGAGGAGCGGGATAACCCCTTCCCGGAGGCGGATCCCAGGCTTTACCTGGAGCCCAGCGCGGCGGTTCATGGGGGTGTAGGCTAGATCCGTGATCCGGCACGCCGTCTTGCAGTTTCGTCCGGAGAAGGCCAGGGTTAAGGAGAACCTGGACCGCTTGGCGGAGCGCCTCGAGGCCCTCCGTTCCCATGCCCCCGAGGTGGTGATCCTTCCCGAGGCCGCCCTGACGGGATATTTCCTGCAGGGAGGGGTGCGGGAGCTGGCCCTGACCCGCCACGAGCTTTTGGAGCTCCTTTCCGAGGTGCACCGGGCCGTGGGGTGGGAGGGGCTTTTGGACGTGGTGGTGGGCTTCTATGAGCGGGACGAGGGGGCCTATTACAACAGCGCCGCCTACCTCGAGCTTCCCCACCGCGTGGTTCACGTGCACCGCAAGGTCTTCCTGCCCACCTACGGGGTTTTTGACGAGGAGCGCTACCTGGCCCGGGGCCGGCGGGTGGAGGCTTTTAACACCCGTTTCGGCCGGGGGGCCATCCTCATCTGCGAGGACTTCTGGCACTCCATCACCGCGGCCATCGCCGCCTTGGACGGGGCCGAGGTCCTCTACGTGCCGGCGGCCAGCCCGGCCCGGGGTTTCCAGGGGGAACGCCCGGAGAACGTGGAGCGCTGGCGCACCCTGGCCCGGGCGGTGGCGGCAGAGCACGGGGTTTATGTGGTGCTCTCCAGCTTGGTGGGGTTTGAGGCGGGGAAGGGGATGAGTGGGGGAAGCCTGGCGGTGGGTCCGGAAGGGCGGATTCTGGCGGAGGCTCCTCTCTTTGAGGAGGCGGCCTTGCTCTTCGACCTGGACCCCGGGCGCATCCCCCCGGTGCGCTACGATAGCCCCCTGCTCTCGGACCTCGAGGCGGCCCTTCCCCTTCTTCTCCCGGACCTGGAGAGGGTGCTTGGAAAGGGGGGAGGATGAGGATCGTTCAGGCGCCCAAGGCCCAGGAAAGCCTGGAGCTCAACTGGCCCCTGGTGGCGGACTTCCTCACCCGCTTTATCCGGGAGGAGCTGGCCTGGCGGGGCTACGAGAAGGCCATCGTGGCGGTATCCGGAGGGGTGGACTCCGCCACCACCTTAGCCCTGGCGGTGCGGGCTTTGGGGCGGGAGGGGGTACACGCCCTCTTTCTGCCCCACCGGGACTCCAGCCCCCTTTCCCGGGAGCACGCCTACCTGGTGGGGGAAACCTTCGGGGTGGACCTAGAGGAGGTGGACATCACCCCCATGGTGGAGGGCTACGCCGCTCAAACCCCAGACCTCACCCCCCACCGCAAGGGCAACCTCATGGCCCGGGCGCGGATGATGGTGCTCTTTGACAAATCCCAGGCCTACCAGGCGTTGCCCCTGGGTACGGGCAACAAGACCGAGAGGCTTTTCGGCTACTTCACCTGGCACGGGGACGACACGCCCCCGGTAAACCCCTTGGGGGACCTCTACAAGACCCAGGTCTGGGGCCTGGCCCGCTTTCTTGGGGTGCCTGGGGCGGTGGTGGAAAAGGTGCCCACCGCAGACCTCATCCCAGGCCAGACGGATGAGGGGGACCTGGGAGTGCGCTACCTGCGGGCTGACGTCATCCTGGAGCACTACCTGAAGGGCTACCCCGATGCCTACATAGAGGGCCTGGGCTACACCCAGGAGGAGATAGGGCGGGTCAAGGAGCGGGTAAACCGCACCCACTGGAAGCGGGCCCTTCCCACCGTGGCCCTCCTTTCCTCCACGGCCATCGGGGAGTTTTACCTGAGACCCTTGGACTACCGGCCATGACCGACCTGGAGCTCAAGGCCTACCTGGAAAAGGCCCGGACCATCGCCGTTCTCGGGGCCCACAAGGATCCTTCCCGCCCCGCCCACTACGTGCCCCGTTACCTCTGGGAGAAGGGGTACCGCATCCTGCCCGTTAACCCTCGCTTTGCCGGGGAGGAGCTTTTCGGGATTCGGGCGGTGGCGAGCCTCGAGGAGATCGCCGAGCCCGTGGATATCCTGGATGTGTTCCGTCCCTCAGGGGCCCTTCTTGGCCACCTGCCGGAGGTCTTGGCCCTGAGGCCGGGCCTGGTGTGGCTGCAGACCGGCATCCGCCATTCGGGCTTTGAAGAGGCGTTAAAGGAAGCGGGCATACCCGTGGTGGCCGATCGTTGTCTCATGGTGGAGCACCGAAGGCTTTTCGGGGTCCGCTGATTATGGAGAAGTTTCAGGAAGCGCTGCTCGCCTGGTACCGGGAAAACTTCCGCTCCCTTCCCTGGCGGGGGGAGAAGGATCCCTACCGCGTCCTGGTGGCCGAGGTGCTCCTCCAACAAACCCGCACCGCCCAGGCCATCCCCTACTACCACCGCTTCCTCGCCCGTTTCCCTACCCTAAAGGCCTTGCGGGAGGCTTCCTTGGAAGAGGTGCTTAAGGCCTGGCAGGGAGCGGGCTACTACCGCCGGGCCCTTCACCTCCACCGCCTGGCCCAGGAGGTGGAGGCCCTGCCCCGAAGCTACGCCGAGCTTCTTAAGCTTCCCGGCCTGGGTCCGTACACGGCGGCGGCGGTGGCCTCCCTGGCCTTTGGGGAAAGGGTAGCGGCGGTGGACGGCAACGTGAGGCGGGTGCTTTCCCGGGTTTTTGCCCTGGAAAACCCTGCCCCCAGGCTGCTTCGAAACCTGGCCCAAGGCCTCCTGCCCCAAGGGGAAGCCCCGGGGGAGTGGAACCAAGCCCTCATGGACCTGGGGGCCACGGTGTGCCTACCCCGGAGGCCCCTTTGTCCCAAGTGCCCCATCGCCCCCTTGTGCCAGGGGCGGGCGGACCCGGGGCGTTACCCAGGGGCCAGGAGGCGAAAAGTGCGGGAGGAAGCCCTGGCGGCCCTGGTCCTTTGGGGGCGGGAAGGGGTTTACCTGGAGAGGCTGGAGGGGCGTTTCGCCGGGTTTTACGGGGTGCCCCTGTTCCCCCAGGAGGAACTTCCCCACAGGGTGCAAAGCTTTGGGGTGAACCCCCGCTTCGCTGGGGAGGTGCGCCACACCCTCACCCACCGCAGGCTGCGGGTGGGGGTGTACGTGGCTCCTTGGGATGGGGAAGGGGGGGCTTTCCGAAGGGAACGGCTGGTGGATCCGGGGGAAAAACCCCTACCCAAGCTCATGGAAAAGGTGCTCCGCCAGGCGCAGGCCTTCTTGGCTCATGAGGGCATACTCCCCTTCCCGCACGCAAAGGCCCACGGCGTAAAGCCCTTCCAGCCTGGTTAGACGGAAGGTGGCCTCCTCCCATTCCTCCGGATGGAAGGCGTGGTAGCTGACGGTGTAGCCAGGGGTTCCCGGGGTTTTGGGTACCTCCCTTTCTCGCTTCAGGAAGCGGAAGCCTAGGGCCTGGAGGTGGAGGAAGAGGTCCGGGTAGCTGGCCTCGGAGAGCCGGCCCGCCTCCTCCTCCACCTCGCCCATGCGGAGCCTGGCCCCGAGAAAGCTTCCCACCGCCAGCACCACATGGAGGGCCCTGGCCGGGGGGCCCTCCCACGTACCCACCCCCACCACCCTTCTCCCCTCGAGGAGGAGTTCCGTGGCGGTGGCCTGGAAAAGATGCAGGTTGGGCTGGTTTTCCAGGAGGTACTTGGCCCGGGCGTGGAAGGCCCAAAGCCGGGGATCGGCCGGGTCGTAGGCCTGGGCTAGGAGGCTCCCTTCTGGAAAAGGGGGCTTTGGGGGCAAAAAGGGCATCATCACCGAGTCCAGGCTCTGGGTGAGGAGGCCCACCCGCACCCCCCTTTGCGCCAAACGGTAGGCGGCCTCGCTCCCCGCGAAGCCCGCCCCCACGATGAGCACCTGGTAATCCTGCATGGCAGGCGAAAGGATTTAAAAAAGGCCCTCGAGGGGCCTTAAACCTAGCCCTTTGGGCTAGCGTGGCGGGCCGTGAAGGACTCGAACCTCCAACCCCCGGTTTTGGAGACCGGTGCTCTGCCAGTTGAGCTAACGGCCCCCGCCTTCCGGGATTGTAGCACACCCTCGGGAAAAGGCCAAGGGGCGCTTCCTGTAGAATGGGGCCATGCCCCGCAGGCTGGCCCTGGCAGTCCTATGTTTGCTTTTCCCCTGGACCCTGGCCCAGGTAAGCTCTCCCCAAGGGGGTTCTTTGGAAGGGCCTGCCCTCTCGCACACCGTGGCTCCAGGGGATACCCTGTTCTCCATCGCCCGGCGCTACGGCACCACGGTGGAGGAGCTCATGCGCCTCAATGGCCTGGATACCTTTCTCATCCAGCCAGGGCAGGTGCTCAGGCTTCCCCAAGGGGGGGAGCGCATCCACGTGGTGGCCCCCGGGGATACCCTTTTCTCCCTGGCGCGCCGCTATGGGACCACGGTGGAAGACCTCATGCGCCTCAACGGGCTTTCCACGCCGGGGCTTAAGGTGGGCCAGACCCTAAAGATCCCAGCCCCCAGGGGGAGGATGGATCCAGAGAGAAAGCCTCCCCGGAATCCCCTCCCTCGTCCCAGGGTGGAGGCCATGCCCGTGACCCGGGGGAGGTGGGCGAGGATTACGACCCGGAAAGCCCGCTTCTCAAAATCGTCCTCCGCTACCTGGGGGTACCCTACAAGTATGGGGCCAACTCGCCCACCTCCCTGGACTGCTCCGCCTTTGTAGCCCAGGTGTACGCCGAGCTGGGCATAGCCCTGCCCCGCACCACCCGGGAGCAGTTTCAGGCGCTTCCCGCCGCCGAGGCGTTGCGCCCGGGGGACCTGGTCTTCTTCAGCTTCGGGGGACGGGAGGTGGACCATGTGGGCATCTACCTGGGCCGGGCCCTTTTCGCCCACGCCTCTAGCTACGGGAGCCGGGTGGTGATCGAGAGCCTCGAGGCCCCCTTCTACCAAAAGGTCTATCGGGGTGCCCGGAGGGTGGCGCAAGAAGCCAGAAAATAGCCCTTAGGGCCAGTCCTTTATCTCCCCCCGGGCCTTCCGCAGGGCGGTGAGGAGGGCTTCTCCCGGGTTTCCTTCCCCTCGGAAGGCCTCGGTTTCCCGTTCCAGCCAGGCCTCCCCTTCCCGGAAAAGCACCCCCGGGCCTCCTTCAGGGCTTCTTGTAGGAGGGCCCCCAGGGAGTAGAAAGGGGCGCCTTGGGGCAGGTCGGGGTCGAAGCCCTGCCGGGAGAGGGCCCGGCCATAGGGCTCCTCCCTCTCCTCCATGGTTCCGCCCTGGGCGAAGTACCGCCGCAAAACCCTTCCCCAGTCCCCCACGCGGCTGTAGGGGGCCATGGCCTGGAAGGCGGCCTCGAGGTCTTCCGGGCTGTAGGGCCGGTAGCGGTTTTCGTGCACCACCAGGCTCCTCGGAAGCCGGGGCCTGGGGGGGCCTTCCTCATCCGGAACGCCCACCGCCAGGCCCACCGCGGGGATGACCCCTCTGGGAAGCTCCAGGAGGTGGATGAGCTCCTCCACCCCGTTCAGCACCCCTCCGATGAAGCAGACCCCGTAGCCCAGGGCCTCGGCGGTAAGGGCCAGGTAGCTGGCGGCTAGCCCTGCGTCCAAGAGGGCGAAGTGCAAGGCGGTTTTGGGCCAGAAGGCCATCCTTTCCCCCCGATGGGCGAGAAGCCTCTCCAGACGATGCACATCCGCCAGGAAAACGAAGAACTCCGCCGCCTTTTGGATGTGCTCCTGATTCCCGGAAAGCCTCGCCACCTCTTCCCTAAGCCCGGGGTCCGTGATCCGGATGGCGCTGTAAAGCTGGGCGCTGGCGTCGGTGGGGGCTCTTTGCAGGGCGAAGAGGAGCTTCTCTAAGTCTTCCTCGGGTATGGGCACCGGCTTAAAGCGGCGCACGCTGCGCCTCTGGGCCAGGATGGGAAGAAGGTCCACCGCCATCCTCCCCACTATAGGCCTAGCCAGGCCATGTACGCCCGCCAAAGGGCCTCCCCGAAGAAGAAGGCCACCACCCCTCCCAAGGCCAGGTAGGGGCCGAAGGGGATTTTCCGTTGCCGGAAAGCCAGGCCCACCAGGGCTCCGGCGAAGACCCCCAGGAACAGGGCCAGGAGGCTATAAAGCCCAAGCCAGGCTCCCAGCGCCCCCAAAAGCTTCACATCCCCATAGCCCATGGCCACGGGATCGGTTTCCTCCCCCTCCTCGTTTAGGGGTTTGAAGGCCCAGTAAAGCCCCCCTGCCAGGGCCAACCCCCCTGCCGCCAGGAGGGACTCTTTCAAGGTGCTCAGGAGGTCGGCCCCCAGGTAGGGGGCCAGGATCCAGGCCAGGGGCAGGAGGGAAAGGGTAATCCGGTCGGGAAGCACCACGGGTTTTCCCGTGCGCCCCGAAAGGGCCCAGGTGAGGAAGGCCAGGGCCATGCCCACCCCTGGGCCCAGGAGGGCCCCGAAAAGGGCCGCCATGTGCACCTGGTGGGGCCCCACGGGCACCTCCGCCCTGGCCTCGCGGAAGCGCCTCAGGAAAAGCCCTCCGTACCCCGCCACCAGCCCCAGGACCCCGGCGGCGATCAAGGCCCCGTCCAGGGCCTCGGCGAAGGGGCGGGGGAAGGAAAGAAGGTAGGCGGAAAGGAGCCCCAGGAAGAGAAGGCCGTAGGTGAGGGAATCGGGAAGCTCATAGGTGTCCAGGTCTATGAAGGAAAGGGCCACCAGGAGGGCCAGGAAGGCGAAGGTGAGGAAAGCCTGGGGCGAGGGAGGGTAAAAGAGGGCGGCCAGGGCAAAAAGCAGGCCCGTGAGGGCCTCCACCAGGGGATAGCGGGGGGATATGGGGCTATGGCAATAGCGGCACCGCCCCTTAAGGGCCAGGTAGGAGAACACGGGAACCAGGTCCCTAGGGGCCAGGCGATGCCCGCAATGGGGGCAGCGGGAGGGTGGGAAGACGATGGACTCCCCTTTGGGCAGGCGGTGGATGACCACGTTCAGGAAGGAGCCCACCACCAGGCCGAGGAGCAGGGCAACAAAGGGCCACATGGGGGCATTTTAAGGCCCGAACCCCGGGCCACCGACAACAGGCCCTGGGTTCCATTCCTGCCTACGGGGTTTTGCCGATCCCTTCACGCTCGGCCAAGGCCCTTCCGCAAGCTCCCTCCTGGGGAAGCCTGGGGGCACGGAAGGGCATTAGGCCTGCGGAGAGAGGTTTTCTGGCTCACCTGGGCGGTCGGTATCGTCAAAGAGAAGGGCGAAGAGGAAGAAGAGGAGTACCCCCAGCAAGGACCAGGCCCCGCCAAGGCCGAAGAGCCCCACGGCCAAAAGCCCCATCCCAAGGGTCAGGACCAATCTCATAAGGGTATTTTAACATACCAACACTATAGATAAGCAAAATCTTCATTTTGTGGGGAGGGCTGAGCCTAGGAGAAGTTTCATGGGCCTTTAACACCCTGAGGGGTAAGATGCTTTCGTGAAACCTGAAGCGGCCTATCAGCAGCTTTTGGAGTTTCAAAGGGAAACCGCCTACCTGGCTTCCCTGGGGGCCCTGGCGGCTTGGGACCAGCGCACCATGATCCCGAAGAAGGGGCACGAGCACCGGGCCAGGCAGATGGCCGCCCTGGCCCGCCTCCTCCACCAGCGGGCCACCGACCCCAGGGTTGGGGAGTGGCTTTCGGCGGTGGAAGGCTCCCACCTGGTGCAGGATCCCCTATCCGACGCGGCGGTCAACGTCCGGGAGTGGCGGCAAGCCTACGAGCGCACCCGGGCCATTCCCGAGCGGCTGGCGGTGGAGCTGGCCCAGGCGCAAAGCGAGGGGGAAAGCTATTGGGAGGAAGCCCGCCCCAGGGATGACTGGCAGGGCTTCTTGCCCTACCTGAGGCGCATCTTCCAGCTCACCAAGGAGAGGGCGGAGATCCTTGCCGCCCTTCCCGTGCCCCAAGGGGACCCGCCTTACGGGGAACTTTACGACGCCCTCCTGGACGGGTACGAGCCGGGGATGCGGGCGGCGGAACTGCAGCCCCTTTTCCAGGAGCTGAGGGAGGGGCTTCAGGAGCTTTTGGACCGGATCCAGGGTAGCAGCCGAAAACCCGACACCACCATCCTGCACCGCCCCTACCCCAAGGAGGCCCAGCGGGCCTTTGCCCTCGAGCTTCTTTCTGCCTGCGGTTACGACCTCGAGGCCGGCCGCCTGGACCCCACCGCCCATCCCTTTGAGATCTCCATCGGGCCCGGGGACGTGCGCATCACCACCCGTTACTTCGAGGACTTCTTCAACGCGGGTATCTTCGGCACCCTGCACGAGATGGGCCATGCCCTCTACGAGCAGGGCCTGCCCAAGGAGCACTGGGGCACGCCAAGGGGGGAGGCGGTCTCCTTAGGGGTGCACGAGTCGCAAAGCCGCACCTGGGAGAACCTGGTGGGCCGCTCCTTAGGCTTCTGGGAGCGCTTCTTCCCCCGGGCTAAGGAACTTTTCCCGAGCCTTCAGGACGTGGCCCTGGAGGACTTTCACCGGGCGGTGAACGCCGTGGCGCCCTCCCTCATCCGGGTGGAGGCGGACGAGGTCACCTATAACCTCCACATCCTGGTGCGCCTGGAACTGGAGCTTGCCCTCTTCCGGGGGGAGCTTGCCCTGGAGGACCTCCCCGGGGCCTGGGCGGAGCGGTACCGGGCCTACCTGGGGGTGGCCCCCAGGGACTTCAAGGACGGGGTGATGCAGGACGTGCACTGGTCCGGGGGGCTTTTCGGCTACTTCCCCACCTACACCCTGGGCAACCTCTACGCCGCCCAGTTCTTCCAAAAGGCCCAGGAGGAGCTTGGGGACCTCGAGGGCCAGTTCCGCCGGGGGGAGTTCCGGCCCTTCCTGGACTGGACCCGTAGAAACATCCACGCCGAGGGGAGCCGCTTCCGCCCCAAGGCCTTGGTGGAGCGGGTGACCGGCACGCCCCCCGGTGCCCGGCCCTTTTTGGCCTACCTGGAGAGGAAGTACCAGGCCCTTTACGGTTTCTGAGGGCGGGACCAGGTGGGGAGGAGGGCCAGGAAGAGGAGGACGCTGGCCGCCCAAAGCGCCCCCTCCCCTCGCCCCGCCATCTCCGCAAAGAACCCGGCCACGGCAGGTCCCACCGCCTGCCCTAGGGCGAAGGCGGCTGTGGAAAGCCCCATGGCCCGGGGCCAGGCGGAAGGGGGAAGGAGGGTGCGGAAGGCCTGGGTGAGGGCGGTGATCACCCCCAAGAAGGAGAGGCCGAAGAGGAGGGCGCTTAGGGCGGGAAGGTGCAGGGCCAGGGGTGGAAGGCTTCCCAGGAAGAGCACCAGAAGCACGTGGAAAAGCCCTTTTCTCCCCCCTACCCGCTCCACCCAGGGCCCCCAGACGGGTCCGGTCAGGAGGGCTCCCAGGCCCAGGAGGCCGAAGAGGACGAGGGAGTCCCCCACCACCGCCGCCACGAAGGTCATGTAGCCGATGTACCCCGCCCCGTAAAGGCCGTAGGCCAGGAGTAGGGGAAGGATGGGCCCCAGGCTTCCCTCGCCCTGGACGGGGGGTGGGGGTTCTTTCAGAAGAGGCCAGGCGAGGAGGGCGGGCAGGCCCAGCAGGAGGCTATACAGGCCCAGCCTGGCCCAGGCTCCCGTGGGCTCGGCGGCTCCCCATAGGAGCCACGGGGCCAGAAGAAGCCCCAGGCCCACGCCCCCATAGTAGATCCCCAGGGTTCGCCCGGAGCTGCCCAGGGCCATGAGGAGGGCCGCCCCTCCCACGAAGACTAAGGCGCCCAGAAAACCCTGGAGAAACCGCAGGCTGAAGACCAGGGGGAGGCTTTCCATCCCCGTGAGGGCCAGGATGGGGCCCTGAAGGAGAAGGGCCAGAAAGAACCCTTTCCGGTAGCCCATCCGGCCCAGGAGGCGGTGGCTGAAAAAGGCCCCCACCAGGTAGCCCAGGGTGTTGGCGCTTCCCAGGATCCCCGCTTGGGCGTAGGAGAGCCCCCAGGCGTTTTGCATGAGGGGCAGGACCAGGGCGTAGGCGAACCGCCCCAGGCCCAGGGCCAGGGCGGGTCCCAAGGCAAGGAGGACGAGCCTAATAGCCATGCAAAAGCCCCAGCTTTTTGGCCCGATGTACGGCCAGTTTGAAGAGGAAAAGCCCCAGGCCCAGGTAGAGGAGGCCGTTCAGGACGGCCAGAAGCAGGAACAGGGGGTCCAGGGGCGCTCCTTCCGCCAGCATGCTCCGGGCTAAGGCGGCCCCGGGAGCCATGGGCAAGAGGAGAAAAAGCTCTTGGCCCGGGGCTTGCAGGAGAAAGAGCAAGAGGAACTGGGAAAGGCCCAGAAGCTGGCCAATGCGCTTGTATACAAGGGCCAGGCTTCCCATGGCAAACCCGAGGCCATACCCCCCCAAGAGAACGGCCAGGAAGGGGAGAACCACCCAGGGATTAAAGGAGAGCTGGGCTCCCGTGAGGGCCATGAGCACCAAGGCGATGAGAACGACCAGGAGCCCCTGGATGAGGAGTCCGGAGAGGTTCCGCACCAGAAAAAGGGGAATCGGCCCATAGGGGGTAAGGAAGACCTGCTCCAGGGTGCCTGTCTGGGCCTCCTCGGTGAGGCCGAAGGAGAGGCTGCTATAGGAAAGCAGGGTGAAGGACCAGAGCAAGTAGCCCACTAGGACGGCTTCCAGCCTGCCTCCGAACTCCGCCCCCGGCCCGGCCAGAAACCGCGCCCCCAGGAAGAGGAGGTAGAAGATGAGGCTTAGGCTGACCACCGCTCCCAAAAGTTCCAGGGGGTAGCGGCGCAGGGCCAGGAGGTGCCGCCAAGACTCCGCCAGGAACAGGTCAAACATGGCTCACCACCTTCAGGAAAACTTCCAGGAGATCCGCCTCGGCCTTGGCCACCCGTTTCAGGGGGAGAGGCTTTACCGCTTCCAAAACCCGCCAGATGGCCTCCCCGTCGCCGCGGAAGAAAAAGGGGTTTTCGCCCTCTATGCCCAAGGCCCACAGGTGCTGGAGCACCTCGAGGGGGGGTGGTTTTTCCAGCTCCAACACGTAGTATTCCCCGGAGAAACGGGCAAGGAGGCGCTCCTTGGTCTCCTCCAGGATCACCTCGCCCCGGTGGATGATGGCCACCCGGTCGGCCAGGGCTTCGGCCACCTCCATCTGGTGGGTGGTAAGGAGGATGGCCTTGCCCGCCCGGGCCAGGGCCCGGATCTTTTGCTGCATCAGCAGGGCGGTTTCCACATCCAGGCCCAGGGTGGGTTCATCCAGCAGGAGCACCTCAGGGTCGTGGACCAGGGCTTGCAGGAGGGCCAGTTTCTGCTGCATCCCCCGGGAGAGGTGGCGCACCTCCGTGTGGGCTTTTTCCAGGAGTGCATACTCCTCCAGGAGTTTCAAGGCCCGCTTCCTGGTGGCGGCAAGGCGGAGGCCCCGGGCCACCCCGAAGTAGACCAGGTTTTCCAGGGGGGTAAGCCGCCAGTAGGTGTTGCGGTTCCCCTCCAGGACCGCTCCCAGGTGCTTCAAAGCGAGAGGTTCCCGGAAGGGGTTCTTCCTCAAAAGGCGCACCTCTCCCTCATCGGGAAGGAGAAGGCCCGCCAGCATCTTCACCGTGGTGCTTTTGCCCGCCCCGTTTTTCCCCAAGAAGGCCAGGATCTCGCCAGGGCGTAGGGTAAGGTGGACGTTTTTTACGGCCTCGAGGGTCCCGAAGCGCTTGTGCAGGCCCTGGGCTTCCAGGAAGGGGCGCTCCATCTTAGCCTCCTTTCCGGGTCCAGCGCTCCCCGTCCCGGTCCCGGTACTTGGCCATGGCCTTGAGGAAGGCTTCCTCCAGGTCGATGCCCTCCCGGTTGGCCAGGGAGATGAGGACGAAGAGGAGGTCGGCGAGCTCCATGGCCAGATCCCCTTCCTCCTCCCCTGGCTTGGGCTTCTTCCCATGGCGGTGGGCCAGGACCCGGGCCACCTCCCCGAGTTCCTCCGTGAGGCGGGCCAGCATCAGGAGGGGCGGAAAGTAGCCCTCCTTGAACTGGCTGATCCAGGCGTCCACCTGCCTTTGGGCCTCCTTAAGGGTGAGGGCCTCCATGGAAAGGAGCATACAATGGCCCCATGAAGGCCTTGGCCCTCATCGCCCACGATGCCAAAAAGGACGATATGGTGGCCTTTTGCCAACGGCACCGGGAGCTTCTTTCCCGCTTCCCCCTCCTGGCCACGGGCACCACGGGGAAACGCATCCAGGAGGCCACCGGCCTCGAGGTGGAGCGGGTTCTTTCTGGTCCCCTGGGAGGAGATATGCAGATCGGGTCCAGGGTCGCTGAGGGAAAGGTGCTTTGCGTGCTCTTTTTCCAGGATCCCCTCACCCCCAAGCCCCACGAGCCCGATGTGCAGGCCCTCATGCGGGTGTGCAACGTGCACGGGGTGCCCTTGGCCACCAACCTCGAGGCGGCGGAGGCCCTTGTTCCCTGGCTTGCTGCCCAGGCAGGCTAAAGGGTTTTGCGGTAGGCCAAGGCCTCGGCCACGTGGTTTTCCTCCACGCTCTCCGCTCCCTGCAGGTCAGCGATGGTGCGGGCCACCCGGAGGAGGCGGTCGTAGCTCCTGGCGGAAAGGAGCATCCGCTTGGCCGCTGCCTGGAGAAGGTGTTCCGCCCCAGAGGTTAAGCACACGTGCTCCCTTAGGGCCTTTCCCGCAAGCTCCCCGTTGGGCCTCCCCTGGCGGGCCAGCATCCTCTCCCGGGCCTTAAGGACCCGTTCCCGCACCGCCAGGGTGCTTTCCCCCTCGGGGGCGCGGGCGAGCTCAGCGGGGGTAAGGCGGGGCACCTCCACCACCAGGTCAAACCGGTCCAGGAGGGGCCCAGAGATCTTCCCCATGTAGCGCCCGCGGCTTGCCGGGGTGCAGGTGCAGGCCCTTTCGGGGTCCCCGTACCAGCCGCAGGGGCAGGGGTTCATGGCCGCCACCAGGAGGAAGTGGGCGGGGAAGGTGAGGCTGGCCCGGGCCCGGGAGACGGTCACCACCCCGTCCTCGAGGGGCTGGCGGAGGGCTTCTAAGGCGTCCCGGGAAAACTCGGGGAACTCGTCCAGGAAGAGCACCCCCCGGTGGGCCAGGGAGACCTCCCCCGGCTTGGGGATGGCCCCGCCCCCGATGAGGCCCGCGTAGCTCACCGTGTGGTGGGGGGCGCGGAAAGGGGGGGTGCGGAGGAGGCCCTTCAGGGCCTGCCCGGCGGCGGAGTGGATGCGGCTCACCTCCAGGGCCGCCTCCTGGGAGAGGGGGGGTAGGAGAAAAGGGAGGCGCCTCGCCAGCATGGTCTTTCCCGAGCCCGGGCTTCCCACCATGAGGAGGTGGTGGTAACCGGCGGCGGCGATCTCTAAGGCGCGCTTGGCCTTGGCCTGGCCCTTCACGTCCCGGAGGTCCAGGACCTCGAGGAGGGCCACGGGATCGTCGGGTTCCACCCTCCTGGGCTCCTCTTCTCCCCTCAGGTAAGCCACCGCCTGAAGGAGGGTTTCCACCCCGTAGACCTCCACCCCCTCCACCAAAGCGGCCTCCTTGGCGCTTTCTAAGGGCAGGAGGAGCCTTTTCCCCTCCACCAAAGCGCCCAGGGCCAGGTTCACCGCCCCTGGCACCGGGCGCAGGCTCCCGTCCAGGCCCAGCTCCCCGGCCACGGCCAAGCCGGAGAGGGCCTCGAGGGGCACCACCCCTTGGGCCGCAAGAAGCCCTAGGGCGATGGGCAGGTCGAAGTGGCTCCCCTCCTTCCTGAGCTCCGCCGGGGCCAGGTTCACCACCACCCGCGCCTGGGGGTAGGGGAAGCCCGCGTTCTTGAGGGCGGCCCGCACCCTTTCCCGGCTTTCCTCCACCGCCTTATCCGGCAGGCCCACCAGGGCGTAGCTGGGAAGCCCAGGACTGACGTCCACCTCCACGGTGACGGGAACCGCGTCCAGGCCGAAGAGGGCGTAGCTTCTGACCTGGGCTAGCATGGAAGGAGTTTACCACCTGGAGCGAAGGAGGGGCAGGTAGAGAAGAAGGGCCAGGAGAAGGAGCCCCAGAAGCCCCCCGAAGGCCCACCCGTAACCCCAGGCCCCCACCGCCACCCCCACCCCCCACTGTAGGAGGAAGGTGCCCCCGATGCCGAAGAGGTTCACCAGGGTGGTGCCGCGACCCACCAGGTGGCCTGGGACCAGGTCCCGGGCCTGGGTGAGGGTGAGGATGTTGAAGGCTCCGAAGAAGCCCAAGAGGAAGTAGGCGGGAAAGAGGAGTTTCAAGAGGAGAAGCACCAGTCCCAGGCCAAAGAGGGAGGCCGAGAGCACCAGCACCCGGGGGGTGCCGAAGCGGTCTGCCAGGTAGCCTGAGATCAGGAAGCCCAGAACCGCCATCCCCGAGTAGAGGAAAAGGAAGTTGCCCACCTGCACCGCGGAAAGGCCCAGGGTGTAGGCGTAGGCCCCGGCCCAAAGGGTCTGTAGGGCCAGGAAGCTTCCGGTGAACGCCAAGCCTAAAAAGGCCACCCGGAGGAGCCGGGTGTTGCCCAAGACTTCCCCTAGGCTACCCACCCCTTGGCCCCGGGGCCAGGGCACCCCCGGGGGGGTGTTCCGCACCCCCAGGTAGAGGAGAAGGGCCACCAGCACCACCACCCCCGCCCCCGCCAAGAAGACCCCTCTCCATCCCAAGACCTCCTTCAAAAGGGCCAGGGGCGTGGCTGCCAGAAGCCCTCCCGTGGCCCCTAGGCCCACCAGCAGCGTGGATACCGTGGCGTAGTTTTTGGGGAACCAGAGGCTGAAGGCCTTTAGGGAGCCCATGAGGGCCGCGGCCATCCCCACGCCGATCAGGGCCCGGCCCAGGGCCAGGGTGGGGAAGTTGGGTGCCAGCCCAAACACCACGCTCCCCAAGGCCGCCACCAAAAGGAGGGCTGGGGTGATGATCCGGGGGCCGTACCGGTCCAGGAGGCTTCCCAGGGGGAGTTGTACCGTGGCGAAGGAGAGGTAGAAGAGGCTGGTCATCAACCCCAGCTCCGCCGGACCCAGGCCCAGGTCCTGGGACAGGTCCTTAGCCAGCACCGCATTGGCTGACCGATAGAAGTAGGAGAGGAAGTAGCCTAGGGTGAAGAGGAGAAAAATCCGTGCTGCCATATCACCTCCGGTTCAGAGCCACTCCCAAGAGAATGAGGGTACCGCCCAGAAGGCCCTCGAGGCTCAAGGGCTCTCCTGCTAAGGGCCAGGCGAAGACCGCCCCCGCCACGGGCTCCAGCATGGCGGTTAGGGTGGCGCTCCGGGCGGGTACCGTGCGCACCCCCAGGAGGAAGAGCCCAAAGGGCACCACCGTGCCCAAGACCACCAAATAGGCCACCGCCCCCCAGTCCCCTGGGTCTAAGGTCCAAACCCGGGGAAGGTTGCCCAGGAGGATGGGGAGGGAGAGGAGGCTTCCCACCCCCGTGGCTACCCCCAGGCTCACCAGGGGAGGGGTCTTGAGCCCGTGGGAGAAGGCAGCGTAAAGGGCGAAGGAAAGGGCGGAGAGGAGTCCGTAGGCCACCCCTACGGGGTTGGCTGTGAAACCCTTGGGCCCCACCAGCACGTAGGCTCCCAAAAGGGCCACGGCCACCCCCAAAAGGGCCTTACCAGGAAGCTTTTCCCCCTTTAGCAGGGCGTAGAGGGTGAGGAGGGCGGGGGCCAGGTACTGGAGGAAGATCCCGGTGGCCACGGTGGTGGCGTGGATGGCCAGGTAGTAGAAGGCCTGGGCCCCGGAGAGGGCGAGCCCCACCCGGAGGAGCCGGGGCCACTCCTTGGTGGCCGGGGGAAAGCGGAGCACCAGGGGGAGAAGGAGAAAGAAGCTCAGGAGAAAGCGCAAGGGGATGAGGACCGAGGGGGAAATCTCCCCCATGAACCGCCCGGCCAGGGCCCCGCCCAGGCCCCAAAGGAGTGCGGCCAGGGCCACGTAGATCATCGCCGTGCCCCCACTACGGCCATACCCACCCCGATGAGGAGGACCAGGGCTCCCAGGAGCACCTGAACCCCGGGAAGCTCCCCAAAGAGGAGAAAGGCCAGGAGACTTGCCCCCACCGGTTCAAAGAGGATGGCCAGGGTGACCAGGACCGGGGGGATGTGCCGGGTGGCCCAGTTGAAGCTGGTGTGGCCCAAAAGCTGCGGCAAAAGGGCCATGAGGAGGATGTAGCCGTAGACCGCGAGAGGGTAACCCCCGTACCCTCCACCAAAGAGGTAGGGAAGAGGGAGGAGGAGGAGGGCTGCGGTGGTGTAGGCTACCCGCACATACTCCAGGATGGATAGGCCCCGCCTCTGGGCTTCCCGCCCCAGGAGGAAGTAAAGGGAGGCGGCCACCGCTCCTAAGAGGGCCAGGAGGTCCCCGAGGAGGGGATTGGTTCCCCCACCCCCTTGGGCATCCCCCAGGCCGATCAAAAGCCCACCCCAAAGGGCTATCCCAATCCCCAGCAAGGTCAGGCCGGAGGGAATCTCCCGGAAGAAAAGCCAGCCGAAGAGGGTAACCCAGACCGGGTTGGTGGTGACCAAGGCGGTGCTGGCCGCTACCGAGGTATAGGAGAGGGAGGTGATCCAAAGGGCAAAGTGCAGGGCCAGCGAAGCCCCGGCGGCCACCGCGTAGGAAAGCCCCCTTCGGCTGGCCAGAGGTCTTCGCCAGTCGGGGAGGAGGAGCAGGGCCGCAAGGCCCATCCGCCCTGCGCTCATCACCAGACTGAAGGCTAGGCTCCGGTCCCCGGAGGCCGCCAGGGCCAGGCGCACCAGGATGCTGCCGAAGCTGATGGCGAAGATGCCCAGGAGCAGTACGGAGGCGAGCTTGAGCCCGGAGGGCCGCATGGAGGCATTCTTCCATAAGGACTCGCTTCTGACCAGTGGGTCACCCTCGAGGCCAAGGACAGATGCCCGTGGCCCCATTGGTATACTGGCGCGGAAGGAGGTCCTATGGTGACCGTAGCGGTTCCCAAGGAAAGGGCTCCAGGGGAAAGAAGGGTGGCCCTGGTGCCCGAGGTGGTGGCCCGCCTGGTGAAGCAGGGGGCCAGGGTGCGGGTAGAGAAGGGTGCCGGGGAAGGTGCCTACTACCCCGACACCGCCTACCAGGAAGTTGGGGCAGAGGTGGTGGAGCGAGGAGAGCTCCTGAAGGATGCCAACCTGCTTTTCACCGTCCAGCCGCCTCCTGAGGACCTGATTGGGGCCTTGGAGCCCGGGGCCATCGTGGTGGGGTTTGTCCAGGCCCACAAGAACCTGGACCTGGTGAAGGCCCTAGCCGCCAAGAAGGCCACGGTCATCGCCATGGAGCTCATCCCCCGCATCACCCGGGCCCAGAGCATGGACGCCCTTTCCAGCCAGGCCACGGTGGCGGGGTACCTGGCGGCCATCCACGCCGCAAGGCTATCCCCCCGCTTCTTCCCCATGCTCACCACCGCCGCGGGCACCATCCGCCCCGCCAAGGTGATGGTCATGGGGGTGGGGGTGGCGGGCCTCATGGCCATCGCCACCGTCAAGCGCTTGGGAGCCCAGGTCTTCGCCTACGACGTGCGTAAGGCGGCGGTGGAGCAGGCCCTCTCCCTGGGGGCCAAGCCCATTGAGCTTCCCATCAGTGCGGAAGGGGAGGGTGGCTACGCCCGGGAGCTCACCGAGGAGGAGAAGCGCATCCAGCACGAGGCCCTTAGGGAGCATGTGGCGGGGATGGATGCCATCATCACCACCGCCCAGGTGCCGGGCCGCCGGGCCCCCATCCTTCTCACCGAGGACATGGTGGAGCGCCTGAAGCCGGGCACGGTGGTGGTGGACCTGGCGGCGGAATCGGGGGGCAACTGCGTGCTCACCCGGCCCGGGGAGGTGGTGGAGGTGAAGGGCGTGAGGATCTTTGGCCCCTTGAATCTGCCCAGCGAACTCGCCGTCCACGCCTCGGAAATGTACGCCAAAAACCTTTTGAACCTTTCCAGCCTGCTCATGGAGAAGGGTGAGTTCGCTCCCAAGTGGGAGGACGAGATCATCCAGGGGGCGCTTCTCATGAAGGAAGGCGAGATCCTGCACGGGCCCACCAAGGCCCTCGTGGGAGGTGCATGATGGAGTTTGGTTTCTGGTCGGCCCTGTACATCTTCGTGCTCACGGCCTTTTTGGGTTACGAGCTCATCACCCGGGTGCCTGTGATCCTCCACACCCCCTTGATGTCCGGGTCCAACTTCATCCACGGGGTGGTGGTGGTGGGGGCCATGGTGGTCCTAGGCCATGCGGATACCGGCTTGGAAAAGGCCATCGGCTTCCTGGGGGTGATCCTGGGGGCGGCCAACGCTGCCGGGGGGTATGCGGTTACGGTGCGCATGCTGGAGATGTTTGAGAGGCGGCCAGGCAAGGGGGGTGGTCAGTGATGGATCTCATCCAGGCGGCCTACTTCGTGGTGGCCATCCTCTTCATTGTGGGCCTAAAGCGCATGGCCCACCCCACCACCGCCAAAAGCGGCATCGTCTGGGCTGGGTGGGGTATGGCCTTGGCGGTTCTGGCCACCTTCTTCTGGCCGGGAATGCAGAACTTTAGCCTCATGCTCATCGCTCTTCTGGTGGGCTCTGTGATCGCCTGGTGGGCGGCCATCAAGGTGGCCATGACCGACATGCCCCAGATGGTGGCCATCTACAACGGCATGGGTGGGGGTGCGGCCGCCACCATCGCCGCGGTGGAGCTCCTGAAGGGAGCCTTTGACAACTTGGGCCTCATGGCCTTGGCCATCCTTGGAGGCCTCATCGGTAGCGTGGCCTTCACGGGAAGCCTCATCGCCTTCGCCAAGCTCCAGGGCATCATGAAAAGCCGACCCATCCTCTTCCCCGGGCAGAAGGTGGTGAACGCCCTGGTGCTTCTCATCACGGTGCTTTTGGGCTTCTCCCTGCTTTGGAACGATCCCACCTTAAGCATCGTCTTCTTCTTCCTCCTGGCCCTTCTTTTCGGCATTCTCATGACCTTGCCCATCGGCGGGGGAGACATGCCCGTGGCCATCTCCTTCTACAACGCCTTCACCGGTATGGCCGTGGGCTTTGAGGGCTTCGCTGTGGGGAACCCGGCCTTGATGGTGGCGGGGACCCTGGTGGGGGCGGCGGGTACCCTCCTCACCGTGCTCATGGCCAGGGCCATGAACCGCTCCGTGTGGAGCGTGCTGGTGGGGGGATTCGGCGTGGAGCAGGAGGCGGGGGAGGTCAAGGGAAGCCTCAAGCCCATCGACGTGGAGGATGCCGCCGTCATGCTGGCCTACGCGGGCAAGGTGGTCTTCGTGCCCGGATACGGCATGGCCCTCTCCCAGGCCCAGCACAAGGTGAAGGAGCTTGCGGACCTCCTAGAGAGCAAAGGGGTTGAGGTGAAGTTCGCCATCCACCCGGTGGCGGGGCGGATGCCCGGGCACATGAACGTGCTCCTGGCTGAGGCGGGGGTGGAGTACGACAAGCTCAAGGACCTCGAGGAGATCAACCCCGAGTTCCCCACCGTGGACGTGGCGGTGGTCATCGGGGCCAACGACGTGGTGAACCCCGCTGCCCGGCGCCCAGGAAGCCCCCTTTACGGCATGCCCATCCTGGACGTGGATAAGGCCAAGAACGTGATCGTCATCAAGCGCGGCCAGGGCAAGGGTTTCGCCGGGGTGGAGAACGAGCTCTTCTACGCCGACAACACCCGGATGCTCTATGGGGATGCGCAAAACGTCCTCACCCAGCTCACCCAGGCCCTGAAGAAGCTTTAGGAGTCCTTGGCCGGACCCCGGGGAAACTCCCCGGGGCTTTTCTTCTTGACGCTTCCCCGGGCCTCCTGCTATAGTGCCTAGTGCGGTCGGTCCGCGGTAGCTCAGCTGGTAGAGCGGCCGGCTGTTAACCGGTTGGTCGCAGGTTCGAGTCCTGCCCGCGGAGCCAGATGGGGGCCTCAGGGCCCCCTGGGTCTTTTATTTGGGGAGGGAAGAGGGTATAATCAGCCCTCGTGCGGCCTGCCGGGCCCGGAGAGGAGGTGGAGATGCGCAAGTACGAGGTGAACATCATCCTGAGCCCCAACCTGGACCAGAGCCAGCTCGCCCTGGAGAAGGAGATCATTGGGAAGGCCCTCGAGGCCTTCGGGGCCAGGGTGGAGAAGGTGGAGGAGTGGGGCCTTCGCCGCTTGGCCTACCCCATCGTCAAGGACACCCAGGGCTACTTCCTCTGGTATCAGGTGGAGATGCCCGAAGATCGGGTGAACAACCTGGCCCGGGAGCTTCGCCTGCGCGATAACGTGCGCCGGGTCATGGTGGTGAAAACCCAGGAGCCCCTTCTCACCAAGGCGTAGACTGTTCCCATGGCAAGAGGCCTGAACCGCGTTTTCCTTATCGGTACCCTTACCGCCCGTCCGGACATGCGCTACACCCCGGGGGGGATGGCCATTCTGGACCTGAACCTGGCGGGTCAGGATGCTCTCCTGGATGCTTCCGGCCAGGAGCGGGAGGTGCCCTGGTACCACCGGGTGCGCCTTTTGGGCCGGCAGGCGGAGATGTGGGGGGACATCCTGGAAAGGGGCCAGCTGATTTTTGTAGAAGGCCGGCTGGAGTACCGGCAGTGGGAGCGGGAAGGGGAGAAGCGGAGCGAGGTCCAGATCCGGGCGGATTTCCTCGACCCCTTGGAGGGGCGGGGCCGCGAGACCCTCGAGGACGCCCGGGGCCAGCCTAGGCTTCGCCACGCCCTGAACCAGGTGATCCTCATGGGCAACCTCACCCGCGATCCCGATCTGCGCTACACCCCCCAGGGCACGGCGGTGGTCCGGCTGGGCTTAGCCATCAACGAGCGTCGCCCGGGCCAGGGGCCGGACGGGGAGAGGACCCACTTCATCGAGGTTCAGGCCTGGCGCGACCTGGCCGAGTGGGCCGGGGAACTCAAGCGGGGCGAGGGGCTTTTGGTGATCGGCCGTTTGGTGAACGACTCCTGGACGAGCTCCACCGGGGAAAGGCGCTTCCAGACCCGTGTGGAAGCCCTCAGGTTGGAGCGACCCACCCGTGGGCCTGAAAGGACCGGCGGAGGCAGGCCCCAAGAGCCAGAGCGCTCTGTCCAGACGGGTGGGGTGGACATCGAGGAAGGACTGGAAGACTTCCCGCCGGAGGAGGATTTGCCGTTTTGAGCACGAAGAACGCTAAACCTAAGAAGGAGGCGCCGAAGCGCCCTTCCCGGAAGGCCAAGGTCAAGGCCAGCCTGGGGGAGTTTGACCTTAAGGATTACCGCAACGTGGAGGTGCTGAAGCGGTTCTTGTCGGAGACGGGGAAGATTCTTCCCCGCCGCCGCACGGGGCTTACCGCCAAGGAGCAGCGCATCCTGGCCCGCACCATCAAGCGGGCGAGGATTCTTGGGCTTCTTCCCTTCACGGAGAAGCTGGTGCGCAAGTAGGGGGTGGACATGAAGGTCATCCTGCTTGAACCCCTGGAGAACCTGGGCGATGTGGGCCAGGTGGTGAACGTGAAGCCCGGCTACGCCAGGAACTACCTCCTGCCCCGGGGCCTGGCGGTCTTGGCCACGGAGAGCAACCTGAAGGCCCTCGAGGCCAAGATCCGGGCCCAAGCCAAGCGCCTGGCGGAAAGGAAGGCGGAGGCGGAGCGCCTCAAGGAGATCCTGGAGAACCTCACCCTCACCATTCCGGTGCGGGCGGGGGAGACCAAGATCTACGGCTCCGTGACCGCCAAGGACGTGGCCGAAGCCCTTTCGCGCCAGCACGGCATCACCATCGATCCCAAGCGCCTGGTGCTGGAAAAGCCCATCAAGGAGCTGGGGGAGTACGTTCTCACCTACAAGCCCCACCCCGAGGTGCCCATCCAGGTGAGGGTGAGCGTGGTGGCCCAGTAGGTGGCTTGCCCGGCAGGCCGCCCCTAGGAGGCGAGGAGGTGGGGTCCCACCTCCTCTAAGCTTTTCACCCCTAAGAGGGCCAGGGTGAGCTCCAGCTCGGCCAGGAAATGGTCCAAGACCGCCCCCACCCCTTCCTCCCCTCGGAGGGCCAAGCCATAGACGTAGGGCCGCCCCAGCCCCACCGCCTTGGCCCCCAGGGCCAGGGCCTTGACCGCATCGGCCCCGGTGCGGACCCCGCTGTCCAGGAGCACCGGGACCCGGCCCCCACGGCCTCCACCACCCCGGGGAGGGCCTCGAGGGCCGCCACCTCCCCGTCCACCTGCCGGCCCCCGTGGTTGGAGACGTAGACCCCGTCCACCCCCAGCGCCACCGCCTGGGCCGCGTCCTCGGGGTGGAGGAGGCCCTTGAGGAGGAGGGGCAAGGGGGTGGTCTCCCGCACCCGCCGCACCTCCTCCCAGGAAAGCTCAGGGAAGGAATAGGTGGCCACGAAGCGGCGCACCCCTTTAAGAAGACGGGAAAGCTCCCGTACCCCTACTCTTGCTCCGGCCCGGCGCAGGGCTAGGAGGGCGCGGAGGAGGGCAAGGCTCGGGCGGGGGCGCAGGGTGGGCCCCTCCACCGGCTCCTCCAGGCTGGCCAGGAAGGCGGGGTCGCTCAGGTACTGGGCCAGGCCCTGCCCCTTGAGGAAGGGCAGGTGGCCCAGGTCCAGGTCCCGGGGCCGCCAGCCGAGTTGCACCGTGTCCACGGTGAGGACCACCCCCGCGCACCCCGCGGCCTCCGCCCGGCGGAGGAAGCTTCCCACCACCCGGGGATCGCTGGAGTGGTAGAGCTGGAAGAAGACGGCCGCTTCCGGGTTCGCCGAACGGGCCGCCTCCACCACCTGCTCCAGGGGGTAGGAGCTCTGGTTGGAAACCATGAAGGGAAGGCCCCTCTGAGCCGCAGCCCGGACCGCGGCCAGCTCCGCCCGGGGGTGGGCCAGCTCCAGGACCCCGATGGGGGCCAGGAACAGGGGGGCGGCCCAGCCCCTTCCCCAGAGGGCGACCTCGAGGGCCGGGGGCTTTGCCCCGCGGAGCATGCGGGGGAGGAAGCGGTAACGGTCAAAGGCCCTGCGGTTCGCCGCCATGGTGCGCTCCAAGCCCGCTCCGCCCGCCACGTAGGCCCAGGCCTCGGGGGACATCCGCCTGCGCGCCGCCTCCTCTAAGCCCTGTGGGTGGACGGGTACCGGGGGCCTCCCGCCCCAAAGCCCTTCCAGGTAGATCCGCTGCTGCACCCTTCTCCCGATCATGCTGCCCCCTTGGGATTTCGGGGAGATTCTACCCGCTTGGGCCGGAGATTGTAAACTGGGTGCAAATGGCCGGGAGCGTCCTCATCACCGGGGCCGGGAGCGGCATCGGCCTGGCCACGGCAGGCCTCCTTGCCGCTAGGGGGTACCGGGTTTACGGCGGGGTGCGCAAGGAGGAGGACGCAGAGCGCCTAAGGGCCCTGGGGGTGGAGCCTCTCCTCCTGGACGTGACCCGGGAGGAAGACCTTCTCCGAGCGCGGGAAGCCCTGCGGGAAGAGGGGCTTTTCGGCCTGGTGGCCAATGCGGGGGTGGCGGTGGCGGGGCCCTTGGAGCTGGTACCCCCCTCCGCCTTCCGGCAGGCCTTGGAGGTGAACCTCTTGGGGGTGCACGCCACGGTGCAGGCTTGCCTGCCCCTCCTGCGGGGGGGCCGGGGGCGGGTGGTCCTCATGGGCTCGGTCTCTGGCCTCTTGGCCCTCCCCCTCATGGGGCCCTACGCCGCCAGCAAGTTCGCCCTCGAGGCCCTGGCCGACGCCCTTCGGGTGGAGCTAAAGCCCTTTGGGGTACGGGTGATCCTTATCGAGCCCGGCTCCGTGGCCACCCCCATCTGGGAGCGCTCGGAACGGGCGGCGGAGGGCTACCTGCTCCCACCCCCTTCCGATACGGAGGAGGTCTACGGGCGCTACCTGGAGGTGGCCCGGAGGATGGCCCGGAGGAACGCGAGGCGGGGACTTCCCCCGGAAAGGGTGGCGGAGGCGGTGCTCCACGCCCTGGAAAGCCCAAGGCCCCGGGCCCGCTACCTGGTGGCGGGGCGGGAAAGGGCCTGGCAGACCCTTTTTCTGCGCCTGCTCCCCACCCCCTTGCGGGACCGGCTTCTGGCCCGGGCCTTAGGGGTCTGAGTACCCCGCCGTGGCTTGCGCCACCACGGGGGCCCCAGAAAGGCCCTAAGCCTCGCCTTTCCTCCTTATCCGCCGGGGTAACCCCCTGCCTTCTTAGGAGGCGAGCTCCGCGGCGGCCAGGAGCACCACGTGGCCGCCCCGCCGCTCCAAGCGGGCCTCGAGTGCCCGCACCGGGAGGTGTTGGCGCAGCACCTCCAGCACCTCGTCCAGTAGGCGCTCGGCCAGGGCGGGATCCATGGCCTCCGGCTCCAGTTCCAGGAGCATGTGCAGGCGGTTTTCCGTGCCCATGCTCCCCATCCTGCTCCCTGCAGGTCAGGGGCGGGTCAAGGGGCTTTGTGGCTCTTTCCAGACCCTGCTCGCCTGGGTGGCGTATGCTAAAGGACGTGGAGTTCTGGGTGGAGGACCTGGGCCTTTTGCCCTACCCCCAAGCCTGGGAGTACCAGAAAAGGGTGCACAAGGAGGTGGTGCGGGGCGAGCGCCCCCCCACCCTCCTCCTCCTGGAGCACCCCCGGGTGATCACCCTGGGCCGGAAGGCCACGGGGGAGAACCTGCTCTTCCCCGAGAGCTGGTACCGGGAGAATGGCTTTGAGCTCTTTTGGGTGGAGCGGGGTGGGGACGTCACCTACCACGGCCCTGGGCAGCTGGTGGGCTACCCCATCTTTCCCGTGGGCCGGGAGGTGCGCCGCTTCCTTCGGCAGATAGAGGAGGCCATCGTCAAGGTGGCGGCCAGTTACGGCCTAGAGGCCTACCCCACCCCGGGGTACGCGGGGGTCTGGGTGGGGGAGGACAAGCTCTGTGCCATCGGGGTGGCGGTGAAGGAGGAGGTCAGCTTCCACGGCTTTGCCCTCAACGTGAACACCGACTTAAACGACTTCTCCGTCATCATCCCCTGCGGGCTAAAGGGGAAAGGGGTTACCTCTCTGGAACGGCTTTTGGGCCGCAAGGTTCCCATGCCGGAGGTGAAGGACAGGGTGGTGCGGGCCTTCGCCGAGGTTTTCGGAATGGAGCCCCGTGTAAAGGAGGATCATCGTGAAGCCCAAGTTTGAAACCGTGGAGCTCCTTGCCCCCACCGGGGAGGTGGTGGAGCTCAAGGTGGTGAAGCATGGCCTAGCCCAGGCCCGGCCCGAGCCTGTGGACCGGAATAAGCCCGCCTGGCTCAGGGCCACCCTGCCCACGGGGGCCAAGTACCAGGCCCTGAAGGCCACGGTGAACGAGCTCAAGCTCCACACCGTCTGCCAGGAGGCCCTCTGCCCCAACGTGGGGGAGTGCTGGAGCCACGGCACCCTCACGGTGATGCTCCTGGGGAGCGTCTGCACAAGGGCCTGCAAATTCTGCGCCGTGGACACGGGGAACCCCAAGGGGATCGTGGACCCCGAGGAGCCCCAGCGGGTGGCCGAGGCCATCCGCAGGCTCCATATCCGCTACGTGGTCCTCACCAGCGTGGACCGGGACGACCTTCCCGATGGCGGGGCGGCCCACTTCGCCGCCACCATAAGGGCCATCAAGGAAAAGGCCCCTGGGGTCTTGGTGGAGGCCCTCACCCCCGACTTTCAAGGGGACCTGAAGGCGGTGGAGACGGTTTTGGACGCGGGTCCGGAGGTCTACGCCCAGAACCTGGAGACCGTGCGCCGCCTGACCCCCAGGGTAAGGGACCCCCGGGCGGGGTACGATCAGACCCTTAGGGTCCTGGCCCACGCCAAGCGCTACCGGCCCGACGTGCTTACCAAAAGCAGCCTCATGCTGGGTCTGGGGGAAACGGAGGAGGAGATCCTCGAGGCCATGCGGGACCTCCGGGCAGCCGGGGTGGACATCCTCACCCTGGGCCAGTACCTGCGCCCCACCCCGGCCCACCTGCCGGTGGCGCGCTACGTGCCCCCCGAGGACTTCAAAAAGTACGAGGCCTGGGGGTACGAGCTGGGCTTTAGAGAGGTCTTTGCCGGGCCCCTGGTGCGGAGCTCCTACCGGGCGGACCGGGTCTTCCTGGAGGCTACCTCCCGTCCATGAGCCGCCTCTTCCTCCTGGACCTTCTGGCCCTCCTCCTCTTCGCTGGAGCGGGGCTTCTTTCCCATGGCCTTTCCATCACCCTGGAGGGCCTGGCCCGGAACGTCCTTCCTATCCTCTTCGTCTGGCTTCTCCTTGCCCCCTTCCTCGGCACCTACCGCAGGCCCACCTGGGCTAACCTCCTCCTCCTCCTCACCTGGGCCCTCGCCTTCCCCGCGGGGCTTTGGCTTAGGCAGATGGTCCTGGGCGGGGGCTTTGGGGTGGGGTTTTTCGTCTTCCTGGGCGTGGCCATGGCCTTTGGCCTTCTCTTCCTCCTCCTCTTTCGGGGCCTCGCCAAGCTTTTGAAGTTCTGGTAAAACGGGAACATGGAGAAACTGGCCTTCCTCGGTCTTGGGGCCATGGGCTACCCCATGGCCGGCCATCTGGCCAAAAGGTTTCCCACCCTGGTCTGGAACCGCACCTTCGCCAAGGCCCTAAGGCACCAAGGGGAGTTCGGTTCCAAGGCGGTGCCCCTGGAAGGGGTGGCGGAGGCCAAGGTGATCTTCACCTGCCTCCCCACCACCAAGGAGGTGGCCGAGGTGGCGGAGGCCCTCCTGCCCCACCTGAGGCCCGGCACCTACTGGGTGGACGCCACCAGTGGCGAGCCCGAGGGAAGCCGGCTTCTGGCGGAGCGCCTTTTGGAACGGGGCGTGGTCTACCTGGACGCCCCGGTTTCCGGCGGGACGATAGGGGCAGAGAAGGGCACCCTCACGGTGATGCTGGGGGGGCCGGAGGCGGCAGTGGAGGCCGTGAAGCCCTACCTGGCCTATGCCCAAAAGGTGGTCCACGTGGGGCCCGTGGGGGCGGGGCATGCGGTGAAGGCCATCAACAACGCCCTCCTGGCGGTGAACCTCTGGGCGGCGGGGGAGGGGCTTTTGGCCCTGGTGCGGCAGGGGGTGTCCGCGGAGAAGGCCCTCGAGGTCATCAACGCCTCCAGCGGCCGCTCCAACGCCACGGAGAACCTGATTCCCCAAAGGGTGGTCACCCGGGCCTTTCCCAAGACCTTCGCCCTGGGCCTTTTGGTGAAGGACCTGGGTATCGCCATGGGCGTCTTGGACGGGGAAAAGGCCCCAAGCCCCCTCCTCCGCCTCACCCGGGAGGTGTATGAGATGGCCAAAAGGGAACTCGGCCCCGAGGCCGACCACGTGGAGGCCCTGAAGCTCTTGGAGCGCTGGAGCGGGGTGGAGATCCGGTAGGGATGAAGGAAGGCCTGCAGGCTGCTTGGCCCATTGCCCTGGGCTACTTCCCCGTGGCTGTGGCCTTCGGCGCCCTGGGGGCCCAGGCGGGGCTTGGCTACCTTTGGATTCAGCTCACCTCCCTCCTGGTCTTCGCCGGGGCCAGCCAGTTCGCCTTGGTGGGGCTTCTGGCCCAGGGGGCGCCGCCCCTTTTGGCGGCCTCCCTGGGTCTTCTCCTTAACCTGCGCCACGCCTTCTACGGCCCGGCCCTCAGGCCCCACCTTAAAGGAGGTCCCCTGGAAGCCTTCCTCCTCACCGACGAGGTCTTCGCCCTGGCCCTAAGGGCTCTCCCCGGCCTCCCCCCGGGGGAGCGGCGGGGCTACTTCCTGGGCCTGGGCTTAGGGGCCTACCTTTCCTGGAACCTGGGCACCTTCCTGGGGGCCTTGGGGGGGCAGGGGCTTCTCGCCTGGCCCGGAGTGGGGGAGGCTCTCGCCTTCGCCCTTCCTGCCCTGTTTCTTCTCCTGGCCCTGCCCCACCTGAAAAACCCCGCGGCCCTTCTCGCGGGCGGGGCGGCTTGGTCCCTCCACCTCCTGGGGCAGACCGCCTGGGGGCTCTTCCTGGCGGGGGTCATCGGGTTCTTCTGGCCGGGGAAGGGGGGAGGCCATGACCCTGGCCCTCCTCCTCCTGGCCCTGGGCACCTTCCTCCTGCGCTTCCTGCCCTGGCGGGGGGAGAGGAGGGTGCCGGCGGGCCAGGCGGGACCCGCCCTGGTGGTGGCCCTTTTCCTGGTTTCCGCCTTCTCCCCCCCGACTTCCCCGGAGTGGCTTCGGGCGGGGCTTGCCCTCCTAGGCACTTATCTGGGGCTTAGGCTCACCGGGAACCTGGGCGTGGCCGTCTTCCTGGGGGCAGGGCTTTACGGGCTTCTCGGGGCCCTGGGCTTTTAAAGGTCCGGTGGGGCTTCTGCCCCACCGGGAACGCCCAGGGACTCTGGGTTGGGTCAACGGTTCAGGATGTGGATGGCCTGCTTGTGGAGGGCCTCCGCCGCCTCCATGAGCCCCTCGGAGAGGGTGGGGTGGGGGTGGACGGTGAGGGCGAGGTCGGAAACCGTGGCCCCCATCTCCAGGGCCAAGGTGGCCTCGGCGATGAGCTCTCCCGCCTGGGGCCCCACGAGGAAGACCCCAAGAAGGAGGTCGGTTTCCTCATCCCCCACCACCTTGATAAGGCCCTCCGCCCCCCCTAGGGTAAGGGCCCGGCCGCTGGCGGAAAGGGGGAACTTCCCCACCTTCACCTTATAGCCCGCCTTCCTGGCCTCCTCCTCCGTGAGCCCCACCCCGGCCCATTCGGGTCCGGTGTAGACCACGCTGGGTACCTGGAAGTCGAAGAGGGCGTTTTTCCCGGCGGCGTTCTCGGCGGCCACCAGGCCCTCCCGCATGGCCTTGTGGGCGAGGAGGGGGGGACGGGCCACGTCCCCGATGGCGTAGACCCCGGGGGCCGAGGTTTCCATGCGGGCGTTCACCTGGATGAAGCCCCGTTCGTCCACCTTTACCCCGGCCTTCTCCAGGCCCAAGCCCTCGGTGCGGGGTTTGCGGCCCACGGCCACCAGGATTTTGTCCACCACGATCTCCTCTTGGTTTCCCCCCTGGGCGGGCTCCAGGAGCACGTGGAGGCCATCCCCCTTCTTCTCGTAGCCCACGGCCTTGGTGCCGGTGCGCACCCTAATGCCCTCCTTCTCCAGGGCCTTGCGCAGGAGGGCGGCGGTTTCCGGGTCCCCTGCGGGGAGGATTTCCGGCATGTACTCAATGAGGGTCACCTCCGCGCCCAGGCGGTGGTAGACCTGGCCCAGCTCGAGGCCCACCGCCCCGCCCCCGATCACCAAAAGGCGCCCTGGGATCCCCTCCTCCACCCTCAAGGCCCGGGTGGAGTCCCAGACCTCCTCGCCGAAGGGGAAGCCCTTAAGCTCCACGGGCTCGCTCCCCGTGGCGAGGATGAGGCTTTTCCCCCCGTAGCGCTCCCCGTTGACCTCGATCTCCCGGGGCCCGGCGAAGCGGGCGAAGCCCCGCACGAGCTCCACCTTGTTGCCCTTCAAAAGCCCGGCCACGCCCCCGGTGAGCCGCTTCACCACACCCTCCCGCCAGGCGCCGAGCTTGTTGAAATCCAGTTCGGGCTTAGCCTTCAGGCCAAAGTCCTTGGCTACATGCAGGTGGTGCATGGTTTCTGCGGCGTGCAAAAGCGCCTTGGTGGGGATGCAGCCCACGTTCAGGCACACGCCCCCCACCTCGGCGGCCTCCACTGCCAGAACCTTAAGCCCAAGCTGCGCCCCCCGGATGGCGGCGTGGTAGCCCCCAGGTCCGGTGCCAATCACGATGAGGTCGTAGGTCTTCATGGGGTCCATCCTACATTTCCAGAAGGAGGAGGTCGGGGTTCTCCAAAAGCCGGATCACATCCCGGGTGAAGGAGGCCGCCTCGGCCCCGTCCACCAGGCGGTGGTCAAAGGAAAGGGAGAGGTACATAATATCCCGGGCCTGGATGGAACCATCCGGCATTACCCAGGGCCGCTTCCGGATGGAGTGTACCCCCAGGATGGCGGCCTCGGGGACGTTGATGATGGGAAAGCTCATGAGGGCCCCCACGGAGCCGATGTTGGTGATGGTGAAGGTGGAACCCGTGACCTCCTCGGGGGAGAGCTTGCCTTCCCGGGCCCGGGCGGAAAGCTCGGCGATCTCTTGGGCCAGTTCCAGGATGTTTTTGCGGTCCACATCCCGCACCACGGGCACAATGAGCCCCCTTTCCGTGGCCACCGCCAGGCCCAGGTGGTAGTAGCGCTTGTAGACGATCTCCTGGCGCTCCTCGTCCAGGCTGGTACTCAGCATGGGGTACTTCTTCAAAGCCCGCACCACCGCCTTGAAGATGAAGGGGAGGTAGGTGAGCTTCACCCCCTGGCGCTCGGCCTCGGGTTTCAGGCGCTCCCGGAGGGCCACCAGTTCCGTGAGGTCGGCCTCGTCCACGTTCAAGGTGCGCACGGTGTAGAGGTGGCTTTGCCAGAGCCCCTGGGCGATGGTGCGGCGGATGCCCCTTAGAGGGATGCGCTCCTCCAGGTGCTCGTAGCCCTTGGGGGGGATGTAGCGGGGTGGGGGCGGGAAGCCCGAGGGAAGGGGTGCTGGGGCCTCCTTGGGGCTTAGGGGCGGGGGTGCGGCTTGGGCCTTAAGCTGTTCGGCATAGGCCCGCACGTCCTCCACCCGGATGCGGCCCATGGGGCCGGAGCCAGGGATGGCCTCGAGGGGAATCCCCAGTTCCCGGGCCAGCTTCCGGGCGGCGGGCACCGCCAGCACCCGGCCTGCCCTTCCCTCCTGGGGTCCCCGCCCGGGCTGTGGCCCGGGCGGGGTGCTTAGGAAGGGGTTCTTCACCGCCACCTGGGTGGTGTCCGGCTTGAAGAGGGAGAGATCCTCCTTTTCCTCCTTTGGGGGAAGCCCGGGCTCCACGATGGAGCGCTCCTCCACCGCTTGCACGGGCGGAGCCTCCTTTACCTCTTTCACCTCTTTTACCCCGGCCACGGCCTCCCCGGGTTCCGCCAGGAGGGCGATGGGGGCGTGGACCTTCACCACCTCCCCCTCCTTGGCCAGCTTTTTCAGGAGCACCCCCTCGTAGGGGGAGGGGAGCTCTACGGTGACCTTGTCGGTCATCACCTCCACGAAGGGCTGGTCCTTCTTGAGGTAGTCCCCCTCCTCCACCAGCCACTTGAGGATCTCGCCTTCCACCACGCTTTCCGCCAGTTCGGGCATGAGGATTTCCTTGGGCATAGGCCTCCTAGATCAGATCTGAAAATTCCTCGAGGGAAATCTGCGCATCTTTGAGAATGTGGGCTAGGGTGGAGGGCTTTATGGGGATGTGCGCAGGCACGATGACAATGATTCGCTTTTCTCCCAGCTGCCTCTCCATCCGGATATGGCTCCCCCGTTGGCGCACCACCCGAAAGCCCGCCTTTTCTAAAGCCTTGACCACCCGCTTGTAGGACAAGGAGGGGACCTTCAAATCTCTACCTCGGCCAGCTCAGCGTTCTCTGGCAGCTTTTCCTCTAGCGGTTCCAGGTAGAGGGCGATGGCCTCGCGGATGTTGGCTAAAGCTTCTTCCAAGGTGTCCCCCTCGCTAATACAACCGGGAAGGGCAGGCACGTAGACGGTGTACCCTCCCTCCTCGCTCTTTTCCAGGACCACCTTTAGCCGCATAAAACCTCCCTTCAGTCAGTAGTCTAACGCCCGTTTGGCGGCGTTCAGGATACGGGTGACGGTGGGCAGGTAGAGCTTGTCCTGGGCGTAGGGGTAGGGGGTGTCGAAGCCCGTCACCCGGATGGGAGGAGCGAGAAGCATGTCCAGGATGTCCTCGGCGAGGGTGGCCGCCACCTCGCTCACGAAGCTCGCGTGCCGGGGGGCATCGGAGACCAGCACGGCCCTTCCCGTTTTGGCCACGGAGTTCATCACCGCCTCGTAATCCCAGGGCATGAGGGTGCGGAGGTCTAGAACCTCGGCGGAAACCCCTGCCTTCTCCAGCTCCTCTGCCGCCTGGAGCACCTCGGGCATTACCGTGCCATAGCCGATTAGGGTAAGGTCCTTCCCCTCCCGCCTGATGGCGGCCTTGCCCAGGGGCAGGACGTAGTCCTCCTCCGGCACCTCCTCCTTCACCGAGCGGTAAAGCCTTTTGGGCTCCAGGAAGACCACGGGGTCCTCGTCGCGGATGGCGGCCTTCAGGAGGCCCTTGGCGTCGTAGGGGGTGGAAACCGCCACCACCTTGAGCCCGGCGGTGTGCACGAAATGGGCCTCGGGGCTTTGGGAATGGTGGTGCCCCCCCTTGACCCCGCCCCCAGAGGGCATGCGCACCACCAGGGGGGCGGTGAACTGCCCGCCGGAGCGGTAGCGGAGCTTGGCCACCTGGCTCACCAGCTGGTCGAAGCCGGGGAAGATGTAGTCGGCGAACTGGATCTCGGCCACAGGCTTTAGGCCGTGGGCGGCCATGCCCAGGGCGGCTCCCACGATGGCCGCCTCGGAAAGGGGGGTATCCATGACCCGATCGGGGCCGTACTTCTGCAAAAGCCCCTCCGTCACCAGGAAGACCCCGCCCCTCTTGCCCACGTCCTCTCCCAGGACCACCACCCGGGGGTCCTTGGCCATTTCCTCGTCCAGGGCCCGGTTCAGGGCCTGCACCATGGTCATGACGGCCATAACCCACCCCTTTAGAGCTCCTCCTTGAGGAGGGCCTCCTGGCGGGCCAGGTGCCAGGGTTTCTCGGCCAGGACGTCTTCGAACATCCATTCCGGGGGCACCGCTCCGGCCTCCTCGGCTTCCTTCAAGGCCCTTTCCAGCTCGGCGCGGATCTCCGCCTTCAGGTCCTCCTCCCACTCCAGGTTCCAAAGGCCCCGCTCCTCCAGGAAGCGCTGGAAGCGGAGGATGGGGTCGCGCTTGCGCCAGGCTTCCACCTCCTCCTTGGGGCGGTAGCGGCTGTCGTCGTCGGCGGAGGAGTGGGGGCCGTAGCGGTAGACCCTGAGCTCCACCAGGCTGGGGCCCTCCCCCATGCGGGCCCGTTCCACCGCTTCCCGCACCACGTAGTAGGAGGCCAGGACGTCCATCCCGTCCACCAGGTAGCCAGGGATGCCGAAGGCGTGGGCTTTTTCGGCGATGGTAGGGCTATGGGTCTGGCGGCGGTAGTCCACGCTGATGGCGTAGAAGTTGTTTTCAGCGATGAAGACGGCAGGGGCGCCCTGCACGGCGGCAAAGTTGATCCCTGCATACCAGTCCCCTTCGCTCGTAGCCCCGTCCCCGAAGGTGCAGACCGCCACCTGGCCCGTGCCCTGGAGCTTCATGCTGATGGCCGCCCCGGCGGCGGGAGGTACGTGGGAGGCGATGGGGCTGGCCACGGTGAAGTAATTGAGGGCCTTGGACCCCGGGTGCTCGGGCATCTGCCGGCCCTTGTTGGGGTCAGCCCGGGTGGCCAGCATCTGGCTGAAAAGCTCCTTGGGGGGGATGCCCAGGGCCAGGGCCAGGCCGTGGTCCCGGTAGTAGGGGAAGACCCAGTCAAAGCCAGGGCGGATGGCGTGGGCAATGCCCACCTGGGCGGCCTCGTGCCCGGCGGCGGGGGCGATGAAGCTGGTCTTGCCGGTGCGGATGAGGATGGTGTAGCGCTCGTCCAGCATCCGGGCCGCCAGCATGTCCCGGTAGAGGCGCTTAAGCTTCTCCTCGTCCAGATCCAAGGGGAAATCCCCCAGCCACTCTCCCTTTTCCCCGATGAGCCTTATGGGCTCAGGGGTGAAGGGCTGAAACCGGTGGGTGTCCTTTACCATAAACCCTCCTTTTCCGGCGCTTTTGGCGCCCTTAGAGCCTGCCCTGGGTAAGGGCCTGGGGCTCCTTTATCGGGGTGGGTGAGGTCCCACTTTCCCTTCGCCCTGAGTATACCCTGGCCCTAAAATGGGGAGGTGCGCCTTAGGGTGGTGGCGGTGGGCAAACCCAGGCTGGTTTACGCCCGGCTGGGGGTGGAAGAGTATGCGATGCGCATCCGGAAATATGCCCCCCTCGAGGTCCACTTCGTTAAAGAGGCCCAGGACCTCCTGCCCAAGGCGGAAGGCCACCGCAAGGTGGTCCTGGATGAAAGGGGAAAGCTCTTTACCACGGAAGGGCTTCTGGAGGAGTTGAGGCGCTGGGAGGGGGAACGGGTGGCCTTTTTGGTGGGGGGTGCCGAGGGGTACCCTAAGGGGGTACGTGAGGGGGCCGACCTCCTCCTTTCCCTTTCCCCCCTTACCCTGCAGCACGAGCTGGCCCTTTTGGTCCTGATGGAGCAGCTCTACCGGATCCTCACCCTGAGGGCCGGGCATCCCTACCATCGGCCATGACCTACGAGGCCTTTGTGGCGCTGGTGGAAAGGCTTTGGGCGGAGATCCCCGAGGCCTTCAAACGGGAGCTTCAGGGGGTGCACGTCCTTCCCCAGGCCAAGCCGGAGCCCGGGCTGAAGGGGGTGTGGCGGCTTGGGGAGTATCTGGACCCCGGTCCCCCTTCCACCTTCCTGGGGTTTGAGGGGCTCGGACGGCACATCGCCCTCTACTACGGTTCCTTCCAGAAGGTGGCGGGGCCAGGGTTTGACTGGGAGGAAGAGGTCTGGGAAACCCTCCTTCACGAATTAAGGCACCACCTGGAGTCCCTGGCGGGCCGGGACGACCTGGTGCGGGAAGACCTTAGGCGCCTGGCCGAGTTTCGCCGGGGCGGGAGGCCTGGGGGAGAAGGCCGCTAGCCTCTGCCTTTAAGGGGCGCCGCTCGGCAAACCCCCCCGCCAGGGGGTGGTAGTGGGCCACCTCGGGTTCCCCTTCCTGCCAGCAGAGAAAGACCACCTCTCCGCCCACCCGGCTGGGGAAGTCCACCAGACCCCGGTCCAAGTCCTTGAGGAACACCCCCAGGGAGGCCAGGTAACGGGTGTCGGCTTCCAAGGAGCCCAGGAGGAAGCGGGCCTCCTCCTCCAAGGCCCTTCGTTCCAGCCCGCGGGCCTCGGGAAGCCGGGCCTGCACCTCGGAGAGCTCCTGCCGGGTCCGCCGCATCTGGGAGAGGACCCGCTGGATCTCGGGCAAGAGGGCATCGGCCTCTTCCTTGGTGAAGATGCGGGCAAACATACCTAGCCTTATCTTATCACAAATGCTTTGGAAAATCTAAGCCTGAAATACTCAAGGATCGGACTCCTTGGTCCGGAAGGGGGACACGAGGGCCACCTCGCCCGCGCCGATCCTGACCCCCTCCACCTGGAGGCTGCCGTCGGGGAGGATGGCCTCCGCCACCCCCTCCACCACTCCCTTGGGGGTTTTGACCCGCACCCTTCGGCCTAAGGTGTAGGAGGCCTCCCGGTAGAGGGAGAGGAGGGTTTCTGGGCTTTCCAGAAGGGGGAAGAGGTTTTCCAGGTGGAGGAGGAAGCCCGAAAGCACCTCCCGTCGGGAAAGGGGGGAGAACTCCCTCAAGGCGGCGGCGCCCTCGGGGGCCCAGTCCACGTTCACCCCCACTCCCAGGAGGACGTAGGCCACTTCCTCCCCCTCGGCCTTGGCCTCCAGAAGGACCCCGGCCAGTTTCCGACCATCGGGGGCCAGAAGGTCGTTGGGCCACTTGAGCCCCCCCACCCCCACCGCCCGCCAAAGGGCCAGGCCGGCAAGAAGGGGAAGGAGACCCATGGAGGAGAGGGGAAGGGTGGGGCGGAGGAGGAGGGAGAAGGTGAGGCTTTCCCCTGGGCGGCTTTCCCAGGGCCTTCCCCGCCTGCCGCGGCCCCTTTCCTGCACCTCGGCCAGGACCAGGGCTCCCCCCTCGGCTCCTTCCTCCGCCCAGGCCCTTAGGACATCCTGGGTGCTGCCCACCCGCCCCAGGTAGCGGTAGGGCCGGCCGAGCCGCCCTTGGGGGTGGAAGAGGGGGGGAAGGGGAGTGCCGGGCCGGATGCGGTAGCCCTTTCGGGTCATCTCCACGGGGAAGCCCTCGGCAAGGAGCCTTTTCACCTCCTTGGAAACCGCCTGGCGGCTTACCTTTAGGCGTCGGGCCAGGGCCTCGCCGCTTTGGTAGTCCTCGGTGAGGAGGTCCAGAAGCCGGGCCATGGGGGTGGTCTTCAGGCCAGCTCCACCTGGGAGAGGTCCCCCAGGATCAGGCGGTGGGCCCGGGGGAGGCCATCGCGGTTTTTCACCTGGGCCCCCACCCCCAGGATGCTTTCCTGCAGGCGTAAGGCCACGTCTTCCAGGATGGCGTGGTCCTCGAGGATGGAGTACTCCACCTCCGAGCGCACCACCTTGGCCCCGGGCCCTAAGGAGGTGAAGGGCCCGATGTAGGCTCCTTCCACCACCGCTTCCTCCCCGATGAAGGCCGGGCCGATGATGGTGCTTTTCCGCACCCTGGCCCCCTTCTCCACCACCACCCGCCCGGTGAGCTGGCTTTCCCCCACCTCCCCCTCCACCCGGGGTTCCAGTTCTTCCAGGATGAGGCGGTTGGCGTCCAAAAGGTCCTGGGGGCGGCCGGTGTCCTTCCACCAGCCCTCCACCTCCACCCCCACCACCCTCTTCCCCCGGTCGATGAGGCCCTGGATGGCGTCGGTGATCTCGTACTCCCCCCGGGCGGAGGGCTTGAGCCCCTCGATGACCTCGAGCACCTCCGGGGTGAAGACATAGACCCCGGCCACAGCCAGATTTGAGGGCGGCTCCTTGGGTTTCTCCAGAAGGCGCACGATCCTTTCCCCTTCCAGCACCGCCACCCCGAACTGGCTGGGGTTTTCCACCCGCACCAGGGCGATCACCGCGCTCACCCCTGGGGTGAAGGCCTGGAGAAAGCGGGCGATTCCCTTCTGGAAGAGGTTGTCCCCCAGGTAGAGGACGAAGGGGCTTTGCCCCAGGAAGCCCCTGGCCACCGCCACCGCATGGGCCAGGCCCTGGGGCTCTTCTTGCAAGATGTAGCGCACCCGGTAGCCCGCAAGGGCCTCGCGGATGTCCTTCTCCGTTTCTGGGGAAACCACCACCCCGATCTCCTCTATCCCCGCTTGCAGGAGGTTTTCCAGACCGTAGTGGAGGATGGGCCTTCCCGCCACCCGGATCACGGGTTTGGGCCGGGTGTGGGTCAGGGGGCGAAGCCTCGTGCCCCGTCCGGCAGCCAGAATGAGTCCTTTCACGCTGCGAAGTATACCCCGTAAAATGGGGAAGGATGCCCAAGGCCTCCGTGCGTATGGCCTACGCCTACGACCGCCTCCGGGCCTACCCCCCGGAGGTGGCGGGCCGCATCGCCACCGCCATAGGGAATGCCCTAGGGGTGCGGGGGGAGGAGGCGGCGCTTTTGGAGCTTGGGGTGGGTACCGGGCGCATCGCCCTGCCCCTCATCGCCCGGGGATACCGCTACCTGGCCCTGGACAAGGATCCCGCCATGCTGGAGGTCTTCCGCCAAAAGGCGGCGGGAGTTATGCGCAAGGTGCGCCTCATAGAGGCCGATGTCCGGGCCATTCCCCTGCCCGACGAGAGCGTGCACGGGGTGATCGTGGTCCACCTCTGGCACCTCCTCCCCGACTGGCCCAAGGCCCTGGCGGAGGCCCTGAGGGTGCTGAAGCCAGGAGGGGTCCTTTTGGAGGGCTGGGATGAGATGGAGGCGGAGGAGGAGCGCCTGATCCAGGAAAGGTGGCGCTCCCTAGTGGAGGCGGAGGGCGTGGGGGTGGTGCGGGGCTTGCACAGAAGGCGGCTAGAAGAGGTGGAGGAAGCCCTAAAGCGGCTTGGCCTCAGGCCCAAGACCAAGCAGGTGGTCCAGTGGCGGGAGGCGCGCACCCTGCGCCAGGCCCTCGAGGCCCTGGAGGAAAGGCTTTACTCCTTCACCCAGCTGGTTCCCGAAGAGGTACACGAGCGCATCATGCCAAGGCTTTGGGCCTGGGCCGAAGGGGAGTTCGGCGATTTGGACCGCTCCTTCACCCTGGAACGGAGCTTTACCCTGCGGGCCACCCGCATGGCCTGATACCACCCCATCCCGGCAGGGCCACGCTTAAGCCCCTTCTTAAGGGATTTGCCTTCGTGGCCTGCTAGGCTTGAAGGATGAAGACCATCCGCATCCCCACCCCCAAGGAAGGTTTGGTGAACATCACCCGCCAGGTGGAGGAGGTCTTGGCCGGGCACACCGGCTTGGTCTACCTCTTCGTTCCCCACACCACCTGTGGCCTCACCGTGCAGGAGGGGGCGGACCCCGATGTGGCCCACGACCTTCTCGCCCGCCTGGAGGAGCTGGCCCCCAGGGTGCATCCCAAGGACCGGCATGCGGAAGGAAACTCCCACGCCCACCTGAAAAGCCTCCTCACCGGGGTGCACCTCCTCCTTCCCGCCGAGGGAGGGAGGCTTAGGCTTGGCCGCTGGCAGCAGGTTTTCCTAGCGGAGTTCGACGGACCGAGGATGCGGGAGGTGTGGGTCAAGCTCCTCTAGCCGGGCCCGCCTAGACCCAGCGCACCTCCTGCACGCTTTTCACGCCCTTTATGGCTTGGACCAGGGAGTCCCGTTCCCCGTCCTGCACGGTCAAGCGGAGGCGGATGCGGGCCAGGGGGCCCAGGATGCGGGTTTCCGAGCCCAAGGCGCTCTTGCCCGCTTCGGCCACCACCTGCATCACGTCCCTCAGGAGCCCGGCCCGGTCCTGGGCCAGGACCTCGAGGGTGGCCACCTTCCCCCCCACCCCCTCCCAGTAGGCCCCGATGACCCGGTCCGCCTCCGGTCCCTGGAGGATCCGGCGCAGGTTGGGGCAGTCCGCCCGGTGGATGGTGACCCCCCGGCCCCGGGTGACGAAGCCCAAGATGGCGTCCCCCTTCATGGGCTCGCAGCAGGAGGCCAGGCGGATGGGGGCCTGGAGGTCCTGCTCCAGGCGGATCCCCCACTCGTTCCTGGGGGGTGCCTTGGGCTTTTCCGGCTTGAGGAGCGCCTTGGGGTAAAGCTTTTCCGCCACCTGCTTGGGGGTGAGGCGGTTTAGGGCCAGGGCCAGGTAGAGCTCCTCGGGGGAGGGGGTGAGGCCCAGCTTCTTCGCCGCCTCCTCCAGCTGGCTGTCGCTGGGCTTGGGGAGGCTACGGCGCTTCAGGTAGCGCTCCAGGAGGTTCTGCCCCCTCTCCAGGGTTTCCTGGCGCTCCTGGGTGCGGAAGTACTGGCGGATCTTGCTCTTGGCGCTCCGGGTCTTGGCGAACTCCAACCAGTCCTTGGAGGGGTGGGCGTTTTTGGCGGTGAGGATCTCCACGATCTCCCCGTTTTGTAGCTCGTAGGAGAGGGGGACGATGCGCCCATTGACCTTGGCCCCCACCATGTGGTGCCCCACCTCGGTGTGGATGTGGTAGGCGAAGTCCACGGGGGTAGCTCCCTTGGGCAGGTTGATGATCCGCCCCTTGGGGGTGAAGACGAAGACCCTGCCCCCCAGCAGGTCCCGGGTCACCGCCTCCACGAACTCCCGGGAGCTAGAAAACTCCTGCTGCCACTCCTGGATGCTTTTAAGCCAGGAAACCCGCCTTTTTAGCTCCTCGGGGTCGGTGAGGCCCTCCTTGTAAAGCCAGTGGGCGGCGATCCCGTACTCGGCGATGCGGTGCATCTTTTGGGTCCGGATCTGCACCTCCAAGGGAAGCCCCTCCAGGGCGATGACCGTGGTGTGGAGGCTTTGGTAGCCGTTCGGCTTGGGCACGGCGATGTAGTCCTTAACCCGGCCGGGGATGGGCTGCCAGAGGGCGTGGACCAGCCCCAGGACGTGGTAGCAGACCTGCTTTTCCCTCAAGGCCCTTCCTTCCTCCGTGGGGGCGGGCTTGGGATCCAGGACGACCCGGACCGCCAAGAGGTCGTAGATCTGTTCCAGAGCCTTCCCCTCCCGTTCCATCTTCTTCCAGATGGAGTAGAGGTGCTTGGGGCGGCCCGTCACCTCCAGGCCTTGAAGCTGGGCCTGGAGGAGCTCATCCTTCCTCAGGGCTTCCTCCAGGGCCGCTATGGCTTTTCGGATGATCTGTTCCCGGGCCTCCTGGGTTTCCTGGATGCGGGAAAGAAGGGCGTGGTAGGCCTCGGGGTGGAGGTAGCGGAAGGAAAGGTCCTCCAGCTCCCACTTGAGCTGCCCCATTCCCAGGCGGTGGGCCAGGGGGGCGTAGATCTCCAGGGTTTCCTGGGCGATGCGCCTTTGCTTCTCGGGGGGCATGTGCTCCAGAGTGCGGAGGTTGTGAAGGCGGTCCGCCAGCTTCACGATGATGATGCGTACGTCCTCCGCCATGGCGATGAACATCTGGCGGAGGTCCTCGGCCCGCTTTTCCTCCCCCTCGAGGTTGGCCAGCTTGTAGAGCTTGCTGACCTTGGTCTCCCCCTCCACCAGCTTGCGCACCCCGGGGCCAAAGCGCCTTTCCAGCTCCTCCCCGCTTACCCCGCAGTCCTCCAGGGTGTCGTGGAGGAGGCCCGCCATCACGGTATCCGCATCCACGTGCAGGGAGGCCAGGATCTCCGCCACCGCCACCGGGTGGGTGATATAGGGTTCCCCGCTTCGCCTGAGCTGGCCCCGGTGGGCCTCCTCGGCGAAGAGGTAGGCCTCCCGCACCTTTTCCCGCTCCCCTGCCGGGAGGTAGTCTAAAAGGGGTGCAAGCTTTTCCCAAAGAGCCGAGACGGATACCACCCTTTTTCAGTGTAGCACCCCTAGGAGGTGAGCTCCAGGAGGAAGGCGGAGAGGCTGGTTTTTTCCAGCAAGGCCACCAGGGTGCGGCCCTTGCGGGGGGCCAGGACCAAGGCCTTTTCCTTAAGGAGGATGGCCGCAGGCCCCCGGGTCTGGCCCAGGCTTTTATCCAGCTGGTCCAGGGCCTGGACCAGGGCTTCCAGGGGTTCCCTGGGCAGGGGCAAAGCCTCCCCCAGGTAGCCCAGCACCTCCACCCCAGGCAGGCGCAAGGGGGAGAGTTCCGCCCCCAGCTCCTCTGGGGAAGCTACCTGGGACCCGGATGGCGTGGCCTGGGCTTGGGCCCTTCCTTGGTCGAAGACCCCCAGGAGGGCCTCGAGGTCCTCGCCTCTGATCTCCTGGAGCACGGCCTTGGCGGCTTCCCGCTCCTTTTCCAGCTCCCGCAGAAGGGCTTCCGCCTGGCCCAGGGTCTTCTCCACCTGGAGGAGGCCTTGGGGGCCCAGGCGGGGAAGCTTTTCCTGGGCGCTTTTCAGCACCGGCAAAAGGGCCTTTAGGCGGCGATTCGTTTCGCTCTGGAACCCCTCGAGGCGGGCGTAAGCCTGGAAGAAGGCGGTGAGGCGGGTGGTGAGCTCCTCCCGCTTCACCTCCATCCGCCGCTTTAAGGCCTCCAGGGCCCGGGCGATGGGGCTGGGGTCGGGGAGGGGCTTGCCCTTTTCCTCGGCGATGGCCCGCAAGACCCCCTCCCCCCCAAAGCCCCGGAAGCGCTCCGCCAGGGCCTGGAGGCGGGAGAGCTCCAGAAGGGCTTCCTGCCGGGCCTGGGCCTTGGCGTCCTCCAGGCTTTTCCGTAAGGATCCCAGGTCGGGAAGGCCTCCCTGGGCCAAAAGGGCCTCCGCCTCGGCCACCTTCTCCTTTAGGCCCAGGGCCAGGGCCTCGGGCTTTAGAGCCTCCAGGGCCTTGGCCGCCTCGGCGAGCTTGGCCCTTAGGGCGGCTTCCTCCCCCTGGGCCCTAAGGAGTTCGGCGTACCGGGCCCGCACCTCGGGAAGCCTCTGGGGAAGGGCTTCCATGGGGAGGGCCTGCAGTTCCTCCAGAAGGGGGCGGAAGGCCCCGCCCTTCTCCTTGAGCTCCTCCACCAGGGCTTCCTTTTCCTGGAGGAGGCGCTTTTCCTCCTCCGCCTTGCGCCGGGCCTCCGCCTCGAGGCGCCGGAGCTCCTCCTCCAGGGGAAGGAGGTCGGGGTAGCCTCCCTCCTCCAGGGTTTCCTCCGCCAGCTGCAAGGCCCGTTGCAGGGGGAGCTTGGCTTCCTCGGGCAGGGGAAGGAGGCGCAGGGCCTCCTCTAGCTGGATCAGGCGGGCCCGCTTCTCCGCCTTAAGGTTCCGCTCGGCCTCCTGGAAGGCCTCCTCCAGGGCTTTGAGCTTTTCCCCCACGGAGGTGCCCGTCTCCAGGAGGGCCTGGACCTCGGCGAGAAGGGGGCTTACCGTGGCCCTTTCCACCAGGGGAGCGAAGCGGCGTAGGAGCTCCTCCAGCCTGCGCCGCTCCTCCTCCACCTCCAGGGCCAGGATCCGCTGGCTGGCCTCCTGGGATAGGGCCTCGAGGTCCACCAGTAGCTCCCCTTCCAGCTCGGAAGCCTCCTCCACGGTGAGGAAGACGTCGGTGGGATGGGAGGGTGTTTCCACCCGGGGCGGGGTTTCTGAGGGGGTTTCCTGAGTTTCAAAGACGATCTCCGGCAGGGTAGGGGCCTTGACGGCGCTGGACTCCAGAAACTTCCGTAGCTCCAGGGCCAGGCTCCGGGCCCGCTCCACCTCCGCCTGGGCCAGGATGCCCTCCTCTTGCGCCCGGCGGAGGGTTTCCACCAGGCTCTCCAAACGCCGCACCTTGGGCCCTCCCAGGTGGTGCACCCGTTCCAGGGTCTCCTCCAGGTGGGCCAGGTCCTTGGCCTGGCGCAGGAGGGCCTCCTCCAGCTTCTCCTCCAGGGCCTCCAAAAGCTGCTCCCCCTCCGCCAAAAGCCCGGCGTCCGGGGTCTGGCGCAGGCGGTTGACCAGGGCCCGGAGGCGGGCCACCTCCGGCCAGTCCACATAGAGCCCGAAGCGCCTCAAGCCTTGTTCCAGCTTGGCCAGCCTGGCCCCCTGCCCTTCCATTTGGGCCAGGATGTCCTCCACCAGCCGCCTGGCCTCCTCCGGGCGCATGCGGGCCTGGAGCTCGCGGTAGACCAGGCCCTTCAGGAGGTGGGCCCCGTCCGCAGGGGTGAGCTCGGAAGGCCGTTTGCCCAGGCGCTTTAGCCCCTCCTCCAGCACCGCCTCGGCCCTGGTGCCCAGATGGGGGCGGATAGCCTCCAGGATGGTTTGGTAGACGTCCGGCATCCTTACGCTCCCTTCTCCAGCCTAAGGGGTTCGCCGAAGTAGAGCTTCTGGTGGGGATAGGGGATCTCTATGCCCTCACGGTCCAGGCGGTTTTTGATGCGGCGGCGGAACTCCCGGGCCACCGCCCATTGCTGGGCGGGCCTGGTGTTGAAGAGGACCCGGATGACCACGGCGCTTTGGTCCAGGTTCTGCACCCCCAGGACCTCCGGGGGTTCGGTGAACCGGTCCTGCCACTCCGGATCCTGGTGGAAGCGAGCCACCTCGTCTTGGAACACCGCCAAAACCCGGTCCAGGTCCTCCTTGTAGGCCACCCCCACGTCCACCACCGCCCGGCTCCACTCCTGGGTGAGGACCGTCACCTGGCGCACCTCGGAGTTGGGGATGAAGTGGACCCGGCCCTCCAGATCCCGGAGGACGGTGAGGCGCAGGTTGAAGCGCTCCACCTGCCCCCCCACCCCGTTGAGAAGCACGATATCCCCCACCCCGTACTGGTCCTCCAGGAGGATGAAAAACCCGTTGATGAAGTCCCGGATCAGGTTCTGGGCGGCGAAGCTGATGGCCAACCCCGCCACCCCCGCCCCCGCCAGGAGGGCGGTGACGTTGAAGCCCAGGTTGGAAAGGAGGAAGAGCCCCCCCAGGGTGAGGATGGCTATCTTCAGCACGGAATCCGCCACGGTCCTCAGGGTTCGGCGCCGTACCGCTTCCCGGGTGAGCTCCCCTTCGGGCTCGGGAAGCCTTGCGAGGAGGAGGGGCGCCAGGCGGTAGGCCACAAAGGTAAGGCCCACCACCGCTAAGACGGTTAGGCCCCGGCTTCCCAGCCACTGGGCGAGGGCCTTCCCCCAGGTGGCCAGGGGTTCCAGGGGCCAGGCGAGGGCGTGGGCCAGGTAGCTCAGGGCCAGGAGGACCACCACCCCCCACCAGAGGAAGCCCAGGGCCTGGAAGAAGCGGTCGTCCCGCTCCGTGGGGGTGAGGCGCCCCAGGGCGTTCAGGGCCCTGGCTCCGTAGAGGGCTAAAAGCCAGGCCAGAAGGAGGGCGAGGGCTGCGTGTAGGGCCACCATGGTGGGAGTATATCCCCGGGTATATTGGGGGCATGGGAGGTTACATTCCTGAGCCCACCTTCACCCTCGAGGGCTGGCACATCCTTCACGACTTCCGCCGCCTGGACCATGCCGCCTGGTTCGCCGCCCCCAAGGAGGAACGGCAGGCCGCCTGGGAGGAGCTTTCGGAAATCCTGGGGGAGTGGGAAAAGGTGGAGGCGGAGGGCAAGGGGTCCTTCGGCGTGTACCAGGTGATCACCCCCAAGGCCGACCTCCTCTTCCTGAACCTGAGGGAGAACCTGGACGCCCTCCTGGAGGTGGAGGCCAGGCTCAACAAGAGCCTCTTTGCCCGCTATCTAAGCCCCGCCTACGGGTTTTACTCGGTGGTGGAGCTGGGAAGCCAGACCGGGCCCCTGGACCCCGAGGCCCCCTACATCAAGCCCCGCCTGACCCCCAGGGTGCCCAAGACGGGCTACGTCTGCTTCTACCCCATGAACAAGCGCCGCCAGGGCCAGGATAACTGGTACCTGCTCCCCGCCAAGGAGCGGGCGGAGCTCATGAAGGCCCACGGGGAGACCGGGAGGAAGTACCAGGGCAAGGTCTTGCAGGTGATCAGCGGGGCCCAGGGCCTGGACGACTGGGAGTGGGGGGTGGACCTCTTCAGCGAGGACCCCATCCAGTTCAAGAAGATCGTGTACGAGATGCGCTTTGACGAGGTATCCGCCCGCTTTGGCGAGTTCGGGCCCTTCTACGTGGGCAAGCGCCTCAGCCAAGAGGCCCTGGCCCGCTTCCTGAAGGTGGGGTGAGGTATGCCGCACCTTTGGGGGTTTAGCCTCTACAGGCTTTTGCCGGAGTTCCGCCGCCTCGAGGCCGAGCATCAGGAACACCTGAAGGAGGAGTTCGCCCAGTTCCTAACCCGCTGGCAGGAAAAGGAGGGCTTCCTCCAGGTCTACAGCCTGGTGGGGCTTTCCCCCGAGGCCGATTTCCTCCTCTGGCAGGGGGCCTCGCACCCCAAGGCCCTCCAGGCCCTGAGGCGGGAGATGCACCGCACCCGCCTCATGGGGTTCCTGGAGCCCGTGGCCCTTTACCTGGGCCAAGGGGAAGGGGAGCCCTCGGGGGAGTTTTTGGCCCTTTTCCACTTTGGCCTGGAGGGAGGCCCGCCCGAGGGGGCGAGGACCTTCCAGGGGGAGGGGCTTTTGGCCCTCGAGGGGCCCTGGGAAGTGCTCTTCCCCCTGGCCCTGCGGGAAGGGGGGTACCTTGCCGCCCGGCGCACCCCCAGGGAGCTTTTGGACGAGCTTTAAAGGGAGGCCCAGAGGGCCAGGCCCCCGAAAAGGAGAAGGCCCAGAAGCAGGGTGAGGAGGGCCGGACGCCGGGTTTTGCGCAGGAAGAGGCTCAGGAGCAGGCCGGTGAGGCTCACCAGGGCCAGGAAGAGAGCGGAAAGGTCTATGACCCATTTCCAGGCTCCTGGGGTATCCCGGCCCTTGTGCAGGTCGTTGAGGGCCGCCACCAGACCGGCCTCCGTGAGGCTTAGGGTGTACGCCCCCGTCTTCAGGTCCACCTGGGCATCGGCTCCGTAGCCGGGGGCCCGGAAGGAAAGCCAGGCCTGGCCCCCGCTTTGGCCGTACTCGGAAACCCGCCCCTTAAGCCCGAGGGCCCGGAGGTCCTCGGAAAGCCTCAGCCAGTCCACGGCCTCTCCCTGCAGGTAAGGGGCACCGGGCAGGGTTCCGGTGAGCTTCCTCACCCGCCCTTCCCCGAACCACTCGGGGTGGTTCAGGGTGAGGCCGGTGAGGGCGAAGAAGAGGACCGCCATCAGGGCCAGCATGGAAAGGTAGAGGTGAAGGACCCGGGCCCAGGCGTAAAGGCGGGCCCTGAGGGGGCTGGCCCCGCTTTTAGGCTTTCCTGCGGTAATCAAGGCTCACCTCCCTAAGCTCCCCCCTTAAGGGGTAGGTTTTCTGGAAGGGCTTCTCCCCGATCTCCACCCTTTCCCGGAAGAGCTCGTAGGGGCCATGCTCCCGGGCGTATTCCACGCACACGTAATAGCCCCCCTGGGGCACGGCGCGGCCCCGGTCGTCCAGACCATTCCAGGCCAGGGTGTACTGCCCTGGGGGGCGGGTGGGGCCGGAAAGGGTGCGCATGGCCTCGAGGCTCCCCAGGGTGAAGTAGCGCCGGAGGGCGTTCCACCACCGCTCCCCCTTCCCCGGCATGAGGAAAAGCCCCAGGGTGCGGACCAGGTTCCCCTTCTCGTCCTCCACGTACACGGCCACGTAAGGGGCCCGGTAGCGGAACCCTCCTCCCTCGTAGGTGAAGCTGACCCTGAGCTCCATCCCTTGCGGCCAGGCCTTGCCTTGGGCCCTGGCCAACCCCAGGGCCAGGGCTCCGCCCAACACCCTTCGGAAAAAGCTTCTGCGGCTGTAATAGCGCTTAAGCATCCTTCCCTCCCCTAAGTCCGGGGCTCGGCACGGGGCCATCCGGGGTGAAGAGGATTCCCTCGGCTCCAAAGCGCCTGAGCACGGGAAACCCCTCCTTCCCCAGGAGGAAGAGGGCCTTGGTGAGGCCGTCGGCCAGGAGGGCGCTGGGGGCCATCACCGTGGCCTGGAGGGCCGTTGGGGGACTTGCCGGGGCTTTCCGGCGGGGGTCCAGGAGGTGGAGCCCCTTATGCCGTAGCCCGCTGGTGGCCACGCCCCCTTCCCTCAGGGACAGGATCCAGGCGGGCTTGGCGTTGTCGGGGCCCAAGGGGTCTTCCACCCCCACCTCCGCCCGCCCCGGCCCTTTGCGGGCCAGGTCCCCGCCCAGGTTCACCAGGGCGGCCCAGGCCCCCGCCCTAAGGGCGGCCGCTGCGGCCCGGTCGGCGATGTAGCCCTTGGCCAGGCCGTCCAGGTCCAGGGGGGCCAGGACCTCCACCTCCTCCCCGTGGAGGCGCAGGGCTTCCCCCCCGTGCCGGGGGGCGGGGTGAAAGGCCCCGCCCGTGGCTTCCTGGAGCCTGAGGGCCCAGGTGAGAACCTCCCGCACCTCCGGGCTTGGCCGGCCTCCCCCCTGGCGCACCAGGCGGGTGAGCTCGCTATCCCGGTGGCGGCTTAAGAGGCCCTCCAGCCTGGCCACCTCCTGCACCACCGCCGGGAAGACCCTGCGGACCCGCCAGGGCGGGGCGAGGACCTGGACCTCCAGGAAGCTTCCCAGAACGCCCTCCCATCTGGCCCCGTGCCGGCCCATGCCCTAAAGGGTAGGGGAGGGTGGTTAGGTGGGGGTTAGCCCAGCCCATAACCCCCGCCTAACCCATAGGGGGCATACTGGAGGCGTGCAGGTGCTCCTCCTCGAGGACGAGCCCCGCCTGGGCCGGGCGGTGGAAGGGGCGCTCTTGGCCCAGGGCTACGGGGTGCGCTGGGCCAAGGGGTTGGAGGAGGCCAGGGAGGCCTTCTTAGAGCTGGAGCCCGACCTCATGGTCCTGGACGTGCGTCTGCCCGAGGACCCGGATGGGGGCTTCCGCTTCGCGGAGGAGGTGCGGGGGGCGGGCTACCGGGGGCCCATCCTCTTCCTCACCGCTAGGGACAGCCTGGAGGACCGGGTTCTGGGCCTAGACCTGGGCGGGGACGACTACCTGGTGAAGCCCTTCCACCTGGAGGAGCTCCTGGCCCGGGTGCGGGCCCTGTTGCGCCGGGGGGCGGAGGCCAAGGGGAGCCGGGTGCGCCTGGGGCCCCTGGAGGCCGACCTGGCGGGGCGGGCGGTCCTTTACGGGGGCCAGCGGGTGGACCTCTCCTTGAAGGAGTTTGCCCTCCTGGAGGTCTTTCTCCTGCATCCGGGCCGGGTCTTCGCCCCGGAGGAGCTGGCGGAAAAGGTCTTTGGGGATGCGGAGAAGGTGGGGGCGGTGAAGGTGTACATCCACTACCTGAGGCAGAAGATGCATCCGCAGGTCATACGCACCGTCCCCGGGGGGTACCGGCTTGGCCATGAGCCTTAGGGCGCGGCTGGCCCTCTTCCTGGCCCTTTCCATCGGGGCCGCCCTCCTCTTCCAGGGGGGCTTGAGCTACCTGACCTTCCGGCGCCTCGTGGAGGCCGACCTGGACCGCTCCCTTCTCTTCTACGTGGGCACCCTTTCCGAGGGCAGGAGGCCCCCAAGGGGGGAGTTCGCCTTCCGGCTGGCCCAGGGGGAAGAGGTGCAGCAGAGCCCTAACTTTCCCCCCCTTCCTGCCCTCCCCCCTGGGGCCTACTGGCGGGAGGGGTGGCGGATCCTGGTCTTGGAGGTACCGGGAGGCACCCTCACCGTGGCCCGCTACGACCCGGGGGCGGTGGCCGCCCTGCGCAACTTCCGCCTGGCCCTCCTGGGAACCGGGGCCCTCCTCACCCTCCTCTTCGCCCTCCTGGCCTCGAGGCTGGCGGGGGCTGCCCTCCGCCCCCTTTCCCGCCTCACCGAGGTAGCCCAAAAGGTGGCGGACTCCGGGGACCTCTCCCACCGGGTGGAGGCCGGAGGCAGCGGGGAGCTGAAAGCGTTGGCGGAGAGCTTCAACCACATGCTGGAGCGGCTCCAGGCCTTCCTGGACCGGGAGCGCCGTTTCACCCGGGACGCGGCCCACGAGCTCCGTACCCCGGTGGCCGCCGCCTTGGCCCAGGTGGAGGGGGCGGAGGCGGGCTACCTGGACCAAGAGGAGGCCCTACAGGCGGCCAAGGAGGAGCTTCTGCGCATGAAGCGCCTGGTGGAAGCCCTTCTGGTCCTGGCCCGGGAGGGGCGGGTGGAGCGGGTAGGGCTGGACCTGGCGGCCCTGGCCCGGCAAGAGGCGGAGGCCTTCCGCGTGCCCTACCGGGGGCCGGAGGCCCTGCCCTTCTTTGGGGACCCCCTCCTCCTTTCCCAGGCCCTGAGGAACCTCCTGCAGAACGCCCGCCTCCACGGGGAGGGGCAGGGGGTGGAGGTGGTCCTCCGAGAAGAGGGGCAGGAGGCGGTCCTGGAGGTGCGGGACCAGGGTCCGGGGATGCCGGAAGGGGCCCTGGAGGAGGCGGGCAGGCCCTTCTTCCGGGCCTCGAGGCAGCCCGGGGAAGGGCTTGGCCTCTCCGTGGCCAAGAAGGTGGCCGAGGCCCACGGGGGGCGGCTGGAGCTTCTCCCCAACCGCCCCTCCGGCCTGGTGGCCCGCCTGCGGCTGCCCCTCTAGCCCTCCCGCAGGGCCGCGGGCACCTCCGGCAGGGGCCGGTTCCGCTCGAAGAGGTAGAAGGCCGCGGGCACCACGAAGAAGGTGAGCAGGGCCGAAACCAGGATCCCCCCGAACATCACCACCCCCAGCCCCTGCCCGAACTCCGCCCCAGCGCCCCGCCCCAGGAGGAGGGGCAGGCTGATGACGAAGACCGTGAGGGTGGTCATGACGATGGGCCGGAAGCGCAGGCGGGCGGACTCCACCAGGGCCTCCTGGAGGGGCATGCGGTGGATGCGCTCCATGACGAAGTCCAGGTAGAGGATGGCGTTCTTGGCCGAGAGGCCGATGAGCATGAGGAAGCCCAGGATGCCAAAGATGTCCAGGCTGCCCCCGCTCAGGAAGACGAAGAGGATAGCCCCGGCGATGGCGAAGGGTACCGGCAGGAGCAGGTACAGGGGGTAGCGGAAGGAGTTGAACTGGGCCCCCATGACCAGGTAGGCCATGAAGAAGGCCAGGAAGAAGAGAAAGGGCCCCTGCCCCTGGAGCTGGCGGGCCAGGGCCGCCTGGCCGAAGGCCGAGGCCTCCGTGAGCACCACTTGGCTGTCCAGGACCCCTGCCTCCCGCAGGCGCTCCGAGAGGCGTTCCAGGAGGACCGCCGCCGGTGGGGCCGTGGGGGCGGGGCTTAGGGTCAGCTGGGCCACGTAGAGCCGGTTCTGGCGCTGGATGGACACCGGGGACTGGGTGGGCACCAGGGTGCCCAGCTGGCCCACGGTCACCAGGCCGTTGCCTGCAGGGATGGGCAGGCTCAGGAGGGCCTGGGGGTCGGAGAGGAAGACCGGGTCCACCTGGACCTGGATGGGGTAGCTGATCCCCCCTAGCTGCACCTGCCCCGCCTGGCTCCCCTGCACCGCCACCTGCAGGGCCTGGGCCACCTGGCTGGCGGTGAGGCCCGTGCCCGCTAGCCGGGCGGACTGGGGGTAGAAGTTGAGCTGGAGCCCAGAGGCTGCGCTGACCGGGACCACCCCCAGCACCTCCGGGTCCTGCCCCAGCACCGCTAGGGCCTGGTTCAGCCGTTGCTGGAGCAGGGCCTGGTTGACCGAGGCCAGGTTGAGGCTCAGGTTGGTCCCCTGGAACCCGCCTCCACCCCCGCCCCCGGCCCCGAAGATCACGAAGCGCACCGAGGGCTGGTCGGCCAGGAGGGCGCGGATCTCCGCCTGGAACTGGGGCAGGAGCTGGAAGACGCTGGGCCTTTCCCCAAAGGGCTTCAGGCCGATGACCATCTGCGCCTGGTTCCCGGAGACCACGGTCTGCACGGTGTTCACCGCCGGCTGGGCCAGGAGGTAGCGCTCCACGCGGCCCGCCAGCTCGTTGGCCAGGCTCATGGAGGCCTGGGCGGGGAGGTTGAGCTGGGTGCGCACGTAGCCGGAGTCGCTCTGGGGCACGAAGTTGAAGGGCACCCTGGGGAGGAGGAGGAAGACCACCCCCAGGAAGAGGGCTAGGCTCCCCAGGAGGATCCAGGGGGCCCGTTCCAGGACCCCAGGGAGGGCGCGGGCGTAGGCCGAGCGCACCCGCTCCATCCCCGCCTCGGTGGCCCGGTGGAGGGAGAAGGTGAGGGCTTCCAGGAGGCCCAGGAGGGCCACCAGCAGGTAGCGTCCGAGCCCCAGGGCCAGGGGATAGAGGAGGAGGAGGGGAAGCCAGGCGGGGTGGGTCCGCAGGAGGAAGAGCCCCACCAGGACCAGGAGGGCCAGCCACGCCCCCTGTCGGAAGGCCCGGAAGCCGTAGCGCAGGTTCTCGGGCAGCTCCAGGAGGCGCCTTAGGGCCCCCCGCCAGGTGAGGGGTTCCGCGTCTGGGGTGTAGGCCATGCGCACGGTGAGGAAGAGGAGGGCCTCGAGCCAGGACATGGCCACCGCCGCCGCCAACCCCAGGGCGAACTGTTCCACGTACCGGCCGGCAAAGCCCCCGATGAAGCTCACCGGGAGGAGGACAGAGAGGAGGGAGAGGCTGGCCGCGGCCACCGCGGAGAAGACCTCACTGGCCCCCACCAGCACCGCCCGCACCCGGTCCAGGCCCAGGGCCCGGTGCCGCTCCACGTTCTCCGCCACCACGATGGAGTCGTCCACCACGATGCCGATGGCCACAATGAGGGCTAGGAGGGAAACCAGGTTGAAGCTGAACCCCAGGAGCTGGTACAGGATGGGGGCGGCCGAGAGGGAGATGGGGATGGCCAGGATCACGGTGAAGGCGGTGTTGAGCCGACCCAAGAAGAGAAGCACCACCACCGCCACCACTGCAGCGGTGAGGAAGAGCTCCCGGTAGGTGCGCTCCACCGAGGCCCGGATGGGCAGGGTGGTGTCGTTGCCGAAAAGGACCTGGTACCCGGGGGGCAGGCCCGCCTGGCGCAGGGCCTGCCGCACCCCGTCCACCACCGCCACCGCGTTGCTCCCCGAGGCCTGCTGCACCGAGACCAGGATCACCGGCTGGCCGTTGATGCGGGCGTACTGGCCCGCCTGGGCGTTCACCTCCACCCGCCCCAGGTCCCTCACCCGGATGCCCCGAGCCGCGTCCACCAGGAGTTCCCCCACCGCGGCGGGGCTTTGCGGCACGTTCTGGGTGGAGAGGCTCAGGGTGGTGTTCTGCCGGGTGATGCTGCCGATGGGGCTCAGGACCACCGCCCCGCTCAGGGCCTGGACCACCTGGCTCGGAGAGATGCGGTAGTAGGCCAGGCGGGTGGGGTCCAGGTAGACCCACACCCCCTGCTGAGGGCCCCCTTGCAGGCTCACATTGGCCACCCCGGCGACCTGCTGTAGCCGGGGGACCAGGACGTTTTGTGCGTAGGTGTAGACCTCCCCCAGGTCCCGGCCTGGGGCGTAGAGGCCGAACTCCACCACCGGCTGGGCGTTGGGGTCAAAGCTCTGCACCGCGGGGGCCGAGGCCCCGCTAGGCAGGAGCCGGGCGGCGGCGGACACCTGGGCCGCCACCTGGTTGGCGGCGCTTACCCGGTCGATGTCGGGGCCGAAGGCCACCACGATCCGGCTGAAGCCCAGGCTGCTGGTGGAGCTGATCTGGCTCACCCCGGCGATGCGGCTGATGGCGTTTTCCAGCACCTGGGTGATCTGCTGGTCCACGGTCTGGGGGGTAGCCCCCGGATACTGGACGCTCACCGCCACCACCGGCACGTTTACCGCTGGGAGGAGGTCCACCCCTAGGTTGCGGGTGGCCAGGAAGCCGAAGACCACCACTGCCCCGAAGATGCCGATGGAGAAGACGTAGCGGGCCACGGAGAAGCGCACTAGGGGGTTGATGCGGACCATCCTTCACCTCCCTCCGGGCTGGGGCCGGGACCCAGGGCGGCGGGGTGGGGCGGAGGAGCCTTCCCGGGTCTGCGGGCTTGGGGAGGCGGCTCCCACCACCGGGGTGCCGTCCAAGAGCCCGGGAGGTGGGTTGACCACCACCTGGGTCCCAGCGGCCAAGCCCGCCACCGCCACCCGGTCCCCCGCCTGGGCCAAGACCTGTACCGCCTGGCGCCGGGCTACTCCCTCCTCCACCTGGTACACGAAGAGTTGGGAGCCGTCGGACTGCAAGGCGTTCACCGGGATCAGGGGCCCCCGGGCCAAGGCCACGGTGTAGCTCACCAAACCCACCGTGTTTAGAGGCAAGTGAACCCCTTCTGGGGGCCGGGCCAGCAGGAGGACCAGGCCCCCGGAGGCCGTGCCCCCGGGATTTTGCTCCACCTTCAGGAGATAGGTCTGGGCCCCCAAGGTGAAGCGCACCTCGCTCCCCACCGGCAGCAGGTGGACCTCCTCCGGGGGCACGCCGAACTGGACCCGCAGGCCCTGGGCCAGGACGAAGGCCGTGGCCCCGGGGGCCAGGTAGGCGCCGGGGGTGGCGCTCACCGCCAGGAGGCTCCCAGCGAAGGGGGCGCGCAGGGTGGCGTTTTGCAGGTTGAGTTCCGCTTGAGCCACCTGGTTTCGGGCCTGCTCCACCGCCACCCGCAGGGCGGCCAGGGTTTCCTGCTCCGCCCGCAGGTTGTCCGCCAAGGCGCTTTGGGCGGCCTCGAGGTTGGCCTGGGCCTGGGCCAAGGCGGCCTGGGCCTGGGCCAGCTCGGTGTCCGAGGCTCCGCCCAGGGCCTTCACCCGCTGGGTGGCCTGGTAGTTCTGCTGCGCAGCCTGGAGGGCGGCCTGGGCTGAACGCACCTGGGCCTCGAGGCGGCTTCGGGCCTCCAGGGTGGTACGGGTCTGGGTGGCCAGGTTGATCTCTGCGGCCCGCAGGGCGGCCCGGGCGTTGGCCAGGGCCAGCTGCAGCGCCTGGGTGTCCAGCTGCACCACCGCCTCCCCCTGCGCCACCGTGTCACCCGGGTTTTTCAGCACCCGCACCACCGCTCCCCCCACCTGGGCGGGGACGTTGGCCTGCACCGCGGGCACCACCGTGCCCCCCACCTGCCGGGTGGCCTCCAGGGTGCCCGCCTCCACCAGGGCCAGCTGAACGGGCAGGGGCTGGCCGCTACCCGGGGCCCCCCGGGCGGCGAAGCCCCCCGGCCGCCCCTGGGCCGGGAAGGCGGGGTTGGGGGTGAGCCCAGGGGTGCTGGGGCCTCGAGGGGTTCCCTGAGCGGGGCCGGCTGCGGTTCCGGGGGCGGTGATCCGGCCCACCAGGATCCCTAGGGCCAGGACCAGGAGGATGAGGATCGCCGAACGGGCCATGGCTCACCTCAGCAGGCCGGTGAGGTCCTGCCCCGCGGCCAGGGAAAGGGCGATGAGGGCCCGCCAGTAACCGTCCTTGGCCTGCAGCAGGTTGTACTGGGCGGTGAGGACGGAAACCCGGTCGCTCTCCACTTGCAGGGCGGAGACCGTGCCCGCCCGGTAGGCCGCCTGGTCCTGTTCCAGCACCTTGAGGGCGTTGCTGAGGCTTTGCTGGGCCAGGGCGATCCCCCCGTAGGCCGCCTGGGCGGCCTGGTAGGCGTTGCGCAGGCTGGTGAGGGCGTTGCGCTGGGCCAGCTCGGAGGCCTTACGGTCGTTTTCCAGGGTGAGCTGGGCGGTCTTTAGGGTGAGGGCCGGGGTGTAGTCGTTGTCGGAGAGCTGGACCAGGAGCTGGTCGTACTCCACCGCCTGGGCCAGTTGGAGCACCTGGGGTAGCCGGAGGAAAAGGTCCTTCTCCAGGGCCTCTGGCTGGGCTTGGAGGATTGGGGGATCGGGGGGGTCGGCCAGGAGGACCGGTCCCAGGTCGGAAAGCCCTAGCTGGACGGCCAACTGGGCGGAGAGGACCAAGGTTTGGCCCTGGGCGGTGGCTAGGTTCTGCCGGGCGCTGTCCAGGGCGGCCTGGGCCCGGGCCACGTCCAAGGAGGTGGCGTTGCCCAGGGCCTGGCGGGACTTGGCCACCTCCAGGTTCCGCTCCGCCAGGGCCACCTGGGCCTTCAGCACCTCGATGTTCCTTTGGTTCTCGTAAAGGGCCAGGTAGGCGCTTACGGTGTTCTGCAGCACCTGCAGGCGGGTGTAGGCCAGGCTGGCTTTGGCCAGAGCCAGGGCCTGCCGGGCCTTGGTGAGGTCCAGGATTAGGGTATTGGGGTCCTGTTCCTTGGCCTGGAGCTGGACCTCGGCGTTCTGCAGGACGATCTGGGCAGCCTGTAGGCTGGGGTTGGCCTTGAGGGCCATCCCCAAGGCACCCTCCAAGGTGAGGGTGGGGGGCGGCCCGCCCTGGGCCAGGGCCCAGGCGCCAAGGGCCAAGACTGCCAAGAGCCGGGGGAGCGGGAAAACCTGCTTCATGGGGCTACCTCCTTCGCGTACGTTTCCAGGGTGAGCTGGGCCAGGGAACGCCGCAGGGCCAGGTAGGCCAGGTAGGCGTTCACCTGGGCGCTGGTCAGGCCATAGGCCGCCTGCAGCCGGTTGAGCTCCGCCTGGGCCAGATCCAGGGGGGCGATGAGCCCCGCTTCCAGGCGCTTGCGGGCGTCGCTCAAGGCCTGGTCTGCGGCCTCCAGCCCCTTTTGGGCGGCCTCCACCTGGGCCAAGGCGGCCAGGTAGGCTCCGTGGCGGGCGCGCACGTCCGCCTCCGCAGCGGCCAGGGTGGAGGCCAGGTTGGCCTGCTGGTAGGCCAGGTTCGCCCGGGCCGCCGCCACCTGGGCCTCCAGGTCCGGGGCCAGGAGGGGCAGGCTCAAGCTGAGGGAGGCTCCAAGCCCCTGGGCCCCGCTGGCCCCCGGCGCGTAGGTGGCGGAACCGCTCACCTGGCCCGTGCCCAGGTTGAGGTTGAGCCCCAGGCTGGAGCCGGGGTTGGCGGCGCTCACCTGGCCGTAGCTCAGGCTCAGGGTGCCTTGCGGGAGGAACCGGGCGGCCTCCGCGTAGGCCAGGACCTGGTGGGCATCCTCCAGGGCGTTTTGGGCCCGCAGGACCTCAGGCCGCTCGGCCACCGCCCGCAGGGCCTCCTCCAAGGGGGTGGAGGGGGAGGGGTAGGGGGAAGGAGGTCCTGGGGGGTGGGGGACCGGGAGCCTGGCCCAGGGTGGCGTAGAGGGCGGTCCGGGCCGCGGCCTCCTGGGTCTGGGCCTGGACCAAGGCCGCCTGGGCCTGGGCCAAGGCCTGGGCCGCCTGCTTGAGCCCCGTTTCGGAGAGGAGGCCCTGTAGGCGTTTGGCCTGGGCTACCCGATAGGCCTCCTGGGCTACGGCTAAGGCCCGTTGGGCCACCTCCAGGTTCTTTTCCGCCAGGTAGGCACCCCAGTACTGCTGGAGGAGGGTAAAAAGGAGGTCCATCTCCCCCGAGCGGCGGCTGAGGTCGGCCCGCAGGAGGGCCATGCGGGCCTGGCGGGCGCTTTCCTGGGCTGGGCCGTAGGGAAGGGCCAGGAGGTTGGCGCTCAGGCTTAGGCTCTCCCGGGTATTGGCCTGGCCCTGGAGGCTCTGGTAGGCCAGCCCCCCGCTCGCGGCCACCTTGAGGCCTAGGGCCGCCAGGGCCGCCTGGTAGCTGGCCTGGGCCTGGGCGTACTGGGCCTCGAGGGCCTGCCAGCCGGGGGATTGGGGAAGGAGCCGGAGGAGGGTGGCCAGGTCCAGCCCCTGTCCCCAGGCCAGGCCGATAAGGGGGACGAGGGTCCATAGAGCGCGCATACTTGCCCCCAGTCTAGTCGCTGCCGGTTAGCCAAGGGTTATACCACCCCACCCCGGCTTCGCCAGGGTGGGGCCCCGGTAGACCCCTTACCCGGGCCACCCCCCTTGGATCCTTAGGGGGCACGGTATAGCGGGAGAGGGTATTCGCCTCCTACCGCAGCCGTCTCAGGGCCTCCTTGATGAGCTCCTGGGCATTGGCCGAGGGGTGCTTGGCCAGGAGGTCCAGGACCACCCCCCGGGCCTGGCCCTCCTTAAAGCCCAAGGCGGTTAGGGCCAGGATGGCCTCCTCCGCCGCCTGGCTTTCCACCTTTTGCCCGGTGAGGAGGCTTGGGGGCACCTTGCCCTTGAGCTCCAAGGCGATGCGCTCGGCGAGCCTTCTTCCCACCCCGCTCGCTGCGGTGAGGAGGCGCAGGTCCCCCTGGGCCAGGGCCTGGGCCAGAAGCCTGGGGGTGAGGGCGGAGAGGAGGGAGAGGGCCACCTTGGGCCCCACCCCGCTCACGGAAAGGAGGAGCTCAAAGAGGAGGAGGCTTTCCTCGTCGGGAAAGCCATAGAGAAAGAGGCCTTCCTCCCGAAGCTGGAGGTGGGTGTGGACGCCTACCTCCTGGCCTTCTTTGAGGCTTTGCAGAAAGGTCTGGGGGGCCTGCACCAGGAAGCCCACCCCATGCACCAGAAGGAGAAACCCCCCTTCCTCCCTCTTCAGGACCGTGCCCCTGAGGTAGCGGATCATCGGCCCTGGAACCTAGGGGGGCGCTTCTCCCGGAAGGCCCTTACCCCCTCCTCGTGGTCCTGGGTGCGCCCGGCCTCCCCCTGGAGGATGGCCTCGAGGGCCAGGGCTTCCGTGAGGGAAAGCCGGTAGGTTTCCAAAAGGAGCTTCCGGGTGAGGGCGTAGGCCCGGGTGGGCCCCTGGGCCAGCTCCCGCGCCACCGCTAGGGCCTCCTCCAGAAGCCTTTCCCCCGGCACCACCCGGTGCACCAGGCCCAGGGCTTGGGCCTCCTCGGCGGAAAGCTTAGGGGAGAGGAGGAGGAGTTCCTGGGCCTTGGCCAGGCCCACGAGGCGCGGGAGGAGGAAGCTCATCCCCGAGTCCGGCACCAGGCCGATGCGGGTGAAGGCGGTGGCGAAGCTGGCCTCCTCCGCCGCCAGCCGGTAATCCCCCCAAAGGGCCAGGCTCATCCCCGCTCCCGCCGCCACCCCGTTCACCGCCACCACCAGGGGCTTCTCCAGCCCCGCCAGGGCCTCCACCACCCGGTTGTAGCGGCGGAGGTGGGCCTCGTAGTCGGGCTTTTGCTCCCCGAACTCCCCCAGGTCCTGCCCTGCGCTGAAGGCCCGCCCGGCCCCCGTGAGGAGGAGGACCCGGACCGCGGGGGTTTCCTGGGCCTCCTTTAGGGCCTGGTAGAGTTCGTCCAGCAGGGCACCGGTTAGGGCGTTCAGCTTTTCCGGCCGGTTCAGGGTGAGGATAAGGACGCCTTCCTGTCTCTCCTTCAGGACCATGGCCCCATTGTAAAGGTCCTAAAGCACCTACACCGCTTTTTGGTGTAGCGTAGATGAAGGGGGTATAGGCCCCCCTCTTGGGAGGTAGGATGGAGCTCACGTTGGAAAGCCAAGGCTACCTGGAGGCCCTCTACCGGGCCTATCTGGAGGATCCCTTCTCCCTGCCGGAGGAGTGGCGCCGCTACTTTTCCGCCCTCGCCCTGGAGGGGTCCCGAAGAGAACCCCTCGAGGATGGCCGACGAACCATCCCCGCTCCCCTGGCCGAGGCGGTGGACCTGGCCTTCCTCCTCAAGGTGGAGCGCCTGGTCCAGGCCTACCGGGAACTTGGGCACCAGTCGGCCCGCATCGATCCCTTAGGGCGGGAGCGGCCGAGGCCCAAGGAGCTTTCCCTGGAGGCCCACGGCCTTTCCCGGGAGGATCTCTTTAGGTCCCTTCCCCCCTTCTTCGGCGCCCCCACCCTGGGGGACCTCCTGGGCCGCCTGGAGGAGGTTTACCTGGGCCCGGTGGGGTTTGAGGTGGTCCATACCGAGCCCGAGGAGCGGGCCTGGCTTCTCTCCCGCATCGAGGCCCCCTGGCCCAAGCCTCCCCGCGAGGTGCGCCGGCGCATGCTGGAGCGCCTCCAGCAGGCGAGCCTCTTTGAGGCCTTCCTGCAACGCAAGTACCTGGGGGCCAAGACCTTCAGCCTCGAGGGCCTGGAAGGCCTGGTCCCCCTCCTCTTGGAGGCGGTGGAGGAGGCCGCCCGCCACGGGGTCAGGGAGGTGGTCCTGGGCATGGCCCACCGGGGGCGGCTCAACGTGCTGGCCCACGTGGTGGGCAAGCCTTTTGAGCGCATCTTCCGCGAGTTCGAGGAGATCTTTCCCGAGGGCTACTCGGGGGATGTGAAGTACCACCTGGGCTTCTCCAACGACCTCACCACCCCCTACGGGAAGGTCCACGTTTCCCTCAACTTCAACCCCAGCCACCTGGAGTTCGTGAACCCCGTGACCCTGGGCCGCCTTCGGGCCAAGCAGGACCGCTTCGGCGACCGGGAGCGGAAAAGGGGCCTGGCCATCCTGGTCCACGGGGACTCGGCCTTCATCGGCGAGGGCATCGTCCAGGAAACCTTTAACCTCTCCCAGCTCCCCGGCTACCGGGTGGGGGGGACCCTGCACGTGGTGGCCAACAACCAGCTGGGCTTCACCACCAACCCCGAGGAGTACACCTCCTGCCGCTACCCCACGGACATCGCCAAGATGGTGGGGGCTCCCGTCTTCCACGTGAACGCCGAGGCCCTGGACGAGCTCTGGTTCGTGCTGGGCCTGGCCCTGGAGTACCGCCAGCGCTTCGGCAAGGACGTGGTCATCGACCTGGTGGGCTACCGCCGCCGGGGCCACAACGAAACGGACGAGCCCACCTTCACCCAACCCCCCATGTACGCCCTCATCGCCAAGAAGCCCGAGCCCTGGAGGGTTTATGCGGAGAGGCTCCTTGCCGAAGGGGTGATGGCGGAGGGGGAGCTCAAAGCCAAGGAGGAAGCCTACCTGGCGAACCTGGAGAGCGAGTTCGCCCGGGTCAAGGCGGAGCCGGGCCCTGTGGTGCCCCACGGCCTTTCCGGTATCTGGCAGGGGTACGTGGGCGGGCCCGACCACCTGGTGCCCGAAGTGGACACCGGGGTGCCCCTGAAAGCGCTAAAGGAACTCCTTCTCCGCTTGAGCACCGTGCCCGAGGGCTTCCAGGTGCATCCCAAGCTGAAGCGGTTCCTCGAGGCCAGGAAGGAGATGGCCGAGAAAGGGCGCCCCCTGGACTGGGCGGCGGTGGAGGCCCTGGCCTTCGCCTCCCTGGCCGCGGAGGGGCACCGGGTGCGCCTCACGGGGCAAGATGCCCTAAGGGGCACCTTCACCCAACGCCACGCCGCCCTTTACGACTACCAGACGGGAAGGCCGTACATCTCCCTGCAACACCTGGCCGAGGGCCAGGCGGAGGTGGAGGTCTACAACTCCCCCCTCTCCGAGGCCGGGGTGCTGGGGTTTGAGTACGGGTATAGCCTGGACTACCCCGAAGCCTTGGTCCTCTGGGAGGCCCAGTTCGGGGACTTCGTCAACGTGGCCCAGGTCTACATCGACCAGTTCCTGGCCAGCGCCGAGGCCAAGTGGAACCGGCTTTCCGGCCTAGTCCTCCTCCTGCCCCACGGCCTCGAGGGCCAGGGCCCCGAGCACTCCTCCGCCCGGCTGGAGCGCTTCTTGCAACTCGGGGCTAAGGATAACCTCCAGGTGGCCTACCCCACCACCCCCGCCCAGTTCTTCCACCTCCTGCGCCGCCAGGTGAAGCGCCCCCTGCGCAAGCCCCTCGTGGTCCTCACCCCCAAAAGCCTCCTCCGCCACCCCGAGGTGGTGTCCAGCCTGGAGGAGCTGGCCCAGGGGCGCTTCCAGAAGGTGATCCCGGAAAGGGTCAAGGGGGCGAGGAAGGTCCTCCTCACCTCGGGGAAGGTCTACTACGACCTCCTGCAAAAGCGGAGGGAGCTGGGGGCGGAGGACGTGGCCATCATCCGGCTTGAGCTCCTCTACCCCTTCCCCGAGGAGGAGCTTAAGGAGGCCCTGGGTTTCTACCCCAAGAAGACCCCGGTGGTCTACGTCCAGGAGGAGCCGGTGAACCAGGGGGCCTGGTGGTACCTCTCCGCCCGCTTCTGCGGGGAGATCTACGGCCACCCCTTCGGCGTGGTGGCCCGGCCCGAGTCCCCAAGCCCCGCGGTGGGTTCCTCCAAGGTGCACAAGCTGGAACAGGAAAGGCTTTTGGAAGAGGCCTTCAAGTGAGGAGGTAAGCGGTGCAAGAGCTGAAAGTGCCCTCCGTGGGCGAGTCCATTGTGGAAGTGGAAATCGGCGCTTGGCTGAAGCGGGAAGGGGAGAGCTTTGCCCAGGACGAGCCCCTGGTGGAGCTCATCACCGACAAGGCCACCCTCGAGCTCCCCGCCCCCTTTGCGGGAACCCTCACCAAGATCCTGAAGCGCACCGGGGAGACGGCCCGGGTGGGGGAGGCTATCGCCCTCCTGGAAGCGGGGGCGCAGGTTGCTGCTCCAGCCCCCCAGGCCCCGGCGGAGGCGGCCAAGGCCCCCGAGTCCCTGGCCATGCCCGCCGCGGAGCGCCTCCTGCGGGAGGCGGGGGTGGCCCCCGAGGCGGTCCAGGGTACGGGCCTGGGGGGGCGCATCCTCAAGGAGGACGTGCTCCGCCACCTGGAGGCCCAGGCGGCTCCCGCCCCCGCGCCCACGCCGCCTCCTGCCCCCGCCCCCGCATCTGCTCCGGCGGCCCAGCCCCCCGCCGACCGCCCCTGGCGGGTAAGCGAGGCGGTGCCCATGACCCCTTTGCGCCGCCGCATCGCCGAGAGGCTCCTTTTGGCCCGGCAGACCACGGCCATGCTCACCACCTTCAACGAGGCGGACATGTCCCAGATCATCGCCCTCAGGAAGGAGCTGGGCGAGGCCTTCCAGAAGAAGCACGGGGTGAAGCTCGGCTTCATGAGCTTCTTCGTGAAGGCCGTGGTCCAGGCCCTGAAGGAGATCCCCGAGCTGAACGCCGAGATCCGGGATAACGCCATCCTCTACCACCGCTACTACGACATCGGGGTGGCCGTGGGCGGGGGCGAGGGACTGGTGGTGCCCGTCCTGCGGGACGCCGACCGCCTCTCCTTTGCCGAGATTGAGAAGCAGATCGCCGAGTTTGCCGAAAAGGCCCGCACCCGGAAGCTCAAGCCCGAGGAGCTCATGGGGGGCACCTTCACCATCACCAACGGCGGGGTCTACGGCTCCCTGAACTCCACCCCCCTCCTCAACCCGCCCCAGGTGGGCATCCTGGGCATGCACGCCATCCAGGAGCGCCCCGTGGCCCGGGATGGGCAGGTGGTGATAAGGCCCATGATGTACCTGGCCCTCTCCTACGACCACCGCATCGTGGACGGGCGGGAGGCGGTCACCTTCCTGCGCCGGGTGAAGGAGCTGGTGGAAAACCCGGTGCGTCTCCTCTTGGAGGTCTAACGTGGAGGCCTACGATCTTTTGGTGATCGGGGCGGGCCCCGGGGGGTACGTGGCCGCCATAAGGGCGGCCCAGCTGGGCCTCAAGGTGGGGGTGGTGGAGAAGGAAAAGGCCCTAGGGGGCACCTGCCTGCGGGTGGGGTGCATCCCCTCCAAGGCCCTTCTGGAAACCACCGAGCGCATCTACGAGGCCAAAAAGGGCCTCATCGGGGCCAGGGTGGAGGGCCTAACCCTGGACCTCCCCGCCCTCATGGCCCACAAGGACAAGGTGGTCCAGGCCAACACCCAGGGCATCGAGTTCCTCTTCAAGAAAAACGGCATCGCCCGCCACCAGGGAAGGGCCCGCTTCCTCTCCGAGCGCAAGGTCTTGGTGGAGGAAACGGGGGAAGAGCTTTCCGCCCGCTACTTCCTCATCGCCACGGGGAGCGCCCCCCTCCTCCCCCCTTGGGCGGAGGTGGACTTTGAGCGGGTGGTGACCTCCACCGAGGCCCTAAGCTTCCCTGAGGTGCCGGAAAGGCTCATCGTGGTGGGGGGCGGGGTGATTGGCCTCGAGCTCGGGGTGGTCTGGCACCGCCTGGGGGCTAAGGTTACCGTGCTGGAGTACCTGGACCGCATCCTCCCCACCATGGATGCCGAGCTTTCCCGGGCGGCGGAGCGGGTCTTCCGCAAGGAGGGGCTGGAGATCCGCACCCGGGTGAGGGTACAGGCGGTGCGCCCGGAGGGGAAGGGGGCCCGGGTGGAGCTCGAAGGGGGCGAGGTCCTCGAGGCGGACCGGGTGCTCCTGGCCGTGGGCCGCAGGCCCTACACCGAGGGGCTTTCCCTGGAAAGCGCTGGGCTGGCCACCGACGAGCGGGGCCGCATCCCCGTGGACGAGCACCTCCGCACCCGGGTGCCCCACATCTACGCCATCGGGGACGTGGTGCGGGGGCCCATGCTGGCCCACAAGGCCAGCGAGGAGGGCATCGCCGCGGTGGAGCACATGGTGCGAGGCTATGGCCATGTAGACTATTTGGCCATCCCCAGCGTGGTCTACACCCACCCCGAGGTGGCGGGGGTGGGCTACACCGAGGAAGAGCTCAAGGAGCGGGGCATCCCCTATAAGGTGGGGAAGTTCCCCTACTCCGCTTCGGGACGCGCCCGGGCCATGGGGGAGACCGAGGGCTTTGTTAAGGTCCTGGCCCATGCCCAGACGGACCGCATCCTGGGGGTCCACGGCCTCGGGGCCCGGGTGGGGGACATCCTGGCTGAGGCCGCCCTGGCCCTTTTCTTCAAGGCCAGCGCCGAGGACGTAGGCCGGGCCCCCCACGCCCACCCCTCCCTCTCCGAGATCCTCAAGGAGGCGGCCCTGGGGGCCTGGGAGCGGCCCATCCACCTTTAGGGGAGGGCTACCCTGACCTCGAGGTGGTAAGGCCCCAGGGTCCAAGTGCCTAGGGCTTGGTCCAAGGGTATCTGTAGGCAGAAACCTCCCCCGGCGTCCCGGAGAATGAGGAGCAGGCTCCGCAACGGCCGGAGTAGGGGTAGGGAGGCTTCCCCTTTCCCATCGGTCCACCGGACCAGGCCCTTACCGTTGGGTAGCCCGTTGGCAGCTACCGGCTGCAAGGTCACCCAGACTCCGGGTAGGGGGCGCTCTTCTTTCAGGACCTGGACCTGCACGATGCCATAAGCTACCGGTTCCCCAGGGGGTGTGGGTCTAGGTATCTGGCCCCATGCTACGGTCTGGAGGAGCAGTAGGGACAGCAACAGCGCTTTCTTGTTCATTCAACCTCTTGTAAGCCTGCCCGGGCCCCTTAGGGGCCCGGGTGAAGGTCTGCGTCTTATCTGCCTAAAAGGGCGTTCAAGCTGGCCGCCGCGTCCACCAACCCGTAGCCGTACTGCCCACCGGCCGCGTAATCGGGTTTGGCCGCCTGCCCGGTGAGGGTGGCGTTGGCTCCCCGCTCCAAGGCCAGGCGGATCTCCTCGGGGCTGGCTCCTGGTTTGGCCGAGAGGAGGAGAGCCACCACTCCGGTCACGTGGGGGGCAGCCATGGAGGTGCCTTGCAGGAAGGCATAGGGATCGCTGGGATTTTGCGCCACGGGCACCGTGGAGAGGATGGCGGCCCCAGGGGCGGCCACGGTTACGTAGGGACCGGTGTCCGAGAACCCCGCCCGCCGATTGTCGTTGCTGGTAGCCCCCACGCCGATCACCCCGGGGAGGAGGGTGCTGTAAAAGACGGGATACGAGGGTCGGTTACCGGACCGATAGGAGTTGCCCGCCGAGAACACGTAGACCACGCCCTTCTGGGTGCCGTATTCCAGGACGTCTAGGAAAGCCTTGCTCCTGGCCCCAGAACCCCAGGAGTTGTTCACCACCTTGGCCCCGCAGTCGGCGGCGTACTTGAGGGCCCGCACCAGCATGTAGTTGGTCCCGCCGAAGTACCCCAGGGCCCGTAGGGCCATGAGCTTGGCTTCGGGGGCTACGCCCACCACCCCTATGCCGTTGACGGCGGCGGCGATGGTGCCCGCCACGTGGGTGCCGTGCCCCCCGGAATCGGAGGGATTGGTGTCGTCGTCGACGAAATCGTAGCCGTTGGCCCCTGGGCAAGAGGGGTTGTTGGGGTTGGGGTTTTGCCAGAGGTTGGCGGCCAGGTCAGGGTGGGTGAGGTCGATGCCCTCGTCCACCACGGCCACCACCACCCCCTGGCCGCGGTATCCCTGGTTCCACACCTGCGGGGCGTTCACCCGGTACACGCCCCAAAGGTAGGGCACATTCTGGTAGCGGGTACCGTCCGGGCCCTGGGCCTGGAGGGGGTCTCCAGGCGGCACCTGCACGAAGTAGGGATCGGTGATGCTGCCGGTGTAATCCAGGGGGCGGAGACCCTGGGGGCCAGGCATCCCCAAGGTGCGGGCCATCTCCCGGCCCGGGTTTTCCACCCAGTAGTTGGGTTCGGCGTAGGCTACCCCCTCGAGGGCCGCATAGGCGGAGGCGTACTGGGCTTCCTGCCCCTCGGGAACCTTTATGCGGACCAAGGTGCCCCAGCCGGGGTCGGCGATCCGGTCCAAGACCTGGCTTTCCCCCAGGACCTGGAGGCCTTGGGTCTGGAGGCCCCCGGAGCGGTACTTGACCAGGATTTCCCCGGCCACGGCGGTCTGCCCCTGGATCTGGGTAAGGGTGGGTCCCGGGGTGGGGCGTTGGCCGGTGGGGTTGTTCTGGCCGCAGGCGGCCAGGAGAAGGGCGAACAGGGTTAGCTTCCAGATGCGCATGCCTCCTCCTGTATCACTGGACCGAGAAGGTGCGGGTTTCGCTCACGGATTGGCGGTAGCCCCTCTGGAGGAGGTTTTGGTAAGCCCCCTGGGGTACGTACCCTAGCCCTTCCAGGAAGGCTTGGGCCATGCGCCCCCGGGCTTGGTGGATGGTGCTTCCCCTGAAGCCTTTCAGCTTTGGGTAGTGAGCGAAGTCCACGTAAAGCCGGGCCTGGAGGGCGCTGGGATCCATGCCGATGTACTCCAGGATCCCCGTTTGGTCATCGGTGCTCACGTCCCAGGAGTAGACCCCCCCGCTGGACAGAGGGATAGGCAAGGCAATTTCGGTCTTGGGGGTGTAGCCAACCCAGACCAAGCTACCGCCTTGATCGTAGACCGAGACCACGTACACCTGTCCTCCAGGGACCGGGCTCCAGGAGAGGGTAGGGTTTGGCCCCAGGGTGGCCCCATCGTTGACCGCCAGTTTGGGGGTGTCCAGGAAGGAGGCGGTGAGGGCCTGGTTCAAGTTGGTCCCATCCCGCCACTGCTGGACCGAGGAAAGGTCCAGAACGCTCCCCGCGCTCGAGAGCCGCACCGCGAAGCTTTGCACCATGATCTGTTGGGACACATCGGTGGAGGGTAGGGCAAGGACCCGGAGGTTCTTGGTGGTTTGCCCTAGGAAGTAGTACTGACCCAGCTCGATGTCCCCCGAATGGATGGCGTGGGTGAAGGAGGCTGTGCTAAAGGAGAGGGCGTTCCAGCTAGGGCTCGTGGGGTTGAAGTTGAACCCGGTCAGGGCCCCATAGTCGTGGCTCACGGCCAAGGCGGTGACCTTAGGGTTGCTCTGGGGATCGAAGGCCTCGAGGGCCACGTTTTGGCCGGTGCTGGTCCCGTTCAAATAGACCCGCACCTCGGGGATGAGCTGGAACTGAGCCCAGAAGTATTCCGTGGCCATTTGACAGTTCCCGGTGTCCGTGCCCGTGTAGTTTCCAGCCCATAGGCTTCCCGAGGCGGCGTACAGGTTGTTGGTGGAGGTCACGGGGATTTGGTAGTCCCCCGAAGCATTGGTGGTCACCGTGCGCCCGCCGCCGTAGACCACCAGGCCGTCCTCGCAGGGCTGGGGAGGGTCGAAGAGCTGGGTGGGGCCCCTCGGGGTGGAGCTCACCACGGGTTGGTTGTTGAAGGTGACGTTGCCCGTGATGTGGCCCGTGCGGGCGGTATAGCCCGGAAGGGTTTTGGAGGCCGGGGCAGGGAGGTAAATGTTCATCTCCGAGGCGGCCCCATACGGGGAGCGGTAGGCGCTTAAAGGGACCTCCGCGAAGGTCAAGGCGGCCATACCCTGGCCTGCAGGGGGAATGACGGTGAGGGTGAAGGTCTGGGCGTTACCGGGTATTTGCAGGGAGAAGTGCCCATCCAGGCTGGTGGTGGTTTCCACCCTCCGGCTTCCCACCTGGGCAATTACCCTGGCCCCGTGAACGGGCTGCCCCCCGGCGCTGGGGCTGGTGAAGACATTTCCCTGAAGGCCCTGGGGCGGTGGCGTACAGGCCCAAAGGCCCAGCAAGCCTATGCCTATGGCTAAGAACCCGAGTTTTTTCATAATCTCTCCTTTCTTTACGGGGCAAACTTACCCGGACCGGGATGGCCTGTCAAGGAGGAGGTGCGGAGCCAGACGGGTTCCTGTATACTTATGCATGCCCCCCTCGAGGGGGTAGACTAGGGGTTGGCATGAAGATCGTCCTGGCATACTCCGGCGGGCTGGATACCAGCATCATCCTCAAGTGGCTCAAGGAAACCTACGGGGCCGAGGTCATCGCCTTCACCGCGGACATCGGCCAGGGGGAGGAGGTGGCGGAGGCCCGGGAAAAGGCCCTGAGGACCGGGGCCTCCAAGGCCATCGCCCTGGACCTGAGGGAAGAGTTCGTGCGGGACTTCGTCTTCCCCATGTTCCGCGCGGGAGCGGTGTACGAGGGGTACTACCTCCTGGGCACCGCCATCGCCCGGCCCCTCATCGCCAAGTACCTGGTGAAAATCGCCGAGGAGGAGGGCGCCGAGGCCGTGGCCCACGGGGCCACGGGCAAGGGCAACGACCAGGTGCGCTTTGAGCTCACCGCCTACGCCCTGAAGCCCAACATCCGGGTCATCGCCCCCTGGCGGGAGTGGCACTTTAAGGGCCGGCAGGAGATGATCGCCTACGCGGAGGCCCACGGCATCCCCGTGCCCGTGACCCAGGAGAAGCCCTACTCCATGGACGCCAACCTTCTGCATATTTCCTACGAGGGGGGGGTGCTGGAAGACCCCTGGGCCGAGCCCCCCAAGGGGATGTTCCGCATGACCCTGGACCCCGAGGAGGCCCCCGACGCCCCCGAGTACGTGGAGGTGGAGTTCCACCGGGGGGACCCGGTGGCGGTGAACGGGGAAAGGCTTTCCCCGGCGGCCCTTTTGCAAAGGCTCAACGAGATCGGGGGGCGGCACGGGGTGGGCCGGGTGGACCTGGTGGAGAACCGCTTCGTGGGCATGAAGTCCCGGGGGGTCTACGAAACCCCGGGGGGGACCCTCCTTTACCACGCCCGGCGGGCGGTGGAAAGCCTCACCCTGGACCGGGAGGTGCTCCACCAGCGGGACCAGCTCGCCCCCAAGTACGCGGAGCTCGTCTACTACGGCTTCTGGTACGCCCCCGAGCGGGAGGCCCTCCAAGCCTACTTTGACCACGTGGCCCAGGCGGTCACCGGGGTGGCAAGGCTCAAGCTCTACAAGGGGAACGTCTACGTGGTGGGGCGCAAAGCGCCCAAGAGCCTCTACCAGAAGGACCTGGTCTCCTTTGACGAGCTTGGGGGCTACGACCAGAAGGACGCCGAGGGCTTCATCCGGATCCACGCCCTGCGCCTTAGGGTGCGGGCCATGGCGGAGAAGGGGAAGGGGGAGCATGGCGCATAGGACCTGGGGGGGCCGCTTCGCCGAGGGGCCGGATGCGCTGGCGGCCCGCTTCAACGCCTCCTTGCCCTTCGACCGGGCCCTTTGGCGGGAGGACCTCTGGCAGAACCGGGTCCACGCCCGCATGCTCAAGGAGGTGGGCCTCCTCAGCGAGGAGGAGCTAAGGGCCATCCTCGAGGGCCTGGACCGCATCGAGGAGGAGATCCGGGCGGGCACCTTCCCCTGGCGGGAGGAGCTGGAGGACGTGCACATGAACCTGGAAGCCCGCCTCATGGAGCTCGTCGGCCCCCCTGGGGGCAAGCTCCACACCGCCCGTAGCCGCAACGACCAGGTGGCCACCGACCTGAGGCTCTTCCTCCGGGGCGCCCTGGACGAGCTCTTGGCCCTGCTCCTGGACCTGCGCCGGGTGCTGGTACAGGAGGCGGAAAAGCACCTGGAGCCCCTTTACGTCCTCCCCGGCTACACCCACCTGCAACGGGCCCAGCCCATCCTCCTTGCCCACTGGTTCCTGGCCTACCACGAGATGCTTTCCCGGGATGAGGGAAGGCTAAAGGACGCCCGGGAGCGCCTCAACGAAAGCCCCTTAGGGGCGGCGGCCCTGGCGGGGACGGGCTTTCCCATCGACCGCCACTACACCGCCAAGGAGCTTGGCTTCGCTAGGCCCATGCGCAACTCCCTGGACGCGGTGGCTAGCCGCGACTTCGCCCTCGAGGTCCTCTCCGCCCTCAACATCGGCATGCTCCACCTCTCCCGGATGGCGGAGGAGCTTGTCCTTTACAGCACCGAGGAGTTCGCCTTCGTGGAGGTGCCGGACGCCTTCGCCACGGGAAGCTCCATCATGCCCCAGAAGAAGAACCCGGACACCCTGGAGCTCATCCGGGCCAAGGCGGGAAGGGTCTTGGGGGCCCTGGTGGCCCTGTCCACCGTGGTGAAGGGCCTGCCTCTCGCCTACAACAAGGACCTGCAGGAGGACAAGGAGCCCCTTTTGGACGCCCTGGCCACCTACCGGGATAGCCTCAAGCTCTTCGCCGCCCTCCTCCCCGGCCTCAGGTGGCGGCGGGAGAGGATGTGGCAGGCAGCGGAGGGAGGCTACGCCTTGGCCACGGAGCTCGCCGACTACCTGGCGGAAAAGGGCCTGCCCTTCCGGGCGGCCCACCACGTGGTGGGCCGCCTGGTGCGCAGGCTGGCGGAGGAGGGAAGGCCCCTCAAGGACCTGACCCTGGAGGAGCTCAAGGCCCACCACCCCCTCTTCGCCGAAGACGCCCTGCCCCTCCTCCGCCTGGAAACCGCCATCCACCGCCGCAGGTCCTACGGGGGCACGGCCCCTGAGGCGGTGCGGGCAAGGCTTCTGGAGGCCAAGAAGGAGGTGGGCCTTGACTGAGGTGAAAGGACTCGAGCTCTCCACGGCGGCCCTGCCCGAGGTGCGCCCCAACGCGGGGGTGGAGCTCAGGAAGGCCAGGCTTTCCGATGTGGAGGCCATCTACTGGCTCATCCGCTATTGGGCGGAGAAGGGCCTGATGCTGGTGCGGAGCCACAGCCACCTCTACGAGAACATCCGCGACTTCCAGGTCCTCGAGGACGAGGACGGGCAGATCGTGGGCACCGTGGCCCTGCACGTCCTCTGGCGGGACCTGGCGGAGATTAGGGGCCTGGCGGTGCACCCCCAGAGGCAGGGCCAGGGCCTGGGGCGCTGGCTGGTCTTGGGGGCGGAGCGGGAGGCCCGGGACCTGGGGCTCCCCCGGGTCTTCGCCTGGACGCTGCAGGTGGGCTTTTTCCGCTCCCTGGGTTACCAGGTGACCACCCGGGAGGCCTTGCCCCCCAAGGTGTGGAGCGAGTGCAACGCCTGCCCCTTCTACGAGAACTGCCGGGAGATCGCCGTCATCAAGGGGCTTTCCCGGGGGGCCTTCGGGGGCTAGAATGGGTGGGATGGGCACGCTGACCCGCTACCTGGCGGAGGCCATGGCCCGGGCCCGCTACGAGCTCATTGAGGACGAGGAGCCCTACTACGGGGAGATCCCGGGCCTCCTAGGGGTCTGGGCCACGGGGAAGACCCTGCGGGAGTGCGAGGCCAACCTCCAGGCGGCCCTCGAGGACTGGCTCCTCTTCCTCCTCTCCCGGGGCGAGGCCCCGCCCCCCTTGGGGGAGGTGCGCATTGAACTTCCTCATGGCGAAGCGGCTTAGGCCCCTTTCCCGTAGGGAGCTTATCGCCCGGCTTCGGGCCTTAGGGTTCGCGGGGCCCTTTGCCGGGGGCAGGCACGAGTTCATGGTGCGCGGGGAGGTGCGGCTGGTCCTTCCCAACCCCCACCGGGGCGAGATCGGGGTGGATCTCCTGAAGCGCCTCCTAAGGCAGGCGGGCATCAAGGAGGAGGAATGGCCGGAGTGAGGGAGCGCGCGGTTTTGGTCCTGGAGGACGGCACCGTCTATCACGGCTACGCCTTCGGGGCCCGGGGGAAGACGGTGGGGGAGGTGGTCTTCAACACCGCCCAGACCGGCTACCAGGAGATCATGACCGACCCCAGCTACCACGGGCAGATCGTGGTCATGACCTACCCCCACCAGGGCAACTACGGGGTGAACGTCTACGACATGCAGTCCAACCGCCCCTGGGTGAAGGGGTTCGTGGCCAAGGAGTTCAGCCGCATCGCCTCCAACCCCAGGGCCCAGCAGACCCTAGGGGAGTTCATGGAGTTCTACGGGGTGGTGGGCCTCGAGGGCATCGACACCCGGGCCCTGGTGCGCAAGATCCGCGAGGGGGGGGTGCTGAAGGGCGCCATCGCCCACGCCTCCCTCTACGGGGAGCCGGACCACGCCTTCACCCCCGAGGAGCTTTTGGCCCTGCGCCAGGAGGCCAAGGCTTGGACGGACATCGACGGCCGGGACATGACCCCCGAGGTCTCCACCCCTCTGCCCTACGCCTGGCCCACCCTGCGGTCGGGGCGGCGCATCGTGGTCATGGACTTCGGCATCAAACACGCCATCGTGGAGAACCTGGCCCAGCTGGGGTTTGAGATCCTCGTGGTCCCGGGCAAGACCCCTGCCAGCCAGATCATGGCCCTGGAGCCCCACGGCCTTTTCATCAGCAACGGCCCTGGCGACCCCTCCATGCCCCGCTACGCCCACGAGACCATCTGGAAGCTCATGGGGCTTTTGCCCACCTTCGGCATCTGCCTGGGCCACCAGCTTTTGGCCCTGGCGGCGGGCGGGCGCACCTACAAGATGAAGTTCGGCCACCGGGGGGCCAACCACCCGGTGAAGAACCTCCTCACGGGGAAGATCGAGATCACCAGCCAGAACCACGGCTATGCGGTGGACATCGACTCCCTGAAGGAGTTCAGGCCCACCCACATCAACCTCAACGACGGCACCCTCGAGGGCATGGCCCATGCCCGCTACCCCGTCTTCTCCGTGCAGTACCACCCCGAGGCCGCCCCCGGCCCCCACGACGCCCTCTACCTCTTCCGCCGCTTCCTGGAGGAGGTGGAGGCCTTCCACGGGGTCACGGGGCTGCCCGTGGAGAAGCAAAGGGCAGACGGGCACGGAATCTAAACCACCCCACCCGGACGAAGTCCGGGTGGGGACCCCGGGAAAAGGGCGAGCCCAGCTTCTCCCTAAGCGGTTCGGGGGGGCAACCCTTTCCCTGGCAGGGGCCTTGGGTATCCTTTCGTCGGGGCCCCCACGCGGACTTTGTCCGCGTGGGGTGCTATCAGTAGTCCATCCCTCGGATGTTTCCCTCCTCGTCCACGTCGATCCCCAGAGCCTGGGGCACCTTGGGGAGGCCGGGCAGGGTTTCGATCCCGCCCATGTAGACCACCACGAAGCCCGCCCCAAACCGGCACCTCAGGTCCGTGACCCGCACCCTAAAGCCCAGGGGCCTTCCCCGAAGCTTGGGGTTGTCGGAGAGGGAGGTGGCTGCCTTGGCCATGACCACGGGGAGGGTCTCGCACCCCTCCTTCTTGGCGGCCTTGAGGGCCTTCTTAGCCTCCTCGCTCCACTCCACCCCCTCCGCCCCGTAGACCTTCTGGGCGATGGTGGCCACCTTTTCCTCCAGAGGGGCCTCGAGGGGGTAGAGGGGGCGGTAGGCGTGGGGAAGCTCCAGGGCGTGGAGCACCTGTTCCGCCAATTCCAGGCCCCCTTCCCCGCCCCTGGCGTAGACCTCGCTCACGGCAAAGGGCAGGCCCCGCTCCTGGGCGAAGGCCTGCACCAAAGCGATCTCCTCGAGGGCGTCCGTGGGGAAGCGGTTTAAGGCGATCACGGGCTTATAGCCGAAAAGCTCCACGTTCTCCACATGCTTTTCCAGGTTGGCTAGGCCCCGCTGCACCGCCTCCACGTCCGGCATCTCGTAGGCGTCCTGCCCCCCGTGGTAGCGGAGGGCTCGGATGGTAGCCACCAGCACCACCGCCTCGGGGACCAGCCCTGTAGTGCGGGCCACCACGTTCATGAACTTCTCCATGCCCAGATCCGTGGCAAACCCCGCCTCCTGCACCACGTAGTCCGCGAGGCCTAAGGCGAAGAGGCTGGCCCTCAGGGAGTTGGTGCCGTGGGCGATGTTGCCGAAGGGCCCCATGTGGACGAAGGCGGGGTTGCCCTCCGCCGTCTGCACCAGGTTGGGGAGAAAGGCCTGCCTGAGGAGGGCCGCCATGGCGCCCACCGCCCCCAGGTCCTCGGCGTAGACGGGTTTGCCCTCGTAGGTGAAGCCCACGCGGATCTTGCCCAGGCGGCGCTTCAGGTCCTTGAAGTCCCGGGAGAGGGCCATGAGGGCCATGACCTCGCTGGCCACGGTGAGCTCGAAGCTTCCTTCCCGCGGCACCCCGTGGGCCTTCCCCCCAGGCCCAGGACGATGTGCCTTAGGGCCCGGTCGTTCATGTCGATGGCCCGCTTGAGTTCGATGCGCCGGGGGTCAATCCCGAGGGCGTTCCCCTGGTGCAGGTGGTTGTCCAAAAGGGCGTTCAGGAGGTTCACCGCGCTGGTCACCGCGTGGAAGTCCCCGGTGAAGTGGAGGTTGATCTCGTGCCGGGGCTCCACCCGCGCCCTTCCGCCTCCCGTGGCCCCGCCTTTCACCCCGAAGACCGGGCCCAAGGAGGGTTCCCTTAGGGCCAAGGCTGCCTTCTTCCCCAGCCGCCAGAGGGCGTCCACTAGCCCGATGGCCGTGGTGGTCTTGCCCTCCCCCGCCGGGGTGGGGGTGATGGCCGTGACCAGGATGAGCCGACCCTTGGCCTTAGGGGGCTCCCCCAGCACCTTGGCCATGTAGGGGCCGTAGGGGTAGAGCCGGTCCTTGCCCAATCCCAGCTTGGCCGCCACTTCCTCAATGGGTAGGAGCGCTTCCTTGACGATCACGGGGTAAGCTTACTCCGCCTTTCCAGGGAAAGAAGTCCCGCCTTGCAGGCTCAGGTTCCAAAGCCTTTGCATCAGCTGGGGCAAGGGGACAGCCAGGACGTCCGGGGAAAGCGGATAGGCTTCCTCCCCGGGGTAGACCACAAAGGCCGCCTGGGGCCTGAGGTCCATCAGGGCCTGATGGAAGCCCCGGGAGGGCTTGGGTACCAGGCTGCGCTTTACCTCCACGGCCCACAGGGTCCCCGTGGGGCAGAGGAGGAGAAGGTCGATTTCCGCCCCCGCATGGGTGCGGTAGAAAAAGCCTAGGGCCCCTTCCGGTGCTACCCGCAGCAGGTTTTCCACCACGAAACCTTCCCAGCTGGCCCCCACCACGGGATGGCCCAGGAGGATCTCCCGGTCGTGGATGCCGAGGAGGGCGTGGACCAGGCCGCTATCCCGGAGGTAAAGCTTAGGGCTTTTTACCAGCCGTTTGCCCACATTGGCCTCGTAAGGGGGAAGCCTCCTTAAGAGGTAGAGATCCACCAGGTGGTCCAGGTAGCGGCTTACGGTTCTGCCATCCAGCCCCAGGTTGCCCGCCAGGCGGGAGAGGTGGAGGGTTTCCCCCTGCAGGTGGGCCAGCATGGTGAGGAGCCGGCGTAGGGTTTCTGTCGGCAACCTGCCGCCCAAGGCGGGGATTTCCCGTTCCATGTAGGTGCGGAGGAAATCCTGCCGCCAGCGAAGGCTTTGGACGTCGCTGGGTGCCAAGAAGCTTTCCGGGAACCCCCCCCGGAGCCAGAGGCGCTCCAGCTCCTTGGGGTCTACCTCTAAGGGATCCAGGGGGGAGAGCTCCAGGTAGCTGGCCCGGCCCGCGAGGCTCTCACCCGCTTGGCGGGACACTTCGGGGGATACAGACCCCAGGAGGAGGTAAAGGCCGGATTTCCTCCCGGCTCGCCTTGCCCGGTCCACCAGGCCCCTGAGAACGGGGAAAAGCTCAGGCATCCGGTGCACCTCGTCCAGGATGACCAGGCGGTCCAGATGGTCCTCGAGGTAGAGCTCCGGGGCCGCAAGCTTCCCCCTATCCCTTTCCGACTCGAGGTCCAGGTACAAGGCTCCAAGCCGATCCCCCACCGCCAAAGCCAGGGTGGTCTTTCCCACCTGCCTGGCTCCCGTGAGCACCACCACGGGTACCTGGCCTAGGCGCTCCTCGAGGACCGGTTGCAGGCGGCGGGGGATCACCCTTGAAAATATAGCATCGTAATGTCAAATTTTCAAGGATAAGCCTGCCCTAGGGGAGGGCGGGAAACCCGCGGTTGCCTCCCGAAAGGAGAAGGGCCAGAACCTGAGGGAGCCTTTCCCCATGCTCCAGCACCGCCGCCAGGGGCAGGGCCCCGGTGGGCTCCACCACCTGCTTGGTGCGGGTGAAGAGGAGGCCCTCGGCTTCCAGGATGGCCGCCTCGCTCACGGCGAGGATGGCGTCCACCTTCTCCTTCAGGATGGGAAAGGTGCGCTGTCCCAAGGCCAGGGTCCTTACCCCGTCCGCCCGGGTCCTGGGGGCCCCGGGCAGGCGCACGATCTTGCCTTCTTCCAAGCTCCTTCTGGCGTCGTCCGCACCCTCGGGCTCCACCCCCAGGACCAGGGTGCTTGGGGAGAAGGCCTTCACCGCGGTGGCCACCCCGGCGAGGAGCCCCCCTCCCCCCACGGGGACCAGGACGGCCTCCGGGAAAAGGCCCATCTCCCCCGCCTGGGCCATGAGCTCCAGCCCGGCGGTGCCCTGGCCGGCCACCACCAGGGGGTCGTCAAAGGGGTGGATGAAGGCGTAGCCGGTTTCCTCCTGGAGGGCTCTCGCCACCTCCTCCCGGTTTTCCACCGTGACCCCCTGGTCCACCACCTCCGCCCCGTAGGCCCGGGCCGCCTCCTTCTTGTAGGGGCTTGCCTCCTCGGGCATGACGAGGAGGGCCTTCACCCCCAGGATCCGGGCGGCGTAGGCCACCCCTTGGGCATGGTTGCCGCTACTCACCGCAAGAAGCCCCTTGGGGTTTTCCAGGGTGAAGGCCTTGGAAAGCGCCCCCCGGGCCTTGAAGCTTCCGGTCTTTTGCAGGTGCTCGGCCTTGAGGAGGAGGCGCTTGCCCAGTAGCTCATCCAAGAGCCTCGAGGTGAGGAGGGGCGTGCGGTGGATGTGGGGGCGGATGCGCCGGTAGGCGGCATGGATCTCGGCAAGCTCCACACCTCTTTATACCGCGCCCGGGTGGACACGCCCTTCGCCCCGCGCTAAAGTGGTAGGGGTATGGACTTCCTTTACACCTTGGTCATCCTTCTTTACCTGGGCGTGGCGGGGCTTTTGGTCTACCTGGTCCTGGTGCAGGAGCCCAAGCAAGGCGCCGGGGACCTCATGGGGGCTTCTGCGGACCTCTTCTCCGCCCGCGGGGTCACGGGTGGTCTCTACCGCCTGACCATCCTCCTAGGGGTCATCTTCGTGGCCTTGGCTCTCCTCATCGGCCTCTGGCCCCGTTGACAAAAGCCTTCCCCCTCGGTACCATAGGCGTTGCCTGGGGCCGTGGCGCAGTTGGGAGCGCGCCTCAATGGCATTGAGGAGGTCAGGGGTTCGAATCCCCTCGGCTCCACCAGGAACCCCCTGGGGAAACCCAGGGGGTCAGGCTTTTAACGGAGGGCCCGCAGGCCCAGGAGGAGGAAAAGGAGGTTCGCCCCCCAGGCCCCCAGCTCTGGGGGGAGGACCCCTATCCCCGCCAAGGAGCGGCCCAGGAAGAAGGCCCCGTAGTAGGCCAGGGCCAGCACCACGCTTAAGCCCAGGGCGAGCCCGGTGCTCCGCCCATACCTGAGGGCCATGGCCGCGGCCAGGAGGACCAGGACCAGGTTGGCCAGGGGCAGGGCCAGCTTGGAGTGGAACTCCAGCCGGGCCCGCCACTTCTCCAGGGGGGCGAGGAAGGGGTCTTGCATCTTGGCCCAGGCCTGGGAAAGGCTGTCCTGTCCGAAGCTGAAGGTGTCGGCGTAGTCGGCGATGGCCCGGGCCCGGGAGAGGTCCGACTCCACCTCCAGGACCTTCCCCCGGCTCACCGCCCGGAAGACCTTCCGGGTCTGGGCCAACAGGTCCTTGGCGGTTTCCAGCCCCGGCACCGCCTGGAAGTCCACCCGGTAGAGGCGGTAATCCTTTAGGGTGATCACCCGGTCCTCCCAGCTTCCCCGTTCGGCGAAGAGGAAGGTGCCCTCCTCCCCCTGGAAGGAGGCGATGCGCACCCCCACCATCTCCTTCCGCTCCATGTCGAAGTCCTCGAAGTAGAGGCTCCGCCCCTTGCCGATGGGGATCTGTAGGCCCTTGAGGCGAAAAAGCCCAGCCCCTTGAGTGTGGATCTCGTCCCACCAGGCCACCCGCACCTTTTCGTTGTAGTGGGGGACCAGCCTCTCCTGGAGGTAAAGGGCTACCCCGCTCAGCAAAGCGCCTATTCCAACTAGGGGCAGGGCCGCCCGCCAAAGGGGAATCCCCCCGGAGAGGAGGGCGAACTGGGCCCCTTCCGCGGAGAGCCTGCCGAAGACCAGGACCGTGGTGGTGACCAGGGCGATGGGGAAGACCTGCACCAGAACCCCGGGCACGTGGTAGGAGAGCCAACGGGCCACCTTGGGAAGGGGCACCCCCTCCAGCCACCGGGCCCCGGCGTAGAAGAAGCCAAAGAGGTAGACGGCGGTGAGGAAGAGGAGGGCCAAAAGGAGAACCGGGAGGCTTTCCTTCAGGATGTGGCGGTAAAGGGTCATGGAAGGCGGCTGGCGTACTGGGCTAGGGGGCTGGCGTTAGGGGACACCTTGGTGCTGGCCTGGACCTTCCCCGAGGCGAAGCGCAGGTAGAGGCGGGCGCTGGGTCCTTGGCCCCTCAGGGTGGCCTTCCCCTCCTGGTAGGTGAAGCTTCCCAGGGCCAGGGCTTCCCGGTCCTTCAGGTTCACCACCAGGGTCTCCGCCTGGAGCCTGGGGCTTTCCGCCTGCACCCGGCCCTTCAGGACCACCACCTCCTCGGCGAAGAGGGCCAGGGCCTTTTCCGCCTTCAAGCCCCTGAAGTCGGGGTTGCTGAAGGTGAGGCCGGTAAAGCGGGCTTCCTGCTTGGGGATGTCGTGTTCCAGGGACTGGGCCAGAAAGGTTTCCTTCTCCGAAAGGAGCTCGGCTCCCCGGGCCCGCACGAAGCTTCCCTCTTTGTACTCAATATAGGCGGCCTTTAGGCGCAAGCCGTTTTCGTTGTCCACCAGGATCCCACCCTGGGGCAGGGTGGTGACCCCGGTGTCCAGGTTCACCCGCTGGGCCCCGAAGGGCTCCACGCTAAAGGCGGCGAAGCGGGCTCCCAAGGAAAAGCCCAGGAAAAGACCCAGGGCCAGAAGGAGGCGGTTACGGCCCTTCATAAGGGGCAATTTACCAGAGGATTTTGAGGAGCGGCTTAGGGTTTCCTTGGCGTATATTGTTCCCCGTGCGCTGGTTGCTCTGGGCCCTGGCCTTGGCCCCTCTTTTCCCGCCCCTGGCCCTTTTGGCCCCCTTATGCGTGGGGTACCTCAGGCGGCTACCCCCTTGGGCCCTGGGCCTTTTGGCTGTCTATGCCCTTTCCCTCCTCCTTCCTGCCGTCTTTGCCCCAGAGCCCCTGGCCTTCCCCTTGGCCTTGGGCCGGGTCCTCTACGTCCTGGGGCTGGTGGGGGCGGGGGTGGCCCTTTTCCGCCAGCTCAGGGAGCCCTCCCGGGCCCTCCTGCCCTTGGGCTACGGGCTTTTCCTCCTCTATGGGAGCGCCTTCTTGGCCTCCTACCTGGCCTTTGGGGACCAGGCGGTGGGGCAGAGGCTCATGCACCCCTTCCACAACCCTGTGGGTTTGGGATTCTTGGGCGCCTTGGGTGTGCTTCTTGCCGTATACGTGCGCTACCCTTGGCCCTTCCGCCTCCTCCTAAGCCTTTTGGGGGGTGCGGTCCTCCTCCTTTCGGGAAGCCGCGGGGGGATGCTGGCCCTCCTTTTAGGGAGTGCGGGGGGGCTTCTTTTCCGGGGGCGGGGGCTTTGGGCTTTGGGGCTGGCGGGGTTCCTCCTCTTCGCCGCCCTTTCCCTGGACACCCCCATCTCCGAGCGCTTCTTCCAGGCCCACCTCTCGGGGCGGGAGGGGCTTTGGCTTCGGGCCTACGAGGTCTTCCAGGCCCACCCTTGGACGGGGGTGGGGCCTTATGTGCTGGGGGATTACCTGAAGGGGACGCTTTTTGGGGACTGCTTCCTCTTTCCCCTCATCGAGGCCAAAGGCCTCGCCTGCCCGGACTGGCTCAGGCCCCTTGGGGGTCTTTGGACCTTCGCCCACAACCACCTCCTCCAGGCCCTGGGGGAAAGCGGGGTCCTGGGGGCGGTGGGCCTCCTCCTCCTGGTGGGGGGTTTTTGGCGGGGGCCTGGGGGGAGGGGCTCCTCTTCTCCCTCCTCCTGGCCTTTGCCGCCATGGGGATGACCGACAACCCCTTCAGCGTCCCCAGCCCTTTCCGGGGGGAGATCTTCTTCTTGGTGGGGGGGATGGCCCTGGCCCGGGGGGTGCGCCTTCCCGCCGCCTTGGGCTTCGCTGGGGCGGTGGCCCTCCTCTGGGCCTTGCCCTTCCTCTACCTGGCCACCCGGCCCCCGCTGCCCCCTCCTGCCCTCCTCTACGCCGCCATCCCGCCTGGGGAGGGGATGGGCTTCCTGCGCCTTGCGGGGGCCGAGGGGTACCGGGTGCAGGTGTGGCTCTGCAGGGAGAAAGCCTGCCAGCGCCTGGGGTGGGAGTGGCCGGGGGAGCAGGTGGTGGGCTTTCCCTTCCCCAAGGATCTTCCTTCGGGAAAGTACCGGCTTCGGGTCCTCCTCTTCAGCCAGCACCGCCTGGCCCAGCGGCCTCTTTACCTTTGGGAAAAGGAGGTGGTGCGGTGAAGCCCTTAGCGCTGGTGGGCGGCGGATTCCTCTTCGCCTTGGGGGTGGGCCTTGCCCTGTGGAGTCTTTCCCAAGCCTTTTCTGTAAGGCCTATAGAGGGCGAAGCTTGCGTGCCGGGTCCTCTGCCAGAAAGGGGGGAACTTTGGTCCAACGGGGTGTTGGAGATTCCCCTTTGCCGCGAAGCGCAGGTGGGGCTTCTCCTCGAGGGCACCCTGGCCCAGGGGAAGGGGCCCTACGCCCTGGTGGTGGAGGGGAGCCGGGTGCTCTGGCAGGGGGAGGTGCGGGGGGTAGAGGAGGTCTGGGTGAGGACCACCGGGAAGGGCACCCTGGCCTTGGCCTTCACCAACGACTTTTACCAGCCCCCCGAGGACCGGAACCTCTTCCTGCGGGCCTTGCGGGTGGAGCCTTAGCGGAGAAGGGTCAGCAGGGCCAACACCACCTAGCCCCCCCACCTCGGGCATGGCCTCGGTCTACCGTAAGGAAAGACCAAAGGAGAGGCTCTGCCCCGTGGCCTCATCGTACTGTCCCCGGAGGACGTTCTGCCAGCGCACCTCGTAGGCGAAGCAGCCGTCGTAGAGGCGGAGGGTGAGGCCCAGGCGGGTGAGGCCCTCTCCATTGATCCCCACCTCGGGGGCGAGCCAGAGGGCCTGGCAGCAGGCCCGGTCGGGGAGGGGCATGGCGTAGGAAAGGCGCACCTCCTCCAGGCTCCCCCGCACGTAGGCCAGGCGGAAGTTCCCCAGGGCCTCGTCCCGGTAGCTCCCCTCCAGGCGGTCCAGGCGGTTCCCCAGGGGGTTTTCCAGGGTGTAGCCCAGGCCCCAGGGGCCTAAGGCCCCCTCCAGCCGGAGGCGCTGGAACTCGTCCCGGTTCTCCCAGGTGAAGGGCGGGGTGGGGGTGAGGGGCTCCAGGCGTCCGGCGTAGCCCGCCCGCAGGAGGAAGTCCCCCTCCCGGTAGGAGGCCTCCAGGCTTCCTCCCACCGCTAGGTAGGGGCTGTACCCGGCGAAGGGGTAGAGGGCCAGGAGGGCCTCGGGCTGCAGGGTGAGGGCCCAGGGGCCCTCCCTCAGGGTGTGGCGGTAGGCCCCTTCCAGGCCCAGGGTGAAGCCCTGGCTCCTTCCCGTTTCCGCGTAGCGCAGGAAGGGCCTTAGGGTGAGGTCCTCCAGGCGGAGGGTGGGGGCGTAGCGGGCCTCGAGGCGGGGGGTGTCCGCATCCGGGGGGCTTGGGCTATAGCCCAGGAAGAGGTCCTCCGCCCAGGCCCAGACGCCCGGGGCGTAGCCCAGCTGGAATGCCGCCCCCACCCGGCCCTCCCGAAGGCCCAGGCGCAAGGCCTCCTGGGGCGACCCCAAGCCCGTGGCCAGGAGGGTGAGCCGCCTTTCCCAGCGGCCGATCTCCTCCCCCGGCCGGGGCAGGGGGAAGTCCTGGAGGCCCACCGTCCAGCCCCCGGCCTCCGAGCTGGAAAGGACCAGGGGGCTTTGTAGCTCTGGCCGGTGGTTGGCGTTGGCGGTGGCCTCCCCCAAGGGGACCTCGAGGGCCCAAAGCCCCAAGGTGGCCTCCCCCCTAAGCTCCCCCGTGGCCACCCGGAAGGTGGCCTCCTCCATGCGGAGGCGCACGTCCTCCCCGCAGGGGCAGGGGGTGGCGAGGAAGCCCCTCAGCCTGGCCTCCTCCCGGGTGAAGGTGGCTTCCGCCGCCCGCACCCGGTAGGCGGGGCTTTCCAGGAGGACGCCCTCCCCCTTGAGGGGGGTCTCCAGGCTAAGCCGCCGCACCTCCGCCTTGAGCCTCCCCTGGCTCAGGCGCACCCCCTGGAGGGCCTTCCCCTGCAGGGCCTCCGCCTCCACCCGCCAGCCCTCAGCCTCTCCTCGTAGACCCTCCGCCTGGAGGCTTCCCTCCGCCTCCAGGTACCGGATGGCGGGGGCTTCCAGGTAAAGCCCCTCCCTTTCCAGGCAGGCCCGGCCCTCAAAGACCAGGACCTCGCCGTCGTAGCTCATCTCCTCCCCGCCCAAGAGGCCCTCCTCCGTTTCCAGGGTGTAGGGCCTCTGCCCGCAAGGGCCTGCCAGGGTAAGGCCTAGACCCAAGGCTAGGACGAAAAGTCGCTCCCTCATCACAGGATGAGTTTAGTGGGGGGTTCTTCCTGGGACGAACGGGTATGGGTATCATATGTTTGGGTGAGGGGGTGGAATGGGGTCGCAGATGGGTATAACGCAGGGCCTAATAGGGGGGTTTCGTACCCGGGAAGCGGTAGCGGAAGTAATCGGTCGAGATTGTATGGACCTTTCTTTTACGGTCAGGGAATCCAGAGGCCCTGTGCTACTTAGAGCTTTCTGATGGAGAAAACAGGGGTCGAGGTTGGGAAATTGCGTCTCAAATTTTGGAGCACCGGTGCTGTTGTCCGCGACGCAATTAGCCTGTATGCGCTATTGTTGTTTAATTTCGTAATTCCCTTAATTACTTTACCGTATCTGTCCAGAGTGCTTGGGCCTCAGGTATTTGGGTTACTTACCTTTTTTCAGGCTTTTGCTCTATGGGCCTCTGTAGTGATTGAGTATGGTTTAAACTTATGGGGAGTAAGAGAGGGAGGCAAGGCAAGGGAAGATAGCGCTGAGTTAGGTCGGTTAGCTGCTGGTATTTTGGCGGCGAGATTGGTTTTATTGGCTGGTGTACTCACTATTTCCATCCCAGTTGCATTTTTTATCCCAATTTTTAAAGATAATCTCGTATACGTCATTTGGTCTCTGATTCAGGCGATTGCCTTTGGTTTTAGTCCGTTTTGGTATTTCCAAAGTACGGGAAAGATAACGCAGGCAGTAGCATTGGAATTTTGTTTCCGTTTGATAGCGACTACTATGGTTCTTCTGTTCGTAGACGCGCCACAGAAAGGATGGTTGGTTTTGGCGCTACAGGGAGGTTTTGGAATGGTAACGACTCTTATACAGTTGGCTTGGGTACACCGTGAAGTAAAATTGCCCATCCTTTTTTCGTTATTTGGCCTCTCTCTACAAATCCTGGCGAAAGGTCGGGGTGTATTTTTGCTAAGGTTGCTGCAAGTTATCTATAGTTCGAATCCTGTTTTTCTACTGGGTATTACCGCCGACCCCTTGGTTTTAGGCTATTATGGGGGAGCCGATAAGCTTTATAAGGCCCTTTTGAGTGTGCTAACACCCGTTGTTCAAGCAGTATATCCACGAGTCGCAGACTTCACATATAGCAACCCAGGGAAAAATCATGTGATCCTTAGACAAACCAAATGGTTACTAGGCATGGCTAGTTTTGTTTTGGCTGGAATAGTTTTGGCCAATGCACACTTGCTGATAGCTGTTTTCTTGGGTCACGCTTATATGCCCTCCATAGCAATTCTTCGGATTTTATCGCTTAGTATACCTTTAAATGCTTTTAATAGCGCATTAATGATGTTTCATCTTTTGCCACATGGGATGGAAGTCATGGGTGTGCGTGCCTTACTCCTCGGAGTGGTGGTGCATGTAATCGGGATACTTGGCCTTGGATCCTTGTATGCGGGGGTAGGCGCAGCATGTACTGTCGTGAGCGCTGAGTTACTTGTTTTTACCACTTTATGGCTTTGCTTGATTAAACGACGTTGTATGAGATGAGGAGGTGAGTCATTGTACGGCGTCTTTGTTCGTTGGCTGTTTGGTGTATGGGTCCTCCTTTTGCTGCAAGCGGACCTCAAGGTGACGGTGCATCCTTATATTCATTGGTGGGCATCAATAGTGATCTTGCTGCTCGCGCTTCCATTACTTGTTAGATTGCCCTATGCCCTACGTCACTGGATAAAGATCTTTGCTATATCTTGGGCCGGGTTTCTTATCCTTAGTGTTTTTTTGTCAAGCCTTGTTTCTGACGAGCTCTTGTATGGCTTAGTCCAGGCTATAAAGCTTACTACTATACTGATGTTTGCATTCCCGCTATTTTTGGGAAATGAGGGGCTGTGGCGAATAGGCATTTCTGTTTTCCCAATAGCGGTAATGACTAATCTTCTGTTTATTGTGCTTGGCTTAACGTTAAGTCCTGAGTTTGCAGGAGTTATGACGGGGGACGGCCGCTGGGGTACATTGCTGAACTATCCAGGTTCTCTGTGGCGAGTTGGAATGCTAGTTATTGTATGGGCCATGTATGAGGTATGGAATGGTCAAAAGAAGCTCTACTGGGGGCTCGTTCTCCTCGGGGCTTTAGCCCTTATTTATCTGGATAATTCACGCACTGGGGCGATTTTGGCTATCTTGGCTTTTTTATACACGATTTTCGTGCTTTCTTTGGAGAGGAAAACGCCAGGCACTGGGCTTGTTTTCGGCGTATTGATAGGTGTGAGTTTGCTTACCTGGAGCATAGCAAGTAGGGAACTTGGGGTAAGCGGACTATTGTTGCAGCGTGCGGCTGAATCGTTGAATATCGCTCTGTCTAGGGGCTTTGAAGATGTTGATCCGACCCGGTACAAGATGATCCAGGTAGCACTTCAGCGAATAAAGGAAACCGGCTTGCTGGGAGGGGGGATTGGGACTACTCGTGCGGAAACAGATGAGGGTCCCATGGTGGTCCACAATACGTACTTGCAGGTCTGGGCAGATTTGGGCTTGATGGGATTCTTATCATATGTGGGATTAGTAGTTGGCTGGATCTTGTGGATTCCTCACTTCTTTATACGTGTACAGGCGATCCCCAATATTTCCGACAGAGCAGTAATGTATAATGCCCTGTTCCTCCTTCTGTTTTATGCGATATCGGGGCTATTTCACCCTTTGAGCACTGAGTGGTCAGAGTGGATCACGTTTATCCTGCCCTATGCGGCCTTTGCCACCATATTTGAAAAGAGAGGAGGCAGAACATGAGAGGCACTGTGCCCTTTAGCGTTGTTATTACAACATATAATCGCTCCCGTTTAGTTAGCCGTGCGATCCGATCTGTCATTGAGCAAGGCTATACATCGGTAGAAATTCTTGTAGTGGATGATGGGTCGACCGATGAAACACCCAAGCTACTGAAAGAAAGTTTTCCACAAGTTAAATACTTTAGACAACAACCAAATCAAGGGCCGGGACCTGCGCGAAATCGGGGTATAAGGGAGGCAACGAATCCTTGGGTGATCATCCTGGATGACGACGATGAGCTTCTAGCGGGAGCACTTTTTTCGGTAGAAGCAACGCTAATGGCCTATAAGTTTGTGGACGATGTACATGCTTTTCCTGTTTTACAGTTCGCTTGCAGTAATGGGTGGATTGATGAACCATTTAGGCTAATAACGCTTGATGATTATCTTAAAGAGCGTATCAAGGGTGATTTTGTGCCGGTGATAAATCGTAAACGCTTCCTTTCACTTGAACTCGCGTATCCCTCATTGAGGATCGGAGGTGAACATCTTTTGTGGTGGCGTATTGCCAAGGAATACGGAATTCCTACTTGGAGTTTAGCAATTGTTAGAGTGAATGCAGATGCTGATCTGCGCCTTACTTCGCCTCATAATCAAATTTCTCGTGCTATAGAGTATGGACAGTTGCAAGAGATGACCCTGTCACAATTTGGAGAGGAGTTGCTGAGCAGGTCCCCTAATATGTATTACCGCAAAATTCTCGGGGCGGCGACTTATTTTCTCCTTGCCGAAAATAGAGCTTTAGCACGAACTTACTTGAAACGGGCCTGGTCCCTTAAGCCTGGTCTTAAGGCGATTGCTTTGTGGCTTCTCACCTTTGCTCCAATAAACCTTGTGCGAGGGATATTCGTTGCATACAAAAATAAGGGAGGGATTAAGTGAGAGTGTTACATGTTATTAACTCGTTGCAGATAGGTGGGGCCGAAGCCTTACTTGTGGAGCTTGCTTCACGGTTCCGGAAACGCGGGATAGAGGTGGATTTATATGCGCTAACTGTAACCGGGAGTTTCCTTGAGAAAAGAGCCGAGCAGCTGGGGCTTCCAACCTACTTTTCTCCCGTTTCATCTGTGTATTCACCCCAACAAGTAGTGGCCTTAGCTAAGCATCTACAATTTCAAAAATATGATTTGGTCCACGCCCATCTTTTCCCTGCTCAGTTGTGGGTATCTGTTTTATGGAAATGGATGGCAAATGCTCCTTTGATTACTACTGAACATAGCACTTACAATCGGCGCAGAAAGTATGGTTTCTTTCGTCTGATGGACAGGTGGATGTACCAACCATATAGGGCTATTGTGGCTGTAAGTCAAGCCACCGCGAACAACTTGTCCAAATGGGTACCCGAAATAGCTCACAAAATACGTGTTATATATAATGGTATAGACACTTCTCATTTTTTAGCTACAGAACCGGCGGATTTGCAAGCCCTAGGTGTGAAGCGACCAGTCATAATCTGCGTAGGGCGCTTGGAACGGCAAAAAGATCAAGCCACTCTGTTAAAGGCTCTAACACGCATGGATAAAGTGCATCTTCTTTTAGTGGGAGATGGTTATATGAAGGATGAACTTCAAGCTCTCACAAGGCGTCTTGGCATCAACCATAGAGTGCACATCGTGGGTAGGCGAGGAGACGTTGCTGCTCTGTTGAGGTCTTCCGACGTTTATGTACAACCCTCTCAATGGGAAGGTTTTGGTTTAGCTACAATAGAAGCTATGGCTGCAGGGACACCGGTCATTGTCAGCAATGTTGAGGGTCTCAGGGAGGTTGTTGGTAATGCCGGCTTGTACTTTGAGCCAGGAGATGTACAAGGTTTAGCGGAAAGAATAGCGCTCGTTCTAAATGACCCCGCTTTCCGTCGTGAGTTATCGACTCGCGGAAGAGAGAGGGCTAAACTTTTTGACATAGACAGTACTGCTGAGCAATACAGCAAACTCTATCACGATCTCGTAGAAAGTTATTTGTGATCCAATTACTCAAAACTTGCACCTCCCGAATACCCTGCATGAACACCCCCTTCCCCCCGCAGGCGGGGGCCAAAGACCCAAAGCTCCCAGCTCGGCCATGAGGACCCGCAAGACCACCTCCGGCAGCAGCAGGCGCGCCGCTGCCCACCCAGCCTCCCGCCAAGAAAGACCTCTCCCGTCTGGAGCTAGCCTCACCCAGTGGGCCAGCAGGTAAGCCAGGAAGGACAGCACCAGAAACCGATGCACCCCCAAGGCCGTCCGCTGCCCAAAACGCCCCAGGGAAAACTCGCTCTTTACCGTGCGGAAGAAGTGCTCAATGGTAAACCGCCGCCGCCCCCACACCAGCACAGTCCGTGGCCCCGCAGGAAAGGTGGCCACCACGTACCGCCACTCCCACCCTCCCCCGGGTAAGGGATAGCGGTACCAGCTCACCCACACGGGAAAGGGAAGTCCCCGCAGATGCACCCGACTCCCCTGCCGTCTGAGCCCAAAGAGGGGAAGCCCCTCCCGCGTCTTTCGGTCCCGCCGCATCCCCACCACCGCTTCCAGACCCAACCCCCGCACCCCCACAAGAAACCGGGCGGTGCCGAAGGCAGCATCGGCCACCACCCGAAGGTGGAAGGACTTGCGCATCCAGGGGGGCAGGGAGGCCAGAAGACGCAGGGCAAGGAGGGAAAGGGCCTTCTCCCCCTTCCCCCGCCACACCCGGTAGGCCCAGGGGATGCGCAGCTCTCCCAGCACCAGATAGAGCACCACCAGGTGGAGCCCCCACTTGCCGTGGAAAAAGGAGAGGGGCAAGGCGGGGAAGAGGCCCCGCTTCTCCAGGGTGACCAGGTCCAGGACCACCAGGAGCCTGGGCTTGGGCCCCCGCCTGGGCCTGGCCCGGTGGAGGGTTTCCTGGGCCTTCTTGCGAGCCAGGCGGATGAGGGCGCGGGTGGGCCAGGGATAGCGGTTGAGGAAGCGGGAGAGGGCGGAAGGGGACTTGGTCTTGCTGTGCTGGGGCCTGGCCTTGCCGTGGCCGGTGAGAAGGAGGAGAAGAAGCGCTTTGAGGGATTCGCGGAGGTGGGGGGTTGGCAGGAGGGCCAGGAGGGTCCAGAGTAGAGAATGGGCCGTTTGGGTCATGGCACCCTTCATCCGAAGGGAACCCGGCGGCCCTTTTCAAGTGGTCCCCTGGCGCATGGGTATGCGGGGGGTGGATAAGTGCAAGTTTTGAGATTAGCTACCTAAGCGATTTGCTCTGTGATGCCTGGGACACGCGCCCTCTAGACTAGGCACCTAGCAGATGTTAGGCTGGAGGCCAAAGGGGAACAAGATGAAGAGGGCCAAACCACTACCGCCGCAAGTAAAGTTTCAGATCGCCCTGGAAGTCGTGAAAGGGAAGAAAAGTGCGGTGGAGATCGCTCGCGCATACGGCATCCACCCCAACACCGTCTACAAGTACCGGGGTCACGGGCAAAGCCCGTAGCTTGTTGAGCTCATGGCCAAAGGAGCCTCTCTCTTTTCCGAGAAGACCCCGGAGAAGGAGTACGAGAAGAAGATCCGCGAGCTGGGTCAGCCCCGAAGGGGCTATCTTGGGCAGTTGATCGGCAATCCACATTCCGCACCCCTCCCACCTTCCCGTAGGATTTCGGGGTGGCAGAGACTCCCGACCTGCACGTGTACGACCTCGGCCACCTGGGCTTGGTGGCCGGCATCCTGGACCGCATCGGACTGGTATCCCTGGTGGACAGGCGGGTAGGTCCCCGCCCGGGGGAGAAGGTGAGCACGGGGGTTGCCCTGAAGGCCGCGGTCCTCAACGCCCTGGGCTTCCTCTCCTCCCCCCTTTACCTCTTCGGCCACTTCTGGGAGGGCAAGCCCACGGAGTGGCTCTTGGGGAAGGGCATCACCCCGGACCTCCTCAACGACGACCGCATGGGGCGGATGCTGGACAGCCTGTATGCGGTGGGGGTGACGGAGCTCTTCCTGGAGGTGGCCAAGGAGGCCCACCGGGCCTTTGCCTTCCCGGTGCGGGCCTTGCACGTGGACACCACCAGCTTCCACGTGCACGGGCGGTATGAGGGAACGGGGGAGGAGGAGGCTATCCACCTGGTGCGGGGGTACAGCCGGGACCACCGGCCGGACCTCAGGCAGTGGGTGATGGGCCTGGTGTGCGCGGACACGGGGGGCATCCCCCTGCTCTTTGCTCCTGAGGACGGGAACGCTGCGGACCGCAAGACCCTGGTGGACCTGGTGTCCCGGTACCGGGAGGCCTTGGACCTGGGGGAGGTGGTGGTCCTGGACGGGGCGGGCTACACCCGGGAGAACCTGAAGGCCCTGGGGTCTTTCCCTTGGATCCTGCGGGTGCCGGCCACGTTGCGGGAGGCCAAGGCCTTGCTTGGGGAGGAGTTTCCGGAGGGGGCGTGGGTTTCCCTGGACCCGGGGTACCGGGGGCTGGAGGTGGAGAGGACCTACGGGGGCGTACGGCAGCGGTGGGTGTTGGTGGAGAGCGCGGCGCGGGGGGAAGAGGAGAGGGGCAGGCTGGAGGAGCGGATAGGGCGGGCGCAAAGGGAGGCGGAAGGGGTCCTGCGGAGGCTTTTGGCGCGGCGGTTTGCCTGCGATAGGGATGCCCGGCGGGCTTTGGAGGAGGCGAGCCGGGGGCTGGCCTACCACCGCCGGGTGTACCTGGGGGTGCGGGAGGAGCGGCGGAGGGGAAAGGTGGGGCGCCCCCGGAAGGGGGAAAGCCCTTTGGGGGTGGGGTACCGCCTTTGGGCGCGGGTGGAGCGGGACGAGGGGAAGGTGGCGAAGGCGAAGCGGGGGCTGGGGAGGTTTCTCCTGGCCACCAACGTGCTGGAGCGGGAGAGGCTCCCTTTGGGGGAGGTGCTTGAGCGGTACAAGGGGCAGACGCGCACGGTGGAGCGGGGGTTCCGCTTTCTAAAAGACCCCATGTTCTTCACGGGGAGCACCTTTTTGAAGCGGCCGGAGCGGGTGATGGCTTTGGGGATGGTGATGGCCCTGGCGCTGCTGGTGTACGCCTTGGGGGAGTGGGAGCTGCGGCGGAGGCTTGAGGAGGAGGGGGAGGGGGTGCCGGACCAGAAGGGGAAGTCCACGGCGAGGCCCACCTTGCGGTGGGTGTTCCAGCTCTTTTTTTGGTTGCGTCTGGTGGTCCTGGAAGGACGGGTGGCGGTGCTGAACCTCAAGCCCCATCACGAGCGGGTGGTGCGCCTCTTGGGGGTGGAGCGATATTACCTCCTGCAGTGAGAGGGGTGCGGAATGTGGGGAAAGGGAACCCAAGCCCTTTGAGCTGCAGAACCTACGCTTCGCGTGACGTACGCCGACTTCACCCTGCTTCCTTACGGGGGCGGCAGGGTGTGGTTCCTGCCCATCCTGGGTCAGCCGTAGGCTACTTTGCCCATGCCACCCACGCGGTCCTAGCCTGGGGGATGGGGCCTTCCCCTACGGCGGCCCTGGCCCTGGGGGTGTGGGAGGGGGCCAAGGAGTGGATCCGGGGGAAACGGGCCGGGAGCCCCGGGCTCTCATCCAACACGACCAGGGGGGCGTTTCTGAGCCATGAGTGGGTGGGGAAGCTTCTTTTGGAGGACGGGCAGAGGGTGTCTTAGAGGCTGTCGTAAAAGTCTCCCACCTCCCCTTACGCGGCCCTCGCCAGCCGCTTCACCAGCAAGCGTAGCATGCCCAAGTACAACCACGCCTCGCTGACGGAAGGATGCTGCTCGTAATCCTTGCTCAACCTCCGGTTCCTCCCCAACCACGCAAACGTCCGCTCCACCACCCACCGCTTGGGCAACGGCTTAAAGCCCTCTACCCGGGGAAGCTCCGGCACCTCCTCCCCCTCCCGCACCCACACCCCCCGCACCCCGGCGTAAGGATGGGCCACCACCTCCAGCTCTAACCCCAGGGCCTCCAAAAAGCCCCTTAGGCCCCGGTAGCCCCAGTCCCCATACACCTTCCTCACCCTCGGCCACAGACCAAGGTCCATCCCCTCCAAAACCGCTTTCCCACCCCACTTGTCGTACCCAAGATTCGCCCCTTCGGGGCGGACCGTTGGCCGGGTGAACGTATGCCCGGAGCATCCTCCCCCCGGTATCCACCACCACTTGGCGTTTCCGCCCCTTCACCCTCTTGGCCCCGTCGTTGCCTCGGGGCCCCCCTTTTCCGTGGTCTTCACCGATTGGCTGTCCACCACCAGGGCGCTGGGAGAGGCATACCGCCTTTCTCTTTCCCGGTCCCGCCGGACCAGGGCCTGAGCTGCCCTCTCCCAAACCCTTTCTTTCTGCCACTTGCGGAAGTAGTGGTAGACCGTGGACCAGTGGGGTAGGTCATGGGGCATGGCACGCCACTTAATGCCGTTTTCCAGAACATACAGGATAGCGTTGACGATTTCTCGGCGAGGCACCTTGGCGGGGCGACCCCCGGGCTTGGGGGCGGGGATCAGGGGCTCAAGGATGGCCCATTCCTCATCGCTGAGGTCGCTGGGGTAAGATGTGCGTGTCCTCTGCACCCTTCAAGGATACAAGACTTTTACGACAGCCTCTTATAGCCTGATGGGGCCACGGGGGAACCCGGTGGTGGAGTTCTTTTTCTCCCGCTTTAAGGGGAGAACCGGGACCTCTTCCTGGGGCTCGAACACTTGAGGAGCTGAGGGGGGTGATAGCGGCGCGGATCAGGTATTACCACGAGGGGCGGCTGCACTCGGGGCTGGGGTACCGGATCCCGGGGGAGGCCTTGCGGGAGGCTCTGGGGGCTTCACGTGGCAAAGAGGCAGGAAGTGCTCAAGATTAGGGGCGCAATTCACAGCCGAAGGCTAGGTTTTTGGGGAGGGTGAGGAACTGGATAGAGACGCGTTTCAGCGTGATGGTGCGTTCCCTGGGGCTTGGCCGGGTTGAGGCTCGCTCCTACTGGGGGCTGGTGGCGAGGGTGAACCTCATCCGCTTTGGGGTCCCTACACCCCAAATGAACACCCTGGCCCACAACCTCATCCGGAGTCGGGTTCTGCTCAAGGTGGCAGGGGTGGAGCTTTGAGGTAGCAAACGGAGGGATGGGGCTTGGTATTATTTACGTGGTCACCCTTGCCCTTCGTGAGGGTCGAGGAGTGCCATCCAAGGAATCCAAACACTCGCAAGCGCAAGCAGGGAGCGCATAAAACGGCAAATTTGACCTGGTGGGCGGCGTGTCATGGTAGCTGAAAAGAATCTGCTCCTGACCCTAGCTTTGGTTAACTCTTATACCCCCTCCCTTCTCCGCTTCCGGGGTCCCCTACTTCGGGAGTTAGTTCGCCGGGGGGTTAAGGTGTGGGCTCTGGGACCGGACTACACCCCGGAGGCCAGGGCAGGGGTGGAGGCTTTGGGGGTGTTGCCCGTGGATTATCCCCTGAGCCGCACGGGGTTGAGCCCCCTCGAAGACCTCCGCTCTTTTCTGTCCCTCCTCCGCTTTTTCCGCCGGGAGCGTCCGGAGGCGGTTCTCACCTGGCAGGCCAAGCCCAATGCCTACGGCATCCCGGCTGCAGCCTTGGCCGGGGTCCCCCATAGGGCGGCGGTGGTGGAGGGCTTGGGGTATGCCTTCACCCCGGGCGAGGAGAACTTCAAGAAGCGGCTTCTGCGGGAGGTGCTTTCGGTTCTTTACCGCATCAGCTTTGCCCTGGCCCACAAGGTGTTCTTCCTCAACCCGGACGACCTCGAGGAGTTCGTGGCCCGGGGCCTGGTGCGTAGGGAAAAGGCGGTCCTCCTGGGGGGGATCGGCGTTCCCCTGGAGGAGTGGCCACCGGCCCCGCCCCACCTGTATCCCCCCACCTTTACCCTCATTGCCCGTCTCCTGAAGGAAAAGGGGGTGCGGGAATTCGCCGAGGCGGCCCGCAGGATGAAGGCCAGACACCTGAACCCGGAGGCGCGCTTCCTGCTCATCGGCCCTCTGAACACCATCCCTGGGGCTATCCCAGGATATTCAAGAGGAAGATTCCAAGGGTGGTAAGGCTGGAAAAGGAGCTAAGGCGAAATCAACGCTATGAGGTTGCTTTATGTCGTCACGCGACCTGAGCCCGGGGGAGCCCAGGTGCACCTCCTAGAGCTTCTGAGAGCTTTCCGTGATATGGCGGAGCTGCACCTGGGTGTGGGGGTAGAAGGGAATGATTTTTTGGTACGGAAGGCCCGGGAGCTTGGGGTGGAGGTGCATCCCTTGCGGCACATGGTGCAGCCCATACGGCCCGATAGGGACGCACTGGCCTTCCACGAGGTGGTGAGCCTGGTTCGCCGCCTACGTCCCAACCTCCTCCACGCCCACTCCTCCAAGGCGGGGTTCCTGGGCCGGCTAGCCGCGCGGGCGGTGGGCGTGAAAAGCGTGTTTACTGCCCACGGCTGGGCTTTTACCGAGGGGGTGAGCCCTGGGCGGAGGGTGCTGGCCCTTACCCTAGAGAGGGTGGCCGGGAGGGCAACAGACATGGTGATCGCCGTATCCGATCGGGACCGCGAGCTGGCTCTGAGGTACCGGGTGGTGCCCCCGGAGCGGATCCAGGTTATCTGGAATGGGGTACCGGACTCGCCCTTAAGGGCGGACCCTGCCCGCGAGCCCCCAAGGGTGGTGATGGTGGCCCGTTTTGCTCCCCCAAAGGACCACGCCCTGCTCCTTCGGGCCCTTTCTGATCTTCGGCACCTGCCCTGGGCCTTGGACCTGGTGGGGGATGGGCCGCTTCTTCCCCAGGTGCAGAAGCTTGCCCAGGAGCTGGGTCTTGGCGAAAGGGTGCGGTTTTGGGGTAGCCGGCCGGATGTGGACCGCTTGCTCGCCGAGGCGCAGATCTTCGTGCTGGCCTCCCATTGGGAGGGGCTACCCCTTTCGGTCCTCGAGGGCATGCGGGCTGGGCTTCCCGTGGTGGCCTCGGACGTGGGGGGGGTTCGGGAAGCGGTGGTGCACGGCGAAACGGGTTTCTTGGTGGAGCGGGGTAGCCGGAACCAGCTTAAGGCACGGCTGGAAGCCTTGTTCTCCGACCCAGCCTTGCGGGTGCGTATGGGGTCCGCAGGCCGGGCCCGCTACGAGGCCCATTTCCGCTTGGAGAAGATGCTGGAGCGCACCTGGAGGGTCTACGTTCAGGTGTTGGGGCATGGTGGGGATCTTTGAGTTAGGGTGAAATCTATGAGCGTGTTGGAGCTTTCCTTATCGCGCAGGGGTTCTACGGCGGCAAGTGGGCTTGTGTGGCCATGGGTCCTGGCCTTGGCCCTTGTTCCCTCGGGGCTGGCCGCTTTGCTCGTCTTCGGCTTGCCCCCGTGGCCAGGGGAAATAGGGGTGCAGGTCGGCCTCGCCTACCTGGCCCATGCTTTGGCCTTCAGCGCTACCGTGCGCACCCTTCGCTACCCTGGCCGGGAGGAGTGGGGGGTGGCGGCCTTGTACCTCTTGCTCTTTTCCTTGGCCCTCCTGGGGGTTTTGGCCATGGGCAGGCTGTACTACTCCCGGAGCTTTATCCTGCTCTCCACCGGGCTAGCCTTCGGGGTCCTACTTCCTTACCTCCGCTACCTGCCCCCTCGGCGGCTGGCCTTGGTGCCCGGGGGGTGGCGGATGTTTTACCTCAGGTAGCAGCTGGGGACGTGAGGCCGATTCCCCAGCTGGACTGGGAGAGGGTGGAGGCGGTGGTGGCGGATCTTCACCGCCTCTCCCCTGCGGCCTTGCCCCTTTTGGGGGAGGCGGCCTTGAGGGGCATTCCCATCCTGCATGCGGCCCCGGTGTACGAGGGGTATACGGGAAGGGTTCTTTTGGAGGCTCCGTATGCGGAGGCGTTGGCGGCGGGTGGGCCTCGGGGGTTCTACCCCCTCTTCAAACGCATCTGGGAGCTTGGTGCGGTGTTGCTCTTTTCTCCCTTGATCCTCCTTGGCTTGCTCCTGGTGGGCCTCCTCGTCTATTGGGACTTGGGGCGCCCTATCCTTTTTGCCCAAGAACGCGTGGGGTTAGGGGGGAGGCCCTTTAGGGCCTACAAGTTCCGCACCATGAAAGGGGCACCGCGGCAAGGAGTGTATGCAGGGGAGGAGGCCAGCCGCATCACCCCTTTGGGGCGGATTTTGCGCAGATACCGCTTGGATGAGCTTCCCCAGCTTTGGAACGTCGTAAGGGGGGAGATGAGCCTCATTGGCCCACGGCCCGAGCAGAAGGTGTTGGCAGAGGCCTATGCCAGGGAAATCCCCCTCTATGCCCTACGCCATGCTGTTCGTCCTGGCCTTACCGGATGGGCTCAGGTACACCATGGGTACGCGGAGGGGTTGGAGGGGGCGAGGGAGAAGCTGAGCTATGACTTGTACTACATCAAACACCTCTCCTTTTGGCTTGATATGCGCATCGTGGTCCGCACCCTTTGGGTGCTCCTCACGGGCTTTGGGGCCAAGTAGGGTATATTGGGGCCGTTATGACGGAGGCGTCTACCCAGGAGCTTTCCCTTAGGGACATTGTAGAAACCCTGAAGCGTAACCGGGTTTGGATTCTATCCTTACCCGTGATTTTTGGAGCGTTAGCCCTCATCTACGCCTTCTTCATCGCCGAGCCCCGCTACGCCTCCACCGCCACGGTGAACGTGGCCCCAGTGCAGGTGCAGGCCCAGCTGGAGCAGCGCATCCAGGTGCAGGGGCAAAACCTCCTCACCTTTGAGGGCCTAAGGGCTTTGGCCTTCTCCGAGGAGGTGACCAAAGAGGTGTGGGAGGCCCTGAAGCGGGAGGGCAAGCTCCCCACTGCCTGGCAGGACCAGGGGGGCACCCCAGGCCTAGAGCGGATGGTGAAGGACTTCAAGATCAAGAATGAGTCCGCCAGGCAGCAGGTGGCACCCCAGGGCCAGGTGCCCCCGGTGGTGGCCTCCCTCACGGTGGAGGCCCCCGCCCCCGAGGTGGCAGCCCGGGCGGCCAACCTTTGGGCGGAGGCGGTGACCAAGCGGGTGAACCGTAGCTTGCCTTCCAGGCTGGAAGAGAGTCTCCGGACTCTGGAAGAACAAGTCGCCTCAGCGGAAAGGGTTTATCGGGAGGCGCAGGCCCGTTGGGAGGCTTTTCAACGGGGGAATACCTTAGAACAAGACATGGCTGAGCTTTATTTCTTGCAGGGTTTAGCACCCTCTGGACAAACGTTAATTTTGCTGAATAGCCAGCTTTATGGGGAACGCTTGCGCCTTCAGAGAGATTTGAACGATCTTGAGATTGAGTTAAGGGTGGCAAAAGATGTGGAGCGGCCTGGGCTGCTTGCAAGAAAATCGGCCCTTCAAGATCGCCTTGCCCAGGTGGAAAGCCGGATCAATCTCCTCAAGGAGCGGGTGGCCCGGGCCCAGGTGGAGCAGGACCGGCTCAGCCAGGCCTTGGAGCTGGCCAAGAACGCCTACCTGGCCCTCGCCCAGAAGAAAACCGACCTGCAGATCGAGCTGGCGAGCTCCCAGAACTCCTTGGCCCAGGTCATCGCCCCGGCCTATCCGGTCTACGAAAAGGTGGCTCCCAAGCGGGGCCTCATCTTGGCCTTGGCGGTGGCCCTGGGGCTCATGCTGGGGGTGATGGCGGCCTTCGTGGCGGAAGCCCTGAGAGCGCCCAAGCCGGAGGCGGCGGGGTAGCCTGGGGGGCCTTGCTTGAAGGAAGGCCCAGGGTTGGGTATAGTGGAAAGCCGGTAGCCCCTTCGGGGGCTTTTGGGAAGGGGAAGCCATGTTCGCGATCGTCAAGACCGGCGGCAAGCAGTACCGGGTGGAGCCCGGGCTGAGGCTTCGGGTGGAGAAGCTCGAGGCCGAGCCCGGAAGCGAGGTCACGCTTCCCGTCCTCCTCCTGGGGGGCGAGAAGGCGGCGGTGGGGGCTCCCGTGGTGGAGGGGGCCAAGGTGGTGGCCGAGGTCCTGGGCCACGGCAAGGGCAAGAAGGTGACCATCTCCCGCTTCAAGGCCAAGGTGCAGTACCGCAGGAAGAAGGGGCACCGCCAGCCCTACACGGAGATCCTCATCAAGGAGATCCAGGGGTGAGCCATGGCACATAAAAAGGGTTTGGGTTCCACCAAGAACGGCCGCGACTCCCAGGCCAAGCGCCTCGGGGTCAAGCGCTACGGGGGCCAGGTGGTGAAGGCCGGGAACATCCTGGTCCGCCAGCGGGGCACCCAGTTCAAGCCCGGGAAGAACGTGGGCATGGGCCGGGACTTTACCCTCTTCGCCCTGGTGGACGGGGTGGTGGAGTTCCAGGACAAGGGGCGGCTAGGCCGCTACGTGCACGTGCGTCCCTTGGCGTAGGCCCAAGGGGCGGTCTGGATGTTCCGGGATGTCCTGACGATCACCGTCGCCGCCGGAAGGGGTGGCGACGGTGCCGTTTCCTTCCGGCGGGAGAAGTTCGTGCCCAAGGGGGGCCCGGACGGAGGGGATGGGGGGCGGGGGGGGAGCGTCTACCTCCGGGCCAAGGGGAGCGTGGACTCCCTTTCCGAGCTTTCCAAGCGCACCTATAGGGCCGAGGACGGGGAGCACGGCAAGGGAAGCGAGCGGCACGGACGGGCCGGGCAAGACCTTTACATAGAGGTGCCCCGGGGAACCCGGGTCTTCGATGCGGACACCGGAGAGCTTCTTGGGGACCTCACGGAGGAGGGCCAGGTCCTCCTGGTGGCCAAGGGGGGGGAGGGAGGCCGGGGGAACCCGCACTTCGTCACCCCTACCCGCCAGGCCCCCCGCTTTGCGGAGGCGGGGGAAGAAGGAGAGAGGCGCCGTTTGCGGCTGGAGCTCATGCTCATCGCCGACGTGGGTCTGGTGGGCTACCCCAACGCGGGCAAGTCCAGCCTTCTCGCCGCCACCACCCGGGCCCATCCCAAGATCGCCCCTTACCCCTTCACCACCCTCTCCCCCCACCTGGGGGTGGTGGAGGTGGGGGGAGAGGAGGGGGAGCGCTTCACCCTGGCGGATATCCCCGGGATCATCGAGGGGGCCAGCCAGGGGAAGGGCCTGGGCCTGGAGTTCTTGCGCCACATCGCCCGCACCCGGGTGTTGCTCTACGTTCTGGACGCCGCCGAGGAGCCCTTAAAAACCTTCCGCACCCTGCGCAAGGAAATGGAGGCCTACGACCCCGCCCTCCTCAGGCGGCCCGGCCTCATCGCCCTGAACAAGGTGGACCTCCTCACCCCCAAGGAGGTGGAGGAGCGGGTGGCGAAGCTGGCCCAGGAGGGGCTTCCCGTCCTCCCGGTGAGTGCCCTCACGGGGGAGGGTTTGGCGGCGCTGAAGGAAGCCCTTTTGAGTCTGGTGAAGGCCACCCCGGCTCCCGAGCTTCCCAGGCCGGCCCCCAGGGCTTTTGTGGAGGCCGGGGTGGAGGTGGTGCCCTTGGAGGAGGGGGTGTACGAGGTGCGCTCCCCCGCCTTGGAGCGGTACCTGGGTCGGCTCAAGGGGGATCTTTCCGAGGCGGCGGGTTACCTGCAGGAGGTCTTTCGGCGCCAGGGGGTGGAGGCGGCCCTTAAGGCCAAGGGGGTGCGGGCGGGGGATATCGTGCGGATTGCGGGGCGGGAGTTTGAGTACATCCCGGGGTAAAGGCGGCTTGACGATGGGGGTTGAACCTTGCGCATAGGCCTTTTTGGCGGGAGCTTTGATCCCATCCACCTGGGGCACCTTTTGGCGGCGGCGGAGGCCCGGGCGGCCTTGGGGCTGGACCTGGTCCTCTTCGTGGTGGCGGCCCGCCCCCCCCACAAGACCCCGGTGGCCCCGGCGGAGGCCCGCTACGAGATGGTCCTCCTGGCCACGGCGGAGGAAAAGGGGTTTTGGGCCTCGAGGCTGGAGCTGGACCGGCCGGGCCCAAGCTACACCGTGGACACCCTAAGGGAGGCCAGGAGGCTTTTCCCGGAGGATGAGCTCTTCTTCATTACCGGGGCCGATGCCTACCGGGATATCCTCACCTGGAAGGAGGGGGGGAGGCTTCCCGAGCTGGCCACCCTGGTGGCGGTGGCCCGGCCCGGCTACCCCCTCGAGGGGATGCCGGTGCCCGTGGTGCCTTTGCTGGTGCCCGAGGTGGGGATATCCAGCACGGAGATCCGGAGGCGGATCCGGCAAGGAGAGAGCATCCGCTTTTGGGTGCCCAGGCCCGTGGAGGTGTACCTTGAACGGCACGGACTCTACCGCTGAGCTGGAGGAGAGGGTAAAGGCCCTGGTCCGACTGGAAAGGTGGGCGCACATCCAGAGGGTGGCGGCCCTGGCCCGGGAGATCGCCCTTAAAAACGGTCTGGATGGGGAGCGGGCTTACCTGGCGGGGCTTCTCCACGACGCCGCCCGGGACCTGGGGGAGGAGGAGCTCCTTAGGCTGGCCCCCCCGGAGAACGAGGTGGAAAGGGCCCATCCCCTTTCCCTCCACGGCCGGGCGGCCCGGGTTTTGGCCGAGGCCTGGGGGGTAAAGGACGAGGAGGTTCTGGAGGCGGTGGAGGGGCACGTGTACGGGGTGGACCCCCAAAACGGCCTGGGCATGGCCCTCTACATCGCCGACATCTCCGAGCCCGGCCGGGGGGTGAACGGGGAGATCCGGGAGCTGGCCCTTTCGGGGAGGCTCCTCGAGGCGTACCGGCTGGCGGTGGGGAACAAGGTGGCCTACCTCACCGCCAAGGGCATCCCCCTGCACCCCAAGACCCTGGCCGTGTACCGCCGTTTGCAGGATGCGCCCTAGGCTTTCCCTCCTCCTCCTTTCCCTGGCCCTGTTCGCCCTCGGGGGGTGCTCTCCTGGCCGCGGCCAGGGGAGGAGGAGGGAATGCGGCCCAGGAGGGCTGGGACCTTGCCCGAGATGGGGGTGGTGGTGGCGGCCCGGGACATCGAGTACTGCGGCTACCACACCCCATGCGGCCCCGGAAGCCGTACGGACACCATCTTCTACGTGCGCCTAAGGGGAGGGGAGGCCCGGGCCTTGGCCATTCCCCGGGACCTCTATAGCCCTCTGGTGGGGGGCAAGATCAACGCCGCTTACGCCCGAGGCGGGGCGGAGCTTTTGAAGCAGGCGGTGGCGGAGGCCATGGGCCTGGTGGTGGAAAGGCACCTCATCCTCACCCTGGAAAGCGTGGCCCGGGTGGTGGACGCCGTGGGGGGAGTGGAGGTCTACCTGGAGCGCCCCATGCGCTACACCGACCGGGCAGCGAGGCTTTTCATTGACTTCCCTGCGGGAAGGCTTCACCTAAACGGGGAGGAGGCGGTGAAGTACATGCGCTTCCGCCACGACGCCCTGGGGGATTACGCTCGGTTGGACCGCATCAAGGGGGTGGTTTCCCAGGTGCTCAAGAAGGCCCAGAACCCCCGCACCTGGCCGGCCTTGGCCTTGGCCTTGCGGGAGGCCTGGCGGGAGCTGGACACCGATCTGTCCCTGGAGGAGGTTATGGCTCAACTTCCGGGGGTCCAGGGCCTGCGGCTTTCCGTGGCCACCCTGCCCACCCGGGAGGGGAAGGGGACCTTCCTCCTGGTGGATGAGGAGGCCCGGGCCCAGGTCCTGGCCCAATGGATGGGGATGGCCCCGCCCTCCTCCCCGCCTCAGGTTCCCGTGCGCCTGAGGGGGGAAAGGAGCCTGGTCCTTTGGGGCCAAACCCTTCTCGCCCGGGAGGGGATTGAGGCCCAGGTGGAGGAGGCGGAGGTGGCGCAGAGCGCGGTCTACACCAAGGACCTCGAGGCCGGAAGCTACTTCGCCGAGCTCTTCCACCTGCCCCTTCTGGCGCCCCACGGGCCGGTTCCCGGGGTGGTGGTGGAGCTCGGGCGGGACCTGGTACAATAGGGCTAGATGGTAAAGACCCTCGAGGCAGTGGAGTTGGTAGCGAGGATCAAGGATCTCCTTTGGGAAAAGAAAGCGGAAAGGGTGGTGGCCCTGGACCTCCGGGCGGTGTCCGAGAGCCTGGATTACTTCGTTCTGGCCAGTGCCACCAGCACCCCCCACCTCCAGGCCCTGGAGCGCCACCTCCAGGAGAAGCTGGAGGCGGAGGGGCTTCGCCCCAGGCCCACGGAGGGGCAGAGCCCCCGCTGGGTGGTCCTGGACTATGGGGAGGTGGTGGTCCACCTCATGACCCCCGAGGCCCGGGAGTATTACGACCTGGAAGGGTTCTGGGCCGACGCGGAGCGGGTGTAGCTACACCTTCGGCGGGGCCAGGGGCCCCATGATGAACCGCTGGAAGGCCAGGTAGAAGCCCAGGTACACCAGGAGCTGGAACCAGAAGCTCTGGGCCACGCTCAGGCCCAAGGCTCCCGCCAGGAGGATCAGGGCCACCGCCGCCATCATCACCAAGGTGGTGCGGAGGAAGACCCCGGGAAAGTATTTAAGGGCCTCTCGAAAGGTCTTGGGCCGCCTTTCCTCCCATTCCTTCAGGGCTTTCTTCTTGAGCTTTTCCTCTCGCCGTTTCTTGCCCACGGGGAAAGTATACTGAGCCCCGTGAAGGTGGCGCACACCGTGGCCGAGCTAAGGCAGGCCCTTCCCCGGGAAGGGGTGGGGTTTGTCCCCACCATGGGCTACCTCCACCGGGGGCACCTGGCCCTGGTGGAAAGGGCCCGAAGGGAGAACCCCTTTGTGGTAGTCTCCATCTTCGTGAATCCCCTGCAGTTTGGCCCGGGGGAGGACTACCACCGCTACCCCCGGGACCTGGAGCGGGACCGGGCCCTTTTGGAAGCGGCGGGGGTGGACCTCCTTTTTGCTCCCAGCGTGGAGGAGATGTACCCTAGGGGCTTTGCCACCCGGGTTTCCGTGGAGGGGCCCCTCACCGCCTTGTGGGAAGGGGAGGTGCGCCCCGGCCACTTCCAAGGGGTGGCCACGGTGGTGGCCCGCCTCTTCCTCCTCGTGCGCCCGGAGCGGACCTACTTCGGGGAGAAGGACTACCAGCAGCTTCTGGTGATCCGCAGGATGGTGCGGGACCTGGGGTTCTCCCTCGAGGTGGTGGGGGTACCCACGGTGCGGGAGGAGGACGGCCTGGCTCTTTCCAGCCGCAACGTCTACCTCTCCCCGGAGGAGCGCGGGAAGGCCAACCTCCTCTACCGGGCCCTTTTGGCCATGCGGGAGGTGGCCCGGGCGGGCGGGAGCGTGGCCGAGGCCCTGCGGGCCGGAGAGGGGGTTTTGGCCGAGGTGCCCGAGTTCCGCAAGGACTACCTGGCCCTGGTGCACCCGGAAACCCTCCTTCCCCTTTCCGACTGGATGCCGGGGGCCCGGGGGATCGTTGCCGGGCGTTTTCCCCAGGTGCGCCTCATCGACAACCTGGAGGTCCATCCATGAGCGAGGCGTCTGCGTCCGAGGGCAAGCAGAGCCTTTTGGAGATGCTCAAGGCCATGGTGCAGGCCCGGGCCTCGGACATCCACCTGCAGGCGGGGGCCCCGCCCGTGATCCGGGTGGACGGAAAGCTCCGCCCCTTCGGCAACCGCCCCCTCACCCCCAAGGACACCGAGGCCATCGCCAAGGTCCTCCTCACCCCGGAGCAGCTGGAGGAGCTGGAGTACCGCAAGGAGATGGACTTCGCCTACACCATCCCCGGGGTGGCCCGCTTCCGCTGCAACCTTATGCGGCAAAGGGGGAGCTTCGGCCTGGTCATGCGGGTGGTGGCGGAGGTCATTCCCAGCTTTGAGGCCCTGGGCCTTCCCCGGGAGGTGATGGAGGGGCTGGCGGGTAAGGAGCGGGGCCTGATCCTGGTCACCGGGCCCACGGGGAGCGGCAAGAGCACCACCCTGGCGGCCCTCATCGACCACATCAACCTGCACTACGCCAAGAACATCATCACCATCGAGGACCCCATCGAGTTCCTGCACCGGCACAAGAAGAGCCTGGTGGTGCAGCGGGAGGTGGGGCTGGACACGGATAGCTTCTACTCCGGGGTCAAGTACGCCATGCGCCAGGACCCGGACGTGATCCTCATCGGGGAGATGCGGGACAAGGAGACGGTGGAGGCCGCCCTCATGGCCGCCCAGACCGGGCACCTGGTCCTCTCCACCCTGCACACCCTGGACGCCTGGCGCACCATCAACCGCATCATCGAGTTCTTCCCCCTGCACGAGCACCAGCAGGTGCGCATCCTCCTGGCGGAGTCCTTGCTTGGCATCCTTTCCCAGCGCCTTCTTCCCCGGGCGGACGGGGCGGGGCGGGTCTTGGCCCTCGAGGTCCTCATCGCCACCCCCTACGTGCGGGAGCTCATCAAGGACGAGGACAAGACCCCCCAGATCAAGGAGGCCATGATGGAGGGCTCCATCCACGGCATGCGCACCTTCGACCAGCACCTGGTGGAGCTCTACACCGGGGGGCTCATCTCCCTGGAGGACGCCCTTTCCTCCGCCACCAGCCCCCACGAGTTCCGCCTCCTCCTCACCAAGGCCACGGGCCAGGCCTACTGAGGCCGCTTTGGGGCCTGGGCGATGGCTTGCCCTTTCCGGAGCTTCCGCCCTGGCGCAGGCCGCGGCGACCCACTTGGGCGGGGTAGGTGGGGCTTTCCATGTTTCCATGAGCGGCCGGGGTAGAATCCCGGGCGGAGGCGCTTGTGTTGGTGACCGGTTTGGAAATCCTGAAGCCCACATTCCGCACCCCTCTCACTCCAGGAGGTAATATCGCTCCACCCCCAAGAGGCGCACCACCCGCTCGTGATGGGGCTTGAGGTTCAGCACCGCCACCCGTCCTTCCAGGACCACCAGACGCAACCAAAAAAAGAGCTGGAACACCCACCGCAAGGTGGGCCTCGCCGTGGACTTCCCCTTCTGGTCCGGCACCCCCTCCCCCTCCTCCTCAAGCCTCCGCCGCAGCTCCCACTCCCCCAAGGCGTACACCAGCAGCGCCAGGGCCATCACCATCCCCAAAGCCATCACCCGCTCCGGCCGCTTCAAAAAGGTGCTCCCCGTGAAGAACATGGGGTCTTTTAGAAAGCGGAACCCCCGCTCCACCGTGCGCGTCTGCCCCTTGTACCGCTCAAGCACCTCCCCCAAAGGGAGCCTCTCCCGCTCCAGCACGTTGGTGGCCAGGAGAAACCTCCCCAGCCCCCGCTTCGCCTTCGCCACCTTCCCCTCGTCCCGCTCCACCCGCGCCCAAAGGCGGTACCCCACCCCCAAAGGGCTTTCCCCCTTCCGGGGGCGCCCCACCTTTCCCCTCCGCCGCTCCTCCCGCACCCCCAGGTACACCCGGCGGTGGTAGGCCAGCCCCCGGCTCGCCTCCTCCAAAGCCCGCCGGGCATCCCTATCGCAGGCAAACCGCCGCGCCAAAAGCCTCCGCAGGACCCCTTCCGCCTCCCTTTGCGCCCGCCCTATCCGCTCCTCCAGCCTGCCCCTCTCCTCTTCCCCCCGCGCCGCGCTCTCCACCAACACCCACCGCTGCCGTACGCCCCCGTAGGTCCTCTCCACCTCCAGCCCCCGGTACCCCGGGTCCAGGGAAACCCACGCCCCCTCCGGAAACTCCTCCCCAAGCAAGGCCTTGGCCTCCCGCAACGTGGCCGGCACCCGCAGGATCCAAGGGAAAGACCCCAGGGCCTTCAGGTTCTCCCGGGTGTAGCCCGCCCCGTCCAGGACCACCACCTCCCCCAGGTCCAAGGCCTCCCGGTACCGGGACACCAGGTCCACCAGGGTCTTGCGGTCCGCAGCGTTCCCGTCCTCAGGAGCAAAGAGCAGGGGGATGCCCCCCGTGTCCGCGCACACCAGGCCCATCACCCACTGCCTGAGGTCCGGCCGGTGGTCCCGGCTGTACCCCCGCACCAGGTGGATAGCCTCCTCCTCCCCCGTTCCCTCATACCGCCCGTGCACGTGGAAGCTGGTGGTGTCCACGTGCAAGGCCCGCACCGGGAAGGCAAAGGCCCGGTGGGCCTCCTTGGCCACCTCCAGGAAGAGCTCCGTCACCCCCACCGCATACAGGCTGTCCAGCATCCGCCCCATGCGGTCGTCGTTGAGGAGGTCCGGGGTGATGCCCTTCCCCAAGAGCCACTCCGTGGGCTTGCCCTCCCAGAAGTGGCCGAAGAGGTAAAGGGGGGAGGAGAGGAAGCCCAGGGCGTTGAGGACCGCGGCCTTCAGGGCAACCCCCGTGCTCACCTTCTCCCCCGGGCGGGGACCTACCCGCCTGTCCACCAGGGATACCAGTCCGATGCGGTCCAGGATGCCGGCCACCAAGCCCAGGTGGCCGAGGTCGTACACGTGCAGGTCGGGAGTCTCTGCCACCCCGAAATCCTACGGGAAGGTGGGAGGGGTGCGGAATGTGGGCTGAAGAAGGCGCGGGCGGAAGGCTACGGCGTGGGGGCCTTCAACACCAACAACATGGAGCTCACCCAGGCCATCCTCGAGGCCGCCGAGGAGGTGGCAAACAGTTGACTTTTTACCTTAACTCAAGTTGCCACCCATTCCTTGCCCGAGACTTGGGGACTCGGAAAAAATAGTGGCCGCTATGCTGCAACAGGCTATAGCGGCCTTCTGCATTATAGGTCAGCCCGCAGGGCTACCTTGCTGACGCGCTCAAGGCCATAGGGCACAAAGATGACCCCCAGACCAAGGTGCCCACCAGCGCCATCCTCACCCTAGCCATCCTGGCCGCCTTGGAACTAGGCGGCAAGCACAACAAAGCCCTGGCCTTGGCCAAGGAGCTCCGTCTCTTCAGCCATATCCCCTCCCCCAGCCGCTGGAACGTAGCCTTACGGCTGACCAACCGCCGCCTCCATCGGGCAAAGGTCTATCTCCTCCCTCTCCTCCACCTGCTGTCCCAGGTTTGGAAAAGGCTCCATACCGCCCAGAGCTATGCCTTGGATACCTTCCCCCTCCCCGTCTGCGAAAACATCCGAGCCCCGAGGTCCCGCTTGGCCCCGGGGAAGGTCTACCGGGGCTACATCCCCAGCAAGCGGGTCTACTTCCACGGCTATAAGCTCCACCTCCTGGTGGACGACGGCAAGTTTGTCCATGAGGTGAACCTGACCCCGGGAAGCCTTCACGACCTCGTCTCCCTACTCCTCCTTCCCCTGGATCTTCCCCAGGGAGCGGAGCTCTACTTGGACCGGGGGTACGAGAGCCACCTCTATGAAGACCTCCTCCGGGAGGCGCAGGGGGTGGTTCCCATGGTGATCCACAGGAGGAACAGCCGGCGGTACGTGCCCTGGTTGCAGTACCTGGCCATCGTGGGGCGGAGGGTGGTGGAGACGGTGGGCAGCATGCTCCACCATCTCTTTCCCCGCCGCATCCATGCCGTCACCCCGGAGGGCTTTGTCCTGAAGGTCTTCCTCTTCGTCCTGGCTCACAACCTCAGGCTCATCGCACAGAAAATCGCCTAGGTGGCAACTTGGGTTACCTTACTTAGGCTACATTCGCCTTAGCCTTGGAGCCAATACTCCTCACACCCCTCCAGGTCTACAGGCTTTACGGCATCCATCAAAACACCCTCCTCAAGTGGGAGCGCCACGGGCTCATCCGCCCCCTGCGCACCCCAGGAGGCCGGAGGCGCTACCGCCGAGAGGACGTGGAAGGCCTTCTGGGCCTAGAGGAAGCGCGCCGTCTGGCTCCCCAGGTGGTGCTCTATGCTCGGGTGTCCACCCGCAAGCAGGAAGCCTACCTCCAGAACCAGATCGCCCGACTGGAAGCCTGGGCCAAAGGCCAGGGCTTGCGCTACGAGGTGGTGGCCGAGGTGGCCAGCGGGGTAAACGAGAAGCGCCGGGGGCTTCTCAAGGTGTTGAACCGGGTGAAGCGGGGCGAGGTGGAGGCGGTGGTGGTGGAGTACGAGGACCGTCTGGCCCGGTTTGGGCTGGAGTACCTGAGGCTCTACTTGGAAGCCTTTGGGGCCCGGCTGGTAGTGCTGAACGGGGAGGAGCGCCCTGAGGATCTCCAGCGGGAGCTGGCCGAGGACCTGGTGGCCATCGTTTCCTCTTTTGCGGCCCGGGTGTATGGGCGTAGGGGCTCGGTGTCGCGGATGCGAGCGGGGAGGAAGCGCCGTGAGGGAGAAAGGTGACGACTCCCCGCTCTGAAGAGCGGGGCTTCTCGGTTCTCATGGAACGGCCCTCGCCGTATCCATCCCCGAAGGCTCCGCCCGAGCCCTGGCCAGGATGTTCTGTGCGGCGGCCACGTCCCGATGCAGGGGAGTCCCACAGGCGGAACAGGTATACTCCCTGACCCACAGGGGCCTCTTCTCCCGGTGGCCGCACACCGGACAGTCCTGGCTCGTATACTTGGGGTCTACCCCCACGACCCGCCTACCAGCCTCTTCCGCTTTGTAGGCGAGGACAGAGAGGAACTGTGCCCAGCCCGCATCCAGCACCCCCTTGGCGGTGTGGCTTCGGGCCAGGCCGAGAACGTTCAGATCCTCGTGAACAATGGTGCCATATCGGTTGACCAGCCCCCTGGCCACCTTGTGGTGGAAGTCCTTGCGCTGGTTGGCGATCTTGCGGTGAAGCTTGGCCAGTTCCCTCTTCGCCTTCCTCCAGCGGGAGCTGCCCCTCTTTTTCCTGGAGAGCCCCCTTTGCTTACGGGCAAGCTTCGCCTGGGCCTTCTGGTAGTGCCTGGGCGCTTCCACCATTTCGCCCTCGGAGGTAACGAGGAAGTAAGGGTTGGTACCAAGGTCTATCCCGATGGCCGTGTGGTTTTCAGGAAGCGGTTGCGGCTCCACTTCGGAGACGAAGATTATGTACCAATGTTCCCCTTCCCGCTTGACCGTGGCGGTCTTGAGCCTCCCCTCCAGCGGGCGGTGAAGTTTCACCTTCACCGAGCCGATGCCGTGAATGAACACCCGCTTCCCGCCCTCCTGCACCTTGACCCCAGTACTCCCGGCCTGGGGGAAGGTAAAGCTGTCGTAGCGCCCCTTCCCCTTGAAGCGGGGATAGCTCAAAACTTGCACTTATCCACCCCCCGCATACCCATGCGCCAGGGGACCACTTGAAAAGGGCCGCCGGGTTCCCTTCGGATGAAGGGTGCCATGACCCAAACGGCCCATTCTCTACTCTGGACCCTCCTGGCCCTCCTGCCAACCCCCCACCTCCGCGAATCCCTCAAAGCGCTTCTTCTCCTCCTTCTCACCGGCCACGGCAAGGCCAGGCCCCAGCACAGCAAGACCAAGTCCCCTTCCGCCCTCTCCCGCTTCCTCAACCGCTATCCCTGGCCCACCCGCGCCCTCATCCGCCTGGCTCGCAAGAAGGCCCAGGAAACCCTCCACCGGGCCAGGCCCAGGCGGGGGCCCAAGCCCAGGCTCCTGGTGGTCCTGGACCTGGTCACCCTGGAGAAGCGGGGCCTCTTCCCCGCCTTGCCCCTCTCCTTTTTCCACGGCAAGTGGGGGCTCCACCTGGTGGTGCTCTATCTGGTGCTGGGAGAGCTGCGCATCCCCTGGGCCTACCGGGTGTGGCGGGGGAAGGGGGAGAAGGCCCTTTCCCTCCTTGCCCTGCGTCTTCTGGCCTCCCTGCCCCCCTGGATGCGCAAGTCCTTCCACCTTCGGGTGGTGGCCGATGCTGCCTTCGGCACCGCCCGGTTTCTTGTGGGGGTGCGGGGGTTGGGTCTGGAAGCGGTGGTGGGGATGCGGCGGGACCGAAAGACGCGGGAGGGGCTTCCCCTCTTTGGGCTCAGACGGCAGGGGAGTCGGGTGCATCTGCGGGGACTTCCCTTTCCCGTGTGGGTGAGCTGGTACCGCTATCCCTTACCCGGGGGAGGGTGGGAGTGGCGGTACGTGGTGGCCACCTTTCCTGCGGGGCCACGGACTGTGCTGGTGTGGGGGCGGCGGCGGTTTACCATTGAGCACTTCTTCCGCACGGTAAAGAGCGAGTTTTCCCTGGGGCGTTTTGGGCAGCGGACGGCCTTGGGGGTGCATCGGTTTCTGGTGCTGTCCTTCCTGGCTTACCTGCTGGCCCACTGGGTGAGGCTAGCTCCAGACGGGAGAGGTCTTTCTTGGCGGGAGGCTGGGTGGGCAGCGGCGCGCCTGCTGCTGCCGGAGGTGGTCTTGCGGGTCCTCATGGCCGAGCTGGGAGCTTTGGGTCTTTGGCCCCCGCCTGCGGGGGGAAGGGGGTGTTCATGCAGGGTATTCGGGAGGTGCAAGTTTTGAGATAGCCGGGCTTCTGTCCCTGTTTTACCCGCCGGAAGAACCCCTGGAAGGCCCTGTCCACCCGCTGGATCACCTCCTGGAGAACCTGGGAGTGGATGCCTTTGTACTCCGGCAGGTCCCTGCGGATCACGGGAAGATGGCGCTTCTGCTCGTAGAAGCCCACCGCCTTGCCCGCCTTGCGGTAGGCATCCCTACGTTCCTGCAAGGCGGCGTTGTAGAGCTGGCGGCAGAGCTCCAGGGTGCGCTCCAGGTCCCGGGCCTGGGGCCTGGTGGGGTAGAGGCGGTACTTGAAGGCTTTAAGCATCGTCGCCCTGGTGTTTGCGCTGGGACTCGATGTAGCGCTCTATCACCGTAGCCGAGATGTTCCCGGCGCTGCCCACGTAAAAGGAAGGCGTCCACAAATGACCGCCGCCCTCGCCCCGTCGCAGCTTCGGAAACTCCTTCAGGATGCGCCGAGCCGATACGCCTTTCAGAATCTTCGCCACGTCCGAGGGCGACCACTTGGGCGGTGCGGACACGAAGATGTGGACGTGGTCGGGCATGATCTCCATTCCCAGCACTATCCAGTCCCGCTCGGCGCAGATTTCCCGCAATACCTGCATCAGCCTTTCGCGCACCTCGCCAAAGAAGACCTGCCTGCGATACTTGGGGGTGAACACCAGATGGTAGTTCAGATTGTAATGCGAATGGCGTGTGGTGCGTTCTTCAGGCACGTGTATATGATAGCACATCCGCAATTATGCTATGTCCGCCTCCGGCGGACGTGGGGGAGTCCATGTATCCCCGGTTTGAAAACCGGGGGATTATAGCTCCCCCACGCCCCCTCTTTTCTCTAAGGACGTCTACACCGGCCTGGAGGCCCTTCTCGTCTTCCCCGACCACGGGGACTACGTGGCCACCCTCGACCTCATGCGCCGCTTCTCCTCGGCGGTGCGCTACGGGTACAAGAGGCTCCTTGAAGGTGAGGACCGCAAGGAGCTCAAGCGGGAAGATGGCCCCCTGTGCACCCTCTTCCACCTCAACACCCGCTACGCCGACGACGCCCTCCTGAAGGCCCAGGCCCTCCTCACCGCCCAAAGGGAGCTGGGGGAGAACCCCCGCAAGGTGGTCTTCGGGGGGAGGAGGCTCTTTACAGACCTGGCCCGCCTCAAGCGGAGCAACCTCCCGCTCTATGAGCGGAAGAAGGCGGAGTGGAGGGAAAGGCGCAAGGGCACCCTCTACGCCCGTGGGGACCGGAGCAAGGGCGGCAACCTCAACCTCCGCCTCGTGGTGCGGGAGGGAAGCCTTTGGCTCCGGGTCAACCTGGGAGACCGCTACGCCTGGGCCCTGGTGAAGACCTCCCACCCTAGGCTCCAAGAGCTTCTGTCCCGGGTGTATGCGGAGCAGTCCTACAACGTGGAGCTTTCCTTGCGGGAGGGGAAGGTCTACGCCCTCTTCTCCTGGGAGGAGGAGCTTCCCCCCCTCTCCCTCACCCCTGAGGGGGGCGTCCTGGCCCTGGACGTCAACGCCGACCCCTACGGGCTGGCCCTGGCGGTGGTGAACCCGGACGGGAGCCTGAGAAGGCACCTCACCCTGTCCCTGGAGGGAGTAGACCAAGCCCCCAACCGGGGGGCCAAGGAGATCTTCCTCTGGCGGATGGCCCACCAAATCGTCTCCCTGGCCCAGGAGGAGGGGGTAGCGATCGCCACGGAACGGCTGAAGCATCTCCCCAAAGGGAGAAGAGGGGACGGCTCCGGCAGAAGATTCCGCCGCCAAGCCCACCGCTTCGCCTACCGCTCCCTCCTGGGGAAGGTGCACGCCTTGGCCCGGAAGCGGGGCATCCAGAGCCTGGAGGTGAACCCCCAGGACACCTCCACCATTGGGATGCTGAAGTATGCCCCCCTCCTGTCCTTGTCCAAGGACGTGGCCGCGGCCTACGTGATTGGCCGGAGGGCCTTGGGGTTCAAGGAGGAGATCCCCAAACCCCTGAAAGCCCTCCTCCAGGACCCCTCCTTTCACGACCGCACCCGCCGCTTCTACGAGGGGCGGATAGCCCAGCTCAAGGAGCGGTACCGTGAGGAGAAGAACCCCTACCTCAAGCGCAGGCTCGGGCGGGAGCTTGCCCAGATGAAGAGAGCTCTCACCACCCTTCCAAGCCTTCAGGGTGGGCCAGGCGGCCCTGTGGGGGCTACCGCGGGAAGGAACCCCCAGGGCATCCACGCCTGGCGAGCCCTGAGGGTAGGCCTTTTCCTTCCCCTCCTTGGGCAGAAGGTACCGAGGGATCTCTCCCCTCTCAAGCCCATCCTGTTGGGATCGTGGGAGGGGTGGAAGGGAGGCTCAGACCCTCATCCTGGTGGGGGGTCGGCTGCTGCGGATGCCCACCTACGTGTGGGGGTGGGTAGTGGTGGCTAGAGTTGACCAGGTGAGGAGCCCGGTGATCCTGGCCCTCTCCGAGGGGGCCATGAAGTACGGGGGCCGGGCCCTGACCCGCATGGTGGTGGCCCTGGCCCAGGAGGCCCGGGTGTCCGTGGCGGTCCACCTGGACCATGGCTCGGGCTACGAGAGCGTGCTAAAGGCCCTCCGGGAGGGCTTCACCAGCGTCATGATCGACAAGTCCCACGAGGACCTTGAGACCAACGTTCGGGAGACCCGGCGGGTGGTGGAGGCGGCCCAGGCGGTGGGGGTCACGGTGGCGGCGGAGCTTGGCCGTCTGGCCGGCATCGAGGAGCACGTGGCCGTGGATGAGAAGGACGCCCTCCTCACCAACCCCGAGGAGGCCCGCCTCTTCATGGAGCGCACCGGGGCACACTACCTGGCGGTGGCCATCGGCACCAGCCACGGGGCCTACAAGGGGAAGGGGCGGCCCTTCATCGACTTCCCCCGCCTGGAGCGGATTGCCGGGCTGGTGGAGGCCCCCCTGGTCCTGCACGGGGCAAGCTCCGTGCCCCCTGAGCTCATCGAGCGCTTCCGCGCCGCCGGGGGGGAGATCGGGGAGGCAGCGGGCATCCACCCCGAGGACATAAGGAAGGCCATCGCCATGGGCATCGCCAAGATCAACACCGACACCGACCTACGCCTGACCTTCACCGTCCTCATCCGGGAGGGCCTCCAGAAGAACCCCAAGGAGTTTGACCCCAGGAAGTACTGGGCCCGGCCCGGGAGGCGGTGAAGGAGGTGGTGAAAAGCCGCATGGAGCTCTTCGGCTCCGCGGGGAAGGCGTAGCCGCTAGGGCCAGGCCACCCGCACCCCGGGGAAGTGAAGGGGCTCCGCCTCCTCCCCGGGGAGGAGCACCCGGTGTTCCGTGTAGAGGCCCTCTTTGGGGGCGCGGAAGATATGGAGGCGATTTCCCTGGAGGTCCAGAAGCCACACCTCGGGGATGCCCGCTTGGGCGTAGAGGGGGAGCTTCACCTCCCGGTCGTACTCCAGGCTGGCATCGGCCACCTCCACCAGGAGGAGGACGTCCTCAGGGGTGGGAAGGCTTTCCCAGTAGTCCTTGGGCTTGAGAAGGGCGATATCGGGCTGGGGCTCGGAGCCCGGGGGCAGGCGCACGGGATTTTGCGGCCAGACGCGGGCTTGATCCCCCAGGGCCTGGGCGAACCGGGTCACCAAACGGGCTACCACCTCGGCGTGCCTAGGACCAATAGGGCTCATCTGGTACACCTCCCCATCCAGAAGCTCCACCCCCGCGACCCCTTGGAAGAGGCGCTCGAACTCCTCGATGCCAAAGCGGTACCGCTGGGCCATGGCCTTAGCGTAGCATGGGCCCATGAACCCCGTTTTCTTCATCCGGGAAAAGCGCGAAGGGGGAAAGCATCGCCGGGAGGACCTCGAGGCCTTCCTCCTGGGCTACCTGCGGGAGGAGGTGCCGGACTACCAGGTGGCGGCCTGGCTCATGGCGGCCTTTTTGCGGGGCCTGGACCCGGAGGAAACCCTCTGGCTCACGGAGACCCTGGCCTACTCCGGGAAGGTGCTGGACCTCTCGGGCCTGCCCCACCCCGTGGACAAGCACTCCTCGGGAGGGGTGGGGGACAAGGTGAGCCTGGTGGTGGGGCCCATCCTGGCGGCCAGCGGGTGCACGGTGGCCAAGATGTCGGGCCGGGGCCTGGCCCACACCGGCGGCACCATCGACAAGCTGGAGTCGGTGCCGGGCTGGCGGGGGGAGATGACCGAGGCGGAGTTTTTGGCGCGCGCCCGGCGGGTGGGCCTGGTCATCGCCGCCCAAAGCCCCGACTTGGCCCCCCTAGACGGGAAGCTCTACGCCCTCAGGGACGTGACCGCCACGGTGGAGAGCATCCCCCTCATCGCCAGCTCCATCATGAGCAAAAAGCTGGCCGCTGGGGCGAGGAGCATCGTCTTGGACGTGAAGGTGGGCCGGGGGGCCTTCATGAAGACCCTGGAAGAAGCCCGCCTCCTGGCCAAGACCATGGTGGAGATCGGCCGGGGGGCGGACAGGCGGGTCCGGGCGGTGCTCACCAGCATGGAGGCCCCCTTGGGCCGGGCGGTGGGGAACGCCATAGAGGTCCGGGAGGCCATAGAGACCCTTAAGGGGAAGGGGCCGCAAGACCTCCTGGAGGTGGCCCTGCGCCTTGCGGAGGAGGCCCTTAGGCTGGAAGGCTTGGACCCGGGCCTGGCCCGGGAGGCCCTGGAGAGCGGGAGGGCGTTGGAGCGGTTCCGGGCGTTCCTCGAGGCCCAGGGGGGGGACGGGCGGGTGGTGGAGGACCTTTCCCTTTTGCCCCTGGCGGAGGAACACCCCTTCCTGGCAGAGGACGAGGGCGTGGTGGTGGAGGTGGACGCCTACCGGGTGGGCCTGGCCGTCTTGGCCCTGGGGGGCGGGCGGAGGAAGAAGGGGGAGGCCATCGACCACGGGGTGGGGGTCTACCTCCTGAAGCGGCCCGGGGACCGGGTGGCCAGGGGCGAGCCCCTGGCCCTGGTCTACCACCGAAGCCGGGGCTTGCAGGAGGCGTTGGACCACCTGCGCGCCGCCTTCCGCCTGGGGGCGGAGGCCAGGCCCCTGCCCCTGATCCTGGACGTGGTCTGAAGGCCCCCCTGGTATACTCCTCAGGATGAAGCGGCGGCCCGTGCGCTACACCCTCCTCCTGGCCCGAAGCGGCGGGGGGAGCCGCGCCCTTTCCCTGCCGGGGTGGGCCCTTCTCCTCCTCCTCGCCCTCCTGGGCTTGTGGACCGGGGCCAACCTCTACTTTTGGCAAAAGAGCCGGGAGGCCCGGGCCCTCGAGGCCCGCCTCCAGGCCCTTTCCCAAGAGGCCCGGAGGCTTTCCCTGGCCCTGGAGGCGGAGAGGGCCAAAAACGGCACCCTCACCGAGGAGGCCAGGCGCACCCAAAAGGAGCTGGAGGCCCTCAAAAAGGCCATCGAAGAGCTCCGCCGCCGGGCGGGGCTTTCTCCCCTAAATGCCCTTCCTGTGCGCTACCAGGAGGGCGGGAAGGGAGGGGCTTCCTCCCCAGAGGAGGCCCTGGCCCTCTGGGGGGAGGTGCGGGCGGGGGTTCTGGACCTGCAGCACCAGCTTAAGGAGGTGGCCCCCGCCCTGGAGCGGACCCTGGAGGTGGAGCAAAGCCTCCCCCGGGGCCTGCCCCTAAGGGGGTACGAGGGGATCACCTCCTTCTTCGGCATGCGGAAAAACCCCTTCGGCCTGGGGTACGAGTTCCACGACGGCCTGGACTTCGCCGCCCCCTACGGGGCCCCCGTCTACGCCACGGGAAGCGGGGTGGTGGCCCGGACGGGGTGGATGGGGGCCTACGGCCTGGCGGTCCTCCTGGACCACGCGGAAGGCTACCAGACCCTCTACGGCCACCTCTCCCGGCTGGCGGTGCGCCCGGGGGAGCGGGTGGAGCGGGGGCAGGTCCTGGGCTACGTGGGTTCCACGGGCCGCTCCACGGGGCCGCACCTGCACTACAGCGTCTATCGCCAAGGCATTCACGTGGACCCCAGGCCCTACCTTTCCCCTTCCTGGGCCTCCCGGTAAAATGGGGCGGATGTTTGGCCGCAAGCAGGGGGGAACCCTCACCTATCTGGGGCCGGACACCGAGGTCCTGGGGGACCTGAAGGCCAAGGGCCAGGTGCGCATCGATGGCCTGGTGAAGGGCTCGGTTTACGTGGAAGGGGAGCTGGAGGTGGGCCGCACCGGCCGGGTGGAGGGAGAAAGGGTGGAGGCCCAAAGCGTCCAGATCCACGGGGAGGTGAAGGCCGACCTGGTGGCGGAGAAGGTGGGCCTTTCCAAGACGGCCCGCTTCACCGGCACCGTGCGGGCCCAGGCCCTGGACGTGGAGGCGGGGGCGGTCTTCATCGGCCAGAGCCTGGCGGGGGAGACCAAGGCCCTCGAGGCTCCCAAGGAGGTGTAGCGTGGCCCTAGAGCGGCTTTTCCGAAGAAAAAGGCCCAGCGGGGGAAACCGGGACGTCCCCGAGCTCTGGACCAAATGCGAGGCCTGCGGGGCCCAGCTCTACAAGAAGGAGTTCCGGGAAAACCTCTACGTCTGCCCCAAGTGCGGCCACCACCACCGCATGCCCACTTCCGAGCGGGTGGCGATGCTGGCCGATGCCGGCACCTTCCAGGAGACCACGGGGCTTAAACCCCTGGACCCCTTAGGCTTCGTGGACACCAAGCCCTATGCGGAAAGGCTCAAGGCCTACCAGGAGGAAACCGGCCGCCAGGACGCCATCCTGGGGGGTACCTGCGCCATCGGCGGGGTGCCGGCGGTCCTGCTGGTCATGGACTACGCCTTCGCCGGCGGGTCCATGGGGAGCGTGGTGGGGGAGGAGATCGCCCGGGGGGCGGAGCGGGCGGCGGAGGAGGGAAGGGCCTTGGTGATCGTGGCCGCCTCGGGCGGGGCCAGGATGCAGGAGGCGGCCCTTTCCCTCATGCAGATGGCCAAGACGGTGATGAGCCTGGACCGCCTTTGGGCAAAGCGCCTTCCCTACGTTTCCATCCTCACCGACCCCACCACCGGGGGGGTTACCGCCAGCTTCGCCGCCTTGGCCGACGTGATCTTCGCCGAGCCGGGGGCCCTCATCGGCTTTGCCGGGCCCCGGGTCATCCGCCAGACCATCCGCCAGGAGCTTCCCGAGGGCTTCCAGCGCGCAGAGTTTTTGCTGAAGCACGGCATGGTGGACCGGGTCACGGACCGCAGGCGGCTCAAGGCCGAGCTGGTCCGGGTTCTCCGCCACCTGCACCCTGGGGTACCCTATGGCGCTGGAGTTTGAGAAGCCCATTCTGGAGCTGGAAAGGCGCATCGCCGAGCTCAAGGAGACCGCCCGGTCCACGGGGGTGGACCTCGAGGCGGAGATCCGCCTCCTGGAGGAGCGCCTGGCCCGGCTCAAGCAGGAGATCTACGGCAACCTCACCGCCTGGCAGAGGGTACAACTGGCCCGCGCCCCTGGACGGCCCACCACCTTAGACGTCCTGGAGAAGGCCTTCCAGGACTTTTTAGAGCTCCACGGGGACCGGGCCTTCGCCGACGATCCCGCCATCGTGGGGGGGCTCGCCTATTTGGAGGGGCAGAAGGTGGTGGTGGTGGGCCACCAGAAGGGGCGGGACACCAAGGAAAACCTCTACCGCAACTTCGGCATGCCTCACCCCGAGGGCTACCGCAAGGCCATGCGCCTCATGGACCTGGCGGACCGGTTCGGTTATCCTTTCCTCTCCTTCATCGACACGCCGGGGGCCTACCCGGGAGTTTCCGCGGAGGAGCGGGGCCAGGCCTGGGTCATCGCCCAGAGCCTCCAGCGCATGAGCCGCCTTAAGGTGCCCGCCATCGCCCTCATCCTGGGGGAGGGGGGCAGCGGGGGGGCCCTGGCCATCGGGGTGGCCAACCGGGTCCTCATCATGGAAAACGCCTGGTACTCGGTGATCAGCCCCGAGTCCTGCGCCGCCATCCTCTGGCGGGATGCCAAGGAGGCCCCCAAGGCCGCGGAGGCCTTGAAGCTCACCGCAAGGGACCTCCTGGCCCAGAAGGTGGTGGACGCCATCATCCCCGAGCCCGAGGGCGGGGCCCACAAGGACCCCCTTAGGGCCATCCAGAACATCAAGGAAGCCCTTCTCAAGACCCTCGAGGAGCTCAAAGGGCTTTCCCCAGAGGCGCTCTACCAGGACCGCTACCGCCGCTTCCGCACCCTTGGGGCCTACGCCGAGTCTTAAGGGGCCTTGTCCCTTTTCCCTCAGGCTTTTCACAGGGAAGCTTTAGCCTGAGGGCGGAGGTGAGGAGCATGCGGAAACTCCTTTTGGCCATCCTGGGTTTGGGGGCGGTTTTAGCCCAGCAGATAAGCCCCCAGGGGATCATCGTGAATCCCGTGCCCACCGACCTGCAGGTCAAGGTCTGGGTGGACAAGGACCCCGGGAAACGGGGAGGGGCGGTTTATCAGATCGGTGAGCCCATCTTCATCTACGTGAACGTGAACCAGGATGCCTACGTCTACCTTTTCAACATCAACGCCGACGGCAAGATCGACCCCATCCTGCCCAACGCCTTCGAACGGGGTAACTTCCTCCGGGCCGGGGAAACCCGGCGCTTTCCCCCGGAAGGGGCCCGCTACCGCTACACGGTGACGGGTCCCGAGGGTGAGGACCGCATCCTGGCGGTGGCGAGCAAGCGCCCCCTTTCCCTGGGGGAGATCCTGGATGTGGAGCGCAACCAGGTGCGGGTCCAGGGGGCGGAGGGCTTAGCCCGGGCGCTTTCCATCGTGATTGAGCCCATCCCCGACAAGGACTGGGTCACAGACGTGGCCCGCTACTTTGTGGGCCGGGTCACGGCTCCCCCTCCCACCCCGGCTGCGGCCACCCTGGTGGTGGACTCGAGGCCTGCCGGCGCCGAGGTCTACCTGGATGGGCGGCTTTCCGGGCGCACCCCCGTTAGCCTCCAGGTGAACCCGGGCCGGCACGAGGTGGAGCTTAGGCTTTCCGGCTACCAGCCCTACCGGGTCACGGTGAATCCCAGGCCTGGGGAAAGGGTCCAGGTCTTCGCCCAGCTGGTGTCGGAGCCCAGGCAGGGGACCCTGGCCGTTACCTCCAGCCCTTCCGGGGCGGAGGTGTACGTGGAAGGAGCCCTCAGGGGCCGCACGCCCCTTTCCTTAAGCCTGCCCGAGGGGCGGTATGCGGTGGAGCTTAGGCTTTCCGGCTACGAGCCCTACCAGGCCACGGTCCAGGTGCGAAGGGGCGAGACCACCCGGCTGGACGTGCGCCTTAACCCTATCTCTCGCACCGGCACCCTTCTTCTTGAGTCCAGCCCCACAGGAGCCGAGGCCTACGTGAACGGCGCTTTCCGGGGCCGCACTCCCTTAAGGGTTACCCTCGAGGCCGGTCTCCATGAGGTGCGGGTCCTGGCCCCCGGCTACGGGGAGTACCGGGCCCAGGTGGAGGTGCGCCCCGGGGAGTCCGTGAGGCTTTACGTGGAGCTCGTGCCGGTGCGGGCGGTGTTGGAGCTTTACCTGAACGTGGAGGCCCGGGTCTTCCTGGATGGGGAGGAGGTGGGGGTGGCCAAGGGGGGCTACCTGCGCCTCGAGGCGCCCTTCGGCGAACACGAGCTCACCCTGGTGGCCCCCGGCTACCGCACCCTGGTGCAGGAGATCCGCGTCACGGGCAATCAGGTGCTGCGGCTTACCCTCAGGCCCCTTTAGGGCCGGGGGGTGGCGATGCCGAAGGCAGGGTAGGGGCCCTGGGGGGTCATCCCCCCTAGGCCCCTTTCCACCGGGCCAGGTAGGAGAAGAGGACCAGGTACACCCCCACGGCCAGAAGGGCGGCCAACCAAACCCAAAGCCAGCCTCCCCCCAGAAGGGCCGCCAGCCAGGCCAGAAGGCCCAAGAGGGCGAAGGCCAAGCCCGCCTGGCGATGGACCCTCTGCCACACCTCCGGGTCTTCCAGGGTCCAGGGGGTGCGCACCCCGGCCAGGTGGTTGGGGGGCAGGCGGGGAAGGAGGAGGCCCAGGACGAGAAAGACCAGGCCCACCGCCCCCAGGAGGGCCCGCGCCACGGGGAAGGGGCGGCCCTGGGCGTGGCTCCAGGCGGCGTAGAGGAAAGCCCCTTGCAGGAGGGTGAAGGTCCAGACCACCGCCGCCAGAAGCCAGGGCCAGACCTTGGGGGCTTGTCCTCGGAGCTTGGGGTCTAGCCTCGGGGCCAGGGCCAGGAAGGGGTAGAGGAGGGTGAGCACGAGGGGGAGGAGGAAGACCTCCATCCGGCTTCCGTAGCGGGTCACCTCCCCCTGAGCGTTCCAATGGGCGGGGATCCTCTCCGGGAGCTGCGAATAGACAAAAAGGGTGAGGGCCCAGATGAGGAGGAGGCCCAGGGGAGCAAGCCATTTGGCCATGCCCTCAGGGTAGCATGGGGGGGTGGAAGCCATCGTCCTGGGAGGCGGCGAGGAGGCTTGGGCACGGAAGTACGGGGTCCGGAGCAAGGCCCTGGTGCCCTACCGGGGAAGGCCCCTGGCGGAGTGGGTGCTTTCCGCCTTGAAGGAGGCGGGGCTTTCCGTGGTCTACGTGGGGAAGAACCCGGGGCTAAACCCCTCTCCTCGCTTGACCTTGCCGGACAGGGGAAGCCTGCTTGGGAACCTGGAGGCAGCCTTAGAGCAGGTGGAGGGACGGGTCCTGGTGGCCACCGCCGACCTTCCCCACCTCACCCCGGAGGCGGTGCGCTTCGTCTTGGAGAAAGCCCCGGAGGCCGCCTTGGTCTACCCCATCGTGCCCAAGGAGGCGGTGGAGGCCCGCTTTCCCCACACCCGGCGCACCTACGCCCGCTTGCGGGAGGGGGTGTTCACCGGGGGGAACCTCGTCCTTCTGGACAAGGGGCTTTTCTACCAGGCCCTGCCCCTGGCCAAAAAGGTGGTGGCCCTGAGGAAAAGCCCCTTGGCCCTGGCACGGCTCATCGGTCTGGATATCCTTTTTAAGCTTCTCCTGGGGCGGCTTTCCCTCCCCGAGCTGGAGGCGCGGGCGAAGAGGATTTTGGGGGTGGAGGCCAGGGCCCTCCTCACCCCCTATCCCGAGGTGGGGGTGGATGTGGACCGGGAGGAGGAACTGGTAAGCTAAGCCCATGCGCACGGTGAAGGAACTCCGGCTGGCCGGGCTTTTCGCTTATCTGGCCGCCTTGGTGCTGGGCCTTCTCTTCTCCTACCTCCTGCACTCCCTTCTCGGGGGTGGGGGCAGGCTGGGGTGGGAGAACTTTAACTTTACCGGCCTCCTGGAGGGGCTGGGGTTTCTCCTCTTCTTCACCTTCGCCCTCTATGTGGCCAAGAAGGCGGTGCGGGTGCCCTGCACCACCCTGCTCACCGCCGGCCTCCTCTGGCCCATCCCGGCCCGCCTTCTGGCGAGGCCCCTGCCCCGGGTGGAAGCCCTCGAGGCCTACGAGGGCCGGGGGGTGGCCCTGCTGGTGCACGAGGGGCGGCCGGTGGGGCTGCTGGGCCTCTCCGACCACATCCTTCCCCTGGAGGAGGTGCCCAGCGTGGAGGCCGAGGTGGCGGTGAGCGAGCTTTCCCCCCTCTTCCTGCGGCAGCCCTTGGTTCTGGTGGTCAAGGGGGAGGAGGTGGTGGGGGCCATCTCCCGGGAGGCCTTCTTCCGGCACCTGGGGGCCTAGAGAAAAGAGGGGCGTGGGGGGGCTATAATCCCCCGGTTTTCAAACCGGGGATACATGGACTCCCCCACGTCCGCCGGAGGCGGACATAGCATAGTGGGCTGCGGATGCGCTAGCATATACACGTGCCTGAAGAACGCACAGCTTACGGGGATGGCGCCGAGAATGCGTAAGGCTTTCAAGTACCGCCTCTACCTCAAAACTTGCACTTATCCACCCCCCGCATACCCATGCGCCAGGGGACCACTTGAAAAGGGCCGCCCGGTTCCCTTCGGATGAAGGGTGCCATGCACCAGACGGCCCAAGCTCTACTCTGGACCCTCCTGGCCCTCCTGCCAACCCCCCACCTCCGGGAGTCCCTCAAAGCGCTTCTTCTCCTCCTTCTCACCGGCCACGGCAAGGCCAGGCCCCAGCACAGCAAGACCAAGTCCCCTTCCGCCCTCTCCCGCTTCCTCAACCGCTATCCCTGGCCCACCCGCGCCCTCATCCGCCTGGCTCGCAAGAAGGCCCAGGAAACCCTCCACCGGGCCAGGCCCAGGCGGGGGCCCAAGCCCAGGCTCCTGGTGGTCCTGGACCTGGTCACCCTGGAGAAGCGGGGCCTCTTCCCCGCCTTGCCCCTCTCCTTTTTCCACGGCAAGTGGGGGCTCCACCTGGTGGTGCTCTATCTGGTGCTGGGAGAGCTGCGCATCCCCTGGGCCTACCGGGTGTGGCGGGGGAAGGGGGAGAAGGCCCTTTCCCTCCTTGCCCTGCGTCTTCTGGCCTCCCTGCCCCCCTGGATGCGCAAGTCCTTCCACCTTCGGGTGGTGGCCGATGCTGCCTTCGGCACCGCCCGGTTTCTTGTGGGGGTGCGGGGGTTGGGTCTGGAAGCGGTGGTGGGGATGCGGCGGGACCGAAAGACGCGGGAGGGGCTTCCCCTCTTTGGACTCAGACGGCAGGGGAGCCGGGTGCACCTGCGGGGACTTCCCTTTCCCGTGTGGGTGAGCTGGTACCGCTATCCCTTACCCGGGGGAGGGTGGGAGTGGCGGTACGTGGTGGCCACCTTTCCTGCGGGGCCACGGACTGTGCTGGTGTGGGGGCGGCGGCGGTTTACCATTGAGCACTTCTTCCGCACGGTAAAGAGCGAGTTTTCCCTGGGGCGTTTTGGGCAGCGGACGGCCTTGGGGGTGCATCGGTTTCTGGTGTTGTCCTTCCTGGCTTACCTGCTGGCCCACTGGGTGAGGCTAGCTCCAGACGGGAGAGGTCTTTCTTGGCGGGAGGCTGGGTGGGCAGCGGTGCGCCTGCTTCTGCCGGAGGTGGTCTTGCGGGTCCTTATGGCCGAGCTGGGGGCTTTGGGTCTTTGGCCTCCGCCTGCGGGGGGAAGGGGGTGTTCATGCAGGGTATTCGGGAGGTGCAAGTTTTGAGCTACCCCACCAGGCCCCAGGCCCGGGACCTGGAGCGCACCCTGGAGCTTTGCCGCCAGCTCTACAACGCCGCCTTGCAGGAACGCAGGGATGCCTACCGCAAGGTGGGCAAGGCGGTGGGCTTCTACGAGCAGAAGCGCCATCTTCCCGTGATCCGCAGGGACCTGCCGGAGTACAAAGGCATCCACTCCCAGGTTCTCCAGGAGGTGATCCAGCGGGTGGACAGGGCCTTCCAGGGGTTCTTCCGGCGGGTAAAACAGGGACAGAAGCCCGGCTATCCCCGCTTCAAGGGGAGGAATCGCTACGACAGCTTTACCTTCCCCCAGGCCGGGAGTACTGGGGTCAAGGTGCAGGAGGGCGGGAAGCGGGTGTTCATTCACGGCATCGGCTCGGTGAAGGTGAAACTTCACCGCCCGCTGGAGGGGAGGCTCAAGACCGCCACGGTCAAGCGGGAAGGGGAACATTGGTACATAATCTTCGTCTCCGAAGTGGAGCCGCAACCGCTTCCTGAAAACCACACGGCCATCGGGATAGACCTTGGTACCAACCCTTACTTCCTCGTTACCTCCGAGGGCGAAATGGTGGAAGCGCCCAGGCACTACCAGAAGGCCCAGGCGAAGCTTGCCCGTAAGCAAAGGGGGCTCTCCAGGAAAAAGAGGGGCAGCTCCCGCTGGAGGAAGGCGAAGAGGGAACTGGCCAAGCTTCACCGCAAGATCGCCAACCAGCGCAAGGACTTCCACCACAAGGTGGCCAGGGGGCTGGTCAACCGATATGGCACCATTGTTCACGAGGATCTGAACGTTCTCGGCCTGGCCCGAAGCCACACCGCCAAGGGGGTGCTGGATGCGGGCTGGGCACAGTTCCTCTCTGTCCTCGCCTACAAAGCGGAAGAGGCTGGTAGGCGGGTCGTGGGGGTAGACCCCAAGTATACGAGCCAGGACTGTCCGGTGTGCGGCCACCGGGAGAAGAGGCCCCTGTGGGTCAGGGAGTATACCTGTTCCGCCTGTGGGACTCCCCTGCATCGGGACGTGGCCGCCGCACAGAACATCCTGGCCAGGGCTCGGGCGGAGCCTTCGGGGATGGATACGGCGAGGGCCGTTCCATGAGAACCGAGAAGCCCCGCTCTGAAGAGCGGGGAGTCGTCACGCGGTTGACAAAGGGCTTTCTCCCCTAAAATAGGGGGGAGCGGTAGCTCGGGAGGTGAAGGATGCCGCACGTGATCTGTGAACCCTGCATCGGCGTAAAGGACCAGTCCTGCGTGGAGGTCTGCCCCGTGGAGTGCATCTACGACGGGGGGGATCAGTTCTACATCCACCCCGAGGAGTGCATCGACTGCGGGGCCTGCGTACCCGCCTGCCCGGTGAACGCCATCTTCCCCGAGGAGGATGTTCCCGAGCAGTGGAAGTCTTACATTGAGAAGAACCGCAAGCTGGCCGGCTTGGGCTAGGGGCTTGGGTCCAAAATGGGCTTAGGGTTTGGGTGCGCCCCGCCTGGGCTCTCGCCCGGGCGGGGCGCTAGGTTATAGCTCCCGCACGTACCAGCTCAGGGTGGGGCCCCCGTCCTTCACGTGACGGAAACCCTGGGCCTGGAAGAAGGCCTTGGCCCGGGCGTTGTTGCCGTAGACCACCGCATAAAGCCGCTCGGCCCCCGTCAGGTGGTGGAGGAGGTGTTCCAGGGTCCTTCGCCCCAGGCCCTGTCCCTGGCGGTCTTCCCGGATGAGGAGGAGGCTTAGGGTGGCGTCCTCAGGCTCAGGGTAGCGGAGCTTGTAGTCCAGGTAGCCCACCGCCTCCTCCTCCAGGAAGAGAAGGAAGGCCCGGCGGCGCTCGTCCTTCTCCAGGGTGGCCAGGTCCCGGGCCACGTCCTCGAGGGTCGGGGGTTCCATACCGATCAGGGCGAAGTACCCGGGGCTTCGCAGGAAGAGCTGGTGCAGGAGGGGAGCATCCTCTGGGAGCACCGGGTGTAGGCTCAGGTTAAGGGTCCGCATCCCTCCCATGCTACCGGCTGGGGTCTGAGAAAGAGGTGATAGGTTCCCCAAAAGGAAACCGCCGTGGGGGGGACCCACGGCGGTCCGGGTTGCCCTTTACCTGCGGGCCGGCTCCACCACGGTGACGTTCACCGCCTGGGGGCCCTTGCCGTTCTTGCCCGGCTCCACGTCAAAGGTGACGATGTCGCCCTCGTTCAGGGTGCGGAACCCCTTGGCGTTGATGGCGCTGAAGTGGACGAACACGTCCGTGTCGCCCTCGCGCTCAATGAAGCCGTAGCCCTTCTCCGCATTGAACCACTTTACCCGACCCTTCTGCATACCGCTCCTTCTCTTCCGAGCCCCAAGGGCTCGTATCCGGGGCCTTAGGGGTTGCTTTAGACCCAAGGGGCCACCCTATAGCGACCCGGAATGCTTCACTATACCACGAGGGACCTACTTGCGGAAGAACCCCCGTAACCTTTCAAAGAAGCCTTCGGGAGCTACTTCCTCCCCCACCTCCTTGGCGTAGGCCCTGAGGAGCTCCTTGGCCTTGGAGCTTAGGTGTTGGGGCACGGAAAGTTCCACCACCACCCGAAGGGCTCCCCGCCTGGCCTCCCCCGGGTAGGGAAGGCCTTCCCCGGGAAGCTCAAAGACCTCCCCGTGTCCGGTGCCCGGGGGGATCTCCAGGGGGATGGGACCCGAGAGCCCCGGGATCTCCACCCTAGCACCCAAGGCCGCTTGGGCCAGGCCGAGCTTGAGCCGGTAGACCAGATCCGCTCCTTCCCGCTCCAGGTGGGGGTGGGGGCGAACCTTCAAGCGCACGTACAGGTCCCCGGGCCCACCGGGCCCCAGGTTGCCGTAGCCCGGTACCCGCAGGAGGTGATTCTCGTCCATGCCCGGGGGGATCCTGACCCGGGTTCTTTCCTCCCGCGCTACCCGGCCCCGGCCCCGGCAGACGGGGCAGGTTTCCGCCAGGAGGTGGCCCTGCCCCTTGCAGTGGGGGCAGGTGGAGCGGGTGACGAAGGCTCCGAAGAGACCCTGGCGGTAGCTTTCCAACACCCCTTTTCCCCCGCAGGTGGGGCAGACCACACGCTTCCCTCCTTGGCCGCCGCAGGCCTCGCAGGGAATGAGGCGGGCGTAGGCCACCTCCACCTCCTTCCCCTTGAGGAGGTCTTCCAGGTCCACCTCCACCTGGGCCTCGAGGTCCTCCCCCCTGGGGGCGGTGCGCCCCGTGCGGAAGCCAAAGACCTGGGCGAAGAGGTCAAAGAGGTCCTCGGTGCGGAGCTCCGGTGCCCCTAAAAGCCCCCTGTCGTACTGGGCCCGTTTCTCAGGGTCGGAGAGGACGGCATAGGCCTCGTTGATCTCCTTGAAGCGCTCCTCCGCCTCCTTGTCCCCGGGGTTGCGGTCGGGGTGGTACTGGAGGGCAAGGCGGCGGTAGGCTTTCTTGATCTCCTCCTGGGTGGCCTCCCGGCCCACCCCCAGGATGGCGTAGTAGTCCTTCATCCAGGTAGCACTTTACAAGGAAAGGGGCCTTGGGCTAAAGTGGGCCTCAATGAGGCTCCTGCGAGCTATCCGGTAGGGGGCCCCTTCCTTCGGGAAGGGCCCCCCCGGTATCGCCGCGGGGGTTTTTCTTATGCCCGCTTCTGGCGGGAGTAGAGGAGGCAAGATGCTGCTTCTGACCCCTGGACCCACCCCCATCCCTGAGCGCGTGCAAAAGGCTCTCCTGAGGCCCATGCGGGGCCACCTGGACCCCGAGGTGCTGGCGGTGAACCGGGCCATACAGGAGAGGCTTGCCCGGCTCTTTGACCCTGGGGAAGGCGCCCTGCTGGCGGCTTTGGCGGGCTCGGGGAGCCTGGGCATGGAGGCCGGCCTCGCCAACCTGGACCGGGGCCCAGTCCTGGTGCTGGTGAACGGGGCCTTCTCCCAGAGGGTGGCGGAGATGGCTCAGGTGCACGGCCTGGAGCCCACGGTTTTGGAGTTCCCTCCGGGCGAGCCCGTGGACCCGGAAGCGGTGGCCAAGGCCCTAAAGGCCAGGCGCTACCGCATGGTGGCCCTGGTCCACGGGGAGACCTCCACCGGGGTGCTGAACCCGGCCCAGGAGATCGGGGCCCTGGCCCAGGAGGCCGGGGCCCTTTTCTTCCTGGATGCCGTCACCACCTTGGGGATGCTTCCCTTCTCCATGCGGGCCATGGGGGTGGACTACGCCTTCACGGGTAGCCAGAAGTGCCTCTCCGCTCCCCCGGGCTTGGCCCCCATTGCCGTGAGCCTCGAGGCCCGTAAGGCCTTCACCGGCAAAAGGGGCTGGTACCTGGACCTTGCCCGGGTGGCGGAGCACTGGGAGTGGGGCGGCTACCACCACACCACCCCGGTCCTCCTGCACTACGCCTTGTTGGAGGCTCTGGACCTGGCCCTGGAGGAAGGGGTGGAGGCCCGGGAGCGAAGGGCGAAGGAGGTTTACGCCTGGCTTCTTGGAGAGCTAAGAGAACGGGACTTCCGCCCCTACCCCAAGGCCAGCCCCCTGCCCACGGTGCTGGTGGTGCGCCCTCCTGAGGGGGTGGAGGCGGACCGCCTGGTCAGGGCCCTTTACGCCCAGGGGGTGGCGGTGGCCGGGGGAATCGGGCCCACCCGGGGGCAGGTCTTGCGCCTCGGCCTCATGGGGGAGGGAGCCCGGCGGGAGAACTATCAGGTGTTCTTGGAAACCCTGGATAGGGTTCTGGCCCTAGCGTAGGAAAAAGTAGGCGTAGACCAGGGCCAGGGCCATACGGTAGTAGGCGAAGGGTCTGAAGCCGTGGCGCTCCACGAAGGAAAGCATCCAGCGCACGGTGAGGAGGGCGGTGACCAGAGCGGCGAAAAAGCCTACCCCAAGGAGCGCCCCTCCTTCTTGGGAAATCGCCGGAGCGCTTTTCAGGAGGTCGTAGCCCACGGCGGCCAGCATGGTGGGAAGGGCCAAAAGGAAGCTGAACTCCGCCGCCGCCTTGCGCCTCAAGCCCAGGAGGAGGCCCCCCAGGATGGTGGCCCCGCTCCGGCTGGTGCCGGGGAAGAGGGCCGCCAACCCCTGGAAGACCCCAATCCAGGCCACCCGGGAAAGGGGTAGCTCCAGCACGTCTCCATGGCGGGCCCTTTCCGCCAGGCGGTCGGCCAGGAGGAGGACCAGGCCCACGGAGAACAGAAAGAAGACCACGATGCCATCGTTTCCCAGGATCCTCCCCTTGATGAGGGGGTAGAGGAGGAAGCCCATGACCGCGGTGGGCAGGAAGGCTACCCCGATCCTAAGCCAGAGGGCCCGGTCCACCGCGAAGCGCCTTCCGTAAAGGAGGAGGATGGCTAGGATGGCCCCCAGCTGGATGGCGATGAGGAAGGTCTTGAGGAAGGGATCCTCTTGAATGGGCAGACCCAGGAGGTGGAAGAGGAGGGTCAGGTGGCCGGTGGAGGAGACGGGCAAAAACTCCGTGAGCCCCTCCACCACTCCTAAGAGAAGGGCTTCCCAAAGGCTCATGGGGCCCATGCTACCATGGGAACCGTGGAGGTTTCCGTCCTAATCCCCGCCGCCGGCAACGGGGAGCGGCTGGGCCTTGGGCCCAAGGCCTTCCTGCGGGTGGGGGGGAAGACCCTCCTGGAGTGGGCCGTGGATGCCTTCCGGGAGGCGGCGGAGGTCCTGGTGGCCCTGCCCCCAGGGGCTGAGGCCCCCAAGGGGCTTCGCGCCACCTTTTTGGAGGGGGGCAGAAGCCGGCAGGAGTCGGTTTCCCGCCTCCTGGAGGCGGCGAGCCTCCCCTTGGTCTTGGTCCACGACGTGGCCCGGCCCTTCGTGAGCCAGGGGCTGGTGGGGCGGGTCCTCGAGGCCACCCGGACCACGGGGGCGGCGGTGCCGGTTCTGCCCCTTCCCGACACCCTCATTCGGCCGGAAGGGGAGGGGTATGGGGAGGTGGTGCCCCGGGAGGCCCTGCGCCTGGTCCAGACCCCCCAGGGCTTCTTCACCGCCCTCCTCCGCGAGGCCCACGCCTACGCCAGGAAGCGGGGGCTTTCCGCCACCGACGACGCCCAGCTGGTGCGGGCTCTGGGATACCCCGTAGCCCTGGTGGAGGGGGAGAGGGCCGCTTTCAAGATCACCTACCCCGAGGACCTGCCTCTGGCAGAGGCTCTGGCGAGGGTATGGAACGCCTAGCGGTGGCCAAGGTGAACCTGGGCCTCTCCCTCCTGGGGAGGCGGCCGGATGGCTACCACGAGCTCCACACCCTCTTCGCCAGCCTATCCTTCGGGGACTGGCTTTTCCTGGAGCCCATCCCCGAGGGAATCGAGTTCCACGGGCGGTATGGGCGAAGGAACCTAGCCTACCGGGCGGCAGCGGCCTACCTGGAGGCGGCGGGCTGGCCTGGGGGGGTGCGCATCGTCCTGGAGAAAGCCTTGCCCGAGGGGGCGGGTCTTGGCGGGGGGAGTTCGGATGCCGCCCAGGTGCTTCTGGGCCTCAAGGAGCTCTATCCGGCGGAGGTGGACCTTTTTGCCCTGGCCCCTTCCCTGGGGGCCGATGTGCCCTTCTTCCTCCAAGGGGGGGTGGCGGAGGCCCGGGGGGTGGGGGAGAGGCTTAGGCCCCTTTCCCTTCCCCCTTTGCCGGTGGTGGTCTTCTCCTTGGGCCTGCGCCTTCCCACCCCCAGGGTGTATGCGGAGGTGAAGCCCCACGATTTCGGGCCCGAGCTTCCGGTTTCGGAGATCCTCGAGGCCCTGGAGAAGGGGGAGGAGCCACCCTATTGGAATAGCCTCGAGGGCCCTGCCTTCCGCCTTCATCCGGAGCTGAGGGAGGTGAAGGCCCGGCTTAAGGCCTTAGGCTTGAGGGGGGTTTTGATGTCGGGCTCGGGGAGTGCCTTCTTCGGCCTGGCGGAGGACGAGGCCCAGGCCAAGAAGGCGGTGGAGGCCCTGCGGCATAGCGGTTATGCCCGGCACGGAGTTCTGGGGGGAGGGTATGGGGTTATTTAGGGAGCTTTTTGGGTGTTGCCCGGATGCCTTGGAGGAGATCAAGTCCTTGCCCCTCCGCTGGGACGAGGAGCGGTTCAGCTTCTGGCTTAAGCAGGATTTCCCCTTCGTGGAAGCCCTGTACCGCCTTCAGGTGGGGCTTCTTAAGGAGGCGCCCCATCCCCACCGGGCTCCTTTGGTCCAGGCCCTCATGGCCACGGTGGAGGAGCTGGACTGGCTTCTTTCCCAGGGGGCGGATCCCAGGGAGCCGGTCCACCCGGTGCGGCAGGAGTACATCGCCCTGCTCCAGGAGATGGAGGGGTTTCCCTACCCTTACCGCCTGGTATTCTTCTACTTCCTGAACCGCCTATTCCTGGAGGCCTGGAACGCCCACGTGGAGAGGGATGGACCCTGGCAGGAGCTTGCCGAGCATTGGTCGGCCCCTGAGTTCCAGGCGGTGCTTTTCGACCTGGAGGTCATGGCCCAGGGCCAGGTGGAGGGGCTGGATCCAGGGGTCCTGGAGCATTACCTGGCCCGCATCCTGGAGATGGAGAAGAAAACCTGGAGCCTATTGCTGTGAAAAGGGCGTTCCCGGGGCTCCCACCCTGGCAAGGCCAGGGTGGGGTGGTGTTAGTTCAGCTCTTCGCCCCAGGCCTCCTCGAAGAGGCGCTTAGCCTCCTGCACGGTGATCTCCAGGGTCTGGGAAACCTCCTCCGCCAAAAGGTAGATGGCCCGCCTGAGGGCCTGGCGGTCCAGGTCCGGTAGGCCCCGTTCCAGCTCCCAAGCCCTGAGCTGCCCGGCCATCTGGGCGATGCGGTAGGGGTTCCCGTCCGCCAGGATCTCGCTGGTCTTGCGGTGCCGGGCGGCCCACTGTTTGGGCAGGGGCATGCGCCCGTTCTTTAGGAGGTCTAGGATGACCGGCACCTCCTCCGGGGCTAGGGCCTTGCGCATGCCCACGCTTTGGGGAGCCTCCACGGGTACGTAGGCCTTGGAGCGGGAACCGGGAAAGTCCACCTGGTAGTAGGCCCGGCTGATGCCGCTCACGCTTCGCTGGGCTATGCCCGCCACCACGCCGACCCCGTAAGGGGGCAAGACCACCTTGTCGCCGGGACGGAACTCTTTCACGGCGCGACTCCTTTCCGGAACACCTCCATGAGGTGCTCCAAATAAGCCTCCACCTCCAGCTGGGGAGTGCACCCCAAGGCCGCGATCACGTGGGCGGTGGCCCTGGGGGAAAGCTCGGGGCGCACGGCCCCTTCTTCCTGGCCGCTTCGCACCAGCTTCTCCAAGAGGTCCAGGTAGTGCTGGTGAAGCCCCTTGAGCCAGGGGGTGGGGTCCTCCATGGCCTCCCGGGCTACCGCCGCCCACAGGCCCCGCCACTCGGCGATCCAGGCCAGGCGCTTCTTCAGGAGCTCCTCGAGGCGCACAAAAAAGGGCGCCTCTTGGCGCACCACCTCCTCCACCTCCCGGTAAAAGGCCCAGGTGCGTTCCTCCACCAGGCTTTTCAAGAGGTCTTTCTTGTCGCGGAAGTAGAGGTAGATGGTACCCTTACCCACCTCCGCCCGCCGGGCCACCTCCTCCATTTTCAGCCCGGAAAGCCCCATCTCCCGGAGGATTTCCAAGGTGGCCTCGAGGATGGCCCTCTTTTTATCCTTGGAGAGCGCCCCCGGGGGGATACCATCGCGGCCACGCCCTTAAGTCTACCACACCACCCTTTTCCTTTCATGAGGAGGGGATTACCCTAAAGGTATAGGAGGTCAGGTATGCGTCAGGGCTTTTTCGCCTTGCTGACCGCCGATCCCCTTCGGGGGGCCTTGCGCCCGGTGGAGGCCAGGCTCCTGGAAGAGGCCCGCGGGGAGGCCCTTTTTCTCGTGCCCTATCCTCTGCGGGACCTGGCGGAGGCCTGGCGGCTGGCCTACCGGAGCCTGGGCCTGAGGCGGGGGAGGGTCCTCTACCTCAGGCGGCGGGAGGAGGCCTTTGACCCCAAGATAGCCCAGGCGGTGGCGGCGAGCCCCCTGGTGCTTCTGGCCGCCGAGGGGTTGCCGGAGTTTTTGGATCTCATCCGGGGAAGCCTCCTTCTCCAGGCCCTTTTGGAGGTCCACCGCCAGGGGGAGGGGTGGTGGCCTTGGGGGAGGCGGCGGGTCTTTTGGGCGAGGCGGCCTTTTACTCCCTGGAGGGGGAGGTCAAGGCCGCCTTGGGCCTGGCCCTCTTGAGGGGTCTGGTCTTCCTTCCCCGGGTGGAGGAACGGGGGCGGTTCCTGGCCCTTTCCCGCCTGGTGGCCGACAACCCCGACCTGGTGGGGTTAGGCCTTCTGGAGAACACCGCTCTCCGCCTCCTAAAGGGCCTGGGAGAGGTCTGGATGGGGGGGGTGACCCTGGTGGATGCCGGAGGGGCGGAGTACACGGGCCGGGGGGTGAAGGGGCTCAAGGTGGACGTGCTCTCGGCGGGGGAGCGTTTTTCGCTTCCGGCCCTTTAAGATAACCCTATGCCCTCGGGGCGGGTGCACGAGGCCATAAACCTGACGGCCCTGGGCGGGGGGGCGGTGGTCTTCCTGGCCTATGGGGGCTCCCCGGAGGACCCCCGGGGTTTGGCCTTCGCCCTGGCCTATCTGGTGGGCACCTTCCTCCTTTCCCCCGACCTGGACCTGGCGGAGAAGGGCTCGCGGTCCCAGCGCCGCTGGGGCCTTTTGGGCCTTTTCTGGCGTCCTTACGGCTGGCTTTTCCGCCACCGGGGGCTTTCCCATACCTGGGTGCTGGGGCCCTTGACCCGCCTGGGGTACCTGGCGGGGCTCCTTTTGGCCCTGGGGTACCTGGCCCAGGGGCTGGCCCAATACCTGGGGATGGGGTTTTCCTTTAAGCTTCCCTCCTGGCCCTGGGAGGTCTGGGGGTTGGCCCTTTTGGGCTACTACCTTTCCCAGTGGCTCCACCTGGTGGCGGACGGCATCTGGCCCGACCACGACCTTAAGCGCTTGCGGCGGCCAAGGTGAGGTGGTTTACATACCCATCCCCGCTAGGGTAAACAATGGAAGCATGCTAAGGCGATGGATGGGGTACCTTTTGCTTTTGGGCCTGGTCCTTGCGGTGCAGCCGGGCCAGCGCATGCCCGAGTTCGCCCTTCTGGATCCCAAGGGTAACCTCGTCACCCCCGCCACCATGAAGAAGCCTGCGGTCATCGTCTTCTGGGCCAGCTGGTGCCCAGTGTGCAAGGCGGAGTTTCCGGGGCTTCACCGGGTGGCGGAGGAGACCCGGGTGCCCTTTTACGTGATCAGCCGGGAGCCCAAGGACACCAAGGAGGTGGTGCTGGAGTACATGAAGGCCTTTCCCCGGTTCATTCCCTTGCTGGCCTCGGATAGGGACAAGCCCCACGAGGTGGCCAACCGCTTCAAGGTCCTAGGCCAGCCCTGGACCTTCGTGGTGGATGCCGAAGGCAAGGTGGTGGCCCTATTCGCCGGGCGGGCCGGGCAGGAGGCCCTGCTGGATGCCCTCCTCCTGGCCGGGGTGGAGCTGCCATAGCTCCGCCCGGCGCACCTCCCCTTGGGGGCTGAGGCGCAGGAGGAAATCGGCCTCGAGGAGCCCGGGGTCCCCCCACTCCGCCAGGAGGAGGCGGGCTTCCTCCCGGGCCGCCTCCAGCTGGGGCAGCAGGGCTCTTTGGTCCTTCAGGCGGTAGAGGTCGGCGTGGACCAAGGGGCCTTCCGGGGTGGGGTAGGTGTGGATGAGGGTGTAGCTGGGGCTGGTCACCCTTCCCTTGAAGCCCAAGGCCTCGGCCAGAAAGCGGACGAAGGTGGTCTTGCCCGCACCCAAGGGCCCCTCCAGGATCACCAGGGCCCCTGGGGGGAAAAGGGCCAGGGCTTCCCGGGCCAGGGCCTGGGTGTCCTCGAGGGTCTTGAGGGTGCGCTCTAGGAGAAGCCGCATAAAGGAAAAAGGCCCCGCAGGGCCTCTTTGGTGCCGGGAGCGGGACTTGAACCCGCACGCCCTTGCGGGCACCACCCCCTCAAGATGGCGTGTCTACCAGTTCCACCATCCCGGCAGGGTGCGCCTTACGCGCAAGCCTTAGTTTAGCAAAAGCCTTCTCCTTGTCAAGGTTTGCCGGGGTTTGGGACATTTGTCCCTTCCCCTTTCCGCTAGTGTACCCATGAGAAGACCTTGCTAAAGGGTAGGCACGGGTAGGGCCCATTCGCTTATGAAAAAACCCACGCCCCTTGATTGACCCCTTGCTCCTTTGCCCGTAGCCTTGGCCCTTAAGACCGGAGGTGGCATGCGGCGGCGCAACCGATGGGTAAAAACCTTCTTCTGGGGAACGGTTCTGGGGGTGTTCGCGCTACTGGTGGTGGTGTTTTCCGGGGTGGCGGTGGGGGCCTTTGAGTACCGCACCTTTCCCGTGGAGCAGCCCGTGCCCTTCAGCCATGCCGTCCACGCTGGAGGGTTAGGGCTCTCCTGCCGCTACTGCCACTCGGCCGTGGAACACGCCGCCTACGCCGGGCTTCCCCCCACGGAAACCTGCATGACCTGCCACACCTTCATCAGGCCCGATAGCCCCAACCTGGCCCTGGTGCGGCGGAGCTGGGAAACCGGGGAGCCCGTGCGCTGGAACCGGGTCATCAACCTTCCGGACTTCGTCTATTTCAACCACGGAGCCCATGTGGCCAAGGGGGTGGGGTGCGCCGAGTGCCACGGACGGGTGGACCAGATGGCGGTGGTCCGCCAGCCCCAGGCCTTCACCATGAAGTTCTGCCTGGATTGCCACCGCCAGCCCGAAGCCCGCCTGAGGCCCAAGGAACAGGTTTTCAACATGGCCTACACCCTGGATCCCGGGCTGGGCAAGAAGCTGAAGGAGATCTACCAGGTGCGTTCGGCCGAGGCCCTTACCAGCTGCAACACCTGTCACCGCTAGGAGGCTTCATGAAGGAACGGCGCGGTTATGAGGAAGCTTTGGAGCTGGAGCTCTTCCGTGAGGAGTTTCCCTTTGGTCCCGTAACCCGGCGGGGATTCTTGGCCTTGGGGCTTTTGTCCCTTGCGGCCTGTACCCCGGTGGTGCGGCGGAAGGGGACACCCTACGTGCGCCAGCCGGAATGGGTGGTGGAAGGAGGAGAAGCGGAGTTCGTCACCGCCATCGCCCATGCCGGTTTTGTCGAGCCGGTGCGGGTAAAGGTCTACCAGGAAAGGCCCCTCTTCCTGGCGCCTTTGGAAAGGGCCATGAGCCCCTACCCCCTGGCGGGTCTTTACGCCCTATACGACCCGGCCCGCCGGGGCAAGGCCCCGGACTGGGATGGGTTTTATGCCGCCTGGCGGCGGGCTTTGGCGGAGGGGGAAACCCTTCTGGTCCTGCCCCGCACCACCTCCCCCAGGCTCGAGGGCCTATTGGAAAAAGCCCAACTCCGTTTCCCCAACCTGCGGGTGGCCCGGTTTGAGGCCTGGAGCCTGGAGAACCTCTACCTGGGTGCGGAGGTGGCCTTCGGGCAAAGGGCCTGGCCCGTCTACGCCCCGGAGAAGGCGGAAACCGTACTCCTCCTGGACGTGGAGGCGCACGAGCATCCGGCGGGATACCTCTGGTGGGAGGCCTTAAGCCGCAGGCGCCTTCCACCCATGAACCGCATCTATGCGGTGGAAAGCGGGGCCAGCCTTCTGGGAAGCATGGCCGACCACCGCCTGGCCTTGAAGCCCAGCCAGGTGGAGGCGTTTATCCTGGCCCTGGCCCAGACCCTGGGGGTGGTTCAGGGAAGTCCGGCCTCGGACTACGGAGGATTCCTTTCCGCCCTGGCGGAGGACCTTAAACGGGGTGGGGTGGTCCTGGCTGGGCCCCAGCTCTCCCCGGGGGCTCAGGCCCTGGTCATGGCCATCAACCGGGCCCTTAAGGCCCCGGTGCGCCATGTGGAGCCTCCGGAGAAGGAGGCGGCCGCGCCCAAAGCCTTTCAGCAGGCCGAGGGGGCCGAGCGCCTGGTGTGGGCGGCGGAGGGTCCCTTGCCCAGCCTCTCGGGCAAGGCCTTTGCTGCGGCGCTTTCCTTGTATCCCGTCAAGGCTGCCTTCTGGAGCCTTCCCTTGGCCCATCCCCTCGAGGCCTCGGGCCAGCACCGGGATGCCGAGGGCCGGCTCTGGCCCAGCCAGGCCCTCATCCAGCCCCTGTGGGGTGGGAAAACCCTGGAGGAGGTGCTGGCGGGGCTCTTGGGGGAGGAGCTTTCCGCCCTTTCCCCCGAGGAGAAGCGGGCCCTGGCGGAGGGGGGGCCCTTGGCGGAGGCCCGGGAGGTGTCCGTGGAGGTGCGCCCCGGCCTGGAAGGCCGCCTTCCCCCTTTGCGGAAAGAGGCTCCTTGGGAACTCACCCTCCGCCCCGACGCCAGCCTTTACGACGGGCGCTACCGGGACAACCCCTATTTGCAGGAGCTTCCCAGGCCCCTAAGCCGCCTGGTCTGGGACGGGGCGGTGCTCTTAAGCGAGGAGGATGCCGAGGCCCTGGGCCTTCTTGCGGACATCCGGGCCCGGGAGCGGCGGGCGGATCCCAAAAGGCCCCTCCTACGGGTTAAGGCTGGGGAAAAGGAGGCCCTCCTTCCCCTCTGGCCCCTTCCCGGCCTGCCCCAGGGGAGCGGGGTGGCTTCCCTTTCCCACTTCTTCCACCCCGAGGGGGTGGTCTGGCCCATGGAGGTTTCCCCCACGGGCCGGGATTACCCCTTGGTTTCCACCCAGTACCACGGGTACCTGGGGGAGGTGGAGGCGGTGAAGGTGATGGAGGAGGCCCAGGCCCTCGAGGCCGAGCCGGAGAAGGAGAAGCGGATCTCCTTCTACCCCCCCTGGCCCCAAGGGGAACACGCCTGGGCCATGACCGTGGACCTAAGCCGGTGCCTGGGGTGCGGGCTTTGCACCCTGGCCTGCCAGGTGGAGAACAACATCCCCGTGGTGGGCAAGGAGGAGGTCGGAAAGGGTCGGGAGATGCACTGGATCCGCATCGACCGCTACTTCGCCGAGGAGGGGGTGGTGCACCAGCCCGTGATGTGCCAGCACTGCGAGAAGGCTCCCTGCGAGGCGGTCTGTCCGGTGGCGGCCACGGAGCACTCCGACGAGGGGCTGAACCTCATGGTCTACAACCGCTGCGTGGGCACCAAGTACTGCTCCGCCAACTGCCCCTACAAGGCGAGGCGCTTCAACTTCTTCCCCTATGGGGAAGCCTTCGTGGGCAAGGGGGACCCCAAAAGAGCCCAGGAAAGCCCCCTGGCCCTCCTCATGAACCCCGAGGTGACGGTGCGGAGCCGCGGGGTGATGGAGAAGTGCACCTACTGCGTGCAACGCATCGAAAGCACCCGGGCCAAGGCGGCCATGGAGGGGCGGAAGATTCGCACCGGGGAGATCCAGACCGCCTGCCAGGAGGTCTGCCCGGGGAAGGCCATCCACTTCGGGGACCTTTTGGACCCTGAAGACCCCATCCAAGCCCACCGGAAGGAGGGGCGGCACTACGCCCTTTTGGAGGAGGCCAACACCTGGCCCCGCACCACCTACCTGGCCCACCTGAAAAACCCCAATCCCAAGCTGAAGGAGGGGAAGCATGGCGCATAAGGAACCCCATCCCGACCACGACCTGATCCAGGGGGAGTGGACGGAGAAGACCTTGGTGGAAAAGCTTCTGGAGCCGGTGGAGAAGCCAGCCCCCAGGCCCTGGAGGGTGGTCTTGGCCGTGGGGGGGGCCTTGACCCTGGCCTGGCTCTACGCCATCTTCGTCACCTTCGTCCGGGGCCTTGGCACCTGGGGCATCAACCAGCCCGTGGCCTGGGGGTTTGACATCGTGCACTTCGTCTGGTGGATCGGCATCGGCCACGCCGGAACCCTGATCAGCGCCATTCTGGTCCTCATGCGCCAGAACTGGCGGGACTCCTTGAACCGGGTCACCGAGGCCATGACCCTGTTTGCCGTGCTGGCGGCGGCCACCTACCCCCTCATCCACATGGGCCGGCCCCAGCTCTTCTACTGGGTCATGCCCTACCCCACCCACATGGCCCTCTGGCCCCAGTACAAGAGCCCCCTTTCCTGGGACGTGCTGGCCATCATGACTTACCTCACCATCTCCACCCTCTTCCTCTACCTGGGCTTGATCCCGGACCTGGCCCTTTTGCGGGAGAGGAGCAAGGGCTGGCGGCGGAAGCTGTACGGCTGGCTCTCCCTGGGCTGGACGGGGAATGCCGTCCACTGGCAGCGCTATAGGGCGGTCTATGTGCTCCTGGCGGGCCTCGCTACCCCGGTGGTGATCTCCGTGCACTCGGTGGTGAGCATGGACTTCGCCTATGGGCTGGTGCCGGGCTGGCACCTCACGGTCTTCCCCCCCTTCTTCGCCGCCGGGGCCATCTACTCGGGCTTCGCCATGGCCCTTACCCTGATCATCCCCCTCAGGAAGTGGTACCGGCTGGAGGGGGTGATCACCGACCGCCACCTGGACTGGATGGCCAAGGTGACCCTGGCCTCGGGCCTCGGCGTGGCCTACATCTACCTCCTGGAGATCTTCATCGCCTGGTACGCGGGGGAGCCCGCAGAGTGGGCCCAGCAGCTTTGGCGCATGACCGGCCCCTACGCTCCCTACTACTGGGCCATGATGCTCATCAACGTGGTCCTTCTCCAGACCCTCTGGTTCCCCCGCTTCCGAAAAAACCTCACCTGGCTTTTTATCTTCTCCATCCTGGCCAACGTGGGCATGTGGCTGGAGCGCTTCGTGATCGTCATCATCAGCCTGTCCCACGACTTTTTGCCCGGGAACTTCCACCTTTACTACCCCACCTGGGTGGACTGGACCCTCTTCCTCGGGACCATCGGCTTCTTCCTCTTCGGCCTTTCCCTTTTCATCCGCATCTTCCCCCCCATCGCCGTGGCGGAGATGGTCCACCTGTTCCACCGCCTGAGAAAGCACTAGGAGGGGCCCATGCTGTATGGACTCATGGCCTACTTTGACTCGGCGGAAAGGCTTTTAGAGGCCTTAAGGGTGCTCAAGGGAAGGGGATACCGCCACCTCGAGGCCCTCACCCCTAACCCCGTGGAGGGGATCGAGGAGGTCCTGGGGGGGGATGGGCGTATACCCTGGATCGCCTTCGGCCTAGGGGTTTTGGGGGTAGGCCTGGGGCTTTTCCTCCAGATCTACACCACCCTGGACTATCCCCACAACGCCGGGGGCAAGTCCCTTTTGGGCTGGCCCGCCTTCATCCCCGTGACCTTTGAGCTCACCATCCTCACCATCACCGTGGGAATCTTTCTCTTCCTCCTCTACATGAACGGCCTTCCCCTGGCCGCCCATCCCGCGGTGAAGGCCAAGGAGTACGTGCGGGTCCTTCTGGACGAGTACGGGGTCTTCGTTTACGCCACGGACCCCCGGTTCGACCTGGAGAGCACCAGGGCCCTGCTTCGGGAACTGGGGGCGGAGGTGGAGGAGGTGCGGCGTGACTAGGTGGCTTCTTCTCCTGCTCCCCCTCCTTTCCGCCTGCGGCTGGATGTGGAACCAACCCAAGGTGAAGCCGTTTCGGGAAGCACCCCTCCAGGTCCAGGTAGCCCCGGAACGGGTGCGCTTCGGGGAGAACCTGAACCTGGAGGTGCGCACCGGGCTCAAGCCCGAAGGGGGGTTCGCCGACAATCCCTACGCCTTCACGGACGGGGAGCTTTTGCGGGGCAAGGTCCTCTACCGTTCCTTCTGTGCCATCTGCCACGGGCTGAACGGGGAAGGGGATGGGCGGGTGATCCCCTTGGGGATGCCCAAGCCCCGCTCCTTCCTGGACCCGGCAGTGAAGGCCATGCCCGAGGGCTACTTTTACTTTGCGGCCACCAACGGCTTTGGCCGCATGCTCTCCTACAAAAGCCGTATCCCGGAGAGGGAACGCTGGCTCATCGCCCGCTACATCAAGCGGTGCCTGCAGGAGGAGGCCTGCCCTCTGGAGGTGATCCATGCAGAGGTCTATTGAGGCAAGCCGTTCGGGTTTCCTGTTCCTGGGCCTGGTTCTTTACGCTTTAGCCTTTTTCTTTGGGGCTCCGGCCGCTTACTTTCCCTTCGCCTTCTTCCTTCTCCTTTCCTTGGGGGCGCTTCTGGTGCTCCTCCTGCACAACGCCCTTACGAGCCGCTGGGGCGTGCCCCTGGAGCCTTACCTGTACCCCTTAGCCCGCCTCCTTCCCCTCATGGGGCTTCTGGGCCTGCCCTTCTTCCTCTTCCTGCCGGACCTTTTCCCCTGGGCCCGGCCCGGGGCCGCGTTGGATCCCATTCTGGCCCACCGCTCGGGGTACTTGAACGCCCCTTTCATGCTCCTTCGCTACGTCCTCTTCTTCACCCTCTTTTCCTGGATCCTCCTGAAGCTGAAACCCGGGGAGCACCGGGCGGAGGTGGGGGCCTGGGGGCTGCCCTTGGCCTTTGCCGCCGCCACCTTCCTCACCTATGACCTCTTCATGGCCCTGGAGGCCCATTTCTACTCCGCCTCCTTTGGGGCCATCCTCCTTCTTTCCGCAGCGGTTTTGGCCCTGGCCGTGGCCGTGGCCCTGGCGGCCCGCAGGGGAACGCCCGCCCTCATGGGCCAGGCCCAGAACCACACCAACCTCCTTCTTGCCCTTTCCATCATCTGGATCTACGTGGAGGCCACCACCTTGATCATCATCTGGGGAGGGGACCTGCCCCATGAGGTGGAGTTCTACCTGAAGCGCCTGGAAGGCCCTTGGGGCACGGTGGCCGCCCTGTGGGCGGTGGGGGGGTTCTTCCTGCCCTTCCTTTACCTGCTCACCAACCTGCCCAAGCGGGAGGCCCGGTATCTCCTGCCCGTGGCCCTTTGGATCCCCCTCTTCCGCCTTCTCCACCTGGCCTGGTACGTGCTCCCCGCCCTGGGGCGGGGGGTGGGGATCGGGGAGGTGCTGGGCTTCCTGGGTCTTGGCCTCTTCGTCCTCCAGCGCCTGCGGAACCCCTCCTGAGGATGCTCTAAGCTAGGGATGCCCTTGCCTGCGAGGACGGGGCATTTGCACCTACCTTCACAAAAGGGATGGGTGCATCTTGGACTTAGGGGTACACGGTAAGGGTACCCGGGAGGTGGAAGATGGCGACGAAGGTTCTGGTTCTGGGAGGCGGCTCGGGTGGCCTGGTGGCGGCCAACAAGGTGAAGAGGCTCCTGGGGAGGGAGGTGGAGGTCACCCTGGTGGACAAGAGCGCCTACCACGAGTTCATGCCCGCCTACCCCTGGGTGGCCTTCGGCATGCGGGAGCCTGAGCAGGTGCGTAGGCCCCTGGCCAACCTGGAAAAGCGGGGTATTACCTACCTGCAGGCCACGGTGGAGGCTTTAGACCCCGCCAACAACCGGGTGAAGACCAGCGCCGGGGAGCTTTCCTACGACTACCTGATCGTTTCCCTTGGGGCGGAGGCATTGCCCTCTCCCGCCCAGGATGGCCACGCTCCCTGGAGCCTCGAGGGGGCCTTGAAGCTGAGGGAGGCCCTCAAGAACTTCAGGGGGGGCCGGGTGGTGGTGGGGGTTTCCTCCCCCTACTACCCTTGCCCTCCCGCGCCCTATGAGGTGGCCGGGCAGGTGGAGTTCGCCCTCAAGGTCAAGGGGATCCGGGATAAGAGCACGGTGGAAGTCTTCCACCTAAACCCCCTGCCCCTGGCGGGCATGGGTCCGGTGATCTCGGGGAAGGTTATGGAGATCCTCCGCTCCAAGGGCATCGCCTTCCACGGGGAGTTTGAACCCGTTTCCTTTGAAGGGGGCAAGGTTAAGGCCAAGGACGGGCGGGAGCTTTCTTACGACCTCCTTATCCTCACGCCTCCTTTCGCCCCCAACCGGGTGGTGCGGGAATCCCCCCTGGCGGGGCCCCAGGGCTTCCCCGAGGTGAACAAGATGACCTTCCGCTCCACCCGGTTCGCCAACGTCTTCGTCATCGGGGACACGGTGAACCCCTCCCTCATGCTGCCCCCCGCTGGGGTGGTGGCCCACTTCCAGGGGGAGTACGTGGCCGGGGTCATCGCCTCTGACCTCAAGGGAGCCTATATCGGCGAGCCCTTCAACCCCGTGGCCATGTGCATCATGGACTTCGGGGATAACGCCCTTCTGCCCCAGTGCTCCTTTGAAAAGCTTCTGGCGGGCACGGGGATGCCCTCCTGCGGCGTGATGGCCGTGGGCAAGTGGGTCCGGATCACCAAGATGCTCTTTGAGGGCTTCTGGTTCGCCACCTTGATCGAGTAGGAGGGGCCATGGAGAAGACGTTTACGGTGGAAGAAAGGCTGGCCCGCATAGAGGAGGTCCTGGAGAAGAGCGGCCTCTCCCTCCTGGCCCAGGTGGGGGCCGGGGAGACCCTGGCGGAGAACCTGGGCCTCCTCATGGAGCCCAAGAACCTGCAGCTGGTTTCCCTGCTGGCCCGCTTCCTGGATCAGGCGGAGGCCTTGGAGCGGCTGGCGGATACCCTGGAGAAGCTGGAACAATCCGGGGCCTTGGCCTTTTTAGGCCACCTCTCCGAGAACTTCGGGGAGGGCTTGGGGATGCTCATGGAGCCCCAGGTGCTCAGGCTTTTCTCCCACGGGGCCAATGTTCTGGACATCCTTTCCCGGATAGAGCCCGCCGCCATCGGCATGATGGCCTCGGCCTTGCAACGGGGCCTGGGAGAGACCTTTACCCCCGAGGTGATGCGGGATCCACCCCGGGTGGGCTTGGCGGGGATTCTGAAGCAGCTTTCCGACCCGGAGGTGCAGAAGGCCCTGGGGGTGCTTTTCCTCCTTCTCAAGGCCCTGGGCAAGGCCTTCGGACACCTGAACGAGGACATGAAGGCCCTGGAAGGCCTCATGGCCAAGATGATGCCCAAGAAGTAAGGACAAAGTGGGCATCGGTCGGCTCCTTGGGGTCCCCCTTGCGGCGCAAGCCGCAAGGGGGTGTTAGGCCAGGGTCACCCGGTCCCGGCCCGCTTCCTTAGCCCGCAGGAGGGCGTAATCGGCCTTGAGGATCCAATCCTCCAGCTGGGTTTTCCCTTCCGGCACCTCCCCCCCAGCGACCCCTGCAGAGAGGGTGAGTGGGTAAGGGATGGGTTCTACCCTTTCCCCGCGGAAGCGCTGGCGGATGCGCTCCACCACCTCCTTGGCCGCCTCGCGGTCGGCTCCGTAAAGGAGAAGCAGGAACTCTTCCCCACCATAGCGCACCGCCAGGTCCTCCCGGCGCACGCTGGCCAGGAGGATGCGGCCTAGGAGCCTGAGCACCTCGTCCCCCACGGGGTGGCCGTAGGTGTCGTTCACCCGCTTGAACCGGTCGATGTCCAGCATGACCACGCTCACCGGGGCCTGGTAGCGCCGGGCCAGGGCCAGGAGCTTGGGGAGCTCCGCCTCGAGGCCCCTGCGGTTCAAAAGCCCGGTGAGGGGATCCGTGAGGGCCAGGGTGCCCCACTCCACCTGGCGCAGGACTTGCCGGATCCGCTCCCCCAGGAGGGAGAGGAAGCCGGGGGGCACGGATTCCTCCAAAGGACTTTGCAGGTAGAGGTAGGCGGTGTCCCCGTTTAAGGGGATGGCCAGGGAATGGGGGGTGCGCTCCCCCACCAGGCCCCGCCTTCCCCGCACCTCCAGGCCCACGGCCTGGGGCAGGAGGTGGCGGGTGGCTTCGAGGGCCCCCATCAGCACGGCTTCCGGGCTTAGGGTCTGGGTCACCCGGGGGGAAAGGCGGGCGAGCTCCTCCAAAAAGCGGGTCCAGCGGAGCCTTTTTTCCTCCGTGCGGCGCCACCCCAGGTGGTTGGCGTAAAGGAGGCCCAGGCTTCCCACCAACCCTCCGTAGAGGGCCATGACCCACACCCCCCACGGGGTGGGATCGTTGAGGAGAAGGGCGGGCATCAGGAAAAGCCCCCCCAGGGCCAGGGCCTGTCCCAGGAAGGGGGTCTTTTCCGACATTTCCTCCATCACCCCAAGGGCCAGGAGGAGGTAGCCCAAGGTCCAGAGGAGGTGGACAGGGTGGCCGGTGGGGTAGGTTCCTTCCGCCTTCAGGAAGGCGTAGGCCATGTCCACCACCAGGAAGAGGAGAAGCCCCACTCCCCAGAGGGCCCGTCCCCCCAGAAGGCGTTCCCGGAACAGGGTTTCCAGCCTGGGCAGAAGGAGAAGGAGGAGGAGGGCATCCCACACGGTGCAGATCCGGTCTATGCCCAGTTCCGGCTTCAAAGCAGAGGCCAGGCCCAAAAGGGCCAGGGGCACCAGAAGGAGGCTTAGCCGGGGTTTCTCCCCCGGGATCTTGAGAAGAGCCCAGGTTAAGGCGGCATAGCCCACCAGGTAGGGAAACTCCAGGTACAGGCCCCGGGGTAGGCTCTTCAGATCCTCCAGGGTCCAAGCCAGGTCCCCTAGGCCAAGGAAAAGAAGCCCTAGGCCCCAGGATTCCTGCCGGTGCCTGAGAAGGAAAACCCCCCCTCCCAGGGCCACCAAGGGGGTGAGGAAGCGCTCGCTCCAGGGGGCGGTGGGGGGGAATAGACCAAGGAATAAAAGGAGAGCAAGAAGCCCTAACCCATAGGCGGCCACGGCCCCAGTTTAGCCCAAGGCTGGTTCAGGCGGGTGCGCTTTGGCCAGGGCCTCGAGGGCTTCCCTAAGCGCCTCTATCCCTTTCAGGAACTCTTCCACCTCTATGTGCTCGTGGGGGGTGTGGTCCAGGGTGGAGTCCCCGGGGCCGTAGGCCACCATGGGTACCTTCCAGTGGGGGGCCAGGACGTTCATGTCGCTGGTCCCGGTCTTCAGCTTGAAGACGGGTTTTCCCCCAGCCTTGCGAATCCCTTGCCTTAGGGCCCGGGTAAGGGGGGTGTCCTTGGGGCCCAGGTAGGGTACTTCCCGGCCGAAGAACTCCAGCTCAATGGTGGGGGGGGCGTAGGCGCTGAGGTGGCGGATGGCCTCCTCCGGAGGGAGTCTCGGGGGGAGGCGCAGGTCGAAGAACAGCTCCGCCACCTGCTTGAGCTCTGCGGGCTGGATACGGAAATCCCTTAGGGTGTACTGCACCTGGTCAAAGGCCTTTTGCCCCACGTTCATGGCCTCCGCCCAGGCCTTGATGGCCACGAAGTAGCTGATGAGCTCCTCCGCCGCGTTGGGCTCGTGGTAAGCGGAGTGGAAGTTGTCCTTTTCCCGCCTGGCCTTCACCAGAAGCCTTCCCTTGTAGCCCAGGGTGATGCCCTCCCAGCCCGAGGGTTCCCCGATGATGACGTAGTGGGGCTTGAGCCTGGGGGCCACGAAGCGGGCCCCCTTGGAGCTAGGGGCCTCCTCCTCCGTGGCCCCCACCAGGTGCACGGTGAGGTGTTCCCTTGCTTCCTCGGAAAGCCCGGCGGCGGCGAGGATCATGGCCACAAAGGGGCCCTTGGCGTCCACCGCTCCCCGGCCGAAGAGCTTGCTGCCCTCCAGCCTGACGGGCACCACCCCGGGCACGGTGTCGATGTGCCCCAGGAGGACCACCTGGATGGGGCCAAGGCCCACCTGGCCCCGGGCGTTGTCCGCCTCGTCCACGAAGGCCTTGAGGCCCAGCGCCTCCATTCCCTCCGCCAGATACTCCGCCACCAGGCGCTCCTGCCCTGAAGGGGAGGGGATCTCCAGGGCCCCTTTGAGGAACTCAACGGGGTCCAAGGCGTTTGCGCTCATGTCATTGGGTTAGCACCGCCCGCACCGCCTCCACCACCCGTTCCAGGTCGGCCTTCTCAATCACCAAGGGAGGCAGGAAGCGGATCACCGTGGGTCCGGCTTGCAGGGTGAGCACCCGGTGTTCCTTCTCCAGGCGCTCGATGTAGGGGGCGGCCTTTTCCTTGAGCTCGAGGCCCACCATGAGCCCAAGCCCCCGCACCTCGCGGATCTTGGGGGAGGGGATCTCCCTCAGCTTTTCCATGAACCAGGGGCCGAGCTCGGCGGCCCTCTCCCATAGCCGGGTGCGCTCCAGGTAGCGCAGGGCAGCCACTCCGGCGGCCATGGCCAGGGGGTTCCCCCCGAAGGTGGTGCCGTGGCCCCCCTTGGGCATGCTTTTCGCCACTTCCTCCCGCATCACCGCCGCCCCGATGGGCACCCCACCTCCAAGGGCTTTGGCCAGGGTGAGGATGTCGGGCACCACCCCGTAGTGCTCAAAGGCGAAGCGCCTGCCCGTGCGCCCCATGCCGGTCTGGATCTCGTCCAGGATCAGCAGGGCCCCTTTTTCCCGGGTAACCTCCCGGGCAGCCTCCAGAAACTCCTGGGTGGCGGGGCGCACCCCTCCTTCCCCTTGCACGGGCTCGAGGATCACCGCTGCGGTTTCCTCGTCCACCGCCTTCCTCAGGGCCTCCACATCGTTAAAGGGGATGAACTCCACGGGGCCCAAGAGGGGCAGGAAGGGTTCCCGGTACTTGGGCTCCCAGGTGACGGAAAGGCTTCCCAGGGTGCGCCCGGAGAAGCCCCGCATGGCGGCCACCAGCTTGCGCCTTCCCGTGTGGGCCCAGGCGAACTTGATGGCCGCCTCGTTGGCCTCGGTGCCGGAGTTGGTGGGGAAAACCCGATTGAGCTCGGGGGGAAGGAGGCTTACCAGGGTGCGGTAGAACTCCCCCCGGGTGGGGGTGGGCAGGGTCTGGGGCATGGAGAGGAGGGTTTCCGCCTGCTTCTTGATGGCCTCCACCACCTCGGGGTTGGCATGGCCCAGGTTGGCCACCCCGTAGCCCCCCACGCAGTCGAGGTACTCGTGGCCCTCGGCATCCCAGACCCGAGCCCCCTGCCCCCGTACCAGAAGGAGGTCGTGCTTGGTGTAGACCCCGGAGTCCAGGGCCTTCTCCGCCTCCAAAAGCGCCCGCCAGTCTTCCTTGACCATGCTCCCTCCCAAAAAAAAGCCCCCGGGCGGGCCCGGGAAGCCAGGCTTCCCAGGCCCCATCAGGTTTTGCCCCGGGCGGCCATCTCCCCTTCAGGGTAGGGGGGCGGGACCACCTTGTCAACGGATAGACTGGGGAGGTGCTGGCCTATGTGGGCTTGGGTTCCAACCTGGGGGACCGGGCGGGCTACCTCCTGCAGGCCCTTTCCCTCCTTTCCCGGCTCCCCGAGACTCGGTTTTTGCGCCTTTCCCCCGTGTACGAAACCGAGCCCGTGGGCCCACCCCAACCCCCCTACCTGAACCTGGTGGCGGAGGTGGACACGGGGCTCTCCCCACGGGCTTTCCTGGAGGGCCTCCTGGGGATAGAGCAAAGCCTGGGGCGGGAGCGGAAGGAGCGCTGGGGCCCGAGGACCATAGACCTGGACCTCCTGCTCTACGGGGACCTGGTCCTGAAGGAAGTGGGCCTCGAGGTGCCCCATCCCAGGCTCCACCAGCGGGCCTTCGTCCTGGTGCCCCTCTGCGACCTTGTCCCGGAAGGGCACCACCCGGTGCTCGGGCGCACCTTTGCCGAGCTCCTCGCCCCCCTGGACCGAAAGGGGGTGCGCCCCTTTGTGCTATAGTGGGGGCATCGCGGATCCAAGCCGCGCAAAGGGAGAAGGAAAGTGGAGCTAGAAGCAGGAAGTGTGGTAGAGGGCCGCGTGGTGCGGGTTACGGATTTTGGTGCCTTCGTGGAGCTCCCGGGGGGCGAGCAAGGCCTGGTGCACATCTCCCAGATCGCCCACGAGTTTGTGAGGAACGTGCGGGACTTCCTCAACGAGGGGGATATCGTCCAGGTGATGGTGAAGGGCCGGGACGCCAAGGGGCGCTTGGACCTTTCCATCAAGGACCTCACCCCCGCCCCGGAAGGGGCTCCGCCCCCCAGGCCCCGGCGCCTGCCCAAGCAGTCCCCCGAGTTTGAGAACAAGCTCAAAAGCTTCCTCCGGGGCACCGGGGGTTTCGGCGGCAAGGGGGGCAAGAAGGGCGGCAAGAAAAAGCGTTAACCCCAAAGGGTTCCCCCGGGGGTGTATGCTCCCGGGGTTTTGCTTTAAAGTGGTGGGGTATGGCGAAGCCCGTAGAGGTTACCGACGCCAACTTTGACCAGACCCTAGGCGGACACCCCTTGGTCCTGGTGGACTTCTGGGCGGAGTGGTGCGCCCCGTGCCGCATGATTGCGCCCATCCTGGAGGAGCTGGCCAGGGAGTACGAGGGGAAGCTCTTGGTGGCCAAGCTGGACGTGGACGAAAACCCCAAGACGGCCATGCGCTATCGGGTCATGAGCATTCCCACGGTGATCCTCTTCAAGAACGGCCAGCCCGTGGAGGTCCTGGTGGGGGCCCAGCCCAAGCGCAACTTTGAGGCCAAGATCCAGAAGCACCTGCCCCCCAGCGCATGAGAATTGCCCTGGATGCCATGGGGGGGGACCGGGCCCCCGAGGTCACGGTCCAGGGTGCCCTCTTGGCGGCCCATGAGGGGGTGGAGGTCCTCCTGGTGGGGGAGGAGTCCCGTTTGCAGGAGGAGCTCGCCCGCCACCGCGCCTCCCTCCCCATCCACCACGCCCCCGACTGGATCCGCATGGCGGAGCACGCCACCGAGGTGAGGAAGCGCCGGGAAAGCTCCATCATGGTGGCCATGGACCTCCTGAAGCGGGGCGAGGTGGGGGCGGTGGTGTCCATGGGCCACACCGGGGCCACCATGGCCGCGGCCCTCTTTACTCTGGGGCGGGTCAAGGGGGTGGAAAGACCTGCCCTCTTGGTGGAGTTCCCCAGCCAAAGGGGACGCACCTTCCTCCTGGACGGGGGGGCCAACGCCGACTGCCGCCCTTCCTTTTTGGTGCAGTTCGCCGCCATGGGCCTGGCCTACGCCGAGGCCAGCGGCCTTAAGGACCCTAAGGTGGGCCTCCTTTCCATCGGGGAGGAGGAGGGGAAGGGCAACGCCCTGGTGCTGGAAGCCTATCCCCTCCTGAAGGCCGCGTTGGGGGAGCGTTTTTACGGGAATGTGGAGGGGCGGGACATTTTCTTGGGTACCGCGGAGGTGGTGGTCACCGACGGCTTCACCGGAAATGTGGCGCTGAAGCTCGCCGAGGGGGAGGCCAAGGTGCTCCTCGGCTGGATCAAGGAGGCCCTCACCTCCAGTCCCTGGGCCAAGCTGGGGGCGCTTCTGGCCAAGGGGGCCCTGCGCAAGGTAAGGGAACGGGTGGACCCCGCCCAGTACGGGGCCATGCCCCTTCTGGGGGTGGAGGGAGCGGTCTTCATCGGCCACGGCTCCGCGGATGCCCTGGCGGTCAAAAACGCCCTCCTCCGGGCCAAGCGCCTGGTGGAAGGGGGCCTTATGGATCGGGTGCGGGGCGCTTTGGCCGCCCTACACGTCTAGGATCACCTGGGCCTTCCATACCCCGTTTTCCCGGCTCACCTGCAGGCCGTGGAAGGTGGCGCTTTTCACCTCCCCCTGGAAGCCAAACCTTTCCTGGAAAGGCTCCCCCCAGAGGGTGGCGGAAAGGCGGTAGCCTCTGGCCTCCCTGTGCACCCGTACCCGCGCCCTCCCGGGCACGAAGCCTTTGGTTTGAATCAGGTAGATGAGCTCATTCAGGAAGCGCACTAGGAGGGTTTCCAAGTCCTCCGCCTCCAGGGAAAGGCGCCTGCGCCGGCTTCCCCCTTCTGGGGGAAAGAGGAACATCACCTGGAGAAGCCCTTTCAGGGCGGCTTGGAAGAGACCCTCGAGGCTTTCCGCCTCCAGAAGGAAGCCCACGTCGGCGGTGTGGTCAAGAGGCTTCACCACCATGGCCCCTCCTGGGTGCCTTTCGTTCCGGGTAGGTGGAAGGTTTCCGTCCAGAGCCTTTCTGGATGCCTTTCCATGAAATCCAGCAGGGACAGGGCCTGGGTCCGGTGCTGGGCCAGGGCCTTGAGCTTTCGGGCTAGGGCCCATTCGGGCAGGCGCAGGCGGTGGGTCACGGGCCAGGGGCCTTCGGGCCGCACAAAGTACACCACCTGGCCTAGGCCCTCCGCCGCCCTGGTGGCGTAGCGGCTTGCCGCCACGTGGTCGGGGTGGCCGTTGATGCCGTCAGGGGGAAAGGTGAGGACATAGCGGGGCCTTTGGGCAAGAAGCCTTTCCCGGATGGCCGCTTCCGCCTCGGGATGGTCAAGGAGGCCTTTTCCCGAGGCTAGGCCGCGGGGCCCCTTCGCTGCCTCTTTAGGGCCCTCGTGCCCCAAGGGAGCCGCCTGGGGTAGGGCGTTGGGGAAGGAGAGGACCTCGAGGAAGTCCACCTCCAGGATCTCCGCTGCCCGCTCAAGCTCTCGGGTCCGCACCCGGGGCAGTTCCTCAGGGAGGCAAAGCCCCAGGGTTCTCCCGGCCTCCCCTCGGGTGAGGGTGAGGATTCCCGTCCTGAGGCCAGCCCTTTTGGCAATAAGAAGTACCCCACCGGCACCAAAGCTCTCGTCGTCGGGATGGGGGACCACCACCAAGAGGTCCAGCATGCCCCCATCTTGACAGAAATGCCCCCACCTGGTACATTCGATGTTGCGCCGGTTGGACCGGCGGGGGATCTTGAAAGCGCAGGAACAGGGCAAGGCACGAAATTCAACGCCTTCGGGCGTTAATTTTAGTTGGAGAGTTTGATCCTGGCTCAGGGTGAACGCTGGCGGCGTGCCTAAGACATGCAAGTCGAGCGGGCCGTGGGTTTGCTCACGGCCAGCGGCGGACGGGTGAGTAACGCGTGGGTGACCTACCTGGAAGAGGCGGACAACCTGGGGAAACCCAGGCTAATCCGCCATGTGGTCCTGTTCTGTGGGGCAGGACTAAAGGGGCGACCTGCTTCCGGATGGGCCCGCGTCCCATCAGCTAGTTGGTGGGGTAAGAGCCCACCAAGGCGACGACGGGTAGCCGGTCTGAGAGGATGGCCGGCCACAGGGGCACTGAGACACGGGCCCCACTCCTACGGGAGGCAGCAGTTAGGAATATTCCGCAATGGACGGAAGTCTGACGGAGCGACGCCGCTTGGAGGAGGAAGCCCTTCGGGGTGTAAACTCCTGAACTGGGGGCGAAAGCCCTGTGTAGGGGGATGACGGTACCCAGGTAATAGCGCCGGCCAACTCCGTGCCAGCAGCCGCGGTAATACGGAGGGCGCGAGCGTTACCCGGATTTACTGGGCGTAAAGGGCGTGTAGGCGGTTTGGGGCGTCCCATGTGAAAGGCCACGGCTCAACTGTGGAGGAGCGTGGGATACGCTCAAGCTAGAGGGTGGGAGAGGGTGGTGGAATTCCCGGAGTAGCGGTGAAATGCGCAGATACCGGGAGGAACGCCGATGGCGAAGGCAGCCACCTGGTCCATTTCTGACGCTGAGGCGCGAGAGCGTGGGGAGCAAACCGGATTAGATACCCGGGTAGTCCACGCCCTAAACGATGCGCGCTAGGTCTTTGGGGTATACCTGAGGGCCGAAGCCAACGCGATAAGCGCGCCGCCTGGGGAGTACGGCCGCAAGGCTGAAACTCAAAGGAATTGACGGGGGCCCGCACAAGCGGTGGAGCATGTGGTTTAATTCGAAGCAACGCGAAGAACCTTACCAGGCCTTGACATGCTAGGGAACCTAGGTGAAAGCCTGGGGTGCCCTGTGAGGGGAGCCTTAGCGCAGGTGCTGCATGGCCGTCGTCAGCTCGTGTCGTGAGATGTTGGGTTAAGTCCCGCAACGAGCGCAACCCCTGCCCTTAGTTGCCAGCGGGTTAGGCCGGGCACTCTAAGGGGACTGCCTGCGAAAGCGGGAGGAAGGCGGGGACGACGTCTGGTCATCATGGCCCTTACGGCCTGGGCGACACACGTGCTACAATGCCTACTACAGAGCGATGCGACCCAGTGATGGGGGGCGAATCGCGGAAAGGTGGGCGTAGTTCGGATTGGGGTCTGCAACCCGACCCCATGAAGCCGGAATCGCTAGTAATCGCGGATCAGCCATGCCGCGGTGAATACGTTCCCGGGCCTTGTACACACCGCCCGTCACGCCATGGGAGCGGGTTCTACCCGAAGTCGCTGGGAGCCATAGGGCAGGCGCCGAGGGTAGGGCTCGTGACTGGGGCGAAGTCGTAACAAGGTAGCTGTACCGGAAGGTGCGGCTGGATCACCTCCTTTCTAAGGAGCATGAAGCCCGTTCCTGCGCTTTCAAGACCCCGCGGTCCAAGCCGGTGCAACCCCCTACGGGGGGTTTTCTTTTTTTCCAGGAAAAAAACCGGCCCCCGCCCTAAGGCGGGGGGTTTTCGGGGAGAGGCTAGAATCCCCTCACGTTCAGGAAGGGCTCGGGGTGCGGATTCCCCGAGGTGTTTTGCCAGCTGGCGGTGCTTTCGGCGTTCTGGAGAAGGGCCTGCTTCACCTGGGCCGGGGTGTAGTTGGGGTAGCGGGAAAGCACCAAGGCGGCGGCCCCGGCCACATGGGGGCTGGCCATGGAGGTGCCGCTGATGGTGTTGTAGCTGGTGGTGGAGGAGTTCCAGGTGGAGAGGATGGAAACCCCGGGGGCGGCGAGGTCCACATCGGGGCCGTAGTTGGACCAGGAGGGCCAGTCGTCCTGGCTGTTGGTGGCGCTTACGGTGATGACCTCGTCGTAAGCGGCGGGGGTGTGGTTGGCGGCGTTGTCGCCCTCGTTGCCGGCGGCCACCACCACGGTGATCCGGTAGTCGCACACCGCCTTCTGGATGACGTTGTGGAAGGCGTTGGTGGAGCGGGTGCTGGGGCAGTACTGGCCATCCTGGTCGTCGGTGCCGCTTCCCCCAAGGCTCATGTTGATCACCTTGGGCTTGCCCCCGTTGTTGTGGCCGATCACCCAGTTGATGCCCTGGACGATACCGCTGGTGGAGCCGGACCCTGAGCCGGAGAGAACCTTCACTGCCCATAGCTCGGCGACGGGGGCCACCCCCAAGACGCCCACGCTGTTGTTCACCGCGGCCACCGTGCCCGCCACATGGGTGCCGTGGCCGTTGTCATCGTCGTAGGCCGTGCGGCACTTACCCCGGCACTTCACCACCGCATACCCCCCCATCAGGTTGGTGAGGTCCTCATGCCCCACCTTGATGCCGGTGTCCACCACGTACACGGAAACGTTGGCTCCTTTGGCGGTGGTGGTGGGGGCGCCGATGCGGTCCACCCCCCAGGGGATGGTCTGGGCGTAGGCTTTCACCTCCTGATCCGGGGTCAGGGCGTAGACCCTGGGGTCCTGGGCCAGGCGCTGGGCCTGGGCGGGGGTGAGGTTGCGGAGAATGACGGCCCCCAGGGCCTCGAGGCGGTCCTCCACGGGGATGGAAAGGCCGTGGGCCCTTTCCAAAACGGCAAGGCGTTCGGAGAAACGAGCGGGAAGCGTGGGCGAGGCCGTGGGCTCCAGGATGGCGATGTAGGTCTGGCCCGCTTCTCTAAGGGCCTGGGGTTGCACCGTGGCCTGCTGCTGGCAGGCGGCCAGAACCAGAAGGCTTAAAGCCAGGATGAGCTTCTTCATACTCCCTCCTTGCGGTACGCTGGCAACTCTATGCCCCGAGGCCTGGGGTTGTCAAGGCCTATAGTGGAAGGCATGGACTTTCTCCTGGCCCTTTCCCGCCCCCCTTTGGTCCTCGGGGTGGATCCCAGGCCCGAGCTTCACGGGCGTGAGCCCGTTGCCCACTTGAAGCGGTACACGGTGGAGCTTCTCGAGGCCCTGGCTCCCAGATTGGCTGCGGTTAAGTTCCAGCTGGCCTTCTTTGAGGTCCTGGGCCCGGAGGGGCTCGGGCTTCTTTTTGAGCTGGCCAGCGCCGCACGGGTCATGGGCCTGCCCGTGATCTTTGACGGGAAGCGGGGGGATATCGGTTCCACCGCCGAGGCTTACGCCCGAGCCTACCTCCTGCGCTTTCCCGGAAGCGCCCTCACCGTGAACCCCTACCTGGGCCTGGATACCCTTACGCCCTTCTTCCAGGCGGCCAGGCAAAGCCAGGGGGCGGTCTTCGTCCTGGTCAAGACCTCAAACCCAGGATCAGGGTTTTTGCAGGATCTTCTGGTGGAGGGAAGGCCCCTTTACCTCCACCTGGCGGAGGCCCTGGCCCGGGAGGGGGAGGGATACCGGGAAGGGGAGTGGAGCCGCGTTGGCATGGTGGTGGGGGCCACCTACCCGGAGGTGGTCTTGACGGTGCGGGAACAGGCTCCCCACGCTCCCTTCCTCCTCCCCGGCGTAGGGGCCCAAGGGGGAAGGCCCTTGAAGGGCCCTGGCCTTTTGAACACCGCAAGCCGCGCCCTTTTCTATCCGGGGGGCAGGCCGGATCTGGAGGGAGCCTTGCAGGCGGCGGAGGACTTCCATAGGGCTTTGGTAGAGTAGGGGGGATGGATGTCCTGGAGCTCTACCGCAGGACGGGGGCCCTTCTGGAAGGGCACTTCCTCCTGCGCTCGGGGTTGCACTCGCCCATCTTCCTGCAGTCCGCTGCCCTCCTGCAGCACCCCCTCTACGCGGAGGCGGTGGGGGAGGCCCTGGGCAAGCTATTTGAAGACGAGAAGGTGGATTTCGTCATCGGCCCGGCCCTAGGGGGGTGGTGCTCTCCTTCGTGGTGGCCAAGGCCCTGGGGGCCCGGGCCCTCTTCGCCGAGAAGGATGGGCAAGGGGGCATGACCCTGCGCCGGGGCCTCACCGTGAACCCGGGGGAGCGCTTTTTGGCGGTGGAGGACGTGGTGACCACGGGGGAAAGCGTGCGCAAGGCCATTCGGGCAGCGGAGGCCAGGGGAGGGGTTTTGGTGGGCGTGGGGGCCATCGTGGACCGGAGCGGGGGAAAGGCGGCCTTTGGGGTGCCCTTCCGGGCCCTCCTGAAGCTGGAGGTGCCCCAGTACTTCCCAGAGGCTTGCCCCTTGTGCCGGGAGGGGCTGCCCTTGGAGGAGGTTTGAGCGGTGAGGGCCTGGATGGCGCTTTGGGGACTCACCTTCCTCCTCGCCTGGGCCCAAGGGGCCCCGGAGGAGACGGCGCGGCGGGCGGTGGAGGGCTGGCTTAGGGGGGAGCTTTCCCCAAGGCTAGAGGAGGTTTTTAGGGCCCCTCCTGAAGAAGCCTCCAGGCTTCTGGAGCGCTACGCCCTTTTCCCCCCGCCTCCCAGAGGGCTTTCCGTGAACCTGGATAGCCCCCGGGTGGAGGGGAACCGGGTTCTCTTCCCCGCAGCCGTGGGAGAGGAGGTGGGGGAGGTGGTGGTGGTCCTGGAGGGGGGGAGGCCAAGCGGGTTTACTTCCGCCCTGAGGGGCTTGCCCTGCCCGGCTACCTCCTCACCCCTCTGGCGGGGTGGGGGTTCTTGCTCTTGAGCCTCTTTTGGCTCTTCCTCCTCTTCCAGCCCTCCCCCTTCCGGGCTTGGCTTCTGGAGGCTCTGGCCCTGATTCGGGTCCACCGGGGGCTTTACCTCTTCACCAACCTTCTCCTCTACGGCCTCTTCGCCCTGGGGGCCCTCTTGGCCTACGGGATGCCGGAGCTCGCCCAGGCCCTCCAGGCCCTCTTCGGGGGGGCCCTCGAGGCCATCGGCTTGGAAGGGGCGGTGGAGAAGGGCGTTCTGGTCCTCGCCGGGGTCATCTTCCACTGGAACTTCAGCCAGGGCCTCTTCCTCACCGGGTTGCTGCCCGCCCTCCTCCTGGGGGTTCCAGTCCTCCTCCTGAACGCTGGGCGCTACTTTGTCTTCGGCTTCGCCCTGTCCCCGGCGCTTCTAGGCACCGCCTTCTTGGTTCACCTCCCCACCCTTCTCCTGGAGCTCCAGGCCTACATCCTGGTCACCTTCGGGGGGCTTGTGCTCCTGGCCAAGACGGCGGGAGGGGAGGGGTATAGGAAGGGGCTTAGGGCCTTGCTCCTCACCTTCTACCTGGGGGCTCTATTTCTGCTTTTGGCGGCCTGGTATGAGGCCTGGGAGGTGCGCTTCCTGCTATGAAGGTGGCCATCCTGGGCGCTGGGGCCTGGGGCACCGCCCTTGGGGTGCTCCTGGCCTCCAAGGGCATACCCACGGCCCTCCTGGCCCGTAGGAAGGAGCAGGCGGAGGCCCTGCGGGCCATGCGGGAAAACCGGGACTACCTGCCCGGGGTGGCCCTCCCCGCTTACCTTTACCCCACCGCCGACCCGGAGGAGGCCTTGGAGGGAGTGGAGCTGGTCGTGGTGGCCCTGCCCTCCAAGGCCCTGGAGGACACCTTAAGGGCTCTGCCCCAGGCCCCGTGGTACCTTTCCGCCACCAAGGGGCTTTTCTTCAAGGAGGGAAGGCTTCACACCCCCAGCGAGGTGCTGGAGGCCTTGACCGGCAGGCCCGTGGCTGCCCTTTCCGGCCCCAACCACGCGGAGGAGGTGGCCCGCTTTCTCCCCACGGCCAGCGTGGCGGCGGGTCCCTTGGAGCTGGCCAAAAGGGTGCAGGCGCTTTTCTCCGGGCCCACCTTCCGGGTCTACACCAGCCAAGACCGGCGGGGGGTGGAGCTGGGTGGGGCCCTCAAGAACGTCCTGGCCCTGGCGGCGGGGATGGTGGACGGGCTTCGCCTGGGGGATAATGCCAAGGCGGCCCTGCTCACCCGGGGCCTGAGGGAGATGGTGCGCTTCGGCACCGCCCTGGGGGGGGAGGAGGCCACCTTCTACGGGCTTTCCGGCCTGGGCGACCTCCTGGCCACCGCCTACAGCCTCCACTCCCGCAACCGCGGGGCGGGGGAGAGGTTGGTGCGGGGGGAGGCCCTGGAGCGCCTCGAGGACCGGGGGGTGGTGGAGGGGCTTTATGCGGTCAAAGCCCTCATGGCCTGGCGGGAGCGGGCGGGGCTTGAGCTTCCCATCGCCGAGGCGGTGTACCGGGTGGTCTACGAGGGGCTGGATCCCTTGAAGGCCCTTTCCTCCCTCATGGCCCGGGAGCCCAAGGCGGAATAGCCGGCTTGGACCGCCCTGCCTGGCCTTGGGACCCTGGAAAATCTCTTTCGCAAGCCTCCTTTTTGGCCTGGTCAAAGGGCGGGGCTGGCGAGAAACCGTAGAATGGAATTGGGAATGTTAGCCCCCAAGCTTCCTAAAGCTCTGGAAGCCTACCTGGAGGAGGAGGCCCAGTCCTCGGTGAAGCGGGAGTACTTGCGGGGGCGCCTTTACGCCATGGCGGGGGCCAGCGCCCTCCATAACCGGGTGGCCCTCAACATCGCCGCCCGGTTTCTGGAGGCGGCCAGGCCCAGGGGGTGCCGGGTGTACATGAGCGACATGAAGCTTCGGATCCGGGATGAAGCCGTCTACTACCCCGACGTGATGGTGGTGTGCCAACCCGGGCCTCCCCACCCTTACTACGAGGAGGCTCCTTGCGCCGTGGTGGAGGTTCTTTCGCCCGCCACCGAGGTTCAGGACCGCCGGGAAAAACGGGCCCTTTATGAAACCCTGGACAGCTTGGAGGTCTACCTTCTGGTGGACCCCGAGGCCCGCCGCTTCACCCTCTACCGCAGGACCCCTGAGGGCTTTGCGGAGGAGGAAGGGGAAGAGGCCTTGATCCCCTGCCTGGACCTCGTGTTGCGGGCCGAGGAGGCCTTTCGCCTTTAGAGCACCTCGGCCAAAAAGCCCAGAAGGGCCGTGCGGAAGGCCTTGGGGTTTTCCAGGTTGGCCAGGTGCCCGGCCTCGGGAAGGATGAGCAGGCGGGCGTCGGGCAGGGCCCTGGCCATTCGCTTGGCCTCCTCCGGGGGGTTAGGGTGTCCTCCTCCCCCACCAGGACCAGGGCCGGGCGGCGCATCCCAGGGAGAAGGGGGGTGGAGTCGGGGCGCTCCGCCAGGGCCAGGAGGCTATGCGCCACCGCCTCGGGGCTGGCCTCCAGGATGAGGGCTTTGGCCCTCGCCACCACCTCGGGCTTCTCCTCCCGGGTGGTCTTGCCCAGGTGGCTTGGGAGAAGGGCCTCGGGGAGGAAGCCCACCCCTTCCGCCAGAACCCTTTCCTTTAGGGCATGGCGGTTCTTCCGGCCCTCCTCGGTGTCGGCTCCCGCGCGGGTATCCGCCAGCACCAGGCCCAGGAAGCGCTCGGGGGCCCTGCGCCAAAGTTCAAAGATGAGGTAGCCCCCCATGGAAAGCCCCACGAAGACGGCCTCCTCGAGGCCCGCCTCATCCATCTCCCCCAGCACCTTATCCGCTGCCTGGGAAAGGGATAGCCCTAGGTAATGGGGGGCCAGGACGGGAAGCCGCCCCCGAAAGTAGCCCATCTCCTCCTCCCACATCCGGGGGTTGTAGGGGAAAGCGTGCAGAAACACCACGCCTCGCATCTAGGCCTCCTTCACCGGTTCCCCCTCGAGGCCTAAAGCCTTGAGCCGGGCGATGAGGCTTGGGTCCTCCACCACCACATAGTTGCGCCCATCCTGGCTCTCCGCCCTAAGGAGCCCAGCCTTGGCAGCCTCCTTCCAGGCCTCCATGAGGTCGGGGTACTGGACCAGCAAGGGGGTCACCTTGTGGGCGGGGTAACGCCTCACCTTAAGGCCTCCTCGAGGGCGTGCCAGGCCAAGGTGGCGCACTTCACCCGCGCCGGGAGCTTGGCCACCCCCTGGAGGGCCAGGAGGTCCCCCAGGGCGGGGTCCGGGGGGGCTCCCTCCACCACCATGGCCTGGAACTTCCGGGAAAGCTCCAAAGCCTCCGCCACCTTCTTCCCCTTCACCAGCTCGGTCATGAGGGAGGCGCTGGCGGTGCTGATGGCGCACCCTTGACCCTGGAAGCGGATGTCGGCGATAGTGTCCCCTTCCAGGCGCACCATCACCTCCACCTGGTCCCCGCAGGAGGGGTTCATGCCCCCCGCCACCTTGGTGGCCCCGGGCAGGGGGCCGAAGTTCTTGGGGTTTTGATAGTGCTTGAGGAGGATCTCCCGGTAGAGCTCGTCAAGGACGCTCATGGATTCCCCCATTATAGCCAGGCCCGGTACTTTCCGTGGATGCGGAGAAGGGCCTCCACGAAGCGGTCCACCTCCTCAAAGGTGTTGTAGAGATAAAAGCTCGCCCGGGCCGTAGCCGCCAGGCCCAGCCTGCGGTGCAAGGGCTGGGCGCAGTGGTGCCCGGCCCTGACCGCAATCCCCTCCCCGTCCAGGAGGGTGGCCAGGTCGTGGGCGTGAAGCCGCCCCAGGGTGAAGGGGATGACCCCGCCCCGGTCCGGTCCCCTGGGCCCATAGACCTCGAGGCCCGGCACCTCCTCAAGCCGCTTTAGGGCGTAATCCAAAAGGGCCCGGTCGTGGGCGAACACCCGCTCCATGCCGATCTCCATGAGGTATTGGGCCGCCTCCCCCAGGGCGATGGCCTCGGCGATGGGGGGGGTGCCGGCTTCAAAGCGCTGGGGAGGGGGGGCGTAGGTGGAGCGGTCCACATAGACCTCGCGGATCATCTCCCCACCCCCCAGGAAAGGCATCATCCCCTCTAGGGCCTCGTAACGCCCCCAAAGCGCCCCGGCCCCCGTAGGCCCCAGCATCTTGTGTCCGGAGAGGGCGAAGAAGTCCGCTCCCAGGGCCTTCATGTCCACGGGCAGGTGGGGGGCGCTTTGCGCCCCGTCCACCACCACCAGGGCCCCAGTCTCCTTCGCCTTTTTGGCGATCTCCGCCACGGGGTTGATGGTGCCTAAGACGTTGGACATGTGCACCACGGAGACCACCTTGACCCTTTCCGTGAGGAGGGTATCCAGGGCGGAAAGGTCCAAGCGGCCCTCCTCGGTGAGGGGGATGGCCTTGATGCGGGCCCCCGTTAGCCCCGCCACCAGGTGCCAGGGCACGAGCCCTGCGTGGTGCTCCATCTCCGTGACCAGGATCTCATCCCCTTCCTTGAGGTTCCGTAGGCCCCAGGCGTAGGCCACCAGGTTCAGGGCCTCGGTGGTGTTGCGCACAAAGACGATCTCCCGTTCCTCCGCCCCCAGGAAGCGGGCCAGGCGGCGCCGGGCCTCCTCATAGGCCTCGGTGGCGGCCACGGAAAGGCGGTAGGCCCCCCGGTGGACGTTGGCGTTGAGTTCCCGGTAGTAGCGCTCCAGGGCTTCCAGAACCCGCCTGGGCTTCTGGCTGGTGGCGGCGGAGTCCAGGTAGACCAGATCCGGCCGCCCTGTGATCAAGGGAAAGTCCTCCCTTAGGGTGGTGAAGTCCATGCCTCCAGTCTAGTCCTAGGCGCCCAGGCGTGCCCGCCTTAAGAGAAGGACGTTGAAGGCCACCACCACGGTGGAGAGGCTCATGAAGAGGGCTCCGAGGGCCGGCGGGAAGAGGAGACCGAAGGGGTAGGCTACGCCCGCAGCCAGGGGCAGGGCGATGGCGTTGTACCCCGTGGCCCCGGTGAACAGGACCTCCATGCCCCTAGCCTAGGGGCTTGCCCCCGGAGGAAGGGTGGCCGGGGAGGGGGTTTCCCAACAGGACCACCCCCTCCCGGGCTGCCTCCCCCACCCCCCGATCTCCCCTTGCCGGGCTGCCCCTTCCTCGGGGGTGAGGGCCACGTACTCCACGTGGCGGAGGGGAAGGGCGCGGTGGAGGAGAAGCCTTTCCAGGTAGTCCATGTCCCGAGGCCGGGGAAACCACCAGGAGGTCCCAGTCGCTTTCCAGTAAGGCCTCCCCCCGGGCCCGGGAACCAAAGAGGAGGGCCAGGGTGATGGGCAGGGGGGCCTGGGCCAGGGGCTCTTGAAGAGACACCTGGGCTGGGGTCAGGTCCTTGCGGGCCTGCGCCAGGAGCCCTTCCGCCTCGAGCCGCATCCTACCCATCTTAGCCTGGGCCAAGGTCGGCCCGTTCCCCTCCGGATACCCTGGGTCCCGTGCGCGCGGTGGTGGTGGGGGCGGGGATCGGGGGGCTGGTGGCGGCCAGGCTCCTGCAAAGGGCGGGCCTGGAGGTGGTGGTCCTCGAGGCCCACACCTACCCCGGGGGCCTGGCGGGAGACTTCTGGCACCGGGGCTTCCGCTTCCCCGTGGAGCCCTACCCCGAGGGCTTCCCCCTCCTGGAGGTCCTCCTCCCCAGGGGGAGGCTCCTCCGCCCCGTGGGGCGGGATAGGGAGCGGGAGGCGCAAGGGGAGTTCTTCGGACCCCAGGTCCTCCCCTTCTGGCGCTGGCAGGGGGAGCGGGCGGAAAGGCTCAAGGCCCTGGCCCCCCGCCTTCCCTGGCCCCCGGAGGGGGAGGAGCTCGCCGCCCTTTTCCGCCTCCTCCCCGGGCTGTTTCCCCTCCTCCCCGACCTCTTCCGGCGGGTCTCCCGCCTGGCCCCCCCGGACTCCGATTTCCGCCTATTCCTCCAGGCCCAGCTCCTCATCGCCGCCCAGACGGAGGACCCCTACGCCCTCTACGCCGCCCTGGCCCTGGACCTGCCCCACCTGGGCCCCGTGCGGGTGCCGGGCGGGGTGGGGGCCCTGGCCCGGGCCCTGGCGGAAGGCCTCGAGGTGCGCTACCGGGCCCGGGCCACCCGGCTCCTCCTCCGGGGAGGGCGGGCCCACAGGGTGGAGGTGGCCTACGGGGGGAGGAGGCGGGGGGAGAAGGAGGTGCTCCGGGGGGACTTCTTCCTCCTCAACGTGCCCCCGGAGCACCTCCTCGGCCTCCCCGAGCGCGTTCCCAAGGACGCCTGGGGGGCTTTTGCCCTCTACGGGGTCCTGCCCTTCCGGGCGGCGCCCCCCTACTACCGGCAAAACGCCCGGGAGCGGCCCTTCGCCTTCCTCTCCCTCTTCCCGGAAGGGGAGAGAACCCTTTTCTCCCTCTCCCTCCACACCCCCCTGGCCCTCTGGGAGGACCTCGAGGGGGAGGCGTACCGGGCCCTCAAGGCCCGCTGGCAGGAGCGGGCCCTGGCCTTGGGGGAGGCGCTTCTCCCGGGCCTTAGGGAGGTGGAGCCCCTCTTCGCCGCCACCCCCCGCACCTACCGCCGCTTTGCGGGGCGGGCCTGGGTGGGGGGCTACCCCCAGACCCATCCTTTCCGCTTCCCCCGGGTGCGCCTCCTGGCCAACGTCCTCCGGGTGGGGGAGGGGGTCTTCCCGGGGCAGAGCCTGCCCGCGGCGGCCCTTTCCGGCCTGCGGGCGGCGCGCCTCCTCCTCCGGGCCCTGGGCCTGGGGGGCGAATGTGAGCTGGCTCCTGGTGCATCTCCCGGGGAACCTACCTACTGGTAGGTATGGACACCCGATCCCGGATCCTCCAGGCGGCCCGCCGGGCCTTCGCCGAACGGGGCTACGCCGCCACCCGCCTGGACGATCTGGCGGCGGAACTCGGGCTTACCAAGGGGGCCTTTTACCATCATTTTCCCAGCAAGCGGGCCCTTTTGGAGGCCCTTCTGGAAGACTCCCGCACTCGCGCGCAAGCGGCCCTGCAGGCACCTGGAAGCCTGGAGGAGCGCCTCCTCCGCTACGCCCTGGCTTACCGGGAGGGGGTGGAGCCCCTGGCGGCCCTGGCCACTGCTCACGGGGGGCGGGGAGGGGAGGAGGAGGCCCGCTTCCTGGCCCAGGAGGCCATGCGTCGGGAAATGGCCCACCTGGATGCCTTCTTCGAGGACCTGTATCCCGGGCAGGGGCGTTCCCTGGCGGCCCTCTTCAGCTCCCTGGTCCACGGAGCCCACATGCTGGAGAGGCACGTGGGCGGTTACCGTGCGGAGGAACTCTTGCGGGACTGGGTCCGGGTGTTTGTGAAAGGTCTGCCAAAAAGGGAGGGAGAGGTATGAGGAAGCTTTTGGCGCTCGCGGCGACGTTGGGTCTAGCCTTGGCCTTGAGCCCAGAGGAGGTGTGGCAGGCCCTACAGGTTCATGCCAAGGTGGCGGGCTATCTGGCCCAGGTTCGCCAAGGCCCGGTGGTGTATCAGGTGGCCTTCCGGCGCCCATGGGTGCGGATCGACTGGCTGGAGGGGCCGGACTACCTGAAGGGAAGCGCCCTCATCTCCGACGGCCAGCGGGCCTGGAGCCGTGCCCCTAAGGGGCCTTGGCAGGAAACCAAGGCCACGCCTCCCGATGATCCCCTCCAGCTCCTCTTCACCGGCTTCCCGGAGGTACAGCGGGACTACGCGGTACAGGACCCCAAGGAGGAAGGGGGCCTCTGGCGCTTCCTCTTGGTCAAGAAGACCCCCCCCAAGGACGACCGCCAGCCCGCGGCCTGGCGCATCGCCGTGAACCCTAAAGGGCACCTTCCCTTCCGTTATGAGGTCCTCTCCCCCTCGGGCAAGGTGCTGGCCCAAGCGGAGTACCTCAAGCTGGACCCCACCCCTCCGCCCCAGAGCCTCTTTGAGGTGAAGCCATGAGCGGCAGGCTCCTCCTGGCCCTCATGCTGGGCGTTTTCATGGGCGCCCTGGACAACGCCATCCTGGCCCCGGCCCTCCCTGCCATCGCCCAGGACCTGGGCACCGGGGTGGACCGGATCACCCTGGCCTTCTCCATCTACTCGGTGTTCTACGCGGTGGCCGTGCCTATCCTGGGAAGGCTTTCCGACCTCTTGGGCTACGGCCGGGTATATGGGGTGTCCATGGCCCTCTTCGCGGGGGGGAGCGCGCTGGCGGCCCTTTCCCAGAGCCTGGAGATGCTGGTGGCCGCCAGGGTGGTCCAGGCGGTGGGCGCGGGCGGGCTCTTCCCCGTGGCCCAGGCCATCGTGGGGGTGGTGGCCCCGGAGAAGCAGCGCGGGGCTTACCTGGGGCAGATCCTGGGGGTTTTCGCCCTGGGCAACGTCCTGGGCCCCAACCTGGGTGGGTTCATCGTGGAGCGGGCCACCTGGCACTGGGTCTTCTGGATCAACGTGCCCATCGGCTTTCTGGGGGTCCTCCTCCTCTCCGGGGCCGCCCTGCCCCGCCCCGCCGGGCGGGCCCCGCTGGACCTGGGGGGTGGGGTTCTGGTGGCCCTCACCTTTGGCAGCTTGGTGTTGGCCATCCAGGGCTTAGAGCGGCTGGACGAGCTGGGTTTCTTCTCCCTTCGCATCGGCGGGCTTTTCCTCCTGGCCTTGCTCTCGGGCTTGGCCCTTCTCCTCTACGAGCGGCGCCACCCGGCTCCCCTCCTGGACGTGCGCCTGGCCATGGCACCGGCCTTCTTGCCCCTCTGGCTCGTGTCCACCCTGGTGGGCTACGCCCTCTTGGGGGGTATCGTCTTCGCTCCCCTCTATGGCCAGGTGGCCTTCTATCTCTCCCCCTTCGCCTCGGGGGCTATCCTGAACGCCCTGGCCCTGGCCCTGGGGGCGGTGAGCGGGGCCGCGGGGGCCCTGGTGGGCCGGGTGGGGGGCAAGCGTCTGGTGGTGCTGGGGATGGGCCTCACCGCCTTGGGCCTCTTTGTGATGGCCTACCTGGCAAACGCCCTCTGGCTTCTCCTTCTCGGGCTCTTCCTCCTGGGCACGGGGCTGGGTTTGGTGCAAGGGCCCCTTTCCTACCTGGCCCTGGGCCTGGCCCCCGCGGGGAGCCAGGGCCAGGTGTCCAGCCTGGTGTCCCTTACCCGTAGCCTGGGGGCGGCGGCGGGGATCACCGTTTCCGGGGTCCTCCTCTCCCGGGGGAGCCGGGAGCTGGCCGCCCTGAGCGCGGGGAGCCCGGTGGGGTTCTCGGGGGGGACCGGGAACCTGGCCGAGGCCCCGGCCTTTGTGAAAAGCCTCCTGCAGAACACCCTAGGGGTAGGCGTTCTGGAGGGTTGGCGGCTGGCCTTCTTGGCCGCCCTCCTGGGCTTTTTGGCTGCGTTCTGGTTGAAGGAGAGGGCCCGGGGGGCTCCTGGGGGCAGGCCCGAGCCGGTGGGTTAGGGGGTGGCCATGCGGACCCTTGCCCGAGGCGCTGCCGTGTACCGTTCGGGGGACGGGGGGGATACCCTCTACCGCCTGGAGTCGGGGCTGGTGCGGGTGGTGGAGCTGTTGGCGGACGGCCGCTTCCTCACCCTACGGCACGTGCTACCGGGGGACAACTTCGGGGAGGAGGCGTTGGAGGGGAAGCGGTACCGCTACGCTGCCGAGGCCATGACGGAGGCGGGGGTGCGGGGGTACGACCCACAGGGGATGGGGCCCGAGGAGCTCCGGCAGGTGGCGCGGAACCTGGCCCGGCAGATGCGGCGGGTGCAGGCGTACGAGACCCACCTGCAGACGGGGGAGCTTCGGGCGCGGATTGCCCGGTACCTGCTCTTCCTGGTGGACACCCCGGCCTGCTTCCGGGACCAAGGGGGGCTTTATGTGGTGGTTTCCCACGAGGCCATCGCCCAGGCCACCGCTTCCACCCGGGAGTCGGTGTCCAAGGTGTTGTCCGACCTGCGGCAGGAGGGGCTCATCGCCACCGCCTACCGCAAGGTGTACTTGCTTCGGCTTGGAGCCCTCGAGGAGGAGGCCCAAGGCGCCTTGGAGGCCGCCTAGCGCCCCTCCAGGTAGTCCAAGAGGGCCCGGGCGGTCCGCCCCTCCCGTTCCGTGAGGAGGTCCAGGTGGGTGAGGTTGGGCAGGATTGCCGCGCGGGCGGGGGTGTTGGGGAAGGTTGCCCCCAGGCGGAAGTCCTCGGGCCGTGTCAGGAGCCCCCGCCCCGCCCCCAGGGCCAGGACGGGGTAGGGGAGGGGCCTGGGCTTGAGGTCTTCGGCCACCAAGGGGTAGCCCGCCACCTCCAGGAGGAGCCGGTAGGGGAAGTACCACTCGGAAAACCCGGTCTCCGGCCGGGCGAAGGCCAAGAGGAAGGCCCTGGGGTCCGTGGCCTCCCCCGTGTCCCACCACTCCACCAGCCTGCCCCTGGGCCCCCGCACGGTGAGGACCGGCCGCCCCTGGAGGAGGCCCAGGAGGCTAAACCCCTCCCGGGCCCAGGCCCGGCCCACGCTCACGCTGAAGATGGGGAAGAGGCTGTAGTGGTCGTCTACCCGCAGGAGGGCCCGGGCCTCCCGGGTGGCCCGGTAGGGGCCGAAGGGTACGGGCTCCAGGGGGCGCTTGGCCGCCAGGAAGGCCTCGGCCTCCGCCAGGGCCAGGTCCTGGGGCCCCAGGAAGGGCAGGCGGAAGACGGGGTCAGCCCGGCCCTGGAGGAGGTCCTCCAGCCCGGGGAAGCGGCCAAAGGGGGTGGAAAGCCCCCTCGCCAGGGTCTCCCGGTCCACCTCCCGGCCGATGGCCCCCTGGGCGAGCCGCAGGCTCCCGTCCAGGAGGACAAGGCCCCGGAGCTTCTCCCCGTGGCGGAAGGCGTAGAGGGTGGCGAGGCTCGCCCCCAGGGAGTGCCCCGCCAGGACCACGGGGGCCCGCTTGCGGGCGGCCTCCACCGCCAGGTCCAGGTCCTTCAGGTGCACCTCCAGGCCCCAGTCCCGGAGGGGGGAGAGGTCGGGCTCGGGGAGGCTTTGGTAGTAGGCCAGGGGGTCTTGGGCCAGGAAGCCCCGGCGGTCCTCGAGGCCGTTGGCCCGCCGTTCCCAGGCCCAGACCTCCAGCCAGGGGGCTTCCCGCCGCAGGTGCTCGGCCAGAAGGGCGAAGTTGGTGCTCCCCCCCAAAAGGCCCGGCACCAGGAGGAGCACCGCCTTCGGGGCCTCCGCCTCGTAGACCAGGGCGTAGCTCTGGTCCAGTTTCGGCCAGCCCGTGGGGGCTCCCGAGAGGGCCCGGTACTCCTGGGCCAGGGCCAGGCCCAGGGAGAGGAGGAGGGCGAGGGCCCGCATGCTCCCATCTTGCCAGAGGGGGCGGGAGGGGTTTGCGGGGGGGCTTACAGGCCCGAAAGGGCCCGGACTCCTAGGGTCCTGGCCCGCTCCAGGACCCGCAGCCGGTGCTGAAGCTGCCCCGAGGCGTAGGCGAAGAACTCCTCCGGGGTAAGCCCCAGGGGGGCCCCGTCGGGGTAAGCGGCGAAGAGCTCCCCCACCACCCCCATGGCCTCGGGGAGGAGGAGGGCCAGGCGGCCTTCCACCACCTCCCAAAGCCCGGGGTCTGCCTCCAAGTGGCGGGCGATGAGGTAGAGGCCGTAGGCGATGTGCCGGCTTTCGTCCTCCCTCACCCGGGCGATACCCTCCAGGGTCGCGGGCATGGCCCGCTCCGCCTCCCCAAGCCGTTCCGCCAGGCGGGAGAAACCCTGGTAGCCGGTTTCCGCCAATACCCCCTCCACCACCACGTTGTAGGTGAGGGCCGCCGTCACCTGGGCCTCGGGGTTCCCATCCTCCCAGAGGCGCTCCATGGCCTCGGGGAGGAGTTCGCCGAAGAGGCGGCGGTAGTGGGGACCGTGGTAGCGGGCCAGGCTTCCCTTGCGCCCCGCCACCTCCTCTAAGAAGCGGGCGAAGAACTCCACGTGCTTGGCCTCTTCCAGGAGGAAGGTGGTCAGGTACATCTCTTCCTCCAGCCGCCCTTCCCGGGCTATCGCCCCCAGGAGGGGCAGGAGGTCCAGGGTCACCGCCTCCTCTCCCCCTAGGAACAGGCTTGCCAGGCGCAAGAGGAGGTCCTGGCCCTCAGGAGGGAGCTGCAGGAAGGTCCTCCGGTCCTCTTGGAAGTCCAAGGCGGCAGGGTCCCAGAAGCGCCGTTTGGCCTTGTGGTAGAGGCGCAGGGGAAACCCCGCCTCGAGGCCCCTTTCCACCGCGCGGAAACCGACACGCATGCTTGCCTCCTTGGCCTCAGCTTACCTCGGCCTGCAAAAGGGCCAGGGCCCCCCGCCGCTCCAGGCGGGGGTGGAAACCTACCCCTTCCAAGAGGCCGAGGAGCGCTGCCTCCCCGGGGCGGAACAGGCCGAGGGTGGGTCCCGGGCCCAGGAGGAGCATCCCGAAAAGCCGCCCCCCCGGCCGGAGCACCCGCCGGGCTTCCCGGGCCGCCTCCAGGGGGTCTAGGAACTCGTTCCAGGTGGGGCCGATGGCCACCCCTCCGAAGACCCCTTCCCAAAAGGGGAGCCGCTCCCCGTGGCCCAGGAGGTAGGCCCCAGGCCGCCGCCACCGGGCCACCCGCAGGAAGGCGGGGGAGGGGTCCAGGCCCACCGCCTTTTCCCCCAGGGCCTCCCGGTAGACCCCGGTGCCCGTGCCCACGTCCAGGAAGGGCCCCCCGGTGGGCCCAAGCCAGTCCCGGAGCCGGGCGAGCTCCTCCCGGAAGGAAATCCTGCCCCCGGAGAGGAGGCCGGTGGAGCGCCGGCGCCAGGCGTCGTAGAAGAGGGGGATGGGGGGAAGGCGGTTGACGAGCCAGAGGTGGGGCCGTTCCCGCCCCGCGCGGAGGTCCAGGAAGCCTCCCCGGAAGGGGTAGCGGGCCCCGCAGGCGGGGCAGCGGGCCTCCCGCCCCACCTCCAGCCCGCCCCGGCACCGGGGGCAGGCCAGAAGGGGGCAGAGCCAGGGGGGAAGGGGTTCCATGGGACAAGAGGAAGTCCCCCGGAGGGCCCGGGGGACCAGCGGCCTCTGCTTAGCGGTTCCCGCCCAGGGTGGCCGCGTCCACCACCGGCACCACGGTGAGGGTGCCCCCCTGGACGCTCCCCACCGCGAAGACGGTGTAGGTCTTGCCGCTTTCCAGCACCACCCCGGGAAGCTCCAGGGCCACGGTGGTGGTCCCCGCCACCCGGACCTCGAGGTCGTACCGCCCCGCGGGCACCACCAGGTACTGGCCCGCCCGGGGGAAGGGGAGGTTGCTGAAGAGCACCGGACCCCCCTTCACCGCCACGTCCACCGCCGGGACATCGGGGGAGGTGTGCACCACCCTAACCCGAGCGTAGCCCGCCCGGGGGAAGAGGCCGGCTAGGGCGTCCGTGTAGACTTGGGGCCGGATCTGGGCCAGGAACCCGATGGCGGCCACGGTGTAATAGGCCCCATCCTTCAGGTCCAACTCGGCGTCGATCACCACCGGGGCGTCCTGTCCTGCAGGCACCACCTGCACCCGCACCTTGGCCGCGGGCAGGAGGAGGTAGGGGGTTACCTGTTTGAAGGCCAGGTTGGTGATGGCCCGCTGGCCGTTCACCAGGATGTCCACCGCTGGGGCGTCGGGGGAAAGGTGGGCTACCCGCACCATCGCCCCTTGGGCCAAGGCCAAGCCACCAACCGCGAGCGTTAGCAAAAAGCCGAGAAATCTTTTCATGCTTTACCTCCCGCTTTAAGTTTAGAGAGGGTTTGCCTGTGGAAATTTTGTCCAGCATACGAATATCCGGTTCCAAGGGGGGCAGTGGCCGAGGGGCCGTCCTCCAGTTCGTCCTCCACTAAAGGAGCCATTCCCCTCAAGCCGCCCTTTTCCCACGCTCATAAAGGGACGAGGCCTCCTTAAGGGAACCCTGCAGGAAGGGCAGTTCCCGCCTTGCGGTCAGCCCCTCCGGGGTGAGTACCAGGGCCTCCACGGGCACGGGTGCCTTTCTACTGGGCAGAAGCTTTTGGGAGTGGTAACAGATGTGGTTCACGAGGGGACATTTGGGGTAGGGGCCCCAAAGAGGCCAACCTTGGCTGGCGGGGAGGTAGGAGGTGGAGACGGTCTTTGGTGTGCTGAAGGCCGATGGGGTTGGTGGAGGCGGTGAGGAGACGCCCCCGTCCTGCCCGGGTGGAAGGCGGTCCGGAAAGGAGCGTGGGCTCATAGGCTTTTCCATCCCGAGCGCTGCCTCTACGGGTTCTTCCTTTTGTGAACCTCGAGGCGATTGGCCTTACCATGAGGGCATGACCGGGGTGGAAATGGACTACTGGACCAAGTGGGCTTTGGCCCTGGCGTACCCCTTGGCCTTCCTCCTTTTCGCCTCCAGCCTGGCGGAGTTCTGGGCCTGGCTGGACGAGAGGGAGCGCCGGGGGCGTTGAGGGAGAAGCGGGTTCTCTGGCCTAGAGCCCAGGTCCACAAGTGGCGGAGGAGGCCCTCTAGGCCTCACCAGGTTTTGGAAGACCCGTGGGCTCTGGTTCTCCTGCGCCGGGTGCTGGGGTTTTCCACCTCCTGGGGCAGCATTGCATCTTACCCGAGTCCGAGGTGCTCCCGGAGGCGGGCATCAAGGGCCTTCTTGAGGTGAGGGGGTAGGCTGCCCAAACCCCGCAGGATGCGCCTGCGGTGGATATGCCTCAGAAGCTGCACCTGGGCTTTGCTGTCTCGATCCAACCCCGTCTCTTGGGCGGGAAGGAAAAGCTCAAAGGGATACACCCGGATCACGTTGGAGGTAAGAGGCACCACCACTACCACGGGGGAAAGGGCATTGGCGATGTCGTTGGTCACCAGAATGGCCGGGCGAACCTTGGCCGCCTCTCCCGGCCTTCCTGGATCAAAATCCACCAGGAGGATATCGCCCCGTCTCAGCTCCAAGGAGATTCCTCCAAGGTTTCCCGCAGGCCCGAATCTATCCAGGGGTCTTCTTGGAAGTCGGGATCCTCAGCCAAGGCCCGGTAGCCTTCCCTTAGTTCGGACTCGCGCAGGCGCTTCAGGGCCAGGGCGAAGACCTCGCTCCGGGAAATGCCCAGTCGCTGGCGCACCTCCTCAGCGTATTGGGCCAGTTCTGGGCTCAGGCTCACCGTGAATCGCGCCAAAGTCTTCATACCAATCATCTTACTTCAAGAGCAACTGGACTTTCCCCTAACACCCTCGCTTCCCTTGTGAAAGTTGCTAGCCTGAGAAGAGGCTCGCATGGCCCTAGAGGAGCAAGATCTTCTCGAAGAATCGCATACCCATTGCAGGATCCAAGGTGACCCCGCGAGGGCGGAGGGTGCCCATGGCCTGGCCAACCGGTGCGCAAAGCTTAGTAGCATAGGGCCATGATCCTGACCACCACTTCCCTGGTTGAGGGGCGGCGCGTGGAGCACTACCTGGGCATCGTCTTTGGGGAGGCCATTGTGGGGGCCAATATCTTCCGGGACCTCTTCGCTTCCATCCGGGACATCGTGGGTGGGCGGAGCGGGGCCTACGAGGCGGAGCTTCGCCGGGCCCGGGAGCTGGCCCTGGAGGAGTTGGCGGAGAATGCCCGCCGCCTGGGGGCGGATGCGGTGCTCGGCATCGACGTGGATTACGAGGTGCTGGGCCAGGGGAACTCCATGCTCATGGTGACGGCAAGCGGTACAGCCGTAAAGCTGGCGCCGTGATCGTGGCGGTTGGTGAGGTTTGGCCTACAAAGCCAGGGGCAACGCCCCTGGCTTGCGGTTCCACGTGAAGAACAACCTAGCGACGGGGGCTCACCTTGCTGTTTAACCCTGTATTGCTGACCTGGAGTTTGCGGTTGCTCGCTCCTTGCCGCCGGGTGACCGTGTTCATAGCCCCCGTGACCACGATGTGCCTGACGCTTTGAATGTCCACCACGTTGCCTACGCCCCTGATCTCCACCCGCCCTGGGACTTCCCACCTCCCAGGAAGCGATCCCGGAACATCTCCGGGGTATGGCCCGCATGCCGGTCATGGGCCTGGGAGGGGGAGGCGGGGGGAGGATGGGGATGGGGGTGCATTAGCCCACCTCCAGCACCCCCATCATGCCCCGGTCCTCGTGCTCCACGATGTGGCAGTGGAAGACGGTCTTCCCGGGAAGGTTCCGAAGGGGAACCAGAAGGCGCACCACCTCCTTGGCCTTCAGGTTGACCACGTCCTTGAGGGCGCGGTAAGGAAGGGGCTTCCCGTTCACCGAGAGGACCTGGAAGGGGTGGGTGTGGAGGTGGAAGGGGTGGTCCATGTCCCCTTGGTTGTCCACCTCCCAGACCTCGAGGTCCCCCGCCCGTCCCTGGAAGTCCACCCTAAGGTGATCAAAGGTTCGGCCGTTGATGAAGAACTCCCCGGCCATCATGTCCTCCGTGAGGGTGAGGCGCCGGGTCGCCCTGGCCTGGTTGGGGTTGAGGGCGGGCAGTTTGGCCAAGGCCTTGGGCAGGGGGAGGGGTTTGGGGCGGGGCGGGGCCACCAGGGTGAGGAGGGTTTGCGGGCCGCTGGGGCTTGCCCCCATGGACATCCCCCCGTGGCCCATGTGCTCCATCCCGCCCATCATGTGGACCCCGCGCTCGTAGGGCAGGGCGAGGAGGCGGAAGGCCCCCTCCTTCTGGAAGCGCACCAGCACCTCCGCCCGTTCCCCGGGGGCCAGAAGGAGTTCGGGGACCTCATAGGGTTCCTCCAGGAAGCCCCCGTCGCTGGTGATGAGGTAAAGGGGGTGCCCCTCCAACTGGAGCCGGAAGTAGCGGGCGTTGCTGGCGTTCAGGAGGCGGAGACGCAAGGTGGCCTTGCCGGTCCGCAAGGTGGGGCGGGAGGCCCCGTTAACCAGGAGGAGGTTGCCCTCCTTGCCGTTGATCCAGTCCATGGGGGCATGAGGCGCAGGCCGGCCTCCCACAAGTTCCAGGTCCTTTAGCACCAGAAGGTGCTCCTCGGCTTCCCTTAGCTCAGGGATCCCGTCCAGCGGGCTTTCCACCAGGATGGCCCCCGCCAGGCCGGCGAAGAGCTGGGGGGCCACCCGCCCGTGCAGGTGGGGGTGGTACCAAAAGGTGCCCGCCAGGTCCTGAGGGACGGTGAAGGCGTAGCTCCAGGTCTCCTTGGGCGGGATCTCCAATAAGGGGTCGTCCACCTTGGGGGAGATGGGAAGCCCGTGCCAGTGCAGGTTCGTGGGCTCGGGGAGGAGGTTTTCCAGCTCGAGGCGAACCGTATCCCCGGGGCGTACCCGAAGGGTAGGCCCCGGGAAGCTGCCCCCGTAGGTCCAAAGCTGGGCCTCCCGTCCCAGCAGGGAAAGGGGAGTGAGGGCGGCCCTCAAGCGCACCTGCAAAAGGCTGTCCCGGCTTCGGAGCACCGGGGGCTCGGGAAAGGGAGCCTGGCCCCTGGCCAGGGGGGAGAGGAGGAGGCCTGCGGTGAGTTTTAAAAGGGTTCGGCGGTCCGCGTTCATACCTCCAGAGGGTAGGGGAGGTTTGTAAAGGAAGTATAAAGGTCCCTTTTGAACCCCCTAGAGTTTGGCCAGGGCTTTCTCCAGCCGGCTTCTGGCCTCTTCCACCACCGGTTTCAGGGCCTCCTGCTTTTCCTGAGAAAGGACCTGGAACATGCCCTTGGGGTCCTGGAGGAGGATTTCCACGCCTTCCCCGCCTTCCCTGAGCACGGCGTTGCAGGGGAGGAGGAGGCCGAGGTCGGGTTCGGCCTCGAGGGCCTTGGCGGCGAGGCTCGGGTTACAGGCTCCCAGGATCAGGTAAGGAGGCCTTTCCAGGCCCAGGCGGGCCTTAAGGGTGGCGGCCACGTCGATTTCCGTGAGGATGCCAAAGCCTTCCTCCTTCAAGGCGGCTTCTAGCCAGGCCCGGGCCTCGGCCAGGCTGGCCTTCAGGGTTTTCCTCAAGTCCGTCATGGTACCCTCCCTACCTAAAGTGTAGCGGAGCCCAAGAGAAAAGGCTTTTCGTGAAAGACATATTGAGCGGTTTATGGGGGTATGGGAGGTCCTAGGCCCCTGCCCGGGGCGAAGGCTGCGGGCAGGGGCCCCCTAGCCTTACTCCCCGAGGAAGAAGCCGTGCCAGGTGTGGACCCAGACCTCCCCCGTGTAGGCGTTCACGGAGAGCATGCCCTCCACCTCCTTGCGCCCGAAGTCAAAGGTGTAGTACCCGGGGAAAGCCCCGGCTTCCAGCACCTGGGCACCCGGGAGGTAGCCTTTCAGGAAGGTCTCGGCCAGCTTCCTGGCTTCCGTCAAGGGGAAGCGGACAGGAGGCTGCACGGGCCCGCCCATCATGCTGTAGCGGGTGTTCCACATCATGTTGGGGCCAGGTTCTGGGGAAACCACCCCCGTGTAGCGATCGGCGATGAGCTCAAAGAGCCCCTGCCCCTTCTCGTCCACCACCTGGGCGTAGTAGTTTTGGCTGAAGGCCATGAAGTCCTTAAGGCGTGCCCCCGGGTAGATGCGCCTGGCGTAGGCTTCCATCCGCGCTTTGGCCTCTTTCTGGGGGATGGGCCGGGCCTCCGGAGGGTAGACCCCCATCATGCCCATCATCCCCTGGCCGCCCATCATGCCGTAGCCCATCATTCCCGGACCGTACTGCGAGCCATAGCCCATCATCCCCGGACCAAAACCCCCCATCATGCCCTGGGTGAGGGCAAGGCCTAGAAGCATAAGGGCCAGAACTCCTAAAGTTAAACCGTAGCGTTTCATGCTCCACCTCCCTTTTCCAGTTCCTTGCGTAACCTTTTGTAGGTTTCCTCGTCCAGCTCGCCCCTGGCGTACCGGAGGCGCAGGGCTTCCAGAGCCGCATCCTTTCTCGGCTCCCCGCTTCCCCGTTCCCAGGCCCGAAGGCCCAGGTACAGGAGAAGCCCCAAGAGAGCCAGCACCAGGAGCATGTTGAGAAGCCCGAAGAACCACCCGAAACCCATGCTGCCCCAACCCATCATGCCCACGATCCACCTCCACCTGTACCCTAGGCCGGTATTGTTAAGCTGGCATAAAGGGGTTTTACCGGCGCTTAACGTTTGGCCCTTAAGCTGGTGGGCATGCGAAGAGGGCTGCTGGCGCTTGGTCTTGCTGTCCTAGGCCTGGTGGGGTTGGCCCTGGGAAGCGGGCTGCTGGAGGAGGTTTCCCGAAGCCTTTACCGAACGGCCAACACCCTGTACGCTCTCTTGGCTCCCTGGGTGGATGGCCTGAGGCGGGAGGTGGGGGTTCCTTGGCTTTCCGCTTTCCTACTGGGGGTCTTGGCGGCCTTTGCTCCCTGCCAGATCACCACTGGGGCCAGCGCCCTGGCCTACTTGGTTCCAGCCGCCCTCGAGGGAAGGGTCTGGCTCAGGTTTCTGGCCTTTCTTCTGGGGAAGGCCTTCACCTACCTGGTGCTCGCCGGGGTGGTTCTCTTCGTTTTGGGCGGGACCCTGGCCAACCCCGAGGCCATCTTCCGCCCGGTGCGGCTGGCCCTGGGGCCCTTTATGGTCCTGGTAGGCCTGGGTCTTTTGGGGGTGGTGCGCTGGCCCCTGGCCTGGGCAGCACCGGAGGACTGGGCGGCCCGGGTGGGGGCGTGAGGTGGGCTTCTGGGGCCCCTGGCCCTGGGTGGGGTTTACGGCTTGGCCTTCTGCCCTACCCTCTTCTGGCTTTTCTTCGGGCTTCTACTCCCTTTGGCCCTGGCTTCTTCCTTTGGGTTTCTCTTTCCCCTTCTCTTCGCCCTGGGGACGGGCTTTCCCCTGGGTTTTCTGCTCCTCCTTTTCACCCGCATGGGCCGGGGCCGGGCCCTCAAGGGGATGCGCCAAGTGAGAAGCCATCTTCTAAGGGGTGCAGGGGCAGTCTTCGTGGCCCTGGGGATTTTGGACACGGTGCTTTACTGGAACCTCTAGCATGGGAGGGTGCGAACAGTTGACCCCCAGCCCCCCTTTCCCCACCCCACACCAAACCCCGCTCCCAAATCCCGCCATTCCCTACAACCTCCCTTCGTACAGGGCAAAAGGCTTAGCCCCCTAGAATGTTCCCCAGGGGTCTAGACGTGAAGGGGAAGAAACGCAAAGGCAAGGGCAAAGGACCCCAGTCCTTCGTCGGCCTGGAAGCCCTCCTCGTTTTTCCTGACCACGGGGACCATGTGGCCACCCTGGACCTCATGCGTCGCTTCTCCGCCGCCTTCCGCTTCGCCTACAACAGGCTTCTGGAGGGAGAAAAGCGGGAGGATCTGAAAAAGGAAGACGGCCCCCTCTGCACCCTCCTCGGCCTCAACACCCGCTACGCAGATGACGCCATCCTCAAGGCCAAGGCCCTCCTGGCCTCCCAGAAGGAGCTTGGGGAAAACCCCCGCAAGGTGGTGTTCGGGGGCAGGAAGCTTTTCCGGCAACTCTCCCGGCTCAAGAAGAGCAACCTGCCCCTTTACGAACGCCGCAAACGGGAGTGGCGGGAAAGGCGCAAGGGGATGCTCTACGCCCGCGGGGACCGGAGCAAGGGGGGCAACCTCAACCTCCGCCTCCTGGTGCGGGATGGGGCTTTGTGGCTCCGCATCAACCTGGTACACCGCCCTGCCTGGGCCCTGGTGAAGGCCTCCCACCCCCGCCTTCACGAACTCCTCTCCCGGGTCTACGCCGGGGAGCCCTACAATGTGGAGCTCACCCTGCGGGAGGGGAAGGTGTATGCCCTCTTCACCTGGGAGGAGGAGCTTCCTCCCCTGGTGGTCAACGCCCAAAGCGGGGTTCTGGCCCTGGACGTGAACGCCGACCCCTACCACCTGGCCCTGGCCATCGTGAACCCGGATGGGAGCCTGCGGCGCTACCTGACCCTCTCCCTGGAGGGGGTGGACCGGGCCCCCAACAAGGGGGCCAAGGAACTTCTCCTGTGGCAAATGGCCCACCAGGTTGTTTCCCTGGCCTGGGAGGAGGGGGTAGCCCTGGCCACGGAGAGGCTGAAGCACCTGCCCAAAGGGAAACGGGGAGATGGTTCTGGCAAAACCTTCCGCCGCAACGCCCACCGCTTCGCCTACCGCTCCCTCCTGGGGAAGGTGCACGCCTTGGCCCGGAGGCGGGGCATCCAAAGCCTGGAGGTGAACCCCCAGGACACCTCCACCATCGGGATGCTGAAGTACGCCCCCCTTCTCTCCCTTTCCAAGGACGTGGCCGCGGCCTATGTCATTGGCAGGCGGGCCCTGGGGTTCAAGGAGGAAATTCCCAAACACCTCAAGGCCCTCCTCCAGGACCCTTCCTTCCACGAACACACCCGGCGCTTCTACGAGGGGAGGATTGCCGAGCTAAGGACGAGGAGCCGTCAGGAGAGGAACCGCTACCTCAAGAAAAAACTTGGGCGGGAGCTTGCCCAAGCGAGGAAGGCTCTCGCCACCCTGCAAAGCCCACAGGGTGAGCCTGGGAGCCCCGAGGGGTCCACCGGGGGAAGGAACCCCCGGGGCGGCAATCCCTGGCGAGCCCTGCGGGTAGGCCTTTTCCTTCCCCTCCTCGGGCGTAGGGTGCCGAGGGACCTCTCGGCCCTGAAGCCCATCCTGCATGGATCGTGGGAGGGGTGGAGGGGAGGCTTAGACCCCCATCCTGGTAGAGGGTCGGCCGCTGCGACTCCATTCCCACATGTAGAAGGGGGTAGTGGTGGCTAGGGTTGACCAGGCAAGGGGATGAAGAAGGGTTTAAGGGCTCGATTGTTCGCCGCCCTCCTTCCCCCCCTTTTCCGGGGGCACGTGGGCTTGAGCGAACCCTGGCGGAAGAAACTCCTGGGAAGCTTGGCGGGGAAGGTTTTGGAGATCGGCCCGGGGACGGGGGTTAACCTGGCCTATCTGCCGGATGGCGTCCACTGGATTGGCCTCGAGCCCAATCCCTACTTCCACCCTCACCTCCGGCGGGCCCTGAGCCTCAGGGGGCTTCCCGGGGAGGTTCTTTGGGGCCAGGCGGAGGCCATCCCCCTGCCGGAAGAGAGCGTGGAGGCCGTGGTGGCCACCCTGGTCCTCTGCTCGGTGGCGGATCCCAGGCGGGCTTTGGCGGAGATCCGGAGGGTGCTGAAGCCCGGGGGGCGCTTCGTCTTCCTGGAGCACGTGGCCGCCCCCCGGGGCTCCCCCTGCGCCGGGCCCAGGACCTCCTCTGCCCCTTATGGGGGGTTTTGGGGGACGGCTGCCACCCCAACCGGGAAACCCTGGCCCTCATCCAGGAAGCTGGGTTTGCCCGGGTGGAGGCGGAGGCCTTCGCCCTGCCGCTTCCCCTGGTGGCCCCTCATGTGGCCGGGGCGGCCTGGAAGGCTAAGGCGCCCTAAGGCGGAAGGTGGTGAGGCAGGTGGGGCTATTCCGGAAGGTGGTGATGGGGCCCGTGGCCAGCAGATCCCCCCGGCGGACCTCGAGGGTGTAGCGGCGGTTCCGGGGCAACCAGAGCTCAAAGAACCCGTCCTTCCCCGATCTGACCCGGGTCTTGAGCACCTCCTTCTCCCCCTCCAGCACCCGAACCTCCAAGACCTCCTCCTGCAGTTCCCCGGTGCAGCTGGAAAAGTAGTGGACCTGGCAGGGGTGGGTCCGGCTCACGTAGGGGGCCACCGCCAGGAGGAAGCGGTCCTTGAGGGCCACCTGGGCCTTGCGGCCATCCGGGAACTCGAAGAAGAAGGCCTCGGGGGTTACGTAGCTCACCACCCTTTGCCCTTCCTCCCGCCACCGCTTGGCCAGGGCCAGGGTCTCCTCAGGCCCCAGGCCTTTGAGGGCCTCGGGGCTAGGAGCCTGGGCCAGGCCTAAAGCCACGCCAAGGGCAAGCGCCAGAAGCTTCTTCATGGCTCCCACCCTAAGCCTTTCCCGTTAAGCCTGTGTAAAGGGGCAGGGTGAAGCGGAAAACGCTTCCCCGGCCCAGCTGGCTTTCCACCCAGATCCTTCCCCCCATCGCTTCCACCAGGCTCTTGGCGATGGTGAGGCCCACTCCGGTTCCCCCGTCCTGACGGCTGCGGGAAGGGTCTATGCGGTAGAAGCGCTCAAAGATGCGGGGAAGGTGTTCCTCGGGAATGCCGGGCCCGGTGTCCTCCACGCTGAAGACCACTGCCTGGCCTGTCCTTTCCGCTCCAAGCCTCACCCTTCCTCCCTCTGGGGTGTGGCGAAGGGCGTTGGAAAGCAGGTTGGCGAGCACCTGGAGGGTCCGTTCCGCATCGGCCCAGACCCGGGGGAAAAAGGAGGGGGCCGCCACTTCCAGGGCCACTCCCTTGGCCTGGAAGGCGGGGCGGAAGCGTTCCGCCGCCTGTTCCAGGAGGCCTTTGGGATCCAGGGGCTCGGGGTGAAGCTCCACAGCCCCCGATTCCACCTGGGAAACCAGGGAGAGATCCCGGATCAGCCGGCTCATGGCCCGCACTTCCTGCTGGATCCTTTCCGCTGCTTTTTCGGGCTCCATGACCCCGTCCGCCAGGGCCTCGGCGTAGGCTTGCAGGGCCGACAGCGGAGTCCTGAGTTCGTGGGCCACGGTGCCGATGAGCCCCACCCGGCTTTGTTCCACCCGTTCCAGGGCTTCGGCCAGGCGGTTGAAGTGAAGGGCCACCTCGCCGAGCTCGTCCCGTTCCAGGGAGGGAAGGCGCACCCGGTACTCCCCCTGGGCCATGCGGCGGCTTCCCTCGGCCAGAAGCCTGGCGGTGCGGGAGAAGCGCAGGCTGGCGAAGGAGGCGGAGAGGGCGGCCCCGGCCACGGAGAGGGGAAGGGCGGCGAGGAGGGCGGTGGTGAGGGTGGAGCGGAGGCCTTCCTCGAGGTCCCGCCTTAAGGCCTCGCCCATCATGAGTCCGCCCATCATGGATAGGGCGTGGTACATGCGTTCCACATGCCCCCGGTAGAAGGAGGGGGCCAGGGTCTCCGCCAGCAGGAAGAAGAGGAACAGGGCCAGGAGGGCCACCAGAAGGTGGCTGAGGAAGAGCTTAGCGAAGAGGCGCATCGCCTTCCCGGAAGCGGTACCCCACCCCCCGTACCGTTTCGATGAACCGGGGGTTTTCCGGATCGTCCATGAGCCTCTTTCTTAGGGCGACGATGTGCACGTCCACCACCCGGTCTATGCCCGGGAAGTCCGGTCCCCACACCTTTTCCAAGAGCCTTTCCCGGGTGAAGACCATGCCCGGGTGCTGGGCCAGGGTGAGGAGGAGGTCAAACTCCAGCTGGGAAAGGGGAAGGGGTTTGCCCTCCAGGTAGGCCTGCCGCTCCTTGGGAAGAAGGCGCAAGGGGCCATAGCTGAGTTCCTCCTTGAGGCCGGCCCGCCTTAGGAGGGCCTTGACCCGGGCCACCACCTCCTTGGGGCTGAAGGGCTTGACCACGTAGTCGTCGGCCCCTAGCTCCAGCCCCTTAACCCTTTCCTCCTCCTCCCCCCTGGCGGTCAGCATGAGGATGGGAAGCTCGGGCCTTTCCCGGCGCACCTCCTCCAGGACCTTGAAGCCGTCCAGCTTGGGCAGCATGAGGTCCAGGATAACGAGATCGGCCCGGGGAAAAAGCTCCAGGGCCTTTTCCCCATCCTTGGCCTCCAACACCTCAAACCCAGCCCCCCTCAGGTAGGCCCCCAAGACCTCGAGGAGGGCTGGGTCGTCGTCCACCAGGAGGACCCTCATGAGAGGTCGCGTTTCATGCGCTCGAAGGTTTCCCTGTCGATCTCCCCCCGGGCGTACCGCTCTTTTAGGATATCCAGGGCCTTGTCCCGTCTTTCCGGCACCAGGCTCCGGACCAGCCAGTAGACGAAGAGGCCCAGGAGGACGAACCAGAGAAGCCCGAAAAGGGGCCCCCACCAACCCATGTACCCCCAGTTGCCGCACCACCACATACCCATCACCTCCCGTTTCACCTTAGCCGGAGCCGGTTAAGCTCCGGTTAAGCTTTTCGGTGGGAATCTCCTCAGCCTCAAGGAGTTGGTGAGCACGAAGAGGCTGGAGAGGCTCATGGCCCCGGCCGCCAGCATGGGGTTCAGAAGAAGCCCGGTGAAGGGGTAAAGCGCCCCGGCCGCCACGGGGATGAGGAGGAGGTTGTAGGCGTAAGCCCAGAAGAAGTTGAGGTAGATGGTCCTTAGGGTGCGCCGGGAGAGGAGGATGGCGTGCACCAACCCCTCCAGGCTCGGCGAAAGCAGGATCACATCCCCGGCCTCCACCGCGATGTCCGTGCCCGTGGCCAGGGGGATGCCCACGTCGGCTTGAGCCAAGGCGGCGGCGTCGTTGATGCCGTCCCCCACGAAGATCACCTTCCGCCCCTGGGCCTGGAGTTGCCGTATGGCCTCCACCTTACCCTCAGGGCGTACCCCGGCCAGCACCTCCTCTATGCCCAAGGCTTCGGCCACCTGCCTGGCCGGGATGGGATGGTCCCCGGTGAGGAGGACGGGCTTGAGGCCCAGGGCCTTTAAAGCGGCCACCACCCTTGGCGCCTCCGGCCTCGGGGGGTCAAAGACCCCGAAGGCGGCCCAAAGCCTCTCCCCATCCGCCAGGTAAAGGGGAGTGTAGCCCTTTTGGGAAAGCTCCTGGGCCTCTTGGGGAAGGGGCACCCCAAGCCGCTCCATGAGGGCTGGACCCCCCAGGTAAAGCCTTCTCCCCTCCACCACTCCCTCGAGGCCTTCCCCGGGCAGGGCCCGCACCCCTTCGGCCTCAGGCAGGCTGAGATCCCTGGCTGCCTCCAGAACCGCCTTGGCGATGGGGTGTTCGCTTCCCCTTTCCAAGGCAGCGGCAAGCTTCAGGGCCTCCTTCTTTCCCAGGCCAAAGGGCAGGACCTCGGTGAGGGTAGGGTGCCCCCGGGTGAGGGTTCCCGTCTTGTCCAAGACCACGGTGTCCGCGCGGGCCAGGGCCTCGAGGGCCGTCCCCTTGCGGAAGAGGAGGCCTAACTGGGCTGCCCTCCCCGTGGCCACGGCGATGGCCGCCGGGGTGGCCAGGCCCATGGCGCAGGGGCAGGCGATAAGGAGCACGGAAAGAAGGGCCACGAAGGCGTAGGAGAGGCCAGGCCCCAAAAGGAGCCAGAGGCCGAAGGTGAAAAGGCCGATGAGGAGCACGATGGGCACAAAGATGCTGGCGATGCGGTCCGCCACCTCCTGCACCCGGGGTTTGTATCCCTGGGCTTCCTCCACCAGGCGGGCCATCTGGGCTAGGACCGTGGCTTCCCCCACCCGGCTTACCCGGATGAGGAGGGGGCCTTCCCCGTTCACCGTTCCCCCCACCACCTCATCCCCGGGCTTCTTGGCCTTGGGGATGGGCTCCCCGGTGAGCATGGCCTCGTCCACATGGCTCTGGCCCTCCAGCACCACCCCGTCCACGGGGATGCGCTCCCCAGGAAGCACCCGCACCCGGTCCCCGGGAATGAGGGCCTCGGCGGGGATCTCCTTTTCCTCTCCCCCCTGGACCACTCGGGCGGTCTTGGGCCTCAAGGAGAGGAGCTTGCGGATGGCCTCCGAGGCCTTCCCCTTGGCTTTTTCCTCCAGGTGCTTGCCCAAAAGGATCAGGGCCAGGATCACCGCCCCCGCCTCGAGGTAGAGATGGCGGCCCTCCTCGGGGAAAAGGGCGGGAAAGAGCAGGACCAAAAAGGAGTAAAGGTAAGCGCTTCCTGCCCCTAGGGCCACCAGGGTGCTCATGCCCAGAGAACGGTGCCGGATCTCCGCCAGGGCCTGGCGGAAGAAGCGCCGGCCGGCGTAGAGGACGGGGAGGGCGGTGAGGGCCTGGAGAAGGGGAGGGAAGTGGGGAAGGGGAAGAAGCATAGGTCCCATGGCCAGGAGAAGGGTGAGGAAGGCAAAGGGCAGGGCGATGAGGAGGTCCGTGGGGTAAGCGGGGGCCCGTTTTTCCTCCTGGGCTACCTCCAGGGGCTCGTAGCCCGCCTCCCGGATGGCCTGGCGCAGGCGGGGGAGGGTCACGGTGTCCGGAAGGTACTCCACAAAAGCCTTCTCCGTGGCCAGGTTTACCTGGGCAGAAAGCACGCCGGGAAGCTTTTTCAAGGCCCTTTCCACCCGGGTCACGCAGGCGGCGCAGGTCATGCCCTTTACCGGTATCTCCGCCTTGGCCACCACGGGCTCGTAGCCGGCTTCCTCCACCTGCTTCAGGACCTCTTTGAGGTCTATGCCTTCCTGGAGGCGCAAAAAGGCTTCCTCGGTGGTGAGGTTGACCCGGGCTTCCTCCACCCCGGGGGCGCGCTTGAGCGCCCTTTCCACTCGCACCACGCACGAGGCACAGGTCATGCCTTTTACCCCTACCTTCACTTCCAATGCCATAGCTTCCCCCCTAGCGGAAACCCGTTGCTTTCCACGGGCTGGTGCGTCCTTGGGCCTCTGCCCCGCCCTGGACCGGGTGGGATTAACGGTACTTCAGGGCCTCCATCAGCTCCTCCACGATTTCCTCCACGTCCCCCCGCTCATGGGCGGTGGCCACGTGGTCCCGGAGGTGGGCCCTTAGGACCATCTCCCCCACCCGGTCCAGGGCACCTTCCACCGCCTTAAGCTGCTTCAGCACGTCCACGCAGTACACGTGGGGATCCTCCAGCATGCGCAGGATGCCCTCGAGGTGGCCCTTGGCGGAGAGGAGGCGCCTTTGGGTCTCCTCCCGCACCTTGGGGTCCAGGTGAAGGGGGTGGCGGGGCACAAGGCCTCCTTAGCCCGCCAGGGCGGCCCGGTAGCCTTCCTCTTCCACGGCCCGGATCAGGGCCTCGAGGTCCGCCTGGCCCTCCACCAGGGCCTCGGCCCGTTCCAGGCTCACCTCGGCCTTCTCCACCCCAGGCACCTTCATGAGGGCCTTCTTGACCGCCATCACGCAGTGGTTGCAGGTCATGCCTTCTACCTTGAGCTTCAGCATCCCTTACCTCCCCCCACCCCTGGTGGGGTGGGTACTTTCACCCTAGCGCTTCTTCCGCCTGCCGTCAAGGATAAAGGCCCCAAGTCTTCCTTGGGGCCTGGTGGATGGGGTGGAGGTTTAGAGGTCCAGAAGGATGGTATCCCCCTCCAGCCTGGCGGGGAAGACCTTCACCGGTTTGGGAGCGGGGAGGGTTTGCCGGCCCGTCCTCAGGTCGAAGCGGGCCCCGTGCCGGGGGCAGACGATCTGGCCGTCTTCCACCTCCCCCTCGTGGAGGGGGCCGTCGTCGTGGGTGCAGATGTCCTCCAGGGCGAAGACCTCCTCCCCGGTGTAGAGGAGGAGGATGGGCTTCCGGTGCTCGGGCCTTTTGACGACCAGCCTGCCATTTTCCAGATCGCTCAGCTTGGCCACCGGGGTCCACATGGCCTTTAGATTCTAACCTTTTCCTCTATTACCGCCTCGAGGTGGGCCCTTAAGGCCTTGAGAGGAATGCGGCTCAAGACGTCCGCCAGGTGGGCCTTGACCAAAAGCTCCTGGGCCAGGGTGCGGGGCAGGCCCCGAGACTGCAGGTAGAAGAGCTGCATCTCGTCCACGGGGGCGGTGGTGCTTCCGTGGGTGCAGCGCACGTCGTTGGCCCCGATCTCCAGCTGGGGGATGGAGTCCACCCGGGCGGTGGGGGAGAGGATGAGGTTGCGGTTGGCCTGGTAGGCGTCGGTCTTCTGGGCTCCCCGCTCCAGCCGGATGAGGCCGGAAAAGACCGCCCGGGCCTCGTCCTTCACCGCTCCCTTGTAGAGGAGGTCCGAACGGGTGTGGTGCTCCACGTGGTGCTGCAGGGTGTAATGGTCGAAGTGCTGGAGGCCGTGGCCGAAGTAAAGCCCCAGCATCTCGCTTTCCGCTCCCGGGCCCAAGAGCTCCGAGGCCACCTCGCTCCGGGCGTAGCGCCCGCCCAGGTTCACCACCAGGTCGTTTAAGGCGGCATCCCGCTCCAAAAGGGCCCGCTGGCGGTGGAAGTGCCACACCCCCTTGCCGAAGGTCTGCACGTGGGCGTGGCGGAGCCGGGCTCCAGGCCGCAAGACCATCTCCGTGGCGGAGAGGTGCAGGGTAGGGGGGAGGTCTAAGGAGAGGTACTCCTCGATGTAGGCGGCCTTGGCGTTGTCCTCCAAGAAGATGAGGCTCCGGCCCGCTGAGGCCTTGCCCCCTTCCAGCACCTTGAAGACCCCCAGGGGCTTTTCCACCTCCAGCCCTGCGGGCACGTAGAGGAAGGCCCCGTGGGTGAAGAAGGCGGCGTTTTCCGCGGCGAACTTGTCCTCCACGTAGACCCCCCGGAAGAGGGTGGCCTCCACCTTGCTGGGGTGGGTTTTCAGGGCCTCGGCCAGGCTGGTAAAGACCAGGCCCTTGGCGGAAAGCTCCTCCGGCACCTCGGCGTAAACCAGATCCGGGCCCACGAAGACCAGGAAGCCGGAAACGTCGGTCTTCTCCAGGCGGCGCTTCACCGGTTCGGGAAGCCCGTCCCGGGAGAGGCTAAGCCCCTTGGGGGCCTCCACTTCCTGCTCCAGGGGAGCCTCGGAGAGGTCCGTGTAGCGCCAGGCCTCGTCCTTCTTGCTGGGATAGGGGAGGCGGGCGAAGGCCTCGAGGGCTTTTAGCCTTTTCTCCAGCACCCAGGCGGGCTCGCTCAAGGCCCGGGAGATGGCTTCCACCTGCGTTTTGTCCAGTACCTGCATGAATCCTCCTAGCGCAAAGGTTAAGACCCTTGACGGAAGCCCTTAGCCTACGGAGCCCTCCATTTCCAGCTCGATGAGCCGGTTCAGCTCCACCGCATACTCCAGGGGCAGTTCCTTGGCAATGGGTTCGATGAAGCCCCGCACGATGAGGGCTGCGGCCTCGTCCTCCTTGAGGCCCCGGCTCTGCAGGTAGAAGATCTGCTCGTCGTTGATCTTGGACACCGTGGCCTCGTGGCCCACGTGGGCGGTGTCCTCCTCGATCTCGATGTAGGGGTAGGTGTCGGTGCGGCTCTCCGGGTCGATGAGAAGGGCGTCGCACTCCACGTTGGCCTTGGCTCCCCTGGCCCCTTCCAGCACCTTCACCAGGCCCCGGTAACTGGCCCGACCCTCCCCTTTGGAGATGCTCTTGGAAACGATGGTCCCCGAGGTGTGGGGGGCTCCCAGGATGATCTTGGCTCCGGTGTCCTGGTGTTGGCCGGTCTTGGCGAAGGCGATGGAGAGGATCTCCGTGCGGGCCCCGGGCTCCAGGAGGTAGCTGGAGGGGTACTTCATGGTGACCTTGGAGCCCAGGTTGCCGTCCAGCCACTCGTGGAAGGCATCCCCGTAGACCAGGGCCCGTTGGGTCACCAGGTTGTACATGTTGGTGGACCAGTTCTGGATGGTGGTGTAGCGGCTCCGGGCTCCCCGCTTCACCACGATCTCGATGACCCCGGTGTGCAGGCTTTCCGTGGAGTACATGGGGGCGGTGCAGCCCTCAATGTAGTGCACCTCGGCCCCCTCGTCCACGATGATCAGGGTGCGCTCAAACTGGCCGAACTCGGGGGTGTTGACCCGGAAGTAGGCCTGCAGGGGAAGCTCCACCTTCACCCCCGGGGGGATGTAGACAAAGGAGCCCCCGGACCAGGCGGCGGAGTTCAGGGCGGCGAACTTGTTGTCCTCTGGGGGGACCACCTTGGCGAAGTACTCCTTGAAGAGGTCCTCGTACTTCTTCATCCCCTCCTCGATGGCCACGAAGATGACCCCCTGCCGCTCCAGCTCCTCCTTCACCCGGTGGTAGACCATCTCCGAGTCGTACTGGGCCCCCACCCCGGCCAGCACCTTGCGCTCGGCCTCGGGGATGCCCAGGCGCTCGTAGGTCCGGCGGATCTCCTCGGGGATCTCCTCCCAGCTCTTGGCGTCCCGGGTTTCCGCGGGCTTCACGTAGTAGACCAGGTTGTCCAGGTCCAGGCCCGAGAGGTCCGGGCCCCAGGTGGGCATGGGCTTCTTCTGGAAGATCTCCAGAGCCCGCAGGCGGAACCGCAGCATCCACTCGGGCTCCCCCTTGTGGTAGCTGATGGCCTCGATCACCCTCCGGGTGAGGCCCCGCTCGGCCACAAAGACCGGCTTGACCTCGTCCACGAAGTGGTACTTGTACTCTTCGCCCAGGGTCTTCAGGTCCACCTCGCTCATGCTTCCTCCTTCACCCTTTCCCGGAGCCACTCGTAACCCTTGGCCTCCAGCTCCAAGGCCAGCTCGGGGCCGCCCTCCGCCACCACGCGCCCGTCCATCATCACGTGCACCCGGTCGGGGACGATGTAGTTCAGAAGGCGCTGGTAGTGGGTGATGACCAGGGCGCCGAAGCCAGGCCCTCGCATGGCGTTCACCCCCCGGGCCACTACCTTGAGGGCGTCGATATCCAGGCCGGAGTCGGTCTCGTCCAAGACGGCGTAGGTGGGTTCCAACACCAGAAGCTGCAGGATCTCGTTGCGCTTCTTCTCCCCGCCGGAGAAGCCCTCGTTGAGGTAGCGGGAGAGGTAGCCCTCGTCCCAGTCCAGAAGCTCCAGGGCCCGCTTCACCTTAGCCCAGAACTCCGCCACCCCCACCTCCCGGCCAAGCCTCGCCTGCAGGGCCAAGCGCAGGAAGTTGGCGATGGTGACCCCCGGCACCTCCACGGGGTACTGGAAGGCCAGGAAGAGGCCCTTCCTCGCCCGCTCGTCCGGGGAGAGATCCAGGATGCTTTCCCCGTCCAGGAGAATATCCCCCCGTTCCACCGTGTACTCGGGGTCCCCGGCCAGGATCTTACCCAGGGTGCTCTTCCCGGCCCCGTTGGGGCCCATGAGGGCGTGCACCTGGCCCTTGGGGACCACCAGGTTCACACCCTTAAGGATGGTCTCGCCGTCAATGGAAGCCCAGAGGTCGCGGATTTCCAGCTGGTTCATCGTTCTGCCTCCTGATGCCGGGTCGGGTTCTTACTGCGACCCATTCGCAGCAAGAGTATAACCCCTCCACCCCCTAAAGTATAGTGATTTAGTCGGGATTTGCCAGGTGGAAGCCCAGGGCCTCGGGGAGGGCCAGGGGAGTGGAGGGAAGGCGCCTTTGCAGCTCGGGGCAGAAGCGGCCCAAAGCCCGGCCCAGCTGGAAGCGGAAGGGCTTGGGGAGAAGGCTTTTCCTCATCTCCGAAAGCTTTTGCCAGGCGGCCTCCTTCTCCCCCAGGCCCAGCAGGGCCAGCACCTCCACCGCCCGGGCCTGGGCTAAAAGGCCGGGGTCCTCCAGGGGAGGCAGGGCCACCACCTGGGCCAGGGCCTCCCCCAGGTTGCCCTCGCGGACCAGGGCTTCGGCGTAGCTCAGGCGGGCCTGGGCCCTGAGGTAGGGGTTTTCCACATCCAAAAGGGGCTTCAGGAGGGCCTTTCCCTCGGCGGGGGAAAGGAGGAGGGCCAGGAGGCTTGCGGTGTCCAGCCTTAGGGCGGTGTAGCGATCCGTGGCCTCCCAGGGGATTTGCTCCAGGAGGTCCTCGAGGAGACGCTGGGCCGTGGGGGCGTGAAGCCCCCCCAGGAAGGGGGCCCGGTAGGGCTGCCCTGCCTCCAAAAGGAGGTAGGTGGCCCCCAGGCGGAAGAGGGTGCGCAGATGGCGGTAGCGGGCTTCCTTGGGCCTCTCCTCCGTGGAGCGGAAGTAGGCCTCGGCGGGGACCAAAAGGTTTAGGGCGGCAAAGGGACGGCCGCGGGCCGCCTCGAGGATCCCGGCCTCGCTTTCCACCCGAGCCCGGGTGAAGGGGTCCTCCGCCTCGGAAAGGGCCTTCTCAATGGCCTTCCCTGCCTCCTCGTACAGGCCCAGGCGCCGGAGGAGGGTGGCGTAGCGGGCCCGCACCCGGGCCACCTCGTCCTTGGGGGCACCCCCCTCCTCCAGGGCCTTGAGGCCCTCCTCCATGCGCCCCTTGGCCTCCAGGCTTCCTAAGCGCATGAGGAGGTCCCCCATCTGGTAGCGGGCCCTCCCCAGGAGGAGGGGGTCATGGCCCACCCGGGAGAGGGCCTCTAGGGCCTCCCCATAGCGGCCCAGATCCTTGGCCACCAGGCCCCGCCACAGGTACACCCGGTCCTGCAGGAAGGGGGCCACGGGAAGCCCCTGCGCTTCCTCCACAAAGCGGGCCGCCTTCTCGTAATCCCCTTTCCAGCGCTCCACCGCCGCCATGACCAAAAGCCCCTCCGCCTGGGCGGTATCGTCCAGGAGCTTGAGGTCCTCCTTGGGGGGAGGAGTTCTTCCGCCTCCCGGTACAAGGCGGCGTCCGCCTTGGCCTCCGCCCCCTTGATGCGGGCCCAGGTGCGCAAGGAAGGGTTTTGCGCTTCTGAGAGCACCCTGAGGGCTTCCTCCGCCTCGGGGTGGGCGTACTGGCCCAAGACGGCCCGGTAGCGCACCACCACCGCCGCCAGGGCCTCGAGGTCCTGCCGGGGCCAGGCTTTGGCCTCCTCCCAAAGGCCGGGGAGGAGGGCTAGGCGGGCGGGATCTTCCTGGAGGAGAGCCAGGAGCACCCTGGTCTCCCCCGCCTTCCGGGCGTGGTAGAGCTTGCGGAAGAGGTTTTCCTTGGGAAAGAACTCCAGGGCGAGGCGGTGGAGTTCCTTGGGAGCCTCCTCGGGGAGAAGGCTTCGGAGGGAGGGGCGCACCAGGCCTTCCCCTACCCAGTCCAAAAGGGCCCGCTCGGCTTGGGAAAGCCTTTCCAGGGGCCTGCCCAGCGCCTTTTCCAGGAGTTCCAGGGGGAAGGCGGGGTCGGCTTCAGGGCTGAAGGCGGAGAGGGCCAGGACCAAGGGCCTCAAGGCGGGGTCGTCCTGGAGTGGGGTTTTGGGGTCGTGTTTGGCGGCTTCCAGGAGGACCAGGCGGGAAAGCTCCCCGAAGTTGCGCCCCGCCTGGTTCACCAGGGCCTCCAGCCTTTCCGGGGGCAGGTGGGGGAGCCTCTCCCGCACGAAGCGCCGGGCCTCCTCGCGGCTTGGGGGGAGAGGGGCTGGTAGGGCAGGGTGGGGGGCGGCTCGCTCAAAGCGGCCAGGTAGGGGATGCTGAGCCCCTTCAAAAAAGGCTCCAGCCAGGCGGCGAGGCCCTTGTGCGTGCCGTCCGGACCCCTTAAGGGAAGGCCCTCGATGGTTCCCTCCACCTCGGCCCGGAGGAGGAGGGGGCGGCCTTCCCGGTTCAGGGCCTTGGCCAGGAGGGTGAGCGCCTCTCCTTCCAAGGCCCCCTGCAGGATGTAGGGCTGGGTGGGGGAAAGCTGGGCCAAAAGCGCCCGCACCTCCTCCGCCACCCCTAGGGCTTCCGCCAGGGGGATGAGGGCCTGGGCCAGCTCCCCTCCCAGGTTGAGGAGAAAGGGCTCCTTGCCCGGCAGGGCGGAGAGGGCCCGGGAGAGGGCGGAGAGGAGGACGCCCTTGCCTGTGGCGGGCCCCCCCACCACCACCATCCGGGGGCGTCCCCCGCTTTCCAGCTCTTTGAGGAAGCGGCGGAAGATGCGGCGCTTGTCCCGGCCCAGGGCTTTCCGGGCGCTCTCTAGGAAAAGCTCCGCCGGCGGGGGCGGGGGGGTGAGCCCCGCTTCCCGGTAAAGGTCGGCGATGACCCCGTAAAGGCGCTCCTTCTCCTCGGGGCTTCCCAGATCCTTGTAGAGGATGTTGCGCACCGTGCCCGCACGCCCGCCCCGCTCGGCCATGAGGGCTTCCAGCCAGCGCAGCGAGCCCCGCTTGCCCCGGTGGTCCCGTCCCCGCAGGTGGGGCCGGAGGCCCTCCAGGTAGCGAAGCCAGGGTGTAGTGCCCTCAGACATATGCACTACACTATATCGCTTTGGTGTGGGATATGTCTACATAGAAAAAGCGGGGCAAATGGAAAACCGCCCCCGGTTTCCGGGGGCGGTAGGGGAAGAGGCTCAGTGCACGGGTTCGTTGAACTGGGCCTCCTCGGTGGAGCCCTTGAGGGCCAGGGTGGAGGCCTCCCCTTGGGTAAGGGCCAGGACCACCTCGTCGAAGTAGCCCGCCCCCACCTCCCGCTGGTGCTTCACCGCGGTGAAGCCCTGGGCCTGGGCCAGGAACTCCTTCTCTTGGAGCTCCACGAAGGCGGGCATGCCCCGGGCCTTGTAGCCCTTGGCCAGCTCCCAGGTGTAGTAGTTGAGGGTGTGCCAGCCCGCCAGGGTGATGAACTGGAACTTGTACCCCATCGCCCCCAGCTCCCGGTTGAACTTGGCGATGGTTTCGTCGTCCAGGAACTTCTTCCAGTTGAAGGAGGGGGAGAGGTTGTAGGCGAGGAGCTTATCCGGGAACTCCCGCTTCACCGCCTCGGCGAACTTCTTGGCCTCCTCCAGGTCGGGCTTGGAGGTTTCCATCCAGATGACATCGGCGTAGGGGGCGTAGGCCAGGGCCCGGGCGATCCCCGCCTCAATCCCGTTCCGGACCCGGTAGAAGCCCTCGGGGGTGCGTTCCCCGGGCAGGATGAAGGGCCGATCCCGCTCGTCGATGTCGCTGGTGATGAGGGTGGCGGCCTCGGCATCCGTGCGGGCGATGATCACCGTGGGCACCCCCAGGATGTCCGCCGCCAGCCGGGCGGCCTGCAGGGTGCGGATGTGCTGGGCGGTGGGCACCAGAACCTTGCCCCCCAGGTGGCCGCACTTCTTCTCGGAGGCCAGCTGGTCCTCGTAGTGGATGCCGGCGGCCCCCGCCTCGATCATGGCCTTGGTGAGCTCAAAGACGTTCAGGGCTCCTCCGAAGCCCGCCTCGGCATCGGCCACGATGGGCACGTACCAGTCCCGGGTCACCTTGCCCTCGGAGCGCTCGATCTGGTCGGCGCGCATCAGGGCGTTGTTGATGCGCTTCACGATCTGGGGCACGGAGTTGTAGGGGTAGAGGGACTGGTCGGGGTAGGTCTCGTAGGCCAGGTTGGCGTCGGCGGCCACCTGCCAGCCGGAGAGGTAGATGGCTTCCAGGCCGGCCCGCACCATCTCCACCGCCATGGCCCCGGTGTAGGCCCCGAAGGTGTGCACGTAGGGTCGCTCGTGCAGAAGCTGCCAGAGCTTCTCCGCTCCTCGCTTGGCCAAGGTGTGCTCCACCCTCACGCTGGGGCGAAGCCGGACCACGTCCTCAGGCCGGTAGTCCCGCTTCACTCCCTCCCACCGGGGGTTGGTGGCCCAATCCCGCCGAAGCTCCTCCGCCTCCTGCCGCATCTCTGGGGTCAGCACACTTAAGGGATCCATCCCTCACCTCCCAAGCCCAGTCTGGAGCCAGGAGGGATTACAGTGTAGGGTGTAAGGCAAGGGGCTTAACACCCCTTGCCGGTGTGTTCCTCCCCTAACTACACTGCTTCACTTCACCTGCTGGGCGGCGATGAGGAGGGGGTCCCAGACGGGGCTGTAGGGTGGGGCGTAGGCCAGATCCAGGCTCAGGAGGTCCTCCACCGTGCCCCCCTGGTGCAGGAGGGCGGCCAGGGCGTCAATGCGCAAGGCCCCGTGCCCATGGGCCACCACCGCTCCGCCCAGGAGCCTTCCCGTCCCTTCCTCGTAGACCATCTCCACCCAGAGGGGCTGGCTTCCCGGGTAGTAGTGGGCCCCGTCCCGGCTTTGGATGAAGACCTTCCTGGCCTGGAAGCCCTCCCTTAAGGCCGCTTCCTGGGAAAGCCCGGTGGTGGCCACCGCCAGACCGAAGGCCTTGAAGATGGCGGTGCCCACCACTCCGGAGAAGCGGGCCTCCTTCCCAGCGATAACGCTTCCGGCGGTGCGGCCGTGCTTGTTGGCCACGTCCCCCAGGGGAAGCCAGTAGGGGCGCTTCAGCACCTGGTGGAAGCTTTCCGCCACATCCCCGGCGGCATAGACTCCTTCCAGGTTGGTATGCATCCTCTCATCGGTGGCGATGGCCCCTGTGGGGCCTAGGGCTACCCCCATGGCCTGGGCCAAAGGGGTGTTGGGCTTGATCCCCGTGGCCACCAGCACCAGGTCGGCAGGCACCACGCCTTCCGAGGTCTCCACCGCCTCCACCCGGCCCTGGCCCCTTAGGGCCTTTACCTCCACCCCGGTCCAGACCTCCACCCCGTGCCGCTCCAGCTCCTCCTTAAGGAGGTTCCCCACCTCCTGGTCCCAGTGGGGTAGGGGACGGTCCTTGAGTTCCAGGAGGGTCACCTCCAGGCTCCGTTTGCGGAAGGCCTCGGCCACCTCGAGGCCGATGTACCCGGCCCCCAGGATGGCGGCCCTTTGGGCTCCTTCCAGGGCCTTGAGGAGGCTTTCCCCATCCTCCATGCTCCTTAAGGTGTAAACCCCTTCCTGCTCCGTGCCCGGGATGGGGGGAAGGCTCGGCCTGGCCCCCGTGGCCAAGACCAGGTAGTCGTACCGGTCCTGGAGGGTGCGTCGCTCTCGGTGGTCAAAGATGGTAAGGGTCCTGAGCTCCGGGTCCACGTCCACCACCTCGTGGTGGGTGCGGATCTGGATGCCTTGCTTGTGAAATTCCTCCGGGGTCCGGGCCACCAGCTTTTCCAGACGGGGGATCTCCCCGGAAAGCACGTAGGGCAGGCCGCAGGCCCCATAGGAGACCCAGCCCGATTTCTCGTAGACCACCACCTCGAGGTCCGGGTTTTCCCGCTTGGCCTTGGCGGCGGCAGAGGCCCCCCCCGCCACGCCACCCACAACCACCATGCGCTTGCCCATGGGGGGTATTTTGCCACAGGTAGGGTGGGCAGGATGTCCCGGGGGAAGGGCAGGGGCTACCGCGAGGCCTTAGGTATCTCCTGCCGCACCAACCGGCCGCCTTTGAGGTACAGGATCCGCTCCGCCCGGCTGGCCAACTCCAGGTCGTGGGTGACGAGGATTAAGGTCCGCTCCCGTCCCGCCTCAAAGAGGAGGGAGGCCACCTGCTCCCGGGACTCCGCGTCCAGGTTGCCCGTGGGCTCGTCGGCGAAGAGTACGGGCGGGTTTAGGGCCAGGGCCCGGGCCAGGGCCACCCGTTGTTGTTCCCCGCCGGAAAGGCGGCTGGGCAGGTGGTGGGCCCTTGCCAGAAGCCCTACCCGTTCCAGGAGCCCCAAGGCCCTTTCCTTGCGGGCTTTGGGGGGAAGGCCTGCCAGGAGGAGGGGGAAGGCCACGTTTTCCCAGGCGGTAAGGGTGGGGATCAGGTTCCACTGCTGGAAGACGAAGCCCATGTGCCTGAGGCGCACCTCCGCCCGCGCGTCTTCGGAGAGGCGGTGGAGAGGGGTTTCCTCCATGTAGACCCCGCCCTCCGTGGGCAGGTCAAAGCCCGCCAGGAGGTTTAGCAGGGTGGTTTTGCCGCTGCCCGAGGGACCCACCACCGCGGTGGCCCCGGGGGGAAAGGCGTAGGTGAACCCCTCGAGGGCCACCACTTCCCTATCCCCTTGGCGGTAGCGCTTGGCAAGGTTTTCCGCTCTCAGCATGGACACCCCCTACACCCGCCCCAGGGCTTCCACCACCGGGATACGGCTGGCGTGGTGGGCGGGAAGGAGGCCGGCGAAAAGCCCTAGGCTCAGGGCCACCAAGAGGGAGAACAGGGCAAGCCTAGGGGTGACCGCAGAGAGGGCCAGGCCCACCTGGTCCAGGGTGTAGAGGTTGATGGCGTAGGACACCGCCCCGCCCAGGGCCAGGCCTCCCAGGCCGCCCAGGAGGGCCAGCAAGAGGGCCTCGAGGACCACCAGCCGGAAGATGAAGCCCCGCTTGGCCCCAAGGGCCCGCATCACCCCGAACTCCCGCGTGCGCTCGTACACGGACATCATCACCGTGTTGGCCACCAGAAGCCCCCCCACGATGAGGGCCACCAGGCTGATGCCGAAGCGCACCAGGTCGCTGATGCGCAAGGCCCTTTCCGCAAAGCGCATCACGTCCCCCGTGGTCTGGGCCTTGAGACCGGGGACCGCCTTTTCCAGTTCCCTGGCTACCTCCTCGGCCTTTTGGCCGGGGTTGAGGGCCACCAGGACGGCGCTGTAGTTCTCCGTACCCAGCACCGCCTGCAGGGCGGAGAGCGGCACGAAGATCAGGTTGTCCGCCAGCCCCCCGCTTTCCTCCAGGACGCCTTCCACCTCGAGGGTGACCTTGGGGGAGAGGCGCAGGGGGTTACCCAAGGCCAGCTGGCTCCGCTTGGCCACCTTCCCGCCCACCACCGCCCCCTTTGGGGTGGGTACCAGGCGGCCTTCCTTGGCCTTCACCCCAGGGTAGAGGAGGTCCGGCCCCACCCCTTGGGGCAGGCCCTGGAAGAAGAAGGAGGTCTGGGGGTCAAACCCGCCCCGGCTTAGGAAGAGGGTGGGCACCAAGGCCCTTACCCCTAAGGCCCGGCCCGCTTCCTCCAGGGCTTGGAGCTGCGCAGGGGTGATCTCCGGGTAGGCCCCGAAACCCAGGCCCTCCGTGCCCTCAGGTACCACCTGGATGGCAGGGCCCACCCGGGAAAGCTCTTGGAATAAAGAGCGCCTTAAACCCTCCCCGAAGGAGAGGAAGAGAACCATGCTGCTGGTGGCGATGAGGACTCCAAGGAAGGTGAGGAGGCTCCGCACCGGGCGGGCTAAGAGGTTGCGTAGGACCAGGTGGAAGATCTCCACGAGCCCAAGCTTACCCTTTGGGTACCGCTTGGGTGTGGGGGAGGCCACAGGTGAAGCCACTCCTCCGGGCGCAGTCCGGTGGGGAAGCTGGCAACGGCATACCCCACTTCCCCTGGCCCAAGGAGGCCAAGAGAAGAGGGGCTTCCGCTTGGGGCACTAGAGGAGCCGTTCCACGAAGCGGGTTTCGATCTCTTCGATGAATACCCTAGGGTCCACCTTCTTCCTTTCCGGGTGCTCGTAGTAGGCCTTCTCCGCTTCGGCGAAGTTCTCGTGCCCCACGAACCAGAGGAAATCCCGGTCCGAGAGCCAGTAGGCCCCGAGCACCTCAAAGCCCGTGATGCGGCGCAAAGGGACGATAGCCTCTAGGAACACCTTTTGAAAGGCTTCCCTTGCACCTTCCTTAAGCCGGTAACGGCGCATCTGGACGGTCATGAGTTCAGTCTACCGCCTATAATCAAAAGCATGCGTACGGCGGAGATTCGGGAGAAGTACCTATCTTTTTTTGAGGGCAAAGGGCACCTGCGCCTGCCCTCCTTCAGCCTTATCCCCGAGAACGACCCTTCCCTCCTCTTCACCTCAGCGGGCATGGCCCCCCTAAAGCCCTACTTCCTGGGGGCTAGGCCCATCTTCGGGGGCAAGGAGTGGCGAAGGATCACCACCTGCCAGAAGTGCCTTAGGGTGGGGGATATCGAGAACGTGGGCCGCACGGGGCGGCACAACACCTTCTTTGAGATGCTGGGCAACTTCTCCTTCGGGGACTACTTCAAGAAGGAGGCCATCCTCTGGGCCTGGGAGTTCCTCACCGACCCCAAGTGGCTGGGCTTGGACCCGGAGAGGCTCTGGGTCACGGTCTACGAGGACGACGACGAGGCCTATGCCATCTGGCGGGACCTGGTGGGGGTGCCGGAGGAGCGGATCGGCCGCTTCGGGGAGGACGAGAACTACTGGCCGGGCGGGGCCATCACCCACGGGCCCAACGGGCCCTCGGGCCCTTGCTCGGAGATCTTCTACGACCGGGGGCCCGCCTTCGGCACCCCGGACGAGACCGGGCCCAACACGGGAAGCGGGGACCGGTTCGTGGAGATCTGGAACCTGGTCTTCACCCAGTACGACCGCCAGGGGCCCATCCCCGGTCCCGGCATCCTCAAGCCCCTGCCCCAGAAGAACATCGACACCGGCATGGGGCTTTACCGGGTGGCAGCCATCCTGCAGGATGCGGAGGACTTCTACCGCACGGACACCTTCTACCCGATTATCGAAAGGGTGGCCCTCTATAGCGGTAGGCCCTACGAAGGCAAAGCCTCGGTGAGCCACCGGGTGATCGCCGACCACATCCGGGCGGTGGTGGCGGCCCTTTCCGATGGGGTTACCTTCTCCAACACCGGCCGGGGGTACGTGATCCGCAGGTTGCTTCGCCGGGCTCTCCGCCACGGCTACCTTTTGGGCCTTCAGGAACCCTTCCTCCACCGCCTGGCCCCGGTGGTGGCGGAGCTTCTTGGGGACTTTTACCCGGAGATGCGGGAGAACCTCCCTGCGGTGGAGAGGCAGATCCGCCTCGAGGAGGAGCGCTTTCTGGAGACCCTGGAGGGGGGGCTTAGGCGGCTTGATGCCCTGCTTTCGGACCTTAGGCCCGGGGAGGTGCTTCCGGGGCAGGAGGCCTTCCGCCTCTACGACACCTACGGTTTCCCCCTGGACCTCACGGTGGAGATCGCCGCGGAAAGGGGCTTTGGGGTGGACACCGAGGGCTTCCAAAGGGCCATGGAGGAGCAACAGGAGCGTTCCCGGGCGGCCATGGCCTTTGAGCGGGAGATCTTCAAGAAGAGCGCCCAGGTCCTGGAGGAGCTCTATGCCGAAAGGGGGGCCACGGAGTTCTTGGGCTACGGGACCCTGGAGGCGGAGGGCACCGTCTTGGCCCTTCTGGCGGGGGACCAAAGCCTGGAGGAGGCAGGCCCTGGGACCGAGGTCCAGGTGGTCTTGGACCGGACCCCCTTCTATGCGGAAGGAGGGGGGCAGATCGGGGACTTCGGCCACCTGGAGTGGCCCTCGGGCCGGGCCAGGGTGGAGACCACCCTCAAGACGGAAAAGGGGATCTTCCTGCACCGGGCTAAGGTGGAGGAGGGCAGCTTGCGGGTAGGGGAAAGGGTGCGGGCGGTGGTGGACCCCGCCCGGCGGGACACGGAGCGCCACCACACCGCCACCCACCTCCTGCACGCCGCTTTAAGGGCGGTCTTGGGCCCCCACGTGCGCCAGGCGGGGAGCCTGGTGGCCCCGGACCGCCTGCGCTTCGACTTCACCCACCCCGAGGCCCTCACCCCGGAGGAGCTGGAGCGGATCGAGCTTTTGGTGAACCGCTGGATCCTGGCCGATTTCCCCGTCACCTGGCGCTACCTGCCCCTGGAGGAGGCCAAGCGGGAAGGGGCCATGGCCCTCTTCGGGGAGAAGTACGGGGAGGTGGTGCGGGTGGTGCGGGTGGAGGGAAGCCCCCTGCCTGGGGTGGAGTCCAAGGAGCTTTGCGGGGGTACCCACGTGCGGCGCACGGGAGAGATCGGGGCCTTCCTCATTCAGAAGGAGGAAGCGGTTTCGGCTGGGGTGCGTCGGATTGAGGCGGTGGCCGGGGAGTGGGCCGTGCGCTTCGCCCGCGGGGCTTTGAACCGCATAAGGGCTTTGGCCGAGAGGCTTTCCGTGGGCGAGGCCAACCTGGAGGAGCGGTTGGAGAGGCTCTTGCAGGAGCTCAGGGCCAAGGAGAAGGAGGTGGAAAGCCTCAAGGCCCGCCTGGTGCAGGCGGAGCTTAAGAGGGAGGTCGCCCTCTCGGAGAAGGGGGGCTTGCGCTACGGGGTGCTGGAGCTTTCCGGGGTGGATATGGCCGCCTTGCGCCAGGCGACGGACGACCTGGTGCAGCGGGGAGCGGATGTGGCCCTGGTCCTGAGCGGGGGACAGGCGGTGCTGAAGCTTTCCCCAAAAGCCCAGGAAAGGGGCCTCGAGGCGGGAACCCTCTTCCGGGCCCTCACCGAGCGGGCGGGAGGCCGGGGGGGCGGAAAGGGAGCCCTGGCCCAGGGGGCGGGGCTTTCCCCAGAAAAGGCCCGGGCGGCCCTTCCCGACCTCCTCCCTTGAGGGAGGCCCCTGGCCTCGCCAGGGCGTCTGGCGGGGGACACCCTCCCCCGGTAAAATGAGCCCATGGCCATGTTGCTGAGCTTGGTGGCGGTGGCCCTTTCCTGGGCCCTTTTCGGTCTTACCTTGGGGCGGTACCGGGGGCGCCCTTCCCTTCACAACGCTCTCTACTCCCTGGGCCTCCTTCTCTTTGCCCTGGCGGTTTCCGCCGAGTTTCTGTCCAAGCTTCTGGGTGCCTGGAATCCCTTCCTCTATCGGCTTTGGTACCTCACCGGGGCCATGCACGGGGTCACCTTTTTGGGACTGGGAAGTCTGGCCCTTCTGAACCCTAAGGCGGCCCGGGGGCTTCTTTGGGTGCTCCTGCCCTTTATCCTCTATGGGTTTTATCTGGTGGCCTCAGCGCCTTTGGACTTCTCTCAGCTTCCTGCGCCCTACGCTCCCTCGGGCAAGGCCTTCCCCGAGCCGAGCCTCGCTTCGCCCAGGCTTTGGACCATTCCCTTTAACCTCCTGGGCACGGCGCTGATGGCTGGGGTGGCCCTCTACACCACCCTCCTCTTCTGGCGGAAGAACCCCTTGCGGGCCCAGGGCACGGCCCTCATCTTCCTGGCGGCCCTGGTGTTGGCCTCCACCAGCACCCTAAACCGCTTTGGGGTGGTGGGCCTTGAGGAGGCGGGAAGGGCCGTTGGAGTTGCCCTGCTCTACCTGGGGGTAGTCCTGGCGGACCGCAGCGTGCAGTATGCGTCTGGGCGCGCTTGACGTGGGAGAGGCCAGGATCGGCCTGGCGGTGGGGGAGGAGGGAAGCCCCTTCGCTTTCGGCCGGGGTTATCTGGTGCGGAAGAGCCTAGAGGAGGACGTGGCCGCCCTCCTGGACTTCGTGCGCCGGGAGGGGTTAGGGAAGCTTCTGGTGGGCCTTCCCTTGCGCACCGACCTCAAGGAAAGCGCCCAGGCCCAGAGGGTCCTGCCCCTGGTGGAGGCGCTTAGGGCCAAGGGAGTGGAGGTGGAGCTCCTAGACGAGCGCTACACCACCCAGGCGGCGGCCCGGCGCCTGAAACACGCCCCCAAACGGGTCCGCCGGGAGAAGGGCCGGCTGGACGAAATGAGCGCGGTGATCCTGTTGGAGGGCTACCTTGCGGGAAGGCTCTAGGCGCTGGCTCTGGCGGGGGGTGGTGGCCCTTTTCGTCACCTTCGCCCTTCTGCTCTTCTACGCCCTCTGGCTTTTGGGCCCCACGGGGAAGGAGGCCACGGTGCGCATTCCCCGGGGGGCCACGGGTCAGGAGGTAGCCAGGATCCTGGAGGAGGCCGGGCTTTTGCGCTCTGGTTACCTCTTTTCCGCCTATCTGCGTTTCTCCGGCAGGGCCAAGAGGCTGGTTCCTGGGGTCTATCGCCTAAAGGGGGACGGGGCCTTCCGCCTGGCTAGGGCCCTTACCGGAGGAGAGAAGCCCCTCACGGTCACCCTCACCTTCCCCGAAGGGGAAAGGGCGGTGGACTACGCCAAAAGGCTTTCCCAGGCGGGCCTGGATGGGGAGGGTTTTTTAAGGATTGTCCAGGAGCCTGGTGCCCTGCGCCCCCCGTACGTGGAGGGCAGGTCCCTGGAGGGCTACCTCTTCCCCGCCACCTACACCTTTGACCTCCTGGTTGCCCCCGAGGAGGTGGTGCGGGCCCTCCTGGGCCGCTTTGAGGCCGAGCTCACCCCCCCGGTGAGGCGCCTTTTGGAGGAGCGGGGGCTTTCCGTCCACGCCTGGGTGACCCTGGCCTCCATCGTCCAGGCGGAGGCAGGAAGCCAGAAGGAGATGCCCTACATCGCCGGGGTTTTCCTGAACCGCCTGGAAAGGGGCATGCCCCTCCAGGCCGACCCCACGGTGGCCTACGCCTTGGGCAAGCGCCTGCCTGAGCTTTCCCGCAAGGCGGGGGACTTCGGGGTAGACTCCCCCTACAACACCTACCGCTACGGGGGACTCCCCCCAGGCCCCATCGGCAACCCTGGGCGGGCGGCCCTTTTCGCTGTGCTTCATCCCGTGCGCACCGACCCCAAGGGACGCCCCTACCTTTACTTTTTCCACGCCAAGGGGCAGCTTTTTCTCAACACCTCTTTCGAGGCCCACCTCGAGGACCTCCGCCTGCACCGCTATTCCTCCCCGTGACGCAAAAGCCTGAGCTGGGCGTAGGCGAAGAGGAGGGTGAGGAGGAGGATGACCACGGTGATGGCGGCGGCGTATCCCAGCCGGAAGTTTTCGAACCCCGACTCGTAAAGGTAGTAGCCCAGGACCCGGGTGGCCCCATAGGGCCCGCCCCGGGTGAGGAGGAAGACGGCAGAGTAGGACTGCAGGGAGAGAATGGTGCCCACCACCACCAAAAACGCCACCGCCGGGCGCATGAGGGGAAGGACTACGTAGCGGAAGGCTTCCAAGGGGCCTGCCCCGTCCACATAGGCGGCCTCCAGAAGGGACTTGGGGATGGCCTTAAGCCGGGCCGAGGCCACCAGGACCCCATACCCCAGGTGCCGCCACAGGGTGAAGAGGACCACCATGACCAAAGCCCAAAACCCCTCCCGGTCCCAGGGGGGGATGGGCAGGAACTGGGCCAGGGCCCCGTACTCGGGGGTGAAGAGGGTGTACCAGCTCAGGGTGGCCCCCCCCAGGGTGACGAGCCCGGGCAAGAAGAGAAGGCTTTTGGCAAAGCGCTCGTAGGGTGCCTCTTCCAGGGCCACCGCCAGGGCGATGGAAAGCCCCACGAAAAGGGGCAGGGCCAGGAGCATGAACTTCAAGGTCACCCAGAGGCTTCCCCAGAAGGCGGGATCTTGGAAAAGATCCCGGTAGTTTTTGAGCCCCACCGGCTTGGGTTCGGAAAGTCCCGACCAATCCCAGGTGGAAAAGCGAATCACATCCAAAAAGGGGTAGAGGATGAAGACCCCCAGGGTGAGGAGGGCGGGAAGGGAGAAGAGGAAAAGGGGAAGGCGCTGCACGGGTTACCAGAGGTAAAGAAGGCTCAGTAGGAAGGGATACCGGTCGGAGGCGGAAACCTCCAGGGCCAGAGGTTCCAGGTAGAGCCTGAACCCGGCTCCCCAGGCCAGGTGGAACCCGTTTTGGTACCCCAGGCCCAGGGTGCCCGACAGGACTCCGCCGGGCACCTCCACGCTGGCCACGGGCCCTAGATGCACCCCAAAGGGATACCTCAGGTCCAGGCCCAGACCCACCGAGGTGTAGAGGTCGGCCAGGACTAGCCCAGGGAAGAGGTTGGCCTTGAAGAAGGTGAAGACCTCAGGGTTCTGGGAGACGAGGGCCTGCAGCTCCAGCCCGGTGTCGATCCCCAAGGGGCTAAAGGGCAAAAGGGCGCTTCCTTGCAGGTAGACGCCCTTATCGGGGGCATACCCCAGGCCCAGGGTGTTTTCCGGGTAGGCGGGGACCTGGGCCAGGGAGAGGCCAAGAAGCAAGGCCAGAAGAGCTAGGGTGCGCTTCATACCCCTTCCATCCTAGCAGAGGCCGGTTAGCATGGTGTCATGCTCGTGGGCTTTTCCCTGGGCGGGGAAGAGGGTTTGCTTCCCATTCGGGAGACTCCCCTCCTCATCCTGGTGGGCCTCACCGGGGTGGGGAAAAGCACCCTAGTGGAGGCCCTGGGCCTACCCCGCCTCCCCGACCGCCGGGAACTGGTGGACCTTTACGTTCTTCCCCGCTACGGGGCCAAGCCCCCCATCCCCCGGGAGGTGCGCTTCCAGCTCACCCGCCGCTTCCGGGAGGAGTTCCCTGGGGGGGTGGCGGAGGTCCTGGCCCGGGGGTTTGTGGAGCCCCGCTTCCCGCTCCTCTTTGATGGGCTAAGGGGGGAGGCGGAGGTGGCCTATGCGTTAGAGCATCTGCCCAAGGCGCTTTTCGTGGTCCTTCAAGCCCGGGAGGCCACCCGGCTCAAAAGGCTTCTTTCCCGCCAGGATGCCTTTGACCGGGTGGAGCTACGCCCGGAGGAGAGGGCGGAGCTCGAGGCCCTGGCGGAAGGGGTTTTGTCCCCGGAAGAGCTGGAGGAAGCCTTGGCCCTGGCCCCTTGGGAGGAGGTCTTGGCCAAGCTGAAGATCGTGGCTGAGGAAAAGCGGAACTACGATCCCTTAGGTCCCTTGCGCCTCCTTGAGAACCATCCCCAGGCCCTCATTCTGGACACGGAGAGGCTTTCCCTGTCGGAAGAGGTGGAGGCGGTTAAGGGCTTCCTCAGGCAGCTTGGCCTCTAAAATGGCCTCATGGCGACCATCCGCAACCTCAGGCTGGTTCCTTTCCGCATCCCCTTAAGGGCCCCCTTGCGCTGGGGTAAGGCCTCGGAAATGGAGGCCATCGAGCATGCCCTTGTGCAGGTGGAGCTCAGCGATGGTTCCCTGGGCCGAGCGGAGGTGGCCATACGGCCCACCATCTACGGGGAGACCTTGGGGAGCGTAAGGGCGGGGCTAGAGTACCTGAAGCCCAGGCTTCTGGGCCTCGAGGCCGACGACCAGGAGGGGATTCGGGGCGTGCTGGAGGCCTTCCCCTGCAACCTGGGGCTGAAGGGAGCCTTAGACATGGCCATCTGGGAAGCCTGGGCGAGAAGCGAGGGGGAGGAGCTTTCCCAGGTGCTGAAGCCCGCCAAGCACCGGGTGCGGGTTTCCTACATTCTGGGCATGGCTTCCGAGGAGGAGATGCTTTCCGATGCCCGCCTGGCCTACGAGGCGGGGGTGCGGGTCTTCAAGGTGAAGGTGGGCCGGGACCTCGAGGGGGATACCCGCAGGATCGCCCGCCTCAAGGAGGCTTTCCCCGACGCCGAGCTTTACGCCGACGCCAACGAGACCCTCTCCCCCAAGGATGCGGAAGCCTACCTTCTCGCCTGGAAGGAGATGGGCCTCCTCTACGTGGAAGAGCCCCTGCCCACCGAGGAGGTGGAGGCCAGGAGGAAGCTAAGGGAGAAGAAAATCCTCCCCCTCATCGCCGATGATTCGGCCATGACCCCCAAGGACCTCCGCCGGGAGCTCACCTTGGACACCTTTGACGTCCTGAACCTCAAGCCCGCCCGCACCGGCATCACCTGGACCCTGGAGATGCTTTCCCTGGTCCGGGAAAAGGGCAAGCGGGCCATGGTGGGCAGCCAGGCGCAGAGCTCCTTTGGCGCCTACCAGTCCGCCCTCCTGGCCTTCCAGCAAGGGGTGACCGAGCCCAATGAGCTGGCCTTCCACCTGAAGGCGGAAGGGGGCTTCTTTCCCTTCCCTCCCTTCCGCGAGGGCTGGCTCTACTTTGAGGATCTGGTGGAGGGGCGCTTTGACGAGGAGGCCTTCCGCCGCTACGCCCTAAAGGAGCTCTAGGGCCTCCTGGAAATCCCGTAAAATGCCCTGTGCCCCTGCTGCAAGAAGAGTTTCCCCCCCATGCCCCGTGAGAAGGGCGTAGGTGGGGATCCCCGCCCCCACGGCGCTCCTCACCCCGGAAGGGGAGTCCTCGAAGGCCAGGGCCTCCTCAGGAGCGATTCCCAACCGTTCCAGGGCCACCCGGTAGGGGAGAGGGTCGGGCTTACCCCGGCCCACCTCCTCCGCCAGGACCAGGAGGGGCGGGTGGAGGCCTAGGGCCTCCAGCACGTGGTGGGCGTTGGCCTTGGGGGCGTTGGTCACCACGCCCCAGGCGAGGCCCTTAGCCTCAGCCTTGGCCAGGAGCTCGTGAAGCCCGGGGGTGGGCTTCAGGTTCTGGGCCAAATCCCGGAAGCGGGCCTCCTTGGCCTCGATGAGCTTCTCCGCCGCCTTCCCTTCCAGCCCCAAGAGTTCGCGGACGATCTCGGGGTTAAGCCGGCCCGAGATGCGCTCGCGGTAGAACCCGGGGCCCACTTCAAGGCCGTAAGGGGCCAGGACCTCCCGCCAGGCCAGGAGGTGGAGGGGGTCGGTGTCGGCCAGGGTGCCGTCCAGGTCAAAAAGCAGGGCTTTAGGCATGCACTGCCCTCCGCTCCAGGCCCGAGATCAAGAGGAAAAGGGCCGAGGCCAGAAGGAGAAGTCCATAGGGAATCCCCGCCGTGGGCAAAAGGGCAAACAAGGCGGGAATCAGGGTGCTACCCGTGGCCCCCGCATAGAGCAACCCGCCCAGGGCCCGGTGGCCGAAGCGGGCCTGCACCAGGGCGAAGAGGGTGGAGAAAAGGGGGCCCAGGAGGAAGCCCACCAGGGGAAAGAGGAGGGCAGTCGGGGGTAAGAGGTTGAGGAAAAGGAGGACAAGGACCCCAAGGAGTAGGGTTCTTAGGGCCACCAGGGGATTCCCTGCCACCCGCTTGGCCAGAAAGAAACGGCCCAGGGCCAGAAAGAGCCAGTACAGGGAAAGGAGCACCCCACCCAAGGCCGTGGGATGGCCCAGGTGCTCCAAATAGACCCGGTTCCAGGCGGCCAGAGCTCCTTCTAGGCCCGTGTAGACCGCCACCAACAGGAGGAAAGGCCAAAGCCCTCGCCCGCGTTCCTTAGGTGCCTGGGTTACTGCTGGCGCCTGCCAAAGGAGGAGGGCACCCACCCAGGCCAGAAGGCCCGCCAGGGTGAGGACCCCAGCATAGGGCAATAGGGTGAGGGCAAAGGGGGTGAAGACCGCTCCCAGGCCGAAGGCCACGTTCACCCGGTTCAGGAGTCCCACTCGCCTCCTGGGGTCAAGCTCCCCCACCAGGCTGTTCCCGTGGACGTTCATCACCCCTTCCCCCAGGCCCAGGAGGCAGGCCAAGGCGATCACCCAAGGGAAAGACGGGGCGAAGGCCACCCCCAGGAGGGCCAGGCCCACCAGGAGGAGGGCGGCGGGGAAGAGGGGGTGGCGCCTTTCCCCTTGGGCCAGGCGCACCCCCAGGAGGAGGCCCAGGAGGAGGGCGGCGAAGAACCAGGAAACCTCCCCCTCTACCCCGTACCGCTCCCGCCACACGGGCAGGGCCGCCCCGGGCAGGGCCACGATGACCCCCACCAGGAAAAGCGCCAGGAAGGAGCCCCAGAAAAAGCGCACGTCCGTTATTCTTCTCCTAACTGACCCTTTGGTCAATAATGGAGAGGATGGAGGAGGCCCTGGAAAAGGCTTTGGCGGGCGAGGGGTACTTTGCCTTTCCTGGCCTTCTGCTGGTGCGGGGGCCCGACGCTCTTTCCTTCCTTCAAGGCCAGGTTACCCGGGATCTCAGAAGGCTTTCTGGACCCATGGGGGCTTTGTTCCTCAACCACCGGGGGCAGATAGAGGAGGCGGCCACGGTGTTTTCGCACCCGGAAGGCTTTCTTCTGGCTCCCTGGGGTACCTTGGAGGGCTTAAAGGCCCGGCTGAAGCGTTACATCGTCTTTGACCAGGTGGAGCTTCTGGAACTCCCCCTTTACCGGCGCCTCCATGCCGATGGGCGGGAGGAGGTGACGGAGGGCGGGGAAGGGGCCTACCCCCTGGAGCTTTACCCCCTCTACACCCTCCTAAAGGGCCTTCCCCTCCTCTCCGACATCCGCGGGGAGCTGCCCCAGAGCGTGGGGCTTCTCCACCTGGTGGACTACGGCAAGGGGTGCTACGTGGGCCAGGAGATCATGGCCCGCCTCGAGGGGAAGGAGGTGCACCATTGCCTTGTGGGCCTAAGGGGGCTTTCCCCTGCCCAAGAAGCCCCCTTTGACCTCCTGCTGGAGGGGCGCACGGTGGGGGAGGCCAAGCGGGTGATGGAAACCCCCTTCGGGGTTTTGGGCCTTGCCGTGATGCGCAAGGAGGTGCCCCTAGGGGCGGTGGTGGAAGGAGGTGGGGGACGCTTTCTCCTGGAGCCCCTGCCCTTCAAGGAGGCCACATGGAGCGGGCGGAGATCATCGGGGTAGGCACGGAGCTCATCTACGGGGAAACCCTGGACACCAACACGGCGGAGATCGCCAGGAGCCTCGAGGCCTACGCCCTCAAGGTGGAAAGGACTCTTAGGGTGGTGGACGAGCCCCTTCCCTTGGCCCGGGAGGTGGGCCAGGCTTGGGAACGGGCGAGGCTTTTGGTGCTTTCCGGGGGCCTGGGCCCCACCCCTGACGACGTGACCCGGGAGGCGGTGGCCGAGGCCTTAGGGGAGCCCTTGGTGTTGGACGAGGAGATGCTTTCGGAGATTGAGGCCATCTTCCGGGCCCGGGGGCGGAGCATGCCCGAGGCCAACCGCAAGCAAGCCTTGAGGATCCCCTCGGCCACCTGGCTTAAAAACCCCAGGGGCACCGCTCCCGGCTGGTGGGTGCGGAAGGAAGGGAAAGACCTAATTCTCCTGCCTGGGCCTCCCCCTGAGTGGCGGCCTATGTGGCAGGAGGTCCTGCCCAGGCTGAACCTCCCCCGCCGCCCCTACGCCAAGCGGGTCCTGAAGACCTGGGGCATCGGGGAGTCCGAGATCGTGGAAAGGCTCGGGGAGCTCTTCCAGCGGGAGGCAGAGGTGGAGGTGGGCACCTACCCCAAGCTCCAGGGGGTGGAGGTGGTGATCCGGGGCCGGGAGGATCTGGTGGCGGATCTTTCGGAGAAGATCAGGAAGCGCCTTTTGAAGGAAGTCTGGGGCGAAGGGGAGCTCACCCTGGCGGAAGCGGCCAAGCGCCGTTTGGAGCTGGAAGGGGCCACCCTTGCCACCATGGAAAGCCTCACCGGGGGGCTTCTGGGGGCGGAGATCACCCGGGTGCCGGGGGCGAGCCGCTTCTATTTGGGGGGCGTGGTATCCTATTCCGTAGGGGCCAAGGCCCGCTTCGGTGTGCCGGAGGAACTCCTCGCCAAGACGGTTTCCGCCGAAACGGCCAAGGCCATGGCGGAGGCCGCCCGGGGGCTTTTCGGGTCCACCTATGCCCTTTCCACCACCGGGGTGGCGGGGCCGGACCCCTTGGAAGGCGAACCTGTGGGCACGGTCTACGTGGCCCTGGCGGGGCCTAAGGGGACGGAGGTGCGCCGCTACCGCTTCCCCGGGGACCGAGAGGTGGTGCGGCTCCGAAGCGTTTATGCCGCCTTGGCTTTACTCCTAACATGAGGCTCTTCTACGCGATCTTCCTTCCTGAAGAGGTGAAGCGGGCCTTGGTGGAGGCTCAGGAGCGGGTGGCCCGCTACAAGGGGTGGAAGGAGGTGGCCCCCCACCAGCTCCACCTCACCCTGCTTTTCCTGGGGGAAAGGCCAGAGGAGGACCTGGAGGACCTTTTGGCCCTGGGGCACCGCCTTGGTCGGCTTTTTTCCCCCTTCACCGCCCGCATCCGGGGCACGGGTTACTTCCCCAACGAGGGCACCCCGAGGGTCTGGTTCGCCAAGGCGGAAGGGGAGGGATTTGCCCCCTTGGCGGAAGGGCTTCGGGAAGGGGTACGGGAACTCCTGGGGGAGGAGGCGCTTCTGGCAGGGGGGGATAAGCCCTTCAAACCCCACATCACCCTGGCCCGGCGCAAGGCCCCGGCCCCACGGGTGCCCCCGGTGGTCTTCGGCGTGGAGTGGCCGGTGGCGGAGTTCGCCCTGGTGCGCTCGGAGCTTAAGCCCAAGGGGCCCGTCTATACCATTTTGGAAAAGTTCCCTTTGCGAGGTGACCATGGACGAGAACAAGAGGAAAGCGCTGGAAAACGCTCTTAAAACCATTGAGAAGGAGTTCGGTAAGGGCGCGGTCATGCGCCTAGGGGAGATGCCCAAGCTCCAGGTGGATGTGATCCCCACGGGCTCCTTGGGCCTGGACCTGGCCCTGGGCATCGGGGGTATTCCCCGGGGAAGGGTGATCGAGATCTACGGCCCCGAGTCCGGAGGGAAAACCACTTTGGCCCTCACCATCATCGCCCAGGCCCAGAAGCAGGGGGGTGTGGCGGCCTTCGTGGATGCGGAGCACGCCCTGGACCCCCTCTACGCCCAAAAGCTCGGGGTGAGGGTGGAGGACCTTCTGGTCTCCCAGCCGGACACCGGGGAGCAGGCCCTGGAGATCGTGGAGCTTTTGGCCCGCTCGGGAGCGGTGGATGTCATCGTGGTGGACTCCGTGGCCGCTTTGGTGCCCAAGGCGGAGATCGAAGGGGAGATGGGGGACCAGCACGTGGGCTTGCAGGCCAGGCTTATGAGCCAGGCCCTGCGCAAGCTCACCGCAGTCCTTTCCAAGAGCAACACCGCCGCCATCTTCATCAACCAGGTGCGGGAGAAGGTGGGGGTGATGTACGGCAACCCCGAGACTACCCCCGGCGGCCGGGCCCTCAAGTTCTACGCCAGCGTGCGCCTGGATGTGCGCAAAAGCGGTCAGCCCATCAAGGTGGGGAACGAGGCGGTGGGGATCAAGGTCAAGGTGAAGGTGGTGAAGAACAAACTGGCCCCGCCCTTCCGCGAGGCGGAGTTGGAGATCTATTTCGGCAAGGGCCTGGACCCGGTGATGGACCTGGTGAACGTGGCCGTGGCGGCCAACGTGATCGAGAAGGCGGGAAGCTGGTTCTCCTATGGGGAAACCCGCCTGGGCCAGGGCAAGGAGAAAGCGGCGGACTACCTCAGGGAGCGCCCCGAGCTTTTGGAGGAGATTCGGGCCAAGGTCCTGGAGAGGGCCCACGAGGTGGTGCTCGCGGGAAGCGAGGAAGGGGAGGAGTAGATGACCCTGACCCTTTTGGACCTGGGGCTTCTCCTCCTGGTCTTGGTCCTCTTGGGGGCCCTGTTCCTTCGGCGCAAGGGGGAGGACCGCACGGGGGAGGAGGCCAAGAGGCTCCTGGAGGCCGCCCGGGGGGAGGCCAGGGAGGCCCTCGAGGCGGCCCGCAAGGAGGCCCGGGAGATCCTGGAGGCCGCCCGGGCCGAGGCTCGGGCCCTGCGCCAGGAGGCCGAGGAGCGGGTCAAAGCCTTGCGCCAGGAGCTGGAGGCGGAGCTTAAGCATCGCTCGGAGGCCCTGGAGGCTGAGGCCAAAAAGCGCTTGCAGGGGGCGGAGGAGCGCCTTAAGAGCGAGCGGGAGGAGCTTAAGGCCGAGCGGGAGAGGCTTAGGGCCTTGCAGGAGGAGCTGAAGGCGGAGAGGGAGCGCCTCAAGGGGGAGCGGGAGGAGCTCCGGCGGGAGGCCGAGAGGCTATCCAAGAGGGGCGAGGCCTTGGACGCCCGGGCCCTCAAGCTGGACGCCCTAGAGGAGGCCCTTGCCAAGCGGGAGGAGGCCCTTAAGGCCCAGGAAACCCTTCTGCAGGAGAAGGAACGCGAGGTGGAAAGGAGGCTTCACGAGGTGGCAGGCCTCTCCCCGGAAGAGGCGAGGCGCCTCATCCTGGAGAAGCTGGACCGGGAGCTGGAGGAGGAGAAGGCCCAGAGGGTGCGGGCGGCCTTGGAAAGGGCGCGCCTCGAGGCCCGCAAGGAGGCCCAGAAGATCCTGGCCCAGGCCATGCAACGCCAGGCCTCGGAGACCGCGGCCCAGCTGGCGGTCTCCGTGGTGCCCATCCCCTCGGATGCCATGAAGGGGCGCATCATCGGGCGGGAGGGGCGGAACATCCGCACCTTTGAGGCCTTGACGGGCGTGGACCTCATCATCGACGACACCCCGGAGGCGGTTCTCCTCTCCTCCTTCAACCCCATCCGCCGGGAGATCGCCCGCATGGCCCTGGAGGAGCTCTTGAAGGACGGGCGCATCCACCCAAGCCGCATCGAGGAGGTGGTGGAGAAGGCCAAGCAGGAGATGAAGACCTTCATCTACGAAAGGGGGGAGGAGGCGGCCCTGGAAGCCGGGGTGGTCGGCCTGAAGCCTGGCCTCATCCAGCTTTTGGGGCGGCTCCACTTCCGCTCCAGCTATGGCCAGAACGTGCTCAAGCACTCCATCCAGGTGGCCCACCTCACGGGGATCATGGCTGCGGAGCTGGGCCTGGATGTCGCCTTGGCCCGGCGCGCCGGGCTCCTCCACGACATCGGCAAGAGCGTGGACCGGGAGGTGGAGGGAAGCCACGTGGAGATCGGTATCGCCCTGGCCCGCCGCTTCGGGGAGCCCGCAGAGGTTATAGACGGCATCGCCCACCACCACGACCCGGAGAACGCCGAGACCGTGTATGCGGTTTTGGTGGCGGCCGCTGACGCCCTTTCCGCCGCGAGGCCCGGGGCCAGGCGGGAGAGCCTGGAGGAGTACCTGCAGCGCCTGGAGGCCCTGGAGCGCATCGCCCTTTCCTTCCCCGGGGTGGAGACGGCCTTCGCGGTGCAGGCGGGGCGGGAGGTTCGGGTCATCGTCAAGCCGGACAAGATCACCGACGCCAAGGCCACCCTCTTGGCCCGGGAAATCGCTAACCGCATCGAGCGGGAGATGAACTACCCCGGCCAGGTGCAGGTGACCGTGGTGCGGGAGACCCGGGCGGTGGAGTACGCCCGGTAGGCTAGAATGGGGCGATATGCTGAGGGGCGAGGACATCGGGATCGATCTGGGAACGGCGAGCGTTCTCATTTACGTGCGGGGGAAGGGCATCGTCCTGCGGGAGCCCTCCGTGATCGCGGTGGTGCAGGGGAAGCGGGAGGTCAAGGCGGTGGGGGCCGAGGCCTACCGCATGCTGGGGCGCACCCCGGGAAACATCGTGGCGGTGAGACCCTTAAAGGACGGGGTTATCGCCGACTACGCCCTCACGGAGCGCATGCTCCTCCTCTTCCTGCAGAAGGTGCTTTCCCCCATGAGCCGCTTCTTCCGGCCGCGGGTCATGGTGGGGGTCCCCTCCGGGGTCACGGACGTGGAACGGCGGGCGGTGGTGCAGGCGGTTTCCGCCATGGCCCACAAGGTCTACCTCATCGAGGAGCCCCTGGCGGCGGCCATCGGGGCGGGGATCAACGTGGCCGAGCCCACAGGGAGCATGGTGGTGGACATCGGGGGTGGCTCCACGGACATCGCCGTGATCTCCCTGGGGGGGATCGTGCGCTCGGAGAGCCTGCGCATCGCCGGCAACGAGATGGACCAGGCCATCATCCGCTACGTGCGGCAAAAGTACAACCTCCTCATCGGGGAGCGCACCGCGGAGGAGCTCAAGATCCAGCTGGGCCGGGCCAAAATCCTTCCCGGGGAGGAGAAGGAGGTGGCCGAGGTGCGGGGCCGGGACCTCATCACCGGCCTTCCCCGCACGGCGGAGATCCCCGCCGAGGACGTGGCCGAGGCCTTGAAGGAGCCTTTGGATAAGATCTTCCAGGGGGTGAAGGCGGTTTTGGAAACCACGCCGCCTGAGCTGGCCTCGGACATTTACGAGAGGGGCATTCTTCTAACCGGCGGCGGTGCCCTTCTAAAGAACCTGGACGTGGCCCTGCAGGAGGCCACGGGGGTGCCCGTGGTGGTGGCGGAAAACCCCATAGAGGCGGTGGCCCTGGGCACGGGTAAGGCCTTGGAGATGCTCCACGTGCTGGAGGACACCATCCTGTCTTCGGACGACGTCCTGAAGAGGTGAGCCGTGGAGATCGGGGAGATCCTTGCCCTCCTGCCCCATCGCTATCCCTTTTTGCTCATCGACCGGGTCCTTCACGCCGACGAGAAAACCTTCCGGGCCCTGAAGAACGTCACCTTTAACGAACCCCACTTCCAGGGGCATTTTCCCGGTTACCCCATCATGCCGGGGGTGTTGATCCTCGAGGCCATGGCCCAGGCGGCGGTGGGCACCATCGCCCGGCAGCCGGGCTTCCAGCCGGGGGGGCTGGTCTTCCTGGTGGGGGTGGAGGAAGCCCGCTTCAAAAAGCCCGTGGTGCCGGGGGACACCCTGATTTTGGAGGGGGAGCTTCTCCTCTTCCGCCGGGGCCTGGGCAAGGTGGCGGTCAGGGCCTTGGTGGAGGGAGAGGAAAGGGCCAGCGCCCGGCTAAGCTTCGTGGTCCGGGAGGGATAGGTGGCGGACCTCTCCTCCTACCTCAAGCGGGCCCGGGGCGGGCGGGTGGTGCAGACCGGCTTCCTGGACCTCGAGGCCCAAGCCCTTCTGGAGGAGGCGGCCCGCGCCGAGGGGTTTAGGGTGGCCTTCTTCGGGGGCTTCCCTTTGGCGGAGCGGAAGGTGGCCGTGCTCTACCCGGCGGAGGTCCCCTCCGTCTACGACCCGGTGGAGGTGGTCTTCCTGGAGCGGGAGCCCCCGGACCTGGGGGAGGCCATGGGGGACCTGGAGCCGTGGGAGGGGGGGTTTCTGGTGGCCCTCATCCCCCAGGGCAAGAAGGCGCTCCAAGAAGCCGGCTTTACCCTCCTCCCCCCGCCGGAAGGGGCTTTGAAGGCCAAGAGCGAGCGGGTGCGCACCCTGGTGGTGCCCTCCTTGCGGGTGGATGCCGTGGGGGCTAAGGGCTTCGGGGTTTCCCGCAGCTACTTCGTCCAGGGGGTGAAGGCGGGGAAGGTGCGTCTCAAAGGCCGGCTCGCCTCCCCCAAGGAGGAGATGGCCCCCGGGGACACCCTTTTGGCGGAAGGCTTGGGAAGCCTGAGGCTTGTGGAAGTACTTGGCGAAACCAGGCGGGGAAACTATAAAATCAAGGTGGAGGTGGAACGGTAGGAGCAAAAGGAGAAGGGTCGGGGTAGGCTTGACGGCTTAAGGGATTGCCCTATAAGCTAAGGTTTGTGCTCTTTGGTCGGGCCAAGGGAGCACGGTAAGAGCCAGCCGCCGCGGGGCGCGAGGTCCCGCGGAAGAACCCTGTTAGCTTACCTCGGGCGGCCCGCTTTCCCATCCTTGAGGTGACGCATGGAGATCAAGCGGTTCGGTCGCATCCGAGAGGTTATACCCCTTCCCCCCCTGACAGAAATCCAGGTGGAATCCTACAAGAGGGCCCTTCAGGCCGATGTCCCCCCGGATAAGCGGGAGGACGTGGGCATTCAGGCGGCCTTCAAGGAGACTTTCCCCGTGGAGGAGGGGGACAAGGGCAAGGGCGGTATGGTCCTGGACTTCCTGGAGTACCGCATCGGGGAGCCCCCCTTTTCCCAGGACGAGTGCCGGGAGAAGGATCTGACCTACCAGGCTCCCCTCTATGCCCGCCTCCAGCTCATCCACAAGGACACGGGCCTCATCAAGGAGGACGAGGTCTTCCTGGGCCACATCCCCCTCATGACCGAGGACGGCTCCTTCATCATCAATGGGGCCGACCGGGTGATCGTTTCCCAGATCCACCGCTCCCCGGGGGTCTACTTCACCCCCGACCCCGCCCGCCCCGGGCGGTTTGTGGCCAGCATCATCCCCTTGCCCAAACGGGGACCCTGGATTGACCTGGAGGTGGAGCAAAACGGCACCGTCTCCATGAAGGTCAACAAGCGCAAGTTCCCCCTCATCCTCCTCCTCAGGGTCCTGGGCTACGACGCCGAGACCCTGAACCGGGAGCTTGGGGCCTACGGGGCGCTCGTGGGGGGCCTTCTGGACGAGGCGGTGCTGGCCATGCGCCCGGAGGAGGCCCTGGTGCGCCTCTTCACTCTGCTCCGTCCCGGCGATCCCCCCAAGAAGGACAAGGCCCTGGCCTACCTCTTTGGCCTTTTGGCCGACCCAAGGCGGTACGACCTGGGGGAGGCGGGGCAGTACAAGGCGGAGGAAAAGCTGGGCGTGCGTCTTTCCGGGCGCACCCTGGTGCGTTTTGAGGACGGGGAGTTCAAGGACGAGATCTTCCTGCCCACCCTGCGCTACCTCTTTGCCCTCACGGCTGGGGTTCCTGGGCACGAGGTGGACGACATCGACCACCTGGGCAACCGCCGCATCCGCACCGTGGGGGAGCTCATGGCCGACCAGTTCCGGGTGGGCTTAAGCCGCTTGGCCCGGGGGGTACGGGAGAGGATGGTGATGGGCTCTGCGGATACCCTGACCCCGGCCAAGCTGGTGAACAACCGACCCCTCGAGGCGGCCATCCGGGAGTTCTTCAGCCGTAGCCAGCTCTCCCAGTTCAAGGACGAGACCAACCCCCTCTCCTCCCTGCGTCACAAGCGCCGCATCTCCGCCCTGGGCCCTGGGGGCCTCACCCGGGAGCGGGCGGGGTTTGACGTGCGCGACGTGCACCGCACCCACTACGGCCGCATCTGCCCGGTGGAAACCCCGGAAGGCGCCAACATCGGCCTCATCACCTCCTTGGCCGCCTACGCCCGGGTGGACGGGCTGGGCTTCATCCGCACCCCCTACCGCCGGGTGAGGAGCGGGGTGGTCACCGACGAGGTGGCCTACATGACCGCCACCGAGGAGGACCGGTACACCATCGCCCAGGCCAACACTCCCCTCGAGGGGAACCGCATCGCCACCGACCGGGTGGTGGCAAGGCGCCGGGGAGAGCCGGTGATCGTGGGCCCGGAGGAGGTGGAGTTCATGGACGTTTCTCCCAAACAGGTCTTTTCCGTGAACACCAACCTCATCCCCTTCCTGGAGCACGACGACGCCAACCGGGCCCTCATGGGTTCCAACATGCAGACCCAGGCGGTGCCCCTCATCCGGGCCCAGGCCCCGGTGGTGATGACCGGCCTGGAAGAAAGGGTGGTGCGGGACTCCCTGGCCGCGGTCTACGCGGAGGAGGACGGGGAGGTGGTGGCGGTGGACGGCCGCCGCATCGCCGTGCGCTACGCGGATGGCCGCCTGGTGGAGCACACCCTGCGCCGCTATGTGCGCTCCAACCAGGGCACCGCCTTGGACCAGAGGCCCCGGGTGGTGGTGGGCCAAAAGGTGAAGAAGGGGGACCTTCTGGCGGATGGCCCCGCCTCCGAGGGGGGCTTCCTGGCCCTGGGGCAGAACGTCCTGGTGGCCATCATGCCCTTTGACGGGTACAACTTTGAGGACGCCATCGTCATCAGCGAGGAGCTTTTAAAGCGGGACTTCTACACCTCCATCCACATCGAGCGCTACGAGATCGAGGCCCGGGACACCAAGCTGGGCCCAGAGCGCATCACCCGGGACATCCCCCACCTCTCCGAGGCGGCCCTGCGGGATCTGGACGAGGAGGGGGTGGTGAGGATCGGGGCCGAGGTGAAGCCCGGCGATATCCTGGTGGGCCGCACCAGCTTCAAGGGGGAGCAGGAGCCTTCCCCTGAGGAAAGGCTTCTGCGCTCCATCTTCGGGGATAAGGCCCGGGATGTGAAGGACACCTCCCTCCGGGTGCCCCCGGGCGAGGGGGGCATCGTGGTGGGTACCCTGCGCCTGCGCCGTGGGGACCCCGGGGTGGAGCTCAAGCCCGGGGTGCGGGAGGTGGTGCGGGTTTACGTGGCGCAAAAGCGCAAGCTCCAGGTGGGGGACAAGCTGGCCAACCGCCACGGGAACAAGGGGGTGGTGGCCAAGATCCTTCCCGTGGAGGACATGCCCCACCTGCCCGATGGCACCCCGGTGGACATCCTCCTGAACCCCTTGGGCGTTCCTAGCCGCATGAACCTGGGCCAGATCCTGGAAACCCATCTGGGCCTGGTAGGGTTCTTCCTGGGCCAGCGCTACATTTCCCCGGTCTTCGACGGGGCGCGGGAGCCCGAGATCAAGGCCCTTTTGGCCGAGGCCTTCGACCTCTACTTCGGCCGGCGCAAGGAGGAGGGCTTCGGGGTGGACAAGCGGGAACTGGAGGTTCTGGCCCGGGCGGAGAAGCTGGGCCTGGTGAGCCCCGGCAAGAGCCCGGAGGAGCAGCTTAAGGAGCTCTTCCTCCAGGGCAAGGTGGTTCTCTACGACGGCCGCTCCGGCGAGCCCATCGAGGGCCCCATCGTGGTGGGGCAGATGTTCATCATGAAGCTCTACCACATGGTGGAGGACAAGATGCACGCCCGCTCCACCGGCCCCTACTCCCTCATCACCCAGCAGCCTTTGGGCGGAAAGGCCCAGTTCGGCGGGCAGCGCTTCGGGGAGATGGAGGTGTGGGCCCTCGAGGCCTACGGGGCCGCCCACACCCTGCAGGAAATGCTCACCTTGAAGTCCGACGACATCGAGGGCCGCAACGCCGCCTACGAGGCCATCATCAAGGGGGAGGACGTCCCCGAGCCCAGCGTGCCCGAGTCCTTCCGGGTCTTGGTAAAGGAGCTTCAGGCCCTGGCCCTGGACGTGCAGACCTTGGACGAGCGGGACAACCCCGTGGACATCTTTGAGGGCCTGGCCTCCAAGCGGTAAGCCGCACCGCGGAAACGGGATTGCTCTTAAGTGGAGGAGGAATGAAAAAGGAAGTTCGCAAGGTTCGCATCGCCCTGGCCTCTCCGGAAAAGATCCGCTCCTGGAGCTACGGGGAGGTGGAGAAGCCCGAAACCATCAACTACCGCACCCTGAAGCCCGAGCGGGATGGGCTTTTCGACGAGCGCATCTTTGGCCCCACCAAGGACTACGAGTGCGCCTGCGGCAAGTACAAGCGGCAGCGCTTTGAGGGCAAGGTGTGCGAGCGCTGCGGGGTGGAGGTCACCAAGAGCATCGTGCGCCGCTACCGCATGGGGCACATCGAGCTGGCCACCCCGGCGGCCCACATCTGGTTCGTGAAGGATGTGCCCTCCAAGATCGGCACCCTCCTGGACCTCTCCGCCACCGAGCTGGAACAGGTTCTCTACTTCAGCAAGTACATCGTCCTGGACCCCAAGGGGGCGGTGCTGGATGGGGTACCCGTGCAGAAGCGCCAGCTCCTCACCGACGAGGAGTACCGGGAGCTCCGCTACGGCAAGCAGGAAACCTACCCCCTGCCTGCCGGGGTGGACGCCCTGGTCAAGGACGGGGAGGAGGTGGTGAAGGGGCAGGAGCTGGCCCCCGGGGTGACAAGCCGCATGGACGGGGTGGCCCTCTACCGTTTCCCCCGGCGGGTGCGGATCGACTACCTGCGCAGGGAGCGGGCGGGCCTTCGCCTTCCCCTCTCCGCCTGGGTGGAACGGGAGGCCTACAGGCCAGGTGAGGTCTTGGCGGAACTTCCTGAGCCCTACCTCTTCCGGGCGGAGGAGGAGGGGGTGGTGGAGCTCAAGGAGCTCGAGGAGGGCCACCTCCTCACCCTCCTCAAGGACGACGAGGCCGTGGCCCGCTACTTCCTGCCCGTGGGCCTTACCCCCCTGGTGGTCCAGGGGGAGGTGGTGGAAAAGGGCCAGCCCTTGGCCGAGGGCCGGGGCCTTCTGCGCATGCCCCGGCACATGGCCGCCAAGGAGGTGGAGGCGGAGGAGGAAGGGGATACCGTCTACCTCACCTTCTTCCTGGAGTGGACGGAGCCCAAGGACTACGGGGTGGCCCCCCACATGAACGTGGTGGTGCCGGAAGGAGCCCACGTCCGGGCGGGGGAGAAGGTGGTGGCGGCCATCGACCCCGAGGAGGAGGTGATCGCCGAGGCCGAGGGCATCGTCCACCTGCACGAGCCCGCCAGCATCGTGGTGATGAAAGCCCGCCTCTACCCCTTTGAGGAGGACGTGGAGGTCACCACCGGGGACCGGGTGGCCCCTGGGGACGTGCTGGCGGATGGGGGCAAGGTCAAGAGCGAGATCTACGGCCGGGTGGAGGTGGACCTGGTCCGGAACGTGGTGCGGGTGGTGGAATCCTACGATATCGACGCCCGCATGGGGGCCGAGGCCATCCAGGCCCTCTTGAAGGAGCTGGACCTGGAGAAGTTGGAGGCCGAGCTTCTGGAGGAGATGCGGCATCCCTCCCGGGCCCGGCGGGCCAAGGCAAGGAAGCGCCTCGAGGTGGTGCGGGCCTTCCTGGACTCTGGCAACCGCCCGGAGTGGATGATCCTCGAGGCGGTACCCGTGCTGCCCCCCGACCTCCGCCCCATGGTCCAGGTGGACGGGGGCCGCTTCGCCACCAGCGACCTCAACGACCTCTACCGCCGCCTCATCAACCGCAACAACCGCTTGAAGAAGCTCCTGGCCCAGGGGGCTCCGGAGATCATCATCCGCAACGAGAAGCGCATGCTCCAGGAGGCGGTGGATGCGGTCATCGACAACGGCCGCCGCGGCTCCCCCGTCACCAACCCGGGCTCCGAAAGACCTCTCAGGAGCCTCACCGACATCCTCTCCGGCAAGCAGGGCCGCTTCCGCCAGAACCTCTTGGGCAAGCGGGTGGACTACTCGGGGCGGAGCGTGATCGTGGTGGGGCCCCAGCTCAAGCTCCACCAGTGCGGCCTGCCCAAGCGCATGGCCCTGGAGCTCTTCAAGCCCTTCCTCCTTAAGAAGATGGAGGAAAAGGGCATTGCCCCCAACGTGAAGGCCGCCCGGCGCATGCTGGAGCGCCAGCGGGACATCAAGGACGAGGTGTGGGATGCCCTGGAGGAGGTCATCCACGGCAAGGTGGTCCTCCTGAACCGCGCCCCCACCCTCCACCGCCTGGGCATCCAGGCCTTCCAGCCGGTTTTGGTGGAAGGCCAGTCCATCCAGCTCCACCCCCTGGTGTGCGAGGCCTTCAACGCCGACTTCGACGGAGACCAGATGGCGGTGCACGTGCCCCTTTCCTCCTTCGCCCAGGCGGAGGCCCGCGTCCAGATGCTCTCCGCCCACAACCTCCTCTCCCCGGCCTCCGGGGAGCCTTTGGCCAAGCCCAGCCGGGACATCATCCTGGGGCTTTACTACATCACCCAGGTGCGCCGGGAGAAGAAGGGCGCAGGCAGGGAGTTCGCCACGCCAGAGGAGGCCCTAGCCGCCCACGACCGGGGCGAGGTGGCCTTGAACGCCCCCATCCGGGTGGCGGGCAAGGAAACCAGCGTGGGCCGGTTGAAGTTCGTCTTCGCCAGCCCCGATGAGGCCCTTCTGGCGGTGGCCCATGGCCTACTGGACCTGCAGGACGTGGTGACGGTGCGCTACCTGGGCAAGCGCCTGGAAACCAGCCCGGGCCGAGTCCTCTTCGCCCGCATCGTGGGTGAGGCGGTGGGGGATGAGCGGGTAGCCCAGGAGCTTCTCCAGATGGACGTGCCCCAGGAGAAGAACTCCCTCAAGGACCTGGTCTACCAGTCCTTCCTGCGCCTGGGGATTGAGAAGACCGCAAGGCTTCTGGACGCCCTCAAGTACTACGGCTTCACCCTGTCCACCACCAGCGGGATCACCATCGGCATCGACGATGCCGTCATCCCCCCTGAGAAGCAGAAGTACCTGGAGGAAGCCGACAAGAAGCTTAGGCAGATCGAGCAGGCCTACGAGATGGGCTTCCTCACCGACCGGGAGCGCTACGACCAGGTGATCCAGCTCTGGACCGAAACCACGGAGAAGGTCACCCAGGCCGTCTTCAAGAACTTTGAGGAGAACTACCCCTTCAACCCCCTCTACGTGATGGCCCAGTCCGGGGCCCGGGGTAACCCCCAGCAGATCCGCCAGCTTTGCGGCATGCGGGGCCTCATGCAAAAGCCCTCGGGGGAGACCTTCGAGGTGCCGGTGCGCTCCTCCTTCCGGGAAGGCCTCACCGTGCTGGAGTACTTCATCTCCAGCCACGGGGCCCGGAAGGGTGGGGCGGACACCGCCCTCCGCACCGCGGACTCCGGCTACCTCACCAGGAAGCTGGTGGACGTGGCCCACGAGATCGTGGTGCGGGAGGCGGACTGCGGCACCACCAACTTCATCTCCGTCCCCCTCTTCCAGCCCGACGAGGTGACCCGCTCCTTGCGCCTCAGGAAGCGCTCGGACATCGAGTCCGGCCTCTACGGCCGCGTTCTGGCCCGGGAGGTGGAGGTGCTGGGCCAGCGCCTGGAGGAAGGGCGCTACCTGACCCTCGAGGACGTGGGGCTCCTCATCAAGGCGGCGGAGGCCGGGGAGATCCGGGAGGTGCCCGTGCGGAGCCCCCTCACCTGCCAGACCCGCTACGGGGTGTGCCAGAAGTGCTACGGCTACGACCTCTCCATGGCCAGGCCCGTGTCCATCGGGGAAGCGGTGGGGGTGGTGGCGGCGGAGTCCATCGGCGAGCCCGGCACCCAGCTCACCATGCGCACCTTCCACACGGGCGGCGTGGCGGTGGGCACCGACATCACCCAGGGTCTGCCCCGGGTCATTGAGCTCTTTGAGGCCCGGCGCCCCAAGGCCAAGGCGGTGATCTCCGAGATCGACGGGGTGGTGCGCATCGAGGAAACCGAGGAGAAGCTCTCCGTCTTCGTGGAGTCCGAGGGCTTCTCCAAGGAGTACAAGTTGCCCAAGGATGCCCGCCTGGTGGTGAAGGATGGGGATTATGTGGAGGCGGGCCAGCCTTTGACCCGCGGGGCCGTGGATCCCCACCAGCTTCTGGAAGCCAAGGGTCCTGAGGCAGTGGAGCGCTACCTGGTGGACGAGATCCAGAAGGTCTACCGGGCCCAGGGGGTGAAGCTCCACGACAAGCACATCGAGATCGTGGTGCGGCAGATGCTCAAGTACGTGGAGGTCACCGATCCCGGGGATAGCCGCCTGCTGGAGGGCCAGGTCCTGGAGCGGTGGGACGTGGAGGCCTTGAACGAGCGGCTCATCGCCGAGGGCAAGACCCCGGTGGCCTGGAAGCCCCTCCTCATGGGGGTTACCAAGAGCGCCCTTTCCACCAAGAGCTGGCTCTCCGCTGCCAGCTTCCAGAACACCACCCACGTGCTCACCGAGGCGGCCATCGCCGGGAAGAAGGACGAGCTCATCGGCCTCAAGGAAAACGTCATCCTGGGCCGCCTGATCCCCGCGGGGACCGGAAACGACTTCGTGCGCTTCACCCAGGTGGTGGACCGGAAGACCCTCAAGGCCATCGAGGAGGCCAGGAAGGAGGCGGTGGAGGCCAAGGAGAAGGAGCCCGCTCTCCGCCGCCCTGGCCGCCGCGAGCAGCCTGGGAAGCAGGCCTAAGGCCACCCCACCATGGCTATGCCGGGGTGGGGGTTCCTGGCACCGCCCCAAGGGGTTTTACGCCATAATGGGCCCATGCTAGCGCGGATCTACACCGCCTTTCGCCAGGTGGGGGAGGATCTTTTTCACCATAGGCTCATCTCCGCCACCGCGGGCAACTTTTCCGTGCGCACCAAGGAGGGCTTTCTCATCACCCGAAGCGGGGTGCAGAAGGCCCGCCTCTCCCCGGAGGATCTGGTGGAGGTGCCCCTCGAGGGCCCTTTCCCGGAGGGGGCCAGCGTGGAGAGCGTGATCCACCGGGAGGTCTACCGCAAGACCCCGGCCCGGGCCATCGTCCACGCCCATCCCCGGGTGGCGGTGGCTCTCTCCTTGCATTTGGACCGGATTGTTCCCCTGGACCTCGAGGGCCAGTACTACCTGAAAGCAGTGCCGGTGCTTGCTCCCCAAACCGTGAGCGCCACCCTTGAGGCCGCCCTGGCCGTGGCAGAGGGCCTTAAGGAGCACCGGGCCTGCCTCCTCCGGGGCCACGGGGCCTTCGCCATAGGGCTTAAGGAGAAGCCGGAGGAAGCCCTTCTGGAGGCCTATAGCCTCCTCACCACCTTGGAGGAAAGCGCGGAGATCCTCTTCTATCACCGCCTTTGGGGGAAGGGATGAGGGTGGTCTTTGTGGAGGGTAAGGCAAAGGAGGCCCTTTTGGACTTGGCCCGGGAGCTTCCCCATCCCTACTGGCTTCTTGCGGGGGAAGGGGTGTGGCTTTTGGAGGTGTTCGGCGCCAGCGACGAGGCCTTGGCCAAGGCCAGGGCCCTGCCCGGGGTTAAGGTTTGGGCCTTTACCCTGGAGGATGGGGTAGTCTATAGGGGATGCGGGAAGAAATCGGCTACATCCCCGTAGGGGAGGCGGAGCTTTACGTGGAGGACGTGGGGGACGAACAGGCCCCGGCCCTCCTGGTCCTCCACGGGGGGCCTGGGGGGAACGCCTACGCCCTCAGGGAAGGGCTTCAGGACTACCTGGAAGGGTTCAGGGTCATCTACTTCGACCAGCGGGGTTCCGGCCGGAGCCTGGAGCTTCCCCAGGACCCCAGGCTTTTCACCATAGATGCTTTGGTGGAGGATACTGTGGCCCTGGCCGAGGCCCTGGGGCTGGAGCAGTTTCATCTTCTGGCCCACGGCTTCGGGGCCCTGGTGGCCCTGGAGCTCCTCCGCCGCTACCCGGGGGTCCTGGGGGCGGTGCTCCTTTCCCCCTGGGTGAGCTTCCCCTGGCTTTCCGCAAGGCTTGCGGAGGCTGCGGGGCTCGAGTCTCTTCCCGATCCGGAGCAAAACCTTAAGGTTGCCCTAGAGAAGGCCGAACCCAAGGTCCTCTTTGACCGCCTCATGTTCCCCACCCCCCATGGCCGCCTGGAGTACGAGTGGGTGGCGGAGGGCTCGGGCATCCTGGGGCCGGATACTCCGGCCTTGGCCTTTTGGAAAAACGGCCTCTGGCGGCTGGACTACACCCCCTACCTTTCCCCAAGCCGCAAACCGGTGGCCCTGGTGGTGGGGGAGAAGGACGGCACCAGCTATCCCTATGCCGAGGAGGTGGCGGAGCGCCTCAAAGCTCCCATCCGGGTGATACCCGGGGCCGGGCACTACCCCTGGATCGATCAGCCGGAGGCTTTTGGCGAGGCCTTCCGGGAAGTCCTCGAGGGCCTGCTGGCTCCCTGGAAGGTGTGAGGGATGCCCTTCCAGGGCCAGGAAGGGTGGTAAACTCAGGGCGTCACCGGGGGTGCCCTTTTGTGGGGCTGAGAGATACCCTTGGAACCTGATCCGGGTAATGCCGGCGTAGGGAAGGTGACCAAGGCCCCTCCCGGTGACAAGGAGGGGTTTTATGTTAAGGATCTTTGCCCTGCTGGTCCTTTTGGCCTTCGGCTTTGCCCAGGAGATCACCGTCCTCACCCACGCAAGCTTTTCCCTGGATAAGGGGCTCATCGCCCGGTTTGAGCGGGAAACCGGCCTGAAGCTCCGCTTCCTCAAAGGAGGGGATGCCGGGGAGACCCTGAACCGGGCCATCCTCACCAAGGGAGCCCCCATCGCCGACGTGATCTACGGCTTCGACAACACCTTCTTGTCCCGGGCCCTGGAGGCGGACATCCTTTTGCCCTACCGGAGCCCCGCGATCCAGAATCTGAAGGCCACCTTGCTCCTGGACCCCACCTTTCGCGCCCTTCCCGTGGACTACGGTTGGGTGAGCCTCAACTACGATCGGGCCTACTTCAAGGACCGTCCCCTGCCCAAGGCCCCCGCGGACCTGGCCCGTCCCGAGTACGCCCGGCTCCTGGTGGTGCAAAACCCTGCCACCAGCTCCCCAGGCCTGGCCTTCCTCATGGCCACGGTGGCCCGCTTCGGCGAGGATGGCTACCTGGACTTCTGGGCCAGGCTCCGGGACGGGGGCGTGCGGGTGGCCAAGGGCTGGAGCGAGGCTTACTACACCCACTTCACCCTTTACAAGGGGGATAGGCCCCTGGTGGTTTCCTACACCACCAGCCCTGCCGCCGAGGTCTACTACTCCGAGGGCAAGTACCAAGAGCCCCCCACGGGGAACCTCTTTCCGGAACTCGCCTTCTTCCAGGTGGAGTTCGTGGGCATCCTGAAGGGGACCAAGAACCTGGAAGGGGCCAAGAGGGTGGTGGACTGGCTCCTCTCCAAGCCCGTGCAGGAGAACATCCCCACGGAGATGTGGATGTACCCGGCCCGCCGGGACGCCGCTTTGCCCCCGGTGTTCCGCTTCGCCCCGGAACCCTTGGGCAGCGTGCGCCTGGACCCCAAGGTCATGGCCCAGAACCGGGAGCGCTGGATCGAGGAGTGGACCAAGGTGGTCCTTCAGGGGCAAAGCCCCGAGGCGGTGCGCCAGGGCAGGCGGTAGCGCCTCCCTCAGGCTGGGAAGGCCCTGGGCCTTGGGGGTTAGGCTTAGGGGGATGGCCTACGGAGGCTTTTTCGTCCTCCTCTTCCTGGGCCTGGCCCTCTTCTACCCCCTTCTCCGCATCCTGGCCCTGGGAGTAGGGGAGGGGTTTGCCCGGGCCCTGGCGAACCCCTACTACTGGGAGCGCTACCTCTGGAGCCTGGAGTACGGGTTTCTCTCCGCCCTCTTCACCTTGTCCCTGGCCCTGCCCCTGGCCTTTCTCTTCCGCCGCCGCTTTCCCTTTAGGGGGGGTTTCCTGGCTCTTTCCACCTTGCCTTTTGTCCTCCCCACCCCGGTGGTGGCCCTGGGATTTCTGGCCCTTTTGGGGCCGAAGGGGGTCTTGGGGGTGGACCTTTACGGTACCCAAGCCCTCCTTTTTCTGGCGGCCATCTTTTACAACCTGGGCCTTGCCCTCAGGATCCTCCTGCCCGTGGCCTTGAACCTGGAAGGCCCCTTGCAGGCGGCCCGGGTCCTGGGGGCCTCGAGTCCCAGGGCTTTTCTAAGGGTAGGGCTTCCCCTCCTCCTCCCCGCCTTGGCTTCCGCGGGGCTTTTGGTGTTCATCTACGCCTTTTCCGCCTTCGGGGTCCCTCTCCTTCTGGGAGGGCCCAGGTACGCCACCCTCGAGGTGGAGGTCTACACCCTCTTGGCCTACCGCCTGGCCTTTCCCGAGGCCAGCGCCCTCATGCTCCTGGAGATCCTCACCCTGGGCCTAGCCGTGGCCCTCTACCTGCGCCTCCGGCCCTATCCCCTGCCCCCCGGAGGGCTTCTTCCCCCTCCCCCTTGGGCCTATACCCTGGGCCTAGGCGTCCTCTTTCTCCTCCTTTTTGCCCCCTTGTGGGGGCTGTTTCTGCGCCTGGACCCTAAGGCCCTCGCTTCCGCCTGGGCCTCACAGGACTTCACTCCCCTTTCCGTGGCCTTGGGGAATAGCCTCCGCTTCACCCTCTTGGCCTTGGCCCTAGCCCTTCCTTTGGGAGTGGCTTATGCCGCAGCGGCCCGCCGGAGCCCCCTCATGGACCTCTTAGGGCTTTTCCCCCTCATGGTGAGCCCGGTGGCCGTGGGCCTCGGCTACCTTCTCGCCTACCCCCACCTTCGGGGCTCCTTGGCCCTGCTTCTCGCTGCCTACGCCCTCTTGGCCTACCCCCTCCTTGCCCGGGCCCTCCTGCCTGCCTTAAGAAGCCTTTCCCCAAGCCTCCTCGAGGCGGCCCGGGTCCTGGGGGCCACGCCCCTTAGGGCCTTCCTCCGGGTGGAGCTTCCCCTGGTACTCCCTGCTCTTACCTCAGGACTCGCCCTGGCCCTGGCGGCCATCCTGGGGGAGTTTGGAGCCAGCCTGGTGCTCTGGCGGCCCGAGTGGACCACCCTCACCTTGGCCATCTACGAGCGCCTGGGGAGGCCCGGGGAAGGCCCCTTTAAGGAAGCTATCGCCTTGGCCGCCCTTCTGGCCCTTCTTTCCGGGCTCCTCTTTTACCTCTTGGACCGGGGCCGGGGCCGGTGGGGCTAACGCCCCCCAAAGGCCTTCCTTCGTGTAGGGCATAACTTTGGGGGCAAGCCCCGATGGGGCCCTTAAGTCTGGCACCAGGGGCAGAAGTGGGTGCCCCTTCCTGCCACCACCGCCCGGGCCACCGCCTCCCCGCACCGGGGGCAGGGGAGGCCCTGCCGCCCATAAACGGCGTGGCGCTCCTGGAAGCCTCCGGGGAGGCCGTCGGGTTGCTGGTAGGTGTGGTCGGAGAGGGTGCTTCCCCCGAAGGCCACGGCCTCGCCCAGGACCTCACGGATGGCGAAGAAGAGCCTCCTGGCCTCCTCCTCGTTCACTTTTTTGCCCGGGCGGAGGGGGGAGAGGCCTGCCCGGAAGAGGGCCTCGTCGGCGTAGATGTTTCCCACCCCGGCGGCGAGGTGCTGGTCCAGGAGCAAGGCCTTGAGGGGCTTGGCGCTTTTTCGCAGGCCCTCGAGGAACTCCGGGAAGCGGAAAGCCTCGGAAAGGGGCTCGGGGCCCAGGCGGGAGAGAAGGGGGATCTCGCGGTAATCTCCCCGCTCCACCACCCAGATGCGCCCGAAGCGCCGGGGGTCGTGGAAGAAGAGCTCGCTTTGGTCCAGGCGGAAGGCCACCCGGGTGTGGGGCGTGACCTGCAGGCGGAACCCCCCGGTCATGCCCAGGTGGACCACCATCTCCAGACCCTTCGAAAGCCCTAGGAGGAGAAACTTGCCCCGCCGCCCCACGCCCTCAACCTCCCTACCCAGGGCCTTTTCCGTGTGGCGGTAGCGCCTGGGGTCCTGGTGGCTGATTTCCAGGAAGCGCCGCCCGAGGAGAAGGGGCTCGAGGCCCCGCCTGGTGGTTTCCACCTCGGGCAGCTCAGGCACGGGGCCTCCTTTCCGCTAGGGCGCGGTAGAGCCTGGGCCCCAGGCCGAAGGCCAGGCCCAGGAGGAGAAGGGGGTAAAGGGGCCAGAGGAGGGGTAGCCTTCGGACCAAGGCCATAAGGGCCCGGTAGCCCCGGTGGACCCTTTCCCCCTCCAGGACGTGGAGTTCCTGGAGAAGGGCCTCTTGGTCCAACCCCTGGGCCTCCTGCAGGGGCTCTATCCGGAGGCTTCCCCCAAGGTCCAGGGCCTTCAGGGCCCGGCCCAAGGCCCGGCAGTAGGGGCAGGATGCGTCAGTCAGCACCCGCATGCTCCTCCACCGGCACAGGCTGGCCCCGCTCGTTCACCGCCACGTAGGTGAGCTCCCCCCGGGTGGCCAGGACCCGGCCGTCCTCCTGGCCGAAGCGCTCCTTGTAGACCTCCACCTCCACGGTCAAGGAGGTGCGCCCCACCCGCACCACCTTGGCCACTACCTCCAGGAGGTCGCCGGTGCGGATGGGCACCTTGAACTCCACGCTGCTCACCGCCACGGTCACCACGGGCTTCTTGGCCCTGCGGGCGGCGGCGTAGGAACCTACCTTGTCCATGAGGCCCAGCACGAAGCCGCCAAAGGCGGCGCCCAGGGGGTTGGTGTGCTCGGGGAAGACGAGCTCTAAGGTGCGCGCCTCCATACCTCTCCCAGGCTACCCCAGAAGGAGGTCGGTGAGGCGGGCCATCTCCCGGTCTTTCTCGGTGATGCCACCGGCGTTATGGGTCCACCACTCCACGGTCACCCGCCCCCACTCCACGGTGAGGCGGGGGTGGTGGCCCTTGGCCTCGGCCAACTCGGCCACCCTGTTGGCAAAGGCCATCGCCTCTTGGAAGTTGGCAAAGCGGAAGGTTTTGAACAGGCGCTCGGGGTTTTGCCGGGTTTCCCAGTCCATGCCCCAAGGGTAAGGGAAAACCCCGGGCGCCCATGTGCCCGGGGTTTCGTTTGGTTGCGGGGGCGGGATTTGAACCCGCGACCTTCGGGTTATGAGCCCGACGAGCTACCAGGCTGCTCCACCCCGCGTCGCCATCCTTAACTATAGCGGGAAGAAGGGGGTGTGTCAAGCACCTTGCCTGGGTTCAGGAGCCCCTCGGGGTCAAGGAGGTCCTTTAGTTTTCGCATCCATTCCAGAGCAGGCCCATGTTCTAAGGGTAGATACTTTTTCTTCCTCAGGCCCACCCCGTGCTCAGCGGTGCAGGTGCCTCCCAGCTCCAAGGCCCTTCGCACCAGGGCTTCGGCGTAGGCCTCCGCCTTGGGGTAGTCCTGGGGCAGGATGGGGACCAGGGTGTGGAAGTTCCCATCCCCCACGTGGCCCAGGATGTTTCCGGTAAGGCCCATTTTCTCAAGAAGCCCCTGGGCGTAGCGCACCATCTCCGGTAAACGGGACAGGGGAACGGCCACGTCGGTGATCACGAAGCGGTGTCCGGGGAAGAGGTGCACCAGGGCCCAGTAGGCCTGGTGGCGGGCTTCCCACTGGCGCTTGCGCTCTTCCTCGGTCTTGGCGGCTTCCACCTGCAAGGCCCCGGCCTCCCGCATGAGCTCCAGGGCCAGGGCGCTCTCCGCTTCCAGGGCCTCCCTTGTGGAGGAGTGGAACTCCAGAAAGAGGGCCGGGCGCTCCGGGAAGCCCGCTTGAAGGTAGCGGTTTAGGGCCCTTAGGGCCAGTTCGTCCAAAAGCTCCAGCCGGGCCACGGGCAGGCCGCTGGCCATCACCCTATAGCTCGCCTCCGCCGCCTCCTCCACCCGGGGGAAGAAGACCCTTAAGGTGTGCACGTGCTCGGGGAGGGGGTGGAGTCGCAGGGTGAGGCGGGTGATGACCCCCAGGGTGCCCTCCGAACCGATGAAGAGGTCCTTGAGGTCGTAGCCCGCGCTGGTCTTGCGCACAGGCCGCCCCAGCTCCAGTACCTCTCCATTGGCCAAAACCACCTGCAGGGCCAGGACGTTCTGCCGCATCCCTCCGTAGCGCACCGTGGTGGTGCCGCTGGCGTTGGTGGCGGCCATGCCGCCTAGGGTGGCGTCCGCCCCCGGGTCCACGGGGAAGAAGAGGCCGGTGCCCTTCAGGGCTTCGTTTAGCGCCTTGCGGGTGAGGCCGGGTTCCACCACGCAGAGGAAGTCCTCCGGCCGGACCTCCAGGACCCGGTTCATGTGGCTGAAATCCAGGCTGATGGCCTCCCCCAAGGGAAGGAGGTGCCCCTCGAGGCTGGTCCCCGCCCCGAAGGGGATGACCGCCACCCGGTGTTCCCGGGCCCAAAGGAGGGCCTTTTGCACGTCCTCCACGCCCTCCGGGTAGACCACCGCCAGCACCTCTCCTTCCTCGGGGTAGCCCTCGTCCCGCCCGTGGCGGCGGCGCTCGGAGGGGGAGGTATCCACCTTTCCAGGGAGGAGGCGCTTTAGGGCTTCCAGCTTCCCCATGGGGAAAGTTTAGTCCGGCTTGGCGTCGGGGAGAAGGGTTTCCGCCTCCCGCACCTTGGGGAAAAGGTATCCGGATAGCCCCCACGCCACCCCCAGGCCGCCGAAGATCAGCAGCATGAGGGCGATACCCTCCTCCGGGCCGTACCGGGGGGCGAAGACCCGGTCGGCCAAGGGCCCGGAGAGGAGCATGGCTAAGGGATTGGCGAACCAGGCGATCATCCGCCTGGCGGCGAAGACCTTTCCCTGCACCTCGAGGGGCACCTTGCTTTGCCAGATGGCCTGGTTGGAACCGTTCAGCAAAGGGATAAAGAAACTTTCCAAAAAAGCCAGCGTTGCCCAAGCCTGGGGACCTTCCACCACGCCCATAAGGGCTAGGGCCAAGCTGGAGAGGGCCATGCCCAGGAATACCCCGTGCACCCGCTTTCCAGGGCCACCCCAAAGGGAAAGGAAGAGCCCTCCGGCCACGCCACCCAGGCCCGAGGCCGAGCGTACCAAGGCCAAAGCGGTTTCGGAGAGGGCGGTCTTGGCCAGAACCATGGCGGGGAGGACGGTGGCCGCCAGGGTGGTGAGGAAATTGATCCCGAAGAACATGAGCTGGAGGCCCAGGAGGGGCGGCCTTTCCAGGATGAAGCGGAAGCCGAAGAGGGCTTCCTCCAGGAGGGAGGCCCGCTTTCCTGCCGGCGGCCTGGGGTTGGGGATGGGCACCAGGAGGAGGGTGAGGACCGCGGCGCTGGCCCCCAGGAGGTCCAGGGTGAAGATGCCCCAAAGGCCCAAGGGCTTCAGGAGGGCCGCGGCCAGGATGGGGGCCCCCACCCCCGCTAAGGACTCCGCCAGGCTCATCATGCCGCTGGCCCGGGCGTAGTCCTTTTTTTCCAGCATGGCGGATAGGGCGGCGGAGAGGGCGGGCCAGTGGAGGCTGGAAAGGGCCCCGGTAAAGGCGGAGACCAGGTAGAGGTGGCCCACCTCCAGCTTCCCCAGGAGGAGCATAAAGAGGAGGAAGCCCGTGGCCAGCCCTCCTCCCAGGTCCGCGGCCAGCATGGCCCACCGCCTGGGGTAGCGGTCCACCAGGGCCCCCGCCAGGGGGGAAAGGAGGATGAGGGGCAGGAAGTGGAAGAAGCCCAGGAGGGAGAGGGTGGTAGCCAAACCCGTTTTCTGGTAGGCGTAGAGGGTGAGGGCGAACCAGGTCATCTCCCGGCCCACCAGGGCCAGGGCCTGGCCCATCCAAAGGAGGCGGAAGGCGGCAAAGCCCTGCACAACGCTCACTTTCCCCTCCCCTTTACTCCAGACGCAAGCGGGCCTTTAGAGTAAAGCCATGCCCTTTCCCGTGGAAAACCCTCTGGCGGCCCGCCTCCTGGCGGACCCGGACATGGCCGTGGCCTTGAAACCCTTTATGAAGGGCCCGGCCAGCGTGAAGAACCTGGCCCTGGCCCAGGGGCTTTCCCTGCAGCAGGCCCATTACCGGGTGGGCCTCTTCCTGCGGGCGGGGCTTTTGGTGTCCGCCGGAACCCTGCGCAGGCGGGGGCGGCCTGTGCGGCTTTACCGGGCGGTGGACACCGACTTCCGCATCCCCCGCAAGCTGGTGCCGGAAAGGATCCTGAGGGCCCTCGAGGGGGCCCGAAGCTGGCAGGAGGAGTGGGCGAAGGCCCTCGAGGCCCACGACCCGGGCTACGGGGCCGTCCTGCGGGTTTTCCTGAACGAGGAGGGCCTTCTGGAGTTTGGGGGAGAAGGCGAGCCCGACATCCTGGCGGAGTCGTTTCCCCCCTTTGTGAACCTCTGGAGCGCGGGGCTCCACTTAAGCCGGGAGGAGGCCAAAGCCTTCCAGAGGGAGCTTCTTGCCCTCTACCACCGCTACGCGCCCTTGTCCTCGGCGCGACAGGCAGAGGGCCAGCCCCGGTACCTGGTTCACCTGGGGCTGGCCCCGGCACCGAAATAGGCTTTCCTTACGCCTCGCCCTTCAGGATGGCCTCGATGCGCTCTAGGGCCTCCTTGGGCAGGTCCACCCCCGCGGCCCCCAGGCTCTCCCGGATCTGCTCGGGGCGGGTGGCCCCGGTGATGGCGCTGGAGATGCCGGGAAGCCTAAGCACCCAGGCCAAGGCCAGCTGGGTGCGGGTCAGGCCCAGCTCGTCCGCCACCTCCTTGAGCTTCAGCACCTTCTTCCGGTTTTCCTCCGTGAGGAAGCGCTCGGCGAACTGGGGGTAGCGGGCGAAGCGGCTGTCCTCGGGGATTCCCTGGTCGTACCGCCCGGTGAGCATGCCCATGGCCAAGGGGCTCCAGACCACCAGGCCCAGGCCGAAGCGCTCCGCCTCGGGGAGGATCTCCCCCTCCACCCGCTCCCGGTAGAGCATGGAGTACTGGGGTTGCTCCACCACGGGCGGGTGGAGGCCGTTTTCCCGGGCAAAGGCCACCGCTTCGGCGATCCTGGCCGCGGGCCACTCCGAGGTACCCCAGTAGAGGGCGTAGCCCTTCTCCACGATGGTGTGCATGGCGTAGACGATCTCCTCCATGGGCACCTCGGGGTCATAGCGGTGGACGAAGAAGAGGTCCACGTAGTCGGTCTTTAGCCGCTTCAGGCTTTGGGTGATGCTCTCCAGGAGGTGTTTCCGGCTTAGTCCCCGGTCGTTGGGGTCCTCCGACATGGGCCAGTAGGCCTTGGTGGAGAGGACCAGGGTGTGCCGGGGAAACTCCCTGAGCACCTCGCCCATGACCTCCTCCGCCAGGCCCTTGGCGTAGACGTCGGCGTTGTCGAAGAAGTTGACTCCGCCCTCGTAGGCGATCCTGACGATCTCCCGGATGGTTTCCTTGTCCTTCACCACATCCCCGAAGGTAACCCAGGCTCCCAGGGAGATCTCCGAGACCTTAAGCCCCCATTTGCCCAGTTTCCGGTAGCGCATCTCGCCCATAGCCCCCGGAGTTTACTCCGGTTGCCCGGAACTGACCAGTAGGTCAGTCCCCTTCCACTTCCAGCGTCCCGCCCGGGGCTTGGAAGCCGATCCGCTTGTGGGTGCCGTCGCAGAAGGGCTTGTTCCCCGATCCCCCACAGCGGCAAAGGGAAACCCTTCCTTCCCGAACCTCCTCCCGTTCCCCGATGCGCACCACAATGCGCTGGCCTTCCAAGCGGATGGGCCCGTTTTCCACGAACACCAGTCTCATGGTTTCTATGATAGTGGTATACTCGGTCCAACGATGAAACGCCTTTTACGGGTTTTCGCCTGGCTTCTGGGTCTGGCCATCCTGGCGGCTTTGGGGGTGGTCCTGGCGGCCTATGTCACCCTGCGGGCTTCCCTACCCCAGGTGGAAGGGCGAATGGTTCTGAAGGGGCTTTCCGCGCCCGTGGAGGTGGGGCGAGATGCCCAGGGGGTGGTGCGGATCCAGGCCCAGACCCTAAAGGATCTCCTCTTCGCCCAGGGCTTCGTCCACGCCCAGGAGAGGCTTTGGCAGATGGAGTTTCAGCGGCGGGTGGGCCAGGGAAGGCTTTCCGAGGTGCTGGGGGAGGCGGCGCTTCCCCAGGACCGCTTCCTGCGCACCTGGGGGTTTTACCAGGCGGCCAAGAGCGCCTACGCGCGGCTTTACCCTGAGGAGAAAGAGGCGATGGATGCCTACGTGGCCGGGGTGAACGCCTTCCTGGCAAGCGGGGCTCCTCTGCCCCCGGAGTTCCGCCTCCTCGGCTTCCGCCCCGAGCCCTGGACAGGCCCGGACGTCCTGGTCTGGGCCAAGATGATGAGCTTTGACCTTTCCGGGAACTGGGAGGAGGAGCTTCTCCGCCACCGCCTCCTGGCCCGGGGGATCAGTAAGGAAAGGCTTCTGGAGCTCATTCCCCCTTACCCGGAAGACGCCCCCACCATCATGCAAGGGGAAGACCTGGACCTGCCCCTGAAGCGGGAGGAAGCCCCGGCCGCCCTGCTTAGGATGGCCCCGCCCCGTTTCCTGGAGGCCAGCAACAACTGGGTGGTTGCGGGAAGCCGCACGGTCACGGGAAAGCCCTTCCTGGCCAACGACCCCCACCTGCGCCTGCAGGCCCCGAGCCTCTGGTTCCTCATGGCCCTCGAGGCCCCCGGCTACCGGGTCGTGGGGGCCAGCCTCCCCGGGGTGCCCGGCATCGTCATCGGCCGGAACAACCGCATCGCCTGGGGGGTGACCAACGTGGGGGCGGATGTGCAAGACCTCTACCTTCTGGAGGACGTGGGGGGCAGGGGCTACCGCTACAAAGGCCAGGTGGTGCCCTACCGGGTGCGGGAGGAGAGGATCCGGGTGAAGGGGGGCAAGGAGGAGGTCCTCCGGGTGCGAGAAACCCTCTACGGACCGGTGATCACCGACGCCCTGCAAGACCCCCCCAAGACCCCCATGGCCCTCCGCTGGGTGAGCCTGGATCCCGAGGACCATATCCTCATGGCCTATCTGGGGATCAACCGGGCTGGGAACTGGCAGGAGTTCGTGGCCGCCCTAAACCACTACTCCGCCCCCAGCCAGAACTTCGTCTACGCCGATGTGGAGGGCAATATCGGCTACATCGCCCCCGGGAAGTTTCCCATCCGCAGGGAAGGACACACGGGCATGGTGCCGGTGCCGGGGAACGGGGAATGGGATTGGCAGGGCTACCGCAAGCCGGAGGACTGGCCCAGGGTGCTGAACCCCAAGGAGGGCTTTGTGGTCACCGCCAACAACAAGGTGACCCCTGAGGGCTTCCCCTACGCCCTCACCTACGATTGGGCCGAACCCTACCGGGCGGAGCGCATCCGGGAGCTCCTCCTGGCCAAGGAGAAGCTCTCCTTGGAGGACATGAAGGCCATCCAGCTGGACCAGAAAAGCCTTCTCTACCGGGATTTCCGCCCTATCTTGGAGCTTTTGAACCCCCTTTCCGAGCGGAGCCGGGCTTGGCGGGAGCGGCTCCTTGCCTGGGATGGGACCATGGCCAAGGGCTCGGAGGAAGCCCTGGTCTTCGCCCTGTGGTACACGGAGCTCACCCGCTTGCCCGCTAGAGAGGTGGGGGAGGCGTTTTGGGACGAGCCCCGCTACCTCCTGAAGGCCCTCAAGGAGGGGGACAAAAACTGTGACCAACCCGACACCGAGTACCGGGAGAGCTGCCTGGACTTCGCCGCCCTGGCCCTGGAGAGGGCCTTGGACCGGAAGGAGGCCTTGAGGGTACGCTCCTGGGGCGAGGTGCACCGGGCCACCTTCCCCCATGCGGTCCTCACCCATACCCCCTTGAAGCGGTTTACGGACCGGAGGGTTCCCTTTGGCGGGGACCGGTACACGGTGAACGTAGGTCCCTTTGACCCTGAAACCCTCCTCATGTCCCACGGGCCCAGCTATCGGCAAATCGTGGACCTGGCCCATCCGGAAGCCTCCCTCTTTATCCACCCCATGGGCCAGTCCGGGCACTTCCTCTCCCCCCATTACGCCGACCTCCTACCCCTTTGGGCCGAGGGGGCCTACCTGCCCATGCGCCTGGAGCCGGCTAGGGGCCAGATCTTGCTCCTGGAGCCCGGGCGCTAGTCACCTCGAGGTCCTCGGAGAGGGCGATCTTCTCCGGGCGGCTTTTGGCCAGGGTGGAGGCCAGGCTGGCCAGGCGGATGAGGTCGTCGGCGGTGGCCCTGGGGTTTCCCGGCCGCTTCCTACGCCGCCTTCCCCCCGAAACCCCCAGGGAAAAGTCCACCCCCACCTCCTCCACCCGCAAAGGGGGCTCCAGGAGGTCGGGCAGGTGGGGGAGAAGCCCTTGGCGCAGGCGGGGGAAAAGGAGGGCGAACTCATCCCCCCCATAGCGGTAGGCCTCCCCCCGGTGGCGCTGGGCGAAGGCGGAGAGCCTCTCGGCCACCGCCCTTAGGACCTGGTCGCCGAAGGTGTGGCCCAGGCGCTTGTTGAGCTTGCCGAAGTCGTCCAAATCCACGAAGACCAAGGTGGGGTCCAGGCCCCGCCGCAGGTGGCGCTCCAGCTCGTCCCGCAGAAGGTCGGCCCGGGGCAGGCCGGTGAGGGGGTCGAACTGCTGCCCCAAAGCGAAAGCCAGGTTGCGTTTGGTGAGGAGGCCCAGGAGCCTCCCCTCCTTGACCACCAGGAGCCTTTCTACCCCCTTCTCCTCCATGAGGGCGCGGGCCTCGAGGAGGCTGGCCTCAGGGGAGATGCAGAGAGGAGGCCCTTTGAGCACGTCCAAGACCACCCGGTTGGGGTGGACCCCCCTTAGGTCCCGGCTGGTGATCACCCCCAGGAGGGTGCTGTTTTCCAGCACCGGCAAGCTACCCACCCCATGCTGGGCCATGAGGCGGGCGGCCTCCCGCACGCTGGCCCAGGGTCCCACGGTGACGGGGGCTCGGGTCATGATTTCCCGGACCTGGGCCATGGTGCAGGTTTATTCTAACCGGATGGTCCTCCCCGCATGCAACACCACCTCCACCTGGGCCCGCACCACCTGGTCCTCTCCCAGCAAGGGGGCCAGCTCCTCCAGGAGGAGCTCGGCCAGGACCTCGGCCTCGAGGGCCTTCAAGAGGTTCTTGCGCACCAAAAGGGCCTCCACCGGGGCCTTCTGCACCCGCACCAGTTCGAACTGGCCGGGGGCCAGGCTCTCCGCCATGCGCTTGGCGGCCTCGGGGCCGATGGGGGCCTGGTGGCCGATGAGGAGCACGTCCCAAAGGGGTGGGATCTCGAAAGCTTGCCCGCTCAGCCGTAGCTCCAGCTGTTTCCTGGAGGGGGTTTCGCGCCGCTTGGCCATGGTTACATTTTAAGCATCGGTCTTTTCCTCCCCGTTTTCCAAGCTCTGGAAGCGGGCGAGCACCTCCCGCACCTTGTCGTGCACCCAGTAGGCCTTGCGGCCAAAGAGAAGCTCTATGGCTTGGTCCACCTCCTCCACCGCGTAGAGGTGGAAGCGTCCCTTCTCCACCGCTTCCACCACCTCTTGGCGCAGGGTCAGGTGGGGGAGGTTGGACTTGGGAAGCACCACCCCTTGGCTTCCCGTGAGCCCCAGGGTCTGGCAGACCCGGAAGAATCCCTCCACCTTCTCCGCTACCCGGCCCACGGCCAAAACCCTTCCCGTCTGGTCTATAGCCCCGGTGACCGCCAGGTCCTGCCTTAGGGGCAGGCCCGAGAGGGCGGAGAGCACCGCCAAAAGCTCCGCAAGCCCCGCCGAATCCCCCTCTATGCCCCCGTAGCTTTGCTCAAAGACCAGGCTCACCGTGGCGGAAAGGACTCCCAGGCTGGCGTAGGTGCCCCTGAGGTAGCCGGCCAGGGTGAGGACAGCCTTGTGGAAGACCTGGCCTCCCAGGCCCACCTCCCGGTCTATGGAGAGGATGCCCTCCCTACCTGGGCCCGCCTGGGCGGTGATGCGCACCGGCCGTCCCCGGGGCAGGGGGCCTTCCACCACCACCAGGCCGTTGATCTCCCCCACCCGCATACCCTGGACCTCGAGGGCCACCACCCCCTCTTCCAGGTCCTTCAGGTACAGTTCCTCCTCCAGGCCGAACCGCTCCTCCCTTGCCAGGAGGGCTTTTTCCACCGCCTCCCGGTCCAGGGGGTGCTTGAGGGCCAAAGCCTCCCGGGCCAGGTCCAAGAGGCGGTAGAGCCTGGCGTCCAGGCGCTCCTTATGCCCGGCCCAGCGCCGGGCTTCGTCCGCCAGGGCGGAAAGGCCCTCAGGGGTCAGGGCCACCCCCTCGGCTTGCAAAAACCCCCCCAGATAGGCCACGTTTTCCTTGGTGTAGGGGATTTCCGGGCTGAACTCCACCCGGAAGGGGAAAAGCTCCAGGAATTCCTCGTCCTCCTCCAGGAAGGCCATCACCTCCGGGGGGCCCACCAGGAAGACCTGGGCCTTTAGGGGGGCGGGCTTGATCCGGGGGCCCTTGACCTCGGGCCGGGGGGAGAGGGGCTCCACCTCCCCCGTGGCCAGGGCCCGCTTCAGGGGGGCATAGCTCCCCAGCTCCCACACCCGGTGGGCCTCGAGGACCAAGACCCCTCCCGTGGCCCGGTGCAGGGCCCCGGGGCGCAAAAGCCCCAGGTGGGTGGAGAGAAGGCCCTCTTGCATCTCGTACTCCAGGTGGCCAAAAAGCCTTTCCGGGCTGGGGTTGGGCTCATAGACCACCCGGTCCCCTCCCTCCACCAGAAGCCGGGGCAGGAGCTTTTCCAGCTTGAGGGCTTCCTCCAAAGCGGCGGCCCGCAACAGGGTTTCCGTGATCCAGTCCAGGTAGCGGCCCGCCTGGGGGAAGCGCCTTTTGAGCTCCTGGGCCTTGGGCAGGAGGAAGCGTTCGGCAAAGCCCCGCCTCAAGGCGGCCACCTCCGCCTCCGCCCGCTGCCGCACGTCCACGTAGGCCAAGACGGTTTCCTCCAGCTTGGCGGAAAGCTCCGGGGGCATGGGACCCTTCCCCGATAGCCTAAGGCCCTCTTCCCCCTCCAAAAGGGCAAACCCGTAGCCCTCCGCCTCCTGGGCCAGGGCTTTCAGGAGGGCTTCGGCCTCCTTCTCGTGGCGGGATTCCACCAGGCTCTTGGCATAGAGGAAGCCCTTTTCCCGGAAGAGGGCGGGGGTGAACTCGGCGAGGAGGGCCTCCACCCCTTCCACCAGGGCCCGGCCTTGCCCCTCGGGGAGGAGAAGGGGAAAGGCCTCTTCCCCCAGGGGAAGGTAGACCAGCTCCTCCTTGGGGAAGGGGCGGTCCTGCAGGTAGGCGAGGAGGCGTTTTCTTTTGCCAAGGCCGCTTGGCCCCACCAAATAGCCGTGCCCTCCCTGACGGAAGGCGGCCTCGAGGGCCTTTAAAGCCCGCTCCTGGCCGAAGAAGGGAGGGGCGGGTTGGGCTTCCGTGGGTGGGGTGGACCAAGAAAGAGCGCTAACCCGCATCGGGCTCACTATACCCGGACCCACGCCCTGAGGGGCCTGGGGTAAACTAGCGGACAAAGGAGGGATTTCATGGTTAAGGTGGAGGTTCTGGGCATGATCCTGGCAGGGGGGCAGGGAAGCCGCCTCTACCCCCTCACCGCCAAGCGGACCAAGCCCGCGGTCCCCTTTGGGGCCAAGTATCGGATCATCGACTTCGTCCTGAACAACTTCGTGAACTCCGGCATCTACTCCATCTACGTCCTCACCCAGTTCAAGGCCCAGTCCCTCACCGAGCACATCCAGCGCTACTGGCGCTTCGGGGCTTTCCTGGAGGACCATTTCATCCTCCTGGTGCCCGCCCAGATGTACCGCTACGAGGAGCTGGGCCCCGTGTGGTACCGGGGTACCGCCGACGCCATCTACCAGAACCTGCACCTGGTGCACAACCACGCCCCCATGGCCGTGGCCGTCTTCGGGGGCGACCACATTTTCAAAATGAACATCCGCCACATGGTGGAGTACCACTATGAAAAGCGGGCCGACATCACCATCGCCGCCTACCCCGTGCCGGTGGAGGAGGCCCGGCGCTTTGGGGTTTTGCAGGTGGACGAGGAGTGGCGCATCACCGAGTTCCAGGAAAAGCCCCAGAACCCCAAGCCCATTCCCCGCAAGCCCCACCTGGCCCTGGCCTCCATGGGCAACTACATCTTCCGCACCGAGGCCCTCTTTGAGCTCCTGGAGGCCGACGCCAAGGAAAGCACCTCCAGCCACGACTTCGGCAAGGACGTGATCCCAAGGGCCCTCAAGGAGGGCTACCGGGTCTTCGCCTACGACTTTCACCGCAACCCCATTCCCGGCCAGGAAGGTCCCAACCTGTACTGGCGGGACGTGGGCACCCTGGACGCCTACTTTGAGGCCAGCATGGACCTGGTGAAGGTGGTTCCCGAGTTTGACCTCTTCAACCCCGAGTGGCCCCTTAGGACCGCCAACCTTTTCAGCCCCCCCGCCAAGTTCGTCCACGAGACGGGGGAACGGATAGGGCGGGCGCTGAACAGCCTTCTGGCCGGGGGGGTCATTGTGAGCGGGGGAACGGTGCGGGAGTCGGTCCTCTTCCGGCGGGTACGGGTGAACTCCTACAGCCTGGTGGAGCGCTCCGTCCTCTTCGACGACGTGGAGGTGGGCCGCTACTGCAGGATCCGCAACGCCATCATCGATAAGGACGTGAAGATCCCTCCCCATACCGAGATCGGCTACGACCTCGAGGCCGACCGGGCCCGGGGCTTCACCGTGACCCCGGAAGGGGTGGTGGTGGTGCCCAAGGGGTACCGCTTCTAGCCATGGAAAAGCATCCGGGTAAGCTTTTCTATCGCCTTTCCCGCTTGAGCCAGGGGGAGGAGCTTCCCCTTAAGCGGAAGCCCAAGGCCAAGGTCTACGCCAATCCCCTGGAAACCCAGGTCCTGCCCCCCTTCCGGGAGGAGGGAGGGCCACCCTTGTTCCGGGTTCTTTCCCAGCTCAGACCCCTTTTGCCCGAGGTGGGCTCGGCCCTGACCCTGAAGGATCTCTCCCAGGTTCTCTATCCCCTGGCGGAGCGCTCGGGGAAGCGGGGCTTCCCCTCGGCGGGGGAGGCTTATCCCGTGGAGGCCTACCTGGTGGTGCGCCGGGTGGAAGGGGTTTTCCCGGGGGTTTACCACTACTTCCCCAAGGAACACCAGCTCTTCCAGATCGCCGCCAAGGTGGAGGAGGCCTCCTGGTCGGAGGCGCTTTTGGGGCTTGGCCTTGAACAGGTGGCGGCCCTTTTGGTCCTCACCCTGGTTCCGGAAAGGAGCGAGGCCCTTTTCGGCCTCCGGGGATACCGGTATGCCCTCCTCGAGGCGGGCTACGCTGCGGGCTTGGTGTTCCTTTCCGCCATCGGCCAGGGGCTGGCCGTATACCCAGCCGAAACCTTTTATGATGAGATGGTGGCCCACCTCCTGCGGTTGCCCGAGGGGGAATACCCTGGGGTGGTGGTGATTTTGGGACGCTAAAGGTATTTGGGGAAGGATTTATGGCACGGATTCTCTTGGTGGAGGACGATCCCCAGGTGGCGGAGCTGGTCAAGAGGTTTCTGCAAAAAGAGGGGCTTTTGGTGGTGTGGGCCCGCACGGGGAGGGAGGCTTTGCAGCAAGCCTGGGAGGGGGCCAAGCCGGACCTGGTGGTTCTGGACCGGGGACTTCCCGACCTGGAGGGCCTCGAGGTCCTCAAATCCTTGCGGGAGCTGGATCCTTTGCTCCCAGTCTTGCTCCTCACCGGTAGGGCGGATGAGGATAGCCGGGTGGAGGGGCTTTTGGAGGGGGCGGACGACTATCTGGGCAAGCCCTTTTCCCTCAAGGAACTTTTAGCCCGCATCAAGGCCCTCCTGCGGCGAAGCGGAAAGGAAGGGAGGCGGTCGTTCGGTCCCCTGGAGCTGGACCTGGAGGCCAGGAAGGCCTACCTGGACGGTCAGCCCTTGAAGCTTTCCGCCACCGAAGCCAACCTCCTCTTCGTCCTGGCCCAGACCCCGGGAAGGGTGTACACCCGGGAGGAACTTGTGGAAAGGGTTTGGGGGCCCGAGTTCGAGGGTTCGGAGCGGGTGGTGGATGCCTATGTCCGCCTTCTCCGCAAAAAGCTCAAGGACGATCCCCAGGCTCCCCGGTTTATTGAAACCGTGGTGGGGGTGGGGTACCGCTTCGTGAGCGAGTGATGGAGCGGGTGTTCGTCTACGGAACCCTGAAGCCAGGGGAAAGGAATTACCCTTTGGTGGAAAGACGGGTGGTGAGGGTCCTGCCTGGGTACGTGGAGGGGTATCGCCTCTTCCACCTGGCCGAGGGGCCGGGCCGTCCTTACCCTTATCCCGGCATGGTTCCCGGGGAGGGAAGGGTCTACGGGGAGGTCCTTTTTTTGCCGGAGGAGGCCCTCTCCCTATTGGATGAGCTGGAGGAGGAGGGAGTGGAGTACCGGCGGGTTAAGGTCCTGGTGGAAACGGAGGAGGGCCCCCTTTGCGCCTGGACCTACCTCTACCAGGGGGACCTCGAGGGGGCGGTTTGGCTGCGCCAAGGGGTGTGGCCGGCCTAGGCTTCCCCCGGGTCGGGAAGGACGGGAAACCCCTCCCGAAGGGCCGCTCCTGCCAAGCGCGCATCCAGGGTGACAACGGGAAGGTCCTGGGGCCGGCCCCGGCTGGCCACCCAGGCGGCGGCTAGCTGGAGGGCAACCGAGGTTCGCAAGGGGTGAGCGAGGAGGAGGCGGCGTGCGGTTTTCTGCACCTCCTCCCCCGGCAACACCTCGCATCAGGCTCTTTGTACATTTTCCAAGCGGGGCTGGGAAAGGTGGGCTCTGGCCTCGCTCACCGGCGCTTTAAGAATAGAATCGTTATAATTTACTATAATGTGACCATGAAGGTCCTTATGGTGGCCCCCGAGGCCTATCCCCTGGTGAAGGTGGGGGGGCTTGCCGACGTGGTGGGGGCCCTGCCCAAGGCCTTAAGGCCCCTGGGGGTGGAGGCCACGGTGCTTCTTCCCTGGCACCGCTTTGTGAAGGCGCAGAGGGTAGGGGAGGTGGCCTATGCCTTCGCCGGACAGGAGGAAAGGGCTCCCCTGGGGGAACGGTGGGAGGGAGGGGTGCGGTTTCTCCTTCTGGGCGTGCCCGGGTTTGAACGGGACCGGGTCTACGGTTACCCCGACGACGTGGAGCGCTACCTCCGCTTTGCCGTGGCGGCGGGCCGGGTGGCCCTGGGGTTTGACCTGGTCCACGCCCACGACTGGACTGCGGCCCTCTTGGCCCTTACCGCCAGGGTGCCCGCCGTCTACACCATCCACAACCTGGCCCACCAGGGCCTGGTGGACCCTGCCCTCTTCTTCCACTGGACGGGACTTCCCTGGAACCTCTTCCACATGGAGGCCCTGGAGTTCTACGGCCAGGTGAACCTGATGAAGGGGGGTATCGTCTTCGCCCGGGCCGTGACCGCGGTGAGCCCCTCGTATGCGGAGGAGATCCAAACCCCGGAGTTCGGCATGGGACTGGATGGGGTGCTGAGGCGCCACGCGGGCAAGCTCTTCGGCATCCTGAACGGGCTGGACCTCGAGGTCTTTGACCCGGCCAAGGACCCTCACCTTCCCGCCCCCTACTCCCGGGAGGACCTAGAGGGTAAGGCCCTGGCGCAAAAGGCCCTCCGGGAGCGCACGGGGCTTAAGGGGCCCCTCCTCGCCTACGTGGGCCGGCTGGACGGGCAAAAGGGCCTGGACCTTATCCTGAAGGCTATCCCCCGTTTGAGGGAGCTGGGCTTTTACCTCCTGGTCCAGGGGGTGGGGGACGAGGGCATGGCGCAGGCCCTGAGGCAGGCGGATAGGGAAAACCCCGGCTTCGTGCGCTTTGTGGAGGCCTACGACGAGGCCTTGGCTCGTCTGGCCTATGCAGGGGCGGACGCCCTTTTGGTGCCGAGCCGCTTTGAACCCTGCGGCCTGGTGCAGATGATTGCCCAGCGCTACGGCACCCCGCCCGTGGCCCGGGCGGTGGGGGGGCTGAAGGACACGGTGGAGGATGGCAGAACGGGGGTGCTTTTCCAGAGCTACCATCCGGAAGGGCTTCTCTATGGGGTGTTGCGCCTCTTCCGCCTGGGTCCGGAGCGGCTGGGGCTTGCGGGCATGGGGAAGGACTTTTCCTGGAACCGGAGCGCCCCCTTGTACCTGGAGGTCTACCGCCGGGCTCTGGGCTAGGATGGGGGGGATGGTGCCGGACCTGAAGGCCAAGGCCCTGGCCGGGGACGGGGAGGCCCAGGCCCTCCTCCACTTCCTCCGCCTCCTGCGGGCCAAGGACTACCGGGCAGCCGGGGAGTACGCGGAGGGCTTTCCCGAGGCGCTGAAGGGGAGGCTTCTGGCGGGGCTGAACCTGCTGGTGGAAGCCCCTGAGCGCCTGGAGGACCCCTTGTTCGCCGCGGAGCGGGAGGTGCTTTTGGGGGTGAGGGCGGTGAGCGAGGGGAGGCGAGAGGAGGCCGAGGCCCACTTTCAAAGGGCGCTGTCCCTGGATCCCGAGCACCACCGGGCCCTCACCAACCTGGGCAACCTGCGCTTGGAGAGGGGGGAGGTGGAGGCAGCCCTGGAGCTCTATCAGCAAGCTCTAAGGCTGGCTCCTGACGACCCTTTGCTCCACGAGAACCTGGCGGCCCTCTACAAGAAGAGGGGGGACCTGGACCGGATGGTGGCCCACATGAAGCGGGCCACCCGGCTCAAGATGCGCCCTTCTGCCCCCCTAGACCCCCTCACGGGCAAGGCCCAGCGCCGCCTGCGGGTGCCCCTTTGGGCCTGGGTCTTCCTTCTCACCCTCCTCGCCTACCTTCTCCTGAAGAAGCCCTAGGGCCTCGTCCAAGGCCGGGAGGGAGCGCCCTTCCGTGAGGAGCCGCCGCCAAAGCCGCCCTCCCGGCTGCCCGCGGAAAAGGTTCAGCATGTGGCGGAGAACGGCCCAGGGGGGCGTGCCCTTCCCCACCTCCTCCTCCAGGTAGCTCCGCATGCGCCGGGCCACCTCCAGGCGGCTGGGTTTCCGGTCCAGGCCAAAGACCTTGCGGTCGGCTTCCCCCAGGACGAAAGGGTCCTCGTACACCGCCCGGCCCATCATCACCCCGTCCACCCCCCCAGGTGGGGCAGGGCTTCCTCCAGGGTGCGTATCCCTCCGTTCAAGACGAAGGTCAGCTGGGGGAAGGCTTCCTTGAGCCGGTGGACCCATTCGTGCCGCAGGGGGGGCACCTCCAGGTTTTTCCGGGTGGAGAGGTGGAGGAGGGCCGTCCGGGCGTGGACGATAAAGACCCGCACCCCGGTTTCGGCGAAGCGCTCCACCATATGGGCCAGGTGGGGGTAGGTTTCCTGGCCCTCGAGGCCCAGGCGCAGCTTCACGGAAACCGGCACCCGCACCGCCGCCACCATGGCCTTCAGGATTTCCGCCACCCGTTTGGGGTCTTGGAGGAGGCAGGCCCCGAAGCCCCCTTCCTGGGCCTTTTCCGAGGGGCAGCCCAGGTTGAGGTTCACCTCGTCGTACCCCCAGGCTTCCCCAATGCGGGCCGCCTCGGCCAGGCTCCCGGGATCCGAGCCCGCAAGCTGCAGGGCGATGGGGTGTTCCTCGGGGTGGAAGGCGAGAAGCCGTTCCCGCTTCCCCCGCAGCACCGCCTGGTCCACGGTCATCTCCGTGTAAAGCCGCACCCCCCGGCTCACCTGGCGGACCAGGAAACGGAAGTGCCGGTCCGTGCGGTCCACCATGGGGGCCACGGACAGCCGGAAGTCAGACACCGCCCAAGACCTCCGCTGGGGAAAGGGGCCTAGGCTCCCGGAAGGCGATCTCCTCCCATTCCCCTTCCTCCACCACCTCCAGCCCTGGGTTCTTGGCCTTCAGGAGGGCCACCAGCTCCTGCACCAGGTCCTCGGGGGTGCTGGCGGCGGAGGTGATGCCCACGCTTTTGGCCCCCCAAAGCCACTCCTCCTCGAGGTCTTGGGCGGTTTCCAAGCGGTAAGCCCTGCCGGTGAGGCTTTGCGCCAGCTCCAAGAGGCGCATCCCGTTGGAGGAGTGGGGACTGGTAAGGACCAGGAAGACGTCCACATGGGGGGCGATGCGCTTCACCGCCTCCTGACGGTTTTGGGTGGCGTAGCAAAGGTCCTTCCTTTTGGGCACCACCAGCTTGGGGAAGCGCCTTTTCAGGATCTCAATGGTGGCCAAGGTGTCGTCCACGCTGAGGGTGGTCTGGGTGAGGACCACCACCCTCTCGGGGTCCGGCACCTCCACGCTCTGGGGATCGGCCAGGCGGGGGTCTTTGCCCACGTGGGTGTGCACCGCCACCAGGATGGTCCTCTCCGGGGCCTCCCCAAAGGTTCCCTTTACCTCCTGATGGTCGGCGGAGTCCCCGATGAGGAGGATCCAGTACCCCTCCTGGGCGTAGCGCCGGGCCTCGGTGTGCACCTTGGTCACCAGGGGGCAGGTGGCGTCTAGAACGTTTAGTCCCATGGCCGCGGCCTGGCGCCGTACCTGGGGCGGATGGCCGTGGGCGGAGAAGACCAAGGTACCCGCGAGCTTCCTTTCTTGGCGCAACCTCTCCACCTCGGCCAGATCTTCCACGAAGTGCACCCCCTTGGCCTGGAGGCGCTCCACCACGGAGCGGTTGTGGACGATTTCGTGGTAGACCACAAGCTCCCCCTGCTCCTTCAGGGCCTCCGCCCAGCGTTCCACCGCCTCAATGGCCATCACCACCCCGGCGCAAAAGCCCCTGGGCCGGGCCAGGTAGAGGCGCTTTAGCCCCTGCTCCATGCCCTCCATTCTAGGCGTCCGCCTCCTGTTCCTTTGTGTCCTGGGGGAGGAGCCTTTCCGCTATCTCCCGGGCGAAGGGGGTCTTGGCCCTTTCCAGGGCCTTTCGGGCGGTTTCCCCGCCCTTGCCCCCGGGGCGGAATCCCTCCTGGGCTAAAGCCAAAAGGGCGAGGGCCGTGGCGGGAAAGGCAAGCCCTTCCTTTTCCAAAAGCCCAAGGCCCTCCCCATAGCGGTGGAGGGCTTCCCGGTACGCACCCCTTAGGAGGGCTTGGCTTCCCTCCTGGAAGAGGCGGGCCACCTGCAGGAGGCCGTCCCCGGCCACCAAGGCTTCCCCCGCTTCGGCGGAGCGGTGGGCGGCCTCGAGGAGCTTCTCCAAGGCCAGGGTTCGCTCCTCCTCGGGCAGAAGGGGGGAGTATGCCCGCTGGAAAAGGGGGGCGAACCAGGAGAGGCGGAGGGGTTTCCGCAGACCAAAGGTTTCTCCCTGGGCTTCCACCTCCTGGTCCAAGGCCTTGAGCAAGGGAACCAGCTTGGGGAAGCGGGCCCGCACCTCCTCCCGCTTGGCTTCTCCCCTTAGGGCCAGGAAGAAGAGAAAGGCCTCTACTCCTTCCACGCCTCCACTTCCTTGTAGTGCACCAAGGCGGCGAAGAGGGGAGAGGACCCCTCGGCCACGGAGAACTTCACCTCCACCAGGACCACGTCCTCGGGAAGCTCCTCCACGAAGCGGTTGAGCCTTTCCTGAAAGATATCGGGATCGTTGGCGGTGATGACCTTAAAGCGCACCCCCTGCATGGCCCCATTATGCCCTGCGTTCCACCAAGGCGATGAGGAGGTTTCGCAAATGGGAGGCGGCCTCCCGTCCGGGGAGGGTGTCCAGGTAGGGGATAAGGGCGCCCAGGCCCTCTTGGGCAAGTTTCTTGGCCTCCTCCTTGGCCCAGGCCACGGCTCCGGAGGCCAGAAGCCTCTCCCAAAGCCAGCGCACCTCGGCCTCGGGCTTGGCCTCGCGGGGAAGGCTTAAGAGGGCCTCGGCCCGGCTGTGCTCCTCCTTGGGGGCTTCCTGGAGGTAGCGGATCAGGATCAGGGTGCGCTTGCCCTCATAGAGGTCCCCGGCGAGCTCCTTGCCGTAAGCCTCGTCCCCCTCGAGGTTGAGGACGTCGTCCATGATCTGGAAGGCTATCCCCAGCTTTAGCCCCGCTTCCTCGTAGAGAGCGGGGGGCGTTTTCCCGGAAAGCAGAGCTCCAAGCCTCAAAGGAGCCACGGCGGTGTAGTAGGCGGCCTTATGGGCCACCATGCGGAGGTAATCCTCCGGGGTCAGGTCCAGGCGGCCGGAAAGGGTCCAGAGGAGGTCCAGGTGTTGCCCGTAAGCGGTGCGGCGCACCCCCTGATGGAACTCGGCCAGCACCTCCGGTCCAAAGAGGCTTTCGTTCAAACCCCGGGTCAAAAGCCCCCACATCTCCCCGTGCAGGGCATCCCCGGCGTTCAAGGCCAGGGGCATGGGGTAAAGGTGGTGCAGGGCGGGCTTTCCCCGGCGTTCCTCGGAGCCATCTTCAATGTCGTCGTGGATGAGCACCCAGTTTTGGAAAAGCTCCAGGGCAGTCCCTGCCCAAAGGCTGGCCTCGAGGGTCGCCCCATGGGCCAGCCCCGCATAGACCACCAAAAGTCCCCGGAGCATCTTTCCGCCTCGGGATGGATACTCCTGAAGGAGCGCCTGGTAAACGGGATCGGGATGGACCAGGTGGCCCAGGAGCCTTTCGTGGAGAGCATCCTTCACTTCCTGTGGGGAGGGCACCATGCTATACACTTTAGGCCATGCGCGGCTACACCTTAGGCCTCCTGGCCCTCAACCTCCTCACCCTTCTTTGGGGCACCACCTTTGTGGTGGTCAAGGGGGCGGTGGGGGAGATGGCCCCAAGCCTCCTGGTTTTCCTGCGCTTCCTTCTGGCCAGCCTCTTCTTTTTGCCTTGGGCCTGGCGCCTCCCCAAAGGGGTGTGGGGGCCAGGGATGGAGCTGGCCTTTTGGTTGCTTCTGGGCTACGCCTCCCAGGCTGTCGGCCTCATGTACACCTCGGCGAGCCGCAGCGCTTTTATCACGGCCCTGAACGTGGTCTTGGTGCCCTTGATCCTGGGCTTGGTGGGCCGGAGGCTTGGGGGTGTGTGGCTGGCGGCCCTTTTGGCCTTTTTGGGCGTGGGGCTTCTTTCCTACGATCCCCAGCAGCCTCCCTTGAACGTGGGGGATCTCTGGACCCTCCTCACTGCGTTTACCTACGCTCTGTACATCGTGCGCCTCGAGGTGCACGCCAAGGCCTTCCCCTCCTTGCCCCTCACGGCGGTTCAGATCTTCGGCACGGCACTTCTTGCCCTGCCCTGGGCCCTTTGGGAGGGGGTGAGGTGGGAAGGGATACCCTGGGGTGCGGTTTTCTACCTAGGGGTGGTGGCCACGGCCCTCACCACCTGGCTCCAGACCTGGGGGCAGCGGTACGTGCCCGCACCCCAGGCAGCCATCCTTTACACCATGGAACCCGTCTGGGCTACTCTTTTTGCCTTTGCCGTCTTGGGAGAGCGGCTGGGCTTTCTGGGGGGTCTTGGGGCCTTTCTGGTGGTCCTGGCCACCTTCCAGGCTATCCGCCGATCCCCAGCATGACCCGCTTTCTAAGGGTGGGTAGGGTGTTGCCGAAAGCAGGCTTGCGGTTGGTGGCGATGAGGATGGCGTCCACCAGGGCTTCCACCGGTTCCTCCGCAGCAAAGGCCCAGGAAATATCCATCTCCAAGTCAGTGAGAAGGCAGGGCCTTAGCTTTTTGTCGGAGGTGAGGCGAAGCCGGGAACAGTTGGAGCAAAAGGGCTCGGTGACGGGATTGATGAATCCCAAAGTGCCCTGGGCCCCAGGGATCCGAAAAACCCGGGCCGGGGAGGTGGGGTCATGGGGGACGGGTTCCAAGGGGCCAAAGACCGCCTCGATCCGCGCCCGGATCTCTTTCCCGGGTACAAAGCGGCGTCGGTACTCCTCGGGGTCGGAGTTGTCCAGGTGCATGTACTCGATGTAGCGCATGTGCAAGGGGCGGTCCAGGGAAAGCCGGGCTAGGGGCACCACCTCTTCCTCGTTCATCCCCCGGATGACCACGGCGTTGAGCTTTACCGGGTGGAGGCCCAGTTCCAGGGCGGTTTCTATGGCCTCCAAAACCCGCTCCACCTTCCCGCCCCGGGTGATGCGGGTGAAGACCTCGGGGGTGATGGCGTCCAAGGAGATGTTCACCCGATTCAGGCCTGCTTGCACCAGCTCCTTGGCCCTTTTGGCGAAGAGGAGGCCGTTGGTGGTGATGGCCACGTCCTCGAGGCCCTCCTTGCTCCGGGCCCGCTCGATCATCTGGGGAAGCTCCTTGCGCACCAAGGGTTCCCCACCCGTGAAGCGCACGGCGGAAAGACCAAGAAGGGAGGCGGCCTCGAGGAAGTGGTCCACCTCCTGCACCGTGAGGGTGCCTGGGGGTTCGGCCATCTCCAGCCCCAGGGGATGGCAGTAAAGGCAGTGCAGGTTGCATCGGGGGGTGACGGAGATGCGAAGGTCTTTGATAACACGCCCGTAGTTGTCCAGTAGCTTCATGCCTTTCCCCCTTTGGGCCACCATACTACGCCCTAGGCCGGAGGGCAAGGGATAAAAAAACAAACCCCCAGGCCTATGCCTGGGGGTAATATGTGGAGCGGGAGACGGGACTTGAACCCGCGACCCCGACCTTGGCAAGGTCGTGCTCTACCAACTGAGCTACTCCCGCGCGCGCCACACGGGGCGCGTAGAAAAAATCCCCCGCACCGACCTACTCTCCCAGGACCCTGCGGTCCCAGTACCATCGGCGCTGGCGCGTTTCACTTCCGTGTTCGGAATGGGAACGGGTGGTTCCACGCCGCTAGGGGCACGGGGGATTCTCGTGTTTTGCCTTTCAAAATCCCACGCCGCCCACGAGCGGCAGGGGATCCAAGCTGGGGTGGTCATCAGGGCAAAAAGGGTCAAGACCTCGGACGATTGGGACCGGTCAGCTCAACGCCTCGCGGCGCTTACACCCCCGGCCCATCCACCGGGTCGTCTTCCCGGGTCCTTACCGGCTCAAGCCGTGGGAGGCCTCATCTTGGGGCGGGTTTCCCGCTTAGATGCTTTCAGCGGTTATCCCTCCCGCACATGGCTACCCAGCCTATGCCCCTGGAGGGACAGCTGGGAAACCAGAGGTGCGTCCCTTCCGGTCCTCTCGTACTAGGAAGAGCCCCCCTCAAGCCTCCTGCGCCCGTGGCGGATAGAGACCGAACTGTCTCACGACGTTCTGAACCCAGCTCGCGTGCCGCTTTAATGGGCGAACAGCCCAACCCTTGGGACCTTCTTCAGCCCCAGGATGCGACGAGCCGACATCGAGGTGCCAAACCTCCCCGCCGCTGTGGACGCTCGGGGGAGATCAGCCTGTTATCCCCGGGGTAACTTTTATCCGTTGATCGATGGCCCTTCCACACGGGACCACCGGTTCACTAGGCCCGGCTTTCGCCCCTGCTCGGCTTGCAGGCCTCACAGTCAGGCTCCCTTCTACCCTTGCGCTCTCCGGCGGATTTCCGTCCCGCCTGAGGGAACCTTTGGGCGCCTCCGTTACCCTTTAGGAGGCGACCACCCCAGTCAAACTGCCCGCCAAGCGCTGTCCCCAATCCCTTGGGTTAGGCCCCCAGCCGCATCAGGGTGGTATTTCACCGGCGCCTCCACCGCCCCCGAAAGGGCGGCTTCCCAGGCTCCCACCTATCCTACGCAGACGCGACCAAGAGCCAACACCAGGCTGCAGTAAAGCTCCACGGGGTCTTTTCGTCCTGCCACGGGTAGGCCGCATCTTCACGGCCAGTTCAATTTCACCGGGTCCCTCGCCGAGACAGCGCTCCGGTCGTTACGCTTTTCGTGCAGGTCGGAACTTACCCGACAAGGAATTTCGCTACCTTAGGACCGTTATAGTTACGGCCGCCGTTCACCGGGGCTTCGGTTCAGGGCTTGCACCCCTCCCCTTGACCTTCCGGCACCGGGCAAGCGTCGCTCCCTATACCTCCTCTTACGAGTTCGCAGAGAGCTGGGTTTTTGGTAAACAGTCGCCAGAGCCTGTTCACTGCGGCTCCCCTCGCGGGGAGCACCCCTTCTCCCGAAGTTACGGGGCTAACTTGCAAAGTTCCTTGGCGAGGGTTATCCCGCGCGCCTGAGTGCTCTCGCACCCGCCCACCTGTGTCGGTTTCCGGTACGGGTTCCCATGGGTTGTGCTTAGAGGCTTTTCTCGGCTCCCTGGCTTCGGGGGGTTGTCACCCTCACGGGCTTCCCCACCACGCAGAGCTCACGGGAGGCGGATTTGCCTACCTCCCACCCTGCGCTTCTGGCCGGGCTCGTCCATGGCTCCGGTCCCCCTAGCCTAGAGCGTCCCCCCATCGCACCCATGGGAAGGGCCGGAATATTAACCGGCTGCCCTTCGGCTACGCCCCTCGGCCTCACCTTAGGCCCCGCCTAACCCTACGCTGACGACCATTGCGTAGGAACCCTTGGGCTTACGGCGACAGGGATTCTCACCCTGTTTATCGTTACTCATGCCGGCATTCGCACTTCCCTTACCTCCAGCCGCCCTCGCGGACGACCTTCCTCGGCATCGGGAACGCTCCCCTACCGCCCGGGGGATTAACCCCCAGACCCGCAGCTTCGGCGCTGGGCTTAAGCCCCGATCATTTTCGGCGCAGCGTCACTCGACCAGTGAGCTATTACGCACTCTTTAAAGGATGGCTGCTTCTAAGCCAACCTCCTGGCTGTCTCAGCAACGCCACATCCTTTCCCACTTAGCCCAGACTTCGGGACCTTAGCTGGCGGTCTCGGTTGTTCCCGCGCTTGGACACGGACGTTATCGCTCGCGCCCTCACTCCCAGGCTCCACCTGGGACCCTTCGGAGTTTGACAGGGTTTGGTAGGCTGGTGGGCCCCCTAGCCCTATCAGGGCTCTACAGGCCCCAGTCAGCACCTGAGGCTGACCCTAAAGTCATTTCGGGGAGAACCAGCTATCTCCGGGTTCGGTTAGCTTTTCACTCCTAACCCCAGCTCATCCGAGGGGTTTGCATCCCCCACCGGTTCGGGCCTCCACTGGGCTTCACCCCAGCTTCACCCTGGCCAGGGCTAGCTCACCCGGTTTCGGGTCCACGGCCGCGGACTAACGCCCTCTTCGGACTCGGTTTCCCTACGCCTCCGCCTCCACGGCTTAAGCTCGCCCACGACCGTGAGTCGCCGGCTCATGCTTCAATAGGCACGCCGCAACCCCTTTAGGGGCCGCGACTGCTTGTAAGCCCACGGTTTCAGGCTCTATTTCACTCCCCTCCCGGGGTTCTTTTCACCTTTCCCTCACGGTACTGGTCCACTATCGGTCACCCGGAGTACTTAGCCTTAGGCGGTGGTCCGCCCAGATTCCCCCATGGCTCCACGAACCACAGGGTACTCGGGTACCCTCACCTATCCCCTCCCCTTTCGCCTACAGGGCTTTCACCTTCTCCGGCGCTGCTTCCCAACAGCTTCGGCTAGAGTCGGGGATTCGGTATCCGAGGGCCCCACGACCCCGCCCGGACAAGCCGGACGGTTTAGGCTCTTCCCCTTTCGCTCGCCGCTACTCAGGGAGTCGCTTTCGCTTTCCTCTCCTCTGGGTACTGAGATGTTTCAGTTCCCCAGGTTCCCCCCGCCAACAGGCGGTGACCCGTGTTCCCACAGGTCGGGTTCCCCCATTCGGACATCCAGGGATCCACGCCCGCTACCGGCTCCCCCTGGCTTATCGCAGGTAGCCACGTCCTTCATCGGCTCGGGTGCCAAGGCATCCACCGTGGGCCCTTAGCATCTTGACCCTGCAAGACCGCTCATCACGGCCTCTAACTACCTATCCTCCACCCCAGCTTTCAAGATCCCCCGCCGCCCCTTCAGGCAGCGCAAAGAAAAAACTACCAGACCCGAGAAGCTATGTCAAGGGGGTGGAGGCTGAGCTCCCCCTTTGAGTTCAGACAAAATGGGGCTGTATGAGGAGCTTGCCGTTTGGACCGGAGGCTTTACGCCCCTTCGTGAGCCCTCTGCTGGATGCCTGGCTGGAGCGCCACGAGGAGAAGGTAGCCCGGTTGCTCTGGGCCATCCTGGCCTCAGGTTCTGCCCGCAAGAGCGATTGGGCCAGGGCCTACCGCCAAGAGGCCACGGAGGAAGCCAACTACAAGGCCATTGACCGACTCCTTCCCCTCCTGGAACCCCAGCGCTACCTCCTGCGCCTCCTGGACCCCAAGACCCCCTTCCTCCTGGTGGACCCCACGGAGGTACCCCGTCCCCAGGCGAAACGGACCCCCTACGTGGGCCGGCTTTCCGACGGCAAGACCCTGGGCTTTTGGGCGGTGGTGTTGGCCCAACCCTACGAGGGCCGGGCGGTGCCGGTGTACGTGGGGAGCTACTGGGAGGGGAAGCCGGAGGGGAGGAACCGGACGTGGGAGGATTGGGTGGAGGCGGTGCGGGAATACGTGGAGGAGGAGACGGTGTGGGTATTTGACCGGGAGTTCTCCTTTGCGGGGTGGCTGGAGGTGCTGGAGCGGGCGGGGGTGAGGTATGCGGTGCGGTTGAACCTGGGGACGAGGCCGCGGTTGGAATGGAGAGGGGAGCGGTTGGTGCCCTGGGTGGATCGGGGGCGGGAGGTGAGGTACGAGGGGGTGAGGTACCGGGGGGAGGTGGAGGTGAACCTGGTGGGGGTGTGGCGGGAGGGGATGCGGGAGGCGCTTTGGGTGATGGGGAACCTGCCTCCGGAGGAGCTTCTTGGGGTGTACGAGGAAAGGATGAAGATTGAGGAGGGGTTCAGGGACCTGAAGGGGCACATGGGGTTTGCTGGGGTGATGAGCAAGGGGTGGGAAGCGATGGAGAAGACGCTGGCCCTGGTGGCGTTGGCCTACGGGGTGGGGCTTTTGGTGGGGGAGGAGGCGCGGAGGCGCCTGAAAGGGGGGGCGCGAAGGGAAGGCGGAAGTGGGGGGTATACTCGGGGCTCTTTGTCCTCTTGAGAGGGCCTGTGCGCTTTTCCCGGGAAGAATGGGAAGGGATCCTGCGCCAAGCCTTGGAGGTCTGGTGGCACAGGCTATTTCCTGTTCCCCCTCATCCCCAGGAGGTAAAGGATGTCCGAACTTAGAGGGGGAGCTCAGGGTGGAGGAGGTCTCGGGGCGGTCATCTGAACCTGGACAGACACATGTGAGACGCTGAATGGGATAAAAAGATGGGGAACCGACCCTGTAGCGGAGGTTCCCCATATGCAGCTTACCTCGTTTGGCCGAGCGATAGGGCAAGGGGCTAGCCAAGGGACAAGACTGGCCGAAGCGGGGGCAGGCGACCCGGATGTCCAGGAACGCCTTCGCAAGGTGAAGTTGGTGAAAGCCCTGCGGGAGAGCAAGCGGAGCTGGGAAGAGATTCGGGAGTTTTTAGGCATCAGCCGGGCCACCTACTACCGTTGGGAAAGGGCTTTGAGGGAGAAGGGGCTAGCCGGACTCAAGCCCAAGTCCCGCCGCCCCCGGCGCCTGCGGGGAAAGGTGCACTGGAGGCCCGAGCTTCTTTCGCGGGTGGAGGAGCTGAGGAGGGAGAACCCCACCTGGGGGCGGTGGCCCATCTGGCTCACCTTGCGCCAGGAGGGCTTCCGGCTAGGGGAACGGACGGTGGGCCGGATTCTGGCCTATTTGGAGGGGAGGGGACGGGTGGAGAGGGTGGCCTGCTTTCTGGCCCGGAGGGGGAGAGGGAAGGCCAGGGGAAGACCTAGGAGACCCTACGCCCGGGGTAAGCCCCGGGGATACGAAGCTCAAGCCCCTGGGGACCTGGTACAGGTGGACACCTTGATAGTGAGCCTGGGACCGGGGGAGGTGGTGCGGCACTTTTCGGCGGTGGACCTCTTTACCCGCTATGCCCTGGGGGAGGTGCACAGCCGGGCCACGGCGAGGCTAGCGGGGGAGTTTCTGTCCCGACTGGTGGCCCAGGCGCCTTTCCCCATCCGGGCGGTACAGGTGGATGGGGGTAGCGAGTTCATGGCGGAGTTTGAGGAGACATGCCGACGTTTGGGGGTTGCTCTTTTCGTGCTGCCTCCCCGGAGCCCCAAGCTCAACGGGCACGTGGAGCGGTTGCAACGGACTTTTAGGGAGGAGTTTTATACCCGAGCTTTGCCCACGAGGGTGAGCGAACTACAGGCGGAGCTCAATGCCTACCTTGACCACTACAACCGCAGAAGGCCCCACAGGGCCTTGGGTGGCCTTGCTCCCTTGGAGTTCCTGGCTAAGATATGGGGGGAGTCGGTTCCCCAAGGTGTCTCAAATGTGGTGGCCAATTACATCATCTTGACGGGAGGCGGACTCCTAGCTAAGCTATCTTTTGCGTGCGGGGGCGATTAGCTCAGCTGGTCAGAGCGCACGCCTGATAAGCGTGAGGTCGGTGGTTCAAGTCCACCATCGCCCACCACGATGAGAAAGGCAAATCCCCGGGGTTGCGAACGCCCCGGGGAATGCCTTTTGACACCTACACGACACCTAATAGCCCGTTGTTAGGTGGTACACCAAATAACCCACCGCCCCGCCTAGGAGGGCGGCCATGACCCCCGCCCACCAGGGATGCTTCCGCGCCCAAGCCAAAAACTGCCCCGAGATGGTGAGCCCCGTGCGGCGAACGGCCCACAGCTCCACCACTCCAAGCCAGAGGACCAGCCCGCCCCAAAAGAGCAGCCACCACCAAAGGCCCGCGAGCGCAAAGGCGACAGCTAGTGTCGCAAACATGAGCAGGATGCCCCAAGGAAGGTCCCTCATACCTTCAGCTCCGTGTAGAGGTTGGCCCGGTTAATGACGGCGCACGCGTACTTCGGGTTCCGCTTGCCCTGGCGGAAAGCGGTGGGGCCCACGTTGTAGGCCTGGAGGAGCTCGTACCACGATGCTCCAGGGAACTGCCCCCTAAGCCACTCCAGATACGCCAAGCCCGCCCCTACCGCGTACCAGATGCGCCCAGTCATGTCCATACCGAGGAGCTTCTGCGGGTCCTGTTTCACCTGGCAGAACGCTGCGGGCTTCACCTGCAGGGGGCCGATCTCGGTTCCCGCCGCGGCGGTGCACCGCCCCTTGGCCAAGGCCGCACGGATGCGGTCGGTTTCCAGGTACAGGCCGAAGCCGCTTTCCTGCCAGGCGAGCGCGGTGGCGATGTCTGGCGGTATGCCGTAGTTGGTGGAAGTGGCCAGGACCGAGGCCAGCACCATGGTGCAGGGGGTTCCCGCGGAGGGGATGCATGTCCCCAGGTTGGGCCGCACCTCACGAATGCGCTCGTGGATGCGGTAGATGAGCTCCTGGTAGCTCTTGGACAGGCCGCTTCCGGGCTGGTACTGGCACGTGGTCGGGGTGGGTGAGGGGTTGGGCGCAGGCTGGGAAGCGGGGCGGGGCCGAACGAGAAGCCAGGCGGCCACCGCCCCCAACGCCAGCACGCCCCAGTTAGCCCCTCCGGTGCGCAACGTCTTCCACCCCCCTGGCCGTGCGCCGAATCCGCTTCATGCCGCGGTTCAGGGTCAACATGCCTCCCGCGTGGTACCAGACGAAGGCTTGCAGGTCCCAGTAACGTGCAATCCCACCCTTAGCCTCCGCACCCGGCACATGCCGCCCGTCCCGGCGGGCTAGAGGGAAAATCCCCACGCCCAGAAGAGGCACCTCTACGATATAGGGCATCACCACAGGTCTGTTGGCCCAACCATTAGGAATCATCACGGCCCCCAGGTGAGTGTCCATTCGCCGATGGTGAGCTTGTAGAGGTTGGTCTTGGTGAACTCCTGCCCATCAGAAAAAACTACATAGAATGACGGTATTATGTAAGGGTCGCATGGTACCCCTAAGACGGCCCCGCGAATGGTAAAGTTAGCCTCGTTGCTACCCCAGGTCATCGCCGGAATAAGGCGGGTTCTGCTCCCTGGCGTATATGGCACGAATGCACTTACGTTTTTTGCAGCAACACTACTGCTCCCTGTGTGCAGCGACATGTATGTTGTATACTCAGGCACAAAGCTCGCTCCGCTAAACAGGGCCATCCTTACTGGGTACGGCCAGGCTCCGTTGCCCCTAGCGAAGTTGTCAACGGTTGTCAAATCCGCCGTCCCGTCGCACAGCCCCCCTCTACTAACGCACACAAACCCAGTCCTAGTCCCTATACCGTCAATGGTTATAGAGTGTGCCGTCGCCGTAACTGGCGTTATGGACACCAAGATTTTGTAAATCAAACGCAGCCTTTGGTCAGAAGCCGGTGTGATAACAACCGGATTGCCGTTGCCATCACGGAAAAGTTCACGGCTCATCAGGTTGTTGCCGCTCGTACTTACTGGGGAAAACCCCCATTCAGTAAGGTTAGTGTTGCCTACTTCGGCCTCCGTAAACTCGCGTACCACCCGAATCTCGTACGCGCCATCAGACACCCGAGTAATGGTCCTGGTGCCGCTGGTATTGCCGGTTTCGTCGCGTATTGTGCGCCTAACCTCGTTGGCAAGGCCGGTTTGCGTAGCGGCCGGTGGCGTGGAACCGGTACCAACAACAGCGTAGTTATTGAGGGCTACAAAGCCATGCTGGGCAATCAAGGTATCATAAGCTTGGTCCAGGACCAAGTTGTGTTGCTCAGCTTCTTGGTCAACCACCCACCGCCTGCGCCGCCCACGCCCTCCAGGGCCGAAGCTCAAATCCTCCACATAGCGCCCCAGTTGCCAATGCATGTGCTGGGGTTGGAGCCTGGCTCCTATCTGTGGAGGCGGCGGCAACAGGGGGCGCACCCTGATAATGCGCCCGGCATTGTCTGGTGTCCAAATCTTGCTCATCTTCCATCCCCCTCATGCAAGTTCGTAGGCCCCTGTAGTGGGGGCAGACAAGGTTGCAGTACCTAGGACATCCGGGCTGGTGTAGCCCGGTTGCGTTGTGGTGTCTACAACGACGACCACAAGAGCGTAAGCGCCGGTAGTTGGGGCGGAAAGTTGCGCTTGCCCGAGGACATCCATACCAAGGTCGGAAACAAGAACCACAGGCACATAGGCCCCAGTAGTGGGTGCGGCAAGTTGGGCCTGGCCCACGGCCTCCGTACCGAGGTCAAGGACGATGACGACGGGAATATAGGCTCCGGAGGAAGGGGCGCTTAGGGTAGCTTGGCCCAAAACGTCTATGCCCAGGTCAAGGACGATGACGATGGGAATATAGGCCCCGGAGGAAGGAGCGCTTAGGGTAGCTTGGCCCAAGGCGTCCGAAAGGTAAACGGGGTAAAGTTGCGAACGCAGAACGTAGCCCGTGGCATCGATGGTGCTCAGCAGGCTTCCAAGAAGTTCTATCTGGTAAGGCAGGGCCACCGCCTGGTCCAGGACCACAGGCTCCGCGAAGGTCTGCACCACGTGGGCGGTAGCGTAAAGGTGCCTTTGCGCCCGCTGGAGCAGGGTGGTGCGGTCAGGGCTGAGGTGCCAGACCAGAACGTCCGAATCGGGAGGGAAGTAGCCCACCACAGCATCGTTTAGGACCACGGGGTCTACCCCTGGGAAGGGGCCCCGCATCACGTAGACCTGGCTAACGGGGTCCCATTGGCGGATCCAGACTTGCCCTTGGTATTCATAGACCACCACATGGCGCGCGGCCTGGTCAAAGGCCAGGCCCATGTGGGCGATTTCCTGCACGGGGTGGGGGAGGGCGGGCACCTCCACTTCTACCCACACGGCCACCTCGGGCCCACGGGGATCGTTGAGGGCCCACGGACCTTCCCCAGGTACCTGGGCCTGGAAGAGGCGGAAGCGGCGCTCCACCCGGTCCAGCACCGCCGCCCATGCGTAGCCAAAAAGGGTGGTGTAGCTGCCATCCCCCGTATCCCCCATGGCCCGAGGTCCCGGGGCAAGGCGAACCTCGGGAGCATAGGTCCTGCCACGCTTGTAGCTTTTGGCCTTGGCCGTCATTGGAAGAGGAACTGCACGGAAGCGGGCCCCTCTCCCGCGTCCGAAACTTCCAGCACCTCCAGCGCAAAGCTCAACTCCACCGCGGCCGCGGGCAGGAGGATATAGGGGCCCACCCGCTGGGGGCCAAAGGTAAACCAGAGCCGAGCTTTGGCATCCCCAATGTTCACAATGTGCCCCCGGGTAGCGGGCTTGCCGAGAAGGCCCGTCACATCGATGCGGCGGGCTTCCCCTTCCACCTGCACCTGGGCGATGAGGGGCATGCGGGCCGGATCGTGGCCCTGCAGGTCCCGCCGGGGCCGGCCAAACTCGTACTCTAGGGTGCGCTGCACCGCGCCTAGCTGGTCCTTCAGGCAGGCCATATCCTCCCGAAGCGCGGCCAAGGCCTCTTGCAGGCGTCCGGGAAGGTTGGCCAAATCCTCCTGCTTCAAACCCAAGAGGTTGAGCATGCACCACCTCCTTTAGGTGGACTCTGGCTGGGCGCGCCCAGATTTTCAAGCGCGGGGCGCACCACAAAGGCCCCAATCAGGATGAGGGCTACCAGGTAGATGGTGAGAAGCCCGAGGCCCACCCCCAACCCCTGCTTGTAGGACTGCCAGAAGGTTCTTTCCTCCACAGCTACTCCTTCTTGACGCCCAAAAGGGCCCCGATGATGGCCAGGATGAGGGCCAGGCCGATCCACACCAAGAGGGCTCCCACCACAAAGCCAGCACCTAGCTCTACGCCATCCTGGAAGCTCATCTCCCACCTCCTGTTTTCTGCTCCATGCCCATGGCCCGGATACGGGCCAGGGCGGCTTCAATCTGCTTTTCTGCGATGGTCCGGCTAAGCCCGGGAGCCAGCTCCTGAAGGGTGCTAATGGCCTCCTCCAGCTTGCGGGCGGCCCGCTCCTGGGGCGGGAGGTCGCTTTTGCGGTAGCTCAAAACTTGCACCTCCCGAATACCCTGCATGAACACCCCCTTCCCCCCGCAGGCGGAGGCCAAAGACCCAAAGCTCCCAGCTCGGCCATGAGGACCCGCAAGACCACCTCCGGCAGCAGCAGGCGCGCCGCTGCCCACCCAGCCTCCCGCCAAGAAAGACCTCTCCCGTCTGGAGCTAGCCTCACCCAGTGGGCCAGCAGGTAAGCCAGGAAGGACAGCACCAGAAACCGATGCACCCCCAAGGCCGTCCGCTGCCCAAAACGCCCCAGGGAAAACTCGCTCTTTACCGTGCGGAAGAAGTGCTCAATGGTAAACCGCCGCCGCCCCCACACCAGCACAGTCCGTGGCCCCGCAGGAAAGGTGGCCACCACGTACCGCCACTCCCACCCTCCCCCGGGTAAGGGATAGCGGTACCAGCTCACCCACACGGGAAAGGGAAGTCCCCGCAGATGCACCCGACTCCCCTGCCGTCTGAGCCCAAAGAGGGGAAGCCCCTCCCGCGTCTTTCGGTCCCGCCGCATCCCCACCACCGCTTCCAGACCCAACCCCCGCACCCCCACAAGAAACCGGGCGGTGCCGAAGGCAGCATCGGCCACCACCCGAAGGTGGAAGGACTTGCGCATCCAGGGGGGCAGGGAGGCCAGAAGACGCAGGGCAAGGAGGGAAAGGGCCTTCTCCCCCTTCCCCCGCCACACCCGGTAGGCCCAGGGGATGCGCAGCTCTCCCAGCACCAGATAGAGCACCACCAGGTGGAGCCCCCACTTGCCGTGGAAAAAGGAGAGGGGCAAGGCGGGGAAGAGGCCCCGCTTCTCCAGGGTGACCAGGTCCAGGACCACCAGGAGCCTGGGCTTGGGCCCCCGCCTGGGCCTGGCCCGGTGGAGGGTTTCCTGGGCCTTCTTGCGAGCCAGGCGGATGAGGGCGCGGGTGGGCCAGGGATAGCGGTTGAGGAAGCGGGAGAGGGCGGAAGGGGACTTGGTCTTGCTGTGCTGGGGCCTGGCCTTGCCGTGGCCGGTGAGAAGGAGGAGAAGAAGCGCTTTGAGGGATTCGCGGAGGTGGGGGTTGGCAGGAGGGCCAGGAGGGTCCAGAGTAGAGCTTGGGCCGTCTGGTGCATGGCACCCTTCATCCGAAGGGAACCGGGCGGCCCTTTTCAAGTGGTCCCCTGGCGCATGGGTATGCGGGGGGTGGATAAGTGCAAGTTTTGAGGTAGCGCTCCTCTACCGCTAGCACGGCCTGCTCCGCCAACCGGGGAACCCTTTCCGCAAGCCAGCGCTCGTAGTTGGACGCCAGCATGCGGATGAGCCCCGCCAGTACAGGCCCCACCACGGGGATGCCGCCTACCAGGCGCACCAGTAGGCCTGCCAGGAGGGCCACCGCACCCAGGGCCACCAGGGCCTGCACCGCCCACGCTCCCCAAACGCTTGCGGGAGGGACAAGGTCCGTCCAGCTCATAGCGCACCCCCGAGACTAGCTACCCCGCCCCGGCTAGCGCAATCGCAGGGCGTGGGGGCCACGGATCCGTCCTTGCAGGTGGCGATCACCTGGGGGCACATGGTGGTTTCGGAGTAGCCGGAAGAACGGTCTTCCCAGCGCACCGTGCCCCTGCCAGAGCTAGGGGTGTTGGATGGAGCAGGGGAGGCCACCTTTTCCTTCCGGGACCACCACACTCCCAATAGGGCTCCCCCTGCCATAGCCGCCGCTACCCAGAAGGCCTTCATCCCCACCTCCTACCAGAGGAGCTGTCCGGGTACAGGCCGGGGAACAAAAGCAGGGTTGTACCAGGAACACAGGCTGGGGGCTACGCGGCAGAGGGCATCTTGGCCGAGTTCGCCTAGACCGAAACCTGGCAAGCCACCAACATTCTGCCCGTAGTCCACTACCGCGGGGGGCAAGGCTTGCTCCCCTCCTTCCCCCGCCGTTGACGCGGGCGCGCCTGTGCTGCCCCCTTTCGCCAAGGAGTAGGCCAGGTACGCGGCCACCCCGCCGCCGATGAGCATCAAAAGCACGGTCTTCCCATCCATTCAGGCCTCCTTTTCTTTCCTCAAGCGGACCCCCTGGCGGTAGGCCAGGGCCTCCGTGGCGTTGGTCAGGCGATTGAGGAGGTGGGTCTGCTCCCGCTGGCCTTCCTCCATCCGGGCCAGGCGGGCCTTCATTTCGGCCACATCGACGAAGACCATCCGCAGGAATGCCGCAAAGGCCGCCACGGCCAGGCCGGAGTCCAGAAGGTCCTTCCACTCCATCAGCAGAACACCCCCTGAGCTTCCAGATCCGCAATCTGCTTGCGCAAGCGAGCTATCTGCGATCTGGCCTCGTCGGCTTCCTTCTGCATTTGGACATACTGCTGCCGCAAAGCCTGAATCTGACGCAGGGCCTGAGCGATGTTGGCGTTCATCCTGCGCAAATCGTCCCAGGTGTCGTCCCAGTTATCCCCAGGGCGAAGCTCGTGCTCCCGGGGAGCCAGTTCCCCCCCTAAGCGGACGTAGCTTGTGCACAAGGAGTAGGCGGCGCTGTCGGTTTCCTGCCCGCTAACGGTGTACCAGTGACTCCAATGGCAGATTGGAAAGCCGTTGCAGTGGTATTGGAACACTGGGTTTGCCGCGTAGATTCGGCACAGGGATTCGGCCTCCCGCTCGATGCGCCGCATCTGCGCTTCAGCGTTGGCAAGCAGGTCTTCCTGCTTTTTCAAATCGCTGCGGTATGCGGTCAACAGTTGGCAGTACGTGGCTCGGTTATCCTGCACCCCGGGATGGGTAGGCACCACCCCCGCGGCTGGCACTACCGGGGATGCTCCCATTTCCACTCGCCGCTCCTCCGCCTTGGGCCGCGAGCGCACCATGTACCCTACGCCCACAATGCCCAGCCCGACTCCCCCCGCAATGGCAGCTACCGCTAAACCCTTCACTCTTTCACCCCCAGGTAAACGCCCAGGGCTATCAAGCCTGCCCCCGCTGCCAGAAGAGCAATGCCTTGGGCGGACTGCACCGCTTTGAAGTTGTAGTAGATGCGCGTTCGCTGGGTGGCTTGCTGCCAGTACACGGCATCGCGCGCCGCCCCCTGCTGGACTTCCGCCATTCGTCCGAGTTCATGCCACTGAACGATAACCGCATCCACCAGGTTTCTAACGGACCGCTCGCGCGAGCGCGCGATTTCCTCGGCAGCTTCTGCCTGGCGGCTGACCCCCAAAAAGGAGAACACGCCGCCAACAACGCTGCCAAGGAAGCCGAGTACCGGGTCCATATCAGTCCCTCAGCAACACGGCCAGCAGGAGCACCGCCAGAACGGCTGCTAGCAAAGCCCAGACCCAGGGAGAGAACGTAGGTGCGACAGGCTCGATCCGGATGCCAGCTTGGCGGGCCTTCTCCCGTTCCGCCTCCAGGCGCAAGCGTTCTAGTTCCATTTGAGCCCGCTCCTGTTCCGTGAAGATGTAGGGATCGAGGACGGAACCAATCTGGCGGGCTCCGTACAGCAACTGAAGCCAAATGGGATCATCAGGACCAGGAGCAGGAAGGGGAGTGTAGCCCCCGGCGGGATTGAGGTAGGTGTTGGTGATGCTGAACTCCCCCATCCTTCACCTCCTCACAGCCCACCGCGGGCTTCCAGCTCCGCCAAACGCTGCAGCCTGCCCTTGTCCAGCACCTCGATGCGCCGCCCCATGGCGGCAATCTGGATGTAGTGCCCGGCCCGCTCGTTCCACACGATGGGCGTGTTCTGCGTGAAGACCTCCAGGACCAAGCGGGTTCCGGGCACCAGCTCCACCTGCTGGGGCCAGGCGATCATGGTCTCCATGTTGTTCTGGTCAATGGCGTGCATGGTGGCGAAGGACTGGTTGAAGACGGTGGCGGCGCTGTCGTCCACCCCGCCCACATCCCTGGCCACCCGAAGGCGGAACTGGCCGTCCCCGTGGACGTAGTAGACCTCGATGTCCTCCGGACCGGTCACCCCAGCAGGCTCCACAAAGGTGATCTGCCCCGTGGCGTAGTTAACGCCCACAATGGGGCACTGCTGCCATACCCCGCCCACCTTGGCCCACACGGCTACTTCGGGGTGGTAGACGCTGGGCAGGGTGGGCTTGGCCTGCGGGGTTTCCACCAACCCGCTCACCGTCACGGTGCGGTTCTGGGGCGAAGCCAGGTTCTGCCCCCCAAAGACCTTCAACCCCTTGATGTAAATGCGCAGGCGCCGCTCCTGGGCCAGGATGCGGAAGTGGGCGGTCTCCGGGGTGCGCATCTGGGCCACAGGGAAGTACTCGTTGGGCCGGTAGGCCAGGCCTGTGGCGTCGAAATCCTCGTTGTCGATCCAGGCGAAGCCCCAGCCCCCCACCTGCACCGCCGCCGGGGGAGGCGGGGGAGGGGCTACGGGGGCCTGGGCGGGCTCCGCCCGGGGCATATCCCCGCGGAAGGCGTCCAAGCCCCGTCCGAAGGCCTGGCCCACGCCCTGACGGATCCGTTCAAGGAAGCTCATGGCACCTCCTCACAGGGTGGGGTTGGAGTTGTCCACGCCCACCGGGAGCTCGATACGGGTCCTGGGATCGTTGAGGTTCACCGTGACGCCCGCGGGGGCCTCCACGTAGACTTCCAGCGTGTCCCCTTCCCGGAAGACCAAACCCGTGGGGGGCGTGGGGGCCCGCAGGGGGGATGCGGTCTGCAGGATGTTCTGGTAGAACTTCGCATCCCTCAGCTGGGCCTCGGTTAGGTCGTAGTAGCTGGCGTACTGGGCCTTGATGAGGAACTCGGGGAAGTCAAAACCCTTGGTGCGCTTGGCGAAGAAGACATCCGTGGTGTGGGGAAGCTGGTTGCCTGCGGTGTCGTAAAGCTTGAGGATGATGGGCACAGGGTTGGGCACCACCCAGGCCGCCCCCGCGGGCACCACGAACTCGCCCACCTTCACCCGCTGCGTGCCGCTGTAGGTCTGAAACTCGGGGCCGGACCGCAGGATGGTCACGGGCCGCGCCCCAGGCCGAAGTGCCTTGATCCGATTGAACGCCTCCTGCATCTTTTCCTCCTTAGTCGATGTTCAAAATCGCCATGATGAGGTTCGCAAAGGAACCTGCCGCCACGCCCAAGCCGATGTAGTCCACCATCGGGTCTTCGGTCAGCTTGTTGTTGATCAGCAAGGAGCCCAGGATCACCCCGCCCAGGTTCAGCAAGATGCGGTTGGTATAGGCGTTGCTGACCTCTTTGGTGGTATCGGGTTTGCCGTCAGGGCCTACCTGGTAGTAGTGGATGCGCCCATCCGGCCCCTTGGCCGCCCACCCGAAGAGGTCCCTGCGGGAGGTGTAGAGGCTTTTCCTAATCAGGTAGGCCCCCAGCACCCCCAGGCTCACCGAGACCACAATGGGGTTCTGCACGACCTCCAACGGGTTGGAGGTCTGGGCCAGCTTGCGCATATCCTGCGCCGCGATTGCCGCCGTATCCGCCATTCGCCCTCCTTACGAGGGCCATGGTGGGCGGGATGGAATGGCGCGGAAAAGCGCGTAGCGGTGCGCTCAGCTGGAGGTGCGGGGCGGAGATGCGGGACGAACCAAGGTGCGAGGCGGAGGTGCGCCGCGCACCTCCGCCTCGGAGAAAAGGCGACTAGGACGCTACAGGAACATACACCCGCCGCCTGGGGTCCCTGGGGTCCCGCAGGACCAGACCGGCCCGGTCCCGGTCCAGGTCCTTCACGCCGTACTCGGGAGGCAGGCCTCCTTCGGGGCGCTTGAGCCCGGCCACCCGCTCCCCCAGTTCAGGGAACATCTCCGCCACCGCCTGCACCTCGTTGGGCTCAGACACCCGGAAGGCCACGAGATGGCTGGCCTGGCGGCGCACCCCAGGGTCAATGCCCCCCACCGCTCCTCTCATCATCTGGGTTATGAAGATGACGTTATGGCCGGCTTCCCGTCCCCCCGTCAGGACCTCGAAGAGGCCCTTGGGCACCTGCCCCCGGGGGAAGAACTGGTGGGCCTCATCCACCACCAGGAGGACGTCCTTCAGGCGCATAATCTCCTGGCCCAGGGCGTCTAGGAAGGGCCTGGGGTCGTAGCCCGTCACGTGGAAGTGCACCCGGGCGTGGTGCTTCAGCGCGGCCTTGGGGTCCCCCTCTTCCCCCACCCGGAAGCGCCCCTCGGCTAGCTCCCAGAACTCGGTCTTGCGGTTGACGATCACCAGGCGGCGGAAGCGGCCCTCCATAGCCCGCACGATCTCTCGGGCCAGGGTGCTTTTGCCCGAGCCCGACTTACCGATGATGAGGATGCGGAAGGTCTGCCTACCGCCCATAATCTCGCCAGTTTCGCACTTTTACCCAGGGGAAACTAGAAAAATCGTCTACGTTTTCCGTTAGGAGGATGCGCCCGTGAGCCCAAGCCGTGGCCGCAATCATGAGGTCAAAGAGCTTGCGATGGGGGTTAGGGAGTTTGGGCAGGTTGAGCTTGGCCGCCTCTCGAAGGGCTTTTTGGACTGCCCTTCCCTCGAAAGGCAAAACGGAAAACTTGGAGAACATCTCCTTCACGCTACGTTCTTGCCTCGGGTCAATCACGAACTCCCCTGTGGCATACTCCACCTGAACGAGAGCCGATGTGACCAGTTGATCTGAAGATAACCGCGAAAGTAAACGTAAAGCCTCCGGCTCGCGACGCCGGAGGGATATGAAAAAGTTGGTGTCAAGAAGAACGCGTCGCGGCAACCGCATGCCGCTTGACCTTTCCCACGCGGTGACGGCGGCCTGTCACCTTTTCGATGGCCTTAACCATCCGCTCCGCGTCTTCGTCCGTAAGAGGGGGCATGGACTGGATGATATCGTAGACCTGCCTGGCCTTTTCGGACTTGAAGGTCAGCCTCTCCATCGCCATGCTTTTATGGTACCTCAACTCTCAAAACAGGCAAGTTATGCCTCCACTCTGGGGCTTACCGCTCCTGATACGCCTTCCACAGCTCCCACCCGGCCCAGGCGGCCAAGGCGAAAGCCACTACCGCCTGGGCGGTCTCGCACTTGGGACAGCCCTTGCTCTCCTGTAGGTTCTTCACCCTACCCAGGCCCAGGTAAAGCCCCCCGGCCAGGACGGCCAGGGGAAAGGCGTTTTCCTTGGCAAACTCCATCGTCTCCTCCTATGCGCTCCAGTGCGGGGGCTCAAAGAGCCGTCCCGCCTGAGCCTGCTTGGCCAAGAAGGCCTCCGGATCTACGCAGTAGGTGAACACCTTCTGCCTGGCCTCCTCTCCCCCACGTGGGAAGAAGCCCCACAGGCCCTCGCTGGCCGGGGGCTGCCTATAGAAAACGTCGAAGTGCAGATGGCAGAAGCCCCCCGTGGTCATCTTGCCCACGGTGCCGATGACCTCCCCCGCCTGCACCACCTGCCGGAGACTCACCCGGATGTCCCGCAAGTGGCCGTAGCGGGTCCAGACCCCAGCATGGGGGTGCCTCAGCACCACCACCCCGCCCCACACGGGCAGGCGGCCAGCGAAGGCCACGTACCCATCCGTCATGGCGTGCACGGGCTGACCGCAATCGGAATCACCTCCACCAGGGTGGTTCAGGTCTATGCCCGTATGCCAGTACCCTGGCGGCACCAACCAACTTCCATCCGGACGCCTCACCCCCTGGTAATACTGGGGGTCCAGGAAGCGCACGTCGGGGCGCGGCTTCCTGGGGTTCATGGGCCAGTAGTACCGCCCCGAGCGGGGCACCTCAGGCTCCCTCACGATCCGCCTCCCCAGCCCCGCCAGGCCCAGCAGGCCCAGCGCGGCTAGCACGAACTTCCATAGCTGCACGCACACCTCCGTACGCCGCCATCGCCAGGACCGCCCCGCCCAGGGCTACCCGCACCCAGGGGGGCAGGTTTTCCGCCCGGCCCATGCCCGGAAGGCGGTTCTTGCCAATCCCGTAAGCGGCGAGGGCCTCTCCCACCTTGAGCATGTCCAGCACCTGGGCCGGGGGAAGGAAGGTCGTGGCCTGAAAGGCACCTTTGAAGGCCTCCACTTCCTCGGGGGACTGGAGCCTGAGCCCCAGCATGAGGAGCATGGCTGTGCCGTTGGCCAGCTCCTCCCCCGTAAAGGGGATGACGGGCTCCACCACCGGGGCCGGGGGGAGGTCCTCGAAGTTGGGCTCCCCGGAAACCTCCGTGTCGTCCAAGGACCGAAAGTTCGGCTCACTCCCAGAGTCTGGGGCCGAGGGTGCCCCCGGGGTTGCCGGCCCCGGAGGCATGCCCTGCTCCGGCGTGGGTTCCGCTACCGCTTCCACTCCCTCCTCCCTTCATGCCCAAGGCCACCCCCAGGAGCACCGCCATCCCGGCCCCCAGGGCCGCCAGGAACCCCAGGGGGGTTTTCTTGGCGGGGGGTGTAGCCGCCAGAGGTGAAGTTTGCTCCTGGACGGGTTTACCCCCCTCCTGTGGGTTGCCGAAGGCCTCCCTGGATCCCGCGGATACCCCCCCTCCCACCATGGGCTGGGACTCCACGGCCTCCTCCAGAACGGGGTCCAAGGGGCCTTCCAAGGGGATGGCCCGCACTTCCTGGCTTGGGGACGCTTCTGAGCCTTCCAAAACGGCCTTCTCTCCCAAAAGCTCCTCCGGCAAGCGGAGCTTCAGCATGGGCTACCTCCGGGAGCGTTTGGCCTTCTTCTTCCTACTCTTCTTCCGCTTAGGCATACCTTCTCCTCCTCCTTCCGCCGCCCACCAGGGCCAAGGCCACCACGCCCAAGGCGGCCAGGCCCATGGCGCCAGCACCTATCCCCGCCCCCGCCACGGCGATGCCCCGTGCAGGGGCGGGCACCAGCTCCACCGCCTCCTTCAACTCGGAGACGATCCGCCACACCAGGTAGAGCACCGCCGCCACCGCCGCCGCGGTAAGCACCAGGGGGAGCACCGCGGGGTAGATGTACGCCTCCGTGCCTCCGTACCAGACCATGGGCTGGGGGCACTGCGTGGACCCGCACCCCCCGCCTCCGTAGGCCGGGGGTGTGGAAGTTTGTTGCGTGGAGGCCTCCACCCTGAGGCGGATCACCAGGTCAGCTCCCCGTTTGCCCCAGTCCAGCACCCGCACTCCAGGGCCATACCGCTGCTGGAGGGCTTTCTCCAGGCCTGAACGGGTCACGCGGGAGATGTCCCCGCCCTTGTGGGCCAGGACCAGCTCGTAAAGCTTCCCCGGCTTCAAGGGGGTGTCCTTGCCCACGGGCACCCGTTGGTACTCGGCCATGTCCCCATCCTGGACGGGCGAAAGGGCTGTAAAAAGCCCGCCCCGAAGGTGCGGGGCGGAGAAGCGTATGGGAGGTGCGTGCCGGAGATGCGTTTCGGAGATTAGCGCTTCTGCACGAGCCTGCGGATGATTTCCACCAGGGCCACCAGCTTGCCCACCGTGCCCTGGCCCACGCCGGGAAGGGCCTCCAAGTCCCTCACGTCCCAGTTGTGGATGTTGCGGATATCACCGTTTAGAGCCTCCGCAATGGCCTCCGCCGCCCGTTGGTTGCCCAGCAGGGAGTAGAGGAGTTCGGCTAAGGACATCGCTTCAGGGCGGATGGGATCGCGCTTGCGGCTAGCCAGCTCCACCAGGCGCTTTGAGGGGCGGCCTTTTTTGAGTACCATCACCCGCATCATAGCACGCTTCTAGGTGTCAAGGCGCTTTTACCCATGGGCAGGCATCTAGTGCGATCTGCACCTCCGAGAGGCCAGGCCGCGGCAACACCAAGCGGCACTCCGTGCCGGTGCAGACGTCGTTTATGCGGGCTAGGTACTGCCCGGAGGGCCACCGCGCACGTAAGGCTTCGGCTTCCCCTTCGTAAGCAAACCGCACCTCTTCACCTCCGCGCGTCAGCCACGTGATTCGTGCGCGGCAGAGGTCCGGGACGACCTGGGGTGCGCCCTGCTCTTCCGAAGCGGCGGTTTGCGTCCCCGGGCCCACTCCGCCGCTCTGCACCTCCGGGGCGGAGGGCCGGGGCGCATCTCCGGGGCGCATCTGGGCCAGGAAGTAAAGCCCAATGGCGGCCAGGATGACCAGGCTTATGGCGGTGTTTCGGGTCATGGTACCTCCGACATGCGGCGCATTTCCTCTTCCGTTCGGGCGCGGTCTTGGGCCACAAGTTGCCTCAGGTACTCGCTGATGGTCAAGCCCCTTCTGGCCGCCTCATGGCGGATGAAGGCGGCTTCGGAGGGGTGTAGGCTCAAGCTCGTCATGACACGCCGTTCCTCTGGGGGCTTTGGTGGTCTGCCCTTACCCATGCTTGGGCACCTCTTCGGTAAGGTAAAGCCCTTTAGTCTGGGCCTCGTTTTTCTTTATGAGCACCCGCCTCCAAGCTTGTATTAACCCCGCTACACCAAGCAGAAGCCAAGTGGACCGCTCATAGAACTCTTGCCAAGACTCGGGAGGGGTCTCTGCAAGCTGACTGAACTCATAGGAGCTTTCGGGTTCCCTTAGCAATGACTGCCATTCCTGAGTACGCGCTAGGTAAAGGCTGACAGCCTGCCGGATTAGTTCGGACAATCCAATCCCCCTCTTTGCGGCCTCCTGCTTAATGAGGACTTGCATCTCTGGGTCCATGTAGACGCTTATGTAGGGAGTTCTCGGTTTAAGCCGCTTGCCCATCTTCGCTCCCTCCCTCCCATACGGCGGGGTCCAGCCTGCACCGGGCCACCAGGTAGCTCCTCCGGCCTAGGAAGCCGGGGCGCATTTGCTTGCCCTTGGCGTGGTAGGGCTCCCCTTGGATCACCAGGCCCATGGCCTGGGCCAGGGCCACCACCTCCCTGGGGTCCTCCTTGCCCCCAGGACGGCGGATGGCCAAGGAAATGCCCCCCTGCCCCGCCCGCACGAACACCTGCACCCCGTCCGCCGGGCTCGTGGGCAGGGCCATGCGCACCACTTTCCCCGGCTCCATTAGAGCCTCCTGCACCATAGCCCGCAGGATGTCCGAAACTGCCCGCAGGTTCACCCGATCCAGCCTCATGCCACCACCCCCACCTTGAAGGCCCGGAAGGGATTGACCAGGTCCCAGTACCCTTCCCGCCGGAGGAGGCCTTGGGCGTAGGCTCCTGGGCTACGGGCGAAGCCGTCGTCCTTGGCCTCCTGGGCCATGTAGACCACCCGGGCCAGGACCCTGAGGGCCCCTTCCCCCCCGCCGAACAGGACTGCCTTCAGGGCCGCCCAGACCACCCGGAGCCAGAAGCGCCAGCTTTTGGCGTCCCCCAGGGCGGCGCTGATGGCCGTGGCCACGTCCTGCGCCCACCGCCGCCTGCCCTCGCGGCCCTTGGGGATGCTGGCCGCCCGAAGGAGGGCCCGCAGGTTCCGGGCAGTGTCGGGATATAAGGGAAGTAACGGGTTTTGTTTTTGAACCAGGGTGGCTAACGGCGCACCTACTACCCCTTGGAGGGTTATTCCCTGTCCTAGAAGAAGACCCTCTTTATATCCCGACATTGAGTCCGGGGCGCTCAGGACCCTTGCGGTTTTGCCCTTGGCCTTGTCCTCCTTCAGGTCCCGCCAGGGGAAGCGCAGGTAGGGGGCCAGGACCTTCAGGCCCCTATCGCGGAAGACGGGCCGCACCCGGACCCGCCAGAGGGTGCCCCCTCGGACAGCGTGGGCCTTCTCGAGGGCCTCCCCGTCCGTGTACCAGGTTTCCCAAGCGATCCACATGCGGGCCGCTTGGCGGTAGCGCTCGTACCGGGGGTCGTGGAGCCAGCGCTCCACCGTGCGCTCGGACACCCCCAACATGGCCGCCAGCTCCCATTGGGCTAGGAAGACGTGGGCCTCCCGGCTGGGGTCCTGGCGGGCCCCGAGGCGGATGGCGTGGGCTACCAGGAGGCGGACCATGGGGGCCAGGGGGCCCAGGAGCTTCCAGTGGCCCCAGCGGGCCAACTCTGCCTCGGCCTTGGCCAGGAGGTCCTGCCACTCAAAGCGGTGCACCTCCTTCCAGTCGGTTTCCGCCAGGGTGGGCCTGGAAGGCCCCTCAGAGGCCGGGGCAGGGGAGGGGGGGCTACTTGGGTACCCCTCTTCTTCCCGAGGGGCCTTATCGGCGGTTTTAGGGCCGCTATCCTCCGTGGAAGTATTGGGGGACGCCACCCTAGGCTGCCCCTCCTTAGCCTCCCGCTCCCGCTTGGCCCGCCAGGCGGCCAGGACCGCCTCGGCGAAGCGGGGGTTTTTGCTGGCCAGGGCCTCCACCTGGGCCCGGATGTCCTCGGGCAGGTCGGGGGGAAGGGTCATGAGGGCACCTCCACCTGGGTCATGCCCAGCAGGGCTTCCAGGGCCTCCCGTTCTGTGCGGCCCCTAACCGTCCAGAGGGTGCGTTGCTCGCGGTCGATGCCGTGCGCGATCCATCCAGGGCCGTCAGGGTCCTGGTACACCTGCAGGTTGGCGAACCGCAACCGGGCCATCTCCTTCAGCGCCTTGAGCTTTTGGCGCTTCATGCCCCCACCTCCCCCACCAAGTCCCGCAGGGCGTCCTCCTGGGTGTCCCCGAAGCCGTAGGCCACCACGTGGCCCTCGTAAAAGGCCACGGCGATCCAGCCCACTTCCCCATCCCTGGGGCCGATATCGGGGTAGATGTGAACCTCGTACCCCAGGGCCTCCAAGCGGGCCAGGGCCTCTTCCTCCTTGCCTTTGGCTGTAGACCGCACCCGCACGTGCTGGATGCCAGCCTGGCGTTCCAGGTCCTCAATGGTGTTCACCAGGCGGTAGACGTCCTGAAGCTGCGTCTGACCGGCATACGCTATTGCGCCCAGCCGGTCTAAGGCTATCTGCAGCGCCCTTTCGTACCTCTGAAGCTCCTTCACCGCGCACCTCCCGCTCGCTTCTCCGGACCTTCCTTCACCAACCGCTTCAAGTCCTTGCTGTCCCTCCACTCCAACACCTGCACCCGGCGCACCTCTGCGTCGGAGCGCATGCGCTCAAGCCACTCCTCCACCCACTCCTCCCGGGTGGCCACCGTGCCCTTGCGGTTCAGGACCACGTGGGGCAGATGCCGAGGATCGGTAGGCACCGCCTTCGTGGCATCCCGCAGGATGTGGATGGGGATGCCGTAGCGCTCGGACACCTCCTTGAGCCGCAAAAGCCGCATGGCTACCACCCCTCCGGCACGCGGGCGAACATGAGGGCCAGGCCCAGGATGAGGCCCAAAAGGAGGCCTCCAAGGAGGTCCAGCCCCCAGCGCCAAAGCCAGGTGTCTTTTGAGGGCCAAGTCGGAGGTCCTTCTGGCTCAGAATGTTTGGGCCAGGCCATCAGCCTTCACCCCCCGGCTCGTTAGCGCTCAAAAGCTTCCGAAGCGCGTCCTTTGCCCTCCGATAGGCCGAAGAGCTGACCACGTACCCCTCATGAATGAAGGCCATGTCCCGCCCCTCGGCCTTCTGACGGGATGCCAGCACCGCATCCCCCACGTCTGGGTCCTCCAAAAGGAGCTCAAGTAGAAGCGCCTTGAAGGCCTCCCGGTTCACCTTCCACCTCCCACCGCCACCACCACCGCCAGGGCCACCGCCAGGAGCCCGGCCCCCAGGGCCATGAGGACCACCAGGAAGGGGCCGGGTTCCCCGTAGCGGGCCCGGACGTAATGGGCCAGCACGGCGTAAAGGAAAATGGCCGCCAAAAGGTAGGCGGCCAGCAACTCAACCACGGTGCACCTCCATGAGCGTGACGACAAAGAGCCGCACCGCGGACGAGAGACCGAAGAGCGCTTCAGGCTTAGGCATGGTTCTCCTCCTTCGAGGGCTGATTTGTCGGTACCGATATATCGGTATCCAGGCCCAAAAAAAGAGCAAGGTCCTTCTCTAATACCCTCCACTCTCGTCCGACCTTAACCGCCTTTAAGCGCCCAGAGCGGATTTCTCGCCTGACCCACAGCACACTTTTCTTGAGCAACGTTGCTACTTCTTGGCTAGTTAAGAGCTTCATCTTGGGTGGCATCTTAGCCTAAAGCTCAAGGTTTAGTCAAGTATCGGTAGCGACTAACGGGTAACACTACAATGCGTGGCGGTCTATTTTAGTGATGTGGCGGTCAAGAGGGGAGCAGAAACCCTCCTTGAAAAGCCTAGTTGGGGTCAGGCAATCAAGGCGAGGCGTCAAGCTTTAGGCCTGACTCAGGAAGATATTGAGGCAATAACGCAAGATGCCATCTCTCAAAAAACTGTGTCCGACTTGGAAGTTGGCAGAGTCCACCCGCTAAAACTTGGCGCAGAAAAGTTTTTGGCCCTTCTTAGCGCCCTTCGCTGGACCCCCGAAGAGTTCGCCCAGGCCACGGGCCTCGAGGTGCCCTTGGTCTACCGCCCCTCGGGGGAACCCCGGGAGGATGTGGTTTGGCTTCGCGTGGTAGCCTCGGGGACCGCGGGCCGCCCTTGGCCGGAGGCCGGGGTCCTGCCCGTGCCCAAGGAGTTTGTCCGCCCGGGCTCCATGCTCATCCGCGTGGAAGGGGACAGCATGGACACCGGGGACGATGATGGGCTCAGGGACGGGGACCTGGTCCTCGTGGACCAAAACCTCCGGGATCTCCGCCCCGGGAAGGTCTTCGCCCTAGAAATCCTGGGGGACGGCATCACCATCAAGCGGGCCAAGAAGACCAAGAGGGGCTGGGTCTTCGTCTCCGACAACCCCGCAGGCCCCGTCCTGGAACCCGACGAAGTGAATGTGCTGGGGGAGGTTTACCGCAAGATCAGCATCCGGGAGGTGAAGTAATGATCAAGCTTCGCTATAACGCTAGCGAAGTTAAGATCGATATGACATCTTCCTGGCTGATCTTGGATACGCCAGACACCCGTGTTGCACTTCATAAGGGTGCTATAGCCGGATTTACCCTCACTGTTGGTGTATATTGGAGCCTTTTCTTTTCTGGACTTTTGCTTCTAGCTGCAGCTTTGGGCGCTTGGCGTGTTTTGTTTGATGCCACGCTAGCGCTTATTGTGGGAAGTTTGGGTGTAGCGTCCATTTTTGCTTTTGTTTTTTACCGACCAGCTAGCCTGCGGATTTACCACACTGGCGGTGAAGCTCTTAGTCTAGAGGGTCCCGGGATTTACAAAAACCTCTACAACTTGCTTGAAAAGCTCTTGCTGTGGAGGGGCCAATGAAGAAAAAGATTCTTCTGTACATCAGCTTCCTTCTTGCCCTTGCAAACGCCCAATCCGGTTCCGCTGATGACCCCTTGTTTCAGGTGTACTTTGCGCGCCCGGTAGTTTCGGCCGCCTGCGTGAACGAACGGCTCCAAAAAGGGCTTGCCGAGGGGCTAAACACCTGTGTTTTGACCGTTCTTCCTCCAACCGGCGCCGTGGATGCTTACCAAGTAGAATACGAAGTTACGCTCAGCTACTGGTATACCCTTGGTACCGAACCCTATTGGCAAGTGGTTGAGGGGATTGAAGGGCCCTGGCGCTATGTAGCCCCGGTCCAATACGGACAAAGAAGAGTGGAGGTGTTTAGGGTTCTGAGGCCTTTTCGCGAAGCCGTGATACCCGCTTTACAAAGGTGGTTTGACTACAACAAGGCCGCAAACTACATGGACGCAACGGCAGCTGCAGTTTATACTGGCGTGCCGGTTTCTATTCAGGAAACTTCTCAATCAGTCTTGTTCATACCTTTGCTGAATGCCCAAAGGCAACATGCCCGACCCGGCGGAACGTTGCAACTAACCATTCGCGTGCGCGTATGCGGTGCTTATCACTGCACACCTAGTGTCCCGATTCGGTTTTAGGAGAAGGCCAGATGGTCAACGCCTACCTGCAATAGGATGCACGGAAGCGGTGAGGAGGCCTCCATGCCTGATCCCAACCTTGACCAACCCCAGCCCCCGGTTCAACGCCAGGCAGACCCGTACCGCATAGCCCCCATCTTCGTTACCAGCCTTGCCGTGAACGTCTATGAGGGGCAAGTGGCCGTCATCACCTTCTTCTCGGGGATCCCCACAGACATCGCAACCGGGCTGATCTCTGAAGTGGGGATGGGCTCCTTTGCCCTAACCAAAACGCAGGCCCGGCTTTTAGGGGAAACCCTCTTGCGGTTTGCGGGGGAGGAAGGCAATGAGGGCTAAAATGCTTGCCAGATTCGAACCCGAGCGACAAAGCCTTTTGACCAAAAGCTTCCGGGGTGAACTTCTGCTCAAACCTAAAGAGGCCAGGGCGAAGATCCTCACCAACGTACCCGTAGAAGTGAGGTACCCTTTAGAGATGATTAGCCTGGCCCCTAATCCGGAGGCTGCTCTCCAGGAAGGCATCAAGCTCACCCAACGCCTTCTTCGGGATCGGCTTTATGGCAGGGGCAAGGTTTTGGGTTGGCGGAAGAGCCTTGAAGGGGGGGACTACGCTATCTACGTAGAAGTGCCGCTCGACGTTTATCAAAATATTGACCTCACCTTAGAAATCGGAGCGGAGGTTCTTGCCCTGAGCGATCGGCTGGGCATCCCCTTCTTTGTCTATTTCGTACCCCCAAAGGATGTCGTCTAAGCGCGTGACTCCCCCGGAGCCCGGTTTCTTGCAGCACCGGGAGCAAGCTCTTCACAACGAAGCCCTTCTCAATGGATCATCTTTGCCTTCGGACTGGGAAGTGACGGTGCGCTTTTACGCTACCGCTCATTGGGTTAGGGCCTACCTGAAGAAGTACCTCAACGTTTCTTCCATCTCAAGCCACGAAGAGGCCGATCGTCTGCTAGAACGAGCCAAGGTGCAAAGGGAACTACGCCAGCTTTTCAAGGAGCTTCGCTGGGCTAGCGAAGATGCTCGGTATTATTGCGTGCATCCCTCTTCGGCCCAGCTTTACCGCTGCCGACAAGCCCACAACCGCCTTAGGGGCTTCTTTGAACCAAAGATCACGCCATGAACCGCCGGGGTAGGGGAGAGGGCTCCATCTTCCGCCGCAAGGACGGGCGTTGGGCGGGCTTTGTCACCCTGGGCCGCCGCCCCGATGGCCGTCAGGTCAAACGGTGGGTCTATGGACGCACCCGCCAGGAGGTGGCGGAAAAGCTGGCCCGCCTTCTCCCCCAGGCCTGGACCGGCACCATTCCGGACGCGGGCAGGCTGAAGCTGGGTGATTGGCTCCTCTACTGGATCGAGGAGCGCACTACCCGCAAGGGCCTCCGGCCCACCACCGTGCGCAACTACCGGGTCTACTTAGGCCACCTGGACCCCATCCTCCACACCCCCCTTTCTCGCCTCACCGCCCTGCAGCTTCGCGCCCTCTTCCAAGGCATGGCCCATCTTTCCCCTTCCCACCGACGCCACATTTACCAGTTCCTAAGGGCGGCTCTACGGGATGCGGTGCGGGCCGATCTCATCCCCTCTAACCCCATGGACGCCGTGGATCCTCCCGAAGGCGGGACCGTGCGCCCCGCCAGAGCGTGGAGCCCCGAAGAAGTGGCCCGCTTCCTGGAGGTTTCCGAGGGGCACCGCCTCTTCCCCCTCTTCGCCCTCATGCTGGCCACCGGCCTGCGGATAGGGGAGGCCTTAGCCCTCCGCTGGGAAGACTGGGAAGGGGAACGCCTTTGGGTTCGCCATACTCTCCGCCGGGACGGGACGCTGGGCCCTCCTAAGACGGCCAACTCCCACGGCTACCTTTACCTAGACCCCAGCACTCAGGCCCTCCTGGCGGATTGGCACACCCGCCTCGAAGAGGAGAAGGCCCAGGCTGGGGATGATTGGGAGGAACACGGCCTCATCTTCCCCTCCCGCCGGGGGACGCCCCTCCAGTACCGCAACGTGATGCGCACCTTCCAGGAACTTCAGGCCAAAGCAGGGGTGAGCCCCCTCAACCTTCACGGCCTGCGGCATACCTACACCTCCCTGGCCCTCCGGGCCGGCCTCCCGCCCAAGGTGGTAGCCGCCCGCCTGCGGCATAAAGACGTGAAGCTCACCCTCCAGGTCTACCAGCAGCTTATGGACCAAGACCTTAAAGAAGCGGCCCTCCCCCTTGACACCTTGCTACACCTTCAGAACCGCAACCAACCGGCACAAACCGCCCCCAAACCAAAGCGAAAGAAGGCCGTTCAGTAAACATCATTTGCCACTTTTGCCCTTCCTCAAGGGCCTGACCTTTTAGTGCTGATAAGCGTGAGGTCGGTGGTTCAAGTCCACCATCGCCCACCAAGGAAGGTCCCCCGGGAATCTTCCCGGGGGTTCTTTTTGGAGCACTTCCTGGAGCGTCCGTTAGCTTACGAAGTCTACCCCTCACCTTGGCCTTTTCCAAGATTTAAAGAGAAGCTCCACCCCTAAAAGAAAGCCAAAGGCCACGAGACCACCGTAGAGGAAGGCTCCACCAGGGAAGTGGGTTTCCAACCATCCTGCAACGGGATAGGCCAGAACCCACCAGAGGTGGCTCCAGGCAAAGTGGGCTCCGTAAACCCGCCCCTGGAGGACCTCAGGGGTACGGTCAGCGATCAGGGCTTGTGTGGGCAGGTTAACCCAGTTTTGGCCTGCACCAGCCAGAATCCAGAGGAAAAGGAGCAGGTTCAGGGAGGCCCAGTCAGCGGGCAGGACCGCCAGGCTGGAAACCATAGCACCTAAGAAGACAAAGGTGGTACGGGGGATGCGGTTTTCCCAAGCGCCCATGGACAAAGCAGCCAAGGTGGCCCCAATGCCAAAGCCAGCCATAGTCCAGCCGTATTCCAACGCGTCTAGCCCTAACTTTCCCCGGATCAAACCCACGGTGCCCACCAATACCAGGGCCCCGGACACCGCGGCCGAAAGCTCTAGGAGCAGGGCGTAGCGCAGGGGGCCGTCCCGCCACAACCAGAGGGTTCCCTCCCGAATATCGCCCAGGGGGCTGGTGGGAGTGTTTTCCCGTTCCACCCGGAGACTTACCGGCAGGGTAAGGATGAGCAGGGCGGAGAACATAAAGGTTATCCCGTTTAGCAGGAAAAGGTTCCGCGCTCCAAGGAGGCCCGCCAGGGCCCCGGCTATCCCGGGGCCCAGCACTCCCAGAACCTCGTAAGTGGCTCCGGATAGGGCAATGGCCTGGGCATAGTCTTTCTGTTTCATCACCTGGGGCAGCGCTGCCTGGTAGGCGGGGGTGAAGAAGGCGGTGAGGGCGTTGAGGAGGAACATCAGGGTGTAGATCTGCCATACCTCGCCTACCCAGGGCATAAGCCCTACCACCCCCATTCGGCCTAGGTCCGCACCTGCCATCAGCTTCCTCCGGTCCACCCGGTCGGCCAGGATCCCAGCCCACGGGGAGAGAAGGACAAAGGCCGTGACCCGCAGGGTCAGGGCTCCGGCCAGGATACTTGCTGACTTTGTCCCACCCACCTCAAAGGCCAGAAGAGCTAGGGCGACCCAGGTGAAGGCATCGCCTAGAAGGCTGGTGGTCTGGGCGGCGTACAGGCGGGCAAAGAGGGGGTTACGCAGGCTCTGGAGAAGGCGGGGAAGGGTTCTCATGGCTTGGCTCCGTGGTCCGGGAGGCCCAGGCGCTGGTGCTCGGCGTGGGCGAAGGCTTGGATGAGGAGGTCCGCAACATGGCTTTTGAGGCGGTAAAACACCTGGGTGCCCTGCCGGCGGGCGGCCACCACCCCCGCTCCCCGCAAAACCGCCAGGTGCCTCGAGGTGGTGCTTTGGGGAAGCCGTAAGCGCTGGGCCAAGCGGCCCACGCTTTCCTCGCCTTCCAGAAGACCTAAAGCGATGCGCAGGCGGGTGGCCTCCGCCAGGGCGGAGAAGATCCTCAGGACGTGCTCGAGGTCTTCCGCCGGGAGCCGGCTTTCCCGTGGGGCTTCGTGGCGCTCCATGAGCTGATTATATCGGTATCCGGATAAACGGATAAAGTGGTTCCCCGAAGGAATGGGACTTTTGCATGGGGTGGACTTCGGAGTCTTGGCCCTAGACGGGAGGGGAGGGGGGCGTATAGCCTGAAGGACATGTACGAGGGTAAGATCCTCTACGAAGGCCTCACCTTTGACGATGTTCTTCTCCTCCCTGGGTACTCGGAAGTGTTGCCCAGGGAGGTATCGGTGCGGACGCGGCTTACCAAGAGGCTTCACCTCAACATCCCCATCCTTTCTGCGGCCATGGACACGGTGACCGAGGCGGAGATGGCCATCGCCATGGCCCGGGAAGGGGGGCTGGGGGTGATTCACAAGAACCTCAGCGTTGAGGCCCAGGCCAGCATGGTGCGCAAGGTGAAGCGCTCCGAGGCGGGGATGATCCAGGACCCTGTGACCCTCCCCCCACCGCCACCCTCGAGGACGCCGAGCGCCTCATGCGGGAGTACCGCATCGGAGGGCTTCCCGTGGTGGACCTCTACGGGAAGCTCCTGGGCCTGGTGACCAACCGCGACCTGCGCTTTGAACGCAACCTGAAGCGACCCGTCACCGAGGTCATGACCCCTTTGGAGCGCCTCATCACCGCCCCCCCCGGCACCACTCTGGAGGAGGCAGAGGGGATCCTGCGCAAGCACAAGGTGGAGAAACTTCCCCTGGTAGACGAAATGGGTAGGCTCAAGGGGCTTCTTACCCTCAAGGACATCGTGAAGCGCAAGCAGTACCCCAACGCGGCCAAGGACGCCCTGGGCCGCCTTCTGGTGGGGGCGGCGGTGGGGGCCAGCAAGGACCTCCCCGAACGCGCTCAGGCCCTGGTGGAGGCCGGGGTGGACGTCCTGGTCCTGGACTCGGCCCACGGGCACTCCAAGGGGATCCTGGAGGCCCTCAGTTACCTGAAGGAGACCTTTGGGGACAAGGTGGAGGTCATCGCCGGCAACGTGGCCACCCGGGAGGGGGCCCGGGCCCTGGCGGAACGGGGGGCGGACGCGGTGAAGGTGGGCATTGGTCCCGGCTCCATCTGCACCACCCGGGTGGTGACCGGGGTGGGGGTGCCGCAGATCTCGGCCATCCTCGAGGCGGTGGCGGGGGTAAAGGACCTGGATGTGCCCATCATCGCCGATGGGGGCATCAAGTACACCGGCGATGTGGCCAAGGCCCTGGCGGCGGGGGCCCATTCGGTGATGCTGGGAAGCATGCTGGCGGGCACCGACGAGGCCCCGGGGGAGGAGGTGCTGAAGGATGGGCGCCGCTACAAGCTCTACCGGGGGATGGGCTCCCTGGGAGCCATGAGGCAGGGCTCCGCTGACCGCTACTTCCAGGAGCCGGGTAGGGGAGGGGAGACCGAGGCCAAGAAGCTGGTGCCCGAGGGGATCGAGGGCATGGTGCCCTACAAGGGCCCCGTGGCCGATGTCCTCTACCAGATCGTGGGGGGCCTGAGGAGCGCCATGGGTTACGTGGGGGCCCCGGATATAGAAACCTTCCGGCAGAAAGCCCGCTTCGTGCGCATGACCATGGCGGGCCTCATCGAAAGCCACCCCCACGACGTGGTGGTCATCAAGGAGGCCCCCAACTACTCCCGCTAAGGTTCCCCACCCTTTCCGGGCTAGTCTCCGAAAAGTTTTTCAAAGGCCTCTCCGCTTCCCTTCTTGCGGGCCAGGCGGTAGGTGCCTTCTTTTTCCTCCAGCCTTCCCTCCGCTACCAGGGCCTTCAGGGTGTCCTCCAACTCCTTTTTGGAAAAGGCTTCCCCCTCTTCGTCCAGGTAGCGCTGGATCTCCTTGAAGGTGGCAAAGCGCAATGCCTCTACCGCTCGCATGACCCATGCCTTGCGATCCATGCCACCATCCTATCCCCTTTCCCCGTGGCATCCTGGACGCGTGGACCCCTATCGGGAGTACCAGGACTACGTGGTGGCCTCGAGGCTCCTGGTGGCCCTGGGGCTTTCCCGGGAGGTGCTTTCCCTGGCCCAGTATGCCCGGTTTCGCCTCAAGCGTATGGAGCTGGTCCAGAAGGGAGAGTTCGGCCGCCTGGAAAGCTTGGATGAGCGGCTGCGGTATGGTTTCTTCAGCAATCCCTTAAAGCTCAAGGAGTTCCTGGAGCGCACCGCCCACGCCCCCTTTTGGGCCTCCCCCTTGGCCTTTGAGGCCCTGCTATTTCCCGAGGAGCAGGCCCGCCTTGTCTACCCAGGGCAGGCAGGGGAGTACTACCTGGGCTGGCTCAGGCTACCCCATCTCCTCATGGCTCCCGACGCCTTCGAGGAGGCCCTGAGGGAGCAGGAGGCCCGGGCCCAGGCCCTTCCCCTCTTCCTCAACGCCTTCCACCGGGTACCCGGCCCTTGATGCCTTTCGTCCTCGCCCCTGGCCCTAGGCTTCTTCCTCGAGAAGGGGCAGGCGCACCCGGAAGAGGGTCAGGCCGGGCTGGCTTTCCACAGTGATCTCCCCCCCGTGGCCCCTGGCGATGGCCTGGGCAATGGCCAGGCCAAGGCCTGTGCCTCCTCCGGGGCCCCGGGCGAAGCGCTCAAAGAGGCGGGGAAGGAGGTCTTCGGGGATTCCCGGGCCGTGGTCCTCCACCTCCAAGAGGGCGTTTTCCCCTTCCCGCTTGAGGCGCACCTGGACCCTTTCCCTTCCTGCGGCCCGAACGGCGTTGGCGATCAGGTTCCTGAGCATCTGCAAAAGCCGGTCTGGGTCCCCTAGCACCTCCAGGGACTCCCCCTGGAAGGCCACCCCGTACTCCCGGACGGCCTCCTCGGCTAAGGCCTTCAGGTCCACGATGTGGGGGTTTAAAGTGCGCTCCGCCTCCCCCCGGGCCAGGGAGAGGAGGTCTTCCACCAGGCGGCGCATCCGCTCCGCGGTGGCCTCCATGGTGCGGAGGGCCTCGAGGTCCAGGGGGTTCCTCCGCAGGCGGTCCAGGTGGCCCAGGAGCACGGTGAGGGGGGTCCTGAGCTCGTGGCTGGCCTCGGCCAGAAAGGCCCGCTCCTTTTCCTGGGCCTCCTTGAGGGCAAGGAGGAGGCCGTTTACCGCCTCCACCATGCGGCCGAACTCGTCCTTGGGGAGGTGGAGGGGGACCGGGTCCAGGCGCTTGGGGTTGCGCCGGGCGATCTCCTCGGCGGCTTCCTCCAGGGGTCTGGCGGTTAGGCGGGCGGTGAGGTAGACCAAGGCCGTGCCCAGGGGGAAAAGGAGGAAAAAGGCCTCGAGGAGGGCCTGCCTCAAGGCCCTTTGCGCCAGGTCTATGGGGGCGGTGTCCTGGGTGAGGGCGAGAAGGCCCAAGGGGGTGCGCACCAAAGCGGCGGCGAAGCCTCCTTGCCAGATGACCTTAGGGACCTTCCCCACCTCCTTTAGGGCCTCCGGGGGGAGACGGTGGGCCTCCTGGGTCAGGACCAGGACCTCCCCGTCCTCCGTGTAGAGGTGCAGGTAGACGCCTCCCGTGGTGAGGAGGGTCCCCGTCTGCCCCTTGCGGTAAGCCTCTGCCGCCCGTTTGGCATCCTCCAGGAGGGTGGCCTCGAGGTGGCCTCTAAGGGCTTGCTCCACCCCCTGTCCCGCCAGGTACAGGGCCCCCACCAAAAAGAGGAGCCAGAGGAGGCTGAAGGAGAGGAAAAGCCGAAGCCGGAAGGACATGGGGCCGGGCTAGGTTTCCTCCTCGCCTCTTCCCGGGCGCACCGCATACCCCAGGCCCCGCACCGTGCGCAGGTAGCCGTAGGCCCCGGCCTCGCGGAGCTTGGCCCGGAGGTTGGCCACGTGGACGTCCAGGACGTTGGAATCCCGGCCCAAGGGTTTGCCCCAGACCTTCTCCTCGATCTCCTGCCGGGGAAACACCCGTCCCGGTCGGCTCATGAGCAGGTGGAGGAGTTCAAACTCCTTGGGAGAAAGCCGCACCTCTTTTTCCCCAAAGAAAACCTGTCGCCTCTTGGAGTAGAGCTCCAGCCGCCCCACGGAGAGAACCTCGCTTCCCTCCTTGTGCCTCAGTTGCACCTGGATCCGGGCCAGGAGCTCGGCGGGGTGAAAGGGTTTCACCAGGTAGTCGTCGGCCCCGTCGGAGAGGAGGCCCACCTTGCGCTCCACCGCATCCTGGGCGGTGAGGACCAGGATGGGGGTGTCGTCGGTGGCCCGGATCCGCCGGGCCACCTCGGCCCCATCCAGGTCGGGAAGGCCGAGGTCCAAGACCACCAGGTCTGGCTTCCTTTCCCGGTGCTTCACCAGGCCTTCCATGCCGCTTTTAGCCCACTCCACGGTGAAGCCCGCCTCCTTGAGCTCCAGCTCCACCAGGCGGGCCACCTCCGCATCGTCCTCGATGAGCAGGATGCGCTTCATGGCCAGAGCCTTTCCGGAGGGGCGAGGCCGTAAACCTCCTTGAGGAGCCTAAGGAGGCTCACCCGCTCCTTGTCCTGCAGGAGGGCCACATCCCCGCGATCGGCCACCCCGGGGAAGGTGCGGGGCTTCTCCCCCGGGAGTACCAGAAGGAGTTGCACCTCCTGGCCCGGCCTAGGGGGCACGGGGGCGGAGAGGGGGATCAGCCTCTTGCCCTCCACCCGCCAAGCCCCATGCAGGATGCGCAGGTCCTGGGAGAAAAGCCTTAGCTCCGTGCCCGGGGGGAGGCTAGGCCCCAGGAGGGGAGGAAGGGCGGCCAGGACCGTCCCCAAGAAAAGGAGGAGGGCCAGAGGGCGCATCGCCTCCCATTCTACGCCCCAGGCTCAGCCCTTTGTGGGAGGGAGGTTAAGGATCCTGAAGGTTTTTCCGGGAGGAGGAAGCCTGCGGAAACCACGTACTTGAGGGCATCCTCCACGCTGATCTCCAAGGGGATGACCTCCTCTGTGGGCACCAGGATGACCATGCCGCTGGCGGGCACAGGGCTCGTGGGGACCAAGACGGCGGTGTATCCCTCGGGCAGGGGGGGGAGCCGGCCGTTCACCGGCTGCACCACGAAGCAGAGGGTGTAAAGCCCTCTCCGGGGGTACTCGATGACCGCAGCCCGGCTGAACTTCACCTCCTGGTGGCCGAAGAGGGTGTGGGTGATCTGCTGCACCGCCTTGTAGATGTCCCGCACGATAGGGAAGAGGAGAAGGGAGCGCTCCAAGGAGCCAATGAGCCTGCGGCCCAGGTAGTTCTCCGTCACGGTGCCCACCAGGTAGATGAGCACCCCCGCCAGGAAGAGACCCGCAAAGGGTAGGAGGGGCTGGTAGGTTCGGGGCACCTCGAGGTTCAGGAGGCGCAGAAAGCTCTGGATGTAGCCCCCGGAATAGGTGTAGACCCAGACCAGAAAGTAGAGGGTGACCAGAAGGGGAAGAAGGGTAACCAGCCCGGTGAGGAACCTCTGGCGCAGGCGCATGGCTTTCAGTTTACGGGAAAACCCCTATCAGGGGCGCCCCCTTTTGGGAAATGGGCTTCCAAACTCCCCAGGGGCACCGCCTTGGGTCAATGCCCGGTAGGGGGAAGGCCACGCCCGGGGCCCCCGCCGCGGCGCAGGCCACGGCGGGGCACTCCTCAGCGCCCGTCCCCGCGGCTTTGGGCCAGTTCCTTGAGGCCCTTGATGTCCTTCAGGATGATCTTGCCGTAGCCGGAGCGGATGTAGCCTTCCCGGGTGAGCTCCCCGATAACCTTGGTCACGGTTTCCCGCACGCTCCCCACCGCTGCGGCCAGCTCGTCATGGGTGGCGCGGAGGACCAAGCCCTCCGCTTCCTCGTGGGCCAAGGGGGTTTCCGAAAGCTCCAGGATGGCGGCGGCCATGCGGTTTTTCAGGCGCTGGGTGGCCAGGCGCTCAATGCGCCGGTAGGACTCGGAAAGGGCCTGGGCCAGGCTCAGGAGCACCTGGCGGATCTCCTCGGGATGGGGTTCCTTGGGGAGGGGTTCTGCCACCACCTCGGTCACCGCCTCGGCGAAGTAGGTCCGCTCCATGCCCGCCAAGGCCTCCTCGCCGAAGTACCCCCCGGGGCGAACCAGGCGCAGGGTGAGGGCATTCCCCTCTTCATCCACCGCCTCGAGGCGCACCAGCCCCTCGAGGACCCGGTAGACCCGGTCCCGGGGCCCTGGCACCCCCGGGTACAGGATGACCTCGCCGGGCTTGAAGGTTACGGTTTCGCGGGTCTGGGTCATGGCTGCCTCCTTGCCCCTAGGCTAGCACGCCCAAGGGGTTTTGTAAACCTATGGGTTGCAAAAATAGCGCCGGGGCTACCTGGGCTCCAAGGGGCGCTTGCGGGCCACGGAAAGGAGGCGGTCGGTGGAAAGCTCCGCCTCCTCCCCCCGCCGCCTCGCCTCTTCCCGCTCCATCTCCGCCCAGAAGAGGGCCATCTCCCAGACCGCCCGTAGGCGCTCTTCCAGGGGCACCCCCTCCCACTCCTTTCGGTCGTCCGGGGGGTGGTCCAAGGGGAACCTGCGGGCCACAGGCCGTATCGTTCTCATGGCTCCTCGAGGTCCCTCAGGTCCAAGGGCTGGCCGAAGGCCCGCGGAAGCGGGCCCCTGCCCGGTGCAGGGCCCGGAGGAAGTCCAGCATGTCCTCGGTCATCCCACGTTCTCCCGTAGCCAGTCCAGGTAAGCCTGGTGCCCTTCGGCCACGGGCAGGGCCAGGATCTCGGGCACCCTATAGGGGTGGAGGGCAAGCACCCGTTTCTTCAGCCTGGAGAAGGCGAAGGTGGTGGTCTTGACGATGAGGAGGACCTCCCGGTCCTCCACCACCTCCCCCTGCCAGCGGTAGATGGAGGTGAGGCCCGGCACCAGGTTCACGCAGGCGGCCAGGCCCTCCTCCACCAGGGTGCGGGCCAGGGTGCGGCCCACCTCCTCGCTGGGGGCGGTGATCAGGACCACCTCCTCCATCACTGCTCCTCCTCCACGGCGAAGGCGCTCACCACCTCGTCGTCCTCGGGGAGGTTCATCACCTTGACCCCGGCGGTGTCCCGGGAGTACTGGCGGATATCGGCCACGGGGGTGCGGATGGCCAGGCCCTTCTTGGAAAGGACCAGGAGGTCCTCCGTGCCCCGCACCTTGAGGAGGGCGGCCAGGCGGCCTACCTTGGTGGAAACCTTATAAGTGATCACCCCCATTCCCCCACGGCCCTGCAGGGGGTACTCGGCGAGAGGGGTGCGCTTGCCGTAGCCCCGGGTGCTCACCGCCAGGAGGTCCACCATCTCCCCGGGCTTCACCGTGACGAGGGAGACCACCCGGTCGCCCGGCTTCTTGAAGCGGATCCCCGTCACCCCCTGGCTGTCCCGGCCCGTGGCCCTCACCTCCTCTAAGGGGAAGCGGATGGCCTGCCCCTCCTCCGTGGCCAGGATGGCCTCGTCCTCGGGGTCGGAAAGGGCCACCCCGATCAGCCGATCCCCTTCCAGGAGGCGGATGGCGATGAGCCCCGCCGCCCCCAGGTTCTGGTACTCCCTTAAGGCGGTGCGCTTCACCAGGCCCCGTTCCGTGGCGAAGACCAGGTAGCCCTCCCCGTCCAGGCCCCTTACGGAAAGCAGGGCGGCCACCTCCTCCTCCTCGGCCAGGGGAAGAAGGGTTTTCACGTGCACCCCCCGGGCCTGGCGGCCCATCTCCGGTAGCTCGTAGACCTTCAGGCGGTAGACCCGGCCCCGGTTGGTGAAAAGGAGGAGGTCCTCATGGGCCTGGGCCACGAAAACCTGGATGGCCTCGTCCTCCTCCTTGGTCTTGCCGGCGATCAGCCCTTTCCCCCCCGCCCCTGGGCCCGGTAGCTCTCCAGGGGAAGGCGCTTTAGGAAGCCCTGGGCGGTGAGGGTGATGACCATGGGCTCGTCCTCGATGAGGTCTTCGGGGTTGAAGCTTTCCTCGAACTCGGTGATTACCGTGCGCCGGGCATCCCCGTACTTCTCCTTGACCCTAAGGAGGTCCTTCTTGACCTCGGCCCAAAGCCGCCCTTCCTCCTCGAGGATGGCCTTAAGCCGGGCGATCTCCTCCATGAGTTCCCGATACTCCTCCAAGAGCTTTTCCCGTTCCAGGGCCACCAGGCGTTGCAGGCGCATGTCCAGGATGGCCTGGGCCTGGATTTCGCTGAGGCCGAAGCGCTCCATGAGCCCTTTTCGGGCCTCCTGGGCGTCCTGGGAGCCGCGGATGAGAGCGATGACCTCGTCGATGTGGTCCAAGGCGATGAGGAGGCCCTCCAGCACGTGGGCCCGCTCCTGGGCCTTCTTGAGGTCAAAGAGGCTTCGCCGACGCACCACCTCCTTGCGGTGGTCCAGGTATTGGCGCATGAGGGAGAGGAGGGGGAGGACCTTGGGCTCCCCGTTCACGATGGCCAGGAGGTTCACCGTGAAGGAGGTCTGCAGGGCGGTGTGCTTGTAGAGCTGGTTCAGGACCACCTGGGGGTTGGCCCCCCGTTTGAGCTCTATGGCGATGCGCAGGCCCTGGCGGTCGGACTCGTCCCGGAGGGCCACGATGTCCTCAATCTTCTTGGCCTTGACCAGGGTGGCGATCTGGGCGATGAGGCCTGCTTTGTTCACCTGGTAAGGGATTTCCGTGACCACCAGCATGGGCCTTTGGCCCTTCTCCTCAATGCGCACCTTGGCCCGCACCTTGAGGCTGCCCCGTCCCGTGGCGTAGGCCTCCTGGATGCCTTTACGGGAAAGCTTCCCCCCGGTGGGGAAGTCGGGGCCGGGGAGGTAGCGCATGACCTCCTCGAGGGTGATCCCGGGGTTCTCAATCATGGCCACCAGGGCGTCCACCACCTCGGAGAGGTTGTGGGGGGGAAGGCTGGTGGCCATGCCCACGGCGATGCCGCTTGAGCCGTTTACCAGGAGGTTAGGGATGGCGGAGGGGAGGACCTCGGGCTCCTTCAGGGAGCCGTCGTAGTTGGGGCGGAAATCCACGGTCTCCTTGTCGATGTCCAGAAGCATCTCCGCCCCCAGAGGGGAAAGGCGGGCCTCGGTGTAGCGCTGGGCCGCCGGAGGGTCCCCGTCTAAGGAGCCGAAGTTCCCCTGGCCATCCACCAGGGGATAGCGCAGGTTCCAGGGCTGGGCCAGACGGGCCAAGGCGTCGTAGATGGCGGCGTCCCCGTGGGGGTGGTACTTACCCATGACCTCGCCCACGATCTTGGCGCTTTTCACGTGCTTCCGGCCCGGAAGCACCCCCTCCTGGTAGGCGCCGAAGAGGATCCGCCTCTGGACCGGCTTGAGCCCGTCCCGCACATCGGGCAGGGCCCGGTCCACGATGACGGACATGGCGTAGTTGATGAAACTCTGTTTAAGTTCCTCGGTGATCTCTACAGGCAGAACCTGAGACATAGCGCTCCTTGGGCGTTTCCGCCTTCTTTAAGTATAGCAACTTCTCCGCCGGGGCCTTCCCCGGCCAGGAGGGCGTGGAGCCCTAGGGAGCCCCCACCTCCAGGACCTCCGCCAGGTAGACCAGGGCCAGCTTGTAGGAGAGGGGACCGAAGCCGGAGATGATTCCCCGGCAGGCCCCCGCGGTGACGGAGTGCTGGCGGAAGGGCTCGCGGGCGTGGAGGTTGGAGAGGTGCACCTCCACCACGGGAAGGGGCTGAGCCCGTATGGCGTCCAGAAGGGCGTAGGAGTAGTGGGTGAGGGCTCCGGGGTTAAGGACGATGGCCAGGAACCCCTCCCGATGGGCTTGCTGTACCCATTCGATCAGCTGACCCTCGTAGTTGCTCTGGCGGAAGGCCACCCCCAGGCCCAGCTCCGCTCCCCAGGCCTCGCAGAGGGCTTCCAGCTCCTCGAGGGTGGTGCGCCCGTACACCTCGGGCTCCCGCTGGCCCAGAAGGTTCAGGTTGGGTCCGTTTAGGATCAGCACCATAGAGGCTCCTTTCCCCTAGGATAAGGGCATGCCCTGGCTACTGGCCCTCCTCCTGGCCTTACCCGCCTTGGCCCAGACCCACACCGTAGCCCCTGGGGAAACGCTTTTTTCCATCGCCCGCCGCTACGGGACCACGGTGGAGGCCCTGGCCCGGCTCAATGGGCTTCAGGATCCCAACCGCATCCGGGTGGGGCAGGTCCTGCGGGTGCGCCCTGGGGGGGAGGTGGCCCTGCCCAGGGGAAGCCTGGTTTATTTCCCCCCGATCCAGGGCCGGGCCTTTGCCCTACGGGTGGAAGGGTACCGGGAGGGGTGGGTGGAGTTTTTGGGGGTGCGCTACCCTCTCCTTTCCGGGGAGGGGGGGCTTTGGGCCCTCCTGGCGGTGGGGGCGATGCAACCCCCAGAGGTCTACCCTTTGCGCCTCCATCTGGATGGGGAGGAGACGGTCCTCCCTCTGAGGGTGCTGGCAGGGGGCTACGCCAAGGAGACCCTAGTCCTTTCCCCTTCTCTGGAGAAGCTCCTCGAGGACCCTGGCCTAAAGGCGGAGCGGGAGAAGGTGGTGCAGGCCTGCCCTAGGGAGGGGCCCTTGACCTTTTCCCGCTTCCTGAAGCCCCTGGAGGGTGGGCGCATCACCAGCGCTTTTGGTACCCGTCGGCGCTACGGCACCCTCTTCACCTCCTACCACGAGGGCCTGGACTTCGCCGCCCCACCCGGCACCCCGGTGCGGGCGGTGGCTGAGGGGGTGGTGGTGCTTTCCGAAAGGCTCAAGGTACGGGGGGAGGCGGTGGTGGTGGCCCACGGGATGGGCCTTTGCACGGGGTACTGGCACCTTTCGGAAAGGAGGGTGAGGGTGGGAGAGAGGGTGAAAGGGGGCCAGGTCATCGGCCTTTTGGGGAGCACGGGGCTTTCCACCGGGCCCCATCTGCACCTGGAGGTGCGCCTTTTCGGCATCCCCGTGGACCCCGCGCCCTTCTTCCAGGGCCTTCCCTCACCCTAGCCGCAGGAGCGAGAGAACCTCCACGTGGTGGGTGAAGGGGAAGAAGTCGTAGGGCCGGGCGAAGGCCAGCTGGTAGCCACCCCCCACCAGCTCCCCCACGTCCCTGGCCCAGGTGGCGGGGTCGCAGGCCACGTAGAGGACCTCCTTGGGCTGGGACTCCAAAAGGTAGGCCCTCACCTCCGGGGAAAGGCCGGTGCGGGGTGGGTCCAGGACCACCAGGTCAAAGCCGCCGAGATTCCTGGCCTCCTTGGCGTCCCCCCGGTGGAAGCGCACGTTTTCTATGCCAAGCCGCCTCCTATCCGCCTCTCCCCGGCGCACGGCTTCCTTGCTGATCTCCACCGCCACCACCTCCTGGAAACGGGGGGCCAGGAGGAGGGAGAAAAGGCCGCTTCCCGCATAGAGCTCCAGGGCCCGCTTTCCGCCGGAAACCAGGTTCAGGGCCTCCTCCAGGAGTTCCCCCATGGCCAAGGGGTTCACCTGACTGAAGCTTTCCACGCTCACGGTGGCGGTGAGGGGGCCGAACCGCTCCAGTAGGGTCCTTCCCCCGTAAAGGGGCTGGACCCTTCCCCGGAAGCGGCCCTTGGGGGAGGGTTCGGCCCAGACCACCCCGGCGAAGCCCTCCCGCACCAGGGCCCTGGCGGGGCGCTTCAGAGCCTCCGGGCTTCCCCCGATGAGGCCGAGGAGCACCCGGCCCTCGTGGAGGCTTCCCCTCAAGGCCACCTCCTCCACCGGTAAGGGCCAGGCCTTGAGAAGGGCGAAGGCCCAGGCTAGGGGCTCGGCCAAAAGGGGGTCCTCCTCCAGCCGGAAAAGTTCCTGGGTTTCCGGCAGGCGGTAGGCCAGGCCCCCAGGGGATGGCGGGCGTACTGGGCGGCGGTACGGTAGCCCAGGGGCCTGGGGGAGGGGCGAATGGGGGCCAGGGGAAGGGAAAGCCTGGCGATGCGCATGAGGGCATCTCGCACCAGATCTTCCTTCAGGGGAAGCTGGCTTTCGTATAGAAGGGGCAGGTCAGCGGAAGGGGGAAGAGGGTGGGGGTAGCGGTCGGGACGGGGGGTGAGCACCTCCACCTCCTCCAGGAAAAGGGTTCCCTTGCGGCGCACGGGTTTTCCCCGCACCGCCTCCCCCGGCAGGGCCCCCTTGATGAGGACGGCCCCTTCCCCGGTGCGGGCGAGGCCATAGCCCCCCGGCACCAGCTTCTCCACGGTGAGAACCTTCACCCTTCCACCCTACACCAAGCCCGTCAGCGCTAAGATGGAGGGGTGATTCGGGTACTGTTAGCGGACGATCATGCCCTCTTCCGCCAGGGGCTCAAAAGTCTGTTGGAGGCGGAAGGGGATTTCCGGGTGGTGGGCGAGGCCAAGGACGGTTGGGAGGCGCTAAGGCATGCCCTCGAGGCCAGGCCGGATGTCATCCTCATGGACATCCAGATGCCGAACCTGGATGGGGTGCAGGCCACCCAGGCCATCCTCAAGGAGTGGCCCGAGGCCAGGGTGATCATCCTCACCATGTACCGCCAGGACGCTTACGTCTTCGAGGCGGTGAAGGCGGGGGCCCGGGGCTACCTCCTCAAGGACACGGATGCCAGCGAACTCATCGGGGCCATCCGCCGGGTGCACGCCGGGGAGGTGCTCTTGGATGCCGATCTGGCCGGGCGGATCATCCAGGACTTCCGGGTCAAGAAGGAGTCTAGCCTTCCCCTTCATGCCGAGCTTTCCGAGAGGGAGATTCAGATCCTCAAGCTGGTGGCCCAGGGCTACACCAACCTGGAGATCGCCGCCGAGCTTCAGCTCTCCGAGAAAACGGTGCGCAACCGCCTCTCCGAGATCTTCCAAAAACTCCACCTGAACAACCGCACCCAGGCGGCCCTTTACGCCATCCGGGAGGGGCTGGCCGGACCTGAGCCTCAGGAGTAGTGGACCCGGTACGGTTCCTCTTAGAACTCTCCCCCCTGGTGGGAGAAGCGGCCCGTGGGGATTTCGTGGCTGCCCACTTGCCCAGGGCGCAAAGAGACGGCCTGGGGAACGTGTGGGCGGGGGAGGGGCGGGTGTTGCTCCTCGCCCATCTGGACACGGTGTTGCCGCCTAAGCCCCCGAAGCGGGTGGGGGAGAGGCTCTATGGCCCTGGGGTGGGGGACAACTCGGGCGGGGTGGCCGTCCTCCTCTCTCTTCCCGAAATGCCCGGGGTGGTGCGGGCCTTCACCGTGGGGGAGGAGGGTCTGGGGAACCTCAAGGGGGCTAGGGCCTTGGTGGAAACCCTGGCTCCGGAGGTGGTGGTGGCGGTGGATGGGTATCTGCCGGGGGTGGTGGACCGGGCCTTGGGCTCGCTCCGCTTCCGGATCACCCTTCTGGGCCGGGGAGGCCACGCCTGGGGGGACAGGGGGACCCCTAACCCCGTGTTCGCCCTGGCGGAAGGGCTCTCCCGGTTACACGCCCTCTTTAAGGAAATGGGGGGCGAGGCCAGCCTGAACGCCAGCGGCCTCCGGGGGGGCGAGGCGGTAAACGCCATCCCCAAGGAGGCCTCGGCCTTGCTGGAGATCCGCGCCTTGGAGGAGGAGGCGCTTCGCGCCCTCTACCACAAGGCCCAGGAGGTCCTGGAGGAGGCGGCCCAACTCCATGGAGTGGAGGTTTCCCTGGAGGTCCTGGGGACGAGGCCTGCGGGGAGCACCGCCACGCCTAAGCTTCTGCAGGCGGCGGAGATGGCGCTGGCCAAGATCGGGGAGAGGCCCCAGTTCCAGCCGGGTTCCACCGATGCCAGCGCCGCCATCGAGCGGGGCATCCCCGCCTTGGCCCTGGGGGTGTACCGGGGGGGTGGGGCCCACACCCCGGAGGAATGGGTGCTTCCCCAAAGCCTTTGGGAGGGGCGGGAGGTGCTTCTGGCCTTTTTAAAGGCCCTTGGCGTAGGATAGGGCGTATGCGCGTGGGTGTCCTGAGGGCCTTCCTGTCCCGGCGATACCTGGGCTTCTGGGAAGCGTATTTAAAGGCCTTGGGGGTGGAGGTGGTGCGGGTGGAGGTGCCGCCTGCCCGCCACCAGCCCTACTGCCTGCCGGTGCAGGAGCTTTTGGCCCAGGTGGAGGCCCTGAAAGCCGAAGGGGTGGACTACCTCCTCCTTCCCGACCTCCAGGGGGCGGTGGAGTCGGAAAAGGGCGGGGGGCAGTGCCCCTGGCTTTTGGACCTCGAGGCCACCCTCCTCCGCTACTTTCCGGGGCTTCCCCCGGTGCTCAAGGTGCCCGCCGAGCTCTCCGAGCGGGTCCTGGGCCGGGCGGGGGAGGTGGGCCACCTCCTCACCCAGAACCCCATGCTGGTGGGGCGGGCTCTGGACCGGGTGCGGGGGCTTTTGAAACCTCCTCCTCCCCTCAAGACCCCTCCGGGAAGCGTGGGGGTGGTGGCCCAGCCCTACCTCCTCGAGGACGAGTCCTTCCGCAAGGCGGTGGAGGAGGCCCTGGCCCGGGAGGGGCTTATCCCCTACTTCCCCGACCTGCCCCCGGAGAAGCTCAGGGAGGAGGGGGATAGGCTCCTCCCCATGGACCTTCCCACCGACCGGGAACTGGTGGGCATGGTTCATTACCTCCACCGCCTGGGCCGGGTGAAGGGCCTTTTGCTGGTGGTTTCCTACGCATGCCCTCCCATCCCTGGTCTCTTGCAGAAGGCGGCCCGGCGGCTCCGCAAGCCCTACCGCCTCCTCACCTTGGGGGAGGACTGGGGCGAGGCCCTGAGGGGACTCAAGGAAGAGCTGCTCGGTGCGTGAGCCAGGCCCCCTTCCCCGGGGAAGGATGGGGTAGACTGTGGGCTATGACCGGTCGGTCAGTCCTGTTGCGCCGCCTCCTCCCCTACCTGGCCCGCTACCGGACCCAGTACCTCCTGGGGGTGCTCTCCGGCCTGGCCTCCATCTTCTTCTTCGTCCTCTCCCCGTACTTCCTGCGCAAGACCATCGACGCCGTGGGGCATGGGGGCCCCTACGGGCTCTACGTCCTCTGGCTCCTCCTCTCCGCCGCGGCCACTGCCCTTCTGGCCTACCTCATGCGCCGCCTCTCGGTGGCCGCCAGCCGCCAGGTGGAGTACGACCTCAGGAGGGACCTCTTCCGCCACCTCCTCCGCCTGGACCGGGGCTTTTACCAAGAGACCCGGGTGGGCGACCTCATGAACCGCCTGAACACCGACCTCTCCGCGGTGCGGGAGATGGTGGGGCCGGGGATCATGATGGGCAGCCGCCTCTCCTTTCTCGTTCTCCTGGCCTTTGCCTTCATGTACGCGGTTAACCTGCGCCTGGCCCTCTACCTGACCCTTCTTCTCCCCGCCATCGCCGGGGTGATGTTCTACCTCCTCCGCCTGGTGGACCGCCGCTATCGGGAGGCCCAGGAGGCCTTCGACCAGATCAGCACCCTGGCCCAGGAGGCCTTCAGCGGGGTCCGGGTGGTCAAGGGGTACGCCCTCGAGGAGCGGATGCTCAGCCGCTTCCGCCGCCTCAACCAGGCCTACATGGCCAAGAGCCTGGCCCTGGCCCGGGTGGAAGGGCCCATGCAAGCCCTTTTGGGGTTCCTCATGGGCTTTGCCTTCCTCACTGTGCTTTGGGCGGGCGGGGACATGGTCATCCGGGGTAGGCTCACCGTGGGGGAGCTGGTCCAGTTCAACGCCTACCTGGCCCAGCTCACCTGGCCCATCCTGGGCCTGGGCTGGGTGATGGCCATGTACCAGCGGGGCCTCACCAGTCTGGGGCGGCTTCTTGAGCTTTTGGACAGGAAGCCCGCCGTGCAGGACCAGAACCCCCTCCTCTTGGGCCTCCAGGACCTCTCCGGGGAGGTGCGCTTCGAGAAGGTGAGCCTTTACGCCGGGGGGCGTTGGCTTCTCAAGGACATCACCCTCACCGTCCCCAGCGGCATGACCCTGGGCATCACCGGGCCCACCGGCTCCGGCAAGAGCCTTCTCATGGCCCTGGTGCCCCGCCTCCTGGACCCCACGGAGGGGCGGGTGTACGTGGGGGGGTATGAGGTGCGCCGCATCCCCCTCCCCCTCCTGCGCCAGGCGGTGGGGGTGGCCCCACAGGAGCCCTTTCTCTTCAGCGAGACCCTCCTTGAGAACATCGCCTTTGGCCTGGACACCCCGGACCGGGAGCGAGTGGAATGGGCGGCGAGGCTTGCGGGCATCCACGAGGAGATCCTCTCCTTCCCCAAGGGCTACGAAACGGTGCTAGGCGAGCGGGGGGTGACCCTCTCCGGGGGCCAGCGCCAGCGGGTGGCCCTGGCCCGGGCCCTGGCCAAAGGACCCAAGATCCTCATCCTGGACGAGGCCTTAAGCGCCGTGGACACCGAGACCGAGGCCCGCATCCTCCAGGGGCTCAAGACCGTCTTGGGCCGCCAGACCACCTTCCTCATCTCCCACCGCACCGCCACCCTGCGCCATGCGGACTGGATCATTGTCCTGGAGGAGGGGCGCATCGTGGAGGAGGGCACCCATGAGAGCCTCCTCGAGGCCGGAGGTCTCTATGCCGAGCTGGATCGCATCCAGCGCATGGAGCGGGAGGTGGAGGGGTAATGCACGAGGACGCCTACAGCAAAGCCTTTGACCGGGTGCTCTTCGCCCGCATCCTGGCCTACGTGAGGCCTTACCGCCTCCAGGTGGGCTTAGCCCTCCTCTTCCTCCTCCTCACCACCCTCACCGCCGCCGCCACCCCTCTCTTCTTCAAGTGGGCCATCGACGGGGCCCTGGTGCCCAAGGAACCCAAGCCCCTACCTGAGCGCTACGCCCTCCTCGTCTGGGTGAGCCTGGGCTTCCTTTTGGTGCGCTTCCTCAACTTCGTTGCCACCTACGGCCAGACCTACCTCATCCAGTGGGTGGGGCAGCGGGTTCTCTTTGACCTGCGGAGCGCCCTTTTCGCCAAGCTCATGCGCCTGCACCCGGGCTTCTACGACAAAAACCCCGTGGGCCGCCTCATGACCCGGGTCACCTCGGACGTGGACGCCATCAACCAGTTCATCACCGGGGGGCTGGTGGGGGTCATCGCCGACTTCTTCACCATCTTCGGCCTTCTGGCCTTCATGCTGGTCCTAAGCCCCAAGCTCACCCTGGTGGTCCTTCTGGTGGTGCCCATCCTCCTCTGGGTCACGGCCTGGGTTCGAAACGGCATGCGCACCGCTTACCGGGAGATGCGCCTGCGCCTGGCCCGCTTGAACGCTGCCCTGCAGGAAAACCTTTCCGGGGTGGAAACCATCCAGCTTTTCGTGAAGGAGAAGGAACGGGAGGAGAAGTTTGACCGCCTGAGCCGGGACCTGCTTAGGGCCTGGGTGGAGATCGTGCGCTGGTTCGCCCTCTTCTTCCCCGTGGTGGGCTTCCTGGGGGACTTGGCGGTGGCGGGCCTCCTCTTCTACGGCGGGGGCGAGGTGGTGCGGGGGGTGGCCACCTTGGGGCTTCTGGTGGCCTTCGTGGACTACACCCGCCAGCTTTTCCAGCCCCTCCAGGATCTTTCGGATAAGTTCAACCTCTTTCAGGGGGCCATGGCCAGCGCCGAGCGCATCTTCGGGGTTTTGGACACGGTGGAGGAGCTCAAGGACCCGGAAAACCCCAAGCCCATCGCCCGCTTCCGGGGGGAGGTGGAGTTTAGGGACGTCTGGTTGGCCTACACCCCCAAGGGGGTGGAGCCGGGGGAGAGGGACTGGGTCTTGAAGGGGGTTTCCTTCCACATCCGCCCGGGGGAGAAGGTGGCCCTGGTGGGGGCCACGGGGGCGGGGAAGACCAGCGTGGTGAGCCTCATCGCTCGCTTCTACGACCCCAAAGGGGCCAGGTGCTCATCGATGGGGAGGATGTGCGGAACTACCGCCAGGAGGATTTAAGGCGGCACGTGGGCATCGTCCTCCAGGACCCCTTCCTTTTTTCCGGCACGATTCTGGATAACCTACGCCTTTTTGACGAGACCATCCCCGAGGAGAAGGTGGTGGAGGTGGCTCGGTTTCTGGGGGTACACGAGGCCATCCTGCGCCTGCCCCAGGGCTACCACACCCGGGTGGGCGAGCGGGGGGCGGGGCTTTCCACGGGGGAGAAGCAGCTTCTGGCCCTGGTGCGGGCGCTTCTAGCCAGCCCCGACATCCTCCTTATCCTGGACGAGGCCACGGCCAACGTGGACTCAGAAACAGAGAAGAGGCTCCAGGAGGCCCTCTACAAGGCCATGGAGGGGAGGACCTCCATCATCATCGCCCACCGCCTCTCCACCATTCGCCGGGTGGACCGTATCCTGGTCTTCAGGAAGGGGCGGCTTGTGGAAGAGGGGACTCATGAGGCGCTCTTGGAGCGGGGGGGCTACTACGCCACCCTCTACCGCCTCCAGTACGCGGAGGGGTGATGTACCGGGAGGCCTTGGACTGGCTCTTCGCCCAGCGCCGCCAAGGGGCGCGGGGTCTGGGCCGGGTGCGGGCCCTTTTGGAGCGCCTGGGGCACCCGGAGGCGGCCTTTCAGGCGGTGCACGTGCTGGGCACGAACGGCAAGGGGAGCGTGGTGGCCTACCTCGAGGCCGCCTTCCGCGCCCGAGGCCTCCCCTTTGGGGCCTACACCAGCCCCCACCTCCTGGACTTTCGGGAGAGGATCCGCACCCACCGAGGCCTCATCCCCGAGGCGGCGGTGGCGCGCTTTGTGGCCTGGGCCCAGGGGCAAAGCTGGCCTGAGCCCCCGGGGTTTTTTGACCTGGCCACCGCCTTGGCCTTTCACCACTTCCGGGAGGAGGGGGTGGCCCTGGCGGTGGTGGAGGCGGGGGTGGGGGGGGAGAAGGACGCCACGAACGTCCTTTCCCACGTGGTCCTCACCGTGCTGACCCACGTGGGGGAGGACCACCTGGAGGCCCTGGGGGGGAGCCTCGAGGCCGTGGCCTGGGAGAAGGCGGGAGCCTTCCGCCCAGGGGTCCCCGTGGTCACGGGGGCGGAAGGGGTGGGCCTTAGGGTGGCCCGGCAGGTGGCGGCGGCGCGGGGGTGCCCCCTCCATGTCCTGGACCCGGAAGACCCCCTCTTCGCCCTCCCCGTGGCCCCCGCCCTGAAGGGGGCCTTCCAGGAGCAAAACGCCCGGCTCGCCGCGGCGGCCTTAAGGCTTCTCGGCTTCCCCGAGGAGGCCATCCGGCGGGGCCTGCAGGAGGCCCGGCACCCGGGGAGGCTGGAGCGCTTTCCCCTAGGGGGGGTGGAGGTCTACCTGGACGGGGCCCACAACCCCCCGGCGGCCCAGGCCCTGGCCCGGGAGTTTCCCGCCTACCACATGGTCTTTGGGGCCTTTCCCCGCAAGGACGTGCGAAGGATGCTGGCCCACCTCCTCCCCAAGGCCAAGAGCGTCCGCTACACCCGGGCCGGGGAGGGGGCCTTGGGGGAGGAGCTGGGCGGGCCCTTCTTTGAGGAGCCCTGGGAGGCCCTGCATCACGCGGTGGAGGCCGCGCGGGTGGACGGCCTCCCCGTCCTGGCCACGGGCTCCTTGTACCTGGTGGGGGCCCTAAGGGGAAGGTTCCTTAGGAACCTCCCGGCCGAAGAGCCTTAGGAAGACGGTCTCCAGGCTGGGCTCCCCCCGGGAGACCTCCAGCACCTCCACGGGCACCCGGGGCAGGGCCTCCTTGAGGGCCGCCCACTCCCCCAGGAAGACCAAGCGGTCCTTCCCCTCCGCCAGCCACCCCGGGCCCAGGGCCTCCGCCAGGGCCTCGGCCACGGGCTCGGCCAGGCGGAGGAGGTACCCTTCCCCCGCCCACTCCCGCAGGAGGGCCCGGGTGGGTCCTTCCCGAAGGAGCCTTCCCCCCTTGAGGAAGGCCACCCGGTCGCTCACCCGCTCCACCGTGGCCAGGTCGTGGGAGGTGAGGAGGATGCCGATCCCCTCCCCCTTGAGGCTCAGGAGGATGGCCTCCAGCTCCCCCCGGCTCACCGGGTCCAAGCCCAGGGTGGGCTCGTCCAGGAGGAGGAAGCGGGGCCTTAGGGCGAGGGCCAGGGCCAAGGCGGCCTTCTGTTGCATGCCCCGGGAGAGGGAGGCCAAAGGGGCATGGAGGCGCTCCTTCAGGCCAAAGCGCTCCAGCCAGTGGAGGAAGCGGGGGCGCACCTCCTTGGGGCTGAGCCCCCGGATGCCTCCGAAGTAAAGGGCGTTGGCCAGGAGGGGGAGGTTGAGGTAGAGGTTGCGGCTCCCCTCCAGGAGGACCCCGAACTCGTGCCCCTGGGGCCTGCGCCGCCTGCCCTCCTCCTCCAGGTAGACCTCCCCCTCCTCCGGCAGGAGGAGGCCCAGGATCACCTTCACCAGGGTGGTCTTGCCCGCCCCGTTGGGGCCCAAGAGGCCCAGGACCTCCCCCGCCCCTAGCTCCAGGCTCACCCCGGCCAGGGCCTGCACCGGGCCGAAGCGCTTGTGGACTCCTTGCACCAGAAGGCGCATCAGTACCTCCCCAAAAGGCCCCGCAAGCGGACCAATCGGTACATGAAGCTTAAAGCCAGGAAGCCAGTTCCCAGAAGGAGCAGGCTTTGGACGAGGGCGAAGAAGGCCACCTCACCCCTCCACACCCCTCCCGTGAGGCTTTGAGAAAGCAGGTGGGCTGCCGGGGCCAGGGGGAGGTAGACCATGTGGTCTTGCCAGTTGACCACAGAGAAGAAGTAGAGGAGAAGACCAAACTGGATGATTATGAAAAAACTAAGAATGCGCTTAAAGTAAAGAGCTAGGGCCGCCATGATAAGAGAAAACCCAAGCGCTCCTAACGCTAGCAAGCCGATAGCTACTGGCCAAAAAGTCTTGGGGTCCAAGGGGATGCCTGTTATCAAGGCCAACACCCCCTATGAGGATGCCTGTTCTGAACAGGTTGAAGAGTGTATCTGCAAATCCTCTTAGAAGGAGCTGGATCAAGAGACCCCCTCGGGCAAGGGCCAAGTGTTCCAAAGTGCCACGATCCGCTTCCTGTGAAACGGCGAAGGCCAGGGCCTGAAACGTCCCAACCACGATATTGAATGCAGCGTACATTAGGAGAATATTTCCCCCGTGACCCACAGATGGACGTGTGTCTGAAGGAGAAAGGGAGTTTGGGGCCATCCATATAGCATAGAAAAAGACCGCATCCGCAAAAAGACCTGCCAACTGGTTGGGCAGGTAAACCCTTGCGGCATTCAGGGTTAGCCGGACCTCAGCCAGGAGTTGATAGGCGAGTTTCACAATGTACCTCCTCTAGAGAATCCCCAAGATGAGCCCGGGCTCATCTTGGGGGTCGCTGGATAGGCTCTACAGGGCTGGAATTGCTTCCGTAGAAAAAGACGATGCACCCTAGAGGCTTAGCAGACCTGGTTGGTTTGACAATGTACCGCATCCCTCACCTCCTTTCCCTAGCCCGTGCAGGGCTTGGCCGGGCCCATAGCCTCACCTTCCCTGTACAGGACGGCAAGAGCACTGAAAAGGGCATTGTAGGCCAGCTTTCCCCCCGAGGAGAGGGTGTGGAAGTGGTGGTAGCGGCTCGGGCGGTACCGTTGGATCTCCGGCGCTTCCAGGGTAACTGGCACCTTCTCGTAAGCTTTCCCTTCTATTCCATGTGCTTCCTCCAACCCTTTGAGGTCAGAATACAGGGGGGAAGGTAACCACCGTCTAACTCATCAGACTCTCATAAACCTCTTTAGGCGTTACGCGGCGGTTGCGTTCCCCGGGGTGGCTTGGGAGCATGCGGGTTCTCCTCAAAATGGTGCTCCTCCTGGGCTTTGCCTTGGGGGAGTGGAGGGCGGTCCCGGGTTCCCGCCGCCTGCCATCGGTCCAGGCCTTGAGCTCCCTAAAGTTCCCATTCCTGCCTAAGCCGCCCCACCCGGGCCAGGACCCCGGGGCGCCGGGGGTCTTCGGGGGGGAGGCGCTCCAGCAGGGCCTCCCAGAGATCCAGGTCGTCCTCGAGCCGCTCCGCCAGGGTGTAAAAGGCCTCGAGGCTTCCCCGGCCCAGGACAGCCCTCCTTAGGGTTTCCTCCAGCTCCCACCGCAAGGCCTCCACCCCCGGGGCCTGGCTCTCGGGGAGGAGGGGGCCCCGGTACAGGTGGAGGGCCCGGGGGAGGTCCCCCTGCTCCAGGGCTTGTCTCACCTCCAGGAAGTCCGCCCGCAAGGGGGAGGAGGCGGTAGGGGCGGCCCGCTATCGCCAGGCCCCGCGCCCGCAGGCGGTGGAGCTCCATGCGCAGGGCAGGGGTGTTCCCTTCCCCGTAGAGGGCCTGGGCCAGGGCCTCCCCCCGCCACCCCTCGGGCCGGGCCAGGAGGAGGACCAGAAGCTCCGCTTGCCGCAAGGGAAGGGGCTTCCCGAAAAGCCGCGCCTCCCCCAGGGCCTGGAGGTGGGGTCCTGGCCTTCCCCAGGGGATAGGCCAGAGGAGCCGCCCTCCCCTCCTGGAAAGCTCTCCCAGGGCAGGGGCGTCCTCCCCCAGGAAGAGGCAGGCCCGGAAGGCCTCCTCCCCGGCTCCCTCCCGCAAAAGGAGGGGAAGAACCTCCCGCACCCCTTCGCCGTCTTCCCATAGCAGGGCCTCCCCCAGGAGGACCAGGGCCTTGGGGAGAGGGTCCTGGGCCCAGGGCCGGGCGGCTTGCAGGAGAGGGGGGGCCCCCTGGCCCAGGAGGCGCACCCCGGCGGGGGCCAGGTAGGGGAGGGCTGTGGGGGGCGCTTCCTCCAGGGCCTTTTGCCAGCAGGCCCGGGCGGCCTCCTCCTCCCCCTGGAGGAGGCGGAGGTGAGCCATGAGGAAGCGGGCGTAGAGGCCGGGCCCCGGCTCCAGGGCCAAGGGCTCCACCTCCTGGAGGAGGTCGGGGAGGGATGGCTCCTCTTCGGCCAGGAGGGTGAGCCAGGCCCACTCCAGGGTGGTAAAAGCCCCCGGGGCCTTGAGGCGGGCCAGGGCGGCGTGGGCCAAGGCCTCCCGCAGGCGGCCTAGGCGCCGTTTCGTGCGGGCCAGGGCCAGGGTGAGTAGGCCTTGGTCCTTAGGGCTTTGGGTGCGGTGGAGGGCCTCCTCCAGGGCCACCACCCCTTCCCGCGGGGGCAAGGCGAGGCCCAGATGGTAGAGGGTAAGGGAGGTCTGGGCCCTCCTGGCGGCCTCCAGGGCGAGCCTCCGGTACCCCTGGAGGTCCCCCCGGCGGGCCTTGGCGAAGCCCAGGAGGGCCAGGCGCTCGGCCTCCTCAGGGCCCTTTCCCTTCCAGGCCTTTAGGAGGGCCTCCGCCTCCCCCTCCCGCCCCGCCTCCAGGAGGGCCCGGGCCTGGGCCAGGGGGGCTTCCTTCCCCCAAGGGGCCAGGGTGCCCAGGCTTTCTCCTTCCATGGAAGCAGTATAGAGGAAAAGCTAAGTACCCGCACGCAAAGCTCGCCCCCTCGGCCAAAGCCAAAGCGGCTTGCTCATGGCCTCTTTGGGGCCACCGTAGTGGCGCAAGCCACGACGGGGTACTTAGCCTCACTCCCTGGCCTCCGCCAGCACCCGCCCCGAGGGGTCGGCGAAGACTACCCGGTTCACCCTTTCCAGCTCCAGGATCACATAGGGGCTCGTCAGGGCCTGGGTGACGATGGCCCCGGGCCGTGGGCTTTGCAGGTTCAGGATGACCCGGGCGGTTCCGCCCGCATAGGTAACCCCAATCACCTCGAGGCCATACCCCCCGGTGGGCTTTAAGCCCCAGAAAAAGGCGGCCACGCTCCTCGTGCGGAAGTCCACGCTAGGGGCGGGTGGGCGGGGGATGCGGTTGGCCACCACCAGATTCCAAACCTCGGCGAAGCGGGTGGGGTTGTTGGCCAGGAAGGCCCTGGCCTCGGTTTCCCCGTAGGCGGCGTTGCTGCCCCGGTCCAGGATCCGGTAAGGGGGAGAGGGGGGCGTCACCACCTCCACTCTAAGCCCGTACTGCACCTGGAGGGCCCCCACCCGGTAGCCGTCGGGGATGGGGTCCAAGGCCAGGGGCTTCAGGACGGGCTCGGAAAGCTCAAACAACACCACTTGCCTCCCTCCCCGCCGGGCCAGGATCTCCCGAAGGAGGACCTGGGTTTCCGGCCCGGTGAAGGCGTAGAGGTCTGGGGTCTGGTACTGGGCGGGCTGGACCAGGCTCCGGCTTTCCCCTTCCCTCAGGCTCCCCGTGAGCCGGACCCAGCCCACCCCGTCGTAAAACCAGGTGGCCCGGAGGTTGGCCTGGGCCCGGACCTCGAGGAGGCTCCCCTGGATTCCCCGCACCGCCTCGGCCAGGGGGCGGAGGGCAGGCCCCACCTCCCTGAGCACGGGATTTCCCCCCACCCAAAGGGCTCCCGGCACCGCCCAGAGGCTTTCTCCCGAGGCCTTTCCCAGGCGGAGGACCTGGGTGCCGAGCCGGACCTCCCGGGGCTCCCCGTAGAAGTAGGTCCAGCGCTCCGTGGCCTCGGGGAAGAGGAGCTGGGCCTCGACCACCCGGTAACCCGTGCCTTCCAGAAGCTGGCAGGCGCTGAGGAGAGGCAAAAAAAGCAGGAGAAAGAGGAGGCCTTTTCTCATGGTTCCATGATACCCCTTTGGGGCTTGCCTCCTTCTTAAGGCCGCCTTTAGCCTTTAGCGGCTTCTCGGGTCCAGGGCGTCCCTGAGGCCATCCCCCAGGAGGTTGAAGGCCAAAACGGTGAGCATGATGAAAAGCCCCGGGAAGATCATGGTCCAGGGGGCGTTCATGGCGTAGCCTCCCTTGAAGCTGTCGGCGATCATGGCCCCCCACTCGGGGGCAGGAGGCTGGGCCCCAAGGCCCAGAAAGCCCAAGGCGGCCGCCTCGAGGGTAGCGGTGCCAATGGATAAGGTAGCCTGCACCACCAGGGGGGCCAGGGTACCCGGGAGGATGTGGCGAAAGAGGATCCGTCTATTCCCCGCCCCCAGGGCGATGGCCGCCTGAACGAAGTCCAGCTCCCTTAAGGAGAGGACCATGGAGCGGGCCAGGCGGATGTAGACGGGCACCTGCACGATGCCGATGGCCAGCATGGCGTTTTGCAGGCTGGGGCCGGAAACGGCTACGATGGCGATGGCCAAAAGGGTTCCCGGAAAAGCCAGGAGCAGGTCGGCAAGCCAGCCGATGAGAAGCTCGGTCCTTCCCCGGTAGAACCCGGCCAAGAGGCCCAGGAGGGTACCCAGGAAAAGGCCGATGCTTACCGAGATCACGCCCACCTGGAGGGAGATGCGGCTTCCGTGGAGGACCCGGGTGAAGACATCTCGCCCCAGGTGGTCGGTCCCGAAGGGGTGTTCCAGGGTGGGGGGCTTGAGCCGGTTCAGGTAGTCCCGGTCGGTGGTGGGGTCATAGGGCTTGAGCAAGGGGATGAACAGGGCCAGGAGGACCAGGAAGAGGGTCAGGACCAGGCCCACCTTGCCGGAAGGCGATTTCAGGAAACGCCGAAGAGCTTGACGAGTGGGGGTTTCCATGGGTTCACCTGTACTGGATGCGAGGGTCCAAAAGGGCGTAGGAGAGGTCCACCAGGAGGTTGACCAGGACGAAGACCGTAGCCACCACCAACACCCCAGCCTGGACCACGGGATAGTCGCGGTTGAGGATGCCCTCGTAGATGTAGGAGCCGATGCCCGGCCAGGAGAAGATGGTTTCCGTGAGGATAGCCCCGCCCAGGAGGGTGCCAAACTGGAGGCCAATGATGGTGACCACGGGCAGGAGGGCGTTTTTCAGGGCGTGCTTCAGGATCACCTGGCGCTCCGCCAAGCCCTTGGCCCTGGCGGTGCGCACGTAATCCTGGGAGAGCACCTCCAGCATGGCGCTACGGGTGATGCGGGTGAGGATGGCCAGGGGAATGGTGCCCAGGGTGAGGGCGGGGAGGATCAGATGTCGTAGGGCATCCGCCAACACCTCTAGCCTTCGGGTTAGAAGCCCGTCCAGCACCAAAAAACCGGTGAGAGGCCGAAAGTCTATCGCTAAATCGGTGCTGAGCCTTCCCCCTGTGGGCAGCCAGTGCAGGTTCACGGCAAAGAGGTAGACCAGGAGGAGGCCCAGCCAGAAAACCGGCATGGAGACCCCCACCAGGGAGAGGCTCATGGAAAGGGTGTCTAGGATGCTGTTTTTTCGTACCGCCGCCACGATGCCCACGGGAATTCCCAAGACCACCGCCACCAAGGTGGCGGCCAAGGCCAGCTCAAAGGTAGCGGGCCAGCGCCTTTTTAACTCCTCGGCCACGGGAATGGTGGACACGGCGCTGGTGCCCAGGTCCCCGGTGAGGATGTTCTTGACAAAGGTGAGGTACTGAACGTATAAGGGCTTGTTGAGCCCGAGCTTTTCCCGGAGGGCGGCAAGCTGCTCCGGGGTGCCCCGCTCCCCCAGAATGGCCTGGGCGGGGTCGCCGGGGATGAGCTGCAGGAACAGAAAGACCAAAAGGGTGATCCCGAAGAGGACGGGGACCAGGCCCAGCAGGCGTCGCAGAACATAGCTCCACATTTGTCCGCCTCAAAAAGCCCGGACCCCCCGCAGGGGGTCCGGGGCGGAAGCGCTTAGCGCTTCTCTATGCTCTCAAAGGACTCGGAACCCAAGGGGCTCGGCACCCAGCCGGAGATGTTCTTGCGCTTGGCCAGGAGGGGCTGGGAGTGGACGATGGGGATGCGCAGGGCCAGGTTGAAGGTGACCTCGTCCGCCTGCTGGTAGAGGCGCTTGCGCTCCTCGAGGTTGGGGGTGGTGGCGGCCTTGGTGAGGATGTCGCCCAGTTCTTTCACGCAAAGGGGCTTGCCTGCGCTGTCGAAGAGGTCGGCGATGGGGCAGGCGAAGTGCGGGTCGTAGAAGTTCTGCGGGTCGCCGTAGTCCCCGGTCCAGCCCAGCATGTAGGCCTGGAAGCCAGGGGCCTTCTTGCGGTCCGCCAGGTAGCTGGCCCAGTCCTTGGTCTGGAGCTTGACCCGGATGCCGATGGCGGAGAGGTCAGCGGCCATGGCCTCGGCGATCTCCTTGGGGGTGGGGAAGTAGGGCCGGGAGACGGGCATGTACCAAAGCTCCAGGTCAAACCCGTTGGGGTAGCCCGCCTCGGCCAGGAGCGCTTTGGCCTTCTGGGGGTTGAACTCGTAGTCCGTGACCTTAGGGGATTGCGAGGCTTTCATGGAGGGCGGGGTGAAGTGGCCGTCGGTGAGCCCCAGCTTGCCCCAGAAGGCTTGGACGATGGCCTTCTTGTTCACCGCCATGGCGATGGCCTGCCTGACCCGGGGATCGGAGAGGGGTTTGTGGGAGGGGTTCAGGGCCAGGTAGCCCACGTTGAAGGAGGGACGGAAGACGGCGTCCAGGTTGCGGTCGGCCTCGACGTCCTTGAGGTTAGCGGGAGGGATGTCGGTGGTGAAGTCAATGGTGCCCGCCTTCAGAGCCGCCAAGCGGGCGGCGGGGTCCTTGATGACCCGGAAGACCACCCGGTCCACCTTGGGGAAGCCTTTCTTCCAATAGGTGGGGTTCTTTTCCAGGACCACCTGCTCCCCGGGGCGCCACTCCACCAGACGGAAGGGGCCGGTGCCCACGGCGCTTCCCGTGGGGGAGCCGTACTTGGCCCCATCCTTCTTGATGGCGGCGGGGCTGGCGATGCCGAAGTAGCCCGAGCCGATGGCGGCAGGGAAAGCAGGGAAGGGCTGGTTAAGGATGAAGCGGATGGTGTACTTGTCCACCACCTGGATATCCTTCAGGATGGAGCCGGGATCCCCTTTGAACCCTCCGAAGAGCTCAGGCCAGATCTCGTAGCGGGCGGCGGCGTCGATGCGGGTGGGGTTCTTGGGGTCCCACCAGCGCTCGATGTTGAACTTGACCGCCTCCGCATCCAGCTCGGTGCCGTCCTGGAACTTGACCCCCTGGCGCAGGCGGAAGGTCCAGACCTTGCCATCCGGGGAGCTGAACCAGCTGGTGGCCAGCCCAGCGGTCACCTCGGTGGAGCCGGGCTTAAAGTCCACCAGGGTGTCGTAGATCTGCCGTTGCACATAGATGGAGATGCCGTCGGTGATGTTGCCGGGCTCGAGGCTCACCGGCTCCCCATTGGACCCGAAGACCAGGGTCTTTTGGGCAAGCCCTAGGCCCAGAGCGACCACAAGGCCGAGAAGGATTTTCCTCTTCATACCTCTCCTTTCCGGGGTATTCCCCTTTGATCCGGACCAAGTATAAAGCGCTCCCATAAGGGAGCGCAAGCCTGGGTATAAGGCAAGGGATGCGGTCTAACCTTCTCCCAGGTAGGCCTTCTGCACCTCGGGGTTCTGGGCCAGATCGCGGGCCGGGCCTTCCAAGGTGATCTCCCCCGTGGCCAAGACGTAGCCCCGGTGGGCGATCTGCAGGGCCAAGCGGGCGTTTTGCTCCACCAGGAGGATGGTGCGCCCCTCCCGGTTGAGCTTTTGGATGATCTCGAAGATGAAGTCCACCAGGACCGGGGCCAGGCCCATGGAGGGCTCGTCCATGAGGAGGATCCTGGGGTTTTGCATCAGGGCCCGACCGATGGCCAGCATCTGCTGCTCCCCGCCCGAAAGGGTGCCTCCCTTCTGCGCCCGGCGCTCGTAGAGGCGGGGGAAGAGGGCAAACACCTCCTCCTTGCGCTTCTGCACCACCTTGCGATCGTTTTCCAGGTAGGCCCCGATCTCCAGGTTCTCCTCCACGGTGAGGCGGGGGAAAATCTTCCGCCCCTCGGGCACGTGACCTACCCCCAGGGCCACGATCTGGTGGGCGGGGAGGCGGTGGATGGGTCTGCCCTGGAAGAGGACCTCCCCCTGTCGGGGCTTGACCAGGCCGCTGATGGTGCGCAGGGTGGTGCTCTTGCCCGCCCCGTTGGAGCCGATGAGGGTCACGATCTCCCCCTCCTCCACCCTCAGGGAGATGCCCTTGAGGGCGTGGATGTGGCCGTAGTAGGTGTGGACGTCCCTAAGCTCCAGAAGGCTCATGCCGCACCTCCCGCAGCCCCCTTGCCCAGGTAAGCCTCGATGACCCTGGGGTTGGTACGCACCTCTTCCGGGGTCCCCTCGGCGATCTTGGAGCCGTACTCCAGCACGGCGATGCGGTCAGAGATGCGCATGACCAGGCGCATATCGTGCTCGATGAGAACGATGGTGATCCCAAGCTCCTCCCTGAGGCGCTGGATGAAGGCCTGGAGCTCCTCGGTTTCCCGGGGGTTCATGCCCGCCGCGGGCTCGTCCAAGAGGAGGAGCCGAGGCTTTAGGGCTAGGGCCCGGGCGATCTCCAGCTTCCGTTGCTCCCCGTAGGGCAGGTTCTTGGCCAGCTCGTCCTTGCGGTGGAGGAGGCCCACGTACTCCAATAGCCTCTTGGCCTCCTCCTCGGCCCGCTTTTCCTCCTTGCGGGCCAGGGGGGTGCGGAATACCGCATGGAAGTAGGGGACGTGGATGTGGATGTGCATGCCCACCAGGAGGTTTTCCAGCACGGTCATGGCCCCGAAGAGGCGGATGTTTTGGAAGGTGCGCCCTACCCCTTCCTTGGCGATCCGGTCCGGGGGTAGGCCGGTCACGTCCTTCCCGAAGAGGAGGATTCTTCCCTCATCGGGAGGGTAGATGCCGGTGAGGAGGTTGAAGAAGGTGGTCTTGCCCGCCCCGTTGGGGCCGATGACGGAGAAGATCTCCCCCTGATTCACCGTAAGGCTCACCCCGTTCACCGCCACGAGCCCGCCGAAACGCTTGGTGGCCTGGGTGACCTCGAGGGCCTTCATGCTTCCTCCATCTCTGCCCGATGCCGCTTCTCAGGGATGAGGCCTTCTGGGCGGAAGATCATCATCAGCACCAGGATAAGGCCGAAGACCAGCCTTTCGTACTTGGCGGGATCCACCTGGTTGGGGATCTGGGGCAGGCTGGTGCGCACGAACTCGCTGAAGGTCTTAAGGATGTCCAGGTTGAGGATGGTGAGGGCTGCGGCCCCCAGGATGGCCCCGGGGATGGAGCCCATGCCCCCCAGGATCACCATGCCCAGGATGGTGATGGAGGCGAGAAGGGTGAAAGACTCGGGGGAGACGAAGGTGCGCTGGGCGGCGAAGATCACCCCCATGACCCCGGAGAAGGCGGCTCCGGTCATGAAGGCCAGGAGCTTGGTGGGCAGGAGGGGGATGCCCATGGAGCGGGCGGCGATTTCGTCCTCGCGGATGGCCACCCAGGCCCGGCCGAAGCGGGAGTTGGCCAGGTTCAGGTTCACCAGCACCACCAGCCCGATCATGAGGAGGACGAGGAAGTAAAAGAAAAGCTGGTAATCGGTGGTCCGGTCCAGGTGTACCCCCAGGGTGGCCATCAGCTGCCGAAACCAGCCGATGGGGGGGCGCTCGATGGGGGTGATGCCCTGGGGGCCGTTGGTGAAGTTGATGGGATGGTCCAGGTTGTTGGCCAGGATCCGCACCACCTCCCCCAGGCCCAAGGTGACGATGGCCAGGTAGTCCCCGCGAAGCCTTAGGGCGGGAAGGCCGATGAGCAAGCCGGTAAAGGCGGTGGTGACGATAGCGATAACCATAAAGAGGTACATGAATTCCCCGGGAAGGGGGAAGGGACCCTGCAGGAAGTTCTTGGCCTGCTCGCTGCCGAAGATGGCCCAGGTGTAGGCCCCCACGGCGAAGAAGGCGGCGTAGCCCAGGTCCAGAAGCCCCGCCATGCCCACCACCACGTTGAGCCCCAGGGCCATGGCGGCGTAGATGCCGATCTGGATGCCGAGCTCGAAGACGAAGGTGTTGGCGAAGCCCGCCAGGGGCACGGAAAGGAGGAGGATGGCCAGGGCCAGGAGCACGCGGATGCCCGTGGGGATGCGGGACAGGGTGGTGAGGGCCACCAGGATTCCCACCAGGCCGATGAGGCCCAGGGTGTTGCCTGAGCGCATGAGGCCCACGGTGAAGGCCAGGGTGAGGAGGGCTAGGTTCAGGATCCGCCAGGTGGGGGAAAGCCGCAGGGAGGCGGTAACCCCTAAGGCCGCCAGACCGAAGAGGTGGCTTACCGGGCTTGGAGCCAGGAAGGCGAGGCCTAGGTAGGCCAGGCTGAGAAGGAAGGAGAGGGCGTTCATACTTTCTCCTTGACCACCTGTCCCAGAAGGCCTTGGGGCCGGACCAGGAGGATGAAGATCAGGATGAGGAAGGCCACCACGTCCTTATACTCGGTGCCGAAGTTGCCGTTTGTGAGGATGGGAAGGTAGGTGCCGAAGAAGTTTTCCAGCTGCCCCAGCACAAGCCCGCCCAGCATGGCCCCCGGGATGTTGCCGATACCCCCCAGCACCGCCGCGGTGAAGGCCTTGATGCCGGGCAGAAACCCCACGTAGGGGGTGATGGTGGTGTACTGCAGGGCGAAGAGCACCCCGGCCACACCTCCCAAGGATCCCCCGATAAGGAAGGTGCGGGAGATGATGCGGTCTGGGTCGATGCCCATGAGGCTTGCGGTGTGGAGGTCCTGGGCCACGGCGCGGATGGCCACCCCCAGCTTGGTGCGGTTCACCAGGTAGGTGAGGCCCACCAGCATGAGGATGGAAACCCCCATGAGGGTGAAGGACTTGGTCTGGGCAAAGATGGCCCCGCCAAAGAGGCTCACCGAGCCCTCGAGGTCCTCCACGGTGCGCATGCGCAGGAAGAACTCGTTGTGCCAGAGGCCTTCGATGAGGCGCACCAGGTCCTGCAGGATGAAGGAAACCCCAATGGCCGTGATGAGGGGGACCAAGCGGTTCGTGGTTCCCCGCTTGCGCAAGGGGCGGTAGGCAAAGCGCTCCACCAGGATGGCGGTGATCCCCGCCACCACCCCACCCAGGATCAGGGCGAGAAGGAGAAGAAGGAAACCGCTTTCCACCTGGGGAGCCAGGTAGCGGAAGACCTCCACCCCCACCACCGCCCCGATCATAAAGATCTCGGAGTGGGCGAAGTTGATGAGCTCCAAGACGCCGTAGACCATGGTGTACCCCAGGGCCACCATGGCGTAGACGAAGCCCAGGATGAACCCATCAAAGATCACCTGGGGCAGTAGGGCTAGGATTTGCTCCAGCAAGGTGCCTCCTTTCTCCGGGCCAAGGGGGTGGCCTTCAGGCCACCCCCTCGAGGCTTCTCGCCGGTTTACCTGGAACCTGGGGCCGCCATCTCGATCACGCGGATCAGCTTGTTGTCGGCCCAGTTGCCGGTGGAGGCCACCTGCATGACGAAGTACTTGGCCTTCTTGTTGTCGCCCTTGTCGTCAAACTCGATGGTGCCGGTCAGGCCTTCCATCTTCACCTGGCGCACCGCCTGAGCCACCTGCTCCCGGGTGGGCTTCTTGCCCCCCGCAGCCTTGATGGCGGCCTCGAGGCCAGCCAGGATCACGTTGGCGGAGTCGTAGGCGTAGATGCCGAAGCCCTCCATGTCCTTGCCGTACTTCTGCTTGAAGCGCTGGGCCACGGCCTTGGCCTTGGGGAAGGCGGATACCGGGCCGGCCACGGTGGTGTAGTAGGTGCCGGCGGCGTTCTCCTTACCCGCCAGGCGGACGAACTCGCTGGAGTCCAGCCCGTCCCCGCCCATGAGCCTCGTTTTCAGGCCGCGCTCCCGAAGCTGCTTCACGAAGGGGCCGATCTGGCTGTAAATCCCACCGAAGTAGATGAGTTCGGGCACGGGCCGGGCCGCGCGGATCTGGTTGATGATGGGCACAAAGTTGGAGGTCTCCTCCGTGCCCACGAAGGCCACCGCCTTGCCCCCCAGGGCCTCGAGGCGCTTCCTGAACTCCTCCGCCAGGCCCTGGCCGTAGGCGGTCTTGTCGTGGATGACAAAGACGTTCTTCACCTTCAGGTTGTTGAAGGCGTACTCGGCACCCACGGGCCCCTGGACATCGTCGCGCCCGCAGATGCGGTTCACGTTGGGGAGCCTGCGGTCCGTGACCCGAGGGTTGGTGTTGGCGGGGGAGACCATCACCAGGTTCACCCGGGCGTAGACCTCGCTGGAGGGGATGGCCACGCCGGAGTTCAGGTGGCCCACCACCCCTAGGATGTCGGGGTCGTTGATGATGCGGTTGGCGTTGGCCACGCCCACGTCGGGGTTGGCCTGGTCGTCGTAGGGCACCAGAACTAGGTCGAAGCCCAGGGCCTTGAACTTGGCCTTGGCCTCCTCGATGGCCAGCTCGGCTCCCAGCTTAATCTGCTCCCCAAGAGCGGCTTGGGGGCCGGAGAGGGGGGACTGGGTGGCGATCTTGATCACGTTGGCCTGGCCTAGGGCCATGCCCAGGGCGGCTACACCTGCTACCAGCAAGCCGATTTTCCTCATAAGCACCTCCTTAAGAGCACGCGTTCGCGTTGCGGCCCCATTCTAAGGGGGGGGTACCGGTTCTTGTCAATGCCCCCTCGTAAGTTTATGCCCGACCCACGGGTCAGCCCCTCCTCCCGGAGGAGGAGAGGCGCCATACCCACCCTCAGTACGTAGCCAGGTACTGGTCCAGCTCCCACTGGTGGACCGTGACCCGGTAGTCGTCCCACTCCATCTGCTTGGCCTGGAGGAAGTGGGTATAGACGTGTTCGCCCAGGGCCTCGCGGATCACCGGGTCCTTCTTTAGGGCCTCGAGGGCCTCCCGAAGCGTGCCCGGAAGCTCGCGGATCTTGTGCTTGCGCCGTTCCCGCACGCTCATGTGGTAGATGTTTCGCTGGATGGGGGGCGGGGGGAGGAGCTTGCGCTCGATCCCGTCGATGGCCGCCGCGGCCATCACCGCCAGGGCCAGGTAGGGGTTGGAGGAGGGGTCGGGCATCCTGAGCTCGGCCCGGGTGCCCACGCCCCGGCGGGCAGGGATGCGAATCATGGCCGAGCGGTTGGCCGCCGACCAGGCGATGTTGGTGGGGGCTTCGTACCCGGGGGTGAGGCGCTTGTAGGAGTTCACCAAGGGGTTGGTGATGGCCACCATGCCCTCGGCGTGCTCCAGAAGGCCGGCGATGAAGTGGAGGGCGGTCTTGGAAAGCTGGTACTCGGCCTTGGGGTCGAAGAAGGCGTTCTCCCCGTTCTTGAAGAGGGAGAGGTGGGTGTGCATGCCGCTCCCGTTGATGCCCTGGATGGGCTTGGGGAGGAAGGTGGCGTGGAGGCCATGGTTCAGGGCCACCTTCTTCACCACCCATTTGAAGGTGGCGATGTTATCGGCGGTGGTGAGGGCATCCGCATACTTGAAGTCGATCTCGTGTTGGCCCGGGGCCACCTCGTGGTGGGAGGCTTCGATCTCAAAGCCCATGGCCACCAGGACGTTCACCATGTCCCGCCGGGCTTCCTCCCCCTTGTCGATGGGGGCCAGGTCGAAGTAGCCCGCCCGGTCGTGGGTCTCCACGGTGGGAAGGCCCTCGGGGGTCCTGAGGAAGAGGAAGAACTCCGGCTCGGGGCCCGCATACATGTTGTCAAAGCCCAGCTTCTTAAGCCGCTCCACTTGGCGCTTCAACACGTACCGCGGGTCCCCCTCGAAGGGACGGCCATCGGGGTAGGTCACATCGCAGATGAGCCGGGCCACCCGGCCCCGCCCGGGATCCTCCAGGGCCTCGGGCAGGATCACGAAGGTGTTGTAGTCGGGCTTGAGGAGCATGTCCGACTCCTCGATGCGGGTGAAGCCCTCGATGGAGGAGCCGTCGAACATGATCTCCCCGTCCAGGGCCTTCTCAAACTGGGATTCGGGGACCTCCACGTTCTTCACCACGCCCAGAATGTCGATGATCTGGAGCCTGAGGAATTTGACCTTCTCCGCCTTGAGCGCCTTGAGGATTTCCGCCTTGGTGTACGCCATTTTTTGACCCCCTTGACCTGCTGAGGCCGGGCATTTACCCTTTTCCCCAGCAGATTGCGCAAAGTGTACAGCAAATATATGCACACTGTCAAGCCTTAGGTCGTCATCCGTCAAGCCGGGTCCAGCCTCGAGGTCCCTGACCCTAAGCTGACCTGGCCTTGGGTAGACTGAAACCTGGAGGTTGGGTATGTATAAGCGGCGCGAGGTATTGAAGGCAGGAGCAGCTTTAGGTTTGGCGGGCCTGGGCTTGGGGCGGGCCCAAGGAGGGTTTACCCTCACCCTGGTGCACACCAACGACACCCATGCGCACCTGGAGCCCATGGAGCTCACCCTTTCCGGCAACAAGGTGAGGGTGGGGGGTGTGGCCCAGCGCATCGCCTTCTTTGACCGGCTTAGGGCCAGTCGGAAAAACCTCCTCTTCCTGGACGCCGGGGACGTTTTCCAGGGCACCCTGTACTTCAACCAGTACCGGGGCCTGGCGGACCGGTTTTTCATGCACCGGGCCCTTTACCGGGTCATGGCCCTGGGCAACCACGAGTTCGACCTGGGGCCTGGGCCCTTGGCGGAGTTTTTGAAGGGAGCCCGGTTCAAGGTGGTGTCCGCCAACGTGGGGGTGGAGCGGGAGCCCAGGCTCAAGGGGCTCTTTACCCCCTATGCCGTGGTGTCGGTGGGCGGGGAAAGGGTGGGGGTGATCGGCCTCACCACCCCGGACACCCGGGAGATCGCCAACCCAGGGCCCACCGTGGACTTCCTGGATCCCTATGAAACCGCCCAGAAGGCAGTGTACGAGCTCTTAAAAAAGGGGGTGAACAAGATCGTGGTCCTCTCCCACCTGGGCTACGGGGAGGACCTGAAGCTGGCCAGGAGGCTCGTGGGCGTGCAGGTGATCGTGGGCGGCCATTCCCATACCCTCTTAGGGAGCTTTCCCCACAAGGAGCTCGCCCCGGCGGGGCCCTACCCCACGGTGGTGAAGAACCCGGAGGGCAAGGACGTGTTGGTGGTGCAGGCCTGGGAGTGGGGGAAGGTGGTGGGCCTCCTGGAGGTCACCTTCAACGAGAAAGGGGAGGTTGTGGCCTACAAGGGCGAGCCCTTCCTCATGACCCCCGAGGTGGCCCCGGAGGACTTCTTCGCCAAGGAGGCCCTTCTGGCCTACGCCCAGCCGGTCATGGCCCTCATGGGCCAGGTGATCGCCCAGGCCAAGGTGGACCTCATCGGCGAAAGGGCCATTGTGCGCAAGCGGGAGAGCAACCTGGGCAACCTCATCGCCGACGGCATGGTGTGGAAGACCAAAAACGCCGGGGTGCAGATCGCCCTGCAAAACGGCGGGGGGATCCGCACCACCATCCCCAAGGGACCCATCACGGTGGGCAAGGTCTATGAGGTCCTGCCCTTTGGTAACACCTTGGTGGTCATGGACCTCAAGGGCAAGGAGATCAAGGCGGCCCTGGAGAACGGGGTTTCCCAGTGGGAGCAGGGTGCGGGCCGCTTCCTTCAGGTTTCCGGCCTGCGCTATGCCTTTGACCTCGCCCGCCCCGCGGGGGACCGGGTGGTGCGGGTGGAGGTGAAGACGGAGAAGGGCTTCGTGCCCCTGGACCTCGAGGCCACCTACCGGGTGGTGGTGAACAACTTCATCGCCGCCGGGGGCGACGGCTTCACCGTTTTGAAGGAGGCCCAGGGCTACCGGGTGGACACCGGCTTCAGCGATGCGGAAAGCTTCATGGACTACCTCAAGGAGCTCAAGGAGGTGGAGGCGGGCCTCGAGGGGCGGATCGAGGTCCTGAACGAGCCCAAGGGGGAGCGTCCCGCCTACTGGGCCTTCCGGGTGCCAGGCCTGGTGGGGGCCTGAGGCCCTAGAAGTCCAAAGCCCCGGGGGTCCCCCGGGGCTTTTCTCTTCCCTTGCGGGGGCTAGGGGGCTTCCACCAGCACCCTGACCGGGTCCCCCAGCCGCACCAGGCCCCCCTCGAGGACCCGGGCGTAAACGCCCCGGCCTTCATAGAGGAGCTTGGGAAGCCTAAGGTCAAACTGGGAGAGGCTGGAGCAGACCGTGCACACATAGGAGAACTTCAAAAGGGCTTCCCCCACCCTTAGCCGGGTACCTGGGGGAAGCGCATGGGGGTCAAGGTCCAGAAGGAGGTTTTCCCCCAAGGCCCCGAAGGGGAGTTCAATGCCCGACTCCCTAGCCTTCTCGTAAGCGGGAAGCCCGGCCACCAATACGGCCCGCTCGGGGTCCTTGCCCGCATGCCGGTCCCCTTTGGCCCCGAAGCCGGCGATGAGTTCCAAAACCTCCACCTGGGGCTTGGGAAGCCCCGAGCCCAGGCCCAGGTGGAGGGAGAGCACCTTTCCCCTCATGGTAGCGGGAGCTCCTTTCTGATTTTCAGGACCTCTTCCGGACCAAGGGGCTTGGCCCGGGCCGCCTCCACCTCATCGGGGGTGAAGGGCTTGAACCCCTGCGGGGCCCCCCAGGCCGCCAGGTAGTTGAGCACCAGGGCCAACTCCTCATCGGAAAGCCAGGCGAAGCCCGGCATGACGCCGGCATACTTCTGCCCGGAGATCTGGATCTCTCCTTGCAGGCCGTGAAGCACGGCCAGGAGGAGGTACTCCCGGCCGCCCCTCGCCTTGAGGAGGTTCTCCACATGCCCTTTGAGGGGTGGGAAAGCAGGGGGGTTGCCTTCCCCTTGGGGCCCGTGGCACCCCTGGCAGTTGGCGTAGACCTGGGCCCCGGTCTTGGGGCTGGCGATTTGGGCTGGGGCGGGCGAGGGTTCGGTGCCCAAATAGGTGGCCAGGTAGTCCAGGATCACGGCGCGTTCCTCTGGGGTCACCTGTAGCCCCCGCATGACCATCTCGCTCAAGATGGCGTCCCAGCGCTCCCGGGAGAGGCTCTCCCGGGCCACAAAGCCGATGTCGTGGCAGGTCTGGCACTTGGCCAAGACCAGGTCCTTGCCGGGGCCTTCGGGCAGAGTGTACTGGCTTAGGGCCAGGTAGCCCGCAAGGCTGAGGCCAAAAACGGCGAGGGTGAGGAGGTAGGGCTTTTTCATGTCGACAAACTAGATCCCCTTCACTTAGGGTTTTGCAGGCTCGGACACAAAAGCCCCCGGAAGGGGACCGGGGGCTTCCCGAGGCTTCAGGCCACCGTGAACTTCACCCGCATCACGCCGCTGTACTCGTACCCGCGCTCGTTCCAGGCGATGTTGCCGTCTATGGGTTGGCTGCGGCCCGCAGCGTCCCAAGCCCGGGCCATGACCTCGCGTTCCCCAGGGCGCAGGTACACGGTGGCCCGCCAACGCACCCAGCCAAAGCTCTTCTCCTTGCGCTCCAGCTCGGCCTGGTGCCAGGTCCGTCCCCCGTTCGTGGAAACCTCCACGCTCACGATGGGGACGATGCCATCGTTGAAGGCCACGCCTTCTATCCGCACATAGGGACCTTCCACCGTCTGGCCCTCGAGGGGGGCGAAGATAAAGCTGTTGAGGGTCACCAGCCAGTTGGGGCGGGAGTTTTGGAAGCCGTAGGGGTAGGTCTTGCCCGGTTCCTGGGGCAGGAAGGGAAGATGGGTATTGGGGATCGCAGGCACCCGGTAGCGGGGCATTTGCTCGGCGGTGGTGTTCTCCGCTTCCGTAAACTCAATCTTCTCCACCCACTTCACGTTGTTTACCTCGAAGTACCCGGGGAAGACCAAGCGTACCGGCCCGCCGTGTACGGCAGGCAGGGGTTCCCCGTTCATGGAAAGGGCTAGGAGAGCGTTTTCCAGGGCCTGGATAGGCACGGAGCGCACAAACTCGGGGGCATTCCCCTGGCGGCTGGCATGGGCGGTGATGAAGTACGCCTTATCCCCAAGCTTCACCCCTCTGGCTGACAGCAGATCCTTGAGGCGTATGCCCCGGAACGTCACATTGCCCACACCGCCCCGCTTCCAAGGGTTGCCGGATGTGCGGGGCTGGTATAGGGAGCGCCCATTGCCCGAGCATTGGAGGACCATGGTGACCTCGTGCTGGGGGAGGGAGAGAAGCTCTTTGGCCTCGAAGGTGAAGGGCTTGTCCACCAATCCCCCCACCTCTACCTGCCAGCCGTCCAGGCTGGTTCCCTCCACGGTGTTGTAGCCGGGGAGGTCTACGTTGTTGCGGATGTAGAGGATTTCCTTAGAGGTGCGCTCCGGGTTGCTGGCCAAAAGGTCATAGGGGGTTTCCAGGACGATAGGGCGCTGAGAAAGGACGATGAGCTTGGGGTTCTTCCCCTTCACCAGCTGGTCGGCGGTGGGGGCTTGCTGCGCCAGGCTTCTTCCGCCCGTAACCAAGAGGGCTGCTCCCATGCCCATGAGCTTTAGCGTGGTGCGACGGTTCACCTTTTCCATCACGCTATCCCCTCCTCGGAGTCCGGGGGGACATTTGTCCCCATTTTCCGGTTGTCCCCAATTTAGACAAGGTACCCTACCCGTGTCAAGGAAGGGGTACTGAGCTCCCCCTCTAAGTTCGGACATCCTTTACCTCCTGGGGATGAGGGGGAACAGGAAATAGCCTGTGCCACCAGACCTCCAAGGCTTGGCGCAGGATCCCTTCCCATTCTTCCCGGGAAAAGCGCACAGGCCCTCTCAAGAGGACAAAGAGCCCCGAGTATACCCCCCACTTCCGCCTTCCCTTCGCGCCCCCCCTTTCAGGCGCCTCCGCGCCTCCTCCCCCACCAAAAGCCCCACCCCGTAGGCCAACGCCACCAGGGCCAGCGTCTTCTCCATCGCTTCCCACCCCTTGCTCATCACCCCAGCAAACCCCATGTGCCCCTTCAGGTCCCTGAACCCCTCCTCCATCTTCATCCTCTCCTCGTACACCCCAAGAAGCTCCTCCGGAGGCAGGTTCCCCATCACCCAAAGCGCCTCCCGCATCCCCTCCCGCCACACCCCCACCAGGTTCACCTCCACCTCCCCCCGGTACCTCACCCCCTCGTACCTCACCTCCCGCCCCCGATCCACCCAGGGCACCAACCGCTCCCCTCTCCATTCCAACCGCGGCCTCGTCCCCAGGTTCAACCGCACCGCATACCTCACCCCCGCCCGCTCCAGCACCTCCAGCCACCCCGCAAAGGAGAACTCCCGGTCAAATACCCACACCGTCTCCTCCTCCACGTATTCCCGCACCGCCTCCACCCAATCCTCCCACGTCCGGTTCCTCCCCTCCGGCTTCCCCTCCCAGTAGCTCCCCACGTACACCGGCACCGCCCGGCCCTCGTAGGGTTGGGCCAACACCACCGCCCAAAAGCCCAGGGTCTTGCCGTCGGAAAGCCGGCCCACGTAGGGGGTCCGTTTCGCCTGGGGACGGGGTACCTCCGTGGGGTCCACCAGGAGGAAGGGGGTCTTGGGGTCCAGGAGGCGCAGGAGGTAGCGCTGGGGTTCCAGAAGGGGAAGGAGTCGGTCAATGGCCTTGTAGTTGGCTTCCTCCGTGGCCTCTTGGCGGTAGGCTCTGGCCCAATCGCTCTTGCGGGCAGAACCTGAGGCCAGGATCGCCCAGAGCAACCGGGCTACCTTCTCCTCGTGGCGCTCCAGCCAGGCATCCAGCAGAGGGCTCACGAAGGGGCGTAAAGCCTCCGGTCCAAACGGCAAGCTCCTCATACAGCCCCATTTTGTCTGAACTCAAAGGGGGAGCTCAGAGGGGTACCCTTGTTGAGCCCTACGAGGAAGGGGTTATCCGGGCAGCTTATGGGAGGGGTATGGCAGGGGTTAAGATAAGGGCCATGCTCAAGGGCGAAGGCCCAGGCCCCTTACCCCCTCTTCTCCAGCAGTATGTGGAGCTAAGGGACCGCTACCCCGACTACCTCCTCCTCTTCCAGGTGGGGGACTTCTACGAGTGCTTCGGGGAGGATGCGGAAAGGCTGGCCCGGGCTTTAGGGTTGGTGCTGACCCACAAGTCCAGCAAGGATTTCACCACCCCCATGGCGGGGATACCCATCCGGGCCTTTGACGCCTATGCGGAAAGGCTTTTGAAAATGGGTTTCCGCCTGGCGGTGGCGGACCAGGTGGAACCGGCGGAGGAGGCTGAGGGTCTGGTGCGGCGGGAGGTGACCCAGCTCCTCACCCCCGGAACCCTGGTACAGGAGACCCTCCTTTCCAAGGAGGCCAATTACCTGGCGGCCATCGCCACCGGGGATGGTTTCGGGGTAGCCTTTTTGGATGTATCCACTGGGGAGTTCAAAGGCACCTTGCTTAAGAGCAAAAGCGCCCTCTACGATGAGCTATTCCGTCACCGGCCCGCGGAGGTGCTCCTGGCCCCAGAGCTCAGGGAAAACCAGAAGTTTGTAGAAGAATTCCAGAAGCGCTTTCCCGTTATGCTTTCGGAGGCTCCCTTTGAACCGGTAGGGGAAGGGCCCTTGGCCTTGCGCCGGGTCCAGGGGGCGCTCCTTTGGTATGCCCGCTGGACCCAAGGGGAGGGGTTCAGCCCCAGGCCCTTCCGCCCCTACGATCCCGGGGCCTTCATGCACCTGCCCGAGGCCACCTTAAGGGCCCTCGAGGTCTTCGAGCCCATCCGGGGCCAGGACACCCTCTTCGGCGTTTTGGACGAAACCCGCACCGCTTTTGGTCGCAGGTTGTTGCAAAGCTGGCTGCGCCATCCCTTGCTGGAGGCGGGTCCCTTGGAGGCCCGGCTGGACCGGGTGGAGCGCTTGGTGAGGGAAGGGGCCCTGCGGGAAGGGGTGAGGCGGCTCCTCTTCCGCCTGGCGGACCTGGAAAGGCTGGCCACCCGCCTGGAGATGGGGCGGGCGTCTCCGCGGGACCTGGGTTCCTTGCGCCGGAGCCTGGAGATCCTGCCCGAGCTCCGGGCCCTCTTGGGGGAGGAGGTGGCCCTTCCCGATCTGGGTTCCCTCCTGGAGGAGTTGAGGGCGGCCTTGGAGGAGGAACTTCCCCTGAAACTTTCCGAGGGAGGGCTGATCCGCCAGGGCTACGATCCCCATCTGGACGCCCTGCGGCAGGCCCACCGGGAGGGGGTGGCCTATTTCTTGGAGCTGGAGGAGCGGGAGAAGGCCAGAACCGGCATCCCTACCCTGAAGGTGGGCTATAACGCCGTTTTCGGCTACTACCTGGAGGTGACCCGACCCTACTACGAAAGGGTTCCCCCGGAGTACAGGGCCATCCAGACCCTGAAGGACCGGCAGCGCTACACCCTGCCGGAGATCAGGGAGAGGGAAAGGGAACTCTACCGCCTCGAGGCCCAGATCCGCCGCCGGGAGGAGGAGGTCTTCCTGGAGCTCAGGGAGAAGGCCAGGAAGGAGGCGGAGGCCCTCCGGGAGGCGGCCAGGGTCCTGGCGGAGCTGGACGTCTATGCCGCCTTGGCGGAGGTGGCGGTGCGCTACGGCTACGTGAGGCCCCGCTTTGGCGATCGGCTTCAGATCCGCGGGGGACGCCACCCGGTGGTGGAAAGGCGTACCAGCTTTGTCCCCAACGACCTGGAGATGGCCCACGGGCTCGTCCTGGTCACCGGGCCCAACATGGCGGGGAAGAGCACCTACCTGCGCCAGACGGCCCTCATCGCTCTTCTGGCCCAGATTGGAAGCTTTGTGCCGGCGGAGGAGGCCATCCTCCCCCTCTTTGACCGGATCCTTACCCGGATCGGGGCCTCCGATGACTTGGCAGGGGGGCGGAGCACCTTCATGGTGGAGATGGAGGAGGTGGCCCTGATCCTCAAGGAGGCCACGGAGAGAAGTCTGGTCCTTCTGGACGAGGTGGGCCGGGGGACGAGCTCCTTGGATGGGGTGGCCATCGCCACCGCCGTGGCCGAGGCCCTTCACGAGAGGCGGTGCTACACCCTTTTCGCCACCCACTACTTTGAGCTCACCGCCCTGCCCCTGCCTCGACTGAAAAACCTGCACGTGGCCGCCAAGGAGGAGGAAGGGGGGCTGACCTTCTACCACCAGGTGCTGCCCGGGCCCGCCTCCAAGAGCTACGGGGTGGAGGTGGCCAGAATGGGCGGGCTTCCCGAGGAGGTGGTGGAACGGGCCAAGGCCCTCCTCCAGGTCCTCACGGCCCGCAGGGAGGGGGTGGCGGAGGCGGTATTGGAGAAGCTCATCTCCCTGGATCCCAACACCCTGACCCCCCTCGAGGCCCTCCGCTTCCTGCATGAGCTCAAGGCCTTGGCCCTAGGGACTCCCCTGGATACCATAAAGGGGTGATCCGCCCGCTTCCTGAGGAGCTCCGGGGGCTCCTGGCCCGGGGCGAGGTGGTCTTTTCCCTCAGAGACGTGGTGCGGGAGCTTTTGGAAAATGCCCTGGACGCAGGGGCCAAGAGGGTGCGGGTGGAGCTTTATGGCGGGGGACGGGAGAGGATTGCGGTGGAGGACGATGGCCAGGGGATTCCCTTGGCCGAGCTTCCCTTGGCGGTGGAACCCTTCGCCACCAGCAAGCTTCTGGACCCGGGGAGGATCACCACCCTGGGCTTTCGCGGCCAGGCCCTTTACGCCCTAAGGCAGGCAGCCCTCCTCAGGATCCGCTCCCGGCCCCGCTTTCAGGTGGGCGGGGGGCTCCTCCTGGCCCAGGGGGAGCGGGTGGAGGTTAGGGAGGTACCCGCTCCCCCTGGGACCCGGGTGGAGGTGGTGGGGTGGGAAGGGGAAGGCTCGGAGCGGGAGGTGGCGGAGCTTTTAAGGCGCTACCTCCTCCACTACCCTTGGCTTTCCCTGGCCTTTTTCGCAGGGGGGGAGGCCCGGCTCCTCTTCCCGGGTGCGGGGCTTAAGGAGGCCGCTCGGCTGGCCTTTGGCCGGGTCCTGGCGGAAAGGCTCTTGCCCCTGGAGCGGGAGGCTGGGGGCATGCGCCTTCAGGGCTTACTTTCCGGACCTCAGGCCTCTCGCACGCGGCCCGACCTTCTCTTCCTGGCCATTAACGGCCGCCCCGTGGCTTGGCCGGAGGGTTTGCTGAAAACCCTGCGCCGGGCCTACCGGGAGCTTCTTCCCGAGGGGCATTTTCCCGTGGGTGTCCTGAACCTCGCTCTGCCCCTCGAGGCCTTCCGCCTGCGGCTGGATGCCAGGAAGGAGGAGGTGGCGGTCTTGGAGGGGGTGGAGGCCTTTGTGGAGGAAGGTCTGAGGGAGGCCTTCCAAAGGCATAACCTGGCCCGTAGCCTCCCCGAACCTAGGCCCCTCATGCCCTTAAGCCCGCCCACGCCTTCAGGGCTTCCCCCTGTGCGGTACCTGGGGCAGTTCCGGGGCAGCTATCTTCTGGCGGAGGCGGGGGATACCCTCTACCTGGTGGACCAGCATGCCGCCCACGAGCGGGTCCTCTATGAGGAGTTTCAAAGGCGCCTTAGGGACGAGGGGTTAAGGGAGCTTCTCTATCCGGTTCTGGTGGAGCTTTCCCCTGCGGAGGAGGTGCTTTTGCCGGAAAGGCAGGAGGCCTTGGCCTCCCTCTTTGCCCTCGAGGCCTTTGGCCCAGGCAGGGTCAGGCTCCTGGCGGCCCCCTCCTTTCTCCATCCCTATCCCCTCCTCCTTCCGGAGATCTTCCGCGAGGCCCTGAGGGGAGAGGGGAAAAGCCTCACGGAGCTTCTGGCCCGCCTGGCCTGCCTGCCGGCGGTGAAGGCAGGGCACCCCCTGTCCCGGGCCGAGGGCCAGGCCCTCCTGGATGCCCTCCTCCAGTGCCAAACCCCTTGGGTCTGCCCTCATGGCCGGCCCACCCTGCTGGCCCTTAAAGAGGAGGACCTCATACGGCGCTTTGGACGCCGCTCTGGGGCGAGGGCAGGAGAAGAATCCCGTCCTCGTCAGCCAGAAGAAGGTTTCCCGGAAGAACCCTGGCCCAGGGGAGGCTAAGGGGTACGTCCACCTCTCCCAGGCCCTCCTTGGCGCTTTTCCTGGGAGTGGCCGCCAGGGCCAGGATGCCGATGGGCACTTCCCTGAGCTCCTCGGTATCCCGCACGGCCCCGTGGATCACCACCCCGGCCCAGCCCCGCTCCCAGGCCAGCCGGGCCAGGTTGCCCCCCAAAAGGGCGGTCTTCAGGGAGCCTCCCCCGTCCACCACCAGCACCTGGCCTCGGCCTTCCTCCTCCAGCACCCTTCGCACCAGGGCGTTGTCCTGGAAGACCTTCAGGGTGCGCACCCGCCCTTGGAAGCGGGTCTTGCCGCCGAAGCTCCTGAAGACCATGGGCAGGGTTACCGCCTCGGGATGGGCGTCCGATAGGTCGGTGGTTCGCCAGTCCATTGGGGATATAGTAGCGCCTATGGAAGAGGCGCGGCTCCTCATCACCTGCCCGGACCGGCCCGGGATCGTGGCCGCGGTTTCCGGGTTCCTGTACGCCCATGGGGCCAACATCACCGATTTGCAGCAGTATTCCACCGATCCCGAAGGCGGAACCTTTTTCATGCGCCTGGCCTTCACCACCCCTCACCTGGACCTTTCCCGCCCTGCCCTGGAAAGGGCCTTCCAGGATGTGGTGGCAAGCCGCTTCCAGATGGAGTGGCGCCTGGCCTATGCCTCGGAAAGAAAGCGAGTGGCCATTTTAGTCTCCAAGCCGGCCCATGCCCTTTTGGAACTCCTCTGGCGCTACCGGGTGGGGGAGCTTTCCATGGACCTCCGGATGGTGATCTCCAACCACCCCCACCACCAGGAGGAAGTGGAGCGCTTCGGTATCCCCTACCACCACGTGCCGGTGGAGAAGGGAAGGAAAGAGGATGCGGAGGAAAGGATCCTGGCCCTTCTGGAGGAGGAGAGGGTGGAACTGGTGGTTCTGGCCCGCTACATGCAGATTCTCTCCCCCGGTTTCGTGGCCCGCTACCCCATGCGCATCATCAACATCCACCATTCCTTCCTGCCGGCCTTTGCCGGGGCCGACCCCTACCGCCAGGCCCACGAGCGGGGGGTGAAGCTCATCGGGGCCACCGCCCACTATGTCACCGAGGAGCTGGACCAAGGGCCCATCATCGAGCAGGACGTAGTGCGGGTATCCCACCGCCAAGGGGTGGCGGAGATGCGGCGGCTTGGGCAGGAATTGGAACGCACCGTCTTGGCCCGGGCGGTACGCTGGCACCTCGAGGACCGCATCCTCGTCCACGGCAACAAGACCGTGGTCTTCGTCTAATCGGTGCCTAACCGGGAAGGCGTAAGGTAAGTTCGGGAGGTAGTGTATGAACCTAGCCCGTTCCTTTGTGGGTTTTCTGGTGCTTTCCCTGATGGCGGGGGCTGTGCTCTGGTGGGGGTTGAGCAACGGCCAGACCCAGCGCTCCCAGCCTACTCCCGCACCTGCCGAGACAGGGCTTTTGGAGTACGAGCGCAACACCGTGGAGATCGTGGAGAAGTACGGGGACGGGGTGGTCTACGTGGGGGTGGTGACCCGCCCCCAGAACGTCCAGCTTCCCCCCGGATTTGAGTTTTTTGCTCCGTTTTTGCAAATGCCCCCGCAGGAGGGCACGGGCTCGGGCTTCGTGATCGATAAGGAGGGGTACATCCTCACCAACTACCACGTGGTGGAGGGAGCCAGCCGCATCACCGTGAAGTTCCACAACGACCCCAAGGAGTACCAGGCCCGCCTGGTGGGGGCGGCCCCGCCTTTGGATCTGGCCCTCCTCAAGGTGGAGGCGCCCAAGGAAAAGCTGGTGCCCCTGGTTCTGGGGGATTCCGACCGCATTAGGGTGGGACAGAAGGCCATCGCCATGGGGAACCCCTTCGGGCTGGAGTTCACCGTGACCCAGGGGATCGTATCCGCCATCCGGGAAAACCCCGGGGCCATCGGGGACGAGTCGGGTCTGGTGCCCCAGGTGATCCAGACGGATGCTGCCATCAACCCTGGCAACTCCGGCGGGCCCCTCCTCAACTCCCGCGGAGAGGTAATCGGCATCAACACCGCCATCTTCACCCCTACGGGCCAGTTCGGGGCCGCCCAGTTCGCCGGGGTGGGGTTTGCCCTGCCCATCAACCTGGTGAAGCAGTACCTGCCCGAGCTGAAGGCGGGGAAGACCCTCAGCGCCGAGGAGATCGTCAAGAACCGCCCCCGGCTTGGGGTGTCCCTCATCCCCCTTTCCCTCTACCCAGAGAGGCTTCGCCAGCAGTACGGGCTTCCCGCCTCCGGCCTCATGGTGCAGGAGGTGGAGCGGAATAGCCCCGCCCAGCGGGCGGGGCTAAGGGCCCCAAGCCGCTTCGCCTACATCCAGCTCCCCACCGGGGAGACCCTGCAGGTGGGGGTGGACGGGGACGTCCTCCTAAAGGCCGATGGGGTAACCCTCTCTTCCATCGTCCAGCTCCGCCAGGTGCTCTACAGCAAGAAGCCAGGGGAGGCGGTGAGCCTCGAGGTCTGGCGCCAGGGCCGCACCCTCACCCTGAAGGTGGTCCCCCAGGTCCTCCGTTAAGGAGGCCAGAGGAGGCGGAGGCGAAGGCACCCCTTTTCCACGCGGAACCAGGTACCTCCCAGCTTTAAGGCCAGGCCCACCTCGGAGCAGTAGGCCAGGGTTTTTCGCCTCTCCCTGGCTAGCGCCTGGTTCCAGGGGTATTCGCCTGCGGTGTAATAGGCTTCCGTTTCCGGGTCGGTGAAGGCCCGGAAGCCCTGGAAGGCCCAGGGCAGGTGGAACTCCAAGAGGACGGGCTTCCCCGTCACCGAGTTGACGAACTCCACCCGTCCCTGTTCCCAGGCGCTCAGGAAGAGGTACCACGTTTTCTGTCCGTCCTCCACCACCACCACCCGGACCAGGCCAAGAAGGACTAGGGTCAGCCAAAAGGCCCAGCTCCTAGGGAGCTGGGCCAGCTTGGTGCGGAAAATGGCGGGTTTCACCGGCCTACTTCAGGGCCCCGGCTTCCCGGAAGTAGCGCAGGGCCCCCTCGTGGTAGGGGATGGTGCCCCCCACGAAGCGGACGGCGTTTTCCAAGGTGGTGTCCCGGGCGGCGGTCACCGCCTGGCGCAGGGTGGCCAGGTTCTCAAAGGTGGCCTTGGTTAAGGCATACGCAGCCTCTTCGGGTAGGCTTTGCGGACAGACGAAGAGGTTCCAGAAGGTGAGGGTGGGGGTGTCGGCCCGGGCCCCGTAGACCGCCTTGGGGATCCCCCCAGGGCCGGCGAGGCCGGGAAAGCGCTTCTGGAAGGTCTGCACCACGGTGCTCTTGGGGTCTAAGGGAACCAAGTGAATCCTCTGCCCCTTTCGGGCCAGGGCGGCGGAAAGCTCGGTGATGGCCCCGGTGGGGAGGCCCCCCGACCAGAAGAAGGCGTCGATATTGCCCTCGGCTAGGGCGTTGGCGCTTTCCTGGGCCCCCAGACGCTCCTGCTTGGCGAAGTCCTTGGGGGAGATCCCAGCGGCCTGCAGGACCAGCAAGGCCTCCACCTCCGTGCCCGAACCCGGAGCCCCGGTGGACACCCGCTTCCCCTTCAGATCCTGCACCACCCGGATGCCTGTTCCCTCCCGGGTGACGATGTGCAGGAAGTTGGGGTACATGGCGAAGAGGATGCGCACGTTTTTGGCAGGTTTGTCCTTAAAGCGGTCGTGCTGACCGGTGTAGGCCAGGTAGGCGGAATCGGGCAACACGGTGCCGCAGTAGTAGGTGCCTCCGCCTGTGCGGTTTTCCAAAAGGAGCAGGTTGTCAATGGAAGCCGCAGTCTGGATGGCCTGGGCCTCGGCTACCCCGGCTTTGTTCCAGATTTCCGCCAGTGTGGTGCCGTAGTAGAAGTAAACCCCTCCCACACCCCCGGTGGCGATCACCACCTTGGGCTTCTGGGCCAACCCCAAACCCGCCAAGGCCAAGAGGATCAACAGGGCTCTCTTCATAGCCTTACCTCCTTTCCTTCGGCCTTACCCTAAGGCTTCCCGCGTGCTCCCGTCAACCCTTTGCGGAAGAAGGGAAGCCCGAGCAGGAAGGCTGCCAGGTTCAGGGGTCCGTAGGGCACGAAGAGGAAAACCGCCAGGATGCCCAAAGCCCAGGCCTCCCAGCGCGCCAGGGGCCTGCGGGTATACCCTGCGGCGGAGGCCGAAAGGTAGACGATGCCGATGGCCACGGAAAAGAAGCGCTCCAGGATCATGCCCCAGGCCTCGCCGGCAGGGGAGTTCTCCAACACGGGCACGATGAGGAGGGCGGTGCCCGAGTAGGAGAGCAGGAAGAAGAAGCCCACCAGGTATTTGGCGAGGGCCACCCGGGCGGCATAGACCCCGGTGAGCAGGGGGTTGGTGCCGAAGACGCTGGCTGAGGCATAGGCGGAAAGGGCCACGGGCGGGGTTACGTCGGCCAGGACCGCGTAGTAGAAGAGGAACATGTGGGTGGCGAGGATGGCGGCGGAGTCGGGGATGCCGTTTTGCTTGGCCAGGGCGATGATGGCCGGGGCGGTGAGGGCTGAGGTGAGCACGTAAGTGGCGGTGGGGGGCACCCCCATGCCCAGGATCAGGCTGAAGAGGGCGGTAATGAGGGTGGCGAGAAGGAGGCTTTCCCCCGATACCTGCTGGAGAAGCTGGCTGAACTTCGAAGGAAGGCCGCTGATCACCATCATGGCGAAGATGAGGTTGGCGGCGGTCACCGCCGTGCCGATGGGCAAGAGGGTGCGGAAGCCCTCGGAAAGCCCCTGGAAGATGGGGGCCAGGTTCTTAGGCCTCAGGGTGGGGTCCAGATAAGTGAGAAGGATGAAGAAGAGGAGGGCCAGGCTGGCAGCGGTGCGCACCTCGTAGCCCATGTAGAGCATGGCGACGATGAGGAGGATAGGCAAAAACAGGGTGCTGTAGCGGAGGATATAGGCCCTCCGGCTCATGCCCAGCTCCGCTCCCACGGGGGGAAGGCCGGCCTTGCGAGAGTAGAACTCGTTGAAGGCTAAAACGGCGGTCAGGTAAAGCAAGGCCGGCCCCAGGGCCATGATGATCACCTTCAGGTAGGGGATCTGGAGGATCTCCACCATGATGAAGGCGATGGAGCCCATGACCGGGGGGGTGATGAGGGCGATGGTGCCTGCGGTGGCCACCAGACCCGCGGCCACCAGGCGATCGTAGTTGGCCCTCTCGTAAAGGGGCTTGGTGAGGGCGGCCACAAACTGGGTGTCCGCGGCCCCAGAGCCGGAGAACATCCCCATGAACACGCTGGCCAGGCCGGTAACCCGTCCAGGGGTGGCGGGGTGCTTGCCCACCAGGGCCAGGGCCAGGTTGGCCACCACTTTCCCCAGGCCCAAGGCCCCGATCATGCCGGAAAGCAAGGTGAAGTAGACCAGGTACTTGGCGGAGACCCCGGTGATGAGGCCGTAGATGCCGGCCTCGGTTTCGTTGAAGGTTTTGCCCAGAAGGAGGTCTATTCCCTGGCGGCTTCCCCTGAAGGCCCCGGGGAAGAGGTCGGCATAGAGGTTGTAGCTGAAGAAGAAGAGGACCAAGACCGGCATCACCGGCCCCAGAAGGCGGTAGACCAGGCCCAGGACCAGCATGATGAGCCCGAAGGACATGGCCATGTCCCAGGGCTGGGGCAGGACCGCCCGGTAGACCAGCTCCTCAAAGAAGCGGAGCTGATAGAGGGTGGGGAAGAGGGCCAGGAGAGCCGCCAGGAGGTCGGCGGGCGGTTTTAAGCGCGGAAAGATGGTGGGCAGGGCCGCCACCGCCCAGTACAGGAGGCCCACCGCCTTGGCCTCCCACGGCAGGTTTACCCCGGGGACGCTGGGGAAAAGAAAGTTATATAGGGGGATCAAGGTGAAGACAAAGTACACCCACGCTCCGAGGGTACGCTTCCGGGGGAGGTAGAAAGAAACCAGGTAGCCTCCCAGCAGGAGGAAGAGCACGTGGGTGCTCCGCTGAAGCTGTACGATGTCCAGGATGGGAATCTCCGCCCTGGCCAAGGGGGTGAAAGGATGAAGGACCAAGTAGAGGCTATAAAGGGCCCCCAGGATCAGGATCCAGTTGGTCAGCCGGGTCAGAGGGGTGGATGGGGTCTTGGGATGTTCCAGCTCCATGGCTTCCTCCAAAAAAGCCCGGGGCCTGGAGGGTTCCAGGGCACCCGGGCTAAGGCATGGCTTACTTGATGAGGCCTTTCTCCTTCAGGTACCGCTCGGCTCCCGGGTGGAAGGGGATGGGGAGCCTGCCATGCAGCCTGGCGGTGGCCTCGAGGCTGGTGTCCTTGGCGGCAGCCACGGCGGTGCGGAGGGTGTCCAGGTTCTCGAAGACGGCCTTCACGATGGCATAGCCGGCCTCCGCGGGGAGGGTGTCCGGGCAGACCACGATGTTGCCCGTGGCCAGGCCGCGCACGTCGGTGCGGGTGTTGTAGACGCTCTTGGGCACGGTGTAGGGGTCCACCAAGCCCGGGAACTTCTTCATGGCCACTTGGGCGGTGGTGCTCTTGGGGTCGATGGGCACCAGGTAGATGCGATCTCCCTTACGGGAGAGGGTCTGGGAGAGCTCCACGATGGAGCTGGTGGGCACGCCTCCCACCCAGAAGAAGGCGTCCAGGGTGCCCTCGGCCAGGGCCTTGGCCCCCTCGGCCACGGGCAGGCGCTCCCGCTTGGCGAAGCTTTCGGGCTTCACCCCCGCTCCTTGGAGCACCAGGAGGGCCAGGTTTTCCGTGCTGGAGCCGGGCTGGCCGGTGGAGACCCGCTTCCCCTTAAGGTCCTGCACCACCTTGATGCCAGACTTTTCCGTGGTCACCAGGTGGATGAAGGAGGGGTACATGTAGAAGAGGACCCGCTGGTTTTTGGCCGGCTTGTCCTTAAAGCGGGGCTCCTCCCCAGTGTAGGCCACATAGGCGGAATCGGTGGTGGTGAGGGCGCAGTAGTAGGTGCCACCCCCGGTGCGGTCCCGGAGGAGCTGGAGGTTGTCGTAGGAGCCCCCGGTCTGCACCGGCTGGGCCTCGGCCACCCCGGCCTTGTTGAGGATGTCGGCCAGGGCGGTGCCGTAGTAGAAGAATACGCCGCCGGTACTCCCCGTACCTATCACCACCTTGGGCTTCTGCGCCAGGCCTAGGCCTAGGGCTGCCAGACCGATGAGGATAAAGACTCTCTTCATGGTCGCCTCCCGTATACTTTTGCGCCCCTAACCTACCCCACCCTTCGGTAACTGTCAAGGTGAGGGATGCCCCAGCATCCGCACCTGGAAGGCCCTTAGGAGATCGGTTTTGCTGAGGATGCCGAGGAGCTGGTCCCCTTCCATGACCAAGGCCCGGACATACCCCCGTTCGGCCATCCGCTCCAGGGCAGCAAGGGCCTCCTCCTCCGGGGAGAGGATCAGGGGTTCTTTTAGGTAGTGAGCCACGGGGGCCATGGGGTCGGCGCCCTCCAACCCCTCGAGGCCCACCACCCCCAGGACCCGCCCCTCCTCCACCACGGGGAAGCCGGAAACCTTGTGGGCTAAGGCCAGGCCCAAGACTTCCTGGACCGTAAGCTTTGGGGGGATAACCAGGGGGTTTGGGGTCATGAGGTCCTTGGCCTTCAACCCGCTTAAGGCCTGGGCCAGCAGAGTGCCCTCTACCTCGGCCCTCGAGGCCATGTACACGAAAAAAGCGATGAGGACCAGGAAGGGATTGAAGGCCAGAAATCCGAACAGCCCCAAGGCCCAAGCCAGGGCCTGGCTCAGGGCCAAGGCCTGCCGGGTGGCCTGGAGGTAGGGCTTGCGCAGGGCCAAAAGCGCCCGGTAGACCCGGCCTCCATCCAAGGGCAGGGCAGGGAGGAGGTTGAATAGCCCCAGCATCAGGTTGACCAAGGCCAAATAGTGGGTGAGAAACCCCAAGGCCCCGGATTCCGCCTGCACCAAACGGAAGAAGAGGGCCAGGGCAAAGCTCACCGCTGGGCCCGCCAGGGCGATCCAGAGTTCCTTTTGGGGTTCCCTGGGGATCCTTTCCATCTGGGCTACCCCGCCCAGGAGCCACAGGGTGATCCGCTTGGTCTCCACGCCGAAGCGCCGGGCCACCAGGGCATGCCCTAGCTCGTGTAAAAGCACAGAGGCGAAAAGCCCTAGGGCCGCGGAAAGTCCCAGGAGGAAGGGCAGGGTGCCCTGGAGCAGGGAGGGGTCCTGGGGAAGTCCAAATAGTTCCAGATAAAGGGGAAGGTTGTTACCGATGAGAAAGGCTAGAAGGGGGAGAATTAAGAGAAAGGAAAGGTCCAGGTAGAGGGGTATCCCCAGAACGCGGAACAAGGGAAAGCCGCGCTGGAGCATGCCTCAGTATAGCCGCAGTATAGCCGTAGACCGGGGATAGGGTTGGTAATGACCGGTCAGTCAGCCGTAGGATAAAGGGGTGCTGGCCTTGGCCCTCCTGAAAGACCCTCTTTATCGTTCTTACTGGCTCGCCCTTTTCACCTCCCAGATGGGCACCTGGATGCAGTCGGCAGCCCAGGGATGGCTGGTCCTCCTCCTTACGGGAAGCGCGGAGAGGCTTGGGCTGGTGGTGGCCCTGCAGTTCCTGCCCTCCTTGCTCTTCTCCCTCCCCGCCGGGGTGCTGGCCGACCGTTACCCCAAGCGGAACCTTCTTCTTTTTACCCAGGGGGGCATGATGGCTCTGGCCTTCCTCATGGCCTTCCTCATCCTCACCGGGCAGGTGCGCTACGGTCACGTGCTCCTCTTCGCCTTCCTCTATGGGGCCCTCAACGCCATGGACCTGCCGGTGCGCCAGAGCTTCACCGTGGAGCTGGCGGGAAGGGAGCGCTACCCTGGGGCGATCGCCCTCAACTCCTTTGGTTTTAACACGAGCCGCCTCCTGGGCCCGGCTGTTTCCGGTGTGCTGATCGCCCTTTTCGGGGTGGGGGTGGCCTATTTGGCCAATGCCCTCTCCTTTCTGCCCCTTCTCCTCGTCCTCCGAGGCCTGCCTCCGGGGCCCGGAGGCGAGGGGAACGGGCGCTGGTGGGGGGAGGCCCAGGAAGGGGTGCGGTTTGTCCTCGAGCATCCCGTGGTGCGCCGGGTGGTGGGGTTGGTTCTCTTCGCTAGCCTCTTGGGCATGAACTTCCAGACCCTGGTGCCGGCTTACGCCCGCCTGGTTCTTGCCCTCTCCGCCGCTGGCTACGGGTTTCTGATGTCCAGTGTGGGGCTTGGGGCCTTAGGGGCGGCCTTGGTCATGGCCTTCACGGGGAGGCCTAAGCCCTCTCGCCTCCTCCTCGGGGTTTTCTCCTTGGCTCTGGCCCACCTGGGCCTTTTCCTTCCCATCTCGCCCCTGGTGCCTCTCTTCCTGGCCTTTGGGGGCTTTGGCATGATCTCCGTGCTCATCAACGCCAACACCCTGGTGCAGCTCGCCGTGCCCGACCGCCTCAGGGGACGGGTCATGGCGGTCTACAGCCTGGTGATGCTGGGCACGGGGCCCCTGGGGGCCTACCTTACTGGTTTTCTCTTTCAACTTCTCGGCGGGCGCCTGGCTGCCTTGGTCCTGGGAGGGGCGGTGCTGATGGTGGGGCTTTACCAGCTGCGCTCCTGGCCTAAGGAACCCAGTCCTCCGGCCTAGGCCCTAGGCCAAGCCGCCAGACCACTCCCTGGGCCACCCGAATCCCCGCCTTCCCATCCCCGTAGGGGTTCTTGGCCTGGCGCATGCGCTCAAGCTCCTCAGGGTTTTCCAGTAGCGCCTTCACCGTGCGGTAAACCCTTTCGGGTTCGGTGCCCGCCAGCTTGAGGATGCCCGCCTCGAGGCCCTCCGGCCTTTCCGTGACGTTCCTGAGTACCACCACCGGCACCCCCAGGGCCGCTCCTTCCTCCTGAAGCCCCCCGGAGTCGGTGATGAGGAGAAGGCTTTCCCGCATCAAGGCGGCCATGGGCCCGTAGTCTAGGGGATCCAGGAGGAGAAAGTTCTTCACCCCTTTGAGCACGGGGAAGACCGCCTCCCGCACCACGGGGTTCAGGTGCACGGGGTAGACGAAGGTGAGGTGGGGAAAGGCTTCCGCCACCCGCTTTAGGGCCCGGGCCAGCTCGGAGAGGATGGGCCAGTTTTCCCGCCGGTGCATGGTAACGGTCACGTAGGGGCCAGGGGGAAGCCCCTCGGGAAGCTGGCCCAGCCGGGAGGCCAGGAGCACGGCGTCCACCCCCGTCTGGCCGGTGACCAGGATGGTTTCCGCCTTCTTGCCCTCCCTTAGGAGGTTCTCCTTGGCCAGAGGGGTGGGGGCGAAGTCCAGGTCGGTGAGCGCGTCGGTGAGGCGGCGGTTGGCCTCCTCGGGGAAGGGTTCTTTGAGGTTGCCGCTTCTTAGGCCTGCCTCCACGTGCCCCACGGGAAGCCCCACCAGAAAGGCGGCCCAGGCCACGGCGAAGGTGGTGAGGGTGTCCCCGTGGACCAGCACGTAGTCCGCCCGCATCTCCTCGAGGGCCCTGGCCGCCTGGGGCAGGATGCGGGCCGCCAGGTCGGGAAGGGCCTGGCGCTCTTGCATCACGTCCAGGTTCCGGTCCTCTTGGATGCCGAAAAGCCCCAGGGCCTGCCTTAGCTGTTCCCGGTGCTGGCCGGTGAGGAGGATGAGGGGCTTTATGTGGGGATGCTCCTTCAAGGCCAGGTAGACCGGAGCCATCTTGGTGGCCTCGGGCCGGGTACCGAAGGCTAGAACCACCCGCTTCATGCTATTCTGCCCCCCTCCAAAGGGCCCTGAGGCGGCGGTAGGTCACCCACCCCAGGCCGGAAACCGTGGCGAAAAAGCTTGCCAGGATGGCCTCCTTGGGCATGCCCAGGTAGGCCATGGCCAGAAGGTTAAAGAGGAGGGCCAGCCCCCACAGGAGGAAGGCCACCCGCCTTTGGGAAAGTCCCCGGGCGAGAAGGCGGTGGTGGATGTGGTCCTTGCCGGGGGTGGAAAGGGGGTTTTGCCCCCGCAATAGCCTTCGCACCACCACCTGGGTGGTGTCCAGGATGGGGAGGAGGAGAAAAAGGGCCGGGGGCAGGAGGCCCAAAAAGGTGGTGAGCTTCAGGTTGCCAAGAAGGGAGGTGGCCGCCAGGGTGAAGCCCAGGAAGTAAGCCCCCGCATCCCCCAGGATGATGCGGCTCGGGTGGAGGTTGTGCCGCAAGAAGCCCAGGGCTGCCCCGGCTAGGGCCGCCAGGACCAGGGTGCCTGCCGCCCAGTAGGGAAACTGGGCGCTCACGAAGAGGAGGCTCATGGCGCTGATGTACGCCACCCCGCCCGCCAGCCCATCCAGGCCGTCCATGAGGTTCAGGGCGTTGGTAATGCCCACCACCCAGAGCCAGGTGAGGAAAAACCCCAAGACGGGATCCAGGGGGGTGCCGAAGGCGGCTTCGAACCGCACCCCCACGGCCATCAGGAGGAGGGCGGCGAGGGTCTGGACGAAGAGGCGGAAGAGGGGGGGGAGGCCGAACTGGTCGTCGATGAAGCCCACCAGCACCAGCCAGGCCCCGCCCAGGAGGATGGCGAGGACCTGGATAAGAACGTGCTCCACCAGGATGGGCCTTAGGAAGGCGGCCACCACCAGGGCCAGCACCACCCCGGCGTACACCGCCAGGCCCCCGGCGTTGGGCAGGGGCTCCCGGTTGAGGCGCCTTTCGTTGGGCATGTCCGCCCAGCCCACCTTGAGGGCGAAGCGGCGCACATGGGGCAGGAAGCGCCAGGTGAAGAAAAGGGCCACCAGGAAGGCGAAGACCACGGTAAGCCAGCCTGTGCCCGTGGGTTCAGCGATGCCTATCTTCTTCAGAAGCTCGGTCATTTGGTCCCGTAGATCCGGTCTCCGGCGTCTCCCAGGCCGGGAACGATGTAACCGTGGTCGTTCAGGCGCTCGTCGATGGCCGCCACCACCACCTCCGTGTCGGGGTGGTCCTGGGCGATGCGCTCCAGGCCCTCGGGGGCGGTGATGAGGCACATGAGCTTAATCCCCGTGGCCCCCTTCTCCTTAAGAAGGGTAAGGGCGTGGCTGGCGCTTCCGCCCGTGGCCAACATGGGGTCCAGGAGGAAGACCCGGCGCTCGTGGATGTCCGGAGGTAGCTTGGCGTAGTACTGAACGGGCTTTAGGGACTCGGGGTCACGGTAGAGGCCAATGTGCCCCACCCGGGCATGGGGCACCAGCTTGAGGATGCCCTCGACCATGACCAGTCCAGCCCGCAAGATAGCCACCAGGGCCAGTTTCTTGCCGGAAAGCACCTTCACCCTCGCGGGGGCCACGGGGGTTTCCACGGTGGTTTCGGTAAGCTCCAGGTCCCGCATGGCCTCGTAGGCCATGAGGAGGGAGAGCTCTTCTGCTAGCTCCCGGAAGTCCTTGGCGCCGGTGCGCTTGTCCCGCAGGTGGGCCAGCTTGTGCTGGACCAAGGGGTGGTCCACCAGGGTGATCCTCATCCCCCAAAGCCTAACACGTCCGGTTTCGTGGGGGAAAGCAGTCTTGGAAAAAGCCCAGGGCCCGGGGGAGCTTGTCCGCCAGGGCCTCGAGGAAGCCCTCGGGCTTTTTCGTGCGGAACCAGTGGAGGTCGTGGAGGTAGGTGAGGGGGACGTAAAAGGCCAGGCGCTCCCGCACCTCTTTGGGGTAGAACTGCACCAGGCGGAAAAGGGTCTCCCGGGCCCTTTCTTCCCCCAGAAGGTCCAGGCTTCCCGTCTTGAGGAGGGCGAGGTCGCGGGCAGGATCGTCCCCCCCAGCGCGGACCCAGTCCACCAGGATCACCTCCGGGTCCTCACGGGAGGGGTTTCCCTGGGTTTTAAGCAGGAGGTTCCCCGCCCAGGCGTCCCGGTGGCAGAAGCGCTTTTCCACCCCCGCCACCCAGGCCACCTCCCGCATGAGTGCTTTGATGAGGCTTGAGGCCTCGGGCACAGAGCCCAGGCTTTCCGCGAAGCGCTCTAGCCTCTCCAAAAGCTCTTCCCGCTCCACATACCCCGGCTCGGGGAGGCGGTGGAGGGAGAGGAAGAGGTGGGAAAGGGCGGCGAGGGCCTTGGGGGTGAAGGCTTCGGGGCGGAAGGGCCTTCCGGGAAAATGGCGGATGACCAGGACCCCTTGTCCCTCCACCTGGGCCACCCCAAGGACGAAGCTTCCCAAGCCGGCGCGGGCCATCCTTTCCGCCTCGAGGGCCGCTAGGTGGGCCTCGCCAGGCCGGTAGACCTTGTAGACCCTTTCCCCATCCGTGTACACCCGGGCTTCAAAGCCGCCCAGGGGGGTAAGGCGAGAGAGGGTATCGGGGGAGAGGAGGCCCTTCAGGGCCGAGAGCACCACGGGGCTTATTCTAAGGGCCTCGAGGGGGAGGAAATGCCCCGTGAGCATGGCTTTGAATAGGACCCCATTCCCGGGAGCGCGTAACCTAAGGGCGTGGAGCTTTTGCGGCCGGAGGCCACAGTCCTTTCCCTGGGGGACAGGGTCCTTTCCTTTGACCGGGAGGGTCGGCCTTACCACTACTTCCGCCAGGGGCTCACCTACAAGAGGGCCCTGGACGGGAGCCTGCACCTGCGCTACCGGGAGGGGGAGAGGAGGAGGCGACGCCTGGTGGAGGCGGAGGCCCTGGAGGTCTACCGCGAGATCCTGGGCATAGCGGAGGTCCATCTCCAGGATCCCGGACGCCGGGAGGAGGTGCTTCGCTGGACCCCGGAGGCCCTTTCCGACCCCACCCCCTATCGCCGGGCCTACGCCTGGCCCGTGAGCATTCTTCCTCCGGATGCCTACCTTTCCGTGGTCCTCCAGGCCACCACGGGATGCACCTGGAACCGGTGCGCCTTTTGCTCCTTCTACCAGGACCGCCCCTTTCGGAAGCGCAGTCCCGACGCCTTCCGGGAGCATGTGGAACGGGTTTTGGAGCTTTTGGGGAGGGGAAGGCTTTTAAGGAGGGGGGTTTTTCTGGGAGATGGCAACGCCTTGGCCTTGGGCGAGCCCCTTCTTCCCCTTCTGGAAGAGGTCCGGCTGGCCTTTCCCGGGGAGCCCATCCTGGGCTTTTTGGACCTCTTTACCGGGTTGAAGAAGGAGGCGGCTTGGTGGGGAAGGCTTAGGGACTTGGGGGTTAGGCGGGTTTACATTGGCCTCGAGACCGGGCATGCTCCGTTGCTTGCCCTCCTGAACAAGCCCGGGCACCCCTGGGAGGCCTTACCCCTGGTGAACGCTTTAAAGGAAGCGGGGCTTTCCTTGGGGGTAATCCTCATGATGGGGGCTGGGGGCCTAACCTACGCCGAGGCCCACCGCCGGGAGAGCCTGGCCCTTTTGGCCGAGCTCCCCTTAGGGAAAGAGGATGTGGTTTACCTATCCCCTTTTCAGGAGGAGCCGGGTACCCCCTACGCCCTCCTGGGCCTAAAGCCTCTTCCCGATGTGGAGGGGGAACTTGCCGCTTGGGCCAGGGAGCTCCGCCGCTTGGGCCTGCGGGTGGCCCGGTACGACATCCGGGAATTCCTCTATTAGGGCCAGCGTGCCCTAGCCTCCTGGTATACTCGGGCCATGAGCGCCTCGCACGAACGGGAACTCTATGAGGCCTGGGTGGAGCTCCTTTCCTGGATGCGGGAATACGCCAGAGAGAAGGGGGTCCGGTTCGAGAAGGAGGCGGACTTCCCCGATTTCATCTACCGCATGGAGCGCCCCTACGATCTTCCCACCACCATCATGACCGCTTCCCTCTCCGATGCCCTGGGGGAGCCCTTCCTCCTGGCGGACGTTTCCCCTCGCCACGCAAAGCTGAAGCGCATCGGCCTTCGCCTTCCCCGGGCCCACATCCACCTGCACGCCCACTACGAGCCAGGGAAAGGCTTGGTGACGGGGAAAATCCCCCTTACCAAGGAGCGCTTCTTCGCCCTGGCCGACCGGGCGCGGGAGGCCTTGGCCTTCGCCTAGACCTTGGCGGTGGCCTCTCGTCTCGAGGCCGTCCGCCGGGGTTCAGGTTCCTCGTTCCTCGTCGGTGCCAACCCGGCCATGGACCTCCAGGGGTTCCATGGCCTCCCAAAGCTTCAGCACCACTCCGTGGAGCACCGGAAACGCATGGCGGGTGGGTCTAAGGCGGCGGCCTTCCACCGTCAGGTAGCCTTCTTGCGCCAGGGCCTCTGCCGGGCTTTCCAGGAGGGGCCAAAGGCTTAGGCCCGTCCGCCTCTCCAGGGCCTCCACGTCCACCCCTTCCCGCAGGCGTAGGCCCAGCATGAGGCTTTCCTTGGCGTGCTCTAGGGGGGAGATGGCTTCCTCCTGCGGGGGTTCCCCCAGGAGCCAGCGGGGGAGGGGAGGGTTGGTGCGGCGGAGGGCGTACACCGGTCCCGTGCCCGGGTACTGGCCTGCGGCGCTGGGACCCAGGGCCAGCCAAAAGCCATTCCGCCAGTAGGCTAGGTTGTGGCGGGCCTCCTCGCCGGGCCTTGCGAAGTTGGATATTTCGTAGCGCACAAGGCCAGCACCCTTCAGGATCTCTTCCGCCTTCCCCATGGCCCAGGCTTCCCGTTCCGGATCCTCCTTCAGGCCCGAAAGGGCGAAGGGGGTACCCTTTTCCACCTGCAGGATGTAGGCGGATACATGCCCTATTCCTAGGGAGGCGGCTTCCTTTAGATCCTTCTCCACCTCCTGCATGGGCAGGCCCAGGATGAGGTCTAGGGAAACCCGGAAGCCTTCTTCCAAGGCCATCTCCACTGCCTTCAAGGCTCCCTTGCGCCCATGGGCCCTTCCCAGGAACCGAAGGACGGGGTCCTGGAAGCTTTGCACCCCCAGGGAGAGGCGGTTCACCCCTAAGTCCTTGAGAAGGGCAAGCCTTTCCCGGTTGAGGGTGCCGGGGTTGGCCTCGAGGGTCACCTCTGCCCCCCGTTCCAGCCTCCAGGGGAGGGCCTGGAAAAGGGCCACCAGCTCCCGGTCCCGCAGAAAGCTGGGGGTGCCCCCGCCCAGGTAGAGGGTGGCGAGGGGCTCGGGATAGCTTAGGTGAAGCCCTTGGGCTTCTTCCCTCAGGCGCCCCAGGTAGGCCTCCACCCAGCCCGGGGCCCGGCGCACCACGTGGAAGTCGCAGTAGGGGCACAGGGTGGGGCAGAAGGGGACGTGGACGTAGAGGCTAGCCATGGCCTTGGGACAGGAGGGCTTCCACCCAGGCCACCACCCGCCTGGCCAGCGCTAGGGCCTCTTCCCATTCCTCCCGGGTGAGCTCGGGAAGCCCCGCGGGGTAGCGGCCCCTGAGGGTGTACTCCATGAGGAGGGTGGCCTCCTTTATGGCGTCGGGAACAGGGAAGCCTGCGCCTTCCAAAAGCTCCAGGAGGTAGTCCAGATTATGGGTTTTGGGAAAGGGGATGCCCTTGCTCACGAGGAGAGCCTTTAGGGCTTTCTCCGCCGCCTGCTCTGCCAGGAAGGCGGAGGGCTCGAACAGGGCTTCTTTAGGCGTTTGGGTGGCGTAGGCCAGATCGCTTCGGGCAAGGCGTAGCCAGGACCAGGGGTCCGTGGGTTCAAGCGGCATAAAGGGTTCTCCCCTCCCTTAGGGCTTGGGGATAGATGGTCATCCAGGCATCCTTGTACCTTTCCAGGTCCTCTGGATGGGCTACCACCAGGTCCACGGCAAAACCCTTGCGTACCTTGGCTAGGGCAAGGTAAAGGGATCGCGCCGCCGAGCGCTTGTCCACTTCCCGAGGCACCACCACGAGAAGGTCGTAGTCGCTTTCCGGGCGGGCCTCTCCCCGGGCCCGGCTGCCGAAGAGGATGATCTTCCGCGCCGGGACAGCTTTGAGGATGGCCTCGAGGACCGGGGCCAGCTCCGGGTACTCCACCTTCTCAGTCTACAAAGAGGAGGCGGAAGTCGTTGAGGTTGGTGCCGGTAGGACCGGTTGTTAGGAGGGTTCCCGCCCGTTCAAAGAAGCCGTAGCTGTCGTTGGCTTCCAGGAAGGGCCTGGGGTCCAGGCCCAGGGCCCAGACCTCCGGGGTGAGGAGGGCCCCCGCCGCCCCCGAAGGCCCGTCCAGCCCGTCGGAATCCGCGGCCAGGGCGTAGAGGGGGGCCTTCAGGTGGGCGTAGAGGGCCAGGAGGAACTCCAGGTTCCTTCCCCCAAGGCCCCTTCCCTCCACCCGCACCTGGGCTTCGCCCCCGGAGAGGAGGAAAAGGGGCTTTTTGAAGGGAAGGCCATGGGCGCGGAGGGTTTCCACCAGCTCCGCATGGAAGCGGGCCAGGGCCCGGGCCTCGCCGCCGAAGCGGTCGGAGAGGATCACCGCCCGGTAGCCTTGCCGCCTTAAGAACCCTTGGGCGGCCTTCAGGAGGTCCAGGTTGCCCCCGGCCATCCGCCAGGAAAGCCGCCTTAGGGCGGGGTGGCCCGGCTTGAGGGTCTCCGGGAGCTCCCCCCTGGCCCCCCGCTCCAGCGCCCGCCGGGCCCCCTCGAGGTCCAGGCGGTAGCGGTCCAGGATGGCCAGGGCATCGGCGTAGGTGGTGGGGTCGGGGTGGAAGGGCCCCGAGGCAACGACGCTGGGGTCGTCCCCCGGCACGTCGGAGAGGAGGAGGACGTGGACCCTGGCCCTGGTGGCCAGGAGGAGCCTTCCCCCTTTCACCCGGGAAAGGTGCTTGCGCACCGCGTTCACCTCCCCGATGCTGGCCCCGCTTTTGAGGAGGTCCTGCGTGAGGGCCTGCTTCTCCTCCAGGGAGATCCCCAGGGGCAGGCACCAGAGGGCGCTTCCGCCTCCCGAGATCAGGGCCAGGACCCGGGCCCTGGGGGAAGCTCCTGGAGGAGCCCCAGCACCTCCTGGGCGGCCCTCAAGCTTTCCCCATCGGGAAGGGGATGGCTGGCGAAAATCGCCCTCAGGCCCAGGGTGTCTTGGCCCTTGGGCAGGGTGAGGTGGTAGGGCACCTCCCCATAGCGGTCCAAAGCGGCCCGGAGCATCCAGGCCGCCCCCTTGCCCACCGAAAGAATCAGGTCCGGTTTCCAGGAAGGAAGTGCCCTTTGCGTGAGGCGGTAGGGGTGGGCGGTCCGCAGGGCCTCGAGGAAGGCAGCCTCCAGAAGCCTCTTCATCCGTTCCCCAGGTCCGTTTTGCGGAAGTCCCCCCCTTTGTAGAGCAAGGGTTCCCCCTCGACCCGAGCCACAGCGTAGCTCAGGCAGTCCCCTAGGTTGAGCCCGGCGGGGTGGCGGCCCTTGCCGTAGCGGGCGTAGGCCCTCACCGCTTCCCGGTAGTGCTCCTTGGTGAAGGGCAGGACCTCGAGGCCCAGCTCCTCCACCAGCCTCTCCACCAGATGGGTCTGCTCAAAGCCTACCCGGCGGCCAAAGACCACTGCGGTTTCCACCAAGGTGGGCGCGCCCAAAGCGGCTTTGGGAGCTCCCTGGATGGCCTGGAGAAGGGCCTCGTACCCCTCTTCTTGGAAGAGGATGGCCAGGAGGACGGAGGAATCCACCACCATCTAGCCCTCCCAGAGCTCGTCCATCTCCTCCTTGCTGACCCCCTTTCCCAAAAGCTCAGGAGGGATTCGAGGCCACACCTCCTCCTCCAAAAAGCGAAGCACCCGATCAGGGCGCCGCTTACGGGTCAGCTCGGCCAGGCGGAGCTCCAAGGCCTTACGCACCGCCTCGGTCTTGGTTTCGCCCGTCAGGCGGGCCACCTCGCTGGCCAAACGTTCTACTTCCCGGTTGCGGATGGTGAGGGGCATGGTTTCAGCATAGATGCATACTTTTCATTACGTCAATCCACGGAGTCCCTTCCTTCGTAGAGCAACTCCAGGAACTCCGCGGTGTGTAACACGGGGATGCCCTGGTCCAAATAGGCCTGGATCTGGGTGAGGCAGCCGATGTTGCCCGTGACCACCAGTTCGGGCTGGGTGGCCTGAAGATTTTCCGCCTTTCTCCTGCCCAAAACCTCGGCGATCTCGGGCTGGAAGAGGTTGTAGGTGCCGGCGCTACCGCAGCAGATCTCCCACTCCTTGGGCTCCAGCACCTCCATCCCAGAGGCCTTAAGGATCCTCCTTGGGGCTTCCCGCACCCCCTGGGCGTGGGCCAGGTGGCAGGCATCGTGGTAGGCCACCCTGAGGGGCCTTGGGGGCGGGGAAGGGGGGATGAAGCCCAGCTCGTCCAGGATAACGGTGAGGTCCTTCACCTTGACGGCCAGGGCCTTGGCTTCTTCCTCCTCGGGTTCCCCCAGGAAGAGAAGAGGGTATTCCTTCATCCCCGAGCCGCACCCGGCGGCGTTGGTGACAACGAAGTCCACGTCTTGGAAGACCCGCATGTTCTGCCGGGCCAAGCGCCTTGCCCCCTCCTTGTCCCCCGCGTGCAGGTTCAGGGCTCCGCAGCAGACCTGTTCCTTGGCAGCTATCACCTCCACCCCGTTTTCCTGGAGGACCCGGATGGTGGCCCGGTTGATGGAGGGCCTCAGAACCTGCTGGGCGCAGCCCAGGAGGATGCCCACCCTGGCCCGCCTTTGGCCCTTGGCGGGGTAGACCTCCTGGTAGGATTCCCTGCCCGGTAGGCGGTCCGGGAGCAGGGCGATGGGAGCCTTAAGGGCCTTGGGCAGGGGAAGGGGCTTGAGGAGGGGTTTTAGCCGGCTTCCCAGCTCGACTAAGGGCCGGAAGCGTTCCGGGTAGGGAAGGATACGGAGGAGGGACTGGCGATAGACCAGTTCCAGGGGGTAGCGGTGGCGCTTGCTCTCGGTGTGCAGGCGGAAGGTGGCGATGAGCTCGCCATAGGGGACGCCGCTTGGGCAGGCGGTGACGCAGGCCTGGCAGGCCAGGCAGCGGTCCAGGTAGGGGAGGGCCTCCTCTAGGGGGAGGTTTCCCTCCAGCACCTCCTTCATGAGGAAGATGCGCCCCCGGGGGGAGTCCATCTCCTCCTGCAGGACCAAATAGGTGGGGCAGGTGGGGAGGCAGAAGCCGCAATGGACGCAAGCCTCGATGGCGTGGGCCATCACCTCCCCTTCCTTGCCCAGGGTTTCCACGGGTATGCGGTGCTGCATGCTCTCACCCTAAGGGAAAACGGCTCCTAGGGTCCAGGGCCAGCTTAAGCTGGCGGAAAAAGGCCTCGGGCGGGTGGGGGAAGAGGGCATCCCCGGCGCCCTTTAGGACCAGGTGGGGAATCCCTGCCTGCCTAAGGGATGCCAGTCCCTTGGCCTCCATCCCGGCGTAGAGGAGTTCCCCTCCCGCCAGGTACCGCCTAGGACCTAGGGGCAGGTCTTCCAGCTTGGGTACCCAGGCGGGGGTGGAGGGAACCTTGACCCAGATGGGGGCCTCCTCCAGGAAGCGGAGGTTCCGCACCCCTTCCCAGTGGGCTTCGTCCTCCGCCAGCACCTCGCCTTCTTTTTGCAGGATTTCCTGTAGTCGCTTTAGCCTTTTTCCCAGGCTTTCGGGGAACCCCCCTAGGCGGATCTCCAGGGTGGCGGGGGGAATAAGGTCCAGGGCCAGAAGATCCAGGGGAAGCACCCGGAGGCGTTCCATAGCGGCAAGGGCTTCCGCTAGGTTCCCATAGGTGAGCCGCAAGGTTTGGGTGGCCCTGGGGGAGGGGAAGACCTTGAAGGAAAGCTCCACCATGACCCCGAAGGCTCCCAGGGAACCTACCATGAGGCGGTGGAAGGGGAAACCGGCGGCGTTTTTCACCACCTGGCCCCCGCCCCGCACCACCCTTCCTTCCCCATCCACGAAGCGCACCCCCAGGAGGAAGTCCCTCAGGCCCCCAAACCGTTCCCGCATGGGGCCGGAAAGCCCCGCGGCCACCGTGCCCCCTAAGGTGGCCCCCCGGCCTGCCAGGGGCGGGTGGAAGGGGAGGTACTGGCCGTGGGCCCTTAGGACCTCTTCCACCTCCTTGACCGGGGTGCCCGCGTAGGCGGTGAAGACGAACTCCTCGGGCTCGTACTGGAGGAGGCCCCGGAGGCCCGAGAGGTCCAGGACCACCTCCCCCTCCCGGGGGGCGGAGAGGGCGGGCTTGGTCCCCGCGCCCTTGGGGCGCAGGCGGGGGTGGAGGCGCACCGCCTCCTGCACCTCCAATAGGCTGGTGGGGCGCACCTCAGCCATGGGCCCCCTCGAGGCAGGGGTCCACCACCCCCTCCGGCAGGACCTTACCCCGGTTGGCAAGGCCCTTGGGGTCCAGGGCCTCCTTGACCCGTTCCATGGCCAGGAGGTCTTCCGGGGCGAACATCTCCGGCATGTAAGCCTTCTTCTCCACCCCGATGCCGTGCTCCCCCGTCAAAGAGCCCCCCAGGCGTACGCAGAGCCTGAGGATTTCCCCCGCCAGCTCCTCGGCCCGCTCCAGCTCCCTGGGTTTTTTGCCGTCGTAGAGGACCAGGGGGTGGAGGTTCCCGTCCCCCGCGTGGAAGACGTTGGCCACCCTAAGGCCGTATTCCTGGGAAAGCCTTCCGATCTCCTTCAGGGCCTCCCCCAGGCGGCTTCGGGGCACTACCCCATCCTGGACGATGTAATCCGGGGAAAGCCTTCCCACGGCGCTGAAGGCCGCCTTGCGCCCCTTCCAGATGGCCTGGCGCTCGGCCTCGCTTTGGGCGATGCGCACCTCCAAGGCCCCGCTTTCTTCAATCACCTGGGCCAGGAGTTTGGCTTCCTCCTCCACCTCCTCCTTGGGGCCTTCCAGCTCCACGATGAGGAGGGCCTCGGCTGGGGGGTAACCGGCCTTCACCGCGGCCTCGGCGGCTTCTATGGCCAGGCGGTCCATGATCTCCATGGCCCCGGGGAGAAGCCCACTGCGGATCACCTGGCTCACGGCGTTACCGGCGGCCTCGAGGCTCCCGTAGGCGGCCAGCAGGGTATGGTAGGCCTCGGGCCTGGGGAGAAGCCTTAGGGTGATTTCCAGGGTCACTCCCAAAAGCCCCTCGGTGCCCACGAAAAAGCCGTGGAGGTCGGGGCCCACACCCTCTAGGCTCTCCCCGCCCAGGCGCACCACCTCCCCCGTGGGGGTGACCACCTCGAGGGCCAGCACGTGGCCGGCCGTCATCCCGTACTTCAGGCAGTGGGCCCCGCCGGAGTTAAAGGCCACGTTCCCGCCAATGGTGGAGATGGGCTGGCTGGAGGGATCGGGGGCGTAATAGAGGCCAAAAGGGGCCGCCTGCCGGGAAACCTCCAGGTTTACCACCCCGGGCTCCACCACGGCGATCTTGGCCTTGGGGTCCAGGCGCAGGATGCGGTTCATGCGATTGAGGGCGATGACCAGGCCCCCTTCCACGGGCAAGGAGCCTCCCGAGAGGCTGGTGCCGCTTCCCCGGGCCACAAAGGGCACCCCGTGGCGATAGCAGAGCCTGACCGCCTCCACCACCTCCTCCTTCCGCTCGGGAAGCACCACCGCCAGGGGGCGCTTGCGGTAGGCCGTGAGGGCGTCGGACTCGTAGGGAGCCAGCTCCGCCCCCTTGCTCAGCAACCTCCCCGGGGGAAAGAGGGCCCTAAGCTCTTCCAGGAACCCCATTGCCACCTCCTATCCCACTTTACCGGAAGGGGTGGGTGGCCTGTCCCATCCCTTCCTAGCCCGGATCCTTTTGACCTCAGTCCAGGTAATCGTAGGCCACCAGGGTCAGGAACTCGATGAACTCCTCCGAGAGGACCAGCTTATCCAGGATCTCCTCAGCCTCCTTATAGCGGCCCACCTCCCGTCCTCCCAGCTTGGCGAGCTCCTCTTCCTTGATCTTTTGGTAAAGCTCGGCGGTGACCGGGCGGCCGTCCTCCAAGGTGGCCTGCCGGTGCACCCATTGCCAAAGCTGCGCCCTGCTGATCTCCGCGGTGGCGGCATCCTCCATGAGGTTGAAGATGGCGGCGGCCCCGTTGCCGAGAAGCCACTGGTTCAGGTACTGGAGGGCCACGGAGATGTTGTTGCGAAGGCCTGCCTCCGTCACCTTGCCCCCTGGGACCTCAAAGCTCAGAAGGTCTTCCGCCCTCACCTGGACGTCCTCCCGCTTCACGTGCTTCTGGTGGGGCTTGTCCCCCAGGTGGCGATCAAAAACCTCCATGGCCACGGGCACCAGGTCGGGGTGGGCCACCCAGGTGCCGTCAAATCCCTGGGAGGCTTCCCTTTCCTTGTCGGCCCGCACCTGCTGAAAGGCCTTTTCGTTCACCTCGGGGTCCTTACGGCTGGGGATGAAGGCGGCCATACCCCCGATGGCGTGAGCCTCATGGATATGGCAGGACTTGACCAGAAGCTCGGTGTAGGCCTTCATGAAGGGTACGGTCATGGTCACCTGGGCCCGGTCGGGGAAGATGGGGGCGGTGGTGGCGAACTTCTTGATGCAGCTGAAGATGTAGTCCCAGCGGCCGGCGTTGAGCCCGGCGGCGTGCTCTTTAAGCTCGTAGAGGATCTCCTCCATCTCAAAGGCCGCCAGGATGGTTTCAATGAGTACCGTGGCCCGGATGGTACCCCGGGGGATGCCCAGGTAGTCCTGGGCGAAGTTGAAGACCTGGTTCCAAAGCCGGGCCTCCAGGTGGCTTTCCAGCTTGGGCAGGTAGAAGTAGGGGCCGCTGCCCCGCCTTAGGAGCTCGTGGGCGTTGTGGAAGAAGTAAAGGCCAAAGTCAAAGAGGCTTGCGGAGATGGGCTCCCCGTCCACCCGCACATGCTTTTCCACCAGGTGCCAGCCCCGGGGCCGGACCACCAGGGTGGCCACCTTTTCCTTCAGCTTGTACTCCTTCCCCTCGGGGCTTACAAAGTCAATCTGGCGGCGGACGGCGTCATAGAGGTTCTTCTGCCCCTGGATCACGTTGTCCCAGGTGGGGGAGAGGGCGTCTTCAAAGTCCGCCATGAAGACCTTGGCCCCGGAGTTCAGGGCGTTCACCACCATCTTGCGGTCCGTGGGGCCGGTGATCTCCACCCGGCGGTCCAAAAGGTCGGGTGGTGCCTCCGCCACCTGCCAGGACCCGCCCCGCACGAAGGCGGTTTCCTCAAGAAAGTCCGGCTTTTCCCCGGCCTTGTACCTTTCCCAGAGGGTTTTCCTGCGCTCCAAAAGCGCCTTGCGCACGGGGTTGAACTCCCGTTGCAGGGCCACCACGAACCTCAGGGCCTCTTCCGTGAGCACCTCTCCCAAGAGGGGATGGTCATTGAGGATCTCCACGCCTTTCATGGTGGTTTGAGCCTAAGGGAAGGGATGGGGATTTGTCAAGAAGCAAAATGATTTTTTGTTATTTGAAAAACAACCCAGCGGGTGCTAGCCTGGAGCCTATGCCACGACCCAGGAGGAAAGGAGCCGAGGAGGTGAAGACCTTGGAGCGGGGCCTAAGTGTCCTCGAGGCCCTGGCGGAGCTTAAGGAGGCTGGGCTTTCCCCCCTGGCGGAGCGGACGGGGCTTACCAAGAGCACCCTTTACCGCCTCCTCCAGACCCTGGTTCGCCACGGCTTCGTGGAGGAGGAAAGGGGCCTTTACCGGGTGGGTCCCAAGGCCTTCGCTGTGGGCCAGGTTTATCCCAGGCAGAACCTGCTTCTTGCGGCGCATCCGGAGATGGAGGCCCTGGCGGCGGAAACGGGGGAGAGCGTGAACCTGGCGGTGCTGGCGGGAAGGGAGGCCCTCTATCTGGACCAGGCGGAGGGGGCCAGGTTGGTCCGGCTCTTCACCGCCCCAGGCTCCCGGGCTCCCCTGCACGCCACGGGGGTGGGGAAGGTCCTCCTCGCCTTCCGGGGCCTTCCCGAGGGGCTTTCCCTGGTGCCCTACACGCCCTTTACCCTGACCCGCCTCGAGGACCTGAAGCGGGAGCTGGAAACCGTGCGCCAGAAGGGCTACGCCCTGGACAACGAGGAGAGGGAGCTGGGAGTGCGCTGTGTGGCCGCTCCCGTCTTCGGCCCCGGGGGAGAGGTGGTGGCCGCCTTGTCCCTCTCCGCTCCCGCCAGCCGCCTTTCCCTAGAGGAGGCCCACCGCCTGGCTCCCCGGGTGGTGGAGGCGGCCAGAAAAGCTTCCTTGCGCCTAGGCTTCGTGTCCGCCTTATAATGACATTGGTTAGGAGGGTTTAGCGGAGGGAGCTAAAGGCCATGAACAAGGACCGTCCCGTGTACGTGATCTCGGTGGCGGCGGAGCTTTTGGAGATGCACCCGCAGACCCTAAGGCTTTACGAGCGGAAGGGTTTAATTAAGCCGAAGCGGTCTGGGGGGAAGACCCGGCTTTACTCGGAGCGGGACATTGAGAAGCTCCGGGAGATCCGCCGCTTGACGCAGGAGCTTGGGGTGAACCTGGCGGGGGTGGAGGAGATCATGCGGCTTCGCTCGGAGCTGGAGGCCCTGCAGGCCCGTTTTGAGGCCGAGGTGGCCCGGCTGAAGGAGGAGATCGGGGCCCGTTTTGCGGAGCTGGAACGCCCGGCCCTTCCCCCTCCCGGGGCCACGGCCAGGCCCTCCCCCAAGGACCGTCCCGTGTACGTGATCTCGGTGGCGGCGGAGCTTTTGGAGATGCACCCGCAGACCCTAAGGCTTTACGAGCGGAAGGGTTTAATTAAGCCGAAGCGGTCTGGGGGGAAGACCCGGCTTTACTCGGAGCGGGACATTGAGAAGCTCCGGGAGATCCGCCGCTTGACGCAGGAGCTTGGGGTGAACCTGGCGGGGGTGGAGGAGATCATGCGGCTTCGCTCGGAGCTGGAGGCCCTGCAGGCCCGTTTTGAGGCCGAGGTGGCCCGGCTGAAGCTCCTTCTCTTGGAAGAGGGCAAGACCCTTCCCGAAGGGAGTAGCATGGGGGCGTGAGCGCGTTAGAGCCCCTTTTGGAGTTCCTCTCCATCCCCTCCGTATCCACCGACCCGGCCCACAAGGAAGACGTTCGCAAGGCGGCCCTCTGGCTTGCGGAGAGGCTGAGGGAGCGGGGTTTCCGCACGGAGCTCCACGAGACCCCGCTGCACCCCATCCTCTACGCGGAGCGCCTCCTGGATCCCAAGGCCCCCACGGTCCTGGTCTACGGCCACTACGACGTCCAGCCCCCAGATCCCTTGGAGCTTTGGGAAACCCCCCCTTTCGTTCCCACGGTGCGGGAGGGAAGGGTCTACGCCCGGGGAGCCTCCGACGACAAGGGGCAGCTTTGGGCCCATGTGGCGGCCCTCGAGGGCCTGCCCGCCCGGGTGAACGTGAAGTTCCTGGTGGAGGGGGAGGAGGAGATCGGAAGCCCGAGCCTTCTGCCCTTCGTGCGGGAGCACCGGGAGAAGCTCCAAACCGACGTGGTCCTCATCTCCGATGGCGCCATGTTCGCTCCCCTCACCCCTACCCTCACCTATGGCCTGAGGGGCCTGGCCTATTTGGAGGTGCGCCTGAAGGGGGCCCGTCGGGACCTCCACTCCGGAAGTTTCGGTGGTGTGGCTCCGAACCCCATCCAGGCCATGGGATGGATTCTCTCCAAGCTAAAGGACGAGAAAACCGGGAGGATCCTGGTTCCCGGCCTTTACGACCGGGTGCGGCCGGTTTCGGAGGAGGAAAGGAAGCTCTGGCCCTCCTTGGACGAGGAGGCCTTGAGACAGGAGCTCGGGGTGGAGGTGCTGCCCGGGGAGGAGGGCTATAGCCTCCTGGAAAGGCTATGGGCCCGGCCCACCCTGGACCCCAACGGCATTTGGGGAGGGTACCAGGGGGAGGGCTCCAAGACGGTGATCCCCGCTGAGGCGGGCTTCAAGGTTTCCTTGCGCCTGGTGCCGGACCAGGACCCCGAGGAGGTGGCCAGCCAGGTGGAGGCTTACCTGCGGGAGATCTGCCCGCCCGGCTACACCATGGAGATCCTCCGCCTTCACGGGGGCAGGCCCGTCCTCACCGATCCCCATAGCCCCCCCATGCGCCTCATGGCCAAGGCCCTGGAGGAGGTCTGGGGCAGCCCCCCCGTGTACACCCGGGAGGGAGGGACCATCCCGGTGGTGGCGGAGTTCCAGGATGCCCTTCATGCGCCTGTGGTCCTCCTGGGCCTAGGGCTTCCTGACGACAACCTCCACGCCCCCAACGAGAAGTTGGACCTGATTAACCTGGAGAAGGGCATCGCTACCCTGAGGCGCTTCTACGAGCTCCTGGCGGAGGCTTAGGCCAAGGGTGTCGGCCCTGGAGCATTTCCAGTTGCCCCTGTACCTGTTGGCGGCCCTTTTGGGGGCGGGGCTTGGCTTTTGGGCTCCGGGGCTTTCCCCGTGGGGGGAGGTCCTGCTCTGGCCTGTCCTCATGGTTCTCCTCTTCGCCACCTTTCTCCAGGTGCCCCTCCTCGCCCTGCGGCGAGCTTTCCGCGACCGGGCCTTCCTCCTTGCCGGGCTGGTGGGCAACTTCTTCCTCGTGCCCCTTCTCGTCTACGCCCTTCTCCAGCTCCTCCCTCCGGAGCCGGGCCTCCGGCTTGGGGTGGCCCTGGTCCTCCTTGTGCCCTGCACGGACTGGTTTCTGGCCTTCGCCCACCTGGGCCGGGGGGACATGGCCCGGGCCCTGGCCCTTACCCCCCTAAACCTCTTCCTGCAGCTTCCCCTCCTGCCCCTTTACCTCCTCCTCCTGGGAGGACGCGTGGGTGGCCTCCCTTCCGAGGCCCTGGTTCAAGCGGCCTTGGTGGTCCTGACGCCCCTCCTCTTGGCCCCCTTCCTCCAGGCCCGCTCCCTAGGGCCAACCCTCGCCGCTAGGACCGTCTCCTGGCCGGTTCCCCTTCTGGCCCTGGTGGTCTTTCTGGTAGCCCTAGGGTACGCGGGCCACGTGGGCGGGTTCCAGGTCCACCTTTGGGGCCTTGTGGGGGTCTTCGCCCTTTTCCTCCTCCTGGCCCTGGGCCTGGCCTGGGTTCTGGCCCGCCTCTTCCGCCTCGAGGCCAAGACGGGGCGGACCCTCGCCTTCAGCCTGGGCACCCGCAACTCCTTTTTGGTCCTGCCCCTGGCCCTAGCCCTTCCGGAAGGGATGGCCCTTGCGCCTTTGGCCGTCGTCCTTCAAGCCTTGGTGGAGCTCTTGGGGATGGGGGTGGCGGTTCGGCTCGTCCCCAGGCTCTTCCCTAGCCCGCTTGACCCGGGTGGGCCCTCTTGAAGATGAGGGCCTCTCCCACCCGGCCCGTGAGGGTGGGGACCACGGCGCTTTTGGCCACCTGGGCGCAGAAGGGTACATCGGCCTCGAGGCCCATACCTTTCAGGGCGGTGGCGGCGGCGGAGAGGGAGAGGGCTTCCAAGGGGTCCTGGTAGTTCCGCTTCACCGCCAAAGCGATCCTGGCCCCATCCTCGGGCTCCACCTCCCCCAAAAGGCCCAGGTACTCCGCCAGGACCCCGGCGGTGTAGAGGTCGTCCAGGCCCACCCGCCCCTCCTTGCCGGCGGCCAGAATGGCCACTTCCTCTGTGGCCAGCTCCCGGGCCAGGCGGGCGGCCGCGTGGGCGTTGAAGAGGGAGGCCAAAAGCACGTGCTTGGCGGTCCTGGCGGCCACATGGGCGGCCTTGGTGCCGTTGGTGGTGCTCATCACCACGGTCTTGCCGCCCACAGGGGCCTCGAGGGCCTCCCGGGGGGAGTTGCCCAGGTCGAACCCCGGGGGTTTTAACCCCCCCACCTCCCCTGCCAGGAGCACGTCCCGGTCCTTGAAGGCCCGGGCGGCCTCGAGGCTTGGGACCCAGTACAGGGCCTCGGCCCCCGCCTCCAGGAAGGCAACCGCGGTGGTGGTGGAGCGGATCACGTCCACCACCAACACCACATCGGGGTAGACCAGCTCCTCCGCGGGGAGAACATCCACCTTCAAGCGCATGGAAGGCCCTCCGATTGGGTTTCTTCAAACCAGGCCAAAGGCCACCTCCTCCAAAAGCCTGGGGTCCACCACCTCCACCACCCCTGAAAAAAGCCGCAGGACGCCTTGGTCTTTGAGCTCGTGGAGGACCCGGGTGGTGGTTTCCCGGCTCACCCCGGCCAGGGCGGCCAGGTCCTGGTGGCGGAGCTGGAAGTGGGGCCCATATCCTTGGCGAAGGAGCTTTAAGAGGGCGTAGGCTACCCGGCTTCTTGCCTCCTCAAAGGCCAGAAGGTCCAGCTCCAGGTTGAGTTCCCGCAGGCGGTGGGCCAGGATGCGGGCCAGGTTGTGGGCAAAAAGGGGCAGGCGGCGGATGAGCCCAAAGTAGGCTTCCCGGTAGAGGGCAAGGAGAAGGGTTTCCTCCTCCGCCAGGGCGCTGGCGCTTCGTTCCCTCCCGTCCAAAAGGCTCATCTCCCCAAAAACCTCCCCAGGCCCCAGGAACCCCAGGATCTTTTCCTGGCCTCCCAGGTGGGTGCGGTAGAGGCGCACCCGACCCTCCTCCACCAGGTAAAGGGCCTGGCCCAGATCCCCCTGGTGGAAGATGGCTTTGCCCTTGGGGTAGCTCAGGGGCTGGAAGTAGGAGCGGGCCAGGCGGGTTTCCTCCGGACCCATATCCTGGAAGAGGGGGGATGCCGGCATCGGCCTTACTCTAACCGAGGCTTCATCTTTTGCCTAGAGGATGAGAGGGTGAACCCGGTTTTGGAGGCCATAGACCTGGGATTCTCCTACGGGAACGGCTACCTCTTCCGGGGGGTTTCCTTAAGGCTCTGCCCCGGGGAGGCCCTGGCCATCCTAGGGCCCTCGGGAAGCGGCAAGACCACCCTCCTCCACCTCCTGGCGGGCCTTCTTCCCTTGCAGGAGGGTGAGGTGTACTGGGAGGGAATCCCCATCCGGGGCCTTCCTGAGGGGGTTTTGGCCAGGAGGCGGCTTCGCTTTATGGGTCTTGTCTTCCAGCACCACTTTCTTTTCCCGGAGCTCACCGCCTTGGAAAACGTCCTGGCCCCCGGCTACCTGGCGGGCCGGGTGGACCGGACCCCTGCCCTTGGGCTCCTTTCCCGGTTGGGCCTCAGGGAAAGGGCGGATTTTCTTCCTCAAAGGCTTTCGGGTGGGGAGCGGCAGCGGGTGGCGGTGGCCCGGGCCCTGTACCTTCGCCCTAGGCTTCTTTTGGCCGATGAGCCCACGGCCAGCCTGGACCGTGCCCAGGCCAGGGAGGTGCTCAGGCTCATGCGGGAGTTGGCGGGGGAGGTGGGGGCGGCCCTTCTCCTCGCCACCCACGACGAGGCCTTGGTGGAAGGGCTTCCCGCCTTGCGGCTTTAAAATGGGGCGGTATGAGTCCCATCCACGTGCGGGGCAAGAAGGGAGAGGTGGCGGAAAGGGTGCTCCTGCCCGGGGATCCGGGCCGGGCGGAGTGGATCGCCACCACCTTCCTCGAGGAATCCAGGCTCTACACCTCCTACCGGGGCCTTTGGGGCTTCACCGGCCGGTACCGGGGGGTGCCGGTTTCCGTGCAGACCACGGGCATGGGGGCCCCTTCGGCCAGCATCGTGGCGGAGGAGCTGGTGAGCCTTGGGGCCAGGGTTCTTCTCCGGGTGGGAACCTGTGGGGCGGTGGACGAGGGCCTTTCCCCTGGGGACCTGGTCATCGCCCAGGGGGCGGTGCCCTTGGACGGGGCTACCCGGCAGTACCTGGAAGGCCGTCCCTATGCTCCTGTGCCCGATGCCGAGCTCTTCCGTGCCCTCTGGAAGCAGGCGGAGCAAAGAGGCTACCCGCACCATGTGGGCCTGGTGGCCACCGAGGATGCCTTCTACGCCACCACCCCCGAAGGGGCGAAGGCCTGGGCCCGGTTTGGCCTGCTGGCCTTTGAGATGGAGGCCAGCGCCCTCTTCCTCCTGGGTAAGATGCGGAAGGTGCGGGCGGGGGCCATCCTCACGGTTTCCAACCGCATCGGCGATCCGGAGCTGGCTCCGCCTGAGGTTTTGCAAGAAGGCGTAAGGCGGATGGTGGAGGTGGCCCTCGAGGCCCTTTTGGAGGTGTAGCATGGCCCACGAGCACGAACACGAGCACGAGTTCATCCTGGAGATCCCCGAGTTTGAGCACCTTTCCTACGAGGTGGAGGAGGGCATCGCCCTGGTTACCTTAAGGCGGCCCGAGGCCCTAAACGCCCTCTCCCAGGACCTCCTCAGGGAGCTGGCCGAGGTGGCCGAGGTCATCCATCAGGATCCCGAGGTCCGGGTGGCCATCTTCACCGGGGAGGGCAAGGCCTTTGCTGCCGGGGCGGATCTCAAGGAGATCGCTGCCCTGAAGGATCCCTTCATGGCCCGGGAGTATGCCCTTTTGGGGCAGCAGGTCTTCGCCGAGATCGCCGCCTTGCCCCTTCCCACCATCGCCGCCATCAACGGGTATGCCCTGGGAGGAGGGCTGGAGCTAGCCCTGGCCTGCGACCTGAGGGTGGCCTCCAGGGAGGCCAAGCTGGGGCTGCCCGAGGTGGGGCTTGGCTTGATCCCGGGCTTTGGCGGCACCCAGAGGCTTCCCCGCCTCATCGGGCGGGGTCGGGCCTTGGACCTCATCTTTACCGGGCGCCATGTGTCCGCCGAGGAGGCCTTAAGCCTGGGTCTGGTGAACCGGGTGGGGGAGGATGCCCTGGAGGAGGCCAAGAAGCTGGCCCAGAAGATCCTGAAAAATGCGCCCATCGCCCTAGCCCTGGCCAAGGAAAGCGTGGTGCGGGGCGAGGGGCTGGACCTGGCGGAGGCTTTGGAGATCGAGGCCGACCTTTTCGGCTATGCCTCCGCCACGGAGGACATGAAGGAGGGGGTGCGGGCCTTCCTGGAAAAGCGGGCACCTAACTTCAAGGGGGAGTAAAGGCCGGGCTAAAGCCTTTTTCCTAATAGGAGGGACTTGGCCCTACCTTCGCCTGGGGGTCTGGGATAGTGGCCCTAACCCTCAAGATGTGGTGTAATGTGGAGTTGCCCATGACGGGAGAGCGCATCGTCCACGTTGCCAGCCCCAAGGCCAAGCTATACGCCGAGGCCGACCAGGCCATTCGCGAGCGTCTAAAGGCCTTTCCTAAGGCCCTTAAGGCCTACGAGCTCCTCATCCAAGACCCCGAGGCCAGGGCTGGGTGGAACATGGCCAACTACATCACCATGCGCAAGCTGGGCTACAACGACCACGGCCGGGTCCACGCCCTCCTCACCGGGGCGGCCAGCGTGGCCATCCTGGCCCTCTTGGCCGAGGCAGGGGTGCGCCTGGACACGGTGGAGTCGGGGGCCGGGGAGCTGGAGGATGCCTATGTGGTGGTCCTCCTTGCCACCATGCTCCATGACCTGGGCAACCAGGTACATCGGGACCATCACGAGGCCTTTGGTGTTACCCTGTCCCTGCCCATCCTGAACCGAATCCTGGAGAAGATCTACCCTGATCCCGAGCAACGCACCGCCCTTAGGGCCCTCATCCTTCACGGTATCTATAGCCATGACCTCTCCCCGGAGCCCTTAACCATTGAGGCAGGGGTCACCGCCGTGGCCGACGGCACCGACATCACCAAGGGCCGGGGGCGGAAGGCCTTTGCCCTGGGGAGTATTGACATCCACTCCATCAGCGCCCTGGCGGTGGACGAGGTGCGCATCCTCAAAGGGGAAAAGGTGCCCGTGGAGATCCAGGTGACCATGAACAACTCCGCCGGCATCTTCCAGGTGGAGGAAACCCTCACCAAGAAGGTGCTCCGTAGCCCCTTAAGGCCTTACGTGAGCGTGGTGGCCATGACCGAGGGGGACGGGGACCAGGACCAGCGCATCGTCCACCGGGTGCGCCTTCACGAAAGCGAGGACCGCTTTGTGCTGGACTGAGGCTCCTGACCCGATCAGCCCTGGGGCCAAAGCTCGCGGATTTCCTTGGGGAGCAGGTTCAGCACATCCCGGATCTCCCCTTGGGAAACCTTTTGGGAAAGCACCTTGAACACCGCCCGGGTGGCGGCCTCGGGGTCCAAGGCGGGTCCCGAAGGTGTTTTGAGCTCCCGGGCCACATGGGCCAGGAAGGCTTCCTTGTGCCGCTCCTTAAGGGGCTTGCCCGTGGGGGCCCAGCCCTCGTAGAAGAGGCCCCGGATCAGCATGGGAAGCTCGGCGGCCAGCTGGGCGGTTTCCTCCACGGTGAGGCGATCCCTTAAGGCATGGAGCACGGCCCGCAGGGCCATGTACGCCCGGTGGCGGTCCTCTATGCCCAGGGTTTCCATGATCTCCTTCAACCAGCTGTGGGTCTTGTGGATGGTGGTGTCAAAGACCTCGAGGCCTGTGGCGCTCATACCTACTCCTCCTTTCCTTCACTTACCATCATATATCTTGAGTATGCTGTTGTAAAGGTGCAGGATGCCCCCGGTCCGGGTTGGACGCGGAGGGCTTTCCTTGGCCTGCTTCCCTGGGGCTAGCGCTTGGCCGCCATTTCCTTGGTCAGCTCGCGCTTGAGGATCTTCCCCACGCTGGTTTTGGGCAGGCTGTCCCGGAACTCAATGATGCGGGGGACCTTGTAGGCGGCGAGGTTTTGCCGGCAGAAGGCTTCGATGTCCTTTTCCGTGACCTTGCCCTTATACCCTTCCTTGAGGACGATGAAGGCGGCCACGGTTTCCCCGCGGTAGGGGTCGGGCACGCCCACCACGGCGGCTTCCTGGACGGCTTCGTGCTGGTAGAGGACCTCTTCCACCTCGCGGGGGTAGATGTTGTAGCCTCCGGCGATGATCATGTCCTTTTTGCGGTCCACGATGTAGAAGTAGCCGTCTTGGTCCATTTTGGCCATGTCCCCGGTGAAGAGCCAGCCGTCCTTAAGGGCCTTTTGGGTTTCCTCGGGGCGGTCCCAGTAGCCCTTCATGACGTTGGGGCCTCGGACGACGAGTTCGCCCACCTCGCCTGGGGGCACCTCCTTGCCCTCCTCGTCCACCACCTTGGCCTCCACTCCGGGAAAGGGTAGGCCCACGCTCCCCAGCTTGCGGACGCCATGGAGGGGGTTGCAGTGGGTCACGGGGCTTGCCTCGGTGAGGCCGTAGCCCTCCACCAGCTTGGCCCCGGTGAGCCGTTCAAAGCGGTCGGCCACCTCCAGGGGCAAGGGAGCCGAGCCCGAGATGCAAGCCCGTATGCTCCTTAGATTTCGCTTTTCAATTCCCGGGAAGTGGTTGAAGGCCACGTAGAGGGTGGGCACCCCGGGGAAGAGGGTGACCCGGTGCTTTTCAATGGCTTCCACGATGGGTTTGATCTCCGGCCGGGGCAGAAGGACCAGTTTGGCCGCTCCCAAGAGGGCCAGGTTCATGGCCACGGTCATGCCGTAGACGTGGAAGAAGGGAATGGCCCCCAGCACCACCTCTTCCCCCTCCTGAAAATCGGGGATCCAGGAGCGGACCTGGAGGGCGTTGCTGGAGAGATTCCGGTGGGTGAGCATGGCCCCCTTGGCCACACCCGTGGTCCCTCCCGTGTACTGCAAAAGAGCGAGATCGTCTAGGTCTAAAGGGACGGGCTGGGGATTACCCGGCTTGAGGAAGGTACGCCAGGGGATGCCCTCGAGGCTCCTCGGGGCTTGGCCTTTCCGTTTGAGCATCAGGGGGTAGAGGAGATTCTTGGGGAAGGGCAGGTAGTCCTGAATGCCGGTGCGCACCAGGACCTCTACCGGGGCCTCTGCCTTCACCTCCTGGTAGCGGGGAAGAAGAAGGTCCAGGATGACCAGGACCCTGGCCTCCGAGTCCCTGAGCTGGTGCCGCAGTTCCCGGGGGGTGTACATGGGGTTGGTGTTCACCGCCACGCCTCCCGCCAGAAGGGTGCCGTAGAAGGCGATGACGAACTGGGGGGAGTTGGGGAGCATGAGGGCCACCCGGTCCCCGGGTTTCAGGCCGGCCTCCTGGAGGCCTTTGGCGAAGGCCTCCACCTGCTGCCAAAGGCTTTGGTAGCTAAAGACTTCGCCCCAGGAACTCCAAGGCCACCTTGTGGGGATAGCGGCGGGTGTTTTCCCTTAGAAGGTCGGTGAGCAACCAGGGCCTGGGGGCCTCCTTGGGGACCCCGGGATCGTAGTGGGTGTACCAGGGATGCATGGCACCTCCTTGAACCGGGTCAAAGTTTACCCCTCCTCCCCACCCGGGGCAAGGGGCCTTAGGCCCGGAAGTAGCGGTAGGGGGGGCCTTCCCGGTCCACCTGGCCCTCCTGGCGCAGGTACTCCAGGTGGGCCAGGGTTTCGGCGAAGGCGAAGCGCCTGCCGGGGGCGTCCAGCTCCTGGGGGAAGAGCCTTAGGGAAAGCTCCCAGGCGGTCATGGGAGCTTGAAGAAAGCCGAGCAGGGCCTCCAGGCGCTCCTGGTGGTGGGCGATGAGCTCTTGGGCCCGCTTCTTCACCTCGAGGATGGGGCCGAAGTGCCCCGCATACGCCACCTTGGCTGGAAGCTCCATAAGGCGCTCTAAGGACGCCAGAAAGTCCTTTAGGGGGTTTTCCCGGGTGTAGGCCCAAAGGCCCACGTTGGGGGATACCCGTTCCAAGAGGGCGTCCCCCACCAGGAGGATTCCTTCCTCCTCCAGATAGAAGGCCACGTGCCCGTCCGCGTGTCCCGGCGTCCAGATGGCCCTGAGCTTCTTACCGGCCACCTCCAGCACCTCCCCGTCCTTCAGGGGCGTGGGGTTTTGGGGAGGATGGACCCGCTCCCGGGTTTTGGCCATGGTTTCCCGGATGCCCCAAAGGGCCTCCTCCGGGGTGCCGTGGTCCAGGAAAAGCCGCCAGCTGGCTTCCTCAAAGGCCTCTGGCCGAAGCCAGAAGAGGTGGCCCCGTTCGACCTCCTCCTCGTGCAGCCATACCTGGGCTCCAAGCCCTTCAAAAAAGCCCGCCAGGCCGTAGTGGTCCGGGTGGTGGTGGGTGAGGAGGACGGTCCTGACGTCGGTAAAGCAAAGGCCGAGCTCCGCCAGGCTGAGCTCCAGGGTGCCCCGGGCCGTCTTGGTGTCCAGGGCGGTGTCCAGGAGGGCCACTTCCCCGTTCCCCCGGAGGAGGTAGAGGTTCACCGTCTTCAAGGGGTAGGGGATGGGCACAGGGAGGAGGTAGAGGCCTGGGAGAAGCTCCCTCATAGGAGGACCCCTAGGAGGAAGAGGGTGGCCAGGAAAGGATCCTTTTCCGGAAGGTGCCAGGGGAAAAGGTAGCCTCCCTCGCCATCCGCCCGGACCTCCCTTCCTCCCAGGGCCTGTCTAAGTTTTTCCAGGACTTCCTCCTGGGAGATCAGCTCCCCGCCGGGCAGGACCACGGCCAGGCGGTCCGCATCCCCATCCAGGGCAAAGCCCACCGCCGGGGGTTCCACCGCCTTCATGAGGGCGAGGAGGGTGGGGAGGTTTTCCGGCTTGGGGTCGGGGTCCACCCCGTAGAAGAGGGGGTGGGGGAGGGGGTGGAGTTCCCTAAGCTCCGCCTCGAGGCCCAAGAGCTTGAAGGCACCGGGCAACACCCCTCCACCCGCTCCCCCTAGGGTGTCCAGGTAGACCACCCCCTTTTTCCCCTGGGTTCCCTGACCGGCGCTCCCTGCCAGGTGCTCCAGGTAGGCCTTTTTCCGTTCCAGGACCTGGAAGCTTCCCCGCTTTTGCGGGGCCTCCTGGGGAAGGGTCATCCCTTCCGGGGAAAGGGGTTTCCCCGGGCCCAGGCGGAGCTTCACCCCTTGGTAGCGGGCGGGCTTGCGGCTTCCGGTGAGGTAAAACCCGGCTGCCCCCAGTTCCTTTAAGGCGAAGCCGAAAAGGGGCAGCGGGGAAGAACCTTTCAGGAGGAAGGTTTCCAGGCCCATTCCCCCCAGGATCCCCGCCGCTTCCTCCGCCATCTCCTGGGCCAGGAAGCGGGTGTCGTGGGCCACCACCACCTGGGTTATCCCCTCTGCCTTAACCCTTTCGCCAAACCCTGCGGCCACCCGGGCCAACTGGGCGAAGGTGAACCCCTTGGCGATCTCTCCCAGGAAGCCATCTTGGGTAGGGTAGAGCTCCATGCCTTAAAGTCTACCCCGTGGTACACTCTCCCCCGTGGAGCCAGAGGGTCAGCGCATTTCCTCGAGGATGCAGGGGCCTCCAAGCAGCCATCTTGAAGACGAGCTCCTTCGCTCCCTGAACGAGGCCCAGCGCCAGGCGGTCTTGCACTTTGAGGGGCCAGCCCTGGTGGTGGCGGGAGCGGGCAGCGGCAAGACCCGCACCGTGGTCCACCGGGTGGCCTACCTCATCGCCAAGAGGGGCGTCTTCCCCTCGGAGATCCTGGCGGTCACCTTCACCAACAAGGCCGCCGAGGAGATGAAGGAGCGCCTTAGGCGCATGGTGAAGGGGGCGGGGGAGCTTTGGGTTTCCACCTTCCACTCCGCTGCCCTGCGCATCCTGAGGGTTTACGGGGAGAGGGTGGGGCTTAGGCCAGGGTTCGTGGTCTACGACGAGGACGACCAGACCGCCCTCCTCAGGGAGGTGTTGAAGGAACTTGGGCTTGCCGCCCGCCCCGGGCCCATCAAGGCCCTCTTGGATCGGGCCAAGAACCGGGGGGAGGCCCCCGAGTCCCTGCTTTCGGAGCTTCCCGAGTACTACGCGGGCTTGAGCCGGGGAAGGCTTTTGGATGTGCTGAAGCGCTACGAGGAGGCCCTTAGGGCCCAGGGGGCCTTGGACTTTGGGGACATCCTCCTTTACGCTCTGCGCCTCCTGGAAGGGGACCAGGAGGTCTTGAAGCGGGTCAGGAGGCGGGCCCGCTTCATCCACGTGGACGAGTACCAGGACACCAACCCCGTGCAGTACCGCTTCACCAAGCTTTTGGCGGGAGAGGAGGCCAACCTCATGGCCGTGGGGGACCCGGACCAGGGGATTTATTCCTTCCGCGCCGCGGACATCAAGAACATCCTGGAGTTCACCCGGGACTTCCCCGGGGCCAAGGTGTACCGCCTCGAGGAGAACTACCGCTCCACCGAGGCCATCCTGCGCTTTGCCAACGCCCTCATCGTGAACAATGCCTTGCGCCTGGAAAAGACTTTGAGGCCGGTGAAGCCTGGGGGGGAGCCCGTGCGCCTCTATAGGGCCAAGGATGCCCGGGATGAAGCCCGCTTCGTGGCCGAAGAGATCCTGCGTTTGGGCCCTCCCTTTGACCGGGTAGCGGTCCTCTACCGCACCAACGCCCAAAGCCGCCTCCTGGAGCAGGCCCTGGCCTCCCGGGGGGTTCCGGCCCGGGTGGTGGGTGGGGTGGGGTTCTTTGAACGGGCGGAGGTGAAGGACCTTCTGGCCTATGCCCGCCTCAGCCTGAACCCCCTGGACGCCGTGAGCCTCAAGCGGGTGCTGAACACCCCTCCCCGGGGCATCGGCCCCGCCACGGTGGAGAAGGTGGAGGCCCTCGCCAGGGAAAAGGGGCTTCCCCTCCTCGAGGCCCTCAAGGTGGCGGCAGAGGTTCTGCCCCGCCCTGCTCCCTTACGCCACTTCCTGGCCCTGATGGAGGAGCTCCAGGAACTGGCCTTTGGCCCTGCGGAAGGGTTTTTCCGCCACCTCCTCGAGGCCACGGATTACCCCGCTTACCTGCGGGAAGCTTATCCTGAGGATCACGAGGACCGCCTGGAGAACGTGGAGGAACTTCTCCGGGCGGCCAAGGAGGCGGAGGGTCTTATGGAGTTTCTGGACAAGGTGGCCCTTACCGCCCGGGCGGAGGAGCCGGGGGAGCCTTCGGGCAAGGTGGCCCTCATGACCCTGCACAACGCCAAGGGGTTGGAGTTTCCGGTGGTCTTCGTGGTGGGGGTGGAGGAGGGGTTATTGCCCCACCGCTCCTCCTTGAGCACCCTGGAGGGCCTCGAGGAGGAGCGCCGCCTCTTCTACGTGGGGGTGACCCGGGCCCAGGAAAGGCTTTACCTCTCCCATGCGGAGGAAAGGGAGGTGTATGGGCGCACCGAAGCTTCCCGGCCAAGCCGCTTCCTGGAGGAGGTGGACGGGGGGCTTTATGAGGAGTACGACCCTTACCGGGTTCCTGTCAAGGCCCCCCCGGCCCACCGGCCCAAACCCGGGGCCTTTAAGGGCGGGGAGAAGGTGGTTCACCCCCGTTTTGGTCCGGGCACGGTGGTGGCGGCCATGGGGGACGAGGTGACGGTGCACTTTGAGGGGGTGGGCCTGAAGCGGCTTTCCCTGAAGTATGCGGACCTGAGGCCCTTGGGGTGAAGCCATGCGGCCCGAGTACCACAGGACCCGTCCTTTGGCTTTTCTCTACCGGGCCCCTTCCCCCCTCTTTGACCGGCTGGTGGCGGAGGTGGCCACCGCCAGGCTTCCCCTTTTCCTTTATCCCGTGGAGGCCCAGGATCCCTTTGCCCTCCTCCCCTGCCTGGCTTCTCTGGGCCTGGCCGGGGCGGTGCTGGCGGAGGCCCTGCCCCCTCCCAAGGACTTAGCCCCAAGCCTTTCCCTGGAGGCGGAGGCCCGGGAGGCAGGGCTTTTGGACCTGGTGGTGCCCCGGGTGGGGGGCTTTTGGGGCAGTACACGGAAGGGATAGCCCTGGAGCGGTTTCTCTCCGCCCACTTCCCCGGGGCCAGGGGGCTATGGCTTGGGCCTTTACGGCTCTCCCTGGTCCCTTTTCTCAGGTCCCTGGGCCAGGTTTCCGTGGTGGCCGGGAGCTTTGCCGAAGGGGATAGCTTTCTGGCCCGCCTACCAGAAAGGGCCCGGGGGCACGTGGCCTTAAGGCCGGAGGAGGCCAAGGGCCTCTCCTTGAAGGCGGATGTCCTCCTTTATGCGGGAGGGCGGCTTAGCCTGGATTTGCTCCAGCCCTTCCACGCCCTGGTGGCCCTGGTACCGGTGGAGAAGGGGGTCTGGGAAAGGGTGCAGGTGGTCTACCCCCCGGAGGACCTTCTGGGCTATAGGGTGAGGGCGGTCCTCGAGGGGCTCGGCTACCCCCTTTGACGGGCCTCTCGGGCCAAAAGCCCCATGCTGAGGGCGATGAGGGCGAAGGCGATCAGGGCCTGCAAGGGGATGGGGAACTGGGGGATGTACTCCACCGAGCAGGGCACCGGGGGCTTGCAGGCCAGGGTGAAGAGGTCGGGGAACTTTTGCTCCAAGAGATGCAGGGCGCTGAGGCTTCCCCCGATGAGGGAAAGGGCCAGGCTGTAAGGCCAGACCCGGAGGTCCTGCCGCCATAAGGCTAGCCCTAAGATCACCGCTTGGGGGTACATGAAGATGCGCTGGTACCAGCAGAGTTCGCAGGGCAGGAAAAGCCGCACCTCGGAGTAGTACAGGCTTCCCAAGGTGGCCACCAGGGCCACCAACCAGGCGAAGGCGAGGAGAAGGGGAGCGCGGTTCATGGGGAGAGCATACCGTCTGCCCACTTCGGTGCCTAGGAGGAAGTCCTTTCTCAGGTAGCGCCTTCCTGCAGGTAGGCGGGCTTGGGGAAGGAGATTTTCACCGGCTGGCGGAAGGTGGCGTGGCTAAGAATCAATTCGCCTTTTTGCAAACGGGATATGTTGGCCTTGATGGCGGGGTCTAGGAAGCGATAGACGGGAGAGGAAAGCTCGGCGGAGCCGCTTCGCCCCAGGACCAAGGTGGAGGAGTTGCCCGCTACACGCTCGTGCACAGCGCTCATGAACTGCTCTGCTCCAAACAGGACCACCCCCAAGGACCGGCCCCGTTCAGCGATGTCCAGGACCTGTTCCAGGATTGGCGATTCCTTCTCTCGTGCAGGGGCGTACTTGTTGAGCTCGTCCACGAAGATGATGACCTTTTCCGGCAAATCCTCGCGCTCGCTACCCTCCTCCGCATAGAGGTTGTAGATGGTGCGCAGGATATCGCCAAAGACCAGGGTCTGCTCATCATCCGCCAAGCGGGCGATGTCCACCACAATGGTTTCCCCACCCCGGATCCTGGCGATTTCCTCGCTTAGGTTTTTGACGTGCTTTGGGCGCTGGGAAATGAAAATTCCTGTTTGACGGGTCTGGACGATGCGGCGGAGTAGCCGCCTAAACCGGGCTACAGATTGGGCGCGTACGTCTCCTACCGCCTGGGCTTGGCCGTCTTTAACTAGGGGTTCACCGTTGAGCAGGGTTTGCCAGTCATGTACTCCCTTCCACTTGCCTGAGGGTCCCCATTGCCCCGTTTTGGGGTCGGAAAGGCCTTGGGTAATCTCCCCGATGAGGGCGCCCACGGTGTCCCAGGGATCGGGGATGTTGGAAAGGAGAAGGTCCAGCTTGTTGTAGGTGTCCTGCAAGGAGTAAGCGTACGTGAACCAGTTGCGTTCGGGAAGGCGGAAGCTGTTGGGTCGGCCTGTGGTGTAGGTGTCTTTGCCGTAGGGAAGAAGGTAGCGTACGTTGCTGAAGGGTTTGGGAGTGAGGCCAAGCTTTTCCCAAAGCTCGTGCTGTTCGGGATCGAGGCCCCTTGGGGGAGGCTGGTCTATGGAAAGAAGGTCGCCGTGCTTGACGTTAAGGATGATGACCCCTATCCGGTCTCGGTTTTCCACCTTTTGCAGGATGGACTGGATGAGGAAGATGGCGTAGGAGGTTTTGGTGGCTAGGCCCGAGATGCCGCTTATGTTCACGTGCGCACCTTCAGGCCCCAGGATGTAGCGGCTATCCAGATAAACCACCGCCTGGGTGCCGTTAGACATCGCGATGAGCCCAGCGGGAACCCGGTAGCGCTCCGGCACCTGGTCTATGCCCAGGGCAACATGGATCCCTTTTTCGTCGGCAAAGCGTACGGGTCGGTCGTTCATCACCGGCATGTAGATGTCCTGATCGTTGGAGAGGACGGCCACGCGGGCCACGGTGGTGCCTTGGCGAAGGGTGTTGGGTTCCGTGGATACTTGCCCAAAGTCGTTGGAGATGAAGTTGGAAAGGTGGCTGGGGGCGTCCGTGGAATGCTCGAGGGTGGTCACAATCCCAAAGGTGTGGCTTTTTTCGCCCCCAGGGGCTACTTGCTCGGCTTCCACGATGTCAAAGGGGTTGACGATCACCTCCGGTGCCAGCCAGAAGTGAAACTCGTCGGAGGAGTTGGGCTGGTTGGCAGTGGCCGAGGAAAGGCCTATTACCGGGCGCTCGGTGGACTCAGACATGGTTCACCTCCATTTCAAAAACTGTTGCACCACTTCTCGGGACACCAGGCTTTCCTTGATCGCCCTTTCCGCCAGGAAGATGGGGTAAAGGTGGGCGTGCCAGCGGCGGTCTTGTCCATGAGGGGTGACGCTTCTTTCCGCCACCAGGGCGCGGGAGAGGAGGTCGATGAGCTCCGAGGGTACCGCTTCTAGCGAGGGGTTGACCAGCTCGGCTTTGACCACGCCCATTAGGGGGTAGTCCACCTGGGTCTGCTCCCGAAGGCGGACGTACCAGAAAACCAGTTTTCCTTGCCGGGCGCCAAAGGCGGCGGTGCGGTGATAGGGCTTCAGATCGGCAAGGAGTTTGTAGATGGAGCGGCGCTCGGCCCGCGGCCCACGACCGAAGACAAATTGGGGATCTTTACGAAAGTTCTTGGCCACCCCTAAGACGGGTTTAATAATCTCGCTCTGCTCCAGATCGCTAAGGGTCGGTTGGAACTGAAGGGAACCGTCCACCACCAACCACTGGTCCAACCCCAGTTTAGGTAAAACCCGCCTGATGAGCTCCGCTTCCAGGTTGTGCATCTCGAACCGGACTTTGCCCGCAGCCTTGTTGCGGAGGTCAAAATCGGAGAGTACGCCGGATACGATGTCCCGTTCTTCCAGATCCACAAGCCTTATATCCGCCATCGTGGCGACGTTTTCCAATTTGCTCCACAGCTCAGAAGAAAGGCGCTTTCTACCCGCAAGGAGCAGGTTTCGTATTTCTAAAACTTCCCGCCGCACCGAGCCATTATCCTCGCGGCGGAGCACGCAGGCCCCGATTTGGGCAAAGTGAACGGGGGTTTCCCGCTCGTGCTCGAGGAGAGTGCCCAGGAAGTAGGAACGGAAGGAGCCATCCAAGAAGTAACGGAAAAGGTGCCTTTTGCTTCGGGTCAGGGGCGGGGTGGGCCGATAGAGGCTGGGCCTGGTTCCGTCCGTGCTTCTCTCAACGATTGTTTCGAAAACCCGTTCCTCTTCGTTGAGGGCCTGGTCCTCTCGCTCCTCAAAGTCGGGCCGCTCCAGGTCCTCCACCGCTCCGCCGACGGCGGGGAGCACCTCCACGCCCTGGGCGATGGTTTCGAGGATATGGCGCAGGTTTCGCAATGCCTGCACAGGTTATCGCCTCCTTCATCGGGCAACAGTAGGGGCGACCCTACGTGTCCCCGTTCCCGGCCAATTCGGCCAAACTGCGTTGGATCTCACGCAATTCCTCCTCGGTCAAGCCCCACAGCTTCGCCGCCTGCTGGTCGATCTCCGCCTCAATGTGACGCAACGCCGTTGTATCCCCCTGCCGCGCCGCCTCGTGTGCCGCTTCCGATAACTCCGCCAGTCGCCGATGCACCGGGTTGGTCGGATCATAACGCGGGATGCGGATGTGCTCGAGGATATGTGGATCAGGGTGGAGGACTATGTAGGACTGGACAGTGAGGCGAGTGCAGGAGCTATTAAGAACGCTGCAGAGATAATGAGCGGCATCTTTGGATGCACACCCCACACTAACGAGGGTGTGAGCAGGAATGGTGGGTTTGCCTTCTTTGGGAGGTACAACAGTCGCATCGAGGGTATGCGCAACCTCACGCCACACCACCTTCCATGGGGCAAAGGTGTAGGGACCGACGGCGCCGTAAAAGTAAAAAGGTTCTCCTCGAGCAATAGCACTCTTAACCATCGCATCAGCTCGTTTGCGAAGAACCTCCTCAAACCTCTCAAAATATCCATAGGTTTTAGGATATAGATGTTGCATTTGGTGCATCGGGATAGTGCGCCCAGGCTTCTCTGGGTACTTGGGAACGATAATCCACGCTGAGGGTTCCGCCCGCCAACGTTGTACATCCCGCCCGCGGATGAGTGGGTAAAGCAGATCAGGCTCAATGGTTTCGGTCACCTCTTTTACCTTAACCTTGGCTCCCTCAGTAAGATTGCGTACCACCCAAAGCCTGTTAGGGCGCTTTAGTACAAGCCCAACCCAGTAGACGGCGTTAGCACCACCGGTATTAACCCCTTCGTGGGCTTTGTAGTCGGACCGACCCAAGATTTTGTGCATCGCTTGGAGTGCTTTCGGGCGGGCGGTGAGCCAGGGGGAGGTGAGGTCCTTGGGGTCTACGGGTTCAGCAACGAAGTTGAGCCGTTTTGTAGCCGCTATTACTTCCTCCAAGGTGCTTTCGTAGGTGAAGCGAGCACCCCTCTTCTTGCGCCAAACAGTGTAGGGTACGGGATACTGAGTTGGACTGCCCTTTTCCAGTATCAACACGGCCGTGCGGTTGGAGGCGCCCTCAAAGGGGTTAAGGTCCACCATATCATCCACGTGCAGGATGCGGAGAGGAATTTCCTCGCCGTTTCCTGTGGGGATGCTTAGCCGCCGGAATCCGGCGCCGGCTCCCGCTGTTTTGAAAAGTGATTGCGTGATGACGAAGCCGAGCCTGCCGCTGTCTCTGAGCAGCCTGTCGGCTACAGTGTGGGTCATGAGGGCGGAGATGTCCACCTTGACTGCTCCTAAGCGTGGCCGCCCGCCTTTGAAGGTGCCGGCTATGCGGTAGCGGAGCCAGAGGTCTTTGATGCTCTCGCGGTATCCATCGGGCAGGTGCTCCCAGTTCACCCATGGTGGATTGCCGACGATATAGTCAAACTGCCCCACGGTGAGAGGGGCGAAGTTGTTCTTGAGGAGCCTTGCCCAAAGGCCGTTGAGGCCCTTGCGGTGAAGGTCTAAGAGCCTTTCGTAGAGGCCTTTGGCCAGCTCTTGGGCGTGGTCATCCCATTCTTTCGCTACCAGACTCCATTCTCGGCGGGTCCTTTCCAGGAAGGCCTTGGCATCCACCTCGGAGCGTATGCTGTCCTCCAGAATCTCACAAAAGCGGTCGAAGCGTTTTGGGGTAGCGACCAGCGCCGCTGGCACTTGGAACTCCCCCACGGCGGTGGGGAAGATGTAGATACCCTGGTTGAAAAGGTCCTGCCCCTCGGCGGGCGTGCGGACAGAGTCAGCCAAGTAAATGGGTATGGTGATATCCCCTTGCCGGTACTGGAGGAGGTTGGCGATGGCCAGCAGGTAGTTAACCCGGGCTGTGAGGACGGCAAGGGGGTTAAGGTCAAAGCCCACCACATTCGTTAGGATGGCCTCCAAAAGTTCTTTTTCTGGAACCATGAGTAAGCGCCCCAGCTCCAACATTCTTCCAATGACCAGGACCAGGAAGGTGGCGGAGCCGCAAGCAGGGTCCAAAAAACGGGTCTGGAGAAGTTTTTGGCGCATTTCCTCGTTGTGAGGCGAAGGGGTCCCGGTGAAGAAGCGGTTATCGAGCTGTACCAGAAGGCGCCACGCCAGCCAGTCTGGTGTGTAGTACTCCCCAAGGTTGTGGCGTATTTCCCGGGGTAAGAGGTAGTGATAGAGCTTTTTGAAAAGGTCCCGGGTTTCTTCGGGGAAGAGGGATAGGGTGGTGGGGTCGTACTCGTCCAGGCGTTCGATGAGGGTGCGAAGGCCCTGCTCCACCTCTTCGTTCCAGGCGTGGAGGTACCAGGCGAAGAAGTCGCCCTCCAAAAGGTTGAGGATCCCATACTGGCGGAAGATGCCTCCGGATTCCATCTCCCCCAGCCTTTTCCGCAGGGTGTCCCCGTCTGCCGAGGCCAGGACGGAAAACTGGGGTGCCCCTAGCTTAACCCCCATGTGGCGGGAAAGGGCCAGCCAAGCGAGAAGCTTGGCTAGGAGAGCGAAGTACGTGTGGAGGACAAAGAAGAAGCGCTCGGCTTCTTCTGGGGTTTGGATGTCCAGGCCAGCCTTGCGCACCCATTTCTTAAGCGGCTCCAACTTGCGCCCACCAAAGGCTTCGGAATAATCTATGGATTCGCTGAAAAAGGTGCGCCACTGTGCAAAGAGTTTACGGGCCAGACCTTCCTCCGCCAATGCTTTTCCCAAGGCTTGATAGAGGCTTCGAAGGATGGTCTGGGTGCGAAGCTGCTCTATGTTAAAGTCCCGGTTGAGGTTTTCCGGTGTTAGGGCAATCCCTGAAGCCAAGCCTGCAAGCCAGGTGAGAAATCGCTTGAGCGAGAGGGGGTTTGCCTCCAGGGGAGGTTCTTCCACCCACCTTCCCCCCAAGTGCCGGACAAAGATGAGATAGCGCCCGTCAAAGGCCACACCCGCCAGGCGCTCCTTGGCGTGGCGATCCTTTTGGGCAATACCGGCAAGGTAATCCTTCACCTGTTGCACCGCATGCCGGGTGGCGGCGTCTGGCTTGGGCTTGAGGACGCCGGGGCGCTCGTACTCGATGACGAGGCGGTTAAAGATGGCATCGGCCCGTCCTTGTGCTAAGGTGTACTCCGCTCGGGCTAGGGGCTGGAGGTCCATTTCTTCCAAGAACTCTGCCAATACAGGCTCCACCGCCCGGCGGAACTCCGCCTCGTTGGGGTTTTGGCTTAGGCTCTGTTTTATAACTTGGTCGAGCTTGGCCGCGTAGGTGGCAAGGATGGCTTCCCTATCATGAGGGCTCATTTGCCATCATTATAGTTTGTGGCCGGGAATCCCTAGATGGGGCTTTGGCCTAGCCCTCTAGCAACGCCTCCACAAAGGCCTCGGCGTCAAAGGGCTGGAGGTCGTCTGGGCCTTCCCCCACCCCGATGAAGCGGATGGGCACCTTAAGGGTGCGCACGATGGGAATGAGGACTCCGCCCTTGGCGGTGCCGTCCAGCTTGGTGACGATGACCCCGGTGAGCCCCACCGCCTCGTGGAAGCGCTTGGCCTGCTCCAGGCCGTTTTGCCCGGTGACGGCGTCCAGCACCAGCCAGACCTCCTTGGGCTCCTCGGGATCGGCCTTGGCGATGGCCCGCTTCACCTTCTTCAGCTCCTCCATCAGGTTGTGCTTGGTGTGGAGGCGGCCTGCGGTGTCCACCAGGAGGAGGTCGTAGCCCCTGGCTTTCCGGGCGCTTGCCGCATCAAAGGCCAAAGCGGCGGGGTCGGCCCCTTCTGGCCCTTGGATCACGGGGATGTCCAAGCGTTTCCCCCACTCGGAAAGCTGGGCTCCCCCGGCCGCGCGGAAGGTGTCCCCGGCGCAGAACATCACCTTCTTGCCCAGGTTCCGGTAGTAGCGTCCCAGCTTGGCGATGGTGGTGGTCTTGCCCACCCCGTTTACCCCCACCACCAGAACCACGTGGCCCTGGGGTTCCACGGGCTTAGGGGTTTGCGGGCGGAAGCCGAGTTTCCTCAAGGTGGCCCGGCGCTCGTCCGGCTCCAGCATCTGGACGAGCTTCTCCTTTACGGCCTCCTTCAGGTCTTTCCGTCCCGAAGCCCGTACCTCGGCCAGGAGCTCCTCGGTGGCCTCGAGGCCCACGTCGGCGGCGAGGAGGGCCATTTCCAGCTCCTCCAGGACCTCCTCGGGGCTTCCGCCCCAGGGGATGGCCTTGAGGAGGGTTTCTCGCGTCTTGGCGAGGCCGGCTTTCAGTCGGTCAAAGAAGCCCATCGTCCCCCTATTTTGCAGCCCCCGCACCCCGCCTTGGGGCCTTTAGCGGAAACTTACCCCCAGGGTGAAGTGCCAGACCTTGGGGAAGTTGGCGAAGCCGTACACGTAGGTGGCCTCGGCAAAAAGGCCCGTGTAGGGGTCCAGAAGGCCCTCCATCCCCCCGGTGAAGCTCACCCCGGCGGTGAGGCTTGGCCCCATCACGGCGCTGAGCCCCCCGCCGAAATAGGGGAGGAGGCCCTTTAGGCTGGGGTCGTACTGGCCCAGGTCGGGTTTGAAGAGGAGGATGCCCTCCAGGGCCACCCCCGGCGCCGCCGGGGCCAGCATGGCGGAAAGCCGGCCCGAGAGGTTCTGCCTCAGGCGGTTTTCCAGCCCCGCCCCGAAGGTAAGCCCCAGGCTTTCCCCATAGCCAAACCGCATTTGAATGGCGCTCTGGGCGCTGGCCATTCCCAAAACAAGAAGAAGAGCAAGGAGAACCCGCCTCATGGCTCCAGTATACCCCGGCTTGTGGAGTGCTTCACGAAGTTCCTCCCGCCAGGGCCCGGGCCAGCCGGGCGAGGACCCGTTCCTTGCCGAGAAGGGCCATGATCTCGAAAAGCCCCGGGGTTTCCAGGCTTCCCGTGAGGGCGGCCCTTAAGGGCTGGGCCACCTGGCCGAGCTTCAGGCCCCGCTCCTGGGCGAAGCCCCGGAGGAGGGCGTCCAGGGCGGCCTCGCTCCAGTCCTCCTGGGCCCGGAGGAGGGGCTCCACCTCGCGAAGCACGGGAAGGCCTTCCCTCAGTTTTTCCAGGGCTTTTTCCCCGAAGGGGTAGTCCTCGCTGAAAAGGTAGAGGGCCTTTTCCGGAAGCTCCTTGAGGGTGTCAAACCGGGGGCGCATGAGTTCCACCGCCCGCCTCAAGTAGGCCTCGCTGGGCCAGGAAAGCCCAGCCGCTTGCAAAAAGGGCTTCGCCCGCTCCGCCACCTCCTCGAGGGGAAGGACCTCGCGGATGTACTTGCCATTGAGCCAGCGGAGCTTCTCCAGGTCAAAGACCGGGCCTCCCAGGGAAACCCGCTCCCAGGTGAAGGCCTCGATGAGCTCCTCGAGGGTGAAGATCTCCCGCCCGTCGGGCATGGAAAAGCCCATGAGGGCCAGGTAGTTGCGCAGGGCCTCGGGTAAGAACCCCTCGGCCCGGTACCACTCCAAGGAGGTGTGGCTCTTCCGCTTGCTGATCTTGGTCTTGTCGGGGTTTCTAAGGAGGGGCATGTGGTAGAACTTGGGCACCTCCCAGCCGAAGGCCCGGTAGAGGAGGACGTGGATGGGGGTGGAAACCAGCCACTCCTCGGCCCGTATCACATCCGTTACCCCCATGAGGTGGTCATCCACCACGTTGGCCAGGTGGTAGGTGGGGTAGCCGTCCGACTTCAAGAGGACCACATCGGGGATCTCCTGGTTATCGTAGACCACCACCCCCCTGAGCTCGTCCCTCACCTCGGTGGTACCGGGCCTCGGCACCTTCAGGCGGATCACGTGGGGCTCGCCCCTTTTTGCCCTTTCCTCAGCTTCCTCGGGAGGGATGTTGCGGGCCCGACCATCGTAGCCACCCTTCTCCTTGCGGATCCTCTCCAACTCCTCCGGCGTTTCGAAGGCCCGGTAGGCCCACCCCCGCCTGAGGAGTTCCTCGGCGTGCTTTTGGTAGAGGGGTAGCCGTTCCGACTGCCGGTAAGGGGCGTGGGGCCCGCCGATATCGGGCCCCTCGTCGTAGGAGATGCCGAGCCACCTCAAAGCGGCCAGGATGCGCTCCTCCGCCCCCGGCACATAGCGGGTGCGGTCGGTGTCCTCGATGCGCACCAGGAAGCGCCCCCCGTTCTTCCTGGCCCAGACGTGGTTGAAAAGGGCGATATACGCCGTCCCCACATGGGGGTCCCCCGTGGGGCTTGGGGCGATGCGGGTCACCACCATACCTCGCCCATTATCTCACCCGGGACTAAAGGTTGGGGCTTAGGCTTTAGGGTAATGGACGGGGAACTTCTGGCAGAAGGGTTGCGCAAGCGCTACGGCCCCAGGGAGGTGGTGCGGGGGGTGGACCTCTACCTCAAGCGCGGGGAGATCGTGGCCCTCTTCGGCCCCAACGGGGCGGGGAAGACCACCACCTTTTACATGATGGTGGGTTTCATAAGGCCCACGGGGGGGCGGATCTTCCTTAAGGGGCGGGAAATAAGCCAGCTTCCCATGTACCGCCGGGCCCGGTTGGGTTTGGGTTACCTGCCCCAGGAGCCTTCCGCCTTCCGCCGGATGACGGTGCTGGAAAACCTCCTGGCCGTCTTGGAGTTCCAGCCCCTTTCCCGGGCGGAGCGCCTGGAGAAGGCCAAGGCCCTTTTGGAGGAACTGGCCATCTACCACCTCAAGGACCAGATGGCCTACGCCCTTTCCGGTGGGGAAAGGAGGCGGCTGGAGATGGCGCGGGCCCTTTGCACCAACCCCGATTTTATCCTTCTGGACGAGCCCTTCACCGGAGTGGACCCCAAGAACGTGAAGGAGATCCAGAAGGTCATCGCCGACTTGCGGGAAAGGCGGGGGGTGGGGGTTTTCATCACCGACCATTCCGTACGGGAGACCCTGGCCATCACTGACCGGGTCTATGTGATGTATGACGGGGAGATCCTCTTCCACGGGGATCCCGAGACCTTTGCCCGGGATCAGGGGGTAAGGCGGCACTACCTGGGAGAGGACTACGAGCTTTAGGCCATGACCTTCTGGGCCCTCCTCATCCTGATCCTCCTCCTGGCCGCTTTGGTGGCCTATTTGGGGGATAAGGTGGCCAAGTGGGCGGGGAAACGGCACTACCGCCTTTTTGGCCTCAGGCCCCGGCAGACGGCCACCCTGGTGGCGGTGTTCACGGGGGTAGGGATCGCCCTCTTCAGCTACCTGGGGTTCCTCCTGGTGTTCCGGGAGGCCAGGGAGGTGATCCTGGAGGCCCAGGCCATCCGGGCTGAGCGGGACCAGCTTAGGAAGGAGCGGCAGGCCCTCCTGGAGGCCAAGGCGGCCATGGAGGCCGAGGCCAGCAGGACCCTGGCGGAGCTCAATGTCCTGCGAGAGGAGCGAAGGGATCTCTCCCGGGCCCTGGAGCAGGCCACCGAGGTGAGGAAGCGCCTGGAGGAAGAGGCCAAGGCCCTGGCCTCCCAGGTGCAGGCCCTGGGAGGGGAGCGGGCTACCCTCGAGGCGGAGCGCCAGGCTCTTTCCCAGCTTCTTGAGGAAAAGAACCGGGCGCTATCCGAGAGGACCGGGGAGCTCAAGGCCCTGGAGAGCCACCTCCGCGCCCTGCAGCAGGCGGCGGAGCGGGCGGAAGGGGAAAAGGCCAGGCTTCTGGCGGAGAGGAAGCGCCTTCAGGAGGAGGTGCTGGGGGCTCTTGCCCGCCTCGAGGAAACCCGGCGGCAACGCCAAACCCTGGCCCAGGAGGCGGAGGTTTTAAAGGCCAGCCTAGCCAAGGCCCGGGAGGAGCTCCGCCAGACGGAGGAACGGGTGAGAAGCCTCCTGATGCAGGCGGAGGTGCTCCAGGGGGAAAGGGGCCAGCTGGCCCAAAGTCTGGTGCGTTTGAGCCAGGGCCTCTACCTGGGGGAGGTGCGCCTGGGGGCGGAGGAGGGGAGGGAGGCCTTGGAGCAGGTGGCCGAGCGCCGGGCCTTTCTCCAGGGCTTCCGGGGGGTGGAGCTTTTGGATGCGCCCCTCGGCCCAGGCTTGGCGGTGCTGGAGGGGGCGGGGTACCGGGAGGATAGGCTCTTGGTGCGGGTGCGCTTCTACCCGGAGCGCAAGGCCTTCGCTGCCGGGGAGGTTCTGGCCGCCCGCACCTTCCGCCTCTCCACCCAAGCCCGCAACCAGGAGGCCCTCGAGGGCCTGGGGGAGGCCGTGCGGCAACGGCTTTTGCAGGCAGGGTATGCCCCGGAGTACGCCACCTTTCCCTCGCCGGAGGAGCTGGCCCGCGGCCTCACCCTTCTTCAGGGGAGACGGGGGGTGGTGCGGGTGGGGGTGGTGGCGGCCAAGGAGCTATGGACCACGGAGAGGCCCCTTCTCTCCTTCCAGCTCCTGGGAGGGCCTCCGGGCCCGGAGGTACCGGTCCCGACCCGCCAAATCCCTTAGCACTTCCACTCCTTCCCAGCCCATGGCCTGTAGCTCCTGGGCTAGGAGCCCCACGTTTTCCGGGGCAAGCTCCAGGAGGAGGAACCCACCGGGCTTGAGGGCCTTCCCGGCCTCCTGGGCCAGGGGCCGGGCCACATCCAGCCCTTCCCTTCCCGCGTAAAGGGCCTGGGGGTTTTCAAAGGCCAGCTCCCCGGGAGCCAGGGACCGGTAGGCCTCGGGGAGGTAGGGGGGGTTGGAAACGATCAGGTCCAGATCCTTCACCCCGCCGGTGAGGGGAGCCTGGAGAAAGATTACCTCTAGCCCCAGCCTGCGGGCGTTCTCCCGGGCCAAGGCCAGGGCCTTAGAATCGGTATCCGTGGCCCACACCTGGGCCTCCGGGAGATGCTTTTTTAGGGCCAGGGCGATGGCCCCGGTGCCCGTGCCCGCGTCCAGGATACGGGGAGCCTGGGGCAGGGGAAGCCCCAGGGCGAGCTCCACCAGGCCCTCCGTCTCGGGCCTGGGGATGAGGATGCCCTCATGCACCTTTAGGGGGAGGCCGAAGAACTCCACCTCCCCCAGGAGGTACTGCAAGGGATAGCCCCCAAGGCGCTTTTCCAGGAGGGCCAGGGCCCTGGCTTCCGTCCCTGGGGGCGGGGTCCGGGATAGGCCGAGGAGGAGATCCTTTCGGGAAAGACCCGAGGCCAAGGCCAGAAGGTCCCAGGCCTCCTTTTCCGGGAGCCCTTTAGCCTTAAGCCTCCTTTCCAGTTCCCGAAGGAGTCTGATCACGAGGATAGACCACTACGTGCCTTTCCTCCCCCTCCCCCTGGCTTTCCGTGGTCACCTGGGGGTGGTTTTTGAGGAGCATGTGGACGATGCGCCTCTCGGAGGGACGCATGGGGGGGAGGTGGAGGGGTTCCTTGGTCATGGCCACGGTGAGGGCAGCCTCCTCGGCGATCTTGCGGATCTTTTCCTCCTGGCGCTTGCGGTAGCCAGCGGCGTCCAAGACCACGCGGTAGGCCCCGCCGAAGTGCTTGGCTAGCACCACCCCGGCCAGGTACTCCACGGCCTTTAGGGTGCGCCCCTCCTTGCCGATGAAGCGCCCCAGGTCCCCGCCCTTGACCTCCGCCTTGAGGAGGTTTCCCTCCTGGTGAATCTCCACGTAGTGGGCGGGGTCCAGGCGCAGCAAAAGGCCCACCAGGAAGCTCTCCAGCACCTCCTTGGGCCCCTTTTGCGTGGCGCCGGCCTTCCCGGCTTCTTTTAACTCCACCCCCACCGGGGCTTCCTCCAGCACCCCCAGGTCGGAGAGGAGGTCGTCGATGCTCTTTTTCTTCTCGTCCATGCCCTCAGTTTACGCCGCCAGGGGCTTGAGGCTTTTGTTGATCAGCCACTGCTGCACCAGGCCGATGAGGTTGGAGAGCACCCAGTAGAGGGTCACCCCTGAGGGGAACTGCAGGACCAGGAAGATGAAGATCAGGTTCATGAAGAGGCTTTGCCGGATGAGGTCCTTGTTCCCGTGGGCGGAAAGCCAGGTGGAGAGGAAGGTGGAGGCCACGTAGAGGGCGGGGAGGATGTAGAAGGGGTCGGGGAGGGAGAGGTCTGGGATCCAGAGGAGGCCCTGGCCAAACTCGTAGTTGGCGATGACCTTCCACAGGATGAAGAGGATGGGCATCTGGATGAAAAGGGGCAGGCAGCCGGCGGCGGGGTTCACCTTGTGCTCCTGGTAGAGCTTCATGGTGGCCTCCGCCCGCTTGTTGGGATCGTCCTTGTACTTCTCGTTGATCTTCTGGATGAGGGGCTGGAGGCGTTGCATCTCCGCCATGCTCTTGAACTGCTGGTGCATGAGGGGCCAAAGGAGGAGGCGCACCACCAGGGTCAGGAAGAGGATGGCCAGACCCCAGCTACCCGTGTAGCGGAAGGCCACCTCCATGAGCCAGAGAAGCCCCAAGGAAAGCTGCCCCCAGATGTTGGGGGAAAAGAGGCCGGGAAGGGCGAGAAGGCCCTCCACGTGGAAGCGCACCAGCTCGTTCTGGCCCCCGTAGACCTTGAGGGTTTCCCCGGGAGCCAGGGTAAGGGTGGCCTCCTTGCCCACCAGCTTCCCCGAAAAGGGCCTTTGGGCGAAGGCCACCAGGGCATAGCCCGCCTGGGGCTTGGTCTGCCAGGCCAGATAGGCCAGCTGGCCCTCCCCGCTCGGGGTGGGTTCCTTTTGCCCTTCCAGGAGCACCTTGGGGTTTCCTTGCGCGGAAAGCCTCAGGGTGAGGGGGAAGTCGGCGCTGATCTGGACGGTGTACCGCCCCTTTTCGATGCGGTAGGTGAGGGTGCCCTCCTGACCCTGGAAGCGGGCCAGGAGGCGGCCGTCCTCCACCCGGTACTCCGCCTTTTCCGGGGTAAAGCCCACCGGGGCCACCACGGGGCCGTTGCCGCTCAGGTTGGGGGCGCGGGTGTAGTCGTTGAAGGCCGTGCCCTTGTAGGTCTTCACGTACCAGCCCACCACCTGGCCCTTCTGGTCAAAGGCCAGATCCATGAGGTTGGTGACGGCGATCTTCTCCGGCACCCCGTCTCCGTTTACGTCCTGGTCCTTGAAGCCCGCCTCGAGGGCTAGGGCGCTCAAGCCCAGCAGGAAAAGGAGGGGTAAAAGCCTTTTCATCGTGCCTCCTTGTGGGTCTTAACGGTTCTCCTGGGTGGGAAGACCAGGGGCACCGGGTCCAGTCCCCCGGGGTGCAGGGGATGGCATTTCAGGATGCGCCTGGCGGCCAGATAGCTACCCCATAGGGCCCCGTGGCGCTCCAGGGCCTCGAGGGCATAAGCGGAACAGGTGGGGTGGAAGCGGCAGGTCTTGGGTTTTAGGGGGGAGATGAACCTGCGGTATGCCTTGACCAGAAGGATCAGTAAGCCGCGCACGCCGCCTATTGTATCAGCCCGCTCTTCCTGAGGGCGCGGATGAGGTCTTGGAAGAGCTCGGCGTAGGTGGCCTCCCGGGCCTCGGGGCTTGCGATCACCAGGAGGTGGGCCTTGGGGAGGTGGAGGCGGCGGAGGATCTCCCTTAGGCGGCGCTTGATGCGGTTGCGCACCACCGCCTTGCCCACCTTCTTGGACACCACGATCCCCACCCTGAGCTCGGAGGCGGGGAGCCACTTCACGTTCAAAAAACGGCCCCGCCCCATGCGTCCTTGGCGGAGCCTTTGGAATGCCCGGTCGCCCTTTAGGGAAAGGAGTTTACCCCCCGCCGCAGGGGGGGGTTGGCTCAGGCGTTCACCCTGGGGGTGAGGCGCCAGCGGCCCTTCTGCCTTCTCCGCTTCAACACCTTCCTGCCGCCTGGGGTCCTCATGCGGGCCCGGAAGCCGTGGGTCTTGGCCCGCTTCCTCCGGTTGGGTTGCCAGGTCCTTTTCATCCATTTCCCTCCCTGGGGCCTTGGCCCCCGATGCCTTAAAGAGTGTAGCATAAGAAGGGCGGTACAGGGTCTAACGGTTTTTTACACTAGGGCAAGAGAACGTTGACATTCCTCTCGCCTTCCCCTTATACTTCCCCCCAAACGGCTGTTAGGGAGGAGGTCCGTGGCCCAGCTTCTGGCGGAGAACATCACCCTGACCTTTGGCGGCGTGGCTGCTCTTTCGGCGGTTTCCCTGGCGGTGGAAGAGGGGGAGCTGGTTTCCGTCATCGGCCCCAACGGGGCGGGGAAGACCAGTCTGTTAAACTGCATATCCGGCTTCTACCACCCCCAGCGAGGTCGCATCCTCTTTGAGGGGCACGAGATCACCCGTGCAAGCCCCCATGAGGTGACCCGTCTGGGCATCGCCCGCGCCTTCCAGAACATAGAGCTCTTCTCTGGCCTCACGGTGCTGGAAAACCTTATGCTGGCCCGGCACACCCACTTGGGCTACAACCTTGTTCAGGCCGGGGTCTTTTACGGCAAGGCTTTGGCCAAGGAGGTGGAAAACCGCCGGGTGGTGGAGGAGGTCATCGACTTCATGGAGCTGGAACCCTACCGCAAGGCTTTGGTGGGGAACCTTCCTTACGGGGTCAGGAAGCGGGTGGAGGTGGCCCGGGCCCTTTCTCTTTCCCCCAGGCTCCTTCTTCTGGATGAGCCCATGGCGGGAATGACCCTCGAGGAGAAGGAGGACATGGTGCGCTTCATCCTGGAGATCCGGGCCCAGGGCACCACGGTGATCCTCATCGAGCACGACCTGGGGGTGGTCATGGACATCTCCGACCGGGTGTATGTGCTGGACTTCGGCCAGGTGATCGCGGAAGGGGCCCCGGAGGAGGTGGCCAGGAATCCGCGGGTGCAGGAGGCCTACCTGGGAGTGGAGGCATGAAGGCCCTAAGGCCCTCCTACGAGATGAAGCGCTACACCCTGCCCCAGCTTCTGCGCCTCAGGGCGGAGCAGGAGGGGGACAGGGTGGCCTTGAGGGAAAAGGACTACGGCATCTGGAACGAGATCACCTATGCTGAGTACTACGAAAAGGTTCTTCTCTTCGCCCACGGCCTTCTCTCTTTGGATTTTGAACCGGGGGAGAGGCTGGCCATCATCGCCGACAACATCCCGGAGTGGCTCTATGCGGAGCTCGGCACCCAGGCGGTCCGGGGGATCAGCGTGGGGGTGTACCAGAGTAGCCTTCCCGCCGAGATCGCCTACATGCTTCAGTACACGGGGGCCAGCATCGTGCTCGCCGAGGACCAGGAACAGGTGGACAAGCTCTACGAGATCCGAAGCGAGATCCCGAAGGTCCGCCACGTGATCTACGAGGATCCCAAGGGCATGCGGAGCTACCGGGACCCCTGGCTCCTTTCCTTTGAAGAGGTGCTGGAGCGGGGCCGGGAGCACCGAAAGAAATACCCGGACGCCGTGGAGAAGCTCCTCCTCGAGGCGAGCCCCGAGGAGGTCTGTCACCTCTCCTCCACCTCCGGCACCACGGGAAGGCCTAAGGCGGCCATGCTCCGCCACCGCAACCTCATCCACATGGGGGTGGCCCTGCAGGAGGTGGACCCCCTCTTGCCCACGGACGATTACCTCTCCTTCCTTCCCCTGGCCTGGATCGGGGAGCAGATGATGTCGGTGGCCATGGCCCTCACCGGGGGCTTCGCCGTGAACCTTCCCGAGGCGGTGGAGACCGCCATGCAGGACCTCAAGGAGATCGGTCCCCACGTGATGTTCAGCCCTCCCAGGGTCTGGGAGAGCATCCAAAGCGGCATCTGGGTGCGGATGTCCGAGAGCTATGCCTTCAACCGCTTCGTGTACGAGAGGCTTCTCCGGGTAGGCTACCGGGCGGCGGACTACCGCATGCGGGGGAAGCCCATGCCTTTCGGGCTACGCCTGGCCTACTGGCTGGCGGACCAGGTGCTCTTCAAGCCCTTGCGCGACCAGTTGGGCTTCCTGCGCCTTAGGCGGGCCTATACGGGGGGTGCTGCCCTAGGCCCCGATGTCTTTCGCTTCTTCCACGCCATCGGGGTAAACCTGAAGCAGATCTACGGCCAGACCGAGATCATCGGCATCGCCTTCGTCCACCGGGATGGGGACGTGCGCCACGATACCGTGGGCCTGCCCATCCCCGGCACCGAGGTCCGGATCAGCGAGGAGGGGGAGATCCTCTGCCGCTCCGATGCGGTCTGCGCCGGGTACTGGGAACGCCCCGAGGCCACGGCGGAAGCTTTCCGGGATGGCTGGCTCCACACGGGGGATGCCGGCTACCTCACGGAGGACGGGCACCTGGTGGTCATCGACCGGCTTTCCGACGTGATGCGCACGGAGAAGGGCACGGTCTTCAGCCCCCAGTTTGTGGAGAACAAGCTGAAGTTCTCCCCTTTCATCAAGGAGGCGGTGGTCTTCGGGGACCGCAAGCCCTACCTGGCGGCCTTGATCAACGTAGATCCCCAGACGGTGGGCAAGTGGGCGGAGGACCGGGGGTTGGCCTACACCACCTACCTGGACCTCTCCTTGAAGCCCGAGGTGGCCGAACTCGTCCGCAAAGAGGTGGAGAAGGTGAACCAGGAGCTTCCCGAGGACCTCAAGATCCGGCGCTTTGTCCTGCTCTACAAACTTCTGGATGCCGACGATGAGGAGCTCACCCGCACCGGCAAGGTGCGCCGGGGCCTCATCGCCAAGAAGTATGCGCCCTTGGTGGAGGCCTTGTATTCCCAGGCCGAGGCGGTGGAGGTGGAGGCGGAATACCGCTACCAGGACGGGACCGTCCAGCGGGTGCGGGCCCAGGTACCGGTTTTGGACCTGCGGGAGGAGGTGGCGGTGTGAGCTTCTTCTTGCAGCTTCTGTTTTCCGGCATCGTCCTGGGCCTGGTCTACGCCCTGGCAGCTTTGGGCTTTGTGCTCATCTACAAGGCCAGCCGGGTGGTGAACTTCGCCCAGGGGCAGTTCATCGCCATAGGGGCCTTTCTGGCCTACTGGGCCATGGTGTCCCTGGGGGCACCCTTCCTCCTGGCGGCGGCCTTGGCCCTGGCCCTGACCGCCCTCTTGGGCTTTGGGGTGGAGCGGGTTTTCCTCAAGCGGCTGGTGGGCCAGCCCATCATCTCGGTCATCATGGCCACCATCGGCTTGGCCTCCCTGCTGGACGGCCTCATCCACCTCACCCCCTACGGGGCGGGGAACTTTAGCTACCCCAGCTTCCTTCCTGCTGGGGGCCTCACCCTTTTGGGCGTCCAGATCTCGTACGCTCAGCTTCTTGCCGTGGCCTTCACCTTGCTTTTCCTCCTGGCCTTCACTTGGTTTTTCCAGCGTTCCACCCTGGGCGTGGCCATGCGCAGCGTGGCCGACGACCAGATGGCGGCCCTGAGCCTAGGCGTATCCGTGGAGAAGGTTTTCGCCCTGGCCTGGGCGGCGGCAGGGCTTACAGCGGCGGCGGCGGGCATGGTGGTGGGGACCATCTCCGGGCTCAACCTGGACGGCCTGGTGCACATCGGCCTTCGCGTTTTTCCTGTGGTGATTCTGGGAGGGCTGGATTCCATCCCGGGGGCGGTGGTGGCGGGGATCCTCATTGGGGTCTTGGAAAACCTGGCCGCGGGCTTCCTGGACCCCTTTATCCCCGGTGGGGGCACCCGGGATGTCTTCCCCTTCCTGGTTTTGCTTTTGGTCCTTTGGTTCAAACCCCATGGCCTTTTTGGCACGGAGGAGATCGAGCGCGTATGAGAAACCCCTGGGCCCAGACTGGAAACTACCGCACCTCGTACCGACAGGACACCAGCATCTTTGCCACCCATCGGGAGCTGGTTTCCCTTCTTCTCTTCCTGGGCTTCCTCCTGGTTCTGCCCCTGTTTCTTTCCCGCACCCAGGTCTTCATCCTGGACCTGATCCTGGTCTACAGCATCGCGGTTTTGGGCCTGAACATCACCACCGGTTACGCCGGCCTCATCAACATCGGCCAGGCGGCCTTTATGGGGGTGGGGGCCTACACGGCGGCCCTTCTTGCCCCCCAGGGGCTCCCCTTTTGGCTGGCGGTTCCCTTGGGCGGGTTGGTGGCGGCCTTTTTCGGCTTCCTGGTGGGCATCCCTTCCTTGCGGGTGAAGCACCTGTATTTGGCCCTGGCCACCCTGGCCTTCCAAGTGGTCTTTGAGTGGACCGTGGGCCACATGCCCCTTCTAAAGCAGGGCGGGGCCATGGACATGCCCCGGGCCAGCTTTTTGGGGTACGAGGCGGGCTTTCGCAACCACTTCCACTTCTGGTACTACGTTTCCCTGGTGGTTTTGGTCCTTCTTGCGGTCTTCTTCCGCAACCTCCTGCGTACCCGCTACGGGAGGGCCTTGGTGGCGGTGAGGGATAACGACCGGGCGGCGGACGCCATGGGCATGGACCCGGGGCGCACCAAGCTCTTCGCCTTCGCCCTGGGGGCCTTTTACGCCGGGGTGGCGGGGGTGCTTTACGCCTACCTCTCCCGGGCCGTGGTCATAGAGGACTACACCTTTGCCGTGTCCATCAAGCTCTTGGCCATGTCCATCGTGGGGGGGTTGGGTACCCTGGTGGGGAGTTTCCTGGGGCCGGCTTTTCTGGAGCTTTTGGATGTCAACATGGAGGTGCTTTCCAACTTTATTAAGGCCCTGGGGTTCAGCGTGGCCGGGGTGGACGTGGCCAGCGCCTTAAGACCCTTGGCCTTTGGTCTCATCATCGTGCTCTTCCTGATGTTTGAGCCCAGGGGGCTTTACAACTGGTGGCGGATCGTGCGAAGCTACTTCCGCACCTGGCCCTTCAAGTACTAGGCAACCCCCCTTATGGGGTTGGCAATGGGAGGTGAGGCAGATGCGAAAACTCTGGTTCGGTCTACTGGCGACGGCGGGGCTGGCCTTGGGCCAGCAGCAGGTGACCATCCTGTGGTCGGGGGCCATCACCGGCCCCACCTCGGACGCGGGGGCTCCTTACGGGGCAGCGGTGGAGGACTACTGCAAGTACGCCAACGAGAGGAAGCTGATCCCGGGGGTAGTTCTAAACTGCCTGGTGCGGGACGACCAGTACAACAACGCCAATACCCAGCGCTTCTTTGAGGAGGCCCTGGACCGCTTCAAGATACCCGTGTTCCTTTCCTACGCCACCGGGGCCAACCTGCAACTCAAGTCCCTGATCCAGGAGGTGAAGGTACCCACGATCCCCGCCTCCATGCACGTGGAACTCATCGACCCTCCCAACAACGACTACTTCTTCATCCCCACCTCCACTTACTCCGAGCAGGTGGTGGCCCTTCTGGAGTACATCGCCAAGCAGAAGAAGGGGGCTAAGGTGGCCTTGGTGGTCCACCCCTCCCCCTTCGGCCGGGCCCCGGTGGCGGACGCCCGCAAGGCGGCGGCGCAGCTGGGCCTGCAGATCGTGGACGTGCAGGAGGTGGGGGCGGGCAACCTGGATAACACCGCCTTGCTCAAGCGCTTCGAGGCGGCGGGGGTGGAGTACATCGTCCACCAGAACGTGGCCGGTCCCGTGGCCAACATCCTGAAGGATGCCAAGCGCCTGGGTCTGGATAAGAAGATAAAGCAGCTTGGGGCGCACTACACCGGTGGTCCCGACCTGATCAAGCTGGCCGGGGATGCGGCGGAGGGGTTCCTTTGGGCTACCAGCTTCTACATGTTCCACGAGGATGCCCCGGGTATCCGCCTGCAGAAGGAGCTCGGGCAGAAGTACGGGCGGCCGCAGGCTATCGTGGAGAGCGTGAACTACACCAACGGCATGCTGGCCGCCGCCATCGCGGTGGAGGCCATGCGCCGGGCCCAGGAGCGGTTCAAGCGCATCACGGCGGAAACCATCTACCAGGCCATCATCGGGATGAACGGGCCTAACGCCTACAAGCCAGGGTTTGCCGTCTCCACCAAGCAAGGTATTGAGATTGACTTCACCAAGAGCGAGCACACCGGGGCGGAGGGCTTGAGGATCCTCGAGGCCAAGGGAGACCGCTTCGTGCCCGTGACCGAACCCTTCACCTCGGCCCTCTTCCGCAAGGTGCACTACGGCAAGTAAGACGTTCGGCCCGGGGGAACTCCCCCGGGCCTTCCTTACGCCATGAGCCTAAACCCCACGCGCCCCGAAGACTTAGGCCCCATCCTCCTTTTGGTCAACAACATCGAGGTGGTCTACCACGACATTATCCAGGTCCTGCGCGGGGTTTCCCTGAAGGTTCCCGAGGGGCGCATCACCGCCCTCTTGGGCCCGAACGGGGCCGGGAAGACCACCACGCTCCGGGCCATCTCCGGCCTCCTCATCCCTGAGGACGGGGAGGTGGTGAGGGGAGAGATCCTCTACCAGGGAAAGCCCATCCATAATCGCTCCCCCGAGGAGATCGTAAGGATGGGCATCGTCCAGGTGCTGGAAGGCCGGCGGGTTTTCAAGCACCTCACGGTGGAGGAAAACCTGCGGGTGGGCACCTTGACCCGTAAGGACAGCCATCTTAAGGAGGATCTGGAGCGCATCTACCATTACTTCCCCCGCCTGGCCGAACTCAGGAACCGCCTGGCCGGGTACTGCTCGGGGGGAGAGCAGCAGATGATCGCCATTGGCCGGGCCCTCCTGGCCAGACCCCGGCTTCTCCTCCTGGACGAGCCCTCCTTGGGCCTGGCTCCTCTTTTGGTGCGGGAGATCTTCGACATCGTGGCCCGGGTGAACGCCGAGGAGGGGGTCACGGTCCTGGTGGTGGAGCAGAACGCCCGGGTGGCGCTTTCCATCGCCCATTACGGGTACATCATGGAAACGGGACGGATCGTCCTGGAGGGGGATCGGGACTACCTTCTGGAAAACCCCGACGTGCAGGAGTTCTACCTGGGGGTGGCCAAAGGGGGTGGGCGCAAGAGCTTCAAGGAGGTCAAGGCCTACAAGAGGCGGAAGCGGTTCATGTAGCCCCTCGCAGGGCCCCGGTGTGGCGAGGCCCACGCCGGGGTTCGTATCATGGAGAGCGTGGTGCGCTTTCGCATGGGAGGGGTGCGCCTGGACCAGGCGGTGGCCGAGGCCTGCGGGGTAAGCCGCAGCCGGGCCCAGGAATGGATCGCCCAGGGCCGGGTCCAAGTGGGGGAAAGGGTGGTGGAAAAGCCCTCCTACCGCCTCAAGGGGGAAGAGGTGGTGGTGCTTCCCCCGGAGGAAAGGCCCTTCGTGGCTCCCCAGGACCTGGCCATCCCGGTGCTCTACGAGGACGAGGACCTCCTGGTCCTCAACAAGCCTGCGGGGCTTCTTACCCATCCGGCTCCCGGGGTATACACGGGCACCGTGGTCAACGCCCTGGTGGGGCGGTACTTCCCTCTCCAGGAGGCCGAGCGGCCCGAGGAGGTGCGTCCCGGCATCGTGCACCGCCTGGACAAGGACACCAGCGGGGTCCTGGTGGTGGCCAAGCATGGAGGGGCCCTCGAGGCCCTGGCCCGGGCCTTCCGCGACAGGCTGGTGATGAAGCGCTACCTGGCCATCACCGAGGGGCACCCCAAGGAGGGCACCCTCATCGCCCCCATCGGCCGCCACCCGGTGGAGCGGCACAAGATGCACGTGGGGGGGATTGCGCCCCGCCATGCGGAAACCGAGTTCCGCATTCTCGCCACCGCCGGGCCCTACGCCTTGGTGGAGGCCCGGCCCCACACCGGCCGTACCCACCAGATCCGGGTCCACCTCAAGCACTTGAAGGCCCCTATCCTGGGGGATGGGGTTTATGGGCGGGAAAGCCCCCACATCGGGCGTCAAGCCCTCCACGCCTACGAGCTCCGCATTTCCCATCCCCGCACCGGGCGGATTCTGGAGTTCCTGGCCCCGGTGCCCGGGGATATGGTCCAGGCCTGGGAGGCCCTGGGGGGGCGGTGGCCGGAAGATGTGCTCCGGGAGGTTCCCTCGTATACTGAGGCCCAATGAGTCCTAACCCTCTTCTTGCCCTGGACCAAGAGGAACTTGGCGTGCCGAGCGAAGGTTCTTCCTTTCCCTCCACGGCCCACCGCCTTCTGGTGGGGGATGCTCGGGAGGTCCTGAAGCGCCTTCCCGAAGCTTCGGTGCATTTGGTCCTCACCTCGCCCCCTTACTGGACCCTGAAGCGGTACGAGGACACGCCGGGGCAACTCGGGCACGTGGAGGACTACGAGGCCTTTTTGGACGAGCTGGATAGGGTTTGGCAGGAGGTCTTTCGGGTGCTGGTTCCGGGGGGACGGCTCATCGTGGTGGTGGGGGATGTGGCTGTGGCTCGGAGGAAGTTTGGCCGCCACCTGGTCTTCCCCCTTCATGCCGATATCCAGGTCCGTTGCCGCAAAATCGGCTTTGACAACCTCAACCCTATCCTCTGGCACAAGCACACCAATGCGGCCCTCGAGGCCCAGCGGCCTGGCTTCTTCCTGGGCAAGCCTTACGAGCCCGGGGCCATCATCAAGACCGAGGTGGAGTACATCCTGATGCAAAGGAAACCCGGGGGCTATCGCAAACCCACCCCGGAGCAACGGGAGCTGAGCCGCCTCCCTAAGGAGCTCTTCGCCCGCTGGTTCCGCCAGATCTGGGACGACATCCCCGGGGAGAGCACCAAGGCCCATCCCGCTCCCTTCCCCTTGGAGCTGGCGGAGAGACTGGTGCGCATGTTCAGCTTTGTGGGGGACACGGTGCTGGACCCCTTCGCGGGCACCGGCACCACCCTCATCGCCGCCGCCCGGCACAGGCGGAACTCCATCGGGGTGGAGTTGGTACCTCGGTACGCGGAGCTGGCCCGTAGGCGTTTCCAGCGGGAAGTAGAAGGCCACTTCCTCGCAACGGAGGGGGTTTAATGGAGCACGAGGAATGGATCGAAGACCTGGAGAGGGCGTTGTGGGAGGTTTTGCAGGCTTCCTCTCGGGATAGCGGGCGGCAGAACCCCGTGGCCGACTACCTCATAGGCCGCCTGCGCACCCGCCTTCCACCCCACCTCTGGCCCCACCTGCAGCGCGAAGCCCTGGTGCCGGGTCTGGCCCGGGAGAAGTCCTGGGATGTGGGCCTAGTCTACCCCGAGGGACCTGAGCTTCCCCCAAAGCCTCGGCTCCTCCTTTCCCTGAAGTCCATCCTGCGCAACCCAAGCGGCTCCTGGCCCAACCGCCTGGACGACCTGGTGGGCGAAGTTTCCTCCGTTCAAGTCCTTTTCCCTGAAGTGGTGGTGGGGTACGTGGTGGTCCTGGACTATGGGGCACCCACCAAGCGAAAGGGGGTGGAGCAGTACCCGGAAGGGGACGAGCTTTCCCCCCTGTATGACCGCTTCAAAGCGGGCCTAAAAGCCCTCTCCCAGAGGCAGCCTCCCCTCTGGGCCCAGGGTCTGGTGGAGGGGCACTGGGTCATAGAGGTGGACTCTCGAAAAACCCCCCTCCTGCGCGATCCCGTGAGAACCCTTCAGGAGGGCGAGGCCTTTCTGGATGCCTTGGTGGAAGCCCTGCGTCAGAGGGAGCCCTTGCTCTTTCTAGGCCAGGGTCAGTAGCCCCTTCAGGGCCTTGGCGAGCCGCCTTACCCCTTCGGCGATCCCCTCAGGGCCCATGGTGGCGTAGGAGAGCCTCAAGGTGTTCTCCCCGCCCCCGTTGGCAAAGAAGGGGCCTCCGGGCACGAAGGCCACGTTCTCCTCGAGGGCCTGCTGGAAAAGGGCCTCGGCGGAAAGCCCCTCGGGGAGGGTCATCCAGACGAACATCCCTCCCTTGGGCCGGGTATAGGCCACCTCCTTGGGCATCTCCCGGTCCAGGGCCTCCAGCATGGCCTGGGCCTTGGCCTTGTAGGTGGTGCGGATCCTTTCCAGGCGGTCCGGGAAGCCTTCCTTCACCAGCTCGTGCACCAGGATCTGGTTGAGGACCGGGGTGTGCAGGTCCACCCCTTGCTTGGCCTGGGTGAGCTTGAGGATGACCTCGGGCCGGGCCACCACGAAGGCCACCCTCAGGCCCGGGGCCAGCACCTTGGAGAAGCTACTCAGGTAGATAACACCAGGGTAGCCTGCCTCCCGGGCCAGCTCAAAAAGGCTTGGCAGGCGGCTTTCCCCAAAGTAGAGCTCCCGGTAGGCGTCATCCTCCACCACCACCAACCCCCGTTCCATCGCCATTTCCAGAAGGTGCCTGCGGGCTTCCAGGGGCATGAGCCCCCCGGAGGGGTTCTGGAAGGAGGGGATGAGGTAGAGCAAACGGGGGCGCTCCTGCTTGAGGACCTCCTCCAAGGCGTCCAGGTCCGGCCCCTCTTCCCCGGCCGGCACCGTGAGGAAACGGGGGCCGTAGGCCCGGAAGGCCTGGATGGCCCCCATGTAGCTGGGGGCCTCCAATAGAACCGGGCTTCCCTCGTCCAAAAAGACCTTCCCCAGAAGGTCCAGGGCCTGCTGGCTTCCCGTGGTGATGAGGACCTCTTCCGGGCTCACCCCAAGCCACTCCGCCACCCAGGCCCTTAAGGGGAAATAGCCTTCCGTGGGCCCGTACTGCAGGGCCACCTCCCCCTTTTGCCTTAGGATCTCGGCTGCCTTGGCCGCCGCCTCCTCCTTGGGGAAAAGCTCGGGGGCGGGAAGGCCCCCGGCGAAGCTGAGGACGCCGGGGCGCTGGGTGAGCTTTAAAAGCTCCCGGATGGTGGAGGCCTGGATGCGCCTAGCCTGCGCGCCAAAAAGGGTATTCCAGTCCAGGGTTTTCACCTACCCATTTTATCCCTCGCCCCTTCGGGTTTCAGGGAAAGAGCTTCCGATAGGCCTCGAGGGCGTACCGGTCCGTCATCCCGGCGATGTAGTCGCACACGGCCCGCTCCACCCCCTCCTCGGGGATCCGGGCCTGGACCTCCCTGGGCAGGATTGCAGGGTACTGGGTGTAGGTGTGGAAAAGATTCTCCAGAACGATTTCCGCCTTACGCCTCTCCCTCAGAACCTCGGGATGGCGGTAAAAGCGCTCCATGAGAAAGGCCTTGAGTTCCCGGTGGGCCCGCTCGGCCTCAGGGGTAAGGGCGGCCAGGCGTTCAGGATGCCGGCGCACCTCCTCCGGGCTTTTCACCCCGGCCCCTTCCACCCTTTGGTGGGTGGCCTCTATGGCGGCGGTGATGAAAAAGCCCAGGAGCTGGCGCACCAGGATCCGGCGGGAAAGCTCGTTTAGTTCCGCGAGGTCTAGGCCTTCTTCCCGGGCCAGCTCCGCCAGGAAGGGCACCTCGGTGAGCTCTTGGGGGCGAAGGAGGCCGCTACGGAGGCCGTCGTCCAGGTCGTGGGCCGCATAGGCGATGGCGTCGGAGAGGTCCACCACCTGGGCCTCGAGGGTGCCCCTGCCCTCGTATTCCGGCTTGAAGCCCGGGGCGTAAGCGGCCTCGTGGGTGGCGATTCCCTCCAGGACCTCGTGGGTGAGGTTTAAACCCTTGAAACCGGGGTAGCGCACCTCCAGCTGGGTGAGGATCCTCAGGGCCTGGGCGTTGTGCTCAAACCCCCCGTGGTCCTGCATGAGCTCGTTCAGCACCTTCTCCCCCGTGTGGCCGAAGGGGGGGTGGCCCAGGTCGTGGGAAAGGGCGATGGCCTCGGTGAGGTCCTCGTTGAGGCCCAGGGCGCGGGCGATGGAGCGGGCCACCTGGACCACCTCGAGGGTGTGGGTAAGGCGGGTGCGGTAGTAATCCCCCGCCCAGTTGGGGAAGACCTGGGTCTTGTACTCCAGGCGCCGGAAGGCGGTGGTGTGAAGGATGCGGTCCCGGTCCTTCTGGAAGGGCGTGCGGTAGGGGGACTCGGGCTCCGGGTATTCCCGCCCCTGGGTGTCCCGGGCCTTCTGGGCGTAGGGTGCCAGCCTTTCCGCCTCCAGATCCAGAAGCCTATCCCTGGAGTAGAGCATCCCCTAGACCCGTTTGAAGAGGAGCACGGCGTTCTGGCCCCCGAAGGCGAAGGAGTTGGAGAGGGCGTAGTCCACCCGGGCCTCCCTTGGCTCGGGCACGAAGTCCAGGTCCAGCTCAGGGTCGGGGTCCTCGAGGTTGATGGTGGGGGGGATGACCCCGTGGTAGAGGGCCTGCACCGTGGCGATGGCCTCAATGCCCCCGGCGGCCCCCAGAAGGTGGCCGGTCATGCTCTTGGTGCTGGAAACCATGAGCCTCTTGGCGTGCTCTCCAAAGACCTCCTTGATGGCCAGGACCTCGGCCCGGTCCCCCACGGGGGTGGAGGTGCCGTGGGCGTTGATGTAGCCCACCGCCTCGGGGTTAACTTTGGCGTCCAAAAGGGCGCGGCGCATGGCCAAGGCGGCCCCTTTGCCCTCGGGGTGAGGCTCGGTGATGTGGTGGGCGTCGGCGCTCCGGCCAAAGCCCACCACCTCCGCGTAGATGCGGGCCCCCCGCCTCCTGGCGTGCTCGTACTCCTCCAGGACCAAGACCCCAGCTCCTTCCCCCATCACGAAGCCATCCCGGCTTAGGGTGAAAGGGCGGCTGGCCTTGGTGGGCTCCTCGTTCCGGGTGGAAAGGGCCCGCATCACGGCGAAAGCCCCGATGGCCATGGGAGTGATGGCGGCCTCCGTCCCTCCGGCCAGCACCACATCCGCTTCCCCTAGCTGAACCATGCGGAAGGCGCTCCCGATGGCGTCCGTGCCCGTGGCGCAGGCGGTGACCGCGGTGGAGCTGGGTCCCATGAAGCCGTAGCGCATGGCGATGTGGGCCGAGGCCATGTTGGCGATCATCATGGGGATAAAGAAGGGGCTGATCCGGTTTGGGCCCCGCTCCAGGAAGACCTTGCTCTGGGCCTCCCAGGTTTCCATGCCCCCGATGCCCGTGCCCACCAGGGTGCCCACCCGCTCGGGGTCCAGGGCGCTGGGCTCCAGCCCCGCATCCTTCAGGGCCAGCTCGGCGGCGATCAGGGCATACTGGACAAAGCGGTCCAGGCGCCTCAGTTCTTTTTTGTCAATGAACTCCTCCGGATTGACGTCCACCTCGGCGGCGATGCGCACCGGCAGGGCCGAGGCGTCAAAGCGGGTGATGGGGCGCACCCCGCTTTTCCCGGCGAGCTGGGCCTTATGGTAGGCTTCTGCCCCCACGCCGATGGGGGTGAGGGCTCCTAGGCCGGTAACCACCACGCGTCGCATGGGGGTAGTATACTGGGAAAAGCCCTGGGGAAAAGAAAAGGGGCGCGGGAAGCGCCCCTTAAAAGCCCTAAGCCCTAGCCCAGCTTGGCCTGGATGTAGGCCACCGCATCCTTCACCGTGCGGATCTTTTCGGCCTCCTCGTCGGAGATCTCCAGGCCGAACTCGTCCTCGAGGCCCATGATGAGCTCCACGGTATCCAGGCTGTCCGCCCCCAGGTCCTCGATGAAGCGGGCCTCGAGGGTGATCTTCTCCGGTTCCACCGAGAGCTTGTCCGCAATAACCGCCTTAACCTTTTCAAAGATCTCCTGCTCCGTCATGAAAACCTCCCTTGGGGATTTTACCACGGGGCTTAACCCCGGGCCTGGCCCCCTCAGTGGGGGGTGAGCCCCCCGTCCACGCACAGGGTCTGGCCGGTGATGTAACCCGCAGCCTCCGAGACCAAGAAGGCCACCGCCTCGGCCACGTCCTCCGGCCGGCCAAAGCGGCCTGCGGGGATGCTCTTCAGGTAGGCCTCCCGCACCTCGGGCGGGAGCTTTTCCGTCATCTCCGTTTCGATAAACCCAGGGGCCACGGCGTTCACCGTGATTCCCCTGGCGGCGTACTCCTTGGCCACCGCCCGGGTGAAGCCGATGAGCCCCGCCTTGGAGGCCACGTAGTTGGCCTGGCCGGGGTTGCCCAGGAGGCCCACCACGCTGGTGATGTTCACGATGCGCCCGAAGCGGGCCTTCATCATGAGCTTGATGGCCTCCCGGGTGGTGCGGAAGACGGCGGAGAGATTGGCTTCCAGCACGGCCTCCCAGTCCTCATCCTTCATGCGGACGAGGAGGGTGTCCCGGGTGATGCCGGCGTTGTTCACCAGGGTGTCCAGGCCCCCCAGGATCTCCGCCGCCCCGTGCACCAGGCCCGTGGCGGCCTCCGCCTCCAGGAGGTTGGCCCCCAAAAGCCCCACCAGGGGGCTTCCCAGCCTCCTGGCCTCCTCCGCCACCTCCTCCGCCTTCTCCCGGTTCTGCCCGTAGTGGATCACCAGGGCGTAGCCCTCTCGGGCGAGCCTCAAGGCGATGGCCCGGCCGATGCCCCGGCTGGCCCCCGTCACCAGTGCCTTACGCATCCTCCACCTCCAACGCCTTCCTTACCCCTTCCGGGTCCCCCACGGAAAGGGCGTGCGCTTCCTTCAGGGTACGGGCCACCAGGCCTTTAAGCACCTCCCCGCTTCCGAACTCCAGGAAGCGCCTTATGCCCCGCTCTTCCATGTCCTGGAGGATCTCCACCCAGCGCACGGGGGCGGTGATTTGCTCCAGGAGAAGCTCACGGATGCGGCCAGGATCCTCCTCAGCCTCAGGTTTTGCGGTCACGTTGGAGTAAACAGGGAAGCGGGGCTTTCTCAGGGTTACCTGGGCCAGGTCCCGGGCCAGGCGCTCCCGGGCCGGGGCCATGAGGGAGGAGTGGAAGGGGGCGGAAACCGGGAGGAAGACAATGCGGGCCCGTTTTTCCTTTAGCCTTTCCGCTGCCTCTTCCACCGCCTCCTTCCTGCCGGAGATCACCGTCTGCTCGGGGCTATTGAGGTTGGCGATCTCCACGCCCTCTAGCCCCGCCAAAGCCTCCTGGATGGCCTCGAGGGGAAGCTTCAGGATGGCGGCCATGGCCCCTTCCCCTGGGGGCACGGCCTCCTGCATGTACCGGCCCCGGAGGCGCACCAGCCGGAGGGCGTCCTCCAGCTCCAGGGTGCCCGCGGCCACATGGGCGGTCCATTCCCCCAGGGAGTGCCCGGCGGCCAGGGAGGGTTCGGTTCCCCCTTCCGCTAAGAAGGCCCGGTAGGCGGCATAGCCCACCGCTAGAAGGGCGGGTTGCTGGTTCTCCGTGAGGGTGAGGGTTTCCTCGGGTCCTTCCCACATGAGCTTAAGGAGGCCGGGCAGGGTAGCCTCGGCCCGTTCCAGCACCTCGCGGGCGGCGGGGGAGGCCTCGTAGAGGGCTTTGCCCATCCCTACCCGCTGGGAGCCCTGTCCCGGGAAAAGGGCGGCGTACATCAGGCCCCTCCCCAGGTGAGGACGGCCGCGGCCCAGGTGAGCCCAGCCCCGAAGGACACCAGAAGCACGTGGTCCCCTTCCCTTATGCGCCCTTCGTCCACCGCTTCCTTGAGGGCCAGGGGGATGGAGGCGGTGGAGGTGTTGCCGTAGCGGTCCACGTTCACCACCACCCGCTCCCAGGGAAGGCCCAGGCGCTCCCGGGCGGCGTCGATGATGCGGAGGTTCGCCTGGTGGGGCACGAAGACCTTGATGTCCTCCGGGGTGAGGCCGGCTTTTTCTATGGCCTCGAGGGTGGCGGTGTTCATCACCCGCACCGCGAACTTGAAGACCTCCCGCCCGTTCATGTAGAGGCGGTTGCGCATGGAGGTTCCATCGGGAAGTCTGGGGGCCACACAGGCGTGGTAGAGCTCCTTGGCCCCGGTGCCGTCGGCCCCCAGCACGAAGGAGCGGAAGCCGAAGCCCTCCCGCACCCTTCCCACCACCGCCGCTCCCCCGGCGTCCCCGAAGAGGACCGCGGTGGCCCGGTCGTTCCAGTCCAGGATCTTGGAGAGGGCCTCCGCCCCCACCACCAGGACCTTGCGGGCCAGGCCCGCCTCCACCAGGGCGTGGCCCTGGGCCAGGCCGTAAAGCCACCCGGGGCATCCCGCTAGAAGATCGTAGGCGAAGGCGTTGAGACCGAAGCGGGCCTGCACCAAGGCGGCGGTGTCGGGGAAGAGGGCGTCGGGGGTGTTGGTGGCCACGATGACCCCGTCCACCTCTTCCAGGGCCCCCGGGTGGCGCCTAAGCAGGTCCTCCACCGCCTTGAAGGCCAGGTCCGAGGTGTACTCGTCCTCGGCGGCGATGCGCCGTTCCCGGATGCCCGTGCGGGTCACGATCCACTCGTCCGAGGTGTCCAGGTAGGCCTCGAATTCCTCGTTCCTCATGACCCTCTCGGGGGCATAAGCCCCCAGGGCCAGGATGCCGCTCATGCCTGACCTCCCGTCATGGGCTCCACTATACCGGCCCATGGCGCAAAAAGTTGAGACCCCGGAGGCCGGGGTCCCTTAAGTCTTGACCGGGTCTAGACTTCTAGAACCTTGCGCCCATCGTAGTAGCCGCACTCCGGGCAGACGGTGTGCGGGGGCTTCATCGCCTTGCACTCGGGGCAGGGGACCAGGGTCGGGGGGGTCAGGGCATGGTGGCTCCTGCGGGCATCGCGCCGCGCCTTAGAGGTCTTCTTCTTGGGTACAGGGTGCTTGGCCATCTCCAATCCTCCAGGGGGGCTTGGCCCCCGCTAAACCCCTGGTAGTATAGCAGACCTGCTAGAGTTCGGGAAGGAGGTCCTTAAGGCCGAGGAAGGGGTGGTGGGCCTCCGGCTCGTGGCCGCAGTCCACCAGGTTGCGATCCGCCCCGCAGACCGGGCAGAGGCCCTTGCACCCTTCCTCGCAGAGGACGGTGTAGGGCATCTCCGTCACGAACGCCTCGGTGAGGAAGGGGAGAAGGTCCAGGTCGGGCTCGCCAAAGGCGTAGTACTCCTCCTCTTTCTCCTCGTGGAAAACCACCTCTTCTAGGCCTTGCTGGTAGCGGAGAAGGTGCTGGAAGTGGGCATGGATGGGGGTGGGGGTGGGCTTGAGGCAGCGGCGGCACTCCATGAGGACCACGCCCTCCACCTCGCCCGAAAGCCAATACTCGTTGCCGCCCACCGAAGAAACGGCCACCTTCCAGGAAGCCTCCCCCGCCAGGGGGAAGCGTTCCTCCCCCACCCAAAATGCTTCCCGCACCACGCCTGCGGCGCGGGCCGTACCTCCTTCCCGCAAGAGGCGGGCCAGGTTGATGCTTGCCACCTCGCGGTGTTCCATCCTTTTAAGTATAGCGCCGAAAGCCCTTTCCTCCTAGGGGGTCGGCATAAAGTTCCCAAGCGGTGTATGGGGTTTTCTGCTAGCATGCCCCCCATGGAGCGGGTGGTCATCCTGGGGGTGCCCATGGACTTGGGAGCAGGCCGGCGCGGGGTGGACATGGGGCCTTCCGCCTTGCGCTACGCCCGGCTTCTGGAGGAGCTCGAGGCCCTGGGTTGGGCGGTGGAGGACCTCGGGGACGTGCGGGTACCCGTGGCGGAAACCCTCAGGCGAAAAGGCTTGCGCTTGGGCGGGGAAAACTACTTGGAGGAGATCCGCCAGGTGGCCCTCGAGCTCAAGGAACGGCTCCGTTCCCTGCCGGATGGGGTGCTTCCCATCGTGCTGGGCGGGGACCATTCCCTGAGCATGGGTTCGGTGAGCGGGGTGGCTCGGGAGCCCTTGGGGGTGGTCTGGGTGGATGCTCATGGGGACTTCAACACCCCCGAAACCAGCCCTTCCGGCAACATCCACGGCATGCCCTTGGCGGTGCTTTGCGGGCTTGGGCACCCTCGCCTCACCGAGGCCTTTCAGGCAGTGGATCCCAAGAGGGTGGTCCTGGTGGGGGTGCGGAGCCTGGACCCTGGGGAGAGGCGGCTTCTCAAGGAAGCGGGGGTTGCCGTCTACACCATGCACGAGGTGGACCGCCTGGGGGTGGCCAGGATCGCCGAGGAGGTTTTGGAGAGACTTGCGGGCTTGCCCCTCCACATCTCCCTGGACGCCGACGTCCTGGACCCCACCCTGGCTCCCGGGGTGGGGACCCCCGTGCCCGGTGGCCTTTCCTATCGGGAGGCCCACTTGCTCATGGAGATCCTGGCCCAGTCGGGCCGGGTGCGGAGCCTGGACCTGGTGGAGGTGAACCCTATTCTGGACGAGCGTAACCGCACCGCGGAGATGATGGTGGGGTTGGCCTCGAGCCTCCTGGGCAAGCGTATTCTTTAAGGATTGACGCCAAGGTTTGCACTGTCTAGAGTATCCCCATGAAAGCTCGCTGGTGGGTGGGGATCCTTCTCCGCTGCCATGGCTAAGCAGCTGGAGAAGGCCCAGGACAACCCTTTTGCGGCTTTGGGTCGCTCTTTGCCGGGAGCTTGATCCAGGCCTGGGTGGATGCCCTGCTTACGCTTGAGGGTCGTGCCAGCTTGGGCACGGGGAAAGACCCCGAGGAGGCCAGTCTGGAGGAGGTACGCCAATGGCGGCTCAAACGGCAGGGGCTTTCACGGGTTTTTGTTTACCGTGGGGTTTACCATGGGAATGACCGGCAAACCTGTTTGGTGATGGAGCGCCAGGGGTTAAGGTGGCGGGTGGTACGGATGGCGCTTAACCCCTAGCCTGGCTCCGCAGGTACCGTCCTAGCTTCTGCCCCCCATGGAAGGTCAGGGCGAGGCTTTCCCAGGGAGGTTCCTTCTTGCGGTGAAGAAGGGGGTCCAGGGCCTCCCTGGCCCACTCGCTCACCAGTACGGGGAAGTCCAGCCCCGTTTCCAGGAAGTACTCCTCCGCCTCCCGCCAGGCTCCCTCGCTCCGGCGAAAGAAGGCGGAAAAATCCTTGGGCGCAGGGGCTTCCGGCCAGAGGAAGCCGCTCACCACCCCTAGGAGCCAGGCCCCCCGGAGGTCCTTGGGCAGGGCCTGGGCCCCCGGGCCACGTAGCCCAGGGGATCCTTGTGCAAAAGCTCCCGCGGCAGATGGGCCAGGGGGTCCTCCATGCTTTGAGTGTAAACCTGAGGTGGGGAAAAAAACGGGCCCCGGGGTACCTTCCGTGCCCCAGGGCCCGAAAGAAGGCCCCGGGCTTAGCCCGCGGCCAGGGCGGGGAGGACCGCTCCAGGGATAAGGCCCAGCAGGAGGAGGAGAAGGGCCACTCCCAGGGCCACGCTCCGGGCCAAGGGACGGGGGTGGGCCTCGGCTGCCCCCTTCTGGAACACCGCCAAGCCCAGGGCCAGGTAGTAGTAGGCGCTTACGGCGCTGGTGACCAGGGCCAGGACCAGTAGTCCCCACGCCCCCGCCTTGGCGGCTTCGCTGAAGACCAGGTACTTGCCCCAGAACCCCGCCAAGGGGGGCAGGCCCAGAAGGGAGAGGGAGGAGACGAAGAGGCCAAGGCCCAGGAGGGGGTCTTGGTGGAAGAGGCCTTTTACCCTCTCCAGGGGCACGCGGTCGGGGGAGACCTCCGAAAGCACGGCGAAGGCCAGCCCCGTGGCCAGGACGTAGGTGAGGAGGTAGAAGCCCAGGGCCTGCAAGTTCCCCGTGTAAAGGGCCAAGGCCATGTACCCCGCATGGGCGATGGAGGAGTAGGCGAGAAGCCTTTTGGCCTCCTTTTGCGTGAGGGCGGCGAGGTTCCCGATCAAAACCGAGAGGGCGATGAGGAGAGAAAGGGCCTCGGGCGCTCCAGGCGTCACCACCCGCAGGAGGGCGGCGAAGGCCGCGGCCTTCACCCCCGTGGCCATGAAGAGCACCACCGGCGTGGGGCTACCCTGGTAGACATCCGGGGTCCAGAAGTGGAAGGGGGCTAGGGCCACCTTGAAGCCAAGCCCCACCAAAAGGAGGCCCAGGGCCAAGGCGTAAAGCGGACCTTCGCCAGGGGTTCCCGCCAGCAGGCTTCCCGTGGCCCCGTAGTGGAGGGCGGTGCCGTAGAGGAAGAAGGCGGCCGCCAGGGCCCCCAGAAGGAAGTACTTCAAGGCGGCTTCCAGGCCTTCTCCCCGCCGCCAGGTGGCCAGGGCGTAAAGGGGCAGGGAGAGGGCCTCGAGGGCCACCAGCATCAGGATGAGGTTCTTGGTGGAGGCGAGAAGGTGCATGCCCAGGGCGGCGTAGAGGACCAGGAGGTAGAACTCAAACCGCCGGGTGCGCACCAGCCCCACGGTCCAGAGAGCTCCCAAAAGGGCGAGCAGGGTGAAGACCTGGGAGATGCCGTCCACCTGGTACGGGCCAAAGGCGAAGGGCTTTCCCCAGGTGAAGAGGAGGGAGAGCAGGGCCAGGGAGAGCCCCAGGATGGTGAGGCGCTTGAAAAGGGGCACGGAAACGAAGAAGCCCACAAGGGTGAGGGCTACGGCAAAGGAGCTCAGCACCAGAAGGGTCATGCGCCACCTCCAAGGATCTTGGCGAAGGCCTCCGCCAGGGGCTCAAGGCCTTTTACGAAGAACCCGGGGAAGACCCCCATGAGGACCAAAGCGGCCACCGCCAGGAAGGCGAAAGGCCATTCCGCTCCCTTGAGGTCCTCCGCTCCCCTTTGGCCTTCCTCCCAGAAGACCTTCTGGAAGGCGGTAAGGGCGTAGGCGGCCCCGGCAATCACCGAGAGGAAGGCGATGGCGGTGAGCCAGGGGCTGGCCTTGTAGGCGCCGAGGAGGGTCATAAGCTCCCCGGGGAAGCCGGAAAGCCCGGGAAGCCCCACCATGGCCAGGAAGAGGAAGAGGGCCAGGGCGGCTAGGCCAGGGGCGCTCGCCGCCAGGCCCCGGTAGCGGCCGATCTCCAGGGTGTGGAGGCGCTCGTAAAGCCTGCCTGCCAGGAGGAAGAGGCCCCCCGTGTAGACGCCGCTCGCCGCCAGGAGGTAAAGCCCGCCCAAGGCCCCTTCCGGGGTCCCGGAGAAGACCCCCAAGGCCGCCACCCCCATGTGGGAGACCCCGGCGTAGGCCAATAGACTCTTGAAGTCCTTGGCGGAGAAGGCCACCCAGGCCCCGTAGAGGGCGGAGAGGGCCGCCAGGAAGAGGAGAAGCCCCTGAAGCTCATAGAAGCCTTCCGGGGCCAAGGGGATGGCGAAGCGGAAGAAGGCGAAGACCCCCACCTTGTAGAGGGTGCCCAGGGCGTCCGCCAGGCCCGAGGGGTGGTTTTCCTGGTGGAAGAGGGGGAGCCAGGCGTGCACGGGGAAGAGGGGGGTCTTGACGGCGAAGGCCAGGGCGAAGCCCAGGAAGACCCAGAAGGCCGCCTGTCCCTTCACCGGGTGGGCCAGGAGGTCCTCGAGGAGGAAGGTGGGGCTACCCCCTAACGCCTTCACCGCCAGGATGGCGGCCAACATGGGTAAGGAGCCCGCTAGGGTGAAGAGGAGGAAGGTGTAGATGGCCCTAAGCCGCCTTTCCCCGCCGTAGAAGAAGAGCATGAGGAGGGCAGGGATTAGGGCCGCTTCGAAGAAGAGGTAGAAGACCAAGAGGTCCCGGGCGGCGAAAAGCCCCAGGAGGAGGCCCTCCATGAGCAGGGCCAGCCCCAAAAACCGCCCCTCCGCCTGGGCCACCAGGGCCCCCAGGAAGACGGTGAGGCCGATGGTGAGGAAGAAGAGGGCGGAAAGGCCATCCAAGCCGAAGGCCCAGTAGACCCCGGCCCCCGGCAACAGGGGGGCCTGGACCCCGTGGGCCACCCCGCCCGGGTGGGAGAGGAAGAGGTAGAGGTTTAAAAGAAAGCTCAGGCCCGCTCCCAAGACCCCAAGGGCGCGGGGAAGGCCCAGGAGGAGGAGAAGGCCGAAGAGGATGGGTAGGAGGATCGCCAGGACTACCACCGCATCACCCCCAGCAACACCAGAACGCCCAGCACGAAAAGCAGGGCATAGACCCTTAGATAGCCGGTCTGCAGGCGGGCAATACCCTGTCCCAGGGTCCGCACCGTCCCGCCCAGGCCAAAGTAGCCGCGAAGGAGGCTGCCGTCCCCGTAGAAGAGGGCTTCCGCTAAGGCCTTCAAGGGGTTGACGAGGAGGGCGTTGTAGACCCGATCCATGTAGAAGCCTTCCCGGCTCCAGGCCTCAAAGGCCAGGTACCAGGCGGGAAGGGCCTTGCGCTGGAAGAAGGTGTAGCCTACCCAGAGCCCCAGGAGGGCCACCGCCCCCGAGAGGGCGATGAGGCCCCACTCCGCTCCCAGGGAGGGGTGGTGGGCTTCCACCTCTGCCAGGGCGGGCTTCAGGAAAGGCTCCAGCAGGTTGGGCAAGGGATGGGGCAGGGCCAGGTACCCCGCCAGCACCGAGCCCAGGGCCAGGAGGTGGTTGGGCCAAAGCATCACCGCAGGAGCCTCGTGGGGGTGATGGTGGTGGCCCCGCTCCTCGCCCAGGAAGACCAGGACAAACCAGCGCATGGCGTACATGGCGGTGAGGACCGCCACGAGGAGCGCCCCCAGGTAGAAGCCGAGGCTGCCGAAGGGGTAGGTGAGGGTGGCGGTGAGGATGGCGTCCTTGGACCAGAAGCCGGAGAGGAGGGGAAGGCCCCCTAAGGCCAGGGCCCCGATGAGCCCGTGCCAGCGGGTATAGGGCAGGTGTTTCCAGAGCCCGCCCATCTTCCGCACGTCCTGCTCCCCGCCCAGGGCATGGATCACGCTGCCCGAGGCCAGGAAGAGGAGGGCCTTGAAGAAGGCGTGGGTGAAGACGTGGAAAAGGGCCACCCAGTAGGCTCCCACCCCGGCGGCCAGGAACATGTAGCCCAGCTGGCTGATGGTCGAGTAGGCCACAATCCTTTTGATGTCGTTCTGGCCAAAAGCGGAAAGAGCCCCGTAGGCCGCGGTGAGGAGGCCGATGACGGCGATGGTGTAGGAAACATCGGGAAGGTTAGCGTAGAGGAAGGAGCTACGGGCAATGAGGTAAACCCCGGCGGTCACCATGGTGGCCGCGTGGATCAGGGCGGAAACGGGGGTGGGGCCGGCCATGGCGTCGGGAAGCCAGACCATGAGGGGCACCTGGGCGCTTTTCCCCACCGCCCCTAGGAAGAGGAGGAGGCCCGCCAGGGCCAGGAGGCTGGGGTTCTTCAAGGGGCCTTCCAGAGCCTCCTTGAGCTCGCTGATGGAGAGGGTGCCGTAAAGGGCCCAGAGGATGGCCATGCCCAGCAGGAAGCCCAGGTCGCCGATCCGGTTCACGATGAAAGCCTTGCGGGCGGAATCCGCGTACTGGGCGTTTTGATACCAGAAGCCGATGAGAAGGAAGCTGGCCAGGCCCACCCCCTCCCAGCCGATAAACATCACCGGGTAGCTGTCGGCCAGGACCAGGGTGAGCATCATGGCGATGAAGAAGTTGAAATAGGCGAAAAAGCGGCTATTGCCCGCATCCCCGGCCATGTAGCCGATGGCGTACACGTGGATGAGGAACCCCACCCCAGTGACGATGATCAGCATGAAGCCGGAGAGGTTGTCCAGAACGAGGCTAAAGGGGATCCCGGGAAGCCACTCCGCCTGGAAGCGGCCCCCGCCTTGGGCGAGGAGGCCTACCCCCAGGAGGAAGGAGGCCAGGACCAAAGCCGAGGCCAGGACCCCGGGCAGGGGTTCCTTAAGCTTTTTGCCGAAAAGCCCCAGAAGGGCAAAGCCCAAGAGGGGAAAGAGGATGGTCAGAAGGAGCATGTTCACCCCCTAAGCTCCGAGAGGTCGTCCACCGCGGTGCTCTCCCGCTGGCGGAAGATGGCCACGATGAGGCCCAGACCCACCGCCACCTCGGCGGCGGCGATGGCGATGACCATGAGGGCGGCCACCTGGCCTTCCAGGCCAAAGGCCCGGGCGAAGCCCACCAGGGAGAGGTTGGCGGCGTTCAGCATGAGCTCGATGGAGAGAAAGACCAGGATGGCGGTCCTGCGGGTCAAAACCCCATAGACCCCCAGGGCGAAGAGGAGGGCCGAGGCAAACAGGTAGCTCACCGCACCACCTCCTTTTCCTCCTTGCGCTCCTCAGGGCGCAGGGCGTCCAGGGGGCGGGCAGGTTGCACCAGGGCCACCGCCACCACCGTGGCCGCCATGAGGAGGAAGCCCACCGTCAGGAGGACAAAGAGCCAGTCCCCGTACAGGAGGGGCCCGAGGGCCTGGGGCAGGCCCCCCTTCAGGTCCTGGGTGAAGGCTAGGTTTAGCCCCCAAAGCCCCGAGAGGAGGACCAGGGCCACCCCCAGGGCCAGGAGGGCAGCCAGGGGACGGCTTCGCACCAAGGGGTCGAAGCCCACCTCACCTTGGGCGGCATAGAGGAGCATGATCACGAAGAGGAAGAGGACCACGATGGCCCCGGCGTACACGATGATCTGGATGAAGCCCAGGAAGCGGGCCTCGAGGGCCACGTAGATCCCGGCCAGGATCAGGAAGTTCCCGATGAGGGCCAAGGCGGCGTGGATGGCGTTTTTCAAGGTGACCACCAGGACCCCGGTGAAAAGGAGGAGCAGGAGGGCTAGGGCTTCCCAGGGGGTCATTTTTTGCCTCCTTTTGTGGGGGCTTTAAACCCCTCCAGCTCCGGGCGGACGTAGGGCACCACGTAGCCGGGCTTCACGGGCTTGCCGGTGATCTTGGCCTCGCGGCGCTGGGGCTTCGTGCCCACCACATCCACCAGCATGTCCTCCTTGCCGTAGATGAGGTCGGAGTACTCGTAGTCGGCCATCTCGAAGTCGTAGCCCAGCACGATGGCCCCGGTGGGGCAGGCTTCCTCGCAGAGCCCGCAGAAGATGCACCGGAGCATGTTGATCTCGTAGACCTTGGCGTAGCGCTCCCCTGCGGACACCGGGTTCTCCGGATCGTTTTCCGCCGGCTCCACATAGATGGCGTAGGCGGGGCAGGCGGCCGCGCACAGGGAGCAGCCGATGCACTTCTCCAGGCCGTTGGGGTGGCGGGTGAGCACGTGGCGGCCGTGGAAGCGGGGCTTGAGGGCCACGGGGGCATCGGGATAGGGAACGGTCACCGGCTTGGAGAAGAGGTACTTGAGGGTGATGCCGAGGCTTTGGGCCAGGGCCTTTAGGGTCATGCGCCACCTCCCTTGGATAGCCCCTTAGGGGCTGGTTTGCGGGCGGATTTGGGGCCATACATCACCGCTCCCAGAAGGACCAAGAAGGCGGCCAGGGAGAGGTAGAGGAGGTAGGAGCGGGGAAGGTCTAAGGCCATCACCAGGGCAGTCACCAGGAACCAGACCAGGGTCACCGGGAAGAGGAAGCCCCAGCCGAAGCGCAGGAGCTGGTCGTAGCGCAACCGGAACCAGGTGGCCCGGATCCAGATGAAGAGGAAGAGGAAAAAGGCGATCTTGAGGAACATCCAGAGGTAGGGTACTTCCAAGAAGGGCATGGTCCAGCCCCCCAGGAAGAGGGTGGGGATGAGGGCGCTGGCGGTGATGAAGTGGATGTACTCGGTCATCTGGAAGAGGGCCCACTTGATGGAGCTGTACTCCGTGTGGTATCCCCCCACCAGCTCCTGCTCCGCCTCGGGCAGGTCAAAGGGGGTGCGGGCGGCTTCCGCCAGGGCGGCGATGGCGTAAAGGAGGAAGGCAGGGAAGGCGTAAAGGATGAGCCAGCCGTGTTCCTTCTGCCAGTTCACGATGTCGTTCAGGTTCAGGCTCCCCACCAAAAGGACGGGGGAGAGGAGGGCCATACCCAGCCCCAGCTCGTAGGAGATGAGGCTTGCCGAGGAGCGCAGGGAGCCCAGGAGGCTATACTTGCTCCCAGAGGCCCAGCCCGCCAGGAAGATGCCGTAGATGGCCATCTCGCTCACGGCGAAGAGGTAGAGGAGGCCCAGGTCCAGGTTCAAGACCCAGGGCTGGTAGCCAAAGAAGCTCCCCGGGGGGCCAAAGGGGATAGCCCCGAAGGCCAAGAGGGCGAAGACCACACCGATCAGGGGGGCCAGGACGAAGAGCACCTTGTCCGCCCGCTCCACCACCAGGTCCTCCTTGAAGATGCTCTTGATGGCGTCGGCCACGGGCTGGAGAAGGCCCGAGGGACCCACCCGGTTGGGGCCCAGGCGGATCTGGAAGCGGGCGAGAAGGCGGCGCTCAATCAGGGTCATGAAGGCGAAGGCGGTGAGGAGGCCCACCACCACCAACAGGGCCTTCAAGGCCACCATCCAGTAGGGGTCCAAGGGATAGGGGTTCATGCTTCACCTCCCGTGGGAACCAACACCTTGGCCTCCATCCTCCTGCCCGCAAAGGGACCGAGGGCGGAGAGGTAGAGGAAGCCCTTGGGCAGGTCCTCCCGGTGGACCACCTGGGCCAGGACCGGGCCCAAGGGGCCTTCCACCTCCACCCGGGCTCCCTCCAAGAGGGCCTCGGCCTTGGCGGTTTCCGGGTGGACCCAAAGCTCGGGGCGGACGGTCTGGGCCACCTTGCCCGTAAGCTGCCAGGCCCGCCACATGGTGGGCCTCAGGTAGAGCCTCCCCTCCTGCACCTTGGGCCGCAGGCGCTGGGTGCGGTGGCTGAGGAGGCCTTTGGGGGCCGACAGCCTTCTCCCAAGTTCCCGCTCCGCCTCGAGGCCGAGCCGGAAGGGCGGCCGTACCCCAAGGGCCTCGGCCAGCAGGACCAGGGCCTGGATGGCGCCCTCCGCCTCGCCGTTTTCGATGGGGGCAGGGTTGAGGGAGAGGAGCCGCCCTTCCAGGTTCACCACCTGCCCCCGCCGCTCGTAGAAGGTGGGGGCGGGGAGGACCACGTCCGCATACCGCTCCGCCAGGGGGTGGAGGTGGCTGAGGTGCATGATCAGGAAGCGTTTGTCCTTTAGGGCCCCTTCCGGGGGTACGAAGCCGTAGTAGGCGTAGGGGGCCCCGGGCTCGTCCCAGGCCGCCCCTTTCTCCCCGGGCCAGACCCCCAGGGCCTCGAGGCCCCGGGCGTTCGCCGCCGGGGTCATGGCCAGCACCTTGGCCCCCTTGCCCTCGGCCAAGAGCCTTGCCCTTTCTGCGGCCACCGCGTCCTGGAGGACGCCGGCTCCCAGGATGAGGACGGGGTTTTGCGCCTTTTCCCAGGCTTCTTTAGCCATCTTCACCGCTTCGCTACCCTCCTTTTCTCCCAGCAGGCCAAGAAGGATATCCCGCTCCTCCCCGGGGGCGTGGACCTCGTGGACCTCGGCCCACTTCATGAGGGGGGTGCGGTAGGGGGCGAAGAGGGCCATCTTGTCGGTGCGCCTGGGCATCCTTTCCTTGATCTGGAGGTCGGCGAAGGGGGTGCCGTGGGCGAGACGCATGGGGGGCTTGAGGTCCCGCACGAACTCGCTTAGGCGCAGGTGGAGGAGGGGGGCCTCCTCCGTGGGGTCCCCCAGGATCAGGGCGAAGTCCGCTCCCAAGAGGTCCTCAAAGGTGGCAGGGGCGAAGAGGCTCGCCGGGGCAGCGGTACGGCCCTCAAAGTCCAGATGAGGGGTGTTTAGCAGCCGGGCGAGCTCGCTGGCCATCAGGCCCTCCTCGAGGGTGGCGTCGTGGGACAGGTAAATCCCCACCTCCTCCTTCCTGGCTCCTTTGAGGCCTTCCCGGATGGCAGCGAAGGCCTCCTCCCAGGTGGCCTCCACCAGCCTTTCCCCTTTCCGCACCAAGGGGTATTTGATCCGGTTCTCGTCCGCCCACTCGTGCCCGAACCGGCCGGCGTCGCAAAGCCAGATCTCGTTCACCTCGGGGACTTCCCGGGCCCGGATGCGCAAAAGCTCCCCGCTCCGGGTGTCCGCGGTGAGGCCGCAGCCCACCGGGCAGAGGGCGCAAGTGGTGGGGGTTTCCTCCATCTCCCAGTTGCGGGCGCGGAAGCGGGCGGTGAGGTCCAGAAGGGCCCCCACCGGGCAGATGTCGGTGATGTTCCCCGAGAAACCCGAGGGGAGGCCAAAGTCCATGGTGCCGATGAAGGTGTGCACCCCCCGCTCAATGAAGTCCAGGACCTCGTCCCCGGGGACCTCCTCAAAGTAGCGCACGCAGCGCTTGCAGTGGATGCACCGCTCCCGGTCCAGGACCACGAAGGGAGAGAGGGGGTGGTGCTTGTCCACGTGGCGGCGGGTGAACTCGAAGCGGGTGTAAGTGGGAAGCTCGAGGGGAGCCTTCTGGTAATACTTCTCGTAAAGTCCGTACTCCACCGTGCGGTCCTGGAGCTCGCAGGCTCCCCCCTTGTCGCAGGTGGGGCAGTCTAAGGGGTGGTTAAGGAGGGTGAACTCCACCATCCCCGCCTGGGCCTCCCGCACCACCTCCGAGAGGGTGTCCACCACCATGCCGTCCGCCACGGCGGTGACGCAACTGGCCGCCAGCTTGGGCTGCCAGGCGATCTCGGGCTCTCCCTTGTCGTTCAGGACCGGCTTGCCATCCGGACCCCTTTTGGGCAGGCCGATGCGCACCAGGCACATGCGGCAGGCCCCGATGGGGGAGAGGTGCTTTTCCGAGCAGAAGAGGGGCACATCGTACCCCGCGTGGAAGACCGCGTCCATGACGCTGGTCCCCGGGGGCACCTCCACCACGCGGTCGTTGACCTTGACCTTAACCACCTTCACCTCCAAAGGTTCACCCTGGGCACGGGCTTCTTTTCCCGCACCAGGGCCAGGTACTGGTCCTTAAAGTGCTTCAAGGAACCTTTCACCGGCCACACCGCCGCATCCGCCAGGGGGCAGAAGCTCCGGCCCTCGATGAGGGGCAGAAGGGCCTCCAGGTTTTCCACGTCCTTCTCCTCCCCCTCCCCGGAGCCGATCTTGGCGAAGAGGTTCACCATGAAGCCCGCCACCCCTTCCCGGCAGGGGGTGCACTTGCCGCAGGATTCGTGGGCGTAGAAGCGGGTCACGTTCCACATGGCGTCCACCATGCTGACCCTTTCCGGGATGAGGATAACCCCTCCTGTGCCCAGCATGGAGCCCTTGGCTTGGAGGTGCTCGTAGCTCATGGGGGTGTCCAGGACCTCATCGGTAAAGGGCAAGGGCGGGGTGGAAGACCCTCCGGGGATGAGGGCCTGGATGGGCTCCAGGGGCCCTCCCGCCCAGTCGTAGATGAGCTCCCGCAGGGTGGTGCCCATGGGGAGTTCATAGACCCCGGGCCGCCTGACGGGCCCCGAGACCTGGTAGAGCTTCATCCCCTTGGACTGCTCGGTGCCCATGCTGGCAAACCAGTCGGCACCCCGCTCCAGGATGGGCACCACCGAGGCCAGGGTTTCCACGTTGTTGATGGTGGTGGGCTTGCCCCAGAGGCCGGATTGGGCAGGGAAGGGAGGCTTCAGGCGGGGGTTGGCCCTTAAGCCCTCCAGGGAGTTCATGAGGGCGGTTTCCTCCCCGCAGATGTAGGCCCCGGCCCCCCGGTGCACGTGCACGTCGAAGGAGAAGCCGCTGCCGAAGAGGTTTTCCCCCAGGTAGCCCCGCTCGCGGGCCTCCCGGATGGCGGCCTCGAGGCGGTCCGCCGCCTTGCGGTACTCCCCGCGCACGTAGATGTACCCCACCGTGGCCCTTATGGCGTAGCCCGCCAGGATCATGCCCTCGAGGAGCAGGTGGGGGACGTCCTCCATGATGTACCGGTCCTTGAAGCTTCCGGGCTCGGACTCGTCGGCGTTGCAGATCAGGTAGTGCTGCTTCCCGTCCTTGGGCATGAAGCTCCACTTCACCCCCGTGGGGAAGCCTGCCCCGCCCCGGCCCCTGAGCCCCGAGCGCTTCACCTCCTCGATGACCTCCTCCGGGGTTTTCTCCTTTAGAACCCGCTTGGCGGTCTCGTATCCCCCGTGCTTCAGGTAGTAGTCCAGGGTCCAGCTTCCCTCCTGGCCCACGTGGGCGTAGAGGGTTTTTTCAAAGCGGGGGTCGCGTCCGGAAACGATGGGCCCGGTCATACCTCCACCTCGTGCACGTGGTGCCCGCATTTGCCGGGGAGCTCGATCTCCTCGAGGCGTTTGCCCGCCTTGAGGCCCTTCAGGAGCGCCTCAAGCCTCGCCCGGGTCACGCATTCCACATAGGGTTCGTCGTTTACCTGGATCACAGGGGCGGTGTGGCAGCTTCCCAGGCACTCCACCTTCTGCACGCTGAAAAGGCCATCCGGGGTCACCTCCCCCGGGCCGATGCCCAGGGTTTCCGTGAGGTAATCCCAAAGCTCGTCCGCCCCCGCCAGTTTGCAGGAGAGGGTGGAGCAGACCTGGAGGTGGTACTTGCCGGTGGGCACGAACTGGTAGTAGGAGTAGAAGCTCGCCACCCCCATGACCTCGGTGGCGGTGGTGCCCACCAGGCGGGCGATCTCCTCCACCCGCTCGGGCCGGATCCAGCCTTCTTCCTGTTGCACCTTCCGCAAAAGGGGCATGATGGCCGAGCGGCGGCCTTCGGGTGGATACTTGGAAAAGGTTTCTGCAAGGAAGTCCTGCTTGTCGTCAAAGAACCCCATCTTCCCTCCTTAGCGGTCCACGTCGCCCATGACCGGGTCCAGGCTGGCGATGATGGCCACCATGTCCGCCACCTGCTCCCCCTTGGTGGCGTAGGGGAGGCTTTGCAGGTTCACGAAGCTGGGGGCCCGCACCTTCACCCGGTAGGGCATGCTCCCCCCATCGGAGATGATGTAGTAGCCGAGTTCTCCTCGAGCGGATTCCGTGGGCACGTACACCTCCCCCTTGGGAGGGTGGAAGCCCTCGGTGTAGTGCTTGAAGTGGTAGATGACCGCCTCCATGGAGGTCTCCAGGAGGTGCCTGGGAGGGGGGGTGATCTGGGGGTTGGGATCGCGCACCGGCCCCGGCTCCAGCCGCTCCAGGGCCTGCTTTATGATCTTCACCGACTCCCGCATCTCCCGGATGCGGATGAGCATGCGGTCGAACACGTCCCCCCGCTCCCCCAAGGGCACCTCGAACCGGTAGGTGTCGTAGCCCGCATAGGGGTAGGCCTTGCGCACGTCGTAGTTCACCCCGCTGGCCCTCAAAGACCCTCCGGTGAGGCCCAGGTGAATGGCCACCTCGGGGGGGATGACCCCCACGCCCCGGGCCCGCTTGTAGAAGATGGGGCTTTCCGAAAAGAGGGCCTCGTACTCGTCGATGCGGTGGGGCAGGACCTGCAAAAGCTTTTTAAGTTCGGGTACGAACTCCTCGGGGAGATCCTCCTTGACCCCGCCGATGCGGATGTAGTTGTGGTGGAAGCGCTGGCCCGTTACCCACTCGAAGAGGTCCAGGATACTCTCCCGCTCCCGGAAGGCGTAGAAGAAGGGGGTGAGGGCCCCGAGGTCCAAAAGCCCCGTGCCCAGGAAGACCAGGTGGCTGGCCAGGCGGGAGAGCTCGTTCAGGATGATGCGGATGGTCTCCGCCCTCTTGGGCACCACCGCTCCCACCAGCTTCTCCACCGCCAGGGCGTAGGCCAGGTCGTGGGCGAAGGAGTGGAGGTAGTCCATCCGGGGCGTATACGTGATCACCTGCGTATACGTCCGGTTCTCCATATTCTTCTCAAACCCGGTGTGGAGGTAGCCGATGTGGGGGACGAGGTCCAGGACCTCTTCGCCCGATAGGGTTACCACCACGCGCAACACCCCGTGGGTGGAGGGGTGCTGGGGTCCCACGTTCAGGGCCATGACCTCCGTGCGAAGCTCCTTGGGCTCCTCCGCCACCCTTGGGTCCAGGTCCAGGTAGTCCTTCATTTGCCCTCCCTAGCCAACCTAGCCCCTACCGGGGCCCTTTTCTCCCTTGGCCTTGACCAGGTCCGCCCAAAGAGCCCGATACCCCTTGCGGCTACCCCCCCGGTAGGCGGTGAGGCCGGGGTTCTTCCCGGTAAGGGCGGCCCGGAACTCGCTGGGCACGATGAAGCGCCCCTCGCGGAACAGGGTGGGGGTCTCCCCCAGGGGGAAGTCCTTGCGCAGGGGGTGGCCCTCGAGGTCCTCCGGGGTCAGGATCTTGCGCAAATCCGGGTGGCCTTCAAAGACGATCCCAAAGAGGTCGTAAACCTCCCTCTCCAAAAAGTTGGCGCTTCCCCAGAGGTCGGTGACGGTGGGAAGCCTGGGATCCTTTTCCGACACATAGACCCGGACGAAGAACCGGCTGCCGTCCCCATCCCGCCACCCAGGCAAGGAAACCAGCTCGTAGACCACGGCGAACCGCTCCGGGCGGGGGTCCGGGTACTCCAGGTAGTCTATGCCCACGATGTCCGCCAGGTAGTTGAAACCGAGCTCCTTGTAGCGGGCCATCTGCCCCTTGAAGGCCTCCCGGGGCACCACCACCCAGAGGTTGCCAAGGCCGTTGTCCTCTATGGCGTAGCCCGTGGCCTGGGCTTCTTCCAGCACCCTATTGAGCCGCATACCTCACCCCCTGGCGCGCTTCCAGGCGGCCACGGGGGGAAGCCTTTCCCCCCGCTCGTTCACCGCCTGGCCCCGCACCTTCTTCTGGAGCTGCATCACCGCGTAGATAAGCGCCTCGGGGCGCGGCGGGCAACCCGGCACATACACGTCCACCGGCACCACCGAGTCCACGTTTTGCACGATGGCGTAGTTGTTGAACATCCCCCCAGAGCTGGCGCAGGCCCCCATGGAGATCACCCACTTGGGGTCGGGCATCTGCTCCCAGACCCTCCGCATCACCGGGGCCATCTTCTTGGAGAGCCTTCCCGCCACGATCATCACGTCCGCCTGGCGGGGGCTTGCCCGGAAGACCTCGCTGCCGAAGCGGGCCAGGTCGTTGCGGGCGTCGGTGGAGGCCATCATCTCGATGGCGCAGCAGGCCAGGCCAAAGGTAGCGGGCCAGAGGCTGTTGGAACGGCCCCAGGCCACCAGCTTCTCCAGGGTGGTAAAGAGGATGCCCTCCCGCTCCAGCTCCTGCACGTCCCGCTCAAAGAGGTCTTTTAGTGCCACCGCATCACCCCCTTCCACCACTCGTAGAGGAAGCCCACGAAGAGGAGGAGGGTGAAGCCCAAAACCCCGAGGAAGCCGTAAAGCCCAAGGCCCCCCGCGCTCACCGCGTAGGGCCAGAGGAAGGCCACCTCCACGTCGAAGAGGATGAAAAGCATGGCCACCACGTAGAAGTGAACAGGGAAGCGCTTAACCTCCCCTGCTGGGTCATTCCCCGACTCGTAGGGCATGAGCTTGGCCTTCCCCGGTTTTTTGGGACCTAGGAGAGCTCCCACCACCAGGGCTGCCAGTCCGATGAAAAGGGCCACCCCTAGGTAAATCAGGATGTTCACGTACTCCGCGATCGGCGCCAAGGTCCCCTCCTTTCGTGCATCCCTTCACGAGGTGGGGGCCTAAAATCCTCGAGGGCCCCACCTCGGTTCCCGCCCATCTTATCACCCCAGGTGCGGGACAATAGGGGTGGACTACACCGAAGGGGAGGCTAATCGGTGTAAGCCGTTTGATTATCGACAGCCAAGACGCTACACTTTGGTGTAGAGAAGGTCCTTGAGCCTCTGGAAATGGGATAAATCCAAAGCCTCCGCACGGACGTCCGGGGGAAGGCCCAGTCTTCTAAGGGCCTCCTCCACCTTTTCCTTGGGGTATCCGGCGGCGGTGAGGGCGTTTTTCAGGGTCTTGCGCCGCTTGGAAAAGGCGGCCTCGAGGAGCTGGAAAAGGACCGGATCGTTCTGCACCTTCCTGGGGGTGAGGCGCACCAGACTGCTCACCACCTTGGGCGGGGGAAAGAAGGCCCCAGGGGGCAGGTCAAAGAGTTTCTCCGCCTGGGCGTGGTAGGCCACCCGCAGGGAGAGGAGGCCGTAGGAAGGGGTATTGGGCCGGGCCACCATGCGCTCGGCCACCTCCTTTTGCACCAGAAAGACCAGACGCTGGAAACGGCCCGTCTGCAGGAGGCGGGTGACGAGGGGGGTGGCGATGTTGTAGGGGAGGTTGGCCACCAGAAGGCTTCCCTCGGGCACCTCCTCCCACGGGTAGCGCAGGGCATCTTCAAAGACCAGGCGCACGGGCAAGCCTTTCAGGGCTTCCTCCAGCACGGGCCTCAGGCGCTCGTCCTTTTCGATGGCCGTGACCTCCGCCCCGGCTTCCGCCATGGCCCGGGTGAGTACCCCCAGGCCCGGTCCCACCTCGTAGACAGGGGCGGTGAAGGGCTTCGCCACCTCCACGATCCGCTTGAGGTGGCCTTCCGAGACCAGGAAGTTTTGCCCAAACCGCTTGTCGGCATGGAGGCCGTGGCGCAGGAGAAGTTCCCGCACCGCTTTGGGGGAGGTGAGCTTAAGCATGGGAAAGCCGCTTGATGACGGGGTGTAGGGGCTCCTCCTCGGGGTAGAGCACCAGATACTGCCCCAGGTCCAAGGCGTCGATGAGGGCGAAGCGCTCTTTGAGGAGGATGCCCCCCTTCATGGGCACGTGGCCATAGACGCCATAGCGATACCCCATCCGCTCCACGTAGTCGGGGGTGCGGAACCACCAGGTCTTAGGCTCTGACTGGGCGTAGAAGAGTTCGTCGTACTCCTGGAGCCAGGGGACCGGCCCCACGTGGGCGAAGTGTACCCCGTGCAAGACCATCTCCCGGGGGAAGCCCGCTATCCAGGCCCTTAAGGCCTCGGGAAGGGGGCGCCCCCCGTGTTCAGGGTGGAACTCCAGGTGCTTGAGGTGCCGGTTGCCCAGGATGGGTTCTCCCTTGAGCGCTGCCTCCTCGTGGTTGCCCAGGAGGATGGTCACCTTTCCCTGGGCAGCCTCCTGAAAGGCCTTGAGCCGGACGAGCTCCCGGATCTGGGCCCCTGCCGCCAGGCGCAAGTGGTCGGGGTCCAGGGGATCGAAGGGGCTAAGCCCCGTCAGGCGTTCGTAGTCCTTGGGGGTCTTGGGGTGGATCAAGTCCCCGAGGAGGACCACGTGGGTCTTTCCCGAAAGGAGTTCTTCCGTGGGCCTAAGCCCAGCATCCGCCAGGCCCTCTGCCTTCAGGATGCGCCAAAGGGCGGGGAAGTTGGCGTGGAGATCCCCGACAGCGACGATCCTCATCCCTTGAGGAGGGCCCGGAGCTCCCCGTAAAGCCGCTTGGTTTCCTCGGGGGTTTTGCCGTAACCGGCGTACTTGTTGACGATCTTGGCGGCCTCCTTGCCCAGGCCCTTTTCCTTAAGCCTTTCCAGAAGCTGATCGATGAGCCGGTAGGCCTCGGGCTTCTCCTCTCCGAGGCCCTCCTCCTCGAGGGGGGAAGACTCGGGTAGCTTGGGTGGGGTGAAGCGCCCCTTCTCCGGGTCATAGTCCACCCATTGCTTTTCCAGGCGGTAGAGGTAACGACCCACGCCGAACTTCACCGCGGCCCTTTTCAGGGCGTCGGAAAAGGCGGCCTTCAGGGAATCCCCTTCCCCCACGTCCTCCTTGGTTACCCCCAGGATCGTGAGGCGGCACTTCACCTCCACCAGGCGTTCGCGCCGCTCCCCCCGCTCATCCCTCACCGTGCGCTCGGCGTCGGCCAGAACCTCGTAGGCATCCTGCCACCCCTCAGGACCCACCGCCCGGTCCAGGCGGTCCAAAACGGTACGGGCATCCACATAGGGAACCACCAGGGCGCGTTTTTTATCCCGGGAGAGGGCCTCGATGCGCCACTGCACCTCCCCAGGGGGAAAGGGCTCGGAGAGTTTTTGCCAGACTTCGTCCATACCTAAAGTCTACTTTAGGTGGCGTTTAAGGGTTAAGGGGAAAGCTGGGTTAGGCTAAGGACATGCGCAGGTTATTCGGGATACTCCCCCTCTTGCTTTTGGCCTGGGCCCTCGAGGTGAGTCCCAGCAACCCCTTGGAACTCCGCATCACCGCCACCCTCTCCTTCAACCTCTTTCCCCAGGCGGTGGTGGTGGAGCGCCTCCCGGAGCCCCAAGGGCTCTTGGTGGTCTACCGCTACTCCCAAGCGGAGGCCATTTTCCGCTACCACGATGCGGATCTCCGCCGCCGGGGTTGGGTGCGGGTGAAGTACGAGGTGAAGAAGGACGAGTGGAAGGCGGAGTACAAGAAGGGTAAGGCCAAGGCCAAGCTTTCCGTGAAGGACAAGAAGGGCCGGGTGGAGGTCCGGCTCAGGGAAGGGGACTAGACAAGGCCTAGGCCCCTTGCTACCCTAAAGGGCGCGTGGGGCCGTGGCGCAGCTGGGAGCGCGCCTGAATCGCACTCAGGAGGTCACGGGTTCGAGTCCCGTCGGCTCCACCAGAAAAACCTCCCGCCCAGGCGGGAGGTTTTTCCTTGGCGCTTCCTAGTAGCCGGTGGCCGAGCTTGGGTTCAAGAGGGGGTGCAGGCTCTGGGGGGAGACCATGACCCGGGCCGGCTGGACAAAGCCCAAGGGCAAGGGAGTTGTGTCAATGGTGGCCACGGCGGAGAGTACCCGGGTATTGGTGGAGTCGTAGTAGAGGGGGTAGTCGTTGGGCCCTGGCACCAACACCGAGGAGCAGGCGATGGTGACGTCGGTCATGCCCTGTGTGATCTGGTGGGGACGAAGCGAGGTGCCGGGCAGGGTGTTATAGCCGCAGTCTACCGCTTCGCCGATGTTGGTCATCACCGCGCCCATCTTGCCCAGGAAGTCGTTTTCCAAGGTGATGGCGTCGTAGTAACCCTGCCACTCCCCGATGAAGACCACGCGCCCCCCTTCTGCGGCGAAAGCCTTGAGGACGTTTATCTCGGCGTTGGTGAAGGTTTCCCTAGGATTCCAGAGGAAGATGACCTTCACCTCGGGGGCGATGGCGGTGATGGACTCCTGGGTGGAGTTGAGCTCCTCTATGGAAAAGCCCTGGGCTTGGATGACGCTGCGCATGGTGGTCAGGCTGGGGTCGCTGCACTCTCCCGTGCCCCCGCACCTTGACTGCCGCCCTCGGTCAAAGAGGACCTTGGTGCCGTCATTCCGGGGTCCTGCCGTGGTGTAGACCACCAGGTTCTTCACCATGAGCTGGTTGTTAGGGTTGGCCATGCCCGTGTCGTCAAAGGGGTTGATGTCGTTGAAGACCACGATATCCTTCCCCGGCTGGGGCGGCACGTTCCCGCAGCGCTGGACCACGAACTCCACCTGGCCTTGAGCTTCGGCAAAGCGGTAGCTGGGGGTCATGAGGAAGGCGTGGCCGGCCACGTGCAGGGTGTCCCCGGGGCTAACCCCAAGGTCCGCCAACGCGAAGGCGTAGGTGAAAGTGGCTACGTAGGGATCGTGAACCGCCTGGGCGGGGAAGGTCCACCAGTTGCCTGGGGCGGCGGTGCCTGCATGGGCGTGGCTTTCCGTAAGTTGCCAGGGTGAAATCCCGGAGAGCCGCACGAAGAGGGTGTCCTGGGTATTCCAGACCAAGAGGTTCCCCACCTTGCCCAGGGGGGCCTCGAGGACCTGGCCGCAAGCCTGGGCGGGATCGCCCCCGGCGTCGTCCCGAGGCCCTGGAACCACCATGTTGGGGTTGACCCCTTGGGGGCTGGAACAAGCGCCCAACGCCGCCACCAACGCCACAATGCCCAAACGCCGATGCCGAGAAATGCCCATGGGAATACGCCTCCAATCCGGTCTAATGAGACCAGGATTAGGGTAAACCCGAAGAGGCGTTACCGAGGCGTTACAGCGTTACTGGCCTTGGAGGAGCCAGCCCACCAGGGCGTTCACCACATCGTTCTCCGCCAGGAGTTCCGGGGCTTCCAGCACTGCCCGGAAGAAGGCCTGCACCATTTCCGGGGTGGGGTTTTTCAGTAGGTCCTGCACGCTTTTCCCGGCGTAAGGCCCCTGGGTGAGGGGAGCGGTGAAGCGGCTTCCCGCGGCTAGGGGGGCGGCTTGCCTTAGGGCCTCCAGGGTCCTTTCCAGGAGGAGACGGTCCCCATCGGAACCCAGGGCCTCTTTAGGATTGAGGAGCAGGGTGCCATCCAGGTCCCGCACCTCGAGGCCCAGGGCATAGAGCTTCCGCGCCAGGCTTTCTTGTCCCACCTCCAGGGGAATCACGGCTTGGGTCTCGCCATAACGCACCTCCAGCACATACCTTCCCGGCTCGGGCAGGGTGACGGCGGGGGCCACCTCCTCCAGGGCGCTGGTGAGGGGTGGGAAGCCCAGGGGTTTCTTCTCCTGGGATAAAAGGGCACCTTCCTTGTAGAGGAGGGTTTCCAGCTCCCCGCGCTGGAGGTAGGGGTGGGCGCTCAGCCTCACCTCCGGGAAAACCGCTTCCCCGGCATGGAAGGGCCGGGCCTCCAGGTCCCCGGGGATTAGGGAGAGCTTCTTCACCTCCAGAACGGGCCTTTCTTCCTTCTGGTTCAGGGCCCTCTTCGCCGCCGGGGCCAGGGGATGCCGAGGGTGGGTTTCCACAAAGGCTTGGTACAGCCCTCGGGCCGGAAGCCCTGCCCGTTCGGACACGTAGGCCCGGAAGAAGAGGGCCAGGGGCTCAGTTCGCCCTTCCAGGTCCTTTAAGGCCTCGGGGAAGTCCTCGCCCTCGTCCAGCCTTAAAGCCCGGTCGTAGGCGGCCTTGGCCCCCAGGTAGTCCCCGTAGATGACCTTCAAAAGCCCCAGATTGTAGTAGGCGGTGGCGTTGGGCCTTAAGGCCACGGCCCGCTTGGAGGCCAGGATGGCCCGGGGCAGGTCGCCCGTGAGGTAGGAGGCCCAGCCCAGGTTGGTCCAGTAAAGCCAGTAATCCGGTCTGAGCCTGAGGGCTTTGAGCAGGGCATCCCTGGCCTCTTCCCCTTTTCCTTCGGAGAAGGCGGCGAAGCTCACCTCCTCCCAGGCCAGGGGCAGTTCGGGGAAGGCTTGGGCGAGGGCGCGGGCCGCTTCCTTCCAGCGGGAGTCCTCGAGGGTCCTAAAGACCAGCTCCGCGGCGGTTCTTTCCAGAATATCTCCTTTCAGGAGGGCTTCCGCCAGGCTGCGGGCCTCTTCCCGCTTGCCTTGGGAAAGAAGCGAGAAGGCCTGGTAGGCGGGGGGGAGCCTCCCTTGCCAGAGAAGCAGGAGCCGTTCCGGGAGAATTCCCTCTAAAAGCCCGCTTCCCCGCCCCTCCTTAAGGTCCAGGGCCGATTGGTGGAGGGGATCCGGGTTTTCCCCGTGGGCCAAGGCCCTTAGCTCCTCCTCGGAGAGGGTGGGGTGGGGTAGGGAGCTGTACTTCGGCGCTAGACCCTCCCCCTGAAGCCAGAGCCAGGCCAGGCCCGGGTTGGCGAATAGCCCCTCCTTGACCCCATCCTTGCGGGCCAGCAGAAGCCTTAAGCCCTTCTCCTCTTCCTTGCCCACAAGAACCCATTCCGCTCCCGAGGCCGCCTGGGCCAGCCGGGCCCCGGCCTGGGTGTAAAGCCCCCCGGCCAGGTCGTAGCTGCCCCGCCAGGGCAGGTCGGGAAGAAGAAGGGCCAGGAGGGTGGGGGGAGGGGCCTCGAGGCCCTGGGCGAAGGCCTGGGCCAGGCGGAAGCCTTCGGGGCCTTCAAAGGGCAGGACCAGCCCTTGGGCTAGGCCGAGCCCCAGAAGCAGGAGGAGGGCAAGGAAGCGCCTTGGAGTCACCATGGACGCATTCTAGCGCCTTTCCCTAAGAACCATATAAGCGAAGCGGAAAAGCCTGGGAGCCCTTTTCCAGCGCTTAGGGTCCAGACCCACCCGGAGAAGCCATTCCAGGCCGAGCCTTTGCGCCCAGGCCGGGGGGCGTTTGGCCTCGCCGGCCAGCACGTCCAGGGTACCCCCTACCCCGATGGCCACCTTGGCCCTCAGGTGGGGTTTGTGCCGGTGAATGAAGGACTCCTGCCTTTCCCCCATGCCCACCAGGAGGAGGTCGGGGGCCTTTTGCCGGATCTCCTCCACCACCTTTTCCTCCTCCTGGAAGTAACCGTGATGGAAACCCACCACCTCTGCCCCCAGCCTTCTGGCCTCGGCCGCGGCCCGCTCGGCCACCCCGGGCTTCCCCCCAAGGAGGTAAACCCGGATGCCGGGAAAGCGGCGGAGTAGGGCCAGGGTGAGGTCCACCCCGGTGACCCGCTCCTTGAGCTCCAGGCCCAAAAGCCTTTTGGCCGCCCAGAGGATGCCCACCCCGTCCGGGGTTACCAGCTCCGCCTCGAGGATGGCTTGCCTGAGGGCTTGGTCCTCCTGGGCCCGCACGGCGATCTCCGGGTTCAGGGTGACCACCTGGTGGGTGCCTTCCTCCTCGAGGAAGCCCCGGACCCGGGCCAAGGCTTCCTCCATCCCCACAGGGTCCAGGGGAAGGCCCAGGAGTTCTACCCGTCCCATGCCACAAACCTCTGGGCGTAGCGGTCCTGGGTTAGGCCGAACTCCACCTTGGAGAAGAAGCGCACCCCCGCGAGCCTGGGCACCACCGGATCCACCCCGATGAGGCTGGCCCGCGCCAGCTCCTCGGTGCGCCCCTGGCGGTGGAGGGCCTGGCCTTCCGCGCTCTGGAAGAGGGCTTCCTGGGGGTCGGGGAAGGCCTTGAGGAGGGCGGTGGCCAGGGTGGTGGGGGCATCAGGGGCAAGGCGCTTTTGCAAGAACCCGGCCGCCACCACCGCCGAGAGCAGGGGGTCCGGGGCCCCGGAGGGCCGGAACACCAGCCCCTCTAGACCACGAAGGGTTTCCAAGACCGCCTTGGCGTTGCGAAACCCCGCCACGTACACCTCTTCCTCCCCGGCTAGGAGGCTTGCGTTGAGGAGGGGAGCCACCAGGACAGCCTTTTTCCCCGCCACAGGGGTGCTTTCCAGGTCCACCAGGGAAAGCCGGCCGTGGAAGCCCTCGGGAGGAAAGCCTTCCACCTCGCCCAAAAGGAGGACCTCACCTCCCAGCTCCCGGGCCAGAAGGCGGGCCACCTTGGGCCCTGGGGCTACCCAGACCTCCGAGGCTCCCTGGGCCAGGAGCAGGGTGAGGAGGCTGCCTGCGGGGAGGACCTCCACCAGGACCAGGGGGCCCTGGGCTGGCGTGAGGCAAAGGTCAACCCGGCACACCCCGCCATGATACCCTAGCCTGGGCGTATGCGGCTTAAGGACTTAGGCGAGCGGGCGCTTCTTGGGAAGCTGGCCCCCATCGGTTACCCGTCGGCGGCCCCCTTGCCTCCCGGGGACGATGCCGGGGGGGTCTGGGTAGGGGAGGTGGCCTGGCTTTTGAAGACGGATGGCTTCCTTTACCGGGAAGTGGCCCTCTCGGGGATGGGGCCCTTTGAGGTGGGGTTTAGGGGGGTGGCGGCCACCGCCTCGGACCTCATCGCCAAGATGGGGAGGCCTTTGGGGTTTACCCTGGGGCTCTTTCTGCCCCCGGACCTCGAGGAGCCCTTCGTCCTAAATCTGGTGGAGGGTGCGGCGGAGGCGGCGAGGCGGCTTCAGGCTCCTCTCCTGGGGGGCGATACCAACGCTGGGCCAGAGGTGGCCCTTACGGTTTCCGGCTTTGCCCAGGCGGAGGCCCCCTTGCCCCGCAGGGCTCTACCGGGGGACCTCCTCTACCTGGCCGGGGACCGTTGGGGCAGGACGGGGGCGGCCATACGGGCCCACTACCAGGAAAGGGACCTGGGGGCCTACCCGAGGATCCGGGAGGCGGCTTTTTATCCCCTGCCTCGGCTGGAGCTTTTAAGCCTAAGGGAACTTCTCCGGGGTAGCCTGGACTCCTCGGATGGCCTGGCGGAAACCCTGTGGCAACTTTCGGAACAGGGGGTGCGGGTGGACCTCGAGGCCCTTCCCCTTTACCCCGATGTGCTGGCCTTCGCCGGGGATGAGGACGAGGCCCGGGAGCTGGTCCTTTATGGGGGAGAGGAGTTTGAGGCGGTGCTGGCGGTTCCCCCGGAGCGGGAGGCCCAGGTCCTGGCCCGGGCGAAGGAGGCGGGGCTTCCCCTTTTTTGCGCCGGACAGGTGTCCGAGGGGGAGGGAGTGTACTTCCTGGGTGCACCCGTAAAGCGGCGGGGTTACGCCCACTTCTAGCTATACTTGACCCATGCGGGCCTTTAAGGCGCACCTCCGGGGAATCTCCCCCTACCCCTACAAGAAGGTGGAGGCCCCGGTGAAGCTGGACCAGAACGAAAGCCCTTTTGATCTTCCCCAGGCCCTGAAAGCGGAGGCCCTGAGGCGCCTGGCCCACCTTTCCTGGAACCGGTACCCGGAGATCCACGCCGAGGCCCTGCGGCAAAGGCTTGCCGCCCGGGTGGGATGGCCGGAGGAGGGCATCGTCCTGGCGCCGGGTTCCAACCTCCTCATCCTGGCCCTGGCGGTGGCGGCGGAGGAGGTTTTGGATGTAAGCCCCTCCTTTCCCCACTACGCCCATGCCGCCCGGGTGACGGGAACCCCTTACCGGGCCCTACCCTTGGAGGCCGGGGAGGAAGGGTTCGCTTTGCCTTTGGAGGAGCTTCTTTCCGCCTTCCAGGGCGGGGTCTTCTTCCTGCCCAACCCCCACGCCCCCACGGGGGCCCTTTTCCCCGAGGAAGCCCTTTGGGCCTTGGCCGAGAGGGCCAAGGAGGTGGAGGGGCTACTGGTGGTGGACGAGGCCTACCGGGAGTTTGCGGGCACAGACTTTAGCCCCTTAGGGCGGGGAAACCCCCATGTGGCCTTCTTGCGCACCTTTTCCAAGGCCTTCTCCCTGGGAGGGGTGCGGGCGGGTTATTTGTTGGCCTCGCCAGAGGTGGCTGCCCTTGTCCGCGAGGTGCTTCCTCCCTTTGTCCTTCCCGCCCACACCGGGACCATCCTGGAGGTGGTCCTGGAAAACCCCGGCTATGTGGAGGCGGTGGCGGCCCACGTGCGGGCCGAGCGGGAGCGGGTTTACGCAAGGCTTGGGGACCATCCCACCTGGCGGCCCTACAGGAGCCACATCAACTTCCTGTTGGTGCGGACCCCGGATGCCGAGAAGGCCTTTCACCACCTTCTCGCCCAGGGGATACTGGTGCGCAGGCAGGACCACTACCCAGGCCTTTCGGGGTGCATCCGGGTCACGGTGGGCTCCAAGGAGGAGATGGACGCCTTTCTGAAGGCGGCTTTTGAGGTGGCCTATGCGTGAGGCTTCTGTGGAGCGGGCAACCGCAGAAACCTGGGTGTGGGTGCACCTAGGCTTGGATGGGCCCCCTGGGGGTAAGGTGGCCACGGGCCTTCCCTTCCTGGACCATATGCTCCTGCAGCTCCAGCGCCACGGGCGTCTTCTCCTGGAGGTGGAGGCCAGGGGGGACCTCGAGGTGGACGTGCACCACTTGGTGGAGGATGTGGGCATCACCCTGGGCCAGGCTTTAAGGGAGGCTTTGGGGGAGGGAAGGGGCGTGGAACGCTACGCCGAGGCCTTTGCCCCCATGGACGAAACCCTGGTGCTTTGCGTCTTGGACCTCTCGGGAAGGCCCCACCTGGAGTACCGCCCAGAGGAGTGGCCCGTGGTGGGGGAGGCGGGCGGGGTGAACCACTACCACCTCCGGGAGTTCCTAAGGGGGCTCGTCAACCACGGCCGCCTCACCCTGCACCTTCGGCTTCTTTCCGGCAGGGAGGTGCACCATGTGGTGGAGGCCAGCTTCAAGGCCCTGGCCCGGGCCCTCCACCGGGCTACCCGCCTCACGGGGGAGGGGCTTCCCAGCACCAAGGGGGTGCTCTAGGGCATGAAGGCCCTCCTCATCGACTACGGCTCGGGAAACCTCCGGAGCGCCGCCAAGGCGTTAGGGGTTGCCGGCTTTGAGGTTACCGTCTCCTCGGACCCCCGGGCGCACCTCGAGGCCAGCCTCCTGGTCCTTCCCGGCCAGGGCCACTTCGGCCAGGTGATGCAGGCCTTCCGCAATAGCGGTTTCGTGGACCGGGTCCTGGCCCACCTGGAAAGAGGCCTTCCCTTCCTGGGCATCTGCGTGGGCATGCAGGTCCTGTACCAGGAAAGCGAGGAAGCCCCCGGGGTCAGGGGGCTGGGCCTGGTGGAGGGGGTGGTGCGGCGCTTTACCCAAGGCCGCGTGCCCCAGATGGGCTGGAACCGGGTGCGCTTCCAGGGTGCCTTCTCTACCCTTTCGGAACGGCACTTCTACTTCGCCAACTCCTACTACGGCCCCCTTACCCCGTACTCCTTGGGCCGGGGGGAGTATGGGGGCACCCCCTTTACCGCCCTCCTGGCCAAGGAAAACCTCTTGGCCCCCCAGTTCCACCCGGAAAAAAGCGGGAAGGCGGGCCTGGCCTTTTTAGCCCTGGCCCACCGCTACTTCCAGGTCCTCTAGCCGGATGAGCCTGCCCTGGGCGCCGATGGCGGTGGCGGCTAGGGCCCCGGCCAGGTTGGCGAGCCTGCCCGCCTCCAGGGGGCTTTTCCCGCTCAGGATGGCGTGGGCGAAGGCAGCGGTATAGGCGTCTCCGGATCCCGTGGAATCCACGATGTCCTCCACGGGGAAGGGCTCGAGGAGCTCCTCTCCTTCCGGGGTGACCACGATGGACCCCATGGCCCCCACCTTGATGGCCAGGTGGTGGAAGCCCTTTTCCCGAAGGCGGGTCACCCCCTCGGAGAGGGAGGAGGCCGCCGTCAGGGCCAGAAGCTCCGTTTGGTTCATGAGAAGCCAGCTTACACCCCGCAGGTACCTTAAAAGCTCCCTGCCCGCCGCCCGCACCGCCCCGGTCCCCAGGTCGGCGAAGATGGGCATCTCCCGCTTCCTGGCGGCCTCCAAGACCTCCACCGCGTAGCTCCGGCTAGGGCCTCCCACCAGGGCGTAGGCGGAGAGGACCACGGCGTCCGCTTGGTCCAGGAAGCGGGGCTTGAAGAGGGAGGGATCCAGGTAACGGCTGGCCCCCTCGGCGCTCACCATGGCCCTTTCCCCCCCTGGCACCAGAAGGATCAGCACGGAGCTGGTGGTGTGGTCGGGGTCCTCCTGAAGGTGCCTCAGGTCCACCCCCACCTCCCGCACCTGGGAAAGGGCCAGTTCAGCGAAGGGGTCCTGCCCCACCCGGCCAGCCAGGTAGACCCGGTGGCCCAGGCTGGAAAGCTGCGCCGCCAGGGTGGCCCCGGCGCCCCCCGGTTTCATCAGGGCACGGCGGGAAGGAACCTCCTCCCCCGGCTCCGGTATGCGCTCCACGAAGAAGAGCAGGTCCACAGACACGTCGCCCACCACGAAAAACCGCATCTTGCCTCCTTCCACAAGACACAGGGTTTGCCCTTACTATAACGCAAGGGCCCCGTTGCTTTGGGGGGAGTATACCCTGGGGTTATGAGAAGAATATAACAAATAAACTCACCAGGATGGCCTTGTGCCCTTGCTCGTTCCCTCCAGGGGTGCCTGAGGACGTGGCCTAGGGGAGGGACACACCGGGACCCCCACATGGGCGTAGCTCGGGTGGGGTGGGATTACCAGGGCCCCCACCTTGGCGGAAGCTAAGGTGGGGTAGTTTAGAAGCGACGGTCCACCAGCAGGCCGCCTTCCAGCTCCCCCACCAGCTCCACCTCGTCCACCTTTAGGCCCGTGGCCTTCTGGACGGCCTCCAAAAGCCCTGCCGGCACCTTCTCCGCCTTGAGCCGGAGAACCAGCTTGTCCGTGCCCTCCAGCTTCCTTTCCACCACCACCTGGAAGCCCCTGGGGTCCAGGCCGAATCCGCCCAGGAGGGGGGCGAGCTCCGTGGGGTAGAGTTTTACCCCCTTCACCTTCACCATCTGGTCGGTGCGGCCAAAGACCCCCCTGGGCAAAACGGTGAGTCCTTCCCGCCTTTCGGCCACGGCCAGGTCCCCGGTGCGGAAACGCACCATGGGCATGAGGGTGCGGCTTAGGGCCGTCACCACCAGTTCTCCCTTTTCCCCGTCAGGCACAGGCTTCAGGGTTTCCGGGTCCAGGACCTCCAAAACCGCCATCTCGGGGATTTCCCAGAGCCCGTCCTTTTCCAGGCGTTCCCCGGCCACGATCCCGAGCTCGCTGGTGCCGTAGGCGTCCAGGGCGGTACACCCCAAAAGGGCTTCCACCTTTTCCCGGAAGCCGGGGACGGAGGTGAAGGGCTCCCCTCCGGCCAGGAGGAGGGCGAAGCGCCCCCCCGCCTGGCCCACCTTGAGGGCGAAGGAGGGATTGGTGACCAGCACCTCAAAGCCATAGGTATGGCCGATCTCGGCGATGCGGCTGGCCTCCCCGGGCCCGTGGGGGAAGACCAGGTTCCCGGCGCGCCAGAGGGCCTGGTGGAAAAGCCACCCCCCGGCGAAAACGTGGTAGCTGAAGGCCACCAGCACCTTCTTCCCGGTGAGGCCCAGGCGGCGGTAGTGTTCGGCCAAGGCCTCGGTCTGGTAGCGCAGGTCGTCCTGGGAGAGGTACTCGGGCATCCAACCCATGAGGGGGCTTGGGGTGAGGTGCATGAGGCTTGCCCCTTCTGGGGGCCTGGGGTTTTCCTTCAGGTAAGCCACCCATTCCTCGCGGGTGGTGAGGGGAAGCTGCCCTAGGTTTTCCAGGGTGACCTCCTCCGGGTGGACTCCCTTGAACTTCTCCCGGTAGACGGGGTGTTCCTTGGCCGCGTACACCACCTCTTTGAGCCGAGCGTTCCGGTCCATAGCCTGCCTCCTTACCGCTCCCGCAGGGAACACGGGGATTATACCGGTTCGGGAGCCTGGGCCAAGGTGAGGAGGTGGGGAAGGTCCCGGGCCAGGTCCTCCCAGGCGTCCCGCCGCAGGGTGATGTGGCCCACCTTGCGCCCTGGGCGTACCGCCTTGCCGTACCAGTGCAGATGGGCTCCGGGAAGGGCGAGGACCTGGGCGAAGTCGGCCTTCGCCCCAATGAGGTTGGCCATGGCGCTATAGCCCCTAGGGGCGGTGCTCCCCAAGGGGAGGCCCAAAAGGGCCCGGAGGTGGTTTTCGAACTGGCTGGTCTCGGCCCCCTCGAGGGTCCAGTGGCCGGAGTTGTGCACCCGGGGGGCCATCTCGTTGAAGAGGAGTTCTTCCCCCACTTGAAAAAGTTCCAGAGCTAGAACCCCCACATATCCCAGGGCCTCCATGGCCTTCTGGGCATAACCTTCTGCCTTCTCCTGCAACGCTTGGGAGGTTCCAGGGGCCGGGGCTAGGGAAAGGCGCAGGATACCCCCCTGGTGGCGGTTTTCCACCAAGGGATAGAAGGCCACCTCCCCGGTTCGGCTCCGCACCCCCAGGATGGAAAGCTCCCGCTGGAAGGGAACATACCCCTCGAGGATCAACCCTCCTCCCCCCAGGGCCCGGAACGCCTCTTCCCCTTCCTCCAGCGAGCGCACCAGGGCCTGCCCCTTGCCGTCGTACCCGCCCCGGCGGGTCTTGAAGAGGGCGGGGAAGCCCAGGGCCTCGAGGCCTTCCCTGAGGTCCTCCAGGCCATCCACCCGGCGAAAGGGAGGGGTGGGTATCCCCAGGCTTTGCATGAAGGTCTTTTCCGCCAGGCGGTCTTGGGCCACCTCCAGGGCCCCGGGTGGGGGGAGGACGGGAAGCCCTGCCGCAAGGAACCGGGCGGCCTCCACCGGCACGTTTTCGAACTCGTAGGTAACCAGGTCCAGCCCTTCGGCAAAGCGCCGGAGGGCCTCTTCGTCCAGAAAATCCCCCACCACCAGCTCCCCCACCTGCCCGGCGCAGGCCTCCGGGCTTGGGTCCAGGAAGCGGAAGGAAAGCCCCAGGGGGTAGCCCGAAAGGGCCAGCATCCTTCCCAGCTGGCCTCCGCCCAGGATGCCTATCCTCATCCTTCCTCCCGGGGGTCGGGGTGGGCTAAGACAGCCTCCATCTGGGCCTGGCGGTAGGCCTGAAGGCGCTCCATCACCTCGGGGTGGGAAAGCCCCACGATGCTGGCGGCCAGGAGGGCGGCGTTCACCGCTCCCGCTTTGCCGATGGCCAGGGTGCCCACGGGGATACCGGCGGGCATCTGCACGATGGAAAGAAGGGAATCCAGGCCCTTTAAAGCCTTGCTTTCCACCGGCACCCCCAGCACGGGCAAGGGGGTGTGGGCGGCGGTCATGCCGGGAAGGTGGGCAGCCCCGCCAGCTCCGGCGATGATCACCATAAGCCCCCGCTCCTTGGCGGTCTTGGCGTATTCCGCCATGAGGTCTGGGGTGCGGTGGGCGGAGACCACCCGCACCTCGTAGGGGATGCCTAGGGTTTCCAGGGTTTCTGCCGCATGACGGAGGGTTTCCCAGTCGGACTTGGAGCCCATGATCACGCCCACCAAAGGCCGCATCGTACCGGATTGTACCAAGCCCTCCCGCCTGTGGTAAAAGGCAGGCCATGGATGCCTTGGAGCTCCTTCGGCTCAACCTCCTCTCCCCCATGGTCCTGGCCTTCGCCCTGGGGGTCTTGGCCCGGCTTCTCAAGAGCGACCTGGCCTTCCCCGAGGCCTTGTATACGGCGCTGTCCATTTACCTCCTCTTCGCCATCGGCTTCAAGGGTGGGGTAGAGCTTTCCAAAACGCCCCTGGCTACCATGCTTCTACCTGCTTTGGCCACCCTGGGTTTGGGGCTTTTTAGGCCCCTTTCCAGTTATGTTCTAGCCCGCCGCTTTTTGGTCCTAAGCCGGGTGGATGCGGGGGCCCTGGCCGCCCATTACGGCTCGGTTTCCGCGGTGACCTTCCTGGCAGCCCTCACCTTTGCCCAAGCGGTGGGCCACCGGCCCGAGGGGTTTTTGCCCACCCTGGTGGCCCTTTTGGAGGTCCCCGGTATCGTGGTGGCCCTGCTTTTGGCCAAGCGGGGGGGTGGAAACCTGGGGGAGGCCTTCCAGGAAGTCCTCACCGGGAAGAGCGTGGTCCTCCTGGTGGGTGGGCTTCTCATCGGGGCCCTTTCCGGCGAGGCGGGGATGGAACGGGTGAAGCCTTTTTTTGTGGATCCCTTCTACGGGGCCCTCACCCTTTTCCTCATGGACCTGGGGATGGTGGCAGCCTCGAGGTTCGCCACCTTAAGGCAGGTGGGCTTCCGTCTGGTCTTCTACGGAACCTTCCTTCCCCTCTTTCACGGGGCCATAGGGGTATATGTGGGACACCTGGTGGGGTTTTCCGTGGGTGGGGCTACCGTCTTGGGGGCCATGGCAGCCAGCAGTAGCTACATCGCTGCTCCTGCTGCCGTGCGCATCGCCCTGCCCGAGGCTAACCCCAGCCTGTATCTGGCGGCAAGCCTGGCGCTGACTTTTCCTTTTAACTTGGTTCTAGGCATCCCCATCTACTACGCCTTGGCTCAGGGGATGGGGAGGTGAGGCATGGACCTGGTGCCTTTGAAGCTGGTCACCATCGTGGCGGAAAGCATCCTGGAGAAGAAGCTGGTGGAGGAGATCAAGCGCCTGGGGGCCAAGGGGTACACCATTGTGCCTGCCAGGGGAGAGGGTTCCCGGGGCATGCGTAGCCTGGACTGGGAGGGCCAGAATATTCGCCTGGAAACCATCGTTCCTGAGGAAGTGGCCCTCAGAATCCTGGCCCGCTTGCAGGAGGCCTACTTTCCCCACTACGCCGTCATCGCCTATGTGGAAAACGTCTGGGTAGTACGGGGGGAGAAGTACATTTAGGAGGGCTGGGCTGTGGGCTTGCGCAAGGCCCAGAGGCTTCCCAGAAGGAGCACCGCCAGGATGAGGAGGCTGAAGGCCTCTTTGTCCAGGCCCACGGCCAGATGGGGGCTGTGGAGAACCTCCTTTGCGAGCTTGTCCCAGCCGCCCACCAGGAGCTTCACCCCCGCAAGCCCCACCACCACGTAGGCTAGGTCCTTGAAGCGCGGGTAGCGGTCCAGGAGGTTCACCACCAGGCTGGCCAGCATCCTTAGGGCCAGGATCCCCAGGAAGACCCCGGTGTAGATGACCCAGAGCTTGTCGGAAAGGGCCACGGCCACCAAGATCGAGTCCACGGCGAAGGCCAGGTCCATGAGCTCCACTTGGGCCACCACCTTCCAAAACCCCGCGGCGCTTACCTCCAAAGGAGGAGGGGCATGGGCTTCCTCCGGCTTCAGGAAGTGCTTCAGGGCGATGTAGAGGAGGTAGGCCGCCCCCAGGACCTGCACCCACCACAGCTTGATCACCAAGGCGGCGAAGAGGAGGGCGAGGCCCCGGAGGACGTAGGCCCCCAGGATGCCGTAGAACAGGGCTTTGCGCCTGAGGTGGTGGGGCAGCTTCTGCACCATGACCCCTAGGATCAGGGCGTTGTCCGCGGAAAGGATGACCTCGAGGGCCACCAGGATTAGGATCACCGAGAGGGCACTGGTTTCCATGCACACCTCCCAAAAGATAAAGACCACCGCTTAAGCGGTGGTCTTGCCCGGGCTTTCTGCCCCCAGCCTCCCGGGGTCCGCGCCCGTCTTGACGGAAGGCTGGCCTTGGGGCTACTCCCCAACCGGGGGACATTATGCCACACCCGCGGCGTTTTTGCCAGAACCAGGAAGCCTTTTGGGGAGATGGTGAGGCCGGGCGGGCGGGGTGCTGGGAGAAGGGGTATCCTGTAAAGCATGGACGAGAGGCACCGCGAGGGTTTGCCCGAGGGGCAGGCTGGCTTGCAAGAGGGGAATGCGAACCAGGCGGGGGGCAAAGAGGGTCTGCCCACCAAGGAACAGGTCCTCGAGGCCCTGAAGGTGGTCTACGACCCGGAAATCCCCGTCAACATCGTGGACCTGGGCTTGGTTTACGATGTGGAGATCCACGAAAACGGGGTGGTGGACCTCACCATGACCCTTACCGCCATCGGCTGTCCCGCCCAGGATATGGTGAAGGCGGATGCGGAAATGGCGGTGATGCGCCTTCCCGGGGTGCAGGGGGTGAATGTGGAGTTCGTCTGGACCCCTCCCTGGACCCCAGCCAGGATGACCGAGGAAGGCAAGCGCATGATGCGCATGTTCGGGTTCAATGTGTAGAGGACTTAACTGGTAGTGCATGGGCCTGGCCTGGGCGCACCACCAGGGTGTCGGCGATGAGGTCATGCCAGGCTTGGCGCTTGGGGTGGAAGAAGGCCCAGAGGTAGCCGAGGAGGAGGGGCAGGGTGGAAAGGGTCTTGCCTACCACCTCCCGCATAAAGGCGGTGAGCCAGTCCACGGGCTGGCCGTCCGTGCGGACCACCTTGAGGCCCAGGGCCATCTTTCCCGGGGTTGCCCCATACAATGCGGTGAAGATCACGTAGTAGGCCCAGCTGGGTATCCAGTTGAAGAGGAGATCCTGGACGAAGGTGGTGGTTTGCGCCAGGGGGTTTATCCCGGCCAGGGCCATTAGGAGGAAGCTCAGGGGAACCAGGATGAGCCCGTCAATAAGGGAGGCCATGAGCCTGCGCCAGGGGCTAGCGATCACCATAACCCTCCTCCCAGGTAGCGGTACTCGAGGCGCAACCGGTTCTGGCCGAGCAGGGAAATTAGCTGCTCGGTTTCCGAGGAGAGACCCAGGGGAAACCCCTCGCCCAGAAGTCCGTCCAGCAGGCCTTTAGGTTTCACATAGCGCACCAGGCGGAACTCCTCCAGACCGGCCAGCTCCGCGGCGCGCTTAGCGGCGTCTTCCAGGTAGCCTTCCCGGTCTGCAAGCCCGAGGGCGATGGCCTGGGTTCCCGAGTAGATGCGGCCATCGGCCAGCTGCCGTACCTTGTCCTTGGGAAGGTGCCTTCCCTCCGCAACCCTGGCCACGAAAAGCTCGTACGCCTCGCGCATGTAGCCCTGGATGAGGGTTCGCTCCTCCGGGGTAAGGGGCCGGAGGCCGGAGCCCATATCCTTGAGCCGGCCTTCCTTAAGGACTTCCACTTGAACGCCCAGCTTGGCCAGTAAACCCTGGACCTGGGGAAGGGCGGCGATGACCCCAATGGAGCCGGTGATGGCTGTAGCGGGGGTAAAGATTTCCCGTGCGGTGGTGGCCACGTAGTAGCCGCCGCTGGCGGCCACGGTGCCGAAGGCAGCCACCAGGGGCTTGTCCTGGGCTAGGCCCTTCAGGGCGCGGTGGATGGCCTCGGTTTCGGTGACGCTACCCCCAGGGCTATCCACGAAGAGGACCGCAGCCCGGATGGTACGGTCCTCCCGGGCTTGGCGGATCTTGGAAAGGAGGTCCTCGAGGTCTTTCCCTATGGGGATGCTTCCTACCACCTCCAAGAGGACGACTTTTTCGCCCCGACCATACAAGGTGGCTTCCCGCCACGGATGGCCGGTTTCCCGCGATTGGGTGAGGCGCCCCAGGCCCACCACCAGGAGGGCCACCACCACGAAGAGGAAGAGGGCGAGCCAACGCTTTCGGTTCATGGTTCCAAGGTAGCACAAGGGTATGCTGAGCCCGTGCTGAGGGTGGTGGTCAAGCCGGGAAAGGAAAAAAAGGTTCGAAACTTCTACCCTAACCTCTACCGGGACGAGCTGGAGGGGATTCCCAAGCAGGCAGGGGTGGCGGAGGCGGTGGCCGCCGACGGAAGTTTTTTGGCGGTGGGCTACCTGGACCCGGGTTCCCGCATTCCCTTCCGGGCTTACCGCTTTGATAAGGGGTCCTTGGACCGCACCTTCTTTATCCGTCGCTTCCAAAGGGCCTTGGGAAAGCGGGAGGGGATGGGTCAAAGCTACCGCCTGGTGCATGGAGAGGCGGATGGCCTTCCTGGGCTGGTGGTGGACCGTTTTGGAGAGACTCTGGTTCTCCAGGTGCGCACCCGGGGGATGGAGGCTTTGAGGGAGATCTGGTTTCCTGCTCTCCTAGAGGTAGCGGCCCCCAAGGGGGTTTACGAGCGGAGCGACGTGGAGGCCAGGAGGCAGGAAGGCCTTCCCGAGAGGGTGGGGGTGGTCTACGGGGAGGTGCCCGAGGTTTTGGCGGTGGAGGAGGATGGCCTGGTTTTCCCCATCCCCTTGGCCCTAGCCCAGAAGACGGGGTTTTACTTAGACCAGCGGGAAAACCGCCGCCTTTTTGAGGGCATGGTGCACCCTGGGGATAGGGTCTTGGATGTCTTTAGCTACGTGGGGGGCTTCGCCCTAAGGGCGGCGCGAAGAGGAGCTTATGCCCTGGCGGTGGACAAGGACCTCGAGGCCCTTTCCATCCTGGACCAGGTGGCCTTGAGGATGGGCCTTAGGGTGGATGTCCGCCAGGGGGAGGCTTTGGAGGTGCTGAGCGACCTCCAGGGGCCTTTCCACCACATCCTCCTGGACCCACCCACCTTGGTCAAGCGCCCTGAGGAGATTCCCCCTATGAAACGGCATCTGGTGGACCTCCTGCGGGAGGCCTTGCGGCTTCTGGCTCCCGAGGGGTACCTCTGGCTTTCCACCTGCAGCTATTACCTCAAGACGGAGGACCTTTTGGAGGTGGCGCGAAGGGCGGCCGCCGACCGGGGTATGCGCCTTCGGGTGCACGGCCTCACCCACCAGCCCAAAGACCATCCCTGGAGCCTGCACGTGCCGGAAAGCCTTTACCTCAAAACCCTGATCCTGCAGGAGGATGCCCTGTAGCCTCCATAATCCGTTGGGGCCGGGTCAGCTTGGTATGATGAGCGAGGAAGCACCCTTGAGGTGCGAAAAAGGAGGCGTGTATGGAAGTGGCAAGGGGTTTGGAAGGCGTGCTTTTCACGGAAAGCCGGATGTGCTTCATTGACGGGGAGGCGGGCCGCCTCTACTACTACGGGATCCCCATCCAGGAGCTGGCAGAGAAAAGCACCTTTGAGGAAACCGCCTTCCTCCTGCTACAGGGGAGACTCCCCAAACGGGAAGAGCTCGAGGCCTTCAAACTGGACCTGGTCAAGCGCCGGGCTTTACCAGAACATCTACTAGAGTCCTTCCGCCGCTATCCCCTCTCGGCCCATCCCATGAGCTTTCTGCGCACGGCGGTTTCTGAGCTGGGCATGCTGGACCCCACCGAGGGGGACATCTCCCAGGAGGCCCTTTACGAGAAGGGCCTAGACCTCATCGCCAAGTTCGCCACCATCGTGGCCGCCAACAAGCGCCTTAGGGAGGGCAAGGAGCCCTTGTCTCCCCGGGAGGACCTCTCCCACGCCGCCAACTTCTTGTACATGGCGAACGGAGTAGAACCCTCCAAGGAACAGGAGCGCCTCATGGACGCCGCCCTCATCCTGCACGCCGAGCACGGCTTCAACGCCAGCACCTTCACCGCCATCGCCGCCTTCTCCACGGAAACCGACCTCTACTCGGCCATCACCGCCGCCGTGGCCTCCCTTAAGGGGCCCCGGCACGGAGGAGCCAACGAGGCGGTGATGAAGATGATCCAAGAGATCGGCACCCCTGAGAGGGCGCGGGAGTGGGTGCGGGAGAAGCTGGCCAAGAAGGAGCGCATCATGGGCATGGGCCACCGGGTGTACAAGGCCTTTGACCCGAGGGCTGGGGTCCTAGAAAAGCTGGCCCGCATCGTGGCGGAAACTCATGGGCATTCCACCGAGTACCAGATCCTGAAGATCGTGGAGGAGGAAGCGGGCAAGGTCCTGAACCCCAGGGGCATCTACCCCAATGTGGACTTCTACTCTGGGGTGGTCTACTCCGACCTGGGGTTTGGCCTCGAGTTCTTCACCCCCATCTTCGCCGTGGCCCGCATCGCGGGCTGGGTGGGGCATATTCTGGAGTACAAGGCGCTGGACAACCGCCTTCTGCGCCCCGATGCCAAGTACATCGGGGCGCTGGATGTGCCCTACGTGCCCTTGGAGGCTCGGGCTTAGGGGAGAGGCTATGGGTAAGCCGGGGGCAAGACCCCCGGTTTTTTTAGGCTCTTTCCCACCCTACCGCACCCCTAAGGGTTCCAGGAGGGAAGCCCGGGCAAGTGGTCTACCGGGGTCCCCACCCTGGCGAAGCCAGGGTGGTATTAAAGGCCGCAAAAGGCCTCGTAATCGATGAGTTCCCGCTGGGTGGGGTGGTCCCCGCAGACCGGGCAGGTGGGGTTGCGGCGCAGGGAGAGCTTGCGGAACTGGGCTTCTAGGGCGTCGTAGAGGAGTAGGAACCCGGCCAGGGGTTTCCCGATCCCCAAAAGCACCTTGAGGGCCTCCGCCGCCATAAGGCTTCCCACCGCTGCCGGCAATACCCCGTAGACCCCGGCCTCGGCGCAGGAGGGGACGCTCCCTGGAGGAGGGGGCTTGGGGAAGAGACAGCGGTAGCAGGGACCCATTTCCCCTTGGGCGGTGGGATGGTGGAAGACCGCCACCTGGCCGTCAAACTGGTAAATGGCCCCGTAGACAAGGGGTTTTCCCAGGAACACGCAGGCGTCGTTCACCAGGTAGCGGGTGGGGAAGTTATCGGAGGCGTCCACCACCAGGTCATAGGGCCTCAGGATCTCCAGGGCGTTTTCCGAGGTGAGGCGCACGGGATAGGTGTCGATCTGCACCAGAGGATTCAGGGCTGAGAGGCGCTCTTTGGCCACCAGGGCCTTGGGTTTGCCCACATCCTCCGTGGCGTAGAGCACCTGGCGGTGGAGGTTGGATAGCTCCACCCGGTCCATCTCCACGATGCCCACCCGCCCCACCCCGGCGGCTACCAGGTACTGCAAAACCGGCACCCCCAGACCCCCGGCCCCCACCACCACCACGGAGGCGCGCTTGAGCTTTTCCTGCCCTTCAGGCCCCACCTGGGGCAGGATCATCTGGCGGTGGTAGCGGTCCAACTCCTCCTTGGTCCACATGCTTAGGCCTCCCGGGTACCGAAGCCAGGGGGCAGGAAGTCGGGGTAGTCGGGGTTGCCCTTGCGGTCGGGGGCCCTGGGGATGAGGTCCGAGGGGTGGGGTTCCCCCTTGCGGCAGTAGGGGCAGTCGTGGCGGACCTTGTAGCGGGTGGGCCTTGCGGGGATCCCCAAGGCGATGGCGTGGGGGGGCACATCCTTGGTGACGATGGCCCCCGTGCCCACCATGGCGTCGTCCCCGATGCGCACCCCGGCCAGGATGGTGGCGTGGTAGGTGATGCGCACCCCGCTCCCGATGACCGTCTCTTTTAGGGTGACGTCAGGGGAGGCCAGGACGTGGTGGGTGTGGCTGTAGACGTTCACGTAGTCGGAAAGGGAGGTGCGGTCTCCGATTTTGATGCCTCCGATGTCGTCCAGGAGCACATAGCGGTGGACCACCACGTCGTCCCCCAGCTCCAGGTTGTACCCCACGGAAAACTCCACGTTCTGGAAGAACTTGGGGTTTCGCCCCACCCGCTTGAAGATGAAGGGGGCTAGGGCCCGGCGGACGGCCACCCCGGAGTGCACGGACTGGCCGATGGGGGTGAGGTCCAAAACCTTCCAGAACCAGAGAAGGGGCTTGACCTTTTGGAACTTTTCCTGGTCGGTGGCGGCGTAGTACTCCGCTTCGAAGGTGATGCCCTCGGGGTCTAGCCCCACGGCGGCCAGAGGGTTTAGCTCCAGGAGTTCCGCATAGGGCCGGCTGTAGAGGAGGCGGGCCAGCTCCTCTCTCACCAGGGCGTTCCGGTCCACGCTGGAATCGGAAAGCTTCTCCACCAAAGCCCCGATGAAACGATCCAGGGCCTTTTCGTGAAGGGGGGCGATGCCTCGAGGAAGGAGCCAGGGCATATGGGTATGCTAACCGGAAAAGGCCCCTAGGGGAATGCTCTTCCTCACCCTATGGAGGATCGGTAGCCCAGCTCCCGCAAAGCCTCGGGGTCTTTGCGCCAGTCGGGGTAGACCTTGACCCCGAGGTCCAGGTAGACCTTGCGGTTCAGGAAGACCTCCAGCTGTTTTCTGGCGGCCTGGCCGATCTCCTTGATCTTCCTGCCTCCTTCCCCGATGACGATGGCCTTTTGCGAGGGGCGCTCCACATAGAGGATGGCCTTGATGTACAGGATGCCCTTTTCCCTCTCCGCCACCTCCTCGGTCTTCACCGCCACGGCGTAGGGTACCTCATGCCAGAGGCGTTTCATGGCCTCCTCCCGGATGATCTCCGCCACCCACTCCCCGAAGTCCTGGTCGCTTTTGGCGAAGTCCTCGGGGTAGAAGAAGGGGCCTTCGGGGAGAAGGGCCAGGAGTTCCGCTTTGAGCTCGGCCACCTGGCGTTCGTCCAGGGCGGAAAGCATCCTGGCCTCGGCCTGGGGCAGGAGGGCGTGGTAGGCCTTGAGGGCGTCCTCGGGGTATTTGGCGGCATCCAGCTTGTTGCCCACCAGGAGGATGGGCACCTTGCCCACCAGGGGCTTGAGGGCCTTGGCCACCAGTTCGTCCTCAGGGGTAGGGGGGTGGCGGAGATCCACCACCCACACCACGGCGTTTACGTCGGAAAGGGCCTCGTAGACCTCCTGGTCCATGAACTCCCCCAGGGCGTCCATGGGCTTGTGGAGGCCCGGGGTGTCCACGAAGACGATCTGGCGGTTTCCCTCGGTGAGGATGCCCCTAAGGCGCTTCCGGGTGGTCTGGGGCCTGGGGCTGATGGGGGCCACCTTCACCCCCAGGAGGTTGTTGAGGAGGGTGGACTTGCCCACGTTGGGCTTGCCCACGATGGTCACAAAGCCGGAGTAGGTTTTCTCTTCCATATCTGCTAGGTCATCCCGACCCCCTTGGATTGGCCTTGGGGCCTGGGGCCGGACCTTCGGGCGCGGACTCCGAGATACAGGCTAGGCCCGCGACCCAGATGTTTCAGTATACTCTAAACCCGTGGATCCCTTGGCCCTGGCCCTGCTTCCCGGCATCGGGCCCAAGCGGCTTCTTGAGCTTTTGGCGGAGGAAAATCCCGCTCTTTCTTTAAAAGAACGCCTTCCCCAGGCGGCAGGCGGGTTTCCCCAGGCGGAAAGGCAGGCCAGGAGGGAAAGGGAGCGGGCGGAGGCCTTGGGGGTACGCATCCTGGGCCTTTGGGAAGAGGCCTTTCCCGAGGGGCTTAGGAGGCTTCCCCAACCTCCCACCCACCTCTATGTGCAAGGGGATCTTCCGGAGGAGGGGAAGGCGGTGGCCATCGTGGGCACCAGGAAAGCCTCCGCCTGGGCGCTTTCCTTCACCCGCAAACTTGCCCGGGAGCTTTCCGAGGCCGGGCTTTGCGTGGTTTCCGGCCTAGCCCGGGGGGTGGACCGGGAGGCCCACCTGGGGGCCCTCGAGGGGGGCGGGCGCACCCTGGGGGTTCTGGGGAGCGCCTTGGACCGGCTGTACCCCCCGGAGCACCGCGCTCTGGCCGGGAGGATGGACCTTCTTTCAGAGTTCCCCTTCGGCACCGGGCCCAAGCCGGAGTTTTTCCCCAGAAGAAACCGCATCATTGCGGGGCTGGCGCGGGCGGTGATCGTGGTGGAGGCCCCCATGGAATCCGGAGCCCTCATCACCGCCCGGTATGCCCTGGAACTGGGCAAGGAGGTTTTGGCGGTGCCGGGCCGTCCCACGGACGCGAACTCTCTGGGAACCAACCGCCTCATCCAGGATGGAGCCTATCCGGTGCTTTCCGCGGAGGACGTCCTTTCCTACCTGGGGTTTTCCGGGAAGCCCAGAAGGGCGGTGGAGCTTTCCCATGAGGAGGAGGGGCTTTACACCCTCCTCCAGCAAGGGGAAGCCCTCCCCGAGGACCTGGCCCAGGCCTTGGGGGTTCCTGCGGAAAAGGTCCTTTCCCTCCTCACCCTGCTGGAGCTTAAAGGGCTGGCCCAGGCCCTGCCCGGGGGAAGGTATGGGGCGCTCTAGGGCCGGCTGGGCCAAGAGGCCCAGCCGGGCAGAACCCGCCTACTTGGCCTTCTCGTAAAGCTTCCTGGCGATCTCGTAGAGCTCGCCCGGGTGGAACTCGGGGGCAAACTCGGCGGCGTCGTGGCCCGCGTCAAAGACGGGGCCGCCTTCGGGGGGGCCGTCCACCACCCTCACCTGGCTGCCGTCCTCCGGGGAGGGGCCGAACCAGATGAGCCCCAGGTCCTGGTAGTCGGAGGGGCTAAAGCGGTAGAGGTTCCTGTGGAAGCCCAGGTCCATGTACTTCTTGGCCTCGGGGATCTTGCTGTTGTCGATCCTGGGGATGGGGAGCATCCTGGTCATCTCCACCCCGGTGAGGCTCTCCAAGGCCTTGCCGTAGGCGGCGGCGTGCACCCCGCCCCGCACCAGGAGGTAGCCGATCATCTCGCGGGCCACGGGGTTATCCGTCATCTCGTAGACCCGGAGCTTGTGGGTGCGGGCAGCTACCTCTAGGAAGAAGTTATGGAGAAGGTCCAGGATAAGGTTCCCACTGGTGAAGACGTACTCCCCGTGCCAGTATTCCCCCATGGCCCCCATGACCAGGCTGTTGGCCCCGCCAGCGATGAAGTGGGCGGCGTTGCGGGCGTCCTTGGCGAAGCCCAGGGGGGCGGCTACCGGATCCACGCCTTCCTCGAGGTCCTTCCCCGGGTTCTTGGCCAGGAGGCTGTTGATGGTGGCCGCTACCAGCTCGATGTGCCCGAGCTCCTCGGTGGCGATGTTGGCGATGAGGTCGTAGTAGGGCTTGAGGGCCTTCTTCCCCCGGAAGTTGAAGGACTGGTACATGTAGTTCATCAGGGTGGACATCTCCCCAAAACGGCCCCCCAACAGGGCCTGCACCGCGGCGGCGGCGTTGGGGTCCTGCTCCTTGGGCATGGGGAGTTCGATCTGAAGGCGGTCTATTCTCAGAAACATCCTCGTCACCTCCTGCCTGGCAGGGCCAGGCAGTTTCCACCTTAGGGAGGATCTACATATAAGTCCAATACATCTTGTTGACAGTGAGAATAAACTGGGTTTATGACCCTGGAGCAGATGCGCTACCTGGTGGCCTTGGTGGAGGAGAAAAGCTTCACCCGGGCAGCGGAGCGGGTGTACCTCACCCAGCCCGCCCTCAGCGTGCAGATCCGCAAGCTGGAGGAGGAGCTTGGGGTCAAGCTCTTTGACCGCAGGCAGGGGAAGCCCACGGAGGTGGGGCAAAAGGTGGCGGCCCAGGCCCGTCGGGTGTTGGAGGAGGTGGCCAGGATCAAGGCCATCGCCCGGGGGAAGGAGGGGGTATTTCATGGGCCTTTCCAGGTGGGGGTAATCCCTACCCTGGCTCCCTATTTGCTCCCCAAGCTTCTGCCCCGGCTTTCGGCCAGGTATCCGGCCCTCGAGGTCTCGGTGCGGGAGGAGCTCACCCCGGCTATCCTCCAGGGGCTGGTGGAGGGCCGGTTGGATGCAGGGTTGGTGGGTACGGAGGAGCGGGTACCTGGCGTGGAAAGCCTTCCCCTTTTTGCCGAAGGGTTTCTGGCCTACGTGTCCCCTGGCCACCCCCTTTACGCCAAGGAGAGCCTCCACCCCTTGGAGATTCCCCTCGAGGACACCTGGCTCAAAACTTGCACCTCCCGAATACCCTGCATGAACACCCCCTTCCCCCCGCAGGCGGAGGCCAAAGACCCAAAGCTCCCAGCTCGGCCATGAGGACCCGCAAGACCACCTCCGGCAGCAGCAGGCGCGCCGCTGCCCACCCAGCCTCCCGCCAAGAAAGACCTCTCCCGTCTGGAGCTAGCCTCACCCAGTGGGCCAGCAGGTAAGCCAGGAAGGACAGCACCAGAAACCGATGCACCCCCAAGGCCGTCCGCTGCCCAAAACGCCCCAGGGAAAACTCGCTCTTTACCGTGCGGAAGAAGTGCTCAATGGTAAACCGCCGCCGCCCCCACACCAGCACAGTCCGTGGCCCCGCAGGAAAGGTGGCCACCACGTACCGCCACTCCCACCCTCCCCCGGGTAAGGGATAGCGGTACCAGCTCACCCACACGGGAAAGGGAAGTCCCCGCAGATGCACCCGACTCCCCTGCCGTCTGAGCCCAAAGAGGGGAAGCCCCTCCCGCGTCTTTCGGTCCCGCCGCATCCCCACCACCGCTTCCAGACCCAACCCCCGCACCCCCACAAGAAACCGGGCGGTGCCGAAGGCAGCATCGGCCACCACCCGAAGGTGGAAGGACTTGCGCATCCAGGGGGGCAGGGAGGCCAGAAGACGCAGGGCAAGGAGGGAAAGGGCCTTCTCCCCCTTCCCCCGCCACACCCGGTAGGCCCAGGGGATGCGCAGCTCTCCCAGCACCAGATAGAGCACCACCAGGTGGAGCCCCCACTTGCCGTGGAAAAAGGAGAGGGGCAAGGCGGGGAAGAGGCCCCGCTTCTCCAGGGTGACCAGGTCCAGGACCACCAGGAGCCTGGGCTTGGGCCCCCGCCTGGGCCTGGCCCGGTGGAGGGTTTCCTGGGCCTTCTTGCGAGCCAGGCGGATGAGGGCGCGGGTGGGCCAGGGATAGCGGTTGAGGAAGCGGGAGAGGGCGGAAGGGGACTTGGTCTTGCTGTGCTGGGGCCTGGCCTTGCCGTGGCCGGTGAGAAGGAGGAGAAGAAGCGCTTTGAGGGATTCGCGGAGGTGGGGGGTTGGCAGGAGGGCCAGGAGGGTCCAGAGTAGAGCTTGGGCCGTCTGGTGCATGGCACCCTTCATCCGAAGGGAACCCGGCGGCCCTTTTCAAGTGGTCCCCTGGCGCATGGGTATGCGGGGGGTGGATAAGTGCAAGTTTTGAGCTGGGTCCTCTCGGAGGGCCACTGCTTCCGGGACCAGGTCCTTTCTGTCTGCCGCCCCAGCCTGGAAAGGCGCAAGGTGGAGTTCCAAAGCGGGGATCTGGAAACCCTCATCCTTTTGGTGGAGGAGGTGGGGGGGCTTACCCTTCTGCCCGAGGTGGCCCTGTGGACTCTTCCCCGGGCCAAGCGCGTCCACCTGCGGCCCCTAAGCCCCCCAGGGGCGGGGCGGACCGTGTACCTTCTGGTGCGGGAGGGAGGCCTCAAGGCACCCGTGGCCCGGGCCCTTGGGGAAGAGGCCAAGGGGGTTTTCCAAGAGATACGGTTAAAGGGCTAGGAGCGAAAAAGCGTTATGATGGGGGCGGAGGTTCGCCATGGTGAAGCCCGAGGCTAAAGGTGGGGATGTTCATATCAAAGCCGGTCTCATCTGGATGAACGGGGCCCTTCTGCCCCAGGAGGAGGCCAAGACCAGCGTCCTAAGCCACGCCCTCCATTACGGCACCAGCGTCTTTGAGGGCATCCGGGCCTACGAAACCCCCAAGGGCCCCGCCATCTTCCGCCTAAAGGAGCACGTGCGGCGCTTCTTCCACTCCGCCAAGGTCCTGCGCATGGAGATCCCCTTTACCCCGGAGGAGGTGGAGGAGGCCATCCAGGAGGTGGTGCGGCGAAACGGCTACAAAAGCTGCTACATCCGCCCCCTGGCCTGGATGGGGGCCAAGGCCCTGGGGGTGAACCCCCTCCCCAACAACCCCGCGGAGGTCATGGTGGCCGCTTGGGAGTGGGGGGCCTACCTGGGGGAGGAGGCGGTGCGCAAGGGGGCCAGGCTCATCACCAGCTCCTGGGCCCGCTTCCCCGCCAACGTCATGCCGGGGAAGGCCAAGGTGGGGGGGAACTACGTGAATAGCGCCTTGGCCAAGATGGAAGCGGTGGCCGCCGGGGCGGACGAGGCCCTCCTTTTGGACGAGGAAGGCTACGTGGCCGAGGGAAGCGGGGAGAACCTCTTCTTCGTGCGGGATGGGGTGATCTACGCCCTCGAGCACTCGGTGAACCTGGAGGGGATCACCCGGGATTCCGTGATCCGCATCGCTAAGGACTTGGGCTACGAGGTCCAGGTGGTGCGGGCCACCCGCGACCAGCTCTATATGGCGGACGAGGTCTTCATGACCGGCACCGCCGCCGAGGTCACCCCCGTCTCCATGATCGACTGGCGGCCCATCGGCCAGGGCACCGCCGGGCCCATCACCTTGAGGCTTCGGGAGGTCTACCTGGAGGCCGCCAAGGGCCTGCGGCCCGAGTACGAGGGCTGGCTCACCTACGTGTAGGCCTCCGTGGGAAACCGCCGCTTGAAGAAGGCCGTGGCCAGCTACCAGGCCCGCATCCGGGCGCATCAGGCCAAGATCGAAGCGGAGCTTGCAAAACCTGTGCCCCGGTGGGAGCTCATCCGCTACTGGGAAAAGGAGATCGCCGCTTACCAGGGTAGGGTGGCCCGGTCCTTGCGTAGAATGGGAAAGGAGTAGCCATGCCCAAGCCGGGATTCCGCAAGGAGGTCCGCAGGGAGCGCTTGCGGGAGGTACGGGAAGTGCTTCTGGAGGAGCTGGACCGGGCAGCGGAGGAGTTTCGCACCCTTTGGAGGAGGGCCAAGGCGAGCCCTGAGGACGAGGAGCTTCTGGGAGAGCTCCAGGTCTTGGTTTCCGTTTTGGCGGTGAAGGCCAAGGCTTTGGAGGAGCTTTTGGAAGAGGAAGCCCTCCTCACTTCCTGAGCCAGTCCTCCAGCACCCTCTGGTAAAGCTCGGGGTCCAGGCGGGGCTTCTCGTAAAGCCCCGCTTTGAGCCTTTGCCTTTGGGCCTCAAAGAGGATCACCGCCGCGGCCACGGAAACGTTTAAGCTTTGAACCATGCCGAACATGGGCACCTGGATGGCCCCGTCCGCCAGGGCCAGGGCCTCCTCGGAAACCCCCCATTTCTCCGCCCCCAAGAGGATGGCGGTGGGCCGGGTGTAGTCCACCTCCCGGAAGTCCAGGGCGTCTTCCCTGAGGGCGGTGGCGTAGATGGCGAAGCCCCGGGCCTTCAGGTACTGGAAGGCCTCCCGGATGTTCGGGTGCACCTTGAGGTAGACCCACTTGTGGCTTCCGCCGCTGGTTTCGTTGAAGGTGGGCACGCCTCCCGTGGGGTTCACCGCGTGGGCCTCGAGGACCCCCACGGCGTCGCAGCTACGGAGGATGGCCGAGAGGTTGTGGGGCTTGTGCACGTTCTCCAGGAGGACGGTGAGGTCGGGCTGGCGTCTCCTTAGGACCTCCTCGATGCGGCGTCTACGGGCCTCCGTCACGGTTTCTCAGCTTAGCGATAAGGGGCTTTAAAAGCGAGCGTTTAAGCTTCAGGGCCTGGCGGTTCACGATGAGCCGGGCGGTGGAGTGGGCCAGGACCTCCACCTCCACCAGGCCCGCTGCCCTTAGGGTGGCCCCGGTCTGCACCACGTCCACCACGGCGTCCGCCAGGCCCGTGACTGCGGCCAGCTCGATGTTCCCGGAAAGCTCCACCACGTCCGCCACCCAGCCCCGCTCCTTGAGGAGGCGGGCGGTGAAGGTGGGGTACTTGGTGGCGATGCGGCGGATGGGGGAGGTGTCCCCGGGGCGCCTTATCAGGGAAAGCCGGCAGGCCCCGAAGCCCAGGTCCACGGGCTCAAAGAGGTCGCGGCCCGAGTCCAGGAGGACGTCCTTGCCCACCACCCCCACCTCGGCGATGCCCAGGTCCACGTACACAGGCACGTCCTTGTTGCGGAGCTCCAAAAGGGCGATCCCTCCTTCCTTCCCGTGGAGAAGGGCCCGCTCGTTCTCCACCGGGGGAAGGTCCAGCCCCGCCGCCTTCAGGACCGCGTACGCCTCCTGGAACATCCGTCCCTTGGGCAGGGCGATGGTGAGGAGGTAGCGCCTCATTCCACCCTCCAAAGCCTCTCCCCCTGGGCCAGGTAGGGGATGCCCCGCCTCCGGGCGTAGTCCAGGGGGTCTTCCCCGTGGAAAAGCTCCACCCGCCTTTCCCCGGCAAAGCGGCGAAGGGCCTTGAGGTCCAGGGCCAGGACCTCTGGGCCCTCCTCCTTCTTGGGAAGCCTCAGGGCCTCGAGGGCCCGTTCCACCCCTAAGGCGAAGCCCGCCGCCTGGGGCAGAAGCGCCCCGTCGTACCGCCCCCCGCCCAGAAGGGGCAGGCCGAAGCCCGGGGTGTAGGCGCGGAAGAAGATGCCGGAGTAGTACTCGTAGCGCCGGGCCATGCCCAGGTCCAAGAGGACGGGCCTTTCCAGAAGCTCCAGGGTCCTTTCCAGGTCCTCCAGAGCCTTCCTGGCCCGATGGGGAAGGGGAAGCCTCTTAGCCTCCTCCAGCACCTCGCGCTCCCCGTAGAGGTCCGGCAGGGCCAGGAGGGTCTTGCGGGCTTCCTCCGGCACAGGGTGGCGGCCAAGGAGGTCTTCCAGCTCGGGCAAGTTCTTCCGGTGGATTGCCTGCTGGGCTTTCTTCTGCTCCTCTTCCGGCAGACCGGAGGCCTTGAGCACCTCCCCCACCAGGCTGGGCAGGCCCACCTCCACCACCCCCTCGAGGCCCAAGGCTTCCAAGGCGGCAAAGGCCAGGTGCAGGACCTCTGCGTCCGCCAAAGGCCCTGTGGCCCCGATGAGCTCCAGGCCCACCTGGGTGTACTCCCGGAAGCGGCCGAGCTCCGCGTCCGCCTCCCGGAGCCATAGGGCCCCCGCGTACTGGAAGCGGTGGATCCCTTCCCCCAGGTGGGGTTTTAGGAGCTTGGCCAAAAGGGTGGTGAACTCGCTCCTTAGGGCCAGCACCTCCCCCGTCTTGTCCACCAGCTTGAAGGCCCGCTCCGCCAGGGGGTGGAGGGGGTCGTAGCTTTCCAGGGCCGGGAGCTCCACGGGCTCGTAGCCGTGGCGCAGGAAAAGCTCCCGTAGCCTCCCCATGAGCTCGGCCTTGAGCCGGGCCTCTGGGGGGAGCAAAAACCGGGTGCCCTCGGGGATCATTCCTTGACCAGGATCTCCACGCTGAGGATCTTGTCCCGCTCCCGCCCGGCTCCCGGGCCTTCCGTGGGGGTGAGGCGCCTGACCACCTCCATGCCTTCCGCCACCTGGGCGAAGAGGGTGTACTGCCCGGTGAGGTGGGGGGTGGGGGCCAGGGTGATGAAGAACTGGCTTCCGTTGGAGTTGGGGTCTTGGGTGCGGGCCATGCCCACCATCCCTTCCCGGTCAAAGGCCAGCCCCGGAGCGATCTCCAGGCCGAAGGCGTAGCCGGGCCCGCCCCGCCCCGTGCCCGTGGGGTCTCCGGTCTGAGCCACGAAGCCGGGGATCACCCGGTGCCACTCCACCCCCTCGAAGTAGCGGTGGAGGGCCAGGAAGACGAAGGAGTTCACCGTGTTGGGGGCCTCCTTCTCCAGGAGGTCCAGAAGGATATCCCCTTTGCTGGTTTTGAGGCGGGCGTAGTAGTCCTTGCCGGGCTCCAAAACGGCTTCCGGGGCCTTGAAGGAGCGCACCGGCTTCTCGGAGAGGTAGGGGAGGGGCTTCATGCTCTCACCTTTACAGGCGCCGAGGACGACCAAGAGGCCAAGAAGAAGCGCGCGCACCCCCATAGCCTACACCCGGGGCAGGGTGATACCCCTTTGCCCCTGGTACTTCCCTTGGCGGTCCTTGTAGGTGGTTTCGGGCCTGGGGCCCTCCAAGAAGACGATCTGCACGATGCCCTCGTTGGCGTAGACCTTGGCGGGCAGGGGGGTGGTGTTGGAAATCTCCAGGGTCACGTGCCCTTCCCAGCCCGGTTCTAAGGGGGTCACGTTGGCCACGATGCCGCACCGGGCGTAGGTGCTCTTGCCTAGGGCGATGGCGATGACGTTTTCCGGCATGCGGATGTACTCCACGCTTCGGGTGAGGGCGAAGGAGTTGGGGGGGATGATGACCTCCTCCCCCTCGTACTCCACAAAGCTTCTCGGGTCAAAGCCCTTGGGGTCCACCACGGTGGAGAAGACGTTGGTGAAGATCTTCCACTCGGGGGCGGCCCGGAGGTCGTAGCCGAAGCTGGAAAGCCCGTAGCTGATCACCCCTTCCCGCACCAGCCTTTCCTCAAAGGGCTCGATCATGCCCTTTTTGGCCATCTCCCGGATCCACCAGTCCGGCTTAATCATGCCTTCAACTATACCCGTTAGACTGGCCTTATGCGGAAGCTTTGGCCCCTCTTCCTCCTCCTCGTCGCCTGCGGCACCCAAGACTCCACGGGGGTGGGAATGGAACCCTTGCGCCTCACCAGCACCAGCCTTCCTCCCGCCTACCTGGGGGAGGCCTACACCGCCACCTTCAGCGCCGAAGGGGGGGTACGGCCCTACACCTTTAGCCTCGAGGGCAAACTCCCCCAAGGCCTGGCCTTCCAAGGCGGGCGGATCACCGGGGTACCCAGGGAGAAGGGCCAGTTTCCCGTTACCCTCACCGTGGAGGATGGGGCCAAGAACAGCCGGGTCCAGCGGCTTACCCTCACGGTATCCGACCCACCCCCGCCCAGGCTTACCCTAGTGGCCCCGCCGGCCCAGGTGGAGGGGCCCTTTTTGCTCTTGGGCCGGGTGGAGGTACGGGAGACCTTGGGCTTTCAGCTGGAGCTTCCCCTAAGGGATCTGAACCCGGATCTTGCCAGCTTGAAGGTGGTGAGCCCCGTGTACCTCCTGGATTACGATGCGGAGGCAGGGCTTTTGCGCCTGGATGTGGCCTTCGCCAGACCCCTAAAGGACCAGGAGGCCTTCCACCTCCTCCTCACCCCGCAGAAGGCCCTTACCCCCAGGTTTTCCCCCCGGGTGGTCTTCTACGACAAGGAAGGGAAGCCCCTGGGGGAGGCCTTGAAGCGGGGCAGGCCCTTTGCCGACCTCCTGCAACTGGCCCAGAACTGGGGCAAGGAGGGGAAGGAGCTCAAAGGGGACCTGAACGGGGACGGCAAGGTGGACGGCGCCGATCTCCAGGCTCTGGGGCAGGGGTACTACCTCAAAGCTTCTCCGCCCCCACCTGCAGGAGGCGAGGGCAGCCAAGGCCAGGGAGAGGGGAATGCCCCGTGAGGTCTAGGGTCCGGCCCCTTCGCCCGGAGGACCTTCCCACCTACTTGGCGTTGCGCCTTGCCCTCTGGCCCGAGGGTGGGGATGACCTAAAGGAGGTGGAGGGCCTGCTTCAAGACCCCGACCAGGCAGCCTTTGGGGCCGAAGTGGAGGGGCAGCTGGTGGGCTTCGTGGAGGCTTCCTTGCGCCCTTACGCCGAGGGGTGCGACACCCGCCCCGTGGGCTACCTGGAGGGCTGGTACGTGGCCCCGGAATGGCGGGGGCAAGGGATAGGCCGTGCCCTTGCGGAAGCCGCGGAGGCCCGGGCTCGGGCGAGGGGGTGCCGGGAGATGGCCTCGGACGCGGAACTCAGCAACCTCCCAAGTACCCGCACGCAAAGGTTGCTCCATCGGCCAAAGTCAAAGCGGCTTGCTAATGGCCTCTTTGGGGCCCCCGTCGTGGCGCAAGCCACGACGGGGTACTTAGGCCAGGAGGTCCACCGCCGCTTGGGGTACCAGGAGGTGGAGCGCATCGTCTGCTTCCGCAAGGACCTTTAGAGGGCCCGGCGGATGGCCTCGGCGTCCTCCTTGCGGTAGCCGTAAAGGGTGACCTCGAGGGTGTCCGGGGCCTTCTTGATCTCCTCCAGCATCGCCCGGGCCACGGCCTCCACGGGAAGCCCCCCTACCCCTGTGCCCAACAAGGGGAAGGCCACGGTCCTAAGGCCGAGCGCCACTGCCTTTTCCAGGGCGCTTCGGGTGGCCTTCCGCACGGTGTCTAGGCTGGCGGGTTCATCCCCCAGGACGGCAGCGTGGATCACGTAGCGCACCCCTAGGTTCCCCGCCCCCGTGACCGCGGCCTCGCCCACCCGGATGGGGCCGATGCGGTCGCACTCCTCCTGGATGGAGGGGCCCCCTTTGCGCAGGATGGCCCCCGCCACCCCGGCGCCCAGCTTCAGGTGGTTGTTGGCGGCGTTGACGATGGCGTCCCCCTGGAACGCGGTGATGTCCCCTTCTGCCACGCGGATGCGGGCCATGGCCTCATTTTCCCGTACAATGGGCCTGATGTCACGGGATATCTTGGGCCTCGAGGGGCGGATCGTCATGGTGACGGGGGCCGGCAGGGGCTTTGGACGGGCCATCGCCCATGGCTACGGGCGCAACGGGGCCACGGTCATCGCCGTGGACCCCGATGTGGAGCTGGCCACCGGGGTGGCCTCGGAGGTGGAGGCCCTCGGGGCCACGGCCATCCCCATCCGGGGGGACATGAGCGTGGTCCTGGACGTGACCACCACCTTTGAAAAGGTGGAGGAACTTTTTGGCCTATTGGACGGCATCGTCCACGTGACCACCGCCGAGAGCAAGACCCCCTTCGTGGAGCTATTGGAAGGGGAGTGGTACGACCTCATGAGCCAGGATGTGAAGTCCAGCCTCTATGTCCTGCAGCAGGGTCTGCGCCACCTGGCAGGGGGGGGATTCGTCACCTTGGTGTTGCCGCCGGCGGTGCGCATTGAGCCCCATACTCTTTCCGTGCGCCGGGCGGTGGAAGGGCTCATCGAGGGGGTCACCCGGACCTTTCCCGGGGTGCGGGTGAATGGGGTGGTGCCCTCCCGGGACCCGGTTTCCGAGGTCTACGACCAAGCCTTGGTCCGGGCGGCCCTGGGCCTGGGTTCCATGGTTTCCGAAGGGGTCCGCGGAGTGGTACTGGAGGTGGAGCTTCCCGAGCCTCCCCCGTCCCCTGAGGTCTACGAGCTCCTTAGGGAAGTGCCATGAAGTGCCCTTACTGCGGTCATCCCGACACCCGGGTGGTGGACTCCCGTCCCTCCGACGAGGGGGCGGCCATCCGCCGCCGTCGGGAGTGCCCGGCCTGTGGCCGCCGCTTCACCACCTACGAGCGCACCCAGCTGGAACCCCTCATGGTGCTGAAGCGGGACGGCCGTAGGGAACCCTTCAACCCCGATAAGCTCCTGAGGGGGCTCCTCCTGGCGTGCGAAAAGCGCCCCGTGGACCCGGAGGTTCTCCGCCGCTTTGCTTACACCTTTGAAGACCAGGCGACGGGCCCGGAGATCACCTCCGAGGAGATCGGCCTGAAGGCTATGGCCTTCTTAAGGGATCTGGACCACGTGGCCTACATCCGCTTCGCCTCCGTGTACCGGGAATTTGATTCCGTGGAGCGCTTCATCGAGGAGATCCGGCGCCTGGGGGGTGTTGACAAGAAGGAGGGGGCTTGATAGCATAGCTTTTGCTGCGCGGGCGAAAGCCCAAGCAGGGGGATCTTGAAAAGGGGAGGGAAGAGGCCAACACCAAGAAGCTGATAACGCCTTCGGGCGTTAATTTTAGTTGGAGAGTTTGATCCTGGCTCAGGGTGAACGCTGGCGGCGTGCCTAAGACATGCAAGTCGAGCGGGCTGTGGGGTTACTCACGGTCAGCGGCGGACGGGTGAGTAACGCGTGGGTGACCTACCTGGAAGAGGGGGACAACCTGGGGAAACCCAGGCTAATCCCCCATGTGGTCCTGTTCTGTGGGGCAGGACTAAAGGGGCGACCTGCTTCCGGATGGGCCCGCGTCCCATCAGCTAGTTGGTGGGGTAAAGGCCCACCAAGGCGACGACGGGTAGCCGGTCTGAGAGGATGGCCGGCCACAGGGGCACTGAGACACGGGCCCCACTCCTACGGGAGGCAGCAGTTAGGAATATTCCGCAATGGACGGAAGTCTGACGGAGCGACGCCGCTTGGAGGAGGAAGCCCTTCGGGGTGTAAACTCCTGAACTGGGGGCGAAAGCCCTGTGTAGGGGGATGACGGTACCCAGGTAATAGCGCCGGCCAACTCCGTGCCAGCAGCCGCGGTAATACGGAGGGCGCGAGCGTTACCCGGATTTACTGGGCGTAAAGGGCGTGTAGGCGGTTTGGGGCGTCCCATGTGAAAGGCCACGGCTCAACTGTGGAGGAGCGTGGGATACGCTCAAGCTAGAGGGTGGGAGAGGGTGGTGGAATTCCCGGAGTAGCGGTGAAATGCGCAGATACCGGGAGGAACGCCGATGGCGAAGGCAGCCACCTGGTCCATTTCTGACGCTGAGGCGCGAGAGCGTGGGGAGCAAACCGGATTAGATACCCGGGTAGTCCACGCCCTAAACGATGCGCGCTAGGTCTTTGGGGTATACCTGAGGGCCGAAGCCAACGCGATAAGCGCGCCGCCTGGGGAGTACGGCCGCAAGGCTGAAACTCAAAGGAATTGACGGGGGCCCGCACAAGCGGTGGAGCATGTGGTTTAATTCGAAGCAACGCGAAGAACCTTACCAGGCCTTGACATGCTAGGGAACCTAGGTGAAAGCCTGGGGTGCCCTGTGAGGGGAGCCTTAGCGCAGGTGCTGCATGGCCGTCGTCAGCTCGTGTCGTGAGATGTTGGGTTAAGTCCCGCAACGAGCGCAACCCCTGCCCTTAGTTGCCAGCGGGTTAGGCCGGGCACTCTAAGGGGACTGCCTGCGAAAGCGGGAGGAAGGCGGGGACGACGTCTGGTCATCATGGCCCTTACGGCCTGGGCGACACACGTGCTACAATGCCTACTACAGAGCGATGCGACCCAGTGATGGGGAGCGAATCGCGGAAAGGTGGGCGTAGTTCGGATTGGGGTCTGCAACCCGACCCCATGAAGCCGGAATCGCTAGTAATCGCGGATCAGCCATGCCGCGGTGAATACGTTCCCGGGCCTTGTACACACCGCCCGTCACGCCATGGGAGCGGGTTCTACCCGAAGTCGCTGGGAGCCATAGGGCAGGCGCCGAGGGTAGGGCTCGTGACTGGGGCGAAGTCGTAACAAGGTAGCTGTACCGGAAGGTGCGGCTGGATCACCTCCTTTCTAAGGAGCATGAAGCCTCTGCTCTCCCCTTTTTGAGGTCCTTTGGGGGCGCCTTCGGGCGCCCTTTTTTGTTGCCAGGAGGCGGAACAGCGTGCGGAGGAAGCGTCAGGTCCGGGTGGCCAGAAAGCGGGTGGTGTCCGCCGGGGGCGTGGTCCTTCGGGGAAGGGTTCCCGAGGTATTGGTGGTGTCCCTGAAGGGAGGGCGGGTGGTGACCCTTCCCAAGGGGCAGGTGGAACCCGGGGAGCGTTACCCGGAGACGGCGGTGCGGGAGGTGCGGGAGGAAACCGGGGTGGAGGTGTCGGTGGTTTCCTCCTTGGGCAAGGTACGCTACTACTTCACCGTGCGGAACGGAGGAGAACCGGTCACGGTGAGCAAGGAGGTGCACTACTTTCTCATGGCCTATCGCGGGGGCGAACCCAGGCCCCAGCTCACCGAGGTGGAAGCGGCCTTTTTCCTGCCTGCCTCAGAGGCCCTGGAGCGCCTTTCCTACCCCAATGAGCGGGAGATGCTCTTAAAGGCTCTGGCCCGCTGGCGTCCCTCCCGGCTGCATTCCTCCCCGGAGCCTGGGGCCTAGGGAGGGGTCTTGGGGTCTAGAAGGGCCAAGGCGGCCTCCTCCGGGGAAAGCTCCCCCCGGGCCACCCGGGCTACCAGGTCGCCCGCGCCTTGGGTCCTCTTCCGCCCCCATTCTTGGATGACGCTTTCCACCTCAAACCGGGCCCGCTCCAGGCGGTGGATCTCCAGGAGGCCGTGCTCCAGGAGGTGGCGGTGGTGGGCCTCGAGGCCCTCAAAAAGCGCCTCCACCCCTTCCCCGGTGGCCGCCACCGTGGGGAAGATAGGGGGACGCCAGCCCCCGGGGCGCGGGGGGGAGAGTTCCAGGGCGCTTTTCAGCTCTTGGATGATCCTTTCCCCGCCTGGAAGGTCAAACTTGTTCACGGCGAAGAGGTCGGCGATCTCCATGACCCCGGCCTTGAAAGCCTGGACCGCATCGCCTGCGGCGGGGGTGAGGACGAGGAGGGTGGTGTCTGCCACCCGGGCGATGTCCACCTCGCTCTGGCCTACCCCCACGGTTTCCACGAAGATGCGGTCAAAGCCGAAGGCCTCCAGAAGGGCTAAGGCGGCCACCGTGGCCCCCGCCAGACCCCCCAGGGCTCCCCTCGAGGCCAGGGAGCGGATGTAGACCCCGGGGTCCTGGTGGTGGCGCATCATGCGGATCCGGTCCCCCAGGATGGCCCCTCCGGTAAAGGGACTGGAGGGGTCCACCGCCAAGACCCCCACCCGCTCCCCCCTCTTCCTGGCCTCCAGGATCAAGCGGTCGGTGAGGGTACTCTTGCCAGCCCCGGGACTTCCGGTGATGCCCACCACCTTGGCCCGGGCCTGCCCCCGCAGGCGCTTTAAGAGCTCCTGCCCCACAGGGTGCCCCGATTCCACCAGGGTGAGGGCCCTGGCCAGGGCCCTCACATCCCCTTGGCGAAAGCGATGAAGAAGCTCTTCCCCTTGGCTTTCCTGGGCCGTCATGCTGATATTTTACGCTTTTTTGCCCTTGTGCCTTAATCCGCCAGGGCGATGCAGGCCACCTCCACCCGGACCCCCTTGGGCAGGGCCTTCACCGCCACCGTGGCCCGGGCGGGGTAGGGGGCTTGGAAGTAGTGGGCGTAGACCTCGTTGAAGGCGGGGAAGTCCTCCATGTCCGCCAGGAAGCAAGTGGTCTGCACCACCTGGGAAAGGCTGGAGCCTGCGGCCTCCAGGATGGCCTGCAAGTTCTCCATGACCTGCTCCGTCTGGGTGCGGATATCCCCTTCCACCAGGGTGCCGTCGGGCCTTAAGGGGATCTGGCCGGAGACGAAGACCATTCCCCTGGCCCGCACCGCCTGGGAGTAAGGGCCGATGGCCTGGGGGGCTTTATCCGTTCTCACCGCTTCCATGGCCTTATCCTACGCCAAAGCGGAAGAGCTTCCCCGCCAGGTTGGCTACCAGGATTTCCTGAGCCAGGGGCAAGGGCGGCACTTGAACGGCCCCCAGGCCCGTGGCCTCAAAGACCACCTGGCCCCTTTGGTCCACTGCCAGAAAACGCCCCTCCTCTGTGGCCACGTACACATGCCCGGCAGCGTAGGAAAGCCCAGCGGTCACCTTGCCTACCTCGAGGCTCCACACCTCCTCCCCCGTGGCCTGGTCCAAGGCCCTTAAAACCCCGTCCCAGGCGGCCACATAGACCCGCTCCTCGTCCAGGGCCAGCCCGCCCCAGATCTCACCCTCCACGGCGGTGTTCCAGAGGGTTTCCCGGCTTAAAGGGTCAAAGGCGTAGACCTCCCCTTCCCAGGTGGGGATGAAAAGCACCCCCCGGTAGGCGGACACGGGGGCGTGCACGGGGCCGGTTCTCACCTTGTAGCGCAAGGCCCCCGTGTCCGGGTCCAGGGCGTAGAGGAACCCATCCTCCGAGGCCAGGAAAAGGAGGCCCCGGTGGAAGGTGGGGCTGGCGGAAAGGTGGCCTCCCGCCCGGAAGCGGTAGAGGAGGCGGTCCCGCTCAAAGGCGTATAGGCTTCCATCCCGGCTGGCCACGAAGACCCGCTCCCCCAAGACCAGGGGGGCGGCGGTGATCTCCGCCCCCGTGTCGGCGCTCCACTCCAGGGCCTGGGCCTTGAAGCGGCGCACCCGGCCGTCCCAGGCGGCCACGTATACCCCACCCCGGACCACCGGGGGAGCGGTGACCTCCTCGGGAAGGTTTTCCCGGCGCACCGCACCCGAGAGGAGGTCCACCTCCACCAGGCCGCGCCCCGCCCCCAGGTAGACCCGGCCGTGGGCGTGGACCATCTCCCCAGGCCAGGCGGCCTCCCCTCCCAGGTCCACCTTTCCCTTCAGGAAGAGCCTGCGGGGGTCAGGGGCCAGGGGGTAGTGGCCCGAGCGGCTGGACCCGGCCCGGGGGGTGGCAAGGCGAAGGGCCTGGAACTCCTGCAGGGGGCTCTTGAAGAGGCTGGGGTGGGAGGGTCTTTCCTCCGGGTGCTTGGCCAAAAGGGAAAGCACCGCCTCCGCCACTCCCTTGGGGACGGTGGGGTTTAAAGCCTGGAGGGGCTTTGGAGTCTCGTAGACGTGCTGGAAGAGGATTGCCTGATCGTTTTCCCCCTCGAAGGGCGGTTTGCCGGTGAGAGTGCGGTAGAGGACCGCCCCCAGGCTGTAAAGGTCAGCCCGGGGGGTAAGGGGCAGGCCCTTGGCCTGTTCCGGGGCCATGTAGGTGGGGGTGCCCAGGGTGTAGCCGGTACGGGTCAGGTGGCGGCTTTCCTGCAAAAGGTAGGCCAAGCCGAAGTCCATCACCTTGGGATGCCCCTCCTTGGTGAGGAGGATGTTTTTGGGGGTGAGGTCCCGGTGGAGGATGCCCTGGGCGTGAAGGTGGGCCAGGGCTTCCATAACCTGGATGGCCGCCTCGAGGATCCTTTCCCCCTCTGGTCCCTCCTCAAAGGGGCCCAGGCGGTCAAAGGTGCCCCCTCCACCAGCTCCATCACAAAGTAGGGGCGCCCCTCCATCTCCCCCAGGTCCAGCACCTGGACGATGCCCGGGTGGAAGAGGCGGGAAAGGGCCCGCACCTCCAGGAGAAACCGCTCCCTCTCGGGGGGCAGGGCCCGGGGATGGAGGAGCTTCACCGCCACCTTACGACCCAGGCGCTCGTCCACCGCCCGCCACACCTCGGCCATGCCCCCAGAACCCAAGGAGGCCTCGAGGCGGTACCGCCCGCCCAGGACCATGCCCGTCATTTTATTCCTCGGGCTCCAGCTGCTTCAGGAGTTCGGCCAGCTCCTCCTTGTTGCCCTCCAGCTCCTGCACGATCTTGGCGATGGCCAGGCGCACCACCTCCGACTTGGAAACCAGCCTTTCGGGGCTGGAAAGGGCGTAGGCCGCCCGGGTGAGGAGGGCGTCCTGTTCCTCGGAGATGACCACCTGCAACCGCTTCTTTTCCTTCTTGGGCATACCTTCCCTTGGAAGAGTGTAGCAAAGAGCGCATGCCCTTGACAATGTGGATGGTCCCTTTTATCCTCACCTTGAGTAAGGTGTGTATGATGCTCAAGGACTCGCGGCGGGGCAGCAGGATCTTGCGGATTGAGGGAGGCCAGCCCCTTTCCGGCGAGTTGCGCATTTATCCGGCTAAAAACGCCGCCTTGCCCATTCTGGCGGCGAGCCTTCTCACCCCCGAGCCCATCACCCTCTTGGAGGTGCCCAGGCTCAGGGACGTGGAGGTGATGCTGGAGCTTCTCGCCCACCTGGGTACCCGTTACCAGTGGGAAGGGCGCACCCTGCACCTCCATACCCCGGAGATCCAAAACACCCACGCCCCCTATGAGTTGGTGGGGCAGATGCGGGCCAGCTTCATCGTCTGGGGAGCCCTGCTGGCCCGAGCGGGGGAGGGGCGGATCTCCCTGCCGGGGGGGTGCGCCTTCGGGGCCAGGCCCGTGGACCAGCACGTGAAGGCCTTGCGGGCCCTGGGGGCCGAGGTGGTGGAGGAGGAGAACACCTTCTACGCACGAAGGGCCCGCCCCCTTTCGGGGCGGGTGGTCTTCGACCTGCCCACGGTGGGCGGAACCGAGCAGGCCATGCTGGCGGTGGCCCTTGGGGGCGAGGCCACCTTGGTGCAGGCGGCCATGGAACCGGAGGTGGAGGACCTGGGCCATTTCCTGCGGATGCTGGGGGTGGAGGTCCAGGGCCTGGGCAGCCCCATCCTGCACATCCGGGGTGCCAGGCAGCTTGGCGGGGGTACTTACCGCATCATCCCCGATCGCATAGAGGCCGGCACCTACCTCCTGGCGGCGGCGGCCACCCGGGGGTCCATCACCCTGACCGAGGTGCGCCCCGACCACCTGGATGCTCTTTTGGATAAACTACAGCAAACTGGGCACCGGGTGGAGGTGGGGAAGGACTGGGTGCGGTTCGAAGCGGTACCGAACCCTAAGCCCTTCTTCGTGGAGGCCCGGGAGTACCCCGGCTTCCCCACGGATCTTCAGCCCATCGTTACCGCCTATCTGGCCACGGTTCCCGGGCAGAGTGCCATCACCGACCGGGTTTACCCGGACCGCTTTACCCATGTGGGGGAGCTGGCCCGGATGGGGGCCGAGCTTTACCTGCGGGACCGCACCCTCCTGGTGAACGGGAAGCGGTTGCATGGGGCCCAGGTGAAGGCCCTGGATATTCGCGCCGGAGGTGGGCTGGTGGTGGCCGCTTTAAGCGCCGAGGGGGTTTCCGAGGTCGAAGGGGTCTATTTTCTCGAACGGGGGTATGAGCACCTGGAGGAGCGCCTGAAAGCCCTAGGGGCCAGGGTGAACCTGGCCGAGGTTCCCTTGGCCCCACTGGCCGCCGACTGAGTGGCCTAGTTTACCTAGGAAAAGCTTGGGGTCGGTCAAGGGAATAGGCCCTAGAGGAAAAGGCGCAGGGCCTCGAGGAAGCGGGGGAAAAGTTGGTTCCGGTGTTCCTCGGGGCTGTATCCCTTGCCCCCCAGGCCTGCCCGGTGGAGGGCTTCCCCCACCTCCCGGGCCACCGCCCGGTCTCCCCCGAGCTTGGCGGCAAGGAAGCTCCAGGCCTCCTCTTCCTCATCCCCTTTCCCCACGAACTCCCGGTATTCCTGGGCCAGGGTTCGCATGAGGGTGCGGAGGTCCTGGGATGGGGAGGGGAGGGTTGGGGGGTGCCTTAGCTCGGGAAGGCGTGGGGCATGGCCCTGGGGGAGGGGCATGTGGGCTTCTCTCGCCAACCCGTTGGGTGCCATAATCCACCTCCATGGTTAGCATAAAATGTGAGTGACTAAATGTAAAGGGTTCTTGTACCCCCCGGTTGAGGCTTGTATACTGGGAAGGGTATGGATCTGGACCTTCTTGCCACCCGCTTGGAAAGCCTCCGGGGGTATCTTTGACATCCCCGGGAAGGAAGCCCGTTTAAAGGAGCTGGAGAAACGCTTGGAAGACCCGGCCCTCTGGCAGAACCCGGAGGAGGCTAGGCGGATAAGCCAGGAGGCCGCCCGCCTGCGGCGCACGGTGGATACCTTCCGCTCCCTGGAGAGCGACCTCCAGGGCCTCTTGGAGCTGTGGCAGGAGTTTCCCGCAGAGGAGCGGGAGGCTCTTAGGCCTGAGCTTTTGGAGGCGGCCAAGAAGCTGGAAAGCCTTTACCACGAGACGCTTCTTTCCTTCCCCCATGCGGAGAAGAACGCCATCCTCACCATCCAGCCCGGGGCTGGGGGCACGGAGGCCTGCGACTGGGCGGAGATGCTTTTGCGGATGTACACCCGTTTCGCCGAGCGCCAGGGGTTCCAGGTGGAGGTGGTGGACGTAACCCCTGGGGCGGAGGCGGGCATCGACTACGCTCAGATCCTCGTCCGGGGAGAGAATGCCTATGGCCTCCTCGCCCCCGAGGCCGGGGTTCACCGCCTGGTCCGTCCCTCCCCCTTTGACGCCTCGGGGCGCCGGCATACCTCCTTCGCCGGGGTGGAGGTGATGCCCGAGGTGGACGACGCCGTGGAGGTGGTGATCCGCCCCGAGGACCTGCGCATCGACGTCTTCCGCTCCCAAGGGCACGGCGGCCAGGGGGTGAACACCACCGATAGCGCCGTGCGCATCGTGCACTTGCCCACGGGGATCACCGTCACCTGCCAGACCACCCGGAGCCAGATCAAGAACAAGGAGCTGGCCATGAAGGTCCTCCGCTCCCGGCTTTACGAGCTGGAGTGGAAGAAGAAGCAGGAGGAACTCAGGAAGCTTCGGGGCGAGGTGCGGCCCATCGAGTGGGGGAGCCAGATCCGCAGCTACGTCCTGGACAAGCAGTACGTGAAGGACCACCGCACGGGCCTCATGCGCTTTGACCCCCAGAACGTCCTGGACGGGGACCTCCTGGACTTCATCTGGGCGGGGTTGGAGTGGAAGGCGGGCCGCCGCCAGGCGGTGGAGGAGGTGGAGGCCGACTAGGCCTCGAGGAGGCCTTCGCGGTCCGTAAGGCTGTGGGCCAGAGCCTTCCCTGGGGCGGGGTAAGCCATCTCAGTACACGTCCTCAGGGGTCTTATAGACCTCGCCGGTAAGCCAGTAGATCACCCTTTCCGCCACGTTTTCCAGGTGGTCCCCCAGGCGTTCGTAGCTGCGGGCCACCCGCATGAGGGTGAGGGCCTTGGTGATGGTGCGAGGGTCTTC